>NZ_MORL01000099.1 GCF_001870735.1 Arsenicibacter rosenii | reverse complement strand
GATAAGCAGAATTACCTGCATATGGTCTACTGCGGCGAACGCCTGAACCGCGCAGATGAGTATAAAAATATCGCGGCAACATTCCGTTTTCCGAGCGATAACAGCGGCATTTACAGCAATGCCTATACACCTGCCGGTACCTGGAACCTTGCCGAACCAGCCATTGAACTAGTCCATACTGATGGTAACCCATCGCTGGATCTGAAATACGTAAGCCACAAAACCACGCCGGTTGATGCAAACGTAACAGAAACGGCGGTACAGGTAGCTGATCCGGTCTACAAGGTTTCCGTTACCCTGTATTATAAAGTCTGGAAAAAAGAGAATGTGTTTGAACAATGGGCAGAAATCAGAAATGACGAAAAGGGCCCGGTTGTCCTGAATAAATACGCGTCGGCCAACCTGTTTTTCACCAACAAGGATTTTTACCTGACCTCTTTTCAGGGGCAATACCTGAAGGAAATGCAGCCGCTGGAAGAGAAACTGTTACAGGGACTGCGCACTATCGACAGTAAACTCGGTACGCGGGCAATGCTGCTGGGTACACCGAATTTTATGGTCTCATTCGGTCAGCCGGCCCGGGAAAACACCGGGATGGTGATGTTGGGACAACTGGCCTGGAGCGGGAACTACAAACTTGATTTCGAAGTCGATTCGTACCAGAACCTGCGGATAATCGCCGGCATAAACCCTTATGCATCCGCCTACTCGCTGGGTACCGGAAAATCCTTTAAAACCCCTTCGCTGATTTATACCTTGTCGGGTAATGGCACGGGTCAGGCAAGCCGGCAGTTACACGACTGGGCCCGGAACTACCGCGTGCTTGATGGAAACGGCCAGCGCCTGACGCTGCTCAACAACTGGGAGGCTACGTATTTTGATTTTGACGAAACCAAACTGTCGAACCTGATCCGCGATACGAAAAAGCTGGGTGTCGATATGTTTTTGCTGGATGATGGCTGGTTTGGCAACAAATACCCCCGCAATAACGACAATGCCGGGCTCGGCGATTGGCAGGAAAACGTGAAAAAACTGCCGAATGGTATTGGTTACCTCGTAAAGGAGGCGCAGAAGACCGGAGTGAAGTTCGGTATCTGGATTGAACCGGAAATGGTTAATCCGAAAAGTGAGCTCTATGAGAAGCATCCGGATTGGGTAATCCGTCAGCCGGAGCGGCCTGAGAAATACTACCGGAATCAGCTTGTTCTGGACCTGTCGAACCCCGATGTTCAGGATTTTGTGTTTGGGGTAGTGGATGGCCTCTTCACTAAAAATCCGGAACTGGCCTTTATCAAATGGGACTGTAACGCCGTGATTTATAATGCTTATTCGGCGTGGTTACAGAAAAACAAAATCCCGCAGACGCATTTGTATGTGGAGTATGTAAACGGGCTGTACAAGGTCCTGCAACGCATACGCGCGAAGTATCCCAGGGTGCCGATGATGCTGTGCTCCGGTGGCGGTGGCCGGGGCGACTACGAATTGCTGAAGTACTTTACCGAATTCTGGCCAAGCGACGATACCGAGCCAATTGAGCGGATTTTCCTGCAATGGAATTACTCGTACTTTTTCCCGTCGATTACGACAGACTGCCACGTGACGGACTGGGGAAAACAGCCGATAAAATTCCGCGTTGACGTGGCTAGTATGGGCAAGCTGGGGTTTGATGTGGTGGTCAGTCACCTGAGTCCCGACGACCTGGCGTTTTGTCAGCAGGCGTTGAAAAACTACGACTCATTCAAGGAGATCGTCTGGCACGGGGATCAATACCGGTTAGCCAGTCCGTATGAAGGGCCGGTGGCTTCCATGGGTTATGTCAGCAAGGACAAGAGCCGCGCCGTGATGTTTACCTATTTTCACGCAAACCGTGTGGTTGAGTCCTTTACCAGCCGCCCGATCCGGTTTGCCGGTTTAGATCCGGATCAGCAGTACCGGTTAAAGGAGCTGAACGTATATCCGGGCAAAAAGTCGCCGGTTGACGAAACCAGGGTCTATTCGGGTTCATTTCTGATGCATGTCGGCATCAATCCGAATGTCAGTGCTGGTCGGGCAAGTGTAGTGTTGCAGCTTACGAAAGCGGAATAGCCTTCGTTAACCGTGGCGGAACAGCGCTTAATACTTCCCTGCTCCGCCACGGTTGATCACCTTACTTCTCATTCGGATGCTCCGCCGCCAGTTGCTGCGGCGTATAGAAATCCTGCTTGCTTTTCGTTGCCTCCCGTACCTTTTTTACCTGTGCAGCCGAGATAGCCGGAGCCTTATTGCCGAATGAATTCCGGACATAGGTCAGCACCGCTGCTACTTCCTGATCATTCAGCAACCCGCCAAAGGGAGTCATCGGTACCTGGCCGGGGTATTTTTTCGTATTTACCTCAATAGGCCCCATCAGTCCTTTCAGCGCTATTTT
>NZ_MORL01000098.1 GCF_001870735.1 Arsenicibacter rosenii | reverse complement strand
GATCGGTCACGTACTGAATCCGGTATTCTTCATCAATTACCCCACCCTCCTGAGTGATCTTATGATTCCGGTTAAAACCCGTCGCCAGCATCATTTCCTTATCAGGGGCCTGCTTACCGGGACCTTTGAGTAAATCGCCGGCCAGCTGCCAGGTCAGAAATTTATCGTAGCCGTAATTCTGGTTAAAGGCATGAATCACCCAGTCGCGCCATGGCCACATTGTACGCAGGCCGTCGTCCTGAAACCCGTGAGAATCCGCATACCGGGCGACATCGAGCCAGTTGATGGCCATTTTTTCGCCATAGTGCGGGCTTTTGAGGAGCTCATCAACGACCTTTTCGTAAGCATTCTCTGATTGATCCGCTGCAAATCGTTTTTGCAGTTCAAGGGCGGGGGGCAGACCGGTCAGGTCGAGCGAGACCCGTTTCAGCAAACGTTCCCTGTCTGCTTCTTCATTTGGTGTCAACCCGTTTTCTTCCAGTTTTGCCAGCGTGAAATAATCGATTTCGTTGCGGGGCCAATCCGAATCATTCACGTCAGGAAGCGTTGGCCGTCGTGGTGGGATAAAGGCCCAGTGGGGTTTGTATCTTGCTCCCTGTCTGATCCACTTTTCAATCAGCGCAATCTGATGGGCCGTCAGCTTCAGGTNATCGGCCGTATCTTTTGTGGTAATGCGCAGCCATACATCCGACTGTTGCAGGTTACCCGGTACCAGGGCATGGGCGTTCGGATTGTCCTTCAGCGCCGCATAGGCATCCGCTTCGGTATCGAGCCGGAGGTTTGCTTCGCGCTTGTTGGCATCGGGGCCATGACATTGAAAACAGTTATCAGACAGAATGGGCCGGATATGAAAATTATAGTCGACCTCATCGGGTATTGCCATACCCACCGTATCGCTATGCTGTGTATCCGTAAGAAAGCAGGCCGTCATACAGACCGGTAAGCAGAGGATGGTTGTCAGCAACAACAACCAGTGATGCACCCGAAGGCATGGTAAACGAAGAAGCTGTTTCACACTATTTTCAGATCAATAGTTTGTTACTTTCTCAGACACTCAGGCTGTTCAAACCTGATATGTATGGATCAAATAGCCGTAATGTTACCTGAAATATAGTGAATATTCTGCTTTGCACTTACTTTCATGTGAAGATCAAAGGCGGGTGTTCAGCTATTCCTGTTCAGAGTCAGCGTATCGTGATGAAGTATAGAGTGTAGGAAAAGATATAAGCCCATATCCGGATATATTGTCTGTTGTGCCATCCGGTTTATCTCTTTTTGTAATAATATTATTGCAGGATTTGAGTATTTGTTGCTATTTGTAATGACTTTTCAATAAACCTCTTTATGTTGACGCAACATAACGTACTATTATTCCTGAAACACAATCCGGCACTTACGGTTTCTGTACTGGAAAAGGAAGCGGGATTACCGAAGGGCACTATTGCACAGGCATTGGCAGGTACCCGGACATTGAATGCAAATCACCTGACTAAACTGGAGCCCATCTTAAACAAATACGGGTATCTGGAAGGGCTCTACACGAAAGCGCGTGTTATTGCCGTCATTAACCATAAAGGCGGGGTAGGTAAAACAACTACAACCTCATCGCTGGGCTCAGCGTTGGCCAACCGCGGATTTAAGGTGTTATTGATTGATCTGGACCCTCAGGGGAATCTTAGCCAGATACTGGGGGTTGAGAGTCCGGAAGATCAGGTAGCTCATGCCTTGTTGAATGATTCGCCCCTGCCAGTCATTCCTATATCTGAAAACCTGAGTCTGTCCCCGTCAGACATTGAACTGGCAGATACGGAAGTGCAGCTTATCCTGAAAGTAGGCGGGGACCTGCGCCTGAAGAATAAGCTAAAACCCGTGCTTCCCGATTTTGATTATGTTTTGATCGATTGTCCGCCTTCATTAGGTAAACTGACCACATCAGCCATGAATGCGGCAAACGGATGTCTGATTACGTTACTACCGGAGATTTCAGCGGTTAAAGGGGTCGATTCTCTTTTGAAGCGGTTCATGGAAGTCAAGGAAAATCTGAATTCGGAGTTGGTTATCGATGGCATTGTTTTTACGATGGTGAAGAAAAACTCGGTTCATGATGGCATTAAGGAAAGTGTGCGGCAATCTGTTCCCTGTCAGGTGTTTAAAACGCAGATCAAGCATTTAGTCGACTTTCAGAAGTCTCAGATCATGCAAATGCCGATCAGCACATTTGCCGAGCAGTCTGAGGCGGCAAAAAACTACGCGGATTTCTGCAATGAATACATTGAATATTTACAAGTAGTCAACTAAACCGGGTACATGGCAAAGTTCAATTTACAGTCGGCAATCAGCAAAAATGTGAAGACCACGCTGAGTAATGCCTACAGCAGCGTTGAAAATATAAAACAGCATATCATTGTTCTGGAGGAGTTACGGAACTGGATACCGGCACCGGCTGCTGAGGAAATCAGACAGCTTGAACTGAATATTGTAGCAAACGGCTGCCGGGATGCGCTCATACTCTGGG
>NZ_MORL01000097.1 GCF_001870735.1 Arsenicibacter rosenii | reverse complement strand
CGCGTCCGCGAGGCTGGCCTGCGGCAGGCCCAATGGCGGTATGTCCGCGATGTGATCTCACTGATCCCCGTGTCATTCGCTTACCGGCGTACTGATACCGTTTTTTCTCATAACACAACAAATACCATCATGATCCGGAATTATCTGAAAATCGCGTTCAGGAATATGGCCAGAAACCGGGGCTATTCCTTCATTAATGTCTTCGGGCTGGCATCGGGCATGGCCGTGGCGATGCTGATCGGCTTGTGGATATACGATGAACTGTCGTTTAACCGGCAGTTTAAACACCACGACCGGCTGGCGATGCTCTGGCAATTTGTGAAGTTTGATGCCGAGAAAGCCGCCTACGATGTAATGCCCATTCCGCTGGCGCAGGAGCTCAGAAGCAAATACCCTGACTTCGAGTCGGTTGGATTGTCCGTATCGCGGGATGTTATTGTCGCTGCCGGAGAACGGAAACTGTTTAAAACCGGTAATTATGTTGAGCCTGAATTTATCAGTATGCTCTCGTTGCATATGGTAGCAGGGACACGGTTCGGAAACACCGATGTCAATTCAATTCTACTGTCTCAGTCGCTGGCTCAAACACTTTTCGACACCGCAGACCCGCTCAATAAGCTCATTAAACTGAATAACAAACAGACGGTAAAAGTGGCGGGGATTTACGAAGACTTTCCGGACAACAGTACCTTCAACAACGTGATGTTTCTGGTTCCCTGGCAATTTTTTACCGCCAACAATGAAAATGCCAGACGTGATCAGGATCAATGGGATTCCAATTCGTACCAGATTATTGTTCAGCTCAAACCCGGTACTGATTTCGGCCAGGTGTCGGCCAAAATCAGGGATATCCGGATGAAACGGGATAATCCGCCGGGGTATAAACCGGAGTTTTTCCTGCATCCGATGAGTCAGTGGCATTTGTATTCCGACTTTAAAGACGGCGTAAATACCGGAGGGCTCATTACGTTTGTCTGGCTTTTCGGCAGCATCGGTATCATTGTATTGCTGCTGGCCTGTATCAATTTCATGAACCTGAGTACCGCCCGGAGCGAGAAACGGGCGAAGGAAGTCGGCATCCGGAAAGCCATCGGCTCGCTGCGTAGCCAGCTGGTTGCACAGTTTTTCAGCGAGTCGCTGCTGATGGCCCTGCTGGCCTTCCTGGTAAGCCTGCTGATTGTTGTGCTCACGCTGCCCTTCTTCAATCAGGTTGCTGAAAAAAAGCTGGTCATTTTATGGACAAATTCCGTATTCTGGCTGACCGGTCTGGGCTTTAGTCTGCTGACCGGTCTGATTGCCGGTAGCTATCCGGCCCTGTATCTGTCGACGTTTCAGCCCGTTAAAGTACTGAAAGGCGTCTTACGAGCCAGCCGTTCGGCCGCCATTCCGCGTAGGGTCTTGGTTGGCTTTCAGTTCACCGTTTCCGTCACGCTCATTATCGGTACAATCATCGTATTCCGGCAGATTGAACACGCCAAAGACCGGCCGGTAGGCTATAGCCGCAACGGTCTGATTGAAATGAGTATGAATGCGCCTGAGCTACACGATCACTATACCGCCCTGCGCAATGATCTGCTCAGCACAGGGGCAGTGGCTGGCATGTCTGAATCGTCGAATCTGATAACCGAACAGGCCGGGGGCACCACCGATATTTCGTGGAAAGGTAAAAAGCCGGACAGTAAGCCCCTGGTGATGTCGAATTACGTTACACACGATTACGGCAAAACGGTTGGCTGGCAGCTCCGGGAAGGCCGGGATTTCTCCCGTGACTTTTCGACAGACAGCGCCTCCATGATCTTAAATGAAGCCGCCGTAAAACTAATGGGCTTCCGGCAACAGAACGGCGGGTCGCCGATCGGCCAGACCGTCCTGCAAAGTGGCCGGGAATATACCGTAATCGGTGTCATCAAAGACATGATAAAAGAGGATCCGTTCCGGCCCGTCAGTCCGTCTTTTTTTGCGGTCAATTACCGCAATGTCAACACCATTAACATTCGTCTGGCCCCACAGCTATCGGCCAGTGAAGCGCTGGAAAAAGTAGAACAGGTGTTTAAACAATACAGTCCGGATTCACCGTTTGACTACAAGTTTGCGGATGACCAGTATGCCCGGAAATTCGGAACCGAACAACGGATTGGCCGGCTGGCAGGTGGCTTTACCATTCTGGCCATTCTGATCAGTTGTCTGGGATTGTTCGGCATGGCCTCGTTTATGGCCGAACAACGTACGAAAGAGATCGGGATCCGTAAAGTGCTGGGGGCTTCGGTATTCAACGTCTGGCAACTGCTCTCAAAGGAATATGTGGTATTGGTTGCCGTCGCCTTCTGTCTGGCCACTCCGCTGGCCTACTACGTACTCTCAGACTGGCTCAACAATTATCCGTACCGGATTGAACTTTCCTGGTGGATTTTTGTGCTGGCCGGGCTAAGCGTGTTGATTGTGACATTACTGACGGTCAGCTACCAGAGTATCAAAGCGGCCCTGATGAACCCGGTCAAATCATTACGGTCTGAATAAACAGCTTGGGGCGTGGAGCTCAGGGTAAATCCGGC
>NZ_MORL01000096.1 GCF_001870735.1 Arsenicibacter rosenii | reverse complement strand
GCCGGTCGGCAAGTCGGGGAGGTCTCATGAGATAAAGAGTGAAAGAGTGGAAGCGTGAAAGAGCGAAAAATAATTTAGCCGCTCTTTCACGCTTCCATTATTCTGATCGAAGCGATTTTACCGGATTCATGAGCGCTGTTGCAATCGTTTTGCTGCTAATGGATACCAATACCAGCAGCATGACCAATAGGGCCGGGGCTGCAAAAAGCCACCAGCTTAAGTCAATACGGACCGCATAATTGGCTAGCCAGTTTTTAATGATAAAGTAGGTGATTGGCAAACCGATGAAAATGGATATCAGCACGGTTCGGATAAAATCTCCTGAGAGTAAGATCATTAAATTGATGGTACTGGCACCAATGACTTTGCGAATGCCGATTTCCTTAGTCCGCCTGGAAACGGTAAACGTAGCCAGACCAAATAATCCTAAGCAGGAAATCAGAATGGCAAAGCCCGTTAAGGCCCCAAATACTTGTTGAAAGCGGTCGTCGGCTTTGTATTGTTTGTCATATTCACTGTCCAGAAAGAAATAGCTGAACGGTGAATGAGGAAAGTTCGCCTCGTACACTTTTCTAAGCATAGTCAGCTGATCCCTGGCATTGCCGCCTGCAAACTTCACACTGGCAAACGAATCGAAATTGGGCGAGTACATGTGAATAATCGGGATATAGGCCGCCTTGGGCGACTCATAGTGGTAATTTTTGACAACACCCCGAATCGTTGCCTTGCGCCCCCAGAGGTCTACCCGTTTCCCGATAGCCGCTGCGGGTGTGGGAATTTCCCAGAGCCGTATGGTCTCTTCGTTCACAATGAGTTGCCGGTTTGTTGGATCCGAAAAGGCTGGCTGGGTCGACGCATCAAAGTTTTCCCCCGCCAGTAACGTAAGGCCCATCAGCCCGATAAATGATGTATCTATCTGAGTCAGGTAATAATTGTAGGACGTTTTCTTGATGGCATCGGACAAATTAACGCCTGTTGTCGTACCCATGTGGGTCGATCTCAAGCCTGGTACAGTACCGGAAAGCGACACCGCTTTTACCTGCGACTCGTCAAGTAACATTTGCCGGAACGCACCATAATCCTTTTGGGCATCGGCTCCTGCCGGGGCTTTTACCACTAGGGTATGGTCTATGTTGACGCCTAAATTTTGTTCGCGCAAAAAGTTGACTTGCTTGTAAACCGCGAATGTCTGGGCCAGCAGAATAACGGTAACGGTGAATTGGAAAACCACCAGCGATTTGCGCAGCAGCGTGCCTCTGATTGAGCGGGAAAAGCTGCCTTTGAGAACAACAACCGGATCGAAGGACGAAAGCACGAAGGCCGGATAAAATCCCGAAAGGCAAATGCTCAGCAATAAAAATACCCCCAGGCTTTCCCAGAAAAATGCGTCCTGAAATACGGTAAAGCCTTCGGGTAGGCCCGCCACTTCAATAAACACTGACCGAAGGGCGGCTACCAACCCCACCGCCAGTCCACCGGCAATCAGGTTGATCAGCAACGTTTCCGTAAAAATCTGGGTCTTTATCTGTCTCCGGGTTGAGCCGACGACCTTTCTCATGCCGATTTCCCGCGCCCGGTCGAGTGCTTTGGACGTTGTCAGATTTACGTAGTTGACAAAGGCACTTAGTAACACCAGAAACGCTACGCCCAGCAGAAAATACACTGACCGTGCTTCATTATTGGGCTCCGTTTCAAAGGTTTTGTGAGAATACAAGTGAATATCGCTGATTTTCTGGCCAATCACCTGCTCATTCACAAGCCTCTTTTCTTTGTGTAATCGGTTGTTGAAGGCGACCAGCGATTTTTCAAAACGTTCGTAACTGGCATTTTCGGCTAGCTGGACGTAGGTAAGGGTATTATTGCCCTCCCAGTTATCTTCCCGTTCGCCAAAGTCTGACAGCATCGTTGGGTATGATAAAAGCATATCGAATTTCAGGTGCGTGTTGGCCGGGCTATCCGGCACTACGCCAATGACCTCCAACAGAATGCTACCGGCCGACTTTGGAATTTTCACAGTTTTACCCAGTACATCCAGTGTGTTAAAGTAAGTCAACGCCATGGACTCCGTCAGAACAGCTTGCCGGGGCCTGGTAAAGAGGTCATTTCTGCTCCCCCGAATGAGTGGGTAGTTGAATAGGGAGAAAAACGAAGAATCCACCGCCAGAACTCGCTCTATCAGGTGATAATTCTCACCGATTTGAACCGTTAAATCGGGTTCACCGACTGGATAAGCGCGGGTATAGTTGACTACCTGGCTCATTTCCCGCTTTATTCTGGCCCCAAGCGGTGGGTTTGTTTCCGTATCCTGCGAGTAAACGGTACCACCATTCATATAGTCCATGGTAAGTCGCACGATCCGGTCTGCCAGCGGGTGCGTGTTCTCGTAGCTCAACTCAAAACGCACATACTGGATGATGAGCAGCGCCACAGCCAGTCCTGTAGCCAGGCCAACCACGTTAATCATGGTGAAGGTGGTGTCTTTCCTGAATGTGCGCCAGGCAATCTTGACATAATTCCGTAGCATAGTTGTATTTGTTGGTTGAGGGTATACCTCAGGTTGTCGTCTGATAAACTCCGGCCGCACGT
>NZ_MORL01000095.1 GCF_001870735.1 Arsenicibacter rosenii | reverse complement strand
CGTGTCACCTTTGTGGTCGCCAAACTACAAGGAAATGACCAAACAGTTTACTAAACTGACCGACTATCAATGGGCCGCAATATCGCCCTTTTTACCCATCAAACGCAAACGTAAACTCGATTTACGCGACGTTATGAATGCGATTTTATGGCTGCTTCGCACTGGGTGTCAATGGCGAAACTTACCCGATGAACACCCGCATTGGCAAGCCGTCTATTATTATTTTGACAAATGGAAAACCAACGGAACCTTCGAACGAATCAACCGGGAATTGAATCAACTCGACCGAAAAGCTGAAAATCGCCAAGCGTACCCCTCCGTTTTTTGTATTGATAGTCAACGTGTTAAGTTAGATCCTATGATTTGTGAATACCGAGGACTCGATGGGCATAAGAAAGTTAACGGACGTAAACGACAGCTACTTGTCGATACCGGTGGTCGCTTGTGGGCAGTTCATGTTCATGCCGCTAATGAAGCAGATGGGCCCGCTTCACTGCCGCTGGTGAGCGATGTGTTATGGTATGGTGAGCGGGTCGGAATCGTATTTGGCGATGGAGCCTACGGAGGTGTTTTTGCCAAAGAACCAGCCAATTGGGGCATTGATTTTGAGCGGGCTTCTCGCCCAGAATCGGCCCAAGGGTTTGTTCCGATAGCTAAACGTTGGGTTGTCGAACGCAGCATTGCCTGGACCAATTTTTTTCGGCGGATCGTCAAAGATTACGAATATACTCTATCATCTTCGGTTGGATGGCTACTTTTAGCTAACATTCAGATGATGTTGCAACGAATCAAACCGATCAGCCAAATATAATTCCCCAACACGTTCTAAGTAGATCAATTATATATCAGTCATCATGTACACTCAATAAACATGAGGCAAGGATGTGTTTATTGCATCCTCACTTAATCGACATGTATTTGCTTCATGTTTATTGGATAAATATATCTTCAAAACGTGTTTATCAAATACCCTTCTAATCGACACGTTCTTGCTTCATGTACATTCAATAAACATGTCCGGAAAACGTGCTTATCAAATGCCCTTCTAATCGACATGTTATATTTTTGTCGTACATTTCAGATTAAAATGGTCTCCTGCTATGTTCGATAAAAATAGACCTTACAATGAGTTAGTGAAGCTCCCGCCACTGGTCGACCTAGAGACAAAGGAGATTCTCAGGGCAACCAATCAGGCTAATAAACTTTTAGCAGAGTTAAAAGGGCGATGCCTGAGCCTACCTGATCCCTCTTTACTCATAAATACAATTGTCCTGCAAGAAAGTAAGGATAGCTCAGCTATTGAGAACATTGTTACAACTCAGGATGAACTCTACCGAGCCGTGATCTCTCCGGATGATATAAATAAACCGGCAACAAAGGAGGTACTACAGTATAGAGAAGCTCTATACTTAGGTTACCATATGTTAAACGAGCATGATTTGATCACCACTAATCTTTTGGTGAAAGTTATGCAACGCTTAAAGGCTACTACGGTCGGCATAAGAAACGCAGCTGGGACACGCCTTATCAGTTCAAAAACTAAAGATGCTATTTACACCCCTCCTGAAGGGGAGCAGTTGATCCGGGAGAAACTGCACGATCTAGAGCAATACATCCACGATGACCATCCCGATGATCCGGATCCGCTGATCAAAATGGCGTTGATTCATTATCAGTTCGAAGCAATACACCCGTTTGCAGATGGTAATGGCAGAACAGGGCGAATACTCAAT
This sequence comes from Arsenicibacter rosenii, assembly GCF_001870735.1. GTDB lineage: Bacteria > Bacteroidota > Bacteroidia > Cytophagales > Spirosomataceae > Arsenicibacter > Arsenicibacter rosenii. The sequence goes on along the minus strand of NZ_MORL01000095.1, from coordinate 858 downwards.
GTATTATACCTGGTACAAAAAAAGCTATTAACGCTACCGGTGTTATATCTGAGTTCATACATTATAAACCATAAGGACGACTACTACCGGCTCCTTCGGGCTGTTACGGAAGAACAGAAATGGCATGAGTGGATTTTATTTATGCTATCAGCCATAGCAGAGACATCTTCACTAACGCTTCAAAAAATTGAGGGTATCCTACGATTATACCATGACACATTGGAAAAGGTAAGAGAAACGCTACCTAATACCAATGCCAGAGATATAAACGATCTATTATTTAGCTACCCTTACGTCAAAATCAAGACATTGGAATTGAACGGAATTGCCAAACGCCAGACAGCATCGCTTTACCTCCAGCAACTAGCTCAAGCAGGCGTTCTGATCCCTTTAAAATATAAAAAAGAGATTTACTATGTCAACTATAGACTCATGGATTTAATTACGGGGTGATAACCTTTTGCAATTTTCCATCCTCTGGTAAGCTTGATGATAAGACAGCATTTTGATACACTTTTGATACCGCCACAAACGAAAACGTATAGTCTTCTGATTAACAGCAACTTAATCGAGTCCCTCCGGACCGCTAGAAGCAAACAAAAGCCCCAAAACACGCTGTTTTGGGGCTTTTGTTCTTCCAACACTGTTCCAACATATCCCCAAAAACACCCTGAAAACTACACACTGTTTCGGCATTGTTTCGGCATGAAATACGCTGGCGAGCTTCAAGCTGAAACGAAAGGAAAAGATCAACACCAGCCATCTGACCCGTCAGGAGGTCTTTACGCTGGAGTCAACGACATGGACTGACAACATGCAGAAGGTAGTGGATCTGTTCCTGTTTTCGGTTTATACCGG
>NZ_MORL01000094.1 GCF_001870735.1 Arsenicibacter rosenii | reverse complement strand
GCGTACGTTGTCGCCGAGCATGATGAGCCGCCCTTTGCTATCCTGCACCATTTCATGACAGTTGAAAACAGGAGTGCTGTTGACACTGATTTTTGCCCAGCCTTTGTCGACCTTATACTGAAAGCCGTTATGGCCGATAATAAGGTCATCCAGGGCCGTTTTAAACGGCGAATGCGCATGATGGAATAAATCAACCGCACCGGGGCCCAGCGAGGCTGCCAGTGTGCTTTTACGAAGAAAATCTCTGCGGGTTGTCATCTGATCGTGTTTTGTCAGGGTTTAGGTCTGTCTGTAGTTCCGGTATATTGAGATTAGCTCAGAATGCCTTTAACGACTTTACCATGCACATCGGTGAGCCGGAATCGGCGCCCCTGGTATTTGTAGGTCAATTGCTCATGATCGACGCCGAGCAAGTGGAGCAAGGTTGCCTGAAAATCGTGCACATGCACCGGATCTTTAATGATGTTGTAGCTAAAATCATCTGTCTGTCCATAAGATAAGCCCGCTTTGACGCCTGCCCCTGCCATCCACATGGTAAAGCAGCGCGGGTGATGGTCGCGGCCGTAGTCGGTGGCGGTTAGTTTTCCCTGCGAGTAGACGGTTCGCCCGAACTCGCCGCCCCATACCACCAGCGTATCTTCGAGTAGCCCCCGTCGTTTCAGGTCAATCAGCAGGCCGGCCGTTGCTTGGTCAATCTGTTTACATTGTTTTGTAATATTGCCGGGTAATGACCCGTGGTGATCCCAGCCCTGATGATAGAGCTGTACAAACCGGACGTCTTTTTCGAGCAGCTTACGGGCTAACAGGCAGTTGGCCGCGAAACTACCCTTATCACGGCTGCCGGGGCCATAGAGGTCAAATACGTCATCGGGTTCTTTACTGGTATCCATAACCTCGGGAACGGAAGTCTGCATCCGGAAAGCCATTTCATATTGCGAGATACGGGCATTCACCTCCGGATCGCCCCAGGTTTCGTTCTGAAGCCGGTTCAGCTGGTTCAGGTAAGTCAGCATTTGCGCGCGGTCCTGTCCGTCGTATCCTTCAGGGTTATTCAGAAACAGAACCGGATCATTGCCCGAACGGAATTGTACACCCTGATACTCAGACGGCAGAAACCCGTTTCCCCACAGGCGGGCATATAACGGCTGGTCTTTGGCCGCATCTTTGGAAACCAGGACAATAAAGGCCGGCAAATTCTGATTTTCGGACCCGAGTCCATAGTTAACCCATGAACCGATAGATGGCCGGCCGGGCAGCTGATGACCGGTCTGAAAAAACGTGATAGCGGGGTCGTGGTTGATCTGCTCTGTATACACCGATTTAATCAGGCAAAGGTCATCAACAACCTGGCCGGTGTAAGGGAGCAGGTCACTGACCCAGGTCCGGGTTTTTCCGTATTGTCTGAACGAGTAGGCACTGGGAGCAATCGGCAAAGAGGCCTGATTGGCGCTCATGCCCGTAAGCCGCTGGCCTTTCCGGACCGAATCGGGCAGGGCAGACCCAAGCATTGACCTCAGTCCGGGTTTATAATCAAACGTCTCGAACTGGGAGGGTCCGCCGGCCATAAACAGGTACACAACCCGTTTGGCTTTGGGAATAAGGGGCGTAGCTCCCAGCGATGAATGGCCCAGCAACCCGCCCAGAGCCATGGCGCCCAAGCCCGAAGCCGTTCGTTTCAAAAAGTCACGCCGGTCGAGTTGCTGGTTTAAGGCAGCAAAATCCGGTGTTTGCAGCCGGAAAGGGTCATCGTGATGCGGTGTCATGGGCTATCGTTTGGTTAAGGTTGCATCAGTATTCAGAATCGTATTGGCAACGACCGCGAAGGCCGCCACTTTGGCCGGTTCAAGCGCCGTATCTGTCTTTTTCAGGCCGGTTTTGAGCCAGCCCGTTGTTTTGGCCGGTTTCGCCGCAAACTGTTCATATTGATTCATATACAATTGATCCAGGAGCCTGAGCTCGGCCTGACCAGGTAAGCGGCCGGTCAGTTGCCGGTACGCAAACGTAATGCCGGCCGCCGGGTCTTTTTGTCGTGCCATCTGCTCGCCCAGAACCCGCGAGGCCTCGACAAAAGTTGGATCGTTCAGCGTTACCAGGGCCTGTAGGGGTGTATTCGTCCGTTGGCGGCGAACAATGCAGCTACTGCGTGAAGGGGCATCAAATGTCGCCAGTGTCGGATTCGGAACCGAGCGTTTCACGACAACGTAAAGACTGCGTCGGTAGGCTGCGTCGGTTGTGTCCATTTTGTAGGTCATGCTGTTAATTTNCCCGCCGATCTGCCGGTTCAGCAGACCGCTGGCCAGTAAGGCATTGTCGCGCAGCATCTCGGCTGTCAGGCGGGTCGATGGGCCACGGGCAAGCAACCGGTTTTCAGGATCCCGTTCACGTAGTTCCGGTGGCGTCCGTGAATCCTGACGATAGGTGGCAGACATTACCATGAGTTTAATCAGCCGTTTTACATCCCAGTTATAATCCTGCCGGAACGTAACCGCCAGCCAGTCAAGCAATTCCGGGTGGCTGGGTAATTCGCCCTGATTGCCGAAATCCTCGGTCGTTTTTACCAGTCCGGTCCCGAAGACGTTTTGCCAGTACCGG
>NZ_MORL01000093.1 GCF_001870735.1 Arsenicibacter rosenii | reverse complement strand
CCGTTCCGTCGTCAGCGAGGGTGTGTTGCTTCGTGCCCAGAAAACCGATGGTATTGTTTATCAGGAAGTCACCCTGGTATTCGTCCGGGAAATGGCGGCTCGACACAAATTCGAGGCCCGACGTTGGCCGGACCCGGTGAGCATCTTCAACCAACTGTACGCTCTTATGGGTATACTCGCCATAACGCGGGAGCACCGTACCCGGCAGCATCCAGCGGACATCCGGACTGGAGGTTTCGGCAAAGAAAGGCTGTCCCCAATCATCAAAGGCAATGCCCCACGGATTCGGGATGGAAAGCTGAGCTGTCCGTTCCAGTTTATGCAGTTGCGGGCTATACCGGTAAAACCCGCCGTTTGTTGCCCGCACCGTTCCGTAAGGCGTTTCAACATCGGTATGCAGGAAAACGCCTTCGCCCGAATAAATGGCTCCGGAAGGATCGACGGTATAGGCATGGCTGTTGTGGTGCGTATCGTGGTCGTCGAAACCGCTCAGCAGAATGTCTGATTTGTCGGCTTTGCCATCGCCGTCGGTATCTTTCAGGATTTTAAAATTCGTACCCTGTGAGACATATACGCCTTCTTTTGCTATTTCAAAACCCAGCGGCAAGTGCAGGTGATCGGCAAAAACCGTTTGTTTGTCGGCTTTACCATCCTGGTTGGTGTCTTCGAGAATGATAATCTTGTCGTCAGGCTTCGGATCGCCGGGCTTGTAGTGGGGGTAACTCGGCATGGTGGCTACCCACAGCCGGCCCTTGTTATCAAAGGACATCTGCATGGGTTTGGCCAGGTCCGGAAAATCGGATTCAGAGGCAAACAGCTCAATTTTAAAGCCTGGTGCCACCTTCAGTTTTGCCAGGGCTTCCTGTCCGTAGAGATAGGTCAGGCTGCCGTTTTTATCCGGGTTATAGTTGGTTTTAACCGCGGGCAGTTGCCGGGTGTTCATATCCGCAGCGGCCAGGTCCATTTTCTCCCCTTTAGTGGCTGCCAGCCAGATTGCCTGATCCCGGATAGCGGTCATTTCCCTGATTTTTTCGATTTCGGCAGGGTAGTTATCCGGACCGAACGGATTATAGCGGCGGCCGTAGACATGGACGCCGTTCGGGATTTTATAGTCATTATGCCACATCCAGTCTTTTTCCAGCACAGCATCGCGGACCATCCGGGTGTTTACCTTTGGATTCGGGGCGGTTTTGCCAAAAACGGCGTCGGCCAGAAACATACCAAAACGTTTATACCCCTCGTCATTGAGTTGAAAGCCGTCGATGGTCAGGGGTTCAGCGGTTGAGGCATACCATTGCTGCGTCGGCGTAAAGGCGTCGATAAACAGGACATTGTTTTGGGCTGCCACCTCTTTCATAGCGTTGGTATACAGCAACAGATTCGCGTTTTCGGCTTTACCGTTCGGCAGGTCGTAGCGGTCAGACAGGTCTTCGAACGCAATCGGGGAGACAAGCACCAGTTTCGGGGCAGTGGTGCCGTTGTACCGCTGACTTAAGGTATACTTGATGAAGGCATCCAGCTCGGCCTTGTAGGTAGCCAGGCCGGCTTTCCCCTGAAACGATTCGCTATAGCCAAACAGGCCGATGAGGATATCGGTTTTCAACCGGGTAAGCCATTCGTCAGGACTATCAAAATGCCCCTGACTGTCAGAGTCCTTTGCATACTCGCTCTGAAATTTTTCCGCACCCGGAAAAGCCCAGGGTTTCTTCCGGCTGGCATGCGGACGGAAGCCCGGCGTATCCCCGCCATCACACATGTTCCGGACGAACAGCAGGCTATCGGGATACCGGCTGTGTAATTCGGTTTCGAAATAGCCGTAATTCATCTCCCGCGAGCCCAGATTGCCGCCAATCAGGGAAATATGGGCTGCTTTACGGAGCGGGATCTTCCGGTCGGGGTTGGGTTGAAAAGCAGAAAAAGCAATCAGGACAATGCTGAGCGTGACTAGCCATCCGGTGATGCTGACTTTATTCATGACGTTGTTCAGAAAAGGGTTGTATACAGAAGGTCGCCGGTTTGATTTCCGTTATTTCGGGTGGCCGTAAGGCACATTGATGGCCATTTTGCCTTTCCATTTTTTGGGTACGGGCTTCCCAAGCTCCCAATGAATGGCATTGATGATCAGTCGCTGAAAGGCTTCGGCCTGAAAATCTTCCGGATGCCCGAGTGTAGTCATAAAGGCTTTTCCGCCCCACTGATTGGTCCATGTCCAGGCAACCGGATTGTCAATTGCCTCTTTATCCGGGTTAACCGATTTCCCCATCAGCAGCGGGGTCGCACCTTTTGCCGGATAGTCGGGCAGTACCCGATAAAGCCACGAAGACTGGTGAAAGGCAGGAGCAACGCCCGTCAGAACCGGATGTTTGGCCGCCTCCGGAATGATCGTCACATCAGTTGTGCTCTTGTGGCCGTAGTGGGTATGTTTAGCGGCTCCGCCCCAGCCCGGAGGAGCTCCGAACGCAAATTCACCGAAGGCATTCCAGCGCACACGGGGATCACCGGCCGGAAAATTAAACGCATGGGTTGTTGTCCGGAATCCCATGACCGGCTTTCCCGATTTCAGATAGGCATCGATATGGTCGAGCTGCTCTTGTGGCAGCTGACGCCAGCGGAGGTAGAAAACAGCCAGATC
>NZ_MORL01000092.1 GCF_001870735.1 Arsenicibacter rosenii | reverse complement strand
TTCGAAATGGAGCGAACCGGAGATGGTCCGGTGGCGCCCCGACAGATAAAACAGGAGTACAATACCCGTAAGGCCGCCGAAAAACAGCAGACTTAACCAGGGATAAAAATACACCATAGCGGCGAGGGCGACAAGAGCGGTTAACAACGCAATGGCAGGAAAGTAGGGGTATAGCGGTGCTCTGAAGGGACGTTTCATCAGTGGCTCGTTCCGGCGCAGGGCAAACAGCGCCAGCATACTGACAACATACACCACTACGGCACCGATGGTCGACAGAATGACCAGCTTGCTGGTGTCCAGCATCGTCAGGGCGACCATACCTAAGATACCGCCGGCAACTAATGCCAGATAGGGCACTTTCTGGCCGGGGCTGACAACCGATAACTGAACGGGTAAATAGCCGCTTCGGGCGAGGGCAAACATTTGCCGTGAATAGCTGATGATAATGCCGTGGAAAGAAGCAATCAGGCCAAAAAGGCCGACACTGGCAAATAATTTTGTCAGCGGATTGGTTCGGCCAAGCACAATACCGATGGATTCGGGCAGGGGATAGTCGAGGTTATCGAGCTGATCCCACGGGGCAATGCCGCCGACACATACCATCACCGCAAGGGCAAGGACCATGAGCGTAAAGAGGGCCGAGATATAGCCTTTGGCAATCGCCTGATGCTGGTCTTTAACCTCCTCGGCAACCATAGCGACTCCTTCCAGGCAGACATACAGCCAGATGGCAAAGGGAAGGGCGGCAAATACACCACCCCAGCCAAACGGCATCGGGTTGTTCAGAAAGGTTTCCATCCTGAAATGTGGTGCAACCACGCCGATGAACAACAGCAACTCCAGAATAGCCAGTACGGTCATGATGAGCGAAAACCAGGCGGCTTCCTTAATACCCAGCATGTTGATGATTGTAAAAAGCACATACGATACCATCGACGCCAGCAGGATCGGCACCGACGGATAAAGAAAGTGTATATAACTGCCCAAGGCCAGGGCAATGGCCGGTGCGGCAAACAAAAACTCGATCAGTGTCGCATAGCCGGCAATGAGGGCGCCAATGGGCCCGAACGCTCTCAGGGCATAGGCAAACGGGCCGCCTGCGTTCGGAATAGCCGTTGTTAATTCGGTAAAACTAAAGATGAAGGTGCAATAAAGAACAGTAATGATGAGCGTGGCAATCAACAACCCGACCGTCCCGGCAACGCCCCAGCCGTAATTCCAGCCGAAGTATTCTCCCGAGATAACTAACCCTACGCCGATCGCCCAGATGTGAATGGGGTTTAATGCTTTTTTTAACGAAACGTCCTCTGTCATATTGGTCTGTTGCCTGACTGCGCTGCGCAGCCGGACGAAGTTTTAAAAAGCGGGAACCGGTAAATGTACCGATTCCCGCTCTGATTGTCAATTGGCTTATGCCAGGGGGGGCTGTTGCCCGGCCTCCCGGCCGATCAGCGGGTCAGTAAAGCCGGTTTTTCCGGTTTCAACCCGTCCGGCATACCGCCATGCTACATCGTCAATGCCATCAATTTTGACACTGACATCGTACCAGTTATACGACCGTTTCAGGTCCAGCTCAATGCGTTGTTCTGACCCCTTACTACCGGCCTTTGCCAGTGTAATGGTTTTGGCGGGAGCCCCGTAGCCGTTGTCGATGATCTGCACGGTGTAGCTCCGCGAATCGTCGGTGTTGGCAAGCTGCAGGGTAATATCTCCGGTCAGGTTATTGAGCAGGCCACGGTTATACAGGCACGAAACGTCGATCCGGTTTTTGGCTTTGTTGACCTTAAATTCCCGGAAAAAACCGTTTGGCCCGTACACCCGGACCGGATAATCGGCGCTGAATGTATCTGTCAGGGAATCACCTGCCATTACGGTATAGTGCCGGACGCTGACATCGTTGTCGTGCACTTCGTAGACATGGAATGGTGAGCCGGCTGCTTTTTTGCCGAACGTTTTATTCTTCGCTGACAGGGTGAGCTGTAGCTTCCCGTCTTTCAGTTTCGCATCCGAATACAGTTCATAAGGCAACGCGTTCGACGGCCGGATGCCTTTTTCCTGGTAATAGGGTGCATTGGCCGTTTTTGTTTTGAGGGCTTCAATCTCCTGTTCGTTCAGCGCCTTAAACCCTTCCGGCAGCTTTTTAAACTGGGCTTTATGAATGCCTTCGTAAAATTCCTGTTTCGGAACCGGTTTCGGCATGGTCATTTTTTCACCGGTATACGGGCGGAAAACCGAAGTCAGATCGCCGCAAACCGTTCGCCGCCAGTCGCTGATATTGGTTTCTTTAATTGGCTTTCCGGTCTTTTTCGACAGGAACAGCTCCATGAACTGCAGAATGGACGTATGGTCAAATACTTCTGAGTTGACAAACCCGCCACGGCTCCACGGCGAGGCAATCACCAGCGGAACGCGGAAACCGAGGCCGATCGGGCCTGTCCGGCCCCCGTTGCTGCGCTTCGATTCCTGTTCGGTGGTGACAAACTCCGGGGTGGTGTCAAGGCCTTTGCTGTTCAGACCCGTCTCCGGCTGATTCGGGTGGGCAGGTACAAACGGCGGGAAATGGTCAAAATAGCCGTCGTTTTCGTCGTAACAGAGGATAAAGATTGTCTTTTTCCAGACCTCGGGGTCTTTGGTCAGAATGTC
>NZ_MORL01000091.1 GCF_001870735.1 Arsenicibacter rosenii | reverse complement strand
CCGGTGGCTTTGGCAAAGGTGCCGGGATTTATATTGCCGTCCGGACCACGGGTAATGTAAACCGCATATTGTGTAGTGGATAATCCGGACGTATTATTGAGGTACCGGACCCCGCCGGCATACGGATGATAATCGACCGGGTCGACGGTTGTGACCACTACTTCCCCCGAGCCTGGTTTCAGCGCCAGACCGCCCATCACATTCTCAGCGTGGTAATAAGGGGGGAATGGCCGGTTTGCGGCTGGTTCCTGAATCCAGTTATCGTTATAGAACTCGCCGAAACCAGGCCCTTGTGAGTTGCCTCTGCCGGAGCCGGAGTTAGGCCCTGCTTTGGCGTTATTTTCCAGCACAAACGCTCCGTTTGAATAGTACGCCCGTAAAATGTCACCCGCCTGCGAGTTTACTTCGTAGGTAGTGGTATTCCCGGTAGTAGTGCCATAATTCAGGTCACCGCCCTGCAAACCGGTGCGGTCACCGAATGCCAGCACCATGGAACCGTCTATGTCAAATTCAATATCGGTAAATATTGGAATCGGGCGGCGCAGGATCGTACTGTTGCCGTCGATCAGGTCACTGAATACATCGGTCCAGGGAAACCAGCCGGTATTATTAGAGTTGGCAAGTGCGGGATAGCCTTTCGGATAAGTCAGCGGGAAGTCAAAAATCTGGGTAAACGTGGAGCCGTTAAGCTCATATACAGACGCTCTCAGATTGGATTTATTTCCTGACGACTGCGCATCACAAACGCCGCCGACATACACTTTTCCGTTGTATACCTTTAGCGCCCAGGGCCGGTACTGCCCGCCGGTACAACTGGCGGGAATCGTGTAGGAGGACACATTGGCAGTTGTTGGTGTAGTGCCAGTCAGGTTATACTGTGAAATGTCAATGGAGTACAGCCGCTTATCCGAGAGGTTGGTGAGCCACAGTTTGTCTCCGTCGTCTGAAATTTCCAGATCACCAATACCTACCTTACCGACAGCGGAAAACGCCTGAATATCGTAGTTTGGTGTACCAACGTCAGCGGCCAGACCCCGTGCGGTGTTACTGGCAATCGTTCCGACATTGATACCGATTGCCGTAACATTCAGGAAGGAAGTGGTAGTGGGGGATGCAGGATTTGCATAATTGGTGACGTAGATACCGCCCAGACCCAGTGGGCCAAGGCCGGCATGCCGCTTAAGCATCGCGCTCAGAAATAGCCGTTTCGTGTATTTATTGTAGGCCAGCCCCCAGATAGAACCGATCTGACTGGCTGTTGCAATGGGAACTTCACCGGTAAAGGATGTGGCTGAGGAAACCCCGTACGGAATGGTTACCAGGGCATCGGCTGTACCGGCATTACCACCTGCCAGCGGGTTACCGTTAACATAGCACGGAACAAAAACGACCGGGTTATTGGAGCAGTAATCCACCGGGTTATTAATCCCCAGATTGACATTACATCGCGGGGCAGCTACAAACTGGACTGAGGTCCGGGAGTCATTACCGTTGACGCCGAGATTATAAATTGACGGCACATTACTGAATTCTACCCGCACCGGATATTTATTCGCCGGAATATTGATGGAATAAAGACCATAGTTATCGGTTGTGGCGGTATAAGTGGTACCGTCACAGGCAATGGCTTTTATGGCAACCGCAGGAATCCCGGCCGTTTCGCCGGCCTGTTTGCCGCCATCATCATTAAAATCCTTAAACACCATACCACCGAGATTACTGCCGGAACAGGTGATAGGAAGGCAGGAGGCAGGCGTAGTAAAGGAACCGGTTGCCGAACAACTGGTCTGGTTAGAAAAGCGGGCTGTTACCGTACCGGCACTGCTGTTGGCGTCTACCTCAAAGGCAACTACCTGTGGAGATACAATGGTCTGACTGCCCGTAACAAGAGTGTTATAGCCGGCCGGTTGGGCGTAGGTGACAGTGATTGTTCCGGGTAGAATCGTCTGGCTCTGGGTGCCGCTTGTGACAATGATGTACCCGTTGGCCGGTGCATTAGACCAGGCAACTTCCACACTCACCGTTGATTTACTCACAAGAACACCACTGGTGTTGGTAACGGCATAACAACCGGAGGTTGTTACCTTGCTGATGGCTATAGAACATTGAGCACGACTTTCAGATACAAAGGCTAGTAATAATAAACCAATCAGCCAACTGAATTGAGCCAGCTTTACTAAAGGTGGAAGATTCTGCCTTAGTGTGAATAGGGAATGCAAAAATCGTCCAAAAGAGTTGACTGAACTCCTTTGGGGGGGCTGGTAGATTTTTTTCATGACATCTTACTTCAGCTTTGGTTGAAAATAAGCAAGCGAATAAGATGAAATGGAACAAAAAAGACGCCACCTATACCTGATGGTACGGAACGTGAAAATTTGTTTTAAACGGTAATTCTATTATTTGAATTATGTAAACAATAGTAGGTTTTATGTTTGTTTTTTTTATTGTTATGGTAACAATTAAAATGATTATGTGTTTATTTGTTATATATAGCAATTATGATGCCAAAGTATAACTTAAGTAAAGCATTAAGTAGTCTCAATAACATATACGGGATAAAACAGAAAAGCCAGCTATTATAGCTGGCTTTTCTGTTTTATCCCGTGAGCTTATGGTCTGACAATTTTCTTAACGGTAATCGGTACGCAGGTAGCCGGCGGACA
>NZ_MORL01000090.1 GCF_001870735.1 Arsenicibacter rosenii | reverse complement strand
CGGCTAATCTCTCATTTAATGCCGCTACCCGGACAATCAGTGGTACACCGAACGCATTGGGGACATCAACCGTGACGGTTATGGCGGCTGACCCGGCCAGTGCCACCGCCATGGCAACGTTTACTATTACGATTAATCCGGGGGCAACGGTGCCGCTGGTCGTTAATCTGGTCGTTTCGCCGACGAGTATTCCGGTCAACGGATCTACCTCGGGTACGGCTACCGTTTCGGGCGGGCGGGCACCGTATACGTATGACTTCGGTACCGACGCAGGGGCAGGTATTTCAACGACCGGTAACCGGGTTACCTACACCGAAATGTCGGCCGGTGATCATAACCTGACGGTTAAGGTAGTCGACAGCACCCTGCCAACGGCGCAAACCGTTACGGCTTCGTTTAAGGTTACCGTAGGCGCACAGGGCGCAACACCAGTCGTGAAAGTAAACAGTCCTGATCCGGTGGCCGGAGAAACGAAAGCCGGCTCAGCAAAGAATCCGGCGATGGCGAAAAACAGCCAGGATGTAAAGGCTGCTGCTACGGAAGACATTGATCCGGGGGTGATCAGCTTTACCCGCAGTACGACCGCCGGTACTTTGGTGGTGTATTATTCACTGGGTGGTACGGCTACCCCGGGCGTTGACTTCCTGAATCTGCCTGGTTCGGTAACCTTTGCCGAAGGCGAATCGGAAATCCTGGTCGAGGTGGATCCGATTGCGGATGATTCAGAAGATGAAGGTGATGAAACGGTGATCATCAACCTGATTGACAAGGATGACTACGATCCGGACCCAACTCAGACCAATACAACCGTTACCATTAAGGACAAAGCCACAGCGGCCCCGTCGAGCCTGACCATTACGAGCTTTAGCTGTAACGTGACCAACGGGGTACTGTCGAGCGTCAACTTTGTGGTGGGCAATGCCAACGGCAGCTTTAGCCCGCAACCGGCGCCGATCTTTATCAACGGGGTAACGGGCAACGGGCAGCTGGGCGTGAATTACTTCCTGCCGTTCGACAACAACCAGAGCACGCTGACGGTACAGGATCAGGCCACACGGTCGACCTACTTTGTCTGGAACTTCCGGCAGGCCTGCGCGGCCCGTGGCTCAGCCCGTGAAGCCCTCCCGAACGAAGCACCATGGCTCGTGACTGTGTTAGGTAACCCGACGAGCCAGTACATTGATGTTGTGATCAGCGGAGCAAAAGGCGAAACACTGATGATGTCGGTTACGGATGCAACGGGCCGGCCAATTATGTCCCGCCGGGTGCAGCCGCAGAGCCAGTCGCATCGGGAAGTAGTTGATGTGTCAGCACAAAGCACCGGTCTGCTCTTGTTGAAAACCAGCTCGGATACGCATGCACAAACAATAAAAGTGATTAAAAACTAGGTTCCGTTCCGGTGGTAATTATGGGAAAGGCTGTCTGAAAAGGCAGCCTTTTTTGTTCCCCCATGCTAAAATTTGCCGTACGTTATCATCATTTTTGCCGGATACGTTACCTTAGCGAAAAAATAATATCCAACAATGAAGAGAACGATCCACTACAACCTTCTGGCAATGCTTGGTGTAGCGTCGCTGCTGACGGCCTGTGATGAACGGGTGATTGCCCGGTCGGAAACGCAGTATTTCACCGTTACGGACTTCGCAAACACGATTGTTTCGACCTTATCTCCGGTTGATCAGCGTCCCAACAAACTTACTATTCAGATACGGGGCTCTCTGACTAAGCCGGTTATTATGACCGTATTGAAAGGCGGTAACCCGGCTGCTCAGAAGATTTACCGGCGGGATTCCATTGCTGCGGGGTCATCCGTTTCGTTATCCATCAACGAGGATTATTACGAAAATGACACCCTGCAGCTAAGGCTAACGGGCAGCAAATCAACCACCGGCTCCTTAACGGTTGAATGGTCACGCAACTAAAATTATCTACAACCATGAAAGCTCTTTACCTCCCGCTTTTGCTGCTGTTACCCGCATGTATACACGCTCAGCAGCGCCCTAAAAACCTGCTCACAATCGGGGCGGGGATTCATGCCCTCCGCATCCATGATGCCAGCCGCATCGGTTTCCATAAATCAGCACGGCTTGGCTATAACTTTGCGAAAAACCGGTTTCTGCTTGCTGCCGATCTGGGGTATGCCTACCTGTCTCAAAAAAATAAGACGGCCCCCGGCGAAACAAACCTGCCGAAACCCGATACCTGGGAGCGGGTCACCGCTGACATAAGCGGGCAGGTGAATGTGATGCCGTCGGCTTCGCGTCATTTTGTACGGGTTGGGGCCGGTTATTCGGTCTGGGCCATTTCGAATAACGTCTCTAGTGAAAAGTATGTGATCGGCAGCTATTTCGTCCCGGCCGGCAGCGGGTATACCCAAAGTCACCTCAGCGCATTCCGTACGGGCGGGAACGTATCGGCCGAGTACGGATATAAGCTACAGGAAAACTTTCATCTGGAGCTGCGGCTGCGGGCGGTGATGCTGAAAGACGGCGGCGTAAACCCAACGGCCGGCGTCGGGATCAGCTATTTGCTGTAGTTGATTGACAGGCAAGGGCTTGACAGGGTAAAGGAGCCCCGTCAAGCCTCCCATTGGGCGTAGTTTGCACTATGCCCAACGAGGTTCAATGTCCTAAAAACTATGTCCGAGTGCCAGGCATGGCCAGAACGATATGCCTCCTGAATTCTGATTACTCAGG
>NZ_MORL01000009.1 GCF_001870735.1 Arsenicibacter rosenii | reverse complement strand
TCTTGTCGTTTATACATTACCCAAAAAAAGCCCGTGTATAACAACGGGCCTAGACAGAAATATCTACATTTAAAAGTTACTTCCCCATCCATTTTTTAAAGTCAGTAGCTTTTTCACGGCTAATGACCACTTCTTCGTCGGTTACAGGTTTCAGAATTAATTTCAGCTTATTGTTAAAATAAGGATGAATTTGCTGAACCGATTGAATGTGGGTAATAAACTGCCGGTTAGCCCGGAAAAACTGATCCGGATCCAGCATTTTCTCCAGCTCATCTAACGTATAGTCTACTGCGTACTTCTGATTAGTAGTAGTCCGGAAAAAACTGATGCCTTCTTCTGTATAGAAAAACGCAATATCATTGACTTCAATCGGTATCCATTGCTGACGATGTTTAACAAGAAACCGTCTCCGGAAATCAGTCGGCTGAATTTGCTGACGTAATTGTTGAACCAGTGCATCAATGGCCGCCGCTGAATCTGTATCATTTTTTGTAGAAGGCAGATTCAGGTCTGTACCCTGATGCAATCGCTGGTATTTACTTAAGCTCGCTTCCAGTTCATGACGTTTAATGGGCTTTAACAGATAGTCGATGCTATTTACTTTAAACGCCTTCAACGCATATTCATCATAAGACGTAGTAAAAATAACCGGCGAGCTAACCGTTGTTTGTTCAAAAATTTCGAAGCTCTGACCATCGGCAAGCTCAATGTCCATGAGGATCAAATCGGGAGCTGTGTTACTATCAAGCCATGCGACAGAAGCCCGCACGCTGGCCGCTGTACCGACAATCTGTATATCCGGAGCAACTTCCTGTAACAGCTTACTCAGCTTGCGAACAGCTAACTCTTCATCTTCGATTAAAAAAACATTCATTGCTATTGCCTGGACTTTTGCTCAAATATTTATTAAAAATGGCGCTTCTTCAATATAATTTTTCCTGTACAGTAAAAAAAGGCGGGCGAAGTGGTAAAAAAAACGACTGAATCTACCACGCTTCCTTCGTAGCCGAAAACTCTTTCAGGGTTTCAATAACCGGAAGGATTACCCGGAAGGAGTGAATATCTTCCTCAAAAACAGGAGGCCGGCTACCCAATAGCTTGTACTTCGAGGTAATATTAGATAAGCCGATACCGTTTGATTCGACCCGCAGCGTTTTTCGTTGCAGGGAGTTTTCCACAATAATTTGCCGGTCGTCATCGGTTTTAATCCGGATCACTAATGGTTTATTGGCTAGGATTACATTGTGTTTGACCGCATTTTCGGTCAGGAGCTGCAGCGTTAACGGAGGTAGTAATAGGCCGGCATGGTCGGGCCGGACCTGAATTTCAGTAATTAAGCCTCGCCCATACCGTGTTTTAAGCAGATTCAGGTACGATTGAATAAAATTGAGCTCCAGTTGCAGGGTGGTTAGTTCCAGTACATTACTGCGTAAAAGATAGCGGTAAACAGTGCTGAGTTCATCAACAAAAGTGGTAGCCAGTAAGGGGTCTTCGTCAATGAGCGAGGATAAGGTATTCAGGCTGTTGAACAAAAAATGTGGATTGATCTGGGTTTGCAGAGCCCGTATCTGAACTTCCGTTTTTTCCTGCTTCAATTGCTGAACATTCAGGGCGGCTTCCAGTTGTTCGCGCTGCCGTTGTTCACGTTCCTGTATCAGTTCTTTTTCAACAAGCGCTTTGCGTACTGCCTGCCGGATTTCCTGACTGCGGTGGCGGTAGGTAAGGCCCGTGGAGAAAAAAAGAAGTTCGGCCAGAATGCCGGTCTGCATATAGGCCAGCGGCTTATGCCAGGCCATATCACCCCAGGGCTGTGAAAAAAATAACGTGGCCAGCATGGCCGCAATAGCTCCGATAACCAGCGCCGTACTACCGGTAATAAACAATCTGGCAACAATGTTTTCCCACCGGTAAATGATAGATATGATGTAAAAAGACAGCCCCGCCAGACCACTACGTACGACGGTATGTAAAATGCCATGAAAAGGCTGCTGCCACCAATCCGTCAGAAAGCAAAGCAGGATTTCCAGGACGATATAGGTAATCAGCACCACCTGCGTTGTCCGGAAAATCCGGATTAAACCAGGCCGGGTAATCTGTAAATTCAGGAAGTAGATTGTCAGTTCAAAGTACGCAATATAGGCCGCCATCGGAATGGCAACCTGCACAAACCGGATGACAGGCCATGTGTCAGCTGCATTAAGTAAACAAAAGAACGCAATCCAGGCAAGCATATAAAAAGTGTATAACGCATACACACGCTCCCGATAAAGCCACCACTGAATGAGATTCAGCATCAGCATCGCAATGACCGTTCCCAGAAACAACAGATACCAGGTATCGTAGCTCATTTGTTTAGGACAGAGTTTTCGTAACGACGCAAATATAAGACAGCCATTAGCTGTAAAAGAGATTACAACTAATGGCTTAACCGTCCGGAGATAAGATTAATGGTTAAAATTTGGCGGTGACCCCCAGACGGAGTGCTGTGACACCGTAGCCGACTTCGGCAAAACCACCTACCTTCTCGGTGAAGTAGTAGCGGCCACCGACGTGGATTCCTAAATATAAGCCATTGTTATACGGGTTATAATAGTCGCCATAGCCTGCGTTGTCTTTATAGCTGGCAATCCGGACGCCTAGCGAAATACCGGCATAGGGGTCAAATTTATCGCCTGTCTGCAGGATTTCACCAAGATGATACGAGCCACGGGCGCCGGCATAGATAAAGTTGTAGCTCCACTTATAACCACCATAATTCCGGCCGTAATGAGCATAGTCGACCGAACCGCCGACCGACAGGTTTTCGGCCAGGGCAGTCTCAAACGATACCCCGATCGGAATACCACCACCCCAGTAGGAGGCCAGGCCGATACCACCGTTCAGATACGATGTCCGGTGAGCGGCTTTCGCGAAAACCGGCTGCTTTTTCGCCGGTGTAGTTGCTCCCGGTTTCGGCGCTGCGCTTGTATGGGTCTGAACCGGCTGTTGGGTAGCGGCCGGCGGTGTTGCCGGCTTCGCAGTTGCCGGTGGTGTTGCGGCTTGCCGGGTCTTTTGACCAGCCACATTAGCCGGTTCGGATGTACGCGCTACGGCTGGAGCAGGTTTCGCGGCAGGGGCTGCTTTTTTGGCTGTGGCCTGTCCTTCTGCCTGGATAGCAAAAAGGGCAAAGACCGGAATCATAAAGGCGATGCGTTGTAATGCGTTTTTCATTGTATTGTTGTTTTTGTGTTCGTGTTGTTGCGTTAATAGCGGCGTAATGATGGGACAAAAGTGGGTGTTACCGACCCTGTTTTCAATGCCGTTGTGTTTGAAATGTCATTATTTCGGGATCAACCGGCGAAACCCGATGGCCGGTTGCTTTCGGGAAGCGGAAGTTCGTCGGAGAATTCATGCCGTTCACCCCTCAAAATCTCCACTTTATGAAGTATTTGTTTACCGGTTGCGGCTTCCGGGCTAATTTGCAGCGCTAATGAACAAGACAACAAAAATTTAACGGAAACTATGAACCATAAGAAAGTTTCCATGGTTCCCTTACCAGGAACACATGAAGGAACATACTTCTATAAAGCACAAAATTGTTGACGAGGCCGAACGGTTATTCTGGAAGTACGGCGTAAAATCAGTCACACTTGATGACATCTCCCGGCGTCTGGGCATATCCAAAAAGACGCTTTATCAGCATTTCTCAGATAAGGAAGACCTCGTTTATCAGGTCGTTGTTAATCATTTCAACGCGAAAAAAGAAAATGTTAACTGCCACAAAATAGACGCTCACAACGCCGTCGATGCCATGCTGATGCTATCGGTAATGGTGCGGAAATACGCAGATAGCAACAACCCGAATCTGCTTTTCGATATTGAGCGCCACTATCCCAAAGCCTGGGAAGAATACCGGAAATATAAGGAAGAGTTTGTGTTTGCCTCCATCATAGAAAACCTGGAATGGGGCATACGGGATGGCTTATACCGCGATGATATCAATGTAGAAGTACTGGCACGGCTACGGCTGGAATCAATGCATCTGGCCATGGACGAGGCTGTTTTCCCCCATGACCGCTTTGGCCTGACCGATATACAGATTGAACTCCTGCACCATTTTCTGCGGGGGATGCTGACCGAAAAAGGATTTACTATTTATAACCAATTCAACCATGAATTATAGCACTACTACGATCCGGACGGGACTGATGCTTATGCTGACGTTCTGTAGTATAGAAATCGTGTATGGCCAGAAACAGTACTCACTAAATGAAGCCATTCAGTTTGCGACTGAACGCAACATAAATGTGCAGAATACAAAGCTGGATGCTACCAGTGCCGAGGCACGTATACAGGAAATCCGGTCGGTGGCGTTGCCGCAGGCCAGTATTTCGGGCCAGGCGCTGAAAAACCTTGCGATTCAAACAGTTTTCCTGCCACCGGCCTTTTTTCAGCTGCCTGAATCAGCCGGTCCGCAGGGGGTTCGCTTCGGGGTAAAATACTCTGGCAGTCTGGTGGCAGCGGTCAACCAGCTGATTTTTGATGCCTCGTATAAGGTTGGTCTGAAGGCCGCTGATACGTACCGTGAACTGGCTCAGAAAAACGTTACATCGTCGAAAATCGAAGTAGCCGGTCAGGTGGCTAAGGCCTATTACGGCGTACTGGTCAGCGAAGAGCGCATTAAACTTCTCGACCTGAATATTGGCCGGCTGGATTCGACGTTGCGCGAAACCCGGGAACTGAACCGCCAGGGCTTTGTCGAAAAAATCGACATTGACCGCTTAGAAGTACAGGCCAACAACCTGCGGACAGAACGCCAGAAGGTGGTTAACCTGATCGAGCTGAGCTACGTATTGCTGAAATATCAGATGGGTCTGAGCGTGGATGAACCGATTAAGCTGACCGACAAAATCCAGGAACAGAACCTGGAAGAACTGGAGCGGCTGGCACAATACGAAGCCAAAACGTTTGACTACAACCAGCGGATTGAATATTCAACGCTGCAAACCCAGCTGAAGCTGGCGGCACTGGATATTGAGAATACCCGGAAGCAGTACTACCCGCGTTTGTCGGCCTTTCTGAACTACGGGTATAACAACGGGCGCGACAAGCTGAGTGATATGATCACAAACAAATGGTTTGCCTTGTCGTCGGTCGGGATTAACCTGTCGGCACCGCTTTTTGATGGGTTTGCCAAAAAATACCGGCTGCAACAACAGCGGATTACACTGCAAAAAGCGCAGAACAGCGGCGAGCTGCTGAAAAACTCGATTGATCTGCAGATCCGGCAGGCACAGATCATGTTGCAGAACAACCTGCAAAGTTTGCAGACGCAGAAGCGTAACCTCGATCTGGCACAGGAAATCTTACGGGTGACACGGATCAAATACAAAGAGGGAGTTGGCTCAAACATCGAGGTGCTGAATGCTGAAATCTCCTCCCGTGAAGCGCAAACGAACTATTTTTCTGCATTGCTGGACTTTATGCTGGCTAAGGTTGATGCCGATAAGGCAACCGGAAAACTGTATGCCGGTAATTAATCCCTATTCACTAACGCAAAAACAACCATCATGAAAAAATATTACATCCTCGCCCTGACAATGAGTCTGTTATGGTCTTGTTCTCAGGAAAAGAAAAACGACTTACAAGCAAAGAAAGAAGAGTTAGCTACGCTAAAGCAGCAGCAGGCCGAACTGAATACAAAAGTGCGGACGCTGGAAGCTGAGGTGGCGAAACTGGACCCGAAAAAGGCAGAAGAGGCGAAAGTGAAAGATGTTGTTGTGTCGCCGGTTGTGGCTTCAACGTTCCGTCACTTTATTGAGCTGCAGGGGTCTATCGACGCGAAAAACAACGTACAGGTGAGCCCGCAGGCCGGTGGAACCATAACGGCGGTTTATGTGCAGGAGGGTAGCCAGGTGAAAGCCGGCACCGTCATGGCGAAGGTAGATGACCAGATTCTGCGTCAGTCGATTGAAGAGGTGAAAAATCAGCTGACACTGGCCAATACGGTGTTTGAGAAGCAGGCAAATTTGTGGAAACAGCAGATCGGTACTGAAATCCAGTATTTACAGGCGAAAAACAATAAGGAATCGCTGGAAAAGCGGCTGGCTACGCTGAATACCCAGCTGAGCCAGTCGGTGGTGAAAGCCCCGATTGCCGGTGTGGTTGATAAGGTGTTTGTGAAAGCCGGTGCGATGGGTATGCCCGGAGCACCGATGTTCCAGGTCGTGAATCTGTCGGCGCTGAAAGTAGTAGCAAAGGTAGCCGATACCTACGCGGGCAGCGTTCGGAATGGTGATCAGGTACAGGTGAGCTTCCCTGATGTAAACAAAAATCTGAATACACGCATCAACTTTGTATCGACAACGGTAGATCCGCTGAGCCGGACATTCACCATTGAGGCCCCGCTTCCATCAGATAACAGGCTGAAGCCCAATATGCTGGCCCAGGTGAAGATCAACGATGCGTCGAAAGCCAATGCTGTGGTGATTGATCAGAACCTGATTCAAAGTACAGAACAAGGACAGTTGGTTTACGTGGCCGTCAACGAAGGCGGAAAGAAACTCGCACGCGCCCGGCAGGTCAGGACGGGACAGAGTTATGGCGGGCAGATCGAAGTGCTGGATGGCCTGAAAGCCGGTGATCAGCTGGTAACCAAAGGCTATCAGGAGTTAGTAGACGGACAACCTATAAACTTTTAGTGGAACCGCTCGTCGAGACGGTAGTTTGGTTTCGGTAAGCAACAACCCCTGTCAACATGAAATTTGAACAGTATAAAACGCTCGGTTTCACCAACTGGTGTATCGAAAACAGGACGGCGATTTACATCTTTACGTTCATAATTACACTGGGCGGGTTACTGGTGTATAACAACCTCCCGAAAGAACAGTTTCCGGATATCAAGGTGCCGCAGATCTACATCAATACGATTTATTTCGGAACGGCTCCGGCAGATATCGAAAATACCATTAATAAACCCATCGAGAAACAACTGAAGTCGATCTCAGGCGTAAAACGGATTAAATCCAATGCCTTGCAGGACGTTTCGGTTATTCTGGTGGAATTCAATCCGGATGTGCAGGTATCCGATGCCTTGCAGCGGGTTCGCGACGCGATTGATAAGTCGAAGCGGGACTTACCGCAAAAGCTGGATTCCGGCCCGACAGCGCAGGACGTAAACTTCTCGGAGTTTCCGATCATGAACATCAACATGGCAGGTAATTTTTCGCTGAACCAGTTAAAGGATTATGCCGAAGATTTGCAGGATGCTATTGAGGCCATGCCGGAAATCAGCCGCGTTGATATCGTCGGGGCCCTGAAACGCGAAGTGCAGATCAACGTCGATTTGCCACGCATGCAGTCGTCAGGATTAGCATTTTACGACATTCAGCAGGCGGTACAGGGTGAAAACATCAACGTGTCGGGTGGTGAACTGAACGTCGATGGGGTGCGCCGGACCCTGCGCGTAAAAGGCGAATTCAGTGAGGTAGAAACGCTGCGGAATCTCCAGATCCGGACGGCTACGGGCGCAACCGTACGTCTCGGCGATGTAGCCGACGTACAGGATAGCTTCGAAGAACAACAGGATTTCTCGCGGCTGGACAAGAAAACGGTTGTGTCGCTGAACGTGATCAAACGCTCAGGCGCCAACCTGATTTCGGCGTCGGACAAAATCGAAGAAACAATTGCCAAATATAAAGCAGATCGTTTCCCGCAAGGGCTGGATATTAAAATCACCGCCGATCAGTCGGAACGGACACGGGCGGAGCTGCATGACCTGGTAAACACGGTTGTGCTGGGCTTTATCTTTGTCGTACTCGTTCTGATGTTCTTCATGGGTGTTCGGGATTCGATTTTCGTTGGCTTATCGGTACCCCTGTCGGCCTTTGTGGCGTTCGTGTGTATGCCGGTGGTCGGACCGATTGTCGGCACCGCGTTTACCCTCAATACCATCGTCTTGTTTGCCTTCCTGCTCGGTCTGGGTCTGGTAGTGGATGATGCGATTGTAGTTATCGAAAACTCACACCGTCTGTTCAACCAGCATAAGGACTGGGATATTAAAAATGCGGTGAAGGCGGCGGCCGGTGAGGTATTCGTGCCGGTTATGTCGGGAACGCTGACGACCATTGCGCCGTTCTTCCCGCTGCTGTTCTGGCCGGGCATCGTTGGGGAGTTCATGAAATTCCTGCCGCTGATGCTGATCCTGACCCTGTTTGCGTCGTTGTTTGTGGCCTACGTAATCAACCCGGTATTTGCGGTAACGTTTATGAAGCGTCACGACGAAAACGGGCACGAAGCTGTCGATACGAGCTTCGACAGCCTGAAGCGGCCACTGATTATCATGGCTGTACTGGCTGGCATCGGCTATGTCATCGACCGGGGCATCGGTAACCTGATGATTTTCTTCATCATTCTGTACGTGTTTAACCACTACGTGCTGACACCGAAGATCATTGTGCCGTTCCAGGAAGGCTTACTGCCTCGCCTGAAAAACGGCTACCGGAAACTGATTTCGTGGATTCTGCACGGCTGGCGTCCGGTATGGGCCGTCGTGAGCATGTTCATCCTCCTGATCGGCACGTTTATGCTGATGGGTGTTGTACAGCCTAAAGTGATTTTCTTCCCGAGCGGTGATCCGGATTATGTGTACGTCTATAACGTGATGCCGATCGGTACAGATGCCCGCGTGACAGACTCGGTAACCAAGGTGATTGAAAAACGCGTGTTTAAGGTGCTGGAAGACGAGAAAGCGATGAACATCGTAAACTCGGTCATCGCCAACGTTGGCAAAAATGCCGGTGATCCGTTTAACCCGGACCGTGCCGCGACCCCGCATAAGTCGAAAGTAACCGTTGCGTTCGTGAAAAGTGAAGATCGTGACGGCCGCTCAACCGAAGAAATTCTGGGTAAAGTACGGGTGGCGATGCAGGGCATTCCGGGTACCGAAATTTCGGTAGAACGTGAAAGCAGCGGCCCGCCAACCGGTAAAGCGATTTCGATTGAGTTATCGGGTGAAGATTTCAATACATTACAGACCCTGGAGAAAACCGTGCGGAAAGGAATCTCGCAGGCCGGTATCGAAGGGATTGACCAGTTGAAATCCGATCTGGTAACCAACAAACCGGAGATTGTCATCAATATCAATAAAGAAAAGGCCCAGCGCGAAGGTATTTCGGCCCAGCAG
Source organism: Arsenicibacter rosenii (assembly GCF_001870735.1). Classification (GTDB taxonomy): domain Bacteria; phylum Bacteroidota; class Bacteroidia; order Cytophagales; family Spirosomataceae; genus Arsenicibacter; species Arsenicibacter rosenii. The sequence continues at coordinate 262,536 of NZ_MORL01000009.1, read as the reverse complement.
ATTGCCTTTGCCATCCGGACGGCCCTGTTTGGTACCGAGATTTCGAAATTCCGTGATGCCAAAGACGAATACCCGATTATGATCCGTCTGAAGCAGAACGACCGGAGTAAAATCGAACAACTGCTGAGCCTGAACATTGTGTACCGCGACATGAACCTGGGCGGACAGCTGCGTCAGGTGCCGATTTCGTCGGTCGCCGATATTTCGTACTCAACGACGTTCAGCCAGATTAACCGGAAAAATCAGGAACGTCTGGTAACGGTGAGTTCGGATGTGGTGCCCGGCTTCAACGCTAACCAGATCAACCAGCAGATCCAGCAGGTGATCGATCAGATGGAGGTTCCGAACGGTTATACGGTCCGGCTCGGGGGCGAGCAGGAAGACCAGCAGGAGTCGGCCATCTTCCTGATGACGGCGCTGGGCGTTGCGGTGTTGCTGATTTACCTGATTCTGGCCACGCAGTTTAACTCGGTTATTAAGCCGCTGATCATTTTCGTAACCATTCTGCTGTCGTTTATCGGCGTGTTACTGGGCTTCATGATTACCGGTAAAACCTTCTCCGTTATCATGTCGGGGGTAGGGATCATTGCGCTGGCCGGTATTGTGGTGAAGAACGGTATCCTGCTCATTGAGTTTATTGACGAACTGCGGGGCCGTGGTACCCCGCTGCGGGAAGCCATTATCGAAGGCGGTGGTATCCGTCTGACGCCGGTACTGCTCACCGCGTCGGCGGCGGTATTAGGTCTGATTCCGCTGGCATTTGGTCTGACGGTCGACTTTGTTTCGCTCTTCCGTGACTTCAAGCCAAACGTGATGGTGGGCGGGGCCAGTGCGGTGTTCTGGAACATTCTGGCCTGGACCATTATCTACGGTCTGACCTTCTCGACCGTCCTGACGCTGGTAATTGTACCATGTCTGTACTGGATCAACGAGCGGATACGAATGAAGTGGTTCGGCAAAAAAGATCCGGCGCTGGCCATGAAGCGCGAACCGGAGCCCGAAGCGGTTTAACGTACCATAAACACCTATGTAAACGGTTGTTATTGCTTCCGGCTCCGGCTGAACAATAGCAACCGTTTGCTGTTTAAACAAAGAATCATGAACAGAATCGTCTTTTTTCTCCTCATTGCGGCCGTCTTCTTTCTGATGGATCTGTACGTGTTTCAGGCCGTACGGAATCTGAGCCGCAGCCTTTCCGAGACAACGCAGCGGGTGATTACAACGGCCTACTGGAGTCTGACGGGGATTTCGCTGGTGACATACATCATCATGCAGCTGCTGCCGCCCGATGCGCTCGGCCGGTCAACGCGGAGCCTGATCTGGGCGGCCGTGCTGATCCCGTATTTTTCAAAGCTTTTTGCGGTTATTTTTCTGTTCATCGACGATCTGGGCCGGTTCTTCCGGTGGGTGGTGTCGCTGTTTTACCGTCCCGACGTGCGGGAGGCGGCCGATGATGCAACCCGCAGTACCATGCCGGCGACAGATGTGATTCCTCGTTCGGAGTTTCTGATGAAAACGGCGCTTATTGCCAGCGCTGTGCCGCTGGTTGGTTTTTCGTATGGTATCATTTCCGGGGCTCATGACTACCGCATCCGCCGGATCAAGTTAGCGCTGAAAGACCTGCCATCCGGATTCGAAGGCATGAAAATTGCCCAGTTGTCAGACATTCACTCGGGTAGTTTTTTCAATAAAACGGCCGTAAAGGGAGGCGTTGAGATGCTGTTGCGCGAAAAGCCGGATATGGTCTTTTTTACCGGCGATCTGGTGAACAATACGGCTGATGAGGTACAGGATTACATTAATATATTCGACAAGGTCAAAGCCCCGATGGGCGTGTATTCAACACTGGGTAACCACGATTACGGCGATTATGTCGAATGGGGGAGTTTGCAGGCCAAACAGCAGAACCTGAATAACCTTGTGGCCGCACACCGGCAGCTGGGCTGGAATCTGTTGCTGGACGAAAACCGCATCATCGAACAAAACGGTGATAAAATTGCCCTGATTGGTATCCAGAACTGGGGTGCGGGTGCACGATGGCCGAAATACGGTGATCTGGCAAAGGCCTACAAAGGCACCGAAGATTATCCGGTAAAACTCCTGCTGTCGCACGATCCGAGCCACTGGGATGCGCAGGTACGGCCGAAATTCCCCGACATTGACGCCATGTTTGCCGGGCATACACACGGAATGCAGTTTGGTGTCGAAATCGGCGACATCAAATGGAGCCCGTCGCAGTACGTATACAAGCAATGGGCAGGGCTTTACAAGGAAGGCAATCAGCAGCTGTATGTCAACCGTGGTTACGGCTATCTGGGTTATCCCGGCCGCATCGGCATTCTGCCCGAGATCACCATTTTCGAATTGACAAAGGCCTGATAAATTACATTTGCTTATTCTTCCCGTACGGGCGACCCCACGTAGTCGCCCCACAATTTTCAGTCTCCCACGTGGTCGCCCAGGTATTTTCAATCTCCCAACATGGCCTCCCTTTTCGCCGGCTGGCAATGGCTTTTGAACAATTAATTACCTAAATTAGTTGTACGTACACATAAAAGCCTAAAACAACCATAAACCAATGAAAATCACGTTTATCTCCCTGATTACGTTGTTTGTTTCCCTGTTTTCGCCGGTAAAAGAAGAAAAAACTGAGATTCCGGTTTGTCACGGACAAGGTAACGATATGTCGGAAATGGCGGCGGATCCTGAATTCCAGAAACTGCATGCTAATCCGATTCCGTTCCATTATGTCAGTGCAGCGGGAGAGATGATCAGGTTTTCGACGCCTGACGGGCAAACGGCCAACGGCTTTTTACTGAAGTCGAAGAAAAAATCAGATAAGTGGTTACTGGTTTATCAGGAATGGTGGGGTCTGAACGATAATATCAAACAGCAGGCCGAGCAGTTCTACAATGATCTGAAAGATGTAAACGTGCTGGCGGTTGATATGTACGATGGCAAAGTAGCAACCGAAGCTTCTGAAGCGGGTAAACTGATGCAGGGTGCGTCGAAAGACCGCTTGCAGGCCATCATGAAAGGTGCTATTGCCTATGCCGGTCCGAAGGCCACTTTTGGTAGTGTAGGCTGGTGTTTCGGAGGGATGCTGTCGCTACAGTCGGCCATGCTGGAAGGTAAAAAAGCCGCTGCCTGTGTGATGTATTACGGCCGTCCGGAACAGGATGTAGAAAAACTGAAAACCCTGGAAACCGACGTACTGGGTATCTTCGGTAGCCGCGACAAAGGTATTTCGCCGGAGTCAGTAAAGCAGTTTGAAGAAAACATGCAGAAAGCCGGCGAAAAAGTGACCGTTAAAATGTACGATGCCGGCCATGGTTTTGCCAATCCAAGCAATCCGGTATATGATAAAGAAGCGTCGGCAGATGCTTACAAACTGGCACTGAATTACCTGAAAGAGCGCCTAAAAGCATAAACCGGCCGGTTTACCGGTCAGACATACATCAGTCCCGACTGCTTTTGAGCGGCCGGGGCATTTTTTTGGCTTTTTAAACGTTTTTAAGGGATAGGGGTTTAAACCTTACCAGTTGTCTTTTGTCTAACGAACATAAATCGCAAATACCATGAAAACGTTGAAAGCAAGTGCTTTACTAGTGGGTCTGGTATTGACACTGATACTTAGTAGCTGTGGTCCGTCATACGTAGGTGTACGAACCGGCTACGGCCCGAATTACGGACCTGCCTATGGGTATGGTCCGGGCTACTACCGGCCTCGCCGGGTAATCGTAACACCGCCGCCGCGGGTCGTATACCGGTCGTATCCCCGGTACTACCGGTCTGCCCCGCCAGCCTATGGCCGTCATTATGACGGTGGCCGCAGCCGTGGGCCGCGTTCCTACCGCCGGTAAGGCCGGGGAATGTTGCAGGCAAAAGCCGGTTCTGTCTCTACAGAGCCGGCTTTTGCTGTTATAAACCGGCAGGATAACCGCTCATCAAGTTCTGTGTACCGGTGCATAGTGGTATAAGTAACTTTGTTTACTAAAGTATAACAACCTGATGCAACATCGTAGCTGGCTATTTGCACTTCTTCTCATTACCTGTACATCGTATACCGCCTTCGGGCAAAACAGCCCGTTCCGGATCCGGTTGCGGGAAACGGGCGGGCAGCCGGTTATTGGCGCTAACCTCCAGTTGATCGACGCCAGCGATACGACACGCCGCGTTTATGCCGTGACTGATACGGCAGGGCGGGCACAATTTATGGTACCCGTTGCCCGGAATTACCAGTTGCGGGCCACATCGGTAGGCTACAAGCCGCTGCTCCGGAATGTGGTATCGGCGAATACACCGGAAGGACTGACATTTGTAATGCCGTCCGACAACGTGATGCTACAGGCGGTGTCGGTCACGGCAGCTAAACCGCTGGTCCGGCAGGAGGACGACAAAACCATTGTTGATCCCGAACCGATTGCCAATACCAGTACCAGTGCTTACGAAATCATGGAAAAAACACCGGGGCTCTTTCTGGACCCCGATGGGAATGTTTACCTGAGCAGTACAACGCCTGCCACGATCTACATCAACGGCAGGGAGCAGAAAATGAGCGCGGCCGATATTGCGACCATGCTCAAAAGCCTGCCCCCGAACAGCATTGCCCGCATGGAGATTCTGCGGACACCGTCGGCGCGGTACGATGCGAGCGGCAGCGGCGGGGTGGTAAACATCATTCTCAAAAAGGGAGTCAAAATCGGAATGACGGGCTCAGCAAATGCCGGTTTTAATCAGGGGCGCTTCGGCAACCAGTTTGCCGGGGTAAATATCAATAATAATAACAACGGCCGGACCTCGTATCTGAACCTAAACTATACCCTCCGCAACAACTACGAGAAGGTACAAAGCAGCCGGAAGTTTTCGGCCGACTCGGCCCTGGCGCAGAACGCCTACACCACCTATCCCGCGCAGATTTTCTACGCCGGTTACGGACTCGGGTTTGAGCTGCCCAAAAAATGGGAGCTGAATCTGGATGGCCGCTTTTCCTGGAACGGAGCTACATCAGAGTCAACGAACAACAACCTGATCAGCCGGTTGAGTACGGGAAAGCTTGTATCAGATAACCTGAACACGGTTACGAACCGTAATAACGTGGTCTCATTTAGCCAGGGAGTAGCAACTAAATACCGGATTGATTCGGCGGGGTCGGAGCTGACAACGGATATGTCGTACAACTTTATCGGTAACCGTGGCGGGCAGGAGTACAATACCCAATACCGTTTGCCCGAACGGCCGGCAACGATGGGCGAAGGCAGTTTCGACAACCAGCGGCATTTGTTTGCGGCACAGGTTGATCTGCGTTACAAACTGATGAAGGGCCTGATGCTGGAAACCGGCGCGAAAACCAGTATTCAGAACTTTACCAGCAACGGTGATTATGTGAACATCGTGGGGGGCGTGCGTAAACCGGATCTGGCCCGTACCAATGCGTTCGATTATCGCGAGAATATCAATGCAGCCTATTTACAGGCTTCTCAGACCTTTGGCGCGTTTGTGCTGAAAGGCGGCTTGCGGATGGAAAATACCAACATGGTAGGCCATCAGCGGATTCCGGCAGATACATCGTTTGCCATTCACCGGACGGATCTCTTCCCGTATGTGTTTCTGAGCCGCCGCCTGATGAAAATCGCCGGTTTTGATCTGCGGGGGTATCTGGTCTATCGCCGGTCGATCACCCGCCCGACCTACGACTACCTGAACCCGTTTGCCCGCTACGTGGACCAGTACCTGTACGAAACCGGAAATCCGGCCCTGCGCCCGCAGTTTACCGAAAACTATGAGGTGAATATCAGCGTTGACGAGCGACCGATCTTTGCCGTGGGCCGGAATTATACCCGCGACATTTTTACGAACGTCGTTTATCAGGATCCGGTCAACCGGAGTATTGCGGTCCGGACGTATGATAACCTCGGTGTCAACCGTGAAACCTACTTCCGGTTACTGGGAGCCATTCCGCCGGGTAAACGCTATTTTTTTGTCGTCGGCACGCAGTACAACTATAACGATTATGCCGGTCTGTACGAAAACCGTCCGCTGAATTTCCAGCGGGGCAGCTGGTCGTTTTTTACATTCCATTCTTTCAAAATCGACAAGCGTTCGACGGCAACCATGAACGGGTTTATCCGGACGAAGGGACAGCTTCAGTTTTACGAACTGAGCAATTTCGGCATGCTCAACCTGAGTGTCAACCGCAAATTTCTGCAGGATAAACTACTGATCACCCTGACGGCTAATGATCTGTTGTTCACGAACTACTACCGGTTTACGCTGCAACAGGGAACGGTGGCGGCAACGGGTCTGCGCCGGAACGACACGCGCCGGTTTGGTCTGACCCTGCGGTATAATTTTGGTATCCGCAAGCGGGAAGAACGGGTGAATATGTTCAATATTGAGACGCCGCAATAAGTTTTAGGCAGGAATTGACCAAAAAGAGATTTACTTTCGTTAACTCTCTGTAGAGCCAGCTAGTTAGCCATGAAAAAGTTAGGAATAATCGGTCTTATTTTCGCGATGATGTTGCCGTTGGCGGAGACGGCAGAGGCGGCTTTGGTCAGTGAACAAACAACTGTTTTTGCACGGCCCGAGCAAATTTTAAGGAAGCGAAAAGGCTACCGGAAAAAGAAAGGTTTCCTCTGGGGCTTGTTTCGCAAAAACAATTGTGGATGCCCGAAGCATTAAGCAATTGTTAAGAAATTGTACTTCTATTAGTCAGGCCCTCATTCAGGGCCTTTTTCTATTAAAAAGAATTGTAAAAATCTGTGTTTCAGACAAAAAAAGCGTATCTTTGCGCCTTAAAATGTCAGAAGACTGATTAGGCCGATTTCACAACGGAACTGACGCATTTGTAAATAATAGTCCAGAAAATCTCCGTCAGGTTAAGTTGTTGAGTCACAGTTCGCAAAGTATGCAATCTATAAGAAATATCGCCATTATTGCCCACGTTGACCACGGTAAGACTACGCTGGTTGACAAGATCATCCACGCGTCAAAAATCTTCCGGGATAATCAGGAGTTTCAGGACCTGATTTTGGACAATAACGATTTGGAGCGGGAGCGGGGCATTACGATTGTGTCGAAAAACGTTTCGGTGCGGTACAAGGATGTCAAGATCAATATCATTGACACGCCGGGCCACTCCGATTTTGGTGGGGAAGTTGAACGGGTACTGAAAATGGCCGACGGCGTTTGTCTGTTGGTCGATGCGTTCGAAGGCGCGATGCCTCAGACGCGTTTTGTGTTGGGTAAGGCATTGAGCTTAGGGCTGAAGCCTATTCTGATTGTAAACAAGGTTGATAAAGAAAACTGCCGGCCGGAAGAAGTGCACGAAGAAGTGTTTGACCTGATGTTTAACCTCGGGGCAACCGAAGATCAGCTGGACTTCGTAACCGTATTCGGTTCGTCGAAGCAAGGCTGGATGGGGCCGGACTGGAAGACACCTACCGGCGATATTACGTTCCTCCTGGACACAATCATCGAAAATATTCCGGCTGCTCCTGAAAACGAAGGTACGCCGCAGATGCAGATAACGTCGCTGGATTATTCGGCGTTCGTTGGCCGGATTGCTATCGGCCGGGTACACCGTGGTACGCTGAAAGAAGGGGCTAACATGGCCCTTGTAAAGTCAGACGGCAGCATCAAGAAAGTGAAAATCAAAGAACTTCAGGTGTTTGAAGGTCTTGGCAAGCAGAAAGTAACAGAAGTGAAGGCCGGTGAAATCTGTGCCGTTACAGGTCTGGATGACTTTGAAATCGGGGATACGCTGACTGACGCTGAAAATCCGGAAGCATTAGCACGGATTTCGGTGGATGAGCCAACGATGAACATGTTGTTTACGATCAACAACTCACCATTCTTTGGTAAAGAAGGTAAGTTCGTAACATCCCGTCACCTCCGTGACCGTCTGTTCAAGGAAACTGAGAAAAACCTGGCGCTGCGTGTGCAGGAAACCGACCGTGAAGACCAGTTCCTGGTATTTGGCCGTGGTATCCTTCACTTGTCAGTACTGATCGAAACCATGCGTCGTGAAGGGTACGAACTGCAGGTTGGTCAGCCACAGGTACTGTATAAAGAAGATGAAAACGGACAGCGTCTGGAGCCAATCGAAACGCTGGTGGTTGATGTGCCGGAAGAAACAGCCGGTAAGGTAATTGAGCTCGCGACGCAGCGTAAAGGCGAGTTGCTGATCATGGAACCAAAAGGCGATCTGCAACACCTTGAGTTCGAAATTCCGTCGCGTGGTCTGATTGGTCTGCGGTCAAACGTATTGACAGCTACCTTCGGTGAAGCGGTAATGAACCACCGGTTCAAGAGCTTCGAGCCATACCGTGGTCCTATCCCTGAGCGGATCAATGGTTCCCTGATTTCGATGAACAGTGGTGCAGCAACGGCCTACTCAATTGATAAACTGCAGGATCGCGGCGTGTTCTTCGTTGATCCGGGTGAAGAAGTTTATACCGGTCAGGTAATCGGGGAGCACAACCGTCAGAACGACATCGTGGTGAACCTGCAGACAGCGAAAAAACTGACCAACATGCGGGCATCGGGCTCGGACGACAACGTGAAAATTGCACCGAAAATCCAGTTCTCACTGGAAGAATCGATGGAATATATCCAGAAAGATGAATACCTGGAAGTAACGCCTAAGTCGATCCGGATGCGGAAGATTTACCTCGACGAGAACGAGCGTAAGCGGATGCAGAGCAAGTTCGAAATGGCGTAATCTATTGAGTGGGTTAGTGAATGAGTGATTGCTCATTCACTCAATAATATGTATAAATTTTTAGTGGTGGCACGACCGGCAGGCAAACCTGTCTAAGTCGTGCCACCACTTTTTTATGCTTTTTTCTCGAAAATGACGTCAACGAAATAGCCTTTGCAGTCGGTGAAGGTCGCGTTTACGCTAAAGCCGGTCGCGTCGGCCAGCTCCTGAATCTGCTTTGGCGTAAACTTGCGTGAAATCTCGGTATGAATGACTTCTCCATAGTCGAACACGACATCCAGATCGAGCGCCCCGATATGAACCGTCTGCTTTTTCTGGCTCACCAGATAGCTCCGTGCTTCACCGGTTTCGGGGCAATAGGTTGGATAGTGATCAAACATGGCCAGGTTAAAATTGGCATCCAGTTCCTCATTAAGGCGGTGCAGCAGGTTCAGGTTAAACGCCCGTGTAACGCCCTGCCGGTCGTTGTAAGCCGCCAGGATAACGGCCGGATGTTTCTGCAGGTCGAAACCGGTCAGTACCAGATCGCCGGGGCGCAGGCTGTCCGACAATTGCTGGTAGAAGCCGACAGCGGCTTCCGGCGAAAAATTGCCGATATTGGAGCCCAGGAATAAAACAACCTTCCGTTTGTCTGACGTGCCCGAGAGCCATTCCAGCGCATGGAAGTATTCGTCATGCTGCGGCTGAATATTCAGCGTCGGCCACTGTTTTTGCAGCGACGTTGCCAGGTCGATCAGGGCATCCTCAGAAATATCAATCGGTACGTAGCTAAACGACGTTTGTTCGTCCAGAAAGTGGCGGAGCAGGATTTTGGTTTTCAGACCATCACCTGCGCCCAGCTCAACCAGTTCAAACGGCTGTTGGTCGGGAGCGAAATGCCGGAGCAGATCGGCTTTGTGGTTGTCCAGAATCTCGTATTCGCTGCGCGTCAGATAATATTCCGGCAAATGCATGATCTGCTGAAACAGGTGACTACCCACCGCATCGTAGAAAAACTGCGAGGAAAGCCGCTTTGGGGTTTGTTGGAGGCCATAGCGAACATCGTCAGCCATGCCAAAGGCTACTTCGCTAGTCGTATTCCGGTGAACTGCCATCGTTTGTCGGGTTGGAAAAAGTTGCGGTATGTTGATCGGGCATGCCCGGCAGGCGTAGCAACCGACGCCCCGCGCAAGACCATTTGACTACTCATAAATTTGCCGTTGTATTCGCCGACGGCACCCTCGGCGGTTGAAAAACCAGGATACGCCAGATAGGCCGAACCAGTCCATTCCCAGCGCTCACCCCAGGCAAACCGCTCGTTGGCGGCTTCCCACTCAAATTCGGTTGGCAGCCGCTGCCCGCACCAGCGGGCATAGGCGTCGGCTTCGTAGTAGCTGACATGGCAAACCGGTTCGTCAGGATCAACCGGCTCAAGGCCTTTGAACGTATAGCTGTACCATTGGCCGTCGATTTCGTACCAGTACAGCGGCGCCTTCACCTGTTCGGTTTTAACCCACGCCCAGCCATCGGATAACCAGTAACGGAAATTCTGGTACCCACCGGCTTTAATGAAATCAATGTACCCGGCATTGGTCACCAGCTTGCCTGAAAGGGTCGTCTGGTTCAGGTAGGTCTTGTGCACACCAAGCTCGTTGTCAAAACAGAAGCCGTTGCCGCTGTAGCCAATGGTGTAAATGCCTTCAGATAGCTGCACATCATCGTAAGACGCGCCACCGAACAAGCCTCCCTGATTGATCGGAATGTCCAGCGACGGAAACAACGGGTTGTGGCCCAGAATGTACTTGATGTCGGTAATCAGCAGTTCCTGATGCTGCTGCTCGTGATTAAGCCCCAGTTCGACCAGGGCGCTGATTTCCGGTGACAGTTCATGCTCCATCAGATACGTATCCATGTACGTATCAACGTATGCACGGTATCGGTATACGTCGGCCACGGTTGGCCGCGACAGATTACCGCGGTCGGTACGTAAGACCCGTTTACCGACGCTCTCGTAATAGCTGTTAAAGACAAAACTGAAGTCTTCGTGAAAAATAGTATAGCCGGGCAGATTGGGCACCAGAATAAAGGTTTCCCAAAACCAGGTTGTGTGCCCAAGGTGCCACTTGGGCGGGCTGACATCGACAATGGGCTGTACGACATAGTCTTCGGTCTCCAGATAGCGGCAGATAGCCTCCGAATATGTGCGTATAGTCCGATACCGATCGACAAATGCAGGTTGCGTTAAAGGCAGGACTTCAGAAAGCATGAGAATAGTGTTATAGTTACTAATTCTTTCTGGATAAATCAGTGTTGTGATTGTGGCAAATTATTGAAGTTTTTGTTGCCTATCAACATAAATCGTAACAATAGCATATGAAAAAATATAGTCCATATTTGCTTTGTTACTAATTATGGAAATGATTTTCTATAGGTTACTCTTTTGTTGAAAAACAAGACAAACAACAACCTAACTCCGGTGTAGGAATGAATGTTTAAACGTGGACAGGAATCAGAGCGTAAGCCGGAAAACAACCGGTAATTTCCGGCTTACGGGCCTGTATAGCTACATTTCGGCCAGATATTTGTGTACAAAGCTAACCGCCATTGCCCCTTCACCGACAGCAGATGCCACGCGGTTCATGGCGGTCGCCCGGACGTCGCCCGCCGCAAAAATGCCGGGGCTACAGGTTTCGAGTTCGAACGGATCACGTTTCTGTTTCCATGACTTACGGAACGAGTCATAACGGAGCAGATTGCGGCCTGTTTCGATAAATCCGCGTTCGTCCTTGATAATGCTCATCTCGATCCATTCTGTAAATGGTTTGGTGCCAATGAAAATAAACAGGCCGGCCGCCTCCACCGTTTCCCGCTCTTTGGTCTGGCTGTTTTGCAGGACCAGGCATTCAAGCCGTTCATTGCCCAGACCTTCTACGACTTCGGTAAAGGGTACCACGGTAATGTTCGGCGTATTGCCGATCTGGTCGATCAGGTACTGCGACATGGTGGCCGACAGGTCGGCGCGGCGGATGCAGATAAAGACCTGCGCCGCCGTACGTGACAGATACATGGCAGCCTGCCCCGCCGAATTGCCACCACCGACCACATATACCGGTTTGCCTTTAAAGGCATATGCTTCTGTGGTAGCTGCACCATAATAAACACCGGCGCCGGTAAAACGGCTCAGGCTTTCGGTATCCAGTTTATGATACGATACACCGGTACAGAGAATAATCGATTTGGCAACAACCTCACTGCCATCCGACATGTGTATGTGTTTATATTGCCCGCTCGACTTAATACTGACGACCTCCTGCGGTGCCAGAAACTCCACACCGAAGCGGGTTGCCTGGGTAATGGCGCGGCGGGTCAGCTCGGCGCCGCTCAGGCCGGACGGAAAACCAAGGTAGTTTTCGATCCGTGAGCTGGTACCCGCCTGGCCGCCTGGCGCCCGTTTGTCGATCAGAATCGTTTTCAGTCCTTCGGAACCACCGTATACGGCTGCTGCCAGGCCTGCCGGCCCTGCCCCGATAATGGCCAGGTCGTATAAGCTTTCAGCCGCCTTGGGTTTCAGGCCCAGGTGCTCGCCCAGTTCGGTAAGTTTCGGCTTAATCAGCGGAGTGCCATCCGCCAGAATCACAGCGGGTAAGTCTGTGCGACTGAGATTATGCAGCGCCAGGGTTGATTCTGCTTCTGCGTTGGTCTCAACATCGAGCCATTGATAATGGAACAGGTTGCCCGATAAAAAATCCTTGATTTCGTGCGTTTTGGGCGAAAACTGGTAACCAATCAGCCGAAGCCCTTCAAATGCCGGCTGGTAGTTAGACTGCCAGTCGTCGAGTAGTTCATTCAGCACCGGATACAGCCGTTCTTCGGGCGGGTCCCACGGCTTACCGATGTAATAGTCGAGCTGTACCTCGTTGATAGCCCGGACGGCCGCGTCAATATCAGAATAAGCCGTCAGCAGTGCGCGTTTGGCGTTAGGGTATAGCTGCCGTGCCTTGACCAGAAAATCGACACCCGCCATTTCGGGCATCCGCTGATCGGACAGAAAGAGGGCAACCTCTTCGCCTTTTTTTTTGAGCTCGACCAGGCTTTCAAGCGCCTCATTGGCTGATGTTGTGGCCAGAATGCGGTATTCTTTCCGGTACTGCTGCCGCAAGTCGCGCTGCACCGCTTTTAATACCTGTTGATCATCGTCAACTGCAAAAATTATAGGAAGCTTCATGTTGTATTGTGTAAAGAGTGAAAGAGCGGAGAGAGCGAAAGAGCGAAAGCCGGACAAAATCACTCTTTCGCTCTTTCATTCGTTCACTCTTTATTCCACCGGCAGGCAGATGCTGAACTCTGTATGGCCGGGTTGTGATTTAACTTTGATACTGCCGTTGTGGCGGTGAACAATGCCCTGGACAATGTCGAGGCCCAGCCCTGTGCCCGAGCCAATGGGCTTGGTTGTGAAAAACGGATCAAAAATCCGGTCAATCACGTTTTCGGGAATGCCCTTGCCACTGTCGACCACCTTCGTCAGGATAAACGTCTGCCCATTCGGGCGCTGATCGATCTGCGACGTAATCTCCAGCCGGCCGCCGTTATCCATGGCATCGACTGCGTTATCGATCAGGTTGGTCCAGACCTGATTCAGCTCGCCGGGCCAGCCGCAAAGAACGGGCAGGTTGTCGGCCAGCTCAACGGTCGTGGTAATCTGCTTTTGTTTGAGCTTGTGGTTGAGGAGCGTCAGTGTACTCTGAATCCCTTCCTGGATATGCAGGTTGCTTTTGCCCTCGCCGCGATCCATATACGTGTAATTTTTGATCGAGCCAACCAGTGTCTGAATCCTGCCGGAGGCGTCGGAGATGTCGAGCACCAGTTTTTCGGTGACCAGATTCGTGACCAGCCAGTCGAGCACACCCTGTATGTTGCCTGTCCCGACTCCCTCGAAAAGCGTGTCAAGGTCATCAGCCGACACGTTAAATTCGATCAGTTGACCGGCCAGGTCGTCATTATCGGTAATATCGTGATCATCGAGCCAGTCCATGAGTTCGTCTTCAAGGCTGCTGCGTTCCAGCAAGGACAGGTGTTTGGCCGGTGCCGACAATAGCCGTAAGAGGAGTTGATTCACTACGTCGATCTGTGCATCGCTCAGCTGAAGCCGCATGATGGTTTTGAACCGTTCGGGCGTTGCGTGCATGTGTTTGCGCAGGGTATTGGCGCTGCGCACAACTGCAGCCACGGGATTATTGAGTTCATGGGCCAGACCGGCCGACAGCCGCCCAAGGGAAGCCATTTTCTCGTTTTGCTGGGCCAGCTTTGTAAAGTCACGCACGCGGGCCGTCATCCGGTGAACGAGCGCCTCGGTGAGTTCGTAGCAATGCTGTGTCATCTCGCGGAGGTAGTCCCGGTGGAGATAAAGCAGTTCAGCCTCTGCCTGTACATTCCAGTAGGTAGGTGCCGTTTTCATGCGGGAATACGGTAGCACCCCCATGACCGAGTGCGGACCGTAGAGCGCAATCTCTTCTTTCGCACTCTGGGCGTCGCTGTCGAGCCGTACCTGTCCGCTTACGACCAGTATCAGGTGATCAACGGGATCATCGGGTTTATACAGCGTAGTTTTGGCAGGGTGAACCTGTGATTCAGACCGTTCAAGCAGCCATTGCAACTGCTCATCAGGCACTTCCCGGAAGTAGTCGAAGGCACGTAAGGTAGCCAGTGAAACCATAAACTAGGAGTTGGTATAAAGGTCAATGCGGTAACACACTTAGTCTCAAGGACGTTCGTTTGCCGGTAAGCATTTATACAGCGGGAAAGGGGGGAAATATTGGTGGCACGACTGAGAGTCGTGCCACCAATATGGAAAGGCGGATACATGCGTTTATTTCCCTGACCGTCAAATGGCATAAAGTCTGTACCTTTGCGTTTTTAAGGCTTTTATGTCCGACGCTACTAAACATATATTGCTGATGGACGGCCCCGACAACAAAGGGCTGATTTATCATGTCACAGGTGTGTTGTTTCGGCACAATCTGAATATTATCCGGAACGATGAATACGTTAGTCCCGACGGGCAGTTTTTCATGCGTACCGAATTCGAAGGGGAGCTGGATAAGGAGGCGTTGATGACTGAACTACAGAACACGCTTCCGCAAGGCATTAACCTGCGCATCAATCCGAAGAAGAAAAAGAACATTGTGGTGTTTGTTACGAAAGAACATCACTGCCTGGGCGAACTGCTGATCCGGTACACCTTCAACGAGCTGGATGCGGATATTCTGGCCGTAGTCAGCAACTACAACTACCTGCAGCCGCTGGTGAGCAAGTTCGGGATTCCGTTTCATTACATCTCACACGAGCTCAAAACCCGCGACGAGCACGAAGACGCTATTCTGCGTACACTGTCCATCTACCAGCCTGAGTACCTGGTACTGGCCAAGTACATGCGGGTGCTGACGCCGGCATTTGTGAAACATTACCCGAACCGGATTGTCAATATTCACCATTCGTTCCTGCCCGCCTTTATCGGAGCCAGTCCGTACCGGCAGGCCCATGACCGGGGTGTGAAGATCATCGGCGCCACGGCTCACTTCGTTAACAACGACCTGGACGAAGGGCCGATTATTGCCCAGAACGTGAAAGAAGTCGATCACCGGCATACGGCCATCGACATGGCTACGGAAGGAAAGGACGTCGAAAAAATTGTGCTGTCACAGGCCTTAAAACTAGTGTTCAACGACCGGGTGTTCATTCACCGGAACCGGACGATTATTCTTTAACAATCACCGGTTAGCGGCTCCGGACTTCACCGGAAGCCTCGCGGGTACCGGTGTCACGACTATGAACTTACAAAACGATTTATTGCTGCGGGCTGCACGCGGAGAGCAGGTCGAACGGGTGCCTGTCTGGATGATGCGGCAGGCTGGCCGGATTCTGGCCGAATATCGGGCCGTCCGCGAAAAAGCAGGCAGCTTTATCAGCCTGGCTACCACGCCCGAACTGGCGGCCGAAGTAACGATTCAGCCGGTTGATCTGCTGGGCGTTGATGCGGCCATTATTTTTTCTGACATCCTCGTGGTGCCCGAAGCCATGGGATTACCCTATGAAATGGTAGAGCAGCGCGGGCCGGTATTCCCGAAAACCGTCCGGACTGCCGACGATCTGAAGCAGTTACGTGTTGCCGATGCAGAAACCGATCTGGGCTATGTGCTGGAAGCTATCCGGCTGACCAAAAAAGGCCTGAACAACCGGGTTCCGCTTATTGGTTTTGCCGGTGCACCGTTCACAATTTTCTGTTATATGACAGAAGGCAAAGGCTCCAAAACGTTTTCTGTAGCTAAAAAGCTGCTGTACACCGATCCGGTGTTTTCGCACGCTTTGTTGCAGAAAATCACCGATAGTACCATCGGTTACCTGAAAGCGCAGGTGGCGGCAGGGGCCAATCTGGTGCAGCTGTTCGACTCGTGGGCCGGTATTCTGTCGCCGGAGCAGTACAATACGTATTCGCTGCCGTACATCAAGCAGATTTGTGATGCCATTGCGGTCGATCCGGCAACCGATGTGCCGGTTACGGTTTTTGCGAAAGGGGCCTTTTTTGCCCGGAAGGCCATTGGTGAGCTGAATTGTTCGGTGGTGGGCCTTGACTGGAACATGGATCCCGCAGAGTCGCGGTTGCTGGTTCCGAATAAGACATTGCAGGGCAATCTCGACCCGTGTGTGTTATATGCCAGCTACGACCAGATCCGGGCCGAGGTGCGGAAGATGGTAGATGCCTTTGGTAAGCAACAGTACATTGCTAACCTGGGCCACGGCGTTTATCCGGATACAGATCCCGATAAAGTCCGCTGCTTCATCGAAACGGTGAAGGAGTTGTAGTTAGTTAGTGGTGGCACGACTCAAAGTCGTGCCACCACTGCTTTTCGTTGTAGCGTTGATTCTTAGTCAGCTTTGTAAAAGAAAGGATTTTTTTAGTGGTGGCATGACTCAAAGTCGTGCCACCACTGTTTTTTTACGTCTCATAGCAAACATGTGTTTACTATGAATCTTGTCGCCATCTCTATAATCGCGGAAATAATAGGCAACTAATCTTTTTTGATCGTGAGAATCAATTATTCTTTTTGAGGAAAGTACGTCAGGCATTTGGTGGCCATGTAAGTATACTTGCATACTGTCTGATGCCTAATCATTTCCATTTTTTAATCAGGACTGAAGATGAGTTCAGATGCAATGATTTCCTGAATTCATACCGGCTACTTTTAAGCTCATATACTCGTGCTATTAACAAACAAGAAGGAAGAACCGGATCTTTGTTTCAGCAGAATAGTAAAGCTAAGCTGCTGGGAGGTAGTGATTATGCGTTCACCTGCTTTTGTTACATTCATCAGAATCCATTACGCGCCGGCCTCGTTAATCAACTACATGAATGGGAGTTCAGCTCATTTATGGATTATGTCGGTATTAGAGGTGGGACGCTTTGTAACAAGGAATTATGTCGTTCAATTATAGAGATTTCTGAGGAGCCTGATACGTTCATAAAGGAGTCATATCTGGCTATTCCTGATGAGGTAGTGAGAGATATATTTATAAAAAGCTGAATTAGTGGTGGCACGCCTTTGAGTCGTGCCACCACTGCAATAACCCCTACTCCGGCAACGGATCCAGATTATCTTTTTTGATATCCTCACTTTCGGTAACGTTACCGAATGCATACGCCATTTTTTGGCGGTCGAAGGCCTTTTCGTTATTGGCCAGCCAGACCGTGGCCACACCATTGCCGATGAAGTTGGTGATACTCCGCGCTTCAGACATAAACCGGTCAACGCCCAGCAACAGGGCCAGTCCTTCCACCGGAATCACTTTGATGGCCGTCAGGGTACTGGCCAGTACCACAAAACCGCTGCCGGTTACCCCCGCGGCTCCTTTCGAGGTGACCATCAGAATGCCGATGATCGTCAGCAACTGATTCATATCCAGGTGTACGTTGAATACCTGTGCCAGAAAAATCGTGGCCATCGACAGGTAGATGGTCGTGCCGTCGAGGTTGAATGAATAACCGGCCGGTACCACCAGGCCGACGACCGATTTAGCGCAGCCCATGCGTTCAAGTTTCTCCATGAGCGAGGGTAGCGCTGCCTCCGAAGAGGAAGTCCCCAGGACAATCAATAATTCTTCGCGAATGTATTTCAAGAAGCCCCAGAGGCTGATGTTGTACGAGCGCATGATGAGGCCGAGGCCGCCGAAAATGAAAACCGCCATAGTTGTATAGACAGTGCCCATCAGTTTCGCCAGGGGCAGGAGGGTACCGAGGCCGTATTTGCCGATGGTAAAGGCCATGCCGCCAAAAGCCCCGATGGGTGCCAGCAGCATGACTTTGTGCAGACCCCAGAAAATATATTTAGAAATACGCGTCATCAGGGCAACCACCTGTTCGCGGCCACTGTAACGGCTCAGGATAATGCCAAGCACGATGGCAAACACCAGGACCTGCAGCGTGACATTGTCGAGAAAAAACTTCAGCCAGCTGAATTCGGTCGCTCCTTTAGTATACTTTGAAATATCGCCTCCCTTGAGCTGTTCGGTCATGACGCCGTCGCCCGGCCGGATGACGTTGGCCACCACAATGCCGATGATAAGTGCGACCGTTGTCACTACCTCGAAATAGAGTAACGCCTTGGCGCCTACCTTCCCGACCTTTTTCAGATCGCCCATGCTAACAATGCCCAGCGTGATGGTCAGGAAAATAATCGGGTTGATGAACAGCTTTACCGCGCTGATAAACAGGCCGCTGAGTAGCTCACTGATGGTTGCTCCGATGGTTAGCTCCTGCCCCATAAACCGGGTTTTAACCGGACCATCCAGAATTGGCTGAAGGGCTATGTCGGGCCGGAAATGACCCAGTAAGATACCCAGTGTAATGCTGGTTAATACCCAGAATGTAAGGTTTGAGAATAGTTTTTTCAATGTAGTCGGCGGTTAGGCTCAAGATAGGACGGGTAAAAATAACGATAAAGTCCAAAATACAGCCTTATATCCGATAAGTATATTTATGTCAATAATTAGTATACAAAATGTTGTGTTATAATCAGTTAACGTCTTAAACAGTTGGTGTTAACAAATGAACCGTGCAAATGTTTATTTTATATTATCAGCTAACTAGGAAAAGTTAAATAATTGGATTGTTTTATTTCTTTGCCTTCGGTTCGGCTAAATTACTGTTTTTTGATTTTAACGGGGTTTTAATTTAATAAATAGCAAAAAATTATTCTGTGGACGGGAAAAAGTTGCGAATAATAAAATGTCTGAGTTAGATTTGTAGACACTTTTTCAAATAATAGTAATTAGCTAACCAATTGTCGTTTATGAGAAAAGTTCTATTTGGTGGCTGGCTCTTGACGCTGTTTTTCTGTGTTCCGTTGCTGGCGCAGGACGTAACAGTGAGTGGCCGGGTTACCGCTTCGGATGATGGTTCCCCATTACCGGGTGTGAACATTGTAATTAAGGGCACAACGCGGGGGATAACCTCCGACGGAAACGGTGCCTATCGTGTTGTTGTACCGGGCAACTCTACGCTGACCTATTCGTTCGTCGGCTACAAATCGCAGGATGTTGTGGTAGGAAACCGGAGTACAATCAATGTAGTGCTTGAGTCGGATGCCGCGACACTGAATGAAGTCGTGGTTACCGCTTTTGGTATCCAGCGCAATGAACGGGAAATCGGGGGCTCAGTAGCAAAGGTGAATAACCAGCAGCTGGTGCAGGCTTCACCGATTAACGTAGCAACGGGTCTGGCCGGTAAAGTATCGGGTCTGCAGATCAACAACGTCAACAGCGGGGTTGGTAGTAACGTCCGTCTGACGCTGCGCGGTAACCGCTCGTTTCTGGGAAATAACCAGGCCTTGCTGGTCGTGGACGGGATCATTACGGACAACAGTTTCCTGAGCACCATCAACCCGAATGACGTTGAGAACATGACGGTGCTGAAAGGCCCGAGTGCCGCAGCACTTTATGGTTCAGATGCGTCGAACGGTGTACTGGTGATTACTACTAAGCGCGGTGGCGCCGCTACCCGCCCGCAGATTTCGTATTCAAACTCAACTCAGTTTGAAAGCGTTGCCTACATGCCCGGGCTGCAGCGCTCGTTCGGCTCAAACGGGGGCGAGGGGAATCCCTTTCTGGACCGTGATGGCCGCCGCCTGTATGTACCGTACGAAAACCAGCAGTTTGGCCCGGCCTACAACGGCAGCATGGTCCCTCTGGGCTATGGCGTTGAGATCCGGAATCCTGACGGTAGTGTATCTGGTCTGGATACATTGATGGTGCCATATAGCGCCACCAAAAAAGACCCGCGCCGGGATTTCTTTAACACGGGCGTATTGTCGCAGCACGACATTAACTTCCGCGTTGGTGATAACAGCAATTACTTTGGCCTCAACCTGCAGCGGCTCGATCAGAGCGGTATTATTCCGAACGATCGTTACCAGCGTACGGTAATTGGCGTAAAAGGCGGCCGCGTGGTGGATAAGTTTACCTCAAATGCAGCCGTTAACTTCACCTATCAGAATACAAACGTGGCCGGCGGCGACTTCGGACAGGATCGCCCGGTATACTGGAACGTACTGAACACCCCGGCGCACGTACCGATCCGTGATCCCCGGCTGACGGATATCAACTCTCCGTATGGCAATGTCAACGGCTATTACAATGCTTATTATCCGAACCCATGGTGGCAGGTAACGGGCGAAAACTCGCGCCAGAAAACCAATAACTATGCGTTGCAGGGCTTTGCGGATGTGGCTTACAAACCGGTTGAATGGATGAATGTCCTGTATCGTGTGGGTGGCCAGGCGCGTTTCAGCTCATACAAATACAACCGTGCGGCTGTTACGTTCTCCGACTATGCACTGGGTGACCCCTGGGGTGCGGGTAACATCGCTTCATCGCTGCAACGGGTAAATGCCCGGGTGCAGGATGCCATGTCGCTGACAACCCGCTTTACCGGTGACCTCCTTGTGTCGTTCAGTCCTAAGTTCGGTGAGTTTACGACGAACCTGATTCTGGGCCATCATATCCAGCAGGACTTCTACCGTACACAGTCTGATTACGGCGCTGCTTTGCAGATTCCGGGCCTGTATAACATCTCCAACGTGATTGGCCAGCCGGAAGTATCGGAATATATGCAGCGCAGCCGCCTGATGGGTGTCTTCGGCGATATCACCGTGGGCTTCCGCAACTTTGCGTTTATTCACGCAACCGGCCGGAACGACTGGACGTCGTTGCTGTCGAGCGCCAACCGGTCATTCTTTTATCCGAGCGTAGATGCGTCAGTGATTTTGTCAGATGCCATTCCGGCACTGAAGGGCACTACATGGCTGAACTATCTGAAACTTCGCGGCGGTATTTCGAAAGTGGGTAACATTACCGTCGGGCCTTACCAGTTACAGAACGTATTCATTGCCGGAACCAACGCCTATACCAACGGCACCTCGTTCCCCTATGGCAGCCAGTCGGGGTATCAGCTGGGTAACACGCAGTATGACCCGAACCTGAAGCCGGAATTTACGACCAACCGCGAGATTGGCGTAGAACTGGGTTTCCTGAACCGTTTCAATCTGGAAGTTGCGTATTACAAAATGAATACGACCAACCAGACCGTACCGATCCAGATTTCGCGGGCAACGGGTTATACATCGGCCCTGATCAACACCGGTGAAATGGAAAACCAGGGCATCGAGGTCGATCTGAAAATCCGTCCGATTATCCGGGCCGGTAAGTTTACGTGGGAAGCCAGTGGCAACTATACCTACCTGACCAACAAGGTACTGTCGCTGTACGGCGATCTGGACCGTCTGAACATTCCGTACAACAGCGGAACCGGTTCGGATGTGTATGCTGCCGTTGGTAAGTCGTATCCTGCCATTTATGTGAGCGACATTGCCCGTGCCAACAACGACCCGAACAGCCCGTACTACGATGCCTCCGGGCAGTATGTCGGGCGTCCGGTGGTGGGTAGCAACGGCGAAACCATCCTGGATCCGAATCTGGCTTACGCCGGTTCGACGCAGCCAAAACACCGCCTGGGGATTTCGAATACGTTTAAGTATGGCAACTTCAGCCTGAACATGTTGTGGGAGTACCGCGGTGGTGCTGTGATTTACAACTCGGTGGGTAGCGCCCTTGAATTTACCGGTGCCGGTATCCGGTCAACCTACAACGGCCGCGAAAACTTCGTGTTCCCGAATTCAGTCGTGCAGAATACCGATGGTACATTCGCACCGAACACGAACCTGACCACCCGCGACGGTAACCTGTTCTTCTGGACTAACTCTGCCTACCACCAGGCCGGCACGAGCTACGTAACCAGCGCTGACTACTGGCGTTTACGCGAAATGGCCATCAGCTACGATGTGCCGGCAGCCTTCCTGGAGAAAGTGAAGTTCGTGAAAACGCTGAACGTAGCCATCAACGGGCGTAATCTGCTGCTGTTCCGCCCGAAAACCAACGTGTTCTCCGATCCTGAATTCTCAGTGGATAACAGTAACGCAATCGGGATTACGAACGAGTACCAGACGCCGACAACGCGTTTCTACGGCTTCCGGGTTAGTGTAGGTTTTTAAAAGCAAAACTCATCATGAACAATATAAAGAAATTTGCCATCGGAGCGTTGGTCGTGGTGCTGGGGACAGTGTCCGGCTGTAAAGACGACTACTTCGATATTAACAATAACCCGAATCAGGCGACGTCGGCACCACCGGAACTGGTACTGCCAACGGCCCTGAATGCAACGGGTACCTATTTCGCTACCAACTTCCCCTTCCTTAATTTATGGATGGGTTACTGGAACTGGAGCGGTAACTATTCAATCAGCCAGTCGGACAAAAACTATCAGTTTACGACGACGTATTTTAACGACATCTGGACGGATGCCTATACGCGGCTGAAAGATTATGATTTTGTGGAAAAGCAGGGAGCCGCCGCTAGTCAGCCGTATCTGCAGGCAATTGCGAAGGTAATGAAAGCCCTGCACTTCCAGATTCTGGTGGATACGTACGGTAATGTGCCCTACACCGGTGCACTGAAAGGGGCTACCAACCTGCAGCCGGCTTACGAAAACGGACAGGCTATTTACGATAACCTGATGGTTCAGCTGGATTCGGCGCTGATTCTGATTAATCAGGGGAATGCGCGGGTAAACGCCGGTGAGGAATCCCTGAATATTGGTGCCAATGACATCATGTTTCAGGGCGATATGGGCAAGTGGTCGCGGTTTACCAACACGCTTAAACTACGGATGCTGCTTCGTCAGTCGGAAAAGTCAGACCGGCAGGCCTATATCCAGACGGAACTGGCCAAAATTAAGGCGTCGAATATCGGCTTCCTGCATGAAGGCGAGAACGCGTCGGTAAACCCGGGCTATACCAACTCAACCAACCGGCAGAGCCCGTTCTACGGTGCGTTCGGCTACTCGGTGAGCGGAGCAACGGTTGAGTTGAATAACCAGTACCGCGGCAACAAATACGGGATCGATTTCTATACGCAGACCAACGATTCGCGGCTGGGATTTTTCTATTCGGCCTCTTCGACGGGCGGAGCCTACCGGGGGACCTATTTCGGCGACATCAATACGCTGGTCAATAGCCAGACATCGGGCATCGGACCGGGACTGCTGCATAGCGCTGAACAGGATGCCGTGATTCTGTCGTCGCACGAAGCTTTCTTCCTGCAGGCCGAAGCCGCACAGCGGGGCTGGATTACCGGTAGCGCGAAAACGTTGTACCAGACAGCCATTACCGAATCATACCGGAATCTGGACGTGCAGGATGATACCGGCACGCCGGAAGAATACGCACAGGAGTATTATTCACAGAACATTGCCAACGTCGGCTGGGATGCGTCTCCGAATAAAATCGAAGCCATCATTACCCAGAAGTGGGCATCGCTGAACGGGTTTTCGCCATACGAAGCGTGGAGTGATTACCGTCGGCTGGGCTTACCGGCCGTGCCGGTCTCCCGTGATCCGAGCGTGACCGTGCGTCAGATTCCGGTGCGGTTGCTGTATCCGCAGAGCGAATATAGCTATAACGGCACCAACGTGCAGGCGCAGGGGCAGATCAGCCAGTTTACAACAAAGGTGTTCTGGATTAAATAAACGAAATCAACCATGAAAAAACTTCTTGCTATACTCATTGCGGTTGGGACGGCTTTTAATCTGACAGGCTGCCTGAACGACGATGAACATTATGTGGATTTTCAGGGTGCCGGTGCGATCGCGGAAATTCCGTCGTCGGCATTCTATGGCATTGCCGATAACCAGAGTTTTCTGGCCTCTTCAACGCCGACATCCTATTCGTTCAATGTAAATATTGCATCACCGAATCTGCCGTCGCAGGATATTCAGGTAGCCCTGGGCATTAACCAGAGCGCGCTGAACACCTATAACAGCCAGAACGGGACGGCTTATACGCTGCCGACGGCGGGAACCTACCAGATCACGACGCCGAATGTGACGGTGAAGGCAGGCACACGTATGGCGCCGGTAACGGTACAGATCAGTACTGGCTCTATTAAGCCAAGTGATCTGTTTGCCATTCCAATCAGCATCACAAGTGCAACAGGCGGGGTGACGGTAAGCGGTAACTACGCAACAAAGATCATTTTCATCAAGCTGCGGAATAACTACGAGGGCTCTTATCAGGCCACGGGTACCTTTACGCACCCGACAGCCGGAGCCCGGGCGATCAATGAGCAGAAAACGCTGCAAACGATCGATCTGACAACCAGCGAAACAAACTTTGCGGATCTGGGCGGCAGTGGCTGGACCATGTGGCTGAAAGTAAATGCCGACAATACGGTAACCCTGACGCCGAAAGGAGCGTCGAGCACGGCGACCACACAGTTCGGGGAAAATCGCTATGACCCGACTACACGGACGTTCATTCTGAATTACAAATACCCTGGATCAGGTGGAGATCGGGTTGTTACGGAACGTATTAAGCGATTGTAATCTGGCATTTTTTCAATAAAAAAGGCGGGACCGTACGGACCGCCTTTTTTATTGAAAGTCCAATTTTAAACTTTTTTAACATGAGCCCCGAAATGTTGCAAAAATCGTATTTATCAGGGGGCATATTAAGAAATAGTTAAATGAAGTGGCCTGATTGATACATTGAATTGAGAAAACTGCAACCGATTATGCGGCAAAATGTTTAGTATACTTTATTAAAATTTTACTGGATTAATTAAAAAGTTATAATTTGCGGGCAGTTTTCCAAAATAACCAAACTAATAATCGTTCCCTATGAAAAAAGTTCTACTCGGTAGCTGGCTACTGACGTTACTATTCTGTTTGCCATTATTGGCGCAGGATATTACAGTAAGTGGTTTAGTGACATCGGCCGATGATGATTCTCCACTGCCCGGTGTAAGTATTGTAATGAAAGGTACTTCCCGCGGTACCACCACTGATGCAAACGGGAAATACCGTATCACGGTACCCCAAAATGCTAATTTGATGTTCTCTTTTGTAGGCCATGCTTCACAAACAATTTCTGTTGGTACGAAAACAGTTATTGATGTGAAACTGGTACAGGATGCCTCAACCCTGAATGAAGTTGTTGTGACAGCGTTAGGGGTAGTGCGTCAGCAGAAAGAGATAGGCTCTGCAACAGATATCGTGCGGGGGGACAAGCTGGTACAGGGTAAAGCCGTTAACGTTGCTCAGGCACTGTCAGGTAAAGTAGCCGGTCTACAGATTAATACAATTAACAATGGTGTTAACCCGGGTACACGGATCGTTTTGCGCGGTAACCGTTCGTTGTTAGGTAACAATCAGGCATTGGTTGTGATTGACGGTACTCAGGTGCCGCAAGACGCAATTAACTACCTTAACCCGAATGACATTGATAATGTATCTGTGCTGAAGGGTGCTAATGCTGCTGCACTTTATGGTTCAGAAGCATCAAACGGAGCCTTGATTATTACTACTAAAAAGGGTTCTTCCGGCGTTCCTAAAGTTACGTTCCAGAATACATCTTATGCTGAAAGCATCAGCTTTATGCCCAAGCTGAATGATCGTTTTGGTGCCGGTACTGAGGCTTACAGCCGCGTCTATATACCGTTTGAGAATCAGTCTTATGGTCCTGAGTTTGACGGTTCAGAAGTTGTGCTGGGACAGACTCTGGAAGATGGAACAATTGCTAAGGGTATTTACTCGCCGGTTAAAAATGGTAAGCGTAATGCCTATGACGTTGGCAGTACTATTCAGAATGACCTTTCTCTTTCATCAGGAGATGACCGCGGTTCATTCTTTATTTCACTGCAGGATGTCATGACAAAAGGTATCCTGCCGGGTGATTCATACCGCCGGACAGGTGGCCGTTTCAACGCAACACGGCAATATGGCAAGTTCAAAGGTGGGTTTAATATTGATTATCGGGTAGGTAATTTCAACGGGACAACCGGTGGTTTTTACAACAACGTATTGAATCAGGCGGCCAACATCAACATGACTGACTACCGGAACTGGGAGCCTTTCCGGCTGGAAAACGGTCAGTTAAACCCAGCTAACCCTAATCATTACTTCAACGATTACTTCCAGAATCCGTATTTTGACAAGGACATCAACCGGCAAAACCGGATTGACCGTTACTTGACCGGTAACGTAGAACTACAGTACCAGGCAACAAAATGGCTGAACTTCTTATACCGTTTTGGTATCACGAACCAGGCTTATGACTCAAAGTACTATACGTCAAAGTATACGTTCGGACCTTATGCTAAACTGCATGTGTACCGTGCTAAGGATATTGCCGGGGCTGTAACAGATTACTCAGGTAATACTCAGCGGATTAACCAGGACTTCTTCCTGACGGCCAATAAAACGTTTGGGCCAATCAAGAGCACTGTAATCCTGGGTACAAACGTACAGGAGCGCAAGAATAAATCGATTCAGACATCAGCAAGTGCCTTGGTAATCCCGGGGCTGTACAACGTCAGCAACCGTGTCGGAGAGCCTGGCGCCTCTGAAAGCGATTATATGGCCCGTCAGCAAAGTGTATATGGTGACTTAACATTAGGCTACAAGGATTATTTGTTCCTGCACGTTTCGGGACGTAATGACTGGAGTTCGTTGCTGGCAAAAGAAAACCGGTCATTTTTCTACCCTGGTGCTGATCTGTCATTTGTGCTGACGGATGCAGTTCCGGCCCTGAAAGCAAATAACGTGTTATCGGCAGCGAAACTCCGTGTTGCCGCTACAAAGGTAGGCCAGATCAACTTGCCGGGTACTTTTGGTGCTTATCAGTTAGAAACCGTATTTTCTCCGGGTAGTGGTTTCCCTTATGGCAGCCTGGCTGGTTATACACTGGGCAATACGGCTAACAACCCGAACATCCAGCCTGAGTTTGTAACGTCTTACGAGGTAGGTGGTGAGTTTACATTGTTTAACGACCGTATCAATGTCGACTTGTCGTATTACACGCAAAAGACCATTAACCAGACTGTACGTATTGACGTATCGCCGGCAACCGGTTTCTCTGGTGCCGTTATCAATACCGGCCGATTAGACAACAACGGTTTTGAAATTGACCTGAAAACAACTCCGTTACGTCTGGCTAACGGTCTCCGCTGGGACCTGAACGTCAACTACTCGCGGGTAAGCACAAAAGTGGTTGATATTGCTGAAGGGCTTAATGAAATTAACCTGAGCTCATATTACGGTGCCGTAAACTCATCGTTGTATCAGATCTTTGCCGTTAAGGGACAGCAATTCCCGGTTGTTAAGGTAATTGGTTATGAGCGTGAGCGTGATGCGCAGGGCAACCTGATCAAAGACGGCCGGATTGTCGTTGATCCGGCAACGGGATATCCCCTGAAGGCGCCTGAACTGATTTCATTAGGGCAAACAAACCCACCTGATCGTCTTGGTATCAATACCTCGGTGCGTTTCAAAGGATTCACACTGGCAGGAACAGCCGAATACCGCGGTGGTAACCTGGTAGCGCATGGTCTGGCCGAAACAATGTGGTTTACCGGTTCTTCGTGGGCAACTACAACATATGGCCGTGAGCGTTTTGTGTTCCCGAACTCAGTAACTAAGAATACTGATGGTAGCTACACACCGAATACCAATATTGTGGTGCGCGATGGTGGTTTAGGTACTTATGACAGCAACCTGCGTAACATCGGTGAGAACTTTGTGACAAGTGGCTCATTCTGGAAAATCCGTGAGTTAACGCTTGGCTATGATTTCCCGAAAACATTGTTGGCAAAATCACGCTTCCTGAAAGAAGTGAACGTTGCTTTAGTTGGCCGTAACCTGTTTATGTTCCTGCCAAAAGAGAACATTTACACTGACCCTGAGTTCAATAATACTACCTCAAACGCTGTTGGGGTTAACGCCACTTATATTACCCCGCCAACGCGTACATATGGATTCACTGTACGGGCTGTGTTTTAATTGATTATAAACAACCATCATGATTCGTAGCATTAAATATATATTCGTAATTGCAGCTACATTCTTAGCCAGCAGTTGTAAAGAAGGGTATCTGGACATTAACAAGAACCCGAACGATGCGGTAAGCTCAACTCCGGAACTCGTTTTATCAGCAGCATTGAATGCCACCGCCGGTCAGCTTAACCCAAACCAGTTAGGCCATTTCTGGGCAGGCCATTGGTCTCCTTCCGGATCAGTGTCTGGGTTCAACGGCGAAAAAACGTATGATATTCCCGGTACGTTCTACTCTGCAATCTGGACCAGTTCGTATGATAACCTGGCTGACTACGACTATGTAGAAAAAACAGCAACAACCAACAAGCAGCTGGCTTTTGTGGGTATTACGAAAGTAATGAAGGTATTGGTATACCAACGTCTCGTAGACACATATGGTAATGTGCCTTATTCTGAAGCCTTAAAAGGTCCGGCGATTCTGCGTCCTAAGTATGACGATGCGCAAACCATTTACGACGATCTGGTAAAGCAGCTGGAAGCCGCTGTTGTCGCCTTAAAATCGCCGATTACGGCTGAGAACCCTAGTCCGGGAGCGGCTGATATCGTCTTTCAGGGTAACCTGACAAAATGGGTGAAATTTGCTAATACGCTGAAATTGCGCATTTTACTGCGGCAGACTAACGTTGCATCGAAAGCAAGCGCGATTCAGGCGGGTATTGCAAAAGCAGTTACCGATGGTGGTTTCCTGGGGGTTGACGAAAATGTATTATCAACGCCAGGCTATCTTAAAACGGCTGGTAAGCAGAACCCGTTCTATGAGAACTATGGTTTTACAGCTGCCGGTACACTGTCTGGTAACCATGATTTCTACACGAATGCTGACTTCTTTATTAAAACACTGGTTAACGCCAATGACCCGCGTTTAGACCGGTTTGCCGTAAAAGCAAATGACGGTGCATGGAGAGGCGTTCCGTTTGGCGAAGGTAGCGACCCCTATTTGTATGCAAAAACATCAGGGTTTGGCCCGGCTATTCTGAAAGGATATGATCAGTCACAGGTGTTGATGCAGTCAGCCGAAAGCTTCTTCTTACAGGCTGAAGCTGCATTCAGAGGTTACCTGACAGGCGCAACAGCTCAGTCACTGTATGAGTCCGGTATTAAAGAATCATTCAAATTTTTAGGAGTGACCAATGCCGCTACAGCAGCCACAACCTATTACTCAGATCAGGCAGCTGGTTCATATACAGTAGCTTCTAATAAACTGGAAGCAATTATTACCCAGAAATGGATTGCCTTGGGTGCGTTTGGCGGATTTGAGGCCTGGGCCGAGTTCCGTCGGACGGGTTTCCCTAAAGTGCCGCTTTCGACTCGTGCTGTTGGAACAAAGCAACCTGCACGGTTACTGTATCCGAACCAGGAGCTGGGTACTAACTCTGACAATGTGAAAGCGCAGGGTACAATTAATCAGTTTGATACTAAGATTTTCTGGATGAAGTAATTTGTTTGTCTGGTTTCCGTCAGGGAATCAGACAAACCTAAAATGTAATCGACAATGAGAAAAAATATTTTAACAAGTATCTGCATTGGCCTGCTGGCAGGCAGTTTGAGCGGTTGCTTGCAAGACAAAGGCTATACAGACTTGATCAATGCCGAAGGCGCTCAGCCAATTGTCAGTATTTTTGGCGGGGATGGCGGCAACAAGGTATTAGGCGTTGATTTTAGCGATAAGGCTATCGCCACAACATTGTTCAATGTAAACCTGGGTTCTCCTCAAAAGTTGACTCAGGACATTACGGTGACGATTGGCGTAAACCCGGACCTCTTGAAAGGGACTTCCTATGAATTACTCCCGACGTCGACCTATACTATTCCGGCAACGCAACTGACCATCAAAGCCGGTACACGGGACGTTCCGTTTGTCGTAAATCTGACCACGTCTAAAATTGATTTGAAGAAAAGCTATGCATTGCCACTGACTATTACCGGGGCAAATGGAGCTATTATCGCATCAAACTTAAAAGATGCCGTTTTTGCAATAAAAGTAAATAATATCTATGCCGGGAAATATCAATCGACAGGTAAGTTTGACCACCCGACTGCCGGACCTCGTGATATCAATCGTGAAAAAACACTGACAACGATTGATGCAACAACGTCTGAAACAGAGTTTGCTGATCTTGGCTCTGCAGCAACAATGCAGTTAACGGTTAATGCCGATAATACTGTTAAGCTTGTTCCGGGAGGAACCGCCAGCGCAGCAACAGTACAGTTCGGCGTTAATACGTATGATCCGGCTACTAAAACGTTTACTTTAAGCTACAAATATGCCGGAGCTGGTGGTGACCGTGTGATTACGGAGACCATCAAGAAAAAATAAAGCAAAGTTTGTTGCTGTTACAAAAGCGCGAAGGCCGTCAATCTGACGGCCTTCGCGCTTTTGTATATATTCTGCCTATTGGCCGCTGTCGCTGGTCAGTTCGGCTAAGAGATCGTTTACATTCACAATGGCAAAGCTACTGGCATAATCGGCCATGGCGTAGGGGATGATCAGGTCATCGCCGTTGAGGATGCCCCCGCAGCTGTAAACAACGTTTGGCACGTAGCCTTCCCGTTCGTTTTCGTCGGGACTGAGGATTGGTTCTTTGGTCCGGCCAATGACTTTCGACGGGTCGTTGAGATCGAGCAGAAACGCGCCGATGGCGTACTTCCGCATCGGACCAACCCCGTGACTCAGCACCAGCCAGCCGGCTTTGGTTTCGAGCGGGGAGCCGCAGTTGCCCAACTGTACGTATTCCCACGGATAAGTCGGTTTCAGAATCAGCTCTTTGGTCTGCCAGAAATACAGATCGTCGGAATACATCAGGTAGATATTCTCGCCGTCCTGCCTCGACAGGGTCGCATAACGCCCGTTGATTTTGCGTGGGAACAAGGCCATCCCCTTGTTCTGCACCTCGGCACCGTTGAGCGTGCTGACCTTAAAATGGGTAAAATCCCTGGTCTCCAGCAGTTGCGGGAAGGTCACCTGTCCGTTATATGCCGTGTAGGTGGCATAGTAGGTTACATCGCCGTTATCATCTGTAAACTGTACAAAACGGGCATCTTCAATGCCGTTCGTTTCGTTCGGTGAGCTCGGAAAAATGCACCGTTCGTCCATTTGCTGATCGTCATCAAAGTGCAGCTCATAGTTTGACCGGGCCAGTGCCAGAATACCGTTGGCAATGGTTTCATATTCTGCATTATACCGGAACTGGGTCGTAATCCGCTTAATGACGGTCTCCAGTTCTGCCAGACTAAACTCGTCGCCCAGACCAGCCAGCATACGCTCCGAAATGGCATTGATCAGCCGGAGTTCGTATAATTTCCGCTCAAACTGCGGTTTACTGAAAATATGATTCGGCACAATTTCGGGCGACGTAACGTAGCGCGAAGGCTTCCGCAAAACAATCTTGCTTTCTTCGTCGATATAACCCATCCGGAACGAAATGGAGGAAATATGGCCTTCACCGGTCGCACGGAGACTGAGGATAAACCGCTTAAAACCCGGTGGTACATTGGTCTGGTCGGGGTGCCAGATCATCGACGGGTTAAAGAGTGCGGCCGACTCAAGCGAATACTCCATGGTAAAGTACGCACCCAGCAAGAGCTGTCGTTCCATACTCAGCGGCTCATCGGTCAGTAAATGGGGTTTGAGGTGTTCAAACCGCTTCTGAAAAAAGCGTTCCAGCTTATAGTGCCGGCTGCCGAATTCATTGATTACTTCCTGAAGCTTAACCGCAACTTCTTCGTCGGTCAGCGAGCTGACCCGGGCAATGATTTTCAGCGTTCGTGTATTGCTGCCTAACTCGAAAGGGCGAAACAGTACGCGGGTAGGGTCGGGCCGTAAGACGATGCCCGTTCGGGTGGCTTTTACGCTCATATTTCTTAAACGGGCGGGCAGGTAAACGATGGATCGTACCTGCCCGCTGACTGGTTTTGTTTCAAACGGTTGTGTAACCGGATTGTTGTTAAAATTAGCGTGATGCCTGTTTAACTAAACAAAATTATTGAAAATATAACGTAAGGTTCCTGACTATATCTCCGGAATCCTGATCGTTGGGGAGGCTTGACTGGCCACCTGTAACAGTTTCGCCAGACCGCTGTGCTCTGTCCCCGGCCGGTTCCGGGCCACATCCGGGGCAGCAGGCAGATGCCCTTGTACGCCCTGGAGTTCAGCCAGCGCCAGCAGGTAGGATAAGGTCGATTCGGCTCCCTGGTTCTGGTTAACGCGGTCGGTATGCAGGCCATCGAAACAGCCCCCTGTCTGGGCATCATATAACGGAAGCCCAAGATCGTTCAGGCCGGTAAACCATTTGAAAATACGGATCGCTTTTTTGTACCAGAATGTATCATGAGTGGCACGGAAAGCAGCCAGACAGGCCGAAACCATGCTCTGGGCTTCCAGCGGCTGCTGATCAAAATAAGCACGTGGCTGGCCTTTGATATAAAAACCATTGGAGCCAATAGGCTGGAAGTGACCACGCTCGGCCATTTGCAGATCGGTCAGCCAGCGGAGGGCTTTCAGGCCTGTCTCTACCTGCTCCGGATGATCAGACAAAATCAGGGCATGGGCCAGCTTGGCGTTATCGTACGATAACACATGCTCAAACCAAGGCCAGTCTTCGGTTGCAGCATTGCTGAAGAGCGCCATTAGTTTATCCTGCAACTGCTGCTGAAAGGTTTTGGCCAGCCGGTCGTTGCTGAATCGCTTCTGGTATTCGTGGATACCGAGTAAGGCAAAGGCCCATGCTCTCGGCGAAGTCATCTCGGGAATACTCGGCAGCACATTTTCGAGCAGGCTCATGGCCCATATCGTCAGGTTTTTATTGGTGACGCAGCCGAGACAGGTACCGAGCGCCCAGATGGTCCGGCCGGTGCTGTCGTCCGAGCCGACATCTTCCAGCCAGCGCCGGTCATAACTCATAAAGTTCCGGAACTGCCGGTGGCTGGGCGAGTGGGCATGGTTGAGGAAAGAGGCATAGGTGTCCATCAGGCTGAGCAGCTTGCGGTCAGTAATGCCGTTTTCCGTCAGCATCAGCGTCAGGATAAACGCCCGTGCGTTGTCGTCGGTGCAGTAGCCTTCTTCGTAGAACGGCAAATGATAGCGTGCGTGCTGTACAATACCCGTCGAATCGGTGAGGCGATACAGGTGATCAAGCCGCAGCTTCGGCAGCTGATAATGGCCGTCGCCACGCAGGGCATAAGGCTGCTCGCTGTCCATGCGGCCAACGCGGGCGTGAGCAAACGAATCAGCATACATCTCAATCGCTTTAGCCCAGATCATTTCACGCCCCATCATGTAGCCGCGCTTACGCATGGCATGCCGTAACGGCTCATCTGTAAGCAGGGTCAGTATTTTTTCGGCAATCGCGTCGGCGTCGCCGAACGGCACCAGCATACCCCGCTCATTATCGAGCAGTTCTTCGGCATGCCAGTAAGGCGTCGAAATAACGGCCTTGCCGCAACCAAATGCGTACGATAAGGTCCCCGACGTAATCTGAGCCGGATTAAGGTAAGGCGTAATGTAAATATCAGCAGCCCCCAGATACTCAAGGAGGTCATCCAGTTCGACAAACCGGTTATAAAACTGGACGTTCTGGCTGACGCCGAGTGATTCGGCGAGTGCAATCAGTTTGTCGCGGTAGGCTTCGCCTTCGTGCCGGATCAGGTGGGGATGGGTCGCCCCAAGCACCATGTAGACCACATTCGGATAGCGTTCTACAATCTTTGGCAAGGCATTAATAACATTTTCGATGCCTTTATTAGGTGATAACAGCCCGAATGTCAGAATGGTCTGACGACCTTCGAGCCCGAAATGATCCTTATAAAAATTCGGGTCAACAAAAGGCATATCCGGAATACCGTGCGGAATGACGTCGATTTTCTCTGCTGGTATGTCGTAGATGTGGATCAGGAAATCCCGTCCCTTTTCTGACATACAGATCACCCGCGCCGAGATGTCGGCAATGCTTTTCAGAACGAGCAACTGATCTTCGTCGGGGTTTTTCAGGATCGTATGAAATGTCGTGACAACAGGCATGGTCAGTGCCCGGAGCAGTGTAAGAATATAGTTGCCGGCCGGTCCGCCATAAATGCCGTATTCGTGTTGCAGGCAGACCACTTCGGTATTTTTTGAGTTCAGAAATTCCGCCGCCTTCCGGTATGATTCCTGATCGTGCTGGTAAAATTCGTACCGTACCTCGGTCGGGTAGTTATAGCCTTCGGGAGAATCATTGACCGATACAACAATAGGTTTTGCATCAGGAATAAACTGTTGATACGACTGAAAAAGGTCAGCCGTAAACGTAGCAATACCGCACTGGCGTGGCAAGTAGTCACCGATGAACGCAATGTTTTTCGGGTGTGCTTTCCAGGTAATTTGGTCTGAGTTGGATAAAGTAGTCATGATCGTTGAGCGGTTGTAAACGGATTGATGCGTTCGGATACTACTATAAGTCCGAAAAAGGGCGAATTGTTTCAAGGTTTAAGCCCCATAAATCGCCGTATAAAGCGCATAAAGCCGCAATCCGGCCTAATCTTTCTGAATGGCCGTAAACTTTAGTGCGTTAGTAGAGTTTATAGCAGAAATATAAATCACTACTAAGCCGGTAGGAAAACATTTTCTCCGGTGCCGTGCCATTCGGCAGGTAGCTATTCTCAACGTTACAGAACTCATGAATGTACGATCCGCTCAGACATATTGGCTGGAAAACCAGTCGGTTCCGAATGCCGCCCGAACCACTCCGATCCTGCAGCCACACACCAGCTGTGATGTGCTGATTATGGGTGGCGGTATAACCGGTGCGTTGGTTGCCTATGAATTGCACCGCGCCGGTATTGATACCGTTCTGATTGACAAACGAACCCTTGGCCGGGGCAGTACCGCTGCCAGCACGGCCCTGATTCAATACGAAATAGATGTACCGCTTCACCAACTGATTCAACAGGTCGGTGAGCAGGATGCGGTACTGGCTTACAAGCTTTGTTTGTGGGCTATTTATAAACTGCGTGATATTGTCGGCCGGCTGGATACGCGCTGTGGCTTTAACCAGAAACACAGCCTGTACTACGCCGCTAAAGCCGATGACATCGATATGCTGCGAGAGGAGTATGAAGCGCGTGCCAAATACGGCTTTCAGGTTGCGTGGCTCGACCGTCAGGCCATCAAGGCGCAGTTCGGGTTTGACGCCCCGGGCGGTATTTTGTCGCAGGAGGCTGCCGAGCTGGATGCCATGGATCTGACGCAGGCCTTGTACCGGTACCTGATCGACCGCGGGTTGCGGGTGTTCGAAGAGACAACGGCCGAAGAAATAGACTATGGCTTTAAGCGGGCCCGCATCCGGACCAACCACGATACGGAGATTTTCGCCCGCAAGATTGTGTATGCTACCGGCTACGAAACGCAGCAGATGATGCAGCGCGATCAGGCGGCTTATGCCGATGCGCTCAAACTGAAGAGCACCTATGCCCTCGTCACAGAACCACTGGCGAATATGCCGGAGGCCCTGCGCCGGTCGCTGATCTGGGATACCGACGAACCGTATTTCTACGCCCGCACCGCCCGCGACAACCGCCTGATGCTGGGTGGTGAAGACGAATGGGTAGTAGACGCGGCCGAACGCGACGCTATGATTCCGCAGAAGCAGGAAAAACTGCTGAAAAAAATCAATGAGTTGTTTCCGGATGTAGAAGCCAAACCGCATCTGACCTGGGCAGGTACGTTTGCCGAGACACAGGACGGCTTGCCGTACATCGGCGAGCATGAGCGCTATCCGCACAGCTACTTTGCCCTTGGTTTCGGCGGCAACGGCATCACGTTCAGCATCACCGCTGCCAACATTATCCGTAATCTTTTCCAGAACGGTGATTGTAACTACGGAGGCATGTTCCGGTTTGGCCGGTAAGGTGGTGTAGGGCTGAGGGCGTAGCGCGGAGGGTATAGAGCGTAGCGCATAGAGCCAGGGGCGTAGTGTTGACACAACCATGCATCCTCTCTATGCCCTACGCCCTCAGCCCTAATACCCCCATGCCAGGAGGCCGCCATCGACAGAGATGGTCTGGCCGGAAACATAACCCGCTGCGGGCATACACAGAAACGTGACAACCGAGGCCACTTCTACCGGTTCGCCGATTCGTTTCATGGGCGTTCGGTTGAGGATACCATTGAGTTTATCGGGATTGGTCAGTACGGGAGCCGCAAGCGGGGTATTGATATACCACGGCGCTACGGCGTTGACACGGATGCCGTCGGCTGCCCATTCGACACACAGGTTGCGTGTCAGCTGATTAAGGGCGGCCTTGCTCATGGCGTAGATCGAGCCGCTGCTCGTATGGGTAAGCCCGGATACCGACGATACAAACACTACGCTCCCTTGCTCTGAAGCCTTCAATAACGGATACGCTGCCTGGGTCAGCTCAAAGGCTGAGCGTAGGTTGGTGGTCATGATATAGTCGTATTCGGTCGGGCTGTATTCGGCGGTTGGTTTGCGGATATTAGTGCCGGTGTTATTGACCAGAATGTCGAGTGCGCCCCATTCGCCGGTTACGGCATCTATAATTTGCCGGGCGGTGTCGGGTGCGCTGAGGTCAGCCGCCAGCCCCGATACGGTAAAGCCCTGCTGCCGGTATTGAGCGAGCTGTTGCTGTAGCCGGTCATTGTCGCGGGCAACGATGAATACCGATGCGCCAGCCTGCAGGAGTTGTTGGACGATAGCCTCGCCGATGCCTTTGGTGCCGCCCGTTACCAGCGCTTTCCGGTTAGCGAGCGACCAGAGTGATGAAGTCATGAAGAAAGAACGGGTTAGAAAAAGCTTTCTGTAAGCTCAGTGAATCATTAGGCCACCAAACTAGTATTTTAAATTCTATTTCCCTAAAGGGTAAATTCTAACGACAATCCCCTACCTTTGTAACCGATTTTCGGTGCCTGATGCCGCTTCGTGGCGGCTTTCAAGGCTTAAAAGGGAATACCGGAGGCCTTTGAGGCCAGACCGGAGCTGTCCCCGCAACTGTTCGTCTCAGCATAGAATTGATTCGCCCACATGGCCACTGCAAACCCGGTGTTTGCGGGAAGGCTTGAATCAACGAGACAAGCCAGGAGACCTGCCGACGATCTATCAGCGGTAACGGATTCGGAGGAAATTCATCGCCCTAACAACTTTTCAGGTAGTCGGTTGAACACATTTTTGCGTTGGATGGTGGCCGGGCTCTGCCTTGGCTGGATGGGTGTTTCGTATAGCGCGCTGGCTCAGGGCGGGCAGGAACCCGTGTCTCTGTCGGTCGTTACCGTGCGCGGCTACGCGGCCGAACGGTTTCTGGCAGGCCAGAAAGTACAGCCACTCGATTCGGCGACACTGGCTCAGTTTCGTTACCAGTCGCTGACCGATTTGCTGGCCCTGAATACCCCGATGCTCTTCAAAAATTACGGCCCCGGCCAGCTGGCTACCGTTTCGTTCCGGGGGACGTCGGCCAACCATACGGCCGTACTCTGGAACGGTGTCAATATCAACCAGCCGATGACCGGCCTCACCGACTTTTCAACCATTCCGGTGGCCGGTTTCGACCAGCTTTCGGTGCAGTATGGTTCTGCCGCCAGCGTGGTGGGGTCTGATGCCGTCGGGGGGAGTGTTCTTCTGAAAACAACGCCCGATTTCCGGCAAAACGGACTGACGTTTTTTGCCGGTCACCAGCAGGGCAGCTTCCTGAACCGTCAGTCGCAGGCGGGGGCGCGGTATAGCGGCCGGCCGGGCAATCAATGGCAGGTCTCCGGCAAAACGGTTATCTACGGCAGTCAGCTCACTAATCGTTATCCTTATTCCGAACGTAAATACTATTACCTGGAACCGACCGAAACCCGGCAACGGGGGCTTTTACAGGACCTGTATGTCCGGAACCGGCAGGGACGGCAGTTCTCGGTGAATGCGTGGCTGACCGATAATGATCTGGTACAGGCACCGGCCGACAGTATTGGCCGCGAACGGACACGGACGCAGAACTACCGGCTGATGGGCACCTATGAGGCTAACCATACTACGGTGAGGGCGGGCTGGTTCCGGGATGTGCTCGATTATGCCAAAGGGGATTTTACCCACCCCAGCCATTCGCTCATGGATCGGCTGATGACCCGCGTCGAGCACGAACGCGGGCTAATGCCGGGCCTGAGTCTGCGGGCGGGTGCCGAAGCCTCGCATTACCGGACGCAGGTCGATGGTTATGGCGGGCAGGTGATTCAGGAAAACCGCGCCGATCTGTATGCCCTGACCCGCTACCAAGGCCCTCGATGGCTGGTGTCGGCCAATCTGCGGCAGGGCTTTGCGACGGGTTACCGGGCTCCGTTTACGCCCTCACTCGGCGGGGAGTATCAGCTGATCCGGCAAACTACCTGGCAGCTGACAGCCAAAGGCTCCGTCGGACGGAGTTACCGGGTGCCAACACTGAATGAGCGCTACTGGATCAATCTGGGCAATCCGGACCTCAAACCGGAGCAGGGACTAAATGCCGAAGCCGGTCTGTCGGCCCGGACAACGACAGCGAAGCCATGGCAGCTGGCTACCGAACTGACCACGTACCGCAACCGCGTCAAAGACTGGACGTACTGGAACCCGACCCGCAATTACCGCGTCGAAAACTTACAGGAAGTACTGGCGCGGGGCGTCGAATGGAACGGATCCGCCACGTATACCCAAGGGCACTGGCAGGCGGGCCTGCGCGCGGCCTACGCCTGGACGCGTTCGACGCAGGAGCGGGTCTATGATGTGTATGCGCAGGATGTGGTCGGGAAGCAGCTCGTCTACGTACCCTTGCATACAGCCAACCTGAGTGCTTTTATAAAGCGCAGGCAGACACGGCTGACGGTACAAACACTCCTGAATACAAAGCAGTACATTACCTTCGATAATATCCAGGCATTGCCGGCCTACACGCTGACCAATCTGCTGCTGAATACGCAGTGGCAGTGGAAAGCGGTCAGGGGGCAGGTACAGGCGCAGATCAATAATGTGTTCGATGTCCTGTATCTCAATGTCCGGCGCAATGCCATGCCGGGGCGTAATTATGCCTTAAGTTTGTTTTTAACTGTTAATACCAATAAAAATGCAAAACTCTAAATTCCTGTTACTGGCCGGATTAGCTGGCCTGTTGGCGTCGTGTCAGACCAAAGATCCGGAGCCTACCCCGTATGAGTCGGGTATCCTGATTCTGAACGAGGGGAATTTCTCACAAAACAACGGGACTATTTCCTATTTATCCCGGACCTCAACGGCAGCGAAATATGACATTTTTAATCAGGTAAATACGCGTTCGCTGAAAGGGGGCGTCAGCGGCTATACCGAGGTTGATGGAAAAGGGCTGATTCTGGTCGACAACAGTACGGCCGGTCTCGATCAGGTGGAGATCGTCGATGCCAGCACCTTTAAGTCAATTGCCACCCTGAAAACACCGGATATCGAAAACCCGCGGCAGGTTATCCGCGTGGCCGCCAATAAAGCCTATATCAGCTGCTGGGATGTTTCGGGCGATTTCAGCGCCGGAACTTTCTACAAAGAACCGGGCTATATTGCGGTGGTTGATCTGGGGTCAAATAAAGTCACGAAAAAGATTCCGGGCATTCGTGCCAATGAGTGGATGGTACTGGCTGGTAATGAAGTCTTCCTGGGTAGCCGGTATAACGGCGATAAACTGCTGGCTGTCATTGATATAACCAAGGACGAAGTAACGCAGAAACTGACGGTAGGAACCAATCCCCGTCCGTTTGCGGTCGATGCTAACAGCCGCCTCTGGATTTCGTCAGGTTCAGAAATGATCCGGATGAATACGCAGACCAAAGCCATCGAAGCCCGGATTGCGGCCGGCTCTGACGCCACCAAAACGCCGTCGGCGGTCGGTATCAGCCCCGACAAACGGACAATCTATTTCGTGCGTTCGTACTACGACGCCAACTATAACTCAAAAGGGGAAGTGTACAGCTTCGGCATCAGTGATGCCACGATTTCGACCACAAAGCCTATTGTAAACCGTTATTTCTCCAGCCTGAACGTGGATCCACAAACGGGTAATCTGTACGGAACAGCCGTGCCATCATTCGGGCAGGCGGGTTATGTGCTGCGTTACCAGTCAACCGGTGCACTTATTGATTCGGTCAAAGCCGAGATTTCACCGGCGGGCGTATTCTTTAAGTAGATACCGGATCATGGATACTGGATGCTGAAAGCTTGATATCTGGAAATGGGCAATGTATACTGAAAATGGGGGCTTGCGGAGCCGCATTATTCATTGTACATTGTCCATTATTCATTTAATACCTTCCGTATGCCTGCCGAAACCATTTCCTGGAGTGATTTTGAAAAGGTCGAAATTCTGACCGGAACTATTATTGGTGTAGAGCCCTTTCCTAAAGCCCGCAAACCGGCCTACCAGCTGACGATTGATTTTGGCCCCGGGGGCATTCGCCGGTCATCGGCCCAGATCACAACGCTTTATCAGCCGGATCAACTGATCGGCAAGCAGATTGTAGCCGTTGTGAATTTCCCCCCTAAACAGATTGCTAACTTCTTCAGTGAATGCCTGGTGCTGGGTGCCGTGGCTGCCGACGGGACCGTAACGCTGCTGCAAACGGAACGCCCCGTAGAAAATGGTCAGCGGATTGCCTGATTGAAGGTGCCAAAAAAGAAAGCGGCCATGGTATGTCAGAAACGCTTTTTTCTTCGTTGGCTTAACACAGCTCTGTATCTATTACCCCGACCTTTCATGAGAAAACGTATACTCCTTTGGTGTTTGCTGCTGCCTTTTCTGGTAAATGCACAACAGCGCGACACCGTTTTTTACCGGTCTCAGGCCATTCCGGTCCACTTACAGCCTATTGAACGGGCCGCAGGCTCATCGGCCTTCGGAAGCGTATACTACTACGGCGGTAAGCGGCTGTCATCGCCCAACTCGCTCGAAATCCCTTTCTATGAGCTGAGTCATCCAACCGTAAACCGGCATTATCGTAACTTCCGGCTCGCCACCACGGTAAGCCGGGTGATCGCTATTGCGCCGTTCCTTTATTTCCTGACCCAGCGGTCGGGTGTCCGCTTCAACAGCCGCGAGTACTGGACGATTTATATTGGCTCGGTTGCGGCTTCCTTAGGGGTGTCGATCTACGGTAATTCGCAGGTAAACAAAGCGGTAAAACAGTATAATACCGTCTTGAGGGAGGCCCGCGTAGGGGTATCTCTTCAGCAGCTGCCCGGCACCTCGCAACCCGTTATGGGTGTTGGGATACGGGGAAAATTTTAACACAAAAAGTCAACATTTAGGAAACTGAACAGCATGAAAAAAACTGTATTGTGGGTTGGTGCCATTGCGCTATCCACATTGTTTTCGGCCTGTGACAGTGTTGAGCGGGATGCTCAGCACGTAGCCGATCTGACGTGTAAAGCCCAGAAAGCCGCCGTTGGCCTGGTTACGGGAGAAGCCTCAGCCGATGATGTACGTAAGCTCCGCGACGAGGCGAAAAAGATCAAGGCCGATATGGAAGGCAAGTACTCCGATCCGGAAGACCGGAAAAAATTCGCCAAACTGCTGCTCGAAAAAATGGCCGATTGCGAATAGGATAAACCGCTTATGATACCGTGATATGGTTTGATGTCACGGTATCATATTGAATGTCAGTAAATAGCCGCCTTCACTGGCAATGTATAATGTGCCGTCGGGTGCGAAACAAATGCCCTCCGGCTGTTTGAAGAGCCCGGGGTCCAGCGGTACCGATGACAGCATCTTTCCTTTCCGGTTCAGGACCAGTAACCGGTGGCCGTTGGAGGCCACGACATAATAATCGCCCGATTTCGGGTGAACGGCAATACCCGCCGGCTTTACCTCATGATCGGCGTGTTCTTTCGCCCCTTCTGTATTCGTTGCTTTTTCAAACGCCTTCAACTCATCCTGCTTGATAACCGGTCCCTGAAAGAGCGTACCGTGTTTGAGATCGTAGTAATAAATGGGCTTGTCGCTGCCTTTGCCGTCTTTTACCGCCAACAGCAGGGCGTTCAGTTTCGGATCGTAGCCTAACCCTTCAACGTCATTTTTGCCGGGTAAGCCGACTTTGATATGGGCCACGTATTTCGACCCCATCGACTGGGCCGGAAAATGATAAATCTCCCCGTCACTGCGTAAGGCAAATAACTCCTCATTGACATATTCAACGCCTTCGTAATCTCCTTTTGACCCGAAAACGACCTCTTCAGCTACCTTTTTCTTTTTCAGATCATACAGAAACACAACCGCCAGCTCATCCTGAATACACGCCAGCATACCAGGTTTAAAATAGCTGAGGCCGGAAATCTCCCGCAGGTCACGCGGCAGGTCGTCGCGCTGATCGGGTTTTGAGAGATCATAGGGAATCGCCTGATTGATTACCTGCGCCGTTTTGTCCTCCTGTTTTTTAGACTGGCAGGCACCTAACACGGCTATAAGCAGGCAGGCATACAGAATTTGTTGTTTCATGGGGAGTAGTTAACGCTGGTCTTTGCGGTACGAAGGT
Source organism: Arsenicibacter rosenii (assembly GCF_001870735.1). Taxonomy (GTDB): domain Bacteria; phylum Bacteroidota; class Bacteroidia; order Cytophagales; family Spirosomataceae; genus Arsenicibacter; species Arsenicibacter rosenii. The sequence continues at coordinate 219,849 of NZ_MORL01000009.1, read as the reverse complement.
ACGGCAGGAAACGGTCTGACAAACGATGTCTCCATAGATGGTAACGGTAAGTTTATCTACTTAATTTGGGAGTACATCTAAAATCGGCGGGGAAAAGAGACATTTTGTTATTTTCGTTGGCACAATCAACAAATTCATGCAGAAACGACTACTACTTTCCTGCTTACTGGCTACGCCTTTTTGCCTTTCCGCCCAAACCATCGTCAACCGTGATCCGCAAATCAGTCAGATCGTCAGCGAGCTGTCGGTGGATAGCCTGCGGGCCCACATTGACGGGCTGGTGAGTTTCGGTACCCGTCATACGTTGAGTGCATCGACGGACAACAAACGGGGGCTGCCGGCTTCGCGTCGCTGGGTGCTGGGTAAATTTAATCAGTACGCAAAGCAATCGGGTGGCCGTATGACCGCTACCATCGATGCCTGGACGCTGAAAGCCGACGGCCGCCGCGTTGATAAAGACTACGAAATCGGCAATGTTATTGCGACGCTTAAAGGGACCGACCCGAACGACGACCGCGTATTTATTGTGCAGGGACACATCGACAGCCGGGTCACCAACGTCATGAACCGCGAAAGCAACGCACCCGGTGCCAACGATGATGGCTCGGGAACGGCGGCGGTCATTGAACTGTGCCGGGTTATGAGCAAGCACCCGTTTCCGGCAACCATCGTCTTTGCTGTCGTCAGTGGCGAAGAGCAGGGGCTGCTGGGTGCCGAACATCTGGCCGAACGGGCGGTACAGGAAAAGTGGAACCTCGAAGCCCTGCTGAATAATGACATTGTCGGCTCCAATAACAAAAGTGTGTCGCCGGGCGAAGATAAGGTGATCGACAATACCCGCGTCCGTGTCTTCAGCGAAGGATTACCGGCGTATCAGACCGCCGACAAAGCCGCCAACATCCGGCAATATGGTACCGAAAACGACGGCAAGGCGCGTACCCTGGCCCGCTACCTGAAAGAAGTCGGAGAGCGGTATGTGGATAATCTGGAGGTCGTGATGGTATACCGGAACGACCGTTACCTGCGCGGAGGAGACCATACGCCGTTTGTTCAGCGTGGTTTTGCGGCTGTCCGGATCACCGAAATGAACGAAAACTACGAACACCAGCATCAGGACCTGCGTACGGAAAACGGCATTGAATACGGCGACTATGCCAAATTTATGGACTTTGACTACCTGCGGAAAAATACCGGGATCAATGCCGCCGCACTGGCTAACCTTGCCAAAGCGCCGATGGTGCCTCAGAACGTAACGGTCGATGTCCGGAATCTGACCAATTCGACGGCTTTATACTGGCAGGCACCCAAAACCGGTAAGGTGAAAGGCTATTATGTGCTGATGCGGGAAACGCACTGGCCGTTCTGGCAGAAGAAATTCTTTACGACTAAACTGGGGATGACGCTTCAGTACTCGAAAGACAATTATTATTTCGCCGTACAGTCGGTGAGCGAAGACGGCAACGAAAGCCTGCCGGTCATTCCCGTACCGAACCTGCGGTAAGATTATGATTTTAGAGACAAGGCACTGCCTTGTCTCTACAGTTTTTCATCACATGGCCGTCATGCCCCCATCGAGCTGAATGGCCTGTCCGGTACAGAAGGCGTTGGCGTCGGAGCAAAGCCAGAGAATGGCCTGAGCGATTTCTTCCGGTTGCCCGAACCGCCCCATCGGAATCAACTGCAACAGTTTCTCCTCCATACCCGGGGCAACCGACAGTAAGCCGTCGACCATAGCCGACCGGGTATATACCGGGCAAATTGCGTTGACGCGGATATTCTGCCGCACGTACTCAGCGGCGGCGGCTTTGGTCAGGCCAATGACCGCGTGTTTGGTCGCCGTATAGGGCGCACTTTTCGGTAGCCCCCGGACGCCCGCAATCGAGGCCACGTTGACGATTTTGCCGGAGCCCTGCGTCAGCATCTGCCGGATTTCGGCCTGCAGACAATAAAACACACTGCTGAGGTTAACGGCAATCATCTGGTCCCAATCAGCGGCCGACTGCTCGGTTAACCGGGCAAACTTTCCGCCGATACCGGCGTTGTTTACGGCGATATCCAGCTGGCCATAGTGCGCCACTGTCTGGTCAATCAGGGCCGTAATCTCTTCGGGCTGGCTGACATCGCAGGCGATAAAATGTGCTTTGCCGCCCTGACCGGCGATGAGACGACAGGTTTCCTGTCCGCTTTCTTCATTAATGTCAGAAACAATAACCTGGGCACCGGCCTCTGCAAAAGCCCGTGCGGTAGCGCGGCCGATCCCCGAGCCGGAGCCGGTGACGAGCGCTACCTGATGCGTAAAATCAAACATGAGGTTCGGGATTAGTAAGGGCAAAATACCGGAAAGCACTACGGAAATCAAGTAAACCGCTTCAGTACTTTTTCGACGCCGCTCAGGTAGCCGGTTCCGAAGAGATTCAGATGTACCAGCAACGGGTACAGATTGTAGACCGGGACGCGTTCATCGAAGCCACCGGCGAGCGGGAACATTTCCTGATAGCTGGCATAAAACCGCTCGTCGAAGCCGCCAAACAGTTTTGTAAAGGCTATTTCGGCCTCCCTGAGCCCGTAAAAAACGGCCGGATCGATCAGGGCGGGATGGCCTTCGGCATCAATCATAACATTGCCGGACCATAAATCACCGTGAATCAGTGCCGGCCGTTCGTCCGGGAGTATATCAGGCAGCAGGTCTTTCAGCCGGAAAAAACGGTCGTACATCGGCTTGCTCAGCAACTGGTTATACATGGCCAGACCAGCCATAGGCAGCAACCGGCGTTCAAAGAAAAAGTCAATGCCGTTGTCCATCGGCGTATTGTTCTGGATAAGCGTACCGATGTAGTTATCCTGCAAAAAGCCGAAGACCGGCTGCGTATGCGCATGAATACGGGCCAGTTGCCGGCCAAGCTCCGGCCAGTAGGTTGGCTTACCAAGGGCCGAATCGATGTATTCCAGAATCAGGTACGACTTGTCCAGGTGTTGGCCGACATCGATCACCCGCGGGATGGTCAGGGTGCCGGTCTGGCGGAGGGCTTCGAGCCCCTGTACCTCGCACTCGAAAAGATCCGGCTCTTCCGCATGATTCCATTTAACGAAAAACATCCCTTCCGACGAAAAGATCCGGGCCGCCGTATTGATGTCTCCGCCCGAGAGAAACTGTGTGTCAATGACATCGACCGGCTGGCCGAGTGCCTTAAAAAGAATATGTTCAAAAAAGTCGAACTGTTCGTTTCCCCAAAACATGTTTTCGTCATTAACCAGGTTAAATTAGCTAAATTTGCCATTTACACGCACCTGGGAGCATGAATAAGCAAGTTCAACGATTATATGAAATAGCCGGTCGCAGTGAGCGCCGGATCATTGGCCTGATGTCGGGCACATCGCTCGACGGGCTGGATATTGCCTTGTGCCGGATTCAGGGCAGCGGTCCTGAAACGGAGGTTGAGGTAACCCATTTTGATACGATCCCGTATACGGACGACATCAAGGCAGAAATCCGTAAGGTTTTTGCTAAAAAGGAAATCGATTTCCAGCATCTTTGTTTGCTGAACCCGTGGATCGGCCGGCTGCATGGACAGATGGTGCTGAACTGCCTGGAGCGCTGGAACATTTCGCCCGACCGGATTGACCTGATTGCCAGTCATGGTCAGACGGTTTTTCATGCACCGAAGGCCCTGCACCAACAGGATAAGTTTCCGAATGCCACGCTGCAAATCGGCGATGGCGACCATGTAGCCGTAACAACCGGTATCATTACGCTCAGTGATTTCCGGCAGAAACACACGGCCATGGGTGGCGAGGGAGCTCCCCTGGCGGTATATGGGGATTACTTTGTGTTCTCGGAGCCTGCCGAAAACCGGATTTTGCTGAACATGGGCGGTATTGCCAACTTTACGTACCTGCCCGCTACGCAGGATGCAACGGAAGTCTTTACAACCGACACCGGCCCGGGCAATACCCTGCTGGATGCTTTCGCACGGCGGTTTTCGGATAAGCCGTATGACGAAGACGGCCGGATGGCAGCCAGCGGTAAGGTAAATACCGAATTGCTGAAGGCACTCAAGAAAAGTTCGTTTTTCGACCAGCCGTTCCCGAAAACCACAGGCCCTGAATTATTTAGCCTGGATTATGTCCGGCAGGCTCAGCAACGGAGCAGTACGACCTCACTGTCGCCCGAAGACCTGATGGCGACGCTGACCCGTTTCAGCGCTGAAACCATCGCCGAAACGGTGTTGCAGGTAATTCAGCCTGAGCTGACCTACCATGTGTACATGAGTGGGGGCGGCATGCACAACCCCGTGCTGACGGGCGCGATCCGTGACCTGTTGCCGAATTGTATTTTTGGCCGGACCGACGACATCGGCATTTCGGGAGATGCCAAGGAAGCCGTCCTGTTTGCCGTTCTGGCAAATGAGGCTGTGGCCGGCGGACAGACTTTGTTTGAACGTGACGATAAAAAGCGGGCGGGAGTACCATCCATCACGATGGGCAAAATCTCCTTCCCCCGATAACCCTATGCAAGACATTATCATCATTGGGGGCGGTATTGTCGGGCTGGCAACGGCCCTGCAAATCAAGCAGCAGCGCCCGAACCTGTCGGTAACCGTACTGGAAAAGGAAACACACGTGGCCGTGCATCAGACGGGGCATAACAGCGGTGTAATTCACTCGGGTTTGTATTACAAGCCCGGCAGCCTGAAAGCAACAAACTGTATCCGTGGCTACTGGTCACTGATTGAGTTCTGCGAGCAGGAAAATATTCCGTATGAGCTCTGTGGTAAAATTGTGGTGGCAACAAAGCCGGAACAGATTCCGCAACTGAACATGCTCTATGAGCGCGGGCAGCAGAACGGGCTCGAAGGCCTGAAAAAGCTGACACTGGCGCAGATGCGGGAGATCGAACCCTATGTGAATGGTGTCGAAGGAATCCGGGTGCCGCAAACCGGTATCATTGATTATAAGCAGGTCTGTGAGAAATATGCGCAGAAGTTCCGCGAACTGGGCGGCGAGGTGCGGCTTGGCGAAAAAGTGGAGCAGCTGACGCCCGGCAACAGCCTCAGCGTGGTCGTAACGAATAAGGGGACATACGAAGCGAAACTGGTTGTCAACTGTGCAGGGCTGTATTCGGATAAAGTTGCTCAGATGACGCAGCGGAACCCGATTAACCTGCGGATTGTACCGTTCCGCGGCGAATATTATAAACTAAGACCGGAAAAGGAATACCTGGTCAAACACCTGATTTACCCCGTTCCCGACCCGAACTTCCCCTTCCTTGGCGTACATTATACGCGGATGGTACACGGTGGGGTAGAGGCAGGACCGAACGCGGTGCTGGCTTTTGCCCGTGAAGGCTACCGCAAATCCGACATCAACGCCAAAGAACTGTTTGAGACACTTTCGTGGCCGGGTTTCCAGAAAGTGGCGGCCAAATACTGGGAGACCGGCCTGGGCGAAATGTACCGGTCGTTTTCAAAATCGGCATTTACGAAAGCCTTGCAGGAATTAATTCCGGACATCCGCGAGGAGGATTTGATGGATGGCGGTTCGGGGGTACGGGCACAGGCCTGCGACCGTACCGGCGGTCTGCTCGACGATTTTGCCATTTTTGAAACCGAACGGGCGATTAACGTCTGTAACGCGCCGTCGCCGGCCGCCACGTCTTCACTGTCCATCGGGTTAACGGTATCGGAAAAGGTAATCGCCCGTTTCTGACAGGATTAGTATGATTGAATGATGAACAGGATTTTATTTGCTGTTCGGGATTTGCAATCCCGAACCATGTAAACGCGGATTTCAAATCCGCCATTATTTTGTTCGGGATTTTTAAATCCCGAACAGCCATTAATCAATCATACTAATTCTGTAATCATAGTAATCCTGTAATCATACTAATCATCGTACAAATCATAGTAATGAAAGTACGCCCGAGTGCACTGATTATTCAGAATAACCACGCCTTGCTGATGCATTATCGCTATGGCGATGTTGATGTATATGCTTTACCCGGCGGTAATCCCGACCGTGGCGAAACCCTGCCGCAGGTCACCGGGCGGGAGCTGGAAGAAGAACTCGGTATTACTGTCGAAGTCGGACCGATGTTGCTGGCCGGCGAAGTAATGCGCCCCGAAAGCGATCCGGCACTCGCCCATAAAGTAGTGCTGCACGTGGTATTTGCCGCCGAGATCATTGCCGGTTTTCCTGCCCTGAATCCGGAGCATACAACCGCCCTGGCCATTGTCTGGAAACCTGTTCGTGAACTGAATACCCTGAATATGTACCCCAATGTCGGGCAGTATATTCAGGATCTGGTACTGAAGCAAAGCCCGTTGGGCTACGTCGGCATGATTGATCAGGCATTTTTCTAAGCATCAACGGTGTCGGTAACAAGGGGCGAATGAGGCTTATCGGTTATCAGAGAGCCGATGACCATGCCCAGTATACTGATGACTAAGCCCCACAGCATCGGCGGAAATTCGGTTTCGATGGCAAGCGCGCCGAACCAGACCAGCAACCCCGCCATCATAGCGCTCAGGCAGCCGGTTGTATTGGCCCGTGGCCAGTAAATACCGGCTGTCAGCGGCACAAACAGGGAGACCAGACTAAACGCCGACGACTCACCAACCAGCTCGAAAATGCTGGTGTCGCGCGTCATACACATCAGCACGACCGCAAACGTAATCACTACCACGGCTCCGCGAATAGTCAGCAGCAGCTTTTTGTCGCTTAAATCGGGCCGGAAAAACTTCACAATATTTTCGCCGAAAACCGTCGACGGGGCCAGAATAGCTCCGCTCGATACGCTCAGGATGGCCGAGGTCAGGGCCCCGAAAAACAGGATTTGCAGGAACAGGTTGCCATGCCGGAGTACCATGTTCGGAATCAGCATCTGGTTGTCGGGCGGCAGGTCGGGATGCAGCAGGCGGGCGCTCAGACCGATAAACAGGGGTAAAACGGCAATGGTGATGTAGAAGAAGGAAGCCAGATAGGAGGCCTGTACCGTGGTTCGTTCGGATTTGGCCGACATCACCCGCTGGAACACATCCTGTTGCGGAATGGAGCCGAGGCCGATGGTCATCCAGGCAGCCATGTACTCAATAATGCCTTTCGCGTTCCAGTGGGGCAGAAACCGGAAAAAGCCGTCGGGCATTCTGTCGGCTACGGTACTGATTCCGCCAACGGGTTCCCACAGCATTACGACAATGATAATCAGGGCGATGACGATGATGATGTTATGAAAAAAATCGGTTACGGAAATGGACCACATACCACCCAGCAGCGTATAAATAGCCACGATGATAGCGCTGACCACAATGCCGATTTCGCGCGGAACACCCGTTACCACTTCCAGCACAATGCCGATGGCAATAAACTGCGCCGCAATCCAGCTGAAATACGACGGAATCAGGATCAGGGCCGACAGCAACTCCGCCGACCGGCCGAACCGCAGGCGGAAATAGTCGGAGAACGTAGTGATCTGTAAGCGGTACAGCGGCCTTGCATAAAAAGCGCCGGCCAGGAAGAGGCAAAGTGCCGACCCGAACGGCTCCTCGATGATGGCCAGCACCCCGCCCTCGACAAATGTGGCCGGTGCACCCATGATGGTTTCGGAGCCAAACCAGGTGGCGAAGGTCGCCGAGGCTGCCAGCACGAGCGGCAAGCTGCGGCCGGCCAGTACAAAGTCCTGTGTTGAGGTAACCCGCCGGGCTGCCCATGCCCCCACGGCAATATTGGAAAGTAAGTACAGCGCGATAAAAAACAGTAGCATATCCGATTGAGGTAACGCTATCAAAGCTACTAAAAAGTAGGAAACCAAATTTTATTCTATTTTTACTATAGGCTTTGTTTTGTTTGCTGTATCTTTGAACAGGTACACCTGTTGTTATTGTGTGCCTGTACTTGTCTATATGAACTTACTGAAACGTTTCTTCTCGGTTTACGAGTCTCGCCTGGTGTTTGTGGTGGCAACGCTGGTCTTTCTGGTTTTACTTGGTTTTTGTTTTCAGGCGTGGCAATCCGGCGAAGATGCCGGGATGCGGAGTGCGGCTGTTGGTGGTGGTTTGATGGTGTTGGTGCAGTATTACCGGCGGCAGCGGTCAAAGGCCTGAAAAAGGGTTTTGGTATTGGATAGAGCAGGTTGTTGATTTATGCCGGGAAATGCATATTTTGACAGCCTGTTTGCATATATCCCGTTCTGCCATGATCAAACCCACCTTCTGGCGCGAAGCCGGCCTGTTTCTGCCGGGCTGCCTGATAATAGTGCTTGCCAATTACATGGATGTCATTGAGCCATAACGACCTTCAACCTAAACACATACATGACATGATGACCAGTCAATTACCTGAGAACAATGAGGTGCAGTATAGACCGGCCTATTATCCGACGATTAAACAGGCCTGGTGGCTGATGGCAGTCATGATGCTGATGCAGATACCGGCGGTCATTCCCTCTATCGGGCTGAAATTGGCAGCTGAAAAGCTGGAGCTGCCGGTACTGGATATGATTGGTCAGACGCTGGCGTATGTACTGGCTTTCGGACTAACGATCTGGTATGCGTTCGGGAAGCGGGGGAGCCGTACGTTGTCGTTTGCTACGGTGCCGGCCATTGTCTATCCGGTTGCGGCGATTGGTATGATCGCCCTGGGCCTGCTGGCGGAGCCGCTGGTGAGTACGATTCCCATGCCCGAAAAACTGAATGAGCTGCTGCGGGAACTGTTCAACAAGGATATGGTGATTACGGCAGTCATTGCCGCTCCGATTCTGGAAGAGGTACTGTTCCGGGGGATCATCGAGGATGGGTTTCTGAAACAATACAGTCCGGCCAAATCGATTATCTGGTCAGCGGTCATTTTCGGGGTTATTCACATGATTCCGGCGCAGGCACTCAACGCCTGTTTGCTGGGCCTTGCGTTTGGCTGGCTTTACTATCGTACCCGGTCGCTCTGGCTGTGTATGTTTCTGCACTTTGTGAACAACAGTCTCAGCTCGCTGCCGTTGTTTTTCGATGATGCCCTGCAGATGGATGTAAACACAACCCGCCTCTGGATTGGCAACGACGGATTGTATATGGGTCTGCTGGCTGCCTGCGCGGCTATCTGTTACGGCTGTTATGCATATCTGAACCGGATATTGCCGGAGGGCAATAATAGCCGTTTACCGGTTTGACGGTCATCATATGTATTTCTGAAAAGTAATACCATTTAGCTGAATAGGTTTATTTTCGCGCTTTCATACCCAAACCACAGTAAAACCATTTCGCGGTTTACAAACAGCGTGAGAAAATTAGCAAGCATTCAGCGCATTAATGCGTTAACACCAATCGAAGGAGCAGATGCAATCGAAAGGGCGTCTGTATTAGGATGGCAATTAGTTGTCAAAAAAGGAGAGTTTCAGGCAGGAGATTTAGCGGTGTACTGTGAAATTGACAGTTTGCTGCCCGACCGGCCCGAGTTTGATTTTTTGAAGCCACGGGGTATGCGGATCAGAACGGTGCGACTTCGTGGGCAGGTGTCGCAGGGCATTTGTTTCCCGCTGGCAATCGTACCGGCGGGTGCCGTTCTGGAAGAAGGTGCCGACTGTACAGAGTTGCTGGGCGTCCGGAAGTATGAACCACCGATGCCGGCCTGTCTGGATGGCGTTGCTAAAGGCAGATTTCCTTCATTTATCCCAAAAACAGATGAAACGCGGGTACAGGTACTACAGGAGGTACTGGATACCTATCTGGGAGAGCGTTGTTACGTAACTGAAAAGCTTGACGGCAGTTCGGCCACCTATTTCGTCAATAATAATGAGTTTGGTGTTTGCAGTCGTAATCTCGAACTATTGGAAGATCAGGAAAATAGCTTCTGGAAGGTCGCACGTCAGCTGGACATTGAAAATAAGTTGCGGGCTACAGGTAAAAATATAGCCTTGCAGGGAGAACTTGTCGGGGAAGGTATTCAGGGGAATAAGCTGAAACTGCGTGGTCAGACCGTTTACTTCTTCAATGCATTTGACATTGACCGGTCCCGGTATTTTAGTTTTCAGGAGTTTGTGGAGTTGCTTACCCGTCTGGATTTACCCATGGTACCTGTGCTTGCCGTGGACTATGCACTACAAAACAGCATTGATACAATTGTCGGTATGGCTACCAGGAAAAGTACGCTATGTAAAGAAGCATGGGCGGAAGGAATCATTATCCGCCCTTACCTGACACAAACCGGCGGACCGGTTTCTGATGGGGATGTCATCACCGGCCGGGTTAGTTTTAAGGCAATTAATCCTGAGTTTCTGCTAAAGTATGGTGAGTAGCTGATATAAGACAGGCATCGTTCTGCCAGCGTAGTGATATTATCGATCTCTATTCTGGCAGAACGTTTCAGTAACTACGCCTCGTGCTTCACCAGATCAATATTATAATGCAACCCCCGGTTATCGCGGCGCGACATGGCGGCTTTGATCACCAGATACGCCACTTCGATCATATTCCGGAGCTCGCAGATGCGGGCCGATACGTTGGATTGGCGGTATAGCTCCTCGTGCTCCAGATAAATGAGGCCAAGCCGGTCCATGGCCCGTTTCATCCGGCGGTTTGAGCGCACAATCCCGACATAGTTCGACATAATCGACTCCAGTTCGCGCTGCATCTCCGTGACCAGTACCAGCTCTTCAGGGTGCGTAGTACCACGGTCGTCCCAATCCGGAATATTGTCCGGGAGAACTGCCTGTTCGTATTCTTCAATAGTTTTCAGATACGCCCTGTGGCCGAAAACAACCGCTTCCAGCAAGGAATTGGAGGCCAGCCGGTTAGCACCGTGCAGGCCTGTGCAGGAACACTCACCGGCCGCATACAGGAAATTAAGGTTGGTCTGCCCGTACTCATTAACCTTAATGCCCCCGCACATGTAGTGCTGCGCCGGTACAACCGGAATAAAATCCTTGCGTACATCAATGCCGAGGTGATCGCGGCAATAAGCCGTGATGTTCGGGAAGTGTTCGATAAACTCGTCGTAATTGCAGTGCGTTACATCCAGGTACACGTGCGGATCACCGTATTTTTTCATCTCGGAGTCGATGGCACGGGCAACGATGTCGCGCGGGGCGAGTGACAGCCGGGGGTCATAATGCTCCATGAAGGTTTCGCCTTTCATGTTGCGCAGAATGCCGCCAAAACCGCGGACAGCCTCCGAAATCAGGAAGTTCGGCTTCTTGCCGGGTTCATACAGTGCTGTCGGGTGGAACTGGATAAATTCCATATCCTTGCAGATCGCTTTGGCACGGTAGGCCATCGCAATGCCGTCGCCGGTGGCAATGGTTGGGTTGGTCGTGTTCTGGTAAATATTGCCGATGCCGCCCGTTGCCAGCAGGGTTGTTTTGGCCAGAAACCGCTCTACCGAGCCCGTCTCGGTGTTGAGCACATAGGCGCCGAAACATTTGTTATCAGCGTCGTAGCGATGCACGGTTTCGCCCAGGTGGTGGCGGGTGATGAGGTCAACCGCGTAAAAGTGGGTCAAAATGGTAATCGACGGCATTGAGTGGGCTTTCTCGAGGAGCGCCCGTTCAATTTCGGCACCGGTGATGTCTTTAAAGTGCAGAATCCGGTGATCGGAGTGCCCCCCTTCCCGGGCAAGGTCATAATCGCCGTCTTCTTCCTTATCGAATCGGGTACCGTAGCTGATGAGTTCCCGGATCCGCTCGGGCGCTTCGCGCACGACAATTTCCACGATCTTGCGGTCACTCAGGTAGTCCCCGGCGATCATGGTATCTTCGATGTGCTTTTCAAACGAATCGTCTTCCGACCAAACGGCGGCGATGCCTCCCTGGGCGTATTTGGTATTGGTCTCGTCGGCCCAGACCTTGGTAATAACCGCAATCCGGACGGGTTGCTGACGTTCTTCAAAATGAATAGCCAGCTTAGTGGCATAGCTCAGCCCCGCGATTCCGGAGCCGATGACAAGGAAATCATATTGATTAGGCATTGGCAGCAATCTATCAATGTTTCAGGTCGCCTTTCTGAAGCAGGCTTAACTCAATTCCAGCATTCTAAGCACCGACGCTTCCGCTTTTACCCGTACATCTTCCGGTACATGAATCTCAGGAAGTTCGTAATACAGACAGTTATACAGCTTCTCAAGCGTATTCATCTTCATGTACGGACATTCGGAGCAGGCACAGGTATTGTTCTCACTCGCCGGGGCCGGAATGATCTTCTTGTTCGGAACCGCCTGCTTCATTTTGTGCAGGATACCGGCTTCGGTACCCACGATAAACACTTCGTCCGGACTGTCGACCACGTATTTCAGCAGCGCCGTCGTTGAACCGATGTAGTCGGCCTGGGTCAGGATATGTTCCTGGCACTCAGGGTGGGCAATGAATTTAGCTTCCGGATATTTAACCCGCAGAGCGTTCAGTTTTTCCTGCGAAATGTCGATGTGAACGATACACGCACCGTCCCAGAGTACCATATCCCGGCCGGTTTTATTCATGATGTACCGGCCGAGGTTGGCGTCCGGTGCAAAAATGATTTTCTGATCGGCGGGCAGGCTTTGCACAATCTTCAGCGCGTTCGACGACGTAACGATGATGTCGGAAAGCGCCTTGATGTCGGCCGAACAGTTGATGTACGACAACACAATGTGATCGGGATACTGCGCCTTGAAGGCCGCAAACTGATCGGCAGGCGCCGAGTCGGCCAGGGAGCAGCCGGCGTTCGTATCCGGAATAACCACTTTCTTTTCAGGCGAGAGGATTTTGGCCGTTTCGCCCATAAAGTGTACGCCACAGAACACAATCATGTCGGCTTCGGTAGCGGCTGCCTGCTGGCTCAGGCCAAGGCTGTCGCCGATGTAGTCGGCCAGGTCCTGAATATCGCTGTCGACGTAGTAGTGAGCGAGAATAACGGCGTTTTTCTCTTTTTTCATCCGCCGGATTTCGTCGATCAGTACCTGTTTATCTTTTGGGGTCGAGCGGCTGATATAGCCAACCTGCGCGACTTCTTCTTCGAGTGTTAATGGGAATGTTGCCATGCTGTAATAAAGTAAAATAACAGAAGGATTAACCACGGGGTTTCACTGAGTTGGGCACGGAGTTACACGGAATCAACTCAGTGGGACTCTGTGCTTTTTACTTTGTGTTACTCAGTGGTTAATAACAACCAATTAATAGGCTTTCAAACTCAGATCAAGGCTTTTAATCTGATGGGTCAGCGCGCCCGACGAGATATAATTCACACCCGTTTCGGCGTAGGCCCGCAGGTTTGTTTCGTCAATACCGCCGGAGGCTTCGGTCACAAACCGGCCGTCGACCAGCTGTACCATTTCCCGGACCTGATCCGGCGTAAAGTTGTCGAGCAGAATAATATCGACGTTGCCGACCCGGATTACTTCTTCCACTTCCTCCCGTGTGCGGGCTTCCACCTCAATTTCGAGCGTCCGGCCGGTACGTTGCAGGTATTCATTTGCTTTAGTAATCGCGGCTTCGATACCACCCGCATAGCTGATGTGATTGTCCTTGATCAGAATCATGTCATACAGCCCGAACCGATGGTTTTCGGCACCGCCGATATGGGTCGCCATCTTCTCGCAAAGGCGGAAGTTTGGGGTCGTTTTGCGCGTATCGAGCAGTTTGGCATTGGTGCCCTCCAGTAGCTTAACCATTTCGCGCGTATGCGTGGCAATGCCGCTCATGCGCTGCATGGTGTTCAGTACCAGTCGTTCCGCCTTCAGGATATGCTGCGAATTACCGCTGACGGTCAGGACAATATCACCCGGTTTAATGGCTGCCCCATCTTCGATCAATACATCGATCTCAAACGCAGGGTCTACTTCGTTAAAGATCGCCAGGGCAACATCTACGCCGGCGAGCACCCCGGCTTCTTTGACTAATAACCGTGCCCGTCGTTTGGCGTCGGCCGGAATGGTAGCGAGGGAGGTATGATCGCCGTCGCCGACATCTTCGGCCAGGGCAGTCTGTATGAAATCTTGTAATGTCATGATTGGAAGGTAAAGAAACGATAACCGGTAGAGGTTAAGCAGAAAACACGGTCAGAAATAACGGTAAATGAGTAATGTCGTTCAGCAACTGTCTTTCTTCTTACGTCCTTTGCTTACTTCGCTAGTCGGTTCTTCACTAATTTCTGGCGAAAGTTAAGAGATTCTTACACGAATATGAACATTGCGTTAATTGGCTACGGAAAAGTTAGCCACCTGCATGCAAAAGCGGCTCAGCAAGTGGGTACACTGGTGGCTGTTTATGGCCGTGATGCAACCAAAGCTGCTGCCTTTGCTCAACAATATAACATACGACCTTACACAAATGTTGCCGATATGGTTGCTACGGAGCAAGTAGACGTGTGTATTGTCTGTACGCCCCATCCGGCTCACCGCGAACCGGCCGTTGCCGCGCTCGAAGCAGGTGCTAACGTGCTGGTCGAAAAGCCACTGGCCTCAACCTTAGCCGATTGTGATGCGATGATCAATGCGGCGAAGAAGGCCGGTCGTTGGCTGGGGACCATCAGCCAGCGGCGTTTTTACCGCTCGTCGCAACGTGTGCGGGAAGCCATTGATGCCGGTAAAATCGGTAATCCGTCGCTGGGAATGGTGAATCTGCTGGGCTGGCGCGATGAAGCTTATTACCGCAGCGATCCATGGCGCGGGTCGTGGGCAGGCGAAGGCGGTGGCGTGCTGGTCAATCAGGCACCCCATCAGCTGGATTTGCTGCTTTGGTATATGGGCGAGCCGGAAGAACTGTTTGGCATCTGGAAAAATATAAACCACCCGTATATCGAGGTCGACGATACGGCCGTCGCTATTGTCAAGTTTAAAAACGGCGGTATCGGCAATATCGTAGTCAGTAACTCGCAAAAGCCGGGCATCTATGGTAAAGTACACATCCACGGGCAGAACGGGGCATCGATCGGGGTGCAGACCGATGGCGGTTCCATGTTTGTTGCCGGGATGACGACTATTCAGGAGCCGCCCGCCAATGATTTATGGACCGTGCCCGGCGAGGAGCATTTGCTGGCGGGCTGGGTGGCCGAAGAAGCCGCTCATTTTGAAACCATCGACGTGATGTCGCACTTTTTTGCCGAGCAGCTCCGCGACTTCTGCGCGGCTGTCCGCGATAACCGGCCGCCGCTGGTTACAGGTGAAGACGGTCGCCGGGTCGTAGCCTTGTTTCAGGCCATTTACGAATCAACCCGAATGGGCGGGGTCGTTAGGTTTGCGGATCTTTAGCGGCTTTACGCAGGTTGTTGACCAGCAAATGAGCACGGCGCGTGGGCTCCGGAATCCGGTAGCCGCCATCGCACTGTAAGGTCAGGGCAATTGTGGTCTGTAAATCAATCAGATGGCCGGGCGATACATAGACGGGCGTCACTTTGTTCTTCGTCCGTAATGCTGCCCCGACTACATCGCCGTAGTGGCGCATGGGTGTCCAGTTGCCCTGTTCGGGAGCCGGTTGGTCGAATTTTCCGACAAGGACGGATTTGCCGCAGCCAAAAGCAGGTTTGTTGAGCCACAAGCCGCCGTGGGAGGCAATGCCGATCCGGCGCGGGTGGGCAGTACCGTGGCCGTCAAACATCACCACATCGGGATCTGTTTCGAGATTTGCCCAGGCCTCGAGCAGGGCCGGAATCTCCCTGAACGACAGCAAGCCCGGAATATACGGAAACGTGGCCCTGCTGACGACACCCGATTCTTCAATGGTTTCGAGGGTATCAAGGCGGAGGACCACAATGCCGGCATATACCGTCTCTTCAAACTTATTGAACGAGATGTCGCAGCCTGCAATAGTCCTGAACGGAGCCACCGGCTGTTCGATCCGGATGCTGTACCGCAGTGTCTGCTGCAACGCAACGGCTTCTGACGGGGTCAGATTCCAGTCGTGCAAATGTGTATAGTTTGCCATGGTATGTGCTAAAACCCTGATTCCCGGAACTTGTTCCGGTTTTGCTATATTTCGGAAACATCCGGCCCTGGTAGAGACATACCGCTGGTTGTGTGCCCCGAAGGCAATGTTTAAGCTAACATGAAATCGTACATCGTACTTCGTAAATCATAATCAGCATTAGATACCTGAACCTTTATGTCTGAATCTTCAATGAATCGGCGCCGGGCCTTGACGGCGTTAGGAGCCTTGTCGGGCGTGGCGATAACCCCCTCAATGGCTTCTGCTGCAGTAGTTGCTTCGCATGAACCGGCCATCCTGAAAGCCGCCCCTGCCTTTGTGCCCTGCCTGAACATGAGTACGTTACGAGGGCATAAACTGGGCTTTGTTAAAGAACTGGAAACCGTATCAAAAGCGGGTTTCCGGTCGGTCGAAATCTGGGTCGATACCCTGCAAAATTACCTGAAAGGCGGCGGTACCGCTGCGGAAGCCCGCCGGATACTGGGTGATCTGGGGATAAAAATAGAAAATGCCATCGGTTTTGCGCCATGGATCATCAGCGATGATGCGGCGCGGGCCAAAGGCCTTGATCAGCTGAAACGGGAAATGGAGCAACTGGCCGAAGTGGGTTGCCGGCGGACGGCTGCCCCGGCAGTTGGAGCGACTGACCCTAAAGGCGAAAAACTGGATTTGCGCAAGGTGGCTGAACGTTATCGGGCCATTCTGGAGCTGGGCGACCAGACAGGCGTGGTGCCGCACCTCGAATTATGGGGCTTCTCACATAACCTGAACCGGTTGAGCGATGTCATGTATGTTGCTATCGAAAGCGGCCACCCGAAAGCGCGGGTGCTGCTCGATGTGTATCACCTTTACAAGGGCGGTTCGAGCCTGGACAGCCTGCCGCTTGTCGGTCCGGCGGCTATTGAGGTGTTCCACGTTAATGATTATCCGGCCAATATGCCGCGGGAAACTATTGTTGATGCCGACCGGGTTTATCCGGGCGATGGTGTCGCACCGATTCAGGATATTCTGCGGAAGATTAAAACCGATGGTAAGACGATTGTTCTGTCGCTTGAGGTCTTTAACAAGGGCTACTATGCGCAGGATGCTGCCGTAGTGGCGAAGACCAGCTTCGAGAAGATGAAGAAGATGATTGGGGCGGTATAAACAGTTGTCATCCCGACGTCAGGAGGGATCTCGGGCCATTGAATATGGTGAGATCCCTCCTGACGTCGGGATGACAAACTAAGTTTACTTATTTCAGCGTGGCTACCGCATCTTTGATGCGCTGGATGGCTTCGGCGAGTGCTTCATCGGCAGCGGCCGTTGAGATCCGGATGCAGTTTGGAGCCCCGAAACCAGAACCGGCTACTGTCGATACATACACTGAATTTAACAACCAGCCTGCAAAATCGTCAGAATCGTTGATGGTTGTCGTTCCGTCTGATTTGCCATAGTAGTAGCTTACGTCCGGGAAGGCGTAGAACGCACCCTGCGGCACATTTACCTTAAAGCCCGGCACATCCTGAAGCAGTTTTACCACCAGATCACGGCGACGCTCGTAAGCTTTACCCATCTCGTAGGTTGGCTGCATATCGCCCGTCAGAGCCGCAACCGTTGCTTTCTGAGCAATTGAGTTCGTTCCTGACGTTACCTGACCCTGTAGCTTTTCGACACCATCGGCAATCCATTTTGCTGCGCCGATAAAACCAATCCGCCAGCCGGTCATGGCAAAGCCTTTGGCAACACCATTTACGGTGATAACACGGTCGGCAATAGCCGGGATGGAACCAATACTGAAATGGCCTTCCGGTGTAAAGTTGATGTATTCGTAGATTTCGTCGGCCAGAACGAATACGTTTTCATGACGGGCCACTACCTCGCCGATGGCGCGCAGTTCCGCTTCTGAATATACTGAACCGGTCGGGTTGTTTGGTGAGGCAAACATCACCACTTTCGTCCGGTCAGTAATGGCCGCTTCGAATTGCTCCGGCGTTACTTTGAAGTCGTTCTCGAAAGAGCCGTCTACTACCACTGATTTCCCTTCGGCCAGCTTTACCATTTCCGAGTAGCTCACCCAGTACGGCGAGAAGATGATCACCTCGTCGCCAGGATTGACCAGTACCTGAATTACGTTGGCCAGGGAGTGCTTTGCCCCGGTCGATACAACGATATTTTCCGGTTTCCAGTCGATATTGTTATCCCGTTTAAACTTGTCTGCAATCGCTTTACGGAGATCAGGGTAACCGGCTACCGGAGAATAGCCGTGAAAGCCATCATCAATGGCCTTCTTAGCTGCTTCACAGATGTGAGCGGGTGTTTTGAAATCAGGCTCGCCAACGCTGAGGCTGATTACTTTGTGGCCCTGCGCGGCCAGCTCGCGTGCTTTTTTAGTCATCGCCAGCGTTGAAGATTCTTCTAACGCGTTGATCCGGTCGGCCAACAGACTGGCGGTTTCAAGCAATGCAGACATGATTCGGATTATTTAATTATTAAATTGATAACAAATCAGGGGCAAAGATACTAATTGTTTAGTCGAAAGGTATAATTTTTTGAAAATTAAAAATTCCCTTTTGGCCAGATTATCATTCCGTTAGGCTTTCAGATCAATCCGGCGCCCGGTTTCGGCTGCCTGATAGATAGCCTGCATCAGCCGGACGTCGCGCAGGCCCTCCTGACCCGTAATGTGATCGGGTAAGGTTTCATTATTCAGCAACACCTTACAGATATTGTCCATGTGGTTGGCCTGGTGATGAACAATCGGCTGCTCGATCGGGCCTTTGCTGGTGCGGCCTTTCAGCGGACCATAGCCGAAGGCCGGTGAGAGTTCAAACCAGCCGTTTTCGCAGGAGGCATATAACCGTTCTACACCGGCCGCATAACTCGTCGTTGAGTTACTGACCACGCCGCCCGGAAACTGAAACTGCCAGAATAAGGTCTCTTCAACTTCTTTAAACTTCTGGAGGTCGGTTTTCGGACCGAACTGTGCCGTTACCGAAACGGGTTCGAGGCCGGTCACGTACCGTGCTCCCTGAATTGCGTAGATGCCTACATCCATCAGCGGGCCACCCCCGGCCATGGCTTTTTTCAGCCGCCATTGGGTCGGATCACCGATGCGGAAACCGTCGCTGGCTTCTACGAACTTAACCTTGCCGAAGACTTTTTCCTGTCCGAGCCGCATGACTTCCCGCGTAAACGGTTCATAATGCAACCGATAGCCGACGGCCAGCTGGCGGTTTGCCTTTTTGCAGGCGTCGATCATGTCCTGACACTCCTTTGGCATGATTGCCAGTGGTTTTTCACAAATCACATGTTTGCCCGCCTGTGCCGCCCGGATCACATATTCGGCGTGCATCGAATTGGGCAGCACCACATACACCACGTCGATGTCCCGGTTATCGGCAATCCGGTCGAAGGTTTTATAGTCGTAAACGTTTTGCTTCGGGATGTTGTATTTCTGCATCCATTGTTCGGCCTTGGCCGGGGTACCGGTAACGATCCCTGCCAGCCGGCAATACTGCGTTTGCTGCAGACCGGGCGCCAGCTGGTTGGTAGCATAGCTGCCGAGCCCGACCAGTGCGATGCCCAGCTTACGGTCCTGACCGAACAGTTCCCGCTTTTGAGCGGCCAGCTGCGCCAGATACTGATCATTGTCAAAGGAATTGGCGAAACCCGTGGCGGGCAGCGCTAAGGCCGAAGCCCCCAGGCCTGCCAGAAAATTACGCCGGGAAAAGGAAGAAGAAGTTGTCATGCCGGAAAAGGATTGTCGTGGCCGTAAATGTACGAATCATGACAAATATAAAAGCCTCTTTACACAGGTAGTCCCCGTATAAAAAGGCTTCTAAAAAAATGAGGAACAGGAGCGTCGGGGCGTTAGTCAGCTATCCCAATCTGAATATCGGTGACACACTTCTCAGGATGCTCAAAATCAACATAACTGTAAATCTCACGCACCCGCCCGTCATACGTATAGCCCTGCTGATAAAACTGCCCGAATAATAGATCGTATACCTCCGGAAGGCTCCCCCACGGCCCCTTGAAGCGATAGGACGCGCTGCGAAAGGAGCGGAGGGTCTCGTACGTAAACTGATCCGATAAAGGGCCTGGCTGCTCAATCGGAAGGGCAATGGTAAGCTGAAATTCATGGTTAGGGTCGCCGCTTGCGTCGGTATAAAGCCAGTTGACAGGACCAGCAATTGTCAGATTAAGCCGATGGGCTTCTGCATACATTTTTTCGGTAAGCGGGCCCGCGTGTTCGTTCAATGTACGTAAGGTTGCCATTGTCCGGCAGCAGAGGGCAGTGACGGGAGCGTTCTCCTGAATCCGGAGCGCGTTTGACGGGATGGAAATCTGAGATGTCATTAGTATTTGTTGTTTAATAAATGACTATAACAAAAATAAACTCAGCCAGTGACAGCCCTATGTCAGCAGGGTTGGCAAAAAACAAAAAAGCCGGCCCGAATTTCGGACCGGCTTTAGGCTTTTAGTTATGTTGGTTGATGTATTGTCTTGCTTAGAAAATATACTTGTTTTCGGCAATCATCGCATCGGCAATCCGGCGACGGGCCTCCTTCAGGTTCATTGGTTCGATTTTCGTGAATCGTTTCAGCCCCATCAGCATCACGCGCAGTTCGTCGCCTTCGGCAAAGGAGGTGATAGCTGCACGACCGGCGTTGTTTACCTTTTCAACGGCTTCGTGCAGGTAAATCAAGGCCAGGTCTTTTTGCAGGCTCAGGGCCTCTTCGCCTTTCAGAGCGATGGTTTTTTCCACGCGCAGGAGCGCTGACTCCGCCGCGTAGATTTCAATCGCCATGTCGGCTACGTTCATCAGAATCTCCTGTTCGTCAGAGAGTGTCATCATGAATTTCTGCACAGCCGCGCCGGATACCATCAATGCCGCTTTTTTCAGATTGCGCAACACTTTTTTCTCGGCGATAAACAGGCCTTCTTCCTCGTCGGCACCGAAATCCGGAATCGACATGATTTCCTTTGAAACGGCCATCGCCGGTGTCATCAGATCGAGTTCGCCTTTCATGGCGCGCTTCAGCATCATGTCAACCACCAGCATGCGGTTGATTTCGTTGGTGCCTTCGAAAATCCGGTTGATGCGGGCGTCACGGTAGGCGCGGTCCATCGGCGCGTCGGCCGAGTAGCCCATACCGCCATATACCTGAACGCCTTCATCAACGACATAATCGAGTGCTTCAGAACCGTGTACCTTCATGATTGCACACTCAATCGCAAACTGCTCCAGGGCTTTCAGTTTTGCCGGACCGTCGGCCATGCCCTGTTCTTTCAGGGCTTCGATCAGGTCATCAATATTCTGCCCGGCGCGATACGATGCCGATTCTGAGGCGTATACTTTTACGGCCATTTCGGCCAGCTTGTGCTTGATGGCGCCAAACTGAGAAATAGGCGTTTTAAACTGTTTCCGCTCATTGGCATAGCGGATGGCGTTGTTAATTACTTCCTTCGATCCGCCGACGGCTGCAATACCGAGCTTAATCCGGCCGATATTCAGGATGTTTACCGCAATCTTGAAGCCATTGCCGCGGTCAGACAGCAGGTTTTCAGCCGGTACTTTCAGGTCGTTGAAGAAAATCTGCCGGGTGTCTGAGCCTTTGATACCCATTTTGTGTTCAGGCTCGTTCATCGTAATGCCCTCAAATGAACGCTCTACGATGAAGGCCGACAGGTTTTTGTCGGTCTGACCGTTTTCTTCAATTTTGGCAAATACGATGTAGACATCAGCGAAACCGCCGTTGGTGATCCACATTTTCTGCCCGTTGATGATATAGTGCTGGCCGTCTGCCGATAGTACCGCTTTTGTTTTGCCTGAATTAGCGTCTGAACCTGAATCCGGTTCGGTCAGGCAGTAAGCTGCCTTCCATTCGCCGGATGCCAGTTTAGGCAGGTATTTTGCTTTCTGCTCTTCGCTGCCGTAGTAGACAATCGGCAGTGTACCGATACCGGTATGTGCCGATAAGGCAACCGAAAACGAATGCCCGGCTCCCGTTACTTCGGCTACCAGCATGGAGGTATTAAAGCTCATGCCGAATCCGCCGTACTCTTCCGGTACTGATGTACCTAACAGGCCCAGTTCACCGGCCTTGTCCATCAGCGATGAAATCAGCTCGGGTGACTTTGCTTTATCAATATCTTCCAGACGCGGCCAGATCTCACGTTCCAGGAACTCCCGGCACGTAGCCGCAATCATCTGCTGCTCTTCCGTAAACTCTTCCGGGATGAATACCTGAGCAGCGTCGGTTTCTTTGATCAGAAATTCTCCGCCTTTGATAGACGCTTTATTATCCGTCGCAATCATGGTTTGTTGTTTTGTTATGCTTGCATACTAATTATGTCACAAATAAAATAAGATCGTTAATAGTATGCAAGCATACAATTAAAATATTTTTGTGTTGATTTAAGAAATTGTTTTACTAAAGCCTTAAACCCGATTTTGTATGAAAGCCGTTTTATGCCGGTCCTTTGGTGGGCCTGAAACCCTGCAGGTCGACGAGATTGGCTGGCCGGAGCCTGCCCGCAACGAGGTATTGATTACCGTTAAAGCCTGTGGCGTTAACTTCCCGGATACCCTGATTATTGACGGGAAATACCAGTTTAAGCCACCGTTTCCGTTCTCACCGGGGGGGGAGGTGGCGGGTGTCATCAGGGCTGTAGGAGAGGGCGTCGCACACCTGAAGCCGGGAGATGCTGTCCTGGCGCTGACGGGCTGGGGCGGTTTTGCCGAAGGCGTGGTGGTCGACGCACGCCGTGTTTTTCCCATTCCGCCGGGCATGGATTTTCAGACGGCGGCTTCGATGCTCTACACCTATGGTACCTCATACCATGCGCTGAAAGACCGGGCGCATCTGCAACCGGGCGAAACACTGCTGGTGCTGGGCGCAGCCGGTGGTGTTGGCCTGGCTGCCGTAACTCTTGGCAAACAGATGGGCGCAACCGTTATTGCCGCCGCATCGACTGCGGAAAAGCTGGCACTTTGCCGCGAATATGGCGCCGACGAAACGATTAACTACAGTGAGGACGATTTGCGGAACCGATTGAAAGAGCTGACCGGCGGCAAAGGTGTAGATGTTGTATACGACCCCGTTGGCGGCGCGCTGACAGATCCGGCTCTGCGGTCGATGAACTGGAACGGGCGTTATCTGGTCGTAGGGTTTGCGGCCGGTAAGATACCGGACCTGCCCATGAATCTGCCCTTGCTGAAAGGATGTTCGGTGGTTGGTGTGTTCTGGGGGGCTTTCGCCGAGCGGCAACCCAAAGAAAGCACCCGTAATCTGGCCGAAATTATCGGGTTCTGGCAATCGGGAAAAATCAAACCACATATTCAGGCCACCTACCCGCTGGATCAGGCGGCTCAGGCATTGATGGATATGCAGGCGCGTAAAGTAATGGGCAAGATTCTGATTGTTCCTTAATGAAAAAAAGGGCTTCTTAAGGAGCCCTTTTTACAACTTCTTTTACTTTTTATGGCTGAATGGATATAGTTAGAAAGCTATTCTTTAGAAAGCATCGGTGTATATCAGCTTTCCCGACTATATCATGAGATTCTTCTGCTCAGTATGTTACCTGATTAAACACACCTGTCTGCTCCGGTCGCCCCTAAATGCACGTTGAAGTTCATCTCATAATTTGTTACAATTATCGCATATTTTGAGGGATCCGGCTTTTGTTTTTTGGCCAATTGCTTTTGTTTTTTGGCCAAAACTTACCTGCTTTTCATGTACTCAGTTGGCGTCATAGTGTATAGTTCCTTAAAACGGGTAGAGAAATAGGCCAGGTTTTCAAATCCGGTAGCATAGGCTGCTGAGGTAATGCTTTGGCCTTCCCGTAGCATTTGTGCCGCCCGTTTTAGCCGGTAGGTTCTGATTAAGTCGCTGGCATTCATTCCGATAAGTGCCTGAAGTTTCCGGTGCAGGGTTCGCTGACTGACGGAGACTGCTGTTGCCAACACTTCAACGGTTAATTCGGCATTATCAAGATTGTCATCAATGACCCCATATAGCTGCTGCATAAATTCATCGGCCCCTAACGAGTGATTGAGCGATGATTCCGGTTGCCGGAACAACTGCTGATAAAAGGTACGCAGCTGCTGCTGATAGGTAAGCAGGTTACGGACCCGAAGCCGGAGCTCATCCGTGTGGAAAGGCTTAGGCAGGTAATCGTTTGCGCCTGCGTTCAGGCCATCAATCCGGCTTTCCTGTCCGACTTTGGCCGTGAGCAGCATAACAGCAATATGACTGGTTTCGGGCGTTTGCTTGATGCGTGTACATAATTCATAGCCGTTCATAAACGGCATCATGACATCCGAAATAACCAGATCCGGAAGTTCGGCCGTAATGATGCCCCAGGCTTCCTGGCCATTGGTTGCGGTCAGAACCCGGTAGAGTTTACTTAACGCGCGTGCCAGAAACATGCGTAAGTCCTGATTATCCTCTACAACCAGTATCAACGGGCTCTCTTCTGCTTCGCCGGGTAATTCCTGCGTTGGTATAGCGGGCTGACTAACATCGGCAGCCGCAGGGGTTGCCAGTGGCCATAAAACGTCTGATGCCTGAATGGGCGTCGGGCTTTCATCAAGAGGTTCCATCGGCAGCCATACCGAAAAGGTACTTCCGGCTCCCGGCTTGCTGCTGACCGTTATTTGCCCGCCCAATAAATCACAGAGTTCTTTAACCAGCGCCAGGCCAATGCCGGTTCCTTCATAAGCACGTGTCATCGAGGAATCCGCCTGATAAAAGCGGTCAAAAAGGTGTGAGATCTGCTCTTGCGTTAATCCGACGCCAGTGTCTGAAACCGTCAGCCGGAGGCCTTGCCGCTGACTGGGGCCAACCCCTACACTAGGCAGCGAGTCCAGTGAACTATCCGACGCAGCAGGGGTTGCCGAGATGGTTACCGTACCGCCTTCAGTCGTAAATTTTAAGGCATTCGATAAGAGATTTAAGATGATTTTTTCCAGCTTATCGGCATCGAAAAGCCAGATGCCTTTCACCTGCAGTTCCGTAATCAGCAAAATGGTTTGTTGCTTTGCCTGAGCACGAAAGCTGTTGATCAATTGTTCCAGAAACTGGCGCAAGTCGCTTTGCTGGAGCGAGATCCCCATTTTATTGGCTTCGAGTTTAGCCAGATCCAGCAACTGGTTAATCAGCCGCAGCAAGTGATTACTGCTCCGTAAAATAGAGGAAAGATCTTGCTGAACAGATTTACTGAGATCCTGACGGTCCAGCATATCTTTTGTCAGTGTCATGATCAGCGTTAGCGGCGTCCGGAACTCATGGGTAATGTTTGAAAAGAACCTTGTTTTCAGTTCTTCCAGAACCTTGATCCGTTTTGATTCACGCTGGGCCTGCACCTGAATAAGTGCCTTGTCGAGGGTGGCCTGTAAGTCTGTAAACTGTATCGGCTTCAGCACAAAGTCAAAGGCACCGCGATTCATGGCCGTACGGATATTATCCATGTCTCCGTAGGCGGAGACAATGATGGTAATACCGTCAAAGGCGGAATCGGCCAGGTAGTCTAACAGGGTCAGTCCATCAATATCAGGCATATTGATATCCAGTAGCAGAATGTCGATCGTACTTTCTGCTTTAAGAAGCCCCAGCGCTTCCAGCCCACTGTTTACAAAAGAAAAATGGTAGTGTTGTTCTTCGATATAATGACGAAATACCTGTTTAAGCAGTAATTCAACATCAGGTTCATCGTCAACAACCAGAATTTTGGCAGTCATAGGTTAAATTGACTTTATTGGTGTGTGCGGTAATCAGACAGGTATACTGATTGAAAACTCGGTGAATTTGCCCCACTGAGTATCCACAATCAACTGTCCTCCGTAGCCTTTGGTAATAATATCGTAGCTTAAAGATAAGCCAAGGCCTGCTCCGTGACCTGTTGGTTTGGTCGTAAAAAAGGGTTGAAAAATTTTGTGTACAATATTTGCCGGTATGCCCATGCCGTTGTCTTTAACGCGTATAATAACCCGGTTATTCACATAGGTACTACTCACCCAAATGCCGGGCTGGTAGTCATCGGCGGCTTGTAAAAGTTTCTCGCCCAGCGTATAAAAAGCGTTATTATACAGGTTAACAAAGACCCTGCTGAGGTCCTGTGGCACTGCCACTACCTTTTCCGGAACAGGTTGTAAATCCAGGTGTAGCCGGACATTGTTGAGTTGTTTATTTTTTTGACATACACTTTTATAGCTTTGCTGTAAATAGTCGCTGGCTAATGCGTTGATATCCACAGGTTGCCGGTCGCCCGTACCCAAATGGCTGTGTTGGAGCATTCCTTTAATGATCGATTCTGCCCGCTGGCCATGATGAATAATCCGGTCAAGGTTTACCGTAAGGGAATCCGCCGCCTGCCTTGGTTTGCTATCTGTTGTCTCGTTCAGGTGATTTTTAATTTCGGAGACTAAAGTAGTAGAAACAATGGCAAAATTGTTGACAAAGTTGAGCGGATTTTGAATTTCATGAGCAATTCCGGTTGCTAATTCACCAAGGGAGGCCATTTTCTCTTTCAGTACTAACTGATTCTGGGTTTTTTGCAGTTCCGTTACGGTATTTTGCAGCTGTTTTCGTTGGGCATCAATCTCGCCGTTACGCGCTTTGAGCTGACCGGCCTGTTCGTCAATTTCTGCTTTCTGAATAGCGAGCAACTGGTTACTGTACTTTAATTTATGGTTTGCCTGCGTCAGGCTTCGGACCAGAAACGCGCCGGCACCTAAACCAATCAGGAGCATCAGTACAACCAGGCGCTGCTGGCTGACCACCCGGTTATTGAGCACTTTCTCTTCTTCGAGCTGCGCAATCTGACTTTGTTTTTGTAAAAGTTTCTGGTTGTACTCCAGATAGGCTACCCGACGGGACGTCAGTTCGTTGTTGAGGCTATCCTTATAGCTGGTATAGGCTTTCTGAAACTGAAAGGCTCTGAGATAGTCTTTTTGATGGGCATAAATATCGGCCAGTACACCGGCGGCATCCCGTGCGTTTTCTTTACTGCCGAGTAACACTCCGCTTCGGTAGGCAGGCAGGGCTAAGACCAGAGCACTGTCCGGTCGTTGTGTATTCAGATAGGCCCGCGCAAGGGTTACATATGTCCAGGTTAAAAAGCCCTGGTTGTTAACCTGTTTAAACTTTTTTACGATCGGAATGCCGTAATAAAAGGTCTGTTTATAATCGCCCAGGTTTACATACGCGCGTGCCAGATTTCCCATCACCGTAGCAGCAAATGTATCTAACTTCAGGCGCTGTGTCTGGTGAAGTGCTTGCTTAAAATAAGGGATGGCTTCCCGAAACCGGTTGTTGACCAGGTAATTTTCCCCGATGCGTGCGAGAATGAGCGCGCTCCCTTTGCTGATTTCGCCCGGTTTCAGAATCTTCAGCGCCCGTTTCTGATAGTTGAAGGCTTCTTCGTAATCACCGACCAGGCTGTAGAGTAGCCCCAGATCCGACATGATTTCGACCAGTAAAGAGGAGACAGGAGGCTTTTCGGCTAATGCCTGCGCTTTTAACAATAACTCCAGCGATCGTGGAAAATCGCCGAAGGCGGTATAAATATCTGCCTGACGGTAATAGTTAACAATGCTATCGGAATGACTTTTAAGGGCTGTCGTAATCTGTAAGTGCTGCTTCAGATAGGCGAGCGCAGCCGTTTTATTTCCTCTGCTTTTCAGGAATTTAGCAAAGCTGATCAGTACAGGAAGCTGATGGCGGGGGGCAGGGCAGCTTCTGGCCGTTTCCAGCGCCTGTACGTATGTCTGATAGGTGCTTTGGTACTGCTGGCGCTGATACAGCAGATCGGCCTTTTGGAGCGCCCGGGTAATAAACTGATCACATTGGGCAGCACTCAGGCCTGACTGTTCGTTGCTTTGTATGGCAGGATTAAATGCCTGACCAACACTGGTGTGTGATAGTAGAAAAACGAAGCTGATTAGACCGTATACTTTCCACATTGTTCGTATATCCGTTCTGACATAGACCGAATATCATATAAAAACGGCACAAGATGACCACCTTGTGCCGTTTTACCGGTAAAAAAGACTAGAGATTTTTCTTTTTCATCTCCTGAACGGCATAGTTAGCCGCCCGTGCCGTAAAGGCCATGTAAGTCAGTGACGGGTTTACGCAGGATGCCGATGTCATGAAGGCGCCGTCGGTCATAAACACGTTTTTGCAGGCATGCACCTGATTCCACTTGTTCAGGACAGACGTTTTCGGGTCATGACCCATACGGGCAGTACCCATTTCGTGGATACCGATACCCATGTTTTTCGACATGTCGTTGTAGGGATTGACGTTTTTCACGCCCGCAGCTTCCAGCATTTCGGCGGCGTCGTTCATCATGTCCTTCCGCATCTTGATTTCGTTCTCACCGTAAGCCGCATCGAACACAACCACCGGTAAGCCCCACTTATCTTTCTGGGTTGGCGAAAGGGTAAAGCGGTTTTTCTCGTTTGGCAACACTTCACCGAAACCACCCAGACCCATGGTCCAGACGCCGGGCTGTGTTAGTTTTTCCTTGAACTCGGCACCGAAGCCTTCCATGCCATTGCCACGGCCCCAGCCTTCACGACCGGCACCGCCCTGGTAGCCGAATCCACGCAGGTAATCACGCTTGTCGCCGTTCCAGTTGCGGTAACGAGGTACGTAAACCCCATTGGCGCGGCGGCCATAGTAGTATTTATCGTCGAAGCCTTCATAGATACCCGACGCACCAACGGCCAGGTGGTGATCCATGATGTTACGGCCCAGCTGATCAGAGTCATTACCCAGACCATTCGGGAAGCGGCTTGATTTTGAGTTCATCATGATCGACGCACTGGCGATGGCCGATGCATTCATGAAGATAATGCGGGCATAATATTCCCGGACTTCTTTTGTATTCTGGTCAATGACCCGGACACCTTTCGCTTTGCCCAGTTTTTCGTCGTAAAGTACTTCAGAGACAATTGAGTCAGGGCGCAGTGTCAGACGGCCGGTTTTTACGGCTGCCGGTAAGGTCGATGACTGCGTACTGAAATAACCGCCGTACGGGCAACCGCGCATACACTGGTTCCGGAACTGACAGGCAGCACGTCCCAGTGCATAGTGCTGTGGTTGTGGCTGGGTTAAGTGTGCGGTACGGCCCATGGTCACTTTCCGGCCAGCGAACTGTTTTTCAATCCGCGCCTTCACTTCGCGTTCTACGCAGTTCATGTCCATGGCAGGCAGGAACTGACCGTCCGGTAATACCGATAAACCGTCTTTGCTGCCGCTGACACCGATAAACCGCTCTACGTAATCATACCACGGAGCAATGTCTTTGTAACGAACCGGCCAGTCAACCGAAATACCGTCTTTCAGGTTGGCCATGAAGTCTTCTTCGTTCCAGCGGTAGCTCTGACGGCCCCACATCAGTGAGCGGCCACCCACGTGATACCCACGGATCCAGTCAAACGGGCGGGTTTCCTGATACGGGTTTTCCTTGTCGTTCTCGAAGTGGTGGCGCCATTCTTCGTTGGCGGTATAGCCCGTACGCATGTTGGCCCAATACTCTTCGGCTGCCTGGGTTGTAATCCGGCCACGGTGCGGGAAATCCCACGGGTTGTTGGTCGCGGTTGTGTAGCCTTCGATGTGCTTGATATCACGGCCACGCTCCAGCATTAATACTTTCAGGCCTTTCTGTGTCAGCTCTTTGGCTGCCCAGCCACCCGAAATCCCTGAACCTACCACAATTGCGTCGTAGGTAATATCTTTTATGGCATCAATGTTTAGGTACATGATCAGTCAATGGATAATGAACCGTGAAAACGGGAGTAAGGGCTCCGGCAGTTTCAGCGGTCATGGTCATTAAAATTAGATTGCCCAGGCTTTCTGCCCTGGTTTGAGCGTAATACAGCCATCGTAACGCCCCGGAACGGCCACGTACTCCAGCGCCTGTGTACAACCGATCTCCGAGGTGAAATACCCCATCAGGGTCAGGTCTTTCAGCATGGCGAAAAACGGCGTGTAACGTTGGCTGGCCGGTGCGCCTGCCATGTCCTTGCGCTGTTTTTTGGCTTCCTGCTCCAGCATCTTCACCACCTCGATCCGCTGGTTGTTGTCGCACTCAACAAATGACTTATTGAAACTGCCTTTGGCAATCTGATTTGTACGATCCAGACCTTCCTTAAACCGTTGCTGATCGGCCGGTTTATAACAGTCTTTCAGGACCACATCAATGATTTCGTTTACTTTTGCCGCCTTTGCACCAGGCGTATTGGTGGTCGGGATAATGACCTCGGCCAATTCTGCTACCATCACATCCTGGTCGGCCGTCAGAAATACCGGAGCACCGGTAGCTGCGCGGCTGGCGACTGAGGCTTCGAGCGTGTCCGCCAGCGCCGGGAACGACATGGTCGCTCCCATAAACGCGGCCACTCGCATGAGGGCGTCTCGTCTATTCATCATAAGTAGGTTTTAAAAAAACTATCGTAAAAACGTACAAAGGAGAAACAAATGTATAAAAAATGCGGTCGTTTTGTAGGATTAGCAGATGCTTATGGAATAAAAAAGGAGCACTCGTAAAATATTCCATCCTAAATACATTATTTAGCCGTTAATGTTGTAACTAGGAGATACAGCATCAACAAAGCAGGCCTGTTTGCCTCCTCAGCGAAGGGGTGTTACACTGAAAGAGAAGAACGGATTATGAAAAAGCAACTTAGTCTGTCGCAAGTCAGGGAATACGGAAATGTCGAATTCCTGGCGCGTCAGTTGGTCGAAGGGTTTATTACAGGATTACATAAATCGCCGTTTCATGGCTTTTCGGTTGAGTTTGCCGAACACCGCCTCTACAATACCGGTGAAACCACCCGCCATATTGACTGGAAGGTGTTTGCCAAATCAGAGCGCTTGTTTGTGAAACGATACGAGGAGGAAACAAACCTGCGCTGCCACTTGCTGGTCGATACATCGTCGTCGATGTATTACCCGGAAAAAGACAATGGCAAAATCACGTTCAGTATCATGGCCGCCGCTTGTCTGGCATATCTGTTGCAGCGTCAGAAAGATGCCGTCAGCCTGACAACGTTTGCCGATACAATTGATTTACAGACGCAGGTGAAGTCGACCCCGTCGCATGTACATAAGGTATTTAACCATCTGGAACAGTTGCTGCACCAGGCGCCGCCCCAGCGGAAAACATCTGCCGCCGATGTTATTCACCAGGTGGCCGAAAAGATCAATAAACGGTCACTGGTGGTCATTTTCAGCGATATGTTCGAAAATGTGGAGAAGTCAGATGCCTTGTTTTCGGCTTTGCAACACCTGCGCCATAACCTGCATGAAGTTTTACTGTTTCACGTAACCGACAAGAAAACCGAAGAAGATTTTGCGTTTGACGAGCGGCCATACGAGTTTATTGACCTCGAAACCGGCGACCGCGTGAAGCTGCAGCCAGGGCAGATCCGGGGTGAATATCAGCAAGCGGTGCGGTCGTACTTTCAGGAACTGAAGATGCGGTGCGGTCAGTACAAAATCGACTTTATCGAGGCAGACATCGCCCGCGGATTCGACCAGATTCTGACCTCGTACCTCGTTAAACGGGGAAAAATGAAATAACCCGTTTAGTCCGGCTGACGCGGGTCGTTGCTGATTTATAAAAAAGAGGTGGCGCGAATTTCGTTCGCGCCACCTCTTTTTTATAGTAAAATCTATGGTTCAGCACCCTTACTTGCCTTTCGGGGCGGCTGTTTTAACGGCTGCCGGATCTTTTTTGGCCAGGTCCTGTTTCTGGCGGGCTAAGAACTGGAAGTAATCGTCAAGCTGTTCAACCGGCATCCGGCGTGCCAGAATCCGTTTGTCTTTATCGAGGACATACACAACCGGGGTCGAGTAGACATCATATTGTTGCCGGTAGTTGGTCCGGAAGGTGAAGTCATAGCCATTCAGCCATTCGCCAACGCCAAACTCCCTGATGTATTTTTTCCAGTCTTCCGGAGATTTATCAACGGCAATCGCCAGAATTCTGGTATCTTTCTTATGCGCTTCCGAGAATTTCTTCAGCTTCGGCGTGGCTTCGCGGCAGTGACCACACTCGGGATCATAGAGGAATACAACAAGGTACTCCGACTTGATATTCATAAAATCGATTGGCCGCTTCAGGGTATCGCTGACAGTCGGAGCCGGTAAAACACGGCCATTCATCAGTGGTTTCAGGATGTTTACCCGTTCCCGAACCTTGTCACGTGCCGACTCATCCGATAACGGCATAATACCAGTCAGATAATATTTTTCGGCCATGTGCAGGAAAACTTCGTCGGTACCCAGAATTTTTGGCTGCTCATACTGGCTGGTGAAATAATAAATGATGTAAAGCATTACATCTTTATTCGATTTTGATTTAGCAATCAGCGACTCACCTTCTTTAATCAGCGAATCGGCTGTCTGTACAGTCAGTTCTTTAACATATCGCTCCAGTTTGCGCTGGAAAATTGGTGTCCGCAGGAAACGCTCGTCGGTCAGGTCGATACCATCCCAGTAATGTTGCTTATAATAGTTGAACTGCCACAGAGAATCCGGCCGGCCATTAGCGGCTTTAGGCGGATTGGGTACCTCCGGCTCGGCTGACGCCGAAAGTAGTTTTACGGTAAATAAACCTGCTTTATCTTTTAAGAATGTAGTACGATAATCCTGCGCCTGTTTTGCCAGTTCTTCTTTCTTTTTGTTGAACATGGCGTTCGATACGGCATCGTTACGAAGCTTGCGCTGGGCATCAATGGCCTGGGATTCTTCATAGAATTTGCCCATCTGCTGCTGATAGCCATAAAAGGCGTCATTTTCTTTGGAGCCTTTTGTTTTCATGTTGCTAACGAAGTTGGTCGTATCTGTCTCAAACGAAAACGACTGTTCGTCGGTGATAATCAGCTCAAAATAGCGCTGCTTAGGCGTCAATACCAGGTAAAGACCTTGCGGGAGTTTGTCGCCTTCGAACACCATCCGGCCCTGCGGGTCTACTTTCGCTGTATCTTTAGGAATGTATTGCGTCGGACCATACCAGTGGGCCAACACGCAGGTAGAGTCTTTCAGGCCTTTAATCTGCCCCGAAATGCGGAACCGCTCAGCGGGCTTAGGCGTGGTTTGGGCCAACAGCGATGCAGTTACGGCAAGCGCTAAAAAAATAGTGCAAACGATTTTTTTCATACAGATCGTGCGTATCTGATTCAGTACAGTTTCTACAAATTTACGAGTTTAGCGGAATTTTACTGTGGAAAAGGTGGATCGTCGCCGGATAGCGTACCGCTTTGTCCGATTTACCGTTATCCGGCAAAAATGGCTCAACAATAGTTTTGATACTAACGCACACCTGCTGTATTTGGTGCATACACTATGTTTTATTTCTTCTCGAAAACACTCTACTACTTTCTGACGCCGGCTGGCTGGCTATTCTGCACACTGTTAGTCGCTTACTTGCTCAAGGATGCCCGTCTTCGGCGCCGGTTTACCGGGATTTCGCTTATCCTGTTCTGGCTGACCGGTAATGGCTTCCTGACCAATGCATTGCTGAAAGGCTGGGAGATCGGTCCGCAACCCGTGCCGGAAAAAACAGGGTTACAGGTCGGGGTTGTGCTGACCGGCGGCATGATCAACGGACTGGTTGACGTAAGGCCTGTCAGGCCGGTACTCGGGCATGAGGCTGATCGTATCGGGCAGGCCCTGTGGTTGTATAAAAATGGCTATATTCAGAAGATTCTGATCAGCGGCGGGCAGGGTAATCTCCTGTTTCAGACGCCGGCCGTCAATGATGAAGGGCAAATGGTCGCGGCCTTCCTGCAAACGGCGGGCGTACCGGCCGGTGATATTGCCCTTGAACAGAACTCAAAAAATACGCGGGAGAATGCCACGTTCTCAAAGACGATGCTGGCCCGACAGTTTAAGACCAACCGCTGCGTATTGATAACATCGGCCTGGCATATGCGCCGTGCGATGGCTTGCTTTGCGAAAGAAGGCGTGGCCGTCACTCCGTTTCCGACCGGTTTTCTGGCCGAAAAAACAGCACATTCGCCCGGAAACTACCTGCTTCCCAACGAAAAGTCGTTTAATGATGCGTTCTGGGTACTCCGCGAAGTGGTCGGGTACCTGACGTATTGGGTTGTCGGCTATTTGTAACCTGGTTTTTTCTTCATCGCCCCGGACTGCCCGGGGCGATGAAGAAAAACTAGATTGACAGAATTTTAACCATGCGCAGCAAATCCTCGTTGATTGGCTTCGGCAGGCGGATCGTATCTTTGAATGGAGTATATACTAACTCGTTGTTAATCACACCAGCCATAACGTTTTTCTGTCCGTCCATCAACCCTTCAAGGGCACCAAGGCCCAGGCGGCTGGCCAGAATACGGTCATAGGCAGTAGGAATACCACCCCGCTGAATATGCCCAAGCGTTGTTACCCGGATGTCAAGGTTGATATCGATCTGTTCCTTGATTTTTTCGGCAACTTCGGCGGCATTTCCCTCTTCATCTCCTTCGGCAACCACGATGATTGACGAGGATTTCTGACGGTGCCAGCCTTGCTTCAATACTTCAACAACTTCTGAAATGGGGGTCAGCACCTCGGGTACCATGACGACTTCGGCACCGCCGGCAATCCCCGACTGAATGGCAATATAGCCGGAGTCACGGCCCATTACTTCAATAAAAAATACCCGGTCGTGCGAATCTGCCGTGTCCCGGATTTTGTCGATGGCTTCGAGGGCGGTGTTTACCGCAGTGTCGTAGCCAATGGTATAGTCAGTGCCATACAGGTCATTATCAATCGTACCCGGAGCGCCTACGGTAGGAATACCATATTCGTCGTAAAAGATTGTTGCACCGGTAAATGTACCGTTACCGCCGATGGCAACCAGGCCTTCGATGCCGAACTTCTGGAGTTGGTCATATGCCTTTTTTCGGCCTTCCGGAGTCATGAACTCCTTGCTACGGGCAGATTTCAGGACGGTACCCCCACGCTGTACGATATTGCTGACCGAGTGGGAGGTCATCTGAAAAATATCCCCGTTTATCATACCGCTATACCCCCGACGGATCCCGAACACTTCGATGCCGTGGTAAACAGCTCCCCGGACAACCGCCCGGATACAAGCATTCATACCAGGAGCATCTCCACCGGACGTAAAAACAGCGATTCGTTTCATAGGTCAAGTCTATTTTTTAACGGAAAAAGAACAATCAACCAACAAGATTTAGGAATAGGCGGACAAATTTACCGGCATTATATTACAAAATGTAAAAAAGTCGAAATTATCCCCTCTAATTCATGCTGTTTTAACAATGAGATAATGGTTATCTTATAAAAAACGAAAAAAAAGTACCGTTGACCCGCTAAACTTCATGATTTGAAAACACGAACTTCACGGGCAATGGCGTCGTAGGCCGTCTTTACCATCGCCTGCAGGCTGTCAGCTACCTGACTGGCATTATTTTTTCGCGCAACGAGCTGTTGCGGCCGCAGATCGTGCAAAAATTGTGCTACCCGCTGGTCAAGGCCGCTCGTATCTTCTATAAAAAAGGCCGCTTCTTTCAATAGCCTGTAGCTATCGCTGTCGGCACGTCCGCAAAACAAAACCGGCGACCCCGAACAAACGCCGCTTACGGCCTTTGAGGGGACGGCAATGTGTGTCCACTGCGGCAGTAGTGTAACCAATTGAAGGTCAAGAAAATGAAGTTGATTTCTTGGGATATTTGGTAACAACGTGATGCCCGCCCGCCCGGAGGCCAGTTGAAGCAGTTCCGGTGCTTTCCGGCCATAGAGCGCCAGCACCAGATGCTGTCGCTCCGGATCGATATGCTGCATGATACTTTTTAGAAAGTCAGCCGAATGGGGCTGGGCTACGTTGCCGGCATACCCGATGTAGAGCTTACCATCGTTTTGTCGCCAGGCTGGCGGAGTCATATCCCGGTCCTGATGCATCAGAACCCCGCACGGCAGGATGATGGTATTCAGGTCGGGCTGTTGATATTGGTGACGCAGGTGTTCTGCCTGTCCCGGCCCGAGAGCAACCAGCAGTTGGGGAGCATGTCGGTAGGTTTGGCGCATGACCCACCGGTAGACCGGATTCCGGTCACTGATTTTGCCTTCTGCGGCAAACCCTTCCGGAAACAGATCCATCGACCAGAGCCAGTACGGAATACGGCGGCGGGTTAGCAGGCGCGAGGCCCAGAAAGGGAGCAGCGGCGGGCTGGTCATAATCAGCAACGGGCCTCGCCGTACCTTAATGGCTTTCCGGATCAGCAGCCACCCGTCGATGAGACCGGTTATCAGCTTCAGCAAGCCGTTGTTGCCCTTGTAGATGGGCTGAACGGCAAAGGTATCGCCAACCGGCTGCCGGATCGCGCCGCCACCGTCGTAGGTGCGGTCGATGTGAACGATCTGAACTGCTATGTCGTGCTGTTCGATCAGGTATTTGGCCAGATCCCATGCCGTTTCTCCGGTAATGCCGGGATTTGGTGGATAATGGCGGTTTACGATCGTCAGCGTTGGTTTCATACTGAAATGGGCGACCACGTGGGTCTGAAATGGGCGACCACGTGGGTCTGAAATGGGCGACTACGTGGGGTCTGAAATGGGCGACTACGTGGGGTCTGAAATGGGCGACCACGTGGGGTCGCCCGTACATGGTTATAAAAATGAATGATATAGCTCATTAAACTGTCGGGTAATGACAGCGCCCGAGTAGCGGCGTTCGGCCGATAGCCGGGCTTGCTGACGCAGTCTGGCAGGATCGGCGTGGTTGAGCAGCCAGGCTAGTCCCTGGGCCAGCGAGGCGGCTGACCCCGCTGAAGCCAGATACCCGTTTTGCTGGTGGTCAATCATTTCAGGAATACCGCCGGTGTTAAACCCAACGACCGGTGTGCCGCATGAAAGTGCTTCGGCAATGGTATTGGGCAGGTTATCTTCCAGCGACGGAACGACCAGTGCATCAGCTGCATTATACGCGGCTGCCACCGCCTCTTCCGTGCGAAGTACCCCTAACGAACGGACCGGATAGGGCACATCTGCCAGATATGCGGCGTTGCTTTTACCAAATAGTATGATTTCCGGCTCTTTACCCTGATAGTGTTGCTTTAAAATCCGTAACGCCTCAACAAAAAAAGCAAATCCTTTGCGCGGATCGGTGGTATTGGCGCTTCCGAACAGTAACCGTGGGCGGTCTGCTGACAACTCCGGCAGTTTGGCCGCCGCGTCCGGTGGTTGCGGGGCAAAAACCGTCTGATCAACCGGGTTCGGAATTACTGTAAAGGGAAAATCGCGTAGCAGGGTCCCCGATTGTGCTTCTTGCTGCATCCAGCGGCTTGGCGGAGTAAAATGGATCCGTGCGCCCTTCAATAGCTCTGTTTTGCGCCGGAAAATGCGGTATGCCAGGTCATGTTGGCCTGGTTTGCGCAGGTAAGGGCATTGATGACAATGGGTTTTGAACTGCTCACAGCCGCGCGGGTAATGGCATCCACCGGTAAACGGCCACGTGTCATGCAGGGTCCAGACAACCGGTTTGCCCAGCCGGAGCAGATCGTCGAGCCCATTCAGCGACAAAAAACCGAAATTGATCCAGTGCAGGTGCAGCACATCCGCCTGTTGAACGGCCGGATGGCTGGCCAGATCGGCCCCGAACTTAGCCGGTGAAAAATGAAACCGGACGGCTTTGTTCTTCTCATACGGCAGAAAATAAAGCCGTTCGCCCACAAACCGGGCAAAAGCCAGCTGATCGCCCCAAAACGAATCGGCCAGGGAGACAACGGAGGGGGCTTCGAGCCGCTTTTCCTGCTGCGTTGGTGCACCCGTCAGCAGCGTGCTGTCGAGGCCGTGCTGCAAAAAAGCCTGATGAAGCCGGTTTGCCGCTACGGCTGCTCCGCCACTACGGTGAAACGTATTGAGTAAGGTGACACGCATAGAAAATCAGGGACTTAGGCCCCAAAAAGCAGATTTACTTTTTTGACGATTTCGGGCCAGAACCGGATGGTAATCACCCGTTTCCAGATTTGCCGCCGTGAATGGCTGATCATTTCCCCGAAAACCGGATCGTTATAGGCGGTTTTTCCTTTTTCGGCCAGAATCAGGGCAAACCCGTGTTGTTTCAGAATGGTAGCAATTACCCAGCCCAGCAGCAGGTTGCGTTTGCTCCGGGTCGTTGCCGACTGGAACGTGTTAAGGTAGGTCATCTCGGCCCACATCGCGTTGTCTTTCAGTGAGAACAGTACAAATTTTTTCAGGAACGGATGGGTGGAAAAGCTGTCCATGAGCGCCGGCGTAATGCGGGGAGAGCCTTTAGGCAGTAGTTCGGCCAGCCAGAAGCAGCCGCATTTTTCCATCTCGTGCATGAGGGTGTAGAGTTTGTCTTCGCCATCATACACCGATGTAATGCCCGGCTCAAATTCGGCAGCTAGTACATTCGGCTGAATATCGGGGCCAAGGTTGTTGAACAACCGCCAGTCGGTACCCTGTGAGTCGATTTTAATCCAGTCGACCTGATTGACAGACAGTTCGTTCAGGACTGATTTAAGGCTGCGTGTTTTCAGCTTAACGACTTTTTCAATCTCAAATTTCGGGGCAAAGGCGTGCTCGGTGATCAGGTCCGGGCGCGGGCGCAGGAGGCTGGAGCAGTGCGGCGACGCGGTCAGGTAAAAGTCGGCCTCGGTTATCTCCGTATCCGTAACGATGTTGTTGAAAGTATAGAGCTTTTTAAACGTTTTCGACTCCTGCTCAACATAGCCAAAATCCCGGTCGTCGGCGTCAAAAGCGATGCAGGTAGAAAACTTTGCCAGTGACCGCCAGCGGCTGTGAAGTTTTCCGGATGCACCAATATCGATCAGAACAGGAGGGTGGTTGATTAGCTCGCTATGTTGTAAAACCTTCTCAATCATGACGTATGTTTAGGATTAAAGCCAAATATATTCAGTTGTAAATCCATATTGTTGCCTGATGAATAATGATGGTTCACCAGCGGGCGTGTCCGGCTCTGGCTGGAATCGATGTAGTACCGGAACCCGTTCTTTTCCAGAGTATTGATAATAGACGCCAGCCCCTGCGGATGCCCTATGTACGAGTGATACTCAATAAAGACGTTATGGACATTGCCCAGCGCATCCTGACAATCGGCAATGACATCGGTTTCGGCTCCTTCAATGTCCATTTTCAGCATATCAATCCGCGGCTCCCGCAGCAGGTAGTCGCGCAGCCGTACGGACGGTACAAGGGTTTTGTCGCTCTCGGAGAAAATGGATGCTGCGTCGGCATCGCCGCTGCCAAACGAAACCCCGTCGTTATGCGTCCAGACCGCTTTATTGACAATCTCAACGCCGCGGATATTATTCTGCCGCAGGTTTTGGGCCAGTACCTGCCCGATGTGAGCATCGGCTTCAAACGCAATAATCCGGGCGTCGGGGTATACCTGTTTAAAGTAGGCAATGCTTGTACCGACATTCGCTCCGCAATCCAGAATGACCGGCTGAGCAGTCGATGCGTTAAAGCAATAAAACTCGTCGGCAAAGATTTCCTTGATCTGCCACACAAAGGAAAAGGCATCGGGTACGCTGAAGCGGTAATTCCGGAAGGAGATCGTGGTCGGGCGGTTGCGCGGATAGCTCCCGTACCGGAACAGCAGCCACATAAACCGGCGTCCGTCGGGATGAATCAGCGAGCGGTATAAGTCTTTAAACAAAAATCGGATCAGCCACATAATGTATCTGGTAAGGCAGAAAGCCGCAGAGCAGGCTCAGCGGGACCGGCCAAAGTTAAGCTTTTTCAGGAGCCCGTGTACCATCTGATTGACATCGGGCGACAGCCGCAGCCCGTAGACAAGGCCGCCAAACAGGATGGTGATGAATGATGAGCGAATGATGATGTCGGCAATAACATGGGATTTGCCGGTGCCGTACGGATACCACACCGCCAGAGCAAAAACCCCGCCGGCCACAACCAGCACCGCCAGGTTATGCCAGGTAAACGGTTGCATGCCGAATTTCGCCCATACAAAAATAGTTCGTGCCAGATTCCAGAGTGTGGTGGCAACGGCAGCACCGATGGCGACACCGTTGATGCCATACAACGGCATCAGGATCAGATTCAGGCCAACGGTTAGGCCAGCCAGCAGCACAAACAAAACCGTATCAATGGCATAATAGCGGGAGGTGGCGGTGATGATGCCGTTGACGCCCGTTGCCATATCGACCAGTTTCCCCAGCCCAACCCAGACCACCACGTAAAAGCCTGCTTCGTAGCCCGGTTTCATAAACTGGACCAGATTCGGCATGTTGGCAACCACACCCATGTAGAACAGACACCCGATAATCAGCTGGTTAAGGCAGCTGCGCTTGTAGACATCGGCAATGTGGTCGAGGTCGTTGCGTTTCCAGGCTTCGGCAATGATCGTATAGGCAACCTTCGACAGGGCGGTGGCAGGCAACCCAATAGCTACTCCGAAATAGGACATTGTAGTGTAGATACCGGTATCGGAAAGCCCCTCGCCGTCGTTGACCATCATCTTGTCAATAGACTGAATAATGCTTGATGAGAGTCCGGTCATCAAGGTCAGGCCCGCATACCAGATCAGTTCCCTGCGCATGGCGGGGTTAACCGATACATAGGCCGGATTGAGCGTCAGCCCGTGATGCTGCACCACACGGGTGATCATCAGCATGGTCTGAATAATATACGCACCCAGCCAGGCCCACATGAAGCCGACGAAATCGACAAACCCGTAGTAGTATAGCCCGACAGCGCCCAGTACCAGCAGCCGCTGGAAAAACTGCTGTAGAAATGTACCGGAAACGGAGTCGTACAGCAGCCGCGCGTAGTTGTCGAAAATGTTGAAAAAGACCGTTAGCAGCGTCAGCGGAATCAGCAGATAATAATAGTCTACAAAGAGCTTCGACTCCTTGCTGTAGCGCTCAATGACCAGGTCGCGGGCCAGAAAAAGGCCGAGGGCACAGAGCGCAAAACCGATCAGCGTCGAGAGGCAGACAATGAGCAGATAGCCGTTGTGCTGCCGCCCGGCATCGCGGAAATACGGGAAATACCGCGTACCCGCCCCGTTGAGGCCAAGGTTTACAAACTGCGCCAATACGACGGCAATGGACGGCAGTAAGCCCAGAAGACCTACCTGGTCGGTTTCCAGTACCTGAGGAATAATAATGCCGGTCGTTACAAAACCGACCGCAATCCCTGCATACGCAAAGGCCGAACTCCAGATAGTCTGACGAATGATAATACCCATGGAAAGTGGGTGAATGAGTGAATGAGTGATTGAGTGAACGTCCCAAATTCACTCAATCACTCATTCACCCAATCACTAATTAAGCAGGTCCCACCGCAGGGCGGTGCCGGCGGGGATATCCTGTGTGGCGACGGAGTTAAGAACCTGATCGTAGTAGCGTGTATGCAGCCCGTTGGCCGGCCGGATGCTCCGGACGTTTTCGGCCGTAAACGGTTCTCCTGCCTTGATGTCCTGAACGACATACAGCGACCGTTTGAACTGAAGACTTTTCTGCTCTTTCGGCGTCGGGGTATAGTTAATCTGCCCCATGGCCAGGAACGCCCGTTCGGTTTCGGTGACCAGGCTTTGCAGTTCGTGGGGTTCGAGCGAGAACGCAGAGTCGACCCCGCCATCGGCACGGCTGAGTGTAAAATGTTTTTCGATGACGACCGCACCCAGGGCCACGGCTGCTACCGCAGCGCCAATGCCCATCGTATGGTCCGACAGACCGGTGTAGACGCTGAACAGGTCGCGCATGTGCGGAATCGTCAGCAGGTTGGTGCTTTCGGGCGTGGCCGGATAGGTGCTCGTACACTTGAGCAGAATCAGGTCTTTGCAGCCGTTGTC
The DNA here is from genome assembly GCF_001870735.1 of Arsenicibacter rosenii. Classification (GTDB taxonomy): domain Bacteria; phylum Bacteroidota; class Bacteroidia; order Cytophagales; family Spirosomataceae; genus Arsenicibacter; species Arsenicibacter rosenii. Next base: position 178,142 of record NZ_MORL01000009.1, on the reverse strand, counting down.
GCGCAACACCTTAACCGATTCGTAAAGGTCTGCCAGCGTGGCTACGCCGGTACTCATGATCACCGGTTTGCCGGTCTGTGCTACTTTTTTGAGCAACAGATGGTCCGTATTTTCGAACGACGCGATTTTGTACAGCGGTACATCCAGCGATTCCAGAAAATCAACAGCCGTAGTATCAAACGGCGAGCTGAAAGCGATCAGACCACGCTTTTTGGCGTGCTCAAAAATCGGGGCGTGCCACTCCCAGCGTGTATAGGCTTTCTGATACAGTTTGTACAGGTTCTTATCGGCCCACAGCGATTGATTGTCCCTGATATAAAACTCTTCCGACTCTCCGTTGAACGTAATGGTGTCGGGGGTGTACGTCTGGAGCTTGATGGCATGTGCCCCCGCGTCGGCGGCAGCATCGACGATAGCCAGCGCGCGTTCCAGCGACTGGTTGTGATTGCCCGACATCTCGGCGATCACAAACGGCCGGTCAGCCGGGCTGATGGTACAATTGGCAACCTGAATGGGTTGATTCATAGCGTAAAAAACTAAAAAGGCACCGTGTGCCTTTCAGAATCAAAAAAGCATAAGGCCGGGTTCCGTCCGGCCTGCAAAATTACGAAGTTTGGCGAAGATGTACTAGTTTGCTGTCGGAGCCGGGGCCTTACCTAATCCCCGTAAATCTTCTTCCGCATCGCCTCCCGGTAAATTGCCCATTCGTCGCGGAGCATAGCCAGTCCCACGACATCCTGCCAGCGGCCTTGTTTTTTGACATGCTGTCGATAGTAGGCTTCACGGCGGAATCCGAATTTTTCGTGCAGCGAGATCACCTTATCATTAAACACAAACACCTCACACCGCAGCTTATTCAGTTTGAGCTCCTGGAAAACATACTCCAGGACGTTGTATTCGATTTTTGAGCCGATGCCGCCGCCGCGGACAGATGTGTCGCCGAGGTAGAAGGCCCAGTAACAACTGCTGAACGTATGACTGATGCCCGTCAGCGATGCCAGACCGATTTTCTGCTCGTTGTACTCAATGATCCAGTATTTTCCCGAGGGATCATCTTTCACTTTCTGAAACCAGTTTTCCTGCTGTTCAGCGGTAATTTCAGCCTCCGTATACATATATTGACTAACGTCCGGTGAGTTTCGCCAGGAACGTACCAGTTCAATATCTTCGTGTTGGAGGGGAAGCAGCTTTATGTCCATGAATTGCTAATTTGTCGTTAAGTGATCAAATAATGCCCTGAATCGTTCGGCCGACCGGCCATCGAGAAAGCGGCGCTGGGCCGCCACCCCCTGATCCGGCCGGATGGCATGAATCATCTCCCGGAAACGATCCGCATCCGGTGGCCATGTAAAGATATGGACCGCCAGTTTCTCTTTCTCAAAAAAATCAGCCAGGTATTGCTGGTTACCGGCCGTCTGGATACCGATAAAGGGCCGGCCGATGGTTGCCAGCTCATACGAAACGGTGCTGCACGAAAGAATGGCGTACCGGCACTGCTCCATTTCACGGGCCATCTCCGGAACGGACAGGTTTCGTAACATAACAACTCTGTCGGCGGGGAGGTTGGCAAACGTAGGGACGTGTACGTTTGCACCGCCAAGGACGACGCGGATTACCAGCGGATCGGGGCACTCCAGCAGCCATTCAACCAGCTGCCGGGACATATTCTGCGGGTCGGCGCCGCCCAGATTAACCAATACATAAGGGCTCTCCGGTTGTAGCGGTGCGGGCTGAAAAACCGGATTAACCAGCGCATAGGCCGTCCCGAAGCAGAACCGGGTATAAGGTTCTGCCAGATAACGGTCGGCGGTGATGCCGGGGGTATGATTGATAACCACGTCAGCAACCTGGTGGCCGGTCATCAGATCATCGATAAACACCAGCGTATGGCCCGCCGCTTTGATATGGCGTTGATAGGTTTCGTCGAAATGGTAACCGTCGAGAACAATCAGGCTGTTGACCGGCAACAGGTCCAGTAAACCGGAGACGTCCTGCGAGGCAAGCGGTTGCACCGAAATCCCTTTTTGAGTCAGAAGCTGCGTAATCTGTCCGGCAGGCTGGCAGATACAGAAGGTACAGCTAAACGCGGGCATCAGCATGTCGGCCAGGGCCAGACACCGCATGACGTGTCCGAGGCCGATCTGCGGGCCGCCGTCCATACGGAAGAAAATCGTTTTTGATGCAGATCCACTCATAATGTACGTCCAGGGTGTTTGTAGAGCAGCTGGTACTTAAGCTCCGCCATTTGCCAGTCTTCTTCCGTATCAATATCGTGGGCCTGCATCTGGTTTATCTCAATGCCGCCCGCCCTGAGTTTTTGCAGGTTGCGGTGTGTCGTCAGTGCCTGCGCCCCGAACCAGTAAAACTGTCCGGCATCGTGGTAGGCAGGCTCAAGGTCCTGGGAGCGTTTCAGGTAGTTGTCCGGATCGGCCCATTGAATCAGGCCATCGCGGAGAAAAAAAGCACGCTGAATCGGGAAATCAAATCGCTGCAACGGATAGATAATGTCGGCCTGTTTGTCGGTCAGCGCCTGAAAGGCGCGTTTCAGTAAATCGCCGGTTACGAAAGGCGCTGTCGGGTAAAGGCAGCACAGATGGTCGAACCGGCGGTTCTGAGCCGCATAGTTATCCAGGACTTCGAGCAGTACATCTATGGTTGAGGCATGATCGTCCGCGTTTTTTGCCGACCGGAAAAACGGCACCATCGCGCCGTATTGCTCAGCAACGGCCGCGATTTCAGCATCGTCGGTTGATACCATTACTTCGTCAAACAGACCGGATTGAATGGCGGCGTCAATAACGTAGGTAATGATTGGTTTGCCCAGAAAAGGCCGGATGTTTTTGCGCGGAATACGCTTGCTGCCGCCGCGGGCAGGAATAATGGCAATGCTACCCATGATGCCGGCAAAGATAAATTATTTTACCGGTGCAGAATAAATGAAGTCTCCTTCTTAGAAGGAATGATATAAGTGACAAAGCGTAAAAAACGGGATATAGTTACATGAAATTTAAGGAAAAGTAGACAAAATACCACCAGGGTAGGGGTATTTTATGTGCAAGGGTTCATGTAACTTGCGCCCTGAACTACACACAAAAGATACATTACCATGAAAAAGCTATTCGCTTTATTACTGACTTGTGCTGCCATTTCATCCGCATCTGCACAGGATTTCCAACCATTCAAGTGGAACCTTTCCCTGGGGTATGCCCGTCCGACGGGTGCCGGTGCCGGTGGCGGCCTGCTGGTGTCAACAGAACCAAAGTACGGGTTAAACGACCAGATTGACATTGGCCTGCGCGCCGAATTTGCCCTGATGGCCAAAGCTGTAACCATCAACGGACAGCAGACATCCGGTGAACTGAAAGGCGCAGGTTCATACGTGCTGACAGGTACGTATTTATTGACAACGACCAACTTCCGGCCTTATGTCGGCGTTGGTGCGGGTCTGTATACCGTTGCCGGAACCAGCTTTACCTACGACGACGGCAATCAATCGACCAATACATCCGATGTGGCTGTTGAGGCGTCCCGTAAGCTGGGTTTAATGGGCCGTGTTGGTTTCAAGGCCGGGCACTTCAATATGGGTGTTGAATATAACTATGTGCCGTCTACGAAAATCAGCCTCATGACTGCACAGACCATTAAGAGTTCCAATTCATACGTTGGTGTGAAACTGGGCTTCGACATCGGTGGTGGTCGTTTATAAGCCGCGATGGCTTCATACATAAAATCAAAAGCGCGGGTTTGTCCGCGCTTTTGATTTTATTACCGGTTTCTCCGGAAAGATTATACGTGAAGTAGTAAAGGGCGTCAGGCTGTACGGCCGGCAATTTCGGTTCTTACCTTTTTCAGGTTATACACATTCACCAGCATCAGCGGAAGAAACGCGACCGGTAATACCGTAAACGTATTGAAGCCTTGCTGAACGGTTAAAAAAGCACCGGCCAGCGCCATCATTATCAGACAGCCGATAAAAAGACCGGAAGTGAAGCGCAGTGTTTTCTCGCGGGCTTTCAGTTCGTCTAAGCTCAGTTTACTCAGCGAGTCTTCTTTCATAAAATGCTATTGGTTAAACGCTTACTTGTGCACAATAAAGTTACTTAAGCTGATCGGTAATAAAAAGCGGGTTGCCCGTTTTTTATAGGCAACCCGCAAATGATCAGGTTAGTTGATTTCGTAGCCCCTGCGTTGGCCTGAACCGCTCGCCATACGCATCGGCCAGCCGGTCGCATTCGTCGACAAACGTTTTCAGCCCCACAAACGCCACAAACGACAGCGCGCCGCCGGTGTAGGCCGGAAAGCCCCAGCCCAGAACCGAGCCAAGGTCGGCATCGAGCCGGGTGCGGATAACACCTTCTTCGTGACAGCGGACGGCTTCGATCGCTTGCCGGTAGAGCAGGCGCTTTTTGACCTCCTCAACGGCCGGTTGCTGTTCTGCTACCGGAAAGAGGTCGCTCAGCCCCGGCCAAAGCGTTTTCGGGGCATCGGCAGGATAGTCGTAAAAACCGGCTTTGGCCTTTTTGCCCAGCCGGCCAAGGTCAACAAATTGTTTGCCGACCTGATAGCTGGTGTCCGACGCGTCGAGTGCCCCGTCCTGAATGCCCTGCGCGGCAATTTTATACACCAGATCAATCGCTACTTCGTCTGTAACCGCCAGCGGGCCGACCGGCATACCGGCATCCGTACCGGCATGTTCGATCAATACCGGCGAGACACCGTCTTTGAGTAATTCCATACCCTCGGAAGCATAGGTGCCGAAGCAACGCGAAGTATAGAACCCGCGGGCGTCGTTGACGACAACCGGCGTTTTACGGATTTTGCGGGCGAAGTCCATTGCTACCGCCAGCGCATAGTCCGACGTTTGCTGCCCGACAATCAGTTCGACCAGCATCATTTTGTCGACTGGCGAAAAAAAGTGAATGCCGATAAAGTTTTCCGGACGGGCCACCGCGCGGGCCAGTCCGGAAATGGGCAGGGTAGAGGTGTTGGAGCCGAAAACACGGAGGCCGTCAGGGGCCAGCATGGGTTCGGCTTCAGCGGTTACGCGGGCTTTCAGGTCACGGTTTTCAAAAACGGCTTCAATGATCAGGTCACAGCCTTGCAAGTCGGTCGCCTGACTGGTTGGCGTGATGAGCCGGAGCATTTCCTCCGCTTTGGCGGGTGACAGCTTACCGCGTTCGATGCTTTTCTGCACCAGAGTCCGGGAGTAGGTTTTGCCTTTTTCAGCCTGTTCAACCGATACGTCTTTCAGCACTACCTCAATACCAGCCTGGGCCGACACGTAGGCAATGCCTGCGCCCATGAGCCCGGCCCCCAAAATGCCGAGTTTTTTAACGTCTGTTTTGGGAATATCTTTCGGGCGGCCCGCGCCTTTATTGGCTTCATTCATCCCCAGAAACATGGTCTGAATGAGGTTTTTGGCCACGGCGGAGGTTGCCACCTGCACAAAATACCGGCCTTCGATCAGTAAGGCACGGTCAATGTTTACTTGCAAGCCTTCATATACACACGAGAGAATAGCCAGTGGGGCGGGGTAGTTACCCTTTGTTTTTTCCATGATCATGGCCGTTCCGGCGCTGAAGACCTGCACACCGGCCGGACTCTGGACATTGCCGCCCGGAACGGTAAAATTGTCTTTGCCGATGATTTTGCCCGTTTTCCGGTCAAGGGTGTCCCAGGGCTTAACGGGCGTGGGATTAGCGTAGATCCAGGCTTTAGCTTTCCGGAGGAGTTCGTCCGGCGACTCAGCAATGTCGTCGATCAGGCCCAGGGAACGGGCTTCCTGTACGCCCGTTTTTTTGCCTTCCAGCATCAGCTGGAGGGCCGCCTGCATGCCGATCATGCGGGGTAATCGTTGGGTACCGCCGGCTCCGGGCAGAAGACCGATCGTTACCTCAACGAGTCCCAGCAGTGTTTTAGGAAGATTCAGAGCAATGCGGTGGTGGCAGGCCAGGCAGATTTCGTAGCCTCCTCCCAAGGCGGTACCGTTGATGGCAGCTACGACGGCTTTGCCACATGTTTCGATCCGGCGGAAAACCCGGTTTAGTTCTGTCGAGACCTTGAGCATCTCAGCAGGGTCTTTGCCATTCGCACGCAGGATCATTTTCAGGTCGGCCCCAACGACAAATTCGGGCTTATCCGATGTGACAATGATGCCTTTAACGGCCGGGTCGGCAATAGCCCGCTCAAGAGCAGCTTCAAATTGCGGTATTGATTCGTCGTTTAAGACGTTCATAGGAGCGGAGGTCATGTGCCATGCCACGATGGCGATGTCCTGCTCCTGCCGGTAATTAATCACAGGTAAAGTGGTTTAGAGATGGATGAAACGCTGAGCGCAAAGGTATAGAAACCCCCGCAGGATTACAGCGTTACAAACCCCATCCTGACGGCGGTCAGGGCCATCGTTACCCGGCTCTTTACAGCAAACTTACCAAATAAGCTTTCGCGGTATCCATCTACCGTACGGGGGCTGACACACATGTGGTCAGCAATTTCAGAGTAGGTCAGTTCGCTACAGGCTAGTCTCAGGAAGTGCTTTTCCCGGTCGCTCAGAGGTGGTGTACCTGGTTTGGCGTTCATGGTTTGGGCGGTTATTTTGGCCCAAGCTATGTTACCGGGAATAAAAATACAAGCCACTGATTATAAACTTTTTACTAAACGGTATATTTCGCAATACTAAATGCTGCTGCCGCCGCCGCTGCCCCGATCAGCATTACTTTAAAGGCGCCGGAAACCGGTGGCTGGCCGGTAATTTTGCTCTTGAAATAACCGAATACAAACAGGCAGATCAGCGTCGCGACGCTTGACCACATCAGTCCATCAATGGGGCTTTCGACAAAAAAGTAAGGAAGGAGTGGCAAAAAGCCGCCGGCCACGTACGACAGCCCGATGGTGAGTGCGCTTTTTGTGGCCCGGTTGGGATCGGGTTCGCTCAGGTCCAGCTCAAAGCGCATCATAAAATCAACCCACTTTTTCTTGTCTTTTGCCAGTTCGTCGGCAATGGCGTTTTGCAGATCCAGGCTCAGACCATATTCGGCAAATACATCCCTGACTTCCTGCTTTTCACGTTCGGGAACACGCTCGACTTCGTCGTATTCCCGCTTTAGTTCCGACTGGTAATGGTCGGCCTCCGTGCGGCCAGCCAGATACCCGCCTAACCCCATGGCGATCGATCCGGCAACAATCTCGGCGATGCCCGCCGTCACAACCAGATCCGACGATGAAACCGCCCCGCTCAGGCCGGCCGCCAGCGCAAACGGCACCGTCAGGCCATCGGACATGCCGATGACCACGTCGGTGATAAAATCAGAGCTTTGCAGGTGCTCTTCGTGGTGGTGTAAATGGGTATCTGAGTGGCTCATCACTTATTCTTCTTCTTCCTGATTATTCAGTTTGGACAGCAGGCTGTAGGCGCCCTTAGTAACGACGGGTGTCTTTTGCGGATCAACGTCAGCAGGCAGCGAAACGGCTATGTATCCGTTTTCGGCAATACCCGGCCGGACCGTGACCTGCCTGAAATGGTACTGCCCGCCCGTTTTGCTGACCAGTACATAAACATACGATTTTCCGCCGAAAGAAACGACGGCCGCTTCCGGCAGGGCCGATACCGACTGATTGGTGATATCCAGTTCCGCCGATACATAAGCCCCTGGAATAACCGATGCTGTAGCCGATTGCGGGTGGACATGCACCTCAATCGTACGTTCCGGTGAAATCTCTTTTCCGATCAGGATAATCGTTGCCGGATGTACCGGCCTGCCTTCCTGACCAACCGCATACCGAAGCCGCTGACCAATGCGAATCTGGTCAATATTACGTTCAAATACAGACAAAGCCAGGTGAATGTGACGAATATCAGTGATTTCGGCCAGCACATCAGACGGATTCACAAATTTGCCCAGATTGATGTTGACGGTGGTCAGATAGCCATCTACCGGCGACAGTACCGGAACGGTACGGGTCAGCTTATCGGCACGCAGTGTCGCCGGATTAATCCGCAGCATGGCCAGCCGCTGTGCCTGACCGGCCAGCTGTGCCTGCAGGCGTTGCCGTTCGGCCGCTGTCTGCTGGAATATCTTCAGGGCTCCTACATTTTCACGGCTCAGTTCCTGCTGGCGCAGGTACTCCTGATCCGTGTAGTCGAGACGGGCTTTGGTTTCCAGATAGTCTTGCTGGAACTGGATAAACTCCGGATTTTCGAGCACCGCCAGAAGCTGCCCTTTCCGGACGCGCTGGCCCGGTAACAGGTCGTGATCCAGATTCCTGACGTAGCCACCATAAGGGACCGATATGGTTACCCGCTGATTGGGTGGTACGTCAATGGTTCCGTTGACTTTGAGGGTACTGCTGATGTTCCGGCGTTCCGGCTGTCCGAGCTGAATGCCCGCTATGTTGTACTGAGCCTGTGTAAACGTGACCTCAACCGGACCGTCCTGACCTGCTTCGGCAGTCGCCGTACTATCGGTTTTTGCCGGGGTTTCTTCACTGGTAGTTTTGGGGCTGTTACAGGCCTGATATAGGAAAATGGTCAGTATAAGACCAGGGATTATTCGGTTCATGAGAACAATTAGTCGAGTCCTGACAGGAATTCGAGGTACAGGACAGCTTGATTTAATTGGTTAAGTACATCCAGATAATTCTGGCGGATAGTGAGCGCCTGCTGGAGCGCCAGCGAGAATTCGACGTAGCCGATATCGCCGCTGCGGAAGGCTTTACGGGCGTTATCGGCAATGAGCTGTGCTTGTGGCAAACCGCTTTGCTCATAGTACTGCACGGTTGTCCGGTAGCGGTTGTACTGTTGCACAGCCTGTATATACCGGTTCTGAATCGTACGTTGCTGTACGTCCAGTTCGGTCTGCGCGATCTGCTCGCTGATACGGGCTGACTCCACACGGGCTTTTTGCGGACGGCTGATCAGCGGGAACAGAACGCCGATCTGTCCGCCAAAGAACCGGTGGCCGGCATTATAGACGTACTCATTCCCGTTGAAGTTCTGCGTACCGATCAGTGTTTGTGAAAAAATGCCCAGCTGGAATTCAGGCAGCAGCCGTGCCTGCTCTACCTGCCGGTTGCGCTGGTTTACCTCAATCTGCTGTTTCAGTAAGGCCAGCAGCGGATGGTTGCGGATGGCGGCCGTGTCGGCGGGCAGGGGGAGGGTCCGCTGGGTGAGTCGCTGAGCGGGCACATCAACCGGTTCGGTGCTGAAAAGCAGGTTCTGAAGCGATGTCCGGGCGGTTGTCAGAGCGGCTTCCGTCTGGGCAAGCCGTACGCGCTGTTCGGCCAGCTGGCTTTCGGCCGTGGCCTTTTCCAGGGAGCCGGTCTCGCCCGTACGGAACCGGACCGCCGCTGCCTGCACAAACTCCGTCAGGAGCGAATCCTGCTGGCGGAACAACCGCTCCCGCTCGTGCTGGAACCAGACCTCGTAATAGGCTGACTTCACCTGATACCGCAGTTCGTGTTGCGTGACACTGACCTGTCGCTGGCGTTGGGCCGTTGTTGCATCGGCCAGCGCCACGGATTCGCGGATAAACCGTGGGTTCGGAAGGGTTTGGGTCGCCGTGATGTTATTGTCGAATTTGCGGCTGTTGTATTGCCCCAGCATCGCATTGACATTCAGTTTTCCGATATCATACGCAGACCGCCGTAAGGCCTGTTGGGCGTTTACCTCGTACCGGGCTATTGTTAACTGGCCGTTACGGGTGTTGGCTTCCTGCAGGGCCTGATCAAGCGTAACCGTCCGGATCGGCGACTGAGCCTGGGCCTGACCGATGAGGAAAAGGCCGCCAAGCAGCAAACCCAGTGGCTTCACCTGTTTACCCGTCAGTTTCCCGAAACCGCCTTCGAAGAACGTATACAGGACCGGCAAAACAATCAGTGTCAGTAAGGTTGCGGTAATAAGGCCGCCGATCACTACGGTTGCCAGAGGTTTCTGCACTTCGGCACCCCCTGAGTTCGAAAGCGCCATGGGTAGAAAACCCAGCGAGGCAACCAGCGCGGTCATGATTACCGGACGCAGCCGGACATCGGTACCTTTGCGGATAATGTCGGTCAGGTCGGTGAGACCGTCTTCGTGCCGCAGCCGGTTGAATTCAGCGATGAGAACGATGCCGTTGAGTACCGATACCCCGAATAACGCAATGAAACCCACACCCGCCGAAATACTGAACGGCATACCGCGCAGAAGGAGTGCCGCCACGCCACCGATGGCCGCCATCGGAATGGCCGTAAAAATCAGGATGGATTGTTTGACGGAACCAAACGTAAAGAAGAGCAGCATGAAAATCAGGGCCAGTGCCGCCGGAACCGCAATGGATAAGCGTTGTTTGGCCTCTACCAGATTCTGGAACTGACCGCCATAGGCAATCGAATAGCCGGGCGGAAATTTGATTTTCGCGTCAACTTTCTGCTGAAGCTCTTTGATGATACTTTCTACATCGCGGCCACGTACGTTAAAGCCAAGCGTGATGCGGCGGCGGGTGTTGTCGCGCTGAATCTGGTTTGGCGCTTGTACAAACTGAACAGCCGCGATCTGCGCGAGCGGGATTTGGTTGCCTTTCGGGGTCATAACGTATAAATTACTTACATCCTGGATACTCTGTCGTTTCTCCGGTGCCAGCCGCACCACGAGATCAAACCGACGCTCGCCCTCAAACACCAGTCCCGCTGCCTGACCGGCAAAGGCGGTGTTGATGGTCCGGTTTACGTCGTTTACCGTTAAGCCAAACTGTGCCAGCCGGTTTCGGTCGAGCTTGATCTGAATCTGGGGCTGACCTTCTACCTGCTCGACATACAGGTCCTGCGCGCCGTCTACGGTTTTGATGATGTTGGCGACCTTGTCGGCCTGACGGGTCAGCTCACTCAGGTCGTCGCCGTAAATTTTGATGCCTACGTCCTGACGTGAGCCGGTCATGAGTTCGTTGAACCGCATCTGAACCGGCTGCTGAAAACCAAACGTTACGCCCGGAATCTGCGAGACAACAGCGGCCATCTTCTCGACCATCTCCTCGCGGTTGCCGGCCGACGTCCATTCGCTGACTGGTTTGAAAATTACCATGAGGTCACTCGCTTCAATGGCCATCGGGTCGGTCGGAATTTCGCCTGCCCCGATTTTACCGACCACCTGCTCTACTTCGGGAAAGTTCTGAAGAATAAGCTTTTCGGCTTTGAGCGTAGCATCGACGGTTTCGGAGAGAGAGCTTCCGGTCAGCACGCGGGTATCAACGGCAAAATCACCTTCATCCAGCGTCGGCAGGAATTCGCCGCCCATTTGCAGGAACGCAAAAACGCTCGCGGCCAGCAATAACACGGAGGTTCCGATTATGATAAGCCGGTGGCGCAATGACCACAACAGCAGCGGCTCATATTTGCGGTGAACTGCGCGGATCAGCTTGTCGGAAAACGTCTCGCGGTGTTCAATCCGTTTGTTGAGAAGCAGGGCCGACATCATCGGTACGTATGTCAGCGACAGGATAAATGCCCCCAGAATGGCAAAGGCGACCGTCAGGGCCATTGGCGTAAACATTTTTCCTTCGACGCCGCTCAGGGCCAGAATCGGCAGGTATACAATCAGGATGATGATTTCTCCGAAGGCCGCCGAATTCCGGATGCGGGCCGCCGAAAGAAATACTTCGTCGTCCATCTCTTCCTGCGTTAGGGTGGTATCGCGGTTGCGCAGGAGCAGGTGGTGCAGGGTGGCTTCGACAATAATTACGGCTCCGTCGACAATCAGACCGAAGTCGATAGCGCCCAGACTCATGAGGTTTCCGGAAACGCCGAAGACATTCATCATGCCGATCGCGAACAGAAGCGCCAGCGGAATAACCGATGCCACGACGACCCCCGCCCGCCATTCGCCCAGCAGCAGAACCAGCACAAAAATAACAATCAGGGCGCCTTCGCTCAGGTTTTTGGTTACGGTCCCGATGGCGCTGTCAACCATTTTGGTCCGGTCCAGGAAGGGGATCAGCTCAATGCCTTCGGGAAGAGTTTTCTCGATTTCTGCGATTCTGGCTTTTACACGCTTAATGACTGCCGAGGAGTTTTCCCCCTTCAGCATCATCACAATGGCGCCTACCACTTCACCGTCGCCGTTGCGGGTGACGGCGCCGTAGCGTACGGCCGAGCCGATCTGTACCGTAGCCACATCGCGGATCCGGACCGGTGTGCCGTTGACACCCTGTCTGACCAGAATAGTTTCGATATCTGCGGTGCTGCCAATCAGTCCGTCGGCGCGGATAAAGAAGGCATTTGGTTTTTTATCGATATAGGCTCCTCCCGTGTTTTGGTTGTTCTGTTCGAGCGCCGTAAACAGATCGGTAAAACTCAGGTTGAAACTCCGCAGCCGGTCGGGGTCAACGGCAATTTCATACTGTTTGAGCTCTCCCCCGAAGCTACTGATGTCGGCTACGCCCGGCGTACCCAGCAATTGCCGGCGGATAATCCAGTCCTGAACCGTCCGGAGTTCGCGGGGTGAATAGCGGCTTTCGTAGCCCTTTTTCGGAACAAGGGTGTACTGGTAAATTTCGCCGAGGCCGGTGGTGACGGGGGCCATAGTCGGTGTGCCGATGCCAGGCGGAATCTGGGTAACGATGGTTTGCAGGCGTTCGGCGATTTGCTGACGGGCCCAGTATACATCTACATCGTCTTCAAACACAACCGTGACGAGCGAAAGCCCGAAGCGCGAAAATGACCGGATCTCGATAAGGCCCGGGATATTGGCCAGACCCACTTCGATCGGGAACGTAACGAGCCGCTCCATTTCGGGAGCTGCCAGCGAAGGGCTAGGCGTAATGACCTGCACCTGATTATTGGTAATGTCGGGTACGGCATCAATCGGGAGACGGGATGCTGACCATCCGCCCCAAACCAGCAATACCAGCGTAAGCAACCCGATAATCAGTTTATTCTGAATAGAAAAACGGATGATGCTGTTGAGCATGGAGAATAAAAAAATGATGGTAAACTATGTATTCGGAATGCGGAGGACGTATGCCGGGAATACACAGATGTACTGAATCGCTCAACGGGGTTGAGTGCGTCAGTCAGCCATCATTCGCCATACATCCTAACGGACGAACAGCTTAGGCGGATGGAAAAACGAGAATGTCCGTTCGGTCAGGAGCGGGCTGTGGTAGTGAAAGTTGGGACGCTGTGCCAGAATAAACACAAGCCGGTCGATGAGCGACGGGCGAAGCAGGTTGACCGGTACAAAGGCGATATGCCAGTTCAGGCCGAGGCAATGATGAGAGGCTTTGAACGGAATCTGTGAGTGATCGTGCTGGTTTTGATGCCGGGCACTGCCTGCTCCGTAATGAAGGCTCAGAAAATCGATGAGCGACAAGTCAGGCGCGGCTGCCCGATGGAGTTCGTAATGTTCCCAAAGCTGCGGCAGTTTCACACACTCTTCCCACACCGCCGTCGGCACAATGCTGACGGTAGAGAGGTACAGACCCAGAAAAAGGGTGAGAAACCGTTTCATACTGACAAATGTAACCTATAAAGGGGTTCCCAGGTGCTGGATCAGTCGAAAAAAACAAACAAAATGATGATGAAAATCACAATAAAAATGTAATACCAGCCATCGACGAATATATATGGCTTGTATTTGGTGTAAAAGTTACGGATGGCAGACATTGTTCTATAGCGCTAAGTGATACAAAACCTGATACGTTTACAAAAATACAGGTTTCTGCTTAGTTATGAACACTATTCAATCCTTTCGTTTCTCCTGCCGCGCTTTTTTGCGGGCTTCCCGTTTTTCTTTGCGTTCGGCCTTACGGGCTTCGCGCTTCGCCTTGAAGTCGTCTTTTATCGTCTGAACGGCGTCCTGAAATGTGACGTCGTTGTCGAACTTCTTTTCAAACGCTTCAATGTAAGCATTGCGCAGGACACCGAAGATGGTCGTCCAGATGTCAACCGAGACGTCGCTGACATCGCCCCGCAGCGGGATTTTAGTCGCTACCTGATCTTTGCGTTGATTTTCGAGGACTTCTGCGCCGCCTTCAGCCAGTAGCTCGCGGAAAAAGCTGCCGATGGTCCGGTCATCGTGCTCTTTCAGCTTAAATACCTGCATGTTCTTCGTCAGTGGCTTGAGATACCCTTTCAGCTTTCCATCGTTCATGGCCATTTCGCTGAAAACACTGATGGTGCCCCGCTCAAAGTCGATTTTCGCATATTCCCGCGCCAGGGTATTCAGTTCGGTGAGCTGAAGATCGTTGAAGCGCATGTTGTAGTCAAAATCCGGTGTTTGCTTCAGCAGGTACATGTTGGCATCGAAACGCATGGTGCCGCCCCAGCCCGGCACATCGCCGGTGGCCCATATCGGCGATGGCAAACGCCCCGGTTTTTCATCCACGTTGCGGATATTCCGGATTTCGCCCTGAAAATTACCGAGCGACAGATCCGTGTTGGCTTTGCTGAAGAGCTTGAGCAGTTTTACCTGCCCGTCGGCTACGGCAACGCGGTTGATCTGAATCGGCATCAGTTCTTTCACCACCTGTGTCCAGTCTACTTCAGCCCCGGTTTGCCGCTCTGCTTCGTCGGTACTGAACGAAAAGTTCAGGCGCGGGCTGTAGCATTCGATTTCGCTCACGAGCTTGCCCTTAAGCAACGATGGCCACTCAATCGACAGATCACTTTTCGGGATGTAGATAAACGGCTCCTGAAGCTTACCGTTGATTTTCCGGATGCGGAGTTCCTTAATCTGGTAGGCCCCCTGTATCAGCGAAATATCGACATCTTCGATATGACCGGTATAACTCCCCATGTCGGCCAGGAGGTTGTTGACATACCGTAAGACAATATAAGGTAGCAGCAGACGGGCCACAACCAGCAGCCCTGCCACAACAAGCAGGATTTTAACAGACCGTTTCAAGGTACTTCATCGGATTGGTAGTATACAAGTAACCCGATGAAGCGTGTTTGGTTTACATAGTCCAGTAAATGACTGATCTATACGCGCCTGTAAATCAATTTTATATAAACAGATCCAGAATCAGTACGCCGATCAGACCCACAATGGAGACGATAGTTTCCATAACTGACCAGGTTTTGATTGTTTCTTTAATACTCAGGTTGAAGTATTCTTTAAACAGCCAGAAACCGCCGTCGTTGATATGCGAAAACATCAGGCTGCCCGATCCGATGGCCAATACCATCAGCTCCGGCTGAATGGTCTGCGCCTGTAACAGCGGCAGAATAATGCCCACCGTGGTCAGACCGGCTACCGTAGCGGAGCCGACACACACGCGGATAACGGCCGCCATACCCCAGCCCAGCAACAGGGGCGGAATGGCAGCATCGGTCAGCAGACTGCCGATATACTTGCTGGTACCGCTGTCCATGAAGACCTGCTTCAGGGCACCCGCACCGGCAATAACCAGCAAAATCGGCGACGCCGCCTTAATGGCTTCTTCAAGGTCTTTCATGACCGCTTTCATCGACTGTCCGCGGCGGAGGCCCAGAAAATAAACGGCAACCAGGACTGACACCAGCATACCGACATACGGCTCTGACAGCAGCTTGAAGAGGCTGGTCAGGGCGGCCATACCGGTCGATTGTTCCTGATGACTAAGATAGGTTTTGAGCGGGCCGAGCAGCGTCAGCAGGGCCACGGGTAACAGTGCTACAAAGAAACTGATACCGGCGCCCGGCAAATCTGTCGTAGGCACATCCTTGATATTGAACAGGCTGCGATCAATATGCGGGTTGTATTTCGAGAGCGTTTTGCCAAAAATGGGTCCGGCAATAACGATGGCCGGAATGGCAACGATCAGCCCATAAAACAGCGTTTTCCCAATATCCGCATTCAGCTGCCCGGCAATGGCTGCCGGAGAGGGGTGGGGCGGCAGGTACCCGTGTGCCACCGATAAGGCCGACAGCATCGGAACCGCAACCGTCAGTAAAGGCAGTCTTGAAGAGGCGGCAATAGTAAAAATCAAAGGGACAACGATGATAAAACCGGCATTATAAAACAAGGGAATACCGATCACGAAACCGGCAAGTGCCAGTCCCCAGCGAATGTTTTTAATGCCGAACCAGCCAATCAGAACGTCGGTGATGCGTCGGGCAGCTCCGCTTTCGGCCACGAGCCGGCCAAGCATGGCCCCAAAGCCAATAATCAGGACCAGGTCGCCGAGGGTGCCGCCGATGCCGGTCTGAATGGATTTACCAACGGCTGTTACTTCCATACCGGAGGCTAAACCAATGGCCAGGGAAACCAGAACGAATGAAATAAAGGTGTCCAGGCGCACAAAGGCAATCAGGACCACTAAGGCTAAAATGCCAAGGAGGGTTAAGAGAAGAGGCATGTGTAACGTGGGTTGTCGGAAAAGACCGAAGCGGTTCCGGTTGCTTCGGAGGCTGTATATTACTCACTTCGTCTGGAAAGACAAAGTCAGGGCATGTATCTTTTCTACTTCCTGCGCGAGGGGTTGGGTGACATCAAACGGGACCACATGCAGGCGCGTGTCGGGGTCATAACCGAACACGTCCAGCGGTTCCTGAAACGTAGTGTTGGCGGGATAAAGTAAGATCAGGTCACGGGCGTTGTATTTTTTGCCATACGCATACAACTGATAGAGATCGCCGGTGTCGATGCCGTAATTGCCTTTGCGGTCGGCACCATCCACCTGTTTCCATTTCGTATCGAGGATAACCGTTTGCAATCCTTGCCGGATCACAAGGTCGGGCCGGAGCTTAAATTTGGGTGTACCTACGTGGGTGTCGACCAGGTGCATTGAGCCTTCCTGCGCGCTGACGCTGCCCGATGGCCAATAATGCCGGAAGCCGTGAGTGACGTACTGCTCAAAAATCCGGTCCATCGGAAACAGCAGCGCGAGCGACAGGGCGGTGCCTGCCCGAACGCCGTAGGCTTCCTGTTGCAGCAGGGCCTCTGCCCAGCGCAGTGCCGTGGCATAGCGGCTCTCCTGCCGGCTGCTGGTCTGAACAAGCTGCCAGTCTGCTGTCAGGCTTTCCGACAGCGACACCTCGTCGAATGCCTGTAGCAGTTGCCGGA
The DNA here is from genome assembly GCF_001870735.1 of Arsenicibacter rosenii. Classification (GTDB taxonomy): domain Bacteria; phylum Bacteroidota; class Bacteroidia; order Cytophagales; family Spirosomataceae; genus Arsenicibacter; species Arsenicibacter rosenii. The sequence goes on along the minus strand of NZ_MORL01000009.1, from coordinate 161,128 downwards.
TGCGGGCCTGATTCCGGAGCGTGCCGGTGCGTGGGCGTAACAGGTTCAGGGTCGTTTTCAGGATCCGGTTGGGCGGGGTATCAGGCGTCCGTTTGTCGTAGCGGATGGCGATACGTTCGGCATGGGACAGGTTTTGGCGCAGGTGTTGGCCTGGCAGAAATTTGCCTTTCCAGAACGGTTCATTACCCTCAACGGTCAGGTATGTCTGCTGAATGCCCTGACTGACGAGGCGTTCTACCTCATCCAGAAACACAGTAATAAAAATCTCCCACAGTGGCAGCTGGCTGCTTCGGGTATGTGCGTTTGAAATGCTTCTGAACGGGCTGTTGGCCAGCCGCCGCAGCATCCTGAGCAGCGACCGGCGGGCTACATCCGGCTGATGTCGGGCTATTTTAGGTAGGATTTCCAGCTGAACACCATGCGGGATTTCGAGCAGGCCGACGTAATTTTTGACACGGAGTGTTTCGCGGCCTTTTTGCCAGATCAGCTGGAGGATGGTATCGGCATCGTCCTGACCGGCCAGCTCACGCAGTTGGCGGAAAGTGGGCCCCGGCAGAAAAACCTCCGAAAACGAATCAGCGTTGCCGGGGAAGTCGTCGGCATTGCGGATACACCCGTATTCGGAAATGGTTTTGCGAAGCGGCATGGCGCAAAGGTACGGATGTTTGGGCACAAGCACCGATGTTGTCTCTCGTCCGGAATCTGCCTATATTTGGTTAACAAATAATGGACGCATATGATAGCGACGCGCGAACGGGACAGAGGGGGAGCTGTAAAGAAGTCAAAACAAAAAGTACCTGAACACCTGATCTACGAGATTCTGGACGGTAAGCCTATTCATTACAAAGGCTATCGGGATGTATTATCAGGGGCAAAGCGATTTTCTGAAATTATGGGTTCAAGCGCATTACAGTCTTTTATTGTTGCTTATTTCCAACGGATTTTGTTCAGAGAGTTAGATGAAGAGCTATATACTGTTTTATCAAGCGAAACGGGCTTACATCTTGATAAAAGAACGAACCTGGCAGGTGACGTGCTGATATTTGATAACAAGGTATTACCTGTTGAGGCAATTGATGAGTTCTATGCAAATGTGCCGCCTAAGGTTGTGATTGAAGTGGATATAGCTGCTGATCCGGAAGATATTGACAATGATGCCTATGTTTTTAAGAAGACAGAAAAGCTGTTGCGGTTTGGTGTAGAAAAAGTCATCTGGATTACAACTAAAGCCAAAAAAGTAATGGTTGCCACCCCTGATGCCGACTGGCAGGTAAAAGACTGGCACAAAGATATTGAGGTAATGAACGGGATCATGTTTAATGTCGGGGAGTACCTGACAAAAAAAGGATCACCGCACGCCTGATACTGTACAGATGGTATAAAACCGGTTATACCATCTGTACAGTAGTATGTGATCAATCCCGCTGCACCGAACTGCCACCCGATACGTTCTGACGAACGGACGGGTTGCCCTGATAGCGCACATTGCTGGCACCGGAAGCACTTACATCGAGATTTTTCCCCACATCTACCCGCGCACGGCTTGCGCCCGAGACATCCAGAATGGCTTCATTGACCGGATAATCAAACGCATACAGGCTTGAGGCACCTGATAAATCGCCTTCGAGTACACTGCCTGAACCAAACAACGTCGCTTCCGATGCGCCCGATAAATCAACACGGACGCTGCTGGCGTCAAGGTCGATGTCGGAACGGGATGCGCCGGACAGAATGGCTTCAAAACTCCGCAAACCGCCGAAACCGCTGATGCTCGATTTGGTGGCTCCCGAAAAATCAACACCGCTGATAGTAGGCATGGTAATGGTGAAATAGGTCGTGTAGCGTTGCTTGCTGTTTGTCCGGTAGCGGGCATACAACTTGCCGTTGCGGGTATATATATCCAGGTCGTTGACGTCGTTGCGGCTACCGCGTACCTCAATCCGGTAAGCAGATCCCTGCCGGACGGTGATGTTAAAAGCACTGCCCATTGAGAGCTGGTCAAAGCCAGTCAGCGCATAGGTTTGAATGACCTCTTCGTACGGATCACGGTCGATGTAGTTGAAGGTACAGGCAGAAAAAGATGCCAGGATGGCCAGACAGGTAGTAAGGAAAATAGCGCGTTTCATACTGCTGTATTCGTTCGTGTTGTTGTTTGTTTTGTCGCATTGGCGGAGCAACGTTCCATGTCGGTTGGATAGGTTAACAGGCCAAAAGGTTTAACTGGTTGATTGGCCTGAAAAAAGAAACGACCCCATGCCGGTTGTATAGCGCTATGACAACCGTGCCGTAAAAGACCCCTATAAACGATTGAAAAAGTTTCTGCTTATATAATTTGCGACAAAAAAAGCCGATACACAACGTGCATCGGCTTCAGAATGGCCGGGATTGCTAATAAATGAAATCCAGGTTTTTGTCTTTGTAGTCTTCTGAATCGAGTTCGAGGAATTCTTCCCAGAACGGATCGGCCGGCAGACCGGCTTTGCAGATCAGCGGCTCTTTCTTCACTGGGTGCATAAAATACAACCGGCGGGCATGCAGGTAGATTTTCTTGTCGGCTACCACACGATCATATCCGTATTTGATGTCGCCGCGAATCGGGCAACCCATGTGTGCCAACTGCGAGCGGATCTGATGCGGACGGCCTGTAATCGGTTCAACCTCCAGCAGATAGTGTTCGTTGATCAGGCCCATGAGCCGGTACTTCAGCTCGGCTTTCTGCGAGTTCGGTGCTTCGTAGTCGTATACCGTTACCTGGTTTTTGGCTTCGTCTTTTACGAGCCAGTTCACCAGTTTGTCCGACTTTTGCGGGGGCTTTTGCCGGACAACGGCCCAGTAGGTTTTCTGAATCTGCCGCTTCCGGAAAAGCTCGGTCATGCGCTCCAGCGATTTCGACGTGCGCGCAAACACTACCAGACCGCTCACGGGGCGGTCGAGCCGGTGAACAGGGTGCAGAAATACCTCGCCGGGTTTGTTGTATTTCTCTTTAATGTAATCTTTCAGGAGGTCGGTAAGAGTAATATCGCCGGTGCGGTCTCCCTGCACCAGAATACCCGGCTCTTTGTTCACAACCAGCAGGTGATTGTCTTCGTAGACGACCTGAAAAGGTTTCCTTTTTTTCATATTAATACGCTTCGCTTTCGTTCGGGAAGCTGCGTGTTTTTACATCGTCGACATAATGCGCGATGGCCTCGTTCATGATTCCGTTCAGGTCGGCATACCGGCGCAGGAAGCGGGGTTTGAACTCTTTGGTAATGCCCAGTAAGTCGTGTAACACAAGAATCTGACCGTCGGCATCAGGACCTGCACCGATACCAATCGTCGGAATGCTCAGATTTTGAGAGACTTGTTTTGTCAGGGCAGCCGGAATTTTTTCGAGGACGACACTAAAACATCCGATTTCCTGTAACATCTGTGCATCCTCAATTAGTTTCCGTGCCTCCGCTTCTTCTTTGGCCCGGACCGTATAGGTGCCGAATTTATAGATCGACTGCGGGGTAAGGCCAAGGTGCCCCATCACCGGTACTCCGGCACTCAGAATCCGCGTAACCGACTCCTTAATTTCGACGCCGCCTTCGAGCTTAACCGCATGCGCACCCGACTCCTTCATAATCCGGATGGCCGACCGCAGTGCCTCCGATGAGTTGCCCTGATAGGAGCCAAACGGCAGATCCACGACTACCAGAGCCCGTTTTACGGCCCGTACCACCGAACTGGCGTGGTAAATCATCTGGTCGAGGGTGATCGGTAAGGTCGTTTCATGACCTGCCATCACGTTGGATGCCGAGTCGCCGACCAGGATTAGTTCAACACCTGCCGCATCGACTACTTTGGCCATCGAAAAATCGTAGGCGGTCAGGGCGGTAATTTTTTCTCCTCTATTTTTCAGTTCCTGAATAACGTGCGTCGTTACCCGCTTTATATCCGGATTGTGTACAGACATGGTATTGCAGTTTAATAGGGTATGCTTATCGTGGACGCAGCCACGCTTCCGGGTTCATTTTGGTGAGATTCTTCCAGATCTGGAACTGGATTTCGGTAATGCCGTCTTTGCCGGTAGCCACACTGCCGATCATGTCGCGTGCCTTAATCCGCTGACCGATTTTGACCGAAACGCTTTTCAGTTTGGCATAAACGGTCATATAGTTTCCGTGCTGAATCGCTACTACGTTGTTCATGCCCGGCATATAGGCTACATCCTGTACAACGCCGTCGTAAACGGAATGAACCGACTCACCGGCATTGGTCTGAATGTCGATCCCCATGTTTTCAACCATCAGGCCTTTCAGAACGGGGTGAGGCTTAACCCCGAATTTATCCGAAACAAATCCGTGCTGTACCGGCCATGGCAGCCGGTTCTTTGAGGCGGCAAATGACGAGGCCAGGGCATACTCAGCCTCATTCAGGTTATTCTCACGGGCTTCAGCAGGCCGCGAAGCCACCACGGGAGCTTCGGCTTTCGGTTCCGGTTTAGGCTCAACCGGCTTCGGTTCGGCTGGCTTCGGCTCGGCTGGTTTAGGCTCCGTCGGATTATCAGCCGGTTTATTGGCATTGGCCAGGGCTTCGGCACGGCGTTGTTCTTCGGCCTTCCGGCGCTCTTCGGCTTTCCGTTCGGCTTCCAGGCGGGCTAATCGCTCGCGCTCGGCGCGTTCGCGTGCTTCCCGTTCGGCTTTTTCGCGCGCTTCCCGCTCAGCCCGTTCTTTGGCTTCCCGGGCAATGATGCGCGTGATCATGTTTTCGAGGTTGGTCACCGCCCGGCGGCTTTCTGCCAGTTCATCCCGAAGCTGTACTTCGCGCTGGCTGAGTTCTTTGACGACCTTATTTTGCTCATCTTTCAGCCCTTCCAGCTTTTTGCCTTCCGATACCTTGGCCGTCAGGGTTGTTTTTTGCTGCTGGCGCTTCTGTTCGGTTGCCACGCGTTTTTCCTGCAACATGCCCTTTACCCGCTCCATTTGCTTTACCTGACTGTGGCGGGCATCGGAATATTGCTTGAGATAGCGATAGCGGGCAACTAGCTGGTTGAAGTTATCCGACGAAAACAGGAAGCCAAGGGGGTTGAGCTGCTGGCGCCGTTTGTCGGCTGAGTACACCATTTCGGCATACTGCTTTTTAAGCTGACCAAGCTCTTCGTTAAGGTTATTGCTGGCGTTCCGGAGCTCAACCACTTCCGAATCCATCAGTCTCAGGTCTTCGGTCATCAGGTTGATCTGCTCAGACTGCGACCGGATTTGCTGATTGAGGGCTTTAAGCTTGCCCATGGTGGCCTGCTTCTCGGTTGAGGTCTGTTTCAGAATCGACCGGATTTCGGTAATTTTTTCAAGGTTCTGTTTTTTTTCCTTCTCCAGTACCTGCCGGTTGCGGGGTTGTTGCGCATAGGCCAGCCCGCTCACCAGCGAGAGACCGGTCAGGAGAAAAAATGTAAACCGGAAATGAGCTTGCCACGTTACTGTACACATAAGCTGAAATCAGGGTTCCGGTCAGGGCCGGCGCGTATAGCGAGCCGGAATGCTGAACGGGAACCCGGGGTTTTTGTCTACCAATTCGACTTTGCTATGCCGAATCCGCAACAAGGTCTGATAAAACTGCCCGTCTGCTCCCGACTTGTAATCGAGGGTAATCAGGCTGGTATAGGGAAATAAAAAGTTGTTCAACGCCGTGAAATCGGCATAGTCGAGCCGGAGCGTATTTTTGGTCGGCTGTTCCACCACCATCAGTTTTTTCAGCTTCCGGTTTTCTTCGCCGATGTAGTTTTCTACCAGTACCTTTCCTTCGGTCTGGCGGAGCAGCAGGTAGTCACGCTCGTTTTTGATTTTCTGCGCGGGTTGTTTGGGCAGGGGCAGATTGCCGACAATCAGGGCCTGAAGCAATTCAAAGTTCATGTCGAAGTTGAAGCGTTTGCTTAAGCCGGGAAAGTCGTATTGCGTATACTCGTTGTTGATTTTATCCAGAATCGTAATCGAATCGCGGTTGACCAGCACCCGGGCGGCTTCAACGCCGATTTTTGAGATGGCAATCCAGATCAGGCTATCTTTCTTCACGCGGATGTTTACGGTAGCGTTGTCGATGTCCTGGTCTTTGCTTTTGAACGAAACCCTGGCTTTGGCGGTCAGGAACGTAAAATCAACTTCAGCAACATTAGCCCGTGCTTCTTCAATACCCGGACGAGGTGATTTCGGGGCTGCTGCTGAGGTTGTTGATGGTGTTGTGACCGGTGCTGACGTAACCATAGCACCAGAGTCGGCCGGCATCGCCGGTTGTCTGACAGACGTATCGGGTGCGGTGGCCGCTGACTGGCCGGAAGGCCGGGAGCGGTCCATACGGTGCCGGCGGCAGCCTTCACTGCCCGTTAGCAGGGCAACTGCCAGCAGGAGGGTCCACAGATTGGCCGGGAGGATATATGATCTGGTACTTTTCCGGAAAACGTGCTTGAAACGGAGTGAAAACCATCCCAAATCATACATCTGTGCTTTATTCATATAACTTTCCAGTGGCAATCTTTTTGTCAATGTTACTACTTGCTTCGCCTTTTTGTTTGGCTTTTTTCCACTGTTCAACGGCTTTGTCGCGCTCGCCCAGCTGATATAAAACATCACCATAGTGCTCCAGAATGGTGCCGCTGACGTTCGGATCGTTAGTAACGGCTTTCTCGAGGTAGGTACGGGCTTTGGCGTAATCTTTCATCACATACAACACCCAGGCATGCGTATCCAGGTAGGTGGCGTTGGTCGGGAAGCGTTCCACAAGTTTCTGCGACATCTGCACTGCCTGCGGCAGTTTATCTTTCCGCAGCGACAGGAAATAGGCATAGTTGTTGAGCACGTGCTCATTCAGCGGGTCGGTTTTCAGCACCAGTTCATACGCCTCGTCGGATTTGGCGTTATCACCGGCGCCGTTGTAGGCATCACCCAGCTGGGCATTAATAGCTTTAACCAGATCCGGATTCTGGGTCGACGAAATCAGCTTTCGGCTTTCTTCGAGCGCATCAACAGCCGCCTGGTACTTGCGCTTATACAGATTCGCTGATCCGTTTGAATACCAGAACAGGCCCTGAGTCGGGAAAATCTCCAGGGCTTTTTCGGAATGCACCAGCAGGCTGTCTACCTGATTGAGCTGTCCGTCGAGCTGCAGAATGGCTTCCCATACCTGATACGATGACTCGTCCAGTTTAGCGGCTTTTACGTAGGCATCGCGGGATTCGGCAAATTTGTTTTGCTGAGCCAGTAAATCTGCCATCATAATGAGCGATTTCGCATCGTTCGGATGAGTTTTTACCAGATCCTGCGCCATTTTCAGCGCATCCTGCTGCCCCGCCTTATCGTCGCCGTTCAGGGCGGCATAACTTGCCAGAATCCGGGCCTTCAGGTTGGGTTCCAGATTCGGGTTGTTGAAGACATGATCCAGTTCCTGTTTGCAGCGGGCCATATCGCCTTTCTTCCGGTAGATGTCGGCCAGCATAACATGGGCCTGTGCCATATCCGGATCCAGCTTCAGCGCTTTATCAAGCCAGCCGATTGCCTGGTCATTGCGGTCGTTGGCGATGAGCAGTTCCGCTCCTTCGACCAGGTATTCCGGTTCGCCGGGTTCCGACGCAACGAGCTTTTCCGCTTCTTCGACGGCCTTATCAATTTTGTTCTGCTTGAGATAAATCCGCTGTTTCTGGCGGGTAATTTCTTCATTGATACCCAGAGCCCGCTCTACACGGTTATAGGCATCCAGTGCCTTATCGGGTTTATCGTCGAAAAGGTAGATGGCCGCCAGCTCAACGCCGTACTCCATATTATCGGTACTTTGTTTGAGCAGGCTTTCATACAGTTCCTCGGCATCGCTGTAGCGTTTTTGTTTGACATACAGTTCGGCCAGCAGGAGGGAGTAAAACTTATTGGATTTGTCGACGCTGTGAGCTTTAGCGGCATAAGGAATGGCTTCTGCCGTTTTGCCGGTTTTCATCAGCGCCGACGCCATGGCATACTGAGCCCCCGCATTGTCAGGCGATTTCTGAACTAATTTTTCAAACTGCGCGATTGCTTTGGAAGGCTCATCGGTCATGAGAAACTTCATGCCTTCCATGAACTGCGATTCGTCTTCGAGCCGCGCCCGGACGGGATCCGATTGGGCAGCGGCCGGCGCTGTCGTGCTCAGTGGCTTTTCACCGGCTTTTTTTTGCGCCAGCACCGTTGTGGCTGGCAGCGTAAAGACCAGACACCCGAGTACGTATTTAGTTAAGCAACGTGTGTTCATCGCAGTTGTAAAAGATAGCAATATCAGTATATAACGATTATTATCCAGAAACGGCAGGGTAAATCGTTCTATTGCAGATCGCCCGCAAAACAGGTGGGAATCAGACAAAGATAACAGTTTATCGGCTTATTCAACCGCATCATATACTTGTACACGCGACCACAGGTGTGCACAATCGGCTACGAATTTCAGGTGAGTCGGATGCTCCTGGTATATATCCTGAGCTGCCTGGTCCGTAAAAATGAATGTGATCGAAAAATCATAGCTGTAGTCGATCACGGCGCGGCGGGTTCCGGCGGGTTTACCGATATAGGCAGCATGAATGGCATCAATGCTTTTCAGGGTTTCCAGACCGGCCCGCAGTGCGTCCTGATCGGCTTGGTTATCAGGGTGATTAAGCCAGAAAAATACTGTGTGTACGAACATGTTTAAGGAAATTATGTATGAGAATGAACCATGTAGTATGGATAATGAATAATGGAGGAAGGTTGCGGATGAACACGTACTATATTACTTGATCATCGGGCATTTCCCGTTATACATTTCCGGTTATCGATGCAAACATAACAATCAGCCCCGATTATAGGCTGGTCAGGAAAATTTTTCCAGCTGCTTCACCAGCACATCAAAATCCTTTGGATAGGGCGCTTCAATCTTCATCCGGTCGCCGTTCAGCAAATTAAAAGTGAGCGAATGGGCATGCAGGGCAACCCGCTGGATAAGCGGATACTCCTCAGTGTCTTTCTTCAGATTGAAGTTGCGTTTCAACTGAGACAGGAAAACCGGCTCCCCGCCATAGGTCGGATCGCTGACAATCGGCGCTTTAAGGCACATCAGGTGCACACGTATCTGGTGCATCCGTCCCGTAATCGGGATACATTCAACGAGCGTCGCCTGCCGGTAAGCCTTCATTGTGTTGAAAATCGTTTCCGCCACCTTTCCTTTCTGGCGGTCAATACGTACGGCCGTTCCGTCTTTGATCGGCGCAATAGGCAGAAATACCGAAATACTATCGAAATCATGCACACCGTTCACAACGGCATGGTAGCGTTTGGTTACCTCGCGGTGTTCAAACTGCATGGCCAGATGCCGGTATGCTTCCGGGTGTTTGGCAATGGCCAGAATACCTGAGGTTTCCTTGTCCAGCCGGTGACCCAGCTGCGCATCGGCATGGTAGGCTTTGGCCAGCCGTAGAATGCTTGACGACCGGTCAGACGTACGTTCATCGAGCGATGCTACATACGGCGGTTTATTGATAACAATATAGTCTTCGTTCTCAAAAACGATCAGGTCTTCGAAATTGATTTTCATGGAAATCGTATCAGGCCCGGGCCGTTCCGGTGCTCATATCCGTAACGGACAAAACGAGGTGGCAGGCCGGGCTAAATGAATTTGTCTAAATGTGCTGCTGCCTAGTCTGTTTTTTCCAGCTTAAAGCTGAAGGTGGTGCCTTTCTCCATTTTTGACATCACCGTAATTTTTGACTTATGGGCATTCAGAATATGCTTAACAATGGCGAGGCCTAAACCCGTTCCCCCACGCTCTTTTGACCGGCTTTTATCGACGCGGTAGAAACGCTCAAAAATACGGCTCAGGTGCTCCGGCGGGATCCCCGGCCCGTCGTCTTTTACCGAAACAAGAATATTTTTCTTGTCTTCTTCGAGCGAGACCAGCACCTTACCATGTTCGTTGCCGTATTTAATGGCATTTTCAATGAGGTTGGTCATCACCTGAACAATGCGTTGCGGGTCGGCTTTCACCCAGGTTCCGTTTGGCTTGTCGGTCCTGACTTTCAGGGAAACGCCTTTGTTGTGGGCAATTTTTTCCAGCTGATCAAAAATTTCACCGACGACTTCGTGCAGGTCGACGCGCTCGAAGTGCATTTTTACCTCGCCCGTTTCCAACTGCGACAAGGCGACGAGGTCTTTTACGAGGGCATCCAGGCCATCGAGGCTTTTCGCGGCTTTTGCCAGAAATTTGCCTCTGACCTTTTCGTCGTCAATCGCACCGTCGAGGAGCGTATGAATAAACCCCTGAGCGGCAAAAATAGGCGTCTTGAGCTCGTGCGAGACATCTGCCAGAAACTCCCGCCGAAACTGCTCGATGCGCCGGAGCTCTTCTATCTCTTTCTGCTTTTTGGCGACGTAGACGAAGATTTCGTCGTTGAGTTTTTTGAACGGATTATTGTTTTTGGAGATACTTTTCCGGGTAATATTAAAATCCTTGAGCTTAAGCTTATGGATGGTCTTGTACATTTTATCGACCTCCCGGTAGACCAGAATTTCAATGGCGTACAGGATCAGGAAAAACGAAACACCAAACGACGAGACGCCCGCCACGAAGAGCATGCTGTTGGTGACACCTTCTACAAAGGCAAGAAAGACAGTGGTCAGGGCTGAAATCAGGACCGCCAGCAGCAGGGCGGTGATTCTTGGGCTTAACAACATGATACCAAAGGTACAATATTTGGTCGTTTATGCCCAAAAACACCTGAAGGCAACCTGTTAAGTATACAGGTTGCCTTCAGCGAAAGTCTTTTGGTCAAGGTTTTATTCTAAAGACGTAGCATTATCTGATGGTGCTACATCGGTCAGCAGTTGATGCATAACGCGCTCAACCATCTGAATTGCTCCCTGTAACGCACCAAAGGCTATACACAGAGGCAAGATAATGGGCAAAAAGAATACCCATTGCAGGATCATGTATAAACGGAGTCTTCTCATCTCAGGTAATAGTTACGGATTTTCAATTAGGTTAGTCTGGGTTTAGCTATTAAAAAACTACCTTCTCAGTAGAGATTAATAAGTACACCAAAGTTAAATCTTTTTAAACAAAACAACAAGCTGGAAATAGAAATATTCGAAAGAAAAGTTTCACTTTATTAACTACATAAGCAGCCGTCTTGTTTGTTCTACTTCAAAAATTGGTCCAACAGCAAGAAAAAGAGGTAATTTTTAATGTTTAGGGACGCTTTTTTAATGTATTAACTACATTTGCTCTATAAAATTGTTGCTTAACGTGTTGAATTCGAACCGGTACCGATCCCAAACTGCCCGCTTTCTGCTCCTGCTTTATGTAGGGATGCTGGTGAATGGAATCTTGTTTCTGCATGCCCACCGGCTGGCAGACGGGACGATTATCACCCACGCACACCCCTACAAGCCCGTTGGTAAGGATCCGATCCAGCCCAACAACCACACGCAGCAGGAGTTGCTCTGGCTGGATGCGGTTACCAACGTCCTGTATACCAATCCGGAGCCGTTCTTCTGGCTGGCGGTGTTTATGGCCGCTTTTACGGTTCCGCCTGCTGTTCGTTTTCTCGCCCGCATCTCCGGCCGCCGGCATACTGCTTTCCGGCATCGTGGCCCCCCTGTCTATGTAGTGATTTAATGGCTGGTACCTGGCACTATGCTTTGTTCGTATAGGCTAAACTGTGGGTTATAGATATGGCCCTGCAGTTTGTCGTATGCGTACAGAAGCAGCGTGCGTTGTGCCATGATTTGGCGTTTCATCTCATAGACAATATACTCTCCATGTATAAACTTCTTCTTGTTTTATGCTTGGTACCGAATCTGGTACTGGCACAGTTAAATGGTATTATTACGGATAAGAATACCCGGGAGCCGCTGATCGGTGCAACGGTTTACCTGCGTGAACTAAAAAAAGGAGCCGTTACCGATGTGAATGGTCATTACCGGTTTAGCAACCTGCCTGCCGGTTACCAGGCGGTTGAAGTAAGGCTGGTCGGCTACCAGACGGTTAACCGGAAAGTTAAAATCGGCAGCGACAGCAGCACCGTCAACTTTGCGCTGGAAACCGACTCCCGGCAATTACAGGAGGTTGTCGTTACGGGCCTCACAACAGGTGCTACCGTTAAGGAAAGCCCGATTCCGATTATGACCTATTCGAAATTGCAGTGGCTGCAGAGTAGTTCCACCAACCTGGTCGATGCCGTAGTCAAATTGCCTGGAATGTCGCAGATTACGACGGGAGTGGGCCTGTCGAAGCCGGTGATCCGGGGCCTGGGCTTTAACCGCGTGATTACCGTACACGATGGTGTGCGGCAGGAAGATAACCAGTGGGGCGAAGAGCATGCCCTCCAGGTAGATGAGTATTCGATTGACCGCTACGAAATCATCAAGGGGGCAGGTAGTCTGTTGTATGGTTCGGATGGGCTTGGCGGAGTAATGAGCCTGATTTCGGCGCGGCCTCCTGAGCCAGGCGTGATGCGCGGCCAGGTACTGACCAACTACCAGAGCAATAACCAGATGTTCGGTGTATCGGGCATGGTCGAAGGCTCTGCAAAGAACGGCGTTTTTGGCCGTTTCCGAACGAGCTATAAAAATGCCGGTAACTACCGGAACCAGTACGATGGGCGGGTATACGGCTCGGCCTACCGCGAACTGGATCTGAACGCAACAGTAGGGGTAAACCGTAGCTGGGGGTATTCGCAGGTTTATGTATCAAACTTTCATCAGGATATCAATATCGTTACCGGCGAACGGGATCGCCTCGGGCGTTTTCAGAAACTGGTACGCCTGACGAATGAGACAGAAGGGCTGGTGACCGTATCCGACGATGAACTGCGCGGCCGGGCCATTAATCCGGCAAACTACCAGAGTCTGAATCACATGAAGCTCTCATGGAATACCTTTGCCAAACTGGGTTCGGGAAACCTCTCAACGGTTATCAGCTACAACCAGAACCGGCGGCTTGAATACGCCAGCACGCTGACGCCCGGAGAACCGGCCCTGTTTTTCATGCTGCAGAATGTATTCTATGACCTGAAATATTATCTGAACGCTAAAAACGGCTGGGATGTGACCTTTGGCTGGAATGGTATGAACCAATGGAATCAGAACCGGGGACTTGATGTGCTTTATCCGGGGTACCGGTTCTGGGACAATGGCTTACTGGCCTTTTTCCAGAAAAAGACCGACCGTCTGACCATGAGCGGCGGGGTTCGCTTCGATGTCCGGCAGATGGCGGTAAACCCGCTCTATGTCACTCCCGACGGGGCGTTTACCGAGACCGCTTCTTCGCAGAACCAGACCCGTTTTGCCGGGCTCAATAAAACGTTTTCAAACCCGACAGGCAGCTTTGGTGCGTCTTACAACCTGACCCGTCAGTTTACGGTGAAAGCCAACGTGGCCCGCGTATTCCGGGCGCCGTCGGTGCCGGAACTCTCAGCCAACGGCGAACACGCCGGTACGTTCCGGTATGAAATCGGTAGCCCGAACCTGCGCTCGGAAACCTCGTGGCAGGGCGATCTGGGCGTAGAACTGGAAACACCCGGCGTTCATGTGATCGCCAGCGTATTCCGTAACCAGATCAGTAACTATACGTTTTCCGAGAAAGTACTCGACCGCTTCGGCCGCGACTCGATTGTTGACCCCGCCCGTCCGATTCTGACCTACCGGTATGTGCAGGGCAATGCAGTGTTATATGGTGCAGAGCTTCAGGCAACCGTGAATCCGCTTAATGCCCGCTGGTTTAATCTGATGGGCTCGTATTCGCTGGTGCGTTCCCGGAATTTGTCGGCCCGGAATGACTCGGCCCGCTATCTGCCGTTTCTGCCACCGCCGCGTTTTATTGCCCAGCTTAAGCTGACGAAGACGCAATGGGGAGACCGTATGAAAAATTTATATGCCCAAATCGAAGTAGAGCACAATCAGGCCCAAAATCAGGCATTATTAGCGTACGGAACGGAAACGCCTACGCCCGGTTTTACGTTATGTAACATAGGGGGAGGCGGTGATATCGCCAACGCCGATGGCCGGACACTGTTTTCTGTTTATCTGACGGTGCAGAATGTGTTCGACCGGGCTTACCAGAGTCATCAGAATCGGTTAAAGTATTTTGGTCTTAATCCGGCAACGGGTCGTGCGGGGGTTTTCAATATGGGACGGAATGTAAGTGTAAAAGTGGTCGTTCCGCTTTCATTTGCGCCGAAAGCTAAACCATAAAAGCTGCCGGGGTGAACGTTTTACGGGTTTCGATTTATCTTTACAGGGCAGATTTTGTATCATTGTCGCGACCTGGTAGCTTAATAGCAACCCGTAAAACCAACACGTACGTGAATATCATTCAACTATTACCGGACTCGATTGCCAATCAGATTGCGGCAGGAGAAGTGGTTCAGCGACCGGCTTCGGTAGTAAAAGAATTGCTGGAAAACTCCGTCGATGCGGGCGCTAAATCAGTTCAGCTGATCGTGCGCGATGCGGGCCGTACGTTGATTCAGGTAATCGATGATGGAGCAGGCATGACCGAGACCGACGCAAGGATGAGTTTTGAACGGCATGCCACATCCAAGATCCGGACCTCAGATGATTTGTTCCGTATCCGGACGATGGGCTTCCGGGGCGAAGCACTGGCATCGATTGCCGCCGTTGCCCAGGTAGAGATGCGTACCCGGCGTGCATCTGAAGAACTGGGTACGCTTATTCGTATTGAAGGATCTGAGTTGAAAGCACAGGAGGCTATCTCCTGCCTGCCGGGAACGAATCTGCTGGTTAAAAATCTTTTCTTTAACGTGCCGGCCCGCCGGAACTTCCTGAAATCAAATTCGGTGGAGATGCGGCATATTCTGGATGAATTCCAGCGGGTTTCTCTGGCTCATCCGGAAGTTAGCTTTACGCTGTTTCAGGACGACCGTGAAGTATACAACCTGCCGGGTGGTAAACTGAGTCGCCGGATTATTGATATGTTCGGGAAAAGTTACCGCGAACAACTCGCCTACTGCGAAGAAGAAACGCCGTATGTAAAGGTACGGGGCTATATTGGTAAACCGGAGTCGGCCAAGAAGACCCGGAACGAACAGTTCTTTTTCGTTAACCTGCGGTACATCAAACATAACTATCTGCATCATGCCGTTACGGGCGCCTATGAAGGGACGCTTCCTGAAGGGAGTCATCCGTTCTATGTGCTTTTTATCGACATTGATCCCTCACACATCGATATTAATATACACCCGACTAAAACCGAAATCAAATTTGATGATGAGCGGTCGGTGTATGCAATTGTGATGGCTGCGGTCCGGAAAGCCATGGGGGTGTATAACCTGGCGCCTTCCCTTGATTTTGACGGAAACGTAAATTTCCTCTCAGGGCAGGGGAGTGCCACTGACCGGGGGAGAAGTGATGCCTCCGGGCCACGGCCGGTGGTACCGTCCTGGATTACAGGCGAGCGGCCTGCCGCAAGTGACCCGGATATGCCCCGTGATCGTCCCCGTTCACTGCCATCAAACTATAATTTTGACAAAGCATCATCAGACCGTGCGGAGACCGAGGCATTGAAAAAGAGTTCGGCCCGTAACTGGCAGGCATTATTTGAAGGCATTGCCAAACCGGAACCCGCTACCCCGCCAACAACTACCCCGCCGGTAAGTGACTGGTTGCCAACGGCTGAACCGCCGGTGCCGGAACAGCCGGCTCTGACACTGGGGAGCAAGGCAAATCAGCTCAGCGAAGGTGATGATGTACAGCCCGACAATATTATTCAGGTCCAGAACCGTTACTTATTAGCGACGGTAAAGTCAGGACTGTTGGTTATCGACCAGCGACGGGCGTATGAGCGGATTCTGTTCGATCAGTTTCAGAGTGCCCTTACCCGGCACAGCGGTGCATCCCAGCAATTATTGTTTCCGAAAACGGTTAAATTAATGCCGGTAGATTACCAGCTGGCACTGGAGTTACGGGAGGAACTAACCAGTCTGGGTTTTCAGTTTGACGAACTGGGGGCAAATTCGCTGGTGATTCGCGGTGTTCCGGCACTGTCACCGACGCTGGGCGCCGCAACAGAAAGCGAAGAAGATGTGTTTGGTAATTTGCTGGCGCAGTTCCGCGAAGATACCGGTAAACTTAAGCTGGAACGCCCCGAAGCCCTGGCCCGTTCACTGGCCAGGCGTACGGCTTCACGCTATCAGACCAGATTGAGTCCGGTGGAGTGTAAAGCACTGGTTGATCAGCTGTTTGCGTCCTCAAACCCCGGTTATACGCCCAAGGGGGAGGCCATTACAAGTGTCTTGACGTTAGATAAAATTGCAGGATTTTTCAAACCGTAAATAGTTTATATTACGTAAATTGTAAAAATGATCAGTTTAAGCCCTGTTGTCCGAGTTATACTTATTTTAAATGTTCTGGCGTTTCTGGTTACAGGCTCAGCCGTAATTAATCAGTTTGGCCTGCATTCAGTTTTATCGGATGACTTTAGACCGGTTCAGTTATTAACCCACATGTTTTTGCATGGGGGGCTCGGGCATATTTTCAGTAATATGATCGGGTTGCTGGTCTTCGGGCCTATGCTGGAAGGCGTTTGGGGGTCACGCCGTTTCGTCTTTTTTTATCTGTTTACCGGGCTTGGCGCAGCTGCCTTATACCTGGGGGTAAATTATTATGAGATGAGCCATCTGCTGGAAGCAGTAGATGCTTACCGCAGTGCACCGACGCCGGAAAACTTTATGAGCTTTATCACAGATCATGCTGGTTCGTCCTATGATCGGATTGAGCCTTTTCTGAATAGCTTTGAGGCAAATCCGCGTGACCCGCGTTTTATTCAGGAAAGTCTCGGTTTTGTGAATACATACTGGCTGGCGCAGGTAAACGAACCCATGGTTGGGGCTTCAGGAGCGATTTTTGGTGTAATTATGGCGTTTGGCTTATTGTTTCCAAACACTGAACTGATTTTACTGTTTCCACCTATACCGGTGAAAGCCAAATACATGGTTCTTTTTTATGGAGCATACGAAATTTATTCCGGGGTATACCGGGCACAGGCCGACAATGTTGCTCACTTTGCGCACATAGGCGGTATGCTGTTCGCATTCATATTAGTTAAATACTGGGGTTCTCAACGAAAAAAATTTTACTGAGGCATGAGCGGGTTGTTTGATGATTTCAGGTCAGAATTTAATAAGCCCAACAATACGTTGGTACAGCTGATATTGGTAAATACAATGGTATTTCTGGCCTTACTGGTGTTAAACCTGACACTATGGATGGCCAACCGAACGGGCTATTATTCGCTGGTTACCGAACAGCTGGCTATTCCGGCATCGATTGACGCTTTCCTGCATAAGCCATGGACGCTCATAACGTATTCCTTTACACACGAAAAACCATTCCATATTCTGTTCAATATGCTGTTCCTGTACTGGTTCGGCCGCTTGATCGATGAATATTTAGGCAACCGCCGCCTGGTAGGGCTTTATATCCTGGGGGCCATTGCAGGTGGTGTCTCTTATATTTTGATTTATAACCTGGTGCCGTTATTCCAGGCAGAAGTTAGTTCGTCAACGATGCTGGGTGCTTCGGCGGCGGCGTATTCGGTGGCAGTAGGTGCCGCAACATTACTGCCGAATTATACGTTTCATCTGCTGTTTTTCGGTCCGGTCCGGATTAAATACATTGTTTTCTTTTTCATCGTGTTGTCAATGGCGCAGTCAACAGGCCCGAATGCAGGAGGCGAGCTGGCACACCTTGGCGGTGCGGTAATGGGCTTTTTCTTTATTAAGCTGTTGCAGAACGGTACGGATTTAGGACGGCCAATTTATTGGGTAATGGAAGGGTGGCAGAACCTGTTCCGGCCCAAGCCACCGGTAAAGGTATCGTACCGGCAACGCAGCAGCGCCAGTACACACGCAACCGCTTACTCTTCAATGGCGGGCGGTTCGTCGTCGGTGTCTATGCCGGATCAGGACGAAATTGATTCGATACTGGATAAAATTTCGCGTTCCGGCTACGAAAGCCTGACAAAAGAAGAGAAACAAAAACTTTTCAGGGCAAGCCAGAGAAACTGATACTTACTTGATAAAACCCCGTCAGGGGTTTTATTTTTAGGATATAGACTATTTAAAAGGTAGATATTGTTCGTAAATATTTGCTTTCTAGTAGTAACGCTATTATAGGATTCGATAATTTTCCATATATTTGACCTATCCTATAGGTAACTTCGTGACGAAGGAAAAGAGAAGTCTTTCGGGGAGAGCACCGTCAACGTAATAAGAGTGTGGTTTATTGTGCAGATGGGAAGTGATTCTTATCAGTTTTTGGAGCTAAATTCCAGAAAAAGTTGTCGGAGAATAAAGCTATCATTAACTTGCTGAACTGTAACGGTCTGTGAGTGTAGATATTTTTAATCATGTTCAACAACCATTCCTAAGCACCGTAAACCGTAACGAGATGATCTCAAAAAAAGCAAAGTATGCCATAAAGGCGCTCAAAGTTCTTACTGAAGAATACGGCAAGGGTCCGGTGCTGATTTCGTACATTTCTGCTAAAGAGAATATTCCGAAGAAATTTCTGGAGGCTATTCTGCTTGAGTTACGCAATCATGGCATTTTGCAGAGCCAGAAAGGTAAAGGCGGCGGGTATCTGCTGCGCGTCGATCCGGGTCGTGTAAATCTTGCCCAGGTGCTCCGCGTTATTGATGGCCCTATTGCGCCAACCCCTTGTGTATCCATCAATTTCTATGTGAAATGTGATGACTGTGAAGACGAAGTAACTTGTGCGCTGCGCCCGATTATGGAGCGTGTCCGGGATGCCAATCTGGGTGTTTACGAAAACACAAGTCTGCTGACCTTCCAGAACACAGGCTTATTAGAGACAAAAGAAATCGCAATCGGTGAGCCGCAGGCAGAAGGTACGGATACATCCGGCCTGTTGTCGGCTTAGCTGAGACAAGATTGACTGGCTATAAAAGTAAAGGAGGGCATTGCCCTCCTTTTTTGTTGCTATTCCGTAGCTGGCTGATGTTCTTTGCGCAGCAGGTCGTTAACCGTTTTGACAGGGTTAAAGGTAATCAGCGGCACTTCCACAAACAGGGTGCTCCAGTTGGCCATAGCACCGTTCCATAAGCCCGGCAACTCCTGTGCTTTCAGGTCTTTGCCGTCTTTCGATTTCTGGGTGATAAAGCCGGTCTGCGGGTCGCGGAAATCAGGCAGGTTATATTGCTTGCCATGCCGGTCTTTCAGCGCGCAGATCAGGTCTACCGGATTAAAGTGCGTCGCTGTCTCGAAAATGGCTTTCTGCTCTGCATCGTCCATGTCGAACTGAGCAGATTCTACAACCTGCAAAGACACGGACCCATCCGGGTTCTGCGCCCAGAACGGACCACCGCCCGGCTCGCCAACGTTCTGCACCATACCACAGGCCCGTACAGGGCGGTCGAGTTTCTGGCGTAGGTAAGCGATTTTCTCGTCACGGCTGAAGTTTTCATAGCCAACCGGAGGCAGCGTATAGAGCGTCGTACGCAAAAACTCGTCGGCTTCTGCCATGTAGCCGTCGCTTACTTCATCGCTTTCGAGTAACTCCAGCAGCCGGAAGATCTGCTTCTGGGTATTGATCAGCAGGGCGGCTAATACCTTTTTGTACGTAATCGTGGTTTCCTTTAGCTCATCCGGTACAACGTTGTCGATGTTTTTGATGAACACAATTTCAGAGTCGATGTCGTTCAGGTTCTCGATCAGCGCACCATGACCGGCGGGGCGGAACAGCAGTGAGCCGTCGTTGTTGCGGAACGGCGTGTTGTCGAGGTTGACCGAAATCGTGTCTGTCGCTTTTTTTTGCTCGGAGAAGGTAACGTCAAACGCAACGCCCAACCACGCCTCATAGTCGGGTTTGGCTTCGATGATCAATTGCTCGAAACGGCTGTGGTGTTCCGGCGATACCGTAAAGTGAAGACGAACCAGGCCATTGGCATTGGCGTAGGCTGCCCCTTCAATCAAATGTTCTTCGACCGGTGTGCGCGGGCCATCGGCATAGTTGTGGAATTTCAGCAGCCCTTTAGGCAGGCTACCGTAATCAAGGCCGTCTGCTGTCAGTAAATACCGGAGTGTGGTCTGGCGATCGGCCGTCGTGATGTCTTCACCTTTTTCGGCCATGACCGCTTTCAGATCATCGTAAAAAGCAAAATCGGTCAGGCGGGCAAAGAACTCATCCGTCGCTTTATCTGATTTTCCGTCGAGGGCGGCAAACAGTGATTTAAACATCCGCGTTGCTGCGCCTGAGGCTGGTACAAATTTCATGAGGGTGTAGTCACCAGACAGTTCGTCGTACTGTTGCAGATAGGCAAGAATCTGCTCGTCGGGTACCCGCACAATGCCGTCGCCGATGGTGGCGGCCTTAATCGCTTTCAGAAAAGGAAATCCATCAACGAAATGCTGAATCTGCTCGTTAATGAGGTCGAGGGTGGCACCTTGGGCCTGAATTTGTTCCTGGTCTTGTTGAGAGAACATAGTGGCTTTGTGTCAGAATTTTAGATGGCAAATACGCGATTTCGCCGGAAACAGCAAAGGATTAAGCACCCATCGGGGGATACGAATGATAAAAAATTGAGGTAAATCGACCGTAGGCTAAAATGTGCTTACTCCGGCTGACAAACCGGACAGTAAAGCGTCGTTCTGCCTCCGACAACCGTGCGCTGGATAGGAGTCTGACAAACCGGACAGTACCGGTGTGCGTCGGGGGCCTCGTATGGACTGTGATCCCACTCCCGCGCATGAATCAGGAAGGACGCCGGAAAATTCCGGTAAACGGCTTCGTGTTCAATCGCAACGGTTAAAACATGCCGGATGGCCTCGTGCAGACGGTGCATGGCCTCATCTGACAGGCTGCTTGCCAGCGTTAACGGGTGAATGCCGGCCTGAAACAGTACATCGTCGACAATCCAGTTACCCAGACCCGCCACAACAGACTGGTCGAGCAAGACCGGTTTTACCGGTGATTTTCGCCGGCGGACACGTGCCGTTAGCTCTGGAAGCGAAATGGCGAGGCCATCGGGAGCAATCTTTTTACGGGTGAGGTACGTATCTATATCATCGACCAGGCCGACACGCTCAAATTTGCGCGGGCAGATAAAACCGAGGTTAAAGCCGTTCTCAAACGCAAAGACAATACGGGCATATTTGGGCCGGCCGACCGATGAGTGATAGTACTCCAGATCGCCGGTCATACCGAAATGAAGGTGCAGAATCACGTCCGGTTTGTTGGTCAGGACAAATAAATTTTTACCAACGCGACGGGTACCCGTAAAGGAACAGCCAACCAGTTTTCCGAGCAGCGTTTCGTAGTCAACAGTCAGTAATTTGTGGTCTTCGACCAGAATATGTTCGATGGGTTGATAAAGTGAAGAGGCCTCAAGATATTGCCGTCTTGTTTCTACTTCGGGTAATTCAGGCATACTTTATTAATAATTTTAGTTGTTAATGAAACATTTTTTGCCGGAATACGTTTTTAGATTTGTATAAACGCTCCAAACACTAAACAGAAAGACTCCATAGCAAAACTCTACATTCCTGATCAATCTTATTGGACTGGAAACATTAGTTGTCGATTACTCAACTACTTTTTAACCAACTAATTTCTAACTAGCTATGGAAAATAATCCGCAACAACGGCCACGTACAAGTGGGGCCTTGCTCGCTGCCCTTATTATCATGACAGGGTTAGCCGGTGTATCAAGCTACCTCTATTTTAATCAGAAACAAGTCTCTGAAAATCAGGAAGTAACTATTGCCGAGCGTGTAGAAGAACTGTCTAATACACGGGTTAAACTGGACTCGATCTCAACGGCTCTGGATGCTAAAATCGCCGAGGTGAAGAAGCTGGGTGGTAACGTAGATGAACTTCTGAAGGTAAAGGCGCAGCTGGAAAACGATAAAGCCGCTCTGCGTAAAGGCAACGCGGCCAACACCCGTGCGCTGATGGCGAAATACGATGCCAAAATCAAGGAATACGAAGGCTTCCTGATGGAAAAAGATACCCTTATCGCCCAAATGCAGCGTGAAAACGGTGTGCTGAAAACAACCAATGAAACGCTGAATACCGAGAACACAAGCCTGCGTACTGAACGGCAGGTAGCCCGTGATTCGGTCCGGACATTTGTTGCGCAGAACGAGGATCTGACGGCTAAGGTAACACGGGCGGCGGCGTTGAAAGCCCAGAACGTGAAGGTCTACGCTGTCTCGAACAAAGGAAAAGTGAAAGAAGATGATGCCTACAAGGCAAAACGTCTGGACAAAATTAAGCTGGAATATACACTGCTGGATAACCCGCTGACTCGTGAAGAACCTAAAGAGGTGTTTGTGCGGGTACTTGATCCGGATGGCGCGATTGTGTCCGATATGGCTAACGGTTCGGGTACATTCCAGGTAGATGGCAATGAAACGGTGTATACTACTAAACAGACGGTAAATTACACCAACAATACACAAAAAGTAGAATTGCTCTATACCCGTGGTATCCCTTACAAACCAGGGAAATACACTATTGAGCTCTACTCAGAAGGCTTTAAAATCGGTTCCGGCGCGTTCGCCGTCCGTTAATTGTCTTTGTTGAACTAGACGTTTTAGTGGTGGCACGGTTTATGTTGTGCCACCACTTTTTTGTTTTTAAAGAGAGAAAGTGGTAAAGAGCGAAAGAGCGATTGAGAAGTGTGTTGGCATGCACCTACTCTTTCACTCTCCCGCTCTTTCACTCTTTAAATTCATTGCTCCTCAACGCTGCTAACCCCTAGCTCACTAAAAAGCGTCTGCCAGTAATGCGTGACTGTCGGGTTGTTAACTTTAGCGGAAGCGTTGGGCTCAAATGGCAGAACCATCGTAACTTCCGGACTGCCAATGGTATATTGCTTTAGTTTGCCGGCATCGGCTTTGGCCCATTCTTCGGCCTGGGCATCGTCGCGGGGCGGATTCTCGTGTAAATCGCGCCGGCCGGTTCCTTGCATGCTTTCGAGCATATCACTCAGATAATATACCTTCACCAGCATGCCGCTTTCGTTCGCTTTGGCAATCACCGGCAGACTGGCCCAGATATCAGTACGCTGATTGGAAAGCGAACTGTTTTGACGGGTCAGTTGCTGGAGAACACGCTGACGGATCATGGTTTTCTCCCGTTGCAGCGACAGATCAAAGGCTGCCTGAGCCGCCTCGCGGTCGGTTGGGCTGGCGTTCGATACATCATCCATCTCCGAGCGGACGCTCTGCGACAGGGCCCGCGCTTTTGAGGTGTTATCATGAATGAAATAAACCTCTACCTTATCTCCCTTTGTATGCAGATTGGCCTCAATCAGATTGCTGATCTCCTGCGTGTATTTCTGGTTGACAAACGCCTGATTGACATTTACGCTGACCGATTTATCGATAAAAATGAGCGTATACGTGGGTTCGTCGGTCTGTACGGGTTTTTCTTTTTCAGAAGAACACCCCAAAAGTGCCAGTCCAATCAGACCGGTCATTAGTAGTTGCTTCATCGGAATATGCATTTACAGGAGAATCCGTGGCCCGGGGGCTGATTCGGTTAATCCTATGGTTAACGAGAGAGACCTTTACGGAATTGCCAGTGACCGGCGAAGGGTAGAATCTACGGGTTGGTTCCGGTTCCAGTAATCAGACTGAATGGTTTTCTGTAAGACCGCCCGTGAGGTTAACACCTTGTTTTTGGTTGCGTAGGTCTCTTCCCATCCAACGATGCGGAAAGGGAACTTGTTTTCAAAAACGATCAATAAATTCCGCTTATCTGATTTATAATCAATAGTATAAGCCTGAAGCGAATCCCCTTTGAAGGTCGTGCCTGCGTAGGCCGACAGCGAGATGTCGGCGGTCTGCGGGTCGAGTCGCTGGTGCCGCAGACGGGCCGCCTGGGTACCGGGAATAAGCTGTACTGAGCCGGTCGGGAGTTTTTCAGGCGCCAGCCGGATGCGGTTCCAGAGCTCGTCTTCGAGCATCACCTTGGCCACCGTATAGTCTTCGGCTGCTTCTTTCTCAAAATAGGACCGGCCGGAAACCGCATAGCCAGTGCTGCGCAGGTTAAGCTGGATATAGCTATGCCCGCACCATTCCTGTCCTGATGTACTTACTTTCAGCGTACGCGGAAAAACCGGATTATTAATGGGAGTAAAGACAGACGTAAACAGCGAATAATCGTAGATACCGGTCACAAACTTGCGGATGAAGTTGGTCTTGAGAGTTGGCGTCGACTGATCGCGGGTAGCTTCGCTTTCAGACTTAACCTGGGTATCGGTGCGGAAATCTTCTGTCACAAAAATCAGCACGGCTTTACCGGGCATCAGGCTGCCATATTGCGCCTGCTCCAGCTGGTAACTATTGATTTCGGCCTTACCGCCAAACCAATAGTCGCGGAACGCCTGACTTTCGGCCGGCGCGGGGGCGGGCGGCGGAGTCGGCTCCTTCTGGAAGATGGTGGCTTTCATGGCAATGGCGAAGACTACGGACAGTAGCACAATGCCCAGTAAGAAGTATTTAGTTACCGTATCTTTTTTCATCGGGAGCGACAACGCCGGTATCGGAGAAGAATCCGGCTGAGTTTTTGCCAAAATTACCGAAACTGCGTATTTTTCAAGGTATTCATCGGCATTCAAGTTCTGTACTCCTCATGAAAAAACTGTTTACCTATGCCCTGACCCTGGGCGCACTCCTGCTAACCGGCTATCATGCGTCGGCACAAATCGAAAAGGCCCCCGCCCGGAAGACTGCCGAAGGCGATGGACCGCACAACCGGCTTATCATCCGCGGGGTAACACTGATTAACAGCACGGGCGCGCCGCCGGTCGGTCCGGTTGATATTGTGGTCGAGAAAAACCGCATTGCCCAGATCCGGCAGGTAGGGTATCCGGGCGTTCCGGTTGATGCCAAAAGCCGGCCGCAGGCCGGTCCGGGTGATAAGGAGCTTAACTGCGAGGGCATGTACCTGATGCCGGGGTTTATCGACATGCACGGTCATATCGGCGGTAAAGCGCAGGGCACCAGTGCCGAGTATGTGTTTAAACTATGGCTCGGCCACGGCATTACTACGGTTCGTGACCCGTCGGCGGGCAACGGCCTTGACTGGGTGCTTGATCAGCGGGCCCGCAGCGAGAAAAATGAGATTGTGGCCCCGCGCATCAAGGCATACACCTCGTTCGGGCAGGGGGCTAAGGAGCCGGTGACGACGCCGGAGCAGGCACGGGCATGGGTACGGGAGAATGCCAAAAAAGGCGCTGACGGCATCAAGTTTTTCGGTGCCGAACCGGATGTGTTCCGCGCTGCGCTCGATGAAAACAAGAAACTGGGGCTGCGGTCGGCCTGCCACCATGCCCAGCTGGAAGTGGCGCGTATGAATGTGCTGGCAACGGCAAAGGCAGGTCTGACGTCTATGGAGCACTGGTATGGGTTGCCCGAAGCACTGTTTGAAGACAAAACCGTACAGAACTATCCGGCCGATTACAATTACAATAACGAACAAAACCGGTTTGAAGAAGCCGGTAAGCTATGGTTGCAGGCAGCTAAACCCGGCACCGAAAAGTGGAACAAGGTCATGGATGAGCTTATTGCCATGGACTTCACCATCGACCCGACGTTTAACATCTATGAAGCCAACCGTGAACTCATGCTGGCGCGGCGGGCCGAATGGCACGATGAGTATCCCTTGCCGAGCCTGTGGCGGTTTTACGGGCCAAGCCGTATCTCGCACGGCTCATACTGGCATAACTGGGGAACGGAGCAGGAGGTCGCCTGGAAGCGGAATTACCAGCTCTGGATGCAGTTTATCAACGAATACAAAAACCGTGGCGGCCGCGTAACAACGGGGTCTGATTCGGGCTTTATTTATCAGTTGTATGGATTTGCCTACATCCGGGAGCTGGAACTGCTGCGGGAGGCTGGCTTTCACCCGCTGGAGGTAATCCGGGCAGCAACGATCAAGGGGGCCGAGGCGCTGGGTATGGCCGATCAGATCGGATCGGTTGAAGTGGGCAAGCTGGCTGATTTTGTGATTACAGACGTCAATCCGTTGGCGAACCTGAAGACGTTGTACGGCACCGGTGCTATCCATTTAAACGAAAAAAATGAGGTAGAACGGGTCGGTGGTGTGAAATATACGGTAAAGGACGGCATTGTATACGACGCCAGACAACTGCTGGCTGATGTCCGCCGCATCGTATCCGACGCTAAAAAGAAAGAAAACTTCGAGATCACCCAGCCGGGCGTGAAGAGATAAAGAGCGAAAGAGATAAAGGGTGAAAGAGCGGGGTGATAGCAGTGGTGGCACGACTTCAAGTCGTGCCACCACTATAAAAGATAACAAAAGAGCGATTGACAGTTAACGTCAATCGCTCTTTCACTCTTTGGCGGCTATGCTGCCCGCTCTTTCACTCTTTAATTAAGGCTTGTTGCTGTCTACCACCAGACGGCCGTCGCGGTTAACGATTTCCCAGGCTGTGTAGAACACCAGACGGGCTGATTTTTCGGCCAGTTTGAAGTCGATTTTGTCAACGTCGTCGGTTGGGCGGTGGTAATCAGGGTGTAAGCCGTTGAAATAGAAAATGATAGGTATTTTCTTCTTCGCGAAGTTGTAGTGGTCAGAGCGGTAATAAATACGTTGCGGATCTTTCGGATCATTGTATTTATAGTCCAGCTCCATGTTGATGTACTTCGCGTTGGTCGCTTCGCTGATTGTGTGCAGTTCCGACGAAAGCTTGTCTGAACCAATCACGTAAATATAATTGTCTGACTTACCCAGGTGCAGGTCGTCGACGCGGCCCACCATGTCGATATTGAGGTCAGCAACCGTTTTTTCGAGCGGAATAGCCGGGCTGAAATCGGCGTAATACTCAGAACCTAACAGCCCTTTTTCTTCACCCGTTACGGTCAGGAACAGGATTGACCGGCGAGGGCCTTTGCCGTCGGCTTTGGCTTTAGCGAATGCCTGCGCAATTTCCAGTACCGACATCGTACCTGATCCGTCGTCGTTCGCACCGTTGTTGATCTGACCATCCGGGCTGATACCGATGTGGTCGTAGTGCGACGAAATAACCAGGACTTCATCTTTCTTGTCAGTACCTTCCAGGAAGCCCAGTACGTTTTCGGTACTTACGGTTTCTTCTTTACGTTCGGCCTTGACGGCTACCTGTCCCTTCATCGACGAAGCGGTTGGCTTGCCTGCCTGACCGATCTGCTCACCGGCTTTTGCCAGCTGATCGGCCTGAGTACCTAACAGGGCCGCCGCCATAGGAGCTGAAATCAGGAATGAGCCTACTGAACCGACGTTCTCGGTTGTGCTTTTCAGCATTAACCGGTTAAAGCGGCCGGCCAGGGCACCCCGTTGTGCCAGTACGCGTTTGAAGCCTTCGCCGGTTTCGGCCGAAACGATGAAAATCTGAGCTGCTCCTTTTTCTTTGGCCAGCGTAGTTTTGTTGCGCCAGCTATCGGCCGACCCCCATTTTGAGGCGTCTTTCGTACCGCTGATTACGGATGTGCCGTCAGCTTTTTTCGGTTCACCGTCGAGGAAGACAACAGCCTTGCCTTTTACGTCAACACCGGCATAATCGTCGTAGGCGCTGTCGCTGATGCCGTAGCCGATAAAAACGGTTTCGTATGACGTTTCCGAAGGCAGGTTCAGCAAGCCATTGCTCGTAAAATCTTTTTGGTAAGTAAACGTCTGGCCACCCGCTTTCACGTAGAAATCACCCCATGTTTTGCGGTACAGGTTAAATGATTGCAGGAACGAGTCCTTGCCTTTGTCGTCTTTAACGATGGGCGTCAGCTTTTCGCTTTTGAAGTATTTCGCGATGTAATCAGCCGCTTTTTTCTGGCCACGGGTTCCGGTTTCACGGCCTTCCATTTCGTCAGACGCTAAGACGCGGAGGTGTTTTTCCAGATCGGCTGCCGTAATGGTCTTCGCATACGGCGTCGGGTCCTGGGTTTGAGCCTGCAGGGCGAGTGGTGCCGCCAGCAGCCCGTAAAGAATCCAGTTACGATTCATTGAGTTGATGATATTAAGATGGTAAGGTAATACAACGATTAGCGCAGTTTGAGCGTCACCAGCGTCAGAACGGCCAGAATAATACCCACAATCCAGAAGCGGGTCACAATTTTGGCCTCGTGATAGCCTTTCTTCTGGAAGTGGTGATGCAGCGGCGACATCAGGAATACCCTTCGGCCTTCACCGTATTTCCGCCTGGTATACCGGAAATAGCTGACCTGAATGATCACCGAAAGGTTTTCGGCCAGAAAAATCCCGCACATCACCGGTATCAGCATTTCTTTCCGGATCGACAGCGACAGTACCGCAATCACGCCACCCAGCATCAGACTGCCCGTATCGCCCATGAATACCTGCGCCGGATAGGAGTTGTACCAGAGAAAGCCGACGCAGGCCCCGACAAAGGCCGCACAGAAAATTACGAGCTCTCCGGAGTTTGGTAAATACATGATATTCAGGTATTCCGAAAAGCGCGCGTTACCAGACAGGTATGCCAGTACGCCGAGGGTGAGTCCGATGATCACCGATGTGCCGGCGGCCAGACCATCGATACCGTCGGTGATATTGGCCCCGTTCGATACGGCGGTGATAATGAAAATGCAAACGAGGGTATAAACAATCCAGGTATACTCATCGGGCAGGAAGCCAAAAAGCAGCGAACTGTAGTCAAACTCGTTATTTTTCAGAAACGGAACCGTCGTCAGCGTTGATTTAACGTCGGTGTAATGCTGGAGCTGGCGTCCCAGATCAGTGCTGACCACCGGTTTGTCATACACGCGGATTTTTACGTAGTCGTTGAACGACAGCGTCAATCCCACGATCAGCCCCAGACCGATCTGGCCTACTACCTTAAACCGGCCGTGTAAGCCTTCCTTATTTTTTTTGAAAACCTTGATATAGTCGTCAAGCCAGCCGATCAGCCCCGTCCAGATGGCCGAGATGATGAGCAGGACAATGTAGACATTGGAGAGTTTGGCAAACAGCAGGACCGGAATCAGGAGTGAGGCCAGAATAATGAACCCGCCCATGGTTGGCGTACCGCGTTTCTGCATCTGGCCTTCCAGACCCAGATCACGGATCGATTCGCCGATCTGGAGGTTACGAAGCGTGTCGATGATTTTCCGGCCGAAAACGGCGGCAATCAGTAATGACGTAATAACGGTGCCGAGTGCCCGGAACGAGATATACTGGAATACACCAGCTCCCGGAAAGTCAAAGTGCCGGTCGAGGTACGTAAACAGGTAATAGAGCATGGAGGTAATTTATGAATGAGCGAAAAAGCGAAAGAATGCCTTCACTCTTTCGCTTTTTCGGCTTTTCGCTCTTCTATTAGCCATCAAAGGTAAGAAAACTCCGATTAATTTTTAGCGGCAAAGGCGTCGCGAAGTACCTGCCGATCGTCGAAATCGTATTTTACACCCTTGATTTCCTGATAGGTTTCGTGCCCTTTGCCGGCTACCAGAATAATATCGCGGGGTTGGGCCATCGACACGGCTTTCAGAATGGCTTCTTTCCGGTCTTCGATGGTGATGGTTTTCTTAAAATCGATGGGCGGCACCCCGGCCTGCATCTGCTCCAGGATGGCCATCGGGTCTTCGTTGCGCGGGTTGTCGGAGGTCAGAATCACCTTATTGCTGAATTTACAGGCGATTTCGGCCATGATCGGCCGTTTGGCGGCATCCCGGTTTCCGCCGCAACCGACAACCGTAATAACCTGTTCATTTTCGTTGCGCAGGCTGGCAATCGTTTCCAGTACGTTCTGCAAGGCATCCGGCGTATGGGCATAGTCGACAATACCCACGATCTGGTTGCCGGAAATTACCTGTTCAAAGCGGCCTGGCGGGGGCATCAGACCCGATAACTGGGTCAGGACCTCATCGCGGTCTTCGCCCAGCAGCACGGCTGCGCCATACACAGCCAGCAGGTTATAGGCGTTGAACTTACCGATCAGTTTGAACCAGACGTGGCGGCCTTCAATGTCCATTTCCAGCCCGAACAGTCCGTCGGCAATGATCCGGCCTTTGAACGTGCCCAGGGTCTGGAGCGAATAGCTTTCCTTGCGGGCGGCTGTGTTCTGCAACATCACCATACCGCGTTTGTCATCCACGTTTACCAGCGCAAAGGCTGAGGCGGGCAACTGGTCGAAAAAGCCTTTTTTGGCCTTAATGTAGTTATCAAACGTTTTGTGGAAATCGAGGTGATCGTGTGTAATGTTGGTAAAAATACCACCGGCAAAGGTCAGGCCCGCGATCCGCTCCTGCACAACGGCGTGTGAGCTGACTTCCATAAATACGTGCGTACAGCCGTGACGCAGCATATCGCTCAGCAGCACATTGATCGTAATCGAATCGGGTGTGGTGTGTGTCGACGGGATTACCTCATCGTCGATCTGGTTCTGGACCGTCGACAGCAATCCACAGCGATAACCCAGGGCCCGGAACAGGCGGAAGAGCAGGGTAGCCGTTGAGGTTTTGCCGTTCGTGCCTGTGACACCCACCAGCTTCAGCTTTTTTGCCGGGTGGTTATAAAAATTGGCGGCCATAAGGCCCATGGCTTTGGCGGAGTCCTGCACCTGGACATAGGCTACCTCCGGCCGAAGATTCTGCGGCAACGCCTCGCACAGGATGGCCGACGCACCCTGCTCAATGGCTTTATCGATAAAATGGTGTCCGTCAGTGACCGTTCCCCGTACCGCGATAAACAGGCTGCCGGTACCCGCCTTGCGCGAGTCCATGGTCATGCTGGTGATGTCGGTATCCATGCTTCCCGACGTAGCGAGCAGCGACACCTTATAGGCAATGTCTTTGAGTTGCATATACGTTATTCAGTTACTCCAGTACCAGCGCAATGGCCTGCGGGCCTTTTATCGCCGTGCCGGGTTCAATGGATTGTTCTTTTACCCGTCCCTGTCCGGTTATGCTGACACGGATGCCTCTGTTTTCAAGGAGATACAGCGCATCGCGGAGGGTCAGCCCCCGTACGTCAGGAACGCGTTTCTGATTGGATGACTGGCTTTTCCAGCCGCCGCTTTTTGTTTTCTGTACCCACCCGTCGGTATCCGGCTCACCTGCCAGGGCCAGTTCAGTGCCGATGGTATGCAGGTCTTCGGCCAGACCGGCTTTCAGGTCCGGTAAATGTTTGGTCGCCCGCTTAACGAGTGGGGGATGCATGTGAATATCAAAGGCATGAATACGGTCGGCCACCTCCTTGAAAACCGGCGCCGCTACCTTCCCGCCATAGAGTGAGTCGTTGTTGCTGAAGCGCGGATTGTCAATCGCCGCCAATACGGTGTATTTGGGTCGGTTGGCGGGGAAGTAACCGATAAATGACGAGTAGTAGCTGCCCGACTGCCCCATTTTTTTCTGAGCCGTTCCGGTTTTGCCCGCGATCCGGTAGAATTTTGTCCCGATTTTACTGGCGGTACCGTGCAGGACCACGCCTTCCAGCATGTTTTTCACCAGTTTCACGGTGCGCTCCGAGCAGATTGGTTCAGGAGCAACATATGGTTTGTTATCGATGATTACTTCGTCGGCCAGCCGTACCTGCTTCACAAGCATAGGGCGAACCCATTTGCCGTCGTTGGCAACGGCATTGTAGAACGTGGCCATCTGAAGCGGCGTAATGAGCATTTCATAACCATACGACATAAACGTCAGCGAGGTTCTGCTCCAGCCTTTCATGTCGGGGTTCCGGATAAAAGGTTTGGCCTCGCCCTTCATGTGAATGCCGGTGGGCTGTGTCAGCTTAAATTTCCGCAGGTATTGGCAATACAGGTCCGGCCGGCTGTAGAAATAGTTTTTCATCATCAGGTGGATACCCACGTTTGACGATTTTTCGAACACCTGCTGAGCCGTGATCGTACCATATCCTTTATGCCCTGAGTCTTTAATCTCAACGCCCCGGTAAGTAGTCCGGCCATTACCGGTTGGCACAAGCGTTTTCGGGGTGATGGCCTTTTCTTCCAGCAAGGCGATCATGGTCGCCAGCTTAAATGTGGAGCCCGGATCGGTGCGGCCAGCCAGGGCGTGGTTGAAATTTTCGAAATACCGGTCACCCGAACGAGTCAGGTTCGCAATGGCTTTAATTTCGCCGGTAGCAACCTCCATGATCAGTACACAGCCTTTGTCGGCCTGAAACTTCTCCATGTATTTGCGCAGCGATGACTCGGCAATGTCCTGATAATTAACATCAATCGTCGTATAGAGGTCCATGCCGGGTTCGGGGCGCATGTCGGGGCCGTCTTCGACCGGTTTTTTTACACCGCCCGACAATACCTCAATGAGCCCAACCGCGTTTTTACCGGCCAGTTCTGACTGGTAGCTTTCTTCGAGTCCGCGGAGGCCTTTGCCGTTTTCGGGGTTCAGCATACCCAGCGTGCGTTCGGCCATGGTCCCGAACGGATGATACCGTTCATAATACGCCCGGAACACACCGCCGCCACCCCGGTAAATTTTGGTACGTTTAAGGTTCTTCTTATCGGGATGGGTAACGATACGGTCGCGCTTCCGGAAAAACGGCCATTTGCGCATGTACTCCCGCTCCGAAAAACTGACCCGCCGCGGAAGCGAGACATATTGCAGGCCTTCTTCCCGCGCATCCTCCGCCAGCCGGATATATTCTTCTTTGGTCCGGTCGCGGAAAACATTGTGCAGCACCGTGCCCAGCGAATCTTTCTTTCGGGCAAAAAACAAGGAATCGGCGACGGTTGGGTCAAGGCCGACATCGTAGGAAGGCAGCGAGGTGGCCAGCAGGCTGCGCCCGTCGGCCGCATAAATATTACCCCGCATGGCCCGGAGGGTATCCCGCCGGATTTTAACGCCCTCAAGCCGTTCAATCCAGCGTTTGCCTTCGTACACCTCAAAAAACTGTACATAGACGAGCCTGACCACCACCGCCACCGCAAACAGGGCGATGGCAATGAAGGCCAGCGTTGCCCGCAATAGAAATTCCTGCTTAATGTTGGATGGCTTCTCACTCATCGGATTTGACAATTATTTTGCGGGGTGGGGTCTGTCCGTCAGTTAAACCCAGCGGGGCCACCCGTTTACTCAGTTCAGATTGTTTGCCGCTTTTCATGAAATCAGCTTCCAGTGTGGTGTACTTCGCCCGAAGCTCATCGACACTGGTCTTCGTTTGCTGAATCTGCCGGACGAGCCGCTCGGCGTTGTGATTGAGCCCGACGTAAACCGTCATCAGAACAGTAATCCACAAAATACGTTCGATGTTGCGGATAGGCCATGCGTTATCGCCCTCGCCAAACAAGTGATCGAAGCCAATGACATTGTCAATGAACATACGCAGCCGGCTTTTCCGCTTCTGACGGATTTCGGCTTTGACTTTGGGGGTACGGTATGTATTCTTTGCCATACGTTGCATGTCGTACGGGCGACCCCGTGTGGTCGCCCCGTGGATGATTTTTGGGCGAATATGCGATTGATGCATGTTCGCCCACGTGGATGGTTTTGGGCGGCCACGTGGGGTCGACCGTACGGTTTTTGTTCGCCCACATGGATGGTTTTGGGCGACCACGTGGGGTCGCCCGTACGGTTTTTGTTCGCCCACATGGATGGTTTTGGGCGACCACGTGGGGTCGCCCCTACGTTATTTTTCGGCGATGCGTAACTTGGCGCTGCGGGCGCGGGGATTACGGCTGATTTCTTCGTCGCTGGCTTCTACCGGTTTTCGGGTTACCGACTGAAGGGGTTTGAGGTCATTGCCAAACAGGTCTTTTTCTACCTCGCCGTGAAATTTGCCTTTGTTGATGAAGTTTTTCACCAGCCGGTCTTCCAGCGAATGATACGACATAACGACCAGCCGGCCCTCGGGATTGAGTACGTCGGGCACTTGCAGCAAAAATTCTTCGAGCACCTTTAACTCTTCGTTCACTTCAATGCGGAGAGCCTGAAAAACCTGCGCGAAATACTTATTTTCCTTACCCCGCGGCGCATACCGTTGCAGGGCGGCTTTCAGGTCGTTAACGGTTTTGATCGGGCTGTTCAGCCGGCTGGCAGCAATCGCACCGGCTGCTGTGCGGGCATTGGTGATTTCGCCGTACATGCCCAGAATACGATGCAGCTGGTCTTCGGGGTAATTGTTCACTACATCGGCGGCAGTCTGCTCGCCCTGCTGGTTCATACGCATGTCGAGCGGCGCGTCGTAGCGCGTGGAAAAGCCCCGTTCCGGGGTGTCGATCTGATGCGACGAAATGCCGAGGTCTGCCAGAATACCGTCGACTTTCCGGATGCCGTACAGCCGGAGATACCGTTGCAGGTACCGGAAGTTAGCGGCAATGAACGTCAGTCGCGGGTCGCCTATGTGCTGCGCCTGAAGCCGGGCATCGGGGTCCTGGTCAAACGCAACCAGCCGGCCACCTTCCAGCCGCTGGAGGATGGCCCGGCTGTGCCCGCCTCCGCCGAAGGTAACATCAACGTAAATGCCGCCCGGGGTCAGATTCAGGCCGTCAAGGCATTCCTGAAGCATGACCGGGGTATGGTAAGTGCTATTTTCAGTCATAAAGACATGTATGGGTCGTTGTTTTCAGACAAAGCCCGGGCCGGTAAGGAACCAATCCGAAACTTTTGTCAGTTACAAACTTAGCAAATCGCGCCCGATTGTGCGGTAGTATACGGCAATCCTGACCGGCGTTATTTTTTTGTGGTATGAAGAAAATCCTGACCATCTGTCTGCTGGCGTTTGCGGGAATGCCGGTTCTGGTATCCGCACAATCGACGGCTTCGGTTAAATCCGGTGCCTGGCGCGCCGTAATCAAAAACGCGGGCGGAGAGCTGCCGTTTGGCCTCGATGTTCAGCCGACGGCCGATCCGGCTAAGGGTGTACACACATATACCGTCTATGCCGTGAACGGCGCCGAACGCCTGCCGATGGATGCAGCCAGCATGCAGGGCGATACGCTCCGGATTCCGATGGCGTTGTTTGATTCAGAAATTGTGGCGCATGTTTCCGGAAATACCATGAAAGGCTACTGGAAGCGCCGCCGGGTAGCACAGCAATACCAGACGCTGCCGTTTGAGGCACAGTATGGCACGGCAGCACGGTTTAAGCCAACCACAACCGATCAGGCGAAAGCCAGTTTCGGAGGCACATGGGCCGTCACGTTCAGCGAACCGGATGGCAGCGGTGCCTATCCGGCCGTGGGCATTTTCAAACAAACCGGCAATCAGGTGACCGGCACGTTCCTGACCGAAACCGGTGATTACCGCTACCTGGCCGGTAACGTGTACGGCGACAGCCTGCTGCTGTCTTGTTTCGACGGCTCCCACCTCTTCACGTTCAAAGCAAAACAAAACGCTGACCGGACGCTGAAAGGCGATTTCTGGGCGGGCGTGGCCGGCCATGAAATCTGGACCGCAAAGCCCGACCCGAAAGCGGCCTTGCCCGATCCGGCTAAACTGACATATATCAAAGAGGGACAATCCTTCGCTTTTTCGTTTCCGCAACCCGACGGGAAGCAATTATCACTAAATGATGAACGTTTTAACGGTAAAGTGACGGTTGTGCAGATTTTGGGTACATGGTGCCCGAACTGTATGGATGAAACCCGTTTTCTGGCCCCCTGGTACAAACGTAACCAGAAACGCGGCGTCGAAATTGTTGGGCTGGCGTTTGAAAAAACAGCCGATCTGGCCGAGTCAGGCCCGAAAATACAGCGGATGAAAGAGCGCTTCGGCGTTGAGTATCCGGTGTTGCTGGCTGGTACAAGCGACAAGGCCCAGGCATCCAAAGCGTTACCTGCCCTGAATCGGGTGGTGGCTTTTCCGACAACGATTTTCATCGATAAGAAAGGCAAGGTGCGGCATATCCATACGGGCTTTTCCGGTCCGGGAACGGGTAAATATTACGATCAGTACATCGGAGAATACAACCGGCTGATCGACAAATTATTGGCTGAATGACCCCAACAAAAAAGCCGGTAATACCGGCCGTGGTGGGCGTGCTGCTCACGGTAATGCCCGTGCTGACCAGTTCGTTGATCACGTATGAAGTAATCACCCGCGAAGCGATGTTTGCGGCATGGACCGGCCCCGAATGGCTGATCGCAACGCTGGTGTGCTGTGTGACCTCCACCTTTGCCCTGACGCCACCCACCTTTCTGGCTTTGGTATTCGGTTACTTTTTAGGGTGGCCGGCCCTGCTGCCGGTGTTTTTTCTCAACATGGCGGCCATCGCACTGGTCAATCTGCTGGTGCGCTTCCTGAACCAGCCCAAACTGCTGACCTACCTCGAAAACAATAAAAAGGCCCGTCAGGTGCTGGCCCGCATTCATCAGCGGGAGCTTTGGTTTATTTTCTTCGCCAAGCTGTCGCCGGTACTGCCGTTTGCGCTGACGAATCTGGTTTTTGCTTTATCCGGGGCCCGTTTGCGGAACATTCTGCTGGGCGGCTTTATGGGGATGATTCCGCGAACCATCCTGGCAGTGGGGGCCGGGTTACAGGCGCAGGAGCTGCGTCAGCTGCTGGAACACCCGAATCAGGCCAGTGGCATGCAACTGGCTACCATTGGCCTGTTCGTGGCGTCGATTATCGGGTTCTGGCTGGTTCTGGGCCGCTACAAACCCGAAGAAGTGCCTCATGCCTGAGATCAGCCGGCGTTCTGGATTATTTTTTGCAGCGTCTGGTAGAAGCTGGTAAGTTCCTGCATATCAATGGTCGAATCCCGGACGAGTTCCGCAATTTTCTCCGGAATACATAATGCCTGCTCTTTCAGTGCCTGGCCGCTTTCGGTCAGGCTTATCTGCACGCTCCGTTCATCTGTTACCGACCGCTTCCGGCTGATGTATTGCTTTTGTTCCAGCCGCTTCAGCAACGGGGTCAGCGTATTAGTTTCCAGATATAAACGCTTTGTCAGTTCACCTACTGTCTGACTATCGGTTTGCCACAGAGCCAGCAGGACCAGATACTGCGGATAAGTAACGTCCAGCTCCTCCAGCAGCGGGCCATACATACGGGTCGTCAGCCTCGACGCTACATAAAGCGGAAAACAAAGCTGGTTTTCCAGATGTAGTTTTTCAGCGGTTGTCATGCTGTAAAAGCGATTTGATGGTAGCTTCCATGTCTTCCGGTTTGGTAGTCGGGCCGAAGCGTTTTACCGGATTGCCGTTTTGGTCGAGGACAAATTTCGTAAAATTCCATTTGATGGTACTGCCCAAAGCTCCGCCCAGTTTCGCCTTCAGGTAGGCAAAGACCGGATGCGTATTCGCCCCGTTGACATCGACTTTGGCAAACATCGGAAAACTGACCCCGTAATTCAACTGACAAAATTCCTGAATATCCTCTGCTGAGCCTGGCTCCTGACCGGCAAACTGGTTGCACGGAAAGCCCAGAATCACCAGCCCTTCGCTGCGGTATTGCTTATACAACGCTTCCAGCCCTTCGAACTGAGGCGTCAGGCCGCATTTGCTGGCGGTGTTGACCACCATCACCACATTACCGCGATAGGTGTCCATCGACGTAGTACGGCCTTTGATGTCTTCTGCCTGTAAATCGTAAAAATGCTTTGCCACGGTTACTCTGCCGCTAAACATCGCCATGAGGTGCCGCAACGCGCCCGTCGACCAGAGCGCCCACAGAACCAGTACTGGCTGAAAAAATAACCGGATCAGGCGTTTCTGGTCGGTATCAAGGCCGAATGCGTCGGTGTGGTTGAGGTACTGGGCAATGTTGCCCGGAAAAATCAGGACATAAAAAGCCGCCAGTGCTAAACCGGCGTTTATCCGTTGTTTAGCCCAAAAGGCCACACTGGCCCCCAGCACTATCTCCGCGACACCCGACAAAATGACAACCACATCTTTACTGAGCGGCACCCAGTTCGGTACCTGTGCCTGAAACTCTGCCCGTTGAAACGTTAAATGACCGATACCGGCCATCAGCATCAGTAATCCGAGAATAACCCGGAAGATGTTCTGTATTGTAGTGGTTTGGTTTGTCTGCATGTTTTTATCTTTTGCGATTATGTCGTACACGATACAAATGTATGTGTTTTTTCTAAAACAGCGTACAGCGGAAAATGTTACCGGAAAAACTGGGCGAAGTGCCAGAGTACACCGGCGGGGTCAATCAGGAGGCATTCATTCCCCCAGTTGTTGTATTGGGTCGGGACGAGGTGGATGTTTTCGTATTTCTTTTCAAGGTCAAGCTGTTGCAGATAGCTCCAGTAGGTCTCCGCGTTGTCAACTTCAAGGAGAATCATGGTGTTTTCCACCCATTCTTTAACGTAATAGTCCTGCAGGTAGAAGCTAACGTCGTTGCGTGTAAAGAGCGACATTTTTTCCGAGATCATATGCTCGTCAAACCCCAGGTCGTGGTAGAAAGCCCGCGAGACGGCATAGTCTTTCGCGCCCACAAACGGGCGTAGTGATTTTACTGGCTGCTTTGTCGTATCCATCTGCTGCCAAAGATGCAAAAGTTTCGGGAGGAGGGGAGTGGTAGTAGAAATTAATACCGTATTCTAAATCATCCGGCTGAGCCGGAAAGGCTGACGTTATTTTTAAGACCGGTTTCGTGCACATATCCCTCATGAAAAAACTCGTATTTCTTGCTACAGCCTTTCTGCTTCCGGTCCTCACCCGCGCGCAGCTTACCCGTGAACAACGGCTGGAAACAACCGTTATCGGCTGGGATCCGGCTAACTACTACGACCGTAATTACAAACCCAAAACGTCGCCGGTTGATAAACAGCGGGAAGGGTATGTGAATAAATTCGCCGAGTGGGTGAAAAAAAGCTACACCCCCGTGGCGGGTCTGGGCGAATACCAGCGCTATGTCAGGGAATACAACTACCATGTGCTGTTCAGCGTCTGGGATGTCGATTACAACTACCTGAATGCGCAGAAGAATTTTAAGCCAATCGGTGAAACGGGCTTTCCGCGGTTTAATGTCGGGGCGAATCTGCTGGCCGGCACCTCGGATATCGCGTTTATGTCGTCGCCGGAAGCGTGGTATTTTACGATGGAGTCCAAAGGGTTTGCCCCGTTTGGCAGGCAGGATGCCATGAAGGACCGGAACCCGGATATTGATCCGAACGTGTCCCGCTACCTGACGTGGTACAACGAAAATACCTGCGCCGTTTACCTGACGCCCGGCAATAAACTGCCCCTGATTCCGGTGACGAAAGGCGAGTTTCTGGACCGGGCGCTGGCGTCGATGGATGGGGTGCTGGAAAAAATACGGAAAGACGAAACCGAACGCTGGCGCGACCGGCCCGAAAACGTGCCTTCGGTGATGAAGCTGAAAACGGAAGAAGTCGATAAGATCCGGGCCAATATCCGGAGCCTGCAAGACAAATACCGCAGCCGCCTGAACGAACCGGCCAGGGTAACCAATGCGCAGTTTGACTGGCGGCAGATTACGACCGGTAGCTGGGATGTGTTTACGAATGCGCCGAATTCATCGTATTATCCGGTGTATAAGATTGGGGCAGAGACGATCACAAAGATGCGGGGTGCGGAACCGGTCTGGATTGCCGCCATTTTTCCCTACCATACCAAAAACGACGGCAACAAAAATTACGAGATGTATGCTGCCATGACCCGTAACATCAATTACGAGTACATCTATAACTACTTTTTTGCACCCGACCAGGTAAAAGGCAAGTCCTATTCCCCCGCCAACGAAGCTGAACTCAAGGCACGACTGGAGGCCTACGGCAAGCGGAATGCCTACACCGGCAGCGCCCCGCCCACCCCGGCGAATTTGCCGGCCAACGTACATTTTCAGGAAACATTTAGCAAGGACGCCGTGGGCAGCGAACCCGCCGACTGGTATTATTACCGGACAGGTAGCACCCCGTTTGCGGTGACCAACCTGCCCGGCACCAGCGGCAACTGGTTGAAAATGGGCGTTGGCCGCAGCATCAA
The DNA here is from genome assembly GCF_001870735.1 of Arsenicibacter rosenii. Classification (GTDB taxonomy): domain Bacteria; phylum Bacteroidota; class Bacteroidia; order Cytophagales; family Spirosomataceae; genus Arsenicibacter; species Arsenicibacter rosenii. Next base: position 121,264 of record NZ_MORL01000009.1, on the reverse strand, counting down.
ACCGATGTACCTGAAAGCGCCGTTGCCGAAGAACTTTACGCTGGAATATGACGTGGCGACCGATAACGGGTTTTCGGGCCGGACGGGGGGAGCCGTAGAGCTGATGATCACCAGCCGCCCGCTGTCGGCCAACAATTCGGAAACGAAAAGTAATCTGCTGAAAGATGCATCGATCACCGTGCGGGTTGAGGCGGGTAACGAGGCCGATGATGCCAGCAACTATCGCGGTTTGCTGCGGGTCAAGATCAGCAACACGCCGGAAGTAAACGAGGAGAATTTTGTGAAGGGTATCACGGCCGAATACCCGCTCAAGGCGTTCACTAACCGGAAAACCAGCGTTCACATCAGCGTTCAGGTGAAAGACGGAGCGGTGTCGGTGCTGGTGAACAACAATGTAGTAATCAAGCCCTCGGATTTTAAGATGACCTACGGAGGGGCCTGCAAGCTATGCGGCGTCGATCCGGCGCAGTCGTTCAGCAACCTCCTCTGGAACAACGTCACCAACGACAGTAAGGCGGTCGGGGTATATATCGGGAATGTAAAGGTGATGCGGGAGTAGGAAGGTTTACTTCGTCTCGCCGTCTGTCAACGGATTTTGGGTAACGATTTCGCCATTGGGAAGCTCATAGTAACGTTTACCTTGTCTCACAAAGTCGTTCGGTAATCCATTTTTACGATTAATTTCCTTGGCCCGCTTCACTGCTTTGCTAAAGAGGTTTGTGTACAGTGAGGCATTCTGGTAGGCGGTCAGGCTGTCTAATTTTTCTACTCTCATGTTGTAATGTCTTTTAAGAAATCTGTTATTGTTCTCTGATGGATCTCAAGACCCAAATACTTATGTGTTAAGCGAAACCGTTGAGATGAGCCGACAAAAATCACATTTGAAATCGTAAAACCGGTGTAGTCTTTTTTTGAGGCTCCAGGGCTGCTTACAATTAGGGCAATGATTCTGAGTGACTTTATTGGGACGCCTTCTGTAATTGTAGAGGTAGTAATATGTTGGGATAGCTGTCAATTGTTCAATTGTATGGCAGATGGTAATGCCTTGCTTCGAAAGCTGAGAGCGAACATCCTGCATTTGCCTGGTAGCCCATTGTTCTCCAACTTCGCAGTTCATCTGGAGACTATCGCAGGAAACGTAATTAGTTTCCCAGCTCAAAATTGGCATATAACCATGATCCTCATAAACAGGAAGCCGGTATAAGGGAACCCGATGATTACAGCTACCGCATGTGACAGGCGAATCGATACTAATGTAATCCGTTTTCAGAATATAGAACTCTGGTTTATGACATGTACACGGACCGGTATAGTCATCATGTGACTTACCAATTGTTGTGATCTGTACATCTGACTGACAGATAGTTTCCAGTTTTTCGATTTGCCTGTTAACGTAGAAGTTATTGTGGCTCTTATCAAGTGAGTCGCACTCCAGCGTAAACGGATAGGCGGTCACTGTGTTGCCTGAAACGTATTGTGATTCAATTTTACCTTGCTTTTGGCCGCTGCCACGATAAAAATTCAGCAATACGATAAATGCATCAACCACCTCGTCTATAGCTGCATCCGACTTAATTTCCAGTGAGACTTTTTGTACATACATAATAAACTGTGTGTTTCAGATTATCACCTTCCCCAGCTCTCCGCAATCCGCTCCACTAACCTGTTATGCCCTGCCTTGATGACGCGGACATCGTAGGCCTGTAGATAGCGGGTAAGCGGGCGCATGGCCGACGGCGGCAACACGCGGTCGAAGTGGCCCATGAAAAACCGGACCCGTATGTTGGCTTTGTTGAGGCGCTCCGCCAGCGGCTTCAGCCGCACCTGCATCTCGCGGAAGCCCAGCCACGACCGGTAGACGCGCTGCCGCTGGATGGGTGTTGCCAAGGTGCTTTCGGCGAAGCGCAGGAGGCTGCGGTCGAGCAGGCCAAGCCGGGTCAGCAGCAGCCCGGCGCGGTGCAGCGTGGTCAGGTGGGCCAGAAAATACCGGAACAGCCACCGCCCCGCCCGCGAATGAATGGCAATCCAGTACCAGGGCGAAATGGTGATGCCGTCGGGCGAAAACAGCCACAGCTCGTCGATGCGGCCGGCAAACAGTTCGGCGGTCGTCAGCGCGAAACGGCCGCCCAGGCTGAACCCCGCTACCGAAAACCGGTCGATGCCCTGCTGGTTGATAAACGTCATGATCAGTTCTTGCCAGCGCGCTTTGGTCAGGACTTCTCCCTCCGTATATTCGTCGCCAGACAAACACGAACTATCACCGTGATAAAATAAATCGAAGCTGTAGATCGTAAACTCATCATGCAGCACACGGTCGAGCGGGGCAAAGCAGGTGCTGCGCTGTCCCATGCCGTGGAACGCCAGCAATGCCCGTGGCCCCGTACCCAACCGCTGGTAGGTGAGCCGGCTGCCCTGATCGGTGAATGTGTGTACGTCGGTCATACTAAACCCCAATGCCTATGCTAACTTTTTCAACTTTAACGGAATTCGCGGCCCATGTTGGCAAACCGCTCGGCGAGTCCGATTACCTGACCGTTACCCAGGAGATGGTCAATCAGTTTGCCGATGCAACCGGCGATCACCAGTGGATTCACACCGACACGGCGCGTGCGGCCCGCGAATCGCCTTACCGGACCACCATTGCCCATGGCTTTCTGACGCTTTCGCTCGCCCCAAAACTCATGGAAACCATCTACCGTGTTGACTCCGTAAAAATGGGTATTAATTACGGGACCAACAAAGTGCGATTTACCGGGGCGGTGCCTGTTGGCAGCCGGTTACGCTTGTCGGCGGTGCTGCAGCAGGTAGAGCCGCAACCCGCCGGAGCCGGCAGTACCGGGCTTCGGGTGATCACCGACATTGCCTTTCAGCTCGAAGGGGTTGATAAACCGGCCTGCGTTGCCGAGTGGATTACGTTGCTTTTTGAGTAATGATTTACCACAGAGGACACAGAGGAATAGCACAGAGAACACGGAGTTATTCTATCGTGCCACTCCGTGCCGGACTCCGTGGTTTACGAGGAAATAACTAATACGAAAATTATAACATGCGTCTTGAAAATAAAGTAGCGATTATTACGGGCGGGGCCCGTGGAATCGGCAAGGCCGCTGCCGAAGTATTTACCCGCGAAGGGGCAACGGTCATTATCTGGGATATGCTCGACGAGGGCGAACAAACGGCCGCAACGCTTCGGGAAGCTGGTTTTCAGGCGGAGTTTGTGAAAATCAGCGTTACGGATGTGCCTGCCCTGGAAGCCGCCGCCCGCGACGTGGTGGAGCAGTATGGCCGGATTGATATCCTGATCAACAATGCGGGTATTACGCGTGACCGGACGCTGCTGAAAATGTCGCATCTGGAGTGGCAGCAGGTTATTGATGTGAACCTGACCGGCGTTTTCAACTGTACAAAGGCCATTGTGCCGTACATGGTCGAGCGCGGCTATGGCCGGATTATCTGCACCTCTTCGGTGGTCGGGATTCACGGCAATTTCGGGCAAACCAACTATTCGGCGACCAAGGCCGGTGTTGTGGCAATGTGCCGTACATGGGCGAAGGAATTGGGCCCGAAAGGCATCACGGCCAATGCCGTTGCACCCGGCTTTATCCGGACCGACATGACCGATGCCATGCCCGAAGAGGCGCGGCAGGGGGTAATCCAGACCATTCCGGTGAAGCGCATGGGCGAGCCGAACGACATTGCCTGGGCCTATCTTTTTCTGGCCTCCGACGAGGCGTCGTTTGTCAACGGACAGGTGCTGGGGGTCAACGGCGGACAAGCCAGTTAATTTTAATTAAAACCGTATGCATGCATACGGTTTTTTCTTATTTTTACGACACTTCATATCAATTAAAAACCAAAAGACGTGCTTATGGCATCGGGAACACTCGAACTGCAGGGATTGAACTTTAACTTAACCGAAGAGCATCTGGCGGTGCAGGAGGCCGCCCGCGATTTTGCGCAGACCGAACTGTTGCCGGGTGTGATCGAGCGGGACAACGAAGCGAAGTTTCCGGCGGAGCAGGTCCGGAAAATGGGAGAATTAGGCTTCCTGGGCATGATGGTCTCGCCCGAATACGGCGGGGGCGGCATGGATACCGTTTCGTATGTGCTGGCCATGGAAGAGATTTCCAAAGTTGATGCGTCGGCGTCGGTGATTATGTCGGTCAACAACTCGCTGGTGTGCTGGGGCCTCGAAGCGTTCGGTACGGAAGAGCAGAAACAGAAGTACCTGGTTCCGCTGGCTACCGGCGAACGGATCGGCGCATTCTGCCTGTCGGAGCCCGAAGCCGGTTCGGATGCGACCTCACAACACACCACGGCTGAGGACAAGGGAGATTATTATTTATTGAACGGTACAAAGAACTGGATCACCAACGGCAACTCGTCGGGCACGTGTCTGGTCATTGCGCAAACCGATGTTGCGAAGAAGCACCGGGGCATCAACTGCCTGATTGTGGAGAAAGGAACGCCGGGCTTTACGGTCGGTAAAAAGGAAGATAAGATGGGTATCCGGTCCTCTGATACGCACTCCCTGATGTTCTCTGATGTGAAGGTGCCGAAAGAAAACCGCATCGGTGACGATGGTTTCGGCTTCAAATTCGCGATGTCAACGCTCAACGGCGGCCGGATCGGTATTGCCGCGCAGGCGCTGGGCATTGCGTCGGGAGCCTACGAACTGGCGCTGAAATACGCACAGGAACGCAAAGCCTTTGGCCGTCAAATTTTTGATCATCAGGCAATTCAGTTCAAACTGGCCGAAATGGCGACGAAAATTGAGGCGGCCCGGCTGCTGGTTTTCAAAGCGGCCCGGCTGAAGGATGAGCACAAGGATTATGTACAGGCAGCGGCGATGGCCAAGCTGTATGCCTCCGAGGTAGCCATGTGGGTAACGACCGAGGCCGTCCAGGTCCACGGCGGTTACGGATACGTAAAAGAGTTCCACGTAGAGCGCCTCATGCGCGATGCAAAAATCACGCAGATCTATGAGGGTACATCTGAAATACAAAAATTAGTGATTGCCCGGGAGCTTATTCGATAAAGGCTTTCTACGGGAAATTAAACTATTTTAATGCTAAGCGCGTATTTTTCTTAAATACGCGCTATTTTTTTTTATTATTCGGAAATAATTATACTTGTATTAGTTTTGTACAAATTATTAGTTTTGTGCAAATTTGAAGCACCAAACTAAGGGGGCAAAACTTTCGGGCTATGGAAGACTACAATAAAATAATTGAATCGCTGGGTGTAAAGTACATCAAATCGCGAAACATCCGGATTTTGCAGCCGATTACAATCGTCAACTACTATGATGTTGAAAATACCCTGACTATTCTGTACAACGGTGAGGTATCGTTTGGGGAAGAAAAACAGAAGGTTGAGGTTGGTGATATGCTCTTTATCCCGGGGGGGAAGCACTTAACGGTAACCTATGGCGAAGGCACATCGGTGAAAACCGTGACGAACGAGGAGTTCATGACTCATCGGGAGCTTTATTTCGAAGCGAACCGGCACCCTGAGCGGATTGGCAACCTGCCAAACTCATTTGCCTACATTTCGTTTGAGGCAAAAGTGTTTGACTCGGTTAACTTTTTCAACTCACTGGATATTCCGCCGTTTATCATCAAACATGATGAGTCGCTGGCCCGTACCATCAACCAGATTCTGGCTGAAGACATGCTGGATACGGCCGGTAAGGGACGGATTATCAAAATCAAAACGGAAGAGATCGTTATTGAGGTCATCCGCTACATCCTGAAACACCGGTTGTTTGTTGAGCAGCTGGTGACTAACAGTACGTATTTCAAAGATCCTCGTCTGATCGACATCTTTGCGTACATCAAGGATAACCTGGGCGGAGACCTTTCCAATAAAGTGCTGGCCAACGTGGCTAACGTATCGGAAGATTACGTAGGGCAGTATTTCAAGATGCTGACCGGTATCAACCCGCAGGATTATATTGAGTACCAGCGCATGGAAGCGGCGGTTGGCCTGTTGCGGACAACCAAGAAAAGCATCCGCGCAATTGGTGCCGAGGTAGGCTATAAAGACACGGCGTACTTCTGCCGTCGTTTCAAAATGATGTTCGGTATTCCGGCCGGCAAAATGCGTCGCCGCGAGTCGCTGATGAACGTGTAAGCTTCAGGAGATATTTCTTTGACAGAAAGCAGCTGCCGGCAACGACAGCTGCTTTTTTCATGTCCGGCATCAGCAGGTTTCGGGAAACCAACCGCTATTTTTGCACGATGAGCTTTATTCAGACAGATACGTACCAGGTCCGCAGCTACGAAACCGATGCCAGCGGACGGCTTAGTGTGCCGACGCTCATGAACTGGATGCAGGAGTCCGCCAACCGCAACGCCCTCGACTATGGCATCGGCATGGCCGATCTGGCACGGCAGGGGTTCGGCTGGGTACTGATGCGCTTCCGGTTGCAGATCAAGCAATATCCTGTTTACAATGACATCGTGACGGTAAAAACCTATCCGACGTTTGTGGAAAAGTTTTTCATCTACCGCGATTTTCAGGTGCTGGCGGCCGATGGCTCGGTACTGGCCGTGGCCAGCAGCGTCTGGCTGACATTTGGCATGGAGCGCCGGACGATGGTGCCGCTGCCGCCCTTTATCCGCGCCGTTGACCCGCCGGCCGGTATCGTACCGCAGGAGAAATTATCGCTGAAGCTCGATTCAGTGCCGATGGCCGGTTGTGTGACGCAGGAGCAGCCGGTGCGGTTTTACCACCTTGATCAGAATCAGCACACCAACAACGTCTGTTATGTGCAGTGGCTGCTGGAGTCGGTGGAGGCCGATACACTGCGGCAGCACCGGCTGACGGAACTCGACTTGTTTTACCGGGCCGAAAGCCACTGGCAGGATACGCTGCTGGTCGGGTCGCGGCGGCTTGAAGAGGGACTGAATTACCAGCACCGCATCGAACAGGCGGATTCGGGAAAAGAGCTGCTGATCGCCCGGAGCGTGTGGCAATAAACCGGCGTGAGTAGTAACTTTGTTAACAATCGCGTAATTTCCTATATCACTTACCAATTTGACGAGTATGAGCACTTCATCAAACAACATAGAAACCCTCGACGGCGTCATGAACGGCCTGATGAGCCGCTATCGGGAACGTGTGCCCGATGTAAACGGAATCATCGATGCCATGATTGCTGACGGCGTCATTGCCTCGGCCGGCGATATTGAAAACGACCATATTGCGTTCCGGACCATGGGCGTGCCGAATCTGGGCATCGCTTCGTTCGAGAAAATATTTCTGCATTACGGCTACCAGAAGCGCGACGAGTACAACTTTATAGAAAAGAAACTGACCGCGTACTGGTTCAGTCCGCCGGAACCGCGTTTCCCGCGCATTTTCGTGAGTGAACTACGGGTGCATGAGCTGTCGGAAACGGCGCAGCAGATCATCCGTAACTATACGGATCAGGTCACGAGTGACCCTGTTGATGCTCTTGACCTCGACGATGCGCAGGCTGTCGATGCCTTCCTGCACCAACCCCTTTGGGAAACCCCGACCCTGGCTGATTACCAGACCCTGCTGGCCGAGAGCGAGTATGCGGCGTGGGTAATCTATAACCGCTATTACCTGAATCACTTCACCATCAGCGTGCACAACCTGAAGGCCGGATACAATACCATTGGCGAGTACGTGGCCTTCCTGGAGCAGCATGGCTTTAAGCTGAACACGGCCGGCGGCAAGGTAAAAATCAGTCCGGACGGTGATTTGCGGCAATCGTCGACGGTGGCGCAGATGATTGATGCGGACTTTGCCGGTGGCGACACCTACCGCATTGCCGGTTCCTACGTCGAATTTGCCGAGCGGCTGGTATTGCCGCAGTTCCGGAACCTGTCGCCGGAATCCGTTACGCGCGCGCACCGCCGTGAGGGCTTCGAGACGGGCAATGCCGATAAGATTTTCGAAAGTACCTTTACCTCCCAGACCGGGAAATAACCTACGCGACCGGCTCCGGCCGGTCGCCAGACCTGACTCAACTGCATGTTTTACGTACCTGCCCAATTGCCTTTTGCCCGACTGCGTCCTGATTTTGAGGGTGACCTGTATTTCGACCAATCGCCTGAACACAGAGCGCAGCGGATGTTGTATGCCACCGATGCGTCCGTTTATCAGGAGATGCCGGTTGCTGTGGCTCTGCCCAAATCTGTACAGGACCTGAAACGACTGGTCACGTTTGCCCGCGAACAACGGGTCGGCCTGATTCCGCGAGCCGCCGGTACATCGCTGGCCGGTCAGGTGGTGGGCAGTGGAATTGTGGTCGATATGTCCAAATACTTCGGGCAGATTCTGGCCGTAAATCAGCAGGAGCGTTGGGTACGCGTACAGCCGGGCGTCATCCGTGACGATCTGAATGCGCACCTGAAACCATACGGGTTGCTGTTCGGTCCCGAAACCTCGACGGCGAGCCGTGCGATGGTCGGGGGAATGATCGGTAATAATTCATGCGGCCTGCATTCGATTGTCTGGGGAACCACCCGCGACCATTTGCTGGAAGTAAAAACGGTACTCAGCGATGGAGCCGAAGTAACGTTCGGGCCCTTGACCCGCGCGGAGTTTGACGCAAAATGCCGTGGTGAGCATGTGTCCAGCCCGCTCGAACAGCGGCTGTACCAGCAGTTCCGCGACTGGCTTTCAGATCCCGAACGGCGGGAGACAATCCGGACGGGCTATCCGAAACCCACCGTTTCGCGCCGGAACACAGGCTACGCCGTGGATGCGCTGCTGCCGTTTTTTGACGAACCCGCTGTTGCGGATGTGTCAGCCATCCGGAACGAAATACGTGCGGATCTGCAATCCGCTTCTGTATTCAACTTTGCCAGCCTGATTGCCGGTTCGGAAGGTACGCTGTGCTTTGTCACGGAAGCGAAGCTGAATCTGCTGCCGCTGCCGCCGAAGGAAGTGGCACTGGTGTGTGCCCATTTCCTGACCTTACGCCAGTCGCTGGAGGCCAATCTGGTAGCGCTGGCGCACCGGTGCATGGCTTCGGAACTGGTAGACGACTACATCCTGCAACTGACGAAAACCAATATTGAACAGGCCAAAAACCGGGGCTTTGTGGAAAGTCACTCGCAGGGCGGCGACCCGAAAGCGATCCTGATGGTTGAGTTTTTCGACGATACACTGGCGGGCGTGGAGGCGAAAGCCGGAAACTTTGTGGCTGCCCTACAGGAAAAAGAACTGGGCTATGCCTGGCCGGTGCTGTATGGTGAAGAAACCAAAAAGCCGTGGAACCTGCGAAAAGCCGGTCTGAGTATTATGTACAACGTGCCGGGCGATGCTAAACCCGCCAACGTGATTGAAGACTGTGCCGTTGATCCGGTTGATTTGCCGGATTACATCGATGAACTGGAGCACATGGCCATGGAGCGGCACGGACTGGCGCTGGAATACTCGGCACACGCCGGTGCCGGTGAACTGCATGTGCTGCCGCTGATTAACCTGAAATCGTCGGAGGGGCAGAAGACATTCCGTGATCTGCTGGCCGATACAGCAGCGCTGGTTAAAAAATACGGCGGCTCGCTGTCCGGTGAACACGGTGACGGCCGGTTACGGGGCGAGTTCATCGCCTTTATGCTGGGCGAGGCCAATTACAAACTGTGTCAGGAGATTAAGGTGCTCTGGGATGAGCCGCGCATTTTCAATCCCAACAAGGTGGTCGATACGCCGCCGATGAACCAGTTTCTGCGCTACGAAGCCGACAAGGCCATTCCGCAGCCTAAAACCGTGTTCGACTTTTCGGCGCATGGCGGCATGCTCGAACTGGCTGAAAAGTGCTCGGGTTCGGGCGATTGCCGCAAGACCGAAATTACGGGCGGAACGATGTGTCCGAGCTTTATGGCAACCCGCCGTGAACGGGATACAACCCGCGCCCGGGCCAACATGCTCCGGCATTTTTATACCGAAACAGATTCACCCGCCGAACACGATTATGAAGCGGTGAAAGAGGTACTGGACCTGTGTCTGTCGTGCAAGGGCTGTAAAGCGGAGTGTCCGTCGAGTGTGGACATTGGCCGCATGAAGGCCGAGTTTACGCAGCAGCACTACCGCGCGAAAGGGGTTCCGCTGCGGGCGCGGCTGGTGGGTAACTTTACACGGCTGATGTCGCTGGCCAGTCTGGCGCCGTGGGCCTACAATGCCATTTATGACGCGCCGGCCCTGCGTCGGGTAGCCAACAAGCTCGTGGGCTTTCACCCTGAACGGACTATGCCGAGGCTGAGTGCCAAAACCCTGCGGGCATGGAGCAAAGGTACCAGACCGGCTGCTCCGGCGGTGAATGGTACGGTACTTTTCTTCTGTGATGAGTTTACGAACTTCAACGATGTGGAGGTTGGTCAGAAGGCCATTCAGCTGATGGAGCGGTTGGGGTATGCCGTGCAGCTGCCGGAACACGGAGAAAGCGGCCGGACCTATCTGTCGAAAGGGTTGGTGGACGATGCCCGTGAACTGGCAATCCGCAACGTAACCCTGTTCAAAGACCTCGTGAGCGAAGACCGGCCGTTGGTCGGGCTGGAGCCGTCGGCCATTCTGACATTCCGCGACGAATATCCGGATCTGGTGCCCGATGAGCTGAAAGCGGCTGCGCAGCACATTGCCCGCCACACCTATCTGTTTGAAGAATGGTTTGCCCATGAAGCGGATGCCAAACGGATTCGTACCGAGGCGTTCCGTACCGACACGCGGATGATTAAGGTGCACGGCCACTGTCACCAGAAAGCGCTATCGTCGCTGGTACCGGTGAAAAAAGCGTTGTCGTTGCCGAAAAACTATACGGTTCAGCTGATTCCGTCGGGATGTTGCGGGATGGCGGGTTCGTTTGGCTATGAGAAGGAGCACTATGACTTATCGATGCAGATCGGTGAGCTGGTCTTATTCCCGACCGTCCGGCAGCAGCCCGCCGACGTGTTGATTGCGGCGCCCGGCACAAGCTGCCGCCATCAGATTAAAGACGGCACCGGCCGCAAAGCACAGCATCCGGCCGAGATTTTGTTTGAGGCTTTGGTGTAAGGATTATAGTTTTTTGTCATCCCGACCGCAGGAGGGATCTCTGACCACAAGAATGCGGTAAGATCCCTCCTGCGGTCGGGATGACAAACGATACAAATGCTATCTGTAGATAAATATAAGAATATTGTATCACAACCCCAGCCGTTGACCCTGCTCGGCCAGATGAAAGCCGTTCTTTTCGATCAGCTGCTGTGCCGGACTGCCCTTCTGTAAGGCCGGATTGGTGTGATTGAGATGGATGAAGTATACCTTCCCGCGTTCGGTCAGTGGTAATTTGGCGAGCCGCTCCATGGTTTCCTGCACAAACGGGTGCGGAATTTCTTTCATCGGCCGCCCCGGAATTTCACCGTCGGCAAAAAACGTCGCATCGATCAGCACATAGTCGTTAGCCTGGATAATCGCTTCAATCGGCCGTTCCCACTGTTCCCATTTGTCGATGTCGGGAATAAATACCGCTTTCCGGTTAGGCCCTTCAATCCGGTAGCCGACCGTTTCGGTGTATTCCGCGCGGTGCGGCACCAGCAGCGGGGTAACCCGCAACCCCTGACTGATCTGCAGGGTACTATCGGCTTTAAGCGGTTGCAGGGCAATATTCGACAGCTTCAGTAACTGGTTCCAGGGCCCGAATTGCCGCACAAAGCCCTGCATCTGTGGCATGGCATATACCTTTACCTGTTGTGCGCCCATGACCTCCCGCCCCAGATGCATCAGTCCGGAATAATGGCCGATATGGCCGTGGGTGATGAAAATGCCGTCGAGCGGTTTGGTAGCCGGTGCGGGGGACGTTTGCTGAAGCCACCGTAACTGCTCCCGGAAGTCGGGGGTAGCGTCGAACAGCCAGCGCTTGCCGGAAGCCGGTTCAACCAGCCCCAGACACGACACGTATCGCTCAAGTGGCGGATTTGCCCAGACCGGTGCGCAGCAGGATTTTTCACACCCTGCCTGCGGATAACCGCCGTCCTGCGCCACGCCCAGCACCAGCAAAAACGGCTGGTCAGTCGATTGGGCCAGCACGGAAACCTGCAGCAAAAGGAACAGACCGGAGAAAAAGGATTTCATAGGCAAACGGTTATCAGTGCCGGAAGTTAATTAAAAACCGACAGGATTACGGGATGAACAGGAGACTTGCATCTAACGAACAGGTAAAACGGAAATCATGTAATCCTGTCAAAAGAAAGACAGCCGGAGACTTGCAGAACTGCGCCTTACGAACGGACAAAACGAAAATCATGTAATCCTGTCAAAAGAAAGACAACCGGAGACTTGCAGAACTGCTCAAAAAACTGTCCGAAAAATTGTAGTTTAGCCGACTTTGTCTCAGATTAAATACCGCATGATTGCCGACAATCCGCAACAACACCTCGTCGAACGTATCCGGGCCATTGACCATCCGGAAGCCATCCGGCGCTACTTCGGGTTACTGAAAGAGCTGATCGATATTGTGAATCTGCCGAACGGCGATCCACGGCTGGCGTTTGTGGTCCGGAAAGATAAAACAGCGATTGCGGCCAATGTTAATTTTTTTCAGGCGTTACGACTCCACAAACCCCGCTACGGAGAGGTCGAGTACTGGCTGACGGTTAAGCGCGATTGTCAGGAAAAACTAAGCCGCCTCGATATTGCTGAGTTTATTCCGCTGACGGAAAAATCAGACTATGTATCGGCGGTGTTTGGTCAGGCCAATGTGCACCTGCTCACCCATCCGGTGTTGCGGAAATGCTGGGAAGACTGCCTGCTCGAACTGGCCGAAAACAGCAAACGGGGTCCGCATACGGCGCTGCATAACCCTGCCGTCTATAAAGCGGCCGAAGACGAAGCCTATCTGAGCGATCTGCTGCGGCTGGCGGACGACCCGACACTGGCCGAACGGGGGCTGACCGCTGAGGTACAGGAAGATGCAGGCGCCTATACCGCACCGGTACCGTTACAGCCCGATCAACCCCGGAACCTGATCTTATACGGCCCGCCTGGTACCGGCAAAACCTACACGACCCGCCACGAGCTCAGCAACGAAACCGCCGATTTTGTGACCTTTCATCCGGCGTTCAGCTACGAAGAGTTTGTGGAAGGCATCCGGCCGGAGACAATGGGCAATCAGGTGCTGTACCGCGTCCGGAAGGGCTTGTTTTACCGCGCCTGCCAGAACGCCCTGCAAAAAGCCGGTTATCCGACCATGGCCGATTGCCTGAACGACAGTGCCGGCAACCGGCAGCGGAAACTGGCGCAGGCCCCGCCGCATTTCCTGATCATCGACGAAATCAACCGCGCGAATATTGCCAGCGTTCTTGGCGAACTGATCACGCTGCTCGAAAATACCAAACGGCTCGGCCAGCCCGACGAGGTCTGGCTGACACTGCCCTATTCGCAGGAACGCTTCGGGATTCCGGGCAATCTGTATGTGGTTGGTACCATGAATACGGCCGACCGGTCAATTGCGTTGCTCGATCTGGCCCTGCGCCGCCGGTTTAGTTTCCGCGAGGTGATGCCCAATGCTTCCTTGCTGACGGCCCCTGATGGCATCGACCTGGCCGCTTTGCTGCGGATAGTCAACGAACGGATCGAATACCTCTATGACCGCGACCATCAGATCGGCCACGCCTACCTGATGGGCATCGAAACCGTGGCAGCGCTGTGTGCCGTGTTCCGCGACAGCATTATTCCGCTGTTGCAGGAATATTTTTACGGCGACTGGCGGAAAATTCAGTGGGTACTCGGCGATCATAAGGCATGGGGTAAAGCGCCGGAGCAACGCCTGATCTGGGTAAAAAAACAGTATACGCCAGCCATGACCCGCGACCTTTTCGGCGAAGACCCCGAAGTAGCCGACGAAGTAGTGACCTACGAAATCAACCCGCATCTGGTAAGCGGTGCCTTTGATGAAGTGCCTAAAGAAGCCTTTATCTACATTTACCAACGCCCTTAAAACCACTAAGGCACGAAGAGGAGAAGGAGCACGAAGGGTTCAGATTACATAGTGGTATGTGTTAGTTTCTTGTCTTCAGATAAGAAAATTTCGGGCTTCTTCCGGTCGTTGCGTCTTCGTGGTATGTTTCCTGCTTTCGTGGCCATTATAAATTGTTTCTTCCTACTTTAGCAATAAAGACCCTTATCCGCTTTATGAAAGCACTCGTATTAACAGAATACAATCATTTCGACGTGCAGGATGTCCCGAAACCTGCGCCCGGCCCGAACGACGTATTGGTGCGTGTCCAGGCTGTGGGTATTTGCGGGAGCGATGTACATGGCATGGATGGCAGCAGCGGCCGCCGGATTCCGCCCATTATCATGGGGCACGAAGCATCGGGTATCATTGCCGAAGTCGGGGAGGCTGTCCATAGCTGGGCTACCGGTGACCGTGTTACGTTCGATTCGACCGTATATGCACTCGATGACTGGTATAGCCGGCGGGGGCAGTACAACCTGAGCGATGGCCGCGAAGTGGTGGGTGTCTCCACGCCGGACTTCAAACGCCATGGTGCTTTTGCCGAATATGTGGTGGTTCCGCAACATATCCTGTATGCCATTCCCGATAATGTATCCTTCACACAGGCGGCCCTTGTCGAACCGGTCGCGGTGGCGTTGCATGCGCTGAGCCTGACACCGGTTCAGGTCAACGATTCGGCCGTTGTGGTCGGGGCGGGTATGATCGGCCTGTTTGTAATTCAGGCCCTCAAGCTGGCCGGCTGTGGTACCATCATTGCCATCGATCTGGACGACGACCGGCTGGCTCTGGCTAAATCATTAGGCGCAACCGTTACGCTGAACGCCAAAACAGATGAGGTAGTGAGGCAGGTGCAGGCGCATACCCACGGACGCGGTGCCGATGTGGCCTTTGAAGTTGTCGGGGCGGGCCCAACCGTCCGGACAGCGATCGATTGCGTCCGGAAAGGAGCAACGGTTACGCTGGTCGGTAACTTAGCGCCCAGCGTAGAGATTCCGCTGCAGGCGGTTGTAACGCGTCAGCTGCGGCTACAGGGCTCATGCGCGATTAACGGAGAATACGAAGCTGCGCTGGCGCTGATCTCGTCGGGGCGTATGAATGTCGAAGCTATTCTGAGTGCTGAGGTTCCGCTGACCGAGGGCCCCGACTGGTTTAAACGACTTTACCAGAAAGAAAAAGGCCTGATCAAGGTCGTGTTGAAACCCTGATTTTCCGTATCGCTTACCCCATAACAACCTGAACAGACTACATGGCTAAACGTACCCAACTCCTGAAGTTGCTGGGTGTCGGATTTGGAATTGCCGTTACCATCGGCGGTACCATCGGCACCGGCATATTGCGCAAACCCGGCACCATCGCCAATGACCTCGGCAGCCCGACGCTGATTATTGCCATCTGGCTTATTGTGGGTGTTTATGCGCTGGTCGGGTCGCTCTCCGTCATCGAATTGGGGACGATGCTTCCTAAGGCAGGGGCATGGTATGTTTACGCGCGGCGTGCCTTCGGCGATTACGTTGGGTTTGTCATCGGCATCAGTAGCTGGCTGGGCAGTATTTCGGCCATGGCGTTTTCGGCGTCAGTGATGAGCGAATACATCGGGCTGCTGGTCCCGTCGCTGAGTACCTCGCTCAAGGCCGTAGCCATCGGTATTCTGGCGGCGTTTGTGGCCTTTCACTGGATGGGCGTCCGGCTGGCGAGTAAGGCGCAGGAGGTCATGAGTTTTCTGAAAGCCATCGGGTTGCTGATTCTGGTGGGGGCTTGTTTCTTCTATGCGCCCGACAAAACGCCTGCCACGGCGCAGGTTATTGAACCGCTGGCCAAAGGGGGCATGTGGGTCGGTATCCTGGCTGCCCTGCAAGCCGTATTTTATACCTACGACGGTTGGCACACGGCGGCCTATTTTACCGAAGAAGACGTTAATCCGGACAAAAACCTGCCGAAATCCATGGTAAGCGGGGTGTTGATGATTATAGGCATTTATGTGCTGGTTAATCTGGCCCTGCTGTATGTGCTGCCGCTGGAGCAGCTCAAACAATCGAAATTACCGGCTGCCGACGCCATTCAGCTGATTTACGGGGAAGGCAGCTCGCGGGTGGTGACGTTTCTGCTGATGATTTCGATCATGGGCATCATCAATGCGCAGATTATGTTCAACCCGCGGGTGATTTACGCGATTGCGCGGGATGGCTTGTTTTTCCGGTGGATGACGCCGGTAAATGCAGGAGGGACGCCAGGCATTGCCATGATCTTTACCGCTTCCATGTCGATCCTGATGATTCTGACGAATACCTATGCCAAGCTGTCCGACATTGCCACCTTCTTTTTTGTGATGTGTTATGCGTCGGGTTTTGCTTCGCTGATCCGGCTGCGGCATACCGAACCGGACCTGAAACGGCCGTTCCGGGCGTGGGGCTATCCGTTTTCAACCTGGACGTTACTGATTGTTTCCTGTCTGTTTCTGGTCGGGGCCATCATCGGCGATCCGATGGGCAGTGTCTATGCGCTGGGCTTTATCGTCATCAGCTACCCGATTTACCGGCTTATCAAACGCGCTCCGCAGGTTGAGTGAGCAGGGTGATTAGTGGTGGCACGACTGAGAGTCGTGCCACCACTTTCGTGCTTTATTTCAACACATTAACTGTAATGCCCGACGGATGGGCCGCGTCGTGATACAGACGGATGGTCGCCTTCTGAAAGTCTTTGGCTTCGGCATCTTTCATCCGGACAAACGTCTGCGGGTTCATGTCAACGAGCGGGAACCAACTGCTTTGCACCTGTACCATCAGCCGGTGGCCTTTCTGAAACGTATGGAGCACATCCGGCAGCGTAAAACTGACCTTACTGGCCTGACCGGGCGTGAAGGCTTCCGGTTTTTCGAAACTGTTCCGGAAGCGGCCTCGCATCACGTCGGCCCGCACCAGCCGCTGATAGCCTGCCATTTGCAGTCCTTTCGGATTGGGGTTTGGATTCGGCGTGTTGTCGGGCAATACATCAATGATTTTCACGATAAAATCGGCGTCGGTACCGGTGGTAGAGGCAAAGAGGTTTGCCATAACCGGGCCGCTCAACGTCATATCTTCCGTCAGCGGTTCGGTCTGGAAGACAAGCACGTCCGGGCGACGGGCCGCAAACCGCTGGTCTTCGATCATATATTGGTTGTTGCGGCGCGGGAAAATGCCGTCCGTGTAAGGCACCGGTTTTTTCGGGTCGCTGACGTATTCATCAAAGGCGTCGGTTGGGGCCGGTGCCGTTGTGTTTAAGATACCGTTATTCCCGAAATAGAATGTCTGCGCCTGTGCAGCGGCCGGTGGCCACGTGTCAAACGATTTCCACTCATTGGTGCCGGTATTGAACAGCGTTGCCTCGCCCGCCGTAAAGGTGCCTTTGTCTTTCAGGTAAAAGGCAAAAAACTGGTTTTCCAGATTGTCGCGGTAATAGTTGGCCGTATTCTGCCCGAAGCTGAACGGGCCGAATTCCGACCAGTTGTCGCGCGACCAGGCGCCGTGGGTCCACGGCCCCATCACCAGCCGGTTCTGGTTCTGGTTGCCGCTGCTTTGCTTTTCAATGGCTTCGTAGGTACGGAGTGCGCCAAACAGGTCTTCGGCATCGAACCAGCCCCCAACAACCAGTGTAGCCGGTTTAACGTTTTTCAGGTGTGTCCGGATGTTGCGCGATTTCCAGTAGTCGTCGTAGGTGTCGTGTTCCAGATACTCGTTCCAGATTTTAGCCTTGTTATTGTACAGATTCGCTGCATTGGCATTTTTGACCGGACCCAGATTCAGGAAATACTGATACGCATCTTTCGTCTGCATCGAAAACAGGGGCGCGTAGTTCTGTACCGGACCGGTCCGCGGCGCATCAAAGTAATTCATGAATGAGAAATTGTCGAGCAGGAAAAACGCACCGTTGTGCCGTGCATCGTCGCCGATAAACTCATCCGTTACCGGTGCCTGCGGGGAAACAGCTTTGAGGGCAGGGTGGGCATCCGGTAACGCCGCCGAAGCATAGAAGCCCGGATACGAAATGCCCGTCATGCCAACGCGGCCGTTGTTATCTGGTATGTTTTTCAGCAGCCACTCAATGGTATCGTAGGTGTCCGTGCTTTCATCAACGGGGCCTTTAGCGGGCACAGATTTGCCCTTTTTCGGTTTTGCCGTTTTCAGGTGTGCGTTAGGCTCATCATGGCCAGGTGTCATTTCCTCGAAATCACCTTCGCTCATATAACGCCCGCGTACATCCTGATAAACAAAGATGTATTTTTCCTGCGACAGATCGCGGGTAGGCCCGGGTCCTGTACGCGGGTACTTGCTTTCGCCGTAGGGATCAACCGAATAGGGCGTCCGCTCCATCAGAAACGGGTATTTGTTGGTGGCTCCGGCATCTTTGGGTACATAGATGATGGTGTACAGTTTTGTACCGTCGCGCATGACCAGCTGCCGGTCGAGCTTCGTATAGTTTTGCCGGACAAAGGCTGTGTCGGGTGAAGTGCTTTGTGCCATTGCTGTTGCCGAAGTCATGGCCGTAACAATCAGCGTAAGCAGGTGTTTTTTCGTAGAAAACATGGGTGTTTTAGTATCTTTCGACAAAAATAGCACGCTTTACCGACCAACTGCGCGGAGAAGAGGCCTGATTTCGTTTTATGCTTGATTTTCGTTTACAGGTTTTCTACACGGTAGCCCGCCGGCTAAGTTTTACCAAGGCGGCTGCGGAACTGTATATTTCACAACCAGCTGTTACAAAGCACATTCATGAGCTGGAAACCCAGTTCGGGACAGCCCTTTTTGAGCGGAAAGGCAACCAGATTTTTCTGACGAGAGCCGGGCAGATTGTGCAGCAGCATGCCGAAACCATTGCGGCCACTTACCGGCAGATGGAATTTGACCTGAATGCACTGAAGGATAAAGTCGGGGGCAACCTGCGGCTGGGCGGCAGCAGTACCATCGCTCAATACCTGCTTCCCCCGATTCTGGCTCGTTTTCACGCTCAATATGCCGATGTGGCCGTGTCGCTGGCAAGTGGTAATACGCTTCAGATTGAGCAGGCACTGCTCAAAAAAGACATTGAACTGGGCCTGGTTGAAGGCCGTACCCGACACAGCGATATACGCTATACGCCGTTTGTTCAGGACGAAATTGTGTTGGTGATGCGTGCCGGTCACCCGTTGTCGGGCCGCGACGAAATCAGCCTGGCCGAGCTGAAAGCTACTCCGATTTTGCTGCGTGAACGCGGCTCCGGCACACTCGAAGTCATTGAGTATGCGCTCCGTGGCGTTGATGTCCGGATGAGTGATCTGACCGTTGAGATGTATCTGGGCAATTCAGAGAGTATCAAAACCTACCTGCTGCATTCACGCTGTATTGCGTTTTTGTCGATTCACGCGCTGCGGGATGAACTGAAGGCCGGTACGTTGCAGGTTGTAGATGTGGCGGGGCTTACCATCCGGCGCGATTTTTACGCCATTCAGTTACAGGGGGCTCATGAAGGCCTGGCGGAGACTTTTCTGCGTTTTGCCCGCCATCAGTATAACCGCGTCTAACTCTGAAAACAAGAGCAGCACGCTGGATGGACGTGCTGCTGGCTGAAAATCTTAATTTGATTGACGAAGTTTGGCTTCAATCGTTTGCTGGGTATGCGGTACGGCCCGCAGGCGCTCCTTCGGAATCAGTTTTCCGGTGTCTTTGCAAATGCCATAGGTCTTGTTTTTAATACGGACCATGGCAGCATCTAACTGCTGAATGAATTTTTGTAACCGTGCCGCCAGCTGGCTGAGGTTTTCACGCTCACTGGCATCTGCACCGTCTTCTAACAACTTTGAGTTGCCAGCCGTATTGTCAGTACCACTGTCGTTCCGTTTACTCAACGTTTCCTTGATGTAATTCAATTCGTTACGAGTGTCTTCCAACTTCTTGCTAATCAGCTCTTCGAACTCTTTGAGATCGTCGTCTGAGTAACGTTTTTTCTCTTCCTGAAACATGGGTAAGTGGGCTCTCTAAAATGTAACAAAACAACTCAGGTTGTATGAGTAACAAAATTACTCACATCATTGGTTCTTTTCAATAAATTCCGGATAAAGCAAAGATTTTTAAAAAAATTAGCGATTTGTCATCCTGAAAAAATACCAATTAATATTTCGGTAAGCCACTGGCAGACATAACACAATTTGGCTATTGATTATAGTATTAACTGATTATTCGCACCTTGTTGTATTAGATAATTCCCGGAAAAAATATTCTTTTCACATTATCGTTTTTGATTTGTTAATATTGCATCACACTTCATCAACAGTGTCTGATTACACTTCATCAATAGTGCTATATTTTGACTGGTTATGGGATATATAGAACCCGCTCCAATAAAAGATAAAGAGAATCCTCTTGAATCAATGATGTCGCGTTTCGATGCTGCGGCCCGCATGGTGGGTATCAGCGAAGAAATGTACTACATTCTTAAAGTGCCTGCCCGTCAGGTAATTGTCGGCCTTCCTGTGACGATGGATAACGGAGAAATCCGGGTATTTGAAGGCTATCGCGTGATTCACTCCAACATTCTGGGCCCCGCTAAAGGAGGGATCCGCCTTGATCCGGGTGTGCACCTTGACGAAGTCCGGGCACTGGCGGCCTGGATGACCTGGAAATGTGCCGTTGTTGACATTCCGTATGGGGGTGCCAAAGGTGGTATTGCCTGTAATCCGCGTGAAATGTCGGCTGGGGAAATCGAACGGCTGATCCGTCAGTATACCGTAGCCATGCTGGATGTAATTGGTCCGGACCGCGACATTCCGGCACCTGACATGGGGACCGGCCCGCGTGAAATGGCCTGGATCGTCGATGAATACTCGAAAGCAAAAGGCATGACCGTCAACAGTGTCGTGACCGGTAAACCCCTGGTGTTGGGAGGTTCGCTGGGACGGACAGAGGCAACGGGGCGCGGCGTAACCATCGCCGCCTTGTCGGCGATGGATAAACTGCGGATGAATCCTTACCGCGCAACGGCCGCCATTCAGGGATTTGGTAACGTCGGTTCGTATGCCGCCGAATTGCTGCACGAACGGGGGGTTACGGTAGTCGCCGTCAGTGATATTTCGGGAGGGTACTATAACCCGAAAGGGATCGATATCAACGCTGCCATTGCGTACCGGAACAACAACCGGGGAACCCTCGAAGGGTTTACGGGAGCGGAGAAAATTTCAAACGAGGAGTTACTGACCCTGCCGGTCGATGTGCTGGTTCCGGCGGCTAAAGAGGATGTAATTACTGATGAGAATGCGCCGTATATTCAGGCAAAAATGATCGTTGAAGGGGCTAACGGTCCGACTTCGGCCAGTGCCGACGAAATTATCAACAGCAAGGGCATTATGGTGGTACCGGATATTCTGGCTAATGCCGGTGGGGTAACGGTATCGTACTTCGAATGGGTACAGAACCGGATTGGCTACAAATGGACGCTTGACCGGATCAACCGCCGTGCCGACCGTGTGATGAAAGATGCCTTTGACCGTGTGTTTGCCACTTCCCAGAAACATCAGGTGCCTATGCGTTTAGCGGCGTATATTGTTGCCATCGATAAAGTAGCGAGTACGTATAAATTCCGCGGTGGCTACTAATCGATTTACGATTTAAGCCGGGTACGGTACGATTTACAAGGTACGATGGCTATCTTTGCCGGCATTATTCGTATGTTGTAAATCGTACCGCATTTTGCGGACTGTATCGTAATCATCTCGTTCTCCATGCGTCTCCACCGCGAAGGTAATACCATCATTCTGACAACCAGCGCTGTCCTGCTGGCTGTTAACTTCCTGTCTTACAAATACCTTTTCGCCGGAAATGCCACGGCAATCTATGCCACCGCCGGCATCAGCCTGATTCTTTTCCTGCTTGTCGTTCAGTTTTTCCGCGTTCCTGACCGTCAGTTGACCATCAATGAACGACAGATTGTCGCACCGGCCGACGGGACGGTGGTCGTGATCGAAGAAACCGAAGAAACCGAGTATTTTCACGACAAACGCCGTCAGATTTCCATTTTCATGTCGCCGATTAACGTGCACGTAAACCGCAATCCGATTTCCGGTATTGTCCGTTACTTCCGTTATTATCCGGGTAAATACCTCGTAGCCTGGCATCCTAAGTCCAGTACTGAAAACGAGCGGACCACGGTGGTGATCGAAGCGAAAAACGGTGTGCAGGTGCTTTTCCGGCAAATTGCCGGAGCCATGGCCCGCCGCATCGTCTGGTATGTGCGCGAAGGTGAAGCCGTGGAGCAGACCAGCGAAATGGGCTTTATTAAGTTTGGTTCACGTGTTGACGTTTTCGTTCCGCTGGACGCCAAAATCAACGTCAAAATGGGTGAAAAGACCAAAGGTGGCGTTACCGTACTGGCCGAAATGAACTAAAAAGGCCCCGGCCTGCGTAGTACGGGTGTCCTCTGATCTTTAAACAACTAGCTAATGTCGATTACGCTTGCTCTGATTCTCATCACAGTAATAGTCAGTCTATGGTCATGGAGAGATGAATCCATGATGGATAACTGGATACTGAATCCATACAAGACCGTTAAGAAAAAGCAGTATTACCGGCTGCTGACCTCAGGGTTTCTGCATGCCGACCTGGGGCACCTGTTTTTTAACATGTTCAGCTTTTACATTTTCGGGAACCAGATCGAACAGGTCTTTGCTGCTCTGTTTGGCGGGAGTGCCCCGGTTTATCTGCTGGTATTCTATTTGTTAGCCATTGTGGTTTCCGATATCCCAACCCTGATCCGGTACCGCAACGATTCCCGCTATAACTCACTGGGGGCTTCCGGCGGTGTATCAGCGATTATCTTCGGATCCATTCTGTTTTTCCCGCTGGGCGATATCTGTCTGTACTTCGCTCTGTGTATGCCTGCTTTTATCTTCGGACTGTTATATCTGGGCTATTCGTTCTGGGCATCACGTCGCGGGGTCGGGTATGTCAACCACGATGCACACGCATACGGGGCCTTGTTTGGCATTCTCTTTATGATTGTGGTATATCCGCCGGTGTTATCATCCTTCTCGCAGCAGGTTTATAACTGGATTTTTTAAACGCGTATGCGTAACCGCCTTTCTCCCGAACAGTACATCAATGGGATACTGGCCGGCGACCGGCTGTTGCTGAGCCGTGCCATTACGCTGGCAGAAAGTCGTTTACCGTCGGATCAGGCACTGGCACAGACTGTACTAGCCGGTGTGTTACCGCACACGGGCAGAGCTGTCCGGATCGGCATCACGGGGGTTCCCGGGGTTGGCAAAAGCACCTTCATCGAAACTTTTGGTAAACACCTGACCGGTCTGGGCAAAAAACTGGCCGTGCTGGCCATTGATCCGACCAGTCAGCGGTCGGGGGGGAGTTTGCTGGGCGACAAAACCCGGATGGAAACGCTGTCGGTTGATCCGCTCGCTTATATCCGTCCGTCGCCCGCCGGAGACTCTCTCGGCGGGGTGGCGCACCGCACCCGCGAGACAATGCTGCTTTGCGAAGCGGCCGGCTTTGAGGTGATCCTGATCGAAACGGTTGGCGTCGGGCAGTCGGAGACGCTGGTCCACGGTATGGTCGATTTCTTTCTGCTTCTGATGCTGGCCGGAGCCGGTGATGAATTACAGGGCATGAAACGCGGCATCATGGAGCTGGCGGATGCCCTTGCTATTACCAAAGCCGACGGCGATAATAAGGCCAACGCCAAACGGGCCCGTGTTGAATACCAGAATGCCCTGCACCTCTTTCCGCCCACCGGCACCGGCTGGTTTCCTCCGGTCGTTACCTGCTCGGCCACAACAGGGGAGGGTGTTGCCGATATCCGGGCTTTAATTGAAGAACATCAGGCTTTGACCATGCAGAACGGCAGCCATGGGCAACGCCGGCAATTGCAGCAACTCGACTGGTTCCGGAGCTACCTGCGTCAGCGTCTTGAACAGCAGTTTTACGCCCAAACAGGGATGCGTGAGCGGCTGACTGCGATTGAAGAACAGGTGCGTTCCGGCAGCATCCTGCCGGTGCAGGCCGTCAACAGCTTACTAGGGTAATAAACCGATGTGCTGTGAGTGCTCAATCGCCCTGGCGCTGTGCCTGAAATAGCATACTGATACCCCTGCTTTTTCCATTTGTCCGATCAGCGTTTTCGTGCGTTCCTGATTTCTGACATTTATCTGCCGCAGATAAACCGACCGGATCTGGTTTGGATAATGCGCAATTACGGAGGCATAAATGGAGGGGTCTTCCTGGGAGTCATCGCCCAGCAAAATAAACTGCCGCTCCGGATACATGTGCAGAATACGGGCGATACGGTCCATTTTGGTAAAATGTTTGTTCTTTCCCGTTTTCCACAATTGCCGCAGACGCTTCAACTGGCTCAGCAGATAAACACCGTCCGGCAAATGGTTGGTCTCCGAAAACTCAAGAATATAGTCGTACAGGTTCCATTCGCTGCTGGAAACAAAGAAAAAAGGATTCGTTTGTCCGTCGGCAGTGCAGGCGTGGGCCAGCAACTGGTAATGATCAACTACATCGTCGAAGGGCTCGCGGCTATGCGCGTTTTCGGTCAATAACACCAGCAACCGCTTGGCAATGGTCGACGAATGGGAAATCAGAAATGTGTCGTCAATATCAGAAATGCAGCCGTAGCGGGTTTGCGGCGGAATATAAAAACGGCCCTCTCCCTCGGTAATCCACCGGTGCGCCGTAATCAGCTCTACGGTAACCGTATGCCATCCGGCGGGTAACGGCTCCTGTGGCACCCATTCTATCCGGAAAAAACCGTCGGCATCGGTGATGGTCTGCAAGGCCGTTCCTTTCAGCCGGACCGTAACATTAGCGACAGGACGCACAAAAAACAGCCGGATAACAGCTAACAGGTTGACCAGCATGTTTTTGCGGTATTTCCGGCGGGGCAGCGGGCTCAGGCGGAGCACATGTCCTTGAATGGTCACCTTACGGGCATTGCCATAGCCGCGGTAAACGCGAACCACTAAATCATTTGTGAGTCGGAACCACGCTAAAATTCTTTTCTTCCAGCTATCCTTTCGGGTAGTTTTCGGTTTAATGGGTAGATGCTTATTCACTGTTTCCATGCAAACAAAATCGTCGGCCGATCAAACCATAAACTGGCAAGAAGCCAATAAGTTGAAAATCCTGTTTATAATCAACCCTGTTTCCGGCGGCAACGATAAATCGGCGCTCACTGATGACATTACGGCCTACTTCCGTAACATGGAAAACGAACCCATCTTTGTTTTTCTGGATGGAAAACAGGATGGACGCATTGTCCGGAACGCCATCAGCGAACACCAGCCTGACCGGGTTGTGGCCGTGGGGGGCGACGGAACGGTTAAGATTGTCGCCGAACATTTAATGGGCACCGCGATTCCGCTCGGTATTTTACCGGCGGGCTCGGCCAATGGGCTGGCCCGCGAGCTGGCCTTGCCGGCGACTACCCCCGAACTGCTGGACATTTTTGCCAATGGTACCGCTCAGCCGCTTGATGCTATTTCCGTAAACGATGACATTTGCCTGCACCTGAGCGACATCGGACTGAATGCGCAGCTGGTAAAATACTATGCCGAAAATAACTGGCGGGGTAAAATGGGGTATCTGCGGGGTGTTGTTCGTACGTTGTACCGCAAACGGCTGCTTGATATTGAGATCCATTCCAAAAAAGAATCATTTGCCTGTCAGGCGTTTATGGTCGTACTTGCCAATGCACGGATGTACGGGACAGGCGCGATCATCAATCCGGAAGGTGAGTTAAGCGACGGCGCTTTTGAGGTGATTATTCTGCGCGACCTGTCGTTCTGGGAGTTTCTGAAGATGTTCTGGCGCTACAAGCCATTTGACCCGAACAAGATTCATATTTTTCCGGCCACATCCATCACAATCAGGACCCGCCGGAAGGCCTACTTTCAGGTCGACGGCGAATACAAAGGAAAGATTAAGGAGGTAAAAGCGCGCATCCGCTCCGGCGAACTGACCGTTCTGATGCCACCACAGGCGGGCGAACCGACATAAAAAAGGCGGCACCCCTCAATGGGTGCCGCCTGTGAATCTATC
Source organism: Arsenicibacter rosenii (assembly GCF_001870735.1). GTDB lineage: Bacteria > Bacteroidota > Bacteroidia > Cytophagales > Spirosomataceae > Arsenicibacter > Arsenicibacter rosenii. The sequence goes on along the minus strand of NZ_MORL01000009.1, from coordinate 95,230 downwards.
CTTTCAGCGTAATCCGGGCCCGGTGGCAAACCCCACCGATGGGCGGATTAAACTTTGACACGCTTACTTCGACCGCCACTACAACCGGATAGGCTATCCGGATTTCTTCGATAAGCTGTTGGGCGATATGTTCCAGCAGGCGGGCTTTCCGTCCCATTACACCGGCCGCTATCTGATATAGCTTTTCATAATCGACGGTACCGCTAAGCCGGTCCTGCTGTGCACCAATCGAGAAATCGGTTGTGACCGTAATATCCACCGAATACTTATTACCGATTTTCTGCTCCTCGTCGTAATAACCGTGGTAGGCAAAAAATTCAAGTCCTTCTAAACTAATTGTTCCCAAAACGTTGCTGTCGGAGCAATCATCGTCTCCTTAAATTTGATCAAAAAATGAGCCGCCTTCTTTTTTCGGCTCTGGTTCCGGCTCCGGTTCCGGCGTTTCCTGCGCATACTGCATCACACTGGATACCGTTGGCAGGCCGGCTTCTTCCGGCTCCTCACCCTGACCGGATAAGTGGTCAATGTCTTCTTCGGTTTCGTAGGTCTGATATGCAGGCCGCGTAATGTCCGGCTCATGGCCATAGGTATGCTGTTGCTGATGGGCCAGGGCTTCGTCGACACCGGCATCAATTGACTCGTTGCTGGCTGCTTCCGGGGCGGTTGTTGTTGCCGGATCAACCAGGTTATCCGGTTGAGGCGTCGTTGCCGTAGCGGCCGCCGCTTCCTGAGACCGCGCATAGGCTTCCTGTTCAGATTTGATCTGGTCGGCTACTTCATCGATCTTGCCTTTCAGTGACTGACGCTCAAACTTTTTCTCGAAGCGGTCAACGCTATCCATGGCATTACCGGCCAGGGTCCGGATCTGCTGCGCAAGGTTGTCCTTGTAGCGTTCCATCGCCTTGAAATCGTGCTCCATCGCCTTCAGGTCGTTAAGGATCGAATCTTTCAGGTAACGTGATTGATTTTCAGCATCCTGAATCATCAATGCCGAACGCTTACGCGCATCCGCAAGCATTTCGTCTGCCTTTTTACGGGCGTCGGTCATGTGCTGATCGGCAGCACGGTTGGCCTGATCCGTAATCTGACTACTGGTATCTTCAGCCGTTTTCAGCATCCGGAACAGCGTAAGCTCAACTTCTTTCAGTTTGTTAAGCTCTTTTTCGGCCAGCTCCAGCTGCATTTTCAGCATTTTCTGTTCGCCGACCACACGCTCCCATTCTTGCGAAAGCGAAGACAAGAAGGCATCAACCTCTTCGGTTTTGTAGCCACGCAGCGCTTTTTCGAAGGTATGCTGCCGAATTTCAATGGGCGTGATCTTCATATGTTATAAGTACCTCAAGTACGTCTAAATCAGTCCTTGGCTGAAAATAACGTGGTTTATATCGATTTAGCAATAGTTCGCCTGAATTTGTAAGAAACAGGGCCTTTTTTATTCTATGGTAATTTTTAAATGCCTTCACTGCGACAGCTTCACTGCGACAGCTTCACCGACCAGACTGATATGGTCCGGTCATCGCTTGCCGATAGCAAATGATGCTGATCGGTTTCCCATAACAGCCGGTTCACTGATGTACCGTGTCCGGCGTGCCGTGCCCGATCTACGACCTTCAGCAGCTTAAACGTCGCGGCATTCCAGATTTTGATCGATTTATCCATGCTGGCGGTGGCAAACAGCGTACCATCCGGACTGAAAACGATGTGATTAATCGAAAACATATGGGCAACAATATCCTCTTTTACCGAATACCCATCGGTTACTGACCACACTTTCAGGTGGGCATCGCGGCTGCCGCTCAGCAGATACCGGCCGTCCGGCGAATAAGCTACCGTAAATACCGAATTGGCATGACCGGTCAGTACCTGTTTCAGATTCAGCGTTTCCAGATCGAAAATACGGATCATGTGGTCGCTGTAGGCCACGGCAAACTCACCCGATACCGGATTGATGGCAATGCTGCGGGCGCTCTTATCAGACGCCTTCAGGTGTTTGCGCACGGCGAGCTCTCCGGCATCAACCACGATGACAACTCCGTCGCCCAGGGCTACAAAAAGCTGGTTCCGGTACAGTTTAAGAGCATAGATGGCCGCAGACGTAAGCCGGAGCGATCCCTGGGTTTCTTTCAGGTCCGGATCGATCCGATGGATCCCCTGGTAATTCTGAGCAACCCACAGCCAATTTCGTGCCGGATCATACGCTAAGGCATAAACCGAGGCGGATACGCGTGCAATTAAATCGCCCAGATCAGGGCGGGACAACTGCCAGCGGACAATAAGCCCGTCGCCACCTGCCGAAAAAAATGAACCGGCCCCTTTGGCGGGCTCCAGCGCATAGACGCCCTCGCGGTGGCCGCCAAATGTATCAAGCTTCTGAACGTACATAATTTTTCAGCTGCCCCCGTGTGGCTGGCAGGACCTTTTTTTAGAACAGATCGCCGGTTGCTGTCGGGTGCATGCTATTTTTGCGTACAAAATTAGCGAAAAGAAAATGCCCTTGTTGTCTACGCTTCGGCCTGCCGGAGCCTGTGTGGTTGCTTTGTGGGAAATTGAGGAAACCGAACCAACCCTTCGGACCGGCCTGCGGCTAACACCTGAAGAAGAAGCAGACCTGACCGGAATTACTCATCCGGCACAGCGTGTGGAGTGGCTGGCGTGCCGGTCGGCCATGCATCAGCTAAGCCAAAGCCAGGGGTTTACGTATCAGGGAATGGTCAAGGACGAATACGGCAAACCGCATCTGATTGGTCTGCCGGGGCATATTTCACTGTCGCATACGAGCGGCTGGGCAGCCGCGGTCTGGCATCCCGATAAACCGGTCGGGCTGGATATTGAACCGTTGCGGGCGCAGTTTTCCCGTGTGGTACCACGTGTTCTGTCGGCCGGCGAAGTTCTGCACGCAGACGGCAACCTGCACCGGCTGGCCATGTACTGGTGTGCCAAAGAGGCGCTGTATAAATTATACGGCAAACGGCAGCTCACCTTTCGGGAGCATCTGCACATTGAGCCGTTTGCCGATGAAGATACACTATTGACGGGGCATGTGCGCCTGCCCGACCATTTTGAGACCCCTCCCGAAAACCCCATCCGGATTTTTTGCTTCCGGACGGGCCCCGGTTTACTGGCCGTGGCGTTTTAGCGCTGGGTATAGTCTGACAACGGCAGACTGTCGTTATCACCGCGTACCATGTCCAGAATCGCTTCGACCTCTTTTACCCGCTCGGCATCGCCGTTTTTATCAAACGATACGATCAGGTTGCGCAGCATACGCCGGATAATATCCTGATTAGTACACGGTTGGTAAAACATGTCGTTGTGTTTCAGGTTGAGTTGGCCGATGTAATGATCAATGTCGTTTTTCGAGAAAATCAGTCCGCGGTTAAATACGTTGATATAAAACTGCACACCGTTGTCATTTTTGTAGGTCAGTACAAACAGGGTTGGCAGGTTTACCCCATAAACCGGCAATCCCAGCCGTCGGGCAATCATCATATAAACAATGCAGAGCGATATCGGATTGCCGCGACGCGTGTCAATGACCTGATTGATCATTGAGTTGGCCGGAGAGTGGAAATGTTTCGAGTTGGCACCGAACCGCAGCTTGTTGAAAAACGCGTTGTTCAGCGCTTTAACCTGATCGACGGGATGCATGTCGGGCGAAAAATCCAGCCATACGTCGTAGTAAAGCTGCTCCAGATCCTGCCGGAGTTTATCAAGCGAAAGGTCCGGATATTGGTAAGTTGCAATTATCCATAAGCCTTCCAGCAGGTCCATGCCGCCGCCCTGATGCCAGATGCGCATGCGGTCCAGTACACTTTGGTATTGCAGGTCGTGGATGATTTCTTCAATTCGTTTTTGCAGCAGGGGGTTAAAACTTTCACCCCATTCAGACTCAAGAAACGGAATCATTTGACCGCCCAACTCCCTGATACGTTGCTCTACATGCGCCACGATTTCGTGATCTTCATCGTCCAGCAGGGAGATCAGGGCTTTAATTTCAGTCTCGTTCATATGCATTAAGGCACCTTTATCTGTCTCTAAATAAATACTATTTCCAGAAAGTTACTGAATTTTATAGTTTTGTCCGGCATTCACTTCCGGGCCTGTCGCTAGCACCTGAATCAGGAACGCTATCTACAAATAATAACAAATTTTTACAAAAAACGATTTGGATTCCTCAACGCATTCCTTCCCAAAAATTCTGGTCACTGGCGGAGCCGGATTCATTGGTTCGCACACCGTGGTTTCGTTGATCGAAGCCGGTTTTGAGCCTGTTATTGTTGATAACTTCGATAACTCAGAACCGTCTGTTCTGGAGGGGCTACGCACCATCCTTGGCCGTGAGGTTACCTGTTATACCGTGGACTGCAACGACGAGGCGGCCATGGACGAAATCTTCCGGAAAGAAGCACTGCATGGCGTTATTCACTTTGCGGCCTACAAGGCAGTCGGTGAGTCAGTTGAAAAGCCATTGAAGTATTACCGGAACAACCTCGGGTCGCTGTGGACACTGCTCGGGTTAATGCATCAACACGGCGTGGCGCATCTGGTATTCTCGTCGTCCTGCACCGTTTACGGGCAGCCTGAACAACTGCCGGTGACAGAACTGACACCGCGCTTGCCGGCAGAGTCGCCCTATGGCAATACAAAGGCCATGGGCGAAGACATCATCCGTGATTCGGTTCGGGCAAAGATGCCGGTTAAGGCCATTTCGCTGCGTTATTTCAACCCGGTCGGAGCACACCCAAGCGCTGTTATCGGCGAGTTACCGCGTGGCGTACCCAGCAACCTGGTTCCTTTTCTGACACAGGCCGCCGCCGGCTTACGGGATAAACTGACCGTTTTCGGCGACGATTACAATACACCCGACGGCAGTTGTATCCGTGATTTTATCCATGTCATGGATCTGGCCGATGCCCATGTGCAGGCGCTTCGTTTGTTGGATCAGCAGGAGACGTCGTCATTCTACGATATTTTTAACGTCGGCACCGGTCAGGGTGTATCCGTGCTGGAACTGATCAACACATTTGAAGAGGCAACCGGGGTAAAACTAAACTACATCATCGGGCCGCGGCGTCCGGGAGATGTCGAGCAGATTTATGCCAATGTCGACAAAGCCAATACGGTGCTGGGCTGGGAAGCCAAACGCTCGCTGTCAGAGTCGCTGAGCGATGCCTGGCGGTGGCAGCAGAAACTACAAGCTAAATAAGCGGGAGCCGGTACACTATATCCATCTACATTATTCTAGTTTTCGCGGAGAAGACTCCGTTCATAACCAGTTCAGGCATTGGCCTGACTATTCAGGTGTTTTTGAGAAACACTATTTCAACTGACTTATATAACTGACCATCATGAAGAAGATTGTCATAACGGGAGGTGCCGGGTTTATCGGATCGCATGTGGTGCGCCTGTTCGTCACGAAGTATCCTGAGTACCAGATTATCAACCTCGACAAGTTGACGTATGCCGGTAACCTGGCCAACCTGAAAGATATTGAGCATGCGCCGAACTACATGTTCATCAAAGGTGATATTACAGATGCCACGTTCCTCGACGGCCTGTTTACGGAACTACAGCCGGATGGCGTAATTCACCTGGCTGCTGAATCGCACGTAGACCGGTCCATTACCGACCCTATGTCGTTTGTGATGACTAACGTAGTTGGTACGGTAAATCTGCTGAATGCGGCTAAAAACGCCTGGAAAGCGGGCGAAACCGGTTTTGACGGCAAACGCTTCTACCACGTCTCGACGGATGAGGTATATGGCTCGCTGCATAACCCGGACGAGTTCTTTACCGAAGAGACTGCGTATGACCCGCAGTCGCCTTATTCGGCCTCAAAAGCGGCGTCAGACCATTTTGTCCGGGCCTACGGCAATACATATAAGATGCCGGTTGTGCTGTCGAACTGCTCCAATAACTACGGCCCGAATCACTTCCCCGAGAAGCTGATTCCGCTGATGATTCATAACATCTGTAACAACAAGCCGCTGCCGGTTTATGGCAAAGGCGAAAATGTGCGCGACTGGCTGTTTGTGGTTGACCACGCCCGAGCCATCGACACCATTTTCCATACCGGAAAAGACGGCGAAACCTACAACATCGGTGGCCATAACGAATGGCGCAATATTGATCTGGTACACTTATTGTGTAACATCATGGACCGGAAGCTGGATCGTCCGAAAGGTACTTCGGCAGGCTTGATTACTTACGTAACCGACCGTGCCGGCCACGACCTGCGCTATGCGATCGATGCCGCCAAAATCCGGAACGAACTGGGCTGGGAGCCTTCGCTGCAATTCGAAGAAGGTCTGGAACGAACCGTCGACTGGTTCCTGAATAACCAGGAATGGCTCGACAACGTTACTTCCGGCGCCTACCAGAGTTATTATTCAGAGATGTACGAAAACCGATAATTAATTGTGATTGAGTGATTGAGCGATTGAGTGGGCCGGTGGCGTAATCACTCAATTGCTCAATCACTCAATCACTCAATCATAATGAAAGGCATTATCCTTGCGGGGGGCTCCGGCACCCGATTGCACCCACTGACGCTTGCCGTTTCAAAACAGCTGATGCCTGTTTACGACAAGCCGATGATTTATTACCCGCTATCCATTCTGATGCTGGCGGGCATTAAAGAAATTCTGATTATCTCAACACCGCACGACCTGCCGCATTTCGAAAAGCTGCTGGGCGACGGATCGCGGATAGGATGCTCGTTCAGCTATGCCGTACAGCCAAGTCCGGACGGGCTGGCCCAGGCGTTTATCATCGGTGCCGATTTTATCGGCGACGATAAAGTAGCGCTGGTACTGGGCGACAATATTTTCTACGGCTCCGGCCTGTCGAAACTGTTGCAGTCGAACAACGATCCGGAGGGCGGCGTGGTGTTTGCCTATCAGGTACACGATCCGGAGCGCTACGGCGTAGTTGAATTCGACAGTGATCACAACGTAGTTTCAATTGAAGAAAAGCCAGCTGAGCCCAAGTCGAACTATGCGGTTCCGGGTCTTTACTTCTATGACAACAATGTGGTAGAAATCGCTAAAAACATTAAACCATCGCCGCGGGGTGAGCTGGAAATTACGGATATCAACCGCGTCTACCTGGAGCAGGGACGTCTGAAAGTGGGTGTTCTCGACCGGGGTACGGCATGGCTCGATACCGGTACCTTCCAGTCGCTGATGCAGGCCGGGCAGTTTGTGCAAGTAATTGAAGAACGCCAGGGCCTGAAAATCGGGTGTATTGAAGAAATTGCCTACCGCATGGGATTCATCAACAGCGATCAGCTTTGCGAAATTGCTAAGCCGTTGGTTAAGAGCGGCTACGGCCAATACCTGCTGGGTCTGGTAAAATAGTTCCGGCATGGAACTTGTTACAGAGTTTATTACTTTTATAGCATATAAACACGGACTTACAAAACGCTGAGACCATGAACCGTCGTTTCATCCTGCTTGCGGCTTTTATTTTCTCTGTTGTCGGGCTTTTTTCGTTCCGCCAGGCACAGGAACCTAAGCCCGCAGAAAAGAAAATCCACTGGATGTCTATTAAAGAGGCATTCGAGGCTAGTCAGAAAAAGCCGAAAAAGTTTGTTATCGATGTGTACACAGACTGGTGTGGCTGGTGTAAGGTAATGGACCGGCAAACGTTTACACAACCGGCTATTATCGATTATGTAAACGAAAACTACTATGCTGTTAAGCTAAATGCCGAACAGAAAGAAGATATCGTATTGGGACAGCGGACGTTTAAAGCCCAGGGCAACAACCATGAACTGGCTATCGCCCTGCTGAACGGGCAGATGAGCTACCCGACAACGGTGTTCCTGAACGAAAAGATGGAAATGATCCAGCCGGTTCCGGGCTATCTGGAACCACGGGTTTTTCACCAGATTACAACATATTTCGGCGGTGGCCACAACCAGAAAGAATCGTTTGACCAATATAAGGCAGGTACGTACGTAAAACAGTACCAGCCGGCCATGCCGACCACTACAGCGGCAGGACAATAGCGGTTATCAATACTATAGCATAAAGGGTTTAAAGCATTTCAGTCTACCAGGTAGATGGGGTGTTTTAAACCCTTTGTTTTTGGTGTACCTTTACAGAGTAATACTAAATCACGTTTCATCACAACATGAAAAAACAACTGGCTATTTTGTCGGCTGTTGCCCTGGCCGGTAGTGTACTGGCCACGACGCCGCCGAAAGCACCGAAAGCCCCTCAACGCAAGTTTATTGACCCGCAGAACATGGACATGAGCGTTCGTCCGGGGGATAACTTCTATCAGTATGCAAACGGTAACTGGCTGAAAAGTAATCCGGTTCCGGCGTCGAAAACGTCCTGGGGCAGTTTCAACGAACTGCGCGAAAAGAGCGTTCAGGCGATGAAAGATCTGCTGGAAGGTGCCGGTAAAAACACGACCAAAGGTCGTTTGTATCAGATGGTCGGCGACTTTTATGCCAGCGGGATGGATAGTGCAGCGATTGACCGCAAGGGCTTTGATCCGATTAAATCTGACCTGAGCCGCATTGAGCAGCTGGCCAATAAAGAGGCTGCGCTGGATGAAATGGCGCTCCAACGCAAGCAGGGGAACGGCATGCTGTATGGCTTTTTTGTGTCGCAGGACCGTAAGAACGTAAGCAAGTACCTGCCGCAATTGTCGCAGGGGGGAACCACATTGCCAGACCGGGACTACTACCTGAAAAACGACCCGCGCAGCCAGAAAATCCGCGATGCCTATCGTGATCACCTCACAAAAATGTTTGGTCTGATTGGAGAGGAGCCCACAAAAGCTTCTCAGAATGCGGACATTATCCTGCGTTTTGAAACGGCACTGGCAAAGGCGCAGATGGCCCGTGTCGAGATGCGTGACCCGTATAAAACTTACAACAAGTTTACCGTCACCGATTTCAGCAAACAGACCCCGCACATGAACTGGGCCGGCCTGATGCCGAAAATGGGCGTTAGCGGGCAGGATACGGTTCTGGTGCAGAGCCCGGCATTCTTCCGGTCGGTCGATAGTTTGCTGACGGCAACGCCTATCGAAGACCTGAAAGTATATATGCGCTGGAACATTGTAAAAGGGGCGGCACCTTATCTGAGCGATGCCTTTGTGAAGCAAAACTTTGCGTTTACAAAAGTGCTGACCGGGCAGAAAGAGCAAACACCGCGCTGGCAGCGGATGAGCAGCCTGATCGACGGAACGCTGGGCGATATGCTGGGGCAGCTGTATGTGCAGCAATACTTCAAGCCTGAAGCCAAACAGCGGATGATTACGCTGGTCGACAACCTCGAAGCATCGTTCAAAGAGCATATTCAGGCCCTGGACTGGATGAGTGAAGAAACCAAAAAACGGGCAACCAATAAGCTGGTATCGTTCAAACGCAAAATCGGGTATCCGGACAAGTGGAAAAACTACGATGGCGTTGAGATCACCCGCAACGACTTTTTCGGCAACGTGAAGGCCGCCGGCAAGTGGTCGTACAACTACATGATTAACCGGCTGGGTAAACCTGTTGACAAAACGGAATGGGGGATGACGCCGCCTACGGTAAATGCTTACTACAATCCGGTTAACAACGAAATCGCCTTCCCGGCAGCCATTCTGCAATTCCCGTTCTTTGATGCCGAGGCAGATGATGCCGTAAACTATGGCGGTATCGGTGCTGTAATCGGCCACGAAATGACGCACGGCTTTGATGACTCAGGCCGTCAGTATGATGCCGACGGTACCCTGCGTGACTGGTGGACAAAAGATGACGCGGCTAATTTTAAGGAGCGTGCCGGTAAGGTCGAGGCGCAGTTTTTTGGCTTTAAAGTACTGGATACCCTGGCCGTCAACGGTAAGCTGACGCTGGGCGAAAACCTGGCCGATCTGGGTGGTCTGGCGATTGCCTATGATGCCTTCAAGAAGACAAAACAAGGGAAGAGCAACACGAAAATCGATGGTTTTACACCGGATCAGCGGTTTTTCCTGTCCTGGGGACAGATCTGGCGGATCAACGTGCTGCCCGAACAGCAGGCACAGCTTATCCTGACCGACCCGCACGCTCCCGGTCAATACCGCTGTAACGGACCGATTTCAAATATGGATGTCTGGTATCAGGCCTTTAATGTGAAGCCGGGCGACAAGATGTATAAACCGAAAGAAGAACGGATTAAGGTTTGGTAAGGAAGCAGAGGGCTTAGCGCAAAGAGCGTAATACCTATACCTTTGGTACAGCCCCCGCTGCGGACTTGCAGCGGGGGCTTTTTATGGCGTTACCGGCGTTTAGTCCGGCGCTTCAGCTCCAATTTTGACGGTACTTTTGCTGTTGGCCGTTCGGAGCGGCCGCCGCGCGGCCCACCTTCGGCACTGCTGCGTTCTTTCGGGTTCTCCGTACGGTAAGGTTTGCCTGTGCTGTCGCTGACCAGGTAAAAATCCATACTCCGGCGGGACAGGTTGGCTTCTTTCAGCCGTACAACTACCTTATCCCCGAAGGTAAAGATCTGTTTGGTACGGCTACCGATAATCCGGTAGTTCTCACGGTCATACTCATAGTAATCTCCGTTCAGATCCTGCATCCGTATCAGTCCTTCGCAGCTGTTTTCGGTAATTTCGACGAAAATGCCGAATTCTGTTACGCCCGAAATAACCCCTTCAAAGGTTTTGCTGGTGCCTATCCGGCTCATAAACTCCACCTGCTTGTACTTGATGCTGGCGCGTTCGGCTTCGGTTGCCAGTTTCTCACGCTCCGACGAATGGCGGCTTTTTTTCTCGTATTCCTCTGCGTCGACGGGTTTACCATGGTCGAGGTAGTGCTGCAACAACCGGTGGGCCATCATATCCGGATACCGGCGGATCGGCGATGTAAAGTGCGAATAGCGCCGGAAGGCCAGACCAAAGTGGCCCAGGTCTTCGATGCTGTACCGCGCCTTCGACATGGTCCGGATCGCGAGTTGCTGAAGCATGTGCTGCTCCGGTTTACCTTCCAGCTCGTCCATAAATTTGTTCATCGACCCCGACAGGTGTTCGTCATCGACTTTGAGTTTGTAGCCGAAACGGCGCGCAAAGTCGGCAAAAGTCCGAAGTCTGTCGTCATCCGGATTTTCGTGCACCCGGTATACCATCACATTGGCATTATCTTCGTCGGCACCGCGCTTTTTCTTCGGCGACAGGCGATGGACAAATTCAGCAACCTGCTTGTTGGCCAGCAACATGAATTCTTCGATCAGCTTGTGGGCATCTTTCCGGATTTTCGGATAGACCGCAATCGGAACACCCTTTTCATCGAGTTTAAACTTCAGCTCGACGGTCTCGAAATTAATCGCGCCGTGGCGGAATCGTTCTGCCCGCAGCTTTTTGGCCAGGTCGTTCAGGATCCGCAGTTCGCTTACATAATCGCCGTTGCCGCTGTCGATTACCTCCTGTGCTTCTTCATAGGCAAACCGGCGGTCGGAGTGAATGACCGTCCGGCCAAACCATTCGCTGACCACGCGGGCATCGGGGGTTATTTCAAAAACGGCCGAAAACGTCAGCTTGTCTTCATTGGGCCGGAGTGAACACAAGCCGTTTGAGAGTTTTTCGGGCAGCATCGGCACGACGCGGTCGACCAGGTACACGGATGTCGCCCGTTTGTAGGCTTCTTCTTCCAGTAACGAGCCGGGTTTCACATAGTGCGTTACGTCGGCAATGTGCACGCCGATTTCGTAGTTGCCGTTGTCGAGATACTGAAACGACAAGGCATCGTCAAAGTCCTTCGCATCGACCGGGTCGATGGTAAAGGTGGTGATGCCGCGGAAATCGCGTCGTTTGGCCAGATCGCGTTTGCTGATTTTGACCGGAATCTGTTCCGCCTCCTCTTCAACCGCAGGGGGGAAGGAGATCGGCAGGCCAAATTCAGCCAGAATAGCGTGCATTTCGGTGTCGTTCTGACCGGCTTCGCCCAGTACCGTAATGACCTCACCTTCAAAACGGCTTTTTTTGCTGAGCGGATCCGGGTATTTCGTGAGCCGGACAATGACCTTATCACCGTCGTTAGCGGCGCCGAGTTTATCTTTCGGGATATAAATATCTTCGTACAGCTTTTTGCTATCAGGCGAAATGATGCCATAGGTGGGCCATACTTCAATCTGGCCGACAATTTCGGACCGGCCCCGCTCCACGATTTCGGTTACCTTACCTTCAGTCCGCTTGCGCGAACGGCCTCCCGGGCGGTCGCCATAGCGCATCACCCGAACCTTGTCGCCGTCGATCGCACCCGCCAGATCTTCCGTCGCAACCCAGATATCACTATCGCGGTCGACACGGTTTTCGGTCGGAACAATGTAGGCAAACTTGGCATTAACATGGTCGACAGTCCCTTCCAGGGTAGCTACCGCTTCATTGGCGCGGTAAGTGCCATCGTCCAGGCGGCTCAGCACACCTTCATCGGTAAGTTCGCCGATCAGTCCATGCATAATCAGCTTCATTTTCCGGTCGCCGACGCCAAAGTGGTCGAGTACCTGAAGCTGTGAAAACGATTCTTCGCTGTTGATCCGGAAGAAAGCCGCCAGATCATCTTTCATTTCATCAAGGAAGGAAACGGCCGATTTCGGGCCACCGGCGCGTGGCCGGTCCTTGCCTGGGCTACCGGCACTTTGTTCGCGCGAACGCCCCGACTGAGCCCGGTTGTATTGATTGTTTTTGGGTTTATTTCTCATTTACGTATGCTGGTGTTGTTGTATTCAGGTGGAATCCTGTGTCAATACGATGTGGGCATGATATAAAAACAACAACGACCGGTATTACTGTGTTAAAAATCTGACGGTCAGGGAAAGCAACCTTGTGGCTGCCGGCCTTCGTCTATACATATACAAAAAACGGGCGTTTCGCCCGTCAACCATCACAGTGCCCAGTCGGTATGAACGATGTGGTTATCGTCGACCAGCGGGGCGCCGATCATGCGCAGGTAAACCTGAACGAGCATGGAAATGGAATCGCGGGTGTATTGCCGGATGCGGTTCATGTCGTGATCCTGATGGTAAACAAACGTGGTATCGTCGCCGGTCATGTCCAGTGGTTTGCCCGGAACATTAAGGGCTGCGGCCAGCAGGTCGAGTGGCACGTAATGGCGGCTTTCACCGAACCGCCAGCGTTCCATGGTATCCTGATGCGGAATATCCCACGGCTTTTTACCGGCCAGCTGCAAGGCCGATGGCAGCGGAAAGCCGTTGATCATCAGCCGGCGACAAACATACGGGAAATCGAATTCTTTGCCGTTATGGGCACACAGAACGAGTTCGTTGGGGGGGTAACGATTGACGATCTGGAGAAACTCCTGCAAAATACTTCGTTCATCATCATCGGCCAGCGTCTTGATTTTCAGGTTGGGCTGATCCGAGTCGTCCCAATACAAGCCACCGATGCCGATGCAGACAATTTTACCGAATTCGGCGTAGTGCGATGCCCGGTGATCGTACCAGTCCGAGGTAGTCCGGTTATCTTCACTACGAAAATATGCGGCTTTCTGTTCCCATTGGCGCTGTAAACGCGGATTTACCTGCTCAAAAGCCGGTTCGGCGGCCACCGTCTTGAGGTCAATGAATAACAGGTTTTTTAATTTTCGTTTCCAGGGAATAGGCTGTTGCATAACTACATGTCAATCCGGCGACAGCGTTAGGTTCAGGGTCTCTATGGGAGCATCTGCTATCGCCGGACACGCAGGCTGACCCATGCCGATCAATCGTGTAACACCCCTTCCAGCCCCAGAGCGGGTACTTCTATCAGGTTTTCTTCCACGATACTATCTGGCACGAAGATAAACTTTTTGTCGAAAATCTGACCGTCAATGAAATAACTAACCCAATATTCATTATTAAGGTGAAACACATCGGGCATAATGTTTTCAACAACCTGATACTCGCCGGCCTGTAGTTCAGGAAAAAAATGCCGGAGGGTCGAGGTCCGCTGTGCCTGATCGCCGGATGTATCATCTTTTGAACTGTATCCCTTTGAGGTAACAAAAATGTTGGTGATCGCTACTTTGTTCTGATTGATCAGAAATACCTGCCAGTCAAACTGATTTAATTCGTTCTTTTTGCGGGCTATCACTACCTGAACCCCCGCAACCGGAGAAAAATCAATGTCTTTTTTCATGCGTAATTACGTATCATTCTCTGCTTACCCGACCGGCATCCCCTCCGTTGCCGGGGCAATCGCCATCCCGAACAGGTCCAGCAGGTGCCCCTGCAATTTGTCTGTAACCTCATGCAGCGGTACCGGGTGCCCTAGCTCCTGCTGCATAGAGGTAACGGCTTTATCAGCAATGCCGCAAGGGACAATGTGGCTAAAATACGACAAATCGGTATTTACATTCAAGGCAAATCCGTGCATGGTTACCCAGCGGCTGGCTTTTACGCCCATCGCGCAGATTTTACGCGGGTTTATCTGAGCCTCATGGTCGAGCCAGACGCCGGTCAGGCCGTCGATGCGGCCGGCCGCTATGCCATAGTCGGCCAGGGTCAGGATGATGCCTTCTTCCAGCAAACGCATGTAGCGGTGAATGTCGGTAAAAAAGTTATCCAGATCCAGAATCGGGTAGCCAACCAGCTGTCCCGGACCGTGGTAGGTAATATCGCCGCCGCGGTTGATACGATAAAAACGGGCACCGATGTTTTCCAGAAACGCGTCGTTGGCCAGCAAATGGTTTTCCTTACCGCTTTTACCGAGGGTATACACGTGAGGGTGTTCACAGAACAGCAGGTAGTTCGGCGTCTGTTTTTGCGCCTCAGGCGGGCTGTTGCGGTTGTAGACCTTCATGGCCAGGGTATCGGCAAAGAGCGCTTCCTGATAGTCCCACGCCTGCTGGTAATCAATACTGCCAAGCTGCCGGATCTGTACAAGTTTATTCGGATAACTGTTCATTTTTTGCAGAATGCAGGGAAAACCCTGCTCTATATTAACACGAAGTCAGGCCTGATCGTTCGGTCGGTTATGGCCAGCTGCCGAACCGCTTATCCCGGCCTGCTGCCGGTGGTTCTATTTTTATAACCAGCCTGTCTTGTATTCTGTACCTTTATCAGACCATATACTGGTTTTTGTCATTCATGACCCGCGACGAGTCTGCCACCTTTGACCATCGGAGGCTGGTAAGGTGCTTTGCCGGCTCAACATGATAAAAAGCAACACATGCTCATGCCGATGAAAAAGACATACCTGCTTAGTCTGTTCGTACTTATCTCTATGACCACGTTGGCACAAAACGCGGCGCTGGATTCACTGACCCGCTTGTCCCGCCGGTATTACAATGACCAGCAACCGGATTTGCTGTATGGGCTGATGGGAGAGGGCTTTCAGAAACAGATAGCATCCGATCAGCTCCGCCAAACCACTCAGATGCTCCGGATGCAGCTAGGCGACTGGCAGAAAGCAGACTATAAAAACACGACAAACGGGGTGGCTAAATACGAAGCGACATTTGCCAAAGCCGTGCTTGATTTTTACATCAGCCGCGACAGCAAAGGTAAAATTGAGACGTTTCTGTTCCGGCCGCATCAGGCAGAGGTACAGAAGGCGGCGGTGTTGCCGGTATCTAATCCGATGCGGACAGCGCTCGATAAACAGGTCGACAGTTTAGCCCGTCGCTATTTTGCCGGACAAAACGGTGCCGGTATGTCGATTGGTGTCGTCCGGAACGACAGTGTGTTTATGTACCACTACGGCGAAACGACAAAAGGCAGCGGGCAACTGCCCGCTGCCAATACAATTTACGAGATAGGGTCAGTCAGTAAAACGTTTACCGCCACAATGCTGGCCGATGCCGTCCGGCGAGGGCTGGTGAAGCTGACCGATCCGGTGAGTAACTACCTGCCGGCCTCCATTCCGGTCTTACAAAAAGGCGGTAAGCCGGTTACGCTGCTGCAACTTGCCAACCACACATCGGGGCTGCCCCGATTGCCGGATAACCTGTTTACGGCCAACGCCAGCGAGACCAATCCCTACAAACACTACGATCGTGACGCGTTGTTCAGCTACCTGAAATCAGCAAAACTGAATTCTGCCGGTACGTACGAATACTCAAACCTGGGTGCGGGCCTGTTGGGCACGGTTCTGGAAATCGTTAACAAACAGCCGTATGAGCAAATGCTGACGGCCGAAATCGGTAAGCCGCTTGGTTTAGCCCAAACAAAACTGAACCTGACCAGCGAGGACATCCGGCAGTTTGCACAGGGGCATGATGCCGAAGGCCATGCCGTGTCGTCGTGGGAGTTTCAGGCGCTGGCTGGTGCGGGCGGCATACGGTCGACACTCAGCGACATGCTCCTGTACGTGAAAGCGGAGCTGGCAAAAGGCGATACGCCCCTCAGTAAAGATATGCAGTTGACGCAGCAGATCACGTTTACCAACAAGCAGATCGTGGGCCTGGGCTGGCACAAAACCCGCGACGGCTGGTTCTGGCACAACGGGCAGACAGGCGGGTATTCGTCCTTTGCCGGTTTTGAACCAACTAAAAAAATGGCCGTTGTGGTACTGACCAACAGTGCGGCTGAGCTTGATCCGACGTCTTTTGCCCTGCTCCGACGGCTCACTAAATAATTTTACCCGCCATTCAAACCTCCGGACCGGAATCGGGGTCATTATACCGGCAAGGCATGCTATTGTATCTGATTGACAGTCTGAGGTGTTAAAAATGCTTAATACTGTATCAACAAAACAGGTATCTGTTAACTTTCGGCAGTCATTTAAACCGGGTTGAAACCATGAAAAAGGAACTACTTCTGGGTCTTTCCATTGCGTTTATGGGCTGTCAGCCCGATAAGGACATTACGCCCGACAATGCATCATTGTCGACCGAAGTAAAAGGCAATTACCAGACCAATAGCTTTCTGGATTTCCGGTGTATAGCCCTGTCTGCCGATCAGTTGCCCAAAGCCGATGTAAAAGCCCTGTCTGACAGCCAGATTACCATCATTCTTCACCAATACTATCCTGACAAGCAGGATATCAGTCTGCAAAACGTATTGCTTTCCCGCCAGATGGATAACAGCATTCAACTGACCCAAAACGGAGAAGCCATCGGCAGTTTCCAGCAAGACCGGATCTTTACCAGTTCGGGTATGGAAACAACCGGGAAGGTCCTGCGCGTAAATAAGGCCGGTGCGACCCCGATGGTCTTTGTCGGCTATAAATAAGCCCCGTTTTTAAACGAAATCCCCTTTTCCGGAGTTAAGCCAGAAAGGCAAACCACGCGTATTGCCTAATTTTTGGTGCGATAACAGGCCGTAATGACATGAGTAGGCGTGTCGTTTTAACGGCCTTTGTTATCTTTGGCAACAATATTGAACAGAGGCTACTCGTTTACAAGCGAGATGCTGTATATCAAGTCGTTCTAAACTCCGAATTCTCAACAGATGATTTTGCTTCAGGTTCCAGCCGTTGATACCACTGCTACATCTGCGGCCGCTACAGGTGCCGCGCAACCGCAAAGCTTGCAACTTTTCGATTTAGCTGCCAAAGGGGGCTGGGTGATGATTCCGATCTTGCTGCTGTTTTTAGCGGCATTGTATCTGATTATTGAGCGTATTTTACTGATTCGCGGCCAGACACGTATCGACGAAGGGTTTGTCGATAACGTAAAAGACATGGTATTGCAGGGTAATATCAAGTCGGCCGAGTCGTTTTGCAAAAACCAGCGTACATCCATTGGCCGCGTATTCGAGAAAGCCGTTGGCCGGATCGGTGCTCCCATCAAGGATATTGAGAGCACTATCGAAACGGTGGCTCAGATCGAAATCGGCCGGCTCGAGCGTAATCTGGGCTATCTGGGTCTGATTGCGGGTATTGCGCCGATGCTTGGTTTTATCGGTACCATCTCGGGGATCATCCGGATTTTCTACGATATTTCGCTCTCAGACAACATCAGCGTAGGCATTATCGCCGGTGGTCTGTACGAAAAAATGATCACGTCGGGTTCGGGTCTGATCGTCGGGGTTGTGGCCTATACCGGCTATCACCTGCTGAACATGATGATCGAGAAATTTACGCTGAAGCTCGAAATGAACGCGTTTGAGTTTCTGGAAGTATTGCAGAAACCACAGGAGTCGGTCCGGATGCGTTAATCAGGCTTTTCTTTTATTGTATGAAAATTCGCAGAAAAAATAAGTTTGCGGCCGAAGTAGCTACATCGTCTCTGAACGATATTATGTTCTTCCTGCTGCTCTTCTTCCTGATTATTTCGACGGTTGCCAACCCCAATGTCATTAAACTGATGTTGCCGAAAGCATCGTCGTCGCAGCAGCTGAGTAAGAAGCAGGTGACGTTGTCGGTTGATGCCAACAAACAGTACTTTATCGATAAGCAGCCGGTGTCTCCGGAGAACCTGGAGGCCGAACTGCAAAGTATTATGGCTGGTATTCAGGAACCGACCGTGGTGGTGCGTTTCGATAAATCACTGACGGTGCAGGACCTGGTTGATGTGCTGCAAACGGGTGCCAAACTAAATATCAAAATGGTCATGGCGACCTCTAAATAGACCGCATTGGTTCCGCTGAAAAGGCTTGTTTCCGGAAGGGACAAGCCTTTTTGCATTGCAGTGATACAGGTCCGAATGTGGCCGTAACCGGCAAATTGATTTACTTTACCCCACAATTCTAGTATCATTTACTGTGGTTCGTATTGTTTTTATTCCCGGCTACACGGAAGATCCGGCTATTTTTGATACCCTGGCCCCTTTGTTGCCAGCCCATCAGGCACTCCGGATATCCAATCAGGAAGAGCTTTCTACAGGATTTACAACCAAAGCACCCGACGTTGTCCGGTATGCGGCGTATCTGGCGCAGAAGTACGCCATTCGGGAGCGGGATATCGTAATTGGCCATTCGATGGGCGGCTGGATCGGGATGCATCTGAAGCAGCAGACCGGCTGTAAGGCTATTCTGGTCGGGTCGTTTACGGATCCGAAGAAGGTGCGGATGCCTTATCAGCAGCCGTTTTTGCTGAAAATACTGACGTATCTGGGCATTATCCAGGGTCGCAGGCTCAATAAAACCTTTAAAAAACTGTACCCGCACGACGAATCCAGAGCTTTATACACATATTTGCTGGACCGGTTGCCGACGTTTAGCCGGCGCTATGTCTGGCAACAGCTGAAACTGATATTTTCGCCCGTACCGGCGCTCACGGTTTCGCCGGATATACGGATCCATGCACGGCGGGATACGGTCGTTAAATATCCCGACGAGGCATATGTACAGGTAGCCGGTGATCATTTTTCGGTCGTTTTTCACGCGGCCGAGGTAGCGGCTCCGATTCAGGCATTTATGCAGGCTGTTATGCCTGCGTAAGGTGATGGGGAGAATATCAGGAAAAAAAGGCAACACATGGTGTTTGTCAACGATTTCTCCCCAACTTTGTACCGCCAATCGACTGGCTGCGAAATGTTCTTACAAAAAGTATTGTTATCGCAATATCGCTACTAATTAGATTTAGTTTTCATGGAAACGCAATACGACGTTATCGTAATCGGCTCCGGGCCGGGTGGCTATGTAGCCGCTATCCGTTCTGCACAATTAGGCTTGAAAACGGCCATTATTGAGAAGTACAAAACGCTGGGTGGTACCTGCCTGAACGTAGGTTGCATTCCGTCAAAGGCATTACTTGATTCATCGGAGCATTACCACAACGCAGCTCACACCTTTGCTGAGCATGGAATTAAACTGAATGACCTCCAGGTTGACCTGGCCCAGATGATTAAGCGGAAGCGCGGTGTTGTCGATGCCAATGTACAGGGAATTCAGTTCCTGATGAAGAAAAACAAAATCGACGTACATCAGGGCCTCGGCTCCTTCGTTGATGCGCATACCATTAAGGTGACGCCGGCTGAAGGCGAGGCGAAAACCATTACGGGTAAGAACATTATCATCGCCACGGGGTCGAAACCATCGTCGTTCCCGTCGATGCCTATCGATAAAAAACGGGTGATTACCTCAACCGAAGCACTGGAACTCCAGGAAATTCCAAAACACCTGATCGTAATCGGTGCCGGAGTTATCGGAGCCGAACTTGGTTCGGTATATGCGCGTATCGGCTCGAAAGTATCGTTTGTTGAATTCGCGGATTCAATGATTCCGACGATGGACAAAACGATGGGTAAGGAATTGCAGAAAGCTGTGAAAAAGCTTGGCTGTGATTTCTATTTCAGCCACAAGGTAACGAGCGTAGAAAACACCGGCGAAGGCGTGGTGGTAAAAGCCGACAACCCGAAAGGCGAGCAGATTACCCTGGAAGGGGATTACTGTCTGGTATCAGTAGGCCGTCGTCCGTACACGGATGGTCTGAATCTGGAAGCTGCCGGTCTGGCAACGGATCCGCGTGGTAAGGTAGAGGTGAATGACCACCTGCAAACCAGGGTGCCGCACATCTATGCCATCGGTGATGTAATCCGTGGTGCGATGCTGGCCCACAAAGCAGAAGAAGAGGGTGTATATGTAGCCGAAACGATTGCCGGTCAGAAGCCGCACGTTAACTACCACCTGATTCCGGGCGTTGTGTATACATGGCCGGAAGTGGCCAGCGTTGGCTATACCGAAGAAGAACTGAAAGGACAAGGAAAGGCCTATAAGGTAGGTTCGTTCCCGTACAAAGCGCTGGGCCGTGCCCGCGCCAGTATGGACCTCGATGGTCTGGTGAAAGTATTAGCCGACAAAGAGACAGACGAGATTCTGGGAGTACACATAATTGGTGCCCGCGCGGCTGATATGATTGCCGAAGCCGTGATTGCGATGGAGTTCCGTGCGTCTGCCGAAGACGTAGCCCGTTCTTCACACGCTCACCCGACTTATACCGAAGCGGTCAAGGAAGCCTGTCTGGCTGCCACCGAAAACCGCGCTATTCACATGTAAGGGTAGCAGGAGCCAACGCGGAGAGGCAGCCCATCGGGCTGCCTCTCCGCGTTTTAAGGCAGCAAGATGTCAATTTATCGGTAGTCAGCAGCGCGGAACCCCTAAATTTCCGTATTTTCCGGCTTCGCTTGGTGCGACCTGAAACATTCATCAAAACGCTGACATGAAGAACGTTCTATCTCTGCTGCTGGGCCTGACGGCAGGCCTGGCACAGGCACAACCTCAACAGGCCGACTCGGTCTTTATCCGGAAAATCTACGACGAAACCCTGGCCCGCGGTAAATCCTACGAATGGCTTCGCGAACTGACCAAGCAGGTTGGCCCGCGGCTGAGTGGTTCGGAGGGGGCTAAAAAAGCCGTTGTCTGGTCAAAGGAGCTGATGGAAAAAGAGGGATTTGACCGGGCGTTTCTACAGGATGTAATGGTGCCGCATTGGGTACGCGGGGCAAAGGAAGAAGCCTATATCCGCTCGGGTAAGCAGAAGCTGGTAGTGCCGGTAGCAGCCCTGGGTGGTTCTGTCGCTACGCCGCCAAAGGGTATTGAAGCGCAGGTGGTGGAGGTGAAAAATGTAGCCGAACTGGAGAAGCTGGGAACGGCAGGCGTTAAGGGTAAAATTGTGTTCTTCAACCGCCCGATGGACCCTACAAAAATTAATACGTTCGAGGCCTACGGCGGGGCAGTGGATCAGCGGGCCAACGGAGCAACGTTTGCGGCTAAGTTCGGCGCAGTCGGTGCCATTATCCGGTCAATGACGACTTTACTGGATGACGTACCCCACACGGGCAGTATGCGCTACGGCACAGGTGTTCCC
Organism: Arsenicibacter rosenii; assembly: GCF_001870735.1. Lineage (GTDB taxonomy): Bacteria > Bacteroidota > Bacteroidia > Cytophagales > Spirosomataceae > Arsenicibacter > Arsenicibacter rosenii. Next base: position 73,558 of record NZ_MORL01000009.1, on the reverse strand, counting down.
CTGATTCCGACGGCAGCCATCAGTACTAACGGGGCAGAAAAGCTCAGTTCGCTGCTGAAAGAAAATCCGGCGCTGACGTTTTTCTTTAAACAGAACTGTGAATCCCTGCCGGATGCGCCGTCGCATAATGTAGTCGGTGAAATCAAGGGAACCGAGAAGCCGGATGAAATCATCGTGGTGGGCGGGCATCTTGATTCGTGGGATCTGGCCGAGGGTGCTCACGATGACGGTGCCGGTTGTGTCCAGTCCATCGAAGTGCTGCGGGTGCTCAAAGCACTGGGTTATAAACCAAAGCGGACACTGCGGGCCGTCATGTTCATGAACGAAGAAAACGGTCTGCGTGGCGGCATCGGATACGCCGACTATGCAAAGAAAAATAATGAGAAGCACCTGGCCGCTGTCGAGTCAGATAATGGCGGGTTTACGCCACGGGGGTTTGGCATTGTGGGTACGGCCGGCCAGAAAAAGCAAGTAATGGGCTGGAAGGAATTGCTGGCACCATATGGTCTGCAGGAAATCGGTCCGGGTGGTGGCGGAGCAGACATTGGGCCGCTGGCGCAGCAAGGCACAGCCTTGTTTGGCTTCAAGCCGGATTCGCAGCGGTATTTCGATATTCACCACACGGCTGTTGACCGCTTCGAGGCCGTCAATAAGCGGGAACTTGAATTAGGAGCCGCATCGATGGCTGCGCTGGTTTATCTGCTGGACAAATACGGATTATAAAGAAAGAAAAAGGCCGTGGCAACTGCCATGGCCTTTTTTTATGCCCATAACTGAGCGGCTTCTTCTTTGAGCAGGGCCTTATCAATCGGCACAACCCCCAACGATTCACACACCAGACCACCGCCGAGATTCGACAAACCGGCAATGATATGCGGCGGCTGACGAAGGGCTACGCAACAGGCGGCAATACTGATAACGGTATCGCCGGCGCCGGAAACGTCGGCGATCTGCCGCAGGTGGGCAGGCAAATGGTGCTTTTCTCCGTTAAAATCAATGAATACCCCGCGCTCAGAAAGGGTAATCAGCGCTCCTTTTACGTTCATTTGCGTTTTTAACCGGGCGACAACAGCCTGAAACTCGTCGGCGTTATCAACGTCAAAGTCAACCTTTAAGCCCTCACGCAGCTCTTTCAGATTTGGCTTAAACAAGGTAGTGTAATGATAGTCAAGGAAGTTACGCTTCTTCGGATCGACCACCGTCGGTACATGGTGCTCATTGGCAAAAGCCGTGATTTCGGCAATAGCTTCTTTACCCAGCACCCCTTTATCGTAATCTTCGAAAATAATAACATGGCAGGTCGGAATCAGCTCCTTTGCTTTCGCAATCAGCTGGCTGCGTTCCGCTCCGGTAATGGCCTTATCGGTCTCCGTATCAACGCGGACAACCTGCTGCGATCCGGCAATGATACGTTCTTTAATGGTCGTGATGCGTGATTCGCTCCGGATAAGCCCGTCGCAGTTTAAACCGCGGTCACAGAGCTGACCAATCAGCATGTCGCCCGGACCATCGGTGCCAATGACTGAGCAAATAATGGCTTCGGCGCCCAGGGCCTGTACATTTAATAAGACATTGCCCGCGCCCCCCAGCCGCAGTTCCCGGTTTATCACGTTAACTACTGGCACGGGCGCTTCCGGTGAAATACGCTCTACTTTGCCCCAGACGTATGAATCGAGCATTACATCGCCAATAATCAATACACGTAGTGAGTCGAATGCTGTAAATAACTCATCCACGGTCATGTCTAAAACCGGATTCATAGGTTACCTGCTGATTGGTTGGATGACACCCTTCCGGTAATTGTCATGAAGAGTGTCGTTGTATTGAGAAATTATTCTGCAAATTAACAAAAGAACCTGCGGATTTTTGAGTCTTCCTTCCTGAATGGTCATTTGGTGGCCGGCGTTGTATCTTTGCCGGTAAATTTTCAGGACAGGATTTACACAGAAGGCAGAAAAATACTCTGCTGTTTATTGAAAAGAGATTGACCATGTAGCCGGCCCGTAAGAGATAAAAATCCGGTTATGCAGGTGGTAAACAAATCTGACTACTAACAGAATAAAATGGAACAGTATACTTCGTTAGCTCAACGTGATCAGGCCGTGATCTGGCATCCTTTTACCCAAATGCAGACGGCTCCGCTACCGATTCCGATTGTCCGGGGCAAAGGCTCGGTTTTATACGGCGAAGACGGTCAGGAATACCTGGACATGGTTTCGTCGTGGTGGGTCAGCATCCACGGCCATGCCAATGCGTATATCGCTGAGAAAGTGGCGGCTCAGCTAACCGAGCTCGAGCATGTTATTTTTGCCGGTTTTACCCACGAGCCTGCCGTGCGGCTGGCAGAACGGCTGCTGCCTGTACTGCCCGGCAATCAACGTAAAGTTTTTTACTCGGATAACGGCTCAACAGCCGTAGAGGTAGCCCTGAAAATGGCCTTTCAGTACTGGCATAATCTGGGTAAGCCGCGGCGTAAGGTCATTGCGTTTCACGATGCTTATCATGGCGATACGTTCGGAGCGATGGCCGTAGGGGGCAGGAGTGCCTTCACGGCTCCGTTTGTGCCGTTTTTGTTTGACGTAGAATACCTGCCGACACCGGTCCCGGGTCAGGAAGCAGCCGTGCTGGCGCAGGCCGAAGCGCTGTTCAGCGACGAGGTGGCCGCTTTTATTGCCGAGCCACTGGTGCAGGGCGCGGGCGGTATGATTATGTACACGCTCGGGGTGCTGGATCAACTGATGAAAATCGCTCACCGGCATGGGGCACTGGTAATTGCCGATGAGGTGATGACGGGTTTTGGCCGGACAGGGAAGCTGTTTGCTTCGCACTACCTGACGGAGCAACCCGACCTTATGTGTTTATCCAAAGGCCTGACGGGTGGTACGATGGCACTGGGGATCACAACCTGTACGCAGGCGGTTTACGAGGCGTTTTTATCAGAAAGTAAATTCAAAACGCTTTTCCACGGACACTCTTTTACGGCCAATCCGGTAGCCTGTACCGCTTCGCTGGCTAGTCTGGATATTCTGTTGTCGGATGAAACACTGGCAAATATCCAACGGATTTCGGCGCAGCATACCGCATTTATTGACCAATTGTCCGGCTATGGATCAGCGACAAATATCCGGCAGCAGGGTACAATCCTGGCGTTCGACCTGAATACGGGCGAAAGCACATCGTATTTCAGCAACATCCGTGATTATGCCTACCAGTTTTTGCTGGATCGGGGGGTAATTATGCGCCCGTTGGGAAATGTGCTGTATTTTATGCCTCCTTATTGTACAACCAACGGGCAACTGGCGTATGCGTATGCACAGGTTGAGGAATTGCTCAGGACGCTATAGTATTTTTTGCCGGTGAACGGCTTATGCTGAATGTAAACAAAACCGATTGATTGATTTACCCTTAGCATGAATAAGTCATTCTTCTGGCTGGCAGCTGCGCTGGCTCCGCTCTGTCTGACCGCAGGGCCTCAGAAACCTAAGAAAATTGATGGCTCTGATGTAAAAGTACCGGCTGGTTTTACGGCTAAACTGATTGCCGAAGACGTTGGTGCAGCCCGCCACATGGTTGTCAGTAAAACGGGTGATATTTATGTAAAACTGGCCAAAGTAAAGGATGGTAAAGGCATTTACCGGCTCCGGGATACGGATAAAGATGGTCTGATCGACGAACGAACCGGCTTCGGGGATTATCCGGGCACGGGCATTTACCTGAAAAACGGCTATTTATACACCTCATCCAACACGTCGGTATATCGGTATAAACTTAACGCCAGCGAAGAAGTAATGGCACCGGATCAGCCCGAAATGCTGGTATCGGGGCTGTTGGCCAAAGGTCGTGATGAGTCAAAGTCCATTGCGGTTGACAACCAGAACAACGTTTATGTCAACGTGGCTTCCTGGAGCGATGCGTGTCGTGAGCAGGGAACAGGCAAAGGAATGATGCCTTGTCCGCTGCTCGATTCGGCGGCGGCGATCTGGCGGTTCAAGGCTAACGTAACCGGTCAAACCTACGCCAATGGTATCCGTTTTGCTTCAGGGCTGAAAAACGTAGTGGGCCTCGACTGGAACACAAAAACGAATTCGCTGTTTGTGATGCAGCACGGACGGGGCAAGTTTCATGACTTTTATCCGCAGTACTACACTCCGAAACACAGCGAGGAACTGCCGGCCGAAACCATGTATGAAGTCCGTGAGGGCGACGATGCAGGGTGGCCGTACATCTACTACGATCACAAACAAAAAAAGAAAATGCTGGCACCTGAATACGGTGGAGACGGCAAAAAAACGGCTGGTGAGAAAGCCATCAATCCTGTTGCGGCCTTCCCTGCGCATTTGGGACCGAACGGACTGCTTTTCTATACCGGCACAATGTTTCCTGAAAAGTACCGTAACGGCGCCTTCATTGCCTTCCACAGCCAGTCGCCTGAGCTGCATAAAGGGTATCTGGTTGCGTTTGTGCCGTTTAAAAACGGCAAACCCTCGGGCGAGTGGGAAATTTTTGCCGATAACTTTGCCGGTACCGATCTGGTGAAGCCAACCGGCCCGGTGCAACACCGCCCCTGCGGACTGGCACAGGGGCCGGATGGTTCGCTGTATGTGTCGGATGATATGAACGGGGCCATTTTCCGGATTAGCTACCAGCCTGGTAAACCAACGGCCGCCTTGCCAAAGAAAAAATAGATTGAATACGTTCCTGACAGCAGCGCCCTGCTCCGGTACCGGAGCAGGGCGCTGCTGTTATAGGTGTTTACGCTCAGGCTGCCTGCCGGTGGCGCAATAGTTTCTGGAATAAATCTCTGGGATTGAAGGGCTTAGTGACGTAATCACTGATTCCCGACAGAATTGCCCGGTCGTGATTACTGAACGTAGCCGATGCCGTAAGGGCAATAATCGGGATGGTTTTGTTGATGGCCCGGATACGCTCGGTCGCTGTGTAGCCGTCCATGACCGGCATCTGGAGGTCCATCAGAATAATGTCATACGGATTGGCCAGGAATTTATCCAGACCGATCTGTCCGTTCTCAGCAACATCGACATCGACGCCCCATTTAGTGAGGAACTTCACGGCTACTTCGACATTAAACGGATAATCTTCAACCAGTAACACCTTCACCCCTTTCAGGCTGTGGTCGTCCAGCAGATCGCGCCGGACCAGGGTAGGTTGTTCCTGTTTCGCACCAATCGAAAAATTAATGGTGAAATAGAACTTGGCTCCTTTTCCTTCTTCGCTTTCCAGATGAATGCTGCTGCCGTGCATTTCGAGTAACCGCCGCGTAATAACCAGGCCAAGGCCGGTACCGCCGAATTTCCGCGTAGTTGCTGAGTTGGCCTGCGTAAACATCTCAAAGATGCTCTGGTGCTTTTCCGGCGCAATACCAATACCGGTATCCTTCACCGAGATGTACACTTCGGCATGGGTAGCGGTTTGCTTTTGTAGCGACAGCTCAATGGTAATCGTGCCATCGTGGGTAAATTTGATGGCATTCGATACCAGGTTAGACAGTACCTGACTGATCCGGAGCGAATCGCCGATGACGGATTCAGGAATATCATCGTCGACCATCAGCCGGATGCGGTCGCCATTTTCCGCGGCCTTTAACTGATGAGCCTGCTTGATATTTGACACCAGTTGTTTGAGGTCAAACGAGGTCGCTTCAAGTTCAACTTTACCGGCCTCAATCTTACTGAAATCAAGAATGTCGTTGATGAGCGCGTGCAGGTGTTCAATCGAAAACTGTAGTGTTTTCAGGTTTTCGGCAATATTGGGCGGTACTTCTTCCTGCGCCATCAGATAGGTCATACCGACGATACCATTGAGCGGCGTCCGGATTTCGTGGCTCATCATCGACAGGAAGTCTGATTTGGCCTGAGTTGCCTTCTCAGCTTCTTCTTTAGCAGCCCGCAGTTCGATTTCGATTTTTTTGCGGTGTTCGATCTGCTGCTGCAGGTATTCTACCAGACCGACCAGGTTTTCTGAATTGAAGTTCGGGCTCTGTGTATCTTCAGGTTTTTCGATAGAGTGGATGGCCTCAACAAGCTTTTCGACTGATTGCTTCCGCTGATTTATTTCCTCTTTCAGTTTTTTATTGATTTCGGCATACTCCCGCTCGTTCAGATAAGAGGAATGTTCAAACAACTCTTTGTCACGGTCGAAATTTTTATACGATTCATTAACCGACTTAATAAATTGCTGAACGCCTTCATTTGTAAGACAATCGCTGCTTAAATACTTGTTGATCTGACGTGTCAGAAGCTTGTGCAGGCCTTGTGTTTCCATCGTTTATAGTTCGGCAAGTACGGTAATGGTCATGGTTTGGTTGTGGAGCTCGCAGGCTTCTTTTACGCCCATTGGCGCAATTTCGCCGTAAGAATAAAAACCTGTAATCGTTGGCGCCGGGCCAAAGACATCGCGCGCGACTTCAATCTCTTCGTCAATGCGCTCGCCAAGAACCAGTTTGCGGCCTACACAACTGATCAGAATGACTAATTCCGGCGTGAAGTTGAAATCTGTTAGTGAGGTTTGTGCTGCTTCGGCCGAAGCATCAACCAGCCGGTCAAAATTAGCGGTCATAAAACGTACCAGGGCCCCCTCCGGCATGTCACCGGCAAAGGTCATGCTTTTCTTCTCCTCATCAATCGTCAGAATAGTTCTGACCAGCGGCGGGGCATCGGGTGACGTCCGCATGGATAGCGGAAACCGCAGGGCGGCGCCGGGCAGATCTTTGGCATACTTGCCCAGATACTCTTTGTAAAGATCCAGCGCGTGTTTATCGCCAATCTGATAGAGAACATTGTACTCTGAGTGTGTAACAGCCCGCTCGGGTCCAAACGCATCCCATCCGGCCATAGAGCCATGGCCTATTTTCAGGCTATCGCCGTAGAAACCTACACCAACGACTTTACCCGCTACCGGATCGTGATCAAGGCCGACCAGCGTGCGTTCGAAGCGGTCGGCATCCCCGGCAAGCCCTCCGGTGATCGGGACCGTATGTTGCAGGTATTGATTTAGTCCGTTGATCAGATCACTGCCGTTGACAACGCCACCGTCAGAAATAATAAAAATGCCAGCCAGATCGGGGGCTTTCAGTGCCTGCGCCACCTGTAGGCCTGCCGCATAGCTTTCCGGATGGCTCTCGATATCAATTTCACAGGTCCGGATGATGGTTTTTTCAAATTCAACCGCCGTAACAACCACAGAATTGTCATAAACCCGGTCCTGATGAATTTCACCCGATGTGGAGTTGATAATAATCGAAGCGTTGGGAAAGCGCTCCCGAAGGCTCTCATAGATCGGGGTGTTTTCCAGAACCTGTCGTTCACCGAAAGCTAAAACAAGCTGAGCTTTCTCAGGGGTAAAGTCTGTTGCTTCTGAAAAAGGTGCCCATGCCTGATGGTTATAGATCGACTGGCTAAGTTTCATGGACTGAAGGTTTCGAAATTTATCTTTACACGGTGGGTGGTTAATAGGCTCACAAGTTAAAAAGCTTATTGCATAGAAAAAATAAATCCGGTTAGTTTAGCTTGTCAACCTGCTGGTCTTAGTAACTTAATGTTAGGACGAATTAAGACCAGCAGGCTGTTACCAGAGCTATATGTTCCGGACAGGTTATTTTGCCTGATTAAAAAAGTCGACAACCGTTACGTCGGCCAGCCATGGACCAACAATCTTACCGAAATCCTTGTGGGCCGGATGTACCAGATAGGTATCACGGTCTTTATCACTGTCGAATGTCAGGATAAATGCGTGGGTCAGCCCTTTGTCGTGTTTTTCAGGACTGTTATTGGTGCCCCACTGGTATTTTTTGATTTCACTGATTTTGCCGGGCAGGGCGTTAAACGCATCAACGATTTCCTGCACTTTTGCGGGTGTTGCTTCTGGTTTAAATTTAAATAATACGACGTGCTGGAGTTCTTTTTTTTCCATTTTACCTGGTTTCTGGGCCATAGCCGTTGTTAAGCTGAACACTGCAAAAGAGAGCAGCAGCAGTAATTTTTTCATAGATAAAGTTTAATAAGGAGTTGGCAATACAATTAACCACAAAAAAAGCGCCGGAACCATCAGGGTCCGACGCTAAAAGTATTTATTGGCTTATTTCTACGCTATAAACGGTGTAGCGATGGCCAGTACCTGCTCTTTTGTCAGCGGTTCGTCAAAAGCTTCCGACACTTTCATTTCGGTCTGACCCGTCAGTCCGGCAACGTTTACTTCGCGCTCGCGGGCGGCCTGCTCACCGGCGTAAACCGCGCCAGGGAAACCTTCCATGCCAACGATCCAGCCTTTGGCGTTGTTCAGCATCCGGACCCGTGCGGCATGGCGTGCTTCTACCGAGTGAATCTGCAGTGCGATAGTCAGTACGGCATCGTTCGACATCAGGTTGGCTGCTTGACCTTTGTAAGCCCGTACACCTGTATCTTCAAACGCCTGAGCTACTGCCGAGAACGTCTGGAAGTTGGTAAATACAGTCGGGAACGTACCTTTCGCTGTAAAGTCAAAGTTTGGTTTTGCCACGGCTGCACTGCCTAACGCGCCTCTCAGCAACGCTACGTGTGCATCTTCGTGTTTGCGGATCTGATCGAACAGATCACGGTATTGAGCCGGGATTAAGCCGCCGGCCGCAAGACCACGATTGTAAAATTCTGCTTCAAGATATTCCAGGGTCAGCGCAAAGTTCAGCACATCGGTTACTGAGCTCCCTGACTGTGCATAAGCTTTGTTCAGGGCAGTTGCCATCACCGCCGGTGCGGCTACGCTAAGCGCTTTTTTAGTGATAGAAGAAAACATGTGACGGCGTGTGACGTGCTTCAGACGGTCATACACTTCGCCATCAACTTGCTCGATTTCGTGAAGAATATTCTGGAGATTCATGGTTTGTTGAGGGATTACATGGTTGGTAAATTGCTGGCGATCAGGCCTTGCTTGATAAATGTCTGGGCTGTTGGTGCCACTTCACCCGGTTTCATGGCTTTGTCTAAGCCTGTTGCCGGATCAACCACATCATCCCCTGCAAATGCGCGGGAGTTAGGCGATAAAAGTTCACGAATAATGGCTGCGTGACGCGCTTCTACCGATACAATTTTGCCGGCTGTATTCAGGTTACGCATGTCAGCCAATAACTGACCGGCACCGTTGTAAGCCGCAACTCCTAAATCTTCGAATGTACGGGCCGTTTGCAGAATGCTGTCCCGGCTGTTGAAATTAACACCAGGGAAGTCAATCGCCAGTGCAGGAATCGCTGCACTACCCAACGCTGCCTTGAAGAACTCACGGTGTGCTACTTCATGGTCGCGGATGTCCATCAGGATACTGCGCTCCATAGCGCTCATACCACTGTAAGGGTTGGCTACAACACGCTCGTAGAACGTAGCTTCCAGTTGCTCTAAAGCATAAGCATAGTTCAGAATCCCTACATCACCTGAGCCCAGGTTAACGTCGACATCGGCACCGATACCGGTACGCGCTGCGCCGTCAGGACCGAGCATATCGTTTTTACAAGAGCTAAGAAGAACGCCTGCTGCTGAGGTCATACCTGCCCACTGCAGGAAAAGACGCCGATTCCCGGAGAATGGCAGGACAGGTAGCACAGTTCCAGGGTTAATTGGAGCTGATTTTTTACCAAAGAAATTTTTCATGAAATGTAATAGTTAAGTTGAGCACTTCCGCTCTGTTCTTCAGAGAAGTTGAGAATAATACGCTTAACGGCGCATTATGGATTTTTATATCGAGCCAGCGGGATTAAGTAATTACGGTATAGAGATCAAAGTATCGCTTTATTATGCTTATAATCAGTATGTTATTCTTGTTAAAAAATATTTTTAAAAGGGTGTGCGTAAGCCGTTTCGATAACGATTCCAGGAAGAACTATTTACTTGATAAGTCAGTCGGATAGCAAGTGCGGCATACCCGTCGCGTTTCGATGGATTGCCGCGCTGGGCGAATGATTTGTTGGGCGCCAGTCCTATTTCCGAACGCCTGTCAGAAATGGCAGCCACGAGTGGGTGAACTTTGGAGAAGTCCGGATATGTAGTGCTGACATCGTCGAGATAATCGTTCAGGACATGGGTATAAGTGCCTTCTATCGCAATTCTAGTGCGCATGCCGAGATCAAACGGAATACCGATGCCGTACCGGATAATACCCGGATACCGGCTGTAGTTGACACCTTCGGTATGGAAACGCGGCAGTTTAACATAGTATCCTTCATAAGTTGTCATGGTGTTGAGATACGTAACGCCTGCACCGGCCAGTAAATAAGGATTGTAGGTATGATTCGGATCATCCACCCGCCAGAGGTCTACCTTACCGCCAATCCAGACGTCCGGATTAATGCTGAAAAAAGAAAGATTATTGTAGTAAACGCGGGTATGTTTCTGCGTACCCCAAATGTAATACACCCGTGCATCGGCTCTCACAGAGAAGCGGTAACCGATGCGGCGGGCTACCGAGAGGCCGGCTTCTGCGCCAAGGCGGGGATACCGGAAAATATCTTTTTCTTCGCTCATGTCACCGGCATACCGGGTCGTTCCGGCTTCAAAACCAACGGTCCAGGTGCCGGGTACATCCTGCCAGTAACGCCAGCGTTGTGCAAATGTAGTCGGGGTGGTCAGTAACCAGAAGCAGCTGATAAAAGCCAGTTGCTGAAGCAGTTTCATGGGGTGTTACGGTTTAGAAACGGCCAAGATAGGCAGGAAACGCAACATCCCCAAATGCGATAAAATGACTTCTGTTTCGTATCTTTGTATTGGCAAATTCATATCCTAATGAAATTCGGCGTAGTCGTATTCCCCGGCTCAAACTGCGATCAGGACGCAGTTGATGCTTTGACATTAATGGACCAGGAGGTCGTAAAACTGTGGCACAAAGACCACGATCTGCAAGGCTGTGATTTTATCATCCTGCCTGGCGGCTTTTCGTACGGTGACTATCTGCGTACGGGTGCTGTTGCTCGTTTTTCACCTATCATGAATGAAGTGATCGCACACGCCAACCGGGGCGGGTATCTGATGGGTATCTGCAACGGGTTTCAGATTCTGGCCGAAGCGCGTCTGGTTCCGGGCGTATTACTGCGTAATACAAGCCAGAAATACGTTTGCAAAAACATTTATCTGAAGCCGGAATCGAAAGACGCCCTGTTGACGGCCGGCCTGGAGAAATCAGCCTATAAAATTCCGGTTGCACACGGCGACGGCCGTTATTTTGCCGACGCTGATACGCTGAAGCAACTGAATGATCATGAGCAGGTATTGTTCCGGTACTGTGATGAATTCGGTAACGTTACCGATGAGGCAAACCCGAACGGTAGCCTGGATAACATCGCTGGCGTATGCAATGCAGCAAAGAATGTATTCGGCATGATGCCGCACCCTGAACGGGCTGCTGATATTGCTTTAGGCAACACCGATGGCCGTCTGATTCTGGAACAGTTGCTGAAAGCTGTTTTAGTATAGCCAGGTGGTATATAAGCAGAAAAGCCAGCTCTTTCGGGCTGGCTTTTCTGCTTATGATGGCCGGCGATTGCCGGGCCCACGTTGTTTTTTCTCGGTCTGAGGAGCAGGTGCCGCTGGCTGAGAAACAGCTGCTTCGGTTTCACCGGGGCCTTTTTTCTTCTTCTTTTTTTTCTTCTTCGCTGCCGGTACCTGCTTGATGGCGTACTTTTTATCCAGTTTGTCGAGATCGCTGTTCAACGCGGCCGGCGTTGCTGCTTCTTTCTTCTCGGCAACCGGGGTCAGTACATCAAATGATTCCGGAATGACGCCTTTCGCATTAAGGTCCAGAATTTCCAGAACCCGGCTAATCGGTAACGGGTGCCACGTACTCTCTGAGCTGTAGCCAAACCACATGATTTTCCGGAAGATGTCGGTTTTCTGCAAAAACGCCCTTCCCTTCGTGGTTTCCAGCGGTTTGTCAACGGCCGGAATGTCACGCAGTGCATCCACATACGTATCCAGCTCGTAATTCAGGCAGCATTTCAGACGACCACACTGACCGGACAGCTTTGCCGGGTTCAGCGACAGATTCTGGTAGCGGGCCGCTGAGGTCGTAATGTTTTTGAAATCCGTCAGCCACGTAGAGCAGCATAGCTCACGGCCGCAGGAACCAATACCGCCAAGGCGGCCGGCTTCCTGGCGCAGACTGATCTGCCTCATTTCTACCCGCACTTTAAATTCCGCCGCCAGCAGCTTGATCAGCTCCCGGAAATCGACGCGTTCTTCCGACGAATAGTAAAACGTAGCTTTCGAGTTATCAGACTGAAATTCAACGTCTGATAATTTCATATTCAGGTTCAGGTCGCGAATAATTTCGCGGGCGCGGTACATCGAAGGCAGATCCCGGGCAATAGATTGTTCGTGCTTCTCAAGATCCTTAGGTGTGGCCACCCGGTGAATCACCTTCATATCATCGGTGATCTGAAGGCTCTTTTTCTTAAGCTGCAACCGAACAAGTTCGCCCTGTAGGGAAACCGAACCCAGGTGATACCCCGAGGCCATTTCCACCACAACAAAGTCACCTGTTGTCAGATCCAGTTGATGGACGTTTCGGAAATATTCTTTACGTCCTCCTTTAAATTTAATTTCGACGACATCAAAGCGCTGCGTAACAGGTAAGACCATGTCGCTCAGCCAGTCGAACGAATTTAGCTTATTACAACCACCTCCGGTCCCGCATCCTCCGCTACTGCAACCTGCGACGGCCGTACCGTTCGCTGCTGATGAGGAGCCTCCGCTGCGGGAGCCGCATCCGCCTGTTGTACAGGATTTGCAAGACATACTTTTTGCTTGTTTAGCCCGCGTTTGCGGTCGGGAGACGGTAATTCGTTAGGCTCCGTATCCTGAACGCCGGGCGTTAATCATTGTAACGAATTAAGTCCAGTCCGATGTCTCTACGGTAGTATTTACCTTCGTACTGAACAATCCGGGCCGCTTCCTGCGACTTCCGGATGGCATTTTCCAGCGAATTGGCCAGACCGGTCAGGGCCAGAACGCGTCCTCCGCTGGTAACGACCTGGTCGCCGGATATGGCTGTTCCGGCATGGAATACCACAACATCTTCGATCCGGTTCAGTTCGGTAATGGCTTTCCCTTTTGCGTAATCTTCCGGATACCCTCCCGAAACGACCACCGTTGTAACGGCCGTCTGTGGTGAAACCTGTAACGATAGTTTATCGAGTTCACCATCGGCAGCAGCTACCATCATTTCGGCAAAATCACTTTGAATACGCGGCAGAACTACCTCGGTTTCAGGGTCGCCCATCCGCGCGTTGTATTCAATGACGTAAGGTTCGCTTTTTACGTTCATTAAACCAATAAAAATAAATCCTACGTACCGGATTCCTTCCTGCTGAAGGCCGGTCAGAGTCGGGCGAACTACCTTTTCTTCGACTTTACGCAGGAAATTTTCGTTGGCAAATACGACCGGCGAAACAGCACCCATACCGCCTGTATTCAGGCCGGTATCGCCTTCGCCAATGCGTTTGTAGTCTTTGGCTTCGGGCAGAATTTTATAATTGACTCCGTCTGATAAGACAAAGACAGACAACTCAATTCCCCGTAAAAACTGCTCGATCACCACCTTCGCACCGGCTTCACCAAACTTATGGCCTTCCAGCATGCTGCTCAGTGTGGCTTTGGCTTCTTCGGTGGTTTCGGCAATAATCACGCCCTTGCCGGCAGCCAGGCCATCGGCTTTCAGTACGACGGGTAATGAATGGGTATCCAGGTAAGCAAGGCCTTCTTCCAGGGTAGCGGCGGTAAAGGTCTGGCTGGCGGCCGTTGGAATGCCATAGCGAGCCATAAACTGCTTAGAAAAGTCTTTACTGCCTTCTAGTTGAGCGCCTGCTGCATCCGGACCCACAATACGCAGCGCAGAAAGGTCGCTTTGCTTACGTAAGAAATCAACCACGCCTTTAACGAGTGGTTCTTCCGGTCCGACGATCAGCAGGTCAATGGTATGTTCCCGAACGGCGTTAGCAATCGACTCGAAATCATTATAGCCAATCGGAAGGTTAGTGGCTACCTGAGCAGTTCCGGCATTACCCGGGGCAACAAACAGGTTATCACAAAGCGGGCTTTGGGCAATTTTCCAGGCAAACGTGTGTTCGCGGCCACCCGAGCCAAGTATAAGTATATTCATTTCTGAATGAAAGCCGGCAGGGAGAACAAGAGCCGGTGCATAATGCCGTCAGCACCGGATTACTACATGCCCCTGTCTGCTTCCTGGTTTAATTTGCTACTTCTGATAAGAATTTAATGCGCATCAGACGAAGTTCCTGTTCCGTAAAATCATCACCCCCGAATTCGCGCATGGCTACAGCAATGTTATCGGTTTCGGCCGCCATGAAGTAATCATAGATTTCGTCCTGACGGTCATCATCCATAATCTGATTGATATAATAGTCCAGATTAAGCCGGGTACCTGAATAGCAGATGTGCTCGATTTCTTCGACCAGATCTTCCATACTTAAGTCTTTGGCTTCGGCAATTTCATCCAGATCAACCTTGCGGTCAATCTGCTGAATGATGAAAATCTTCACCTTCGATTTATTGACCGTTGACTTAACGACGACATCCTTCGCCGTTTCGATGTCATTATCGGCCACATATTTGGCGATCAGGTCGATAAAGGGCTTGCCGAACTTCTGGACTTTGCCCATACCCACCCCGTTGATCTGGGCCATTTCCTCCCGTGTGCTCGGGTATGTTGTGGCCATTTCTTCCAGAGAAGGGTCCTGAAAAATAACGTAAGGCGGCAGGTTTTTTTCCTTGGCAACTTTTTTCCGCAGGGCTTTCAGTAAGCCAAGCAGCTCTTCGTCATAGGCAACCCCACCGGCTGTCGGAGCAACGTCCTTGTCGTCATCATCTTTACCGTCAGCAACCTGCTGATCATACGTATGATCTTTATGAAGTGTAACCGGATAAGGATCCTCAATGTATTTCAGGCCTTTTTCGGATACCCGCAGCACCCCATAATTATCAACATCCTTATCGATATAACCCAGAATCGTGAGCTGACGGATGATTGAACACCAGCCATCCGGCGTTTCACAGAAGTCTTTCCCCTGGCCATATACATCAAGCTTATTGTGTTCGTAGCTGGTGATGTATTGATTATCAGTGGCAGTCAGGACATCGGCAAGGTGGTTAACATCAAAACGCTGGTCTGTTAACAGAACCGTGCGCAGAGCCAGAACAACCTCTTCCTGAATCTTAAACTTAGGCGTTGCTTTCAGGCAGTTATCGCAGAAACCGCAATCCTTATCCACATACTCACCAAAGTAGCCCAGGAGCTGACGGCGGCGGCACGTACCCAGGTTCGCATACGATACCATTTCTGTCAGCAGGTGCTTGGCATTGTCGCGCTCGGTAACAGGTTTGTCTTTATTGAACTTTTCGAGCTTAACAATATCGTCATAGCTGTAGAACATGATGCAGTTCCCTTCGAGCCCGTCGCGGCCGGCACGACCGGTTTCCTGATAGTAGCCTTCCAGCGATTTCGGGGCGTCGTAGTGAATCACAAAGCGGACATCGGGTTTGTCGATACCCATCCCGAACGCAATGGTAGCGACAATCACATCGGCTTCTTCATTCAGGAAAGCATCCTGATTGGCCATCCGTGTGCCCGAATCGAGTCCGGCGTGGTAAGGAAGCGCCTTGATGTCGTTTACATTCAGGACTTCAGCGATGTCTTCGACCGTTTTCCGGCTCAGACAATAAACGATTCCCGACTTACCCTTGTTGTTTTTGATGTATTTGATGAGCGCTTTTTTCGCGTCAACCTTAGGCTTGATTTCGTAATAGAGGTTTTTGCGGTTGAACGACGTCTTGTAAATGTCGGCGTCTTCCATCTGCAAATTCCGCTGGATATCCTGCTGAACCTTTGGGGTAGCGGTAGCGGTCAGGGCGATCACCGGCAGATTCCCGATATTATCGACAATACCTCTGATTTTGCGGTATTCCGGCCGGAAATCATGGCCCCATTCCGAGATACAGTGTGCCTCATCAATCGCGACAAAGGAAATATTTGCCTTTTTGAGGAAATCAAGGTTTTCCTCCTTCGTCAGCGACTCCGGGGCAATGTACAGCAGCTTCAGGGTGCCGTTGAGGGTATCTTTTTTTACTTTGGTCATTTCTGCCTTCGACAGGGTCGAGTTCAGAAACTGGGCGTTAATACCAAATGCGTTGAGTTGATCGACCTGGTTTTTCATCAGGGCAATCAGGGGGGAAATGACAATGGCTGTTCCTTCGCAAACGATCGCAGGAAGTTGGTAGCACAAGGATTTACCTGCGCCGGTTGGCATTATGACGAATGTATTCTTTCCGGCCAGGATATTATGTATAATGGCTTCCTGGTCGCCCCGGAACTGGCTATAGCCGAAAATTTCTTTTAAACGTTCCTTGAGGGTTACCTGAATGGTTTGCTCCACCTGCATCATGCTCACTCGAAGTACAAATAGTTACTGATTGATGGTCTTCGCTGTATCTTTGTTCTTAGTCTGTGATTGAAGATATAAAAAGAAAGATAAAAGAAAAACTGACGTCCTGAAAATCTGATATGTAATCATTTTTTTATCAGTGTGAACAAGTCGCTTTTTTCTTTTTTAGATGTAAAACCGATTGATCTTTTATCTTATTTCTTGTTTGTTATCCGTTAATGGGTAGCGAATTTACAAAGCAATTTGGTTGTAATCGCGTATTTTGAACTTGAAACTACTAAAAAATCCGCAATTAATTGCCCGTCAGGTACTGCTTGATGAGGCCGAGGCTATCCGGAAAGTCACCGAGCGACTCGATAACCGTTTCGATGATTGTGTAAACAAGATCCTGTCAATCAGTGGCCGGGTCGTTGTTACAGGAATTGGCAAAAGCGCTATTATCGGTCAGAAAATAGTGGCTACCCTAAACTCTACCGGGACGCCTTCACTCTTTATGCATGCTGCCGATGCGATTCATGGTGATCTGGGCATGATTCAGGACGGAGACGTTGTAATTGCCATCTCGCGCAGCGGTAATACTCCGGAAATCAAGGTCTTAGTACCGTTGCTGAAGCGTACTGGTGTGCCTTTGATCGGTATGGTCAGCGATACCGGATCGTATCTGGCCTGCCACAGTGATTATGTACTCGAAGCCTATGCTGAGCGGGAAGCCGATCCACTCGATCTGGCACCGACGACGAGTACAACGGTTGCCCTTGCCCTCGGCGATGCCCTGGCGGTTAGCCTGCTGGTCGGGCGTGATTTTACCCGGCAAGACTTCGCCCGCTACCATCCGGGCGGCGCTTTAGGCAAAAAACTTTATCTGAAAGTGGCCGATATTTATCCGCATAACGCCTGTCCG
The DNA here is from genome assembly GCF_001870735.1 of Arsenicibacter rosenii. Lineage (GTDB taxonomy): Bacteria > Bacteroidota > Bacteroidia > Cytophagales > Spirosomataceae > Arsenicibacter > Arsenicibacter rosenii. The sequence continues at coordinate 56,225 of NZ_MORL01000009.1, read as the reverse complement.
AGCGTGTCGGTAACCACGCCGGTCAAGGAAGCGATTATTGAAATTTCGTCGAAACGACTCGGTGCTACGGCTGTCCTGCATGCTGATGGTACGCTGGCCGGTATCATTACCGATGGCGACGTCCGCCGGATGCTGAACCGCACCGACGATTTCCGGACGCTGGTGGCGCAGGACATTATGACTGTCTCGCCCGTCTGTGTCTGCTCCGACGATTACGCCGTACGCGCCCTTGAGATCATGCAGGAGCGGAACATTACCCAACTGGTCGTAGTCGACGATGGCATACTGCAAGGATTTGTCCACCTGCACGACTTATTAAAAGAAGGGATCGTGTAGGGGCAACCCCACGTGTTCAAAGAAGGGATCATGTAGGGGCAACCCCACGTGGTTGCCCAAAACAAATCAATAAAAAAGCCCCGAGCGGGGGCTTTTTTATTTCCGGCGGAAGAAGACAAAACCGTTTTCCTCCTTGATAATTTCCAGATTCGGATGCTGCCGGAAGTCTTTGGCCCGATCCAGCCGCGTGATCAGAAACGTTGGTTTATCGACGGGCCCATTCAGCAGGTAATCCTCGTCGTCTGTTTTCGGATTTACCGGCGGTTGTTTCCGGAAATAAAACAGTTGTGCATAACTTTTATAGCCAATCGGCTCCACATAAACATCCTGTCCCTGCTTCGACTCATAGAACCGGATCACCGTGCCCTGCACAAACTCTTCGATATTCGGCACCACACTGGCCAGATAAAACCACAAACATACGGCGGTCGACAAAAACAGCCCGATGGCCGCTGATTGTGTATGCCTGCGGAGCCGTACGATAAACGTAATCAGGGCCAGAAGCCACACCGCACCGATCAGCCATTCCCAACCCTGCCAGTTCATCTTTGCCTGCAGGTTGGCGGCGGCAAACGGATCTTTGATATACGGAATGATGGCGTCAGTGTGCATCCCGACGATGGGAGCAAGGGTCAGGGCAAGGCCCAGTATGCAGCCAATGACCAGTAAGCCAACGGTAGTCCAGCGGCTCCAGCGAATCCGGTTAGTCAGGTACTGATACAGGTGGTAAGTCGCCAGATACGAGACCGGTAGCCATGCCATTGACGAATAGTGTACAATTTTGGTTTTGACAATGCTGAACAGAATCATAACCACCCAGAACAGCAGCGTCATCCATAACCGGAAGCTTTCGCTGTTAACGGCGGCCTGCGGATTCGTAAGCGCACTGGTTTTCGGAACCAGAAAGCGAATGGCCAGAATTGACAGCGGAAAACAGCCCAGTAACACAACCACGAAGTGATAATAAAATGGCTGGGCGTGACCGGCGTCGGGCGTTGAAAAGAGCTTGATCTGATAGGCAATAAACTCATTCATAAACCACCAGCCATGCTGCATGACTTCAAGACCGAACCAGAAGGAAGCCACGCCGAAGGCAACCAATACAATCGTAACCATCTGGCCGATGCTCAGAACCGGCTTAAACCGATGTAATCCCCAGAAGAGCAAAAACGTAAGGCCTGGTAATAAGGCACCCACGGGACCTTTGGTGAGGATGGCGAGTCCGATGAATAGTCCGGCCTGCCAGGCTTTTCGCTGCGAGAGAAACCATACCCCAAGAAAAATAAAGTAGTTAAATGTGGGGTCAATAATGGCCGTTTTGAAGTAAAAATGCGGAGTAACCGCCCCCAGGTAGCCCAGCGCCCACAGCAGTCCGAAGCGGGCATCGACCAGCCGCCGACCGATAAAAAAGATCGTAAGCAGGGTAATAACACCCATAACGGCATTTGGGAAGCGCGCAGCATATTCCCCGACGCCAAAGAGGTGCATGGCCGTGGCCTGAAGCCAGAAAAACAAGGGCGGCTTCTCCCAGAAAGGCTTAAAATTAATCTGTACCCGCGTATAGTTGCCGCTCACGAGCATCTCCCGGGCCGACTCGGCGAAGTTAATCTCGTCCCAGTCGAACAGGTGAACACGTCCCAGAAAGGGAAAATAAAAAAAGCACCCCAGTGCCAACAGCAGGATAGGGTAATATTTAGGGTCTATTTTCTGCATGAACAAGACTCGTCGTCAGTACCGGAGGACAAAAGTACGGCGATGGCCGCAATATGCCAGTATACGAGTGGCGACCGGCTTGCCTGTTTTAATGAACCGAGCCAAGTTTCATGTCGATACCGATGGCCTGCATGAGCTGGCTGGCGTTAAAACTGCGGCAAATGCCATCATAAAGCGTATAGTCGAAGTGCAGCTCACCATCGCGGACATCAGACTGAAAGTGGCAGTTCCGGACAAACCCGCTGGCATCGGTCATCTGACCCAGTTCAAGGTCGTGGGTCGATACAAAGCCCGAGGCGGTTGTTTTATGCAGTTGCCGGATCAGGGCCTCGGCTCCCCGATGGCGGTCGGCGGAGTTGGTGCCTTTCAGGATTTCGTCCAGAAAATAAAACACCGGCCACTGGCTGGTTAAGGCTTTTTGGGTAGGGTTATCCGAAACGGTTTCGCTCCCCTGCGTCAGTTCGAGTAATGTTCTCAGCCGTTTCAGTTCAGCATAAAACGATGAGGTACTTTCTTCGAGTGAGTCCTGTGTCCGCATGCTGGTAAATACCCGCATCGGTGAACACCCAAACCGGCGCGCACTGACAACGGCTCCGGCGAGCGCCAGTACCGTATTGATGGCAATCGTTCGCAGAAAGGTGCTTTTACCGGACATATTCGAGCCGGTAATCAGAATAGTCTGCCCTGAACCGACCAGTTCCAGGGAGTTGGCAATGCTTTTGGCAGGAGAAAGTAGCGGGTGTGAGGTGTCAACGGCTTCAAGATGCGGCACCTTTTCGTCGATAATGTCGGGCACCACGTACGTTGGATGTGCATAGGCAAATCCGGCCAGACTATTGAGTGCTTCCATCTCTGCCAGCGCATCAAACCAGTTATTCAGGTGTTTCCGATAGCGGTTCCGCCAGCGGCTGAGCCCCTGTAAATGGTGAATGTCCCAAAGCGTGGGCAAGGCAAAAAAGAGGTAGAAATAAGGGTTCTGGCGAAAATTAAAGTTTTCGACCAACCGTGCAAGCTTACCAACGGCAACCGATGCCGGCCGCGGCCCGGCGCTCAGATTATCGCGGATGGACGACAATAAGGGCGAAAAACCTTTGACCGATTCGGTATGTTGAAAAAGGTCCTGAAACGTTTTCAGGGCCTCGGCCATTTCATGGGTTTGTTCGCTGACAACCCTGGCCAACTCATTGGTCTGGCTCAATAATAAACCATGCAGGCCAAGGCAGGCCAATACGGCCCAGCCCGGCAGGTAGCCGGTCAGCCAGGCAACTGCCACCCCCAGCGTAATAAGCGGCAAGATAAAGCGGGCCACAAGCAGGTAAAGCGGCAGAGTTGTGTCTTCGAGGACCCATTGCCGCATCTTAGCGGGCGATTGGCCTGTTTTTTCGCTCAGATAGGCCAGTGCTTCGGCGTTTTGCCGCCAGTCGAGCTGCGGTTCCAGCTCTTCTACGGCTTGCTGGCGAACATAGGCCAGCTGGGGTGGGGCTGGTGTCAGCAGCCAGTTGGCGAGCCGGTAGGAGCCATCGTAGGTGTGGGTGCGGTTCAGGAGCCGGTACAGCGAGTGCTTACCGAAAATATCCAGATCACCGGCATAGGCATGGGTCGGAGTCAGAAAGACATCTCCGGTTTCGGGCCGCAGGTATTGGCGGTGGAGCCGTGCGGCTTCGTCCTGATTGACGAACGCCAGATGGTGGTTCAGGTCGCGGCGGCGGCGGATGGCCTGGTGTCGCTTCAGCATCCAGCCAAAGACAATCAGCCCGGCAAGAAAGGTGCCGATGGCGGCCAGCGTATTGCCGGTGTCGTTGAGCCACCATATGCCGGCTACTGTCAGTAAGAACCAGACAAACCGCCAGAGGGCTAATTGATTATATTGCTGTTGGGCGAGCTGTTCGGCATCCGTAAACTGTTTTTGCCGCTCCTGAAAGAGTTTTTCTGTATCCATTCCTGCAAAGGTAAACATACCCTCAATGAAACGATGATAAATATGTCAAACGTATACTATAGGTATGCAAACCGTCAGACTAGCCGGAATTTTCGGGAAGGTGGCTGCAACTGCGCGCACTGCTGGAGGAAGGCAATCGTTTCCGTCATCGGTTTAACGAAATGATAGCAGCCGGCGGCCGGTGTCGCTTTGACCGATAGCAATGATTTGCCCTGGGTATCAAGCGCCAGATGCCAGCCCGGCTGGTCTCCGTCCGGAAAGTGCTGAAAGGTATAATCGTGGATTTTCTGAAACCAGCGTAAGCAGTCGGGATGGTGAGTGTGAAAAAAACTTTTGATCAGTACGGCCAGAGCCTGCAAATGAACCCGTGCGGTGCGGTATTGCCAATTGGGGTCAAGGCCGGGCTGTCTGAGAAAATCGACATACTGCTGAAGGCCGCTGTCTATCTCATCCCACGCCCATTCGCACATCGACAGGCACCACGTAACAACCTGTAGCGACAGCTTCCGGTTGCTGGTTTTCAGGGCAATATCAAGCAAGGCATTGGCGGTCTCGAATGTAAGCGCCGGGTTTAGCCGCCGGCCTTCCGGGGTGTTGCTGAATGCGCCATCCGGCAAGACAGTTTCGCGCAGAATATTAAGCCGCTTGTCCAGAAACGTGTTTACCAGTTCGTCAACTACCTGTTCGGTATATTCTTTCCAATCTTCCTCGCTCAGCAAAAACTGAGTCGCCAGTAAGGCGTTTAGTACCACAACCGGTTCTTCCAGATGCTGCCACTGCCGGAAACCGCCCAGCGCTCGTTGCTGTTTTGTGCGTTGCTTGTTCCGTTGCTGAATCAGAGCGAGAAGTGCCTGTTTGGCCAGCATGGCCCATTCGTCGTTGCCGGTAGCACGGTGCAACTGTGCATAGGCAATAACGCAGTAAGCGTCGGTAGTTTTGCCGGTAGCTGGCGCCACGGGTTTTCCGATGCGGTCGATCAGGGCGTAGGCATTCATTTTCTCGTCGAGTCCGAATCGGGTCAGAAAATCAGCTCCATGCAGGGCATGGTCGAGCCAGGAGTGTTCCGGTTCAACCGTATTATAAAGCCAGGCAAATGACCAGATTTGTTGTGCCAGTAAGATAACGGATTTGTCTGCTGCGAGAGGCGTACCCGTTGCGGTAAGGGCATCAAAATAACCACCCCAGGTTTGGTCCCGGCTGTTGTTGAGCCAGAAGGGGACAACCTGCTGTAACAAGGCTTGCTGATAAACGACGGTTAGTTTGGCGAAATCGAGCACAAGGGCAGGAGAAACTAAAGGCGGCCGTCAGCGAAATATGCCCGCTAACGGCCGCCGGCAATTAATAGACAGTTACACGCTCTATATCGGTCTGTACCGGTGGCGTAGCTGGTTGTTGAGGCTGATTGTTGTCACGCTCATCCGGCAGGATAAACTTCATCGGTTTTCCTACTTTTTCGGGTAACAAGGCAACGTCCAGTACCTGCGCTACATTATCAACATAATGGAACTTGAGGTCTTTGATATACGACGCATTGATCTCTTCAACGTCCTTGCGGTTTTTCGAGCAAAGAATGATTTCCTTTACACCGGCCCGGTTGGCGGCCAGAATCTTTTCCTTAATGCCGCCGACCGGTAATACTTTACCACGCAGGGTTACTTCACCAGTCATGGCCAGGAACGGCCGCACACGGCGCTGGGTATAAATCGACGCCATCGACGTCAGGATGGTAATACCTGCCGACGGGCCATCTTTCGGAACCGCACCGGCCGGCACGTGAATATGCAGATCGTAGTTGTTAAACAGGCGGTAATCGATATTCAGGTCGTCTGCATGGGCTTTCAGGTACGACAGGGCCGTCACGGCCGATTCTTTCATGACTTCGCCCAATTGGCCCGATAGGGTCAGAATACCTTTGCCGCGGCTCAGGCTGGTTTCGATCATCAGAATTTCACCGCCCACCTGTGTCCAGGCCAGACCAGTGACCATGCCGGCAATATCGTCGTCGGTATAGAGGTCTTTGTCAAAAATTTCGGCGCCCAGCATTTTATGAACATCGGCCACCTTGATGGCTTTCGGATATTCTTCCTCCATGGCAATGGACTTAGCCACTTTCCGGACAATGGTGCCAATTTTCTGTTCCAGACTCCTGACGCCCGATTCGCGGGTATACCCTTCAATGATCCGTACCAGTGCCTTATCATCAATCTGGAGATCTTTGGTTTTCAGGCCGTGATCTTTCCGTTGCTTCGGAATCAGGTATTTCTTCGCAATCTGAACTTTCTCCTCAACAGTATATCCCGTAATGTCAATGATTTCCATCCGGTCGCGGAGGGCGGGGTGGATGGTATCAAGTGCGTTGGCCGTGGCAATGAAAAGGCACTTTGACAGGTCATATTCAACTTCCAGATAGTTATCCATGAAGGTTGAATTCTGTTCAGGGTCCAGCACTTCGAGTAAGGCCGATGACGGATCTCCGCGGAAGTCAGAGCTTACCTTGTCAATTTCATCCAGGATAAAGACCGGGTTGGAGGTACCGCATTTCCGGACGTTCTGGATGATCTTACCCGGCATAGCACCGATGTAGGTCTTGCGGTGGCCACGGATCTCGGCCTCGTCATGAACGCCGCCCAGCGCCATACGGCTATACTTGCGTCCCAACGCCTTGGCGATCGACCGTCCCAGTGAGGTTTTACCCACGCCCGGAGGCCCGTACAGGCAAAGGATCGGTGCTTTCATGTCATTTTTCAGCTTCAGCACCGCGAGGTACTCGATAATCCGTTCCTTCACCTTTTCCAGACCGAAGTGGTCCGCGTCAAGCACTTTCTGTGCCCGCTTCAGATCAAAATTGTCTTTCGAGTATTCATTCCACGGCAGGTCTACCATCAGTTCGATGTAATTCATCGTAACCGGGTATTCCGGAGCCATCGGGTTAATACGCTGTAACTTGTTCAGTTCCTTTTCAAAATGTCCCCGAACTTCCGTCGACCATTTTTTCTGACTCGCCCGTGCCCGCACATCTTCCAGATCGCGGTCCGGTGTATCCATCCCCAGTTCATCCTGCAACACCTTGATTTGCTGACGCAAAAAGTAGTCCCGTTGCTGTTGATCAAGGTCAGAACTGGCTTTCGACTGGATTTCGCGTTTTAGTTCCAGGAGCTGCACTTCGCGCATCATGTATTCGAGCAGCAACTGGGCCTGCGGCGCACCATCCAGGGTTTCGAGCAGGCGCTGTTTATCGGCAACTTCAGCGTTGAGATTCGACGACAGGAAGTGCAGCAGGAACATCGGGCTTTCGATATTATCAAGTGCAATGCGGGCTTCCTGCGGAATTTCCGGATTAAGGCGAAGCATTTTGTAGGCCGACTCTTTCAACGATTGAATCAGGGCTTTCCCTTCTTTTTTCGTTGCGTTCGGAAACGAATCGTCCAGCTGGCGCACAATAGCTGTCATAAACGGTTCTTCCTGCACAATCTGCTGCAGTTCAAACCGCTTCTTACCCTGAATGATAATCGTAATATTACCGTCTGGCAACGTAATCATTTTGATGATGTACGCTACCGTTCCAAACCGGTACAGGTCATCGGCTGTTGGCTCGTCTTTCTGCTGATTCAGCTGGGCCACGACACCAATGATACGGTTTCCCTTGTAGGCTTTCTTTACTAAACGAATTGATTTTTGCCTGCCAACCGTAACCGGAATGACCATCCCCGGGAACAGTACGGTGTTCCGGACAGGTAAAATGGGCAGGTTGGCGGGTAGCTCATAATCGTCATCTATACCTTCTGGCGACCCGATCGGTACAATCTCCAAATTGTCCGAATCAAAGTCGGACATTAATAGCCGGGTTGCTAAGTCTTTCTCCAACATCATAGAGTATTCTGTCAAACTGACAGGGTTTCAATATGCCTTTTGATGTGTAACACTTCATCAGACATGGGAAGTAACAGGCACAATACCTATGCCAACGCATGTGCGTCTGACGGAATTACCTGTTTTGAGGCTGATATTTTACAAAATAACAAAACCTGCGGATTATTTATCCGGAAATTTATTATGGGATAACAATACAGTCAGGATTGCTATATAACGGACAATTTAACCGGAAATCATTCAGATTCCGGCGCATATTAACGCAGAAAGACCCGTTCAGGTAAGATTAAAAATTGATTTCCTGAGAAGGTTGTTTACTCCGGAAAATGAAGGTTTTTTTCTGGTTCTGATACTGCAGATTCACAAGGTTTACCTGGTCGTCGAATAGCTCCATCAATACATCCTGTTGCATCTGTCCGCCCTTAAAGGGCTCTGCAAAGGGCATTTCGAGGTAAAGCCACTGCGCATCAGCTTCCGTTTCATGGCCAATGTAACTATACGCTTTCCGCTGATTCTGGCCGGTCGAAAAGTGAATGTGTTTCCGGATGTATTTTTCGATCAGCGGATCATTTTTGTCGTTATCGGCCAGATGAATTTTCTGACCGTTATTTTCTTTGGTCAGCGCCTTTTCAAAATCATCGGTAAAGACCCGGACACTGATTTCAAACGCCTTGTCTTTGGCATTGTAGGTCATCTGGGTAATACTCGTATGAAAATCGTGGGCCTGCCGGTTACCCAGAAACAAAAACGAGACGGACAGTAGGCTGACTGTCCGTCTGAACTGACGAAAAAGGCTGTTAATGAAAGTATACATATCCGGGAGCTGATACGCTCGCAAAATGGCTTAAAATACGGCTTTAAATACGTCGTTGAAGATAGCGAAGGCCATCAACCCGAGTAAAATGACCATACCTACCCGCTGGGCCGCTTCCAGGAATTTGTCGGAAGGCTTACGGCCCGAAACAATTTCGTAAAGCAGCAGCGTTGAGTGGCCGCCGTCAAGTGCCGGAATGGGTAATGCGTTCATGAAGGCAAGTGCCATGGAGAGCAGGCCGGTTACCGTCCAGAAGCGATCCCACAGCCAGATGCCGCCAAACAGGTTCTGAGCAATTCCGATCGGGCCGCTCAGCGCTTTAGACGCAGATACTTCACCACGGAAAATCTTGCCGAATCCTTTGATGTTATCGAATACAACCTGAAATGCCCGTTTAGTACCTACAACCAGCGCCTCACCAAAGGTGTATTCTTCGGTTTTCAGCTTCAGCATTGATTGCTGATAAAATCCGACAGTACCATCTTCGGTTGTGGTCATATGCAGCGTAACGGGTTGGCCGTTGCGGTTAACAACAACATCGATCGGCTTATTTTTAAGGGGCCGTACGATTTCACCGAATTCATGGTAATACCGAACCGGTTTGCCATTAACGCTGGTAATTACATCACCTGTTTTCAAGCCCGCTTTCTCTGCCGGCTGGCCGGGAGCAAGTTCGCCGACTTTAAATGGCTGAATAGGTTCCAGAAACTGAACGATTGATTTCCGGTCAGATAATTTATCGATGAAGTCGTTCGGGATATTGACATCGAAAACCTTCCCGTTCCGCTCAACGGTATAATAGCTGTTGTTGCCCAGCAGCACATCGGAGCTGCTGATGTCGCCGAATGATTTGTATGAACTTCCGTTGATTTTCAGGATTTTGTCGCCTGTCTGCAAGCCGATTTGCTTCGCCAGATCGTAAGCTACAATACCGTAACGGGCTTCGCTGGCAGGCAAGTAGGTATTGCCGTTTTTATAGGTAATGGCAACGAATATGATAATACCGGTAATGACATTCACAATGATACCGCCCAACATCACAATCAGACGCTGCCAGGCTGGTTTGGCACGGAATTCCCAGGGCTGTGGTTCTCCCCGCATTTGTTCAGTATCCAGTGACTCATCAATCATGCCCGAAATTTTAACAAAACCACCCAGCGGGATAGCGCCTAAGCCATATTCGGTTTCGCCTCTTTTTATACTGAATACTTTTGGCGGAAAACCGATGAAATACTGCTCAACGCGCATTCCAAAGGCTTTTGCGGCCAGCAAGTGGCCCAACTCATGAAGCCCAACTAAAATCGACAGACCCAGGATGAGCTGCCCCGCCATGACTAAAATTTCCATGTACTCTGTGTATTGAACGTTACTGTTTTTAAATAAAACACTTAAACCAAACTTTTAATTCGTTCTGCGGCTATACGACGGGTTTCGGTATCAGTCGATACATAGTCGTCGTAAGATGGGGTTAAAACGAACGGAACCTGCGATAAAGAGGATTCAATTACGTCCGAAATCTCCAGAAAGCCTATCCGATCCTGCAAAAAGGCCTCAACCGCTACTTCATTGGCCGCATTGATAATACAAGCAGCGTTGCCACCCTTGCGGAGGGCATCGAATGCAAGCTGCAAGTTACTGAAAGTAGCTAAGTCTGGCTGTTCAAAGGTTAGCGAAGGGTAATTAATAAAGTCAAAACGCGGGAAATCGGACTTTAGTCTGTTCGGATAGCCCAGCGCAAACTGAATCGGCAGGCGCATATCGGGCAAACCAAGCTGAGCCTTAATGCTGCCATCTTCGAACTGGACCAGCGAATGGATGATGCTCTGCGGGTGAACGACTACATCAATCTGATCAGCATTCAGGCCAAAGAGCCACTTCGCCTCGATGACCTCAAGGCCTTTGTTCATCAGCGTTGCCGAGTCGATGGTAATCTTTGCGCCCATGCTCCAGTTCGGATGTTTGAGGGCCTGGGCCTTAGTTACTGTAGCCAGGAACGCACGGTCTTTGCCCCGGAACGGTCCGCCTGATGCGGTCAGAATGATTTTTTCGATCGGGTTATGAAACTCTCCGACCAGGCACTGAAAGATAGCCGAGTGCTCGGAGTCGACGGGGTAGATGTTTACCCCTTTCTGCTGTGCGAGCGCCGTAATCAGCTCACCCGCCACCACCAGCGTTTCTTTGTTGGCCAGTGCAATTTGTTTCCCGGCTTCGATGGCCTTTATGGTTGGCAGGAGCCCGGCGTAGCCCACCATGGCCGTCAGGACCATATCGATGGTATCCATCTGCACCACCGATGCGATAGCAGCGGCCCCGGCATATACTTTGATACCGAGCGGATCGAGGGCGGCAAAAACCTGATCGTATTTGGCCTCGTTGCAGATCACAACCACGTTAGGCTTTACCTCAGCCGCCTGCTGAATGAGTAAGTCTGCGTTATTGTTTGTTGTCAGTACTTCGACCTCAAAGACTTCGGGGTGGGCTTTTACCACATCGATTGCCTGGGTGCCAATAGAGCCGGTAGAGCCAAGAATGGCAATATGGCGTTTGGGTATTTGATTCATTTATTTGCTAAAAGGTCAAAATTAACTTTGACATTCAATTCTTCTTCAATGGCGCGGATGTAATAGATGGTACTACGGTATAGAGGTTTTGATAATCGCCAATCAATAAAAGCTTGATTCGATAAGCCAGATAAAGCAATGTCTTCTCTGATACGATCAATATAATCTACTCTTTGTTGTATCATTCCTTCATCATCCAGTTTCAAGTAACGTCTCAGGTTACGGGCTTCAATATCACTGTTATCAGCAAGAATATAGCTCCCCTTTTCATACAAGATGCGTGCTTCAAAGTCAGCCGATGTAGGATGTAGTAAGGGTTGATGTTTTAGCCACCGCGCAGTTCTACCTTTTTCTGTATTCCACTGCGCCTTAACCAAAAACCAATTCTGGTATCCATCACTGTCCGTTTGTTTAAGCGTCGGGTCAAAATGCTCTACGTCTGCTTTATCTGCCCGGCCAAGAAACTCTTCTGTATAAGCACAAATACAGTTTTGTTCATTTTTTAATACCTCAGCTATACGTTTACCATCTCCTTTTTGATAGGATAAGCCTTCTTGCAGAATGAGCGAATCAATTTTCTTCTCAATTCTTCTCATCAGCTTTTGTTACGGGGAAATCGTACTTATTACCAAGAATTGACCGTTCTGCAATTAATGCCATTTTACGCTCAATGTCCGGCTCGTTTTTAATTTTTGTTGCTAAGTCAAGGTAATTTTGATAAGCTTCAACGCCTTCTTCCGGCACTAATGGGCTCATATTAAAGTCTTTCCGCAGCACATCGTTCGGGTCGTCACCAATTGGCGCCACGCCGTTACGGCATTTTACCTCACCGTTTTCGTCAAAGTACAGAATAAACCGCTCGCATGGCTCAAAGGCAGCCGCAATAATAGGCGAATGCGTCGCAAAAAAGAACTGCGCTTCGGGGGCAAGACCGGTATAATATTTAATCAGTTCGCGCTGAATATCAGGGAAAAGTGAACGTTCGGGCTCGTCAAAAAGGATTAGTGTATCTTTTGTGTTGAATTTATACAGGGGGATAGCTGTAGACAGCAACTGCCGGGTGCCGGTACTGAGAGAATCATTAGGGATTTTGACTCCACCTTTAGTTTGCAATGTGATAGGTACATTGCCCGCAGCCGTGTCTACTTCGAGAAAAAGTTTATCTAAAATCGGGTTTAAGCACTTTTCAGCTAGATCAATACGTGGGTTAGGTGTTGTATCAATCCATTTTTGTAATTCATTAACCAATTTACTTGCTGATGCACCCTGTTTTTGTAAAAAACTTCGGACTATTGCCTGGCTTTCCTCATCATATTGATTGAGATCTCTCAACAAATATTGCCAGGTAGACAATGACTCCATATCTCCCAATACAATAGCCTTTCTGGAACCTGCTGAATTTATCCAATTTTCGTACTCTGCTTTTTCGTTTTCAACTTGAGTAGTTGTTTTGATAAAATCAGAAAATAATTGCGGTTTCTCTTTCTGATCAAATAAAAAAGCATCGGCTTCTCTGGCAATAGAGTCTTTGATGTAGATGCAGACCTTCTGGTTCGGATTAAAGTAAAAAGTAGGCTTTTTATGAATGTATTGTTGATACCAATCTGCTAAGTATTCTCGATCTGACATATTAGGAGCAGATGCTTTTTTAAGTGTTGCTATCTGATATCCTACTTTCAATTTAAAAGAAGTCTGCTCAAATAATTCGCCAAGGAGCTTTTCATTAGATAGCAAATCATTGTTAATTACTCTTCCCTCTGCTTCCCATACTTTTGAGAGAGTCTTAGTTAATTCCCAAATTACATTCAGCAACGTCGTTTTTCCCGTTCCGCTTTGGCCGATAAGGCATACCTTATCCAGAGGTTGCCCAGCTTTGGGGTGCCCTTCCGGATAAGTGAAGTCAAAGGAAATATTTTTGAACTGACGGTAATCGCCGATGTCTACTTTGGTGATTTTCATGTTTTTTATCGTCCTGCCTCCAGTAAACCTTCGGCAATATTGCGGTCGTTGGCCAGGCGGGGGACTTTGTTCTGACCGCCGAGCTTACCCTTTGCCTTCATGTAGCGCTGGAATGCTCCGCGCGACAGGCTGCTGAGTACCAGTGGTCTCAGGATACTGCCTGTGATGAGGTCTTTGTAATAGACATTCAGCTCTACCAGCCGCTGATCGACATCGGCGGCAAAAGCGGCCGGATCATGTGGTGGCGTGGCAAATTCGACCAGCCACTCGTGGTAAGGCAGACCTTCTGCCGGCGAAACCATCGGCGCCACGGTAAACTCGACGACTTCGGTTTCCGGATGCTTGGCCATGGCATACTGCAGGGCTTTTTCGACTTCCTCGCCGATAACGTGTTCGCCAAAGGCTGAGATAAAGTGTTTAATCCGCCCCGTTACCAAAAGCCGGTACGGATCACGACTCACGAACTTCACCGTATCTCCGATTGAATAGCCCCACAAACCGGCATTGTTGTTAATCACAACCGCGTAGTTTTTGTTTAGCTCTACTTCGTTTATTGTTAAGCGTTTGGGATTTTCGCTGAAGTAATCTTCGGCCGCAATAAACTCAAAGAAAATGCCGCTGTTGAGGAGCATCAGCAGGCCTTCTTCGGTTTGCGTATCCTGATAGGCAATAAAACCTTCCGAGGCAGGATAGGTCTCAATTGAGTCGATGCGTTTGCCGATGGTTTCGAACAGTTTAGCACGGTAGGGTTCGAAATTTACGCCGCCATACACAAACAGGGAGAATTCCGGAAAGACATCTTTAATCTGTTTGCCGGTGCGCTCCCGGATGCGGTCGAAATACATCTGCACCCACGGCGGAATCCCGGAAATCAGTGACATGGGTTTGTCGATGGTCTCGTCGATGATCCGTTCCAGTTTGGTCTCCCAGTCGTCGATGGTATTGGTTTCGTACGATGGCAGTTGATTAGTCCGCAGAATACCCGGCACGTGGTGATTCACAATACCCGACAGACGGCCGATATGAATACCGTTTTTTTGTACTAACTCAGGGCTCCCGGAGAGGAAAATCAGCTTTTTGTCCAAAAAAGCGCTATTCCCGGTTTCGTGAATGTAATTTAATAAAGCATCACGCGCCGAGTTAATATGATTGGGAATCGATTCTTTGGTCAGCGGAATATATTTTGTGCCGGATGTCGTACCGGATGTTTTGGCAAAATAAAGCGGCTTGCCTTTCCAGAGGACATCCGAAGCCCCGTCCAGAATTTTCTGTATGTATGGTTTCAGGTCTTCGTAATCACGGACAGGAACGGCCTGCCGGAAATCGTCGACGGTCCGGATGTCATGAAAATGATGATCTTTACCAAATTGTGTATGCCGCCCAACCGAAACGAGCTCTTTAAACCAGCGTTGTTGTGCTTCGGCAGGCTGATACATCCACTCCTGTTGCTGTTGAACGACCCATTGTGCCAGGGGCCGACTAAATACCGAACGAATTCCCATAATGCTACAAAAGTCGAAAGTCGGAAGTCAAAACCCAAAATTAACCGCAAAAAGGCTGCGTCTGTAAAATATGACCGGCAGGACCTGTGCACTTATGGCCTGATTGTCATCTAAAAAAAGTAATAAATATGTCGTATTTGCTGAGGGGTTTTCATACAAATTATCTATAATTTTGCAGACCTTTCAAAAAAAGTAGCAAAAACGCCTTGTAATACGCCTGAAATGGGAATTTTCAATTTTTTAACTAGCGACATTGCGATTGACCTGGGTACAGCGAATACCTTGATTATTCACAAGGACCGGATTGTGGTGGATGAGCCTTCGATTATCGCTATGGATAAAGCCAGTGGTAAAGTACTGGCCATTGGCCATAAGGCGATGCAGATGCACGAAAAAACGAATGAAAACATAAAAACAATCCGTCCGCTGAAAGATGGCGTAATCGCTGACTTTACGGCTGCCGAATTGATGATCCGGGGGCTTATCAAAATGATTGACTCGGGTGGAAAACTGTTTTCGCCGTCGCATCGGATGGTTATCTGTATCCCATCAGGCATTACCGAAGTAGAAAAGCGGGCCGTTAAGGACTCTGCTGAACATGCCGGGGCAAAAGAGGTGTACATGGTACACGAGCCAATTGCGGCGGCTATCGGTATTGGCATCGATATTACCCAGCCAAACGGAACAATGATTGTAGACATCGGGGGGGGAACCACCGAAATCGCCGTTATTGCCCTTTCTGGCATCGTTTGTGAACAGTCGATCCGGATTGCCGGTGACGTGTTCACCCGTGATATTGTAGATTACATGCGCCGTGAACACAACCTGTTGATCGGTGAGCGTTCTGCAGAACAGATTAAGATTGAAGTTGGCTCTGCCTTGCCGGAACTGGACAATCCGCCGGCTGATTACGAAATCCGTGGCCGTGACTTGATGACCGGTATTCCGAAAGAAATTAAGGTTACCTACAGCGAGATTGCATACGCCCTGGATAAGTCGATTTCAAAAATCGAAGAAGCCGTAATGAAAGCCCTGGAAGTATCACCGCCGGAACTTTCGGCCGATATTTACACAAACGGGATTCACCTGACAGGCGGTGGTGCGTTGTTGCATGGGCTTGACAAACGACTGGCAGCCAAAACAAAACTGCCGATCCACGTTGCTGATGATCCGCTTAAGGCCGTTGTAAAAGGGACAGGCGAAGTGATCAAAAACCTGGATTTGTATAAATCAGTACTGATCAGCTAATTTTAACGGTATCAGAAATAATTGTCATGGGCAATGGTCGCAGACGCGTTTATCCGTTTGTCGCCATTGCCCATCAGTTGTTATCCATTTGACTAGTCAATGGGAGAATTAGTCGAGTTTATCGTCAGAAGCCGCAATTTTATTCTGTTTTTGTTGCTTGAAGTGATCTGCTTTTACTTCATCATCAACACCAACAACTATTGGAGTGCCAGCTTCTTCAATACCTCCAATGCGTATGCGGCACAGATGCTGACCTGGTCGAACAGTGTGCAGGCATACACCCGTTTGCGGGATGTCAATGCCGAACTGGCGGCGGAAAACCGTAAGCTGCACGAGGAACTGACCCGGCTACAGCAGGGGCATCCGGTAGCGCCCACCGCCTACCAGGCTGATACGGTCTTTGCAAACCGGTTTGCGTATAAGGTCGCTAAAGTGACGAACAATACGACCCAGTATGCCAATAACTATATCACCATTGATAAAGGGACTGATGACGGCATCCAGCCGGGTATGGGGGTCATTTCGCCGACCGGCGTTGTTGGCCGTGTAAAGCTGTGTAGTGCCAACTTTTCGGTCGTGACATCCATTCTGCACTCAGAGTTCCGTGTGTCGTCGAAGTTAATTCGTGCGGCTGATATTGGTACGGCAAAATGGGATGGTGTGGATCCGCATCAGATGAAATTACTGGATATTTCGCGCTATAAGCCGGTCTACAAGGGCGACTCTGTCGTGACCTCCGAACACAACTCAGTGTTTCCGCCGGGTATTCTGGTTGGTCGTGTCCGGACAATCGGCGTGCAGCCCAATATGACGTTTCACGATATTACGATTGACCTGTCGACAAATTTCAGCAACTTGTCTTTTGTTTATGTAGTGAACAATAAGTTGCGCCAGGAACAGGAACAGCTTGAAAAACAAATTGAAAATGAAAAATAGTGCATCCTGATCCGGTCTCCGGATGATGATTCGCTGCCTGATAACGACAATGACGCTCCGCGAAATCACTAATCTTGTATTTCTCTTTTTGCTCTACCTGCTTCTGCAGATTCTCATTTTGCGGAATGTCGTTTTATTTGATTACGCGTTTTGCTTTGTCTACATCGCCGGCATTCTGCTGCTGCCGCCACAGATTAATCGTTCGGCTTTTCTGCTAATCAGTTTCTTTACGGGGGTTATTGTTGATACATTTTACAATACACTCGGAATGCACGCAGCGGCAACGGTGCTTATTGCTTATGTGCGGCCGCTTATTTTGCGAACCCAGGTCGATTTACCGGGACAGGAACAACGTCAGGTGTTATCGCTGAACGAGTTAGGGTTTAACAAATTCTTCCGTTATACAATCCTGCTGGCACTTATTCATCATACCACTTTATTTACGATTGAAGCCAGCAGCCTTACACTTTTGGTACCAACGTTGATCCGGATTGCCGCCAGTACTCTTTTTACGACCATCTGCATTGTACTGATTCAGTTTTTCACACGCAACTAAAACAAAAAAGCATTTAGTCATCCCCGACCAAATGCTTTCCCCTTAACCCAATTTAACCCTTACTTAAAAAAGTATGTATCTGGCTCTTTAACGCCAAAAGTCTTTATTTTATGCAGTTTTCAGCCGAAAACGTGCTTCGTATGTCGATTCAGTATCTATCCCCTTACCAGTCAATGCCTTTCCTTTCAGTTCCTGCATCAGTTGTGCATTCACGGCCGGATTTTTACCTTTAACATTAACACGCGCAATTTGTTTGTCTGCGTCTACGTGAAAACGTATAATCAGGTCATCTTCGTTCATTTTTTCCAGTAAAGCCGGTGAAACCGTTTCTGCAAGCTGTTGTTCAATTGTTTTGGCTTTTGTTGCCGGAGCGTTTGATTCAGATTGTCCGATGGCATAAATGCCAAATAAACCGGCTGTACCAAGCGCAAAAATAGTCATTAACGTTTTCATCGTATTGTTGTTTTTTTATATTCGTTGTTGTTTGATGTTGTAAAAGTAATGCGGAAAAGCTTGTCCTATATAGAGTAATGTGTTGGAAAGTAGGTTTTTAGTGATGAATGGACAAAAAGGTGGGCTGAAGTGTAAAATTGTATTTAAACAGGAACGGCCCCGTCAGATATACCTGACGGGGCCGTTCAGAATCAGTATAAATGCGGACCTTAGATCCCCAGATCAAGCGTGCTCAATACACTGTTCATACTACGGACGGCATCCGCCGATTTGTTAAAAGCCGCCTGCTCCTCTTCATTGAGCTTGTAATCAATGATCTGCTCCCAGCCGCTGCGGCCGATCACGACCGGTACACCAAGACAAATGTCTGACTGCCCGTATTCGCCGTCAAGCGATACACAGCAAGGGAAAATGTGTTTTTGGTCGCGGACAATGCTTTCGACCAATGCCGCTACTGCCGCACCCGGAGCATACCAGGCCGATGTGCCGATCAGCTTCGTCAGTGTTGCGCCGCCAACCATTGTATCAGCAGCCACTTTCTGCAGCGTTTCGGCGTCCAGGAACTGACTTACCGGTACGCCGTTGCGCGTTGCCAGACGGGTTAACGGAATCATTGTTGTATCACCGTGGCCGCCAACTACCGTACCGTGAATGTCGTTCGGCGGGCAATCCATTGCCAGCGATAAGTAGGTCTTGAAGCGGGCCGAGTCAAGAATGCCCCCCATACCAATGATCCGGTTTTTAGACAGGCCTGATGTCTTCAGCGACAGATACGTCATCGTATCCATCGGGTTCGATACGATAATGATGATGGTATCTGGTGAATATTTCAGGATGTTCTCGGTCACCCCCTTAACGATGTTGGCATTTGTACCGATCAGTTCTTCACGGGTCATACCCGGTTTACGCGGTAGCCCGGATGTAATCACAACTACATCAGAACCGGCTGTTTTTGAGTAATCGTTTGTAGAGCCAACAATTTTCGTATCGAAACCACAAAGGGCCGCCGTCTGGAACATATCCAGCGCCTTGCCTTCACTAAGTCCTTCTTTGATGTCAAGCAGCACTACTTCTTCGGCTAACTCACGGCGGGCAATATTATCAGCACAGGTTGCACCAACGGCTCCGGCACCTACTACGGTAATTTTCATATAAAATCGGATTAAGAGAATGAAAAAGATCAGGGCAAAAATACGAGTGTAGTTTTTTTGAAACCAACGCCTTGCTCATATTCTTTGGTTAATGACTATAGACACCGGCATAAATTTAATGGACAACTCACTCGGTTTTTGAAATAAATGCGAACAAAATTTGTTATACGCTTGACTGATTGTTAAACCAATCATCAAATCCACCATCCTACAGATAAACGTATATTAAGTCATGGCTAAGGATTCACTCTTAAAACGTGTTCTAAGTTCGATTTTCTTCCGGCAGGCAAACTCCAAAGCCGTTCGCTATGCCCGGAACAGTAGCAGTCTGTTAAACCTGATTCGTGAGGCCCTGCAGAAGAGCGGCGGGCTGACCGGCGACAAGATGCAGGTATTCCGTGAGCACATCGGCTTGCTGAGCCGCATGCTGAAGTCATATGCATCGGGTCAATATCGCGAGATTCCCTGGAAAACATTAATCCGGGTAATTGCCGTGTTGATTTATTTCGTTTCACCCATTGATTTCATACCGGATCTGCTCCCGATTGTAGGAATCACCGATGACATTGCACTGGTGGTCTGGCTGATCAGTGCGATCCGGGATGATATCGAGAAATTCCGCGCCTGGGAGACCACTCAGGCCGTTAACAAGAAGGAAATCATCCCTATCGGGTAGAATTCCGGTAACCGGTGAGGGTCAGTGAGTAGTTAACTATTTTCACCGTGTTTTAATAGAGTATTACAAATTACTTTTATATTTTTGCATACATTATAATCCGAAACGAATATGACTTTCGCATCGATCTTAGCTTTTATGGGTCTGGGTGGGCAGGAAATGTTATTAATTTTCCTGGCACTGTTGCTGTTCTTTGGCGCAAAAAAACTGCCGGAACTGGCGCGTGGCCTTGGTCGTGGCATTCGTGAATTTAAAGATGCTACTAAGGAAGTCCGTGATAACATCGAAGACGGCCTGAAAGAATCGAAATAAATTAACCTAATGCTCATTTATCGTAGGGTTAGCGTCCTACGCTATGTAGCCTATGCTCCGTAGCGTAGGACGCTAACCCTACGGTCATTATTATACCGTGACCATTTACCGCTCCTTTACCGCCGTTCAGGCCGATTTACAGCGTGGCACCTTAACGTGCCGCCAATTGGTTGACCAATACCTTGATCGTATTCATGAATTCGGGCATCTGAATGCCTTTACGGAGGTGTATGCCGAAGAAGCCCGTCAACGGGCCGATGCCTTAGACCGCAAAGCTGCCGCCGGTGAGCCGACCGGCAAACTTTTTGGTATGGTGATCGGTCTCAAAGATGTACTCTGCTACCAGGATCATGCTGTCCGGGCCGGTAGTGCTATTCTGGATGGCTTCACGGCTCAGTTTACCGGAACGGCTGTTCAGCGGTTGCTCGCCGAGGACGTAATTGTTATTGGCCGGCAAAACTGCGATGAATTTGCCATGGGTTCATCCAACGAAAGTTCGGCGTTCGGGCCGGTACGTAATGCGGCCGATCCGGAGCGTGTGCCCGGGGGGTCATCGGGAGGGTCGGCAGTTGCCGTACAGGCAGGGTTGTGCCTTGCCTCGATTGGTTCCGATACCGGCGGTTCTGTCCGTCAGCCGGCCGCCTTCTGCGGTGTCGTAGGGCTGAAACCAACTTATGGCCGGATCAGCCGCTGGGGTTTAATTGCCTATGCTTCTTCGTTTGATTGTATCGGACCCATTGCCAATACTCCGCACGATGCAGCCCTGTTGCTCGAAGTAATGGCCGGCGCTGATGCCTATGACAGTACCGTGTCGGCCAAACCGGTGTCTGCCTATGCCAGTGCTACTTTACCAGACCGGCCTCTGCGGATCGCCTATCTGAAAGACGGCGTCGACAGCGAAGGCGTTGACGAATCGATCCGTAAGGCTACCCGGCAAAAACTGGATGCGCTACGGGCGGCAGGCCACATCGTTGAGCCGGTTGAGCTGAAAAACCTTCCGCATCTGTTACCAACGTACTATATCCTGACAACAGCCGAGGCCAGCTCGAACCTCTCACGGTTCGACGGTGTGCGCTATGGCCACCGCGCACAGGGCGTAACAGACCTGATCGCACTCTACAAACAAAGCCGTACGGAAGGCTTCGGGGCTGAAGTCCGCCGGCGAATTCTGTTGGGTACCTTCGCACTGAGTGCCAGCTACTACGATGCGTATTATACCAAAGCACAACAGGTGCGGCGATTAATCCGTGAAGAAACTGAGGAGTTATTTACCAAATATGACTTTTTAGTATCACCGACGACACCTTCTCCGGCTTTCCGGTTGGGCGAAAAGACCGCCGATCCGCTGCAAATGTATCTGGCCGATATTTTTACGGTGCAGGCTAATGTTGTCGGTTATCCGGCGATTGCCGTACCCAATGGTACGGATGAAGCGGGGCTCCCGATAGGTATTCAGGTGCTGGGAGCGCCATTTGAAGAAGGCAAACTGGTGGCCTTTGCAAAAGAATTGACCAATAGCCCGGCATAGGCCGGATTGCTTATAAACCAATGTAGTAATTAACCTGTTTGTGTTCTGGCAGATGAAAAAAATGACTCATAGCCTGTTGAAGATGTGTGGAGTTGGGTGTGCGCTGGGTCTGGTACTGACAAGTACGTCCGGTACTGCCGGTGTTCATCCGGTTGCCTTTGTGGTGCAGACCGACACTACGGCGACTGATACCCTGATTGTGGAGGAGGTGGTGAATTTGCCAACCATTTCACCGGCATTGATACAGGAGCGATTGCCAAAACTGGAAAAAAGTATCGCCTTACCCTATCACAGCGCGGTACAAAGCTACATTGACTACTTTACATTCCGGAAGCCAAGCTACACGCGGACCATGCTCGAACGGCGGGATGTCTATTTCCCGATGTACGAAAAGATGCTGGCGAAGTATGGCCTTCCCGACGAACTGAAATACCTGTCCATAGTCGAGTCCGGGCTGAACCCGCGGGCGGTCTCGCGGGTGGGCGCCGTCGGACTCTGGCAGTTTATGCCGGCAACCGGCCGCGACATGAGCCTGTATCAGGATGAGTTTATCGATGAGCGGATGGAGCCAATGAAGGCAACCGAAGCCGCTTGCCGGTACCTGAAGTCGTTGTATCGGATTTTCGGTGACTGGCACCTGGCGCTGGCGGCTTATAACAGTGGCCCCGGCACCGTAAAACGGGCTATGCGCCGGTCGGGTGGTAATTCATTCTGGACGGTATACGACCATTTGCCCAAAGAAACGCGTTCGTATGTCCCGCAGTTTATCGCGTTTACGTACCTGATGAACTATGCCGATGATCATGGTATTGTGGCCGAACATCCGGAATACGTAATCCCCCACGATACAATCCACATTAATAACTACGTTGATCTGCCACGGTTTGCCTATTACAGCGGGCTGCAGCTGGAAGATATTCAAAAACTGAATCCTCAGATTGTTAATACAGTTTTACCGGCGCATACACGACAATTCCCGTTGCGTGTACCCAGTGGCAGGCATCATTACATCATCGCGAACCGTGCGGCCATTATGGATTCATCTGCGCATACGCCGGGGATGATGGTCAATGTGCTGTTTGCTGATGCAGAAGAGCAGAAGCAGGCGGCCGACTCAGTCCGGCTCATGCGCGATACGAGCCCGCTGCTTGCCGAATCAAAATTGCTGGCATCGGCAGATGCGTCCGTCAGCGTTTTTGACAATCCTGATAACCAGACCGATGATATAGACGAGGTGATTGTCCGGAAACCGCAGAAGATTACGCATGTGGTGAAGCGGGGAGAAGTACTGGCCCGGATTGCAGAGCGCTATGGTGTCGATGTCTATGACGTAAAACAGTGGAACAAACTGCGCAGCTCACAGGTGAAATCCGGACAACGGCTGATTGTGTACCGTGAAGCGGCAGAAACGCGGCTTGAGCAACTGGCAGACCAGGGAACGGAGAAAGCCGGTAAGAAAGCGGTTCCGGATAAGGTACGTAAACCCAAATACCATACCGTTCAGCATGGTGATACCCTGTGGAATATTGTACAGCGCTATAACGGATTGACAGTAGAGCAATTAAAGAAAAAAAATAAGATCCGGGGAAATAGCTTGCGGCCCGGTCAACGGCTGATTATTGGTTAGACAATTTTTTGGTCAGCAGCGCAACATGATTTGGAGAGCCTCTCCAAATCATGAATAATAAGGATTAAATACGGGCTTCTTCGTTTAGATCGTAAATAAGCCCGTATTAATTATATAGGATATATCTATCAATCAGTAATTAATACGCTTTTTTGTTGCGTACAAATTAACTGATTAAGGCGTATTTTTACTCAGAAAACAATTGGTATTTCAGTGTGTTTTGAGTAGGAAATACTAATATTGTGGTTCAATATTCTCCTTCATTTTGCCCATTCGGGCAGGCTTATATTTTATTTTCATTCGTTTAAAAAGCAAGCTCAGACCGGCAATTGTATAATCAATTTGCCAGCGTTCTTTTATATAGGTCTGGATCTGACTCAGCTTTTTATGGGGTGGCGTTGTCAGCCATTGTTTAAGTTCACTAAGCTGATGCGTGCTTAGTTTACCAAATCCGTGCTGATAGCCGGTCTGCAAAAGTTTTTCTATGCCTTCTTGCCGGTATGTTTGCCATAACCGCTGGCTTTGTCTTAAGGATAATCCAAGTTGTTCGCCAGCCTGCTGCTGTGTTTGTGCCCTTCCTTCCTTGAGGAATCTCAGGAAACGAATCCTGTCTCTCAACCGTGCCTGCCGCTGTTGTTTTTCAATTGCTAACAGCTCATCGACGCTTTCTTTGATTGCAGAATTGTACTTCATAAGCAATAATACGACAAGGTTAATTTAAGGATTATGTTGCTTATACTTAGCTTGTTAGGCTTTCTATATAGAGAGTAACATATGAATGACATTGTTAATTTTTGAAAAATATGTATAAACCTCCTGTTACTTTTTACGCCAAGAGAGTCTAAACTTATTAGGAAAATTAAAATATCAGTTGCTAAATGTCTGCAAGAATGTGCATTGATAGACTTTATGCAATAACTGTGCAAGAGTTATCCGTTTGCTGGTTAATTAGTGGTATAGTGATATCTATTCTTGGTAAAATTAAATATTAATTTGGTTTACCAATTTTGACTCTACTTAACCTTAACTAAGCAAATACTGTACCATAAGTAATTATTATGCGTATTTATCAACAAATTATTGTCGTTTTAAAATTAACAGTTGGCGTATTTCTGGTTGGTGTATTTACCGGATGTACATCGGCTAAAGAGTTGGTGTATTTTCAGAAAGATAGTTTCTCAAATAGTACACAAGCTATTGTAGAGCAGGCACCCTTAACGATCCGGACCGGAGATGTTTTATCAATTCAGGTTAGTAGTTTAAATCCTGAAGCCGCTGATTTCTTTAATCCGTATACAAATTCAGGTACAGAAAATAAAACAGCGTACCAGTTTACCGGTACAAATCCGCTGCCACCGGCTGTCGGCTATTTAGTTGATCCGGAAGGAACAATTGAAATGCCGCTGATTGGTAAAATTGACGTGCGGAATCAAACTGTTTCGCAGGCGGCCGGCACAATCCGGGAACGCTTAAAAAAATACCTGCGCGAACCAACAGTAAGTATCCGTAACCAGAGCTTCCGCATTTCGGTGTTGGGTGAAGTGGCCCGGCCCTCTCTTTTTACTATTCCGGACGACCACATCACGTTGCTCGAAGCCCTTAGCCTGGCCGGCGATGTGACGATTTACGGCCGCCGCGATAATGTGCTCCTCATACGCGAACAAAACGGGCAGCGCAGCTTTATCCGCATCGACATGACACGACGGGACTTGTTCCGGTCACCTTATTTCTATTTGCGGCCAAACGATACCATTTACGTGGAGCCTGGTAAGGCCCGTATCACCAGTGCCGACCGATGGTACATGCTTATTCCGGCACTGGCGAGCACCCTGTCTTTACTAGCGATCATTATCCGGCGATAACAGAGTCCGTCCCCTATACTTGCTTATGTCAAAAACAACGTCAACATACGATCCTTACACGGCTTACGAGGCCGACAGGGCTGTGGTGCAAATGGCACTCCGGCGCTATGTAAGGCAGTGGAAATGGTTTGTGGGCTCGATTATCGTGTGTCTGGGACTGGCATTCGCGTATGTCTACCGGCAGCAGCCCGTCTATAAAATTCAGGCGAGTGTCCTGATTAAGGATGAGAAAAAAGGCGTTGAAGAACAAAGCATCCTGAAAGATGAGCCAAGCTTTGTTCCCTCAAAGGTGGTTGAGAACGAGATTGAAATCCTGCATTCGTTCCGGCTGATGAATAAAGTAGTCAGTAAGCTCAATCTGGGTGTCACCTATTTCCGGAAAGATGCCTTCAAAAAGAAAGATCTGTACGGTAAATCGCCTATTGAGCTGATCGTGGAAAAGCCGGGTGAGTTGTTGTATGAAGACAAAATACATCTGGTTTTTACCTCAGAGCAGACCGTTGAGATCGATGAGGTGTCTTATCCGCTCAACCAGTCCGTTTCAACGCCGTACGGCCAGTTGCGGATCCAGACCGTACGCCCGGTTTTGCCGGGTACGGAGTTGTATGTGCAGGTAACACCGCTGCCATATGTGGTCGCTAACTACATCAATACCCTGACCGTTGAGCCAACCAACAAGGCATCGACGGTTGTCATGCTGACCCTCGAAGATACGGTACCTGAGCGGGGAGAGCAGATCCTGAATGAGCTTGTTCAGGAATACAACCTGGCGGTTGTGGCCGATAAAAACCGGCTGGCACAGAATGCACTCAAATTTCTGGACGACCGGCTGGCTTCACTTTCACAGGAACTCAATCAGGCCGAAAAGGGGGTGGAATCGTATAAGCGGACCGAGGGAATCACGGACCTGAACGCTCAGGCGCAATCGTTCCTGCAGCAGGTGCAACAGAATGACGCCCAGCTTAACGAAGTAAGTATCCAGCTGGGAGCCCTGCGGGATGTGGAGCGCTATGTTGGTTCGAAAGCAAATCAGCGGGGAGTCGCACCGGCTACTATGGGTCTGAATGATCCGGTACTGCTGAATCTGGTAACGAAACTCAGCGATCTGGAAATGCAGCGGGATCAGTTGCTGCGGACTACTCCGGAAGAGCATCCGCTGATCGAAACACTGGATGACCAGATCCGTGCTACCCGGACCGGGATCAATGAGAATATTCAGAATAATAAGCAGGCGCTTCAATCGACGCAAAGCGCGCTGGTGAAGACCAACAACCGGACCGAAGGCCAGATCCGGACGGTGCCGGGTAAGGAACGGACCTTGCTGGACATTACGCGGCAACAGGCCATTAAGAACAGTCAGTATACCTACCTGCTTCAGAAACGGGAGGAGACGGCGCTGTCGTATGCTGCCGAGGTATCTCAAAACATCATGGTCGACGTGGCCCATAGCACGCCTGACCCGGTAAAACCCAAAAAACTGATCATTTTCCTGATTTTCGGGTTGGTTGGGTTCGTGATTCCGATGGGGGTGCTGATTCTGAGAGATATGATGAATAACCAGGTTCAGCAGCGCCGCGAGATCGAAGGGGTAACCCGTGTGCCGGTGATCGGGGAGATTGTCAAAAGCCGTGAAAAACAACCGCTCGTTGTGACGCCCCGTACCCAGTCGCAGATTATTGAGCAGTTTAAAATGCTGCGGACTGATGTACAGCATATCCGGGTAAGTCCGCATATGGCGCAGGTAGTGCTGGTTACGTCCGGGATTAGTGGTGAAGGCAAGTCGTTTATCTCAATGAATCTGGCGGCCAGTTTTGCGCTGACCAATCAGCCGACGATTCTGCTCGAAATGGATTTACGGAAGCCAAGAGCCCACAAAGCCCTGAATGCCGAAAGCAAGCCTGGTATTTCAGACTACCTGGCGGGCCGCGCCACGCTCGACGACATCATGCAGCCGGTAACCGGATATAACTACCAGTATTGGGTGATTACGAGTGGTATGCCGGTTGCCGATCCGGCCGAACTGCTGGCGCAGGCCGGTCTGGGGCAGTTGTTTCAGGAACTGCGCCGTCGCTTTTCGCACATCGTGGTAGACTCACCGCCAATCAGCTTCTTTACGGATGCCAAATTACTGGCTTACTGCGCAGACACCAGCCTGCTGGTAGTTCGTAAAGGCGTGACGCCAAAAGCACAGCTGCCAATACTGGACAAGCTGCAGTATGAACGCCGTTTCCCGAATTTACATCTGGTCCTGAACGGCTTTGACAATAGCCTTCCGTATCGGTACGCCTATAAAACAGAACTGCCCGATACGGGTCAGTTTCTTGAAAATGAAACGAATAACCATGGGTAAGGCACGCAATACCGTGTCGGAATACCAACCATTAACAAACGATGATGTCATATTCTACCTCTGCGCCCACGAAGCATAATCTGTCCTCGAAAAGGGTGGATTTGCTAACGCCTGCGCCGAGATTAAGCCGGAAGAAACGTCTGTTCGACCTGCTGTTTTCGTTGCTGGTCATTGTCTTTATGCTGTCATGGATGATTCCGCTGGCCGGACTGATGATACGATTGACATCGGCAGGGCCGGTTATTTTCGTGCAGCTCCGGTCGGGGCGGAACGGGCAGCCTTTCCGGTGTCTAAAGTTCCGGACAATGTATTACGACAAACAGGCGCATTTTAGTCAGGCAGTCAGGAATGACCCGCGTGTAACCTGGATCGGCAGCTTTTTACGACGGACCAATCTGGATGAGATGCCCCAGTTTATCAATGTATTGCTAGGCCAGATGAGTATTGTGGGGCCGAGGCCGCATGCAGTAAACCACGACGCACAGTTCTGGTTCCGGCTGAAAAACTACCCGCTCCGGTATCAGGTTACCCCGGGTATTACGGGGCTGGCACAGGTTCGCGGCAATCGCGGTCTGACCTCACAGCTGATTGAGATGGAACACCGCGTGCGCTACGACCGCTTTTACATTAGCCGCCGGTCGCTCTGGTTTGACTTACGGATTTGCGCCTGGACGGTGAAGAAAATGCTGGCAGGCGATAAAAAGGCGCATTGATCAACAGGCAGGTAAATAACCGATTAAAGAACAAACGATATGTGTGGTATTCTCGGTAGCATAAACATTCCGTTGACAGAAGCCGATCTGGACCGGATCGCGCATCGCGGACCTGATGCCGCAGCGCTCCATCAACTGACGGTGGATGACGATCAGGTATGGCTGGGACACCGCCGGTTGTCGATTGTCGATCTGAGTCCGGCCGGCGCTCAACCGATGGCCTCTGCCTGTGGCCGCTACTATCTTGTGTTCAACGGCGAAATTTACAACCATCAGGAGCTCCGCCGACAATTGCCGGAAGTAGCGTTTCGGGGGCATTCGGATACGGAGACCGTACTCTATTATCTCATCCGGTATGGCCTTGACGGACTGGCAAAGCTGAACGGCATTTTTGCCATAGCCTTCCTGGATACCCAAAGCCGGCAGTTATGGCTGGCCCGTGACCGGTTCGGGGTAAAGCCTTTGTACTATTACCGGAGCCGTAACACCCTGTTGTTTTCGTCGGAACTGCGCCCGATTGTCGATAAGGTCTCTCCGGAACTCAATCAGGATGCATTGGCGGTCTTGTTGCGCCTGCGCTATAACCCGGCTCCGGACACGCTCTGGAGTAAGGTGCATAAGGTTCGTCCCGGGCATGTCATTACGTTCACGCTGGGCGCCAGAACCTCGGCCAGCAGTACGATTATGCCGTTTGTCAGGCGGCAAACCAGCCTGATCCCGTCCATTTCGTTCCGCGATGCGGTTGAAGAGTATGGCCGGCTGGCCGAAGCTGCGGTAAAACGGCAGCTCATGGCCGATGTGGAGATCGGCGTGCTGCTCAGCGGCGGGGTCGATTCGGCGATTGTGGCCCATCTGGCGGCTAAACACTATCCCGGCCGTATCAAGGCTTTTACGGTAGGCTACACGGAAGACCACGAGCAGGATGAAACCGGACATGCCGCCTATACCGCACAGTTTATCGGGGCCGATCATATCATTACGCGCGTATCAGCGGCCGATTTTCAGTCGGTG
Organism: Arsenicibacter rosenii; assembly: GCF_001870735.1. GTDB lineage: Bacteria > Bacteroidota > Bacteroidia > Cytophagales > Spirosomataceae > Arsenicibacter > Arsenicibacter rosenii. The sequence goes on along the minus strand of NZ_MORL01000009.1, from coordinate 27,108 downwards.
CTGCCAAGGGTGGTAGACATTATTGAGGAGCCGTCGGCTACCATTTCGGCTATTCCGATGTACTACCTCTGTCAGGCCGTGGCGCCGCACCTGAAAGTGGTGCTGACCGGCCAGGGCGCTGACGAACCTCTGGGCGGGTATTTCCGGTATAAAAGCGAGCTGATTTACGCCCGCCTGCCCTTTGCCCGGAAGCTGGCTTCGGCACTGTTGCAGATCCCGGGATTTCAGGAAAAAGAAACCGTGCGCCGCGCCTTATCGGCCTGGCAGGAATCTGACCCGATCCGGCGGTTCGATGAGTCATATGCCATTTTTACCAACGAAGAAATTGAAGAACTGACGGGCATTCCGGCCAGCCGTTCGCAGGACTATATCCGCTACTACTACGACCTGATGGGTGGCAGCGAGCGGACGCATCCGGTGGAGGCCATGATGCGCAACGACATGCACATGAATCTGTCGGACGACCTGCTCAACTATACCGACAAGATTTCGATGCACTTCGGGATCGAAGCCCGGGTGCCTTTTCTGGATAATGACCTGGTTGATTTTATCGACAGCCTGCCCTATTACTATAAGCTGGATTTCCGGAAAACGAAAATTATCCACAAGGCCTATGCAGAGTCGATTCTCGATAAAACCATTACACACCGTAAAAAGAAAGGGTTTGGTTCGCCGGCTGAGCGCTGGCTGAAAGGAGCCGTCGGGGCAGATTACCGCCACCAGCTGACCGGACAAGACTCGGCCCTGACCGGTCATATCAATACCAAAGCCGTAGCGCGGTTCTTCGACGACCATCAGGTGCGCGGCTATAATCGTGAAAAACAATTATTTACCCTTATGTCGCTCGACAGCTGGTTTGCCAGCTTTGAACGGCAGCATGCTTAACCTCTGACTGGTTTGTATACGGATACGGCACTTACAATGACGAACGAGAAAAAAGATAACATGACCAGATATCGCTGGTTCTATTATCGCTTCCGGACAATGTCGTTACCTGAAGTTGGCTTCAGGCTGCGGCAGTATGTTCAGAAACGCTCGGATCGTTCGCACATGAACTGGCAACCTGTTATCCGGCTCGCGAAACTACCGGCCTCGATTCTGTTTACCGACAATCTCGGCCAGTTTACGAACCTGCCGCCGCTACAGGCTCCCATCTTCAATCATAAAGTGGACCTGACCCAAACGGTCGACTGGCATCTGGATTTATCGACCGGCCGCCGGTTTCCGCTAACCTACGCCAAGGATATTGATATCCGGACCGGCGAGGCAGGTAACGCCAAATATGTCTGGGAGGTGAACCGGATGCCGTTTTTACCCGCTCTGGCACTCGCTTACCGCCGCTCGGAAAGCCCTGGTCTGCTGGCGCGGCTAATGGAGCTGATTGAGTCATGGGCACAGGAAAACCCGTATCTGGTGGGCGTTAACTGGTACAGCAATATCGAAGTGAATCTACGGCTGATTAACTGGTTTTTTTGCTGGAATATTCTCAATGCGAGTCAATTAGTAAAAAAGAATCCTGCTTTCAGCCGGTTTGTCGAACGGTGTTGGGTCCCGCTCATTTATCAGCACTGCGTTTATAGCCGTGAAAACCCGTCTTATTATTCATCGGCCAACAACCACCTGATCGCCGAATATGCGGGCCTGTTTATTGCCGGTTCGTTCTGGCAGTTTCCGGAATCCGATGAATGGACAAAATACGCCAAGGCAGGGCTCGAACGGGAGATCCAGCTACAGCACCGCCGGGGCATTAATCTGGAGCAGACAGCGACTTACATTCAGTTTATTACCGACTTTTTCCTGATTGCCTACGTGGTCGGACTCCGGACCAACAACGCCTTTTCTTTTGCCTATACCGATCAGCTCCGGCAAATTGCCATTTATATTTCGGTACTCCTCGATTGTTGCGGCAGTCTGCCCAACTACGGTGATCAGGACAACGGGCGCGTGGTGGTGCTGGATAACCTGGATGCTAACCTCAACTTCCGGTCTATTCTGACATCGTCGGCCGTATTGTTTTTTGATTCATTCTTTAAGCAGTGTGCACATGCCATGGAGCCGGGCACCGGCCAGGTATTCGATCTGAAAAACTACCTGCTGTTTGGCATGGAGGGGCAGGAGCAGTTTGACGAACTGCCGTCGGTAAATGTGCAGCTGGGGAGCGGTTTTTATACGGAAGAAGGCCACTTCATTCTACGCAAACAAGAGTCAGCAGGGCGGGAAATCTACGTCTACTTTGATGCGGCTCCGCTCGGCTTTCTGTCGATCGCGGCCCATGGCCATGCGGATGCGCTGTCGTTCTGCCTGCATATCGACGGGTGCCCGTTTTTTGTTGACCCCGGCACTTATACTTACCATACTGAATCGGCTTGGCGCAACTACTTTGTCAGTACGCGGGCGCACAACACTATTTGCATTGACGGGCAGAATCAGGCATTTCAGGGCGGGGCATTGCTGTGGCTGAACCATTACCAGACCTCCGTTACCCGGGTGCAGTCGGGAGAGTGGGCCGACGAAGTTACGGCGACGCATACAGGATACGAGCGGCTGGCGTGCCGTCATGAGCGCGCCCTGCATTTTGATAAGAGCGAAGACCGGCTGCTGGTCAGCGACCGGATCGTAAACTACGGTACGCAGGACCGGCAGGTTGAGCTGATGTTTCACCTGCACCCCGATGTGTTTGTGACCCAGCTGGCCGACAATCATTTTGAGCTGCTGCAACTGAACTGTCCCGACCGGCTGGTTCGTATCGACCTGCTGCCGTCACTGAAAACAACGATCCACCGGGGCGAAACCGAACCGGAGCCGTTAGGCTGGTTCTCCGACCGGTTCTACCGGAAGCAGCCCACCTCGGTTATCCGGTCTGTGACCACCGTACCGGCCGGCGAAACCATTGATTTACAAAGTGTCATTCAAATACTCACCATTTAGTTCATTAACAAACGTTAACCCCTAAAGCAATGAAGATTAGTGTTTTTGGATTAGGTTATGTTGGCTGTGTCAGTCTCGGGTGTCTGGCCCGGAACGGACATCAGGTCATCGGGGTCGATGTCGATCAGACCAAAATTGATCAGATTAACCAGGGGCGTGCTACGATTGTTGAACGCGACATCAGTGGAATCATCGCCGAACAATCTGAGCAAGGCCGTATCCGGGCAACAAGCGATTACCGGGAAGCTATCCTGGATACGGATATATCCATTGTTGCCGTAGGAACGCCGTCGACGGCTAAAGGGCACCTGAACCTGCGGTATATTTTTAACGTAGCCGATCACTTTGCGGAGGTGTTACGCGAAAAAAACTCGTTCCACGTCATTGCGGTCCGTTCGACCGTTATGCCCGGCACCTGCGACAAAATCGCTACTCTGATTGAGCAACGGACGGATAAACTGCGCAATGTGGATTTTGCGGTGGTGAGTAATCCCGAATTCCTGCGGGAAGGCTCGGCCGTGCGCGACTATTTCAACCCGCCGTTGACATTGCTTGGCTCACAATCGGAGCAGGCAACGCTGATGATGCGTAGTTTGTATGACGCTCTGCCTGCCGAAATTATTGTGACGGAGATTCAGATCGCAGAACTGATGAAGTACGTGAACAATACCTTCCACGCGCTGAAAATTTCGTTTGCCAACGAAGTCGGAAATATCTGTTCGGCCATGGGACTGGATTCGCATGCGGTCATGGACATTTTCTGTAAAGATACCCAGCTGAATATTTCGAAATACTACTTCAAACCGGGCTTTGCCTACGGGGGCTCCTGTCTGCCCAAAGACCTGAAAGGCCTGCAGATGCTGGCGCACGATATGTATGTGTCGGTGCCGGTCATCAACAGCATTCACCTCACCAACGACATTCAGATGCAGCGGGCCATCGGTACGCTGATGCAGTATGTACACCGCCGCATTGGCTTTCTGGGCCTTGGCTTCAAGGCCGGTACCGACGATCTGCGTAACAGCCCGGCTGTGGCTCTGGCCGAATCGCTGCTCGGAAAAGGGTGCTCACTGATGATCTACGACCGGAATATTAACATGTCGAAGCTGACGGGAACCAACAAAGCCTTTATCGATCAGCACATTCCACACCTGTCGCAGCTGCTGGCTACGAGCGGTCGTCAGCTCATTGAATCATGTGATGTACTGGTTGTCTGCACACCCGAAGCCGAGTTTGCGGATCTGGTGTCGTCTGTCAATAATAAAGTGGTGGTTGACCTGGTACGCTTACCGAAACTGCCGAATCCAAGTAACGAATACATAGGCATTAACTGGTCATTGACACCGGTTGAGGCTGAAGTGCAAACCTATTAGATAACGGAATGACTACTCAGGCTGATTTTTCCGGGAAGCATATACTGATCATTGTTGAGAACCTGCCCGTACCCTTCGACCGGCGCGTGTGGCAGGAGGCAACGACCCTGCGTGAAGCAGGAGCGGAGGTCAGTATTATCTCGCCCATCATGAAAGGATATACCAGGCGTTTTGAGCATCTGGAAGGTATTGATATTTACCGGCATCCGCTGGCAACCGAGGCAGACGGGGCACTTGGCTATCTTTTTGAATATAGCTCGGCGCTGTTCTGGTGGACCATTCTGGCTATAAAAGTATTTGCCAGAAAGCGTTTCCATGTCATTCACGGCTGTAACCCGCCTGATCTGATTTTCCTGGTAGCAGCCTTGTTTAAACCGTTCGGGGTGAAGTATGTGTTTGATCATCATGATATTAACCCTGAACTGTATATCGCCAAGTTTGGCCGGAAAGATTTGTTTTACCGCCTGATGGTACTGCTCGAACGGCTGACCTTCAAGACCGCCAATTTCAGTATCGCCACCAATGAGTCGTATAAAGAGATTGCGATCCGGCGGGGAAAAATGGACCCCAACAAGGTACAGGTGATCCGGAGCGGGCCTAAACTTGACCGGCTCCGGCTGACGTCCGGCAATCCGGCTTACCGCAAAGGCCGCCAATATCTGGTTGGTTATCTGGGCACGATGGGCGAGCAGGAAGGCATCGACCTGCTGCTGCAATCCATCGAAATCCTGACCCGTCGCCGGCAGGATGTGCAGTTTGCCATCGTCGGCGGAGGGACCAGCCTGGAAAGCCTGAAAGCTATGTCGGAGCAAATGGGGCTCACAGACTTTGTCGATTTTTACGGTCGTGTGCCCGACGAAAAAATGGTGGATATTCTGAACACCGCCGATGTGTGTGTGAATCCGGATAAATACAGCGACCTGAACAACTTGTCGACCATGAACAAAATCATGGAATATATGGCGCTGAAAAAGCCGGTTGTGCAGTATGATCTCAAGGAGGGCCGCGTGTCGGCACAGGAGGCTTCGCTGTATGTCAGCCACAACAATGTCAGCGAGTTTGCCTACCGCATCGAATGGTTGCTCGACCGCCCTGAAGAGCGGAAACGGATGGGTGAGTATGGGTACCGCCGTGTGCTGAATGAATTATCGTGGGAGTATGAGCAGGTCAAACTGCTTCGTTTCTATGGCCGTGTACTGAACAGAACGGTAACGGCCCTAACCAAAACGTCCGTTTCTGTCGAGCTATGAATTACTTCATCAGTCCAACCTTAGGTGTTCCGCCGGTGCTGGTCACGACGTTACGTGAGCTGGATTTTCGCATTATGCTGTTGCAGCAGGGCGAACGGAACCCGATTAAATCAAAGGTTGGGCTGGGGCTTGATTTTATCCGGGATAGCTGGTACCTGTTCCGGCAGCGGCGGGCCTTACAGCAGGCAGGGGTCATCGTTGTCAATTCGTATGTGGCCTTATCGGTGCTGTTGCTGCACCGGCTGGGGCTGATCCGGTACCGGAAGCTGATTTATTTCGGCTTTTTTCTGCACGCCCCGCGCTACTTTCCGCTGTTCCGGATGCTGTTCCGGATGCTGCTTACCGAACAGGACATGATTCAGGTGTTTTCGCAGCATGAACTAATGCTTTATCAGCAAAAGCTCGGCCTGAAAAAAAGCCGGCTGGTCTATGCGCCGCTGCCGTATCAGCCGGAAAAGAAGCCGGTTGCCACGCCCCTTACCGGCCGTCTGCCAAAGGCGTATTTCTTTGCCGGTGGCTACACCAACCGCGATTATGCTGCTCTGATTCAGGCTTTTGCGCACCGTACTGAGCAGCTGGTGATTTGCGGCTCAAGTCTGAACCACGACCTGCCGGCGGGTAAAACCTACGCTAATATCACCGTTTTCAGGGACCTGCCCCGTAAGGCCTTCAAGGAACTGGTAGCCCACGCACAGGCGTGTCTGCTGCCGGTTAAAGACGATACCGGAGCGGCCGGACAGTCGTTTGTGCTCGAAGCCATGGCCTTTCAAAAGGTCGTGATTGCCACCCAAACCCACGTGCTGACCGAGCTGATCGACCAAAATCAGACGGGTTTTCTGCTGGCGGATATGCGGATAGAGCTTCCGTTGCTTCTGCGCCAGCTGCAAACCGGTGAGTTTGATCTGGTGCAGATGGGTCGGGAAGCCCATAATAAACTGATCCGTGATTATTCGGACGAGGCATTTGCCCATGCGCTTGCGCAGGTTATCCGGCCTTGTCTGGAAAAACAAACCTATCAAAAACAGTAACTGCATGATGAGCCGGACGACATACACGATGGTGTTTATGGGGCTGCTGCTGACCGCGCTGCTGTTCCACTTCGGGGATTTGCAGGGTATTTCGAGCGTGCAGAAAGCCGAAGCCCCGAACCATGTGCTGTTTTTTGCCGTGGTGCTGCCCGTACAGATTGGCGTTATGGCCTGGTTTGGCTACCTGCGTCATTTACAGGTCTTTTTCCGGTTCAGGGTAGGGCTGAGCCTGTTTCTGCTGACGGCCTTGCTGGTAAGCCTGGGGCGCGACGATGCGGCGTCGCAGGTGCGGAATGCCTTTAATATTATGCTGAGCTACATGGTCATTCTGGGCTTTTGTGCCATGGCTTATGCCATTGATTTCCGGAAGGTGATGCAGCTCGTGGTCTTGTTTGTGGTATTTGTCTTTTTACCGGCAACTACCTTTACCCACCTGACTAAAGTCGGCCCGCTGGTGCTTTTCCCGGACCGCACAACCGATAACATGCTCCGGTTTGGCGGAATGCTGTACTATGCGCACACGGCCATGGTGCTGGGCGTAGGGGGATTGTTTTCGCTCTGGCTTTTGCTGACCAGCGATACCTTGAAAGACAAGGTGTGGTATGGTGTCTTATTCCTGATTGCCAATGTGTTTCTGGTCTACACCGATTGCCGGAGTGCCTGGGGCGGGGTAGGGCTCTCCTATGTGTTGCTGGCCTTTCCGTATCTGTCGTCTCGGGCAAAATACATAATTGCGGGTTGTGCCCTGCTGCTGTTGCCGGCTTTTTTACTCGGCAAGAGCCTGCTGGCCAAAAAGGTGGCTACCAACTACAATACCGAAAGCGATTTTCAGTTCCGGATGCGGATCTGGCAATATGCTATCCGGGGCATTGAACGCCAGCCGGTTACGGGGTATGGTTCGAAAAGTTTTCTGGAGTCTGACCACAAAGCGACGACCGACCTCGACGAAGAACTCAACGACCCGCACTCGGCTACCATTGGTCTGGCCCTGCAAAGCGGCTTGCTGGTTGTCCTTATCTTTTATGTGTTGTTCGGACAAATGGCCGTACTATGCTACAAACATGCACTGGGAGCCTATTGGTCGATGCTGAGCCTGTGTGTGTTCTGGTTCTTCGTGCCCTTTTTCTGGGGCAACGTTTACAACGGAGCCGGTGGATTTGTCCAGCTCTTTTTTCCAATCAGTTATTTCATCGGCCTGCTGCATCCTGACCTGTACCGGTCAAGAGAACAACCGGCTGACTTGATAAAAGCAGTCGTACCGAAGTCACAGCCAAACGTGTACAACTATGCCTGAACAACCCTTGGTTACGATCGTCACTCCTTCGTTTAACCAGGGGGAGTTCATTGGCGAGACCATACAGTCGGTACTAAACCAGACCTATCCGAACATCGAATACATCATTGTTGACGGTGGGTCAACCGATCAGACGCGTTCCGTTGTGGAGCAGTACCGGCAGCAGCCGGGGCCTCATCAGGTCAACGTATTTATTCAGGAGAAAGACCGCGGGCAGTCGGATGCCATCAATAAGGGGTTCCGGCTGGCGAAGGGGCAACTGGTCGGCTGGATTAATTCTGACGACGTACTCTATCCCGACTGCGTGGAGCGGATTGTGGCACTTTACCGCCAAAAACCGGATGGTGCGATTTATTACAGTACTCAAACCGATCTGATCGACCGGCAGGGCCGCGTGTTCGACGGGCGGGACATCCCGATTTCGGGCCGGTCGCATTTGCTGCACCGGAATTACGACATTGTGCAGCAAGGGTCGTTCTATGCCACTTCGCTGGTACGCGCTGTCGACTATCTCGATGAGTCAGTACAGTACTGTATGGATCTGGATTTATGGCTGCGGTTGCTGGAACGCGGACCGATTTATGCTGTTACCGACGGGCCGTTGTCGGCGTTCCGGATCTGGGAAACGACCAAAACAACCACGGGCGGCAATCGTTTTCTGACAGACATCAAAACGATCCTGCTGCGACACGGCGCATCGCGCTGGTCACCATCGGTGCGGCATGTGTATTACGAATCATTCAAAGCATTCGTCAAACAAACCCTGATACGCCGATGAAGATCGCCCATCTTACCTTCAGCTTCGAAACCGGTGGTTTGCAGACCATGCTTATCGATATCCTGAACGAGCAGTGTCAGCAGCACGAAGTTTCGCTGATCATCATTAATGACTTTTATGAGCAGGCACTGATTGACGAAATCGACACGCGGGTGCGGGTATTCTGTCTGAACAGAAAGCCAGGCAGCCGGAATCCCATTACGTTGCTGAAACTGAACGGACTGCTGTACCGGCTCGATCCGTGGGTGGTCCACTGCCACAACAATGAACTTATCGGCCTGCTGACGCCGCACTGGTACTCTACCTGCCTGACCGTGCACGATGTGAACTACCCGAACCGGTATTTCCGCAAATACGACAAGGTGTTTGCCATTTCTGAAGCGGTGGCCAACGACTTGCGGCAGCGCACGGCCGTTGCACCGGTAGTGATTCATAACGGTATTAATATCCGGCATATTCCGGTGCGGGATCCTTACCGGTTCTCGCCGGTTTTCCGGATCGTTCAGATTGGCCGGCTAATGCACAGCAAAAAAGGGCAGGATATCCTGCTACAGGCAGTGGCTATGCTGGTACATCAGCAAGGCATGTGCCGGCTCCGGCTGGATATAATCGGCGAAGGCGACTCGCTGGATTACCTGAAGGAACTGGTCAGCTCGCTGGACATTGCTCCATATGTTTCGTTTCTGGGCCTGCGCAGCCGTGAGTTTATCTATGCACAGTTCAGAAGCTATGACCTGCTGGTCCAGCCATCGCTCTATGAAGGGTTCGGGCTGACCGTAGCGGAAGCCATGGCCGCCGGTGTGCCGGTGCTGGTATCCGATATTGAGGGGCCGATGGAGATTATTAAACAAGGGGTGTTTGGCTGGCATTTTCCGGCGGGTGATGCGGCCGCCTGTGCCCGGCAGATTGCCCACATACAAGCGGTGTATGAAACCGAAGCATGCCGGCAGAAAATCCGGTTTGCCCAGGAACATGCCCGCAAAGCGTTCAGCATTACGCAGACCGCCCGTCAGTACGTAATGTCTTATTAACCAAAGTCTTCTATCCTATATCAACGATAAAAAAACAATCATGAACGTATCACAGAAAGATCAGACCTGACACTATGTTGAGCGAACATCTGACAAGGCATGTGCTGCTGACGGGGCCACATCATGTGCATAACAGGGGTGGTATTGGGGGCGTTATTGCCATTTATGCGCGTTATTTCAAGCCGTTTAAATGCCTTGCCTCTTATCGGCCTTTTACAAACAAACTGCTGTATATACCTTACTTCGCGGTGCAGTACACGCGGTTTTGCTGGCGTTTGTGGCAGGACAAGGACATTGAAATTGTCCATATACACGGTGCGGCCGAAGGCAGTTTTTACCGGAAATACCTCCTGTTTAAGGCGGCAAAAGGGCTGTTTAGCCGTAAAGTGATCTACCACATTCATAGTGGCAGTTTTCTGGATTTCTACATGAGCCGTTCGTCGCGGGTGCAGGGATGGGTACGCGAAATGGTCGAAGGAAGCGATGTGGTCATTTGTCTGTCTGAAGGCTGGAAACGGCTTTATACCCGGCGATTTGCGCGAGCCCATGTCATGGTATTGCCGAACGTGGTCAGCCCGCCGGATGTACCGGTAAACCGGCAGCGCAAAGGCCCGCTGAAGTTGCTGTTTCTGGGCCTGATCGGCGAACGCAAAGGCATTTTCGACCTGCTGGATGTCTTTTATGCGCATAAAAAAGAATGGGCGGGCCGAATTACCCTGACGATTGGCGGAAACGGCGAAACCGACCGGGTGCAGCAAACGATTCAGGAATACGGACTGGAAGACATGGTCACGTTTGCCGGCTGGGTGTCGGGGGCGAAGAAAACGGAATTGCTGCTGGCGTCGGATGTATTTGCATTGCCTTCGTACAACGAAGCCTTGCCGTTGTCAATCCTGGAAGCCATGAGCTACGAAATGCCGGTTATTTCTACCCGGATCGGGGGCATACCGGATATGGTCGTGCACGATCAGAACGGCTTTCTGGTAGAGCCCGGTGACCGTGACGACATCTATGCCTGTATCAGGCGTATGCTGACCGAAGACGGGCTGGTCGAAATGATGGGCCGTGAGTCTGCACGTATGATCCGGGGCTTTTACCCCGACGCTGTCTTTACACAACTGGCGGGTATTTATGAACACCTGCTGACCCCGGAAGCCGTTAAGGCTGACGCGGCCGGTAAACCTGTTAACAACCTGTAATGCTGAGTCTTGTCATTAATACCTATAACAACGAGAGTGATATTGCTGACTGTATACTGAGCGCCATCCACCTGGCCGGGGAGGTCGTAATCTGTGACATGTACAGTACCGATCAGACCGTGGCTATTGCTACATCGCTCGGGGCAAAGGTCGTTTACCACAAAAAAGAACCGGTAGCCGAGCTGGCCCGGTATACAGCTGTTTCGGCAGCAACGGGAGACTGGATTCTGATTCTTGATGCTGACGAGCGCATGGCGCCGCAAACAGCAGATAAAATACGGGAGGTGATTACGCAGGCATACGATGCTGTATTTCTGTGGTCGAAAAACCTCTATTTCGGCGATTACGTAGAGCATGGCGGCTTTTTCTATGAGCAGGTGCGGCTTTTCCGGAAAGCATTGTATCTGGAAACCTACGACGACTCCGAATTGCGGGCACACCGTGGTTTTCTGCGGGTGGCCGAACTGGCAAAAGCGCCGCTGCACCTCGACAAACGCTATTTCTACTACCATCTGGCCTATCCGACCATTGAAAAATACGTCGTGAAAACCATTGGGTTTTATGCTGATGTCGAAAGCCGGTATGACTATGAACACGGTATGCGCTTTTCGAAATGGCGGTTAGCGTACCAGCCGTTCAAGGACTTTTTTGTGCGCTATATACGAAAACAAGGCTATCGTGACGGCACGCGCGGGTTCATTCTCTGCGTGTTGTTTGCCTTGTATGGCTTTATGAAGTGGGCTAACCTCTGGTTTCTGGAGGAGCAGGCAAAAGGGACGACAGCCTCCGTCCCTTTGCCTAAACCCGTTCTGACGAAGCCTTGAAAGGACCGGAAGCCTGTCAAAAAACGCGCTATACTGACTATAACCGAAGTGGGTTTACTGCATGTCTGATAAAAAGACGATTATACAAAATATTGCCTGGACGGGAGGGGTACAGGTAGCCAATCTGGTGTTGCCGCTGCTGACCCTCCCGATCATTGCCCGGATTGTAGGCCCCGAAAAACTGGGAGTCATCAACTATGCCGCCGCTATTGTTGCCTATTTTACGCTGGTTGTCAACTACAGCTTTGATCTGACCGCGACGCGGCAGGTGGCTCAGTACCAGCATGATCCGGTAAAGATTAATCAGCTGTTCAGCACCGTATTATATACGAAGCTGCTTCTGTTTCTTGTCTCGACCGCCGGATTCTTTGCGGTCTACTGGCTGATGCCCGGATTCCGTGCCGACGGACGGGTCGCTTTGTTTTCGTACCTGATTACGATTGCCTATGTGATTACGCCGAACTGGCTGTTTCAGGGCATGCAACACATGCGGCAGCTGGCTCTGTTCAACCTGCTGTCGAAAGTCATTTTTACCGTAGTGATTCTCTTGCTGGTGCGGCAGGAGACCGATTATTTCTGGCAGCCGCTGGCGATGAGTGTGGCGCAGGTTGTGGTGGGTATCGGGGCGTTTGTGTATGCGCTGGTCCGGTACCATATCCGGCTCGGGGGCTGGGACTGGCCATCAGTGCGGGAGTCTTTGTGGGAGGGCAAAACGGTGTTTATGACGCAGGTGACCATGAACCTCTACACCACAACCAGCATTGTTATTCTCGGTATTTTCCAGAATGCGGAGCAGGTCGGGCAGTACACGGCGGCCAACCGGCTGATTGGCGTGGCACAGGCCCTGCTGTTTTATCCGATCAACAATACGCTGTTTCCGTATATCGGTGCGGCGTTTGGGCGGAGCCAGGCCGAGGGGGTTGAGGTAGTCCGGCGGCTGATTCCGTTTTCATTTGCCTTCGCGTTTGTCTATAGCGTGAGCATTTTTGTGATGAGTCCGCTGGTGATCTATGTCATCTACGGTGAGCAGTTTGAGCCAGCGGTACTGGTCCTGCGGATTCTGGCCTTCCAGCCATTTATCGTCAACTGCAACTCGTTTTTTGGGATTCAGACCATGATTAACCTGAAAATGGATGCGGCCTTTTTCCGGGTCACCTGTCTGGCAGCCGTTGTCGGCGTAACGCTGAATGCCGCGATGGCCAACTGGTTTGGCTACATCGGTACGGCTTTTTCGCTGGTGTTCATGGAGTTATTCATCTGCACCTGTCTGTACATCAGCCTGAAACGAGCCTCCATCTCGCTGCTTGACGGCCGTTACCTGAACTGGCATTACCTCGTCAGTTCCACCCGTGCCCTTTTCCAGCGCCAAAAGCCGGAAGTGGTGTAGCGGTGAGCGCATGTCGGCGGGCTGAAATTCAGTGAAAATCATAGCCAGGGATAAACCACTATACCACCGCAAAAGAGAGCCCTCACCGCTGCACAATTTTCTTCAGGGGCCCGGCGATGGACAGGCGCAGGGTGCCTTGGGCCGTCCCGCCCCGGCCGGCAATCTGTAACGTAACCTTGTCATTGGACGGCAGCCAGTTCAACGTGGCAGCATTGCCTGTCGTGAAGTCATTACCGACAACCGCCATCGTAGGCATAGCGCCGTTCTGGCTGACGTAGCGGACCACGTGCGTGGCGAAATCACCCACGCCGTCGACGGTGCCGGTCGCATCGGCGGTAATCATGCTCCCCGCGCGCGAACTAACGGCAATATCGTAAAGGGCACCGTCATTGGTGGCAGGGATCTCCCGGCTGAAATTGAGCTGAAGGTTTCCCTGTGTGGCAGTCAGCTCATCGGCGGTTTCGTTTTCGTACAAGATATGGCCGTTCGGGTTCGGAAAAGGCTTGAGGTTGCCCGGTACGTATCCGACACTGTAGCAACGCCCCACCTTAACCATCCCGACCGAGACGGAATAATGGTTGGAACCGATGTTCAGGTAGCTCACATTACGCGCCCGGATTCCCCACTGTCCATAGAGCTGATTTCCTGTAATTTCAACGCTCTGCAAGCCCTGATTATCCGGGTTATCGTCGCGGTTCGGCAGGTCGAGAAAAACCGAGGTGTCGTTGATGATTCCAAACTGATTGCCCGTCATAATCAGGGAGTTGATCGTGTAATCGCTATTTGTTGATCCGACATAAAGCCCGTGTGCCGTACAGTTTTCGATGCTGTTACCGGTAATCAGAAAGTCAGAGGTCTGTACGCCGGCATCGGGCATTAACCGAAGCCCGTATTGCCACCGCGAACCGCCCGCCCAGTTGATTTTATTATTCTGGAACCGGAGTCCCCCGCCGCTTTGCCACTGAATGGCGGCTACCGGTGAGCGCTCCTGCATGTAGTTGGTCACAAAATCGGTGGCGGTAATGCTCATGTCACCGATGTCAGCCACTTTTGTGTTCCGGATCCAGATGCCGTAGTTAACCGGATCAAACACCGAGCATTGATTTACTTTCCAGTAAATGCCGCTCTCGACGCTGATGTTGTTGAAAAAATTAATGAACGACATCCGGTTCAGCACTGTCCCGTCGGCATCGACAATCCGCAGGCCGCTACCGGCAGTTGGGGTGGCGGTAGCAGTGTTTTCAAGCGAAAAGTCTTCGAAAACCACGTTCTTTCCACCCGCTTCCACATTGATCAGCGTGTTGGTCAGTGAGGTGGTGATGAACCGCGTGACACCCCGTTCGGTCGTGGTCGCTTTACCGGCCCCCCGCATGGTCAGGGCCCCGCGGATGTTGACGGTTTTATCGAGCCGGTACGTACCGGCGCTCAGTAGTAGAATACACTGCTGGTCGACGCAGTCATCAATGGCTTGCTGCAGCAACTGACTCACATCGGCCGCCCCCGATTTATCAGGTTTGTAGCGGTCGAAATCGACCATGCCCGTCAGCGTGACGGTTTCGATCACGCGGTTTTTGCAGGACAGCCCGCCCGCCAGCGATAAAATAACCAGCGATGCGGAAACGATAAACGGATAAAATGCCTTCATGGGCGTCAGGTTAACCAGGTACTTGCTTTATGAATTTGGCTTCCACCAGAAACCATCGATCACGGTCAGGCCGTGATCGTGGCTGAAGGTGTGCAGGCCTTCCAGGGCTTCTGCTGTTTCGGGCGTAACTGCCCGGATAATCTCTTCCTGATAATCGGTTTTCGTCAGCACCGTAATGCGGTTCAGGTTCAGGCCATAGCCATACATTCCCGAACTGTTCTGCGAAGGCCGGTACCAGTACCCCTGATGCTGAAAAATGCGGCCGGCGGGTCGGCCGCGCCGTACATCCGAAACCACCGGATTCTGCGGATGCGGCGTCCAGGGGCCCTTAAGCAGGTCGTTTGTATAAAAAATGGATAGCTCATCCCAGGGCTTGAGCCCTTTGTCGGTTTCGGATGCAAACAACCACCATGTTTCGTCATGATACAGCAGAGTCGCGTCTACGGCCCGGATACCGGTCATCAGGTTACCGGCAAATTCCCACCGCAGCGGGAAATCCAGACAGCGGTAAAGCTCAATGGTCTGGTTGTCCATTGTCTCGGGAATCATGTAGTAAGCTCCCTGCCACCGGAATACAAACGGGTACGACAGGTGATAAGGCCGTTCCAGAATACGCTGTGGCAGGGTATAGCTGCCGTCGGGCCGTAACTCCATAACCGAAATATGAGCGTTGGCTGTGCCTTCGGGTAGTTCTTCCAGAAAAATGTACCAGCGGTTTTCGTGGAAAACGACATGTGGGTCAGCCCAGAACTGCATGCCTTTCGGGGGCATGATGCGGGTAAATGCCGGGAAATCAGTTGCCGGATTCAGTTGTTCAAAGCGATAAAGCAAAAACCACTGGTCGCTGAATCGGGCCCGTTGCCTGATTTTTTGCAAGATGGCCTGGCTATAGCGCGAAAGCATACCGACCGACTGCAAAAAGCGGATGGCCGGCAATACGGGTAAACCGGTAACCGGTTGCTGACCAGCCCACTGCAGGAACGCGCCGGGGCCTGTCCGGTGCAGGTGCTTCAGTGTCCGGAGAATCAACTGCGATGCCCGCCAACAGAGATGATTGCGCGTCAGATGGGGCGATACCGGGTGCGTTGAGGACCATGACTGAGCCAGCATAACGGGATGGGTATCGGGTTTGGTTTGCATCCGGAGTTGTACTTGCGCGACGGGTTGCCCATGACTGGTTTCCTGCATACCCATCAGATACCAGGGTTCTCCAGCGGCTCCGCAAACAGACCAGATACCTGACGTCGTTTCCGGAAAAACAAGCGGGGCGGGATGCCGGCGCAAATCCAGCAGGACATCCAGCGGGAATGAGGCCAGTGCGTCCGGAGGATACCGCTGAATAGCATTAAGCACCATGCTCGCCAGCGCATCCGGTTGGCTATTGCGGGAAAAAGCCGCGCGATCGAGCCGGGTAAACAGGTTAAATAAAAACGAATGCGGTACAGATGGCGGTGGCTGTGCAGCAAAAACCGAGACAGTGGCCATGCCGGTCGTCAGCAGGTCATCTACCAGCGAACGCTGCCAGTGCGGAACCTGTACGCTATCAAGAAGCAGACCAACCCGTATTTCCGACTGCATAAGTAACCGTTCGTGAATAGATATATGTTTACTTTTAAAGATTACAGCGACTTGTCTTATCTTTGATAAGCGTACGACAAAACTAGTTAACATTTTCAGACAAAATGCGTTGCCTGATCCACAAACTTGTGTTGGTTCTGTGTTTAAGTATCTGTTTTGGTTTTCTGACCATTGCGGATACGGAAAAACCGCAGAAAAGGCCGACCTATTGGCAGACAGCCATTTTGTGGTCAGACAAAACCCCTGTTGACGGGCGATGTTTTACGCGGACGGTACTGGCCGATCATCTGGATGAGCCGATGGAACTGGTAGTGGCCGATGATCAGCGGGTCTTTTTCATCGATCGGTATGGCGCTTTCCGCGTATACAGCCCCGACCATAATCATGTACGGAAACTAAACCAGCTGCCAGTCATGACCGACCGCGGGCTGGGTTTGCTGGGTCTGGCCCTTGCCCCCGACTTCACCCGGTCGAAACACATTTACCTCTACTATACGCCGCGTAGCCAACCACTTCGGCAGCGGCTTTCCCGGTTTACCCTCGGCGACAGCCTGCTGTACCAGACAGAAAAGGTTTTGCTCGAAATCCCGTGGGAAGTCGAAAACAACGCTCATACCGGTGGTTCAATGGCCTTCGATGAAGACGGTAACCTGTTTTTGTCCGTTGGTGATAATACAGCGGCGTTTGTTGAAGATGGCTATGCTTCCATTGATGAACGCGTCGGCCGTACCATCTATGACGCTCAGCGGACGGCGGCCAATAGCCGCGATTTACGCGGTAAAATCCTGCGCATTCATCCAACCGCCGATGGAACGTATACCATTCCGGCGGGTAATTTAGTTGCCGCTGCCGACGGGCGTCCGGAAATTTACATCATGGGTTGCCGGAATCCGTACCGGATCACCTACGATGCGGCCGCTAAGCGATTGTTCTGGGGCGACATTGGTCCCGACGATGGCAAAGACGATCATCACGGCCCGCGCGGTTACGATGAGATCAACATGGCGACGCGGGCGGGTAATTATGGCTGGCCCTATGTGGTGGCCGATAACCAGCCGTATCGTGCGTATGACTTTACGGAAGACCGTTTCGGAGCCTTGTTTAACCCGGACCAATTACGCAACTATTCGGTGAATAATACGGGTCTGCACCAACTGCCACCCGCAGAGCCTGCCTTGATCTGGTACCCGTATGCGGTGTCAGACCCGTTTCCGTTGCTGGGCGAAGGCGGGCGGGCTGCCATGGTTGGTGCCGTTTATCATGCTTCGTCATCAGGTAAAAAAGGTGCTGTTCCGGTCTATTACGACGGGGCGTTGTTCGCATTCGACTGGATGCGGAACCAGCTTACCGCCATCTGGCTGACGCCGCAAGGGAGCTATCGGCGAATGGAACCCTTCATGGCCGGAACGGTCTTTAATAAGCCGGTTGATCTGGCGTTTAGCCCGGATGGGGCTTTGTACGTGCTGGAATACGGAAGCGGGTTCTGGCATAAAAACGCGGATGCCCGTCTGGTCCGGATTGACTATAACCTGAACGCAGGCTCCACAGCGTCCGGCAAGCCTTTACTGGCGTTGACCGGTATCAAAGGGCAGAGGCTGATCAATCAGAGTGATTGCCGGAGCTGCCACACCGATAATCAGCGGATGGCCGCCCCGTCCTTTTATGAAATTGCCCACCGCTACCAGCATCAGAGAGGGCTGAAAGATAAGCTTGTCGAAAAAGTAATCCGGGGCGGAGGGGGTGTCTGGGGCACCCACACCATGAGTGCCCATCCGCAGCTCGATCCTGCCGAAGCCACTGAAATGGTTGATTATATTCTGTCGCTGGGCGATGAGGGGGAATAATGAATAATGAATAATGAATAATGAATAATGAATAATGAATAATGAATAATGAATAATGAATAATGAATAATGAATAATGAATAATGAATAATGAATAATGAATAATGAATAATGAATAATGAATAATGAATAATGAATAATGAATAATGAATAATGAATAATGAATAATGAATAATGAATAATGAATAATGAATAATGAATAATGAATAATGAATAATGAATAATGAATAATGAATAATGAATAATGAATAATGAATAATGAATAATGAATAATGAATAATGAATAATGAATAATGAATAATGAATAATGAATAATGAATAATGAATAATGAATAATGAATAATGAATAATGAATAATGAATAATGAATAATGAATAATGAATAATGAATAATGAATAATGAATAATGAATAATGAATAATGAATAATGAATAATGAATAATGAATAATGAATAATGAATAATGAATAATGAATAATGAATAATGAATAATGAATAATGAACGTTCTGACTTTCGGTGTGGATAGAAGCTGAACCCCATTCTTGACAGTATTATTCATTACACATTATCCATTACGTTTTAAAGTGTCAGTTTCGACGCTTCGACCGGTGTACCCCAGAACAGACTGGCCTGCCGCCCGAATTCTTCGGTGGAGTCCGTCGTGTAGAACGTCAGTTTGCTTTGCCGGCTGCATTGCGCTTCCATGCCGGGGTGCCGGTTGAGATAATCTGCCAGACTATTAGCAACAATATCGCCCTGGCTTAACACCGTGATCTGCTCCGGCATGAACGCCTTGATCTTGGGTAACAAAAGCGGATAATGCGTACAGGCAAGCAACACCGTATCGATAGCCGGTGACTGGCTGAGCAGCCGGTCAATGTGTTGCCTGACAAAGTAATCCGCACCGGGGCTCGTATGCTCGCCGTTTTCAACCAGCGGGACCCACATCGGGCAAGCTTCCTGATAGACGGCGATATCCGGAAAAAACTTTTCAATTTCGACCAGATACGACTCTGACGTGACCGTACCGCGCGTAGCCAGAATACCGATATGCCGCGACCGGCTGTATTCACCAATGATTTCGGTTGTTGGCCGGATCACGCCCAGTACGCGCCGGTCGGGGGCCATATGCGGCAAATCGAGTTGCTGGATATTCCGCAGTGCCTTGGCCGAAGCCGTATTACAGGCCAGAATGACCAGCCGGCAACCCATGTCGAACAGGTGCCTGACACATTCGAGGGTGTACTGGTAAACGGTATCGAAAGAACGTGTGCCGTAGGGCGTGCGGGCGTTATCACCCAGATACACATAGTCGTACTGCGGGAGCTTGCTGACAATGGATTTAAGAATGGTTAATCCGCCATATCCCGAATCAAAGACGCCGATTGGTTGATACTCCTGCATAGCAACTACGCCTGTTTAGGCCGGAAAACCTTTATCACATCACTGTTGCAGGTCAGGTAAGGCCCGCCGATCAGATCAATACAGTAAGGAATTGCCGGAAAGACCACCGACAGGCATTGCTTGATGGCCGTCGGCTTGCCCGGGAGGTTAACAATCAGTGTCTGGTTCCGGATACCGGCGGTCTGGCGCGAAAGGATCGCTGTCGGCACGTATTTCAGGCTTTCCTGCCGCATCAGTTCGCCGAAACCGGGCAGCATTTTCTGGCAAACGGCTTCAGTCGCTTCAGGGGTAACATCGCGGGGTGCAGGACCCGTACCGCCTGTCGTTACAATCAGGCAGCATTGGTGGTTATCGGCCATATCGATCATCGCTGCCGAGAGCTGGTCCTGCTCGTCGGGGATGACACGGTAAACGGGTTCCCAGGCCGAGGTCAGGTACTCGTTCAGTAACGAAACAACGGCCTTGCCCGGAATGTCTTCGTAGATACCGGCGCTGGCGCGGTCAGATACATTGATGATGCCAATTCGGATATGCATGCTGAAAAAAGAAAAATGCTGTATGCTACTACGCTTTGTCAGCCCCTGTAGCATACAGCAGTATGAATAGCAACGGTACGCTACTTACGGCTTACGGCGTTTCACGGCTAAATCGTGTGCCGTGTCGTAATACGAACGCAAGTTACTCCAATCAAATACCTCGGCAATGCTTTCGACCCGGTTCCGTTGCATAATCCGGTCGCGCTGGCTGGCCCGAACGAATTTGAAAAGGATGTTGGCCAGTTGGTCAGCCGCTTCGTTAAACGTCTGTGACCGGCGGTTTACCACATAAATGCCCCGGTTTTCGTAGTCACGCATGATCTGCATGATAAAATCCCCGAATCCTGACTGATCGCTGGTAACGGTCGGGATACCACGTACGACACACTCCAGCGGGGTATAGCCCCATGGTTCGTAGTAGCTCGGGAAGATACCGAGGTGGCAGCCACGGACAAACTGTCCGTAGTCTAATCCGAAGAGCGGATTCGTCGAGGCAATAAAGTCGGGGTGATAGACTACTTTAACCCGGTCATGGGCATGGTTCAGCAGGCCGCACCGTTTGATGTAGTCGGTCATGGCATCTTCCTGAACCAGATCGTGGGTGACGAAGCTGGGCAGTTTTTTTGTTTTCCAGCTCTGAATGGTCCGTCGTAACCGCAGCCGCCAGTATTCGTCGACAAACTTGTTGAGGTCCGGCATAGTGAGGTCGCTGGAAGCCGCTGACTCAAGGAACAGTTTTTCGCCGACCTGCTGCTCAATGTTTTTCGCCGTATCGCGGATTTCGTCGAGCAATGCCCGTGTATGGAGTACGTCGGGGTTGATGGAGCGGAATGGCTGTTTGGTTACCATAAACATCACAACGGTCATGTCCATGTTAGCCTCACGCATCCGCCAGTTTAGCCGGGCAAGGGCTTCGAGGGTGAGGTCGTAGCCTTTGTTGACAAACTCAAAACGTCCGGACGTAAAGAAGTACAGGGTTTTATCAAGATCAAATGAATAATTCTGGAAGAAGTGGCCCATCACAAATTCGTGGATGTTGGCCTTGAACTTAACGTGCAGGTTCTGAAACTCGTGGGTAGCCGCAAACCGTGTTACGTTGAGCCCGTTTGGCAGAATCAGATCCGGATTCCGGCCGAGGAACACTTCGCATTCGCGGGCGGTCACATCACTGACGGTCGTAAAGACGTGGCATTGTAGTGCCGATAGCCGTTCGATGGTGGCCTGGGCCTCGATGCCGTAGTTTTTTGCCTCTTTCTGCCAGTCGAAGAAAGGCAGCTTGCCGTAAAAACCATCTACGTTCTGTGCCAGATAACGGCCCAGCATGGTAGCATGGGTGGTAAACACGGTGGCAATCTTGACATTGTCGCGGCGCAGGTCTGGTAAACCGGTGCTGGCCATCCATTCGTGGAAGTGAGCGCACAGGTCAACCCGTTTGGCATGATCGTCGGCCAGCAACGTCAGGAATACGCGTACCATTTCCCCGAACCCGATTACCTGATTAACCAGTTCTTCGATGTTGAGTGTGGAGAGTTGATGTCGTTCCCATAGCCCTGCTTTAATGGCGTTGAGTTGCGGCATAATGCTTTGAATGTTGAACAGGACAACCCGCGGCCGGCCGGTTACGAGCCAGTACCCGTATTCAACTTCGTAGCCCATCTGGCGCATTTTCCGGACGGTCTGACCGATCTCGGTTTCGTCCGAGTCGGTGATGGGTTCAAATTCTGCCGCTGCTTTTTGTGGAAAATATGGACCTAATAAAACGTAATTATCGTCCCATTTTTCGACCATCGCCGGTACTTTCGACCGGATCACTGTGTAAATACCTCCTACCTGATTACAAACCTCCCAGGCGATTTCGAGCAGGAGCTTACGTTTCGATGTTGAAAATACTGATTCCAAGGTTCTAGGGTTTGCAGTTTAGACTATGGCTTACCTCTACTATTCACTATATTGAGTAAAATGCCGTAAAACTACTAATCCGGCGCACGACTTACTCAAAATAAAAATATTATTTACTGAAAAAATACTACAATTCTACTGTTAGCAGCTTGCCGGCAAGGCCCTTTCGGGTGTGAAAACAAGCCTTTTGTATGCGTAACACTAACAAAGCATAGTTTAGGTTCAAAACTAACTATGATTTAATAAGATCAAATGCTTTTAAGTTGTTTATTCTGTTCCTCACAAAAGGTATTTTACTCCACAGGTTTGCTCTGATTAAATTTAGTTAACGCTTTTAGTGAATAAATTTATTTGTAGATAAGTGGCTGATTATGTAGCATATAACGCTCCAGGTGGTCTCTTCAGAATAGTTTTTCTGCCTGTGGTATATTTTTAGTAAGCAATACCGGTAAACAGTATTACCAATCTACGTTATGATAAAAAGAACATGGGTAGTAGGCTCGCTTATAGCGGCCACTATCAGTCTCTCGTCTTGTGCATCTATGGAAAGCTGGTTATACGGCGATTCAGACAAAGCACGTAATGATCGGCAGTCAACATCAGAATATGCCTCGCGCGATGACCGGAATACGAACGACCGTAACGATCGCATGGCACGCTATGACCGTGACAGTGACCGCGATACGGATCGTGACTCACGACGCAATGAAAACCGTTCTGATACGAATCGGGACAACTCCAACGACCGCTATTCTGATTATGACCGAAACAATACACGAAATTATTCGCGCAACGATGACCGTGACATGCGCCGTAGCGACGACGACCGCCGGTACGATGATAGCCGCATGAGCCGGAATGACTACCGCGAGCAGGAATATGCAAGCCGGTACAATGATAGTCGCAGTGATGACCGGCGTTACAACGATAGCCGCTATAACGATAGCCGCTATTCGGATAACCGTTATTCCGATAGCCGCGGTGACGACCGGCGCGGTGACGACCGGCGATATGATCAGCCTCGCCGGATGAATGACGACCGGGGATATACAGACGGCTATAGCTACGGCTATCGCAGCGACGACCGTGATCGCAGCATGAACAGTGACCGCCGGTACGATGACCGGGATACGCGTCGTAGCGACGACCGTCGCGGAGACGATCAGCGCAGCGACGCGCGGTATGATGATAGCCGTTACAGCGACAATCGCAGAGATGACCGCGACATGCGCCGGACTGACGACAGCCGGTATGCAGACAGCAATAGCCGTCGGGACGATAACCGCAGTGGTTTCTTAGGCGGGGTGTTCGACGGGCGTAACCGTGATCAGAGCAATCGTGATGACCGTGACCGGACTTCGGATGAGCGCCGCGACGACAGCGATCGTAACAACACACGCAACAACGACCGGTATACAAACGAACGCCGTTCGCTGGCCGACCGGATTGACGAGCAGATGGACAAACTCGACAGTAAGATCGATAAGCTGAAGCAGGACGTTAAAGACGAAAGTCGCCGGGATCGTAAAGACCGGGAAGAAAAAATTGACGAACTGGAAAAGAAACGTAGTGACTTACGGGATGCGTACTACAAGGTTCAGCGTTCGTCGGAAGAAGACTTTAAAAAGGTACGCCGCGAGACCAACAAGGTTGTGGATGACGTAGAAGATTGGTTTGATCGGGCTGCCGATAACGTAAAAGATGCAGCAAAGGACGTGAAGGAGGATTTGAAGAAAAACGATTAGCCCAATTTATATCCACCCAAAACGGTGTCGGCCTTTGGCTGGCATCGTTTTTTTTATGCCCTGCCGTAACTTAGTGGCTGCTAAACATGCAAACACAAAACGTATGGCTTTACTAAAAACTGTGCGGGGGAAAACGCCGCAATTCGGTGAGAACTGCTGGTATGCCGACAATGCAACAATTGTTGGCGATGTAACAATGGGCCGTGACTGCACGGTTTGGTTCAATGCCGTAATTCGCGGGGATGTTAACAGCATCACGATCGGCAACCGGACCAATATTCAGGATGGAGCCGTGATTCACTGCACCTATCAGAAGCACCAGACCATCATCGGTAATTCGGTCTCTATTGCACACAATGCGATTGTGCATGGCTGTACAATCGAAGACAATGTGCTGATCGGGATGGGAGCGATTGTGATGGACGGGGCAGTGATCGGGGAGGGTAGTATCATCGCCGCCGGTGCCATTGTGACCCAGCGGACTATTGTGCCGCCGGGTAGTATTTATGCCGGTAATCCGGCCAGATTTCTGAAAACTGTTTCGCCCGAACTGGGCGAGGTGTTTGCACGGACTGCCAACAACTATGTGATGTACGCCGAATGGTTTAAAGAGTAGCCTATACCTTTTCGGGCTGCTGCTCACGCATTTCCTTCCGGGCGTTCAGATAACCGCGGACGACGGTAAACGTAGTGATACCGAGGAAGAAAATAATAATCCAGTGTACGTAATTGATCAGGCCGGGAAACCGCTCACCGAAGTAAAAGCCGCTGCCGACCAGGGTCATCACCCAGATGGCCCCGCCAATTATATTATACAACATGAAATAACGGAAATTCATGTGGATAATGCCGGACAGAATGGGCGCAAATGTGCGGACAATCGGCAGAAAGCGGGCAATGACCAGTGTGCGGCTACCGTACTTATCGAAATACTGACGGGTGGTATCAATGTGCTTTTTCTTAAAGAAAAGCCCGTCGGGGCGTGCCTGAATCCGGGTGCCGAAAAAGTAGCCGGTACCGTAGCCGGTCAGCGATCCCAGCACGGCAGCGGCAAAAATACAGCCGGCCAGCAGCCAGAACGGTACCGCGAGCAGCTTGGTGCCGGCAAACACGCCGGATAAAAACAGCAGGTAGTCGCCGGGCAGGAAAAAGCCGAAAAACAGGCCGTTTTCAACAAATATGATCAAAGTAATCAGCACAAGGCCACCGGTGCGGATAATTTCTTCTGAGTTGAGCAGGTACTGAAAAAAGCCGATAAGCTGATCCATATTGAATGAAAGAGTGGAAGAACGAAAGAGCGAAAGAGCGGTTTTACATTCGCTCTTTCACCGCGCGGCGGCCGCTCTTTCGCTCTTTCGCAATTTAAAGATATTCTGCCAGCTCGAGCCAGCGGTCTGATTTTGTTGTCAGCTGCTGGTCGATTTCTTCCAGCTCGCGGGCCCATGCCGTAAGCTGTTCGTGATGACCACCGCTGTTTAAATGATCCAGAACAACGGCTTTGCGTTGTTCCAGGTCCTCAATTTCTTTTTCGAGGTTTTCGTATTCCTTCTGTTCTTTAAACGAAAGCCGCTTTTTGGCCGGCTCCGGCGACGGAGATACGCTGCCTGTTGCCTCTTTAACCTCAGTAACAGCCTTTTGGTTCTTTGCTGCCGCCGTACTTGAGGATTCGGTTTTCTTTGGCTGACTATCCCGCCAATCGCGGTAATCGGTGTAATTGCCGGGGAAATCGCGGACCTTGCCTTCGCCTTCCAGCACAAACACGTGATCGACAAGCCGGTCCATGAAATAGCGGTCGTGCGTAACGATCAGGATGCAGCCGGGAAAGTTGAGCAGAAACTCTTCCAGGACGTTCAGCGTCGTGATGTCGAGGTCGTTGGTTGGTTCGTCGAGTACCAGAAAGTTCGGGTTTCTGACCAGCACCAGTAAAAGCTGTAGGCGTCGCTTTTCTCCTCCGCTGAGCTTATGCACATAGTCATACTGCTTTTGCCGGTCGAACAGGAAGTGGTGGAGCAGTTGACTGGCCGTAACCGTTTCGCCCGTGGCCAGCTTCATTACCTCGGCAACGTCCTGCACGACATCGATCACCCGCTGGTTTTCGGGGATGTTCATGTCTGACTGCGTAAAGTAACCGAAATTGACGGTGCCGCCGGTTGTGATTACCCCCGAGTCGGGCCGCAGTTTACCGGTCATCATCTCGAGCAGGGTGGTTTTGCCCATCCCGTTTTTCCCGATCAGCCCTACCCGGTCGAATCGCTTGAAGGTATAGGTAAAATGGTCGAGCAGGATTTTATCGCCGAATCGTTTCGACAGATTTTCGACCTCCATGATTTTGCTGCCGAGGCGCGAAGTGCGCAGATTCAGATCAAGTTCGGCCGATCCGCGTTTGCCGCTTACTTTGTCCTTGAGTTCATCGAAGGCATCTTCGCGGTATTTGGCTTTGGTACTCCGCGCTTTGGGCTGGCGGCGCATCCATTCCAGTTCACGGCGAAATGTGTTGCGGTTTTTGTCGAGTTCGGCCGCTTCAATGGCCAGCCGTTCGGCCTTTTTCTCCAGAAAATAGGCGTAGTTGCCTTTATAGCTGTAGAGCTGCCCGCTATCCAGTTCGACAATCTGGTTACAGACGACATCGAGAAAATACCGGTCGTGGGAGACCATCAGCAGCGTGCCGTTGTTGGTGTTCAGGAAGTTTTCGAGGTACTCGATGGCTTCGAGGTCGAGGTGGTTGGTTGGTTCGTCAAGAATCAGCAGATCAGGATTCTGGATCATAACGCGGGCCAGGGCCACCCGTTTCCGCTGCCCGCCCGATAGTGTTCCCACAGATTGTTCAACGTCGTGGATCCCCAGTTCACCGAGAATCTGCCGGATCTGCGCTTCATAGTCCCAGGCTTCATGCTTTTCCATCAGGGCCATGGCCCGTTCCAGTTCGGCCGGATTGTTGTGGGCCAGCGCTGTTTCGTAGGCCCGAACTGCTTCCAGCTGCGCACTTTCCCCGGCCAGAATCAGCTCCATAACCGTCAGTGCATTATTGAGGTCCGGTTGCTGATCGAGGTAGCCAACGGTAATATCTTTACGGTGTGAAACGATACCGTCTTCGGGCGGAATACTGCCAGCCAGAATAGACAGTAGTGTCGTTTTGCCAGACCCGTTGGCTCCGACGATGGCAATTTTGTCGCCCCGGCTAATACCGAAGTTGACGTTTTTAAACAAAATCCGGTCGCCGTACGACTTGGCTATATTTTCGGCTGATAGGTAATTCATCGTGTTGTTAATTCTTCGGGCCTCAAAGCCGCTGAGCGGGAGGCAGCATAAGATAAACGTTTTGTATATCTTATATTTCTTAATTCAAGTTGCGTGATATAGAGTTTT
>NZ_MORL01000089.1 GCF_001870735.1 Arsenicibacter rosenii | reverse complement strand
CAATCCGGGCGATGGCAAACATTTCCGGGCAACCCTGGGCCTTACCGGTTTACAGGACCAGTTCCACAGTCTCTGGGTAGAAGATGCGTCGTTTACCCGGTTGAAAAACATCCGTATTTCGTATACCCTGCCTGCCAAACTGTTAGCCAGAACGCCGTTTAAGGTGGCCCGCGTCTATGTCAATGCCGAGAACGTCTTTCTGTGGAGCTCATACACGAACTACGACCCCGAAAACACGACCTACGGGGCCAGCAACTATGCCGGCGGCGGCAACGGGCTGAATGCATCCGGCAATGCGCCGAACGGTGCGTTTATCGGCGTCGATTACGGCTCCTACCCGCTCCCGCGCGTGATTACAACCGGTATCAAAGTAGACTTATAATTACTGAATCAGCATGAAAAGCTTAAAATACATCTTAACCTTCTGCCTGGTCGGTGTCCTGGCCAGCAGTTGCAGGGAGTCGTTTCTGGAATTAAAACCCCTCTCAAATCCGACGGCCGATAATTTCAGGACAAAAGACGATTTCGAACTGGCGGTAAATGCAGCCTATGCGTCGCTCTATACCGTGTACAATCCGGAAGGGGCCGTTTCGTATGCCAATGAGCAGATGAGCGACAACGCCATTGTGTTCAACATTTCGGGGATTCAGGCCGATAAGTGGCAGTTTAAGGATTACAGCCTCGCCACGGCCAACACGATGATCTATCAGTTCTGGCAGGATTTTTACAAGGCTATTTTCAATGCCAATATTGTGCTCAACAAAATCGAAGGAGCCAGTCTGGATGCTTCCTACAAAGATGGCGTTAAGGCACAGATGATGTTCCTGCGGGGCCTGTACTATTACAATATGGTGCAGCTCTGGGGCGATGTGCCGCTGGTCACAACCCCGCTGACCGGTGAGGAAAGCTACGGTGTATTACGCTCGCCACAGGCTGCGGTTTATGACCAGATAAAAAAAGACCTGCTGTTTGCCGCCGATAAACTGCCCCTGGCTTCGGCCATTACGATTCCCGGCCGTGCATCAAAGGGGGCCGCGCAAACACTGCTCGGAAAAGTGTATCTGACTCTGGGCGACAAAACAGCGGCGGCGTCTGTCCTGAAGGAAGTCTATAACAGCAACCAGTACAGTCTGTTGGCCAACTACAGCGACCTTTGGGGGCCGAGCGTCAAAAATACCAAAGAGTCCGTTTTCGAAATTCAGTTTCTGGGCGGCAATGCTTCGGCACCCTACAGCCGGTATTATCAAAGCTTTTACCCCAACAACAATTTCCTCGGTTTTTACGGGGGCGGCATGAATCAGGTAACCGACGATTTGTGGAATGAATACGAAACCAGCGACCCGCGCCGCGAGGTGTCGATTGCTCCCGGCTACAACAACGCCGGTACGTTTATCGCCCAGAAATACCCGATCAAGTGGACCGATACCAAAGCCACACAGGTAGGTGGCAACCCGCTCTCGAACAATAATTTTATGGTCCTTCGGTATGCCGATGTGCTGTTGATGCTTACCGAAGCGACAGGAGACGCCACTTACCTGAACCAGGTACGGACACGGGCTAAACTCCCGAAATTCGGGGAAGCCGCTTATCCATCGGCCAAATACGCTACCCTCGACCTGGCTATTGAGCACGAACGCCGCGTAGAACTGGCCATCGAGTTCCAGCGTTGGTTCGATCTGAAACGCACCAACCGGGCGGTAACGGTCCTGTCGGCCAAAGGAAAGGCCATCAACCAGAATAAACTACTCTGGCCGGTTCCGCAGATTGTACGGACCCAAAACAGCGCCATTACCCAAAATACGGGCTACTAACTCATGCGTGAATTGTGAATGAGTGATTGTGCCTCCGGCACTGTCGCTCATTCACAAAGTAGCTTTATTCAACCACGAAATCGTTCTTTTTCTACATGCGGTACACAGCGTTAACAGACGAGCTTCTGCTGGTCGAACTCCGGAATGACGATGAACAGGCGTTCCGCGAAATCTATCTGCGCTACTGGAAAAAGCTGTACCACCTCGCCTGCCGTAAGATAGAATCGGTTGAGGTCGTAGAAGAACTGGTGCAGGATGTTTTTCTGAACCTGTGGGAGCGCCGTGCCACCGCAAGAATCAATCACCTGGAAGCGTACCTGACTACCGCTATCCGGTATACTGTCATTAACCACATCAAGACCCTGATTGTCCATGATAAGTTTCTGGACCATTCGCTGCGCTACTCGTCCGGATCTGTAAACTCGACCGATGAACAGGTGGATCTGGATGATTTGATGCTACGCATGGAGGTAGCCCTGCATGAACTTCCCGAAAAAACAAGGCAGGTTTTCCGGTTAAACCGGATTGAATACAAGTCCGTAAAAGAAGTAGCCACCCAGCTGAATATGCCTCAGCGTACCGTCGAGTACCATCTTCACCTCGCCATCCGCTCGCTGAAAGTCTTGCTTCGTGATTTTCTGGTTATAATCCTCACACAAAAATTTTATCATTATTTCGATAATAAGTAGGCATTACAGCCTTTTATCCATAAACTTTTTAAGATTTAATAAAATTTATTGCGGGTATTGCCCCTCTTTCTTGGCTTAGGATGTATAACTCCACGAATGGCCAATGAGTCGGGAACGGTTTAGTCGTTTATTACAGAAATATCTGAACGGGGAATGTACCCCCGAAGAAAAGTCGTTTGTCGAGCATTGGTTTGCCATGCTCGACATTGAGCGGGACCAGGC
>NZ_MORL01000088.1:1884-2809 GCF_001870735.1 Arsenicibacter rosenii | reverse complement strand
CTTCTGAATACCAGTACTCCAACAGCTACTTTGACAATCCGCAACAGTTTAACCGGTTGAACCTGCAGGGGCGTTTTCATGGTCACATCAACGCGTCGACGCAGCTTACGCTGACAGGCTCGACATTCTGGAGCCGCTGGAATCATTCCGGACAAATTCCGGACCGGGCCGTTGCATCGGGGTTGACCGGCTTCTTTGGCTCCATCGACCCCAGCGAAGGGGGAGAAACCAGCCGTACTAACCTGAACGCTGAACTGGTTACGCAAACGAGCCGGAATAATGTGCTGAAAAACCAGTTTTACTACAGCCGCTACAACTTTGAGCTGTATTCAAACTTTACCTTCTTTAAAAACGACTCCATCAACGGCGATCAGATCCGGCAAAAAGAGGCCCGTCATTTATTCGGATACAACGGCAGTTATACCAGTAAATTTTTGTTGGGAAGCAAGACGGTAAACTCAACGGTAGGGGTTCAGTACCGGCAGGATATTACTGACGGCACCGAACTGTCGCATACACTCAACCGCGTTGAAACGCTTGAACGGTTTAAGTACGGAAACATTAATGAAATCAATGCCGGTGCCTATATTGATGAAGCGGTACCACTGACCGACCGATTACACGTANGATTTATTGCAGAACCCCGCCACAACAGGCAAGGCCAGCGCCGCCATTGTCTCGCCGAAACTAACTATCACCTATACCTGTTCGCCGGTGTTGCAGCTTTATCTTAAATCGGGCAAAGGGTTTCATTCCAATGATACACGGGTGGTGGTACCGGAAAACGGACGCGGTATTTTACCGGCAGCCTACGGCACCGATCTGGGTTTTGTCTGGAAGCCATTCCCGAAACTGTTTGTTAATCCGGCAATCTGGTATCTCTGGCTGGCCCGGGAGTTTGTGTATGTAGGCGATGAGGGTGTGG
>NZ_MORL01000088.1:0-1834 GCF_001870735.1 Arsenicibacter rosenii | reverse complement strand
CAAAAAAACTCTACGCCGATATTGACCTGAACGCCACCCGCCCGAGAGCCATTGGGGTAGAGGCCGGTCAGAACTACATCCCGCTCGCTCCGGTCTTCACCTCGACCGGTGGCCTGACCCTGCAGGCCGGTCGTGGCTTCAGCGGCTCATTCCGGTACCGGTATCTGGCAGACAGGCCGGCAAACGAAGATCATTCAATCGTTGCCAAAGGGTATGTCGTCGCTGATCTCCAGGCCAACTTCACACGCCCCCGCTATCAGTTCGGATTGTCGGTACAGAATGTGTTCAATACCCGCTGGAAAGAAACCCAGTTTGCTACAGAAAGCCGCTTACGGGGCGAAACAGCACCGGTCGATGAAATCCATTTTACACCCGGCACACCGTTTTTTGCCCGGTTGAGCTGGACATTTTTCTGGTAGGCAGCGTGTCAGGCGAAGGCAGCTTGATGCCATAACGGATTTACCCCATAGCCACATTGGCGCACAGTCGAAAGGAAAGGCTTTGTGGCCATGGGGTAAATCGTCAGTAATGGTACGACGGAAAACGGAGAAATTGGTTCAGATTGATTCCGCTAAGTATTTACAACAGACACCGGTTTTCGTAAGCCTTTCTGTTTCAGCATCTGATCAATTTCGTTGGTCAGGTATACGGACGCCTCGATCTCGGCTTTGCGGATGGCCACACTTTCAATGTTAAAGCCAAACGGAACGTCCTGAGCCATACAGAATTCAGTTAGGGCTTCTGCAATGTCCAGACAAATCTTTACCGACTTTTCCAGCATATCAGCCGAGGCAAGCAGTTCTTCTTTCAGGGCGTCCGGCACATGGATACCCAGCCACTCCATAAACTGAAGGGTTTTCGCCGAACCGCAGGCGGTGATTGTAAAAATAACGGTCGGCGGGTTGATTTGCTGTTCCCGACAGCTGCGCATCAGGTCTTCGACGACCTGCCTGGCGTAATCGATATTGAAAACACACTGAGAAACAAAGAACGAGACACCGGCTACCATCTTATCCAGTATCCGTTTGTCTTCATCCTGCAGCACATGATGTCGTTCCGGTATGGTTACTGCCCCGATTACTGAACTATCCTCGTGTTTTCGCCAGAGTGCATAGGCCTCCGCGAGGCTTGTTTTCACCGGAAAATCAGGAGCGGGAATACCGACAAAAACCGGATAAAACCCACGTTCGTGTAACTCCTCAAGCCAGCTGTCCAGCTCTTCGGCCGGAAATTTACCGGCAGGCCGGTAGATTATTTTCGGAACATTCAGTGACGATAAATAGCCGGATGCAAACGCAAGCGGATCCAGGGCGTTCAGAAACGGGAAAGGCCTTTCTTCGCTGGTGCGGGCCGATTCGTCCTGCACATCATAAACCACAAGTGCATCGATATGCAGGGTTGCTAATCGCTCAACGGTCTTTTGGGCAATTTCGGCAACACGTTCCGGCGTGGTACCAACTTTAGGAGGCGTAATGCCGTAAAGCAACACACCCGATTCTCCTGATTTTATCCTTTCTTGAAACATGCTACTCTTTAAAACAGCGCTTTAGGCGTTCTGCTTTGCTTGTTTTAATACTTTACGGGATTTGGGGATACAATATCGGTTAACTGAGTCCTATTTTACAACTTATTTTAGATCAATTGCTGAATTCTCCACATTCGTTACGCCAATCCGGGCATGGCCAGGGTCTCCTCTGATGTTTGTTTTTTATCCATATTTGACAGAATCGTTTCTCAGACCCTTGCAGACCGGAATTACTTTTGTACCTGTTAACCCTGTAAGCTGAACTGATATGAGTGATCCTGTCTGGGACGTAGCCCATCTGGCACACGT
>NZ_MORL01000087.1 GCF_001870735.1 Arsenicibacter rosenii | reverse complement strand
AGGAGTTTCTAAGTATTTATGATGGTTCTCCTGAGCAGCAGGCTCAATTGGCAACTTACCAAACGCGGGTAAGTGCTTACAAGGACGCCCTCAATCAAAGTGACGCTATATTACCGGCAACGCGTACCGATTATGTATCAACTCTGACTAATACACAGACTACGCTCCAGTGTCCGCTCTCTCAAACAGCCGGAGGCCAGAATAAGCAGGCTGCTGCAACAGGACGGCTAGCCGCAGGTGGCAGCTGTAATGCTGAAAGTTTGATACAGGAGGTAACACAGCAACAAAACATGCTGAAACGGTATGCGTGGGTAGCTGAAGTGGAAACTGTATCTTCAGATTCATCTTTCCTTGAGTGTATTGCCAGTATTGACTATCATGAGTTGACCCATGTATCTTCAGGGCCTAAGTCAATCACCATAATAATCACCCGTAACGGGAAACAAATAGCACAGGAAACAGCGACAATTCAGGGCCGTTTTTACAGACTTCTGAGAAATGATGTTGAATACTATTACGCTGAAAAAGAGTCTTTTTGTGATGGTCGAACGGTTGTACTCATACATATGCATGGTACAGATAATACGAAATACGACGGAATGTATTATTATTATGACTTCGACCTTAAAAAATATAAACCATTTCTTCCAAAGAATTATCCTAAATCGAATGTTGCGCAAATGATCCAGCGGATGTCCCCTGGACTAATTAAATTTGCCGATGTAACTCAAGCTGTAATGACAAATACAGCCTTGTTGTTAGCGACAGGAGGTTTAGGTGCAGGCGGTATTATTTCGAGAGTAGTAGGAACGCTTGATTTTTTTGTCGATAATTATTCTGACATTCAGGCAATAACTAATCCGGGAGATCAAACTGCTGTTTCAACAGCATCTGTAGCCTTATTTCTTGTACAGCTTATTGACATAGATAGACTACTAAAACACCCGGAAGCATTACCTGAAGAAACAAAAGCGTTAATTAATAAAGCGAAACAACTGGATGAAAGTGGTGAAATAGCTGATAAATTAGAGGAAGCGCTTAAATGGGTTCAGGAACATTATGATGAAGGAAATCCAATCCGCAAGCATGTTGAGGAAGTCTATGAACGCGTTACTGGCAGGATTCTAAAAATATCTGAAGAGCTTAAGCTTGCACTGGTTACGTATAGGAGTAGGCAAATCGCCCCAGGAGGAACTGACTATCAGAGGCTTATTAAAGGTATAATGAGCAGCCCTCATAGCTATTATTTTGCGGAATCAATTATTAAATATACTAAATTAGCAGTTGGTAACCCTGAGCGTATAGAAGGCCTTGGGAAAGTGATTTTAAAAATGAAACAATTGGGAACGAAAAAAACCACAGAAGTAGAAGGGGAACTACTTCAAATGTTTCATGAAGCTGATGCATTATTAGCAAAAGGCAAGAGTGTTTTCTTTGAAGTGGAGAAGCGGTTTGAGCTTGAAAAAGGTCTCCAAAAAGATTTAGATTTAATGATTGAATCTGCTCCTGGCATAATCGAGGAAGGGATTCATCTTAAAGCCCTATCAACTTCTAATTTGGACAAGATTACAAGTGAGATTGTTTCTGCATTAAATAAATTCCCAACTCAAGTTAGTATCCCTAAAAAAACTATTAAGATTTGGTTAAGAGAAATTTCCGAGGAAGATAGTGTTAGCATTTTAAGAATCTTAAGAGAGAAGTATGCTGGCAATGTCGTGAAAATTTATGTAAGAATTAAAGACGGAATTGACAATTCTATAAACTAATGGAAGAAGAAAACGAGTACCAAGCATATCTTGCATTGTTTGAGAAAGAAATCAACAATGCTATGCAGAAAAGGTTGTTAGATGCTAATCAAGTGGAACCTCCGGTTGCAACCTGGGAATTTGTACATACAAGAGTCGAAGAGTTTAGTGTACGTACGCTAGCGGATTGGATGACTGTACTACCTGACTGTATCCAAATTGTCAAGAAGTTTGCTTTAGATTTTAGTATTTACAAGGCAAATATAAATCCTCAAATTGAAATGCAAATATGGTTAGATACCAACCAAACCTCAAGGATAGAAGATTCTTCTGCTATATTAACAGAGGGGATGTATGTCATTGCTCATTATGCTGACCAGCTTCTCCCTTTTGCCTTTACTTGTCTAAACAAAATAAGTTTACTGAGTCCAAAATTTTCAGACGCAGTAAAAATTGTATTCAAAATTGGTGGTTTAATTGAGGTTGGTCAAGACAAGTTTTACTATCCTACTTTAGTTATGTTCGAGCTTAAGTATGCAGCTCTCTTTTGTGTTTACATCAAAAACTTTGCATTCTTGCCCAACAATCCAATTACTCGACAGAAGCACTATGAACTATGGGCAGCAAACGCGCCTAGATTAGCTTCCTGTATTAACAGTATTTTAAGTAATCCGAATTTTGAATTTATTAATGAGATTGAGACAGATGATTATGGCTGTTTTGATCGTGATAACCCTGGGTATTTACAAAATCTTAATCTTAACGGTGTCAGCTGGGATGAATTTTACATACCCTATGAATTATTAGATAAGGCTAAGGCTAAGGATTAATAAGCTTGGGATTAAATAAAACACCGTGGCCCCCGATAGCTATGATAAAGCCAATTGCTAAAGTACAATTGGTCGCATTATCGCCAGCAATTTGTTAGCGATGACAGTGACGACATAAATTATTTCACCCACTCATTTTCACCGGCCACAGGTCCGCAATACCTGCCAATAACCACCATGATCCAGTCATACACCAAATCAACTGTTGCCCTTATGCTCGGGCTGTTGGTCTTCACCGCATCCTGT
>NZ_MORL01000086.1 GCF_001870735.1 Arsenicibacter rosenii | reverse complement strand
GTCCGCCCTGATCCATAAATCGCCTTCCCGCTTAATGTTTGCGCCCTTCTTTTCCTGACAGAAACTGATAAAAATCTGATCCTCATCTTCGCCCTGCTCTTTCGACAAAGCTTTCCCCAGCGTAACCTGAAACATTTCCTTGATCACAGATCCGTCGGCCTGATAATACAAGGATTTTAATTGCGGATTTGCCTGTATCTGCTGATTGACGTATGCGAAATACTGATGCTTTACAACCGAATCAGCCTGCTGCCCGATTTGCGTATAGTAATATTCCAGATAATCCGCGAATTCCTCTGCTCTCCATTTGCTGATTTCCCGGTTATCGGCCTGCTTTCGTTTCAGGGCAGCTTTCTGCTGTTCCTTACGGAGCATTTCCGCATGAAGGCCTTTACCAAGATTTGATTTAAGACCAGCCTTTACATACGCAAAAATGCTCTTGATCAATACACCTTTCCGCCGCTCATTAATGGCATAAAGCAAGGTATCCAGTATCCGGTTTTGTGAGGTATTCAATTCATTGACAAAATCACCAATATCGTCAGGGGTCAGATTGGGCTCTATTTGCTGAAACAGGCGAACCATTTCCGGGGTAACGGTCGGAACAATAATCAGGGTAGGAATATCCAGTGGGGTAGCCGGAATCAGGTCAATTGCCTCTTCACCTGTATTTTTCTGGCTGTAAATAATAAAACTGACACCGATAACCGATTTACCCGATTTGACAGGTGCATAGTCAAAGCTGATATCTGTTAGTTTTTTGAGTTCCTTCCGGGCAGGATCCAGAACATAGAGTTTAAAATCAGCAAAACGCGCATATTTATCGGCCAGGTTCAGCTTTTCCTTTAGTTCGTCAAATGAATACTCTACCTTTTTTTGAAATTCATTAGACTTCAGAAGTTCGTATAACCGTACGGTATTGATCGACCGCAGGGTCAGAATGTAGCGTATATCGTATTGGGTAAACGCTTCTTTAAGATTTAGTAAATAAGGCTTCAGGCGCGGATCAAACGACAACTCCATGTAGCTTTGCCCGACAACGTATTTCGCATAGCTGATATAGCCAATCAGTTCAAATGATCCTTTGGGGTCAAGACGTTTAAACGTTTTCTGAATTAAGCTTTCTGCGACTTCCTTAAGTATTGTATATCCACCCTTACCTTTCAAACCCAGACTTTTCATGAACGATGTCACTTCAATACGATAGGTATTAAAATCAACATCATCAGGTTCGATTTGTGCAACCATGGTTAAAAAGACTCTGGCCTCATGAATGTTCAGCGTATGCCTGAGATTCAGAAAATTATTTGACTGAACAACCAAATGCGGATTACCTTTCTTCTTCATGTCACTTAAACCAGACAACTTTGTTTTTACGAGAAATACGGGGTGTTGCTGTGACGATAATTACCCCTGATTTTTACACCTATAGTTAACTAACTGATAAACAACAATTTACTATGGGGGATAAGTATCGCAAGCAGATGTCTATTTTGGAGTTACTCAAATACCCTGTATGTCTCGTAAAATACCCTGTATATCTCGTAAAACCACAACTATTTTCGTAAACGGCTCCTTTTTAGTTAATTAATACAATTATTTGTTAACAAAGTTTAATTTTTATCAAAAATCAAAGGCGCCTAAGCCTAATCAGATGAATCACACTTACCCCGTATTTCTCGTAAAAAGGCGATATATATACCCGAACTACCCCGTATTTCTCGTAAAATCCGGTAATTAACCCTACATTTCTCGTACAAACGGCGGATTAACATGGCTTTTTGGGCCAAATTGCGGGTATTTGCCTCTCTTGTGCCAGGACGACTTATCCTATTTATGGGGATCACCCCGTATTTCTCGTAAAATGAAATCCATACCCTGCATTTCTCGTTATAACTACCATACCCATGCGGATGCCATAACTATCAAATAATTGGTAATCAATGAGTTATTTGGTAAAAAACGGGCAATTCCGGCATCACCCCGGATTCCTCGTAATGTACCCCGGATTCCTCGTAATATACCCCGGATTCCTCGTAATATGCCCCGCCTTTCTCATAATATACCCCGGATTCCTCGTAAAATGCCCCGGATTCCTCGTAAAATGCCCCGCCTTTCTCGTAAAATGACCTCGTAAGCTACTGAATAACAGATAGTTACAGAGCCTTAAACTATATTAAACAAAAGAAAACACACACAACTGTTTAAACAAAAAATTGTGTGTGAATTTTTAATTGATCTTTTTTTTAAACTTTCCTTAAACTCCCCCAATTCCGGGCGCCCCCCTCTTAATGGTTTTCACAGGAGATACACCGTCAGAACGATTCTCCGGTGAAAACATATGACTGGAGCTACTGCCGGCTTTTTCCATACATATCTCTGANATGTAAAGGTAGATGTGGTCTCGAACTGCAATTGTCCCGCCAATCTCTGTGTTCCGGTATTGATACGGAACACANTCAAACGGAATGAAGCCGTTCATTGTGTGCGTTAAAAGCTGACAGCATCATAGCCACAAAAAGACGGAAAATGGTATTGACATTAAACTTCGTTTCTCATTGTCACGGTAGAGTTACGATCAGTTTGCCAGACGTAATACCAACGTTTATATAGCCGGATAAGCCTTTTCGTATGTTTTCCGGATAATTCCGTTATACAGGAGCATTGCCTGCGCCCCAGGTGCAATACAGTAAATGGTAGACGTTTAGTCTTCCAACGGGACAAGTCGGAAAGCTCTATCTGATTCAGATAGGGCTTTTTTGTTGGCACTGGTTCGGATACAGAAACACTCCGGCAGCATATGCGGCCAGAACCAGGCATAAAGCGGTTTCAAAAAGAAAGCCAATA
>NZ_MORL01000085.1 GCF_001870735.1 Arsenicibacter rosenii | reverse complement strand
TTCTGTACGTGTATGAGCCCGGCGGTAATCGCATCGAAATCGCCAACACCACCGCCCGCCTGATTACAGATCCTGATTATCAGACCATTTACTGGACTATGGAAGAACGTAAAAAGGGCCAGGCGTGGGGCCTGCCCACCATCCCGACCTTCCATACGCATGGGACTCCTACGGTATCGGGTGAGTTAGCGAATGAGTGATTGCGTGCCGCACAACGCAAAGGGTTTACTTATCCGGGAAAAATAATCACTCAATCACACAATCATTTAATCACAATTATGTCGGGGAAACTTCTCGTTATTGGTGCCCATTCGGGGGATTTTGTATGGCGTGCGGCCGGAACCATTGCGAAAGCATTGGACGAGGGGGCTGAAACGCTGGTTGTTGCCTTGTCGTACGGCGAACGGGGTGAGTCGGGAGAGCTTTGGAAAGCCGATCCTCACAGAACGGTTGAAAGCGTGAAGGTGATCCGGCATGAACAGGCCCGACAGGCGGCCCAAATCCTCGGTACGCCGATTCAGTTTCTCGACTGGGGCGATTATCCGATGCGCCTCACCGACGAACGTGTGGAGCAGTTAACGAATCTGATCGGCGATTTTGAACCAACGGTGATTCTGACACACAGCGAAAAGGATCCGTTTAACCCCGACCATCCGCTGGCGTTTCAGGCCGTTCAGCGCGCACGCCTGTTGTCGTCCGGAGCCGGCGTTCCCAGTGCATTTAAGAACATTGATCCGCCGGTATGGTACTCTTTTGAGCCGCATCAGCCCGAATTATGTGGCTTTGTGCCGG
Organism: Arsenicibacter rosenii; assembly: GCF_001870735.1. Classification (GTDB taxonomy): domain Bacteria; phylum Bacteroidota; class Bacteroidia; order Cytophagales; family Spirosomataceae; genus Arsenicibacter; species Arsenicibacter rosenii. The sequence goes on along the minus strand of NZ_MORL01000085.1, from coordinate 2,084 downwards.
ATACGTTTATTGATATCAGTTCGGTAATGGAAAAGAAAGTGGCGGCAATGGCCTGCATGGGCGCACAGACCTATCTGAAAGACTATTATACAGAACTTGCCTCCCGACGGGCCAACCATGCGCGGCGCATTTCGGGTCAGAAGCACATTACGTTTGCCGAAGCCCATCAGTGTCATGTGCCACGGATCGTAAATTCAATCGTTTAACGGATGGAACTATACGAACAACTCGGAACGTTTTCGGCGGCAACACTGCACGAGGCGATGGGCAAGTCAGGAAATCTGCCGTCAGCCATTAAGCCGATAAGCCCGTCTATGCGGGTTTGTGGCCCTGCCTATACGGTAAAAACAATGCCCCGCGATAACCTGCTGCTTCATAGGGCTTACGCTTATGCACCGGCGGGATCAGTTTTAGTTGCTTATTGTTCAGGATTTTATGAGGCTGGCTATTGGGGTGACCTGATGAGCCTGGGCGCTATGACCAAAGGCATCAATGGGCTTGTCATAGACGCCTGTGTCCGCGATGCCGATGATATTGAAGCCATGGGCTTTCCTGTTTTCAGCCGTGGCCTTTGTGTTCGTGGCACATCTAACCATGGCGATGGCTCGCTGAATGAGCCGGTAGTGATCGGCGAGGTGCTCATCCGGCCGGGCGATATACTTGTTGGCGACCGTGATGGGGTTGTTGTTGTGCCGAAAGATCGTATTGCCGAAACGATTGAAAAAGCCAAAGCCCGTGAAGAGCGCGAGGAATGGGTTCGTACGCAGCTGCGTGAGGGCAAAACATCCCTTCAGATTTATGGCTGGGAGTGAGGGAGACATAAATTGATGAGGAATAACAGAGCATGAAAATGGGGGCGAAGCAAGGTAAAAGGCTGAAACATAACGTCAACGACAGATGAATATTGCTATTTTAGGGTTAGGCGAGGCCGGTAGCCGGTTTGCCAATGACCTGGCCGGTCGGGGTATCACCGTTTTCGGGTTTGATCCGTCGCCGCGCTATCCGCTACATGATGCTGTACAGCTGATGCGAAGTAATGCAGAGGCCGCTCAACAAGCCGATATCATATTGAGTGTCAACCTGTCGGCTGTGTCGGTGGCCGTAGCAGAAGATGTCCGTGCGTATGTGTCGGATCAGCAGATTTATGCTGAGATGAATACGTCGGGGCCAGAGACAAAACAGCAAATTGCCCGGTTGCTGGCCCTGACCGGAGTCCGGTTTGTGGATTTGGCAATCATGGCGCCGGTCCCCCCCGGGGGTATTTTAACGCCGTTCTGGGCATCGGGCCCCGGGGCTGCCTTATTTACGGAAAAACTGAAAGGCCTGAACCTTAACATCACCCTGCTTGGGGCGGAGGTAGGCGAAGCGTCGACCCTGAAACTGCTGCGATCCATTGTGTACAAAGGTGTGGCGGCAGTTATTGTGGAAGCCGTCGAGGCGGGGAAAGCCTACGGACTTGAAGCCTATGTCCGGTCGCAGATCAGTTCGGTTATCGGTGGCAACGATGACTTAATCGACCGGTTCCTGACCGGTAGCCGCACGCATGCCGTTCGCCGGAGCCACGAGATGGAAGCCGTCGTTTCGATGTTACAATCCAAAGGGGTTGAGCCGCTGATGTCAGCGGCGACCCTCGGAAATCTACAGAAATTAAGCCGCGAAAACTCCCGTTAAGCCTATGCAGCGCGCAATTCCCTACATGCAGTTCCGTGGTGGCAGCTCGAAAGGCATTTTCTTTCTGGCGGCTGACCTGCCTGCCGACCCGGTCATCCGCAACCGCGTTGTCCTCGCCGTAATGGAGGGGCTTGGCGAAGGCGATACGCGGCAGATTGATGGCATGGGCGGTGGTACGACGCTGACCAGTAAAGTGGCCATCGTCGGCCCAGCGGGAGCTCCGGAGGCTGATCTTGCTTTTTATTTTCTGCAGGTGGTGGTCGGGAAAGGGACCGTATCGGATACCCAAAGCTGCGGAAACCTGCTGGCGGCCGTTGTCCCCTTTGCCATTGAAAAAGGACTGCTGCCCGTAACCGGCCCCACCACGTCGGCAAGGGTGAGTCTGGTCAATACCGGTGGTATCTGCGAAGTGG
>NZ_MORL01000084.1 GCF_001870735.1 Arsenicibacter rosenii | reverse complement strand
GTTGCCGACACGGTCGGTGTACTGGATGCCGGTTTCGACCCCGAAATAACGCACCTTGTTGTAGTTGAACCACGGGCGGGCACCGGAGATACCAACCAGATACGGTAAGGTGTTTGCCAGCTGAGAGACAATACCGTCGCGCAGGTTGTTGAAATAGTTGATCTCTACCGACAGCTTCCGATTCAGCAGGAGTGCATCCAGGCCAACCGAAATCTCTTTCCGCTTTTCCCAGGTCAGCTCCGGGTTTCCGATCCGGCTTGGCGACGTACGATAGACGGTGTTATCGGTATTGCTGCCAAACCACTGGTTTGTCGAGTATGGGCCGAAAGCCGAACCGGTCGTATTGACGCCCCAGCGGTCCAGATCATAAAACGGCGGCAGGAAGCTTTCATACCCGTTGATGCCTGCTTCTGCACGCAGTTTCAGGTAATTCAGGACTTTGACTTTCGACATAAATCCTTCGTCGGAAATCACCCAGCCAAAACCGGCTGCCGGGAACATGGCATACCGCTTGTCTTTCGCAAAGCTATAAGTACCCGCATAGTTCAGAACGCCCTGGAACATATACCGGTTGCGGTAGGCGTATTGCGCCGTCAGGATGCCGTTCTGCGCACGCTGAGGCTCTTCAATTCCGTTCCGGGCCGATTTCGCAACGTAATACGTCAGACCAGCCTGTAGTTCATGACCATCCCAGTTGCGCTCATAGTTCAGGTTCTCAAATACACTGAATCGCTGCGAATAATAGTCGTGCAGCTTTTCCTGACCAGCCATATCGACGCCATCATGTACTTTGGATAACCGGACGGTATCAGCTCCGCTGGCGGTTTTGCCGGGCGTAGTGATGTATGCGATGTAATCTTCGGCCTTACCGATCCGGACGCTGTTATAGGCATTAAACCCAACATAAGTACGTGATTTCAGGCCGGGGATCAGTTCTTTCATGTCGTAATCAAACTCGACGTTGGTCATACCCGTCCGGCCGGTTTCGGTATAATACCCGTTGTGCATCACGTTACCGATCGGGTTCTGGCGATAGGCCGAGTTGGCACTTACCGCATACCACGGTGCTACCGGGTTATCACCGAACGCCGCATAAACAGGGAACGCAATCGGCGGGGTATTGGTGATGTCGTTCAGGACCGTGTTCAGCTCTACCAGATCGAGGGCCGTGTTGGTATTGCCATCGTCGCTGGTAAAGTTTGAGTTATACCCGTAGTTTGCCGAACGACGCAGGGTAAGGCCACCAAAGAACCCGATCTTTACCTTAATCAGGTCATTGATTTTCACATCGATATTTGTCCGGACGTTGATGCGGTTGTAATCCGATGCCGCTCCGATTTTATAGATATCGCCTTCGCCGTTATAGCCGAGGTAGGCACTATACTGAACGGATTCGTTACCACCCAGCGAAGAGAGGTTGATCCGGCGGAACGACTTCGAGTTTTTCAACATGAGACTCCGGAAATCAACGCTCGGGAAGTACATGTTATACGGATCGTTTTTGCCGTATTCGTTGATGGCCGATTCGCTGTAGAGCGCCGGCAAACCGCTGTTGGTCCGCGCAACGTTGTTCAGCCGGGCATAATCAGCCCCCGATGCCCAACCCGGGAACCGGTCGATCATACTGACCCCTTCTTCGGCATTGACGTTAAGTATCCGTTCGTTTTTCTGGCCACGTTTCGTTTTGATATAGATAATCCCGTCTGCACCGCGCGGGCCCCACATCGTTTTCCCGACGATATCCTTAATCACCGTCGCCGACTCCACTTCCTGCGGATCGAGCGGCATTTCGGTGATGTCGGTCGGAATGTCGTCAATGATAAAAATCGGGTTACGGCCCCGGGTACTCAACCCGATTTTTTCGGTAATCCGGAAGTTGCCGATTTGTTCCTCGGCATTCAGGCCCGGCGAACCATCGCGTTCAATAACCTCCAGGCCATTTACCAGCCCGGCAAAGGCGTTCCGCATGTCGTTGGTCGGATATTTCTCCAGATCCGTCGTCCGGAGAACCGTGTATGCACCCGTCGCGCGGCGTTTTTTAACGTCCATAAACGGCAACTGCACCAGATCATCCGCCGTGTCATACAATTTCTCGGCTTTCAGCTTGATGTTGCTGTTCAGGATAATATCGCTCACCAGCGACACTGACTTGCCGAAGCCATGCGACGAAATAGTAACGTAATCATCGGACAATCCGTCAAAATCAAACTCCCCGGATGCATTGGTTTCGGCATAAATCCGGCCTTCGCCAATGACAACAACCGCTTTATTGATCGGATTCCCGGCTTCGTCGGTTACCCGTAAATGTATCGGAACCGCTTGTTTTGCCTTTTTAGGGGTCTTATCCTGCGCATGAACCGCTGTTGTCTGCAAGAGACAGACAATGAACATGCCGGCCAACCCCTTGTACATATATGTGGTCGAAAATTTCATGTTAATCAGTTTAAAGGGTTGGCTTACCAGACATCATTGGAGACGAAGTTTTTCATCTTGTACATATCTTCCGTGTTGAACGGCAGGTAGTACATGGCTTCTTTCCAACGAACCTGACGGTCGGCCGATAAGGGCAAACGGGTGTATTTAAAACCGGTCGGATACGTTGAGCTGACCGCTACTTTTTCCACATCCATGCGGTAAAGCGTTCCGGTCATAACAGCCGGTGCGTCTTTCCAGCGGCGGATATCGTGGTAATAGTGAGCACCCTCAAAGCAAAGTTCGATAACACGCTCGTTTTTGATCCGATCCCGGAGTTTCTCCTTCGAACCCGAGAAAACCGGCAATACATCCGGCATCCCTGCCCGTGTACGGATTTTGTTCAGCGCCTGCAAGGCTGTCATGGTCGCACCCGGCGCAGCGCCGTTTGGTCCGTAGGCCTCATTGGCGGCCTCCGCATAGTTGAGATACAACTCGCCCAGCCGAATGAGCGGATCGGTATACTGCGGGGTGGTCTTGTTATTAACACTTTGCTCACC
>NZ_MORL01000083.1 GCF_001870735.1 Arsenicibacter rosenii | reverse complement strand
TCCCACAGCAGCTGGTTAAAGACCTGATCAGCCTCCTTGCGGGAAACAATACCGGTTTCGCACAGATAATCATGCGCCGCACTGGGCATTGCGCTCAGGCCCGATCGGGGAATGAGCCAGTCCNAGCCTCCTTGCGGGAAACAATACCGGTTTCGCACAGATAATCATGCGCCGCACTGGGCATTGCGCTCAGGCCCGATCGGGGAATGAGCCAGTCCGGCACCCAGTCCGGCCGTGATGCGTAGTCGGTCTCGTAGCCTTCCGGGATCACCACGCCACGGCTATCGCAGGGAATTATGGCGGGCTCCGTAAAGACCCACCAGTCATACTTTTTGCCGTAGACCTTTCTGACGCTCGCATGCAGCACATGGACGGCCATGACTATTCAGGATTTACCGGTTGATCAGGCTCCGCAGGCACTTCCGGCTCTTCAGGCAGTACGGGAGCCGGTGGCTCCGGAATCACCGGAGAAAGAATCTGCGGGAAGTTGCCCCCGTTCTGTTCGATCAGTGCAGCCTGAATACCCGGCTCATGCTGCACCAGGTAACCGGCCACCGCATGCATGTTATTCGGGTCCAGATTCTCAATGGCTCTGAACGGCTGAACCTCCCCGACAATGTTTTCTACCTTATGTTCCCCGCAGACGTAGACACGCCGTGTATGCGAGTTGCCGGAATAGTTGTTGCCGATCACGCGGGATGTAAACGTTGCATCCACTACGTTCTCAATGACCCCTCTGGCCTCCAGATCAGCGATCTGGGCCTGACTCAGGTTGTGCCAGTTATGGCGGATGGTTTCTGCTGTTTCCTGGATAATCATAGTGATTTAAGTCGTTAAGGCCTGCATAAGGCTATTAGGCACCCTGCGAGGGTAGTATGTTAATTTCCGATAATGACTATTAATTGCCCCGGTTCCGCCACCTCGATTGCCCAGCATGAAGCTACTGAATGCTCCATAAGACGCGACTAGATTAGTATCCGTGCCAACGGCTAACCCTTCCCGCGTTACGGATCGTCCGTTGGCATCGAACGCACAGCCATGCTTGATTGTGCCTGTTGTCCGTGAGCCGGTAACGCCCGTAACGGCTGTACCGTTGTAGCTCTCCGTCCGGTTGGTTGCTGGTGTGTTATAGCCGAAATGCAGCATCGTGCTGGGTCCGGTCCCGATAGCCAGAATCCGAGCGCCACCCGCGACGGTAGCCGCACTGGCATGATATGTTTCGACAAGGAATGTACCGGCGTTCTGATTCAGCCAGGCACCTGCATTCAGCGTGCAGATGTCAGCGCCCCTCGTAACCGCCGCCGTTGTCGTCGGGATAATCGACGTGGCAAAGGCACCGGGCTCTAATTGTGCCCCAAAAAAGGCAAGCGTACAAGTATCTGTACTGGATGCATAACCGGCAATGTAAGCGCCGCTTATCGCCGGGGTTCCGGCCGCATCCGTCGTAAATGTCATTACCGCCCGATACCAGCCGCCCCCCCAATCCTCAATCGTTGCAGACGTTATAGCTGCGCTCTTCGTAGTCGTCAGTGTAGCGATATTAAAACCTGCGTTACCCAGATTGTTAGTACTGCCGAAATTAACTTCCCAGAAAAAGCGCTTATTGGCAGGATTGCTCGCCGCCAGACACTTATAAAGAGTACTGATAGTGTACGACGTACTGTTTGCCAAAACAAAACCGGCTGGTTTTGACATATTTACACCGCTGTATTGTCCCGCTGTATTCGTGAAAGATGGCACCAGAGAACCATCGGGGGCGGTAGTTGCATTTGGGGTCCTTACTGTCGCACCCGCCACGCTCCAGTTTCCCGGCGTAATTGAATTAAGTATATAATTAGTGCGACTTTCCTCAATAAGCAAACCACGACAAGCCATCGTGACCGGATCGTAGTCAATCCGGGGCACGTTGGCCGCTACGGTTTCCATTACCCCGCTGCCGTTAATCCGTGTCGCTATACTATTACGCGAGCACGTAACAGCTGATGGTACTACCCCTTTGGTGAAATCCAGAAACAGGCTGGGCGTAAACTGACTGACGAGCCCTAACATCGTTTTCCGCATCTGCTTAGTGTTTAGCGTAATACCCTACCAGTGAAGTGGTGCTGTTGGCTTCCATCGTGATGACGGTAAGACTACCAACCGCCGTATTCCAGTCAACGGCTGCTCCGGAAGGAAATTTAACCGCTGCCGGGAAAGTGATACTGAAACTGCCCGCACCGCCCTGAGTGACGTACAGCGTTAGTGTCCGGCCCAGCGTCGGGTTACTGATCGTCAGCGTTACGTTTGAGGTGATCGTCATACTGATCACCAGATCATCGGCCTGACTCATATCAGCGGTGTAGGCGGTACTGACGCTACCGGCATCAATTGACTTTTTCGTTGGGTTGAAATTAGTCGCCAGACTGATGTTGGTCGTGTAGCCGGTTGAACTGACATGAAGCGGATTGCCGCCGCTGGTAATGGCAGGTTTGGTACCGGTGCCGCCGGTCCAGTCCAGCAGCTGCAGGACAATATTCTGACCATTGGGCACTGAGCCGTGAACCGGTGACCAGCCAGCATACCCCTGCGGACCACGGAAATCGGTTGCATTGCCAATGGTGGTCGTCAGGCCCGTCGATGACTGATAATAAGGCTGGCCTTCCGGAGACGTAATAGCGGGTTTGGTACCTTCCCCGCCAACCCAGTCATTCAGCTGATGCAGCACCTTATCACTTGATACGATTGCCGCCCAGACCGCTGACCAGCCAGCATACCCGCGCGGTCCGCGATAGTCAGTCGCACTGGCAATGTTGGTGGTCAGACCGGTTGACGATTCATACAGCGCATCGCCATCGCTGGTGATGCCCGGAGCCACACCTTCCCCGCCAATCCAGCCCGTCAGTTGCCGTACAACCTTTGATCCGGAAACGACAGCCGCAAATACCGGTGACCAGCCCTGCCCGGCCAGGAGCTCCAGATTGGCGGTACTGAAGCTGCT
>NZ_MORL01000082.1 GCF_001870735.1 Arsenicibacter rosenii | reverse complement strand
CGCTTCAATACGTACCCCTGAACCCCGGCTTTAAGGGCATCAAACAGTGTGTGGCTGTCTTCAACCATGGTGAGCAGTAACACCTTAACCGAAGGATGTGTTTTTTTAAGCTGAATGGTCAGTTCAATACCATTGATGTGCGGCATGTTCAGGTCACAGATAACGATATCCACCGGCTGTTCTGCCAACACTCCTTGCACCAGCCGGCTGTCATTCAGGCAACCGACAATTTCAACGCAATCAATGGTTGAAAAGAGTAAGCTGAGGCTATCCGTCACGATCTGATGATCATCGACGAGGAGAAGTCGGGTATAAAGTGGTTTCATAGTCCGGACCGTTATGGTGATGCATGAACTTTCTTCCGTTAATATAAAGCTTTATACCATGACGTAAGAATTGATTTTAATTAAAAGGTATAAAATGTTGTATCGTTGATATTGTTATAAACTACCATTGTTTTAATAGCGACATAGAAAGGTCAGCGGTGGTTTTGTCAGCACTGGCTGCATAAAACAAGCCGGGCAGCAAATAAACATCTTAATCTACATCAGGAAATCTGAGTTTTACCATGCAGGAAACACTTTATGTGTTCCGCTTCCGCGCCCCGAAACCGCCGTTCCGCCACACAAAACCGGTATTCCGCAGAAATGATTGGTTTTAGGTAGCCGTTTGGCGTAGTTTTGTTAACACATGCGTGAGTCAGTCACATACCGTTTAACCCTCCGGCAAAGCGGCGCCCTGGCCCTTAGCCTTGCACTGATTTTTGACCCGATCATTGTCTATGTCAACGCACCGGAGCGCTCAATCGCTTTCTTTTTGTCGGCATGGCAGTTTCTGCTGGTCGAGTTCCTGTTTACATTCCTGATCTTTTTTGCCTGGATTGTCTTTTCGGAGTGGGTCCTCGATGCACTGGCCCGGCGTTTTGGCGAAGATTTTCTGATCGATTTTAAATTACCGGGACAGTTCCTGCTTCTTTCGATGGCTATCGGCGCGGCCCTGAGTTTTAACGCGGCCAAATCCGAAACACTCTTTAAACACATTGGCCCGATGCTTTGGCCACGTGCCGAACACAAACCCCGAAAGCCACGCCTCCGCACCGAACATAACGACCGCTGGGACTATTTTGAGCGCTCAAACAATGGTCTGGCGACAGTGATGATGCTGGCCATTTTCTACGTTTCTGCCAACCGGAGGGCCAACCGCCGGCTAAAGGATATTCAGGTACAGAAAGCCAGTCTCGAAAAAGAAACAGTCCTGGCACAGTTTACCGCACTCAAAAACCAGGTTAGCCCCCATTTTCTGTTCAATAGCCTCAGTATCCTGTCGTCGCTGGTGCATATTAACCCCGATCTGTCGGAGCAGTTTATCGACCAGCTTTCGAGAGCCTATCGTTACATTCTGGATCAGAAAGACAATGACCGGGTAAGCCTGAAAACCGAACTGACGTTTATTAAATCGTACACGTTTCTGCTCAAAATCCGTTTTGAAGACAGTTTCGATGTACGCATCGAGCTCCCTGACGGCTTCGGCGATCAGTACAGCATTGCGCCCCTGACGCTTCAACTATTGGTCGAAAATGCGGTAAAACACAACCGGATGACGCCAAAAGAGCCGCTGTTGGTGACAATAACAGCTAACAAGGGATACCTCATTATCCGGAACCGGTTGCAGCCGCGCGAACAAATCGAGACCTCGACCGGTGTCGGGTTACAGAATATCATTAACCGATACCGCCTGCTGACCGATCAGCTTGTCATAGTCGGCGAACAGGAGGGCGCCTTTGTTGTCAAAATTCCGTTATTGCCATGAACGTAGTCATTGTTGAAGATGAACGCCTGACGGCCCAGCGGCTGCAAAGTCTGTTGCTGAAATACAGTACGGACATGCAGGTATTAGCGATTCTGCCTTCCATCGAACTGGCCATTCCATGGTTCCGGCAGTATGAGGAAAGCGGTCAGCAACCGCTTGACCTTGTGTTTATGGATATTCATTTACAGGATGGGCTGGCGTTCCGGATCATTGAGCAGGTACAGCTAACAACTCCGATCATTTTCACAACGGCCTATGATGAGTATATGATTCAGGCTTTTAAAGTGAATAGCATCGACTATCTGCTGAAGCCGATTGCACTCGAAGACCTTACAGCCGCTATTGATAAATTCAAAGCCTTCCGCGACCGGTTCACCAAATCGACCGGACCTGTAAATCAATACCCGCAGCGGGAACTTGAAGCGTTACTGCAACAGCTCGGCAAAACCAGAGACATGACCTACAAAAACCGCTTCATGGTTTCGATCGGGCCCAAAATCTACAGCATTGAAACGGCTGATACCGCCTATTTTTACCTTGCCGACCGTGCCACTATGCTCGTTACCTGCGAGGGGATGTCGCTACCAGTCGAATACAGCCTTGAGAAGCTCGGGCAGCTGCTTAATCCCGACGAATTTTTCCGGATTTCGCGGCAGTTTATCATTTCACGTAAATCTATCCAGTCTATTCTGGCTTATTCTGCCGGAAAACTTAAACTCGAACTACTGCCAAAGTCTCAGACAGAAGTCTTCGTCAGTGGCGAACGGGTGACCGATTTTAAGGAATGGCTGGGTAAATAAGAGTATCGTAATTCAGACGAAAAAAAACCGGATTCCACCCCTAAAATGTGGCATTCCGCATGTTTCATTTAGCCGGTTGACCGGATCACTGCATTTTTGCAGCATACACGAATGATCGAACACGCTGAATGAAAACTTTACCGGTCTCAACGTTTGCAGCTCCAATGCTTACCGCTGTTCTGCTGGCAGGAAGCCTTACAATTTCCCGTGCCCAAATGGGTCCCGGAGGCGGTGGCCCTCCGGGTTTTGGCGGGCAGCAGGAACGGCAGAAAAAAGAATTTGTGCCGGGCTTCTCCGACGATGCGCCTAAAGGCAATGCCAGAATTACCGGTATCATCGTTGATTCATCAGCGGCTTCACCCGTTGAGTTTGCGTCTATTGCACTGATCAGCCAGAAAACGGGTAAGCCGGTTGACGGTACCGTTGCCGATGCTAAAGGAAAGTTTACCCTCAACAAGATCGCGGCCGGAGACTACCGCCTCCAATATACTTTCATCGGGTATA
>NZ_MORL01000081.1 GCF_001870735.1 Arsenicibacter rosenii | reverse complement strand
TTGAGCCAACCCTGATCATATTGTACCAGCTGCGTTGGGTGGTAGCGGTCATCAGCGATAAGGCATAGGCTCCCATGCCGGCATCATAGAGCGCATCGAGCAAAAACTGAGCGCCGTAAACACTACAGGCCATTTTGCGGCTTTTGATAAAAGTTGTCACAGCCGGCAGGTCTTCCTGAGGCACCAGCCCGAAGGCCAGCGCAAACATGTTGGCATGCAGCGACGAATGACCTGTACTGTCGCCGTCCTTGATTAATCGTGTGGCCGGATCACGGAAGGCCGTGCGGAAAGCCTTGTATACCTGATTGGTGGCCTGTTCATAGCGCCGTGCGTCATCAGTCTTGCCAAGCACGCGGGCAATCTGCTGCATCAGCACCAGGTTGCGGTAATACCACGCATTGATGACCGCATTGTAGGTGTTGTAGACAAAGCCGTCCGTTTCGCCCTTGTGTTCTTTTTCCGGACCAATGTAGTTACCNACCATCGAAGGGTTTCGTGATGTGGATAGACGCCAAAAACTCATCAGTTTGCCTGCCGGTCCGCGTACTGATAAGGCCGGTGGGGCCTGCCAGTGGCATCAGGACTTTTTTGGTCAACTCGCCGTAGAAGGCAGAGAGTAGGGTTGTGTCGCCCGTATAGAGGTAATCGTTCCACGCAACCGGCACATTCTGGAGGCTCCATTCGGTGGGCCAGGTCGGGTGATAAATCAGATAATTCATGCTCCGGCGGGCCATACTATATTCGGCATCCACGGCATAATGGGACAACTGGTTGATCAGCGCATCGGCCTCATAGGGTATCCGTTCGCGGTCACCGTCAACGTAATAGCCCGTAAAACTGGTGGCTTTGATGGAATATTTACACAGGTCCCAGACCTGATTCAGGACCGTATCACTGGAGGTAAACCGGGCCGCATGGTCGTCAAACGGATACCGGATAACCCGCCGCCTCACCGACGATTGGTCGATCTTACCGTTGACATGACTCAGCGTTACATACCGGAACGGATACACCTCCCCGATGTAAGCGGGCATCTGCACCGGATTCCGGCTGTTCCGCTTCAGGTCCTGCGGCCAGTCAATGGTATAGTCATGCGTTCCTTTTTCGACCCGGAGGCTGATGCGCCGGTAACGGATATTCCGTCCCGGATTGGTGTGGATGGTAAAGGGCTTTGCCGTCAGCTCACCGACCTCAATCCGGATGCTGTCCGAAACCTCGCTGGTAAGATGCAGCCTTAACTGACCGAGGGCGTCTTTCCCGAAATCCAGAAACCAGCGATCGGGACCGGTTTGCCGGATCAGCTTCGGGGGGTCGGTGTCAGCGACGAGGGGATGATGGGCGAACGGTTCTGCCGGGTCAGGTGGCGAAACATAAAAGGCGACCGGGGCAGAAACTACAGATGCGCTGTTCTGAGCATCCCATATCTGCACGTTCCAGTAATAAACCTGTCCGGCCTGTAAGGGTTTTCCTCCGTAGCGCAGAGCTGTCCATGAGCTGGTCTGACGGCCGGAGTCCCAGACATCGGCCTTGTTCGACATCAGCAAGTCTGGCCGGCCAGCCACCCGTACGCGATACGCCGTCTGCCGCTGAATAGCCCGTTGAAGTTCCCAGCTGAGCATGGGCCGGACGCTGAAAATGCGGGCAAACTGGTATTGGTCAGGCTGTTGGACGGCCTCTGCCAGCGGCTTGTTTACCCGCTCGCCCGATCGGCTCACCGCATCCGTATTCAGGAGCAGGTCACACCGCAGTCGCACCGGTGGCGGAACCGGCTGCCCTAATGCGCTGACCGAAGTCAGTAAAAGCAACAATAGACGGATCATGGATTAAAGAGTGAAAGCGTGAATGAGCGAATGAGTGAAGAGCTAAAGGGCAAAACAGGGAATCCGTAGGAATCGCTCTTTTGCCGCGAAGCGGCCACTCTTTCGCTCTTTCACGCTTTATTTCAGGATGTTTTTTTCCAGTTCGTCGATGGTCCAGGCTTCGCGGGCGGAGGTGTAGGCCTCGCGCACTTTTCTGACCTCTTCCGGCTGAACAACGGCCGATTGACGGCCTTTCACCCCACGCGCCGACGTGCCGACAAACTCATACCGAATGTAGCTCAGCACGGAAGCAATCCATTCGTCGGAGTTGTCCTTCATCGATGCCATTTCACTCGGGTAGGTTTTGCCTTCAATCGGGCCTTTCAGTCCGTGCAGCAGAATACGGATGGCAAAATCGCGGTCGTGGTTCACGTGCTTGGCGCCTTTAAGGGCCGGGGCCGCGTTGGTGGGTAGCCCCATGCCGTCGCTGCCGTGGCAGGGCGAGCACATGCCTTTGTAGATTTCACTGCCGGCGAGGATCAGCTTTCGTTCCGGAGCCGGGAAGCTGCCGAGTTTCATACCGTACTTTTTGGCGTCTTCGTTCCGGTCCAGGCTGAAACGTACCCGCTTCAGCATCTCATTATCCGGATTTTTGGCCAGCAGTTCCTGCGTGATCTGTTGGGCCAGCGGGTGCTTGTTGGCGCCGAGCGATAAGAGTACCTGAGTTTTTACATCGTAATTGGCGTCATTGGCCAGCTGGCCCACGCGGGTGATCATCCCGGTGTCCTGTTGATGCAGATACCGCTCGCTGATCCAGATGGCGGCCTTCCGCATTTGCGGGTCGGCGTCTGACAGGGCCGTCAGCAGCACCGGCTTATCAATGGCATTCAGCCCTTCGAGCGTCCAGAGGGCATGCAGACGACCGAGAGCGGAGGCGTTTTTCCGGCCGGTGGCCATGTCCTGTAAGGCCGGAACCACTGCTTTATCGTCCAGTAAAATGAGCTGTTTCTGGGCATTGTCGCGCCACCAGCCGTTCGGATGATCCAGGTATTGGACGAGATCCGCAGCCGGTACATCAAGCATGTGCGGTTTCGGGCCGGGCGTAAAATCATCGTGCACCAGCCGCCAGATCCGGCCCCGCTGATTTACGTTCGCAATATTGAAATAGTCAATTTTGCCCCGCAGAAATGTTCCTTTCCGCGTCCAGTTCGATTCCTGAATAATGCCCCGGTTCATGTCAATGATGTATAACAAGCCATCGGGGCCGGTATAGGTGTTAACCGGCCGGAAAAAGAAATCGGTGCTGGCAATGAATTCTT
>NZ_MORL01000080.1 GCF_001870735.1 Arsenicibacter rosenii | reverse complement strand
AGAGCTGACCCTTGGGATCAGCTCTGTCTAAGTACTGAGGTGGCAGTGACCTACTCTCCCGCCGGTGAAGGCAGTACCATCGGCAGCTTGGGGCTTAACGGCTCTGTTCGGGATGGAAAGAGGTGAACACCCAACTTATTTCCACCAACCTCTGTATATCTCCGGTCCAGCTTTCTGAACCAATATCGGTTTGCGTCTTTTTCCCTACAGAGAGAGTCCTACAACACACACAATTAAGCAAATAAAGCGTCCCAACACGATTCCGGGATCATTAGTATGGCTCTGCTCTACGCCTCTCAGCGCCTCCACATGCCACCTATCAACGTCGTCGTCTACAACATCCCTTTTTCAGAAGTCTCATCTTCAGGCCAGTTTCGCACTTAGATGCTTTCAGCGCTTATCTTAACCATACGTAGCTACTCAGCCGTGCCACCGGCATGACAACTGATTCGCCAGCGGTATGTCCAACCCGGTCCTCTCGTACTAAGGTCAGCCCCCGTCAAACTTCTTACGCCCACCACAGATAGGGACCGAACTGTCTCACGACGTTCTGAACCCAGCTCGCGTGCCACTTTAATCGGCGAACAGCCGAACCCTTGGAACCTTCTCCAGCCCCAGGATGTGACGAGCCGACATCGAGGTGCCAAACCTCCCCGTCGATGTGAGCTCTTGGGGGAGATCAGCCTGTTATCCCCGGCGTACCTTTTATCCTTTGAGCGATGGCCCACCCATGCAGAACCACCGGATCACTATACCCTACTTTCGTACCAGATCGGCCTGTTTGCCTCACTGTCAAGCCCGCTTTTGCTATTGCACTCCACGACCGATTACCATCCGGCCTGAGCGGACCTTGGGAAGCCTCCGTTACCCTTTCGGAGGCGACCACCCCAGTCAAACTACCCACCAACCACTGTCCCCAACAAAGGGTTAGACCACCAGTCAGAAAAGGGCGGTATTTCAACGCTGACTCCACGACGCCTGGCGACGCCGTCTCACAGTCTCCCGCCTATCCTACACATCCCTGACCAGCAATCCATGATAAGCTGTAGTAAAGGTGCACGGGGTCTTTCCGTCCCGTGGCGGGTAAGCGGCATCTTCACCGCTACTACAATTTCACCGAGCTCATGGCTGAGACAGTGCCCAGATCGTTACACCATTCGTGCAGGTCGGAACTTACCCGACAAGGAATTTCGCTACCTTAGGACCGTTATAGTTACGGCCGCCGTTTACTGGGGCTTCAATTCAGTGCGTCGCTTGCGCTAACACCCCCTCTTAACCTTCCAGCACCGGGCAGGTGTCAGACCCTATGCGTCATCTCTCGATTTGGCAGAGTCCTGTGTTTTTGGTAAACAGTCGCCTGGGCCTCTTCTCTGCAGCCTCCCATCGCTGGGTAGGCCCCCCTTCTCCCGAAGTTACAGGGTCATCTTGCCGAGTTCCTTAGCCATGATTCTCTCGCGCACCTTAGGCTCTTCGCCTCGACTACCTGTGTCGGTTTACGGTACGGGTACTGATACACTGACGTTTCCGTGACTTTTCTTGGAAGCCTATCCCCGGTTTCGCTTCAGCCGTAGCCTCCGCTCAGCGATCTATTCCGTCAGATCCCAACCAGCTCAACACTCCGTCATCACTTCACATGTATCACTAGTGCAGGAATATTAACCTGCTCCCCTTCAGATTCAGCTTTCGCCTGCTCCTTAGGCCCCGACTAACCCGCCGTTGACTGCCATCGCGACGGAATCCTTAGTCTTTCGGTGTGAGGGGTTCTCGCCCTCATTATCGTTACTTATGCCTACATTTGCTTTTCACACCGCTCCACCATGGCTCACGCCACAACTTCGCCGCAATGTGAATGCTCTCCTACCATCGCAGTCAGACTGCAATCCATCTCTTCGGTGGTGTGCTTGATGCCCGTTTATTATCGATGCCCGCCCCGCTCGACCAGTGAGCTGTTACGCACTCTTTAAAGGAATAGCTGCTTCCAAGCTAACCTCCTGGCTGTCTCGGCAGCCGGACCTCCTTTGTTCAACTTAGCACACACTTAGGGACCTTAGAGGATGGTCTGGGTTGTTCCCCTCTCGGAGCAGGACCTTAGCACCCTGCCCCTCACTGCCCAGCACCTTTCCACGCATTCGGAGTTCATCAGAAGTTGGTAGGATGTGACTCCCCCGCATCCTGTTGGTCGCTCTACCTCATGGAAAGTAACACTGAACGCTGTTCCTAAAAACATTTCGGAGAGTACGAGCTATTTCTCAGTTTGATTGGCCTTTCACCCCTACCCGCAGTTCATCCGGAAACTTTTCAACGTTTATCGGTTCGGTCCTCCATGGTGTGTTACCACCACCTCAACCTGACCACGGGTAGATCACCAAGTTTCGCGTCAACTCCACCTGACTGCTCGCCCTGTTCAGACTCGCTTTCGCTTCGGCTCCGTATGTCCACATACTTAACCTCGCCAGATAAAGTTACTCGTAGGCTCATTATGCAAAAGGCACGCCGTCACCCCCTGCTGAGGGCTCCGACCGCTTGTAAGCGCCTGGTTTCAGGTTCTGTTTCACCCGGGTACTCCCCGTCCTTTTCACCTTTCCCTCACGGTACTCTCCTCTATCGGTCTTCTAGTCGTATTTAGCCTTGGCGGATGGTGCCGCCGGATTCAAAGGAGGTTCTTCCTGCCTCCCCCTACTCAGGATCCCAAACCCGCAGTCTGTATCTACCCGTACGGGACTATCACCCTCTATGGTCACCCTTCCCAAGGTGCTCCGGTTTGACATACTGCTTGTTGTCTGGTCCTACAACCCCGATCCCGCCGTAACGGAACCGGTTTAGGCTGTTTCCCGTTCGCTCGCCACTACTTGGAAAATCACTACTTGTTTTCTCTTCCTCCGCCTACTTAGATGTTTCAGTTCAGCGGGTTCGCCTTCCTCTCGGAATAATATGCTTTGCATATTGGGTTGCCCCATTCGGAAATCAACGGATCAGCCCCTGCCAGCAGGTCCCCGTCGCATATCGTCGCTTGCCACGTCCTTCTTCGCCGCTAGAAGCCAAGGCATCCCCCAGACGCTCTTTTGCTCGTGTTTCTTGTACTCTACTTGTACTTGTGTGTCTTGTCTTCGCCACAGCATTGCTGCTGTGTCAGACTCTCTCTGTAAGTCAAAGAACT
>NZ_MORL01000008.1 GCF_001870735.1 Arsenicibacter rosenii | reverse complement strand
AGACAGAGCTGATCCCAAGGGTCAGCTCTCGTCGTTTATACATTACCCAAAAAAAAACCGTGTATAACAACGGGCTCTCCCAGAGACAATTGCTTATCCTGCTAGTCTCATAACCTGTAGCTTTTCTCAACGGGTTACATGTTCTTCTACAGTAACCGGCGTTCTCCATTCTGGATTTACTTACCCACAACTGTTTATGAAGTCAGCAATCAGTAACTCAAAAGCCATTAGTTCGTTGGTTACGTCAATTATTTAAACCGCTTATCCCTTTTATGCTTGCGAACTTTGCCGGATATACTTAACTATACATTTCGTTATTTGTCTTTTGCAAAACAAATCGTATATGCTAACACACAACTTCGCACCGGGAAAAAGAATGCTGGCTGCACTCCTGCTGGCAGGACTTTTACACGGCAGTATTGTCAACGGTCAGGCATTGCCGGAGGGCATCACGAAAACGGCATCGGTTGAAGGAATCACCGAGTATCGGTTGAAGAATGGTTTAAAAGTGCTCCTGTTCCCGGATTTATCGAAACCAACCATTACCGTAAACATTACGTATCTGGTTGGTTCGCGGCATGAAGGCAAAGGGGAGGCCGGTATGGCCCACCTGCTGGAACACATGGTGTTTAAAGGCTCCACCAAACATACCAACATTCCTCAGGAACTTACCGAACATGGTGCCCGGCCAAATGGTACAACCTGGCTTGACCGGACAAACTATTTTGAAACGTTTGCCGCTTCTGACGACAATCTGAAATGGGCGCTGGATCTGGAGTCTGACCGGATGATTAACTCATTTATCAAAAAAGAAGATCTGGCTACAGAATTTTCGGTTGTCCGGAACGAGTTTGAGATGGGTGAAAACTCGCCGCAGGATGTATTGAACGAACGTATAGTGTCTACCGCGTTCTTGTGGCATAATTACGGTAAATCGACCATTGGTAACCGTTCGGATATTGAACGCGTACCGATTGAGAATCTGCAGGCCTTTTATAAGAAATACTACCAGCCGGATAATGCGGTGTTGCTCGTTGCCGGTAAAATTGATGAAGCGAAAACACTGAAGCTGATCAATGATTATTTCGGGAGTATTCCGAAACCAGCGCGTCAGCTGACAGACGTGCCGACTATTGAGCCGGTTCAGGATGGTGAGCGTTCGGTGGTGCTGCGCCGCGTAGGGGATACGCAGGCAATTGCGGCCGGCTATCACATTATGCCGGGCTCACACCCAGATTATCCGGCCATGGACGTAGTCGTTGAGCTCTTGACGAATGAACCCTCAGGGCGATTGTACAAAAGTCTGATCGAAACCAAAAAGGCATCGCAGCAGTATGGCTATGCATTCTCGCTGAAAGAACCGGGTTTTGTTTATTTTGCCGCCGAGTTGCTGAAAGATAAATCGATTGAAGACGCCCGCAAAGCACTTTTAGGTACACTGGATTCGGTTGCAATCAAAGCGCCGACAAAAGACGAAGTTGAGCGTGCCAAGACGAAGCTGCTTAAAGATTTTGAACTGGCCTTTAAAAGCTCTGACCGCTTAGGCCTGGCCATGAGCGAATTTATTGCAACGGGTGACTGGCGTCTTGGCTTCCTTTACCGCGATAAACTGGAAAAAGTAACGCCGGAAGATGTCGTACGGGTAGCCAAATATTATTTTAAGCCATCGAACCGGACGACGGGTATGTTTGTACCGGATCCGAATCCGGATCGTACCGAAGTACCGGAAGCGCCGAATGTAGAGGCACTGGTAAAAGATTACAAAGGCCGTGCGGTCGTGGCTCAGGGAGAAGCATTTGACCCATCGCCGGCAAACATTGATGGCCGGACGAAGCGCATTGAGCAACCGAATTCCATTGAGATGGCGTTGCTGCCGAAATCTACGCGCGGGAATGAAGTTAATGCCCGTCTGACACTGCGCTACGGCGATATCAAAAGCCTGGAAAACAAAGCCGTGGTCAGTAGTTTTGCTGCGTCGTTACTGAACAAAGGCACTACGTCGCGTAACCGTCAGCAGATTCAGGATGAACTGGATAAGCTGAAAGCGCAGGTAAGTGTATCCGGTGGCGGAAACCAGGCTAACGTAAGCATCAAAACAACGAAGGAAAACCTGCCGGCGGTATTGCGTTTGGTTGGTGATATCCTGAAAAATCCGTCATTTGATGCCAATGAGTTTGAAAAACTGAAACAGGAGCAGCTGGCTGGTATTGAATCGCAGCGTTCGGAACCGCAGGCTATTGCGTTTAACTCATATCAGCGTACGCTGAACCCTTACCCGAAAAGCGATGTCCGTTATGTGATGACGTTTGACGAAGAGGTAGAGGCAATCAAGGCAGCGAAACTGGACGACGTGAAAAAATTCTACAAGGAGTTCTACGGTGCCCAGAATGCCACGTTTGCGGCGGTAGGTGATTTCGACGAAACGCAGATCCGGAAGATTGTGACGGATGAATTCGGTACCTGGAAAGCCGCAAAACCATTTAGCCGGATTGTGAGCGAATACAAGTCTATTCCGGCAGGAACGCAGTCGCTGCAAACTCCGGATAAAGCCAATGCGATGCTGGTAGCAGGCTATAACCTGCAATTGCGCGACGATGACCCTGATTATCCGGCCCTGATTCTGGGTAATTATATGCTGGGTGGCGGTTTCCTGAACTCGCGTCTGGCTGTCCGGATTCGTCAGAAAGAGGGCATTAGCTATGGCGTTGGGTCGGGTCTTTCGGCAAGTCCGCTGGATAAGACCGGTACATTTACAACGTATGCTATTTACAACCCTGAAAATGCCGAACGTCTGGTGAAAGCCATGCGTGAAGAGCTCGAAAAAGTACAGAAAGAAGGCTTTACCGCCGATGAAATCAAAGCCGCTAAATCAGGTTTGTTGCAGTCACGGCAGGTATCGCGGGCGCAGGATCCGTCACTGGCCGGCACGCTGAACAGTTACCTGTACCTGAACCGGACGATGGCATGGGATGCGGATTTCGAAAAGAAAATGGAGTCGCTCACACCTGAACAGGTAAACGCTGCGATGAAAAAATACATCGATCCGGCGAAACTGACGATTATTCAGGCCGGTGATTTCGACAAGGCAGCGAAGAAAGCTGCTGACAAACAGCCGGCGTCGTCGGTGAGTGGCAGTAAAAACTAGTGGCGTAATTTGCGTTTTCCGGACAATGGTTTGGTGGCTCTTCTGACCGCAAAATTATTGTCCGGATTTTTTTATGTCTATTAACTATATTTTTCGTTAATTCACTAAAAAATACGTTTAACTATGCGAACGCTCTTGTTTTTACTGGTAGCCATGATGGGATTTGCACCGGCAAAGGCTCAGGTGAAAGTTATTTTAGTAAAAGATACGGCAAAATATGATGTAACACCGACCCGGTTAAAGAAGGAGTATCCACCGATGTGGGGCGCGCAAAGCCCTTTTAAAGGCAAGGGGAAGGCAGTATTAGATTCAATAAACCGCTGGCAGGCCAGGACAAAGCTGTTTGAGCTGTTGATTGAGGAGGCCGGTAAAGTCGGCTTGAAATCCGGTTCATTGTTTCTGGATGAGTTTGTGGGGCCATCCGGCAAATTTGATTATTTATTTGTCTCAATTGTAGCCAGATCGGTAACCGGGCAACAGGAGCAGGCACTTACTGAGTTCCTGCAAAAACACTATGAGGCAAATCCGTTTCCAATGACTACGCCGAAAGGTCTTTATAGAATGAGTTCCCTGTCAATCGGCGGGGGCTATGCAAAGCGCACGGTCCGGAAAGGACCAGGGATTATTTCGTCGCTCGAAGATGCCCAAAAAACAACACGGCCGGATACCGTCAAAATCCTTTTGCTGAACCAATCGGACCTGACCCGCATCCCGCAGGAGGTGTATCGCTTCCCGAAACTCGAAGAACTTGACTTATCGAAAAACAGTATCAGGCACGTCCCCGCCGAACTGACGGCCCGCATCCCAACACTGCTGCGGCTTAGCTTGCTCCAGAACACTCTGTCGCCGGACAGTATTTTTATGACCCGTAACAAGCATTTGCTGGCGCTGAATATTCAGGGAAATAAACTGCCGGATATTCCGAAAGCGATCCGTAAAAACCGGCGGCTGGCGAGTTTGTGGGTCGGTAATAACCCGCTGGACAAAAAGCTGGCTAACCGCTCTTTCCGCGGGCTGCGCCGTCTGAATGATCTGAATCTATATAATGCCGGACTAAGTGAATTACCACGCCGCATTGCCCGCCTGAAGCGGTTACAGATTCTGGATTTGTATTATAATAACTTTACGGAGCTACCCGCAACGATCGGCCGGCTGAAACACCTGACTCAACTGGCGGTGTCAAATAATAAACTGAAATCGCTGCCGGAGAACCTCGGCCGGAACAAACGGCTGGAGGTACTGTATGCCCATCATAATCAGCTGAGTGAACTGCCGGAGACCATCACGGGGCTGCAATCCTTGCGGGTACTGGACATTGGTTACAACTGGTTTAGTCAGTTTCCGGCGCAGATTCCGGGCCTGGCAAATCTGGAAGAACTGGACATGAGTAACAATAATCTGACGAGGTTACCAGCGGAACTACGTAAGCTGACAAAGCTGAAAGCATTCCACCTGCGGCGCAATCCGCTGACCCAAAAAGAAGGTAAGCCGGCGGACTATGCGGCACTGATTGATCAGCTGGAAGCTAACAATACAGAAGTATTTTATTAACCGCTACAGGCAAAGTACTCTGTAGGGAAATAATATGATTTATTGAATAAGTTATACGAATATCCACACCATTTAAAAAATCGGGCCGTCGACGGGAGAAAAATCCATGTTTCCCGTGTTGTTGAGACGTACAGCAAAGCGGAAAATATGGTTACGTCTACTGCCTCTACTTCTCCTAACCGGTTGACGTTGTGGCTTGCCCTGACGTCGGTTTACATTCTCTGGGGATCGACCTATCTGTTTATTCATTTTATGACCGAGCACATGCCACCGTTATACATGGCATCCATCCGGTTTCTGGTAGCGGGCACGCTTCTGTATTTCTACGCCCGTCTGACGGGCACCGCCCGGCCATCGCGGGAGCAGGTAGTCTCTGCGGGAGCGATCGGTGTCTTATTACTGACTATTGCCAACGGCTGTCTGGCCATGGCCCTCCAATATATTCCGACCGGTGTGGCAGCTCTTATTACCAGTACATTACCTATTTTTCTGCTCACGCTGAACTGGGTGTCGTTTGGGAAAACACGCCCGTCTAATCTGGCGTTGGGCGGGCTTTTACTGGGTCTGACCGGTATCTTTTTCCTGATTAAGCCGGATAACTTTCAGGGCGTGGGCAGCGCTAATGCCAGCCTGATCGGAGCCGGTTTTATCATGATCGGGAATACGTCGTGGGCTATCGGAACGCTGCTGTCGCCGCGATTAGCGTTACCGGCTCAGATCATGTCGAGCGGTATTCAGATGCTGGCCGGAGGCATTGTTCTGATGCTGATCAGTTTTTGCATCGAGCCGGTTTCGCTGGATACGATTACGGTGGCTCCGCCGAAAGCACTGGGTGCGTTGCTGTATCTGGTCCTGTTCGGCTCCATCATCGGTTTTTCTTCTTATTCGTGGCTGGCCCGCAACGCCTCACCGCAGTTGCTGTCAACCTATGCCTATGTCAACCCTGTGGTGGCCATGATGCTGGGCGCTCTCTTTGCCGGAGAGTCGCTGTCGCCGTCGTCGCTGATTGGGGCCGGTATTGTGGTGGCGGGCGTGGTGCTGATCACGCTGGGCCGGAACCGGTAAGGAAATACATATACTTATGCATGCAGAGCCGTACGATGTACGGCTTTTTTTGTTGTCAGCCTGAAAGGCGGCGCACTATGGGGTGTTACGTTTAATAAATGAGTGACGGATGAATTGTCATTGTTTTGGTAAATAATGTTAATTTATCGCTGCATTCATTTATTCCACAACAATGCCTGCCAACACACCGGAACAATGGATACGGCGTCGACTACACGCCGGTGATCTGCTGACTGTCGAAGCCATCCAACAAGCGACGGGCGTAACGCCACGCCATATCCGCCGTATTTTTCAGCAATGCAGGGACGAGGGGCTGACCATTCTGGAACGTCGGCAAGGCCGTAGTAAGGCATTCTCATTACCGGCGCATCAGCAACAGGTTACCCTGTCCGATCTGGCGTTTGATGCCGATGAACTACGGGCACTGACCATTGCGACCAAAGCCAGCCAGTCTGTGTTACTGGATACGCCCCATGCGCCGGCTCTTCAACGGGCATTTGCCCGGCTGCTCGAACGGGTCCGGCCGGTTTCCTATGTGTTTGACGTTGATGAGCCGTTGCAGGAATGGCATTTTGACGATCAGGCTACGGATCAGATTGCGGCCACCTGCTTCCGGCAGATCGAAACGGCTATGGACGAACGTCAGTCGATCCTGGTCGATTACCAGCGCGGTAAGGACGGACACGTTTCTGTAGGCCGCCGGTTAGACCCGTATTGTTTTGCCAAACGGCACCGCGCCTGGATGCTGCTTGCCTATTGCCATCAGCGCCGGATGGTCCGGACATTTGCCCTGTCGCGGATCAGCCGGGTAGAGCCCTGTCCGGAATGCTATTTTGACCTTCCCGAAAACTTCATTCCCGACAGGTATTTCCGGTCTTCGCTGGGGGCTATCACAGCCGGTGAGTGCTATGACCTGCGGTTGCTGGTTGAACCCGAAAAAAGTCTGTTTTTCCGGCAGCGGACCTATCATCCGACCCAGCAGATCGAAGAAGACCGGCCGGACGGGCGGCTGGTGGTGTCGTTTGAGCTGGAGGGGCTGGAAGAAATGCGGTCGTTTTGTCAGAGCTGGGGCACGGGCATTACCGTATTGTCGCCGGCCGTGCTGCGGGAGCGGTTGCTGACCGATGCCCAAACGCTGATTAGCCGCTATACCGGCCAAAAAAATCCGTAAGCGGACGCCGAAATGTCCGGTCTGGCTACTGGCGGTATCTATCTTCACCCGACGAATAAAAAAAAGCCCTGAAAACAACTTACCTTTTTGTGGTTCATCAGATAAAGACGTGTATGCGATTTAAACTAACTCTGACTCCCGCCCACCCACGAACTATTGTTCCGTTTAACTATGCCTATCGCCTGACCGGTTGGTTGTATGGGCTGCTGCACGATGCGGAACCCGCCTACGCGCAGTTTCTGCACGAGCGCGGCTATGTAGTCAGCGCGACCAAACGCTTTAAGCTGTTTACCTTTTCGGATTTACAAATTCAGCAGTTTACTGTCCGGAAAGATTTGGGGGGCATTGAGGTGAGGTCGCCGACGGTGGTTTGGTACGTCTGTTTTCAGGTGGAGCGGGCCGCCGAGCATTTTCTGATGGGGTTGTTTCAGAATCAGGATATTACGATTGCGAGTCCACGCCATCGGGCCGATTTGCTGATAGAGCGGGTGGAGTCGCTGCCGGATTTATCGGGGCAATGGCCGGCGGAGGAGCCGTTGCGGTTGCGGACACTGTCGCCGATGGTGGTGGCCGAAAAAGACGATACGGGCATGGATCAGTATTTGCACCCGTCGGAGCCGTTGTTCGGGCGGTTGCTGATTCAGAACCTGATTGATAAACACCGGAGCATTCAGCTGGATGCGCGGGCATACGACCCCGGCGAGTTCTCGTTTGCGCTTTTGCCGGAGCGGGAGCCCCGGTCGCGGCTGATGACGATCAAGGAGGGTTCGCGGGCGCAGACGCAGGTACGCGGCTGGTACGATTTCAATTTTACACTATCAGGCCCGCGCGAGGTACTGGACGTGGGGTTGAATGCGGGCTTCGGGCGGTATAATGCGGAGGGGTGCGGGTGTGTGGAGGTGGTCCGGCAGAAGGCTACTTCTGTGGAGGCTGCTGGTTTTTCGACCGGATAAATGCGTCCCAGTCAAAATCCTTAAGGACAGTATTTATCACATAATCCGCTTTCGCCTTAGCGCCTTCTTCGGCGGTGTCGAATTTGCGGCTGAGGGGTGGGAAGCCGGGAGTTTGTGATTCGATTTTTGTGTACCATAAATGGCTAATAAAGCGATACTTATGTCAAGTGTCTTTCTGCGATTTCCGGAGTTGTCTTACTTTCTCAAGAAGTTCTTCTTTAGAAGCAGGGCGTGCATTTTCAGAGAGCTGTTTCCAAACGGCTTTTTCGTCGATAGCCCCAGCGAAGGGGTTACGGATCTGGGTATGAGTGGGTTTCTTGTCCATAGTTCTCTAGATTTCAATTCCGTGCAGATATGAAAAACATATGTATTAATACTGTTTAAGGGCTAGCCTTAAGGTTGATGGCTTATACCAAAGATAGGGTAAATACTATTTCAATTCCACACAGGTACGATTAAAACATAGAAAACCAAATTTCAATTCCACAGAAAGCATAAGAGCGAGGATAATGGATCAATGTGTATTAAAATCCGCAGTAGTACTTATTTACTTCTTCTTCGTCAGCAATCTTGGCTCCGAGAAAGAAAACCGTTTCGCCATCAGATACATAGGCTACCCGAATGATACGGCGTTTAGGCGTATATTCTGTCTGGATGTGTACAATGTCTGTCAATTCTGGACCACCTTCTTGTATAACTCGGTGCGAAGGCTTTTCGAACACGTAAATCATCTCTTCGCGAGTAATTCCATCTTCTTTATGAAGCAGGACCAAGTCGAGATTGTCAAAGTTATAGTTGAAGTGAAATTCATCCATAGTATTTTAAAAATTAAGACTTATAAAATAAGCCCCAGCGTGGTACGATTGCTTACGCCTTTCTTTCTCTATTTCAACTCCGTTCGCTGGGGCTTGTGACAAAGTTAATACCATTGGTTAGATAAAAGCAAAGTCATATAAGAAATAGCTTACGCTTTTTCTTTCTCTTGATGTTTTGTACAATTGCAACTAATTTCTTTCTCTTGATACCAACATGCTAAAAGAACTGTCAACCTTTACTCAAAACCTTGACGCTGATCTGAAAGAGATTGGTGTTGAACCACGCGAGGGACTACACATCGTACTGTCGCTGGAAGAATCGCCAGAGGGAGAAATTCGGATTGCTGACCAGTTCGAGTACACGCTCTATCGGAAGAAAAAGACTGATCCCAACGAAAAGCTACTAAAACAGTGTGCGGCTTGGGCGCGGGCTGCCTGGATGGTGGACACGAATAAGTGCCTGGACCTGCCCGGAAAGAAAATTCATTCAGCGTCGCCGTTCTGTCTGGCCTACAAGTTTGGTTCTCTGTTGACAGATTCGCAACTGGAAGTCTATTTCAATAAAGCAGGTAAATTCCTTCAGGACGAAAATGGTAGTCAGCAGGCACAGGCGTTTCGTCAGACCCTGAACAGTTGGGACAAGATTCAATTATTGTTAAGCCAGGTGTCGGAAGTTAATCCGCCCGAAGACTCTGATAAGGAGTTAAAAAGTCGGGCGTTGAAAGAAGGGGAATACATCATCTTCTATCTTGATACGCCATTGGAAGTGTATCTGAAACCCAATGCTCTCTATCTACAGGATCGGCTTTTTAATACCAGCGAATACAATGCAGTGGTAGGCGAAGAGATATTTGGTACAAGTGCGTTTTTTAATGGCTTCCCGTTAGCAAAGAAACCATTCTATGCGCACAAAACGGCTACGTTTGACATTGCCGGACGGATTTCAGCAGGGGATGCATTGCGTTTGCATGAATTTAGCGACCTGATGAGTCGTAATATTTTTCCGCGTCCCTTACCCATCTTTATCTATAATGATGAATTACCTGATCTTGACAGAATACGAAAATTATCAATTTCTATTTTTAAGGAAGAGGCACTGAAAGACTCTTCGAAACGGAAATCGCATGCTGAAATTATTCGAGAACTTTATGAAGCAGCCGAAAAGAAGCAGCAAGAATTAGGTAATTATTATCTGCTTTACTACCAGCAAGGGCAAATTAAAGACTTTGACTTTGTTAGCCGGTTTGAGTATCACTTGTGGGACAACTATAATAAACGAGATTGGCTCCAAATCAAGAATATTATGGGCGTAGCATCTACCAACAAACAGCCTAAAATATATCCTGATCTCCGAGATGTCTTTCAGTTATTACATGCTGTTTTTACTCCAATTATCGGTAATAAGTATTTAAAAGTTGATAACTTTTTTGGTGATATAGATGCTAAGGATTACATTATTAATACTGCTAAGCCTGAACAGCATCTTGTAATGACAAAATCAGCAGCTTCGACTTATCGGAAAGCTGTTTATGATTATGTCTATAAATCTAAGCGTGATGCTATTAATCATCACAGTTTTTGGAATATGGTAGTTTCTACTTTTTCAGATGACTTGAAATATGAACGGGACTACCAACTAAAAGAGAAACTAAATATATTGTTTAGCCTTAACCATTTCTTTGATCCTGAAAATCGAAACTTTAACGGACTGTATATGCCAGATAAACTTGAACAATTAATTACCAAGACTATGCAAATTGCCGATAGTCCAAAGCGTGTACCATTGGAAGATGAGTATGAGTTTGCCTTTATAGCTGGGCAAATGATTGACTACCTGCTAAGTCTTAGCAAAACTTCTGATACGTCCCACGCTGTTCTTGAAGGATTCCTTCAAAAAACAGACATCGATTTATTCAAGCAGGAAATTATTCGTGTTTTTGAGCGATATAAACACGAAGTAGAGCGGCCGGCGAATCTGTTCAAAAATCGTGTCTCTAATCTGATGCGTGAGATTATGGGCTATTTCCCTGAGAAGAGAATAGACCTGAAAAAGCTACAGGTTTTTATTCTGGCTGGCTATTTCAGCCCATCTTTTATCTACACGAAAAAACAAACTGATTCAAATTAATTCAAAACTTCTATGTCAACTATTTTTTCTAATCGCGTCTTCGGATGTGTCATTGTCAAATCGGTCAATTCAAACTACAACGCCGACTTCACTCACCAACCGCGTACCTTACCCGATGGTACCGTTTATGCTACCGATAAAGCCCTGAAATACACCGTGCGGAATTACCTCAAAAAAGCGTATCCCGACGATAAGGTTTTTTACTTCAAAACTTTCAGCGAAGAATTACAGCCCCGAACGCTGGACGAAAATTATGAGCAATATTTTGGCGTTTATCCAAAAGAAAAAGATGCACAACTTCGCCGGACGGTCGCTAAAAATCTGTTTGAGTGTATCGATGTACGCTTGTTTGGCGGTACGTATGCTGGTAAAACCAATTTGTCTATTCACGGCCCTTTACAAATTACGCACGGCGTAAACCGCTATGTTGAGGGAATTATTTACTCGGAACAAATTATGTCGCCGTTCCGAAATCCTGGCGAAAAAAGTGCGGATTCAACCATGAGTACGCTGGGAACGCAGTCGAAACTGAAAGAAGGCCACTACGTACACGGTCTGTCGCTGAACCCGCATAACATCAGTGATCTGATCAAACTTTCGGGCGGACAAACCATAACCGACGACGATATTACGAAAGTCAAGAAAGCTTTAACTCAAGGTGCGACGCTGTATGATTCAGCCGCTAAAGCTGGCACCGAAAACGAACTGATGCTTTGGGTACAACTTAAACCTGAATCGATGCTGGTGCTGCCTTCCTTTGTCGAATTGATTTCGGTAGATGCCGATCGGGTCATTCATCTGGAAAAGGTTACGGAGATTCTTGAACGCCCAACTGTGAGCAAACACATTGAGAAAATAGAGTTGTATTACGATAAAACGGCCACGCAAATAGCCGGAGCTCCGACCAACGCGACTATTCTGGAATTAAATCAATGAACGAACAAATGACGCTCAATTTTACAGAAAAAGAGCAACAGCCTGTTCCGGAATCACAGCCCGTAAGCCTTCGCTTAATTTCGTTCGACTTACGGGCCGACTTTGGCTTTTTCCGTAAGCCGGATGTGAACGATGGCTTACAACTTTCCTACAATATGCTTCATAAACCGGCCCTGCTGGGTATTTTGGGCGCTATTGCTGGTCTTAAGGGATATGCTCAGAAAGGGCAATGGCCGGAGTATTACAAACTGCTGAAAGATGTACCGGTAGGCATTGAACCACTAAAACCCTACCATGAGAAAGGGAATTTTACGAAAACGGCACTGACTTATACCAATACCGTTGGTTACGCTAATGCCGATGGTAATCTCATCGTACATGAGAATACGCTTCGCAGGCCTGCCTATCGTGTGTACGTTCTCCTCAATAAAGCCGATGAGTTACAGAATCGGTTGCTGACCCGTATTCGTAATCAGGAGGCTGAGTTTGTACCGTATCTGGGCAAGAATGAGTTCACGGCCTGGTGGGAAAATGTTGCAGAGTATGACGTCGATCAAAGTATGCCGCAGGAAAAGTTTGAACTGAAGACATTATTTGATAAACGGAAAACGATCGTCACAAAATCAATTGATGATGGGTACGATCGTTTTGATTTATTTGATTTTTCAGAGCCCAAAGGAAGCTATATCTACTTTGAGCGATTACCTGTCAGCTTTGATGAGCAATTATTTCAGTATGAATTAATTGACTTTGCTTATACTGACTACCCACTCAAGGCTCCGACTCAACTGGGTGGTTTGTATAGACTTAATACATCGAATGAATATGTCCAGCTCATTTGATTCCGCTGCTTTGATTTTTCAGACGCTACCCCGTATTGAGTCAGTATTAGTAAAGGCTGACCAATACTGGGCGCATCGTCCGCATAACGCTACGTCTGACCAAAAGCCGGAGACGTTGCCTGAGCATGTTCATTTGGTGAATGGCTATTTTCTGGAGATTATAGGGCAACATAAAATAAATGCTGTTGTTGATAGGCTTATTTCGGACATTGTCCAGGCCCATTTTCCTACTCAACAGAGATTAGAAACAGGAAATTTGCTGAAAAGGCTTTTTGTCTCTACCGTTCTGTTTCACGATTTTGGTAAGGTCAATGAAAACTTTCAGGCTCATCCCAAAAAGATGAATAATCCGGCTTTCACTGAAATACCAAGCCTGATTATTGAAACACGGCACGCCAAACTAGGAGCCTACCTTTACCTATATCGTCATTTCCTTGATATTACAGCGCTAACTATTCCTGATCCTATAGAGCAACGTAAACTACTATATATCACGCTACTGCTATCATATCCTATTATAAGACATCATGGGTCACGACTTCTAAAACCTGATGGCAAAGCAATTGCATTTAGCGAGGCAGAAATAAAGTGTATGGCTGGCTATATAGAGCGGTATGGTTGGAAGTACGTACCTAAATTAGCGAATGAGTTGTTTCTCGGAAAAAATCTGGAAAGTCGCTTCTTCGATTGGAAGCATAAAGTTAGTTTTGACTTTTCCATTCTTGCTCTACTCCGCCTAAACTTTTCCCTGCTGACTGCCGCCGATTATTTAGCTACATCGGAATACATGAATCAGGCAGGTATCAGCGATTTTGGTGTATTGAATCAGGTGGCCCGGCAGAAATTAATTCATGCTGCCCGTAGCAGCAAATTCTATAATACCGATGCCTTTCAGCTCGCCGATAATGCTACGTGGCAACCCACCATACCAACTGAGCGAAATAACGAAACATTAAATGCATTACGGCTGGAAATGGCGGTTCAGGCTATTCGGCAGGTTCGGCTTCATCCAGCCCAACGGCTTTTCTATCTGGAAGCACCAACCGGGGGCGGCAAAACGAATATATCAGCTCTGGTAACCGCAGAACTGTTACGGCTTGATGTATCGCTCAACAAGGTATTCTACGTATTTCCGTTTACGACGCTTATCACGCAGACCCATAAGGCATTACAGGAGACGTGGCAACTGAATGACTCGCAGATTGGGTTGTTGCACTCGCGGGGTGGCTTTCAACAAAAAGAGCCCGTTGAAGAAGGTGATTATGGTAAGCAATGGAAAAATCAACTGGCAAATCATTTCGCGTTTTTTTCCGTATGTTTGCTCACGCACATCCGCTTTTTCGATATTCTGAAATCGAACGAAAAGGACAGTATTTATCTCATGCACCGACTGGCTAATTCGGTTGTAGTCATTGATGAATTGCAGTCGTATTCGCCGAAACATTGGGATAAAATGCTGTTCTGGCTCGACCATTATAGTCGGGCATTCAATATTCGATTTGTACTGATGTCGGCCACGTTACCTCGTATCAACGGGTTGGATGTTGGTTTGTCGCAACGTCCCGAATTTGTTGATTTATTGCCTGAAGCTAAGCGATATTTTCAGAATCCTAATTTCCGTAACCGGGTACGTTTTCGGTTCGATTTACTGGAGGCACCTAATAATAAAACACGGGTTATCAAGCCTAAAGAGTTGGTTGAGGCAGTTTTAGCCCAATCGGAAACGTATGCCGAGGAAAATGATGGCCGTGTTTTTACCATTATCGAATTTATTTATAAGAAGTCAGCTACGGATTTTGCAGGACTGATTGGACAAACGTTTTTTGATGAAGTGTTTGTCTTATCTGGTACAATTCTGGAACCGCGAAGAAGAGAAATTATCAATTTCCTGAAGCGAAATAGTAAAACTTCCATGAAAGTGTTGTTGATCACAACGCAGGTTGTGGAAGCAGGTGCAGACATTGACATGGATCTCGGCTTCAAAAATATTTCCCTCATTGACAGTGATGAACAATTGGCAGGTCGGGTGAACCGCAACGTAACGAAGGATGTTTGTAATGTTTTTCTGTTCAAACTGAACGAGCCTGGTATTTTGTATAAACACGATGATCGATTTGATGTAACCCGCGAAAAACTAACCGTTGAGGATCATAAGCAGATTCTGGAAACAAAAGACTTTAGTAAGCTTTATAATCAGGTTTTAGCTGGTCGCAATGATTTGAATCAGAAAGTAGGGATTGAGAACTTTTTAACTAAATATCTACCAGATGTACAGCAGCTTGATTATGAGGCTATTCATAAGGGATTTCAGCTGATTGAGCAGCAGAACTTATCAGTTTTTATCCCACTGCTTTTACCTGTCACAATTGAAGGAGAAAAGGCTGGAGAGATCGAAGAAATATTCTCAAAAATTGAACTTGGTTTTTTAGGAAAATACCAGTGTTATTGGCAAGGTGATGAAAGAGTTGATGGTGCTAAAGTATGGATGTTATATCGTCAACTGAATGATCTGAAAAAAGGTATAATGGAATCGCAGGTGACTAAGAAAATTATGCAGGGTATTTTATCGAAATTTACCTTTTCTGTTTTTTATACAGATAAGCTTAAAAATGAATTATGTCCGCGATTTACAGGACCACCAGAAGATAGTTTTGTTGATTATTTGTATCTAAGGCATCATGACGAAGTTTATAAATACGAGATGGGCCTTGATATGTCAGCTTTTGATAAAGTTGAAAATGTTATAATTTGACGTTTACAGATTATGAAATACCCTCGTCAACTTTCTGCCGGTGCCAACAACGCCGTGATTGCGCTCTCCGATACGGAAGTAGCTAAACTGTTTGTCGGTGATACACGCTCCGATATTGGCTCGGAAGCCGAAAAGATGAAATTTGCCAATCAGGTAAATGACCTCGTCGTGCGGTTTGTCCGGTTGGATTATAGCGAGGAACTACAGGCCGAAATGCTGGTCATGGAACGCATCCGGCCGATTGACTACCGCGCTTATGAGGTAGAACGGCGGGAACTTTGGTTTGATGTCTTTGCCGATGAACTTCGGGAACTACATCGGGCCGGGTTTGTTCATCGGGATTTGAAACGTCCATCTGATCTTGATGGGTTAGCTTTTGATAACATTCTTCTAACCGAGAACGGTCTGCGACTTATTGATGTAGGCATTTCTGCCCTCAAGCATCAGGTTGGGGAGAAGATTTTTGGTAAATACCTTGAAGTTGAAAATGCTGATTTAGAGCAATTTAAAGAGTATTTTATAAATCGTTGAAAAATGACTGTCACCGGCTCACTCATCGGCATGTACCACATCTGCCACCGTGAACTCTGGCTGCACGCCAATCAGATCCGGATGGAACACACCTCGGAGGCCGTTGCAGAGGGGAAACAACTGCACGAACGCACCTACCCGCAGCGCGCCGAACGCTTCCGCGAGATTGAACTGGAAGGCTCAAAAATCGACTTTTATGATCCGCATAACAAAGTCGTCCACGAGATTAAAAAGTCCGACAAATTTGAGCACTCGCACATTGCGCAGGTAAAATTTTACCTCTACCTGCTCCGGCGTAACGGCGTCGAGGGGGCAACCGGCGTTATCGAATACCCGAAACTCCGGCAAACCGAACGGGTGGAGCTGACCGATGAGGAGGTACCCCAAATTGAACAATGGGTGCAGGATATTCAACGTATCGTGGCCGACGAACACATTCCGGAACGGCTGAAAAAATCGAAATGCCGGTCGTGCAGCTACTTTGATTTTTGCTACGTGGGCGAGTAACACGGCACAGGATTCCGGACGGCAACCTGTGCAGACACCTTTGATGAATCACTGAACGGAATATCATTCCGTTTTACAGACATGCCATGAAAAAGACATTTTACCTGTTTAATCCGGGGCGGCTGTCCCGTAAGGACAACACACTGAAATTTACGCCCGTCGACGAAGAATCGGGTCAGGAGGGGCAACCGCGCTACCTGCCCGTCGAGGATGTCGACAATCTGTACGTTTTCGGTAATCTGGATGTGAATTCGGCGCTGCTCAACTTTCTGGGCAAGTCGGGGGTAGCGGCCCATTTTTTCGATTATTACGAGCATTATACCGGCTCGTTTTACCCGAAAGAATACTTGCTGGCGGGAAAGATGCAGGTGGAGCAGACGCGCCATTACCTGAGCGCGAAGAAACGGATACTGGTGGCGCAGCGTCTGCTGGAAGGAGCGGCCTTCAACATGGTGAAGAACCTGCGTTATTACCAGAACCGAGGCAAGGCGCTGGACGACGACATTTGCCAGATCGAAACACTGGCCGGTCGTATACCGGAAACGACGCAGGTGGACGAACTGATGGGGGTAGAGGGCAACATCCGGCAGGTATATTACAGCTGTTTTGATCGGATTGTGCCGGGCTATGCGATGGGCAACCGGACGAAACAACCGCCTAACAATGAGCTGAATGCGCTGGTATCGTTCGGCAACATGATGTGTTATACGGTGTGTCTGGATGCCATTTACCACACGCAGCTCAACCCGACGATTAGCTTTCTGCATGAGCCGGGGGCACGCCGCTATTCGCTGGCGCTGGATCTGGCCGAGGTGTTTAAGCCGTTGCTGGTCGACCGAACGATTTTCAGGATGCTGAACAAGAAGGAGTTACAGCCATCGGATTTTGTGACGGAGCTCAATCGCTGTACGCTGAAGGAGCGGGGGCGTAAGGCCTTTGTGCAGGTGTTTGAAGACCGGCTGCGGGAAACGATTCAGCACCGGAGCCTTGGGCGAAGTGTCAGTTACAAATACCTCGTCCGGCTTGAGTGCTACAAACTTGCCAAACACCTGATCGGCGCCGACGAGTATAAGCCGTTTAAAATGTGGTGGTAACTTATTGAGTGAATGAGTGATTGAGCGATTTGCGAAAACCTGCTTCGATCTGCGGTTTCGGCACTCAATCACTCATTCACGAATCACTCAATAAAAGATGTACGTCATTCTGGTTTACGATATTGGGCAGAAGCGGGTGGGGAAGATGCTGAAATTGTGTCGCCGGTACCTGCATTGGGTGCAGAACTCGGTGTTTGAGGGTGAAATTACGGAGGTGAAGCTAAAAGAGCTGGTGTACGAGGCGAAACGGATTATGGACGAGGATCAGGATAGCCTGATTTTGTTTAAAAACCGCGATGCGAAGTGGATGGACAAGCAGATTATCGGGCAGGAGCGGTCGCCGACCGATCAGTTTTTGTAGCTTGTTTTGTCGTCGGTGGCTGGATTTGTGTTCTTTGACATGCTGAAAATGCTGTAATGAATTGGGGTATTGGGTTGTAGTGGGTTGATTATCAGGAGTCGTCGGTGGGCGGGTGTTTTCGTACGATTGCCGACCGACGACTTTTGGTGTCATTTTGCCGGGATAAAACTGCGAAACTGGCTTGGAAAAGCCTTTTTTTCTGCCAAACTTCACGGCCGTTAATCGTACCTGTGTGGAATTGAAATTTCTATGTAAGTATCCTGTATAACCTTCTTTAAACCCCGTTAATCGTACCTGTGTGGAATTGAAATCTACAGGAGATAATGACGGTAAACAGGAATTACTACTCCGTTAATCGTACCTGTGTGGAATTGAAATGATGTGCATCCGGTTGAGGTCTGTCACCGGCCGGGTCCGTTAATCGTACCTGTGTGGAATTGAAATCTTAAACCAGGCGATACGGACGACGAATACTTTAGCCCGTTAATCGTACCTGTGTGGAATTGAAATCCCTTGCCGGCTTTGACCATCGCGTCCAGATCAGACCCGTTAATCGTACCTGTGTGGAATTGAAATTCTGCACGCACCTGTTCAGTGTGTTTCCTCACCCGCCGTTAATCGTACCTGTGTGGAATTGAAA
Source organism: Arsenicibacter rosenii (assembly GCF_001870735.1). Classification (GTDB taxonomy): domain Bacteria; phylum Bacteroidota; class Bacteroidia; order Cytophagales; family Spirosomataceae; genus Arsenicibacter; species Arsenicibacter rosenii. The sequence continues at coordinate 268,738 of NZ_MORL01000008.1, read as the reverse complement.
TGATTGAGGTCGTGACCGAGAATGCAGGGGTGTGCCGCCGTTAATCGTACCTGTGTGGAATTGAAATTCGGTAATCCCACGGACTGCCCGCCGCTGTCTGCCGACCGTTAATCGTACCTGTGTGGAATTGAAATATGAGGTAAAAACACCTGACCGGATCGGCGAGGACCGTTAATCGTACCTGTGTGGAATTGAAATATATCGTACAGTGCGTACCGCGTGGCGGGCGTAGCACCGTTAATCGTACCTGTGTGGAATTGAAATCGCATCGAGGAGAAACTGATCCTCGGCGGAGCGACCAGCCGTTAATCGTACCTGTGTGGAATTGAAATGTAGCTCTATGCGGTGTTTGCGTCGTGTCTCGCTGTACCGTTAATCGTACCTGTGTGGAATTGAAATAACAAGCACAACGCCCTGAGCCATGAGCAACACAAACCGTTAATCGTACCTGTGTGGAATTGAAATTTCTGCAACCTTGGCGAAACGCTGCCGGAAGACGAGCCGTTAATCGTACCTGTGTGGAATTGAAATCGGCCCGAATGATGATTTGCAGACGCTTGTACTGGCCCGTTAATCGTACCTGTGTGGAATTGAAATCCGAGCAGACGCAGATGAGCCTGCCCGCAAAGCAGCCCGTTAATCGTACCTGTGTGGAATTGAAATGAACCTTCCTGCACAGTCCGAACAATCCGTATCTGCCGTTAATCGTACCTGTGTGGAATTGAAATGAGAAGACCATTTCTGTATCAGCGAAGGTACAGACCCGTTAATCGTACCTGTGTGGAATTGAAATGTGCCTGAACGGGCATTCGGTCATGGCGAAGTGGTGCCGTTAATCGTACCTGTGTGGAATTGAAATGAATCTGGGTGCAGCAATTGCCGATATAGCAGTCAGCCGTTAATCGTACCTGTGTGGAATTGAAATTGGTTTCCAGATTGTCCCTGATAAAGCCGATCTCGCCGTTAATCGTACCTGTGTGGAATTGAAATACCGGAAACGGCTTTGCGCGGAACATACTGCCGTCCACCGTTAATCGTACCTGTGTGGAATTGAAATGCTTCTTCTTTTGCCCGGAGCCGCTCCTTTTCTTCCGTTAATCGTACCTGTGTGGAATTGAAATAAGCGAAAATGCGTAAAGCCCTTGGCCAGCATTTTCCGTTAATCGTACCTGTGTGGAATTGAAATCGGATAGCCCTCTCAGCTTCTTCTTTTGCCCGGAGCCCGTTAATCGTACCTGTGTGGAATTGAAATGCGTCAGGCCGCCCTTGCCGTCGGGGACCTTATAGACCGTTAATCGTACCTGTGTGGAATTGAAATGCTGGGAGGAGCAGCAGAAGGATACCGATAACGGTCCCGTTAATCGTACCTGTGTGGAATTGAAATATGTGCAGAAAAAACGGACTGTTTTCTTCCTGGCTCCGTTAATCGTACCTGTGTGGAATTGAAATCCGAGGGCGGGACGCTGGCCGTTACCCCGCCGTCCGCCGTTAATCGTACCTGTGTGGAATTGAAATACACGATGAAAGCCGGGCTGACCGGTATCCGCGGGGCCGTTAATCGTACCTGTGTGGAATTGAAATCCAGCCCCGCGGGCTGCCAGGAAATCCCGGTCGCATCCGTTAATCGTACCTGTGTGGAATTGAAATCTGCCGGGTTCATACACCCTGAGTGCAGTCGGGGACCGTTAATCGTACCTGTGTGGAATTGAAATAGGATTCGCCAGGCGACACCATACCCGAGTTGCCGACCGTTAATCGTACCTGTGTGGAATTGAAATCAACCGAGTTTAAGGTGCCCACGGCCGGATACATCGCCGTTAATCGTACCTGTGTGGAATTGAAATAAGGCAAGCTTAATGTGCACTTTCTGGAGCTTACCGCCGTTAATCGTACCTGTGTGGAATTGAAATCTGAATACGGTAATCTTCTTGTGCGCAGCCTGAATACCGTTAATCGTACCTGTGTGGAATTGAAATCCAGCGTGCCCGTCAGTTTATCCAGGGCCATAGTGCCGTTAATCGTACCTGTGTGGAATTGAAATAAGATACTTGACGATGCCCTGCTGGGTGAAACCGACCGTTAATCGTACCTGTGTGGAATTGAAATGGTTACCCGTGAGCTTGTAGCCCTCTTCGTGCAGTACCGTTAATCGTACCTGTGTGGAATTGAAATGCTGTTTGCCGGCGGGGGTACAAAGAATAAGCCGGACCGTTAATCGTACCTGTGTGGAATTGAAATCAACCGAGTTTAAGGTGCCCACGGCCGGATACATCGCCGTTAATCGTACCTGTGTGGAATTGAAATAAGGCAAGCTTAATGTGCACTTTCTGGAGCGTACCGCCGTTAATCGTACCTGTGTGGAATTGAAATCTGAATACGGTAATCTTCTTGTGCGCAGCCTGAATACCGTTAATCGTACCTGTGTGGAATTGAAATACGCTCAGCCACAAAAGCAACAGGCCTACTACATTGACCGTTAATCGTACCTGTGTGGAATTGAAATCCAGCGTGCCCGTCAGTTTATCCAGGGCCATAGTGCCGTTAATCGTACCTGTGTGGAATTGAAATAAGATACTTGACGATGCCCTGCTGGGTGAAACCGACCGTTAATCGTACCTGTGTGGAATTGAAATGGTTACCCGTGAGCTTGTAGCCCTCTTCGTGCAGTACCGTTAATCGTACCTGTGTGGAATTGAAATGCTGTTTGCCGGCGGGGGTACAAAGAATAAGCCGGACCGTTAATCGTACCTGTGTGGAATTGAAATATCGGGAAGCTGCTTACTTCGTACACGTATTTGACCGTTAATCGTACCTGTGTGGAATTGAAATGCTGTTTGCCGGCGGGGGTACAAAGAATAAGCCGGACCGTTAATCGTACCTGTGTGGAATTGAAATATCGGGAAGCTGCTTACTTCGTACACGTATTTGACCGTTAATCGTACCTGTGTGGAATTGAAATAGATTACAGACGAAGACAACAGCGTCAATACACTGCCGTTAATCGTACCTGTGTGGAATTGAAATCGGTTATTGCCAGTGAGATACACTCAATTATTAATCCGTTAATCGTACCTGTGTGGAATTGAAATCTCCGGTTGCCGTTACCAGCGCCGAGAGAATACCCGCCCGTTAATCGTACCTGTGTGGAATTGAAATTCCAGAAACTCCACAAACCGCTTTGTGATCGCTTGCCGTTAATCGTACCTGTGTGGAATTGAAATCTGAATTGACGGCCTTGGCAGGAGAGATTAACGGGTCCGTTAATCGTACCTGTGTGGAATTGAAATTGGTACCGGATCCGGATGCTTTCGGATAGTTACCGACCGTTAATCGTACCTGTGTGGAATTGAAATAGTATCTTAAAGAGGGCGATGATGATAATTCTCCGCCGTTAATCGTACCTGTGTGGAATTGAAATCAGACTACACGCTATCAACCTAAAAAACCTGCTTTCCGTTAATCGTACCTGTGTGGAATTGAAATACTGAATACTGAAATTGCCTGCATCGCGGCTTATTACCGTTAATCGTACCTGTGTGGAATTGAAATATCAAACGGCGCGTTAGCTCGCCTGCATGCTCCAGCCCGTTAATCGTACCTGTGTGGAATTGAAATGCGTTCGTGTTGCTGGCTGTTGCTCCGCCCGCATCCGTTAATCGTACCTGTGTGGAATTGAAATCGATCAGCTGTGCGTACAGGTAGAACAGGTTCGCCAGCCGTTAATCGTACCTGTGTGGAATTGAAATACCGAAAAAGGGTTGAAGTAATTAAACTGCGTCTTCCGTTAATCGTACCTGTGTGGAATTGAAATAAAAAAGGGCGAGGTTATTGTGTACCGGAATGCCGACCGTTAATCGTACCTGTGTGGAATTGAAATATGGCCATCCGCTGGATTTGCTTTTCGAGCTTAAGGCCGTTAATCGTACCTGTGTGGAATTGAAATACTTAGAGAAATGCACAAAATCAGCCAAGACCGGATCCGTTAATCGTACCTGTGTGGAATTGAAATAATGTTTTATACATTAATGAAGCTAATAAAGGATTACCGTTAATCGTACCTGTGTGGAATTGAAATTTCTGAACCATCAGGCCAGCTACCTGATAAAGCGTACCGTTAATCGTACCTGTGTGGAATTGAAATGCGCTTACACCCGCATAAGCTACGGCATACATTCGCTACCGTTAATCGTACCTGTGTGGAATTGAAATTAGTAGTAAGTAGTTGAGCCCCGATTACGCGGGGCAGCCGTTAATCGTACCTGTGTGGAATTGAAATATGACAAAACCAACTGTTCCAACTGTATTTATTGCCACCGTTAATCGTACCTGTGTGGAATTGAAATAATCTAATTAACTTTTATACAAAACCCTTCGGGTCCGTTAATCGTACCTGTGTGGAATTGAAATTCGACTATGCCGACCTGGAAGACGTCTATAACACACCGTTAATCGTACCTGTGTGGAATTGAAATTCATCGTGGCGAATCTGATATTTGCCTATACGAACGCCGTTAATCGTACCTGTGTGGAATTGAAATATCCACCAGCAGACAGTGTCCTCTGTTCCCTCAGTGCCGTTAATCGTACCTGTGTGGAATTGAAATTTCTGAAAAAGTGATTAATAGCCGGAAAGCTGAAATCCGTTAATCGTACCTGTGTGGAATTGAAATTACGGTGAAGGTTCCCGACCGGCTGAAGGGTCACGATGCCGTTAATCGTACCTGTGTGGAATTGAAATGTACTACCGCGACCATATCGGGCACACTTACAGCCTCCGTTAATCGTACCTGTGTGGAATTGAAATCTCCAGACCCCGCAACCGGCAGCGGAAGCGCCGTTCCGTTAATCGTACCTGTGTGGAATTGAAATGCAGCGCCGTGTTTACCGTACCGGCAGGCTACAGGGCCGTTAATCGTACCTGTGTGGAATTGAAATATGTTGAGCTTACGCACTGCCGTGCGGGCTTTTGCCCCCGTTAATCGTACCTGTGTGGAATTGAAATCGGCTAACATCCTGAATATGGGCGTTAAGCAGTGGTCCGTTAATCGTACCTGTGTGGAATTGAAATACGCCCCGAGCTTCCAGAAAGTAATCTGCGGACTCCACCGTTAATCGTACCTGTGTGGAATTGAAATGAATATTGATCCCTGCGCCGATCCGACCGGGTAGTCCCGTTAATCGTACCTGTGTGGAATTGAAATAAAGTTGACAGCATTAAGCGTTTGCGGGGACCAGTGCCGTTAATCGTACCTGTGTGGAATTGAAATAAGTGTCCGGTGTCGAAAAAGTGCCGACCGATGCCGCCGTTAATCGTACCTGTGTGGAATTGAAATCGCCGGAGGCGGACATCGTCAGTCCCGGCGGCAGGTCCGTTAATCGTACCTGTGTGGAATTGAAATGGCTGAGGGTGAAGTAATCGAATATGCGCTGTTTGAACCGTTAATCGTACCTGTGTGGAATTGAAATCCCCGCAGCTGCGCGGAGCGAGCACGCGCGCGAACCCGTTAATCGTACCTGTGTGGAATTGAAATTTTTGTATTTACGTTTTAAGGTGAAAAATTTACGTCCGTTAATCGTACCTGTGTGGAATTGAAATTACGTTTGCCACTAATTTACGTTCAGCAGGTGCAAACCGTTAATCGTACCTGTGTGGAATTGAAATGAAGCAACCCAAGCCCAAAGGCCCAAAACATCATTCCGTTAATCGTACCTGTGTGGAATTGAAATTTTACCGACTTGCGGAGTCAGAAAGGAGGCATCGTTTTTCAGCGTTTCGAACCGGTACCCGTCCGTACTGTACGCCAGATGCAGGCCGTCTTCGCCGTTGCCTTTGAAGTAGGTAAAGACATAATAGGTATCGTTTTTCTGCCCGAAGGCATAGCCTGAAAAGAGCAGCAGGGATAGGAAGAAATGAATTGCTTTCATGCCCCAAAGAACGCAGATTGCCGTTGAATTCCCTTGCACAGGCAAATTGATGCCCGATATTGGTTATTATTTACTCAACAGGGGGAGGGCTTACACTGGTCCAGCCACCATCGACTACCAGACTTTGCCCGGTAATGTGTCGGGACGCCGGTGATACCAGAAACAGGGCCGCATTGGTAATGTCGTCGACAGTTGCCGGCCGGCCCATGGGCGTGATCCGCGACCAGATCGGAATATAGGTCGGGTCGTTGAGGGTACGTTCGGTCTGGGTCGCCCCCGGCGCCACGGCGTTGATCGTGATCCCCAGCGGCGACAGGTCCAGCACCAGGTTTTTGGCCAGCATTTCGAGGGCAGCCTTGGTCATGCTGTAGGCGGCCAGCCCGGGGTGGGCCTGATGCCCGACCACCGACGACATCAGCAGAATACTGCCGCCCTGGCCATGGGCACGCATTTGCCGGACCGAGGCCTGTGTCAGGAAAAAGCTGCCCCGCAGGTTCAGGTCCAGTACTTTTTGCAGGTGTTCGGGTGAATAGTCCAGAAAATCGCCGAAAATCGTAATGCCGGCGTTGGCAATCGTAATGGTCAGTTTGCCGAACGCCTCGACGGCCTTATCAACCAGCTGCTGAATAAAAACCACATCCGATGCGTCGCCCGAAACGGGCAGGCAACGGTTCGGGCCGAGTCCGGCAACTTCTGCCTGGATGCGGTCGGCGGCCTGTTGGGTGAGTTCTGCGTCAAGGTCGTTCAGCACAACGGTGGCTCCGGCTTTCGCCAGGGCGCGGGCAATTGCAAAACCGATTCCCTGGCCCGCACCGGTAACAATAGCTGTCTGGTCGTGAAAATGATTCATGGTAATAATAGTAGAGATACAAAATGTTGCGTCTCAGGCTCTTAGCAATGACTGGTTATTCCGTTTCGGCAATAATCGTCAGGAGTTCGGCAATCATCATGGCCGTAGCGCCCCAAACCCGGTGATTTTCGATCTGGTAGAAGGGGGCGTCAATGGTGATGCCGCGCACGTCGATCTGCGTGTCACCAACGATGGTTTCATCCAGAAGTACTTCGAGCGGCACTTCTACTACTTCCTCAACCTCGCGCGGATCGGGGTAAAAGTCGGGAGCATGGGGCATGGTGCCGATAACGGGCAGCACGTAGAAATTACTGGGCGGGATAAAAATCTCGGTGAGATGGCCCAGCACCTGCACATCGTTGACCCGGATACCGATTTCTTCCTGAGCTTCGCGCAGGGCCGTACGGATGAGGTTTTCATCGGTGCGTTCCATGCGGCCACCCGGAAATGCCATCTGACCGGCATGCACACCATCGTATTGCGGGCGGAGAATCAGCGGCAGGTAAATCGAACCGTGGTAGGGGTAAAACAGAATCAGTACGGCACTGCGACGGGTGCGTTCGTTAGGCTTTGCCGAAAGCCGCAACCGCGACGAAGAGGCCATCTTGCGATGGGCTTCTTCGCCGGGAAGGGGCTTTTGCAACCTTTTTTGAAGGGCATCTATAAAGGAGTGGTAATTCGTCGCAGGCATTCTGTATGTTAAGGCATCATTATTTTTCAAATGTAAGGATAAAAAATACAGAACCCGCGCTTAACACGGGGTTAATCGACAACTACCTCGTCAATGGCAATGGTCGTAGGGCGGCCGGCATATGGATGGCCTTGCGGGGTCGGACCAGGGTTTTTCGCTTTCACCCGGATGTAACGGGCCCGCGCTGTTTTGAAGTCAGCCACGACCGGCAGAATTTCCCATGAGCCTTCTACGCTATACTTAACGGGCTGCGCAATCGCGTCTTTAAAATCATTGCCGTCGCGCGACAGGGAAATTTCAACCGAGCCCGGCGGCAGGATCGAGTTCATCGTTTTCTTCAGGAAATTGGCCGAAACCTTCGTGACTGGCCGCACCTCGCCGAGGTCGATGGTCAGTTCGAGGTCTTTACCGTTTACCCGTACCCATTCCGCATCATTCCGCGGACTTTGTGCTACCTGCCCGTCGGTCAGCCGTTTGTGGTCGGGATCGGCTTTGTCGAGCGAGGCGTCGCTGAACGTATACGGCTTGCCTTTCGCGCGGTGGATAAAGAAAGTCTCTTCAAATGTAGCCCCTGCGGTGGTGATGGCCTTAATGGTCGTCGTGTTTTTCAGCGTAATCGGCGTGAAATACTCCGTCGAAGATGGATTCGGCTCCTTGCCGTTGAGGGTATAATAAATCTTACTGTCAGAATCTATCTTATCCAGTTTTACCTGTAACTGGCCTTCGTTATTGAACTGGGTTGTTGCCCGCACGTCCAGGAAGCGTTTTGAGTAATTCACGTCTTTGTAATCAAGGCGTTTCAGGTGTTCTTTGAGGCGAACGGCAAAGTCTTCGAAGTTACGCGGCCCCTGTGGAATCCAGCCCAGCTCGGCCACGGCGATGGCGCGCGGATAGGTCATGTATTCGGCCTGTGCCGGTGTCGGGATATATTCGGTCCAGACGTTGGCCTGCACCCCCTGAATGTATTTCTGTTCGTCCGGAGACAGTTCAGACGGCGTCGGTTCGTAGCTGTACACCTTTTCCAGCGGCAGATAGCCGCCAATGGCGAGGGGCTCTTTGGCCGGATTGCCCTGGTAGTAATCCAGGTACACATAGGTGTTCGGCGTCATGATCACATTATGCTTTTGCTTTGCCGCTTCGATACCGCCCTGTGTGCCGCGCCAGCTCATTACCGTTGCGTTCGGAGCCAGTCCGCCTTCCAGAATCTCGTCCCAGCCGATAATGGCGCGGCCTTTGCTGTTCAGGAATTTTTCGATCCGGCGGATAAAGTAGCTCTGCAACTCGTGCTCATCTTTCAGCTTCAGTTTCTTAATCAGATCCTGGCAGAAAGCGCTGTTTTTCCAGGCAGTTTTCGGGCACTCGTCGCCGCCGATGTGAATGTATTTACCCGGAAAAAGGGCCATCACCTCCGTCAGTACATCCTGCAAAAAGGTAAATGTCTTTTCCGACGGGCAGAACACATCTTCCTTTACGCCCCAGGTGGTTGCCACGGCGTGCGGGGCGTCCGGCGTGCACGATAGTTCTGGATAGGCCGCAATGGCAGCCATGGCGTGGCCCGGCATTTCAATTTCCGGAATGATGGTGATATGGCGGGCGGCCGCGTATTTCACCACGTCTTTGATCTCGGCCTGCGTATAGAACCCACCGTATTCCTTCCCGTCGAACTGCTGCGGGTAATTCTGATTGTTATGACCGGCAACGGTTTCTTTCCGTTTTGAGCCGATCTGAGTCAGTTTCGGGTATTTTTTGATTTCGATCCGCCAGCCCTGATCTTCGGTCAGGTGCCAGTGAAAGGTGTTCATTTTGTGGAGCGCCATCAGGTCGATGTAGCGTTTGATAAACGCCGTTGGCATGAAGTAGCGGCCTACGTCGAGCATCAGCCCGCGATAGCCGTAGCGCGGCCGGTCCAGAATGTCGCAGGCCGGCATCGACCACGACACATTGTCGACCTTTTTCGGGCTGAATACTTCCGTCGGGAGCAGTTGTAACAACGTTTGGGCTGCATAGAAATAGCCTTTCGGGGTTTCGGCTTCAACCGTCACGCGGTCGGGCGTTACTTTCAGGATATAACCTTCCGGTCCGCATTTGCCGGCCTTGTGCGCCTGAAAAAAGATATTTTTCCCTTTTGCTACTGTCGGCGAGGCAGGGGCCACGGCGACCGGTAACCCGCTGGCGGTTTTGAGCTGACCCGCCAGCAGCTGAGCGGCGGCCAGCTGACCGGCATCTTTCGGGGAAGTCACAAGGCGGGTAGCCGCCGATACCGTAAACCGGCCATCAGTGCCATTGAAGCGCGCCGGAAACGGAATGAGGTTGTACGTGTTTTCCTGCGCCAACGAAGCCGTCGTGACAAACAGGAAGAGGAAGAGATAACAAAAACGATGCATGTAAACAGAAAAAATGGATTTCCGGAAAAACTGTAGGGGCGACCCCACGTGGTCGCCCAGAATCAGGCGTCTGCGTTGCATATCCCACGTGGTCAGCCAGTGCAGGGCGACCACGTGGGGTCGCCCGTACGTTGATTCAGGCAAAACGTGGGTCAGCCAGCGCATTGATTCAGGCAAAACGTGGTCGCCCAAAAACAGGCACCTGCGTTGAATCCCCCGTGTGAATGCACAGGGCGGTTAACGTGGGGCGACCACATGGGGTCGCCCGTACATTGCTTTAGGCAAATGTAATGAAATGGTGTAGAGACGCAACATCTTGCGGCTCTACACCATTTCCCCCGTCTTATCAGCCCGCCGGTCGGCGCGGATTTCGGGAAGGGTATCGGGATCGATCAGGCCGCTGGCCGCGGCGTGTTCAGCGGCGGCTAGGGTATCAGGTACCAATAGCATCGGCACGTTGAACGTCGCGGCAGTCTGGATCAGTTCGCGGACGGATTCATCGCGCCGGTCTTCCGACACGTCGCGGATGTAAATAGCCAGGATACGGCCCGGATTCTCACGGAGAACCTGCGCATAAATTTCCGGATCGTGCTGGCCGCTGTCGCCGAGGAGCACAAACGGCAGCTGCGGGTTTACGTCCAGCACCTTCCGGATCATACCCAGTTTATGCTCAAAATGTGAACTTTTGATAAACTGCGTTGGCGTAAGGCCAATATCACGGAGCAGAATGGGCCCTTTGGGGACGCCCTGAATCCGGAAAAAATCGACCAGCAGATCGTACAGATTCCACGGGCTGCTTGATACAAAATAGATCGGGTTGAACAACGTGGTGACGGGGCCGCTTTGCAGCGCACGGTAAAACGCCGCAACGCCCGCAAACGGCAGCCGCGTGTAGGCGTTGCCCAGAAACGTTAGCCGTGCCGACTGGAGCAGGCTCGTGGCATCGGTTTGCAGCACGGTATCGTCGATGTCGGAGATGACCCCGAACTGGCTGAACGGCGGCGAGATCATCAGGTGCCCGTTTTTCTCAACCGGTTCGCCGGTGCCGGGCTGGGTGATGCCGTCGAGGCTATACCGGATCGGGAACCACACGCGCCCCAGCGGGAGGTCGTTGGGCGGGTTGATCGTAAACTCAAAATAACCTTCTTCGTCAGAAACCGTCGTGTGGCTTTGCCCGAAGGCTTCGATCCGGACGGTTACCCGCGGGACTTCGTCGCTCTCGAAACGCTGGTAGGTAGCCAGGAGATTGTGCCAGAAGGTGTCCCGGTCGCTGGGGGTCGGCAGGTCTCGCTGCCGCAGAACCCGCCCTTTAACCCAGACTGCCGACGGACTGCCAAAGCCACGGTAATAGATAATCTGGTACGGTTTACCGGCGTCGAGACGGCTGAACAGCCGCTCTTTCAACCGGTCAAACTTATCTTCGGCAACAACGGCCGCACTCAATAATCGTTCTTTCAGGGTCATGATGTTTTTTGTAAATGCACTGGTTGAACAGGGTGCATGAGCGTTTTTGTGATAATAAACGCAAAAAACATCGTTACCGTTAAAAATTATACGTAATGCATATGTGACGTACAAACGTGGTGTTTCATGAATTTACCACATAGCCTCATCCGAAAACAAAGTAATAAAACGAAGTGCCTGATAGTATGTAGCTTATGTTTTCTGATGTAGCTATGTGGTAAATGAAATCAGTCGGCGTAACAGCGTACCTCCATGAGGGCGGCAGGGACTGTAGGGCCGGGGTGTTTAAGGTGAATGGTCAGGCTTTGGGTATCGACCGGCTCGGCAAACGTAATGGTATTCTGTGACAGGTGATTGGCCCGCTCATGATGCACCCGCTCCCGCCGGTCGTTGCACAGGATATACTCCGCCACGCAGAACGGCGAAACGGTTTCCGGATGTGTCATCAGTACCGTTTCCAGCGGATGATCAAAGTCTGAGTCGAAGCTCAGTACTACCCGTTTAATGGTTTGCACCGACGGCCACGATAGGGTCACCGACGGATCACTGTCGTCGAGGCGGGCAACAAACCCGTTAGGCTGGTTTACGGGGCGCTGAAGACCATTGGTCAGATTGGCGGCCCCGAAAACCGGAATGCCCCGGTTAAGGCGGAACGCCAGATTATGGCCTTTAGGGCGTCGCTCGGGTGTCCAGAATTCAAACGCCTCAACCCCAATGTCTTCCGTGGGCTCCTGCTTGCCATAATTCGAGACGGCAGCATTTACTTTATTGAACACCGACAGCAAACCCGTCACACGGACGGCACTATACTGGAGCCGGATATGCTCGTTTTTCATCAGCAGCACAAACGCGTAACAAGCTTCGGGTACCTCTGCCGTAAACGACAGAACCAGTTCCTCTTGCCCCTTCCGGACCGGCAACGTCAGCGTCTGGAGCGTTACGTCGGGGGTATGGTTGTCGGCTTTGCTGCTGCGGCGCAGGTCTACGGTCAGCATGGTATCCTGATCGGCGGTAACGTAAACAGTCATCGCCGGAACGGTGCCCGCCGGTAGCGGCACCATTTGCCCCGCCGACGAGGTGAGCGGTAGCAGCGGCCCGTTTGGCGGCAGTTCGGTTAATATATATTCGGAAGAAGCCGAGAGGGTGGCCTGCCGGGCAAGGTCCCGATCGTCGGCCAGACGAAGCCCCGGAATGTGTTGCCCTGCCTTTAATAATTCGGTTTGTAAGTCCTGAACCGGGAGTTGCCGTGGCAACACACCCTGTTTGGTGCAGAGGGCGGCGGCCATGCCAACGGCCTGTGCTCCGTGTGCGCTCGTGCCCATCACCCGCGACGACGCAAAGGCGACGTGCGTTGTACTGATGATGCGCCCTGCCAGCAGCAGGTTACTGACATTACGGCTATAAAAACAGCGGTACGGAATCTGATATACGCCTTTGCTGTGCCACTGGTTGCAGCCCGGCTTTTCGCTGAACACACCGTCGGCCGGATGCAGGTCAATCGACCAGCCGCCGAAAGCCACGGCGTCGGGGTGCTGCCGCTGCTCGACTACGTCCTGTTGGGTCAGGATGTAGTCGCCCTCAAACCGGCGGCTTTCGCGTTTGCCCGGAATCTGTCCGACCCATTCGAGCGTCATGGTCTCCGCTTCCGGAAACTGCCCTGAGTTTTTGATGTGGTTCCAGACGCCATAAATCACTTTCCAGAGTTCCCATTTGATGGTTTCGGTGTCGTGAACAGTATCGAGCCGGCCGCCGTATTCAATCCACCACAGCTGGCAACCATGCTCTTTGGCATTGAAACGCCGGTAGCGCGGGATTTTGGTGATGTCGTCCAGGGCATAGGCCGGCGGCACAAACCGGACCGGCTTGCCGGTGTCTTTGGTATAGAAGTAAAGTGAGTGGCCGAGGAGTTCGCCGTAGTCGGCCGAGGGAGCAAATTTTTCGCCGAACTCGTCCTTTGATTCGGCCCCCATCCGGAAGGCGGCCCCTGCCTGAAACGCCACGATACCGTCTCCCGAGGCATCGCAGAACAGCGGCGCCGTCAGTTCGTAGGCGGTGCTGTTCTGCGAGCAGAACGCCCGCACCGATTTGATTTTGTCCGTTGCGTCGCCCGTCCCTTTCTCAACGTCGAGAACGGCCGTATTCAGCAGCAGGGTGATATTGGGTTCCTGCATGGTTTTTTCCAGCAGAATGGTATCATAAATCAACGGATTCCCTTCCGGATTGCGGTACAGGTTTTCGAGCAGGATCTCGTCAACGACGCCCCCTTCACGCGCCCAGCGGTTGTTGTTGCCCATGTGGGAGGTGGCACCCAGTACCCAGAGCCGGACTTCGCTCGATGAGTTTCCGCCCAGTACCGGCCGGTCTTGTACCAGTACCACGCGGGTGCCTGCCCGTGCGGCTGTGATGGCGCAGCATACGCCGGATAGTCCTCCGCCAATTACGATCAAATCGCCCTCGTACCGGACTGTCTTCAGGCTGCGCTTATCGGTTGCTTGTTCGCGTATCATTCGTTAAATCAACTTGTTGTGACAGGATGTGGAAGCCTGTCGGTTTGCTAATGTCAATGGTCAGCGTTTTGTCAAAGCCCTGCACCGGAATGGTGAGGTCTGTACTTTGGCCGGGCTGCAGGTCAGGGATAAGGAAGTCTCCGGTCATAGATTTCCGGGTCGGCGATGCCGTCTGTAAGTCAGCCGGTTGCCCGGTTCGGAGCCGGTAGCCTTTGAGGGCATAGGCCGGAAAATCGTTACGGGCTGTAATGCGCACGGTCAGTTTATGAACACCTTCCGGGCCTTGTTCAAACCGTAGTTTTTCGACCGTCAGCGGTGCCATACCGGTCTGATGCGCCTTATACAGCGGCCGCAGTTCACGCTCCGGCCCGACCAGTCCCCACGGCCGGTAGCCGTTCGGATTGGTGCCGTGGTGGCGGCTCTGGTAATCATTGAACGACCACCACGATGCCCCGATCACATACGGCAGCTGGCGGACATCCGACAGAAATTTGTCGAGATGGGTCACCTGCCCTGCTTCGCCGTTAGGTCCGTCGGCGCGGGTGCCGTATTCGCTGATGAAAATCGGTTTGTCGGGATACAGCGAGTGGATGTGTTTCAGGATGTTCAGGTGATTGCCGTAGGTGTTGGTCGATACAAAGTCACAGTATTGACTAGCTTCGTCTTCCGGTTTTTTGGGCAGAATATTCAGCCGCATCGACGCGAACGTATAGAGCCGTGTCGGGTCGAGTTCGCGGGCAAAGGCGATCATATCTTTGGTCCAGCGCTGCCCTGCCGGTTGTTCCGACAGATACTCATTACCCACGCTGTAGGCAATCACACAGGGATGGTTCCAGTCGCGTTCGGCCATCTCGCGGAACTGCTGCCGGAATTTGGCGCGGATGGTGTCGCTATCCATCTGCCGGGGTGTCAGCTGCCAGTTGCCGGCTTCGGTAATAATCAGCATGCCGTTTTCGTCGGCCCAGTCGTAGATACTTTCCGACGGGGTGTAATGGGTCAGGCGGTGAAGTTCCATCCCGGCTTCCTTCATCAGCCGGAAGTCTTTTTCAACGAGCCATTCCGGTTCGAGGGAGCCAAGGCCCGGATAGTCGACCACGCGGTTACCGCCTGCCGCCTTGATGGGCTGTCCGTTGAGCAGCAACTGAACGCCTTTTACCTCCACCTTGCGGATTCCAAACCGTGTCCGGAGCGTGTCGCCGGTGATGGTCGCGGTGAGGTTGTAGAGGTTAGGCGTATCGAGTCCCCAGAGCTTCACATCAGCGGCTTTGAGGCTGGCCTCTGCGTCGATGAGCGCGGTTTGACCGGCGGGGACCGAGACCACGGGTGTTTTCCAGACAGCGGCCACCGGCTGACCTTGCCGCGCCAGATTAATGGTGAGCTTCGGCGAAACGGGCTGGCCTGAGGCATTGCGGATGCGTGCCCGCAGGCGCACCGTAGCCGTACCTTTCGCCAGATCCGGCAGGGTTTCCACTTTCAGGTTTTCGAGGTAGGTCTCCGCTTCGGTAGTCAGATAGACCGGCCGGATAAGTCCGCCATAATTGATCCAGCCCATGAACGGGTCATTGACCTGGTTGTTATCTTTTGCACCGGGAATAGAGCCCGGCTTCCAGGTATTGTTATCGACCGAAACAACGAGCAGGTTCTCTCCGGCTTTCAGCTGACTGGTAATGTCGACATGGAACGGCGTATAGCCCCCCTCGTGCGTACCGATCTTCTGGTTGTTGAGGTAAATCGTGGTGGCATAAAACGAGGCGTCGAAATGGAGCAGCACCCGTTTGCCGGCCGTCGGTTGCCACGGGAATGTGCGCCGGTACCAGACCTTGCCGGTGTAGAACTGATACCGCCGGTCTACCGAGAAGCAATGGGGTACCGTAACCTTATCCCAGCGGTTGGTGGGCTGGTTATCGGCGAACCAGTTCCCCGCCTCCCCCATGTTGGCGGGATCGAGGGCAAAGAGCCATTCGCCATGGAGCGGAACCGCATTCGGTTGCCGGATGGCGTACTGCGCGTAGAGGGGATACACCAGGGTGCACAGCAGGAAGGCGAAAGTTAATTTACGGAATAAATGCATACAGATGTTAATCGGATACCAGCTACGGTTTAACGGGAATAGGTTGAGTCTGAAGGATTAGATACAGTATTCGGGGTAACAGCTGGCTGATGGTCCGCTTTGCCCGCTGCCCGCCACGGAATCAGGGCGGCAATAAGCACGACCACGGCAATACCGGCTGTGATACCGGCTCCCTGCGTGGTCAGAAAGCTGAGGCCGAACAGCATCAGGGCTGTAAAAACCAGCGACCCGGCAATGACACGCAGTCCGAACCGGTTTTGTGCTTTAATCGCCTGTGCTTCCTCCACATCCTCCGTTTGACGGGCCTGTGCTTCGGCTCTTTTTTGCTCACGGGCCATGCGGTAGCGCAGGTATTCGCGGGCTACTTCCTTGCGTTGGGCGGCCCATAGTTCATAGGCCAGCAGTAGTAGCAGTGGTAATCCGACACCGATTACGGTTTCTGTGGCACGGCTGAGCTTATAGTCCAGCAACCAGGGCGACAGGACCTTAAAAAACAGATTAACCGTCAGGCCAATGCCCGTAATCCAGAGTGTGACGCCGCTGGTCAGGCGTTTAGAGAATAACGCCCAAAGGGGAGGGGCCAGCAGCGGACCGCCCGAAATGGCAGAGATGCTGAGGACTACTTCCACGATACCACCGGCGGCCGGCACCAGCAGCGCAATCACAATCATCCCCAACCCGAAAAACCACGACGAGCCGCGCGCGACCCGGATCAGCTGTTTGTCTGACGCACCGGGATTAATCAGCCCTTTGTAAATGTCGTTGGTGAATACCGCCGAAACCACGTTCAGGGCGGTATTGGCACTGGCAGAGGTCGAGAAATACATGCCGGTCAGCATCAGCCCGAGCAAGCCCGGCGGCAGGACCAGCTGGCAGATTTTCAGGTAAGCGTTTTCGGTGTCAAGGCCGGTCAGTGACGGATCAATGGCTTTGTAGATCATCGGCGGCAGCATCCAGATGATCGGGCTGATCAGGTAGAGGGCGGCAAACAGGAAGGCGACTTTCCGCGCCGATTTCGGACTGTCGACACTGGTATACCGCTGTACAAACGTCCAGTTGCCCCCGATATAAGCAATGTGGTAGAAAATGAATGCCATCACAAACCCGAAGGTGTAATCGCCGTTGAGCAGGTTGAAAAAGTCGTCGGGGACTTTCTGCGTAAATGCATCGAAGCCGCCGACTTTATCGAACGACAGCGGCAGCAGGATAAACACGGCCGCCGATAGTACCACAAATTGCAGAATATCCGTCACCATCACCGCCCAGAGTCCGCCAACAGCCGTGTAAGCAATCATAAAGATGCCCAGTCCGATGGTACAGGGAACCAGCGGCAGGTTGAGCGATGAACTCACCAGTTTGGCCACCGGATACAGCACCGACCCTTTGATAAACACACTGACGAGGGTAAAGATGAAAATGTAGGCTTTCTGGACGGTGGTGCCCAGCCGTTCGCGGATAAATTCAGCGGCGGTCAGCACACCGGTCCGGTTCCAGCGGGGGGCCAGAAAAAGGCCGGTCACCAGCGCACCGATACACATCGTCCACTGAATGGTGATGGCCACCCAGCCGTGTTTATAGGCAATGCTGCCCCAGGCCACGAACGTGCCCGCCGAGAAAAAGCTCATGAACAGCGAAAGCCCGCCGATAAACCAGGGCACAGCCTCGCCACCGGCAAAAAACGACTTCAGATTGCGTCCCGTCCGGGCAAATAACATCCCGATTCCCAGCACAAAAGCCGAGAAAATGACGATGACGGCGGTATCAATGGATGTATTCAAGATTGTTTATGTTTGCGTTTAACTAAACTGTAACTGTGCATTATCCGGGCTATACTTTTTCCCAAAGTGAAAACCCCGCTGAATGAGTGGGCCTTCTAAAATAGTTTAGGGTATGTTTTGTCATGCTGACGAAGGAAGCATCTTCTGGAATGGCTGGCTAAGAGATGCTTCCTTCGTCAGCATGACAAAACAACTTTCGCAATAATCTCAACTATTTTAGGTCGAGTAATTAGCTGTTTATTATCGCAGGATCATCCTTATATGGTTGATACAGAAAAAACAATAGTTACGTCAACCGGTTATTTCACCAATGGAAACAAAAGAATCAGCTTCCGCTACACAGACAAAGCTTTCTGTCCCAAGAATCTGGAAAGACGGCAAGCCGCTTTTCGCCGAAAAGATTGCCCGTGCCAATGCTGCCTTTGCTAAGGCGGGGATACCTAAGTTTCCCAAAGAAGGATAAGCAAAAAGGTCGTTCATAGCGCTTATCTGGTTACCGTCATGATCTCCATACCAAAGGCCGGCAACTGCTTCGCGGCCCCTTTCTTTCCGTTGACCGTGACGGCGTAGCTGCTGGTAGCGGCGCTGTTGTTGAGCAGGATTACAAACGTTTTTTTGCCGTCTGTACCCTCCGCCAGCAGGTAGTCTACCGACGGGTTATCGACCTGCACCAGTTTCTCGTTAATGACCAGATTCGCCTTTTCTCCGTTGACCATCCCCGGCGCAAAACCGTAGGTCTGGTGCGGGCCGACCTTCGGCGTCACAAACCCGCGCGGGAACGACACTTGTCCGTTGGACCGTAATTCGGCTTCGGCGAGCAGGTAGTCGGTGATCCAGCCGATCTGCCACCAGGCATGGTGCGGATACGGTCCGGCCCCTTTATTCATCGCCTGCCAGTAATAGGAGGCCACGCTCGTTTTCGGGTCCACAAAGGCATCGCGGCCAATAGCGGCGGCCCGCGCCATATCGGCAAACAAAGGCTCCTTCGTCAGCTGATACATGCGGATAAACATGCCGGCATGGCTGGCCAGCTGAATAGGTCCGTGCCGCGTAGCCGACCCGAAAATACCGCCATGTTCAAAGCTCAGCCCGGTCTGGCTGATTTCCCAGTCTTCGCGGGCAATGCCGTTAACCGTTTTAGGGGCGTGGCTGGCAATCGGGTGGGTGTAGATAGACAGCGTATAGGCTTTGGCGGCGGCAATGGCGGCGTCTTTGTACCGGTTGTCTTTCGTCAGGTCATACAGGTCGAGCATGGCCTGGGCCGTCTGACCGGTGGCGAAGTCAGGGGCGTAGCGCGCATCCCCGCAAACACCCAGGTAGCTGCCGGTTTTAACGGCGTTCTGAATCATCCAGTCGGCCCCTTTTTGAGCGGCTTTAAGGTATTTCGGATCGTTGAGCAGGCGGTAGGCGACGATCATGCCGTAGAATGTAGGCCGGAGATCTTTCACGTCCCTGAAAATTTCGCTTTCTGTGTGGCGGTCATAGGCCACAGCCCAGCTACCGTCGGGTTTCTGCCAGGTCAGCAGGCGCTCGGCACCCAGCCGGAGCCGCTTTTGGAGCTCCTGGTCGGTTGGTTCGAACAGAAGCATATTGCCGACATCTAACATAGTATAGTAGGTCAGGCCGATGGGTTCGACCACTTCACCCCATTCTTCGACAAACTTTTTCGATTTTGCCAGATAATACTGCCCGATGGCGGCACCCTTGAAAAAGCCGTCGGTTGTCTGCTGCTGCTTCAGCTTAAAGTTTTCGGCATAAGGCAGTACGTTTTCGGTCAGCAGCGGGTCTTTCGTTGATTTGGCGAGCATCCACATGGCGCCATAATCCGAGTTTTTCATGGCGTCCTTGTTGGAACCGACTACCCCGCCGAGGTACGACTGTGCGCCGATCTTTACCCCGTCAAAGGGCTCAATGTTCCACATCGACGTTTGGGGATCGGTCAGGTAATGGTGCATTTTCTGAATACGGTCGGTCAGTGATTGTTTGCTCCGGCGGATGGCCAGCGATTCCTTAAACCGGTATACATCGTAAACAGCGTGTTTCAGGGCCTTGAACCAGTCGCCGTCGGTGAGGCTGTAGCGAAACGTGTAGGTAATGGTTTCCCCGGCTTTCATCCCCGACTTCTGTTCGCCGAGCACCGGATAGTAAAGCGTGGGTGAAAGCTGGGCCTTGCGGTTCATGTGCGACAGGCCAATGTGCCAGTCGATCTGGGTGATTTTGTCTTTTGCCCACGGATCGCGGGCGAGGCCGGGCTCCGGAATAACCGACAGCGTCAGGCCGTCGCGGGTAGTGACCAGTGGTGAGAGCGTACTGGCACACCGCTCCCGATACACGACCGGCAGGCTCGGGATGCCGTGACCATAGGCATAGGCCAGTGCGAAATTGGGTTCCAGGTGGTTGCCCAGGAAATAACCTGGTACGCTCGACCAGGCGAGTTGCTGCGGCGAGACACTCGACAGCGTGGGCGTAGCCAGGGAAAAGTAGCCGTCTTTGCGGGCGGTCAGGGTCTGTTTCACGATGATGTCTGTCGGAAACGCCGGATCGATTGACCAGTCCGTCCGGACGGTGGCCGCATCGGTCTCGTGCTGAAATGACAGCTGTGAGGCACCCGTCTGTTTGCCCGATTTCGGGAAAAAGTGGATGGCTTGCCCGGCCGTATTGAGCGATACCGGATTGGTACTTTCGGCCCACTGAACCTGCTGATAATGGTATTTGGCCCCCGGGAACTCTTCTCCGGTGATGGTTTTAAACGCCTGCGACGGCTTTTCCGAGGGCTTTTCGGCCGCATACAACAAGGTGTTTTCGCCCGAAGGCGTGGCCAGACTGACCCATTTGCCCCCTCTTTTGACGGCTACCTGTTGGATCTGCCAACCTGCCCCTTTGACCGACCAGTTTACCTTGATCTGGTCATTAGCCAGCGACAGTGACTGGGCGCTGGCCGGTGAAATTCCGTTTAGCAGGCAAAAAAATGCTACCAAACCGGGTAGCCGATAATTCGTTAATGTCATAATTCAGGTAATCCTTTTGTCGAAAAGCGTTTCAGTTGCCCGCTCTCATCAGTGTAGAGGAGATAAGCATCCAGATCGGCCCGTTGGTTAAGAAACTGCTGTGTTGCCTCAAGGCCCATGACAATGAAGGCAGTGGCCAGCGCATCGGCGGTGGCCGCATCGCCCGCAAACACCGTAGCACTCACCAGCGGGTCGGGCTGCGATAAGCCGGGCTGCGATAAGCCGGGCTGCGATAAGCCGGTTTTCGGGTTAATGATGTGGCCCATGACCAGCCCGTTTACCTCCTTGCGGTTGCGGTAATTGCCGGACGTGGCCATGGACCGGTCACGGATTCGTAACGTTTTGTAAATCAGACCGCGCTGTAACGGGTGTTCAATCCCGATTGTCCAGAACTGGTGTGGGCCTTTTTCGCCTTTCGCCCGTATTTCCCCGCCGATTTCGACGAGGTAATGGCGGATGCCCTGTTGTTCGAGAAACAACGATACCACATCTACACTATAGCCCTGAGCAATGGCGTTCAGGTCAAGACGCACACCGGCCGACTGCCTGCGCAGGGTAGTGGCATCGAACGTAATCTTTGAAAAACCGACATAGTTTAGCAGCGAATCGACATTGATGGCACCGGTGGCCGTTTTTGACGCAGCACTGAACCCGTAAGCGTCTGCCAGCGGCATGATGGTCGGGTCAAACGCTCCGTCGGTCTGCCGGTAAAGGGCACTGGCTTTGGCAAGCACCGCCGGAAAATGAACCGATTCAAACCGATGCTGCCCTGACCGGTTAAACCGCATGATTTCTGAATCGGGCCGGTAGGTCGACAGCGCAAGGTCGATGTCGGCCAGCAGCGAGTCGGTCTGCCGTTTAAACTGCCGGCGTTGAGTGTCGTGATACGTAATATGATACGTAGTTCCCTGGGCTTCTCCCGAAAAACTGACCATCGTTTCGCCTGCCCGCATAGCCTCATGCCCCTGACCAATAGCGGGCAGGAGGGAGAGCAGCGAAAACAGGAGTGTCAGCGTCAGTTTCATTTTCAGGCTAAAATCGTACTTCGTAAATCGTACCTCGTAAATTTTAATTACTTCCTCGCTTCGGGTGTTATGCTGGCCGGTACGTCGTCCCGGACGATGCCCATCAGCTCGGGTAAGTAGGTCTGGTACACGCCGCGCGGCGAGGTGTTATGTTTCTTCGCGATGTAGGCCGCGAAGCCAACCACTTCGCCCATCATCCCGCAGGTCCGCATCACCCGTGTGCTGCCGAATGCGACATGCGTGGTGCTGATATTGCGGCCGGCCATAAACAGGTTGCTGACGTTTTTTGAATATAGACAGCGGTACGGAATGGTATACGGCGCTACTTTAATGTGTTTGGTGCCCGCAAAAAACTCCTGCCCGTCAAAGTACTGTTTGTTCTTTTCGTCGGGGAAGTGCAGGTCGATGGTCCAGGTGGCGGTCACTGTTCCGTCGGGATATTGCTTGCCTTCCTGAATGTCCATCTGGTTGAGCACGTGATCGCCGATGATCCGGCGCGACTCGCGTTTGCCGCCGATGTAAGCCACCCACGCCAGTTCTTTCTTGCCGTATTTGGCCTGTTTATGGTGCTTGAGATACGACCAGTTGCCGTAGATCGCGCGCAGGTTATGGTCGCGGATTTTTTCGGCATCGGTGATGGTATTGAAGTTGCCGAAGCCGGTTTCCCACTGCCAGTCGGAGCGGGCTTCGTCGATGTGATATTCGTCGGAAAAGGGGAGGGCCCAGGGCGTTTCGGGGAAAGCCGACACCGTGTCGCGGTCCAGTGAAGCCCAGAGGTTTGAGGTCCCCAGCGTAAAGTCGTCGGATTTATCGGCGGCCAGCGATTCGCCGGTTTCGGCTTTGCTTTCGCGGCCCATCCGGAATTCTGCGCCTGCCAGTGCGGCAATGGTGCCGTCGCCCGTGCAGTCGGAGAAGTAGGTGCCGCTGAAGCGCGTTTCCTTGTTGGTGGCAATGTCGCGGCCGGTTACGGCTATAATTTTATCGCCTTGCTTCTCGACCTGATCCACATGGGTGTTCAGGAACAGCGACAGATTCCGCTCGCCCTTAACGATGGCAATTTTACGGGCATCGCCGTATTCCTGGGCGTCGGGGTGGCCGTTGCCGGGATCACCGTTGTCCATCTCACGGACAATACGGCCCAGTTTCGGGTAGTGGTTTTTATCGACATCGCCCCGCAAATGCACCCGTACTTCGGAGCTGTTGTTGCCGCCCAGCATCGGCCGGTCCTGAATCAGGGCTACTTTCAGGCCCATACGCGCCCCCGAAATGGCCGCGCAGGTACCGGCAATACCGCCACCGACAACGACCAGGTCAAAGTGTCCGGCATCCGCCGGTTTGTCGGTCAGATTCAGCATTTTTTTGCGGAACGCCGAAAGTGCTTCCAGGGCGTTTGGCGGCGTGAATTTGGGCACGCTGGTGAGCAAGATGGCGTCGCAGCGGCCATTGAAACCCGTCAGGTCGTGGAGGGCCAGCCTAACCTGATCATTCTGCAGGGTGGTTTCGCCGCCGTAGTACCATTTCCATTCGTCGGAGCCGCTTTCGCCGAAAACCGTGTTCAGCGGCTTGCCGTCGAGCACAACCTGAAACTTGCCGGGGCCTTTCGGAAACGGTGCCCAGTCTTTGGTGCGGACCCAAATCTGGTATTTCCCTCGTTTCGGAACAGAGACCGTTGTTACGGCATCTTTAACGGGGCGACCCATGCCGTGTGCCATGAGGTAGGATGAGCCCATGACCACAAACGACTGCTGGTCGATTACCCAGCCACCTTTGTCGGTAAAGGACTCGGTTTCAACAAAAAGGTGTTCCTGCGCAACCGCATGGAGCGTCAGCAGGAGCAGGAAAATGGTCTTCAGAACAGACTTCATGACTTTATCGGGTTTGGTTGAGTGTTCGGGCATAGTCCGCTAATCGCTGTCTGACGAGCCGGTTTGCCGGTTTTTTTGCATGGAGTAAATCGTAAACGCGCATGGCCGTTTTCGTATCCGGTACTCTGGGCAGAAAATCGGCTACGATCAGCTGGGTTTCGTCGGTCAGCGTAGGCTGGCGTTCGAGCAGGGTTACGAGCAGCGCTGTTTGTTCGGGATTCACCTGTGCCAGCTGCCGCGCCGCCTGTGTGATCAGCCACGGTGTCGGGGTCAGGGCGGGTAAGTATTTCAGCATGGCTATCTGGAGCGTATACGGGGCCTGCCGGTACGTTTCCCAAAGCCACCGCTGCCGGTCAGCCGACGCCCAAAAAGACGTATTCAGGTGTTGCAGGGCGTAGCGGGCCGTAAAGATGTTTTTCCCGCGCAGTATCCGGAGCAGATCTTCACTGAAGGCCGGCCTGACGGTTCCGTCGGTGCCGATCACCTTGTCCATCGCCCAATACTGGTAATGGTAGTTGGAGCTGGCCAGAAACCGATGCAACTGGTCATCATCGGACATAGACGCTGTGACCTGACGCATGGTCAGTACCACCTTGCCGTGGGCAATGTGCCAGAGGGTGTAGCAGGTATACACCGCGCCGTCGATTACTTCGTTTTTTACCGTTTTCAGAGTGGCCCCCGCCTTGGCGTCGACCGAATCGGCCAGGTTTTCGGTTCCTTTGCTGACCAGATCGCTCATCGAAACGTCTTTCAGCAGCGATTGCGTATTGCTCAGGATTGTCTGAAGCTTGTCGTAATCTTCCGGCTTAAACGGCTTGTGATCCATTCGGGTCAGCTCTTCCCCGGCCGGAAAGTCAAAACGGGTGTAATTGCCCAGTAAATCCCAGTACAGGTTAATATACACCGGTTTGCATTCACCTGTCAGGCAAACCGGTGTAAAGACATGGCAGTAAAAATAGTCCGGCCGGTTCTGCGGGTCGACGGCCAGTTTCAGGGTATACGTGGTTGTGTCATTGATCACCACCGGATATTCCCTGACCGGCACCGTCTGCGCCGCCACCGTCTGCCCAACCACACAGGCACACAGCACAGCCAGTTTCTTCAGGCGTCCTGAGAAGAGCCGGGCAGTGAAAAGGCTATGTTTTTTCTGCTTGCGCATAGGGTATTGGTTAGTATTACGGCGGTCAGATTTTCCTGTACCGGCATTAACTCCATGCCTGTTGTAAAGCATGGTCGGGTGTAAGCCCCACGCTAAAGCGCGGGGTTATCTAAATTGCCTTGTTATGGTTACTTCCAGTCGGCGTTTTGCTCCATTTTCGGGTTTGCATTCAGCTCATCCTGCGGAATCGGGAAATACTTGTGTTTGGGCAGTACGGGCCGCGACGGATAGACGCTGTTGACCGCTTTCGGAATCACAGTCAGGAATTTACCGGTCCGTGTGAGATCATACCAGCGGTCGCCCTCGGCAAAAAATTCCCAGGCGCGCTCCTGAATCACGGCATCAATAAAGGCATCTTTGCTGAGGCCCGTTTGCAGGTCCGGCAAACCCGCCCGGCGACGGACCGTGTTGATGTAGCCATAGGCCGTAGCCGATGCTCCATTCAGCCTTGCTTCGGCTTCAGCGGCAATCAGATACACGTCGGCCAGCCGCAGAATCGGGATGTTTGAAATCGTATTTACGGTCGAAACCGGATCCTGATATTTCTTGATCAGGACACCGTCGGCCGTAATCGGAGTAATGTTTTTCTGGGCCACGATCTTACCGGCTTTATCAACGTAGTTGGTATCAAGCAGTAACCGGCGTTTATCGGCCGGGTTAAACGAGCGGTAAAACGACATGTAGGCAAACATCGACCCGAACGTTGTTTTACCATATTCAGGCCCGGCACTACCCGGAGGGCCGCAAAGACCAACCATCTGGTGCGAGCGGCCCGGCGAAATCGGATCTACTTCATACGCCCACATGTTTTCAATACGGGCCGCATCTTCCTGATCGTATTTGTAGACGTTGCGCACATCCGGCATCAGCGAATACTTGCCCGAGGTGATAACCGACTGGGCTTTTTCCAGCGCTTTGGCCCAGTCTTCGTTATACAGAGCCGCCTTGGCATACAGGGCATTGACTACCTCTTTGGATGGCCGGCCTTTGTCTACGTTCGGGTATGACGGCAGACCGGCCGCATAGGCCTGATCAAGGTCACTGTAAATTTGCTTGTATACATCGGCCTTCGTGCTTTTGCCGGTTACGGCCGCGGCCTCCGATACGCTGGCCTGCGTTTTAATGGCCACGTCGCCGAAGTTTTTGGTCAGCGCCCACAGGTAAAAGGCCCGCAGAAAATACGCTTCTCCGACGATTTGTTTCTTACGGGTTTCGTCCATGACCGCCGCCGGTACCTTTTCGATAATCCAGTTCGTTTTCTCGATACCATCATAGCCTGATGCCCAGATTTGCTGCGGCGACTCGTTGGTCCGGCCGTTGCTTTTCTGGACGGTATAGTTCACGTCGTAGGAAAAAAGCGTCAGTGTATTGCGGCCCACCACCCCGCGCGGGTAGGTCTGGTCGTCGCTGAAATCAGCCACGAGGGTCATGGCCGGGCCCGAGTACAGGTCACCGATCGGGTCATAGGCCGCAATCAGCCCTTTTTCGGCATCCGCCGCTGTCTTGTAAAACGCTTCTGTATAGATCGACGAATAAATCGTTTCGTCAAGCTCACAAGCTGTCAGCGCCATGAGCGGGATAAGGTATAGGAGTTTTCTATTGAGCTTCATATTGTATTGAGTGATTGAGTGGTTGAGCGATTGAGTGAAAGGAGTGCAATCCGGCTGGATCACTCAATCACTCATTCGCCCAATCACGAATGGGCTAAAACGTCACCTGCAATCCTCCGAGGAAGGATTTTGCTTGTGGATAAACGAGGTTGTCGATGCCGATGGCGGTGTTCGAACCGGCATAGGTGTTCACCTCCGGATCGAAACCACTGTATTTCGTAACCGTCAGCAGGTTGTTGGCGCTGACATACACCCGGATTTGCTGGATGCCTTTGATGCGGGGCAGGGTATAACCCAGCGTGACGTTTTTCAGGCGCATGTACGAACCATCTTCCACCACATAATTCGTAATCGGCAGACGACCGCCCTGGGCCGCACTCACGTACTGGTTGCTCGGGTTGGTTGCCGACCAGCGGTTAACAACACCTTGCAACATATTCCGTTGACCCAGCGGCATTTCAAACGACAGGCGGCTGGCGTTGTAAATGTCGTTGCCCTGCGAACCCGACAGGAACAGGTTCAGGTCAAAGCCCTTGTAGGAGGCGTTGGTCGAGAAGCCGTAAATAAATTTCGGATTCGGATTACCGGTAATCACCTGGTCGGCGGCTGTAATGGTACCGTCGCCGTTGATGTCCTTCACCTTGTGGCCACCTAACCGGCCGTCGTAGCCTGGCAGAATGGTTTCGCCGGTCTGGTTAATGCCGTCGAATACATAGGTTTTGAACAAGCCCATCGGGCTGCCGACGCGCAGAATGGTATAGGTGGTAATAAAACGCTCCTGGGTCGTACCGCCGTCGAGATCAAGCACTTTGTTGCGGTTGAAGGTCATGTTGGCCGAGGCGTTCCACTTCACGGCTCCGTCGAGAATGCGGGCATTGGCAGCCAGCTCCAGACCTTTGTTCTCCAGCGCGGCAAAGTTGCCGGTGATGGTACTGTATCCCGAACTCAGCGGCAGTGATTTTACATACAGCAAGTCTCTTGTCGTTTTTTGGTAAACATCCACAATGAAACTGAAGCGGTTGCGTAATATGCTGATATCAAGGCCAATGTCGGCCTGTGCCGAACGTTCCCAGCGGAGATCAGGGTTAGCAATGCCCGACGGATTGATGCCGGTTACATAGGCGTGGTTGATGTTGTAATCGCTGCCCGACGCCGATACCGTTGCCAGGGACTGATACGGGCTGATACCGGCTGCATTTCCCGTGATTCCGTAGCTGGCACGCAGTTTCAGGTCGCTCAGCCATGTCAGGCTTTTCATAAAGGGTTCTTCGATAATCCGCCACCCTGCCGATGCTGCCGGAAACAGACCGTATTTGTGATTGGCACCAAAACGGCTCGATCCGTCGATACGGGCCGTCAGGTCAACAAAGTATCTGTCTTTGTACCCGTAATTGACGCGGGCCAGGTACGAATCAAGGCGCTGGCTCGTCCGGCTCGAACTGACGGTCCGGTTCAGGGCCAGTTGCAAAGCTTCGTTCTGGGTAGCGTCATTCGGGAAACCCGTGGCATTGATGCTGTTCGAGTTTGCCAGTTCCGACTGCGTGGCAAATACGGCCGTTGCTTTCAGCGAGTGTACATCCGCGAAGTTGTGGCTGTAGGTCAGGATGCTTTCATGCAACAGAGCGAGGTAATTCGAGTTGGTTTTCGATCCGGATCCGGAGTTGTCGTTCAGGTCATTTTTTGCTACAATCGAACGGGGCGAATAGGTATCGCGCAGGCTGTTCTGTACATCGACGTTGAACGATGCACGGTAGGTCAGGCCTTTCAGCAGTGTGGCTTCACCGTAGAGATTAGCCAGTGTCCGCCGGAGATCCGTGCGGTTCAGCGTAGACGCAAAGTTCAGCGGGTTTACCACTTCCCGATACTGGCCGTTGGCCTGTTCACCAAACGGGAAAAGAGAACCATCGGTGCGGTAAGGCTGCAAGGTCGGCGGCGCCCCAACGGCCGCGCCGAGGATTGATCCTGTAATTACGGCCGCATCGCCGATGGTAGTCGACCCGGTTGTGATGCCGTTGTTGACGTTATAGCTGCCCATGATGCTGGTACCGACTTTCAGCCAGTTGCTCACCTTATGGTCTACGTTCAGCCGGTACGAGTACCGCTTGAAGTTGGAGTTGATGATGATACCATCCTGATTGAAATAATTGGCCGACAGGGCAAGCTGTGTTTTCTCCGTGCCACCGTTGACCGATAACTGATGGCTTTGAATCGGTGCTTCGCGGAAAATAACGTTCTGCCAGTTTACGCCCTCCCCGAGTGAGGCCGGATTCTGGTAGTAGTTGTTTTTAAACACTTCGTTTTCCAGCTGCGCAAATTCGGCCGCGTTCAGCACCGGCAGTGTTTTGTTCACTTTCTGCACACCATAATAGCTGTCGAGCGTGATGCGGGTTGCCCCGGATTTACCGCGTTTCGTGGTGATGAGTACCACCCCGTTGGCTGCCCGTGAACCGTAGATGGCTGAAGCAGAGGCATCTTTCAGGATTTCGACCGATTCGATATCATTCGGGTTGATGGTCGAAAGCGGGCTTACGTCGTTGATGCCACCACCGTTCGAAATCTGAATACCATCCACTACATACAATGGCTCTGAGTTTCCGTTGATTGAGTTCGTTCCCCGGATACGGACGCTGATATTACCACCCGGTGCACCGGTATTCTGACTAACCTGCACCCCGGCTACCCGCGATTGCAGCCCCTGGGCCACGTTAGCGACCGGCGTCTGTACCAGATCGGTGGCTTTCACTGATGCAATGGCACCGGTCGTTTCGATTTTCCGCTGCGTACCGTATCCCACAACCACGACTTCACTCAGCGACCGGTCATCGGCCTGAAGGCGTACTTCCACGCTGCTTTGATTACCGGCGGCTACTTCCTGCGTGATGTAGCCGATGTAGGAAAAAGTCAGGGTAACGGCGCCGTTCGGGATCGACACCGTAAACCGCCCGTCTGCATTGGTGGTGGTACCTTGCTGGGTTCCTTTAATAACCACGTTGACGCCCGGGAGCGGTATACCGGCGTCTTCCGCCATGACGCGACCACTGACAGAGCGGCTCTGGGCCAACCCTATCTGAAGCGAAGTCAGCAGTAGTAAAAAACTAACTGCTAAGCATTGTACAATCTTTGCCATAAAACTTGGGTAGGAATAGTTCAATTTTTACCTGGTTTGATACTTGTTTTAGCGCTATTCGTAATTTTGATCGTAATTGACTGTCTTTCAGTGATTTGTTGTTTTTTGTTTGCAGCCTTTCTATTAATTTACCAGCAGCTGTGACTGATAACAAGAAATAGTTTCATTATTTTTTTGGGAACATTCCCAAAAACGATTGGGAATGTTCCCAAAATGAAAAGCTATATTTATCGGCTGAAATGACGATAAACGCTCAATTGTTAGAAAAATACAAAATGCATCAGCCTACTATCATTGATATTGCCCGGCAGCTGGGCCTGTCGAAGTCGACCGTCTCACGGGCGTTGACTGCTCACCCCAATGTAAATGAGAAGACCCGGCAGCGGGTGCTGGAGCTGGCAGATAAGCTTGACTATCAGCGAAACCAGCTGGCTATTTCGCTGCTTACCAACCAGACACGGACAGTCGGGATCATGGTGCCGGAGTTTATCAGCTTCTTTTTTCCGAAAGTAATTATCGGCGCGCAGGAAGAACTGGCCAAGGCGGGTTATAACGTGGTGATCTGTCACTCCAACGAATCGTATGCAACAGAAGTGACCAGTGCTAAGTCGTTGTTTGCCAGTCGTGTAGATGGCTTGATTGTGTCGCACACCAAGGAGACGCGAAACTTCGACCATTTCCGGACTTTTACCAGAAAGGGCATTCCGGTGGTGTTTTTTAACCGGGTCTGGGAAAACGAAGAAGTCTCCAAAGTGGTGGTTGATGATTATACCGGAGCTTATCAGGCCGTTGAACACCTGATTCAGACCGGCCGGCGGAGGATCGCCCATTTATCGGGGCCGGATACGCTGCCCAATAGCCGGAGCCGCCTGAATGGCTATCTGGACGCCCTGAAGCACTACGATGTTCCTGTCGACCCGTCGCTGGTTATTTCCTACGATCTGACGCTGGAGAAAGCCAATATTTATGTGAATCACCTGTTGAATCTGCCCGAGCCGCCGGACGCCTTATTTGCGATCAATGACCCGACGGCCATCGAAGCGCTGAAGGTGGTAAAAAGCCGCGGGCTACGGGTGCCGGATGATCTGGCCATTGTCGGGTTCAGTGATGACCCGATTTCGGCCCTGATTGAGCCGGGGCTGACCAGTGTAGCGCAGCCGGTCAGCGAGATTGGCCAGGAGGCGGCACGCTTATTACTGGCTCATCTGACGGCTTCGGCCGACCAGCCCGCCGCACCTACTACCGTGACGCTGCCGACCCGGTTGGTGGTGCGTGGTTCGACGGGTAGCTAGGGCTTATTCAGATGGGCTTCATAATCAGCCCATTCATCAATGTCGCTGAGGTATTCGAGCAGGGTATAGGTTATCTTTTGTTTTGTGAGTTCGGCCAGGGTAAGGGGCAGCAGTTCCGGCTGGCTCCAGGGCTTGTTTTCAAATACGAACGCAAAGGGCGCGCGCATGCCCAGGAGGTAGTAACCGCCGTCCATTGCGGGGCCAATCACGACATCGTGGTCGTTGAGGGCCTCAAATGCCTGTCCGATGTGGGCGGGCGTAATGTCAAGACAATCGCTGCCGATAATAACAACCCGCGTGGCGCCGGCTTCAAACTGTTCCCGAAACGCATGCAGCATCCGCTGGCCGAGGTCGTCGCCGGTTTGCAGGTGTTTGGGATAGCCGTTCCAGCCGTCGTCGGGATTGATAAAATCGCCGTAGTACACCACAGGCCGGACCGTGAGCTGGCTGGCAAGTGCCTGGGTATGCCGGAGCAGATGGCGGTAAACGGTCGTTGCCTGGTCGTTGCCGACAGTGCGGGCGATCCGGGTTTTAACGGTGCCCGGCACCGGGTTTTTTACGAAGATAATTACGTGTTCGTCGGTCATCGGTGGTTTGATTGCTACCTTTGCAGAAGAATTCATCACTAAGCCATTCACACAAGCAGGGGGGGCGAAGGCCGGTCACTGTCTTTGTGGCTATAAAAGCAAAAAACAATGTCAAAGCAAATTGTTCATACAGAAGAGGCACCGGCAGCGATCGGTCCGTACAGCCAGGCGGTAAAAGCAGCCGGCTTTTTGTTTGTTTCCGGTCAGATTGCCCTCGACGTAGCAGGTTCAGGCGATATCAAGGCTGAAACACAGAAAGTGATGGAAAACATCGGTGCGATTCTGAAAGCGGCCGGTTTGGATTATACAAACATTGTTAAATCGAGCATTTTTGTCAAAGATCTTAACAATTTCGTTGCTATCAATGAAGTATACGGCAGTTTCTTCACCAGTGAACCGCCTGCCCGCGAAACTGTCGAAGTCGCCCGCCTTCCCAAAGATGTCAACGTCGAAATTTCGGTGATAGCCGTTCAATAAGTGATTGAGTGATTGTGTGATTGAGTCAATCGCACAATCACTCAACTACACAATCACTCAATATCATGCAAGATCCTGTACGTGTTCGTTTTGCGCCCAGCCCAACGGGCCCGCTGCATATTGGTGGCGTACGAACCGCCCTGTATAATTACTTATTTGCCCGTAAAAACGGGGGAAAAATGCTGCTCCGGATCGAAGATACAGACCAGAACCGGTTTGTCCCGGGAGCAGAAGACTATATCATCGAAGCATTGTCGTGGATCGGTATTCAGATCGACGAAGGGCAGGGAGTCGGCGGGCCGCACGGGCCATACCGGCAGTCAGAGCGTGCGGCCATCTACCGCGCAGAGGCCCTTCGGCTGGTAGAAGAAGGCAAGGCATACTACGCTTTCGATACGGCCGAAGAGCTGGACGACATGCGGAAGCGGCTCGAAGCCGCCAATGCACCGGCTGCCCAGTACAATGCCATCACGCGGATGCAGATGAAAAACTCGCTGACGCTGCCGGCCGATGAGGTAAAGGCACGCGTTGAGAGCGGCGATCCCTATGTTATCCGCCTCAAAACGCCGCGTAAGGAAGAAGTACGCCTCAATGACCTGATCCGTGGCTGGGTAAACGTACACTCGTCGGCCATTGACGATAAGGTATTGCTGAAGTCGGACGGCTTGCCGACCTATCACCTGGCCAACGTAGTAGACGATCACCTGATGGGCATTACCCACGTGATCCGTGGCGAAGAGTGGCTGCCGTCGGCACCGCTGCACGTGCTGCTGTACCGTTATCTGGGCTGGGAGGACACCATGCCCCGTTTTGCACACCTGCCGCTGTTGCTGAAGCCGGAGGGCAACGGCAAACTCAGCAAGCGGGATGCCGAACTGGGCGGTTTTCCGGTTTTTCCGCTCGAATGGAAGGACCCGTTCACCGGCAATGTCGCCCGTGGTTTCCGGGAAGACGGCTACCTGCCGGAAGCGCTGGTGAACTTCCTCGCTTTTCTGGGCTGGAACCCCGGTACTGAGCAGGAACTGTTTACAATGGACGAGCTGATTGACGCATTCGATATCGGGCAGATTCACAAGGCAGGTGCTCGTTTCGATATTGTAAAAGCAACCTGGTTTAACCACCAGTATCTGCGTCAGCAGGCCAACGCTCAACTGGCCCCTGCCGTCATTGAACAGGCGGAAGCGGCCGGCCTGACGTGTCCTGCCGAAAAAGCGGAGAAGGTAGCCGGTTTGCTGAAGGAGCGTGTCAACTTTGCGCATGAACTTTTTACGGAAGGCCACACGCTGTTTTACACCCCGGAAAGCTATGATCAGGCCGTGGCGGCGGCCAAATGGAACGACGATGCCCGCAAGGCCGTGACGGTTTTCCGCGAGGCGTTGCTGACCTTCGACGGCGCCTTTGAAGCCGATGCCATCAAGCACACGTTGTCGGATACGCTGCAACAGGCAGGTATTAAGCAGGGCAAAGTGATGCAGGCCATGCGTCTGGCCCTGACCGGTGTCGGTGCCGGACCCGACCTGATGATGACCATGGAAATCATCGGCCGCGACGAAGTGCTCCATCGCCTGAACCTGGCGCTGGAAAAGCTGTAAATGATTGATTGCACCACGAAGGCACTAAGAAAGGAAGGAGCACAAAGGGTTAATCAACGCAAACTTATGTAAACCTTTGTGCTCCTTTTCGTCTTCACGTTTTTGTGGTAGTTTAACATACTGGTTTAGCCACCTTCACGTCTTTGTGGTAACGTTCAAACAATAAAAGTTATGGCTAAGAAGAAACCTAATTCCGACAACCCGCAGGGCGACAAACCGCGTGTGCACAAAGATCTGGAAGGGTTTGATATTCAGATCAATTCCTTCGGTGAAATTGTGACAAGCTTTGAAATCGACAAGATCAATCAGTTTCTGAACAAAACGGTTGATGATAAAAAACTGCGCCACCGTAAGGACCTTGACGAGCTGAAAGGCGAACGCAGCGATGATGACTTCGATGAGGAGGAAGATAACAAGAAAGATGACGATCACCTTGATCTGAGCGCAGACCTCGACGACGAAGACGAGCGTTTCTAGGAGCTATGTTACCGGATGATGGGGTAAAACAGCCGTTCTTCTGCTGAAAAAAGAAGTCTATCCAGATCCGTTGTTCCGCTAACGCGAAAGTACTTTACATTTGCGGCATGTTTTTGTAAGTTCAGACTAAACGTTTACTCTGCATGTATTCTCACGAAATTGATTACCGCATTATAGGCGAAGACATCCAGATTGTCGAGATCGAACTGGATCCGAATGAAACTGTGATCGCCGAGGCCGGCGCCATGTTGTACATGGAAGATGGTATCACGTTTGAAACCAAAATGGGCGATGGCTCACAGCCGGACCAGGGTTTTATGGGCAAATTGTTCCAGGCAGGGTCGCGTCTGCTGACGGGTGAGTCGCTGTTTATGACACACTTCACCAACCGTGGCGTCGGTAAGCGGAAGGTCGCTTTTTCGGCACCATATCCGGGCACGGTCATGCCGATCAATCTGGGTAATATCTATGGTAACCAGCTGATTGTGCAGAAGGACGCCTTTTTGTGTGCGGCTATGGGAACGCGCCTGAATATTCACTTTAACCAGCGGATCGGTACAGGCCTGTTTGGTGGCGAAGGATTTATTCTGCAAAAACTGCAGGGGGATGGTCTGGCGTTTATTCATGCAGGGGGTGTCGTGATCGAACGGCAGCTGAACAATGAAACCTTGCGGGTGGATACGGGCTGTGTGGTTGGTTTTGAACCGCAGATCAGCTTTGATATTCAGCGGGCCGGTGGTCTGCGGAGCATGGTATTCGGCGGAGAAGGAATGTTTCTGGCAACACTGCGGGGTACGGGCCGCGTCTGGATTCAGTCGATGCCGATCTCGAAACTGGTAGAACGGCTGTCGCCCGGCGGCGGGCAGGCACGCAAGGAGGGGGGCTCTGTGCTGGGTGGCCTGGGAAGCCTGTTTGAAGACTAGGGTAAACTTCCGGTCACTTTGTGAACTTTCATCCGGTAATCTGACTTATTGCTAATAACGCCTTGTTTAGTAAGGGAGTATATGGAAGTAATTTGTGTAAATGATAGTTTTCCGGCCCCGGTACTGGCTTTTTATGCCGAATTCGGGGTACAGACGCCGAAAAAAGAAAAGGTGTACAGTGTACGGCTGGTAAAACGCCATACGAACGGCGAAACAGGTGTGCTGCTGAATGAAATTCAGAACCCTGATGTGCCGGTACGACATCCGGTGCTGGGCGAAGTCTGGTTTGAGCCGACCTTCAATATCAACCGCTTTACGACCCTGATGGGTGAGCCGGTACGGCAGGAAGAACTGGAACTGGCCAATTCATAAGTCGCTGATCATACGGCGTTGTTGATCGTTTGCTGCCGGTGACCGGGAGTTGGCGGTAAACAACGCTTTTTTGTATAAGAAACGGCCTCTGCCATTCGTTTCTATTCACCGGACTATCAACCGGTTTTAACCACCTATTCTGTTTCCGTGATCAAATACGTTCTGTTTGTAAGTCTGCTGGCCATGGCGGCATGTGGCGGCCAAAAAAACGTTGATTTTGTGCCCAAACCGAAAGGCTATCCGCGGATTGATTTGCCGGGTCATGCTTATCAGACACTGGAGCCAACGCATCCGTATCAGTTCGAGTACTCAACGTATGCCCGTATTTTGCCGGATACGTTTGCGAGGGCCGAACCACACTGGATTTTTGTGAATTATCCGAAATTCAATGCCAGTATTCAGCTCACCTACAAGCCCGTTCTGAATGACCCTAACCGGCTGAAAGGTATGCTGGAGGATTCGTATAAACTGGCCGGAAAGCATAAGATCAAAGCCTATTCGATTCAGGAGAAGGTGACCCGGCTACCGTCGGGCATCTGGGCAAACGTGATTGAACTGCGGGGTGAGGTACCGAGCCAAATGCAGTTTATTACAACCGATACTACGACGAACTTTCTGCGCGGGGCCTTATATTTTAATACTGCCACCGACAACGATTCGCTCGCACCGGTAATTGATTATATCAAAAAAGATATGCTGCACATGCTGCAGACGCTGAAATGGCGTAAGTAAATGAAGGCCGGCCATCCGGAAAGTTTAAAACCTCCCGGATGGCCGGCTTCAGTTCAATTACGCTTCATTAGCTTACCGATCCCCGCCGCTACTAAACCGGTTAACACCCCAATGCCGATCGCACGGGCGACGTAGAACGAAGTTGGCGATGGCATCGACACAATGCCGTTTTCATCGGCCACGACGGCTTCTTTTACATAGCGGCCATTTTTTGACGGAATCGAGCGCTTGTCGAAGTTATTGACCAGGCGGCTGAGCTCAATCTGTAAATCCAGTCCGCGAACAGCTTGTCCGTGACCGGCACCTACTGCCGCCGGATGCAGGCCGGCCAGCCGGTCAACAGAATGCCGGGCGGCTTCCCAGTCGATGGTAAAATAGGCGGGCGGCCCGTGCAGTTCTACCTTTTGCGTCGCTACGGCATAGGCTGAGTTCTGGTTGGTGGTGACAAAAGCATCACCGGCAATGAGCGTCCGGTCGCTGTCGCGGAAGAGGGAAATATGGCCCGGTGCGTGTCCCGGCGTATGAATGAACCGCCAGCCCGGCAGTTCCCGAATCGTACCGCTATCCGGAAGCGGTCGTAAATTCGTGCTGATATCAATAGGATTGGTCGGAAAAAACCACGACATATAGGCCATCAGACCACCGCCAATACCGGGATCCGGCGGCGGATAGCTCGCCTTACCGGTCAGATACGGGTGTTCGAGCCGGTGGGCATAGACCGGCACCTGCCAGTCTTCCAGCAATGTTTCAAGTGAGCCAACATGGTCACCGTGCCCGTGCGTCAATACGATGGCACGCGGCGGATTATCTTCTCCAAACAGTTGTTCGGCCCGCTGCCGGATTTGATCGGCATAGCCCGGCAGTCCGGCATCAACCAGCACCCATGGATTTCCCTGTCCGGGATGACCCACAAAATACAGATTGACGAATACGGTTTTCAGCCCACGAACATCATCAGTGACGTCGTAAGCCGTAAGCGGTTGGGTTGTGGTTAAAGCTTCCATAAAAATCGAGTAATTATGTAGGCTTAATCGGCTGTTGTTCGAAAGGTTTGGAAAGTACTACTATGGAGGCAGGGAAATAATAAAATACCATACTGGCACACAGGTAACATCGGGTTTGTTGCTCTTTGTTTTCTTATGTGCCTGTATGGTAGGAAAGTGTCTTGATACTTAGTAGGTTATGTTTTATGCGCGTTCTTCCCAGACCTGGGCAACACGCACAATTACCTCAACGGCCTTGTGCATATCCTGAACCGAAACCCACTCCTGGCGGGAGTGAAAGGCATGCTCGCCGGCAAAAATATTCGGGCAAGGCAGGCCCATAAACGAAAGCCGTGAGCCGTCGGTACCACCCCGGATACTGCGTTGTTCGGCCAGCAGCCCTGCCCGCCGGATGCCTTCCAGCGCATTTTCGACTACGGCCGGATGCTGATCCAGCACCTCTTTCATGTTGCGGTACTGTTCGAACACCTGAATGGTCGCCGTCGATGCCGGATAGTATTGTTGCAGAATCCGGTTGGTCAGGTCTTCGAGATAGTGCTCCTTTTCGAGTAGACCGGCTACGGTAAAATCACGGATAATGAACTCCAGCACCGCCTTGTCCTGATTTCCTTCCAGGCGTGTCGGGTGCACAAAGCCTTCTTTTTCCTCGGTGGTTTCCGGCGAGAGGCGGTCTTTGGGCAGCGCTGCCAGGATATCGGCGGCAATCTTCAGCGCATTTTCGAGTTTGCCCTTAGCAAAGCCCGGGTGTGTACTGACGCCCTGAATCGTGATTTTTACTGCGTCGGCCGAGAACGTTTCATCCTCCAGCGTCCCCAGCGATTCGCCGTCGATGGTATAGCCGAAATCAGCGCCCAGCCGTTGCAAATCCACTTTTTCGGTGCCACGGCCGATTTCTTCGTCGGGTGTAAACAGAATCCGGATCTGACAGTGTTTTACCTCTGGATGCGTCAGCAGGTAATGGGCGGCGTCCATAATTTCGGCTACACCCGCCTTATTGTCAGCGCCGAGGAGGGTTGTGCCGCTGGCGGTAATGATGTCATTGCCAATCTGATTGCTCAGGTCGGGGTGATCGGCCAGCCGGATTACCTGAGGCGGGTCGGCCGGTGTCTCGCGCTCGGGCAGTATAATATCGCTGCCGTCGTAGTTGTAATGAATAATCGGCTTCACCCCGGCTCCGGTTACGTCCGGCGAGGTATCTACGTGCGAGCAGAAGCAGATGACCGGCACATTCGGTTTATCCGTATTGGCCGGAATGGTGGCATACACGTACCCGAACGGGTCGAGTTCAGCGTCGGCAATGCCCATGTCCAGTAATTCCTGCACCAGCACGCGGCTTAGGTTTTTCTGCTTTTCGGTCGATGGGTTAGCCGTTGACTGTGGGTCCGACTGGGTATCGATCTGTACGTAGCGCAGAAAACGGTCAACGACGGTGAACGAATAGGGTTTCATAGACGGGAAAGAAGCCTGTTAATTTAAAATTGAAACGAGATCGGCCGGTGAATAGTTAACGTTTTTCAGCGTTTTCTGATCGGCGGTCCGGTAAACGAGGTATTTGCCGTCGGACTCAATATAATGGCATTCGACGCCTTTGGCCTGATAATGCGCCACAGTGGCTTCGGCTTCTTCGACTGTATGGCAGGCTTTGCTGAGGTTCGACCGCTGTACTTCGTCGAACAGTGTTTTAAATTTCCCGCCCAGCCCAAACTCAAGGATGGCACCGGCCAGGACGTATTGCAGGTCGCAGAGCGCATCGGCTACTTCGACAATATCGTTTTGGGCAATGGCTGTTTCAAGCTCTTTCAATTCTTCGGCTAATAACGCGATCCGTAACTGGCAACGGTTTTCGGCCGGAATCTGAGGGGTTTCCAGAATCGGATGATGAAACGTACGGTGAAATTCCGCAACGTCGTTTAAGGCGTCTGGTGACTGCATAACAGGACTATGATTCGGACTGTGATTAGTATGGTTCAATGATTGAATGATTAAGTGATTCGGACTGTGATTGGTATGATTCAATGATTAAGTGTTCGGACTGTGATTGGTATGATTCAATGATTAAGTGATTCGGACTGTGATTAGTATGATTCAATGATTAAGTGATTCGGACTGTGATTGGTATGATTCAATGATTCGGGCTGTGATTAGTATGATTCAATGATTGAATGATTAAGTGTTCGGAATGTGATTAGTATGATTCAATGATTACGCTGATTTTGGCTCAATGCTCGTACTGAATCAGGGTAATGGTTTAAATTTATTGTTGCTGACCCGCTTGAACTGGAGACTCCGGCTGCCAAAATTAATGAGTAAGCCGATTTCCAGGTTATAGGCTTCGAGGTAATTTATGGCCTGAGCGAGATGAACGTCTTCCAACTGGATAACGGCCTTGAGCTCAACAGCCAGTATGTCTTCAATTAAAAAATCAACACGCCGTTTGCCGATCAATTGTTGCCGGTAGTAAACGGGCATGACGAACTCGCGTTTATGCTCAATACCAGCCAGGTCGAGCTCAATGGACAAGGCTCTCTGGTATATTACTTCCTGAAAGCCATTTCCAATCTGTTTGTGTACCTCCATAGCACATCCGATAATCCGGCCGGTCAATTCGGAATGTTTATACTGGTGGTCAATCATCGTCTCAATGTTTTGGTGAGTGAATACGCTGACGTCTGTTCATCAGCGCCAAACCATATTTAGACGATATACCTCAAGCCAAGTAGCTATCTGTTTTAAGATTAAATGAGCTTGCTGATTAAAACACGATCTGCCACATCTTCACTCCTGAAAATCATAGGTCCGCAATCCTGTCATTCATTCAATCACAAAAATCATAGGTCCGCAATCCTGTCATTCATTCAATCACAAAAATCATAGGTCCGCAATCCTGTCATTCATTCAATCACAAAAATCATAGGTCCGCAATCCTGTCATTCA
Organism: Arsenicibacter rosenii; assembly: GCF_001870735.1. Classification (GTDB taxonomy): domain Bacteria; phylum Bacteroidota; class Bacteroidia; order Cytophagales; family Spirosomataceae; genus Arsenicibacter; species Arsenicibacter rosenii. Next base: position 228,884 of record NZ_MORL01000008.1, on the reverse strand, counting down.
TTCAATCACAAAAATCATAGGTCCGCAATCCTGTCATTCATTCAATCACAAAAATCATAGGTCCGCAATCCTGTCATTCATTCAATCACAAAAATCATAGGTCCGCAATCCTGTCATTCATTCAATCACAAAAATCATAGGTCCGCAATCCTGTCATTCATTCAATCACAAAAATCATAGGTCCGCAATCCTGTCATTCATTCAATCACAAAAATCACAGGTCCGCAATCCTGTCATTCATTCAATCACAAAAATCACAGGTCCGCAATCCTGTCACTCCTTCAATCACAAAAATCACAGGTCCGCAATCCTGTCATTCATTCAATCACAAAAATCACAGGTCCGCAATCCTGTCACTCATTCAATCATAAAAATCATAGTCAGAAGTTACTCTTGAACAGTTTAATGGCAATAGCGAGGAGGATGATGCCGAAAATTTTCCGGAGCACATTCAGCCCGCCGGGACCTATGCGTGTTTCGAGCCACTCCGAAGCCCGCAACACAATATAAATCAGGGCCAGATTGATCAGAATTCCGCCAATGATGTTGATTGTCTGATACTCAGCTTTGAGCGAGAGCAGGGTCGTTAAGGTACCGGCCCCGGCAATAAGCGGAAACGCAATCGGCACAATGTGGGTAGCCCCCCCCGTTGAGACTTCCGCTTTAAAAATGGTTCTTCCCAGAATCATCTCCAGCCCGATCAGAAAAATGATCAGCGCTCCGGCTACGGCAAACGACGATACATCGACTCCGAAGAGCTTCAGAATGCTTTCGCCCAGAAAAAGAAACAACAGCATGAGCAGGCCCGACGCCAGTGTTGCTTTCTCCGATTCAATCTTCCCGACCTTCTGGCGAAGGTCAATGATAACCGGCAGTGAGCCGACGATATCAATCACCGAAAACAGAATGAGCGTTACCGAGATGACTTCTTTAAAGTTGAGTTCCATAGGTTGATGACATGATAAGAAGCGGCAAAGATCGGCACATTACGCACGGAAACCGTATTCCTGACGTAAAAAGTCTTTTAAATTTCCGATCTCTTCGGCTGTTATGGCCGGGAAATTGGCAATCCGGAAGGTGTTATCTTTCCAGTTGCCGTAGCCGCTGCCCAAGATCAGGCCAGCCTGTTTTGCCTTCGTTTTCACCGCTTTAATATCCGCCTCCGCGCCTGTCACGGCAATGACTGTATCCGACCGGACAGCCCCCTCCGCGTCTTCTGCACCGATCAGCGGCCGGAAGGGCGAGCGGGCCAAATCCTGCTCAAAAAAAGCGTACCAGCCGGCAGCCCGCTGCCGGATCAGCTGATCGGTTACGGCAATGTCCGGGATTTGCTGCAATACCCGCATGAGCAGGTAAATGCCCAGGCCGTTGGGGGTGTAAGGCGTCTGAAACTTCCGGAAATTGTCGTGCATAAACAACAGACTGTTGTAGTGCGCCTGTTCGCCGATGCGTTCTGCCTGTTCGAGGGCCTGCGGGGAGTACACCAGCACCGCCAGCCCCGCCGGTAGGCCGAAGCATTTTTGTACGGAGGCAAACCAGACGTCGGCCAGCGCCCAGTCGAATTGAAGCCCTGCCATCGACGATACCGCATCAACCGCAATCAGGCCACTGAATTGTTGCCGGAACGTGGCCAGCATCGACATCGGTACCTGGGTGCCGTTGGAGGTCTCATTCTGGACAATGCACAGCACGTCGGCCTCGCTGATGGTATAAGGTGGTTTGATGCGGTGGGCATACTGCCGCCACTTCTCTCCAAAAGCGCCGTTGGTGGCGTGCAGGCTGGTCTCGGCGGTCAGCGATTGGGCAACTACTTCCCAGCACTCCGTTGCCGAAGACGTAAAGGCAATATGGTATCCAGCCGGAATGGCCAGTTTTTCGCGCAGGAGCCGCATGGTTTCGGCCACTATGCCCATAAATTCCGGACTGCGGTGGTTCTGGCTGACGATGCCATCACGCAGGGCTTCCGCAGCATAATCAGCTACCTGCGGGTATATTTTCGACGGACCAGGATAAAACGTAATCATAGGCTGAGCAAATAGCGAACGGCCATCTCGTAGCCCATTAGCCCCAGACCAACCACAACCCCTTTGCATTTGGCCGACAGATAGCTGTGATGACGGAATGCCTCACGGGCGTGTACGTTGGAAATATGCACCTCAACGGCCGGTGCCGTTACCGCCGATAAGGCGTCGGCAATGGCAATGGAGGTATGGGTGTAAGCACCGGCGTTAATCACGATGCCGTCGATGGTAAAGCCCAGCTCATGAATTTTATCGATCAGTTCGCCTTCGTGATTTGACTGAAAATAGTGAATTTGCACGTCGGGAAACTGTTGCTCCAGCGTTTCGAGGTAGTCGATAAATGTCCGGCTGCCGTAAATATGGGGTTCTCGTTTGCCTAACAGATTGAGATTAGGGCCGTTCAGTACCAGAATTTTTTTCATGCGTAAATAAAGGAGTATGTGGCAAAGTTATATAAACGCATTCAAGAACTACCTGACCCTCGAGCGTTCGCTGTCAGAAAACTCCGTAGAAGCGTATCTGCACGATGTAGCGAAGCTTTGGGAATACCTTGAGCTGATGGGGCAGGAGTCGGGCCATGACGTACCGTCGCCGTTTCAGGTGACGGAAAAACACCTGATGAATTTCCTGAAATACCTGGCCGAAATGGGCTTGTCGGCCCACAGTCAGGCGCGGATTCTGTCGGGGCTGAAAGCGTTTTATAAGTATTTACTGCTGGAAAACCTGATTCAGCACGATCCGACGCAGCTGGTCGAAGCCCCGAAGCTGGGCCGGAAATTACCGGATACGCTCAGCTTTCCGGAAATTGAGGCCATGCTCGCCGCCGTTGACCTGTCGACGCCGGGCGGCACGCGCGACCGTGCGATGCTCGAAACACTCTATAGCTCGGGCCTGCGGGTGTCGGAACTGCTGGATCTCCGGCTGACCAACTGCCACTTTGACGTGGGATTTATCCGGGTTTTCGGGAAAGGCAGTAAAGTGCGGCTCGTACCGATCGGAAAAGATGCCATTCATTACACAAGTCTCTACATTGAGCATGTGCGGCAGGGGCTGGAAGTACAGAAAGGAGCCGAGGATCTGGTGTTTCTGAATCTGCGGGGTGGAGGATTATCGCGGGTATCGGTGTTTAAGACCATACAGCGGCTGGCGCTGGAGGCAGGGATTCAGAAGTCGATCAGCCCGCATACCTTCCGCCATTCGTTTGCAACCCATTTGATTGAGGGCGGGGCCGATTTGCGGGCGGTACAACAGATGCTGGGCCACGAATCCATCACGACAACGGAGATTTATACGCACCTCGACCGCGATTACCTCAAACAGACTCTGATCGATTATCACCCGAGAAGCCGACGGTAAGGGCACAAAAAAATCCCCGCCATCACGAAAGCGGGGATTCCACTGTCTCTGTTTTAACCCTAGTCCAATACACTATTTTATCTGTCTGTACCTAAAAGTAAATGTAGCCATAATCATGCCAATTTCCTAGCTATCTGCCGAGGATTTATCTCCGGTAAAGCCCTGAACACTATTTTTGAATAATAAGTTGAATGAAGTGAGACTCCCGTATATACGGGTGATGTATTGCTGGATGTTTATTTTCGCTTCGTCGTCGAGCTCGCTGGCATTTACCCGCTGCTCGAGTACGCGCAGCCGGTCGCGGATCATGACAATTTTATGGAAGAATGTGTCGATCGGTATTTCCTTGGTTGCCAGGTCGTTTCGCCCCGGCTTCAGGATGAGCTTACCGCCTTTCCACCTGTCGCCGAGGGGGATTATTTCAGTCTGATCAACCCATTTCTGCAGGATGCGTGAAAGCGATTGCTCCACATCAAACAGACTGACAAGGTCACTGTCGGGTTCGATTTGTTCGATGACATCGAGCGGGGTGTCAAATTTTATGACTTTGACACCTTCTTCCACGAATGTAATGGTATATCCGGTAGATTTAAGATTGATAATAACCCCTACGCCGAATTCGCTGTGACGGACGCGTGAGCCAATACCCAGTAATAGCTGCATAGTACGGAAAGCTGTTTTTATGGCCTCAACCGGCAAATCATGTGCCAGGGAAGAGGGCCGGATGCATTAAGCGTAAAAATTAGTGAGGCCGGAAAACACGGCAGTCGAAAACGCCCTTTGATGTGGTTACGACAGTTTCGTCAACCAACTGAACACCAGCCATAATTTCAGTCCAATAGGTATCGCTGTGCTTATGCTGGTTGATCGTAATCAGGAATAAACCATCGGGTTTCAGAAACTGTGAATACCGTTGCAGGGTTTTCAGGATGTGTTTGCTGTAATAAACGGACTCGCTGAAAACGATCATGTCGAACGTGCCTTCCGGCGTGTACCGGTCCATATCTGCCACCAGATAGGTACATTTCGGATCGGCGTCAGCCCGCGCGGCGTCAATGGCTCTGTCTGAAATATCGAGGCCGACGAAGCGCCCGTAGTTCTGTTGCTGAAGGCGTTGCTGCAAAAGACCTTCGCCGCACCCGATTTCGAGAATGTCGGGTTGATCCGGCTTTAAAAATTTTATGTACCCGACCACAACGCTGAAACGACCTAATTCATCGAGGGCTTTCAGACCATGCCACAGGCCTTTATCGTACTGATAATTCCAGCGGTCGCGGTTGACACGGAAAACTTTTCGTTTGATAAGCGAAAGGATAGAACTCATGGGTATCCTGGCCTTGGTTTATACGCCAAAGAAACGTGTTTTTCCTTAACTTGCCTATTGCTGGTTTAACGGCCGACCACGTGGGGTGTGGCTTTATTGGGCGACCACGTGGGATGTGGCTTTATTGGGCGACCACGTGGGATGTGGCTTTATTGGGCGACCACGTGGGATGTGGCTTTATTGGGCGACCACGTGGGATGTGGCTTTATTGGGCGACCACGTGGGATGTGGCTTTATTGGGCGACCACGTGGGATGTGGCTTTATTGGGCGACCACGTGGGATGTGGCTTTATTGGGCGACCACGTGGGATGTGGCTTTATTGGGCGACCACGTGGGATGTGGCTTTATTGGGCGACCACGTGGGATGTGGCTTTATTGGGCGACCACGTGGGATGTGGCTTTATTGGGCGACCACGTGGGATGTGGCTTTATTGGGCGACCACGTGGGATGTGGCTTTATTGGGCGACCACGTGGGATGTGGCTTTATTGGGCGACCACGTGGGATGTGGCTTTATTGGGCGACCACGTGGGATGTGGCTTTATTGGGCGACCACGTGGGATGTGGCTTTATTGGGCGACCACGTGGGATGTGGCTTTATTGGGCGACCACGTGGGGTCGCCCCTACGGTATTTCAATAAACAATCTGTATGTCAATCACCCATCATCAACTGACCAGTCAGAAACATCTGTTTGCGTTGCCTGCCAACGTGCATTATATCAATTGTGCAACCCGTGGTCCGTTTAGCTTGTCGGTGGCACAGGCAGGGCATGCGGCTATCGACGGGCAACTGAATCCGTTCGGGTTACCGCCGGATGCGTTTTTTTCGGGAGCCATTAGCGTACGGGAACTGTTCTCGCAGCTCATCAATGCCAATGATCCGGACCGGATTGCGGTCATTTCGTCGGTGTCGTATGGCATGGCGGTTGTTGCCCGCAATCTGCACCGGAAACCGGGGATTAAAGCTGGTCAGCACATCCTGCAGATTGATGCGGAGTTCCCGAGCGATGTCTATGCCTGGGATCGTGTAACCACCGGACTGGGCCTGACCATCAAAACGGTTGCGATGCCGCAGGTGCCCGACGGTGAATCGGTCAGTGCCCGCTGGAATGAGGCAATACTGGCGGCAATCGAACCGGATACGGCGATGGTTGTTGTCCCGCATGTGCACTGGATGTATGGTAACCGGTTTGACCTGGTTGCCATCGGCGAACGGGCGCGGTCGGTAGGAGCGTGGCTGGTCGTTGATGGTACACAATCGGTCAGCGCCTTGCCGTTTGATGTCGCTGCAATTCGGCCGGATGCGCTGGTTTGTGCGGCTTACAAATGGATGATGGGCCCGTATTCGACGGGTTTAGCTTATTTCGGTGAAGCATTCGACGGTGGCGTACCGCTGGAGGAGACCTGGATGAACCGCCTGAACAGCAATCAGTTTCACCGCCTGACCGACTATCAGCCGGCTTATCGGGAGAAGGCATACCGCTATAATATGGGAGAACACTCGCATTTTACGCACATGCCGATGCTGGAAGCGGCACTGACCCAGCTGATGGGCTGGCAGCCTGAGCGTATCCAGACGTATTGTGCCGGTTTGCTGGACGAGCATCTGCCGGCATTTGCCCGTCTGGGATGCCGCATCGAACCGGCCGCCGGGCGGGGGAATCACCTGGTGGGTGTCTGGCTACCCGAAACGGCCGACCCGATGGCGGTGCAGCACGTTTTACAACAAAAGCGGGTGTCGGTTTCCGCCCGTGGCCGTGCGCTGCGTGTTGCCCCCAACGTGTATAACGAACCGGAAGATATCGCGGCCTTGACCGAAGCGCTTGCCGGATGCGGTTTTTAGTTTTGGTTGCCGGGTTCTGGTGGCTACCGGATTTTGAGTTGTAGTGGTGGCATGAGCTGGTTTAACCCGGCAACTCAGCGCCAACAGCAACAAAAAAACTCCGGTAACCCAAAACCGGCTAGAGCGAATAGAGTTCGAGCGGCAGGCCGTCGGGGTCTGCGAAGAAGGTAAAGCGCTTGCCGGTCAGCTCGTCAATGCGGATGGGCTCCGGTTCTACCCCTTTTGCCCGCAGGTCTGCCACGGCCTCGTCGATGTCTGTAACCGCAAAGGCCAGATGGCGGAGACCGGTGGCTTCCGGCCGCGACGGGCGACGGGGCGGATCAGGAAACGAAAAGAGTTCAATCTGATACTGCCCGTTTACCGCCAGATCAAGCTTGTACGACTGGCGTTCGGCCCGGTAAAACTCCTGAATGATGGTCAGGCCGAGCACTTCGGTGTAAAACTGTTTTGCCCGTTGATAGTCCGAGCTGATGATAGCAATGTGGTGTACGGCGTTTAGCAGGGCCATGCGTCAGGCGTTATTTCGTGTTAACAGTATCAAGACCGGTTGTGTCAATGGCCGTGCCATCGATAACGGCGTTAGTATCCCGTCCGGATTGGCCCGGAAGGGCCCCGCCCGGAAGGGCACGTTCCAGTTGTTTGCGTTTGTTCCAGGGAGCGGTCGTGCGGCGCGCCATATCAATGGTAATCAGGATAACGACCAGCAAAAAAGCAATAAAGACAGTAATAAAGATGCGTTTGTTACGGTTCATTGCGGTAACTGTTTGGGTGCAATGTAATAACTCAGATTTCCGGTCCGGCCCGATACGTCGGCCCAGTTCAGGTCATCAAAAGTAATAGCTGCAACCGAACCTTTACTCATCGAACCGATATCCTGATGGGTTAAAAATTCCGAAAAGTAAGAAACATCGGGATTGTGTCCCACAATCATTACGGACGAAAAGGTTTCCGGCTGTTCATTGACCGTTGCCAGATAAGCACGGGGGCCGCCGTCAAAAAGATGCTCATTAAAGATAATGCTGTCCGTGTCATAGCCCAGCTGTTCGGCAATGACCTTGGCTGTATCGCGGGCCCGGTTGGCTGTGCTGCTGATGATCACATCAGGTTTTACCGTTTTACTTTTCAGGTGAACACCCATCCGCGCGGCGGCCATAATACCGTCAGGAACTAAATCGCGGTCATGGTCTTGCTGAAAGATGGCACGATCTTCGGCTTTGGCGTGGCGGACAACATACAGAGTTCGTTGCATAGGTTAAGTCGTTTAATGAAGAGATAGGTTATGTAAAGCGTTCAGGTACGTAAAGATGGTAAATATGTACTGTTTAACCTTTATGACTCAGAATTTTACTAAGCTATATACGTTGACAGATGCCGGAAAACAGCTGTTTTGTTTAGTGAACGTTTCACAAAACGCCCTCTGCCGCTACGGTAAGGACGCAGCAGCAGAGGGACGCGGGTGTTAACTGTAAGAAGGTTTGTCGATGTCAGGCTTGTTCAGATTGCGGTTCGGATGTTTCATCGGCAAATCGGCCGACGGGTTATCGCCATCCATGTATTTGTCTTCAAATTCGTCGGGTTCCGGCTCCGGAACGTCGTCCATTTGAGCCGCCGGGCCATTAATCCCCTCTGCTGACCGATCACTCATGCCCTTTGGCGAAATGGCTTGTTTCGCCCGGATTTCGTCTTCATTTGGTTTGTTCTCCATAACGATAACTGGTTTCTGAAAAAAACTCCGGACACCCTGAATTGTTCAGGTGAAGAAGGCGGTTGCAGGGCCGTAAAGCGGTAAACGGTCTGCGGCTGCCGACAATGCGGCAAGGATTTGAACAATTTTACGACTTACTTTGTAGCACAAATAGACAGCAGTGGCTGTCTGCGGTTGTTATTGTTGATAAACTTGCTACCAGATGCATATCGGATTTATTGGCCTGGGCAAGATGGGGTATAACCTCGTCGTGAACCTGCTACGGCACAAGCACACAGTTGTCGGCTACGACATTAACGAGGAACTGGTTAATGGGATCAAAGCCGAAGGCGCCGAAGGCGTTACCACTCTCGAAGCACTTTATGAGTCATTGCCGGAGCCGCGTGTGTTATGGCTGATGATTCCGGCAGGCCCGCTGGTTGATACGGTAATCAATCAATTGCTGGCGTTCCTGCACCCCGGCGATACCCTGATCGATGGCGGTAATTCACATTATCAGGACTCGGTCCGGCGCCATCAGTTTCTGAAGGAGCGGGGCATTGGTTATGTCGATTGCGGTACGTCGGGTGGTATGTCGGGCGCGCTGAACGGTGCCTGTACCATGTACGGCGGTGACCCGGAGGTGGTCGAGCCACTGCACCAGGTCTTCAAGGATATTTCGGTGGAAAACGGTTCGCTTTACACCGGCCCGGCCGGTAGCGGTCACTTCACGAAAATGGTGCATAACGGTATTGAGTACGGTATGATGCAGTCCATTGCCGAAGGGTTTGAAGTGCTCGAAAAAAGCCAGTTCCCGTTTGATTATGAAGCGGTTGCCCGTTTATGGAACAATGGCTCGGTAATCCGCAGCTGGCTGATGGAACTGACTGAAAATGCGTTCCGGAAAGATGCAAAACTGGATGAAATCAAGGGCCGGATGCATTCGTCGGGCGAAGGTAAATGGACGCTAGAAACGGCGCTCGATCTGGGTGTACCAACGCCGGTTATTGCGCTCTCGCTGCTGATGCGTTACCGGTCTTTACAGGATGATACGTTTACCGGGAAAGTAGTGGCCGCCCTGCGCAATGAGTTCGGCGGACACGCAGTAGAGAAAAAATAACGATACCGGCTATCATAGAAGGCCCCTGAAGAGCAAAGACGCTGATCGTGTTACTGCATTTTCAGGGGCCTTAATTAATTATACCATACCCCGTATTTCCGTTAAAAGTGCATCCAGATCATGGGTAGTCGTGAGTGGATTCATAATCGAGACGCGCAGGTAAACCGCCCCGTTCAGCGTTGTCTGAACAATGTAAAACCGCCCTTCGGCTAACAGTCGTTGCCGGATAAGGCTGTTGCGCTCATTTACAGCTGCCATATCGTTTTCCGGCTGATAGCGAAAACACACAATATTACTTTCGGGCCACAGCGCCAGCGTAAAGTCAGGCGCGCTGGCAACTGCCCCGGCAAAATACTGTGCCAGACTGTGTAGCCGCTCTATGTTTTCGGCCAGTATCTTTTCTCCGTACGTTTTCAGAATGGCGTAAATCTTAACGCTCATCATCAGCTTTGTGCACTCAAACGTCCGTTTGCCTGAGTTAAACCAGTCGGTCGATTGCTGATCGGCCCACAGGTATTGTGCCTGCTGGTGGAACGTCTGAAACGCATCCTTGTTGCGACGGAAAACCAGTGCCGTTGCCAGGGCCGGGACCATCAGCATTTTATGCCAGTCGACAACCACGGAGTCGGCGCGGTTAATGCCGGTGACCAGATGCCGGTATTGCTCTGAAAATACGACCGCCCCGCCATGGGCTCCGTCGACATGCAGCCATAACCCGTTTTTTTCGCAGAAGTCGGCTATCGGCGGAATGGTATCGTAGGCACCCGTGGAGGTAGAACAGGCGCTTGCTACCACAGCAAAGACCCTGAGTCCGTCTGCTTGTGCCTGCCGGAAATAATCGCCGAGGAGTTCCGTCCGCATCTGAAAACGGTCATTTACCGGAATTTTAATGATACCCCCAGTGCCTAACCCCATGATGCGGGCCGCCCGGTCGACACAGTAGTGGGCTTCTTCCGAAACCATGATGGCCAGTTTTTCGCTGCTCCCCGCTTGCCAGACCGTTGGCGCATGAACCGCGCGGGCCGCCAGCAGGGCCGTCAGGTTGGCCAGTGTACCGCCCGAAGTCAGCAAGCCCGACGACGTCTGCGGGTCAAAGCCGATGCGTTGGGCCAACAACTCCGACACAATGCGCTCCAGGGGGTTTGAGACAAGCCCCATTTCGTAGACGGCCATACCGTTGTTAAGCAGACCCGACAGCAGGCCGGCCAACGCTGCCACCGGCAGGGGAGGAGCGACCTGATGCCCCATATAGCGGGGATGATGTAAGTGCGTCGACCGGCTGATTACCTCATTGAAAAAGGCATTCAGGTCGCCGGAACCCTCTGCAAAATCAGCTTGCCAGTACCGGTAGTTTTCGTCGGGTGATTGATACGGAATAACCGTAGACAGGGTTTGATCCTGAGCCGATTGCAGATAGCCGGCCAGCTGGTCGACAAGGTCGTGGGCTTGCCGGCGGAAATTCTCTGCCGAATAGGCATTGGTAAGAAGCTCCATGTGTTGTTGTACAATTGTCAGGATAAAAGTAGCGGCTTACTCCTCTTGCTCAAAACAATAGCCGGAAACTATGCGATTATGTGTTCTTTTGTAACCGTATTAACCCGTGTGCTTTGTATTAACCCGTTATTAAAACCACTTTATGCGTAAATTACTACTTCCTCTTCTGGGGCTGGCGCTAAGTCTGACCGCACAGGCGCAGGCGTTTTTACCTTCCATTGACCGCTTTTCGGGCAGTAAGCCTGGTTATCTTATCACCAAATCGGGTGAACGCATTGACTTCATACTGGATGATCTGGACCGTAAAAAAGGACTGATTATCCGGGTCGAAGGCAAAACAACGGATGGAAAAAAGTTTAAGTATGAAGCGGCTGACATTCAGGAACTGGGTTTAAATCCGTCTGATTATGCGAAGTTCAGTTCGGTCATGAACAGCACAAGTTCGATTGTAAAGGCACAAAAAACAAAAGTCAGTGAGTCAACGCGGAACCTGGTTATCTTTTCGCAGGAGCATCTGGACGATCAGGACCGGGATGTGTTGGTGCAACTGGTGAATCCAGGTTTCGACTCCCGGATTAAGGTATTCGACGATCCGTTTGCTACCCAGACAATGGGGGTTGGGGTTTATGGCATGCAGGTCACCGGTGGTATGGACAAGTCATTCTATGTCAAAGCCAATGGCAAGGTATTCCGGTTAAAGAAAAAGAATTACGACGAATATTTTCCGATTCTGTTCGGCTCGTGTCCGGCGGTTATGTCGAAATACGGAAAAGGCTTTGCCTGGCGCGACTTCAACGAGCATGTCTTTTTGCTGGATCAGGAGTGTGGCGGCGAGATCAGTGCAAAGTAGTAAATAGGATTATGCCCCGCAGGTTTGATTCGGGGGATTAAATCGATATGTTTGATAAACGGCAATTCGCAGGCGCTTATTGCCGTTTATGATATATACCCGATTGTTCGACCCCTAAACTGAGCCTGCATGAAGCAACTTGGAACGATTCACGACCCGACCTTCTCTCCCAAACCCCATACTGCCCTCGACCGCTTCTATCTCCGTTTTATTAAAGACGAACGCGACCTGCCCTTTGCTTACCTGATCGTCAAACTAACCTTCACTCTTATTCCGCTGGCCGTACTGCTGTTTCTGCCATTCATTAACGGATGGCTCTGGGCGTTGCTGGCAACGGGTTATCTGGTACTGAATAATCTGGTTTTCAAAGGTCCATATGGACTAATGCTGCATTGTACCAGCCACCGGCCGTTATTTAAACCGGAATATAAATGGATGAACTACCACCTGACGTGGGTAATCAGTTTGTTTTTCGGGCAGACACCGGAGACCTACTTCAGCCATCACATTGGCATGCACCATCCCGAAAACAACATTGATCCGGATGAAAGCAGTACCATGGCGTATCAGCGCGACAGCTTCCGGAGTTTTATGGCCTATTTTGGTGACTTTTTCTTTTTCGGTATTGCCGAGCTGGCTGCTTATCTGAAAAAGAAAAACCGGATCAAGCTCTTATACAGGGCATTGCTGGGCGAATTCTGCTTTCTGGCGATGGTTGCAGTGCTTTGTTTTGTTAACCTCGCCGCAACAATGGTGGTGTTTATCATACCGTTCCTGATCTATCGGTTTGTGGCCATGGTCGGTAATTTTACCCAGCATGCCTTTGTGGATGCCAATGACCCGAATAATCCTTACCGGAACAGCATTACCTGTATCAATGTGAAATACAATCATAAGTGCTGGAACGATGGCTATCACATTAGCCACCATTACCGGCCGGCCATGCACTGGACCGAGCACCCTTCTTTTTTTCTGAAGACGGCCGATAAGTATGTGCAGAATCAGGCGATTGTTTTTGACGGGCTCGACTTTCTGAAGGTTTTTTATTACCTGATGAATAAGCGTTATGATGTATTGGCCAGTCATATGGTAAACATCAACGGGGCGTTCCGCGATGAGGCAGAAGCCATTGCCGTCATGCGTGCCCGGACGCAGCGGATTGCACCGGTTAATATACCCAAAACCCTGGAACTGGCGTAGGTCCATTTGTCTTCACTGATGGCAGGTCAGGTGCCATATATCCTGGCAGGGTTGCGCGCCGGTATGGAGTCCATGCCGGCTTTTTTAGGTATCAACGGCACGACTATCAGGGAGCATCCGCCGGAAGCGATGCAGGGCGTCGGCCATTTAGAAAACTCCCCTCTGAACCCGAATATCCCGAAACGTACGGAAGGCGAACGGGGGCAACAGAATAATCGCTGGTTTTGCCGGATATTGGTTTTTGGGGCGATAGTGGTCGCCGGCCTGGCCATTCAGAAATGCCGGCAGCCCCGGGACAGCACCAACGGCGTGTATACTGATACGACCAGCCGTGCGGAGCCAGCCGCTGTTGACGATACATCGACAGCCAGCAAACGCCGCGTTGAGCAAACAAACGGTCAGGTTTATGACTCAACTGGTTCGGGGCCGCCGGGTACACGGGACTCCTCAAACCAATAATTGAACCGACGACCATATAAAGAATAACAGACAGTGTTGGTGGATGATGCGGTTGGTTGTATGTTTGTGGTATAACAGACCATTATCGACTTACCATTACTGTATGTTTGTAGACGCTATTGAGCGCATTAATCAGTTCACGCGGCCTTTGCATTCGATTATTCGTCTGTACGGTCACAGTGAAATCATTCCCGGCAGTGCCACCCTTTTTTTTGTTAACGACGAAGCGTGTGCCATCACCTGTAAACACGTTGCTGAATTAATCGTAACCGCTGACAGTATTTACCGGAATTACCTTGATTTTCTGGGCGAACGGCGTCATTTGGTAAAAGACGGCCATTATGGCAAACATTTATCGAAACTTGAGGAAAAGTATAAGCTCCGGCCGGAAAGCATGGTCCGTATCCGCAACAACTTTCACAACTGTGTGGATACGTTTTCTGAGCTGAAAGTAGACATGCACCCCCATGTTGATCTGGCGCTGATCCGTTTTCTGGGATACAATCAGATCCTGTATCAGTCTCATGCCCGCTTTTTGAAAGACAGCAGCAAGATAAAACCCGGACGCAGTTTATGCCGGTTAGGATATCCTTTTCCTGACTTTACGAATTTCCGGTTTAATCCCATGATTGACGATATTGAGTGGACGGCGGAGGGACGGTCAAGTTCGCCTCCCTTTCCGATCGATGGCATCGTTACCCGTTTGATTTCCGAACAGAATATGCCCGGTATTTCGGGAGTCGAAATCAGTACGCCGGGGTTACGCGGGCAAAGCGGCGGACCTTTATTTGATATAAACGGAGTGATATACGGGCTTCAGAGTTCGACCCGGCATTTACATCTTGGCTTTGACATTGAAGATCGTGAAGTACTGGTAAACGGGCGTAAAGCAAAGGTGTCTAACTACCCGTTTCTGAATGTCGGGCAATGTGTCCATGTCGATGTTATTAAGAACTTTCTAAGGGAGCGCGGGGTGAAATTCCGTGAAGAATAGGTATCTTTGACTAACAATGCCCACAAATTATGTCTCTGTTAACTGATATATCTTCCCGTCAGGCCGTCTTAACAGAAGCCGCTATTGAGCTGCTTAAACGCCTGATTGCTACGCCTTCGTTTAGCCGTGAAGAGGACCGGACGGCCCTGCTGCTCGAAGCGTTTCTGACTGATCAAAACATTCCTTTTCAGCGTAAAAAAAATAATATCTGGGCGTATAATCTGCACTTTGACCCGACCAAACCAACGGTTTTGCTGAACTCTCATCATGATACGGTGAAGCCGAATAAATCATGGACCCTTGACCCCTTTGCGCCAATTGTCCGTGATGGCAAACTGTACGGGCTGGGCAGTAACGATGCCGGCGGGTGTCTGGTTTCCCTGATTGCGACGTTCTGCTACTTTTATGATCGTGCCGATCTGAGCTACAATGTCATGCTGGCGATTTCGGCCGAAGAAGAAATTTCGGGCCGGGATGGCCTTGAGCTGATTGTCGATGATCTGCCGCCGATCAGTTTCGCTATTGTTGGTGAGCCTACCGAGATGCATCTGGCGGTAGCAGAAAAAGGCTTATTGGTGCTGGACTGTACGGCACGCGGCCGATCAGGACATGCCGCCCGCAACGAAGGCGAAAATGCTATCTACAAAGCGATTCAGGATATCAACTGGCTGACAACCTACCAGTTTCCGAAAGTATCGCCGACACTGGGACCGGTAAAAATGTCGGTAACCATTATCAACGCCGGTACGCAGCATAACGTGGTGCCGGATGCCTGTACCTTTACGGTTGATGTGCGGGTGACCGAGCAATATACCCTTGAAGAGGTAATTGCCATTATCCGCGAAAACATTGCTTCAGAGGTCAATCCGCGTTCGATCCGGCTGAAGCCGTCGAGCATTCCGGTTGACCATCCGATTATTCAGGCCGGTATAGCGATGGGGCGTAAACCGTACGGTTCACCGACTACTTCAGATCAGGCATTGCTTGACTGTCCGTCGCTGAAATGTGGCCCCGGCCATTCAGAGCGTTCGCATACGGCCGATGAATTTATCTACCTGCACGAAATCGAAGAAGGCATCGGCATGTATATTCAAATGCTGGAAAAGGTCGTGTAAAGACGCAATATTTTGCGTCTCATTTTTTGGTTACAGAAAGCTGGCGCATGCAGAGACGCAATATTTTGCGTCTCTACAACAAGTTGTTTACATAGACCTTGACGGTATTGATGCGGGTGCCGTCCATGGAATCGATGGTAAAGACAAACGGGGCAAAGTCAATGATTTCGCCGGTAGCCGGCAGGTCTTCATTTACGGCCAGAATCAATCCGCCAAGTGTGTCGTAATCACCTTCCGGAATGTCCCAGCCGTAGGTTTCGTTCAGGTAGTCTATTTCATGGCGCGCACTCAGCAACCACGTATGTTCGTCGAGTTGCCGCTCTACCCAGTCTTCGTTGGCGTCAAATTCGTCCTGAATCTCGCCGAAAATCTGTTCCACGATATCTTCTACAGTAATGATGCCGGCTGTACCGCCGAACTCATCAACGACCAGCGCAATGCTTTTCCGTTCGGAAAGAAACCGTATCAACAGGTCGTTGGCGGGCATCGTTTCCGGAATCGTCAGAATCGGGGTCAGGATACTGGCAATAGAGGACGGCTTTTTGAAGAGAGCCAGGGCATGGCAATAACCGATCACATCGTCAATATTGTCACGATAAACCAGAATTTTCGAGTGGCCGCTTTCCTGAAACGCTTTCCGGAGTTCATCCAGCGTATCTTCAACATCTACGGCACACACTTCCCGGCGTGGCACGAGGCAATCCCGTACCCGTACATCCTTAAACTCAATGGCATTGTTCAGAATACGGGTATCTACCTCAATTTCCTCTTCAGGTGATACCTTCTGATTAACCTGCTGGAGATAATGGTTTAAGTCTGTAAGCCCGAAAACCGGTTTGATCTCCGGTGATTTTTGTCGCAGAATATAGCGGATAAACAACCGTGCCGTGCCAACCAGCAACCGTACAATCGGAGCAATGGCCTGATAAATGACCCAGATCGGGATCGCCAGGCGTTCCATGAAGGCATCCGGGTGAATCAGGGCCAGGCTTTTGGGCAGATAATCGGCAAATGGCAGAAAAAAAGTGGTCAGTATAATGGTTTCCAGCAAGATAACAATGGCTGGGTTGTCGTAGTTATCGGGCAGAACCGACACCAGAACCGGATCAAGGGCCAATACACCAAAAACGGCGTACAGCACCAGAAAAAGCGTGTTACCGGTCAGCGTTGTGCCAACGAATAAGATTGGTTTTTTGAGGAAACCGTAGACCAGTTTTTCTCCCAGCGGGCTGTTTTTTCGTTGTAGTTCGAAATACAAGCGGTTTACCGAGGCGTAGGCTGTCTCAACTGCGGAGAAAAAGCCTGCCAGAATCAACGCCAGAAAAGCACCCAGCAATAAGCCGTATTCCATAGGAGGGAATTATTTTTTCTTCTTCTTTTTACGCTCAGCCATGTCCTTAATCGTTGGCGAGACTTCTTTATTTTCCTGACGACGCTTCACGCGGACAAATTGAAACGCCAGTAAAAATGCCAGTGCCAGCATCAAAAACGGATAGCTGTCCGCAAAGTTATTTGTCCGGCGGATTTCAAGCACCCAAAGTAAGAAACTGCCAATGGCCAGTGAGAGCAGAACGGTATCTTTCAGTTTCATGATCTGTAAGCAGCAATACATAAAAACGGGTACGGCGCCCGAATGTTCTGCCGTACCCAATGCTTGTTTAAATGAATAATGAGCAATGTGAAATGGATAATGAACAATGTAAAATGAATAATGAACAATGTAAAATGAATAATGGAAGGAATGCACCGGCTAAACCCCAAAGCATTCATTATTCATCAACCATTGTCCATTATTCATTAACTATTATTCATTTTACATTGCCCATTCGTTAATCCCGCAGCCTCATTTTAGAGAAATCACGGTAACGACGGACGGTTGATAGGCCAAAGCCGAGCACGACAATCAGCGTACCAATCCATAACAGGTTAATGTATGGTTTCTCAAGCGCTTTCATCACAATCCACTTCCGCTGGGTACGGTTGACGGCAAACGTGAACCGGCCCGTAGTCGGGTCAATTTCGTTCAGCTGAATCCGAAGGCCCAGTTCTTCGTTGGTTTCGGCTTTGCGGCCTACAACCCGGTCCTTGATGATAAAAGCAGGGGTAATGATATGCTCCTTATTTTTGTCGAGTACCCGTACAACGGCTTTTACCGCTGCATCCTGCGGCCCGAGCGTCATGCCCTCGATGTCGTTGGTCCGTACGACGTTATCCAGAATCGCTACATAGTCGTTGAGGAAAAAGGTGTCCTTGATCGCTACCTTGTAGGTTTCTGTCTTTTGCCACTCGGCCCCTTGTTCCGGATCCGGAATCGACGAAACGTAGGTGTACAGGTCGCGGCCGGCTTTACGCTTGATATCAGGCGAGGCCAGTAAACCCATTTTTTCGTTTACCTGTGCGCGCGGATAGAGCGAGAAAATCTTGCCGTCAGGCTCACGGTATTCTACTTCGTAATAAGTATTTTCCGGATAAACCGCCATGGTATCGCCTTTTTTGTGGTATACCTGCCCGTTCTGGATAATATCCCGCTGCGCCACACCGTGGAAATCGCCTTCAATGACCGACACCCATGAGCGTGGGACATAACCCGGTACGTCCCGGATTTCGATACGCTCGCCGCGGTAGGTCAGCTGGTAGTTATCCATTTTCTCCGGCTGGTTCATCCACAGCAACACGTTTTCTTTATTTTCGCGGTTGTTGTTCTTTGTGAATTCTTCCTGACGGGAAATCAGCAGACCGCTGTTGTTGAGCGATACCACGTGCGAATAACCGGATGAAAACAACACCCCGATCAGCATCAGTGCCAGACCAATATGCGCCACGGCACCGCCCGAAAGTTTGTAATTACCTTTCAGAATGCCAATCATAATGGTTGAATTGGTCACTAGCGCAAAAACCGACGAAACCAGCAAAACCATGTAGATCGGGTCACCGACTTTGGCCAGGGCAATGATGGCGGCACTGATCAGCAGGGTCACGATACCCGGCGTAACGAGGGCATTCAGATTACCTTTTTCAATTTTACGCCACCACAGGAACTGGCCGATGCCGGTCAGGATCGCAATCGCAACGAAAAACCAGATCTGAAATTTATTGTAGTGGGCTGCCTGATCGGCGGGAAGCGCCAGGTTCGATACTACACCAAACAGCTCGGCCACTTTGTTATAGACCGGAATAGACGTTGTGGCAATGACCTGGAAAGCGGCCAGTGACAGAATCGTTGCGCCGACAAAAATCCAGAATTCCTTGTTATACACGGCTACTTCCTGCTCATCGCCTGGCATCAGTTTCCATTTGCTGACCATCAGTGCTACCGAAAGCGCAATGAATGCCAGCAGATAAATCAGGAGCTGACCAGACAGACCCAGATCCGTAAACGAGTGGACCGAGGCATTACCAAGGATACCGCTCCGTGCCAGGAACGTCGAATAAATCACTAACAAAAACTGCGTAATAGTCAGGATAATGGCCGTTTTTAGTCCGGTAGAGCTTTTGCGGGCAATCAGCATGGTATGAATGGCACCAACCAGCACGAGCCACGGTACATAAACCGCATTTTCGACAGGGTCCCAGTTCCAGTAGCCGCCGAAGTTCAGCGTTTCGTAAGCCCAGTAGCCGCCCATCATAATACCAACACCCAGAACCAGGGCGCCCAGTGATGACCATGGCAGAGCCGGACGAATCCAGTCGAGGGGTTTATTTTGCCACAGACCGGCTATGCAGTACGCAAACGGAACCAGCGTCAGGGCAAAGCCAAGGAACAGGGTCGGCGGGTGAATCACCATCCAGTAATTTTGCAGGAGTGGGTTCAGACCGTTACCATCCTTTGGAATAAAATTCGGATCCATGGTAAAGACAGGTGCATCCGGAATCGCTTCTTTCAGCAGCAGGAAGGGCGAGCTGCCCAGCTTGAAGGTCTCGCCGAAAACCACACCCAGAATCATAGACGCGAGGAACGCCTGTACGAGGGCAAACACCGTCATCATCGGACCTTCCCACTGTTTACTGTTGCTATTGATCAGCCAGATTCCCAGCAAGGCATTCCAGAAAAGCCAAAGCAGGAAGCTTCCTTCCTGACCTTCCCAGAAACACGAAATCATGTATTTCAGCGGCAATGCCCGCGATGAATGACTCCACGCATAGTGGTACTCGAAATAATGGTTGTAGACAATGGAGAACAGGCAGTAAATGACACCGAGAATGGCTACTGCATGAACATAAAACGACCAGCGGGCCAGTTTCCGCCAGTCGTCACTGTTTTTGTCGGTTGCAGAAGCGGCCGGTGAAGCAGCCCTGGCAGTTGTTCGCCGGGAAGTTTTCACTACCGTACCGTCGGCCGAGGCATAAGCCAGTTCCGGCTCTTCGTCGGCCGGGACTACAGCGGTTTCTTGTCGGTTGAGTGCTGAAATGAAGTAGGCAATCGTCGACACCAGTGCCGTCACAAACGACAGAATGACAAAGAAATGACCTACATTACCAATTGTTGTATGCATAAGGCTTACATGGAATGAATCAGTGGATGTGTGAATGAGGCATTAGCATGACTAATCCGCCCATCCGGTCATACACTCATTAAACTTTTTTTGCTGTGTATTCTTTGGTCTCCAGTTTGTTTTCCTGGTATTTCGACGGGCACTTCAGCAGAATTTTATCTGCTTTAAAATGATTCCCCTGCATCGCGCCAATCACAACAACCTGTTCCGAGCGGTCGAAGTCCTGTGGTTTCGGGGCATTATAGATCACCTTGCAGGGTTTATTTTCATTATCGATCAGCGTAAACTCAAAGTGGTTCGGATCAATCTGCGGATCGTAAATCAGATCTGTTGCCTGGCCGCTGGTATTTTTCTGTAATTTACCAACGACGTGGATCATGTCGTTATCACCATTGCTGGCCATTTCCTGCGCTTTCGTAAAGGTTACGTATGAACTGGCGTCGCCGGCAGTAGACACGATAATACCGATCGCAATGGCGATCACGATAATGCCGAATATGTGAGAGATTTTCATGGTTTTAATAGAATAAAGGGAATAAATCAGGAAATCCGTGCCGCTGATTTTTGTGATTGTGTTTCCTTGACCTCTTTTTCCAGCTTACCTACTTGCCGGTCGAGCCGGATCAGATACGTGATAATACCTGCGAAAACGAGGGCTATTACCGCCACAACGACCCAGATTTTGCCGTCGGCCCGGAGCTGATCAGCCATCTCGACCTGCTCCTGAAGTAGGGATACTGTTGATAACAACGTCATACTGTATGTTTTTGGGTAACAAACATGAGCCAGATACTACAGTTCGTTACATTTTGTGAAACAGAAAAAGAAAATAAAACATTCCGCCGGTTATGCTTCCAGCACAGCGCGGATACGGCGTAGCCGCACCCGTACTTCCGTAATCCAGACGCCCAGCAGCGTAAACCCAATCACAGCCGGATAAAACACCAGACGCATCTGGCTATCCATGTCGTATTGCCCAAAGGCAGGATTGCCGCCGTTGCCGGGGTGCAGGGAATCTGTCAGACGGGGTAAGATGAAAATAAGCGGGATAAAGACCGCAAAGGCAAAAATATTGTACACCGCCGAAATCCGTGCGCGGCGCTGTTCATCATCGAACGAGCCGCGCAGAATCAGGTAGGCAAAATAAAGCAGCATGCCTACGGCAACACCGTTTAGTTTCGGGTCATTCGGCCAGGGGTCGCCCCAGGTAAAACTGGCCCAGGTCGATCCTGTCGCACAGCCCAGTATACCGAACAGAATGGCCGTATTAGCAAACTCAACCGCCACAAGATCATCGTCGGGCCGGCCATTCCGCAGGTATCTGACCGAGAAAATCATGGAGGTTAAGAGCAGGATAATCATCCCGAACCAAAGCGGTACGTGAAAATATACGTTCCGGATACTTTCGTTCAGGATAGGTTGCCGCGGAACGCCTCCGATCAGCCCCCAAAAGATGACGTATGTTAAGATTACAACGCTAACAATTTTCCACCAGGCAATGCGCATATACTTTATTGCAAAATCAGAACTAAGAAAAAATTAACTCCGCCATAAAAACGGAAACAACATCCATGAAAGTGCCAGTACGATGGCATCAATCGCCAGCAAAATACTGACCTCATCTAAGCTTACGCTACGATCAAGCCCATCAAGTGCATTTTTTGATACGCGAAGCAGCATAAGCAGCAACGGGAGAACTACCGGGAAACTCAGAATGGCCATCAATGTCGCTGAGTTCTCTGCCTTAGAGGCAATACCGGCAATCAGCGTAAGTGATCCTGCAAAGCCAATAGCGCCCAAAACCAGAGCGGCTATATACAACGGAATATCGTTGACGGGATTCCCTAACACAAAGGCATACACCCCAAAGCCAAGCCCCGCCAGCACCAGCATTAAAACCGTATTGTACAGAATTTTGGCAATGATAATCTGCTGCGGACTGGCCAGTGTATAATAGTAAAGCATCCGGCCGGCCCGTTCCTGAACAAAACTTTTGGCAATGGCATTAATGGCAGAAAAAAGCAGGATAATCCAGAACAGCGTATTCCAGACGATCGGAGTCAGCAGATTCCGGCGGGCGTTAAAACTCAGATAACAAACAAAAACGGCTCCTACAATGTAAAGGAGCATGCCATTGAGTGCATACCGCTGCCGCCATTCCAGTAAAAACTCTTTACGCATTAATGCGCTGATCTGTCGCATAGACCCTGTATCAAAAGTCGTTATCCTAAAACTTGTTACCCGCTTTAGGTACTATTGACTACAAAAATACGACAAAAAGCAATCGGTAGGGGGAGATTTCGCAGGTGATTGTGGTCAGCGGAGATACCTGCCGGCATACTGATTAAGATCATGGAGGAATAATTCCGGTAAAGTTTGGTAAAACAAACTTTCTGCCGTAAAATTGCGTTAATTTGAATGAGTCTAAATAGTTCTAAGGCTTATTTTTTACCCTGACGGACACCAACTGACTACCAACATGAGCAAAAGAAGTGTAGCTGACCTGAAAATTGGAGAAAGAGCCACCATTAAGTCATTTAATGATCAATGGATGTCTTTGAAGTTGCTGGAAATGGGTTGTCTGCCTGGTGCGGAGGTATGTTTACACTGCAAAGCTCCGCTTGGTGATCCGATTTGTTTAAATGTATCAGGCTACTGCTTATCGATGCGGAAGTCTGAGGCTGCCACGATTCTGGTAGAGTAAAGGAATGTAATTATGTCGAGTCGTGAACCGGCCGGACTACAACCGGCCAGGTCTTCCCGGATAGATTCATTGAAAGCGTCGCCTGTATTAGCTTTAATTGGTAATCCTAACGCTGGAAAGTCCTCCTTATTTAATCAGTTAACCGGTTTACGGCAGAAAACCGGAAATTTCCCGGGCGTAACGGTCGACAAAAAGTCGGGTACCTGCATGCTCGATGTCCAGACTGAGGCCACCGTCATTGACCTCCCCGGTGTTTACTCCATCTACCCTAAATCTCCTGACGAACAGATTGTAACTGATATTCTGGCTAATCCCGTTCACCCGGATTATCCGGATGTTGCCGTTGTTGTCGTCGATTCATCAAATATTCGCCGGAACCTGCTGCTGTTCACCCAGATTACCGATTTAGGGGTTCCGGTTGTGCTGGCTCTGAATATGCTGGATGTAGCCAAACAGCAGCATCAGGAAGTAAATGCCGTAAAGCTGGCCATGCGGCTTGGTGTACCGGTTGTCCGCGTCAATGCCCGTACGGGTGAAGGCCTTGATCTGTTGAAAAAAGCAGTTATCGGTCAGTTACGTCAGCCTACGCTGCCTGAACGCCTTTTCTTTGATCCGGCACAGGATGTGGCTGGTTTAATTGATGATACAAAGGCCCGGTACGGGCTTACGAATAATTACCTTGCGCTGCAATATATCATCCAGCACGACGGGTTTTCGTTTCTGAATCCGTCACAGCGGGTCGGTCTGGATGAAATTATTGATAAGCATCAGTTTGTCGAAACCGAATTTCAGGCCAAAGAAACCATTCAGCGCTATCAGCGGATTGCCGCAGTGGTGACCGATGCGGTAACCGACAGCCGGCCACTAAACCAGCCGACATGGAGCCAGAAGATGGACCGTGTTCTGATGCATCCGGTAGGCGGGTATATTTTCTTTGCGCTGATACTGCTTCTGATTTTTCAGGCGATTTTTGCCTGGGCTCAGCCTTTCATGGATGCCATCGACGAAGGAGTAGCCTATCTGAACGGCGCCCTGAAAGAAAGTTTGCCCCCGGGGGCTTTCACCGATTTACTAACGGATGGTATTCTGGCCGGTATTGGTGGCGTATTGGTGTTTATTCCGCAGATAGCAGCCTTATTTCTGTTGATTTCTATCCTGGAGGAGTCCGGATATATGTCGCGGGTAATGATTCTGATGGACCGGATTATGCGTCGCTTCGGCCTTAACGGACGGAGCGTAGTGCCGCTGATTTCCGGGGTAGCCTGTGCTGTTCCGGCCATTATGGCGACCCGCAGCATTGGTACCCGCCGTGAGCGTCTGATTACCATTATGGTCACGCCGCTGATGAGCTGTTCGGCCCGTTTGCCGATTTATACGATTTTGATTGCCCTGGTCGTACCTGATCAGCATGTGCTTGGTTTCCTGAATCTGCAGGGCCTGGTATTAATGGGTTTATACCTGCTTGGTCTTGTGGCAGCCTTATTGGCCGCATGGGTCTTCAAGAAACTGCTTCGGGTAAACGAACGGAGTTTCTTTATCATGGAACTGCCGACGTTTAAAATGCCCCGCTGGAATCACGTGGGCCTGACTGTATGGGAGAGCGTACGGGCGTTTGTCTGGGAAGCAGGCCGGGTTATTGTTGCCATTTCAATTGTGCTTTGGGTGCTGGCCAGCTATGGCCCGGGCGATTCGCTGGATCAGGCCGAAGCAAAAGCCCGTCAGCAGTATGCCGGACAGCCGGCAGCAGCCATCGACGGGCATGTAGCCTCGGAACGGCTGGAGGCATCGTATGCCGGCCGGTTTGGCCACGTGATTGAACCGGCTATTAAACCACTGGGTTACGACTGGAAAATCGGAATTGCCCTGCTCAGTTCGTTTGCTGCCCGCGAGGTCTTTGTGGGAACAATGGCTACCATTTACAGCATTGGGGGCAGTGATGCAGACGACGAATCAACCGTTCGGGAACGGCTACAGGCTGAGCGGAATCCGGAGACCGGCGGGGTGATGTATACTCCAGCCTTAGCCTATTCATTACTGGTATTTTACGTATTTGCGATGATGTGTATGAGTACCATCGCAACGACTTATCGGGAGACTAAAGAATGGAAATGGCCCGCCATACAGTTACTGTATATGACGGGCCTGGCGTATATGTCAGCGTTTGCTGTATATCAGCTATTCCGGTAGTAATCAATCTACCATAGTAAACCTTTGGATAGTAACGGGTAAATGAAATGGTAAAGGATATAGGTGAATAACGCCAGCGTAACTCCCCCCAATGCCACAGTCTGATCCAGACCTTGCGCCGCTTTTTTCGAAGAGCGGTTATTCCTCCAGTCTCGTTGCGCCAAATTTTTCATATATACGTATCGATTTAGTATTTGCTACGGGACAAAATTTGTGCCATCAAAGCAAATATTTTAGCGTACAACTACGGAATTTAGCATGCAGGTAGAAATACGGTTGCAGGCTTTACAGAGGGAGGCTTGCTGACATAAAAGAACTCGCTGGTAGATGGGATGCATTGAGAGGAGTGTAGAAAAAAGCCTACAGATGTGGCAGAAATTTCTACACTCCCCTTAGTGTTATAAATGTAAGGGGCTGATATATAGGTGTATGGCTTAGTTCTCCCAACGTAATGAATCGATCACATCAGAGGCCACCATACCAATCTGGCCGCGGGCGTCTGCGGCATGATCACCAGCCAGACCATGGCTGAAAACACCCAGAACCGCCGCTTCAACCGGGTCGTAACCCTGGGCCAGAAGAGCAGTCAGTACCCCAGTCAGCACATCGCCGGTACCGCCGGTGCTGAGTCCGGGGTTTCCGGTTGAGTTGAAGTGAATGTCACCTTCAGGAGTTGCGATAGCCGTATGGGCACCTTTCAATACCACCACGATCCGGAAACGGCGGGCGAAGTCCTGAAGAATTTCCAGTTTATCATAATCGTTTTGCCAGCGCTGGGTCAGCCGCTCAAATTCTTTCGGATGCGGTGTCAGAATACTGCGTTCGGGCAATAGGCCCAGCAGGTCACGGTTAGCGGCGAGCAGATTCAGGGCATCTGCATCAATGACCATCGGTTTCCGGATCGTAGTCAGAATATCGCGGAGCATCGCCAGTGTTTCCGGCGCCTTACCAATGCCCGGGCCGATGCCAATGGCGGCGTAATTGTTCGGGGGGAGGTTATCGACTTCGGTATGCCCCGTCAGGACATACGGATGGGTATCCGGCAGACACATAGCTTCGGGGACAGCCGTTTGTATGACGCTGTAACCACATAAAGGCGTCTGGACAGTTAATAACCCTACACCGGAGCGTAAACAGGCTTTGGCCGCCAGGACAGCCGCGCCAACCTTGCCATAACTGCCCGCCAGAAGCAGCGCATGCCCGAATGTCCCCTTGTTTGCATGGCGGTTCCGTTTCCGGATCAGCAGCCGGGCCTCTTCCGGCATGGTATAGTAATAGGATGTCGGGGCCTGGTCGATAAAGCGTTGATGGAGCTGGACATTAACAATATGCCATTCGCCGACAAACCGTTCGTTTTTGGGAAGCAGCAGCCCCAGCTTCGGCAGCTGAAAGGTGACGGTATAATCCGGTTCAATAATGATATCTTCTGCCTGATTGGGCTGGTCGGCATACAAGCCGCTGGCAATATCAACGGCAATGACCGTAGCCGGAGACCGGTTGATCCCCTGGATCACTTCTTTAATTATTCCCTCCGTCGGGCGCGACAGGCCCGAACCCAGAATCGCATCAATCACGATCTCATGGTGCCGGAGCGCCGGAATATCATGAGGCTGTTCGATGTAGATGGGGGCTGTAAGCAATTTTAATCGCCGGTGGTTATGGGCAAAATCGTCGGATTCACGCGGAGCGTAGCGCACCACATACACCTCAACCTGATAATCGAGCTGGATCAGCAACCGTGCAATGGCCATGCCATCGCCTCCGTTGTTGCCTAAACCACAGAAAACCTTAACGGGCCGGTTCGATGAAAAACGCACGCCATACCAGTTAACAAAGGCCTGGGCAGCGCGTTCCATGAGGTTAATCGGAGCGATCGGTTCATGTTGAATAGTATACTGATCAAGCGCGTGTATCTGATCGATATTAAGTATTTTCATGCGTGATTATGCGGAAACAAAAGGTTTATTTAGAATAGCAATTAGTTAAAAACAAGCCAACTGTACAAGCTGTACGCTTATTTCACCAACTTATCCATCAGTTATTCAAGAAATTAATACGGTGAGATTTTATCCTACCGAAAAAACGGCTATATTTGCGGCTCATTTCGCTTCGGCACCGGGTAGCCGGAGTGGTCCGACGTAAATTCCTATCTGACGATATATACAGTCATGAATGAACTGATTAAATTGGTAGAGGCTGAAAACGCATCACGTCGCAGCGAACTGCCAGAGTTTCGTGCCGGTGATACAGTTAATGTGCACGTGAAAATCCGCGAAGGTAACAAAGAGCGGATTCAGGTCTTTACAGGTACGGTTATCCAACGCCGTAACCCAAACACAAATGGCGAAACGTTCAGCGTTCGCAAGGTTTCTAACGGTATTGGTGTAGAGCGTACATTCCCGCTGCTGTCGCCAAACATCGAGAAAATCGAAGTAGTTCGTCTTGGTAAAGTACGCCGCGCCCGGTTGTTCTATCTCCGTGGCCGTCAAGGTAAAGCTGCACGCGTTAAAGAGCGTAAAGTTAAAAAAGCATAGTACTAGCCAGCACTACCAACTTATATAAAGCTGTCTGAAAGGACGGCTTTTATTTTTCCTATGAACTTCTACAAATACCAGGGGACAGGCAACGATTTTGTTATGATCGATGACCGCGCCGACAATTTTCCGGCCGGTGACCAGGCATTAATTGCCCGTCTGTGTGACCGTCGGTTTGGCATCGGTGCCGATGGCCTGATTTTGCTGCGTGTAGACCCCGACTATGATTTCCGGATGATCTATTTCAACGCCGACGGAGCAGAAGGAAGTATGTGTGGGAACGGCGGACGTTGTATTGTGCAGTTTGCCTATGACCTCGGCATATTCACCGATACAACGCGCTTTATTGCGGTCGATGGTGAACATACCGCCAGCGTATCCGACGATGTCGTATCTCTGAAAATGAGCAACGTGACGGGAATGGATATGCAGCAGGACTACACGTTTCTGAATACCGGTTCTCCGCATGTCGTCCGGTTTGTCGATGATCTGGAATCGTATGATGTTGTAGGCGTTGGTAAACAAATCCGCTACAGTGACACCTTTAAGCCAGGGGGGACCAACGTGAATTTTGTGCAGGTTATGCCCGACAAGACGCTATTTGTCCGGACCTATGAGCGTGGGGTTGAAGATGAAACCTATTCATGCGGTACGGGCGTAACGGCCGCTGCTTTAACAGCCTACAAGCAATTCGGTCTGCCAAGCCCGGTTTCAATCAGAGTACTGGGTGGACAGCTCCGTGTATCTTTTGAAGAAACAGGTGAAGCTACTTTCGAATCTATTTATCTGACCGGACCGGCCAAACAGGTTTTTACGGGAAGTGCAACAGTTTGATGAGTTTGTGGTTAGCATACTGACCACAAACTTATTCACTCATCGTTAGCACATGATTCTCTATAACCGGCATCACTGGCTGCGGGCCATCTGGCATTTTCATACGGGAAAAACAGCTATTTCCCTGATTAAGCGTTTATTCTTTGTCGGATTATATGTCACAGCGGTAACCATCACCGAACTGACTTTCTACGACATAAAGCTTTCGTATACGCCTGCCGAATTTTTCGGGGCTATGGGGATTCTGCTAAGCCTGCTCTTATTATTCCGCACCAATACGGCCTATGACCGCTTTTATGAAGGTCGCCGGACATGGGGCGCTCTTGTCAACACCACCCGGAATCTGGCCGTTCTTTATCACGCCATCCTGCCAAAAGAAGCCATTGAAGAGCGGCTCTATTTTGCCAAGACAATCTCTAACTTTCCGTTTGCACTGAAAAACCACCTGCGTGCCACCCGCGATTTTACTGAGCTGGATGAAGCCGTCATCGGCGGTATTGCCGAGCTGGAAAAACGCAGCCATGTACCGGGCGGAGTTGTCAGTCAGTTACGGAACCGTACAGAAGAACTCTACAGGAAAGGCACCATTTCCGACGCGCAATCCATCAATCTGAATACGCTCCTGATTCTGTTACTTGACATCAACGGTATTTGTGAGCGCATTAAAAGTACACCCATTCCGTTTTCCTATAATTTCTTCATCAAGTTTTTTATCACGGCCTACCTGATCGTATTGCCTTTTACGATCATTGAGGAGTTTGGTTATCTGACGATTCCGATTGTGTTGTTGGTATCGTATGTGATGGTCGGGCTGGAAATGATAGGCGAGGAGATTGAGGAACCGTTCGGGCTGGAGCGCAACAACCTGCCCCTCAACCAGCTTTCGCAGATGATGCGGGTAAATGTGCACGAGATTTTCGGCATTTACCTGCCACAGGTCGAAAAACAGGCCGCTATCCCTGATTTTATGGTAGTGAGCTAGTACAGTACTTATTCGGTTTCCAGAATACCACCGTTAAGGTGCAGGATCGTTTTTTTACTTAATTCCGGCTGGCGTAAGGCATCTTTGGCGGCAATGCGGCTGCGCACACCATTCGTACAGATAAAAATCAGGGTATCATACCGTGTCAACTCACCTTTGCGCTCGCGGATAGCAGGCAACGGAATGTTGAGACCACCAATATTAAATTCATCAAACTCCCATTCGTCGCGGACGTCAATAACAACCGTGTCAGGATTGTCCTGTAACTGCGTCAGTTCAGGCAGTGATATATCGTTGTAGGCAGGTTTGTCTTGCATACCGCTAAAACAAGGGCCGCAAACAGGAAGTTTCTGCCAATCTGTCAGCCAGGGGCGATCTGGAACAAAAATTGCCGGTCGGCCAATAACACAGTATTAAACCAATCAATTAGTCATTTTATGGAAGCCGTACAGACAGAAAAGGGGCAAATTTCCATCCACACGGAAAATATTTTTCCGATCATCAAGAAGTTCCTGTACTCTGACCATGAGATTTTCCTGCGTGAGCTCGTTTCCAACGCCGTTGATGCGACACAAAAACTGAAAAAGCTGGCGTCGTTTGGCGAAGTAAACAGCGAAATCGGCGACGACCTGAAAGTAACGGTAACGGTCGATGAAGAAGGCAAATCGATTACCATCAGCGATTCGGGTATCGGGATGACTGCTGATGAGATTAAGAAATACATTAACCAGATTGCCTTCTCAGGGGCATCTGAGTTCTTAGAGAAATATAAAGACAAAGTCGACGACAAGGGGGCCATCATCGGCCATTTTGGTCTGGGTTTCTACTCTGCCTTTATGGTTGCTGAGCAGGTAGAAATTGTTACCCGTTCGTACAAAGAAGGAGCGGAAGCTGCCCGCTGGGTATGTGATGGCTCAACCGAATTCGAAATTTCGGCGGCAGAACGGGCAGAACGCGGTACAGATGTGATTCTGCACATTGCCCTTGATTCGGAAGAATTCCTGAATAAGGCCCGCATCCGGTCAATTCTGGAAAAATACGGCCGGTTCCTGCCTGTACCGATTGAGTTCGATGGTGAAATTATCAACGACGCAACGCCGATCTGGACTAAAGCCCCGGCTGACCTGACAGACGAAGACTACAAGAAATTCTACCGCGAACTCTACCCGATGTCGGAAGAACCACTGTTCTGGATTCACCTGAACGTGGATTATCCGTTTAACCTGACAGGGGTATTGTACTTCCCGAAACTGAAAAACGACTTCCATGTGAAGCGGGAGAAAATCCAGCTGTACAGCCGTCAGGTGTTCATTACGGATGAAGTGAAAGACATTGTACCGGACTTCCTGATGTTGCTGCACGGGGTCATCGATTCGCCGGATATTCCTCTCAACGTATCGCGCAGCTTCCTGCAGGCAGATTCGAACGTGAAGAAGATCAACGGCTACATTACCCGTAAGGTGGCCGACAAACTGACAGAGTTGTTCAAAGCTGACCGGAAGGCGTTCGAAGAGAAGTTTGACGATATCGGATTGTTTATCAAATACGGGATCATCAGCGACGAAAAATTCAACGACAAGGCCAAAGAGTTTGCCCTTCTCAAAAACACAGAAGGCAAATTCTATACGTTTGATGAATACCGCGAGCACGTACAGGCAAACCAGACAGACAAAAATGACGCCGCAATCTGGCTGTATTCGACAGATCAGAAAGCACAGCACGGCTATATCGAGTCGGCAACCCGTCGCGGATATGATGTATTGGTGCTGGATACGGTGATCGATCCGCACTTTATCAATCACCTTGAGTATAAGCTGGAAAAAACGTCCCTGAAGCGGGTAGATGCTGATACGCTGGATAAACTGATTGACAAAGGATTGGCGAATCAGAGTGTGTTGTCGGAAGCCGATCAGACAAAGCTGAAAGAGCTGTTTGAGACAGTGCTTGATAATAAGAGTCTGAATGTCAGCGTAGAGGCAATGCCAGCCGACGAAATGCCGGTAACCATTACCTTACCGGAGTTTATGCGCCGGATGAAAGATATGTCACAGCTGAGCGGCGAGCAGTCATTCTACGGAGTCATGCCGATTACGTACAATCTGGTAGTTAACGCAAACCACCCGCTTGCCGACCGTGTACTGAAGCAAGGCGACGAAGCGGGTCAGAAACAACTGGTGAAGCAGTTGTATGATCTGGCACTGTTGTCGCAAAACATGCTGACAGGTGCCGATCTGACAGCGTTTGTAAAACGTACTGTAGAGACACTGTAAACAAGATACAGATCATTTGTTGTATGAAAGCCGGGATAACTCCCGGCTTTCATATTTTTGGCGGAAGCGGTCTGCGCTGCGTGGCGCGGGTAAACCAGACACGCCCCTTGCGGGCCAGCTGAGCGGCAAAAAACAAGACAACGACAAACAGGACCACAAACGCAAAAAGCGGTAGCAGAACGGCCAGAATAGAAAAGCCGAACGAGGCGGCATTTTCGGTGGTCGCTACTACGGGGTTAGCCAGTCCGCCTGTGGTGGCTGTTGAGCCAAGGCGCAGCAAACTGGTACCGGCCTGAATAAGTCCGGCTGAGCCACCGCCCAGCATGAGCCCGAGGCCCCAGTCCATAACAGGGTTATCGATTTTCAGAAACGAGGTGCTGAGTAGCGTACCTGCTACGATAGCGGCCGGAGCGGCCAGCGTATCCAACACATTATCGAGCCACGGAATATAATATGCCCCGATTTCGACAAGTGTAGCTATTCCCAGTAACAGCAACCCCGGCGTGGTGCTGATCCACTCAAAGCCTTGCATAGGAGCAATGATATGCAGCTTTGCCGCAATGCTGGCGATAAGCATGGGAACAAAAATCCGGAAGCCGCAACAGGCGGCCAAACCGATTCCTAAACAGGCACTGATAATCCAATCCCAGTTCATAATCATTCAGTTAAAAGAATGGGTGAATGTACGTAATTAAAATTTAATCAGATAGGGGAGGGGGGAAACCTGACAGTACAGGCACCTTCGGATTATAAAGTTGTATAACTTGCCATTTATAAACGCCTTTAACCCCGACACTGCCATAATCAACTGCTGAACCATAGGCAGGGTTTGGGTGACAGCATAAATAAAGTAACAAAACTGTGTAAACCATGAGCGTCCGCGATTCGATTCTGGCCAAAATCCGGAGTAACAACCTGACTGAATTACCGCTACCGGAAATCCCTTTTTTTAATGATGGTCGTACTGACCTGCTGGCCCGCTACAAGACAGTGCTGACGTCGATTGGCGGAACGCCCCGTGAGCTGGCAGAGGCCGAAACACTGGAAGATCTGATCCGGGAAGTATATCCGGATGCAGAACGGATTGCGTCGTCGGTCCCGCTGGCTGGTATTCCGCTGGTTACCATCAGTGATGAGACCGATAAGGCAACGTTGGAAGCCATGGATGTCGCGATTCTGAAGGGAGAATTTGCGGTGGCCGAAAACGCGGCGATCTGGGTGCCCGAAGCGAATATGCTGAACCGTGCCTTACCTTTTATTAGTCAGCATCTTGTCCTGCTTGTTGAAAAGGATAAGCTGGTGCTCAACATGCACGAAGCCTACGAACACATTGATACAGAGTCGCTAAGCTACGGCGTGTTCATTGCCGGTCCTTCGAAGACTGCGGATATTGAGCAGTCGCTGGTGATTGGGGCACACGGTGCCCGTAGCCTGGTCGTTGTGTTTCTGTAAGGCAGTTAGTTTTTGGCAACATTCTGTAGTAGTGGATTGTTATTCGGCTAACAAACGCGTAGTTTACGAAAAAAACGTATCCTTTGATTACATTTCAACTCAATACGTGCCGGCTTCGCCCCTGGCGGGATGGGGACGAAGAGTCGTTGGTTTATCATGCCAGTAACCGCCATATCTGGAATAATGTACGCGATTTTTTCCCGTATCCGTACACCCAGCGCGACGCCTATTCCTGGATACGGTCAAATAAGTCGTACCAGCAGCCCATGAATCTGGCTATTGAAGTCGATGGACAGGCGGTGGGGAATATTGGTTTTACGATTAAAGATGACATCTATCGGTATAATGCCGAAATCGGTTATTGGCTGGGAGAGGCTTACTGGAGTAAAGGAATCCTGTCTGAAGCGCTGCCGGTTATGGTAACCTATATTTTCAAATCGTTTCAGCTCAACCGGATTTTTGCCTGCGTACTGGAGGGTAATCAAGGCTCCATGCGTGTATTGGAAAAAGCAGGATTCCGGCCGGAGGCTATTCATCGGAAAGCAGCAATCAAGAACAATAAGTATCTGGATGAGCATGTATTTGCGCTGCTGAAACAGGAGTATCTGGAATCCGCAAAACGGGCTCCTTACGTAAAAGAACCGGAAAGTCAGACCTATAAGGACAAATGTTAAGCCTGCCTCTGAGCTACTTCTTGCTGGGGCTATGATGCATATTCTATGCCCCCTGCTAATTTCTTCGTTTCTTTGCGGGATAATTCGCTGCTCCGGCAGTCCGATGAATTTATGTCAAAAATCGTAATTGCTATTGATGGCTATTCGAGTTGTGGCAAGAGCACAACCGCAAAAGCTGTCGCCGCCCGACTGGGATATGCCTACATTGATACCGGTGCCATGTATCGCTCGGTTAGTTTATTCTTCAGCCAGAATCATGTTACGCTGACAAATACGAAAGAGGTACTTGCAGCTCTTGATCACATTCATATCACATTCCACTACAATCCGAAAACATGCCGGAACGAGACATACCTGAACGGGTTGAATGTAGAGGATGAAATCCGGAAGATGTACATCTCGAATATGGTGAGTGAGGTAAGTGTTATTCCTGAAGTACGCCGTGCTATGGTTGCCCAGCAGCAGAAGATGGGGCGTAAGCGGGGAGTCGTGATGGATGGCCGCGATATTGGCACTAAGGTATTCCCGGATGCAGAAGTTAAGATCTTCATGACGGCCGATACGCTGATCCGGGCCCAGCGCCGGCAGCAGGAGCTTCTGGCCAAAGGCGAGCTGGTTAACCTGGATGATATCATTCAGAATCTGGAGAAACGCGACCGGATTGACTCCACCAGAGCCGAAAGCCCTTTACGCCGTGCTGAGGATGCATTGCTGCTTGATACATCGAATATGAATCTTGAAGATCAGATCCAGTGGGTCGTTGACCGGGTCGGCGAGCAGGTTGAAGCCATTAAACAAAAAGAAGCGACAGACCCCAAAAGGTTATGAGGACCGCCGACTATCTGATTGTTGGTCAGGGTGTGGCCGGATCCGTACTTGCCTGGACATTAGATCAACTTGGTTGCAAGGTTGTTGTTACCAATGCACCCGAACTTCCGTCGGCCGCCCGTGTAGCGGCCGGTATTGTGAATCCGCTGACCGGCCGTAAGCTTGTACAGACCTGGCAGGCCGATACGCTGTTTCCGTTCCTGCATCAGTTCTATCGGGAGATTGAGCTTAAGCTTGGTGTCCGCTTTTTCCATCCACGGAATATCTATCGTCCGTTCCGGAATTTAGCCGAAAAAGACAGTTATCTATCAATAACAAAAGATCCTTCAGTGGCTAAATATATCATGGAAGGTACTGAGGATGAGATGTATAGTGATGTAATAAACAACCCGTTTGGTGGCTTGACCGTGACGCAGAGCGGGTGGGTTGATCTACCTGAATTTCTCAAAATTATCAAAGGCTATTTTCTTGAAAAAAATCAATATGCTGAAGTAAAGGTTGAGGCAGATTGGCTGGAAATGAACGGAGATTCAGTGGTTGTCGATAATCTGGAAGTTAAAAAAGTAATATTTTGCGACGGGGCGCAAGGCCACGAGAATCCGTTATTTAGCTGGCTTCCGTACAATCCTGTCAAAGGACAGGTTCTCACGGCGACGGTAAGTTATTATCCTATTAAGAATATAGTCAATCAAGGGATTTTTATTTTGCCGCTTCGGGACGGGTTAATAAAAATCGGGGCAACCTATTCGTGGCATGATCTGGATTGGCAAACAACAGAGGATGGTCGTGTGTTTCTGGAAAAGAAAGTACAGGAGCTGATCAAAGTACCCTATCAGATTGTGGCTCAACAAGCGGGCATCCGGCCGTCAACAAAAGACCGCCGCCCTTTTCTGGGGCTGCATCCGGAATATGCCTCTGTCGGTATTTTTGGCGGGCTTGGTACCAAAGGCGTATCGTTGGCGCCATACCTGGCCAGCCAATATGCGGGGTTTTTACTTAATAACGAAGAATTAGATCCGGAAACGAATATTAACCGGTGTCTTTCGTTA
Source organism: Arsenicibacter rosenii (assembly GCF_001870735.1). Lineage (GTDB taxonomy): Bacteria > Bacteroidota > Bacteroidia > Cytophagales > Spirosomataceae > Arsenicibacter > Arsenicibacter rosenii. Next base: position 193,416 of record NZ_MORL01000008.1, on the reverse strand, counting down.
TATTACCGAAGTTAATATTAAGGGCTTAGCGTTTTTTATGCGAAAACAATACCTTTTGCTGGTAAGTCTGCTGCTAGGGCTTTTGCCGGCGGCTGTGGCACAAAACTATCCATCCCAGGAGCAATTTGGTAAAAACCGTATTCAGTATCGGGAGTTCAACTGGAAGATTGTCAAGACAGCCAATTTCGAGATTTATTTTTATCAGGACGGTAATCAACTGGCAAATCTGACGGCACAATACGCCGAGTCTGAATTTGACCGGATTACTGAGCTATTGGGCTATACACCCTATAACCGCATAAAAATCTTTTTATTCAATTCGCCTGCTGAGCTAGCCCAGAGTAACATCGGCTTAAATGCCCTCGGTGATCTGAACGGCCGCGAGCTGGACATGGCAAAATCAAGGCTCGAAATCGCCTTTACCGGTGATCAGATGAGCTTCCGCCGGCAGCTGATCCGCGACGTTTCGATGTTGTTTGTGTATGACATGCTGTATGGTGGTAGTCTGAAAGATGCCCTTCAAAGCTCTTTACTGCTTACACTGCCAGACTGGTTTATGCCCGGAATTGCTTCCTACATTGCTGAAGGATGGAGCGTTGAGCTGGACGACTACATGCGGGATGTCGCCTTAACGCATCCTGTCCGTAAACCCTCGCTGCTTACAGGACGCGAAGCCGAACGCGTAGGCCATTCCATCTGGAATTATATTGTACAGAAATACGGACGGGATAATATCTCAAACATCCTGAACCTGACCCGTATTATCCGCAACGAACAAAGTAGTATACAGAGTACGCTGGGCGTACCGTATAGTCGTTTCCTGCGCGAGTGGCGAGACTATTATGTCGGTATGGCTGGTACGGTCAGTAAATCCTATCAGGAAAGTAAAGACGATTTCCGGATCAGACTGAAGGCCGGTGATGGTACTGCTACTCTGAATGATGTGAAACTGAGCCCTGATAAACAGTTTATTGCTTACACAACCGTACACGATGGCCGTTACAACATTGAGGTTGTGAATACAGGCAACCGGAAAAAAATGAGCATTGTCCAGGGGGGGTATCGTCTGGACGGGCATGCTACCTATACACGTACGCCGTTAGTGACCTGGCAGAAGGGAAATAATCTGGTAATTATTACTGAAGAACGCGGTAAGTCATACCTATATATATATAGTGACCTCGAAAAACGGCCTAAACAAAAAATCAAGCGGACAATCAATGGTTTAACCCAGATTGTAAGTGTTGATGCATCAGATGACGGAGGTAGTCTGGTGTTCAGTGCTGACCGCCGCGGGCAAAATGACCTGTTTTTGTACAGCATTAACCGTGGTAACTATGCCCAGCTAACCAATGATCTGTATGACGACATGAATCCGACCTTTGTCGGGCGTACTGCCGGGAAAATTGTTTTCTCATCGAACCGTAAGCTGGATACTCTTGGGGTTGATAAAGGTTCATACAAGACTATTCAGGATCGTTTCTCCCTGTTTTTACACGAAGGAGGTGCCCGCGCAACGACAGTCAGCCGCCTGACCGACTCATTATCAAACGCATACAGGCCAATTGCAGGTGGTGAGAATACCATTTACTTTCTTGGTTCGGCCAGTGGTATTCAGAACCTGTATCGCCTTAGTCTGCAAGACAGTACGATACGGCAAACAACCGCATTTGCCAGCAGCATTTATCAGTATGATCTGGCAACATCGGGTGGTGGATTTGTTTATAGCAGCCTCCGCGATGGCGATATGTATATCGGATACCGATCACAGTTACCACTTACGGCCTCCGTTGATCCGGCTCCTACTCAGCGCAATCAGCTGCTTGGTTTAGTAGCTAAACCGGTTATAAAAGAAGAGGTTAAAGCCCCGGTCCCTGTCGACACAGCCGCGCAAAATGGTAAGGCCGCCCCGGTAGATACGGTTAAGCGAATGGCGCTGGCTCCGGGCGAAGTAGATGTTGATAACTATAAGTTTGATCCGGACGTACTGAAAGCTGCTGAATATCGTCAGCGCCGTACATCAACTTCATTGTCTATTGGATCAGCGCTGCCACCACGTAATCGTCGCCGGGAGAACGTAACCATTCGCGGGCCATTCAACTATCAGGGTTTGTTTACTGTCAATGACGGCCAATCAAACTGGCGGGTCGATCCGATACGGGGCTTTGGTTTTCAGCAAAATGTAACGATGAATGATTTGCTGGAAAATCACGTCATAAATGCCGGTTTCTTTATTACAACAAATCTTCGTAACAGCGATTTATTTGCGGAATATAAGAACCTGAAGCACCGGATTGATTACGGCGCACGGTTTGACCGGCAAACATTATTTCTGGATAATCAGCTGCTTAGTCAGCGATACAGATACAACCGCGTTGCTTTTATGGCTTCGTATCCGGTGTCTGCTACGACGCGTTTTACCCTGTCACCGTTTTATGCATTAACCCGCCGGGTAGATTTATCTAATCTGGCACAGGCAGATATGACATCCGATTATGCTGGTATCCGGGCAGAAGCTGTATTCGATAATACGAAAACAAATGGTATGAACATGATTGCCGGTACAAAGGCAAAAGTACGTTTTGAAAACTATGCCGGTATCCGTTCCGCTTCCCAAAGTTTTAACCGCCTGTCACTTGATCTGCGCCATTATCAGAAAATTCACCGTGATCTGATTCTGGCCGGTCGTTTGTCATTCAGCCAGTCTGGTGGCGCAGCGCCCAAGCAGAGTACACTAGGCGGGATGGAGAACTGGATTGGTTCGCCGGATATTCAGAAAGAGAATGTCGCCACCAATCCGCTGAAGGTACCTAATCAGCTGGCTCCTGAGCGGGAAGATTTCCGTGATGTTTTCTTCCTGGATTTTGCATCAAATCTGCGCGGTTTCCGTTTGGGTAAACTGACGGGTAACAGCCACTTGTTGATGAATGTAGAACTGCGCATGCCACTGATTAAGTATCTATATCGTGGGAACATTACCTCAAATTTTCTGCGGAACCTGCAATTAGTGGCCTTCACCGATGTAGGGACGGCCTGGGTTGGCCGTGGCCCGTTTAATCGCCAGAACAGTCTGAATACAGAGATTATTGGTGGCGGAAACCTGCCTTTCCTGGCAACGGTAACAAACTTCAAAAATCCGTTTTTGATCGGATATGGTGCCGGTGCCCGTACCATGCTGTTTGGCTACTATGTTAAGTTCGATTATGCCTGGGGGCTTGAAAACAACGTTGTCAGCCGGCCGGTTGCTTATCTGACGCTGGGTTATGATTTTTAATATATCCGATATATGCTGTTACAAAAATACCCCTTCCCGACAGGAGGGGTATTTTTTTTGTAACGGTACCTTAAGGTCATAGGGAATTAGTTATCTTTGCCTGCACATTACGGCTACACACCGCTGATGTCTTTCTTACTTCCGATATATTCTCTCTTCCTGAACAATCTGATCGCCTGTATTTACCGTAAAGGCGTTAGATAAGACTATTCATAATACATGTCGTTTACGAACTAATGCCTGATTTTTGGCATAGTTTTGGCTAATTTGGGAAACTTTCCAGTTGCTGGGTTATAAGTAAACATACAGACATGAAAGTGTGGTCCTGAATTGCTTTTTGACGTACATTGTTTTGGCCAAATGCCTGATAGTCACCTTTGGATTAGTCATTTTTTTATCTTAACAAAGTGTATTGCAGGTTTTGGCATAATTTTAGTTAATTCTTAAGGAAATAAAAGTGCCGACAGGCATTTTGCGGAGAATGATATTTTATTTTTCGTGAACTGTTGTTTGCCGGTAACTGAAAATAAGTAGTACACCGCCCAAAACAAGTTGCAGATGAAAGTAACTTTTACATTGAGAACTGGTACGTGGCAACAAAGGCCAAACCAGTCTCGGCCCATTCAGTCAGCCGTTGTGGTGGACCGAAGCAGTAGGGTAATGATGGTGATGGGACAAATTGTTCAGTACTTATTACAGACAATTTGCCGAAGGCCCGTTTCGGCTACCTCCTCTCCGCCGGACGGGAGTGAGCGTGGGCAGGTGAAATCATTGGAACCAGGGCCTTTAGGACACGCCAGATCAGCTTTATCAGCGGGGATGCGCGTCGAACCCCCTGACGGCCGCGAACCACCACCATTGAAACAAAAAACGTTTTTGCAATTAATTCCAATTTACAAAATGAATGAGCAACCTTTACTGAAAGGCTCTTCCTGCCCACCTGAAACCCCTCCGCACCGATCGGAGCGGGGTTGGTTGTCTGCGGTCCGAAGAGCACTACTTCGGAGAGCGAGCAGTCCAGAGTATCAAACGTTTGGCGGGTTGACTCATCGGATGGCATTCGCTGGCAAGCAGGGTTGGGCTATTGGTAGCCTGATGATGCTGTGCATGTTGCTGATTGCTCCGTTGAGTAGTTCAGCCCAAGTAGCCAATGTGAACTTGTCTTTATCTAAAAAGATAAGTAACAAAACGCCAAACCTAAACGATGTTGTTTCTTACACTGTAACCGTTTCTAATGCGGGTCCGGCAAGTTCGACAGGGGTTGTGGTCAAAGACAGTCTTTCTACTGTCGGAGCACAGCTGTTAAGTGTTTCGGTACTTAACGGTGCCGGTTCTTATACATCTGTTGCTGCCAATGTGACTCAGTGGAATGTAGGAACACTGGCTTCAGGTCAGTCTGCAACGCTTGTACTGACAGCCCGCGTGATCGAACGTGGTGTGTCGTTCAATACTGCAGAAATTATCGCGGCAAGTGGTACGGACATTAACTCTTCGCCTGCTGTGCATAGCATCATTGAAGATGACTATGCCAATGCTTGTTTTACGGTACCATTATTATGGTATACCGGTGAAGAGTATACTGTTACTATCCCTATTCAGGGATTCACAGGTACACGTTGGTATTTAAACGGAAATGAGATCGGAACTTCCAGTGTTCCGGCAACCCTTGCTTCGATTGAAGCAAACGGCGACCTGGTGATTAAAAGTCCGGGCGTTTATTCGTTTGTAACATCATTGAGTGGTTGTGCAACCGGAAATTGCTGCGACATTATCGTGCAGCAAGGCCCGCTTGCGTCGCTTGGTGATTTTGTCTGGAGTGATAATAATGGTGACGGCCAGCAAACGGCCGGTGAGCCGGGTGTATCAGGTGTAGTTGTTACCCTGTACAGCCCGACCAGCACAACGCCGCTGGCATCAACGACAACCGATAGCAATGGCAGGTATTTATTCCCGAACTTATTGCCGGGTGAATACTATGTTGTGTTTACAACACCGGGCGGTTATACATTAACCGGTCAGAACTCAACGAATCCGTTGAGCGGAACGATTGCCGATACAGTGGATAGCGATGCCGACCTGCTTACAGGCCGGACACAGACTTATACACTGGTTGGTGGTGACAGTAACTTAACGGTTGATGCCGGTTTAATTCCGCTGAAGGCAACTCTGGGCAATTATGTCTGGGTTGATACGAACGGAAACGGTATCCAGGATCCGACAGAGACAACGGGCGTAAGCAGTGTAACGGTTACACTTTACAATGCCAATAACAATCAGGTTGTTTCTACACAGGTAACGGGCAGTACAGGACTCTATTCATTTACGGGTTTAAACGCCGGCTGCTATAAGGTAATGTTTACACTACCTTCCGGTTTTACCTTTACTACTCCGAAAGCCCCTGGCAGTACCACGGCTAACGATAGTGATGCCGGTGTCGGTGGTATGAGCGACGTTGTGTGCCTTACTGCCGGTCAGGTTAACCTGGATGTCGATGCGGGCGTAATTCCGCTCAGAGCCACATTGGGTAACTATGTGTGGGTAGACACAAACAGTAACGGTATTCAGGATAGCGGTGAGACAACCGGTGTGAATGGAGTGACCGTTGTGTTAACTGATGCGACCAGCGGTACTGTAGTCGCTACCCAGATTACCAGCGGGAACGGCAACTACCTGTTCACAAACCTGAATGCAGGTTGCTACAAAGTGACATTCACAACACCAGCGGGCTACACATTCACGGTGGCTAATGCCGCAGGCGCTACTGAAGCGACTGACAGCGACGCCGGTGTGGGTGGTATTACCGATACCGTATGTTTGACTGCCGGTCAGGTAAATCTGGATGTCGATGCGGGTGTTATTCCGCTGCGTGCATCTGTGGGTGATTTTGTCTGGGTAGATACAAATGGTAATGGTATTCAGGACAGTGGTGAAACCACCGGTGTAAGCGGGGTAACGGTTGTACTGACTGATGCCAATAGCGGTACTGTCGTTGGAACACAAATCACAGATAGCAATGGCAGGTATTTGTTTACAAACCTGAATGCAGGTTGCTACAAAATTACGTTTACGACGCCTGCAGGCTTTACCTTCTCACCAGCTAACGCGCCTGGCTCAACAAGCGCCAATAACAGCGATGCGGGTGCAGGTGGTACAACAAGCACATTCTGTCTGACCGCCGGTCAGGTTAACCTTGATATTGACGCGGGTCTTGTTCCGCTCAAAGCGACATTGGGTAACTTCGTCTGGATCGATACAAACAGCAATGGCGTTCAGGATCCAACGGAAATGGCTGGTTTGAATGGTGTAACAGTTGTGTTAACTGACGCCAACAGCGGCACCGTTGTAAGCACACAAATTACAGCGAACAATGGCAGCTATCTGTTCACTCAGCTGAACCCGGGTTGCTACAAAGTAACGTTCACGTTACCATCAGGTTATACCTTTACAATGGCTAACGCTGCCAATGCTACTGAAGCAACTGACAGCGACGCCGGTATAGGTGGTATAACCGATACCGTATGTCTGACTGCCGGTCAGGTGAATCTGGATGTTGATGCGGGTGTAATTCCAACCTGTGCGACTATTACGCTGGCAGTTAATAATGTAACGGTTTGCGCCGATCAGACTGCTTCTGTAGTAGCTACCGCTTCGGGAGTACAAAGCACAACGATCAACTGGTACCTGACTCCGGTTGGCGGCGATGTACTGTATACCACAACAAGTGGTCAATCATTAACAATCAATCCGACAACAACAACGATCTACTACGCAGAGGCAGTAACAGCCGGTGGTTGTAAGAGCGACCGTAAGCCGGTTATCGTAACGGTAACGGCAATCCCGCCAACACCAACCTGCCCTGAGCGTCTGACGGTTTGTTCAAACCTGCAGCAGACAATCAATCTGACAAATGTACCGATCAACCAGCCACGTCCGGGTAACCGTTTCGAATGGCACACCGGTGCGTTGCCAACATCGCCGCTTGTGACAAACATAACGGCTGTTGGTGCCGGTAAGTACTATCTGTTTGAAGTATCGCCAAACGGCTGTTTCAGCAACCCGACTGTATTAACAGTTGAAGGTATTGACTGCCGTTGTACAAATGTTGCCAGCCTGACAATCGGTCAGACCCCTGCCATCTGCGAAGGACAGTCAATTGTTCTGGTTGCTACATTAGGTGGTTCGGCATCAAGCCTGAGCTGGACAGCCGCAGGTTCTGGTACGTTCGTAACGACGACCGGTACAAGCACAACGTATGTACCATCGTTAGCGGATATTACACGAGGATTTGTTGAATTTACTGCCAGAACAAATGACCCTGACGGCACCGGTATTTGCTTGCCGGCAACCTTGTCACGCGTTGTTCAGATCAATGAGCGTCCGGACGCACCAATTGGTGTTGCCTGTGATGATACACTGGTTTGTCAGGGCAGCAGAACGAAGCTGATCGGATTTGCGCCGGGCAACCGGATTAACTGGTACTCTGCAACTGGTACGCTGATCGGGACAACGGAAAGCGGCGGTAAACTGACAATTGCTCCGAATGTAACATCAGTATACTACGCTGAATCAGTAAGCCCTGAAGGCTGCGTAAGCGGAACCCGTACCGCAGTAACTGTAACAGTAGGATTCTGTAATGCTGATCTGGCGGTAACGAAAAACGTTACACCGAGTGGGCCATATCGCTTAGGTCAGAAGATCACCTACATCGTTACTGCAACGAATAACGGCCCTGTTTCAGCTTCAGGTGTGACTGTAACTGACCGACTGCCTGCATCGCTGTCATTTGTCGCTGCAACTGCCTCAGTTGGATCGTACAATGCAGCAACAGGAATCTGGACTATCGGTGAACTGGCTACAGGTGCAAGCCGTAACCTGTTTGTTGAAGCGGTTATCAGAGCAGGTGGCTCCGTACGGAACGTAGCTGTTATCACGGGTACAAACGATGATCCGACTAAGCCGGAGAACAACACATCAACGGTTACGATCGGAATCGAAGAATGCTCGGTACAGCCGCCTTATATCCACTGTGCAATCACAGAGATCTGTAAGGATGGTAGTGGTACAACAATCTACGCAAACAACTGTAGCGGAAACGTAATCTGGTCGAATGGTGGTAATGGTACCTCTATTCAGGTGAATCCAACGGTAACAACAACTTATACAGCAAGCTGTGTAGTTGGTTCATGTACAAGCCAGGCGTCCAATCCGATTACGGTGACTGTAATCAGTGCACCAAGACCAACCATTCTGGCAAGTACTACCAGCATCTGTCCGGGAGGCTCAGTAAGCCTGACCGCGATTGGTTGCGATAATGGTACGATCAGCTGGTCTACAGGCGCTTCAGGTTCAGTAATTACCGTGAATAATATTCAGACGCGGACTACATATACTGCGACATGTTTTGTGAAAAACTGTCCGGGTGCTCCGGCTGAGCAAACAATCGATCTTGGTAATACACTTACCAAACCAACAATTGTTTGCAGCACAACGGTCGTGTGTCCTGGTGAGTCAGTAGAACTGACTGTTCAGAACTGTCTGGGTACGCCAATCTGGAACACAACTACGGAAACGACGACGCGAATCATTGTTCGTCCGACGGAAAGCAATAACCGCTACTCTGTAATCTGTAGAAACGGTACATGTAGCAGCCCTCAGTCAGATGATTATGTAATTAGTGTGGTTAGACCGGTTAGACCAACTGTTACGCCATCTAGCGCAACAATTTGTGCAAGTACCAGTGTAACATTGGTAGCAACTGGTTGCAACGGGAACGTGGTATGGAGCGATGCGGCACAGACAACGGGTAATACCCTGATTGTCCGTCCGGCTAACAGCATCAGCTACTTTGCTACCTGTCAGTTCCGGAGCTGCTCAGAGCGTTCTGAGTCAGCAGCAATAACGGTGGTTAACCCAACGGCTCCGTTGATCCGTGCAGACAAGCGTCTGATTTGTTCTGGTGAGCGGGTAATTCTGACGGCTGAAGGTTGTACCGGTGCGGTGGTATGGAGTGGTCTGACACAGACATCTGCCTCTATCGAAGTTATGCCTGGTGTAACAACTGATTACACGGCACGATGCCAGACCGGATCATGTTTGAGCGAAGCCTCGAACTCGCTACGCATTACTGTTAACTCAACGGGTACTGCACCGGTGATCAGAGCGCCACAGACAGTTGCCTGCAACGGCGAAGTTGTCTCTCTGACAGCAACAGGTTGCACCGGCGGTGTTGTCATGTGGTCAGATGGTCAGACAGGTACAGTTGCTTCAGTAACGGTTTCTGCTACAAACAACTTGTTCTACGCAATCTGTAAGCAAAGTGATCAGTGCGGTAGTCCACGTTCGAACACGATTTCGTTCAACATCCGGACAATTGCTAAACCAACGGTAGTGTGCAGCGATTCTGCGCTTTGCCCTGGCGAATCACTGGCGTTGACCGTTCAGAACTGCGAAGGTACACCATACTGGAGCACAGGTCAGGTTGGTCAGGTGAGTATCACCGTAAGTCCTACCGTGACAACCGGTTATAGTGTAACCTGCCGTTCAGGTGCTTGTGTAAGTCCTTCGTCAGATATTTACACAATCCGGATCATCCAGCCTGCGTCACTGACAGTAACTGCTTCAAAAACAGAACTGCAGCCAGGTGAAAGTGTACTGCTGACTGCATCAGGCTGTCAGGGTACAGTAACATGGAACGTAACAGGTGCACCTGCATCGACAACGTTACTGCTGCAACCAGATGCAACACGTACTTATATTGCTTATTGCCAGTATCGTACATGTCGTAGCGAGGGATCAGTAACAGTAACCGTAAGGCCGGTTGGTTGTCTGGCCAAAGCAGGTACGCTACGGACAGATACACCTGAAATATGCGCTACTTCGGATCGACTGGCTTTAAGAGCCGTTGCAAACGGTGGCCTTGTCGTGCCGAATGGATACTCTGTACTGTATGTCCTGACAAAAGGTACGGACAAAGTCATTCAGCAGACAAGCAACTCGCCAAGCTTCACAGTTGTCTCTGAAAATACAACGTACACGATTCATACACTCGTATATAACGCCAACCCATCAGATCCTAACTATCTGAATCTGTCAGGCGTAACACCGGGTGTGACAAGAGCATCGGATGTGATCAGCCTGATAGGTTCATCAAGAATATGTGCTGATCTGGATGTAACGGGTGCGCCGATACGAATTAAGTCGATCGCTCCTCCGGTACTCCATACTGATTACCTGACCATTTGCGCAGGTGCTTCGGTAACGATCACTGCATCGGGTTGCGAAGGTGGTGTTGTCCGTTGGATGAATGGTCAGACAGGAAATACGCTGGTAATCAATCCAGTTGTAACTACAATCTGGGAGATGGCTACATGTCTCAAAGATGGTTGTGAAAGCAGACCATCAGCAAGCATCGATATCTATGTCGTCATCCCGCGTCCGCCAACCATTGCTGCTGATAAAGCAAGCGTATGTGCTGGTGAAACAGTAGTACTGACAGCTGTAGGTTGTGAAGGTGGTTATCCGGAATGGTCAAATGGGGCAACAACATCTAGTATCACTGTGACCCCAACCGTCGGTAACAATACCTATCGTGCTAAGTGTATCCTCGGTGGAGGTGGTTGCATAAGCCCGTGGTCAGATAGTGTATCGATCGCTGTGGGTAACCCGAATGCGCCAACTGCCGGTGTGATGTCTGGTACAAGCGTCGTAACAAGCTACACAAGTTGTTTCGGGGCACCGATTATGCTGGTTGGCCAGGGATGTCCGGCTGGTAGTTATGTGATCTGGTCAAATGGTAACGTTGGCAGTACAATCACAGTAACGCCAGGTATCAATATGACTTACACGGCACAGTGCTGCTCGTCAACAAACTGTAAGAGTGCACCGTCGAGAACGATCACAGTTACAGTATTGCCAAAAGTTGGTATACCTGTAACGCGGGACCTGACGAGTACATGTCCGTTTAACACAGTTAACCTGGCACAAGGTGTAACAAGCAATGTAACGACTACAGGCGGTACGTTTGAGTTCTATACCTCAGAAACACCAAGTGCAGCAACCCGTGTTGCGAACCCTGGTTCGGTAGGTGTATCAGGCAGATACTATGTGGTAGAACGTTCTGCATCGGGCTGTTACAGTGCGGCATCGGTTATTAGTGTTGGTATTGTTTCGTGTGACGGTGCACAAACACCATGTGACCAGGCTAATCCAGTTACGGCAGATGCCGGAGCAGATGCGTCGATCTGTGCAGCGAAAACATACAAGCTGACCGGTAGAACAGGTGGTGCCGTTGCCACATCACAGTGGACAACATCAGGTAGCGGTAAATTTGATAATCCGTTTGCGCTGAATGCAACCTATACGCCATCGCTTGCCGATGTTCAGGCTGGCAGTGTCACTCTGACGCTGGCTGGCCGCTCGAACAACCTGGCTTGTCCGACAGCACTGGCGCAGGATGCCATGGTATTAACCATTCAGGGCATTAAGACAGTACCAACCGTCAGTGTGGTTCAAGGTGCCTTGAATCTCTGCTACGGCGACTCTGTAACGCTTGAAGCATCAGCTGGTAGTGGTTATCTGTGGAGCAATAAGGCAACTACCCAGCGGATCACAGTTAAGAAGACTGCTTCTTACAGCGTTCAGCTGATCGATGCCAACGGTTGTAGCTCACTGCCATCGGATGGGGTAATCGTAACGGTAGCAGACAAAGTGCCGGCGCCGATCGTTTCGAGTCTGCGCAACACATGCTCAGCCGTAACGGTTGACCTGAACACGGCAATCAGCAGCCTCAATACGGCAGGTAAAACGTACGAATTCCGTACCAGTGAGTCAGCAAGCTCTCCAACTGTGTTAACGCCGGCTTCGGTAGGTGTAGGTACTTACTACATCTTCGAACGCACACAAACAGGTTGTGTGAGTCTGCCAGGAAAGGTCGAAGTGAAAATCTTTGACTGTAAAACAGATACAGCACGGGCAGATGTAGCGATCACCAAGTCGGTGAACAAAACACGACTGAACCGTGGTGAGGTTGTAACGTACACGATTAAGGTAAAAAACAACGGCCCTCAGAAAGCAACAAACGTAAATGTACGTGATGTGCTGCCTCAAGGACTGGAGTTAATTCAGGGTGCGTACAACTTTAATCTGTCGGGTGGGGTCATTCTGAAAAGATATGATTCACTGGCTGTAGGTGCTGCCGACTCGATCAGCTTCCAGGCACGGTTGAGTAAGAAAGGAGATATCGTAAACACGGCTGAAGTAACTTATGCCGATCAGGTAGATCCGAATACGGCTAACAATAAGTCGACTGTAACAGTTGCTGATACATCGACGTCGTTCAAAGCCAGTACGTTGGGTATTGCCAAGGGTGTTAGCCAGTCTCGTATGATTGATGCCAATACAGCTGAGATCACATACGGCTTCTATTTGGTGAACTATGGTGACGAAGCACTGACAAAAGTTCGTGTCCAGGATGACTTAACAAATGTCTTCGCGTCTCATAGCATAGAAGAAGTAACGCTGACGTCATCGTCGAACTATAGCCCGACGCTGAAAATGAACAATAACTACACAGGCTTTGGCAGCAATATTCAATTGCTTGATTCTGCAAGCACACTGAATCCGAATGCTACAGCTTCGTTTACTATGCGAGTGAAGGTGAGACTGAACGCAAACGATACGACCCGTACATTCAATAACTCAGCGCTGGCTTCAGCCATGGGTGGTGCGGGTCGCCTCGAAGATGCGTCGGTAAGCGGTGCAGATCCGGATCCGGATGGTGATAAAAACCCGACAAACAATGCGGGTATAACAACCTTCCGTCTGACTCCTGAAACGGCAACTAACCTGATCGGTGTAGCCATGGCGGCCGCAACGAATAAGAAAGATGACGGTAGCTACGATGTAGTGTATACGATCACAGTGAAAAACTTTAGCGATAAAGTCCTGAATAATGTTCAGGTCACTGATAATCTGACACAAGCTTTCGGTGCGCCGGCCGCCTTCTCGGTACTTGGTTCTTCCGTTGTTCAGGGTAGCCTGACAGCGAATACAGCCTTCACCGGTGGCAGCAATCAGGAGATTCTGTTAGGTGGTACACTGGCTGCTAAAGAAACAGGTGTTGTTTCAGTGACGGTCAATGTGAAGCCAAATGGTAACAACGGTCCGTTCTATAACAGCGTTGTCGCAAAAGGTATCGTTGAAAGTACTACGGTTGTCGTTCAGGATGTATCAAACACAGGTGTAGATCCGAACCCGACAGGCGAGGTACCGACAGCTGTTCGTTTCGACCTGCCGGATGCCTTGATTGGTGTAGCGAAATCGGTTGGTACACCTACTCAGGTTGATGATGGTGTGTTCGATGTGGCTTACTCAATTAAGCTGACGAACTTAGGCCGCAATGATCTGACGAAAGTTCAGGTGGTGGATGATCTGACGAAGACCTTCAACACCGCCGTGATTATGAGCAGTGGTATCTCGGTATCTGCAACATCAGGTCTGATCGTGAACCCGCTTTACACAGGTCAGGGATCGCAGACTAAGCTGTTGAAAGATACAACAGCCAACGTGTTGCCGGCCGGTGCAAGCCGTGTTCTAAACTTCGTTGTCCGGGTGAATGTGGCCAATGCCAATACACAGACGTTCTACAACTCGGCAATCGCTACCGCCTTCAGTGGCAGTGCGATGGTAGCGGATACGTCTACAGCCGGTACCAATCCGGATCCGAACAATACACTCGATCCACGGACAAGCAATACGCCGACACCGGTTGTGTTGAACAGCGTACCGCTTCGTCCATACATCGGGGTAGCGCTTTCGGTGAAAGATACCGTACGTCAGGCTGATGGCAGCTATAACGTAACCTACATGGCAATTGTGAAAAACTACGCGACTGTGCCGATGACTAATGTTTCGCTGACGGATTCGTTGTCGAAAGTATTCAACGCACAGAATGGCGCAAGCTTCAAAGTAGTTGGCACAGCAATTGCTACAGGTAAGACAGGCTTGAAGATTAATACAGGCTACAACGGCTCAACGAGCGCTGATCTGTTAGTTCCGGGAAGCAGCACATTGCTGGCCGGTCAGAGCGATACCATCCGCTTTGTGGTCAATGTGAAGACCGACGGTACAACAGGCACGTTCCTGAACTCGGCAAGAGCGAAAGCGACAGCAGCGGGTAGTGAAATCACCGATATCTCGACAAACGGTCTGGTGCCAGACGTAAATGGCAACCGCAACCCGACAGACTCGAATGAAAGTGAAGCAACACCACTGAATCTGCGTATAAGCGATGTGGCTGTGTTTATTCCTGAAGGTTTCTCGCCAAACGGTGACGGTATCAACGACCGCTTCGTGATCCGGGGAGCTACAGGTACCGTGCAGTTAGAAGTCTTCAACCGCTGGGGTCATGTAGTTTATAAGAGCGACAACTACCAGAACGACTGGGATGGTACATCCAACACAGGCGTGAATGTAGGCGGTAACGGTGTACCGGATGGTACGTACTTCTACCGTGTCAAACTGAGCGATGGCCGTCAGTTCGTGCGTTACATGACGATTAACCGCTAATACTGATGTTTATCAAATTCTCTCTGAAAAAGAGTGCAATCGTCCTGCTGCTGGCCCTCGTGGCCGGCAGCGGCCGGGTGCACGCTCAGCAGGACAAGATGTTCTCGCAATACATGTTTAACATGATGGCGCTGAACCCTGCTTATGCCGGTAGCCGTGACGTACTCAGCATGACGGCTATGTACCGGAATCAGTGGACGGGCCTTGAAGGCGCCCCACAAACGGCGACGTTCACCGCAGATATGCCGCTTAACCGTGAGCGTGTCGGGGTGGGTTTGCAATTGTATAATGATCGGATCGGGGTGTATAACGAAACCGGCGCGTTTGCGTCGTATGCGTTCCGCATCAAACTGGGTTCGCGCTCAACGCTGGCTCTTGGTCTTCAGGGCGGTGTAACTAACCTGTCAGCTATGTTGACTGAAGTAAAACTGGTACCGGCCGGTGTTTCTGCCGACCCTGCTTTTGCTCAGAACATCAACAAAATGCTGCCAAACTTTGGTACCGGTATCTACATCAGTAATGACCGTTCGTACCTGAGTGTTTCTGTACCGCGTTTGCTGAAAAACAAGCTGTCTGACTATGATTCAGGCGTAAACCGTGCCGTTGTCCGGCGTCATGCCTATGCTGCTGCCGGATTCGTGGTTGGTCTGAGCCCTGTGCTGAAATTAAAGCCATCCATGTTAGTGAAGTATGCTGAAGGCGCTCCGCTTGGTTTCGATGGTAACGTCAACCTCTGGATTAACGACCGGGTGGCACTGGGGGTATCACTCCGGAAAAATCAGTTCTACTCATTTACCAGTTATACAAACGACGCCGTTGTGGGTATGCTGGAATTACAGTTGAGCGATCAGTTCCGTTTGGGATATGCTTATGACCGTACAGTAAGCCGTTTGGGTCAGGTTGCTCCCAGCTCACACGAATTGATGCTGCGTTACGAATTCGGATTCGGTAAAAACAAAATCCTTACGCCTCGTTATTTTTAATCGATGGATAAGGTAACCGATCAAAGAATAATGGAATAAAATTACATGCAGCGTATTTAAAATACTTTTCTCCGGTTTCTGGAAAAACTGACGGACTTCGGAACAGTATTTGCTATAAAAAGGGTACCTTCTAACAGATTTCTACGTCTGTTCAGAAAGTACCCTTTTTTCTTGGACTTTGCATCTTCTCACAACAATTACAGCGTATGAAACGACACTGTATACTCTGCTATGTACTGGTAGCGCTGGCTGGTCCGGTATTCGGGCAGTCACTAACGAAGCAGGGCGATAATCAGTTTAATCTGATGGCCTATTCAAAGGCGGCCGAATATTACGAGCAGGCACTTCAGAATACCAAATCAATGCCTGAAACAGATGTTCGGGCAGCCAAAGCCAAATTAGCATATAGTTACCGGCAAATCAGAGACACGCAGAAAGCAGAACAGGCTTACCGCGATCTGATTACCATGGGTGAGCTACCTGCTGAATACGTGCAGTGCTATCTGTATTACGCGCAGGCGTTAGCCAGTAACGGTAAATACCGGGAGGCGCAGGAGGCATACGAGAGATACAATGCCGTGCAGAAAGATGATCAGCGGGGGCCGCTCTTCTCGAAACTATACCGGGATGTCAGTTCACTCTCGAAAAATGCCGGCAGCTACAAAGTCGATTTCCTGAGCCTCAATACGAAAGCAGCTGAATTCAGTCCGGTCTACTACAAGGATGGTCTGGTATTCGTGTCGGCACAAGGCGGTGGCAATGGCATCAAACGCGTATTTAACTGGGATAATACGCCCTTTCTGGATCTCTATTATCTGCCGGAACGAAAAGAAATTAAAGGCGAAAAAACAGCTAGCCTGGGCGGGTCTGTGAATAAGAAACAACCGGTCACGCACAAAATCGGCCGGATCCTGGGAATGGATGATTACACGGCTCCTACCTCAAACGATACCCGGACAGTCGGGTATTATGGCGGCACAAATGTTAATGCCGGTCTTGGATATGAAGATGAGCCACTGACCGAATCGGCACGTTTTAGCCAGACATTGAACACTAAATACCACGAAGGCCCGGCTACATTTACTAAAGATGGTTCGCGGGTGGTATTTACCCGTAATAATTATAATAACGGTAAATACCGGGAATCTTCGGATGGGGTCAATAAGCTGAAATTATATACAACAGTCCAGACAAACGGCGACTGGCAGGCAGTCGAAGAACTGCCGTTCAACAGTAACGAATACTCAACGGGTCACCCTTCATTTAGCCCGGACGATAAATTGCTGTATTTCTCATCGGATATGCCCGGCGGATTTGGCGGAACGGATATTTACGTGACAAAACTGCAGGACGGGAAATGGTCAACACCGGTTAATTTAGGGAAGGAGATTAATACTAAGGGCAATGAAATGTTTCCGTTTGTTGATGAAAAAGGTAATCTCTATTTCTCATCGGACGGACAACCGGGCTTAGGCGATCTGGACATGTTTTTTGCCCAGCTGGAAAGTGACGGCGTGCATGCAAAATGGGTGCAAAACCTGGGCGAACCCCTGAATTCCAACAAAGATGATTTCGGCATTGTAACGGACGGTGAGCGTCGGGGAGGCTATTTCAGCAGTAACCGGAAGAATGGCGGTACTGACGATGATATTTACCGCTTCAAACGCGAAGGACCGTTGTATCCTTGCCGTGAACTGACGGTGGTTGTATTCGATTCTGAAACAAAAAAACCATTGGCCAATGCGTCATTGAAAGTTGATAATAAGACCAATGAGAGCGATAGCAAGGACCTGAAAACGGATAGTGACGGTAATATTCACCTGTGTCTGGACGCTGAAAATGACTTTCAGCTGGCTGCTGTAACCGAAGGCTACCTGGATAGTCAGATAGGTTTTTCAACAAAGGGCTTAACAGATGATATGCCGTCGCGTCTTGAAATTCCGCTGGCAAAGCCGAAAATAGTAGCACCGCCGGTAAGTGGGCTGGATCTGGCAAATTCAAAACTGCGTGGCAGGGTAACCACCCAGCAGGGGAAACAGCCGATGGTTGGCGTCAAGGTAATCCTGACCAACGAGTGTGATAAATCAAAGCAGGAAACGGTAACCGATGCCGACGGGGCCTATGAATTTGCCATAAAACCTGGTTGTGATTATTCACTCGAAGCGATTAAGGACAGCATGGGCACAACCGGTACCCGGATAACCAAAGAAGGGGCGGGTATTACTGATCTGACTATGTTCAGAAAAGGAGATGTAATCCGGATCGATAACATCTATTACAACCTGAACAAAGCGACAATTCGCGCTGACGCCGCAGTTGAACTGGACAAACTGGTTAGCCTGATGAAGAAATATCCGACGATGAAAATCGAACTACGGTCGCATACGGATAGCCGCGCAACGGCACAGTATAACAAGACCTTGTCGACAAACCGGGCAAAATCGGCGGTGGCCTACCTGAAAGCAAAAGGCATTAAGGCAACCCGTATGATCGCTAAAGGCTACGGCGAAAGCGAATTGCTGAACCAGTGTAAAGACGGGGCAAACTGTACGGAAGAAGAACACCAGCTTAACCGCCGGACAGAGATCAAAATTCTGTCCCTGCAATAAAACAAAAAGGAAAGGAAAAACTGCTGAATCAATCCGGGCAGACCGGGTTCTTCAGCAGTTTTTTTATACCTGCCAATCACGGAATGAATTAGGATTTTTGGCTGAAAAAGCCAATTTTCGGGGACAATTTCTGATGCTTATGTCTATGATTCACTGGTCAAAGCGAATTTTTGCTGTCGCACTGATAAGCGTACTTTGCGGGAAGCGTGCTCATGCTCAAAAAGAAACGCTTTACTATCAATACCAATTCAGCCCGATGACAATCAATCCGGCCGCTACCGGATTGCGTGAACAACTGCATATGACGGCTATGTTCCGTAAGAGAGGCTTTTTTGTACAGAGCAAACAGCAACAGCAAATGAGCGGTGGCGGCCAATCCTCCCAGACATTAGCCATGGATGGTGCCGTCGCCGATGGCAAGGTCGGGATCGGGCTACAGGCCGTTAATGACCGGCTGGGCACGTTGGGTACAACGGGTGTTTACGGCTCGCTGTCATACTGGATCAACCTGCCCGATGGAGCCACCGTATCGGTTGGCGGGTTGGCCGGGGTGAGCTTTTTGCCGGTATACGATCAGGTAAGCCTGACGAGTACAAACAAGGCCAACATGAGCTATGGCGGCGGAATTTATTATTATTCGGATACGTTTTTCGGCGGTGTGTCAATGCCGGAAGCTAAAAAAGGCGTGTATGGCTTAGGAACAGGCCAAGGTTCTTACCAAAGCGTACGGCCGCTTTTTATTCAGGCCGGGTATAAACTGGAATCAGGGGAAAATTTATCGCTGATCCCGTCTGTATTAGTCACACAGGCAACCGGCCGGCCGATCGGCATTGATGTCAACGCCAAAGCCTGGTTTATGGAAAAAGCGGGTTTGGGGCTTTCGTACCGCCACAATAGCCTGGGCTATCAGCCGGTCAGCTATGTGCAGGTATCGGCAGAGTATCAACTGTCAGATGCAATCCGGGTAGGCCTGACCTATAACTCAACCGCGCCGGAAGCACCGGTAAACACATTCCAGAAAAGTGTGTTTGAGTTGCTCTTCCGGTATGTCCCCAACCCACAAAAATTTACGTTCTGACATATTTTCTGTATATTAGGCTATTATTAAAAGGTAGTTTCTCCCTTGAAAAACGAGTCAGACAATTCAGAATTACGTACCGTGTTCGGAGGTTGGAAAAAATGTGATGATGAGGTAGGGGAGCGGATTCATAATTTCCATATTCCAAATGACCTGGAGCGCGAATTTCCGATTGCGCCCCACTTTGTACAACGCTTCGGGCAGTACCCGAACTATATTTATTTCAGCGATGATTTCCGGCCGACGGTCCGTGATTTGTTACAGAGTCGCGGCTTTAGTGTTATCAATTCATCGCTGCGGATGACGGAAAAAGGCTGGCAAACGGTTGAACAAATACTGGAACACCCCGACGGCATTTTGCTCAAACTCGAACTAATGGGGGATCGCTTCTGCCGGATACATGGCTATTTTCAACAGGAAGACGTGACCAGGGCGTTGCTAAGTGACGTTTACGAACATAAATACCAACACGAAGAAAATCAGACCCACATCTACCTGATCCAAAGCGGGATGGGTGGGCTGCATACAGAACGGGTAGAAATAAAACCGCCTGACATCGACCTCGAACTGCATTATAACGACGATTTTCTGCCGGTTCACGAACGACTGGTTTCATTGCTGGAACAGCCGAAAAGTAAAGGCCTCATTTTGCTGCATGGCGAACCCGGAACCGGCAAAACAACCTATATCAAGCATCTGAGTGCCATGGTCAAAAAGGATATGCTCATCCTGCCGCCTTATATGACCAATTACCTGACCTCGCCGGAGATTATCCCGTTTCTGCTCGAAAATAAGGACTCGGTCCTGATCATTGAAGATGCCGAACGTATTCTGCAGGCACGGGAGGCAGGAGGGGATACAAACAGCGTCTCGAATATCCTTAACCTGACCGACGGGCTGCTGGCCGATTGCATGCATATTCAGGTGATTGCCACCTTTAATGCCAATAAAAGCTTACTGGATAAGGCCCTGCTGCGTAAAGGCCGCCTGATGGTTGATTATGCATTCGGTAAGCTGACGGCCGAAAAATCGAACCGGCTGCTGAATCATCTGGGATCTGATTTCCGGACAAATGACCCCATGACACTGGCTGAAATCTTCAACCGCGAAGACCAGACCGTGTCCGGAGACCGGCCCGAATCCACGCGGGTGGGCTTCTGATTACTGTATTTTTACATACTCCTCCTGCAGCCGGGCAGCCATGCCGGTCGATACCGCGCGGTTATACAACCATTGAATCATCGGATTTAAAATGGACAGCGGGCCCGCCAGCTTGGTATCAGCCAGCGCGTAGGTATACGCATGCATCAGCCAGCTGCTGGGTGAACCGGTTTTAGGACTGCATTTGCCGTCGTGAGCAAGCCCGTACCGGATCTGGAGGGTTTGCTCAAAAGCAGGGTTGCCGGGCGAAATAACGCACTTAAACCGGCAGGGGGCACTGGTTGCGTTAACGAAACGGTGCGGTGTTCCGGCCACCGCCGACGCATATTGTCCGGGCTTCAGATTCAGCTCCTTGCTCCCGATCTGCAAACGTAGCTGCCCTTCCAGACACATAAACGTTTCGTCGTGTTCTTTGTGGTAGTGTAAACTGACACCGCGTCCCGGAGCGAGTATAACTTCTACCCAGGTATGACTATAGCCGCTTTCCTGCGCCGTTCTGACAAACGTGACATGATCGTTTATGAATGGGTGGTGAATCGTGCGTGATCCGGATAGTTGAGCTTTCATAGGGAAAGAAATTCGTTGTTTACGGGACAAATATGTTCTCCTGCACGCGTATACTACAATCGAAAGCCGTTGAAGTGAATCGTTAGCCGCCTGAACCGGGAAAAGGCCTCAATGAGTTGTTGTTCGCTTTTC
This sequence comes from Arsenicibacter rosenii, assembly GCF_001870735.1. Taxonomy (GTDB): domain Bacteria; phylum Bacteroidota; class Bacteroidia; order Cytophagales; family Spirosomataceae; genus Arsenicibacter; species Arsenicibacter rosenii. The sequence continues at coordinate 172,047 of NZ_MORL01000008.1, read as the reverse complement.
CTGAAACAGGTGTGCCGCAAGGCTGCCGGTCGCTAATTCTGCCTACAATTCATACCTGAATTGTACGGGTTGAGCCGCTGAAAATACCGGTCCATACAGAGTCACCTGCAAATTGAGTAGATTGTAACTTAATTTGGAATATTCTTACAAAGCAGCTGCTGCCGATGCCAACCCCCCGGATCATAGCCGTTTATTTCACGAAACAGGAACTGTGGTATCATATCCTGATGATGCCTGTGCTGTTCCCGGTCGGAAATTACTTTTTGGTTGGGCCACGCTATTTTCAGTCGCTGGATGTGCTGTTCTACGGCACACTACTGGTGTTCTTTCTCTACTGGTTGTCGATTATCACCCTGACAGTCACCATTCGGGAAATCATCGACCGGTTTCCGGAGGTGCATCAGACACTCATGCGGACGGGGATTATGTTTCTGAGCGTCGGGCTGTTAACCATCGTCCTGGCTTGTATCGATGTTGCGGCCTATCATCTGTTTCCGGTCTTCAATACTCCGTTTGACTGGTCTACCGTACGGACCATTATGCTGCTTGGGCTGGTCTTCGATATTTGCCTTTGCTCGGTGCTGAGTTTGCTGTATACCTATAGCCGCTGGCAGGAGAACCAGGCTGAAAGCGAGTATCTGAAACGAATGGCGTTACAGACTCAGCTCGATACCCTGAAAAGCCAGGTAAATCCCCATTTTCTATTCAACTGCCTTAATTCGCTTTCATCGCTCATCGGCGAAGATAAGGTGCTTGCCGAACAATTTGTGGATGAGATGGCTAAGGTCTACCGATACATGTTGCAGGCTAATCATCGGGAAACCACGACGCTGGAATCCGAAATCCGCTTTGTCGGTTCATACGCGTTTTTACTCCAAACACGCTACGGAAAAAGCATTTCAATCAACATAGACGTGAATCCTTCATATTTACACTGTTACTTGCCGCCGCTTACGTTGCAGACCCTCATTGAAAATGCGTTGAAACACAACTCCGTTTCTGTAGAGAAACCACTGCTGATCGACATTTTTACAACGGAGGAGAAACTTGTAATTCGTAATAATGTGCAAAAACGGATTGTCAGAGTACAGACCGGCCAGAATGGCTTATCCAACCTGACTGCCAAATATGAGATGATTAGTATGGAAAAAGTAAACGTTTATGACAACGGCCAGCAGTTTACGGTTACATTACCTTTATTGACGCAACCGATTCACGTGCCGTAACCATGACTGCGATTATTCATCAACAAATGCCCCGATGGTTTAAACCGACCCATCAGTTGAGGCTGCATTTTATGCTGCTGTTCCCATGGTTTATTCCGCTGATTTCGTATCTGTTACTGGGGCGGATTTATATACAGGACATTCCGACCTTTATGGCCGTATCGGGCATTAACCTGGCTATTGCGCTGACCTGTCTGTTTACCATTGACGGGTTAACCAAATTGATTATCGGATGGTTGCCGGATCTGAAACAGGCACTGACACGGATCATTCTGCTGTTTTTGATGTTTTCGACCGTAACGCCCGCGTTCATTCTGGGCAGTATCTGGATGTATGACCACTTTCACTGGTTCGGCTATGCCTTCGACTGGACAACGGTTAAATATATCCTGATTGTCAATATCCTGGCAAACATAGTATCGGTTGCGGTTTCTGAAAGCCTTCATTCACTGGCTAAATGGCGCGAAACGATGCTGGAAAAAGAACAACTCCGGAAAGCGACACTTCAGGGACAGGTCGAAAGCCTGAAAAATCAGGTAAATCCGCATTTTCTTTTTAACACGCTGAATTCACTTTCCTCGCTCATCAACGATGAACCCGAACGAGCCGAGCAGTTTGTTGATGAAATGGCCAATGTATATCGTTATCTGCTTCAGACCAACGACCGGGAACTGACGCTGCTATCCACTGAAATCAATTTCATCAGCTCGTATTTCCATCTGCTGAAAACGCGGTATGGACAAGGTATTGAGCTGGAGGTTGCCATTGCCGAAGCGTTTATGGATGAGCGGTTGCCTCCGCTGACGTTGCAGATGCTGGTCGAAAATGCGGTAAAACATAACGTGATTATGGCCAACAAACCATTACAGATTTCGATCAGAACCACACCTGACCGGCGCCTGATTGTAGAAAACAATTTGCAGCGGAAAGCTTCCCGGATAGCTTCCAATAAAGTGGGACTGGCCAATATCTCGGCCAAATACCGGTTGCTGGCCCAGACCGATGTGGTGGTTCAGGAAACCGGCGACCGCTTTACGGTGATACTGCCCCTGATTGAAAAGGGGACAGGCCTGCTGAGTACATTTTAACCCCGAAACAGATTAAGTATACGCGTTAATACCCTGCATACCATGAACGTATTACTAGTTGAAGATGAGGATTTAGCTGTCCGTAAAATCCGTAAGCTGCTGTTGGAGATTGATCCTTCGCTGAATATTGCCGGTGTAACGGCAAGCATTGAAGAAACGGTTGCCTATCTGAGTGATACGGAAACCAATGAGACGCCCGACCTGATTTTTATGGATATCGAGCTGGCCGACGGGCAAAGCTTCGAGATATTTGATCAGGTTGAGGTAAAAAGCACGGTCATTTTTACGACCTCCTACGACGAATATGCCTTGCAGGCCTTTAAGGTAAACAGCATCGATTACCTGCTGAAACCTATTCAAAAGGAAGACCTGGAGCGAAGTCTGAAGAAATTCAGGGATCTTGCCGCCCGCCGTACTCCCGCCGAATCAGGTAGTGCAACGACGATTAACCTTAACAAGCTGTTGCGTGAACTACAGATTCAGCAGCCCAAAGAACACCGCCGCCGGTTTCTGGTACGGCAGGGGCAGCGTCTGTTGTCAATTGAAGTCAGTGAGATCGCGTTTTTCTATACCGAAGAACGGTTCAGCTTTTTCAAAACGTGGCAGAACCAGAAGTTTCTGGTCGATTACACACTCGATGAACTGGCTGAGGCGCTCGATCCCGACCAGTTCTTTCGTGTCAATCGCGGCCTGATTATTACCCATAACGCCATCGAGCAGATACAACCTTATTTCGGCAACCGGCTGGCGCTGACGTTGCGTCCGGCGTTCGAAAAAGAAGCGCTGGTGAGTCGCGAGAAGGTGGCCGATTTTAAAGTCTTTATGGGGAAATAGCCTATTTTTTGTGGTGGTGCTGTTTCCGGATTTTAACCACTTCCTGTTTTTCATGATGGCGTTCTTCCGCTTCTTCAATGGAGTGTGATTCGGTCAGGTTCTGATCCTGTTCCGCTTTTTCTGACAGAATCGTAAAATAGCGGTGTAGGGCGCGGAGCTCGGTTTCGCTCAGATCTTCGACGTTGAGCAGGCGGTTACTGGCGCCGGTGGTAGCCGCAATCAGCTCGTTCAGCTTGATCTGAATGGCCAGCGAGTCTTTATTCTGTGCTTTCTGAATAAGGAAAACCATCAGAAAGGTAACGATGGTTGTGCCGGTATTGATCACCAGCTGCCACGTATCAGAGAAATGAAAAACGGGCCCTGTAACCACCCATGTGATAATGGTTAACAGGGCCAGTAAAAAGGCCGTCGATGAGCCGGTGGCCCGGGTGATGTATGAGGCAAACTGCTCGAAGCGTTGGCCGAGGAAACTTTCTGGGTTCATGGTATCGTGCGTTTTAACAGAATACCATGCCTGCCGCATTTTGTATAAAAATCTGATTGTATGACCAAAAGCACGTCTGGTGTAGGCCGCGTGTTTACTTATGACTTTGCTGCCAGTTGTGCGAGGCGTGCATAAATTTCCATCATGGCGGCCTGATCAATCAGCGTTTTTGCTTTCTGGCGGCCAAGGTAGTTTTTGTCGTCCCGCTCAGCTTGCCAGATGCGTTCGGCGTCGTTAATAAAAAACTGTAGCTGCTGCCGGTTTTTGTCAACATCGTAAAGGGCCAGATAGCCCCGCAGCAGAACGGCATTGAACCAGTAATGGGTAGGGAGTTTGCCGTTGCGGAAAAAATGTTTTTCGGCTGCCTGCGCAATACGCTGTGCTTCTGTCAGGTATTTTTTGTCCTTAGTAAGCGTATACAGCAACACATTGGATTGTAGCATGGTGCCGGTATTGTAGGTGTAGGTGGCCGAATCGATTTTCATCGATGGTACCTTGATGGCATCGTAGTAAACCCCTTTAGGCGACAGCAGGTGTTTGTTTGTCCAGTCGTAAAGCAGGATGGCCGTATCGAGGTAACTTTTCTGCTTTGTAATTTTATAGAGATGCAGGGCAATCAGAATCCCGGGGCCGTTCGAACACGTATTTTTGGTGTTCTTTTCGTCTTCTTTCCAGTAAATCCCGCCGCCGGTTTTGGTATCGAATCCTGTCATCATGAACCGGTAAATGCGTTTGCCAAGTTCCAGATAACGGGCATCGTGCGTACGGTCATAGGCGTCCAGGCTGGTGATACCAATCCATTGATTATCGTCGTAAAAGCGCGTATCCTGCCTTTCTTTACGCACATAGGCCTGATACCCCGGTGCCGGCTGATTGTCGTTATAGTACTGGTCAATGGCGTTCATTACCCAGGCATTGTATGGCGTTGACCGGTCTATCCGTTCGACTTCATTCGTCGCTTCGAACAGCGCACAGAGCGGCCACAGGAACGAGTGCGGCCGTTCGTTTTTGGCCGGATCACTGGTTTCGATAAACAGGCCGTCCTTAGGCTGATAAAAGGTCTGGTAAATGTTCTCGTAGATGAGTCTGGTGCGGGCTTTGTACTCGTCAGCAGTTGGCTGGGCACAAAGCGTAGTCGCACAGAGGCAGGCGGCTGCAAAAGCCGTGAAATGCATCTTCATAAATTGTGTTTGTTTTGGTCAGGCATTACCGGAATTGGTGCCGGTTTGTGTAAAACAGGATTTATAGCTGAAATATACTCACTGAGCCATGAAACAGTAGAGACGCAACATCTTGCGTCTTAAATGACCGGTTTTATGTAACTCAAATATCTGGTTTTAATGGCAATAGCCGGCCTGTATGAGAAAAGAACTAAATCCCTGATTCCATTGTCATTTAAGTATGATGAAACCTCCGAAATCAGAACGGCGGGTGAATGCCAATACCACGGCTGAAGAGCTTTCGTGGCGCGACCGTTTTCTGGCTTTACGTAACTTACCTGCTTTTTTTCGCTTAGTATGGGCGGTGTCACCGGCCCTGTTTCTGGGTAATGCCATAACGCGTTTGTTCCGGGCAGCGCTGCCGGCGGCAACGCTCTTTGTTGGGAAGCTGATTATTGACGAGGTCGTCCGGTTAAGCGGTCAGCAGGGCGCGGCGGATACCTCGCATCTCTGGTGGCTGGTTGGCGCTGAGTTTGGCCTCGCTATCCTGTCTACCGCCTTCGGGCGGCTGGTGTCATTGCTGGATAGTCTGTTGGGCGACTTGTTTGCCAACCAGACATCGGCTCGTTTGATGGAGCACGCCGCTTCGCTCGACCTCGAGCAGTTTGAAGACGCAACCTTTTACGATAAACTCGAACGCGCCCGCCGGCAGACAACCGGCCGGACTGTGCTCCTGTCGCAGGTGTTCGGACAGGCGCAGGAGTTGATTTCGGTGGGCTTTCTGGCCGCCGGCCTGGTCGTCTATAACCCGTGGCTGTTGTTGCTGTTGCTACTGGCTGTTACACCGGCCTTTATTGCCGATAATTACTTCAACCAGCGCAGCTATTCGCTGTCGCGCAGCTGGACGCCCGAACGGCGCGAACTCGATTACCTGCGCTACGTCGGGGCGAGTGACGAGACGGCCAAGGAAGTCAAAATTTTTGGCCTGTCAGACTTTCTGATCGGCCGGTTTAAAGAATTATCATGGCAGTATTATGTCAAAAACCGGAGCCTGGCCGTTAGCCGTGCCGGTTGGGGAACGGTGCTGACTGCGCTCGGAACGGCTGGTTATTACGGGGCTTATTTCTGGATCGTGCTGCGGGCGGTAAGCGGGCAGATTTCGCTCGGTGACCTGACGTTTCTGGCAGCTTCGTTCCGGCAGATGCGTGGCTCACTGGAAGGCATTCTGCTGCAGTTCAGCAGCCTGACCCAGGAATCCATGTACCTGCAGGACCTCTTCGATTACTTTGCGATACAGCCGGCCATTCATTCAACACCGGATCCGCTGCCGTTTCCGAACCCGATCCGCGAAGGATTTGTGTTCGACAATGTCGGGTTCAAATACGCCAACGCCTCATCCAACGGCAGAGAGCGCTGGGCGTTACGGAATCTGTCGTTTACCCTGCAACCCGGTGAGAAACTGGCGCTGGTAGGCGAAAACGGTGCCGGTAAAACCACGCTGGTTAAACTGCTGGCCCGGCTTTACGATCCGGCCGAAGGGCGGATTCTGCTCGATGGGCATGACCTGCGCGCGTATGACCTGGCTGATCTGCGCCGGCATGTGGGGGTTATTTTTCAGGATTATGTCCGCCTGAAAATGTCCGCAGGGGTTAATATTGCCGTCGGCGATATCGACGAACGGACCAATAAACCACGCATTGAGCAGTCTGCCCGGCAAAGCCTTGCGGATACGGTCATTGCTAAACTGGAAAACGGGTATGATCAGCAGTTGGGTCGTAGCTTCGGCAAAGGGGTTGAGTTGTCGGGCGGGGAGTGGCAGAAAATCGCGCTTGGCCGGGCCTACATGCGTAATGCCCAGGTACTGATCCTGGACGAGCCGACGGCCGCCCTGGATGCCCGGGCAGAATATGAGGTCTTTCAGCGGTTTGCCGGTCTGACCGAAGGCAAGTCGTCGGTGATTATTTCGCACCGCTTCTCGACCGTTCGCATGGCCGACCGGATTCTGGTGCTGGAAGGCGGGACACTGCTCGAAATCGGTTCACACGCCGAGCTACTGGCTGCCAACGGCCGGTATGCTGAACTCTTTCAGCTACAGGCCAGAGGTTACCAATAAACGAAACGCCCGGACCGCCGGGCGTTTCGTTTATGACAGTTGCCGGAGCAGCCGGCCGACAAGCTTATGTTCGGCCTTGACGATGGGCGAGGGCAGGAGTGCCAGCCCGTTACCGGCGAGCTGCCGGGCGTCATTGCTCAGGTCGGATGCCTGTGCAATGGAGGCTTTGATGAGGTAGGTTTGTGGGGTCTTCTGCTTGTCGGGCGAGGGTACAATGCGTTCCCAGATTTGCCGGGCCAGTGAGGCATCACCTTTGATATAGGCATGGGCAAAGGCGACTTCCTTCAGCACTTCGTTTTTAAACAGCCCGGGTTGACCATCCAGCAGGTCGGCGGCTTGCCGGATATGTCCGAAAGCCGTTTCCAGTTCGTTCCGGTCGAGATGGTAGTAATACAGCAGGGTATGGGCATAGCTTTTGAAAAAAGCCTCGGGCTCTTCCAGCAGCAGGTGAAGCTGACTGACGTTCAGCTCGGCATAGGACTGACCGGAGTTGGTATGCGCCATGGTTTCAAGGATAGCCTGTTCGATTTCTGCCGTGCGGCCCCCGCGGATCAGCCGGAAAAAACGGGCACGGTCGGTGTAAAACACGCCGGTCCGGGAGGGTAAGGTGGTAGCCAGAAACAGGAGCAGCGACACAAGCCCGAAGGTTAATCCAAAAAGAATCAGGCAACGCATAAACGCCGTTGATGCCGGTGTCAGCCTGATGAGCCCGTAATACGAAATCCCCAAAACCAGAAGGCCGCCAAGCAGGCTGACGATTGGCCCGGCAATGACAACACGGGCAAATTGCCGGCGGAGGTTGTTTGTCCGTTTGGTCGGAATCGATGCGGCAACGCCCCCGAAAAGCTGCATGTCTTTATTCAGATAGACCTCAACGGCATCGGTCTCTGCATGTCGGCGAATACCGAGAAAACCGGCTACATACAGGTTAAACCGGAAGCCCTGTGCCAGCCCGGTTAACAGGTGTCCCAGTTCATGGGCGGCCAGGGCGGCCCACATGGCCACAAAAACCAGTACGAATTTAATCAGTGTCTCCGCTCCGGAAACGGGTGAGGCTAAGGCATCCAGATGATCGCTGAGAAACATTTTGCCGGCTTTACCGACGAGGTAACCAAAACCCGCGCCGGCGACCAGACCAAGCAGGAGTTGAATCAGAATTTTCTTTCGCTTATTCATCGTTATTGTTTATTGGTCAAGTTCGGTCAGACAGGATTTGAGCAGATCGAGGTGCCGGCCATATAACCAGCGGATATAGAATTTGAAGAAGTGTACTATGCCGGCCAGAAACCCAATGACACCAATCAGCACAATCAGCAGGCCCCACGGCCCGGGGTGCAGCTTATCAATCGGATTGAGAAAAGGATCCTGCCGGTTTTGTGAGGCAATGGTATAGCCCAGTATGCCGCCCAGGACAAAGCCAACCGGAATGGAAATAAGGCAGAAGGCAAGGTATATCTTGACAAAACGCTCGATTACCTGAATCTGCTGCTGCAGGTGCGACCGCAGGTCAACCACCACAGGCAAAGCCGTCGCCTTCAATTGTCTGTATTGCCAGCTGAAGGCGATAATCTGAACAATGCTCAGAACCCAGACCGCGCCCGCCAGCCAGTGCAGCGTAATGGACGGAATGCGGTAAGCGATAATCGACATGCCAATGATGCAGGCAAAGGCGACACCGATCTCTAGTAACAGATTCCGCAAAATCCGGTCCAGGGCCGTACCGGAGCGGTTTTTGATTTTCCGGGTAATATCGTCAAGGCTTTTCTGCGCGGGCGACTCTTCAAACCGGGCGTTAAAAAGAGCGCTGAATTCGTCGAGTTCCATAATTAGAGGTGTTTTTTTACGGCTTCCTTCAGAAAGGCTTTAATGCGGTTCATCCGTACAGCCACGTTGTTGTCGGTCAGACCCAGCATCTGGCCAATGGTCCGGTAATCATACTGCTCGATATACAGCGTGACAATCGCTTTATCAATCCGGTTTAGTTCGCCGATGGCCAGGTACATGGCCTTGAACTGCTGTTCGGTATCGTCGTCGGCTGACGGCGAAGCAAGGCTGATCGAGGCATCGATTGGCTGACGGACCGGCTGCTTTTTATCCTTTCTGAAATAAGAAATGGCTGTGTTAAGGGAAACCTGATAAAGCCAGGTCGTAAATTTTGCCTCTTGCCGGAAAGCAGGCCAGGCTTTCCATGCATGCAGTAAAATCTCCTGAAAAAGGTCTTCACGGTCTTCGGGCGTGTCGCCGTAGAGGTGGCAGACTTTATGGACAATTTTCTGATGCTTCCTGACCTGCTCAACAAAATCGGGGGCTGTCGCCATAGGGGTGAAAGGTTGACCAAACGGGTTGCGCTGGAACTACTTAACCGGCTGCACAGTGTATCCTTTCTGGCGGAGGAGCCGGATGACGCCTTTTTCGCCGGCCAGGTGTCCGGCACCCACGGCGAAGAAGGTTGGTTTTTCTTTGGCTGCCTTTTCAATGACCGGAATCCATTTGATATTCCGCTGATCGAGCAGCACCTCCTCAAACCCTTCGAACTCCGAAAACTGGCTGGCGTCCATTAGTTTCCGCAGTCCCTCAAGATCCTGCGCTTTATAGAGGGTTATAAGCTGCCGGAATTCGTTGGTCGCTTCGTCTTTCTTTTTCACCATGTCAACGAGTTGCTGAGCCATCTTCTCCGCCGGCATTTTGTCGAAAATAGACATCTGGTCATCGATGGTTTCCAGGCCAAGTACTTCTTTTTTCTGCGTACCGGCCATTTGTGTGAACGTCATTTCGTAGCTCTGTGGCTGGCAGTTCAGCAGGGCCATGTATTGCAGCGACATGAGCGCGAACGGCTTCATCATACTCAGCTGGCTCAGACCCATGTGCAGGTTGGCGGTATAGTAGTCGTCCAGGAGTTTATAGTCGTCGGCACTCAGCAGGTCTTTGAGGGGCTTCCCGGAGGTGTTCATCATACTTTTCTGCATGGTTGTCATCAGAGCCGGGTCGTCCATATCGATCTCCAGATAAACCTGACCGGTTTGAGCCATGGCGTTTTTGGTAGAGTCGGACAGGGAAAAATCAGTCGGGCAGATCAGGTGAATGGTACCAAACAGGTAAGAAGGCTTAGTCAGGCCGTTGCCGGATATCTTCCAGAGCAGGGATTTATCCTGGGCAAATCCCGACAGGGCCAGACAGATGAGTAAAAGTGAGGCGATGGTTTTCTTAAGCATGTTGTCTGATGTTTACTTGAATGTACCATATTAGTCGCAGGCGAAGTCAAAACCTTACAGCCCGGAGTAATTTTTTTTTAATATTTGTGTTTCATTGCTTTCCGCTTTTGCATGCTAGACCTTTATAAAGAACAACACGCGTATTTACTGGCCCTCGATTCAATTATTTTTGGTTTCGATGGCGAAAGCCTGAAGATTTTGCTGGTAAAACGGGGCGTTGAGGAGCAGACCTGGTCGCTGATGGGAGGATGGCTGCAACCCCGCGAAAGCCTTGAACAGGCGGCGGCCCGGATTTTGTTTGAACTGACGAGCCTGACGGATGTCTATCTGGAGCAACTGTATACGTTCGGCGATCCGGACCGTGACCCCATTTCCCGCACGATCTCGGTAGCCTACTTCGCGCTGGTGAATGTGGCCGATTATGCGTCGAAAATCTCGGAGACTTATCAGGCCCGCTGGTTCTCGTTGTATGACCTGCCTGTGTTGTTGTTCGACCACGGCCAGATGGTTGATCTGGCCATTAAGCGGCTGCGCTATAAAGCGGCTCAGCATCCTATCGGCTTTGAGCTGTTGCCGGAAAAGTTTACCATTCCGCAGCTCAAGAAGTTGTACGATGCGATCTACAATACCGAATTCGACAAACGGAACTTCAGCCGTAAAATTCTGTCGACCGATTTGCTCATCAAGCTGGATGAGAAACAAAAGGGGTTTTCGAAAAAGGGGGCCTACTATTATCAGGTCGATAAGGCAAAGTACCAGCAGCAGACGGATTCCTTCCTGAACTTCATTCCCAATCCCGAAGCCAGTCTCTGACTTATATTTTACATTAGCCACAAAGGCGCTAAGTAATGAAGGAGCACAATGCGTAAAAATAAAAACTTCGTGCTGCTTCTGCGCTTCCCGTCTTCGTGGTTAAATCAAAACAAGCGGTAGTTAAGGCCGGAATTAGACCGATCAAAGATTGGTTGCGAAAATTTTATGAAAAATAGTTTAGGTGTCATTATGACATTTAAAAAAGAAATCTCAACTTTACATCACAAAATCAGTCATAACCAATCATTCCCCAATACACATGGCAAACATCACGCTGGGCGATCAGGAATACTTTAAAGGTATCGGTGCAATCGCCTACGAAGGTCCTAAATCTAAAAACCCGTTAGCGTTTAAATGGTACAACCCTGAGCTGGTTGTTGGCGGCAAAACCCTGCGCGATCAGCTGCGCTACGCCATCAGCTACTGGCATACATTCTGCGGCACAGGCGGTGATCCGTTTGGTCCGGGAACCCGTGTGTTTGCATGGGATCAGAGCAACGATGCGGTTACCCGCGCAAAACTGAAAATGGATGCAGCGTTCGAATTCTTCACGAAAATCGGCGCCCCCTACTATTGCTTCCATGATGTTGACCTGGTAGACGAAGGACCGACTGTTGCCGAATACGAAAGCCGTATGCAGGCCATTGTTGATTATGCCAAACAAAAGCAGGCGGCCAGCGGTGTAAAACTGCTTTGGGGAACAGCTAACGTGTTCTCGAACCCACGGTATATGAACGGCGCGTCGACCAACCCGGATTTCTCGGTGGTTGCCTATGCCGGTACGCAGGTGAAAAACGCGCTGGACGCTACCATTGCGCTGAACGGTGAAAACTACGTGTTCTGGGGTGGTCGTGAAGGCTATATGACGCTGCTGAACACCGACATGAAGCGGGAAGTGGAGCACCTGGCACAATTCCTGACTGTTGCCCGTGATTATGCCCGTAAGCAAGGCTTTACCGGTACGTTCTTTATCGAGCCGAAACCGATGGAGCCAACCAAGCATCAGTACGACTATGATGCCGCTACGGTAATCGGTTTCCTGCGTCAGTATGGTCTGGATAAGGATTTTAAACTGAATATCGAAGTGAACCACGCGACACTGGCGGGCCATACCTTCGAACACGAGTTGCAGGTGGCGGCTGATGCCGGTATGCTGGGCAGCATCGATGCCAACCGTGGTGACTACCAGAACGGCTGGGATACAGATCAGTTCCCGATCAATATCTACGAACTGACGGAGGCTATGCTGGTGATTCTGCAGGCGGGTGGTATTCAGCCGGGCGGTATCAACTTCGACGCCAAAGTACGCCGTAACTCAACGGATATGGACGATCTGTTCATCGCGCACATCAGCGGTATGGATGCCTTCGCCCGCGCGTTGATCGTGGCCGACAATATCCTGAAAGATTCCGATTACCTGAAATTCCGTCAGGAGCGCTACGCGTCGTTTGATTCGGGTTCAGGCAAAGCCTTTGAAGAAGGTAAGCTGACGCTCGAAGACCTGCGTTCGTTTGCCGTCGAAAATGGTGAACCTACTATGCGGAGCGGTAAGCAGGAGTGGCTGGAAAGTATTATCAATCAGTATATCTAAAAAAATCGCATAGGGTTTACCTTATGCGATTGATTGAGCCCTTTCAGGGCGATCCTGAAAAAGCCCTGAAAGGGCCTAATCAGTCGCCGGGGGCACCGCCCCCGGTAGAAAAGAATAAGATAATAGCCGGAGGATCACCTCCGGCTATTATCTTAATACCGGATGGCCCAGAACGGGTTCCGGCTCGCCTTCATGCTTTCCTTGATGTGATTACTGATAATCGTGTCGTAATCGCTGTCCTTAATCTTCTTGCCTTTTGCCTTGGGTTGTTTCAACTCATTGGCAACCGGTTTAAACTCGACCTTCGTTGCTTCAATAATCACGTCACCTTCGTTCATATCGATGCCGAGAATCATGCCGGGTAAGCCAAAATAGCGTTCCGGACCGGCACCGACCGGAATATCCTGCGCAAACCAGACCGTTATTTTCTGGCCCCGGACAGGATCGTCCATGGTTGCCTTCATGCAGATAAAGCCGGCAATGTCTTTGATCTGGTTAGAAATCTTCCATTTCGGCGTGTGCAGGGAGTCGTCCACGATATACACTTTGCCAAGCATCTCAATGACATCAAACTTCTTGTCCTGATCGAAATTGCGGTAGATAGAGTATTCGTCCTTACGCCATGAGTACCCTGCTCCTTCAATTTCATCGTTGTTGTAGCTGTAGAGGCTCTGCGACGGCGAAAAAAACAGCTTCATCTTTTGCGTGTAGCCGTCTTCATTTTTCCAGGTCATGGCCGAACGATCTTTTTCTTCCTTGCTCAGGAACGTAAGCCGCTTGATGATTTTGGTCCAGTACTGGGTATAGTTGTAATAAACAATGCCCTCCGTCTGCTGCTGTTGGGCAGATACCTGTATGGCCAGGAAGAAGAGCGGAATAAGAAGGTATTTTTTCATAGTTAAGACGATTGTAGAGCCGCAATATTTTGCGGCTCAGTTTATAGCAATATTTTGCGGCTCAGTTTTATAGCTATCAGAAGAAATTCTGACGCTTCATTTTGGCCTGAACACCCCGCATGTTGTACGTAAACGACACCAGGAAGTAACGCGACAGCGTCTGCACACGCTCCTGCGATACCGAGTTGGTGAATGCCGACTGCGACACGGCCAGGTTACGGTTCAGCATATCATAGGCGGTGAACCGGATTTCTGCCTTTTTCGCTTTGCCCAGAATGGTGTACAGCGATGAGTTCCAGATCGGAATATGCTGGTTGAAGCCGAAACGGTCGTTTTTGTACACGCGGTAGTTCAGCGTTGTGTTCAGGTAGAAACCAAGCGGCAGCTTCACGTTGGCCTCACCACCGTAGAAGAAATTATAGATCGTCTGGTTCTGACCGGTGCTGATCGAATACTTCGTGTTGCTGATGTTCCAGTTGGCGTTGGCATAAATCGTGATCTTGTCGTTTGGCGTCAGATCAAGGCGCGGGCCGATACCGATGCTGCTGGTGTTGGTTTCGTTCAGCTGACCATTGATGTTGGTCAGGTTTTTTCCATAATTGATGTTGCTGTAAATATTGAAGTTCGCCTTGGTCTTCTTCAGCGGGAAGCCGAAACCAATATAGCTACCCACGTTCTGACCACCGGAGATGTTCGCAGGTTTGGTGCGGGTAATCAGCGTTGTCGGGTCGACAATCTGGTTGTAGACAATCTGGTTTACGTTGTAGGTATAGTTCAGGCTGAAATACAGGTTCGTAAACGTACCCGGGTTGAACATGTTATACCCACCACTCAACTGGTGCCGCAGGGTAGGCAACAGGTCCGGATTACCTTCGGTGATATACAGCGGGTTGGTGTTGTCGATAACCGGTTGCAGGTCACGGGTCGATGGCAACTGAATGCCCACATCATAGCTGAAACGCAGGTATTTGTTGCCTTTCATGCTGTAGTTGAACGACACGTTCGGGATTACGTTGGTAAACGTCCGGTTGATTTTGTTGAACGTTGCTGCTGTCTGATCCGGAGCGTATTCACCGGCCAGTTTGAATTGCTGACCAGCGGCACCTACTAACAGGTTAACGCCTTTGTTCGAATACCGGAGGCCGGTTCCCAAACGGTTGAACAGGTAATTATTTTCGTAATAGCGGCTCAGCACGTTGTTCCGCGTTTCCTGACCTGATTCCCCGCGATCCATTACATCCCGGTCAACCACGTCGTTCCGCAGGCTGAAGTTATAGAAGCTTTCCCAGAAGAATTTTTTCGACAGCGGTTCCAGATACAGGGCACTTATTTTGTACTGACTACGCTTGGTATCGGTCGTCTGCAACTGACGGATAATCCGGAGCTGATCGTTTACGTTCGTGGCCTGGAAGAATTCGTTAATCGAGTTCAGGTTCATTTCGGCATCGTTCAGGTTCACCTGATAGGTTGCGCTGAGGGCCAGGTTCCGGCCTTTTTTCTTGAACTTAGACCGGTATACGACAGAGTTTGCCGTTCCGAACGCATCCGTATTACCGAAGTTGTTAATCGTTGTCCGGGTCGACAGGGCGCTTAGCCGGTAAAGTTGCTGCCAGCTGTTGAGGTTGGTGTTGCCCTTGCTGAACCGGCTGTTGCTCAGAATAACCAGCGTCTGCATCGAGTCCAGTTCCTGCTGGAAACGAAGGCTCACGCGGTGGCTGTTGTTAAAGTTAAGCTGACTGCTGGAGTCGGTGCGGTTGAATGAACTGTTTTCGAGGAATGTCTGGCTCTTCCGTACCGCGTCGATGGTCTGGCGCGTCTGGCTGTAGTAGTAGCTGCTGCTGAATTTGGTTTTCTTGGTATCGTAGTTGTAGTTGATACCGGCCGCTGCATTATTCGAATAGCCACGGCCCGAACCGCCACCGATCGGAATACCCAGGTTGTCGTCGTCATCACCGCCAAAGGAAATAAACCGGCTGCCGCTGCTGAATCCGAAGTCGGCATCGTCGTTCCAGTTGAACGAGTTACTGCCTCTGAAGTCCTGATAGTCATCGAATGAAAGTCCGGTCTGGTTGGTGTTGTTTCCCATACCGATTACCGAGAACTGGCGTTTATCGTCGAAGCGGTTGTAATTGCCTTTGAGTTCGGTACGGGCAGTACCATCACTGTTTGGCCGCAGATCAGAACCGACACCGGCGGTAAGTTTACCAAAGGAGCCTTTCTTAAAGCCGTCTTTCAGCTGAAGGTTCAGTGTTTTTTCTTTTTTACCGTCTTCCACACCCGTCAGTTTCGCCTGTTCGGTTTTGTCGCTGAAGACCTGCACTTTAGAGATCGCTTCGGCGGAGAGGTTTTTGGTAGCGGCCTTCGGGTCGCTGCCGAAGAACGTTTTACCGTCAACCGTTACGCGTTTTACATCCTCGCCCTGGGCCTTGATATTGCCATCCTGATCGATCTGCATGCCAGGCAGACGCCGGAGCAGGTCCTCGACCGTTGATCCCGGCGGTACTTTAAACGAAGCTGCGTTGTATTCGATGGTATCGCCTTTGATAGTCAGCGGGGCGCGGGCCGTTTTAACAACTACCTCAAACAGTTCCTTGGCAATTGGTTTCAGCTTGAGCGGGCCGAGGTCTTTATTAGGCTGATCGCCGGTGTCGAGCAGTTTGTCATAGGGAATAAAGCCGACATAGGAAATTTTCAGAATGTAGGAGCCGCGCTTCACATTTTTGAGGCTGAACATACCGGCGTCGTTGGTCCGGCCAAAAGTAACGAGCGACGAATCGGTCGTCATCAGGAGCATTACGTTGGAGCCAGGAAGCACCGCACCGGTGGTGTCGGTCACCTTCCCCTGAATCGAAATTCGGTTGGCTGGTGTCTGGGCAAAAAGAGACGTAGTCAGCAACACGCTGAAAACGAGCAGGAAAAGGTTTTTCATAGAGGGATTGCGGTAGTTATTGTGGAGTAAAGTAACGTCTTATTTGGTTTATGGTGACAATATTAACAAACTTTAACTAAGGGTTTAAGTATTCAACTAAAATTATAGTGAAAAATTGTGTATTCACCCGTATTCGTTGATGCTAAAGACGAGTGATTTCCACAAATGTTGCACGTAGGTTACTTCATTTTGTAACAAAAGTGATGAAAGGGTAGAAAAAAGGGGTAGAAGAAGGGGAGGGCGGGATTAGTGGTTGGGGTTAAAAGGAAGCTTTATCGCGGAGCAACCCCCTCAATCCGGTAAATGCCTGTTCGAGCAGCCGCCGGTTGTCGGTGATGATGTCGGCAGTGCCGGTTAGCTCAGGCCTGAAGCGGAGTGGTTTGCCGGCCGTATGCGTCGTCAGTAGCCCGTCCGGAAGGCTGACTGTTGCCCGGTATTGCCGCCGGTCGGGTGTTGGGGCAATTTGTTGTACATACCCCCGTAGCATACCAAACTCCTGATACGGATAGTCAGGATCAATATGGTCTACGCCTACGGCTATATTGCGTGTAATCGTATCCCTACTTTTGAGACAGTAATTTTTCGATTTCTTCTTTGACTCCGGCAATACCTATCTTTCTCATTAATATTTTATTATTAGCGTCTATTAATATAGTAGTAGGAAAAGACTCAATTCGTAGCAGTTTAACAAGTGATAGCACAGACTCCTTTTTGCTGGTTTCTAGTAGATGGAACCAGTCCATCCTTTGTTCCCGAATTAACCGGGCCACCTTAGTGGTATCCTCTGTATTTTCATAAGAAATGCTAACAATGTTTAACCTATCTCCATATTGTTTTTTTATCTCTCTTAATTCTGGAATTGCTTTAATGCAAGGGACACACCAGGTACCCCAAAAATCAAGAAGTGTATATTTTTTGTGTTCATTATTTATTTTCTTCCCGAAAATATCATTAGGCATTTTAAATGAGGGAGCAGTGTTTCCTGTTCGGAAACCTATAAGTGGCTTCTGATAGGGAGTAATTGAGAGATATAGTGTGTCTGTCCAGAGTGAAAGAGAATCAATTTTTAAAATATGGTTATTTAAGACTAAACTATCACCAACTATGAAAAGTGGGTTGCCTTCGCTTATATATTTGTTAGTTAGAGATGTGCTGATAACAATGTCTGCTAATTGATCATCTTCATAAGCACTGGATAATGCAACCTGATAGTTATCTTTATTTATAGTAAAATGTCCTTTTTTATGTTCATTTAAACCAACCGGAATATGTAAGCTGGCCAATTTTTTATTAGCATATCGGTAAGATCGATTACCTATGATAATATTCATATTCTTTTTCCTTCTTTCTATTTTACCATGATTCATTATCTCAAACTCAATAGGAATACTTATAAGTGAGTCTGGTGCCTGATGGAATCTATTTATACTAAGGCTCGTATCACAGCTAAAAGTAATTTCATCACTAAAGGATTGGTTAAGGTTTGTATCAAAGCCGAAATAATACTTATTTCCTTTTATTCCTGAAAAAACGAAAGAGTAACTTTTATAATTAACGTTATTTTGGCTAGTATCTAACTTGAAACGATTAATTAAATTTTGATAAGATTTTAAACTGATGCCCCCTGATCTGTATAAGTGATAGTTTGCCTGGCTTCGACCAAAGTTCAATCGCCAAAGGACCACTGTGTCTAAATCTTCAGGTATTCCTGAAATATGCTCGTTGAGCGTATCCTTGAGAGGTTGTATTCCTCTGATAGTAAAATAAAAAGGGCCTTTTCCCTTTTCAACAAATAGAGGTACTTTAATTACTTTTGACTTATTCTGGATAGTTTTCTGGCTCATTGCATCGGGTATATATACCCAGAAGCACAAAAGCAGTATTATAGAAAACAGGTAGTACTTTTTATGCGAATTCATTATTTGGTAAGTAATCGAGTGAATAAACAACTGAAATATAGTAGTTTGTTTACTGATAAAATATAAAATAATTTTGTTTGATTACTTATCAGTCATATTACAACGGATCAAGACCCAAAACTAAACTTAATTCCCCAACCTGCTTTAAACATACAATTAATCTGTACTAATGATTATTCAGAATTTATGCAACGTAACAGAAATAACTGTAATGAATTTGTACTTTTCACTGTTTTAGCTGCAAATAGACTTTTTTAGGCCTATTGTGATTGTACAAAACGTATGCATAACGTATTCAGAAAAATTAACTTATTGACTTATTTGTTGGCTGGCGCTATATTGCATGTGCTATACATGTAAACACCTGCATATATGAATCCTGCTACCACCCGTCAACTTAGCCGGAATATCCGGCAATACCGGGAAGACCGGAAGATCTCTCAGGAGGCAATCGCATTTCTGATCGGGGTTTCACAATCGACGCTCTCCCGGCTCGAAACAGGGCAGCATCTGATAACAACGTCATTACTGCACCAGCTTGCACGGGCATTTAAAACAACCCCGGCTATTTTGCAGACCTATCATCTCACCAAAAGCGATCCGGCGGAAACAAATAACGCGTCATTACTCGCTCAGAAAGATTTGATTATTACCGCACAGCAGGCCGAAATAGTTTTTCTACGGCAAAAGCTCTCCGACCTGCAACAGCTTCTGGCAAGTAGTTTGCAGGGGAGCAATTAAAGAGCGGAAGAGAGAAAGAGTGAAAGAGCGATCCCACGGATGGGAGAAAAGTGGTAACCCCGAGCATCAGCAACTCAGAACCACCACCAACAAAAAATCATTCCGAATACTGAACCGGAAACCGGATGCGGATGGTGGTGCCACGGTCAGGTGAGGCTTCAACTTCCATATTGGCGTTTAGCAATTCGCAAAGCCGCTTCACGATGTGCAGACCGATGCCTTCGCCCCTTGGTTGGGTCGATTGCGGTAACCCGGCCGTTTTCTCTGGCTCACTGCTTTTGACGTTTATAGTGGAGCGTGCCCCTCTGATGCTGACCTTTTCCAGCGACGGTTCCAGGGTAAGGGCTGTCGCTGACTTTTCGGTAAGGCCGGGGCCGGTGTCACTAACGGTTAGCAGCCAACGCAGCGGGCCCTCGGTCGACCAGTGCAGGGAGACGCCTCCGTGGTAGGTGTATTTAAGGGCATTCAGCAGCAGGTTCTGTACAATGCGCTGCACTTTAATGGAATCGCCTTTAACCGCCAGCGTAGCCGGACCATTGGTTTGCAGATACAGGTTGCGCTCTGCCGCATAAGGCTTCAGGGTTTCGGCCACACGAAGCAGCAAGTCAGACGCATCAAACGACTCAATATAAAGCGTTTCCTGACCGGCTTCGAGCCGGGCCAGGTCCATGAGCTGGGTCAGCATGGAGGTTACTTTCGAGAAATTCCGCTGAAGCATCTGGAGCATTTCCGTGCGTTCTTCCTCGGTATTGCCGGGCTGATCCAGGATGTAGGCTGCCCCCCGCATCACCCCGAAACTGCCGCGCAGGTCGTGCGACGCCATCCGCAGCACATCCGACCGCCGCCGGATCAGATCGTTCAGTTCATCCAGCGTATGCTGGAGGTTGGCTGCCCGTTCGGCCGCACCAATCTTCTGTAAATCGTTGTATTGGGTCACGCTGCCGGAAATAGCTTCATGAATCAGATCGTTTACCGACTGGTGAATCAGCTGTAAATCGGCAGGATCATGCGAGGGATGGTCATGTACGTAGGCACCGATTTCATCAATCAGGCCGCTGTGCAGATGGGCAAATTCACGGAGCAGTTCTTCGAGAGCGTAGCCAAGTCGCCAGCGATGCAGGCCATGTTCCCTGGCAATTTGTGCCGGGCTAAACGGGGACTTTTCGTTGGTCAGCCGTTTGGTAAACGCAAGCAATAAATCAGGTACACGGTCATTAAACTGTTCCTGACTCAGACTATTAACAGTAGGCAATGATGGATCTGCCTCACATCGGTGACGCCAGGTGATCAGAAGTTCCCGCTGTCGGCGGCTTAGCCAGTCGGCTAAGCCTTTCATCCATATATGTAGCAAAGTTACGTCAGACATCAATCGGAAATCGTTTATACAAAAGTAATAGCCGGACAAATGTGGCTGACTGACCAATACCAGATTATTGCCCGAACTATTTTCGCCTCGACAAGTTAATGTATTTAAGCTTAAGTTAACACTGTGCGGATAATGAATGCATTTTGGTTTTTATAGCTATATTTGTAATATATGAATTTTTATTGTCTGGTAAAACCCCGATAAAGCCCATGACTTCACCAGTCATATCAGAATCTAAACGCACCGAAAAGCATTCAAGTGTATTAATTGTAGAAGACAACCGGGACCAGCAGGTACTGATCCGGTATGCGCTACAGCAAAGCTTTAACAAGGTTAAGCCTGTGTGTGTTGATAATGCCGAAGAAGCGCTGGCTTACCTGGATTCATGCGTTGAAAACCAGGAGGAATTGCCAAAGTTAGTATTGCTGGATTTGTATTTGCCTGAAGCGGAGCAAGGCTGGCAATTATTACGTCAGATTAAAGAGTATCCGGTTGGCCGCAACATGCCTGTGGTTGTGTTGAGCGTATCCAACGCCGACGAAGACATCCAGCGGTCGTATCAGCTCGGAGCAAACTCATACATTGCCAAGCCGCTGGAATATGAACAGTGGCTGACTTATTTTCAGACCATGCGGTTATATTGGTGGGAGACTGTTACGCTTCCCCGCCAGCCTTACAAACGGTAAAGAGCTGCCAGGTTGGCCTGGCAGCTCTTTATTTTATGAGTCAGGGTTATTTAGTAACCGGTTGCCGTACGCCCTGTTTCTGGTATTGATACCAATACTCGATGAGATCGGCAATCAGACCTGTCCAGCCGGTTTGGTGGCTGGCTCCCAGCCCGCTGCCGTTGTCGCCGTGAAAATATTCGTAGAATAGATACAGACCATCAAAATTCGGGTCAGTCTGCTGTTTTCCGACCTGCCCTAATGCCGGGATCTGCCCGGTGTTTTCATCCCGTTTAAAGATATTGATAAGCCGGCCGATGACGCGGACCGTTGCTTCCTTGATACTCATGATTTCGCCGGAGTTGGTCGGGTATTCCAGTTCGAAATCATCGCCGTAGTACTGGTAAAATTTAAGCAGCGAGTCGATCAGCAGGAAGTTTACCGGGAACCAGACCGGCCCCCGCCAGTTTGAGTTACCGCCGAACAGGCTTGTCTCTGATTCGGCCGGTACATACTTCACCCGGAACACTTCGCCGTTCAGCGCAAACTCATACGGATGCTCTTCGTGGAATTTCGACAGTGCCCGGATGCCGTAGTCTGACAGAAACTCGGTTTCGTCGAACATCCGCTTCAGCAGCATTTTCATCCGGTGACCGCGCAGGAGCGAAAGCAGGTGCGTGGCTCCTTTACCGGGCTCATGCCAGCGGGAAATTAACGAGGCCAGATCCGGGCGGTTGGTCAGTACCCACTCAATCCGGCGTTTGAAGTCAGGCAGTTTCGACAGCAGCTCCTCATCCAGGATTTCAACGGCAAACAGCGGAATCAATCCCACCATCGACCGGATTTTCAGTAGCCGAGCGTTGTTGTCCGGCGTGTGCAGCACATCGTAATAGAACTGATCTTCTTCGTCCCACAGGCTGATCTGCTGCTTACCGAGGTTGTTCATCGCCGAGGCAATGTGCAGGAAGTGCTCGAAAAACTTACTGGCCATGTCCTGATAGGCTGGCCGGGTCAGGGCGATTTCGCAGGAGATCCGGAGCATGTTCAGCGTATACATCGCCATCCAGCCGGTACCGTCGGCCTGTTCAATGCGGCCGCCCATCGGCAGGGGCTGGCTGCGGTCGAAGACCCCGATGTTATCAAGGCCAAGGAAGCCGCCGCCGAAAATATTGTTGCCCTCAACGTCCTTGCGGTTAACCCACCAGGTAAAGTTGAGCAGCAGTTTATGGAAAACGCGTTCCAGAAAGCCGATATCCCCTTTTCCGTTGAGGTCGCGGTCGATTTCATAGACCCGCCAGGTTGCCCACGCGTGCACCGGCGGGTTTACGTCGGAGAAATTCCATTCGTAGGCCGGAATCTGTCCGTTCGGGTGCATGTAGTATTCGCGCAGAATAACGGCCAGCTGCCGTTTGGCAAAGTGGGGGTCGAGCCGGGCGAGGGTCAGCGTATGGAAGGCCAGATCCCAGGCAGCAAACCACGGGTATTCCCACTTGTCGGGCATCGACAGGATGTTGGCCGTGTACATATGCCGCCAGCTTTCATTCCGGGCATAGACCCGACCCTGAAACGGTATCGGCATCTTCGGATCGCCCTTAAGCCATTCGTTGACATTATAGTAGTAGAACTGTTTGTTCCACAGCATACCGGCGTAGGCCTGCCGCTGGATAGCACGCAGCTCCGGATCGGTCACATTTTGCTGAAGCTCATCATAGAAGGCATTAGCCTCCGCCAGCCGTTTCTCAAAGATGTCATCAAATGAGGCAAACGGGTTTCCCTGGTGCGTGGTATCGCTGAACCGGAGCCGGATGGTTGTGCTTTGTTTTGGCGGTACAACGCGTTCGTAACGCGCCGAGGCCTTGGTGCCGATCTGGTTGGGGTTTACAAACTCCTTCCGGCCGGTAATGATGTAATTATTGATGCTGTCTTTCGGGTAGGCCGTGGTGTTTGCACGCCCGTAAAGCCGTTCTGTATTCGTTTCGTTTTCGCAGAACAGCAGCTCGTTGGCACCCTCGCAGTAGAGCTTGTATTTGCCCAGCTGCCGGTGATTAACCTCGATCTGACTGGTGGCAATACCGTTCAGGATCGGGCGGGCGCTAAACTGTTCGTACCCCCACGACCATACATTCCGGAACCAGATGGTGGGCAGGAGCGTAATGGGGGCCGGTTTGTCGGAGCGGTTAGTGGCCGTAACCTTCACCAGCCAGTCGTTCTGATCGGCTTTGGCATACTCGATGACAATGTCGAAATATTCGTCCTGATCGAAGATGCCGGTATCGGTAAGCTCAAATTCAGGGTCGACCCGTGACCGGCGCATGGTTTCGATCACCAGCCGGTTATACGGGAACTCCTGCTGAGGATACTTATACTGCATCTTCATGTAGGAGTGGGTAGGCGTACTGTCAAGGTAATAATAGAGTTCCTTAACGTCTTCACCATGATTCCCTTCAGGGCCTGCCAAACCGAAAAGCCGTTCTTTGATAATGCTGTCCTTATGATTCCAGAACGCGAGCGCGAAGCAGATAAACCCTTTATTATCAGAAACCCCGCCGATCCCCTCTTCGCCCCAGCGGTAAGCGCGGGAACGGGCCATATCGTGTGTCACATAGTTCCATGCATCACCATACGGACTATAATCCTCCCGAACTGTGCCCCAGGAGCGTTCTGACAGATAGGGCCCCCATTTTTTCCAGCCTTTATTGTCGGGCCGGTCATAGATGCGTAGTTTCTCAGCAGCAGCCATGAATTTGCTAGTTACGAATGTAGGTAATTAGGTACCAGCCATGAATTGCTATCAGCAGTCTGTTTGATATACCCATTAACCGCCAAATATACAACCCTTGCCTGATACTTTATTGACTATTCGCAGGGTATTTAGTTACGATGTCGTGTTAGTGTAGGCTTAGTTGGTTTTTTATGTTAGCATCTGACTCAGGGCTACGATGACTGGTACGGGCCTGGCGGAATTTTGGTAAGTCAATCAGGTTGCCAACAGTCGTTTGTTATCTGGAAAGGCGATTATGGAAAATTATATACTAATTTGTGCATAAAGGTTAATAAAAACGTGTATTTGTTTTTTTATGGGTAGGATTGATACTACTAAAGTATTTATTTTAAGCCTTTTAATGACACCATGCCATTCCATGTTTACTCTTTTATACTATTCAGGCCGGCTATTTCTAAACAGCGTTCGGCGCATCTTCATAAAAATCAATATTTTTTTTGATTTACAAATCTGTAGTTTCGGAATCACCGTATACTTGCTATCATGATTATATGAATATCTTGTGACTAAAAATTTAATTTTAGTATATAAAAGTATTCTTTTTGACGTGCCTTAAGAACACTCACCATAAATCAACTACGACCATGCTACACAATTGGGTGATTGTTTGGCGTATATACAGTAAGAGCAAAGGGAATGGCTATTCTACAGATTCATGTGCCCACAGGAGTCTGGCTGTTGTTGCATTTATGTTCTTTTTGCTCTTTTTCAGCCTCGATGCCTATCCGCAAACCTATACTAAAAACAACCTGTCGCAGTTCTCAAACCCGGCCGGGCAGTATACTATCACCGTAAACGGCTGTAGCCTGTTGTGCGGTTATAGCGTATCCAATGCGTCGGCGGTTGCTTCCACGACCTTAACTGACTTTGCCACTATCAATATTTCAGGAATCAGTCTGTTGACGGGTATCACCTCATCAGTCAGGGTAAAACTACAGTCGTCTACGGTCTCAAAAGCAGGTGATTATGCCGGTCTTGTGATCGGTACGGGCTCCACGCTGAACGTGAATCTGTTTAATGCCATGAGTATGAAAACATACAAAGGTGGTGTGAAACAGGATGACGTTTCCAGTTCGCAGTTATTAAGCCTTGATCTATTAGGTTTACTGGGCAACACCCAGCGCGAAATTGCCTTCAAAACAACCAAAGACTTTGACGAAGTTGAACTGGTTATTACCGGCAGCAGCTTGCTTGGGCTGAGCTTGTTTAACAGTGTTGAATATTACTATGCCTTTGGCGGGCAAACGCTGGGGACATTTGCCTTCAACTGTGGTTCGGCGTCGACTTCAGGGATTTTTGTGGCCGGTACGCCCTCATCCGGAACGCTGACTGTACCAGTGACAGGTTCGACGTCCGGAATTGTTTCGTTGTCAGTAACCGGTACGGGCTTTACCAGCGTGCCGCTTCCTTATACAACTACCATTACAAACGGGCAAACCAGTATTCCGGTGCCGCTTACCTTCACCGGCGCAGGTAGTGCCGGTACGCGGGTATTAACCGTCGCTTCTTCCTATACTTCGGCCTCAGGCCCCGGGAGCTGTACGGCACAGGCAACGGTTTATTTACCCGCAACGATTACCATACTGTCGCCGGCTTCGGGCTCGCAGACCTATCTGACTCCTGCCGTGAACGGAACGGCCAATGCCGGAGCGAGTGTCACGGTACTGGCACCCGGCAACCCGGCCTGTGTGGTCACGGCCAGCGGCGCCGGAAGCTGGACCTGTACATCGCTTTCCCTTTCGCCGGGGCCGGTCACGGTGACCGCCGTTGTCACAACCATCGCCGGGACGGCTTCGGCAACGGTGAGCTTCACGGCGTTGAACCCGCCCTGTAGCACACCCTCTGCCTTAACCGTCACCCCCGTATCGGCCTCACTGAACATTGGCAGCATAACAGATTTTAGCGCAACCGGCGGATCTCCGGGAACGATCAGCTGGAGTGTCAACCCGGCCACCGGATTAAGCCCGGCCACAAGCGGTACGGGAACGACCACCGGTGGGCTCATCTTTGCCGGCGCCGGCTCGTTTACCCTGACCTTTATCGCCAGCAACAGTTCCAGCCCTGCCAGTTGTACCACCGCGCAAAGTGTAACCGCTACCGCCATAATTGTGGTAACTGACCCCTACGCAATTGTCAGCGTGAAAGTATTGCTGGGGGGAGCCTATGAGGCGACAGCCGATCTCATGCGTGACGACCTGCGGAGCCGGAATTTGATCCCGATGATTGAGCCGTATTCGTCGTCGGCGCTGGTCGGTACCGGCTTTACGCATACCGGCGGAGGGGGCGGCGAAATGACGACCAGCAGTGTATTGAGCACAACCGGCAACGACGCCGTGGTCGACTGGGTATTTCTGGAGCTGAGAGCACCCGGCAGTAGTTCAACGGTGATTGCTACCCAGTCGGCGTTTGTACAGCGCGATGGCGATGTGGTGGCCCGGGACGGAGTTTCGGCGGTGCCGTTTGCGGTCGGGGCCGGTAATTACTATGTCGCAGTGAGGCACCGGAACCACCTCGGCGTAATGACGGCGACGGCATTGACGCTGAGCAGTACGGCCGTTACCGTTGATTTTACGTCACCATCGGTGAACACCTATGGCGCACAGGCGCAGCGGCTGATCGGTACGACCAACAAGCGGGTACTGTGGGCAGGAAATGCCGGGACCAACCGGTCAGTTATTTATCAGGGAGCCAATAATGATACCAGCCTGCTGCTTGCTCAGGTGCAGCTTGATGGCGGGAATGTCGACGGTGTGCTGACCTATATTGTGTCAAAGTATTTATCGGGAGATCTGAATATGGACGGGCGAATCATCAGTCAGGGCCCATCCAATGATCTTCAAACGCTGTTTCTGAATGTGTTACTACATCCGGATAACGGAAGCAGTTCGTTGTCGCATATTATTCAGGAACAACTGCCCTAGCCTGTGGCATGGCTCTGTTCGTGTGCGATTGAGTATGAGTAGATTAACTATATCGTTTATGCAGCAACTTAATTATATCGTTTATGAAACATGCACGTTTACTACACCTTCAGAAGAGCAAACGATGGTTGTGGGGCCTGGCGCTGGTACTGATTAGCATCAGTAGCAGTTATGCACAAGGCATCCGGTACTCCGTTAAACTCCTGTCCGACGGTATTACCTATCAGGTTTCCTTATCCAGTACGGTTACCCTGAATGGCACCGACCAGCAAACGAACAGCGGGCAGATTACGATTGTGGCACCCGCCGGTAGTTTAACCATTGCCAATCTGACCAATGTCGGCAGCAGTACCTGGGCAAACAACACAACGGTCCGGGCACCATCACAGAATCCGGCAAAAGACTACTTTATTTTTGGCCTGACCAGCTTCGGGGCTTCGATCCCTTATGCGGCCGGTGTGGAGATTCCGCTGTTTACATTCCGGAACACCGGTAGCTGCGCGGGAGCGATTGAGGTATGGGCCAGTAGCGACCCGTTCCAGCCTAACCCGCCGAGCCAGCCCATCAACGTCGGTAATGACCTGACGGCCCTCGGTTTTCTCCGGTCAGGCATCTCCAATGCCTGGCTCGGAAACTACGGTGTCGGTACGGCTAACTGCTCCCTGTTGCCGGTGGTTGCCTTCAGCATACCAACGCCCAATAGCTTAACCAGCCTGACCCCGACCGTGACGGGCACGGTAACCGCCGGATCGTCGGTTACCGTATTAGCGGCCGGCAGCCAATCCTGCATTGCCACCGTTACCGGAACCGGCTGGACCTGCACCGGACTAACATTACCGGCCGGCGTAAATACCCTGACCGCCCTCTCCGCCAACAGTATCGGACCGGGCAATACGGCAACGGTTAGCTTTACGGCCGTGGCCCTGCCAACCATTGCCATCACTAGTCCGGCGGCGAATGCACAAACCAGCCAGACACCGGTTGTCAGCGGCACGGCAACGCCCAATACCAGCGTGACGGTGACGGCGCCGGGCGGCAGCTCCTGCGTGGTCGTGGCCGATGGCAGCGGCAACTGGTCGTGCAGCTCCCTGTCTTTGCCCGTCGGGCTGGTAACGATTACGGCTACGGCCGGTAATATCAGCGGCCGCACATCCGCTACGGTGGCTATTACAACGATTGCTCCACCAACAATCAGCATTGTCACACCGGCGGCAAATGCAACCATTTCCAGTAGCCCGACGGTGAGCGGCCTCGCTACGGCCGGTGCCAGTGTAACATTGCTGGGGCCTAACAGTCAGTCCTGTACAACAACAGCCGATGGGGGAGGCAACTGGTCATGTAGTTCGTTCAGCCTGCCCGCCGGACCGGTTACCTTAACGGCCATTGCCGGCAATACCGGTGGTACCGCCTCAACGACCGCCAGCTACACGGTACTGACAACCGTGGCCGGTTGTGGCCAGCCGCTCAACTTCCTGAGTTCATTTACGGCAACGGCCCTGCGAACCGTCGATCCGACATCGGTACAGGTGGTGACCCAACCGGCGAGTGGCCGTGTTTATGTAAACAGCGACGGAACCGTACGGTACCAGCCCGCCAGTTCGGCGGCGGGGTCGGCTTCGTTTACCTTGCGGGCTGCCCAGCTGTCGTCGGGTGAAAAACGGACAAGCTCAGGCTTGGTCGTTTCTCAGAACGGATTGTGTTTGTTGTGTTCTGTAAGTACGCCCAATAACGTCACGACTACCTCAACAACCGATTTTGCCACCATTGATCAAACCCTGTCGGTGGGGGGAACAACCACAATCCGGGCCAAACTCAGCGGAACCGCGCCGAAGGGGGATCGGGCCGGCTTCGTGATTGCCAATCCGGCCTTGTTGAGTGCATCCGTGCTGCCGACGATCACTGTCCGGACATATCTGGCGGGTGTGCTCAAGGAAACCTACACGTTACCGGCTTTAGCCAGTATCCAGATTTTATCTGAGGCCAGGCAGGAAATAAGCTTTGTGACACAAACGTCGGATTTTGATGAGGTGGAGTTAAGCTACCGGACAACCGTGGGTGCCCTGGCTTCACTGGATGTGTATTATGGCTTCGGCCGGCCAGAGCCAATTTATCAGACCATCAGCTTCAATATTGCCTACAACGCAAACCTGTGTACAGATGTGCTGTCGCAGACAACCTGCCCGCAGGCGTTTTCGGTACTGACCAACGATATCGTGAGCGGGTCGGGCATTGTTGACCCGACATCGGTCAGTATTGTGTCGCAGCCCGCCAACGGCAGCGCTGTCGCCAATGCCGATGGCACCGTGAATTTCCGGCCAACTGATCCGGCGGCGGGTGCGGGCTCGTTTGTGTATCAGGTGTGTACCAAAGTAGATCCGGCTGCTACGGCCAACAACTCGACAAACGGCGTAACCGCCAGTGGTATCAGCAGCGCGGTGTGTGTCGGGTGTTCGGTAACGAGTGCTACGGCAGTAGGGGATGCCAGCCTGAGCAATTTTGCCACTATATCCCTACCGGTTGGGGCGGGAGGCTATGCCTTTATCCGTACTAAGCTCAGCCGGATGGCACCGGCCGGCGACATGGCGGGCTTCGTGGTCGAAAATACATCGCTGGTGTCGGCCGAATTAGTAAGTTCTGTAACCATTAATACCTACAAGGGGGGATTTCTCCAGGAAACCGCCATTTCGACCGGACTCCTGAGTCTGTCGGCGCTTGGCGGCGGCCAGTATGAGCTGAAGTTCCAGACAACAAAAGAGTTCGACGAAATCGAAATCCGGACAGCTCCGGTCGTCGGGGTTTTATCGACGACCAGAGTCTATTATGGCTTCGCCCGATTCGGCCGCACCTGTACACAATATAACGCAACGGTTAATTTTCCGGCCGGTATGGCGTATCAATGCCCGGGGGCCTTTACGTTCGGCAACTGCGCCAGCGCGGCTACCAGCGGCACCTTTGTGGTAGGATCCCCGTCTTCGGGAACGCTAACCCTGCCGCTGACGGTCAATTTATTAGGAACCGTTACGGTGAATGTATCAGGCAGCGGCGTAACCGGCAGCAGTACCCAGACAATCGTGAGCGGACAAACCTCCTACACGCTTCCGTTTGCCTATGACGGCAGTGCCCCGCGCTTTACCCGTACGCTGAGTGTTACATCGGGGCAGGCAACGGGTTCGTGCTCAACAACGATCAACGTGTATGTGATGCCGACGGTGGCCATCAACAGTCCGGCCGCTAATGCACAGACCAACCTGACACCAACGGTCAGCGGCACCGTTACAACACTCGCCAGCCTGACTGTTTACGGACCGGGAGGGCAGACCTGTACGCCAACCGTTGACGGTGCCGGTAACTGGAGTTGCAGCTCCTTTGTCTTTACACCCGGACCCGTTACGCTGACCGCCGTGACCGTTAATGAGGTGGGTAGTCAGACCGTAACGGCTACGTTTACCGCTGTTGCGCAGCCCACTATTGCCATACTGGTACCGGCACCCAACAGCCTGACCAGCCTGACGCCGGTTGTCAGCGGTACAACAACCATCGGCGCCGCAGTTACCTTGCTGGCCCCCGGCGGACAAACCTGTACGCCAACGGTTGACGGCGCCGGTAACTGGAGTTGCAACTCCCTGACCCTGACCGGTCAGGTAACGTTGACGGCCATTGCCCGGAATGTTGGCGGGCAGGCAACGACCACTACGACCTTTACGGCGATTGCCGCTCCGACGCTGGCGATCACAGCGCCCGGACCGAACAGTTTAACCAGCACAACGCCGCTGGTAAGCGGTACCGTAACGGCCGGTTCTACGGTAACGGTACTGGCAACAGGCGGACAAACCTGCGTTGCAACCGTTGTGGGTAGTTCGTGGTCGTGCAATTCCCTGACGATCCCTGCGGGAGCCAATACGCTTACTGTGGTGGCGGCCAATGCCGGTGGCAGTACAACGGCCACGACAAGCTTTACCGCCGTGGCGGTACCGGCGATTACGATCAGTGAGCCGGTAGCCAATACCACGACCTATCTGACGCCGGCTGTCAGCGGTACTGCTACCCCCAACACCAGTGTAACGGTACTGGCTGCGGGTAATGCCGCCTGTGTCGTAACGGTTAGCGGGGCCGGTAACTGGACCTGCACCTCCCTGACGCTGACGCCGGGCCCGCAAACGGTTACGGCCATTGTGACCAACGTAGGCGGAACGGCTTCGGCAACGGTCAGCTTTACGGCGCTGAATCCGCCTTGTACTACGCCGGCGGCGCTGTCATTAACGCCATCGTCTGTTACGCTCAATATCGGGGATGCGACCGTGATTTCGGCCCTGGGCGGCTCGCCGGGTGTGCTGAGCTGGACTATTAATCCGGCAACGGGCATTACACCGGCAACAAGCGGTACCGGTACCTCAACCGGATCGCTGACTTTTGCTGTTGCCGGTGTCTATACCCTGACGTATACGGCAACCAACAGTACCTTGCCGCCAAGCTGCACAACCGCCCAGAGTGTGTCGGCAACCGTAAATATTGTGGTAACCGATCCGCAGGCTGTTATCAGCCCGAAAGTGATTTTGGGCGGGGCCTATAGTACGGCTACGTCGCTGATGCGGGATAACCTGCGTAGTGCCAGTTTGTTACCGCTGGTTGAGCCGTATTCATCGTCGGCTCTGGCAGGTACCGGCTTTACGCATGTAGGCGGCGGGGGCGAAACAACAACGGGGAGCGTGCTGAGCGTAACCGGTAATGATGCCATTGTCGACTGGGTATTTGTTGAACTGCGCTCGCCGTCGAGCAATACAACGGTAATCGCTACCAAATCGGCCTTGTTGCAGCGCGATGGCGATGTGGTGGATGTCGACGGGGTGTCGCCGCTACGGTTCAGTGTCGGGGCGGGGGACTATTACGTTGTTGTCCGGCACCGGAACCACCTGGGGGTGATGACTGCTGCTACCGTACCGCTAACCAGTACGGCTACTACGGTTGACTTTACCAGTCCGGCTACAACGGTATATGGGACAAATGCACAGCAGACCATCAATAGCATCAGGGCCTTGTGGCCGGGTAATACCAACGGGGCTGATAATGTGTCGGGTTCGCTGAAGCGGCAGATTATCTACCAGGGTAGCAACAATGACCTCAGTGTCGTGTTTAGCCAGGTTTTCCTGGACTCCGGTAATCAGAGTTTTGTGCCGACTTACATCGTGCAGAAATACCTGACCAGTGACGTTAACCTCGACGGGTTGCTGAAATACCAGGGAGCTGACAATGACTTACAGGTCATTTTCGCGACGGTCCTGCTGTATCCGGCAAACCTAAGTTTCCTGGCAACGTACATTGTGGAGGAGCAGATTCCTTAATATTCACTGCCGGACCGGCCTGCGGGCTGGTCCGGCAATTATTCTCAGCGAAGACACGATATGAGTGGCATAGATAACAGAACGATAAGAAGAGGAATGGGCAGGCTAATGGTATGCCTGCTTTTTCTGCTGGCAGGCCATGTGCCGGCTTTAGCACAACAGGGCATCCGTTATGCGGTCCGACTGCTGGCAGATAAGGTTACGTATCAGGTTTCGCTGTCCAGCACAGTGACACTGACCGGGGCCGAACAGATTACCAACAGCGGGCAGGTAACAATTGTCGGGCTGGCGGGCCGGCTCAACATCACCAATGTGCAGAGTGTAAACGGGCAGTGGTCCAATAATACCACGGTCCGGGCTCCGTCGCAGAGTCCGGGGTATGATTACTTTATTTTTGGATTAACCCCGAATACGCCTCAGATACCGTATAGCAGCACCCAGGAGACGGTCTTGTTTACTTTCCAGAGTTCAGGGGCCTGCCCGGGAGCCGTCGAAATCTGGACAAGTACGGACCCCTTCCGGCCCAATCCGCCGGTACAGACCATTAACGTCGGGAATGACCTGACCGCCCTGGGGTTCCGTAACGGATCGACTTTATACAATGCCTGGCTGGGCAACTACAATGCCGGACAGGCAAACTGCGAAACACCATCAACCGTGACGCTGCGGGTAAAAGCGTTGTTACAGGGAGCACTCGCCGGTACGTCGGACGGGCTGATGCGCGACGACCTGCGAACAAACGGGGTATTGCCGCTGACGACGCCTTATTCATCGACCGTTAGTACGCGTTTTAACCAGACCGGCGGAGGGGGCAATGAAACGGCACCGGCAACCGTAACGACAGTAACGGGAGCCGACGCGGTTGTTGACTGGGTTCTGGTTGAACTACGGAATCCGGCCAATACGTCTGCGGTAGTGGCAACCCGGTCAGCACTTGTGCAACGGGATGGTGATGTGGTATCGCCGGCCGACGGCACATCGCCGCTGAGTTTTACCGGCCTGTCAGGAAGCAGTTTTTACGTCAGTATTAAACACCGGAATCACCTCGGTGTAATGACCGCTAGCCCGCAAACGCTGTCGGCCACCATCAGTTCCGTTGATTTTACCACACTGGCAGCGGCGAATGTCTGGAGCACAACCGCTAACGGTTACGACTACAACGGCTATGAAATGGTATCGGTCGGCGGTAAAAATGCCCTTTGGGCGGGTGATGCCAACCACGACGGCAAGGTGGTCTATACCGGTCTTACGACCGACCTGAACACCATTTTTACCGAAGTACTGACCGCGCCCGGCAATACGGTTAATCAGCTGTACAATTACAACAGTGCGGTCGGCTACTATTACGGGGATGTCAATATGAATGGTAAGGTAAGTTATCAGGCAGTCGGCAACGATAGCCAGACAATCTTTACAAACTTATTGACTAATTACCTGTTAAACAGTGCTAAGCTGTACAATTTTACCTTTTTTGTTGAGCAGATTCCAAATTAGTGCGGGCGTACCTTCCGTATAAACAATACATTATGGCTATTATCCGACTGCTGATTGTTTGTTGTTTGATCATGAGCGGCTTAGGTGTACGGGCGCAGAATCAGATCGATTTAACACTGAAATATAATACCTCGTTATCCCGCTATGAAGTGTATGCCCGGCCAACAACCGGGTTTTCGCGGGCGGGCTTTCCGTGGGGCAGCTCACAGATTACCATCGTGGCACCGGCCGCGCTGAGTAATGCGGCGCTTACTGTCACGGCAGTCGCGGCCGGCAACTGGTCTGACAATTCACGGTTATATGCGCCGGCAGCCGCCCCCGCCCTGGATTTTCACGGAATCGGGTCGACCGGCGCGGCTATTGACCTCACGGCGGGAACCGAGGTGTTGCTGTTTACTTTTACCGTCCCTGGTGGCGGGTGTCTGGCCGGTATCCGGCTGTTTATCAACGGTGTCGACCCGGATCCCTCGGCCCAGACCTCGGGCGGCGATTTCCGGAACTATACCTACGACGGTAACGATCTGTTGGGACAGAACAACTACTACGGCACCAACTACGGTCCGGCGTCGCCCTCCTGTTCAAATGCCTGTAATCTGGAAGCGCCTGCCTTACAGTGGATTCGCTGAGACAGACGTTGCCGCGATGGTGAGGCCATCGCTTTTGTGAATAAAAGATTGATTCGTTTATGTTTCGTATGATACTGGAAAAACATCGTGAAAGCGAGCTTATATTTTTTATCACTGGCTGTGCCCGGGGCATACGCCGCCACAGCAGTACAGCCTTTCAGCCCGTCCATGGCTATTATCAGTAAACAGATGCAGCCCGTCCGGCAACAGAGGGTAGCTGTTCTCCCGGGATATGTACAGATTGGCCAGCCGATTGCCTTTCAGGCCGTGGGTGGCAGCGGAGGAACAGGGGTGCAGACCCGATACGCCCTGACCGACCTGGCCGGAAAAATTGTACAGGTTGCTTCGGAACCCGTATTTACATCGACGGCGCTAAGTGTGGGCGAATACCGCATTTATGCCGTTACCTACTCCGATGATCAGACCATTCAGCACCTGACAGCCGATCAAACCAGCCTGATTACGGATGTGACGGCCAGTTGTCTGGCTATTTCTACGCCGCTGGCGGTGCATGTGATCGATTGTGCGCCCGTTTGTGTGCCGGTCGTGGCGCATAAGATTCGATAAGATAAAACCGGTTAGACCATGAAAAAAAATCTTATTGGCTTAGTAGTAGTCGCCTGGTTGTGTAGCCTGTATGCGGTTGCCCAGCCTAAAATTGTGTTGCGGATGGCTTTTAACGCAGAGCAAAACCGGTATGCAGTATTTGCCCGCCCCAATTTTTCGGCAAACCAGTTTGCCTGGGGGCCTTCGCAGGTCTCGGTTGTGTTGCCGGCAGAAGTAGCAGACCAGTCGGTGTCGGCGCGGAGTACCAACATCGGCGTCTGGTCGGATAACTCCCGTGTTTTCGCTCCCGAAGCGGTTCCGGGTGTTGATTTTCACGGGTTTACAACCCAGGGCGGAAAGGTCGATCTGGTCGCCGGGGATGAATTCCTGCTGTTTGACTTTACGCTTCCACAAGGGTATATCGAAGGGGTACGGCTGTTTGATACGCAGAAAGACCCGTCAGCCGCTAAACCGGGCATGAAAGGCGGCGATTTTTCAAGCTATATGGCCGATGACAAGGGAAAGAATTTACTCAATATGGATTTGAGTCCGCCCAAACTTGACGTTAAGGACGAAGGAAAACTGGTGTCGGCCATTCTGGGTACGGCGCTGGAACCGTCTGTACGGGTAGTGGCCTATCCTAATCCGAGCCCGTCCGGTGTCTTCCGGCTGTTTCTGCAGGGATTCGACCGCTCTGAGCGGCTGACAGTCCAGATTACTACACTGACTGGTAAGGTAATGCAGTCTTTTTCGGAGCGGGCGGATGTGCTGGCCGGTAAGGCTCTCTCACTGACAAACGCCGCTGATTCGTTTCTGATTCTGTCAGTTAGCCGGCCTGATAAGCAACAGACATTCGCGCAGAAGCTCTGGTTGCGGGATTGATGTAACGGCTAACCCTTCAGTAGTAGCTTTACATTGAATGATAAAGTGTTTGTTTGTTAAAACTGGAAGATGAAAAAGTAAGGAATGTTTTTATGTACAAAAAATAGGGTTTTGCTAACAAAAACAAGGGTTTCGTGGACTTTGTATGTAAGTTGTAGCTTATGGTATTAGGTTGATTTATTTTTATGCCAATATAGAACCTGAAAGTGCATTATTTAATCTACAAAAAAGGTTCTTGGGGTATTCTTCTGTCAACCTTTCACTATACCTATGTTTAAAAATTGTACTATTATCAGAGCTACAATGGTAGCTTCTGTTATTTTCCTGTGTCTGATGACACACACGCTGGTTGCGCAGCAGACGACGAGCGGAACGAACCGGCAAAATCTGCTTGAGAGAATGAAAAAGAAAGGGCTCTCGTCGAAATTTAGCCGACAGCAAGCCAACAGTAATCTGTCGACAAGAAATAAGGTGGCATTCACCAAAAAATGCTATGATGTAAAAGTGCCTTGCGGTGATATTGATGGTATATACACACTAGGATTTGTCGATGATGACGGCACTCAGCTTTATTTTGGCAATACCGAAGGTGGGGCCATTATCGAGTATCAACCTAATGCAACCGAACCGGGGTGGTATATTTTCGGGGATGATGATGAAAAATGGTATTTTAACCCTTCAAGTTCAGACGTAATGCCTACGGAGGGGTGGGTTAATATAACCAATGGTTGTGGAGAGGCAGATGCACCTGCAAGCCTGACATTTGCGGAAACAACGTGTGCTCCTATACCCGCTCCCATATGCCGGCAAGTGGTTTCAGAATGTAGCTCGATTAGTGGTAAATATAATGAGATTGGTTCATTTCTTGGCAGACCATTACTCTTAAAAGAAGATAACAGCAAAAT
This sequence comes from Arsenicibacter rosenii, assembly GCF_001870735.1. Taxonomy (GTDB): domain Bacteria; phylum Bacteroidota; class Bacteroidia; order Cytophagales; family Spirosomataceae; genus Arsenicibacter; species Arsenicibacter rosenii. The sequence goes on along the minus strand of NZ_MORL01000008.1, from coordinate 135,515 downwards.
AATCGTCTACCTGGGTATTTGGATGATATTTGAAGGATATGATGCGCCTCCTTCTGCTATAGCCGAATCGGATGATAATTTACCTCCTGTTTCAGATTGGTTTGTAATCGCTGAAGGCTGTGAGGAAAATGCGCCAATGTCTGTGAAAGACTGTAGCTGTACGCCGGAGCCGGTAAATGCGTTAAGTACGCTGGTAGTCAATACATTGAGCGCAACAAACTGCCCGATCAATCTCCGGCTGCCGGCTTACGGTAGCATGGCGGTCATTACCGGACCGGATAACTATGTCTTTTCCAGCGTTTACCGTAAACCCGGGCCTTATTTGATGAACATCAATGGCATTAAAAAGCCAGGTACTTATACTGTTACTGTTAGTGCGGCAAACGAGTGCGGAGAAGTTACATCGAAAGTCGTTACGTTTGTGGTAAACGGCCAGGGATGTAAATAATATATCAGGCTATAAACACCTTTCCGGAGCGCCCGCTGTGTCAGACGACACAGCGGGCGTTTCTTTTTACTAAATTTGGTGATTGCTTAGACTAAATACCTTCATGCAACACAACACCCGATTGATATGGATCGCTTTACTGCTGCTGATCCCTGTCGCCTCCTTTGCCCAGACAAAACAACGGTATACCTCCCTTCAACAGGCCCTGACGTCGGGCGGTCAGTTGTCCGGTGCCAGCGGCCCGCGCAGTGTAAACTGGATCGACGGCGGTAACCGCTTTTCCTACATCGAAGGACAAAATGTGATCAAATCGTTTTCGCCGAAAGACCAGCAGGAGAGTGTCGTGTTCGATGGCAGTCAACTGACGTTTCCCGGCACCACCGAGCGCTTCCGGTACGTGTCATTTGAGTGGTCGAAAGACTCAAAAAATCTGGTATTCCAAAGCAACTTCCGGCCGGTTTGGCGGCGGTCAGGCATTTCTGACTACTATGTGTATTCGGTTGCCGGGAAGAGCCTGAAGCTGGTCGCCAAAGATGCTCAAACGGCCGAATTATCGCCGGATGGCACGAAGGTCGGCTATGAGCGGGGCGGTGATCTGTTCGTATTTGATTTTGCGACGCAGACAGAAACGCGCCTGACCACCGATGCCAAACCTGCGTTTTATAACGGCCGGTTTGGCTGGGCCTACGAAGAAGAATTCGGCCTGGCACAAGCGTGGGAATGGTCGCCCGACAGCAAGTTCATTGCTTTCTGGCAGTCGGATGAGCGGCAGGTTCCGATGTATCGCATGACCGACTACAAAGGCTTCGACGAAAAATATGACTCGCTGCCTTATCCGCGCGTGGGCGATGCCAATCCGCTGGTACGCATCGGCGTCATTGAGGTTGCCAACGGCACGAAGCAATGGATGAAGGTTGATTTAGGAGACGGCTACATTCCCCGGATTTACTGGACCTCGCAGGAAGGTCAGCTGGCGCTTGTTCACCTGAACCGGAAGCAGAATCACCTGAAACTCTTCATGGCGAACGGCCGCACCGGCGAAGCTCGGCAGATTATGGAAGAAACCTCGAAAGCGTGGGTGGATGTGTTTGATTTCTTCGCCGGTATCATGCATTATTTCTACTTCCCGGCGGGCGTGCAGGAGTTTTACCGGGTATCGGAGCAGGATGGCTATGCCCACCTGTACCGTTACGACTACACCGGTAAGCTGCTGAATCAGGTGACAAAGGGTAATTGGGAGGTGACGTATGTACACCACATCGACGCAAAAGCTAAGAAGGTGTACTATACCTCAACGGAGGTTTCACCGCTGGAACGCCAGTTGTATGTCGTTGATGCCGACGGCAAAAACCGCCGCCGGCTGACCAATACGGCCGGTAAACATGCGGTCAACTTCTCGCCGAACGGGCAATATTACATCGATCGCTACTCCAACGTCTCGACGCCGACGCAGGTAGAACTATGGGATACCAAAGGGACAAAAATCAAGTCGCTGGAAACCAACAGCCGCGTAACGGAGTATCTGGGCACGCATACCTATGCGCCGAAGGAACTAGCAAGCTTTACCACGTCGGATGGTCAGAAAATTGACATTTCGATTGTCAAGCCGATCGACTTCGACGCCTCGAAGAAATATCCGGTGCTGGTAGATATTTACGGTGGCCCCGGCGCGCAATCGGTCTACAATGAGTTTAATACCGGTGGCTGGCACCAGTGGCTGGCTCAGCAGGGTTATGTGATTGTGAGCGTCAACAACCGGGGGAGCGGGGGCTACGGCCGCGATTTTGAGAAAATCGTGTACGAACAACTCGGTAAATATGAAAGCCTTGATTTTGCCGAAACCGCAAAATACCTGGCAACGTTGCCGTGGATCGACGGCACCCGCATCGGTATCCGCGGACACAGCTATGGCGGCTACATGAGCAGCTACACTATGCTGACGCATCCGGGCGTCTTTAAGGTATCGCTGGTCGGTGCACCGGTGACCGACTGGCGGCTCTACGACAGCATTTATACCGAGCGCTACATGGGTCTGATGCCTGAAAATGAGGAGAAGTATAAAGCGAGTGCCTCAACTACCTACGCTAAAAATCTGGCCGGTAAAATGTTTATTGCCCACTCGACAATGGACGAAAACGTGCATGTGCGCAATACATTCCAGCTGATGAATGCGCTCGAAGATGCCGGTAAGGACGCCGATCTGCGGATTTATCCGCCGGGTGCTCACGGCGTGGCCTATAGCGGCACCACGTCGCTGCTGCTCTACACACAATACACGGATTATCTGTCGCGGAATTTATAAGCGGCTTCCGGCCCCCGTAGGGGCGACCCCACGTGGTCGCCCTGTTGAAAGCCCCACATGCGGCAAATAAAAAGGGCGACCACGTGGGGTCGCCCCTACGGACATCAATAAAATAGACGGGACACCAATAAAATACATCCGATATGCATTTAACTGCCGGCCCGATTACCTTGCTGTATGACAATGGGTTCCCCCGTTATTTCCAGCTGGGCGACGATGAAGTCTTACGCCGCATCTATTTTGCCCTGCGTAATCAGGACTGGGATACCGCCAGCCTGACGTTCAGTAAGGAGACCATTACCAAAAATCCCGAATCGTTCCGCGTCGATTATGACTGGGCCGCCAATGATCTGGGGATGCAGATGACAGGCCACGTCACCATCGAAGGTGCCATTGACGGAACGATTACCATGAGCTGGTATGGCAAAGCGCTGAACACATTCTGGCGGAACCGTGTGGGTTTCTGCATATTGCACCCGATTGACGGTGTGGCCGGCCAGCCCTGCCACATTCAGCATGCCGGAGGCGATGAGTCTGTGGGGGAGTTTCCGAGACTGATTAAACCCGATCAGCCGTTTCTGAACGTACAGGGTATGCGCTGGCAAACCACCGCCGGTCATGAACTCCAGCTGACGTTTACCGGCGATGTCTTTGAGACCGAAGACCAGCGGAACTGGTCAGATACATCCTATAAAACGTACTGCACCCCGCAGGAACGCCCTAAACCGGCGCAGGTTGAGGCAGGTACAGAACTGTTTCAGCAAGTTGTTTTCCGGCCGTTGACTATCGGGGAAGGCACTACGGCTATCACTTCCGGAACATCCGTTGAAACGCCTGCAAAACCACTGCGCATCGGATTAGGGCATAACCCGTACGATGGCCCGCTGACCGCTAAACAGATTGACCGGCTGCGTTCCGTAGGTTTTTCGCACCTGCGTACCGACGTTTTTCTGACCAACCCGGCCTGGCGACCAGCGTTTGAGCGGGCTGTTGCCGATGCCGTGGCGCTTGCCTTACCGCTGGAAGTGGTGCTGTTTTTCGGGGATGCACCGGCAACCGAACTCGCGGCGTGGCTGGCTGATGTAGACGCGCAACAGGTTGTGTTATACAGTGTGGCGGTGCTTTGGGAGAAAAACCGCCTGACCGACGATACGCTGCTGGCTGAGGTAGTGCCCGCCTTGCGCGAGGCCTTGCCCGGCATCTGGATTGGTGGCGGGACAGATGCTAACTTCGTGGATGTCAACCGTAACCCGTTCGATTATGCCTGGGTAGATTTTGTGACCTACTCAATTAACCCGCAATCACACGCGACGGATGATCTGACCGTACTGGAAAACATCGGTGCTCAGGCCGATACCGTCCGCTCGGCGCGGGTGTTGTCGGGCGGCAAGCCGGTCCATGTATCAGCCGTGACATTGAAAGGTCGTTTTAATCCGGATGCGGCTTTGTCGTCAGCGCCGGTTGCGCCCCCCGCCGACCACCGGCAGTCGACGGATTTTGCGGCCGGATGGCTGGCCCAAAGCCTGCAAACCCTGGAAGGGGCCGGTACCGATTCGGTGACGTATTTCGAGACACACGGCCCGCGTGGCCTGATGGACGCCGACGGGGCATTTCCGGTTTATGACGTACTGGCCGCTTATCATGGCGTGGAGTAGGATGTAAAAAAGACGTTCCTGGAGCAGAGACAGACGGACAGAAAAATACCGGGGACGGTCATATTCCGGTATGATTGTTCCGGTAAATTCCCTGCGTTTACGGGCCGTATTTCGCGTTTTTAAACCACAGAGTTGCACAAAGTATGGCACGGAGTTTCACCGAAAACTGTTTTCACTTTGTGTAACTCTGTGCTGAAACTTCGTGTTCTCTGTGGTTAATCGCATTATCCACTCAAAAATCAACACCCCATATGCCAGTTCATTTGCCGATTGTAAGCCCCGAAGAGGCGGTTGCCTGTATCCAGTCCGGAAACCGCGTGTTTATTCATAGTGTTGCCCAGACCCCGCACCGGCTCATTGCCGCCATGGTTGCGCAGTCGGGGCGGTTGCGCGATGTAGAGGTTTGTCACATTCATACCGAAGGACCTTTGCCGTATCTGGAACCCCAATACGAAGGTATATTTTACCCCAATTCATTTTTTATCGGGGCCAACATGCGGAAACAGCTTAATCAAGGCCATGGCGATTATGTGCCGGTTTTTCTGAGTGAAATCCCGCTGCTGTTTACCCGTAAAATCCTGCCGGTAGATGTCGCCCTGATTCAGGTGTCGCCGCCGGATGCACATGGTTACTGCTCACTCGGGCCATCGGTCGATGTATCGCTGTCGGCCATTGTGTCGGCGAAATATGTGATTGCACAGATCAACCCGAATGTGCCCCGTACGCACGGCGATGGCATGATTCCGGTGTCGACCATTCACGCGGCCATCGAGGTAGATGACCCGATTTACGAAGTACCGGTGGGCACTATTTCGCCCATTGAGCAGCAGATCGGAAAAAACGTAGCCAGTCTGGTAGAAGACGGTGCAACCCTGCAAATGGGAATTGGCGGGATTCCGAACGCTACTCTGGCCGAACTGGTGCATCACCGGAAGCTGGGCGTCCATACGGAAATGTTCTCCGATGGCGTGATTGACCTGATTGAACGCGGTGTGATTACGAACGAATGTAAAAAAGTAATTCCGTACAAAACCGTAACGGGGTTTGTGATGGGCAGCCGCCGGGTCTATGACTTTATCGACGACAACCCGGGCGTTGCCATGAAGTCGACAGCCTACACCAATGACACGGCTATTATCCGCCGGAATCCGAAAGTGACGGCCATCAACAGCGCCATTGAAGTAGACCTGACAGGGCAGGTGTGTGCTGATACGATCGGAACGTACCAATACTCTGGTGTGGGCGGGCAAATGGACTTTGTACGGGGAGCGTCGCTGTCGGAAGGCGGTAAGCCGATTATTGCTCTGCCGTCGGCAACGAAATACGGGGAGTCTAAAATTGTACCGTTTCTGAAAGAAGGAGCGGGGGTAACCACGACCCGGGCCCACGTGCATTACATTGTGACCGAATATGGCATTGCGAACCTGTACGGAAAAAACCTGCGGCAACGTGCCCGTCTGCTAATCGACATTGCGCATCCCGATCACCGCGAAGAACTCGAACGCCAGGCTTTCGCCCGCTTCGGCCGCGTGTAAAGGGATTTACGAATTACGAATTACGATGTACGATTGACGGACAGATAGGGATAAAGGGATGTACGAATTACGAATTACGATTTGCAGGGTGAGAGACATGTGTGCTATATACGGGCGACGGTTATGAAACGTCTACTGGCTTCGCTCTTTCACTCTTTGTCCGCGTAGCGGCCACTCTTTCACTCTTTAAAAAGAAATGTCCGACATCAAAACACGCGCCGACCTTGAGCAACTGGTCAGGCGTTTTTACGAAAAAGCCATGCAGGATGCGGTCATCGGGTTTCTGTTTACCGATGTGGCAAACCTTGACCTGGCGAGCCATGCACCCGTTATCGCCGACTTCTGGGAGATGGTATTATTAGGAGGAACCGCCTACCGGCAGAACCCGATTCCGGTCCACCTGGCCTTAAACCGGCAATCGCCGCTGACGGCAGATCATTTTGACCGCTGGCTGACGCTCTGGAAAGAAACTGTCGATGAGCTGTTTACCGGCAACACGGCCGAACAAGCCAAAATCCGTGCCTTGTCTATCGCAACGGTGATGCAGACGAAGATATATAATGACCGATAAATCACAGAACGTAGCGACAAGGTACGCCTTGTCGCTACGTTTTATCCTACAACGTTTTCTCGACAACACCACCTTTGCGGCTGTCGACTTCGACGGTATATTTACCGGCGTTGCCTTTCACAATCCAGCGCACTTTGACGAAGCCCATGCCCGGAATGGTTGGTACTTCGATGGTGCCCGGCGTGTGGCGCTGCTCACGGGTAATTCCCATATCTTCGTTATCGACAATCATACCAGCCAGTACATTGGCCCCTTTGAGGGTGATGTAGTCAGGCCGCTCGATTTTAAACTTCACGTCGTGGGTCGAGTGGGTCGGGATAACCCGCTGGTTTACAACGGTAGCGGTGACTTCCGTTAACCCGTTGCCCAGTGATTTCGACGTAATGCTCTGAACATCCAGTTTCGGGGTCTGAAACGCATGAAACAGCGTAAAGGCCATGTTCCGGTGTGCATCCTCTTCGAGCATAAAACCAGGGTGGTTCCGGATGTAGTTTTTCTTAGGTCCGCCGATTTCGATGTCTCCGTACTGCGGGTGCTTAAACGGTTTCCACGGCACATACGCATCGTCCATCAGCAGGTACTTGCTGAACTGGTTAAATTCGTCGTTCTGGAAACGGTCGTCATCAGACTTGCGGTTAAAGAGTTTGTACGACGTCATCAACTCGTTTGAGAACGTGAAGATGCCTCGTCCCAGCGCAAACCAGTCGATTTCACCACCATAAACGGTATACAAATCCTTGTAGATGACGAAATAGCGGTACCCCGGCAGCATTTTTTCACCGGCTTTGCCCATCACATCATACACGGCAATGTCGGCCGGTGAGTAGTAAGGCACGTCCTCTTCCGAGCCCGGACCACGCAGCATCATCCCGCCATAGTTGTGGTAGCTTTGGGCACCGGCAATGTTCGGGTGGGCAAAGAAAAACTTCTTCACCGCCTGTGTCTCTGGCAGTGTGCCCGGGTAAAAGAGTGCCCCCCGCTGGATATAGTCCGGTTGCCAGCCCCAGCCCCAGTCGCGGTTCGGGTCGTAAGAGCCTACCAGATCTTCGTTGACCAGCCCGTCGCCGTCATTGTCGAGGCCTTCGTAGCCCAGCATTTCATACTCGCCCGGCTCGTCGGGTTTGGCAGGAACCATGCGGGTCGGGTCGGCAGGGTCTTGCTTCATGCGGCCCAGCGGCGATTTCCGGCGCATCATCACAATGTTGCCGTCGCCGTCGAGATCGTCGTATTTGTCTTCGTCAATCTGCCCGTCGCCGTCGTCGTCCATCGGCATCATACCCGACCGCGGCGAGTTCGGGTTGTTCGGGTTGCGGATAAAGTCCTCGCGGGCATCGGGGTTGATGGTCGGTGCGATGTAAAATACCTTGTCCTGCAACAACTCCTTAATGTGTGGCTGATCGGCAGCGGTTTCGACCAGATACCAGGCCGTATACATTGCAATTTCGGAACCCTGTAACTCGTTGGAGTGAATGTTGCCGTCGATGTAGAAGCCCGGCTTACGGTCGGCTTTGCCGGTCTTTGAATCTGTGATCACGAGCACCCACATGTCGCGTCCCTGAAACGATTTGCCCATCGATTCGAGCCTGACGTATTCGGGATAAGCTTTGGCCAGATCCTGACAAAACTTCGTGATCATGCCGTAATCATTGTAATGATTCCAGCGCATGGGTACTTTCGGGTTGGCGGGGGAGCCAACGGCACGGGTGCCGTCAGGCAGCACAGCGGGTTTATTCTGCTGCGCAAAGGCGGGTATTGATAAGAGGCTGACAGCCAGTAAAAATATCTTTTTCACAGCGGATTAGTTAAGCGTTAGTTCGGTTGATTTGATTCCGGTCATGGCGTTTCCGGCTTCAAGAGTGACTTTACCCGCACCGTTTACCAGGAAAGTGACGTCTGTTGTTTCGCCGGCGGCCATGGCTCCGCGCAAAATCATCCGGCGGCCCGAGAGGACGGTCTGACCATTGGCCAGCTTGAGTTCAACCTTCATTTTAGGCACGTACCGGACGCGGTCACCCATTTCGGAGCCGGTTGGCAGCAGGCCACGGTTCACGACCTGGGCCGATACGCGCGTCAGTCCATTGCCCAGTGCTTCTGTTTTTACGTTCACGATGTCAATAACCGGCATCTGGGTCGCAAACGCCGTCAGGAACCGGAGGTGGCGGCTGGCATTGTCGTTCAGGAACTGTACCGGCGGGTTGTATTTGGCAAACGGCGCAATGCCGCCTACCTCCGCTTTGCGGCCCGGAAAATCGGGATGTTCTACTGCGGTCCAGGCCGTAAAGGCACCGCCTATCTTGTTGGCATCGGCCCATTTCAGATAACGGACATCGTCGTTATCGCCGGTTGCCGGAGCGGGTACGCGGCCTGCCTGCGCGCGTCCGCGGGCGGTATCGGCCGGAACCGTGGTTTTAGGGGCCCACCAGCCGGGTGTCGAGAAACTCAGGCGGCCGTAGTGGTAGTAGGCTGTCTGGGCAAAATTACCGCGTGTTGCAGGCATGGCCGGTGCGTCTTTCAGGCTGGTTTGCCCGTTATAGAGCTTCGACACCTGATCGCCCACGGTGGCATCTTTCTCCAGAATGCCGGTGATGATCCGGCGGGCGGTTTTGCTGCGGTCGAATTTCGGCGCCTCGCTCAGGTTGTTGTACGGGCCAAAGGTAAAGACGGCGTAGACATTCGGGGCCTTGTAGAGAAAGTCAAGCAAAGCGCGGTTTTCCGGCTCAGAAACCGGCATCTCGCCCGCGCCCGGCGTAAAAAACGGGTAGTCGAACGTGAAGTTTTTGTCGAGAGCAACCCCGCCGGGGCCATCCTCGTTGAATTTGCCGTCTTTGTCGTTGTCGATACCTTCGGTGATGAGCAGGTAGCGGCCGGTTTCGCCTTTTGCCGGATCGGCCTTTACCAGCACGCGCGGATCGTCCTTACCCGGAATATACTGACCGGTCGGGTCTTCAATCCGGATCTGGGAGATAATGCCGTCGCGGTTAAGGTCTTCCGCCGGGTCTTCGTTTACGCGGCCGTCGCGGTCATCGTCGGTTTCCTGATCATTGCCGCTCCGTTCAAATTTGAGAGAGGCAAAGGCCTGGCTTTGGGCATCAGGGTTTACAAGCGGGAAAATGTACAGGGTTTTGGTATCCAGCAGGCGCTTTACGCTGTCGCTCTGGGAGGCCAGGAGCTTTTCGGCCAGCTGAACGGCCAGTTCAGTACCGGCCAGGTGGCTGCCGTCGATTCCGGCCACAATGGCAAGTGCCGGTTTTTGGGCAGCGGCCCCGCGTCCGAGCGTCAGGAGCCAGATGTCTTTGCCGCCAACCGATTTGCCAACCGACTGTAGATTGGCAGTCCCGTTGGCCCGGCTGCTCAGCGTACGAAGCCGGTTGGTGAGCTGGTTGTAATCGGCATAGCCTCCGCCGCTGTTCGGGGCGGGTTGGGCCATAGCCAGCGTACTTGCCAGCAAGGCAGGGGCAAGTCCGGTAATGAAGTGTTTCATGTAATCGGGAAAAGATTATTTTGAAGGGTACAAGTTTACACAGAATATATATAACCTGTTTCTTTTAGCCGCAAAGAGTAAAAAAAGCAGAAGCCCGGTCGTCCTGTGGCAGGAACAACCGGGCTTCTGTCGGAAGAGGTTGCTGAGCGTGTTCTTATTCGACTTTAAAGTCAGACTCTTTCAGCCCTTCGTTGAAACGCACCTTGTCAATCGATGTTTCGCGGGGGCCCTGCGGGGTTTCCTGCATCTGAATGGTCGGGTATTTCAGTCCTTTAAAGTCCTTGTATTTGCTATACTTAACGGTTTGCAGCATCGGGCCGCCGCCACCTTGCCGGCCACCGCCCTGACCACCTTGTCCGCCGCCGGGAGCACCGCCCTGACCCTGACCGCCGCCGGGAGCACCGCCCTGGCCACCTTGTCCGCCGCCACGGCCACCCATACCGCGACCGCCCATACCGCCTTTCGATACGGTCTGTACTTTCAGGCCGCTGGCAACGTCATAAAACTCAGACCAGCTTACCGATCCGTCGGCGTTGGCAAACGTCACTTTGTAGGCATCCTGACCGTCTACTTTTTCGGTCCCGTCAACGGTTGCTTTCAGACCAAGCTCTGCATAGTGGGCTTCCGGGAAAAGTGAGTTTTGCAGAATATAGCTCTGGGCCGCCGCACCTTCCATAGCCTGCGTGCCACGCATACCGCCGGAAGCCGCTTTGGTGCCGTCGGATGTCATTTTCATCACTTCCATGCCGTTCATGTTGATCGTCATGGATGATTTGTTGGGTGCCTTAGCTTTGCGGGTAATCAGGGCGGTATTACCATTAAAATCTGCCGACATTTCGATGCGCAGATCCGTAATGCCCTTAACAAAATCTTTGCCGCCGATGGCCGCCAGATACTTGTCCAGCACTTCGTCGGCTGAGGGTGTTTGTGCCATGGCCGCAAAGAGAGCCGCCGGCGTCAGTAAAAAGGTTAGAATGAGCTTTTTCATGTGTTTGACCACCTAAAGAAAAACAGGAATACGATTTGCCAAAGGTAAAAATTCAAGTAAAAACCCGGCAATTTTTTGACTATTTATTCCGGGAATAGTTTAACCTGAACGAAGCTGTTTTTAATGAAGAAGGGCAAACTGGGCCAGATAGATAGCGGCTCCTGTGATGTAGCCAATGAGCGCCAGCCAGCTGATTTTGCGGAGATACCAGCCAAAGTCTAAATGCTCCATGCCCATAACAGCGACTCCCGCTGCCGAACCGATCACGAGTATGCTGCCACCCGTTCCGGCGCAGTAGGCAAGAAACTCCCATAGCTTATGGTCGGCCGGGAAAGTCTGAAGATCATACATACCCATGGCCGCTGCCACAATCGGGACGTTATCAACTACGGCCGAAACGATACCGATCAGCAGCACAATCAGATCAAGGTTGCCAACGGCTTTGTCGAGGGCCTGGGCTAGTGTGGTCAGTACGCCGGTTACTTCAAGGGTGCCTACGGCCAGCAAAATGCCCAGAAAAAACAGAATACTCGGTACATCGATCCGGCTGAGAGCATACGCAGCCGTAAATTTCCTGCGCTCTGCCTCATCTTTATCTTTATGAATCAGCTCTGACGCGACCCAGATACAACCCAGTACGAGCATCATGCCCATGTACGGCGGCAGGTGGGTAACCATCTTGAAAATCGGAACAAAGAGCATACCGCCCAGACCAATCGATAACATCAGGCGGCGGTCGCGGCGGGCCTGCACGTTAACATACGGGCGGCTGATTCCTTTGGTGGCCGATGTACTGGTCACCTGCGTTTCGGCCGGATAGCTAAACGTAAGAATCGTGAGCGGCACCAGCAGGGAGGCCAGGCTCGGGATAAACAAGGTGGTAATGATATTGCCCGTGGTAACCTGTCCGCCGATCCAGAGCATGGTCGTCGTGACATCACCGATCGGCGACCATGCACCACCAGAGTTGGCCGCAATAATGATCATGCCTGCAATGATTTTCCGCTGCTCTGCATTTTTGACCAGCTTACGGGCAACCGACACCATCACAATCGAGGTAGTCAGGTTATCGAGCAGGGCCGACATAAAAAACGAAAGAAGACAGATAATCCAGAGCAGGGTCCGGGTGTTGCGGCTGGCGATGCGGTCGGTGATCAAGGTAAATCCATCGTGGGCGTCAATGAGCTCAACGACGGTCATGGCCCCCATCAGGAAAAACAGAATCTCGGCAACGCTGCCCAGATGTTCGGTCAGCTGCTCCGTTACGAGGTGGTTGTCGGCCGTCATCAGGGCATATGCTGCCCAACACAAAACCCCCGTTATTAAGGCCGTGGCGGTTTTGTTAATGTGAATCGGATGTTCTAAGGTAATCAGTAAATACCCAAGCAGAAAGATGGTAATGAGTGAGATAATCATGTCAGAAGCCGAAGCATACCCCGGCATACAGATCTGTACCCCGCGGGTGAATGCCGTTGTTACCATTCCCAATTAGGCCAAAAATATTGTCAGATCCAAGCCAGAACGGACCGACACGGGCCGAAAGTCCTAGTAAAATGGTCTGATTGAGGTAGGTAACCGGAGCAGCAAGCGTAATAAGTTTGGTATCGTAGCGTGGCACAACCGATAGCAGTGTGGGCTGACGAACTGCCGCAGCCTGGCTGCTTAGTACGTTTTGCCGCCAGACAAAGCCTATGCCAACCTTATCCGTTGCCTGTAAGTCGGCCGTCAGGTTGAGGGCCGTCGGGAGGGTCATTTTAAAATGGCCGATACTGGTAGCCGGTGACAGATTCAGCTTTTCCCGAACCACATTGGCCACCTGCTCAGGACTGGTGACTGAAACGTTGTTAAAATCGCCCGGCGTGATTTTGACATTCTGCTCGTTGATGTCGTACGACTCTCCGTTATAAAAAATGGTCCCAAAATCGGTCAGACTCAGGCTCAGCTGCCAGACCGGCTGATCGTCTTCGACCTGATTCATGATAGCGATGCCGAAATCTGCCCCTACTCCTTTACCAGGCACATTACCCGAGAAGAACGTGCTCATCGTCAACGGTTTGTTTTGCAGGTAGTTGGTAAATGCCATGCGGGCATCAATCTGACTTATCTGCAGGTAAGGGTTATTAGGCGGGGTTGTTTCTGATTGCAGGGAGTAATTCAGCTGGTTGTTGACCAGATAGCCGGCTGTAAAGCCGCGCAGGTATTTCAGGGTAGCTCCCGCCAGGACGCGGACCGCATCGGTTTCGGCGATGGGTTTGGCATAGGTAAGGGCATATTCCGAATACACATTTGCGCCGACATTGAACCGGTTGTTCTGGTTCGGAATGCTGTATAGGGCATTATCGGCGAGGCTGGCGCGGATGGCCGACAGCAAATCTTCTGACGCACCCAGCACCTGAGCCGTTCCGCGCAGACGGGTGCTCAGCGTCAGGCTACCGCCTTCACCCACAGGCAGGCGAAGGGCCGGGCCGCGAAGCTCGCCCCATACGGTGACGTTTTTAGGCTGGCCGTCCAGAATTTCCTTCGTGTAAGCCGGTTTAAAATCAAGCGATCCGTCCGGCCGTTTGTACTGATCCGGTACGTTGTTGGTCAGCAGGGTAAGGATGGAATAAGGTGCCTGATACCGGACAAAGTTGTTGTTTACGTGAATATTCGCCGCGGCTATATTCAGGTCGAACTTGTGCGGAGAGTCGGCCGACAGGGCCGGATTAATGTATGTACGATGCGTTCCGCTACGCGGATTAGTCGACAGTCCCAGAAAATTTTGAGCCGGGCTTGCTGTTGCGAGAAACAACAGGCCCGGCCCCAACAAAAGCCTTACATTCATGCCTCAGGCGTTTTTTGCCCCAAAATAAGTAAATCAGTAGCAGTTGGCAGCAGCTTCAGGGAATATTTTGTCTTATTTACTGATGCTACTGCCGGATCTGCTGCTACTGTACCACACCACTATTATACACCTTCAGCTTCTACTTGTTTGACTTCCGGGACTAAACGGGTCATCAGATTTTCGATACCTGCCTTGAGGGTCAGGGTCGATGATGGACAGCCGCTGCATGCGCCCTGAAGTAATACCTTTACCGTGCCGGTTTCCGGATCGAAGGAATAAAAGTTAATGGCTCCTCCATCTGATTCAACTGCCGGACGAATATATTGTTCGAGTACAGCCTTAATTTTTTGAACCGTCTCGGAATCAGCATCAACCCGCACCGAGTTAGCATCTACCGTACGTTGGGCAAAGACCGGCTGCTTTTCGTCGAAGTATTGTTTCAGAAACTGTTTTACCTCAAACATGATCTCATCCCAATCGGTCAGATCATCTTTGGTGATGGTAATGAAGTTGCTGGCAATAAATACGCGGCGGACAAAGTCAAAGCCAAATAAAGCAACCACCAGGGGCGAGGCCTTGCCATCGAGCAGCGCTTCGCCTGGTTCTGCATAATCGAATGAAAGTCCATCAGGTACGAGCTCTACGTTCAGCACAAACTTCATCGAGTTTGGGTTCGGGTTTTGCTGCGCGTAAATAGATACAGGACGTTGAAGTAGATCGTTCATCTTGGGAGTTTGGCTAAATAGCCTCGTGTTTCCCGGTTTTATCCAGGCTATCCCTACAGACGGGAGAGGCGTTTTCTGTGTCTGAAACAAACGCCTGTGCATTTTAGTTGCGTGTGCTCCAAACGAAAAATCCCGCATGGGATGCCATGCGGGATTTTTCAGGACTGTATGTCGGTTCGTAATTGCTTATTCAGCAGGTACGATGTGAACATACGAGCGGTTGCTGCGGCCAGCCTGGAATTTAACCACGCCGTCGACCAGAGCAAACAGGGTATGGTCACGGCCGATACCTACGCCCTGACCAGGGTGATGTTGTGTACCGCGCTGACGCACGATGATGTTTCCGGCGATAGCTTTCTGACCACCGAACAATTTAACGCCAAGGCGCTTGCTTATCGAGTCACGGCCGTTCTTGGAACTACCTACACCTTTCTTGTGTGCCATTTTGTTTTGTGTTTAAGGCTTAACGTGCGTTAAGAGCCAAACGTTACAGAGTTATATCTTCGATTAACACCTTCGTCAGGTACTGACGGTGGCCGTTTTTCTTTTTGTAGCCTTTCCGGCGTTTCTTTTTGAAGACGATTACTTTTTCGCCTTTCAGGTGTTCAACGATTTTCGCCGTTACAGAAGCACCTTCAACTACTGGAGCACCTACAGAGATGCTGCCTTCGTTATCAACAAGGAGAACTTTCACCTTGTCGGATGCAAGCACAGCGTCAGCGTCGCCTTCTAAACGGTGCGTATAGATAGAGCGACCTTTCTGAACTTTAAACTGCTGTCCTGCGATCTCTACGATTGCGTACATGATTCGTGTATAATTTTGGAAATGAGGGTGCAAATATAGGGAAATCTATTGATTAAGGCCAGTGTAACGGCGGAAAAAATGTATCTTTGAGTAGTTGTCTGAGCCGATTATGAACGAATTAGCCGCCCGTTTACTGGAATCCCCGAAAGCACCGCAGATTATTCAGCAGGTGCAGGCCATTCTGAATGATGAACAAAACCGCCGCCGTGCGTTTTATGAGTGGATGGATGATACGATGAAAGCCGAGTTTATCAACGGAGAAATCGTTGTGCACTCGCCCGCATTACACAAGCATAACATGGCGGTAATGCATCTCGGAACATTGCTCAATGTCTTCATCATGCGTCATTCCCGGGGCATTGTCGTTGTTGAAAAAGCCCTCGTCGAACTGACGCGCAACAGTTACGAACCGGACGTGTGCTACTTCGGGCCTGCCAAAGCAGCACACATCAGTCCTGATTCCTTGTATTATCCGGCACCTGATTTAGTGGTGGAAGTCTTGTCGAAAAGCACGGAGAGGAATGACCGCGACATTAAGTTTGATGATTATGCCGTGCATGGTGTTGCCGAATACTGGATTGTTGACCCGACACGCCAGACTGTTGAGCTATATACTATTGACGCTGATACCGAAGCCTATGCCTTACAGGGCCGCTACCAGATTGGCCAGACCGTGTCCAGCGTTATCCTTCCGGCTTTTACGATTCCGGTAAAGGCAGTTTTTGATGCACATGCCAATATGATAGCGCTACAGGGGCTAATTAGCAGCGTGTAACGGCCCCTTTTCATACTGGCCGTCCTGTAGCCGGCGCTTTACAAAAACCTGCCGGCGGCGGGCCACTTCTACTTCATCGCCATTACTCAGCAGCAACCGCAGCCGCCGCGGCTGACTGGGCGTCGACAGAACAGCCCGGATGTGTTGCGGGTTCACGATGGCATCTTTCCTGACTCTGATAAAATCGGCTAGTTGTTCCTGATACCACTTGAGTGTGTAAGCACTCATTTTTGTGGGTTTATCCTGCTGATAAATACGGGTGTAATTCCAGTCGCCTTCCAGCCAGATAATGGACCTGGCGGCGATGGCTTGCTTGTCGAAACGGATAAATGTCATAACGGATATGGCTTTAGGCAGGTGTCTGAGTCTGACACCTGAGCAAATTTCCCTATCCGGTCTGCGGATTGCTATCCTGAAATTCAGGGATTTTATCCCTCATAACCGGGGATCTGCTCCGCATTTTGTAATTACCAGACTCATAAGACCCGATAACTTATGTCGCCCGTTTCGTAAACTATAAACGGGAACGCATTGCTAATGGCTCAAAACGGCATTTTTACCGAGGTCTGAATCAGGTTCGTGGCCGCTTTAGCGATGATTTTACCGTCGGCGGCGCGGATGACGCTCTCGGCATGGATGATGTTTTTGCCGGTCCGGACGGCCTGAGCGGTCGCCGTAATGGTTTCTCCCAGACGGGCCGCGTGCAGAAAATCAACGTTCAGATTCACCGAAGTATACGCGTATTCGCGGCCGAGGGTAAAGACCATGGCCCCCGCAATGTCGTCAAGAATAGCCGCTGCGGCCCCCCCGTGCAGTACGCCGGCCGGATTGGTCAGGTCTTCGCGGACAACATAGTCGACAACCAGTTTGCCGGATTCAGCCTCCCGTAAAGTACCGTTCAGCCAGCGGCCGACCGGCGAGGGGCTGTTGGTCATGGACTGACCCAACATCGATTGAAAAAAACGCAGGCGGGGGTTTGTTTCCATTATTACTCCTCAATTTTAACTGCACAAGTTTAGCTGATGAACGCTTAACGGCGAAATATGTACACAAATATATTCGCCTTGAGTCGATATAGTAGTTGGATTTAACCAGGCAAAACCCCGTTCGCTTGCTTAAATTTCTGTACTTTCCTGTGAGGTTTCGGGTAGTTGTGTTACTTTTGGGCGTTTTTTTTTCAAGATCTTCCCCTACACTAGCGGATGAACTATACACTGACGCAAATCCCCGAGCGTACCGTGAAACCCCGTCAAAGCGGGTTGACAATGGTCATGGACAAGGGCTTGAGCATAAGACAGGTCGAAGACTTGTTAGCAACATCAGCCAACTATATTGATATCGTAAAATTGGGTTGGGCTACATCGTTTGTTACCCCGAACCTGAGCGAAAAGCTGGACGTTTATCGTGACGCCGGCATCCCTGTTTACTTCGGCGGGACATTGTTTGAAGCCTTTGTGGTCCGGAATCAATTCGAAGATTATCAGCGCCTTCTGGATCGGTATGACATGAAATACGCTGAGGTTTCGGATGGGTCTATCGAAATGCCGCAGGATGTGAAATGCGAATACATCAGCAAACTGGCAAAGCAGGTTACGGTCTTGTCGGAAGTGGGCTCGAAAGACGAAGCCAAGATTATTCCGCCCTATAAATGGATTCAACTAATGCAGGCCGAACTGCAGGCCGGTGCCTGGAAAGTAATCGGCGAGGCCCGCGAAGGGGGAAACGTCGGTCTGTTCCGCTCGAGCGGTGAAGTGCGTCAGGGGCTTGTCGAAGAAATTCTGACGCAGGTGCCTTTTGAAAGCATTATTTGGGAAGCTCCTCAGAAATCGCAGCAGGTCTGGTTTGTTAAATTACTGGGTACCAACGTGAATCTGGGTAATATCGCACCACACGAGGTCATTCCGCTCGAAACGATCCGTCTTGGCTTACGTGGCGATACCTTCACCCATTTTCTGGATAACGCAAAGCAGTAGTCCATCAACCAACCCGCTGATTGCTTCGGCATCGCGTAAACCAAAAGCAAACCAATGGAGCTGATTAAATCTCTGATCGATTTTTTACTACACCTCGACCGCTACCTCGATGCGTGGGCCAATGACTACGGCTTGCTGCTGTACGCCATCCTGTTTCTGATCGTCTTCACCGAAACCGGTCTGATTGTGATGCCGTTGCTGCCGGGCGACTCGCTGTTGTTTGCGGCCGGTGCGCTGGCCGCCCGCGATACCAACGACCTGAGTGTGGGTGTCATCATTCCGCTCCTGATCGTGGCCGCCCTGATGGGCGATAACGTGAATTACTTTGTCGGGAAAAAGCTGGGTGCGCAAATCAAGATGAGGGACCGTATTCTGTTCTTTAAACGGGAATATATTACGGAAACCGAGCAGTTCTATGCCAAATATGGTGGCCGGACGGTGATTATCGCCCGTTTTATCCCGATTGTGCGTACGATTGCTCCCTTTGTTGCCGGTGCCGGCAGCATGAACTACGGGACGTATATCCGGTTCTGCATTGCGGGTGCCTTGCTTTGGGTAACGAGTATTTCGTTGCTGGGCTATTTCTTCGGCAACATTGAAATCGTTCAGAAAAACTTCGAGCTGGTCGTGTTCGGCATCATTGGTTTGTCGGTCCTGCCCATGGTGTATGAAGTGGTTAAGCGCAGGATGCGTCGTACTGAAGCCTAGTCAGATCATAGCTGAAAAACCGTAGACTCATGAAAAAAGTATATTTAAGCGATTCCGGTCCTAAAGTCACCGAAGCGATCTATGGCTTCTGGCGCTGGGAAGATAAAGGTGCTGAGACAATCGGCACCATGGAAAAAGTCGTTAACCTCTGCCTTGAGCTGGGTATTAACACCTTCGACCATGCCGATAACTACGGAAACGGGGCAATCGAAGGGTACTTCGGCCAGGTAATCAAGCAGAAATCAATCCGGCGCGAAGACCTTGTGCTGTTCAGCAAGTGCGGGGTCCGGACGTCGGCGGCGGGTTTTACCTATTACGACAACACCCGCGAATACATCACCAAAAGTGTCGAAAACTCGCTGCGGAACCTGCAAACGGATTATCTCGACATTTTCCTGCTGAATCATCTGGATATGCTCAGCAATCCGGAAGAAACGGCGCATGTGCTGACCGAGATGGTCAATGCCGGAAAAATCCGTCATCTGGGCGTAAGCAACTTCTCGGTCTTTCAGCATCAGCTGCTGGAATCGAGCCTGCTGCAGCCGATCGTTACGAACCATATTGAATTGAACCTGGTCAATACGTCGGCGCTCGAAGATGGCCGGATCGACTTTATCAAGCAGCGTTTCAGCAAGCCGCTGGCGTGGGCCCCGCTGGCCGGTGGCCGTATCCTGAGCGGTAATGACCATAAAGCGGTGTTGCTGCGGACAAAGCTGGAAGAAATCGGACAGAAACACAATGCCAACGTTGAGCAGATTGCGGTGGCCTGGCTCTATCAGCTTGGTACCCTGCCTATTATCGGCTCGTTATCTGAGCAGCGTATCCGGAATGCAGTAAATGCAGCGGATATTAAACTCTCACACGAAGACTGGTACATGCTGTATGATCTGGCCATGCTGAAATAACAGCGTTTATACATTAAAATACTATTTACGGCCTGTTTGTCTGCTTATGCACGACGGACAGGCCGTTTTGTTGAGCAGGCTATGCCGGTTATTGCATTGATATCCACATCTTCCTGTAACCGGAATATCATTCCGGTTTACCTTTTGCGCAGTCGTAAAAGATTCACTATTCCCCTTGTTAATCCTGGCAAAAGCAGATAATCTTGCCGGAAATTTAACCGGACACACGCGTATGACACGTTTTGGCCTGATTGGTTTTCCGCTGACCCATTCGTTTTCCCAAAAATATTTTACCGAAAAATTCGCCCGCGAAGGCATTACCGACTGCCGTTACGATCTGTTCGAAATGCCCGACGTGGCCACGGCACTGCCCGAACTGCTGGACTTACCCAACCTGCGTGGTCTGAACGTAACCATTCCGCACAAACAAGCCGTGTTGCCTTTCCTGAACCGCCTCGACGCCTCGGCCGAAAAGGTTGGTGCGGTAAACGTCATCCGGATTGAGGACGATGGCTCCCGTACCGGTTTTAACTCAGATTATTACGGCTTCCGTCAGTCGCTGGAAGCGTGGATGGGCGAAGAGCGGAGAGCGGAGAGCTTAGAGCAAGGGGAACCCTCCGCTCTAAGCTCTCCGCTCCGCGCTCTTGTCCTCGGCACGGGTGGTGCGTCGAAGGCGGTCGTGGCGGCATTGACCGATCTGGGCATCCGCCATAAAATGGTATCGCGTACAAAAACGGATGAGAACCTGACGTATGCTGAATTACCGGCGGTTATTGAGCAGTACCGGCTGATTGTCAACTGCTCACCAGTGGGGACCTATCCGAACATCGATACCGCTCCTGAATTGCCGTATGAGCAACTGACGGACCGGCATTGGCTGTATGATCTGGTATATAATCCGGCGGAAACGCTTTTCATGAAAAAGGGCCTTGCGCAGGGAGCACATGTCATGAACGGGCTGGAAATGCTGATTCTGCAAGCCGAGAAAGCCTGGGAAATCTGGCAAACCAAGTAATACGATGATTTTTACGAATACCACGGTTTTTACCGGAAATGATTTATTGTCCAATGTCTTTGTCCGCGTAGACGACGGGCAGATTGTTGAGGTGGCCCCAATACCGGCAGACGGACTGGTTGTCGGGGAAGGGGAGGACGTAGTTGACTTGCAGGGCGATTACCTCGTGCCTGGCTTCGTTGACCTGCAACTGTATGGTGGTGCGGAGACTTTCCTGAACGAATCGCCGACGGCTGAAACCGTACGGCACATCCTCGATACGCATCGGTCGGCGGGGACAACCTCGGTGGTGCCGACGCTCTATTCAACATCGCACGATGTCATTTTGCAGGCCATTGAGGCAGTGCGGGAGGTGCAGGCCGAAGAGCCATTCGGTGTGTTGGGGCTACATGTCGAAGGCCCCTATATCAACCCCGTTAAACGGGGCGCACACAGCATAAACTACGTGCGGCAACCCAACGAGGATGAGCTGGACGAGCTGTTTGACAAGGGCGAAGGGGTTATTAAAATTATAACCATCGCGACGGAGGTATTTGACGAAATGCAGTTGCTGCACATTCAGACGTACAAGCCCGAAGGTTGTCTGCTGTCACTGGGCCATAGCAATGCGACTTACGAAGAAGCAACGAGTGCTTTTACAGCCGGTATTCCGCTGGCCACGCATCTCTTCAACGCCATGCGTGGTTTTGAGAGCCGCGAGCCAGGTGTTGTCGGGGCCATTTTCGACCACCCGACGGTGCGGGCGAGCCTCATTGCCGATAGCTTTCACTGTGATCCGGTAGCGATCCGGATGGCGCACAAGCAGATGGGCGACCGCCTGTTCCTGATTTCCGACGCTACGTTTGCCAGTCCGGGCAATCCGGCAGGCCCCCGCGCCAGTCTGGATTTTGAGGATTTTATCATCCGGTACGAACAGGTAGAGCCCGGCCTCGGGCGCTATACCAATCAGGAAGGAAAACTGGCCGGTTCGTCGATTACGTTGCTGGATGCGGTAAAGGTCTGTGTCGAAAAGGCGAGGCTGCCGTTAATGGATGTGTTGCGCATGGCGTCGACCACCCCGGCCGAAATCATCGGGATGGGGCATCAGCTGGGCAAAATTGCGCCGGGCTACATGGCCAACCTCGTCCGGATCGACGCGAATCTGGGTATTAAAGGGGTCTGGGCCGTGTAACGATTGCCGGTTATTGGTGGCACGACCGGAGGATACCCTCGGGGGGCCTGGTCGTGCCACTACCAGACGATAGTCCTCTGTATTCTTTTCAGGATTATTCGTAATTTAGTAAGCAGAAAAAAACGGGAGATGCGTACTCAGTTAATAGAACAGATTTTAGATAGTCCGGAAGCGTACCTGATTATGCAGGAAGTGCAGGTACTATTGAATGAAGAACGAGCAAAGCGGGTTGCATTCTATAATGCTATTGATGAAAGCATGAAAGTTGAGTTCATTAATGGCGAGATCATTATGCATTCACCGGTAAAAAAAGCGCATAATGAGGCGACAAAATTCCTGAGTGAACTCCTTGATCTTTACGCCCGTAAACACAAGCTTGGTTTCGTCGGTATCGAAAAAATCATGACGGCGCTGACCCGTAACGATTATGAACCGGACATCTGCTTTTTCAAAAAAGAAAAGGCAGACAGCTTTGTGCCTGCCCAGACCTTATTTCCGGCTCCTGACCTGGTTGTAGAGGTTTTGTCGGAAGGCACTGCAAAACGGGACCGCGGTATCAAGTTTTACGATTATGAAGCGCATGGGATTGAAGAATACTGGATTATTGATCCTGATGCACAGACGATTGAGCAATATCATTTGGTAAACAATGCGTACGAACTCATTCTGAAAGCCAGCGAAGGAACAATTAAAAGTTTTGCCCTGACCGGCTTTCAGATACCAATCCGTGCAGTCTTCGATGATGGGGCGAATATGGACATGATCGCTACAATGGCGAGGGGTTAACCAGCGTCCACAACTCATCATCGCCGACCGGTTCACGGCTGAGCAGTGTACCTTGTATAGTCGGTGCCTTGATGCCGCCACCCAGCAGGTTTGGCGACCGGAAAACCCGCATCTCATCCCACAGCCCGGCATCGAGCAACGAATTCAGCAGCGTGGTGCCGCCTTCTGCCAACACCGATTGAACCTTCCGCTTGTGCAGGTCAGCCAGCAGTTGCGGCAGAAAATCCTGCTCCGGATGGAGTACAATAACCTCGCCCCGCCGGGCATCCTGTGGTTGTTTCAGGGTATAGATAAGTGTCGGCTGTGACCCGTCAAACAGGTGCAGCGTTTCCGGCAACGTGCCGTTTTTATCAATCACAATCCGTATGGGTTGCTGCCCGGGTTGCGCAGGCCATAGGCGCACGTTGAGCTTCGGGTTATCGTGCCGGGCGGTATTTGTGCCAACCATAATCGCATCTTCTTCCGTACGCCAGCGATGCACAAACCGCTGCGCCATAGGCCCCGAAATCTGTACTTGCCGGAAGTCAGGGCCAGCCAGGTATCCATCGGCCGTTTCGGCCCATTTGAGCAGGATATATGGCCGTTGCTGCTCCATCATGGTAAAAAAACGGGCATTTAAGCGGCGTCCCTGCTCGGCCAGCACGCCGGTAATGACCTCAATCCCGGCCTCGCGGAGTTTCTGAAAGCCTTTGCCCGCCACCAGCGGATTCGGGTCGTCGTTGCAGCAGATAACGCGCTTGACCCGTTTGCTGATGAGCAGGTCGGCGCAGGGGGGCGTTTTGCCGAAATGGGAGCAGGGTTCGAGGGTTACGTACACCGTCGATTCGGGCAGCAGCGCGTCGTCGGCAGCAGCAACGGATTGCACCGCGTTTACCTCAGCATGCCAGCTGCCATACTGCCGGTGCCAGCCTTCGCCAATAATCCGTGGCTCTCTGTCTGAAGCTTCGTAAACGATAACGCAGCCCACCATCGGATTGGGGCTAACAAAACCGCGCCCGAGAGCAGCTAACTCAAGGGCGCGGAGCATAAATTGTTCGTGTGTTGTCATCCGGCAATCGCCAATAGCAGGTTATCAGTACTGATCATCGTCGTCTTCGTCGTCATCCTGGCCGAAGGCGCTGTCGGGATTAAACATTGACCCCAGCAAATCCTTGAACTGTAGCCCGGTATCGAGCGCTTTTTTACCGATGAGCGAATGCTCGGCAACACCATGCAGCGCAAACTCCATCATAAACAGCTTTTCGGATTTAGTCAGGCGCGGCATCAGGTCATCAACCAGATCATCTAGGCCGTCGATGGTACGCAGACGGGCTTCGTAATCGCGGTTCGGCAGATCGCTCAGGATATCCATCGTATTACCATCGCTGAACCAGTCGGTGATTTTTTTGTACGGGTTACCGCGTTTGTCTTTCTTGGCTTTCTCCGGATTCGGGAAGTATTGCAGAAACTGATTCCGGATGGCTTTCCCGATCAGACTCTGGGCCACAATTACCGGTCCTTCGACCTCTCCTTCATAGACCAGCTCGACTTTACCGCAGATTGCCGGCACCACACCATACAGATCCGACACACGGACGTAGGTTTCTTTTTCACCATTAATCAGGGCACGCCGTTCGGCCGCCGACACCAGATTTTCAAAGGCTGAAATGGTCATACGGGCCGACACACCACTTTTGGCATCGACATACTCACTTTCGCGGGCTTCAATAGCAACCTGTTCGATGAGGTCGGCCACCAGGTCGTTGGTTTTCACCATGCCTTTTTGTTCGGTCTTGATGATAGCTTCCTGTTGCGTAATTTTCCGGCCAATCTCAATCGACTTCGGATAGTGCGTCACAATCTGGCTGTCGATCCGGTCTTTCAACGGCGTAACGATACTGCCACGGTTGGTATAATCTTCCGGGTTAGCCGTGAAGACAAACTGAATATCGAGCGGGAGCCGGAGTTTAAAACCACGGATCTGAATATCCCCTTCCTGTAGAATGTTGAACAGCGATACCTGAATACGCGCCTGCAAATCAGGTAATTCGTTGATAACGAATAAGCAACGGTGCGAGCGCGGTATTAAGCCGAAATGGATTGTCCGTTCGTCGGAATAAGGCAGTTTCAGGGTCGCGGCTTTGATCGGGTCAACGTCGCCGATAAGGTCAGCCACCGATACATCGGGTGTCGCTAATTTTTCGGTATACCGGTCGTTGCGGTGCAGCCAGGTAACAGGGGTTGCATCCCCCTTTTCAGCGATCAGATCGTGTGCATAACGCGAGAGCGGTTCCAGCGGATCATCGTTTAACTCAGAACCGTCGACCACAGGAATGTACTCATCAAGCAGGTTTATCATCAGCCGGGCAATCCGTGTTTTGGCTTGTCCGCGCAGACCCAGCAGATTGATGTGGTGCATCGACAGGATGGCGCGTTCGACATCCGGGATAACGGTGTCTTCGTATCCCCAGATACCCGGAAAAACGGCTTCCTTGCGTTTGATTTTGTCAATCAGGTTGTCTCTGAGTTCCTGTTTAATGGAGCGAGGCTGATAGCCTGCTGCTTTCAATTCACCGAGGGTGTTGATTTTGAGAAGTTCTTTTGCTTTCAGGCTTCGGTAGCTCATGCGTTTAAAGATAGTCAATTACCTAACAGCGATTTGCCGGAAATGGTTTTCTGTGTGCCTTCCGGCCCGAAATATGTGGTTTATCGGCCAATATAGCCACCTGTTAAGGCCCGGTAACCGTTTGTGGAAATCGGGAAGGATCATACCCGGAAACGACTTTCTTTGTAGCCACATACCAGAAACAACATACTACCCGCTGCATTTTCCGGCAACCGATAGTTGGTAGATGAATTGATTTATATAAATTGCTCAAACACAGATACTAAACCAGAAACGAACATGAAAAAGGCAGGTTTATCCGTACTTTTATTACTGGCAGGCATGTCAGTAATGGCCCAGAGCTGGAAGTCAAGCCAGCATATTTCCGGTATCAACAGTTTGCAGGTAAGCCACGGGATCGATGTTTACTTAACGCAGGGAAACCGCGAGAGTCTGACCATCGAAGCCAAAGGATTTGATAAGGATGAGGTGAAGGTGGATACCCGAAACGGTGTACTACGCCTGTCGACCGACCGCTCATGGGGCTTTAACTGGGGTCGCGACCGGTACGTAAAAGTATACCTGACCTTTAAAGAACTGAACAACATCCGGACGTCGGGCGGGGCCGATCTGTTTTCAGAAGGTACTCTGTCGTTTGACAATCTGGTGATAGATGCGTCCGGTGGTTCTGACGTGAAGCTTGACCTGAAAGCCAACCGGCTTGAGGTTGATATTTCCGGAGGGGCCGATGCCCGGCTGCGTGGCTCTGCCCGGCTGCTTACTGCCGAAAGCTCCGGCGGTGCTGACCTGGATGCGCGGCAGCTGGCCTCCGAAATCTGTATGGTAAGTGCCAGCGGTGGCTCCGACGCTTACGTCCATGCAACCCGGGAGATAAAAATGCGGGCTTCCGGTGGCAGTGATATTTATTACTATGGATCGCCCAGGGTGATCTCGAAAAATAAGTCGGGCGGAGGAGACATTACGCGGCGGGACTGATGCTGTTGCGTGAATCCGGATGACCGCTGCCCGATAAATGCGTTGCCATGCCGTACCTGACCAGGGTACGGCTTTTGTATTTTGCAGGAAAACACTAACTTTTTAAGCCGAAAAGCCTGTTTTTAAGTTACGGTCAATGAAGTGTACCATCATTCCTGAACAAAACTAGTATGCCTTACATGGACGTAATACTGGCTATCTATGCCGGTTTTGTCATCTTTGGGTCCTTTGCTCACCTGATCCGGCTCGATTACTGGTGGATACGCATCTGGGACTTTCCCCATTTACAACTGGCTATTATGGGAGCCATCGGGCTCACGGCCTATGTGGTGGCAGGATACGCCGGCAACTGGGGCGGACTCTGGATTCCGGTCGGGCTGGCTGCCGGCCTGGGCTATCAAAGCTGGCTGATTTATCCTTATACTCCGCTGAAACCGGTGCAGGTGCCTCGTTTTAAGCGGATCAAACAGGAAAAAGACCGCGTCGAAGCCAACAGCATCCGGATTCTGACGGCAAATGTATACATGTATAATACCCATATGCCGGAGGTAAAATCGCTGGTTAACCGCTATGAACCGGATATTGTGATGGTTTTGGAAGCAAATAATGCCTGGAAGAGTGCCCTGGAGCCGATTGAGGAGACGTATCCCTACCGTATTCTGATGCCGCTGGAAAATACGTATGGCATGTTATTCTATTCAAAACTGCCCATCCGCAAAGACGAACTCCGTTTCCTGATTCAGGACGATATTCCGTCGATTTATACACAGGTACAGTTGCCGTCAGGAGTTTGGGTGAATTTTTATGGGGTACATCCGATGCCCCCGAGCCCGACCGAACATTACCGGTCGACAGAGCGGGATGCGGAGCTGGTGCTGGTAGGGCGGGAAGCCCGGAAGAAAACCGGGCCGGTTATCGTGGCCGGCGATCTGAACGACGTCGCGTGGTCGCACACAACACGCTTGTTTCAGCGGCTGAGTGGTTTATTTGACCCCCGTATCGGACGCGGGTTATACAGCACGTTTCATGCGCGTTATTTCTTTGTCCGCTGGCCACTCGACCATATTTTCGTATCACACCATTTTCAGCTGCTGGCCCTTAAAAAGCTTCCGAACTGCGGTTCTGACCATTTCCCGATTCTGGCTACGTTTATGTATGCCCCTGATCCCGCGCGGCTTGACGACCGCCCTGAGCCGGAAGGCGATGATCTGGAAGAGGCCCGGGAAAAAGTTGAAAAGGCCCGCGAAGACTAAGCGTGCCGGCCGGCTTTACCGGCCGGCAACAAAAATCCCTGGGCTCAATGTTGGCCCAGGGATTTTGTACCCACCGTAACTTGTACTTAACCTAAAATGAAACCACCTAAAATGTTGTGTACCACTAAAAAAGGTACTTGCTATCTCACCGGCTATATAAGTAGCCTATAGCATTAATTTCTTGTTTAAACCCCTCTTCCGCGGATTAACCGGAGCAGCACCGCAACAATCGCAATCACCAGCAGCACATGTATCAGATTGCCTAATCCAAATCCGCCAAAGCCAAAATAGCCCAGCAACCAGATGATGATCAGTATCACGGCGATTGTATACAAGAGGTTTCCCATAACGTAACGTTGTTGAGTAAATCAGATCGACGTTGAGTAAATCAGTTTTGGGGTAAGGCTTACCACTCTGTCTCGCTTACACAGAAATATTTAGAAAAAGTTATGCCAGAATAGCCAGATAGACAGGAATCATAGGCTATAGAGGCCTAAAAGCCTTGTAAATCAAATGAAAAGGGCGAAAAAAAATAAATTGTTACCAATAGAAAGTCATAGTTAACTATCGGGAACTGTAGAAAAAAATCCACATGTGTAGAAGGTAAAGTGTAGAGAATTGACGCACCCGGGGTTTGTTTAACGACTCTTAAACAATCCGGTAAGATATTAAATTATTGCTAACTGGCTAATATATTGGCATTTATGGAGGCGGGACAGCTTTTTTTTGTGTACTTACATATTTAGGCACATTATTTAATATAGCTATAATGAAGTACCGTAAAATATATTGCTTGTGGAGAGGACAATGGGAATAGGCGCGGGACAGCAATTTAGACCAGCCGTTGTAAGTAATATGAACACCGTAAAACGTGTCCTGATCGTCGATGACGAGGCTGATATTTGTTTATTATTATCAGGCTTGCTCCGTCGGATGGGGTATCAGGCAACTTGTGCACATTTTTTAGAAGAAGGCCGTCGTTGCCTTCGCACACAGGATTTTGATGCTGTGTTTCTTGATCTTAATCTGCCCGACGGGCTTGGTTTTGATCTGTTGCCCAACATAAAAGGGACACATAATGAGACAAAAGTCATTATGATCAGTGCCTTCGACGGTCTTGCCGAAAGAAGACGGGCCACCGAGCAGGGAGCCGACTTTTTTATTGGCAAACCTTTCACACGTAAAACTGTGGAATCAGCTTTACAATCCCTCCAGGTTTGAGTATTTTTGTTTTGCATGTTTACCGCGAAAAATAAAATCAGGCGAACAAAAAGGTGTTGAGCACTGCCGTTAATGGTCAGCAAACATCATGATGCCACCGACTGTACGTACCTTTCCCATGATCTGACGTCCTGCCAGGCACTGAATGAGGTAAGCGTGTGGATCCGGAGCCAGGCCGCCGACTAATTTTCAGGAAAAACGTCTGCCACTTCATACCCATCATCACCCATAACATGGAGCGTATTTTAATAATAGACGATAACAGCGATATCTGTTTACTGCTCGAACGCTTTCTGAGTAAACAGGGATATAAGACCGCTTCGGCGCTTAAAGGCGAAGATGGTTTAACCTTATTGCGTAAAGACGCCTACGGACTCGTCATATGCGATTTTAAGCTGCCTGATATTGATGGCCTTGAAATGCTCCGGCGGATTAAGGTATTGAACCCGGCTACTGCTGTAATTATCATCACGGGATACTCGGATGTCAGAGTGGCGGTACAGGCCGTGAAATACGGTGCCTTCGACTATGTTACAAAGCCTCTCTATCCCGACGAAATTCTGTATACGATAAAAAGTGCTTTTGAACGCCGCGCGCAGATGATGGCCCAGCCTGTTGCTCCGGCCGCTTCATCAGCTTCCCCTGCTGCTACTCCGGCCAGCAAAGCGGTAGGGCGACCCGCAAAGACAGCTACACTTGCCCCGAACGGGAAACGCTTTATTTTCGGAAAAAGCAAATCCGCAGAACAACTCCAGAAGCATATCGAATTGATTGCACCGACCAACATGTCGGTTATCATTACCGGCGAAACCGGTACGGGGAAAGAGTTTGTGGCCAATGCTATTCACCTGAGAAGCAAACGCGCTGATAAACCGTTTGTGGCCATTGACTGCGGTGCGCTATCAAAGGAGCTGGCCGGTAGTGAGTTGTTCGGCCACACGAAGGGCGCTTTTACCGGTGCACTGAATGACAAGGCCGGTAGCTTTGAATTTGCCAATGGCGGCACCTTGTTTCTTGATGAAATCGGGAACCTGTCCTACGATAACCAGATCAAGCTCCTGCGGGTATTGCAGGAACGAAAAATCCGTCGGATTGGCAGTAATCAGGATATTTCGGTAGATGTCCGTATTATCTGTGCTACCAATGAGGACCTGCGCGATGCCGTTCGGCAGGGGCGTTTCCGGGAAGATATTTTTCACCGGCTCGATGAGTTCAGAATTGAGCTGACGCCGTTGCGTGAGCGCCGGAGCGATATCATGATATTTGCCGATCATTTTCTTGAACTGGCCAATAACCAGCTTGAAAAAGATGTCAAGGGATTCGAAGACGATGCCCGTGAGAAGCTTAAAGACTACTACTGGCATGGAAATCTTCGTGAGTTACAGAACGTCATTAAACGGGCTGTTTTGCTGACACAGGGGGATTATGTCCTGGTTGAAGCTTTGCCGCATGAAATTGTGCACCCTACCTATCTGGCTCCGGAAGAACCGATTATGCAGACATCACAGGTGATGGATACATTGCGGCCCGGAACGGCGGTTATTACCCAGCCAGCCAGCAACCTGAAATCGGTTTCTGAAAACGCTGAACGGGCTGCCATTCTGAAAGTGCTCGAAAAAACCGGATACAACAAAACCAAAGCAGCAGAAGTGCTGAATATCGACCGTAAGACCCTGTACAACAAATTGAAAGCATACGATATACATCTTTAAAATGAATAAGTCTTAATGAATAATGTATAATGAGATGTGCAGCCAATTCGCTGACGGATACCATTATACATTATTCATTAGATCATTGTCCATTTTTTAATTCAGGCTTACCCCGAGAGAAATCATGCCAACGCCGTTTTTGGCATTACCCAGAATAGCCCGCGATGCGTCTGAATTGGCAATCCGCTGTAGTCCCTGGCCATAACGTAAGCCCAGAAAAGCTTTGCCGAAGTAAATATTCAGGCCACCGGCAACGCCGTAGTCAAATTTGTTAAAAGCGTCCCGGTTAAGTGTTGTCGTTCCACTTCCAAAATCACCATTCGTGCTGATATCAGAATTAAGCAGATAAGAGGCATAAGGCCCTGCCTGTAATTCGACAGCATTACCCAGTTTGAATGTTGCCAGAACAGGAAGCTCGGCGTAGTTCATCCGGAATGTATTGCGGCCTGTGAAGCCAAGAACATTATAATTTGCCGAAGCCCCCTTTGTTGTATATAGTAGTTCGGGTTGGATAGCGAAGAATTCGCCGGCCGGAATCTGAGCGAACACACCGGCGTGGAAGCCATAGCGTTCTTTCCGGTCATTCGCGTTTGCGTTATCGTAGTACAACGTGCTGGCGTTGAAACCACCTTTGATCCCTGCACGGACTTTTGTCGTTGATTGTGCCTGCGTTTGCTGCACGGCTTGTGTGCCGGCAAAAACAACGGCACTTAATAACAAGGCTTTACTCCATTTTGTAGCCATCTTGGTGAGAAGTTTTATAGTTTTGAACTAATTCGCTGTCGTATACCGCTGTCGCAAATTCGTGCCAGAATCATATTCCGGCAAAAGACGGGTTCTGTTTAGGGTTGATAGTCAGCGATTTACTACTATTGATTTACTATTAATCTTTGGACAGTCCAACTGGAGCCATAGTCATTTGCGAGGAGGAGGTTCTACAGTTTGGGGAAGAACACTATCATGAGCGTATGAGTACGAGACAGGTTTCCGAACAGCCGGGCCTCCCATTGGCACAGATGTTAGATCTATTGCCTGATGGTGTGGTATACTACCAGACTATCCGCGATGAATCAGGGGAAGTTGTTGATTTTCAGCTGGTGTATTTTAATCAGCAGATAGCGAATATGGCTGAAGGCCGGTATGAGGTATCTCCCGGCTTATTGCTGCTTGGAGATAATACGGCGCATGAAGCCTCGATCCGGCCACTTTTTGAGGAGTACAAGGCGGTACTGACTCAACGAACGCTACGGGAATATGACTACTTTGACCCGAACCTGAAAGGTTATTTTTCCCTGCGCATTAATAAGCTGAATGACGGGGTTCTCGTGTGCAGCCGGTTGATCGACAAAACGGCATCTCTCCGGATCCAACAACAGGCCACCTTACTCCAGAATGTGCTGAATGGCTCCATTAACGGAATCATGGCCTACCGTAGCCTTCGTGATGAGGCAGGTCATATCGTTGATTTTGAACTGCAGTCGGCCAATAAGGCGGCAGAAGAAATGCTTGGCCAGCAGGCAGGGGAGATTGTTGGCAAAACCCTGCGCGAATTATACCCCGAAGAAATCGAGATGGGGTTATTCGACTGGTACTGTCAGGCTGTAGAGCGTGGTGAGCCGCAACGCACGCAGGCCCGCTATCATGAGCCAGTCGGGATTCGCTGGCTCGATTTGTCAGCTAACCCGCTGGATGATGGTATTGTGGTTACGTTTATTGACATAACGAGTAGCCGTGAAGCGCAGGTACAGATTGATAATCAGGCCAGTCTGTTTCGTACGATGTCGCAAAGTGTACCAGATCTCGGTGTGCTGGTCTGCGACCGCGATTACCGGATTTTGTTTGCCAACGGCGACCTGCCCGCTATTTTCCTGACGGAGATCAAAGACCTGGTCGGGCATATGCTGGAAGAAATTTTACCGGCTGAGATGGCTGCTTATATCCGTCAGAACTTTTCGGATGCGCTCGCCGGCCGCAGCCGCTACATGAACGAAGAAATTGCGGATCAGTATTACGAAGTATTTGTCGGACCGGTTAATGATTCGGAAGGCCAGACGGTGATGGCCGTTGCCACATTACGCAATATTACCGCTGTAAAACATGCCCAGCAGCAGCTTGAATCATCGGTCAATGAATTAAAACGATCCAATCAGAACCTTGAGCAATTTGCTTATGTGGCATCCCACGATTTACAGGAACCACTCCGGAAAATTCAGTCATTCGGCGATGTGCTGCGCGACCAGTATGAGGAGGTTCTGGGCGATCAGGGAACGGATCTGATCCGGAGGATGCAGAGTGCGGCCAGCCGGATGTCGGTCCTGATTCGCGACTTACTGATGTATTCACGGATTGCCTCCTATCGGGAAGCGTTCGGAAAAATTGACCTCAATCAGGTACTATCTGAAGTAACGGATGACCTCGAGGCAATAATTGCTGATAAAAAAGCCATTATAAAAGCAGAGACCTTACCAATAATACAAGGTTCTGCCTTGCAGTTACGGCAATTGTTTCAGAACTTGCTATCAAATTCCTTGAAATTCAATAGAGCTAATGTGCCGCCGGTAATTGAAATTACTACGCAGAACCGGTCGGCCACAGAATTGCCTTTTTGGTCTGAATCCGATAAAAAAGCAAGTGCCTATGTCGAGATTACTGTCTCTGACAACGGTATTGGTTTTGACCCGGCTTATTCAGAACGCATCTTTCATGTTTTTCAGCGATTGCATGGTCGCAGTGAATATAATGGAACGGGGATCGGGTTAGCCATTGTTCAAAAGGTAATTGAAAACCATCAGGGAGATATACGGGCAACGGCAGCTCCTGGTGAAGGGGCAACGTTTACCATTTTATTGCCGTGCCGGTAAGCTGTCGTTGTAGACTCTTTTCAGTTTAACTTGCTTATAAGCAGTATTTTAAAGAAAACGCCATCAGAACATGTTAATATTAATTGCTGACGACGATGCGGATGATCGTATGTTTCTGGAGCAGGCACTCCGACAGAGTGGCTATACGAACGACATTCGCACAGTCGAAGATGGCGAAGATTTGCTGGATTATCTCCGGCAACACGGGAAGTATGAAGGCCAGGAAACCCCGTGGCCAACCTTGCTGATTCTGGATCTGAATATGCCCCGCAAGAATGGCTTTCAGGCCCTTTCCGAAATTAAGGATGATCAGCGGCTGCGTCGTTTACCGGTAGTCGTCATGACTACCTCTGCCGCCGATGAAGATGTCATAAAAACGTATAACCTTGGTGTTAATTCATTTATAACCAAGCCATTTAATTTTAACAGACTTGTTGAAATTATTAGTGCACTGAAAGTGTACTGGCTCGAAACTGTTAAATTGCCCAAATAAACCGGGGCAACCAGGTGAAGTGGTTAACGTGTTACCGGACCGCTATCCATTTGGCATAATCCATTCGGTTTCACGGACACAATCCGATGAACTCAACGTTACTGTATCGCCTGGCCGGCCGATTTGATCCGTAAGCGATGTGGTAGATAGCTTAAACACTATGAATCAACTGGAGCTAACACTGGACGTAACGACTAAAAAAGACAAAATCAATGTCTTGCTGGTCGAGGATGATGAGGATGATTATGTGCTGACCCGCACCCTTGTTTCGTCACGGGAGAACGCAAACATCCGCCTTGACTGGGTGGATAGTTATGCCGATGCACTGAAAGCCGTTTGTAACAATAAATACGATGTGTACCTGGTCGATTACCGGCTGGGAGAATATACCGGTATTGACCTGATTCAGGAAGCATTCCGGCACGGATGCCATGCCCCGATGATTTTGCTCACAGGTCAGGACGATTTCAGCGTCGATCAGTCGGCTCTGGAACTGGGAGCCGCCGATTATCTGGTCAAAGGCCGGATTGATGCCCAGGTGCTGGGCCGTAGTATTCGTTATGCACTCAAGCAGGCCGAAACGCTGGCTGAGTTGTCGAAAAACGAAAATAAGTACCGTACCCTGTTTGAGCGATCAATGGACGCCATCTTTGTGATGGATAATAAAATGCAGTTCCGTGATGCAAACCCTTCCGTTGAACAACTGCTTGGTTATTCCCGGGAAGAGTTGCAGCGGCTGAATCCGGCCCGCCTGTTTGTGGGCCTTGATTTTCTGCGGCAGTTGCGGGTAACGGTGCGGGAGTTTGGCCAGATCAAAGATTTTGAAACAACGCTGATCAGTAAAAACGGTCGCCGGCGCATTTGCCTGATCTCGGTATGGTCGGTTGAGGATGTGATGGGGCAGACCGACTGGTATCAGGGCATCGTGCGTGACATTACCGAACAGAAACGCGCCCAACAGGAGCTGATCATTGCCGAAAAGCTGAGCATGACCGGAAAAATTGCCCGTAGCATTGCGCATGAAGTCCGGAATCCGCTCACTAACCTCAGTCTGGCGCTGGAACAGCTGAAAGAAGAGCTGCCGTCGGACGATGAGTACCTGACGATGTATACCGACATCATCAACCGGAACGTAAACCGGATCGGTCAGTTAATTACCGAAATGCTCAATTCGTCTAAGCCCCGTGAACTGGACCGGAAGGCGCAAAGCCTCAATGATGTGGTACGGGATACGATTGAACTGGTAGCCGATCGTCTGAAACTGAAATCAATGCAGTTAATAACCGACTTTACCGAAGAAGACTGTACGGTGATGATTGACCGTGAACAGGTAAAAGTGGCGTTATTGAACGTATTTATCAATGCCGTAGAGGCCATGGAACAGAACAAAGGCGTACTGACTATCCTTACGAGTTGCACCGACGACGATGAACTGGTTTGCGTAATGGTCTCCGACAATGGGAGTGGCATTACTGAAGAAAACCGTAAACGCCTTTTCGACCCTTTCTTCACTGGTAAATCGAGTGGCATGGGCCTTGGTCTGACAACTACACAAAACATTGTCAACAGCCATCGTGGGACAATTGATGTAGAAAGCCGTTTGGGAGAAGGTACCACCTTTAAGTTATGTTTCCCTAAATAAACGGAGTCATTGCATGAACCGCCGGGCCGGTTACCCCATGCTTACTGGGTAACCGGCCCGGTTATTTTTAAGCCAACCATTTTATTGTCTCCTACGATAATATATACTGATACTATAGAATTTATTTACTGAACGTAGAATAAGTGTGTAATAATCTCCCCAATGCTCCACGGATTTCCACATCTACAATAAAAAACCGAAACAATTTTATGGTAACTGGCACAGCAAGTGAAAATAATAACTCGCTTTTAATCAGCGAGTTTTAAGTTTTTTGTTACCTCTGTTCTATGTCTCCGTCTATAATGGCACTAAATCAGCTATACAGTTAATCAAAGAACAAGACAGAGAAAGCTATGTGGAGCAATACTCATTTTCCGGCAGCCATGCGATCGTTGAATCCAAGCACACGTGAGAAAGCGATTGAGATAGCAAACTTCCTTCTCGCAAACGGTGAGGTCGACAAAGCACAGGCCGTTGCCATCAGCATTGCTGAAGCACGTCGGCTGGCCCGTCAGGCACGGATGGTTAATGAGCCTGCTCCCGCTTACTCGTATACCCGCCGACTGTAATAAACCCTGCAGCGCGCTATCGTTCACCCGTTACCAACATTGAAAATTAACTTAACTTATGAACTGGAAGAAGAGTATCTACGACACCTTGACTAGCTGTGCAGCCCTGTGTGATGAGTCAGCAACTGCATGTTCAAGAAAAAACGATATTGAAAACTGGTACCGCTATATCTTCCTCAACCTTGATTGTGCAGATGTTTGCCGTCAGGTAGCCATGTTGTACGTACGGGGATCAGAAAACACCCGGTTATTGGCTAAAACCTGCATTGAAATCTGTGAAAAGTGTGCCGACGAAGCGGCTAAGTTTTCAACAGAAGAAAGCGCTCAGGTATTTGCGATGTGCCATCAGACGATCCGCAGCTGCGTGTCCATTCTGGAAATGGCCCATCAGGAAAGTATTGAAACAACCAATCCGGCAACAACACCTTCTTCTTTGTTTTACGGAATCGACCTCCGCGAAACATTATACAATTAATCGACAGTAATCAGCCTGGTACCGGCAATACCGGTACGAGCTGACATCGATAAAAATATCCGGAAGCAAGGGGTCATGGCAGGTAAGCAGATGTGGAGTGAGATAGTAGTTGCTGCCTGAATGCTGAAGCTGTAGAGGTAAAAATCAATAGCGGACAAAATCCTGTTATGATCCAACCCTTCCGGGCTTATTACTCAACAGTGAATCCGGGCCTTCGGGCCACGGTTTACGACTCTCAACGTTATGGATACGCAACAACAAAACAATGAACACCTTAAAAAAGTCCGTGAGCTGATCGACGATATCAAAATCGGTATGATGACGACAGTCGGCAGTGACGGCAAACTACTGAGCCGCCCGATGGCTACCATGCAAGTGGATGAGGCAGGGCATTTATGGTTCTTCACAAAAAAACATTCTCCGAAAACAGAACAGATCGACAATCATCAGCAATTGGTTAACGTCAGTTATGCCAGTGTGAGTGACGCGTCGTATGTGTCGGTGGCAGGTCATGCCGAAGAGGTAGATGATCAGGCAAAGATTGATGAACTTTGGTCGCCAATTGCTAAGCCATGGTTTCCGGAGGGAAAAGAAGACCCGAATCTGACCCTGCTCAAAGTAGAGATGGACACGGTAGAGTATTGGGACTCCACTTCCAGCCGCATGGTTCGTTTGGTTGAAATGGCACGCGCCATTCTGACCGGTGATACCTACAAGGAAGGGGAGAACGAAAAAGTAGTATTACATTAATTATGGTTCCGTAGGTGAATGTTTACCAGAGCGTTTCACCGGTATAGCTTCCTCTTTTTAACGAAGCCACTCCGCAAGGAGTGGCTTTTTTTACGACTCAACGACTTGACTCAATACGTACATGATTGTTAAACAGATCGATATTGGCTGGCAGATTATTCATCAGCAGGCCCATGGTTTGCTGGCGTTTCAGCTGGCCTTGTGCTGGAAAAAACAACTGCGCCCGACACATTGGGTTGAAACACTCATCGCCTTAACCGAACACGACGACGGGCAGGATGTGTGGGCTGAACGAAACCATCTGACTAAGGCCGGCGCCCCGCTCGACTTTAAAATACTGGAATATTCCGTGGAGCAATGCCGGAATATGATCCGGATTGGTCTGGAAAAGAGCCGCTGGAATGCCCTGATGTTATCCATGCATACCACATTCCTCTATGCTACTAAAAAAGGGCATGATAAGGCGCTGGATGCTTTTCTGGACGAACAGCTACAAAATCAGCAAACGTGGCGTGATGCCTGTGTAGCGTCAGAGAAAGAAGCAGATTATGCGTACGCATTTCTGCAGTGGTGCGACGCACTTTCGCTGATTTTGTGTCAGGACCTGCTGCCACCGGAAGGCCGGCGTCTGGAAATCAGCAAAGGGCCGGACGGAAAAACATATTTCATTTATCAGCAGCCTGAGGGGGCCGTCAGTGTTGATCCGTGGCCATTCGGGCAGGAGGCTTTTACCGTACATGTGGAAGCCTATCAGGTGCCTCAGTTAAGCTTTACGTCGGATGAAGAATTATACAATGCGATTCACGACTGTGAAGTGGTGCAGTTGATGTGGGAGTTTGTGAAGGGCAAATAAAAAACTCCCCGGGAGTTGAAAGCCCCGGGGAGTTGAAAGAGAACAGCTAAACAGCACTATGCCAGGCAGTGCAGCAGCACCGATGACCGCGCCGGTAGCGTAAAGCCTTCACCGCCACGTACAACTTTTTCTTTCGGGTACACCTGTCCTTTGGCTGTGTCGGCCAGAATATGCCAGCCTCCGCGGCTTCCTTTCGGCATATGGAACGTGAGGTCTTCCCAGTAGGCATTCATCAGCCAGAGCAGCATTTCTTTTTTGCCTTCCTTCTCGCCGATTTGATTGCCATCTTCCGTTTGTTCGTCTACGGCAGAACCGTCAATCAACAGGCCCAGGCAACGGGTCTGACCGTTTTCGTAATCACCGCTTTCCATTGGCTGGCCATCGCAGCGAAGCCACGTGATCTGATCGGTGGTATAGAAGCGGCGGCGGCTCAGTAAGGGTGTCTCCTGACGGAGCGCCGTGAGTTGAGCAGTAAAGTCGAATAACGCCTGCTGTTTATCGTCCCACTGCCAGTTCATCCAGCTGATTTCGTTATCCTGGCAATAAGCGTTGTTGTTACCCTGCTGCGTACGGCCGCATTCGTCGCCCATCACCAGCATAGGAGTTCCCTGGCTGAAGAAAAGCGTCGTCAGGAAATTACGCTTCTGGCGCTCGCGGAGTTCATTGATTGCCTCGTCGTCGGTCGGACCTTCGGCGCCATGGTTCCAGCTCAGGTTGTCGTTGTGGCCGTCGCGGTTATCTTCGCCGTTGGCGTCGTTGTGTTTGTCGTTATAGCTGACGAGGTCATTCAGCGTAAAGCCATCGTGAGCGGTAATCAGGTTGACGCTATGGGCCGGAGAGCGGCCGTCGTTGGCATACATATCCGGACTACCCAGTACGCGGCAAGTCATTTCATGGGCTTTACCTTCGTCTCCCTTCCAGAAGGCACGCACACAATCGCGGTAGCGGCCATTCCACTCTGCCCACCGCACGGGGAAGTTTCCAACCTGATACGACTGAATATCCCACGGCTCGGCAATAAGCTTCACCGGAGCCAGGATCGGGTCCTGTGCAACGGCATCCAGGAACGAAGACACGCGGCCGGTTTCTTCTTCGTCGCGGGTAAGCGCAGGGGCAAGGTCGAAGCGGAAGCCGTCGACGTGCATTTCGGTTACCCAGTAGCGCAGGCTATCCATGACCAGCTGCAGCACCCGTGGATGAGTTAAGTCCAGGGTGTTGCCCGTACCGGTATAATCCATATAAAACTCCGGCTGTGATTCAACCACGCGGTAATACGACCGGTTGTCAATGCCCTTAAACATGAGGGTCGGGCCATACTGATTCCCTTCGCAGGTATGGTTATAGACCACATCCAGGATCACTTCAATGCCTTCTTTATGAAGCGCCTTTACCATTTCCTTAAACTCGGTCACCTGCTGGCCCATCATTCCTGAGGAGGCGTATCCGTTGTGCGGAGCAAAGAAACCGATGGAGTTATATCCCCAATAGCTGTCGTTGGCAAACTGATGAACCGGCAGGAGTTCAACAGTTGTTACGCCCAGTTTTTTGAGGTAGCTAATGCTTTCGGGCGTACCGAGGGCCGCATATGAGCCACGAATAGCTTCACTGATAGTCGGGTGTTGATGCGTAAAGCCTTTTACGTGCATTTCGTAAATGACCGACTTATGCAGCGGAACGGCTGGCGGGGTATCCTCCCCCCAGTCAAACGCCGGATCGATCACCACACTTTTCGGGGCTGTAGGGCCGCTGTCGCTGTCGTTAAAGACACGGTGCCGGTTCTCATCCTGACTCATGAAGTCGTAACCAAGCAAGGTGTTATCCTGCGTTACAGGCGCGTTGATGGCCTTGGCGTATGGATCCAGCAGTAGTTTGTTCGGATTGAAATAATGGCCGTTTTCAGGCTCGTAGGGCCCTTCAACGCGATAGCCGTACAGTTGGCCGGGTTTAACGTCATCGAGGTAAATATGCCATACGAGCTCAGTGCGTTCGGTAAGCGGAATGCGTACTTTTTCCTGATCAGGTTTATCGGCGTCGTACAGGCAAAGCCATACGGCCGTCGCATTTTCACTAAAGAGTGCAAAATTGGTCCCCTCGCCATCAAAGTTGGCACCACGCGGGTAAGGCTTACCTGGCTTCGACTGAATCGACTCCTGCGAAGCGTCTGCAGTTTCTGTATTTTTCATAACGTGTAGTGTTCCTACCAAAACTATATTGAGTATTTGATAGGAAACTACAGGTGCAGGCAGAATGTTTTTAAATGTAGAAACGCAAGATCTTGCGTCTCCTCTAACATATCCTGTTTATGGCATCTCAGGCTGTTAATGCATTACAGCGCAGCGTTTTATGAATTTATAGCGCTGCCAGTGCCGCAGCTACTGTTTCGGCCAGTGGCGTGGTCGGGCGGCCGATCAGTGTCGACAACTGACGCCCCTCGTCAAATAAATCGCCTTTGGCAACGGATACGTCCCAGCCGGCAATGGCATGCGCAAAGCCTTCCGGAATGCCAAACGACGCCAGAACAGCCGCATATTCGCCTTCAGGCAGGTTTTTGTAAGGAATATCTTTTCCTGTTTGTTTTGACATCTCGGCGGCCAGGTCAGTCAACGTATAAGCCTGATCACCGGCGAGTTCATAGGTTTTACCCTGATGGCCTTCAGTTGTCAGCACGACAGCGGCAGCTTCGGCAAAGTCCTGACGGGCGGCTGAGGAAATTTTACCGTTGCCCGCACTGCCTAAAAATGCGCCGCCTGCCACGGCACCGGCTATCGAGCCGGTGTAATTTTCGGTATACCAGCCATTGCGCAGCAACGTGTAGGGGATGCCCGATTCAGCCAGCAGCGCTTCCGTCGCCAGGTGTTCACCCGCGAGGCTGATGGTTGACGTATCGGCATGCAGCAGGCTGGTATAGACGATCCATGTAACGCCGGCTTTTTGGGCAGCTTCAATAACGTTTTTGTGCTGAGCGGCCCGCTTACCGATCTCGTTGCCGGAAATCAGTAAGAGCGTATCAACGCCATTCAGGGCGGCTGTCAGTGTTTCCGGTTGTTCATAGTCAGCCTCCCGTACGTCGACGCCTAAATCAGCCGCTTTGGTGGCCGAACGGACCAGGGCGACAATATGTTCAGCGGCTGTTTTTTCTTTCAATATCGCTACCACAAGGCGGCCCAGCTGGCCGGTGGCTCCTGTCAATGCTATTTTCATGGTATTGTATTAGTTATCCTGATAATGATTCTGATGGCAAATTTCAGCATAAAAAAGGGAGCTATAAAGGTAAAAACGGGTAAAACGATGGTACTTTTCAGCCGCTACCGGGCCGGATAGCTTTCTCTGAACGCAACAGGGGTTTTGCCGGTATGCTTTCTGAAATATTTCACGAAATAAGTAGGATCATCGAATCCAAGTTCGTAGCCAATTTCCTTTACCGAAAAGCTGGTATGTACCAGCAGGCGTTTGGCTTCCAGCATGACGCGTTCATCGATCAGGTTTTTTGGCGATTTATCAAGCGTACGGATGGTGGCCGTGGTGAGTTTCTTTTCGGAAATATGCAGTGCTCCGGCATAGTGACTCACCGATTTTTGCGTTGCAAACTGTTCTTCCAGTAACTCTTTGAACTGAATGGTATAGGCAAGATTCAGGTCCCTGGCGAGTTCGGTATAGCCCGCGCGTTTCCGTTCGCGTTCGGCCTTTGTCAGCAGTGCTTTCAGCAGGCTATGGACAATGTCGTATTGATAGGCGTCATTGTCATGGGTTAGCTCCGTTTCAATTTCATTGAAAAGCATCTGGAGCGAGGGGAGATGGCCAACG
This sequence comes from Arsenicibacter rosenii, assembly GCF_001870735.1. Classification (GTDB taxonomy): domain Bacteria; phylum Bacteroidota; class Bacteroidia; order Cytophagales; family Spirosomataceae; genus Arsenicibacter; species Arsenicibacter rosenii. The sequence goes on along the minus strand of NZ_MORL01000008.1, from coordinate 93,635 downwards.
GGTAGGGCTGTGGTTTCGAGCAGATCATTGAAGAGAATAGAACGGTGCAGGGAGGTAGTATCTTCCTCGGTTCTGGCAAAGAAATCGTCGGTAAACAGGAGGATTTTACCGTCGTGGGGGGCATCACTGGTGAGGGCTTTAACGCGGTCTTTATTGATAAACAGAAACGAGTTCTCCCGAATCTGGACTGGTTCAAAATCAATCAGAAAGGTAGCGGTGCCTTGCTGTACCCAGACGATGTGGTAGAATGTAGCCCGATGGGGACGGGTAATCGATTTATGGTTCTGAACGGTTTTACGGATCGGAATCACCTCAATTTCCATAGGGAGTCCGCCCTTAAAATTGACCTCGGTAATTTTTGACATGAGACCTTACGCAAGCGTATTACAATCAGCGGCGAAAAGCCTAATATAAGCGGTTGCTGCCAATTCCGTCGGTTGCCGGAAACAAAAAAGCCTGCACCCAAAGGGCGCAGGCTTTCCAATCCCACCATTCACTACACTACCAAGGCTAGCCGAGTCATCGAATTATGTGCCGATTCGATGCTCTCTTTCTGACGCAGCAACAACTCACGGGTGCTGGCCGCCAGATCAGTTTCTTGTAAGACAGCTGTATAGTCGTTCAGCGCTTCCTGGTCGCCGCGCTTACATTCTTCAACTGTCGCTTTATCATCATCGCTTGCAAAAGCAGATTTAATGTTGATCCATGCACGGTGTAAGTCCGATAATACACTGGTGCTGTTGTCCGGATCTCCGCCTAAAGCGCGGACTTCACGGTCTAATTCCATCGCATACTCGCTGCGCTGACGCGACTGGGCCAGAAACAGGCTTTTCAGTTCGGCATCCTTAGCGTTTTCAGCGGCTTCCTGATACCCTTTTTCGGCATCGTGGCTACGGGTCAAAAGTTTGTTGAGTGCGTCGAGGATTTCACCCCGTGTTTCTTTAACTGTCATGATTTCGTTGAGTTAATGGTAATTGTTTTTAAGCTTGATAGACTTTGTCTACAATTACAACGTAAAAGTTGAATAAATGTCTTTTAATGGCAACTAAAACCTATTATTTGGTTGGGTCGTGCCCCCAGTTTTTGAGCGAATAGGCCCAGTTGCTCTCTTCCGGATGCGCAGGTTTCTGCGCGGAGTGCCGTTTAATGTAACTGACTACTTTCTGCATGTGCTCATAGTCGGTACTGTCTAACTCACTCACTTTCTTCTGGAGAATGTGGATAATTTTTTCACCGGACTGATGACCGATTGACTCTGTGCTATCGCCTTTTTTCTGGCCAACAGCTTTAGACTCATCGGTTTTAAGCCAGGATTCTATTTGTTTCGGCGTCATGTTGACCAACGCCTCGAATTTGGCGCGAATATCCTTTTTCTCTTTATCGTCTACCGTGATCGTTGCCATACGTTAGTGTTTTCTGACTTCGCTGGCTGATTTTACCACCTGGTTCCCATTATCCTGTTTGATAACCAGAGCGGGTTCGTCGGCGGAGCCTTTTCGTTTCACTTGTTTACCTTTAATGGTTTTGGTTATGTCATGGTCCGACACCTTGTCGATCCGGCCGTTGGCTGTGCCGGTGCCGTACTTCCATGAAACCTCATCGCCTTTTTTCAGCGTTGCCATGTGCTTACCGGTTAATGATTAGTCGAGATCGCCGTTTTTAGCCGCTTTCTTCATTTTATCATTTGCGAAGACTGCGATATCAACCCGACGGTTTTTGGCACGACCTGCTTCCGTGTCGTTATCGGCTACCGGTTGGCTTTCACCATAGCCTTTTTCATCAATCCGGGCATTTTTTACGCTCCGTGATTTCAGATAGGCCGCTACGGCATCGGCCCGACGGCGCGACAATTTGAGGTTATAATCATCAGGGCCTGTAGCGTCAGCATGGCCTTCGATAACTATGTCCGTGTCGGGATATTTGTTGAGCGTTTCGGCGAAATCATCCAGTTGCCGTTTGGTGGTGGACTTCAGGTCATATTTGTCCACATCGAATAAAATATCGGAACCGAATGTAATTTTAATGCCTTCACCGACCCGCTCGACGGTTGCGTTAGGTAACTCGCGCTGCATCTCCTCTGCCTGCTTGTCCATGCGCCGCCCGATTACTGCTCCTGCTGCGCCACCCACGGTAGCCCCCAGAATCGCACCAATGGCCGTGTTACCTGATCTCCGTCCAATAACACCTCCGATAACAGCGCCTGAACCAGCACCGATAGCCGCTCCCCGCTGTGTTTTGTTCGTGTTATTCTTTATGTTTTTGCAGCTCATTAAACCATCTCCGGTAACTAAACTGACGGCCAATGCAACAATGGCTACTTTTCTGCTGTGTTTTTTTCTGATCGTGTCCATAGTGGGGTAATGATTGGTTGATTTGTCCAGTCAAAGGCCAAATGCTGTACCAAATTTTACCGGATCATGATGAGTAACGCCAGGGATGAGAGGCAATGTATTGTTTATCAGTGTTTTGTGGTCCGGCTTGTTGTCCGAAAACCATGGGAACGGGAACCTGTGCCAACACCAGCCGGCCCTTTTGCTGAACAGAGTTTCCTCATTCTTGTAGAATCAATTCTACAAAAAAAGTAGAGTATTGGGGAGGGGAGGAGCAGAGTGGGGAGACGGAAAATGGGGCTTTGGGAAGAGGGATGGCGGGGCTTTACCAGATTAACTGTACGACACCGTCATAAAGCCGGAATTTTTCATCGGCGGAGATCACGGGCCAGTTTTCGGCCAGGGCAGTGGCGAGAATTAGCCTGTCGAACGGGTCGCGGTGCTGATCGAAGAGCGGGATAACCAAATAGCTTAAGATATGGGCATCCATAATAGGATAGACTTGAATACGCTCTTTTTGTAAATCCTTCGTAGATGGCTTCAATGGTCGTCAGCATAGTTTTGTTCTTTAGTCGTTTTCTAATATAACAAAAAAGCAGGACACGTGTCCTGCTTAAAAATCGATATCCGTGAATTCGAAATCGCGTTTGAGGGTAATGATACCGTCCTGCATACCAGGGTGATAAATGATCTCTTCGGGTTGTTCCAGCCGGTGGATATTGCCCATGTCGCGCCGTCGGTTGGCATTGCTGTCGACAATAAGCCGGAGACGGTAGCGGCCGGGTTTAAGCTTTGGAAAGGAGTAATTCTGTGTATTATAAGCGGTCCGGACGACCTTGTAATTTTCGTCGGTAAGTTCGAGAATAAAGTTCTTTTCCGGCCGGTTGATATGCCCTGCGATAAGTCCGTAATCGTCCGCTTCCAGCACCCTGTACACGTATTTCTGCCGCGTCAAGGTATCGCCCTGAACGCTGAAAAAGGCGCCTTTCTGTATCAGCAAGGTCATGGTATCGCGCAGGGTGGTCGTACGGGTAATACGGACCTTGGCCGAACGGTTACTCCACGTCAGGTTTTCGTCCTTCAGGGGTTGGGTTTTCGTACTATCTGTGCGGTACAAAAGGATTTTCGACAAGTCAGTCTGCTTTACGGGCTTATTGAAGGTGATGTTAATCTCTACGGCTTTATCCACGCTTTCGCCGGATTTCGGCGTAACATCGGCGTTGAACTTAGCCTTGTCTTTGGCCCGTGATTTCAGGGTCGAAAAATAAATGCGTTCCTTAAACTGATTCCGGTTCCCGGTCGAGTCTTCGGTTGTAATCAGCACATGGACCGTGTCAGTCGCGGCTTTGGCGGGTTGCTTATAAAGGCGGATCAGGGTCGGCCGTTCCAGAAACGAAATCAGCGTATCCGACGGGCTGGACAGCACGGTCGTATCACTGATCGATTTCAGGTATCGGATTGAGTAGCTGGCCATGCCACCGCTGAACTCGAGTCCGACGGTTTCGTCGGTACGCTCGCGGCGGCTGATGCGGGGCTTTACATAACTCTTAAAGGCCTTGAGATTGATGTTTGTGAGGTTTTTGTTCAGGTCAATCACCGAGTCGCGGAAGGCAATGCGCTCACCCGGCTGGTTGTTGACCAGATTCAGGTCCTTGTCTTCGAACGCATAAATCTGATACAGGTCCGATTTGACGTTCTCAAGCAGGTAGTTGCCACTGCTATCGGTGCGCGCAAAATACTGCGGCCGTTTGCGCTGGATCGGCAGCGTATCTTTCGGGCTGAATAACCCCACAACCATACCCAGAATCGGTTTACGGGTTTCCGCGTCTTCGACCGTTCCGCTGATTTGCAGCGAGTCAATCGTGTTGCCGGTACTGAATACCAGTTTGGGGTTTTTAGCAATGTTGCGTTCTGTGATGTCGCGGATCGCATCGGCAAAACTGATTGTGTAGGTTGTATTGGGCTGAAAGGGCTTGTTAAACGTCAGGCGGATACCCTCCGGCAAAATTTTCGGCACAAAGGTGTTGCTGTCCTGCGGGGTAATCAGCACCTTTTGCACCAGATTTTCTGCGTTGATGTATTCGCTGAAGGTCAGCTCAATGGTTTTTCCACGGTAGTTGAGGGCGCGGTTTGCCGGTATACTTTGCAGCAACACGGGGGCCAGAGAATCTTTTTTGCCACCCGGAGGCTGGGCCACCTGCGCGCAACGGCTCAGCAGGATGGGTAGCGAAAACAAAAAAAGTATAACAGGCAGTCTGTAGTTCATAAATAGGCTTCGACTTTGCAGTCTCCCGGGGATTCGCAATAAGCTGCGGTACATCCGGAGTACTCCGGCTACAAAGTTAAACGCTAACCCGACTATTTTTGATGTTAACCTTTCTTAAAAGGCCGTTTGTCATATTTCCCGTACGGAATACCATAAAATCCCTTTACATTCGTTTTACCCAAAGTTGTTTTTAATTCATGCAGGGAACCGTTATTCACTATGATCCATTGACGCGCTGCGGCGTGCTGCAGGCCGAAGATGGTCAGGTGCACTACTTCAGGGAAAACCAGCTGACAGATGCCGGTCAGGTTATCGATAACCAGCGCGTACGGATCACCGGCGAGGGGGAGTCGATGCAGATTGCGACCCGGTTATCCGCACTTTCGCAAACGCCGGCCGGTTCACCGCCACAAGCGGCTACGACGATCAGTAACGGTAAGCTCTCTCCGGCAGACTATGACCAGCTTTTACAATCGGCTCCGGCTTATCCGCCGTCTCCCGCACCGGTCCGGGTGGTTGAGCGCGAGTCTGGGGGTATCCGTAACTGGCCGGGTACGGTCGCGGCGGCGCTTGCCTTCGGGCTGCTGCTGATTGCCGGCAATGGCATGAAACCCGGGCGGCCTGAGCGTAATATTCCCCTGCTGACCTCATGGTGGGCGGTCGGGTCGGCGGTGTTGCTGATCGGGATGACGTATCTACAGGCCATAGGGGGCAGTTTACTACGGGTACGGTCGGCGTTCTGGCTGGTTGCTATCTGTTCCGGACTGGCCTATCTGATGCAAAGCTGCAAAGGTTTTGAAACGGATACGGTTACTCAATGGTATTTTTACACGCTCGTCGTGTTATGTCTGATTATTTACATTTTGCCCTACAATCGCAATCGTTCATGAAATCAACCCGCTATACATTATTCGCCGCGGCAATCGCCGGCCTCTTGATGCTGCCAGGCTGTGGGGGCTCTAAACGGGAAAAAAAAGAAGAAGCCGGGGCCAGTGAGCCATCGAAGGCCGAAAAGGCCCCGTCGCTGAAAGAGGTTAATTTTTTTCTGGAAACGTCGGCCAGCATGGGGGGATACCTGAAAGGCGGAACCGGGTTTAAGGACATTGTATCGGAGGTTGTCACGAAAGCCAACCAGATTAAGCCGGTAACGGTCTGGACCATTGCCGGTAAACCCGAAGCGTATAGCGGCGATGTCAATACGTTTGTGACCAGCCTGGCTACAACGCCGCTGGCAACAGGCCGCAGTTCGGAACTGCATAACATCTTTAAGCAGGTAGGCGACAAGGCCCGCGGTAATGCCATTTCGGTGCTGGTCTCAGACTGTATTCTGTCATTTCCGGATGCCGATATTAAAAAGAACCCCGAAATTAACCGCAACGATGCGTCGAGCGTGCTGAAAAATGCCATTTATGATGAGTTTGCCACGCTCAATAAGCAGGGCATCGGCGCGACGGTATATGCGTACCGCTCGGGCTTCAACGGCACATATTACACCTACCAAAACCAGAAGCAGACACTCAGCGGCGAGTCGCGGCCGTTTTATATCTGGGTAATCGGCAAGCAACACCTGCTGGCTGATTTCAACGCACAACTGCAGGACCTGCTGAGCACCAAACCGGCACAACGGCTGGATTTCGGCGCGGGTGGTGGTCTTAAAACGTATGATCTGCTGTTTTCGGTCAATAAAAAAGGCGATTGGCGGGCTGAACGCGGAAACGTAACCGAAATCAAGGCAGGCAAGAAAAGCGAGCCGGCTGAGTTTGCCATTGCGGTCAATCTGGGCGGATTACCAACCTATGCCCAGGCCGAAAACTATCTGAAACAAAACCTCAATATCAAGGCTGATAACGCCAGCCTGAAGCTGGTAAGTGTTAAACGCCGCGAAAACCTGGGCGCAACCCAGCGCATCAGCGACCGCGAAATGCAGCTGCTGAACGCGAATACGCACGTATTAACGTTTAAGATAGAAAGCCAGTTTGCCGAAGAAGCATCCGTCAGCGTGAAACTGCCGGTGCGCTTCGATACCTGGTATACCGACTGGTCGACGATGGATGACCGCAGCGCCGATGGCCGCCGCAACAAAACCTTTGCTTTTGAACACCTGATGAGCGGTGTTCGTGAAGCCTATCAATCGTCGGGCAACGACTTCATCAACCTGACGTTTAAGCTGGAAAAAGACTGAAATAAAAACCACTAAAACATGTTTATTACCCTGTATGAGCTTTGGTTGGGTCAGAATAATGACCCCATCTATGCGGATGAAATTTTTACGCCGGTCGGTGTGATTACGCTCATGGTGTCGCTGATTCTGGCGGCCGTCTTTTACGTCATTCTGGGGCGGTGGAAATCGGTATTTTCGGGCCGTGGTCCGTGGGTGATTACGTTGGTGGCCGCCCTGATTTTTGCCTTTGCCTATGCCCTCTGGTATGCCATGGACCGGACAGGTGCCGATGAGTCGGATAGTTACATGACAGGCTTCGGTGCCATCAATACGCTGTATGCGGCTATCTACTTTTTCGTATTTTCCATTGCCCTGAAACGCTTCTCCATCTTCGCCAAACATACGCCGTTCTGAAATAAAGAGCGAAAGAGTGAAAGAGATAAAGAGCGAGTGAGGGCTGTCGCGCTTCAAATGCATAGAGGTATGGCCTGCCTGATTCCGAGCCTGTGGTGATTGGCCGGATATTATTAAGGACGTGACAATCGTTGTAAGAGAATAATAGAAACCTCGCCGTGTTGCCGGCGCACTATTGGTGCCGGAAACACGGCGGGAGGACGGATACCATATGAAACTTTTTCTTTTTGGCATTGGGGGGACGGGAGCGCGTGTGCTTCGTTCGCTGACGATGTTACTCGCTTCGGGTGCCCAGGTCCCCGCTGATTTGACCATTATCCCGATTCTGCTCGATATGGACATGCAGAACGGAGACACCGAGCGGTCGCTCCGGCTTGTTGAGCTGTACCGGAGCATCCGGCAGACTGCTTACGAGCGCACGGGCGAACAAACAACGCGCCGGACTTTTTTTTCGACGCCTATCCGTCCGTTAGGGACGTTGCAGGCCGAAAATGCGCAGGAAAAAATCGGCGATTCGGTGCTCCCTAAACTGACAGATCATCAGGGCACGTTCGAAGAGTTTCTGAACGTCAGCAGTATGGACGAACTGGATCGCGAGCTGCTTAAACTGCTCTACGACAACTCGGCCAAGCCAACTAATGCGGAGCTGAAACTGAACCTGTCGGTCGGGTTTAAAGGCAATCCGAACATCGGCAGTGTAGTATTTAATGCACTGGAAGATTCGCCGGTGTATAAATACTTTACCGGCGCCTTTAACGACCAGACCGACCGGATTTTTATCATCAGTTCGATTTTCGGCGGTACGGGTTCGGCCGGGTTCCCGCAGCTGGTGAAGCTGTTGCAGCACCCGGGCCAGAAATTACAGATCCGGAATGCGCGCAAAGGTGCCGTTACGGTAATGCCGTATTTTGCCCTGGAAGAAAACAGCCAGAGTGCCATCGACCAGAACCGGTTCCTGTCAAAAACCAAGGCCGCCTTATCGTACTACCAGCACCAGATCAATCTGGATGCGCTGTATTACATCGGCGACCGGCCGGGAGCGAAACTATATCCGAACGTTGAAGGGGGGAGTCAGCAGGCAAACAGTGCGCACGTGGTCGAAATGCTGGCTGCCGAAGCCATTCTCGATTTTGCCCGTCGCGGTCAGGATGATTTTTCGGATGCCAAACGGTATTTTGAGTACGGGATCCGCCGTAATGACCGGATTCTGGACCTGCCTCACTTCGCCGATACGACTTACCAGCAGGTGTTGGATCCGCTGGTCCGGTTTACCTACGCCACCAAGTTCTTTACCGAGTTTGTGCCTAACAACCTGAGCGAATCGTTTGCGAAAAACCTCGGGTTGCCACAGCAGCTCCGGACCAGCACTTATTACACGGCACTGGACAACTTCATGAACCATCACTTCAAGGCATGGTTGCGTGAACTGGCCGGCAATGACCGGGGCTTTGCTGCCTTTGATCTGGAGTCAGACTTTAATGCACTCGTTCGGGCCAAACGGATCGAAACCGGCTTTTTTGACAAGGGCATCAGCACCCGGTTCCTGCAGGATGCCGCCGGTAAAATTGAAAACAGCCTTCAGGCCGGTTATCCGCAACCCGAAGCCCGCCTGATGCAACTGCTGATCGATATCGCTGACCGCTGTATGGAGAAGCTTGGGCCGATTAACCGCCAGCTTGCCGACGCGTAGGTTGGCAGGTCAGAATCGTTATTTTTGATAAAATACAAGAGACATGACATCTATTCATCTGGAAAGCAATCAGGACCGCTATACGATCTCAATCGATAAAAATGCCGTTGATAAAGCCTGGATGATTAAGCTCATCGAACGGCTACGGATGGAAGAACTGGCTCATCAATTAAACTTCGATGAGTCGGTGGAGGAGCTGGGCGAACAAATTAAGGCTGATTGGTGGGCAAAAAACAAATCCCGCTTTATCAATGAGTAAAAAAGTTGTAGTCATTGATACAAATGTGGTGTTCAAGGCGCTGCGTTTACAGTTCTCCTCATTTCGGGAGGTGATCAATCGTGACGAGTATCAATTTTGTGCGCCAAAGTTTTTGCTGGTTGAGATTTTCAAACACAAGGAAAAAATACTCAGGAATAACCAGCAGGCAGAGGATGATTTTTACGAATATCTCAACCTGCTGGTTAATCGTATTTACTTTGTTAATGAAGATGTTATTGCGCTGGGCTGTTATGTGGAAGCGTACCGTCTGTGTAAAGATATTGATGAAAAAGATGTCCCTTTTGTTGCATTAGCGATTGAACTCGACTGTGACTTTTGGACCTATGATTTTCTGTTAAAAGAAGGGCTTGTTACGAAAGGGTTTAGCCGTTTTTTTGAGCCTGTTTTTTGATACTACTTCATGTAGATTGGAGAATTGAATGACCTCCGATCCGCAAAAAAACACGATACTAAATGCCTCATATACTCCGCATTGATACTGATCCGAATGTCAGTCAGCAGAACCACCAGGGCTGGACACCAAGCCCGAACGGCTTGACCGGCAATCGCATCGAACACGTACCCGATACGCTGTCGGGCGCCGCACCCGGCGGCGCTGCCGGTCTGGCAGCCAAGGCCGGAACGTCCATTCCGTCGCCGTTTGCCCGGTTATACCTCTTTGATACGGCCTTCCGGATGGTGAAAAACCAGCTCCAGCCGCACGAACTGTCGATGTACCACGTGCTGGTGTCGCACTGCCTGGACTTGCTCGAACTGCTTTTTCAGGCGGGTGGCAGCGACGACCTGACTTACCGGGTCTGGAACCGGCAGGAACGACTCGACAAGCTGAAACAACAGCAGAATATTCCCGGCGCGGCTCACCGGCATTCGCATCAGATTCTGGCCAAAGCGCTGGAACTGGATTTCCGGAACGAGTTGGGCAATATTCAGAGCTTTACGTTTATTTATTACAAAGGGGCGCTGCTGGGCGGCACGTCGCCCCTGACGCTGGTCTTTACCTCGCCGAACTGGGAGCAGGAGCGGCAAAACCGGTTTATCGATCCGCCGAAAAGTGCAACCGGCCGGCTGTTGTTCCAGAATGAATACGTACCGCTTCAGTCCCGCGACGAGGCGTTTGTGACCTACCTGCGCCGGTTCTACGATCAGTATAACATGCAGATGCCGCAGGGAGGCTTCAAGGAATACCTCTACAAAGTCTTTTTCGACAGCCCGATGCCGGTGCAGATCGCGCAGGGCACAACGCTGGCCAACTTCATGCCGATCACAACGGGGGGCGAAAGCAACTCGCCGCTACAGGTGTTGCCGGGGCTGATGCTCTACCGTGTCCGTGAAGACGATGTGCTGAACGATATCGAAGAAAACAGCGACTTCGTTATGCAGTCGACGGTGGATTATTTCCAGCGGGAGGCACGGAACGGGGCCCCTACCAACGTCCGGAAACCGTTGGCGCTCGCCTCGCGGATGGATGTGTATGGCCGCTACGTGAAAAATACCAACTGGAACGCCAGCACGGTGATCATGCGGTCGCTGCTGAATGACCTGAGCCGTGGCGATCTGCTGAGCGAGCGTTATCTGCCGGGTGTCGACAATGTCCGGTATCCGTTTGTAACGACCGATGATTTTCTGGAAGATTTTCTGGTGAAAATGCCGTTTAAAATCAATAACGGCCGCTTTTTCACCGGTACAGCAGGAGACAGCGAATTTCTGCTGCCGATCCGGAAAGAGTATTTTAACTTTTTCCGTACGGAAGATCTGCAACGCCAGTTTGGGTTCCGCGCCGAAGATCGCGGCATGGACCGGATTGTGATTGCCACGCTTCAGATTCCGATCAAAAATAACCGGACCATTGAATTCCGGAAAGAATACAACCTGTCGCGCCCGGAAACCGTGCTCGACTTCCGGGCGGGGATGGCGTTCTTCCCGTTCTACCGCATTACCGTACCGGATACCTACCTGCAAAGCCTGAATCAGTATACCGTGATGCTGGTCGATGCGAGTCAGGACAATGCCAGTTTCCGCGCGGGTACGTCGGTGAAGTTCTACCAGCTGCCACAGGTCATTACCAATCAGCCGCTGAACGTACCGGCTCCCGATCACCGGACACCGAAGTCGGATATCACCGGAGCCGCCTCGTATTACTACAAGGTGCCGCAGGCGTTCGACCTGATGGAAGTAAAACTGGAACGTAACGGCATGCCGTATCGCGGCCTTGTGTTGCCGCAGTTTACGATCATTGACCAGCGGGGCTACAAGCCGTTTACGTTTGCCATCGACTTCGGCACGTCGAATACCCACGTGGCGTTTGCCGATTCGACCATGGGGAACGCCGATCCGAAACCGCTGACTATCAGCGACGATAAGGTAAACCTCAACCGCGATGAGCTGCAGATGGTAACGCTCAACAAACCATACGACGGCTATGAAGTAAAGAGCCCGTATGACCGTTACCACCTGAAAGTGAGCTATGGGCAGCTACCGGAAATGGAACGCCTGATCCGCCGGGAGTTTATGCCGTCGATTATTGGCCGTGAGCATGGGTCGCCGTTTGCGTTCCCGCTCCGGACAACGGTGTTTGAGCGCACGGGTATGACCGACAGCGGCGACAACCTGTTTACCCGGCTAAATCTTGGGTTCAATATCGACCTCGAAGACGGCAGTACGGGCGTGAACCGGTATGTGACCAACCTGAAATGGTTGTTCGAAAATCAGCCGGGCGATACCCTGAACCGGCCACGGGTACGGGCGTTTTTTGAGACGTTGCTGCTGATGATCCGGAATAAGGTTATTCTGAATCAGGGCGATGTGCAACATACCCGCGTGGTCTGGCTGGCACCGTCGTCGATGGGGATGGATGTGGAAGATAAGCTCGTGGGTGAGTGGGAAAAGGCGTTCCGGCAGGTATTCGGTCATACGCAGAACTTCTCGGCTCAGCCGATTCCGGAATCGCTGGCTCCGCATTTCTACCTCATTACCAAAGGTGTGAAGTCCTTTGCCGATGCGGTCAACGTCGATATCGGGGGCGGCACAACGGATATTATGCTGTTTATGAAGCAGCAGAACCGCTACCTGAATACCTCGTTCCGGTTTGCGGGCTACGACATCTGGGGGGCGGGCCTCGACCAGCAGGGCCATCCGTCGCACCAGAAAGACAACGGCTTTGTGCAGAATTACCTGCAATACCGCCGGTCGCTGAGTCAGGCTCATTCGTCGGAAGATCAGGTGTTTGAAACGTTCCTGCAAAACCCTGACCTGACGGCCGAAGACATTGTCAGTCTGCTGTTTAAGTACGATTCGCACTTCAAGTTTACCCAGTCGATTCAGGATGGGCGGCCTGCCCTGCGCATTGTATTGTATCTGCATTACAGTGCTATTGTCTACCACCTGGTTCAGATGACTGAGGCCCATAACCTGAGCCTGCCGCGTTACCTGACCTTTACCGGTCGGGGTAGTCAGTACCTGAACATGCTGGGCACCCGTACGCGCCTGATTCAGTTTACCAAGCTGCTCTTCAAGGCGTATACAACGCTGCCGGTTCCGCCTGATTTTGAGGTAATCCTGACGGATAATCCAAAAGAGACAACTGCCAACGGAGCGGTGCTGTTCGAAAATGCAGGGATGGAAAAGGCGCGGTATGAAAACCGGGAAACAACCTGCTACTGGGGCAATGAACCCGAAAAACCGGTTTCGTTCCAGTACCGGCTCACGCAGATCGGCGATGTGATTCCGCAGCAGGAATTTCACCATTCGGTGCTGAACAACGTGAAAACGTTCCTCGAAAAAACACTGAAAGACCCGGGCATTGCCAGCTTCCTGAGCGAATACAACATTCGCCGGCCGGAGCAGTATCTGGATTTTCTGGTCGGTGTCGACGTGACACGCAACGGCCGCCTCTACGACAGCTACATGCTGGCCCGTACTGGTCTGGAGCGTAATGCCGACAAGTTTCTGGCCGAAACGTACTTTTTCCTGCCACTCAAGCACGCATTATACGAATTATCGAAACAGATTGCTGTTTCATAACGACCATCGCAGCCGCTACTCTGACCGGGTAGCGGCCTTTTGCCCGAACTAACGAAGGTTATGTTTCAGAAAACGATTTTCCTGAGCCTGCTGGTTACCCGACTGGCTGTTGCCCAGACTACCGATCAGATTGGCGGAAAAGCCTTTGAAATGACCAAAGCTACGGTCGAATTCCTGGCTACCGACAAGAAAACCTATGGCTATCAGACCAAAGAAAGCTGTCCGGCCTGCGTAAGCTATCAAACCCTCAATAAGTTTATCGCCGACAATAAGCTGACGAAGGCCGATGAACTGGTCAATGCCGCTCAGAAGAAGACAGCAGAGCTGACCAGTCAGAAAAAGCCGGATGCGGAAGTACTGAAAGAACTGCGCAGCTTCTTGCTGGAACGCGTGACCGGCGGGGCGGAGCGGAAACACCGCCTGACGTTAAAATCATTTGCCGCTTACCAGAATCAGCTGAATACCCTGGCAGGGCTGGCACCCGTCGAGGCCGCTCAGCCGCCGGTTGCTGAAACACCGGTAAGCGATCAGGAAGATCAGGAGGTGGCACCCGATACGGTAGCTGCCGAACACAGTTCTGCCACGGCGACATCATCAACCACAGAAACTTCTTTCTTTTCTATGTCTTTATTTGCGTTAATTGCCTCACTGCTGAGTCTGGCAGGGGTTGGGCTGCTGTTTCTGCGTAAGCCAAAGCAGCAGGAGACAAACGCTTCCGACCAGAAGATTGCCGAAATGAGTGATCAGCTCTTTAAGCTGAAAGGAGAGTATTCCGCTGCCCTGCGCCGGATTGAAGCCCTCGAAAAGGCATTAAGTCGTCAGGCGGTACCTCAGCCATCCGCGCCTCAGCCGGCCGCATCGCAGCCTTCTGCGCCGCAGCCGGTGAATGCGCCGGTACCGCCACCTGCCCCGCGGCCGGAACCCGCACGTGCGGGTCAGAACGTGCCGCGTACCCATACAGAGCCCTATGGGCCGCCGGTAAATCAGCCCGCTGCCGGCTTATCAACACCGGAGGGTGCGGCAATACCACCGGCCATGCCGGCTTCATCGGCTCCGGCTGCTCCGAAACCGGGTATCAAATCCGAACGGTATGCCCGTACGGCCGACCTGGGCGATGGCTTCAGCATGGGTGGCCTGCTGCCCGCTGCCGAACGCGGTACCATTTATCAACTGGCGCTGGAAGGCCACATCGGCACCTATCGCATCGTAGAAAATACCGAATCGCAGCAACTGGCGCTGAGCGACCCGTACTCGTATCTGAGCGATGCCTGTGAGTACCTGAACCAGCCGCGGGCTAATGCGCGTATTATGACCGAAAAACCCGGCCAGGTGTCGCTACAAGGCGATAAATGGAAAATTGAGCAGAAGGCGCGGGTTTCGTTTATGTAGTTATTTTTCAGCCTGATTAGCAGAAGACACGGTTTACGGCAGTGAAAAAACTGCGGCTAAACCGTGTCTTCTGCGTGTAATCGAGGCCGGAACATTATAGTTTTGCAACAACAAATACCACCAATGACAGTCGAGGAACTACGCGAACGCATCAAAAATCAAATTGTCCTGCACGACGGCGATCTGGCCGACTGGCAGTGGACACCGACCGGCCTGCCTGCTGAAGCCACCGAGCTGGGAATAACCGATTTCCGCCGGTTAGTGAATGATGTCAGCCGGCAACTGAACAGCTATTTCGGCCGTATTCTGGACCTGAAAGAAAAGGTCCGGGTGCAGGCACGCAAGCAGCAGAAGAAGCTCAGCAACGGGGATATTGATGAGATTGTGCAGGAAGCCGAACGCCTGACCCTGTCGCGCGGATTTGTGGCCGATCAGTGGATACCGGCCATTTTGCAGACGGTAACTGATGTCGATGCCGCGCCGGTTATTCCGGCCGCCGTAGCAGACCGGAAGCCGGTGCCGGTTGCGCCGTTATCGGAGTCAGACGCCTCGATCCGGCAGAAGGTCAATGAGATCCTGGACGACTACGACCGCCATATCCCGGTGCAGACGCTGCGGACGTTGTTCCGTGCGATAAATGCCGAAGAACAACAGCTGGCCGAAGCGGTACAGGCATATTTATCGGCTAACTTTTTTGGGGCCGAGACCGAACCGAACGGCAATACGCTGAAAGAAAAGCTGCTGTCGACCGATTGGCGGCATCTGAGCTGGTGGAAGGCACGGACTGCTCCTGTGACACCGCTGCCGGCTGAGCCCGTTCGTCCGCCGGTTGCACAACCCGTGAACCCATCGCTTGGGCGAAGCAACCACCCGATGGTCGATACCAATTACCGCACGCCGCCGGTTGCACCGCCGCCCGTGAACGTGCCACCCCGCCGTAACCTGGCCGGTTTCTGGGGGGTATTGTTCGCACTTGCCTTTATGCTGATTATCTACCTGATGATCAAGGGAGGTAAAAAAGATTCGTCTTCACAACCCGGGGAGCAGACACGGACGGAGCAAACCGAAACGCCTTCGTCAACGAAAAAAAAAGGGAAAAAGAAGCGTAAACAACCGGCAGAAGATGTGGCCGGCGACACCCGCGAAAACGACCGCACGGGTAGTGAAAGTAGTGCGCCTGTTAAGTCGTTGCCGGAATACGAAGAGTTACGGGATCAGGTTGGTCAGTACAAAGAGCAACCGGCCATGAAGAAAGGGAAATGGGGACTCTGGCGCAACGAAAAGTGGTTTATCAAACCGATTTACGACGACATCACGGTGTTTGAGGATGGCCGTGCTACTGTCACTCTCGGCGGCGCATCTTTCGAAATCGACCGCTACGGAAATCGGGTCCGGTAGAGACCATGTCAGTTTGAGACCAGTGTTGTTTTGGACAGGGCCGGGGGGCGCAGCCGGACAAGCAGGTTGCGGAAGGAGATGCCATCGCCGCCCGTCATCACACCGATATGGTTGCCCATAAAGTAACGGAACGGAAAGGGACTGGTCGTTACCTCTTGTTTATTGATATAAACGTGCATCAGGTTACCGATCCGGCGGACGGCCAGGGTATTGGTCTCCAGTCTGACACTGCGTTGCGGCGATGAGATACCGCCCGGAAAATACCGGCTTGATACCTTCCCGTCGATCACCATGCCGATTACCAGTTGGCCCTGATCAGTCAGGCGGATCTGGCAGTAATTCAGTGAGTCGAGCATACCAATCAGCAGCCCGCCCTCCGGGATGGTGCCGGGTTTACCAACAATATCCACCTGTACAGTAAACGAATCAGCTTTGTTAAGGTTAATATTTTCGGGCAGGCTAATATAGCTGTAGGCAAACCGTTTGCTTTCGGGCTTTTGGCGGTGAATGGTATAGCTCCCGTTTTCAATAACATAGGCGTAGTCGCCCTGAATGCCCTGGCGCCATGCATGCTGGTTGTTAGTGAACGTTTCCCTGAACGCTACCGGAGTCGGTAACGGATTCGGGTGGGGAGTCTCGGGACTGATTTTGACCTTAACCCATGTGCTGGATGCCGAAGAAATTACCGGGTCCTGTGACCACGCGGTTAATCCCATCCCCACTAGAATGAGTAGCAATAGTAAACGTTTCAGCATAGTAAGTACGGTCGTTGATAGCTTGTTATACGTCGCTACGATGATATTGTCCGGAGTACGACAAGATAAATTTAATAAAAAGTCATACATAGTTCAGTCTTTTGATCGGTAAAGCGCAAAAGGCACGGACTATGGACACACATCAAAGACAGAGAAGACGACGCTATAAACGGATACTGACTACACCAACCAGCTGACCGGCCTGAATGCCGGGCGCAAAGGAAATACCGGCATTGTTCTTTTTAAAGCTGTGATTGCGGATGCCCCGGATCAGCGTCAGGGTCACATCAGTCAGCCAGATCGCGGCCGCAGCGCGGGTAGCCAGGTAATACCGGTGATGGTATTGATTGGCTTGCTGATAATACGGTTCACCCTCGGCTGCATTCTTCTGTTGTTTATACAGACTGTAAGCGTTCTGAGCTTTAGGCTTATGTTGTAAGCCGTAAATGAGCAATCCATAAAAGCCCACCGTTACCAAAGGACGTAACCCGACCCTGAAAACCGGCTTATGTTGCTTGTCCGTCTGAACGAACATATTACCCACACCAGGCAGTACGGCCGACACCAGCGCCCAGCCCGGACCGGGTGTCCAGCGTTTTCTGGTTTTTGGCCGGGTCGTATCGGCTTCGGCCAACGTCTTCTCTTTAGATTTAGACGTATCCGCCTGCGTTTGGTAACTCTTATTGGCCGAATTACTCAATTCTGTGGATGCTAAAGTAACAGAAGATGGCGTAGTTTGGGGGAAAATAGCCCCTTTGTAACCAGCAGGCTTGATGTATACGGTTGCGCGAACCTCCCCGTTCAGAGCAAAGCCGTTTTCACCGGCCCGCCAGATGATTTTTTTGTCGGGCCCTGGCTCCAGATCAAGACCAAAATCGCCCGTAACAAATTCTTTTTTAACAGCTAACCGGCCACCAAACCGGCTCTCTACCTGAAAGTAAACCGAATCGCCGGTCTGAATGGCATCGAGGCTATAGCGGATTTCGATCCGGTTCTGGCTAAGTGCCCGCGTACGGACATTCGACACCGATTGCTGGCCGCAGGCAAAATGGGAAAGAATTGTAAAAATGATCAGTACAAAAGCTGGCTTCATAGCAGGTTGTCTTCAGTAGTCAGGTTAATTACGGCTTTACGGTGATTTGCGTTGATGCCTTAACGACATCATTACAGGAATTCGCCATCAGGATGCTGACCGTGTAAGTGCCTGCTTTCTGATAGCCATACACGAATCGTTTGCCGACACGGTTTTGCCCGTCGCCCAGATCCCAGCCTACTGAACCGATTTCCCCTTTTTCTCCGGTCAGATAAAATTCGACGGTTAATCCTTCCGCGATATAGGCGATGGTGGCCGACGGTTTTTCACAGACCTTGAAGGTGTTGCGTTGGAGGTTATACGGCTCACAAGCTTGTAAGCCTGTCAGAATCAATAAGAAAGAAAGGTAGCGCTTATGCATTGAGCAGAAAATTAGCCGCAAATGTACAAAAACACAGGTATAGCTCCTCTAAAACACACAGTATCAACTATACCTGATTTATAAAATGGTAAAAAAGCAATATTTGGGCCAGAAAATAGACGATGCTCCCGGGAATTGAGAAAAGGCACGCCTTTTTGGCCTAAAATTCGCTAACTTAACCTTTCATTACCACATACAACCATTAACCACTGTGTAACTGTGCGCTGGTCTGCTAAAACAAAACAGGAACTGGTAGCCGATATTCGCCGGCTTAGTAAAGAACTGGATGTTCTCAATACCCTCGATGGACTACCGCGCTCATCGCAGGCATCATCCTTTGATGTACGCAATACCGTCGATCAACTGAATCTGATTGGCCTCACGATTCAGTATGACGGCACGCTGACCTATGCCAATCCGTATACCTATCGGGTTACGGCGTGGAGCCCGGAAGAAATCATTGAAAAAGACTTTTTCAATACATTGATTCCTGCCTCAGAACAGGAGGCGCTACGGCTTGAGTTTGCCGATGCCGTTAACCGGGGCGGGTTCATTGAACCGAAAGAAATAGATTTGCTGACCCGGAGCGGGGCTTTGCGGCAAGTACAGCTGAACTCATTTATTGTCAATAAAATAGCGGGCGATCTGATCTCGTTTACGCTCATCGGCGAAGACGTGACTAACAAGCGGCGGGTGGCCTCGGCGCTGTCGTTTTCCAATGCGCAGCTGCAGGACCTTGTCGACAATACGAGTGATCTGATTCAGTTACTGACCCTCGACGGTAAGTTTATTTTCGTGAACCGGGCCTGGAAAGAGGTGCTGGGCTATAGTTCCGATCAGATTGCCGCCCTGAATCTGCGCGATGTACTGCACCCGGATTATGTCGACATTACGTTCGACCGGCTGAAACGCATTCAGGATGGCGAGAAGATGCCCCATTTTGAGACCGTTTTTAAGTCTAAAAATGGCCGTACCATCTTTCTGTCGGGGAGTGTGAACTGCCGCTATGACCAGGGTCGGCCAACGGCTTTCCGGTGTATTCTGCACGATACGACCAGTAAAATCAGGGCCGAAAAAGCGCAGAAGCTGTACTACAGCATTGCCAACTGGACCATGAATTCGCCCAATCTGGAGGATTTGTACAGCCGCATTCACCGCGAACTTGGCAACATCATTGATGCCCGGAATTTCTTCATTGCGCTCTATGACCAGAATAAAAAATACCTCCATTTTCCGTACTATATCGATGAATATTTCACGGGAAATATGCGGTTTACCAAGCGGCGGCTCGGCACGGGCCTGACCGAATATACAATCAGGGCCAATAAACCGCTGTTTCTGTACGAAAAAGATATCCGGCAACTGGCCGATGACCACGAAATCGACCTGTACGGACAGAAACAGCCCAAAGTGATGCTGACGGCGCCACTCCGCATTGACGATCAGATTACGGGTATTATCGGGGTGAAGTCCTATGCCGATGAACGTAAGTACGGCCCCCGCGATCTTGAACTGCTCGAATTTATTTCGGGGCAGGTGGCCCTGGCCATCGCCCGGAAACAGGATGAAACAGCCCTCGATAAGCAGAATGCACGCCTCAACGCAATATTCGATAGCAGTACATACCTGATCTGGTCGGTCAACAAGGCCCTGCAGCTGACGTCGTTCAATAAAAATTATACCCGGCTGATTGAGCACCATCTGGGTAAAACGCCTGCCCTCAACCTGACCACCAACCAGCTTGGCTGGCGGATGATCGGCGATGATAACCGGAAAATGCTGGCCGAACGCTACAAACAGGCGTTCCGGGGCATACCGCAAAACTTTGAGCTGCATTTTGAGACCGATAAGGGGGAGACCTGGCTTGAGTTTCACCTGAATCCGATTCTGCTCTCGGGCGGGGTTATCGAAGAAGTGTCGGGCATTGCGCGTGACATTACCAACCGGAAACGGGCGCAGCTGAGTATGCAGCAAAGCGAGGAGAAATTCCGGGGAATTTTCGAAAACCTCCAGGATATCTATTGCCGTGTCGACCGCGACGGGCGGATTACGATGATCAGCCCGTCGGTGTTTAAGCGGATGGGCTACACCACCGATGAAGTGATGGGGCAGGATGTAAACCAGTTTTTTGTCGATAAATCGGTATTGCGGCATGCCATCGTCCGGCTGCGGCAAAATCACAGCCTCCGCAATTTTGAGGCAACCATGCGGCGCAAAGACAGTACCGAACGTCAGTTTATGTTCAATATGTTGCTCCTGCAGGATGAACATGGCGAATATACGGTAATTGCTGCCCTTGCCCGCGACATTACCGAACTGAAGCGGCAGTCGGCAGAACTGGTAAAAGCGAAGGAAGAAGCCGAACGCTCGCTGAAAGTTAAAGAGCGTTTTCTGGCCAACATGAGCCACGAAATCCGGACGCCAATGAACGGGGTGATCGGGATGATTGACCTCCTGATCGATACACCGCTCAACGAAGAACAGCACGATTATGTCCGGACGATCAAACGCTCGTCGGAAACGCTGCTGAACATTCTGAACGATATTCTCGACCTGTCGAAGATCGAAGCCGGCAAGATGGTGCTGCACGAAGCACCGATTGCCTTCCGCGAGGTATTTGATAAACTCATTGCCTTATTCGGGCAGCAGGCGGCCACCAAGGGAAATACGCTGACGTATCACCTGCCGGCCGAGCTGCCTACCTATGTCATTGCGGATCAGACACGTCTGTTACAGATTCTGTCGAACCTGACCTCAAACGCCATCAAATTTACCGAACACGGGTCTGTGCGGGTTGAGGCATCACTGGTTAGTAAGAAAGGTAAATTTAACCGGATCAAAGTCGAAGTTAAGGACTCTGGAATCGGTATTTCGGCCGAGAACCTGAAACTGCTCTTTAACTCATTCAGTCAGGTCGATAACTCGTCGCGGAAGTCGTTTGGCGGTACCGGTCTCGGGCTGGCCATTTCGAAAGAGCTGGCGCACCTGATGAAGGGAGAGGTCGGCGTAGAATCGGTGGTCGGTATGGGCAGCACGTTCTGGTTTATCATTGAACTGAAAGAAACGGCTATTGCTCCAACCGTTACAGCAGCCGAAGCCAATGAATTAACGCTGATCAATTTCTTCAAAGACTACCATCCGGATGTGTTGCTGGTAGATGATAATGCCGTTAACCGGAAGGTAGCCAGCGAGATTCTGCGGAAATCGGGCTGCGTGGTGACAACGGCCGGCAGCGGACCGGAGGCGATTGAGAATGTACAGAAGCGCAGCGCCGACAATAAGATGTTCGATATGGTCTTTATGGATATTCAGATGCCGGATATGGACGGGGTCGAAACGACACGCAACCTGCGGGAGCAGTTTGGCAAAAGCCTGCCGACCATTGTGGCCATGACCGCGTATTCGATGCGCGAAGACCGCGAACGCTTTCTGAGTCAGGGACTGGACGACTATCTGGCCAAACCGATCCGGGCCCAAAGCCTGATTGCTAAGGTGAAGGAGATCGTAGATGCGTCGAGCCAGAAAAAACAGGATGTAGCGCTTCAGCAGAAGCATCAGGAGATAGCCCAACAGATGATTCTGCCCATTGTCGATCCTGAAATTGTGGGCCAGTTGCGCGATCTGGGCGGTCAGGAGCTGGTCGACTCTATTTTTGAAGAGTTTGTCAACGAGGCCACCGACCTGGTCAACGGCGCAAATGATGCTTTTGCCCTGGGCGATATTCCGACCGTGAAAAGCAACCTGCACACGTTGAAGGGGAGTGGCGGTACCATCGGTGTCTCACGGGTGGCCCACATTGCCAAAGAAGCCGAAGGCAAACTCAAAGTGAATGACACCAGCCTGCTGGCGCAGGAACTGATTGAGCTAACGAAAGCGTTTGATGAGTTTCTGACACACTATCAGCCATTGATTCAATAAACCGGATTGGCTTGGCTATGCCATGCTATTGCTCATGCCATTGCTTATGCTATTGATATGTACGGGCGACCCCACGTGGTCGCCCTTTTTTATTGTTCTTTTCCTGGCTTTAGGCGAACAAGCGAGCTTTGGGCACCATTTTTGGCTTTAGGCGAACAAGCGAGCTTTGGGCACCATTTTTGGCTTTAGGCGAACAAGCGAGCTTTGGGCACCATTTTGGGCTTTGGGCGAACAAGCGAGCTTTGGGCACCATTTTTGGCTTTGGGCGACCACGTGGGGTCGCCCGTACGGGGTGGGGCGGGAGCCTTAAATTTCTTTCAGTTCCAGTTTTCGCCAGCGGACTTTAATGCCGCCGCCATCGTGAATCTGGAGGGCTACCGAGCCGTTGGCCGCCCCGATTTTTGCATCGGTCATATCGACCATCGGTTTACCGTTGAGCCAGGTTTGTACGTGATCGCCTTCAACGCGGATCCGCATGGTGTTCCATTCGCCGGCTTTCAGGATATTTTCTTTTTCGTCGGGAATCTGAACGAGCCAGCCACGGCCGTATGATTCGTAGATACCGCCGGTGTCGTGGTTTGGCGGGGCTACTTCAACCTGCCAGCCGCTGATTTTAGTGCCCTCGATGGTAGACCGGAAAAAGACACCGCTGTTGCCGTTGGCTTCCTGTTTAAACTGAACGGAAAGGTCAAAATTTTTGTAGAATGCTTCGGTCGCCAGGTAACCGTAGCCTTTGTCGGGGCCGCTTTCGCAAATCAACTCGCCATTGTCGACATACCATTTTTCGGTGCCGTAGATTTTCCAGCCGGTTAAATCTTTTCCGTTGAATAAGCGGATTTTTTTTGCCGGAGCCATGCTGAGGCTAATCAGGGCTACGGCCAGCATTAATATGTATTGTTTCATACCATAGTGTTTTTTGTAAAAGCGAGTTCCAACCAACTTTACTGATCTTTTTCTGTAAAAACAACTTACCGGGGTTGTGAAGCAATAAAGTATGTTTACTAATAAGTAAATGTGTGTTATTTTAACTTAACTTTTGGTAATTTTAGACACTTATTACCCACATAAACGCCTGATGATATAAGGGGCGTTCTAAAAAGATAGCATGCATAAGACATCACGTGGCTTTCCGGTCTTATTTATTGATGACAATCCTGCGGTGATTGAGATAGTGGACCGTGCCATGCAAAAGGTATTTCCGGAGGCAAATACCGCGTATAAACAAAGTATAGAAGAAGCAAAGGTGTATCTGGAGAAACCGGAAACGATTGCTTATGGCGCTTATCCTAAGCTGATTTTGCTGGATATTCATCTGCCGGATCGTAACGATGGCTGGCAGTTACTGGACTTTCTCCGCAATCATCCCAAATGGCGGCTGACCCCTGTGGTGATGCTGACCTCGTCGGACGATGATATGGATGTTTTGGAGTCGTACCGGCAAGGTGCTTCGTCATTTATTGCGAAACCTGCCAGTTATTCTGAATGGCAACACTGTTTACGGGCTATCCGGAATTATTGGTATGATGCGGTAAAAACCGTTTAGCTCCCGCTAAAGGGTTTTTATAAAACGTTTATTCCGGTGCGTTCAGTAAGTTTTTTGTCCCGCAGGATAACAGTTTAGCTTCATGTTGACCTATGTTTTGCTGATAGCAATATATTTGTTTAGTACGCATTCAAACACTCAACGTTTTGTCGCTTTCTGATGATCAATCGCCGCTGTTTCAGGTAGACCTGACCAATTGCGAACGGGAACCCATTCATATGCCTGGCCGGATTCAGGCCCATGGCTTTCTTGTTGTTATCCGGCCCGATGATTTTGTTATTGTCCAGGCCAGTGAAAATACACATATCCTGTCCGGTATTCCGGTACAGGAGCTGATCGGAAAGCGCGTAGACGCTCTGCTGGCCAATACAAATGTGAATGGCAGTAGTTTACTGGAAATTATTAATGTAGCGCTCCGCAACCGGCAACCTGATTCACTGAATCCTTACCGGCTGGAAATTAATAATGAACCAGCCAATATTATCCTGCACGTACATGACGGAGCGTTAGTGCTTGAATTTGAGCCAACCGACGATCTGTCGAATGGTTTTCTGCTCCAGCAACGGGTGGCTCAGGCCCTGGCCGATGTACAGGCCAGCCGGACAATGGATGAACTCCTCAACAGCGCGGCCCGGAAAGTTAAGGACCTGACCGGCTATGACCGGGTCATGATCTACCGCTTCAGCGAAGACTGGCACGGCCATGTCGTGGCGGAAGAGAAAGAAGACCATCTTGAGCCGTTTTTAGGGCTTCATTATCCGGCCTCCGACATTCCCCGGCAGGCCCGCGAATTATACAAAATCAACCTTGTCCGTTGCATAACCGACGTAAATCAGGAAAGCATACCGATTTATCCCGTGTTGTATGCCGACCGGAAAAAGCCCTTTGACCTGACCCATTCGGTGCTGCGGGCAGTCTCGCCGATTCATATTGAGTACTTGAAAAACATGGGCGTACAGTCGTCTATGTCGATCTCGCTCATGTATCGCGGCGAGTTGTGGGGGCTGATTGCCTGCCATCATTATTCGCCGCGGTTTATCGATTACCCGACGCGGATGTCGGCCAAATTTATTGCTCAGTTGCTTTCGGCATCGCTGGAGTTCCGCAAAAATGAAGACGACCTGGCGTTTTGGCGTCAGATCCGCAATCAGGAGCAGGTCTTGCAGGAGCAAATGCTGCGCGACTGGGATATTAAAAAAGGGTTGTTAGACCATCCTGTCACGGCACTGGATATCAACTCTGCCATTGGCGTTGCCGTCTCCTTAAACGGAGAAGTGCATACGCTGGGCAAAACGCCTTCACCGGAACAGGTCAAAGATATTATTGAATGGATTAAACTGACCTCTACAGATACAATTCTGCAAACCAGTCAGTTGCCAAATTTGATGCAGGGTGCAGAAACGTACCGTGAAGTCGCATCGGGCCTGCTGGTCATTGAGTTGTCGCGGGAGCTGGATGAGTATATCCTGTGGTTTAAGCCGGAGCGGATCACGCAGGTAGACTGGGCCGGTAATCCCGACAAGCCCGTTACGGTCGATGCATCGGGAGAAGCCCGCATCAGTCCGCGGAAAAGTTTTGAGAAATGGACGCAGGAGGTCCGGAACCAGTCAGAGCCCTGGCGCGAGGTTGAAATCGCGACCGCATTAAAACTACGGGAAGATATCCTGCAAATCATCAACCAGAAAGCCAACCATATCCGGATACTGAATGAGCAGCTCCGGGTGGCTTACGAAGAGCTGGATGCCTTCAGCTATACGGTGTCTCATGATTTGCGAACGCCGCTTTCGTCGGTTAAAAGTTATTCTGAAATCATTCTGGAAGAATACAGCGACGAACTGAACGACGACGTTCAGGATCTGCTGAACAAAATTATCGCGGCCTCCGACCGGATGACATCACTGATCCGGAACATTCTGCATTATTCGCGGATGGGGCGTACGGAGCTCAATGCGCAGATGCTCGACATGGCGTCGATGCTGACCATTCTCCGGGAAGAAATTGTCGCCACCGAAAAAAGCCGGGCGCTGCAGTTGATCATTAAAAACACACCACCTGTTTACGGAGACCATACAATGGTGTTACAGATCTTCAGTAACTTGCTATCCAACGCGGTAAAATACACCCGGGATAAACAACCGGCTATTGTAATTGTTGATGGTATAGAACATGATCGTGAAGTGACCTACTCGGTGCAGGATAACGGTATCGGCATTGACATGCGGCAGGCCGGCAAAATGTTTGAACTGTTCAAGCGGCTGGAAAACGCACAGGATTATGAAGGTAGTGGGGTAGGGCTGGCTATCCTGAAACGGATTCTGGGCAGACACAACGGGAAAGTCTGGTTTGACAGTGAACCGAACCGGCAAACAACCTTTTATGTGTCATTTCCTAAGCCGGTACAATCACAGTAAAGCCATTGTATTAATCAGAAAGATTTATGCTGGACGTACTTTATATTGAAGACAACAAGGATGAGATCAACATCTTTGCCCGGCTATTAAAGAAAATAGATCAGCCCTATACCTTTCAGCTGTTTGAGACGGGGGGAGAAGCGCTGAATTATCTGTTGGAAAAGGGACCTTTCGAGGGGCAGCTGACTTTTTTGCCCAAACTCGTTATGGTTGACCTGAACCTGCCAGGGTTAAACGGATTTGAGGTGTTACAGCAACTACGGGCAAACAAACGGACCAAATATCTGTCGGTGGTGGTCTATAGTACGTCCGAAAGCCCGACGGATATCCGCCGCGCTTACGAGCTTGGTGTCAATGCGTATGTTATTAAACCAGGGGGCTATCGGGCATTGAGCCAGACAATGTTGCGGGTGCTGGATTTCTGGATCAATGAAAATCGCGTTGACCCGCATACGGGCCGCGCACAATACTAAACGTTATGTCTGTCTTAGCAAGATTAAAAGAAGAAACAAAATCGCTGCACGAAATGACCGAGGCGCTGTTACTGGGCCCACGGATTATGGCCGGTGAGCTAACCCCGGATGAATATAAACTCCTGCTGGCAGTCAATTTTGCTTTTCATGCGCCTTTAGAAGCCGCTATCCGGCAACATGCCGGTTTTTTTGCCGGCTACGAAGCTACGCAGCGCCGGAAAACACCGGGTTTGCTGACAGACATCAAAGCGATGGATGAAGAGTTACCGGATATCGATATGGATTTTTTCCGGAACTGGACCCCTTACCAGTTGCTTGGAGCAGCGTATGTGGCCGAAGGGTCGACACTCGGAAGCCGGTTTATCAGTAATGCGCTGAAGAAAAACCGGCATTTACCACAGGCTGCACAGCATTCGGCTTTTTATGAAGGATATGGCCCTGAAACCGGAAACCGGTGGCAGACCTTCAGGAGCTTTTTGTCGGGTTTGGCAATCGGACACGAAGATCAAGTTGTCGGGGGAGCATTAGCGGCCTTTCAGGCATATCGTGAACTGTTTCTGTCCCTTTCTACACCCGTTGAACAACCTGAACGATTTGTCTGATTATGAGTTTACGCCTGTCTGTTTTATTATACGATGATGATGCCGATATGCGGGAGTTAGTGCCCAGAGTGCTGCGTAAGCAGTATGATGTCATCACCCAATCCCGTTTACAGGATGTGGTGGCAGAAGTCCGTCATCTGAAACCGGATCTTATTCTGATGGATTATTACATGCATACCTCTGACAGCAGTGCCGTAATCCGTAAACTTAAGTCGGATCCGGCAACCGTGCATATTCCGATCATTTTGTTTTCAAGTCATAAACACGGCGACCGGCTGGCCAATGAGTTGCCGGTAGACGGTTTTTTGCCCAAGCCGTTTTCGCTGAACACCATCCGTACCTGTGTGGCAGAAGTCCTGGACCGTATGGCCGTTCCGGTTAATCAGCCTCGCTGAGGCTGGCTGTTGCCGGGCTATTTCCTCTATTCACATTCTGTTTAGAATCATTAACAAGCTGTTAACAACTGGATTTGGAATTTATCCCGTTAATTGTGCTGTTATTCCCATGGTTTATGAACAGAACAGAATTTTTACGGGCCATCGGCTTGCTAACCACCGGAGGAGTAGCTATGAACTTACAATCCTTAAAGAATATTACGGATCCGTTTCTGAAAACGGAGACAATGCCTGTGTTATTTATTGGCCATGGTTCGCCAATGAATGGCATAGAAAATAATGCATTCAGCCAGTATTGGGCAACGCTTGGCAAGGAAATACCGACCCCAACGGCCGTATTGGTTGTCTCTGCCCACTGGCTGACACGTGGCACCCACGTGACGGCGATGGAGCATCCCAAAACCATCCATGACTTCGGCGGCTTTCCGCAGGCGTTATTTGCCGTGCAGTATCCGGCACCGGGCAGCCCCGCCCTGGCCCTCGAAACGCAGCAGCTTATTAAATCGACGCCCGTTGGACTTGATCACGAATGGGGCCTCGACCACGGGACCTGGACCATCGTGCGCCACATGTACCCACAGGCTAATGTCCCTGTTTTACAGCTAAGTATTGATTTTTATAAACCCGCTCAATACCATTATGATCTCGCTAAGGAGCTGACCGCGCTCCGTAAAAAAGGCGTGTTGATTATCGGTAGCGGCAACATGGTGCATAACCTGAGGATGGTAGCCTGGAATAAACTGAACGAGCCGGAATACGGTTTCGACTGGGCCCACGACATGAATAACCTGTTTAAAAAACACATTACCGCAGGTAGTCACAAGCCGCTGATTGAGTATGAGTCGATGGGACAGGCCGCCAAACTGGCTATCCCGACCCCCGACCACTACTATCCGCTGCTGTATACGCTTGGTTTGCAGGATAAAAACGATGCGGTCTCGTTTTTCAACGACCGTGCCGTTGGTGGCTCGCTGACCATGACCTCTGTTAAAATCGGCTGAAAACGAATTACTTAAATCCTGTAATACACAAAAATCAACCAATCACAATGAAAATGAAACAACTTGCCCTTGCCTTAGCGGCAGCTATTCTGCTGGCCGGAACGTCTGCTTCTGCCACTACCAAAACACCTGCGGGTATCGAAAAAAAAGCGAAAAAAGCCGCAACGTATACCGTTGACGTAGCAAAAAGCAGCATCGGCTGGAATGCTAAAAAAGTTGGCGGAGAGCACAGTGGTACAGTCAATTTCTCGAAAGGCGAGCTGACCCTTGACGGCAATAAGCTGACCGGCGGCAGTTTCGTAGCCGATATGACGTCGATCAAAGACACCGACATCACCAACGAAGGCATGAACGGCCGTCTGGTGGGTCACCTGAAATCAGATGATTTCTTCTCGACCGAGAAAAACCCGACATCGACATTTAAAATCACTAAAGTGGCCCCGATTGCCGGTGCGGCGGCGGGTGCACCCAACTACACGGTATCGGGTGACCTGACCATCAAAGGCATCACAAAGCCGGTAACTTTCCCTGCGGTGGTGACCGTATCTGGCAATACGGCAGAAGCATCAGCCAAAGTTGAAATCAACCGGGTTGATTATGACATTAAATACCGCGCGGCTATCATCGGTACGGCCGCCGACAAAATCATTGACGATAAGTTTACGCTGGACCTGAAAATGGTAGCTGGTAAGTAAACCGGATAGGCTGAATACTGGATGATCCGGATGCTTGATACTGGATACTTGTAGTGGTGGCACAATTTTAAATTACGATTTACAAAGTACGATTTACGATTTAAAAAGATGCAGAAAACTGTGTAGCTGCTTTCTCGCATCATTCATATCGTAAATTGTCCTTCGTAAATCGTAATTAGTTATAATCCCACGAAATAATCATATCCCCGTTCGTGCCAGAAGTCGCGCGGGCGTTGGTCGGTGAAGAAAATACGGCCGATGCGCTTAAGGTTTTTGACCCCGTATTTTACCGGAATCAGCAGCCGCAACGGGGCGCCGTGCGGACCGGTCAGGGGTTGCCCGTTCATTTCGTAGGCAAGCAGGGTCTGCGGGTGCAGGGCACTTTCGATATCCAGCCCGACATAATAGCCGCCGTTGGGCGTTTCCAAACCCACATACTGATACCAGTCTCCGGCCGATTGTGCCGGGTGGCCGCTGCGGGTGCCGACTCCGTATTTCGCAACGAAATCAGCAAAGCGGGCGCCACCCCAGTGCTGAATCTGACTCCAGCCTTCGACACACTTAAACTCAATCACCTGCTCTACTTTAGGCAAGGCTTTAATGTCTTCCAGCAACAGGGTAAAACGGCGGTTGGCCTCGCCGGAAGCGGTCTGCTCAACCTTGAGTGACCAGGTTGCGGGGTCAAAATCGCCTTTCATACCATCCGAGCCGTTGACCCGCACCTTTTTGGCGGCATCTTCGGGCGGAAACGTAGGCGCAAGGTGATTATGGCTCAGAAACAGACTCGCAATCGCTTCGTTGCCACCCAGTACGGTCCGGAACGTTTTGGGTAAACCGTTGACTTTGGGCTGCTGCTGAATCCATTTCCAGACACCAAACGGTACAAGGCTTGCCGCCCCGAACAGGGCAAAGGCCTTGATGGTGCGCCGGCGGATTTGCTGCTCCGTGGTCAGTTCGTCGCGTTCGGGCAGGTTAGGCATCTGTTCGTTCTGATTGTCCTGTGTTTCCATAATCAATTACATCAAAGCCTGCGACCATACTTCTGAAGTTGTTCCATCCGGCGCGGATGACCTGTAGAATGTGTACGACAAAAAATAAAAGGTAGCCCATGGTCAGCGCAAAATGAATAACCCGCGCCGACGTGTAGCCGCCAAACAGCCAGGTGACCCACGCAAACTGGATGGGTTTGTAAATGGCCAGACCGGTAAGTAACGAGCCCAGCCCCATCAGAATCACACCCGAATAGGCAATCTTCTGGGCCGCATTATACTTGGTTTGCAGCGGCGCTATTTTCCGGATACCCAGATCGTGCAGCACCACGTCCCACGCCTCCCGGAAGGAATGCCGGTCGGGGATAAGATAGCGCCATTCGCCCGAAAGCCAGGTATAACCCACATAGAATAATCCGTTGAGCATAAACAGCCACATGAACACAAAATGCCACGCCATGCCTTCGGCCAGACGCCGCCGGAGCTTCAGGGCAATGAACAGCCAGTCGGGGAAAAATTTGACCAGCACCCAGTCACCTACCTGAATTTTATAGGGGTGATACGCCCAGTAAATCAGAAGCCCGCTCCAGATCATGATGCCCAGCAGCGGGAAGTTGACCCAGTGAAACCACCGGATAGCCAACGGGTGTTTATTGTCAATGATCCGCTTCATTTGTATAAAATGTATGATGAATAATGAACAATGGAAAATTAACGTGTATAAACGCGGGCCTCGTGGTAGCCATTATACATTATTCATTTTCCATTATTCATTCATTTTAATACCTGCACCTCAACAGCCGAACTATCATAAACGCGGTGGGTTGCTTTCTGAAAGTCTGCTTCATCGGCCTTGAAGATGTTCGGTACAAACTTCTGCGGATTGCGGTCGATGAGCGGAAACCAGGTGCTTTGTACCTGAATCATGATCCGGTGCCCTTTTTTGAAGGTATGCAGCACATCCTGTACGCGGAAATTCACGTCGGTTACGTTGCCGGGCTCAAACGGCTCGGGTTTCTCAAACGAATTCCGGAAACGGCCCCGCATCACTTCCGACCGTACCATTTGCTGGTAGTTGCTCAGGTGAACGGTCTTGTTGGGCATGTAGGCATGGTCCGGTTCGTCGGCCGGATACACATCGATGAGCTTAACCACCCAGTCGGCGTCGGTGCCGGTTGTGCTTACTTTTAGTTTGGCCGTGATCTCGCCGCCAAGGGTCAGGTCGTCGGTCAGTGGTTCGGTCTGGAAAACCAGTACATCAGGGCGGCGGGCCGCAAACCGCTGGTCTTCCGACATGTAATTAAAGGGCGTAAAGCCTAACATCTCGGCGTAGTTTTCGCTGCTTGGCACCGGCTTCATCGGATCGCTGACAAATTCTGAATAGCCATTGCCTGCACTGCTCGCCAGTTTACCGGTCGACGAAAGGTAGAATGTCAGATTCTGCGCGTCTTTGGCCGGCCATTTGTCAAAGGTTTTCCATTCTTTTTTACCCGTATCAAACAAGTACGCATCCGGCAGGCCGGTTTTGCCGTCGCCCGTCCCTTTCAGGAAATGGCTGAAGAATTTCGCCTCAATGTTCCGCTGGTAGAAGGTGGCAATGCTGTCGCCGAAATACACGTTGCTGTGGAGCGTATGACCGGTTTCGGCCGACCAGCGGCCGTGGCCGAACGGACCCATTACCAGGGTATTATACGTGTTCGGGTTGTTTTTTTCGATGGTTTTGTAGACGTTCAACGGACCATACAAATCCTCGGCATCGAACCAGCCGCCGACGGTCATCACAGCATGGTTGATATTTTTGAGATGAGGCAGGATGCTGCGTTTCTGCCAGAATTCGTCGTAGTTCGGGTGTTCGACGGTTTCCTTCCAGTAAAAGTTGTCTTTGTAGTATTTATCCGCGTTTTTCAGCGGGCCCAGGTCATACTGCCACTGGTAGCCGTCTTTGGTGCCGGTTTTGATAAACTCGTTGTTATACCACGCCTCCGTCGTTGGCTTCGGGTGTTGCAGGCCAAAAACGGGATACGTGAAAATATACGACTGAATAAAGGCGCCGTTGTGGTGGAAGTCGTCGAAGAAGAAGTCGGAGACCGGTGCCTGGGGCGAAGACGCTTTCAGGGCCGGATGCGCATCGACCGCACCGGCGACGGTATAAAAGCCCGGGTAGGAGATACCCCACTGGCCGACGCGTCCGTTGTTGAATTTCACGTTTTTCAGCAGCCACTCAATGGTATCGAAGGTGTCGGAGCTTTCGTCGGGCGATCCGGCCGTGGTGGCGGGAGCCGGTCCTTTCCTGCTTCCTTTTTTAGCGGGAGCCGGTGCCGGATCCGGAATATTGGGCGTCATGTTGGTCCAGGTGCCTTCTGACATCCACCGGCCGCGAACGTCCTGATAAACAAAGATATATTTGTCGCGCATCAGCGTTGGCGACGGGCCGAGGCGCTGCGGATACTGGTCGGGGCCGTAGGGTGCCACGCTGTAGCAGGTCCGCTGCATCAGAAACGGATAGGTATTGGTTGCCGATGCGTCTTTGGGGACATACACCGCCGTGTGCAGTTTAGTACCATCCCGCATCGGAATCTGGTACTCAAATTTCTGGTACGTATCCCGTACGAATGTAGTTTGGGCAAAGGTGCTCAGGGCCACCAGGCAGCTCATGAGCGTCAGGAAGTAACGATTCATGTGTTGACGATAAAATTTAAAGCAATTTCTGCAAAGTCAGCCACAAAAACACCAATGCCCGTGCGTAGATTAGGGAATATGCTTCTTAAGTTGGTGTGTCGGTGTCGGCCGGTTTCACCCAGACCTCCATATTGTCTAATGTCATCGGCCCGAACTGGGTCACAAAAGCAACGTCGGCGGCATCACGGCCATAGGCTACGCTGATGCGGTTTCCTTTGGGTACGGCCTGGGTGGCATCGAACGTATACCAGCGGCCGTTGACAAATGCCTCAAACCATGCGTGCAGATCCATCGGGTCCAGCTCGTGCAGGTAACCGACCACCATCCGCGCCGGGATGTTGAGGCTGCGGCACAGGGCAATGCCCAGATGGGTAAAGTCGCGGCAGACACCAATGCGGTTTTCGAGCGTTTCCAGGGCTGACGTCTGGGCATTGCTGGTGCCATATTGATAGGTAATCTGTTCGTGAATCCATTTCCGGATGGCTTCCGCCTGATTGTAGCCAGGTAACAGCCCGTCTACGATAGCCGCTGCCTGTTTTGCGATGGCCGGTTGGTCAGACGGGCAGTAGCGGCTGGCGAGCAGAAAACCCAGAACGTCGGTCGGCAGGTCCTGCACGGGCGTATAGGGTGCACCAACGGCCACATCGATCTCGTCGGCGGTTTCTGCCTGCGTGGAGGTGCTGACCGTGAACGGCCCGGCCGGAACGACCAGTCGCTGACAAAGATTACCGTAGCTATCGGTGAATTCGGTGACGGGAACAACGGGATCGATCAGGTATTGATCACTGACGATCCACTGCGCATCGCCCGAGCGGGGGCGGAGCATCAGAATGATGGGTACATCGGCTTCGGCCGTAAACCGCAGCTCGCACCCTGCCTGTATTTTCATAACGTATCGTAAATGTCTGTTCGCAGAGCCGCAGTATCCTGCGGTTCTACAGTTGGTTATCGTTTCCTGTAGTTATCGTCTGCTGTGGGTATCCACCAAAAGTTGACGGAGTTTTCATGAGATACAGAGGAGTAACTGTTTGGCGGAAAAAATGTTAGAAAAAATAAAAATTAGATAACCGAAAAATAAACGGTTGCTGCGTTAATGTTGCTTTGTTGTATAAAAAACGACTTATTTGAGCATGCATTAATACAATGAAATGATTCCACAGCAGAAACTTTTACGCCTCTTTACGTTGATCCGCCTGTTAAAGCAGCCCCACACCATTGGTCAGTTGGCCGTACTGCTGGAAACGAATGTCCGGACGGTATACCGTTATCTGGCGCTCCTGGGTGAAATTGGGTATTTAATTGATAGTAACCCGCAAACAAACCAGTATTTTTTATTTGAGCCTGGCTCAACGGCGCGGCCCCTGTTTACGCCGGAGGAGACGGCGGAGCTGCAAAAGTTACTGGCATCGCTTCCGCCAACCCATACCCTGGGCATGAGTATCCGGCGTAAACTGCATATGTCTGGGGAGTTGGTGCCGCTGGCTGATGAGTTGCACGACCGACATCTGGGCCGGATGATTGACCGGTTGAATCAGGCGATTGAGGAGCAGAAACAGGTCCGGCTGGTGAAATACCAGTCAGCGCGTTCGAATACGATTTCGACGCGGGTTATTGAGCCAAAGTGGTTTACCGATAATTACGCCCTGCTGTGGGCGTATGATCACGAGAGCGCTGAACGGAGGAGTTTCAAGATCAGCCGGATGGAGGATGTAGAAGTACTGACCGTTGATGCTACACATGCGGTGGCCGAACCGGTTGTCGATGCCTTTGGCTGGTCGGGGGCTGCCCCGATTGTGGTGACCCTGCAGCTGAGTTTGCGGGCTTACCGGCTGCTCTACGAAGAGTATCCGGCTGCCCGTGCGTTTCTGCTGCCACAGCCTGACAGTTTGTTCCCTTACGTGTTTCGGGGCGAGGTGTACAGTTATATCGGCATTGGCCGGTTTGTACTTGGCTTGCCGGGCGAGATCAGGGTGACGGGGCCGGCCGGGTTCCGGGATTATCTGGAAGGGCGGGTAGGGGAGCGGTTGTGGTGAATGGGGAGCAATACACTCGCCTGTGAGCACTGTGACACAAGTTGTCACAGCCTTTTCTGACCTTTGAAAAAAAATAATGAAAGCTGACTTACCTTTTTAGACGTCGGCAGATTAAGGATAAAAGATATAAAATATATGCACACTTATGCAGGATAAAGCAATAGCTGCAATTGGACGCCTGACTCTTCAAAAAGAGAGTCAAGCGGAGCCATACATGTTGTATGTTCAAAATATGTTCCCTGGCATTAACTACGATATGATACTGGCGGTTTTCTCGCTTACTGAGCAAGATGGTCAACAAAGTTGCCAATTTAGAGGGGTTGACGTTGAGAAAGTGAGCGAGAAAACCTATCAAAAGTATCTGTATAGGGGGGGATCGTCACGAGGTGGCGATATTACGTTTACGACAAAAACAGGAGACTTAACAAAGAAATTAAATACTCTGCTAACAGTTCAGTTAAAAAATGTGATTGCTTTAAGTCGTGTATTAAACTTTCAGAAAGACCTAAGATTATTATTGGCCTTACAACATCGACTTACTGTTGAATATGAAACTGTTCTCGAATCCTTGAAAAGTGCTTATGGGCAAATGGATAAAAAGCGGCAGCAGTCGTCCGGATTTAGTATCTGTTTTGAGTCTGATGGTACGCGTTTGTATTTGTCTGATTTTCCTACTTTTCAACAACAGGTTTTACTCAGTGGTACATCGGGTAAATCAGAGAAATACGGCGTAAGCTCACAGGGTAAAGACCAGTTGTGTTCAGTCTGTCTCAAAAAGAAACCGTTGTTACATGGGTTTGCTTCACCGTTTAAGTACGCTACGGTCGATAAACCGGGGATGGTAAGTGGATTCTTTGATCAGCGTGGAAACTGGAAAAACTACCCCATCTGCTCGGACTGTTCTCTGGAGTTCGAACATGGACAGAAGTATGTCACCCAAAAACTAAAACGGTATTTCTATGGCAGTAGCTATTTCGCCATTCCTAAAACGATTTTACGTACCGATACCAAGGGTTTGGAAAAAGCTTTAAAGTTAATCACAGGACTGGAGTTCCAACTGTCAGAGGCTGAAAGAGAAAAACGGGTAGAGGATCGGATTATGCAGGAGATAGGTAAAGCAGATAATTACTTCACGTTAAATCTGCTTTTTTTTGAAGAGAATCCAACCACGAAAGCAATAAAAATAAGGCTGTTGCTCGAAGAGATTTTACCTTCTCGTTTTCGTAAGTTGTTTTCCGAAGTTCCGGCAGCTGTTAACTCTAGCCCTTTGTATAAAGCGGCCTATCGCATCAAGAAAGAACCGCAAAATCTAACCTTTTCGTTTGGGCTTTTCAAGCAATTCTATGAAGATGACTTCTATGGAATTATGAATGATGTATTTGTTGGACTTCCAATTAACCAACAGACGTTATACAGCCGTTTCATGGCGCAGATTCGGTCAAACTACAATAAAGCACAAACATCAGAAGGATACCTTGAACCTACTGGTTTAACTATTTTAAAAGCTCACCTTCTGATTAACTACCTTACTCAGTTATCACTCATTACCACAAACCAAACCATACTTATGCAAGCTGAAGATTTAACTGAAGAAACCCGTATAGAGGAAAAATACGGACGGGCGTTCGATGAAAATCTGTTTCGACAGTTCGTTGCAGATAATCCAAGTTTTTTAGATGATAGTTACAAAGTAGGCATTTTTGCTGTAGGCGTTCTGGTAAGACTATTACTTAATATTCAGCAACGGGAATTAGGTGGGACGCCTTTTGAAAAAAAATTAAAGGGATATAATCTTAACCCGGAAACGTTGAAAACAGTCTATCTTGAAACGATGGCTAAATTAGTGCAGTACCGAGATTATGGCAGGCGTTATGAACCATTGAGTCAAATCATAAGTGAATATTTTACCTTAAATAGTCATAAACTGCCGTCTATCTCCAACAACGAGTTGTCCTTCTATTTTGTGGCAGGCTTAGAAATGGCCTACCGCTTCCGAATTGAAAAAACAGAAACTAACGAAAACAAAACTAATAATTAAGAGACATGGCTACACCGCTAAGTAATCGTACTGAAATTCTTTTTCTCTACGAAATCGAAAATGCAAATCCTAATGGTGATCCGTTGAATGAAAACCGTCCGCGCTACGACTCCGAAGAAAACCGTGTTTTGGTATCGGATGTTCGCTTAAAACGTACAATACGCGATTATTGGTACGAGTATAGAGGCTATAATGGTACGAACGGGAAAGACATTTTCGTCCGCGAAACAACATACCAGGATGGGGACAAAACATACATTGTAGACGGTAAGCGTCGGGCAAAAGCGTTTCAAGAAAAGCGCGAAACGGTTTTGGCTCAGTGCATCGACGTTCGAACTTTTGGGGGCGTTTTACCCTTGGATAAAGATTCTATTACGTTGGTCGGCCCTACTCAATTTCAAATGGGTAAGTCGTTGAATAAAACGGACATTGTGACAGAGCAAGGTACTGGTGCATTTGCTTCGGGAGATAAAAAAGGACAAGCTACCTTCCGAACAGAATACAAAGTGCCTTATGCACTTATTGGCTTTAACGGAATTATTAACGAGAAAGCTGCTGCTTACTCATTAATGTCTGGAGAAGACAAGGACTTATTACTGGAAGGTATTTGGGAAGGAACCAAAAATCTAATTTCACGCTCTAAATTCGGTCAGACTCCCTTACTTCTCCTAACGGTTGATTATAAAGAGCCATTCTACATTGGAGGTTTACGACAACGATTGAAACTTATATCGGAGAAGAACGAAATGCAATTACGTAGCACGGATGATTACATACTTGACGTAAATGAACTGTTAGCTGAGTTAGGGCGCAACAAAGGTAAAATCAGCGGGGTAACGGTACGGATCGATCCACGGCTGAAAACGTCGCAGCTTTTGAACAATGGCCCGTTATCACTATGAATAACCGGCTAATCGTCTTTGAATTATCGGGCGAGTATGGCCATTTTCGCAAGTTCAACACAACCACTTCGCCCCTGACCTACCCAATTCCAACCCGAACAGCATTAGTTGGGTTGTTGGGCGCGGTGCTTGGTATTGAGCGCGAAAAGGCCCCCGGTCACTTTCCGGTTAGCATAATACCGGTTCAGGAGTTGTTTAATAGCACCGTTTGTGGTTTGACTATTCAGTTGCTTTCACCAGTAAAAAGGGTGAATATCGGTTTCAACTTACTTGATACAGGAAATTCCTTTTTTGAAATAAAAAAAAGTGGACGAACCCAAATTGAGTTTGAACTGCTGAAAAATCCAGCATTTCGGGTATTTGTGCAGCATCAGGACACTGCTCTGTTTGACAAGCTGGCTGACAGGTTGGTAAATGTGGCACATCATTTTACGCCTTATCTCGGCTTAAGTCAGTTTACGGCTACACTTAAAAATGCCGTTGTATGTCCGGTAAAGCAGGGGTCGGGATTGGGAGGTAAAATATCTATTCAATCGGCCGTGAATCTGTCTAAACTGACGGCTAACCCGCCGATTGAATTTAGCCAGACTGCTCATTATTACGTCGACACTATGCCAATTGAGCTATCACGCGACCGTGTGGTGACTCGCTATGGCGAGGTACTTGTTGATGCTGACGGCAAAGCCGTTTCTGTATACACCGACCATTGGTTTGAAACGCCTGATTTTGGCAATATCCTTTTTCTCTAATGCTTTATTCACACCCTGGCGTTCCGCTAATTGTTCATTTGCGGCAGGTAGCCGAGTCATGTCGTCAATTATTGCAAAGTCGAAAAACAGTATTCGACCTTCCTAATGGTTTGCTGGCTGACTTAGGCTACCTTGCCGGGGTTACCCATGATATTGCGAAAGGAACGCGCTATTTTCAACATTACCTGCTTTCACCTGACCACAAGGTTACCGGCCCCAAAGAACACGCCTTACTGTCTTCATTACTAGGGAAGATGGTTGTTGAACAGTATTTAGCCCCATTTGATCTTAGTGAAATAGACCGTCAACTATTGCCATATTTGGTGTTTACAGCCATTAAACGGCACCACGGGAATTTAAAAGATTTTACAAAAGAGTTATTTCTGGAAGAAAAAGCGGCTATCTTATCGGAACAAATTATAGCGTTTCAGGATGAAACAGAGGTGCAGTCTATTTTGGATGAACTACTTTTGGTAGTAAACTTTTCCTTTGATTGGACGGTATTCAAAGATTATATTCAGAAAGAAACATACTTGGATGAGTATGCCGATTTCTCACTTGATTTTTTTGACCTCGGTGACTATGAAGACCTACCTGCCGAAGCCAAAAATCGTTATTTCTACTGGCATCAGTTGTTTTATGGGACATTGCTGCTATCCGACAAGTCGGACGTTATTTTGAAAGATATTGAAGTACCCCTGTCAGTACAACCGTCTTTAATTGCTTTAGAATCATACCGACAGAGAAAAGGCTTTGATTTCCCTCAGACTAGCCTCGACGAATTAAAGAATCAGGCATACCATGATACCTTACGTGAATTGGAAAATGTCTTTCGGCCCGAGCAGCATTTGTATTCTATTACATTACCTACAGGCTTAGGCAAAACCTTGACCTCATTGGCGACTGGTTTGGCTTTGTTGCAGAAATTAGGACCTTCATTTGGACGACTGATTATTACAATTCCGTTTACATCTATTATCGATCAGAACTTCGCGGTTTTTCAGGATGTGTTTGGTAACCCAACCTCAGACGTTCTACTGAAACACCACCACTTAGCCGAACCTGCGTACAAGGTTGGAGACGATACACTTGATCAAGATAAAAGCCAGTTTCTAATTGAAACATGGCAGTCGGGCATCGTTGTCACTACATTCGTACAGTTGCTTGAAACGCTGTTCTCTAATGACAAAACCAAGTTGCTTAAGCTGCCTAATCTGGCTAACTCTGTTATAGTACTGGACGAGGTTCAGCAGGTAAAGTATGAGTTGTGGCCATTAATTCGGCAGGCATTCAAAACATTGGGCGAACGCTACAACTGCTATTTCATTTTGATGTCGGCTACTCAACCGTTGATTTTCATCCCCGATGTGGAGATTAAGGAGTTGGTGCCAAACTACCGTAGTTACTTTAAAAGCCCTCATTTTAATCGAACTATCCTTATCAATCGTACTCGGCAAGAAGTTAGCTTTTCAGGGTTTAAGCAGGATGTAATAGATTACTGTAAAAACAATTCAGCTAAAAACGTTCTGGTAATTCTAAATACAAAACAGTCAACTTTAGAGTGCTTTAAGGCTGTTGCAGCTGAATTGGACGGAGAAACGACAGATGTTTATTACCTGACAACGCTCATTACCCCATACGAACGGAAAAGAATAATTGATCGAATTAAAAACTACAACGGGCCAAAACAGCAGGTCATTATATCTACCCAACTTATAGAGGCCGGAGTTGATATCTCGGTACATACTGTTTTTCGAGCAATGGCTCCTCTGGATTCTATCATTCAAGCAGCTGGTCGGGCAAATCGGTATAATGAGAAAGAAACTAGTGGTGAAGTGTTTCTATATGCCATCGCTGAGATGCGTCGGGCAAGTGGGATGGTATATGGTGGCGACCTAATGGTAAAAACCACCAATGTGTTAAAGGGCATGTCAGAAACAGACGAGCATGGTTATCTAGCATTAATTGAAGCGTATTTTAAAGAAGTCAAGAAACAAGCTGATGTCCTTATTTCACCTGAACTAACAGCCTTGCAGGCATTGGATTTTGAAAAAGTTGGAGCCTTTAAGTTTGTTGAAGAACAAGATACAGAATCAATTTTCGTACAGTTGAATGAAGAAGCTGAGCAGCTTTGGAATCAATATGTTGCTATTCTTGATAAAGTTGAACTTAAGCCTTATGAACGCAAGCGTGAGTTTGCTCTAATTAAAGCAAGGTTTTATGAATACGTTGTAAATGTTCCACTACCTTACTTACCAACTGGAGGTAAAGCCCAAAATATTGTTTTTGATACACCCAAGGAAGAAAAATATTTCTTCTACGTATCTAAGAGAGCGAATCCATCGGCTTGCTACAAGTACGAAATGGATGACTTTCGACACAATTCAGGATATATTCCAATTTCACAACCATTAACTTTTATATTATGACCACCGCCATCCTTTCCCAAACTCGTATCCCCATAACCACCATTACCTTTCCCGAAGTTGCGTTGAAAACCCGTGATGCGCATAAGCTCAGGGGGTATTTCGGGGAACTGTTCCGCGACCATTCGCCGTTGCTGCATAATCATTATGAGGATGGCAGTTTCCGGTATGCCTACCCGCAGGTGCAATACAAGGTGCTGAACAAAATACCTACTCTCGTCGGCCTCAACGAAGGCGCCTCCCTGCTGGCTCAGTTGTTTCTCACCATGCGGCACCTCGATATCGACGGCACCGCCTATCCTATTCTGAGTAAACACATCCGCCACGAACAGGCTACCATCGGGCTGAGCGAGGACCTGCACCAATACCGGTTTCAGACGCTCTGGATGGCCCTCAACCAGGCAAACTACCAGGACTACCGCCGCCGCGAACCAGCCGAACAACAGGCACAACTGAAACGGGTACTGATTAACCAGATACTGAACGTATTCAAGGACATTGGCCTTTGGCTGCAACCGCAGGAACGGGTGCTGGTGAGCCTGAACGTAGAAGAACGAACCACCCAATTTAAAAATCAGACCATGATCGCGTTTACCGGTAGTTTCACGACCAACGTCCTCTTGCCCGACGGCCTCGGCCTGGGCAAAGGCGTTGCCCGGGGATTCGGAGCGCTCTCAACGAGTGAACGAACGAACGAGCGAACGAGCGAATAGCTCTCTTCGCGCCCCGCTCGTTCACTCTGCCACTCGTTCACTCTTTCGCTCTTTAACCCATGCAACTCCACATTAATACATACGGCACCTATGTACACGTCTGCGATCAGATGTTTGAAGTGCGTCGCCGGCTTGACTCAGGGGAAGTCGAGAAAAAGCCGTTTTCGGCGCAGAAAGTCACCCATATTATCATGACGACAGGCACCTCGCTCAGTGCCGATGCCATTAAACTGGCCATGATCCATAACGTAGACATTGTGTTTGTGGAGCAGAGCGGCGACCCCATCGGCCGGGTCTGGCACGCCAAACTGGGGAGTACCACCCGCATCCGGAAACGTCAGCTACAGGCGAGTTTGTCGGTGGTTGGTGTGAGCTGGGTCAAAACGTGGCTGCTCACCAAGATGGACAATCAGCTTCAGTTTATCAAAGACCTGAAGAAACACCGGCCACAACACGCCGATTTCCTGGCGGATAAGCTGACACGGATCGAGGCCTTGTGTGTGTCGGTAAATACGCTGGAAGCTCCGCAGGTTGCTGCCATTGCCGAAACGTTGCGGGGACTGGAAGGTACGGCCGGCCGGTTG
The DNA here is from genome assembly GCF_001870735.1 of Arsenicibacter rosenii. Classification (GTDB taxonomy): domain Bacteria; phylum Bacteroidota; class Bacteroidia; order Cytophagales; family Spirosomataceae; genus Arsenicibacter; species Arsenicibacter rosenii. The sequence continues at coordinate 51,327 of NZ_MORL01000008.1, read as the reverse complement.
TATTTCGAGACGCTGAGTTATGTCTTGCCGAAAGAATATCAGTTCAGCGGGCGGAGTACCCGGCCGGCCAGGGATGCGTTCAATGCCTTCCTGAACTACGCCTATGGTATCCTGTATGGTAAGGTAGAGAAAGCGCTGATGGTGGCGGGAGTGGATCCCTACCTCGGTTTTCTGCACCGCGATGACTACAATCAACTCAGTATGGTGTTCGACTTCATTGAGCCCTACCGGATATATGCGATGAGGTAGTTTTCCGGCTGTTTTCGGCCAAAAAGGTGAACAAAGCCCACACATCGCCCCTGACCAACCGCAACGGAGAGGCCGGTACGAGTCTGAATGCCGAAGGGAAGGCGTTACTGGTGGGGGCGTTCAACGACTTTATGGACAAGGATACGATCCGGTACCGTGGCCGGAATCTGGTCCGTAGCCACTGTATTCAACTGGACGCCCATCAGTTTGCCAATGCGTTGATTAAGGAAGACGGGGCGGGGCCGGCCGACAGTACTGCATAGGATAACAGGTAGAGAAATACCTTTTTCAACAACACATACATATCGTTTTGTTATGATTATCTGGGTTTTATACGACATCGTCAAAGACCGTTCCCGGACGAAGGCGGCTAAATGCTGTCAGCAGGCGGGGCTGTATCGGGTACAGTTTTCCTGTTTTCTGGGTACGCTGACACCAAACCAGAAAGACACCTTACGGCTTCAGCTGGAAGACCTGATTGATGAGGAAACGGACAAGGTTTACCTGTTTCCGATGAGTCGGGGCGAGCTTCAGCAAACCGATTTATTGGGGCAGGCCTTCGACAAGAAACTGGTTACCGACGAAATCAGGGCTTTATTTTTTTAGACGGGAATTGTTTACCAGCCATGAGGTTACGGCTATGACTCTAACACCATCACACATTATTGAATATTTGTTTTGTCCGCGGTTTACCTATTTTGAGTATGTCCTGCGGATACCGCAGTACGAGGAAAAGGACTACAAGGTAATGCGGGGCAGGCAGTTGCACGACGACCGGCTGGAGCAGAACAAGGAGTATCTGCGGAAGCGGTTGGGAGTAGTGGATAAGCATCTGGATCAGTACCTGACAAACGATCTGATCCGTGGTCGGGTCGATGAGGTGTTGGTCTTGTCGAACGGGGAATATGCGCCGCTTGATTACAAATTTGCCGAGTACAAGGACAAGGTTTATGAGACCTACCGGACGCAGTTGTACTGTTATGCCTGGCTGATTGAGGAAAACTTCGGGGTGAAGGTCCGGAAAGGGTTTCTTGTGTATACGCGGAGCCGGCATAAGGTAGTGGAGGTTGCGATCAATCCGGAAGATGTAGAGGAAGTAAAGCGGGCAGCGCGGTCAATATTTGCGATTATTGATGAAAATAGTTACCCGAAAGCTACCAGATACAAAGCCCGTTGTGTAACTTGTACGTATCGGAATTTGTGTATCAAATAACGTCGTTCCGGCCGGTAATTTATTTGAGCCGGTCGTTTTTTAAGGGGTATTCATTTAATGGTCAGTGGGTTACGTTTCCGGAAAATGGGCAAAAAGGAGTTTCAAAAACGTTATTTGACATATTGTTTTACTCAAAAAGAGGAAGCGTCAATATGGGGTAAGTTGTTGTCTGTCTGCGGTTTACGCACCCGGACGGCTCCGTGAGCATCATCCAGCAAAAGAAGGATTGAAACACGACACCGATGATATGCCCGCGCTGAAAGACACGTCTCCGTGAGCATCATCCAGCAAAAGAAGGATTGAAACTAACACAGTGATGTATAAGTAAAACACAGATGTGTGCTCCGTGAGCATCATCCAGCAAAAGAAGGATTGAAACCCAGGAAAGCAAGTTTTGTACGAACGGTTGCAGGATCTCCGTGAGCATCATCCAGCAAAAGAAGGATTGAAACTTGAAGAAGAAACCGATTCGTCACTGATTCATAACACTCCGTGAGCATCATCCAGCAAAAGAAGGATTGAAACCCTTTTTTTGCAGGGCAATCGCCTGCGTGCAGCAGTCTCCGTGAGCATCATCCAGCAAAAGAAGGATTGAAACTGATTTTCCCACAGTGCCGCCAGTGCCCGTGTGGGCCTCCGTGAGCATCATCCAGCAAAAGAAGGATTGAAACTTCACATTTGACCCGACAGACCCAAACTCAGCTAACTCCGTGAGCATCATCCAGCAAAAGAAGGATTGAAACTGTGCCCTGCCAATTACCGCGTTTGTCCGCCGGTAGCTCCGTGAGCATCATCCAGCAAAAGAAGGATTGAAACGAATTAGCCCGACTTGCATTCAGGCCAACAATAACCTCCGTGAGCATCATCCAGCAAAAGAAGGATTGAAACACTATTTCACCACGTCGGTTCACTTCCAGAAAGCGTCTCCGTGAGCATCATCCAGCAAAAGAAGGATTGAAACTGATTTTCCCACAGTGCCGCCAGTGCCCGTGTGGGCCTCCGTGAGCATCATCCAGCAAAAGAAGGATTGAAACTTCACATTTGACCCGACAGACCCAAACTCAGCTAACTCCGTGAGCATCATCCAGCAAAAGAAGGATTGAAACTGTGCCCTGCCAATTACCGCGTTTGTCCGCCGGTAGCTCCGTGAGCATCATCCAGCAAAAGAAGGATTGAAACGAATTAGCCCGACTTGCATTCAGGCCAACAATAACCTCCGTGAGCATCATCCAGCAAAAGAAGGATTGAAACACTATTTCACCACGTCGGTTCACTTCCAGAAAGCGTCTCCGTGAGCATCATCCAGCAAAAGAAGGATTGAAACAGTGTAGCCCCGATCACATAGGCATCAAGCAGGCGAACTCCGTGAGCATCATCCAGCAAAAGAAGGATTGAAACTGTACTAGAATATTTAGCCGACGGATCAACCAAAACCTCCGTGAGCATCATCCAGCAAAAGAAGGATTGAAACCCCGAATCCCGAGTTTGTGGCGTGGGTGAAAGGGTTCTCCGTGAGCATCATCCAGCAAAAGAAGGATTGAAACACTTCTTCACCACGTCGGTTCACTTCCAGAAAGCGTCTCCGTGAGCATCATCCAGCAAAAGAAGGATTGAAACTGTACTAGAATATTTAGCCGACGGATCAACCAAAACCTCCGTGAGCATCATCCAGCAAAAGAAGGATTGAAACCCCGAATCCCGAGTTTGTGGCGTGGGTGAAAGGGTTCTCCGTGAGCATCATCCAGCAAAAGAAGGATTGAAACACATGGAGTTCAGGGCGCAGGAAAAATCATCAGCCTCTCCGTGAGCATCATCCAGCAAAAGAAGGATTGAAACTTCAGAAAGAAGCCGTTACTATCATCGAGCAGGCGTCTCCGTGAGCATCATCCAGCAAAAGAAGGATTGAAACGATTAAACTTACACAAATATAGTAAAAAGTTTCTGCCTCCGTGAGCATCATCCAGCAAAAGAAGGATTGAAACCCTTCAGCTGGTTGAACAGCTTCGTGGTATCAGAAACTCCGTGAGCATCATCCAGCAAAAGAAGGATTGAAACCTCAGTAGTGCCGCGTTCAGCTCCCCGGAACGCTGTCTCCGTGAGCATCATCCAGCAAAAGAAGGATTGAAACGATTAAACTTACACAAATATAGTAAAAAGTTTCTGCCTCCGTGAGCATCATCCAGCAAAAGAAGGATTGAAACCCTTCAGCTGGTTGAACAGCTTCGTGGTATCAGAAACTCCGTGAGCATCATCCAGCAAAAGAAGGATTGAAACTAGCGATCGAACGCTTCAACGGCTCCCAGATCATGACTCCGTGAGCATCATCCAGCAAAAGAAGGATTGAAACACATAGACGAAAACTGTATCAGTGCATACACGGTGTCTCCGTGAGCATCATCCAGCAAAAGAAGGATTGAAACTTGACGAAAATTTTTCATTCACTGGCTTGAAGGTGTCTCCGTGAGCATCATCCAGCAAAAGAAGGATTGAAACGATTAAACTTACACAAATATAGTAAAAAGTTTCTGCCTCCGTGAGCATCATCCAGCAAAAGAAGGATTGAAACCCTTCAGCTGGTTGAACAGCTTCGTGGTATCAGAAACTCCGTGAGCATCATCCAGCAAAAGAAGGATTGAAACCGATAACCGAGTCGTTCCAGTACCAGATTGCCGCAGACTCCGTGAGCATCATCCAGCAAAAGAAGGATTGAAACACATAGACGAAAACTGTATCAGTGCATACACGGTGTCTCCGTGAGCATCATCCAGCAAAAGAAGGATTGAAACTTGACGAAAATTTTTCATTCACTGGCTTGAAGTTTTCTCCGTGAGCATCATCCAGCAAAAGAAGGATTGAAACGAGAAGTTCTGGAAACTGGAACTCTCAGGGGATGCTCTCCGTGAGCATCATCCAGCAAAAGAAGGATTGAAACAGTTACAGAATGTCACCAAGGCCGAGCTGGGCGNATCATCCAGCAAAAGAAGGATTGAAACGAGAAGTTCTGGAAACTGGAACTCTCAGGGGATGCTCTCCGTGAGCATCATCCAGCAAAAGAAGGATTGAAACAGTTACAGAATGTCACCAAGGCCGAGCTGGGCGTGCCTCCGTGAGCATCATCCAGCAAAAGAAGGATTGAAACTAGCGATCGAACGCTTCAACGGCTCCCAGATCAGGACTCCGTGAGCATCATCCAGCAAAAGAAGGATTGAAACAATCCTTATCGGGAGCCTGATTTGACGCCAGTGTCAACTCCGTGAGCATCATCCAGCAAAAGAAGGATTGAAACCTGCGGTTATAGGCATCTTCGATGGCCTTTACCTCCCTCCGTGAGCATCATCCAGCAAAAGAAGGATTGAAACATATCTGCCTTGCCTCCCCGATCCGTTTCATATCCTTCTCCGTGAGCATCATCCAGCAAAAGAAGGATTGAAACATATCCTGCATGCCCGCGTCGGTTGACAGGGCATTGCTCCGTGAGCATCATCCAGCAAAAGAAGGATTGAAACCCGTTGTCGTCGGTCTTATCACGGTCAAGAACGATTCTCCGTGAGCATCATCCAGCAAAAGAAGGATTGAAACCTGCGGTTATAGGCATCTTCGATGGCCTTTACCTCCCTCCGTGAGCATCATCCAGCAAAAGAAGGATTGAAACATATCTGCCTTGCCTCCCCGATCCGTTTCATATCCTTCTCCGTGAGCATCATCCAGCAAAAGAAGGATTGAAACATATCCTGCATGCCCGCGTCGGTTGACAGGGCATTGCTCCGTGAGCATCATCCAGCAAAAGAAGGATTGAAACCCGTTGTCGTCGGTCTTATCACGGTCAAGAACGATTCTCCGTGAGCATCATCCAGCAAAAGAAGGATTGAAACCCGATCAGCACGAAGAATACAGCGGCAACGGTCCAGCTCCGTGAGCATCATCCAGCAAAAGAAGGATTGAAACTCCAGCAGCTCACCGGCGCCGTAGCGGTGCTTCTTGCTCCGTGAGCATCATCCAGCAAAAGAAGGATTGAAACTGACTTCGTGCGTTTCGTCCACCGTGTAGCCCGTTTCTCCGTGAGCATCATCCAGCAAAAGAAGGATTGAAACCCGATCAGCACGAAGAATACAGCGGCAACGGTCCAGCTCCGTGAGCATCATCCAGCAAAAGAAGGATTGAAACTCCAGCAGCTCACCGGCGCCGTAGCGGTGCTTCTTGCTCCGTGAGCATCATCCAGCAAAAGAAGGATTGAAACCGATACGGTTGCACATACGCTGGTAGGTAAGTCAGTCTCCGTGAGCATCATCCAGCAAAAGAAGGATTGAAACTGTAATACGCCCAGATGAAAACAGGGAGCCATACCGCTCCGTGAGCATCATCCAGCAAAAGAAGGATTGAAACATCAATCCGGCGGGCACCATGTAGAACCGGTACTTTCTCCGTGAGCATCATCCAGCAAAAGAAGGATTGAAACTTTTTCTTCTATACAGAAGTTAGGCGGATTGCCACACTCCGTGAGCATCATCCAGCAAAAGAAGGATTGAAACGGACTTCGTGCGTTTCGTCCACCGTGTAGCCCGTTTCTCCGTGAGCATCATCCAGCAAAAGAAGGATTGAAACATAATGACTGTGTTGAAGAGTTTTCCAATCTTCCGGCTCCGTGAGCATCATCCAGCAAAAGAAGGATTGAAACCTCAGCGTACCAAGCGGCAGCAGCGGCCGTCGGTCGCTCCGTGAGCATCATCCAGCAAAAGAAGGATTGAAACAAGTTTTCAAATTCGTAGGCGGTGCCGTGCTCGCCGCTCCGTGAGCATCATCCAGCAAAAGAAGGATTGAAACATTTGTCCGGCGCGTCACCATCGGTAACCGCCCGCGCCTCCGTGAGCATCATCCAGCAAAAGAAGGATTGAAACCCGACGCGGGGGCGGGCGGCAAGTACAACCAGCGTTGCTCCGTGAGCATCATCCAGCAAAAGAAGGATTGAAACAGGTAGAACGGTAGCTTATCAATGACTCCCTGAAACGCCTCCGTGAGCATCATCCAGCAAAAGAAGGATTGAAACACAATACTGACCGTTTTCAACAGGCTGTCGCCGGTCTCCGTGAGCATCATCCAGCAAAAGAAGGATTGAAACTTTCTATTTCAATCCGGTGCAGAACGTGCCGGTTAGCTCCGTGAGCATCATCCAGCAAAAGAAGGATTGAAACTTTCTATTTCAATCCGGTGCAGAACGTGCCGGTTAGCTCCGTGAGCATCATCCAGCAAAAGAAGGATTGAAACCTTCTACGCTACCTTTAAATGGGTCACAAACGGCGACTCCGTGAGCATCATCCAGCAAAAGAAGGATTGAAACTAGTTATAGCGGGTCCGTACTGTGTGCTTTTCTCCGCTCCGTGAGCATCATCCAGCAAAAGAAGGATTGAAACAACGCTTGAATAGCTATGAAAGAAATCATCCTGACTCTCCGTGAGCATCATCCAGCAAAAGAAGGATTGAAACGAGGCTTCGTATCGTTCTTCGAGTGTTACTACGTACCTCCGTGAGCATCATCCAGCAAAAGAAGGATTGAAACTTTTAAAAATGCCCGGAAGTCACGGTTTGAAAAACGTCTCCGTGAGCATCATCCAGCAAAAGAAGGATTGAAACAGGCATTGGCGACCGTCGTAACGATGTGCGACAGGGCTCCGTGAGCATCATCCAGCAAAAGAAGGATTGAAACACCAGCTTGGTAATCGGGATTTTGTGGAACTTATCTCCTCCGTGAGCATCATCCAGCAAAAGAAGGATTGAAACATTGAGTTTTTCAGCATCTGATTGGTAGCTCCGTACCTCCGTGAGCATCATCCAGCAAAAGAAGGATTGAAACCCGGAGTAAGTACGATGATCTGCAACCATTATCAGAACTCCGTGAGCATCATCCAGCAAAAGAAGGATTGAAACTACCGGATTTGTATACCCACGATTGTCCGTTTCCCACTCCGTGAGCATCATCCAGCAAAAGAAGGATTGAAACACTGTATTCTTGTTTGCCTGTGAGTTAAGTACGGGAGTCTCCGTGAGCATCATCCAGCAAAAGAAGGATTGAAACTGGAAGAAATGGAATTACTGAAAGAGCTGTTAGTTGTACTCCGTGAGCATCATCCAGCAAAAGAAGGATTGAAACTGAGGCTCGTTGAGGATGTCGAGCCGGTTTTCGACGCTCCGTGAGCATCATCCAGCAAAAGAAGGATTGAAACCCGGAGTAAGTACGATGATCTGCAACCATTATCAGAACTCCGTGAGCATCATCCAGCAAAAGAAGGATTGAAACTACCGGATTTGTATACCCACGATTGTCCGTTTCCCACTCCGTGAGCATCATCCAGCAAAAGAAGGATTGAAACACTGTATTCTTGTTTGCCTGTGAGTTAAGTACGGGAGTCTCCGTGAGCATCATCCAGCAAAAGAAGGATTGAAACTGGAAGAAATGGAATTACTGAAAGAGCTGTTAGTTGTACTCCGTGAGCATCATCCAGCAAAAGAAGGATTGAAACTGATTTCAGAAATGATTCAAGCCAGGCGGCTGACCGCTCTCCGTGAGCATCATCCAGCAAAAGAAGGATTGAAACCGCCCTGATTACTTTCTGCTTGTCGCTGCCACGATAGCTCCGTGAGCATCATCCAGCAAAAGAAGGATTGAAACGGAATAATTACCGACGGGAGCCGGTCGGCGTCCGGCGTCTCTCCGTGAGCATCATCCAGCAAAAGAAGGATTGAAACAGTTTTGGTAGCCCTTTCGCTAAGGCATGAACAAAGCTCCGTGAGCATCATCCAGCAAAAGAAGGATTGAAACTGCGGCTCGTTGAGGATGTCGAGCCGGTTTTCGACGCTCCGTGAGCATCATCCAGCAAAAGAAGGATTGAAACGCGCCTGGGTCACCATGGGCACCTCGCAGTTCAGCTCTCCGTGAGCATCATCCAGCAAAAGAAGGATTGAAACTTCTTAAACTGTACCACTGCTACTTCTAAATCGACACTCCGTGAGCATCATCCAGCAAAAGAAGGATTGAAACCGACCGCCAACGGTGGCAAACCGGCGGAATTCTTCGCTCCGTGAGCATCATCCAGCAAAAGAAGGATTGAAACATCGCACCTAGAAAGTACAGAGAATAAGACACTTATCTCCGTGAGCATCATCCAGCAAAAGAAGGATTGAAACAATATCTGAACAACGAAACCGAGATTTTCCGGCCGTCTCCGTGAGCATCATCCAGCAAAAGAAGGATTGAAACGATTTATGCCGAGGATGGTACTGGTACCGCAAAGGGCTCCGTGAGCATCATCCAGCAAAAGAAGGATTGAAACAAAGCTCTTCAAATGCATTGTAAAGCCGTTCTGAAACTCCGTGAGCATCATCCAGCAAAAGAAGGATTGAAACCGACAAGTGGATACATTGGAAAGCCATTCGCCATGAGCTCCGTGAGCATCATCCAGCAAAAGAAGGATTGAAACGAGCCTTAAACGGTCTGGATTGGCATGCGTATAGACTCCGTGAGCATCATCCAGCAAAAGAAGGATTGAAACCATACCTACTCGGTATTTTACCGCGTGTTCTCCAGACTCCGTGAGCATCATCCAGCAAAAGAAGGATTGAAACCCTCTGAGCCCGTTACGTCGATGGTTCATTATGTAACCGTGAGCATCATCCAGCAAAAGAAGGATTGAAACTAAATTCGCAACTAACGTCACCGGAACATCAAGCAACTCCGTGAGCATCATCCAGCAAAAGAAGGATTGAAACCGGAAGTCTCCCGAATTTCCTGTATCATTAAATAAACTCCGTGAGCATCATCCAGCAAAAGAAGGATTGAAACTTGACACCTCGCAATCGTGATAAGTTGCGTTAAGCTTACTCCGTGAGCATCATCCAGCAAAAGAAGGATTGAAACTTGACTATTTGCAGCTAATACAATTAGAGGCCGGTGCTCCGTGAGCATCATCCAGCAAAAGAAGGATTGAAACTTGTTGGGATTCATTGAGGGCACGTTGTTTGAATTGCTCCGTGAGCATCATCCAGCAAAAGAAGGATTGAAACTGGGCGCTTTTTGGCTACGGGGTCTCAGAACACATCCTCCGTGAGCATCATCCAGCAAAAGAAGGATTGAAACGAAATGTTCTGCCTGAACGATAAGGGCGAGGTTGTTTCTCCGTGAGCATCATCCAGCAAAAGAAGGATTGAAACTCTATTTCCCTTACCGGAAAAACTGGGCGTTTCCGGCTCCGTGAGCATCATCCAGCAAAAGAAGGATTGACGTCGTAAAGAACGGCTTCGGGCATAAAAAAAGAAGAGCGGGTTAGGCTCTTCTTTCATCTGCGTTATATCCTGCCGCACTACGGGCACTGCTTCACGACCGTTACTGTCTGTACCGCATTCGTTGTGCCGCAAACCGTTGTGTAGTGCACATAAAAGGTATAGTTGCCCGGTTTCAGTGCGTTCGGTGCGGTGACGCTGTAGGTGCCTGGCTGCCGGTACACACTACTGAAGACATACCCGTTCGGTCCGGTGAAGATAAACGATGTACCGGTTGCGGCACCCTTCAGCTTAACTGGACATGCCGACTCATCCGCGCTGACACTGTTGATCGTAGCGGGCGGTGGCAATACGTTGGCGGCAACTACCACCGAACCGGTGACGGTTGTGCTACACTGACCAATGGTACAGGTTGCCGTAATGTACGACGTTTCAGCCCCTGCGGTGAGTGTTATCGTATTGCCTTCGGTGCCGTTTGGCCAGCGGACAGTACCGCCCGTACAGCCCGTAGCCTGAAGGGTAACGGCCTGACCGGCACAGACCGTTTTCGAACTGATGCTAACAACAGGCATCGATAAATCCTGCGTGAGCTGGATCGGGGCGCTGGCGGCCGTACAACCCGCTGCTGCGGTTACCGTTACCGAATACGGCCCCGCCTGATTAGTGCCTGTCGTGCTGACAACAATGCTTTGGGTGGTTTCGCCGGTTGACCAGCGCAGGGCTGTTTCCGATGTCCGGGCTGTCAGCGTCAGGCTAGGTACGGTACAGGTCAGTACGCTGCTGCTGGCGATAATTGTTACATCCGGCTGGTTTACATGCAGGGAGAAGCCGGTTGAGGTCAGGCTGCCGCAGCTTCCTGTTACTACAACCGAATACGTACCGGTGCTGGCGGTGGTGACATCGGGCAGGGAAAGGGTAGCGGCCGTCGCCGATGCATGGCCGGTCAGGACTGCGCCGTTATGATACCACTGATAGCTCAGGTTGTTTTTACCCGTTGCCGGCGATCCTGTTGCACTGACCATGACTGTAACGGTCGCACCCGTACAAACGACTGAGCTGGCTACAGGTTGCTGCGTAAGGCCCGCCGACTGATTGACCGACAGGCTGAAGACGGTTGACGTTACACTGTTACAGGCTCCTGTAACGACCAGCGTGTAGGTGCCGGCATCGGCTGTCTGGATGCCCGAAAACGATAAGGTTGCCGTTGTCTGGCTGGCTACCGGTGTTGCAGAGCCGTCTTTGTACCAGCGATAGGTGGTTGTTGGTTCTCCGCCGGTGACACTGACCGGAATCGAAAAGTTAGTGCCTGCGCAAACAACCGACGACTCTGCCGGTCCGGCGGTAATACCAACCGGCGCGCCGACAGCTGTGGTAAACTCATAGGCGCCCATATCAATAGCTGTCCCTATAATCCGCTGGTTTCCGGCTACATCGGTTGTCAGGGGGGCGGCCGCCGTGAACAGAGCCGAATTGCCGGTGTTGACCGCCGGGGAACAGGCCGGTACACGGAGGTCATCGGTAGCCGGGCTGGTAAATTGCGGATCCGTGTTTTTGTTCCCTCCCGCATCCGTAAACGAAGCGCCCGATTCGGCAAGGCTGTTTTTCAGGCTGATACTGCCCTCGAAGGTCGTAGCCGGGGTGCCATTACCCCAGAAGATACTGTTGCCGGCCGATACGCCGGTGCCCGATACGGCTGCGCCCGTTATCGCACTGTTGCTGCTGACACTGGTATTCAGGAGCGTTAAGGTATTGGGCGAAGTTGCATAGATGGCTCCGCCGCTGGTCGAGGCCCGGTTCCGGCTGTAGAGGCTGTTGATGGCCAGAAAGGCCCCGCCGTTTGTATAATGACCGCCACCGGTGTTGAGGCTGTTGTTGCCGGTAATCGTACTGCTCTGAACCAGACCAGCCGCCGCATAGAGACCACCGCCATCATTGGCCTGGTTTTGGCTGACAACAGACCGGACAAGCGTCAGAGAGTTGTTGCTGTAAATACCGCCGCCCTGTGAGGAGGTTTGATTCTGGCTGATGGTACTGCTGGTAATGACAGGATTATTGCCATAAACTCCGCCTCCCGGTGAACCCACAGCCGTGTTCTGAGAGACGTCGCAGTTTGTTATATAGGTCGTGCCGAACGAATTTATACCGCCGCCCGGGCCATTTGATACCTGGTTCTGCCGTACCCGCGAATTGGTGATGGTAAAATTAGCAACGGACGAATATATACCGCCACCTGAATATTGTGATTTGTTTCCTTCGATGATGACATCGGCTAAGAGAAAGCTGCTCCCGCCAGATGTATTAATGCCGCCGCCGGGGAAGCCACTGCTGTTCTGGCTAATGGTTGTGCTCTGAATAGAGATAATATTAGCAGACGACATGTTGATGCCGCCACCAGTGTTGCCGGCCGTATTCTGGCTGATGTCACTGCCGGTAATGGTGACATTGCCCATCACCCGCAACCCGCCTCCGCCGCTTGATGCAGCCGTGTTCTGCCTGAACCGGCTATTGGATGCGCTGAATTCAGATCCTGAATGATAGATACCTGCTCCTTCTGAGGCTGTATTTTGCGAAAAGCTGCAGTTTGTTATCCGGACAGACCCGTTGAGGGAAAAGCCGCCTCCCGGACTACCTGCCCGATTCTGTGTAAACTGCGAATTACTGACGGTAATGGTATTGCTGCTACTGCCGCCTACATAAATACCACCTCCTTCGGAAATAGCCTGATTGTTCGTCACAAGCAGGTTGTCGAACGTAAACCGGGCGTTTGATGCTGAAAAATACAACCCGCCGCCCGAACCAGAGCTGTTGATCTGGTTGTGAGTAATGGTGGTGTTACTGACAGAAGCAACCGTCAGCGAACTTCCGGTACTGTAAATGCCCGCGCCACCGAACGGGGCCGTATTCTGACTGATCGTACAATCGGTTATGTAGACATCACCGGGAACAGTAGCCGCTCCACCGATGGCTCCGCTGCTGTTTTGTGTAAACTGTGTGCTTACGGCCGAAAAGGAGCCTTTATTGTTGATGTGCACACCGGCACTGTTACTGATAGCCTTATTCTGTGCTATGATACAGTTCGAAAAGGATACAGGCCCATCGGTGTATATCGCGCCCCAGGTGCCCTGGTGTTGCCGGAACTGCGTATTGGTGGCGACGATGGTATTGCTCGATGCATTGGCGTAAATGCCGCCAGGTTGGTTAGCCTGTATCAGGCTGTTTTCCAGACGGAACATGGCGCTTCCTGTAGCCGAATAAATACCACCGGCAGGTGCGCCCGACGTTGCATTCTGGCCGATGGTACTGCTGACGGCCTGGAAGGCTGACGTTGCATTGAAGTACACACCACCGCCCTGTGCACTGGACGTATTCTGAGAAATATCGGTGCCGGTGAGATAAACGGGGCCGTTGGCGTAAATGCCGCCGCCATTGATACCGGTATTGCCAATAATCCGGCTGTTATTCAGCGTCACCGTAGTGCTTTGGGCGGCGTAAATTCCACCCCCGTGATTACCGGACTGAGCAGCCTGATTGCCGCTGATCAGGAGGTTGGTTAGTTGGGGGGTACCTCCGTTCAGGTATATGCCACCGCCTTGTCCGCGGCCACCGGTAATGACCACGCCGTCGAGCTGCGTAGCCGCGGAGGCATTCTCAAATGTAACAACTGAATTGCTGTTACCATTGATCTGGTTGTCGTTATTAATATCACCTGAGAACGTCGTGCTGCTTGGTTCATCCGTAACCGGATTGACGGCCGGCCGGTCACTGATTGATGTCGGGTAAAGAACCCCGCCAATAGGACCGTTATCGATGGTAGTATTAATGACAAAACCGCCATAGACTTTAGTCCCCGACGGAATCCGGAAGCTGGCCGCTTGATCGGTCGCTGTCGTTGTTGGTTTATAAAGTCCACTGGCCACCCATATTTCGGAGGCTGGCCCGCCGCAGGGGCTGACGTAAGTGAGTGCGCTCTGGAGACTGGTGAAGGCATCCGGCCAGCTGAGGCCGTTGTTTGCGCCCGTAGCCTTAGGATTTACATGAAGACGCCCTGGTACCGTGACGGTAACACCACCGACAGCTATTCCTGTCTGGTCATTTACGGTGACCGAAAAGTCTACGGCACCGGGAATATTACCCATTACTGCCGTTACACTGGACTGATCAGTCGGGCTGGTAAAGGTTGCTGAGCCTATCGATGTGGGAGAAATACCCCATGAGAATCCGTAACCTCCGGTCATGCCGGCGGCATTAGCTGTTAATACCACCGTCTGGCCCGGGCAGGCAACGCTGGCTGAGGTGGTCACGCTGAGAATAGACGGCTCTACGTTTGCAGATGGCTGTTCTGATATCGTTCTTGATCGTAAGGCAGGTACGCCACGTTTGACTATTCCCGGACCATGTGCCGGTGCCTTGTCATTGGCTGGCCGGGCAACCGTTGCCAGGCAGAGCAGCAGCAGACTGCATAGCATGGTTAGCTGGTTAAATCTGATAGCAGACAAAAGATAGCCCTGTCTGCCGTGTGGTACTGGTTTCTGCATTTTTGTTGGGTCTAAACGTTAAGATTTCTGTCAATCGTCAGGCCTGTTCAGCCCGCTGCAATTGCGTGATGAAATCTCCGGTCACCCCAACAAAAAGTAACTACCCCTCTGGGTAGTTTTCAGGAAACAGGCGGGTAGTTTTTGTGCCTGAAACGTAGTTTTTGTTGATAAATGGGTGGTTTTAGCTGAAGATGCGGCATTAAATGCATATTCGGACAGCTCAGTCTACTGGAAATGTATACTAATTTCTGCATATAAAAGACGGGCTTCCTTTACCATTTTCCGGTTTTTTTTGTTAATTAGGAAAGTGCAATAAAATCCTTTAAAAAGAAAGATAACCTTACCTGACATATGAAAGCTATCTGGAATAACAAAGTGCTTGCCGAAAGCAATGAGACCGTTGTTGTCGAAGGAAATCATTACTTCCCGGCAGACGCTGTTAATGCCGATTATCTGAAAACAAGCCGTACGCATACGACCTGCCCCTGGAAGGGCATAGCCTCCTATTACACGTTGACTATTGACGGGAAGACAAACCCCGATGCGGCCTGGTTTTATCCGGACCCTAAACCCGCTGCCGAGCAGATCCGTAACCGCATCGCCTTCTGGAAAGGTGTGCAGGTGGTTGATTAATGTAAAATGGACAATGTATACTGGTAATTTGCAGACACGCAGCTGCAGCTACAGTATTCATTGTCCATTTTATATTCGTTAAAAGTCGATTTTGTAGTAGAAGACCGGTAAAAAACCGAGCTGGTATTCCTGCCTGATAAAAGACCCGTCGGGCTGCGGGGCGTAGCTCAGCGTCAGTACGTTTTGTATGCCCAATACATTGACCAGGTCGACAGCAATCGTATGGGTAACGCTCCGGCGGTTATTTTTATAATCCAGCTTTACGTCAAAGCGGCGGTAGGGTGCAAACTGAAGGGTGTTCCGGGTGGCATCGGCATACACAATTTCCTGAGCCGCCTGCGAAGCCTGCTGATCGACAGGACCGTACCAGCGTCCGCCAACGGCGGTATATTTTGCACCGACATTCAGGCTGTTTCTTCGTTTTTCGTTCCGGCTGAGTACAAATTCCCTGGCTACCAGCGCATTGAATGCATACCGGCCGTTGAAGTCGGAGTTGCGTAATACGCCGTCGGAGCCTTTATATTTGGCGTCGAACAGCGAGCCGGTCACCAGAAAATAGTAGCCGTCGCTGAAGAATTTCTCCACGGTCAGCTCGGCGCCGTAATTCCGGCCGGTCCCGGTGTTGAGCAGCTCACGGGGAAAAATCCGGGAGAAGGCGGCACCGGTATTCAGAATCGAAAACGAACTCCGGATTTTTTCAACCGGTACGTTAAACAAGTACTGATAATAGGCTTCCAGTTTCATCCGCATGTTGCGGCCCAGCAGCCGGTCATAGGCCGCGACATAATGCCAGCTTTTGGTCAGACCCATCCCTTGATTCCGGGCGAGCAACGGGCCGGTTGTCGACGACGACCACAGCGGGATTGTCTTGTAGAAATAGGCGTAAGCCGGCTGTATCTGGCTGTGCAGGCCAGCCGCGATACTGATTTTCTGCCGGTTCGGCAGTTCCTGTACCAACCCGATCCTCGGCTCAACCGGCGAAAAACTGGTATTGTTCAGGGAGAAGTACGTACTGGTCAGGCCGGCACTGAGTGTCAGTTTTTCGGTCAGGTTCGACCGCCACTGCACATAGGGCTGAAGCAGGATCGCTGAGGTTTCGGTACTCCAGCGGGTACGCCACGGCTGAATCTGGGGCGTTGTGTTGGGTGGCGTAACCACCACGCGGGTGCTGTCGTGGAAGCTGAAAAAATACTGATCGGCGTTAAGGCCTGCTTTCAGGATGTTGCGCGGGTTGATTTTATGGTTGACGGAAACTGAGGCGGATCCCTTGTTTTCCTTAAACAGATAATCCAGAATCGGTACTTTCTGATCAATCACGTACCGGTTGTTTTGCACCAGGGGCTTGCCGTCGGCACCGTTCCGGATAAACAGATAGTCGTGGCTGGCATCCTGTACGTTGCCTGAAGCCGCCAGGGTAGCCTTCAGAAACGTTTTGCGGTTCAGGGCTTTATCATAGGTGATGCCGGTCACAAACATAGTGGAGGTATAATACTGGTCACGATCATTCTGGCCGAATATGTTCCGGTCAGAAACCTCCTGCTCACTGATCAGGATATCGATGGTGCTCGTGCCGCCAAAGCCCCAGAGCGCAATCCGGCCGGCATCTTTACCGGTCCGGGTCTTTACCGGAAAATGAAGCCGGAACGACGCATCCTGGTATGACGGAACAGCCTGCGTACCGATATCAATGCCGGCTTTACTGAACAGCCAGAGATTGGCATAGCGATAGGTGACAAGATAGGAAGAACCGGCTTTTTTAGACAGCGGTCCTTCCAGCAAGCCTTCGGTGCCGAGGAAACCGAATTGCAGCGAGCGCTGGTGTTTTTCGTTATTGCCGTTCCGCAGCTTCAGGTCGAAGACCCCCGCAATCCCGTTTCCGAATTCGGCGGGAAAGGCACCGGTGAAAAAGTCTGAGTTGGTCAGGGTGTTGTTCCGGATAATGCTGACAGGCCCGCCCGTTGTCCCGGGAATGGCAAAATGGTTGGGGTTGGGAATGGTAATGCCTTCGACGCGCCACAAAACACCGCCCGGTGAGTTACCGCGAATGACGATGTCGTTACGGGAGTCATCGGCGCCCTGCACCCCGGCAAAATTAGAGGCCATCCGGGCCGGTTCGCCACGGCTCCCGGCATAGCGGTCGGCTTCGTCGACGGTAAACTGACGGGCAGAGACGATGGCCATTTCATTGCGGGCATCACCGGTGCGCCGGGCCTTTACCGTTACGGTGGCCAGTTCGTTAATCGCTTCCTCCAGTTCGATGTCAAGAATCGTTTCGCGCCCTGCATCAACGATGATGTTGTTAAGCAAGGCATCCTTGTAGCCGACAACCGAAACCTTGACGGTACGGCGGCCAACCGGTACACCCGTAATCCGGTAACGACCGAGGGTATCTGCCACGGCGCCAGGAGGTTGGTTGCCCGTATCGATGATGAGAATAGTTGCGCCGGTCAGCGGATATTTAGACTCTTTGTCAATGATGCGGCCACGAACATTTTGTGTGGGTTGCGCCACCAGGGTATAGCTCACTACTAAAAGGAGAGCCGCTAAATAATGTTTCATTTCCTGCGTTTCGTGGAAAAGGACAATTCTAATAAATTCCTGTTTATTGAAAACCAATAACTAACAGAGCTGCTATATTAATTCATGTGCAGAAAAGGACCATATAGTTATTGAATAATAAAATTCAGAAAAAAAATACTACAGAATAGCTGATAATCAGTCTGCTTTTCGTTACCATCGAAAAAACTAGTAAAAAAACGTGAATCACAGCGTTACCTACACCAGGAATGCAGGTCTTAATGACACAAAAACGAAATTATGTACACTATGCTGTACGGATATCAACCTCATGAATTACCGTCTTCGGCCACACAAAAAGCGCTGGTTGATTTCAGACAGGAATTTGACGAACTGTGCCGCCGGCATGGAGTAGAGAATTACTTGTTTAAATTTGACTGGGTCTGCCCCGATACCGGCCGATACTATGAACCGATTGCCATTAAGGCAGAAGATATTGAAGGAGCCTATGGCATGGTTGAACAGCTCTTTTCGGATATCAGTGACTGGGCTGATACTATTAATCCGTGTGCAGAACACGATATAAACGATCGTTCAAATTAACGAAAAGGGTTTGTACCTTAGCAGGTATGATCCATGTTCGCCACCTGAGTAAGCAGTTTGGTAAGCAGACTGCTGTCAACGACGTTTCATTTGAAGTAGCCAAAGGCAATAATCTGGTCTTATTAGGAACGAGTGGTTGCGGTAAAACAACCACCCTGAAGATGATAAACCGGCTGATTGAGCCTTCCGGCGGTGAGATTGCGATTAACGGGGTTAACGTCAGACAGCAGGATGGCCCGACTTTGCGCCGCACCATTGGGTATGTGGTGCAGGAGTCGGGCTTATTTCCGCATTACACTGTCGCTGATAATATAGCCGTTGTTCCCAATCTGCTGAACTGGTCTGCGGATCAGATCCGTGAACGGATCCTCGAACTGATGCAGACGCTGCGGCTTCCGGAAACCCTGTTAAACCGATATCCGGACGAACTCAGCGGCGGGCAGCGCCAGCGTATCGGACTGGCAAGGGCTCTCGCCGTTCGGCCACCTGTTGTCTTGATGGATGAGCCGTTTGGAGCCCTCGACCCTTATACCCGCCGCCACATCCGGCGAGAACTCTTCGAACTCGATGAGCTCCGGCAAACAACAGTTGTACTCGTTACGCATGACGTACAGGAAGCCCTCGAAATAGCTGATCAGATTGTCTTGATGGACAAAGGGAAAATTGTTCAGGCCGGCACACCGGATGATTTCCGGCTCCGCCCCGCCAATGACTTTGTCCGCGACTTTTTAGGCTAAATCCGCTGATTAAAGAATAGCTTCTATTTGTTACCTGTTTGTAAATAGTGTGTAGAAAAAAGGTTGAACGCCCGTTTTCTTCGTATATTACTGCCGTTACAAGGTTCTCTACTCGGCAGTTATGAAAATTACACGAATCAACAGCTTGTTGATATCGGCTTTTGCGCTGGTGGTTATTCTGCTTATTTCCATTACCTGGTTATCCTGGGAATCCAACCAGAGGCAGCAGCGTGATGATGAATGGGTGCTGCACACCTATGAAGTGATATCACAGATTGAGGGCGTCTTCTCTTTGTCGCGCGACGGCCAGATTGATGCCCGTAATTATGCGACAACAGGTAACGCTTCTTACCTTACTTCGTTTGAACAAATCCGGAAAACATTACCACTCAGACTCGATAGTCTGGAGCAGATGATGCCCCCGGGCTCCATTCAGTACCGGAAATTACAGGCTTTACGGCCCTTACTCTTACAACGGCTCGGGCTCAATCAGCAGCTGGTAGAAAAAGTCCGGCAGGGCCGTGTGACACCGGTAGCCGCCGAAGCCATGCTGACGCAGGGACGCGTCATTCTGAACAAAGCCCGTCCGGCAGTGGCAGAGCTGGTTGGTATCGAGCGTCAGTTGATTGTAGAGCGGAAAGCCTTAGCCTTGTCAACCCACCGGAATACGCAGCGGTTGATTATCATGTCGGCCCTGGCCTCGCTCTGCCTCATCGGTATTGTGTTTCTGATGCTGCGCCGCGAACTGCTGCAACGGGTAAAGAACGAGCAAAAACTGCGGTTATATGAAGTCAGTCTGCAGGAGCAGCTGGTAAATGAACAAAGCCAGAACCAGCACCTCGAAGAACTGAATCAGGCCCTTCGCCTGTCGAATGACAACCTGGAACAGTTTGCCTATGCCGCTTCCCATGATCTGCAGGAACCCCTGCGGAAGATTCAGGCTTTTGGTAATCTCCTGCGCGATCAGTACGGACAGTCGCTTGGCGAAGAGGGCACCGACCTCCTGCTCCGGATGGAAGCCGCCGCCTCACGGATGCAGTCGCTGATCCGTGATTTATTGACGTACTCCCGCATTACCACCCATGCCGGTCAGAGCCAGCGGATTGTTCTGAACCAGCTCATGAATCAGGTACTGAACGATCTGGAATGGTCGACAGAGCAGCACGAAGCCACCGTGCGTGTCGGCGAACTGCCGGTGATCGACGGTTTTCCGCACCAGATGAGTCAACTCTTTCAGAATCTGATCAATAACTCGTTGAAGTTCAGGAAAAAAGATGAAAAACCGGAAATCAGCATCAACAGCCGGCCCCTGGCCCCGCACGAACACCAAAGCTGGATGAACGGGCATGCCGATCAATATGTCTGCATCGAGGTCAAAGACAATGGGATCGGCTTTGAACCAAAATACAGTGACCGGATTTTCCAGTTGTTTCAACGCTTGCATGGCCGTGATAAATACCCCGGCACCGGCGTAGGACTCGCACTTTGTAAAAAAGTAGTCGAAAACCATAAAGGCCAGATCAGAGCCGTCGGGGAGCCGCAGAAAGGGGCTGCCTTCCTGATTTACCTGCCTGTTGCCTGATGGTTGCTAAGTATACGATATGGGTAAATATTTTTAGTTAAGGAACATCTTTGAAAAAAATGTAGTTAACCAATAAGTTTATCCATTTTAGTACACTTGGTTGACTATACGTCTGGTGACATGACGGATGGCTCGCCAGCAAGGCGTTATGAAACATTTTTTTACGAGCCTCTTAAGCGGCGCAGGAGGCCTTTGGCTGTCTACTGCTGTTTTTGCACAAACGTCGCCGGATACGCTCCGGCAGGCAACCCTGGATGATTGTATTCAGTACGCTATCAAGCATCAGCCGATCCTGAAACAAGCGGTTATTGATCAGTCAATCACCGACAGAACCATACGCAGCGCACAGGCCGACTGGTTGCCGCAGGTGGGATTTAACTACAACATTCAGCATTATCTGAAACTGCCGGTTCAGTTGTTCCCGAACTTCAGCAACCCGGCTTCCGGTGAACGCATTCCGGTAACGGTCGGGGTCGCTAACACATCGACGCTGCAGCTGGTGGCGAATCAGACTATTTTTAACCGCGATGTTTTACTGGCCAACCGGACGGCGGAAACCTACCGGCAGCAAACCAAACAGGCCTACGTACGGACAAAGATTGAGGTGATAACCAGCGTCAGCAAGGCATTTTATGATGTATTGCTGAGTCAGCGGCAGGCCGAAATTATCAACCAGGATATTGTCCGGCTCGAACGCAGCCTGAAGGATGCGGTCAATCAGTACGAAAGCGGGATTGTTGACAAAACGGATGCCAAGCGGGCGTCGATTTCGCTGAACAACACCCGTGCCCAGCGTAAGCAGTATCTGGAGCAGGCAACGGCAAAGTATCAGACCCTGAAGCAACTGATGGGCTATCCGGCAACGGCAAAACTCGTGCTGGCGTATGATACGCTGCAACTGGCCAATGAAGTGATCGTAGACACGAACCGTATCGTTAACCCGCGTACCCGGATTGAGTATCAGGCATTGCAGACGCAACGGCAGCTCCAGGAAGCCAACGTACTGTATACCCGCTGGTCGTATCTGCCGACGGTCGGGGCGTTCGGGTATTACAACCTGCTTTATCAGAACGCACAGTTCGGGCAGTTGTATGCCCGCAGTTTTCCGAACTCATACATTGGTCTGAGCCTGGCCCTGCCTGTTTTCCAGGGCGGTAAGCGGATACAGCAGCAAAAAATTGCTCAGCTTCAGGTGCAGCGCGTCGATCAGGACTTTATCGCGCTCGCCAGCAGCATTGATGCCGACTATGCACAGGCCCTTGCTGCCTATAAGGGGAATCTGGCGAATTATATTGCCCTGCGCGAAAACGTAGTGCTGGCCGAGGATGTCTACCGGATTATTAATCTCCAATATCGCTCCGGCATCCGGACCTACCTCGATGTGACCGTGGCCGAAGCAGACCTCCGTTCTGCCCGGATTTCATTTTACAATGCCCTCTTTCAGGCGCTCATCAGCAAAGTGGACGTTCAGCGTGCCCTTGGCGACATTCAATGATTTACCATGGATTGGCTGACAACGACCGCTGATCCGTATCTCACTCATTTCCGGATTCCAATGAAACAAACAACAACCTGGATCGTCGTTACACTGGCTGGCTTTTGGGGGCTTGCAGGATGTGGCGATAAAAAAGAGCAGCAACAACAGCAGGCACCACCGCCGACACCCGTGTCGGTATATGCCGCCAGCCGCCAGAATGCTTCCTATTATGATGAACTGCCGGCGACGATTACGGCCGTGAACGAAGTCGAAATCCGGCCGCAGGTGGCAGGTTACATCACCGGCATCTTTTTCACAGAAGGCCAGCGGGTCCGGAAAGGACAAAAACTATATACCATCGACCAGCAGCAGTATCAGGCAGGACTGGATCAGGCGGTGGCCAACCTGAATGCGGCTAAGGCCAATCTGGTGCGGGCCCAGAAGGATGCCGACCGGTATCATACGCTGGCGCAGCAGGATGCGGTAGCGCGGCAACTGGTCGATAATGCTGATGCGACCCTGGCGTCGGCTCAGCAGCAGGTAGCTGCGGCTCAGGCCAATGTCCGGAGCGTATCGACCAACCTGCGCTATGCCACCATCTTTGCGCCGTTTGACGGGACCATCGGTTTTTCACAGGTAAAGCTGGGAACTGCGGTGTCGACAGGACAGACGATTCTGAACACCATTTCGTCGGACAACCCGATTGCTGCCGATATTGCCGTGGATGAGTCACAGATCATGCGGTTTACCCGGATGCCTAAAAATACCGGCGGTCGCGGCGATTCGACGCTGATGCTGGTCTTGCCCGATGGCAGCCTGTATCCGTATGCCGGTAAGGTGGGCCTGATCGACCGCGCCGTTGATCCGCAGACCGGAACCCTGCGCGTACGGTTGTTCTTCCCCAATCCGGACTATGCCCTCAAAGCCGGTCTGACGGTCAATGTCCGGATCCGGAACCAAACGCCGGGGCCGCAGCTGGTGATTCCGTACAGGGCCGTTGTGGAGCAGATGAGTGAGTATTTCGTGTATGTGGTTGGCGACAGCAGCCGTGCCGTACAGAAAAAAATTACGCTGGGTGCCCGCCTGGCCGATAAGGTTATTGTGAAGGATGGGCTGCTCGATAGCGATAAGGTGATTACGGAAGGCACCCAGAAACTGCGTGACGGCGCACCGATCCGCGTCGTGACGACAGGTGATACCACAAAACAGAAACCATTATGATTGCCAATACCTTTATCAACCGACCGGTAACGGCCATCGTGGCGTCCATTGTGATCGTTGCCATCGGTATTCTGTCGATTCTTAATCTGGCCATCAGCCAGTACCCCAACATTACGCCCCCCGTGGTGCAGGTAACGGCCAACTATACCGGTGCCGACGCACAGACGGTGGAGCAAACGGTGGCCACGCCCATCGAAACGCAGGTAAACGGTACGCCGGGTATGACCTATCTGCAAAGCAACAGTACCAACGACGGCCGGTTGAGCCTCAACGTCAACTTCGACGTGGGGACCGACATCAACATTGCCGCCCTCGACGTACAGAACCGCGTGGGCATTGCCCAGCCGCAGCTGCCGGAAGAGGTAACCCGTCTCGGGGTAACGGTGCGGAAACGGAATCCGAGTCTGTTCATGCTGGTGGCTATTTATTCGCCGAAGGGGACCCACAGTGTACCGTTTCTGGACAACTACGCCAATATATTTATCCGCGATGCGCTGTTGCGGGTGCAGGGTGTCGGTGATATTTTCAGCCGTGCCGATGATTTCAGTATGCGCATCTGGCTGCAGCCCGACAAACTGGCGCAGCTGGGTATGACCGCCTCCGAAGTGCTTGCGGCCTTACAGGAGCAAAACCTGCAGGTAGCGGCCGGTTCGGTAGGCGCTCCGCCGCAACCCCAGTCGCAAGCCTTTGAATATACAGTGTTTACGAACAGCCGCCTGAGTAAGGAGGAAGAATTCCGGAATATCATTGTCCGGAGTACCACAGGGAGTTCGTCGATTGTGTATCTGAAAGATGTTGCCCGGATTCAGCTCGGGAAGTTCTCCTATACCAGTAACTCGTTCGTCGACGGCAAACGGGCGTCGTACCTGCTGATTTACCAGCTGCCGGGGAGTAATGCCCTGGCCACGGCCGAAGGGGTGTACGCGGCCATGGACAAGCTAAAGCAGACGTTCCCTGCCGACGTAGATTATGTGGTGCCGTTTGAGTCGGTGTCGGTCGTGCAGGTGTCGATTGATGAAGTGGTGAAAACCCTGGGCGAAGCCTTGTTTCTGGTAGTCATTGTGGTTTTCCTGTTTCTGCAGAACTGGCGGGCCACACTCATTCCGATTCTGGCGATTCCGGTCTCTATTCTGGGGACCTTTGCTTTCTTCATTCCGTTTGGCTTTACAATCAACACCCTGACGATGTTCGGGTTTGTGCTCGCGATCGGGATTGTGGTCGATGATGCCATTGTGGTGGTCGAGGCCGTTCAGCACTACATCGATACCGAGCGCATATCGGCCAAAGAAGCGACCATAAAAGCCATGCGCGATATTTCGGGGCCGGTCGTGGCCATCGCCCTGATTCTGGCGGCGGTATTCGTGCCGGTGGGCTTTATTCCGGGTATTGTGGGGCGGTTATACCAGCAGTTTGCTATCACGATTGCGATTTCGGTGCTGATTTCGGCCTTTGTGGCCTTGTCGCTGACACCGGCCTTGTGTTCGCTCATGCTGCGGCCGCAGGAAGTAAGCGAAAAATCAAAGGGCCTTAACCGCTTCTTCTACAAGTTCAACCGATGGTTTGAGCGGGTGAGCCATGGCTATTCGGAAAGTGTCCGGAAGTGGATCAAAGGTACCCGTTATGTGCTGGTGATGCTGGTGGTTGTGTATGCCGGTACGGTGATGCTGTTTCAGATGAAACCATCCGGCTTTATCCCGACGGAAGACGAAGGCCGGTTGTTTATCACCTACGAAATTCCGGAAGGCGCCTCAACGACCCGAAGCTTAGAGGTACTGAACACGATCATGAAGACGCTCAAAGATCAGCCGTTTACCGGCCACTTTGCGGCGCTTGGCGGTCTGAATGCCATTACGTTCTCATCGAAATCCAACTCAGGTACCGTGTTCCTGCAATTGAAACCGTGGGATCAGCGCAAAGACCCGGGCTTACGGAGCGATTCGGTGATTATAAAGCTGCAAAAGCTGTTTGCGCCGATCCGCGATGCCAACGTAGTCGTTGTCTCGCCGCCGCCGATTCCGGGCCTCGGCCAAACGGCCGGTTTCACGTTTGAAATCGAACAGCGCGAAAGCAACGACGACATCAAGGCGTTTGAAAAGGTGGTGCAGAATTTTGTGGCCGAAGCCAATAAGCGACCGGAAATCAACCGCGCCTTTACCTATTTTACGGCCAAAACACCTGCCTATCGTGTGGAGGTTGACCGCGAAAAGGCTAAGAAGCTGGGGCTGAATATCAGCGATATTTACAGCACCATGCAGACCTTCCTCGGTAGCCGCTACGTCAACGACTTCATTGTGTACGGCCGGAAATTCCGCGTCGTGGCGCAGGCCGATACCATGTTCCGGAGCGATATTGACCAGCTTGGCAAGTATTACGTCCGGAATCAGGCGGGGCAGATGCTGCCGCTGAGTACGGTGATCAGTACAAAAATCATCGAAAATGCGCCGCTGATTCAGCACTACAACCTGTTTAAGTCTGTCGAAATAAACGGTGGTACGAAACCAGGGTATAGTAGTGGTCAGGCCATTGCGGCGCTGGAGGAGGTAGCCGCTAAGGTACTGCCTGCCGGTTACGGCTACGATTTCTCAGGCCTGAGCCGCGAAGAAATCCAGTCGGGGTCGAGTTCGATCTACATCTTTGCCCTGTCAATCGGGTTCGTCTTCCTGTTCCTCGCCGCCTTGTACGAAAGCTGGTCGGTGCCGTTCTCGGTGCTGCTGTCGGTGCCGATCGGAGCCTTCGGTGCCATTCTGTTCCTGATGCTGTTCCCGAGCCTGACCAACAACGTATATGCGCAGATCGGTCTGATTACCCTCATTGGTCTGGCGGCGAAAAACGCCATCCTGATCGTGGAATTTGCCAAGGAACGGGTCGATAGCGGGGTGAACCTGCTTGAGGCCACGCTGGAAGCCGTAAAACTGCGGTTACGCCCGATCGTGATGACCTCGCTGGCCTTCATTCTGGGGGTTATGCCGCTGGCCATTGCGACAGGAGCGGGGGCCGTTGCGCGGGTAACCATCGGCCGTACCGTATTGGGCGGGATGCTGGCTGCCACCACACTGGCCATCTTTGTGGTGCCGGTTTTATACGTCGGCATTACGCGCTTGTCTTACGGAAAAGCTAAATTGCAGGAATTGGAGGCCAGGGGCAAAGAGCATAAGCCGGGGCCGTCAGGACATCATTAACCTGCGTTAGCAACCGGCGGACTGCCTGCGCTATCTGCCGGTTGCTAACCCGTTTTCTGCATGACCGACTTCTTCCGTTTTCTGGCCGAACAGTCAGATAAAGTTATTGAGCAAATACTGCGGCACATCGGCCTCACCATGCTCTCGCTGCTGATAGCGATGACCGTCGGGATTCCGCTGGGTATCCTGATCTCACGTTTCAAACGGGTAGCCTCGGCGGTGCTGGGTGTTGCCGGTGTACTGCAAACCGTTCCGAGCCTGGCATTGCTGGGATTTTTAATTCCGGTCCTCGGCATCGGGATGGGCCCTGCACTGGTCGCCTTATTCCTGTATGCCTTACTGCCTATCATCCGCAATACCTTTGTCGGGCTTCAGGGCGTCAGTCCGCTGGTGAAAGAAGCCGCCAAAGGGGTGGGTATGACCAACCGGCAAATCCTGCTGAAGATTGAATTACCGCTGGCGCTGCCGGTTATCTTTGCCGGCGTGCGGACGGCGGCCGTCATCAATGTAGGGGTCGCCACGCTGGCGGCTTACGTAGCTGCCGGAGGGCTGGGAGAGTTTATTTTCGGCGGTATCGCCCTGAGCAACGTGAACATGATGCTGGCAGGAGCCATTCCGGCGGCTCTGCTGGCGGTACTGTTCGACAATGGCCTGGCGTTGCTGCAGCGGCTGAGTAGCCGGAAGAGTCGGGTAAGCCTGCTGGCCTTTGTGATCCTGCTGCCGCTCCTGACGGCGTTTACCATGTTGCCGGGGCATTCAGACAAACTCATTGCCGGTTTTGCCCACGAATTTTACGGGCGGGCCGACGGCTATCCCGGCTTGCAGAAAATCTACGGCCTGCAACTGCGTCCGCGCCTGATCGACCAGAATCTGATGTACGAAGCCATACAGCGGGAGCAGGTCGATATCATCAGCGGCTATTCGACCGATGGCCGGATTAAAGCGTATGACCTGCTGGTGCTGAACGACGATAAACAAGCCTTTCCGCCCTACTATGCCGCCCCGGTGGTGCGGCAGGCGGCCCTTGACCGGTATCCGGCGTTGCGGCCGACTCTGGATATGCTCGCCGGTAAGCTCACCGACTCGGCTATGACCTACCTCAACTACCTCGCCGATTACAAACACCAGGCACCGGCCGACATTGCGCGACTGTTTCTGAAAGGGTCGGGTTTATACCGGCAACCCAAAGCCGGGGCGCGGGTCAACCGGGTGGTGCTGGGGACCAAGGTGTTTACGGAGCAGTATATCCTGGCCGAAATTTACCGGCAGCTCATCGAAGGGCATACCGATTTAGGGGTCGATGCCAAAACCGGTCTGGGGGGGACACAAATCTGTTTTGATGCCCTCCGCAGCGGTTCCATCGACTTTTATCCCGAATACACCGGCACCGGCCTCCTGGTAATTTTACAGCCATCGGCAGCGCAGCTCAAGGCCTTGCCGATGCAGCCGGATTCGGTCTACGCCTTTGTGAAAAGCGAGACCCGGAAGCGGTTCAATGTGGTGTGGCTGGCTCCGCTGGGGTTCAACAACAGCTACGCCCTGATGATGCGGCGAAAACAGGCGCAGGCCCTGGGAATCAGTTCAATATCGGCGCTGACGAAGGGGTTGAAATAGCCTGTCGGATACTAGACTTTAAGCAGGAATTTTTGTATCTTTATTCCTCAGTATCAACAACAACTAATGGCTGCCGGCGCACGCGCAGCACTGCTTAATGGCTAGATCAAAACAACATCCAAACCAACTCGCCATCGACTTTCTGGCGGCTTATCGCCGTATGCTGATAAGCCTCGGAGCGCCCGATAAACTCGTGTATAATGAGTCGATGTTTGCCCGCCTGACCGACCAATGGGATCAATCGCACGTGTTGCCGGTTGATGTGCTGTTTCAGAAACTCCCCGTTGAGGCGGTTGTGTACCGCATGCAGAAAGTCGATGACCGGCTGCAGTTTCCCGACACGCTGATGGCGGGGGAGCTGCGTGGTGTAGAAGGGCTCACCGGCTTTTCGGGGCTGTTTCGTGAGCAAGGCTGGATTATTCTGCCCGCCGAACTCTCCGGTATGTATAAAAACCTGTTTCTGACCATCCTGACGGCTTCTGTCGGTCTGGAGAAATGGTATGCCTCCCGGCAGGAGCTGCTCGCCGAAGCCGAACGGGTAGCGCTGACTACGCTGTTGCCCGAAGCCGACATCCGTAATTTCTTCGGCCTCCGGCTGACCAAATTCCCTGACAGCTTCCGCTCCGAAGTCTCCGGCTATTTTAACCTGCCGTTTGACTTTATCCTGAAACGGGCCTATCATCTTGGCGCTGTTTCGGACGAGGTATTTGATGAAGCGAGCAACACTCGTAAACTGCGGACCCCCGGCCGGTCTGTTCAGCACCGGGCGGCTTAATTTCTTTTATGACAGATATACAGGTACCGGCATCCCGCCGGTGCTTTTTTATTTTTTTAACGGATCATTTTTACGGCTCTACTTGACTTGAATAGGCAGAAGATACGTTATTTGTAATAAATCCATAAAATCAATAGACTATAAATACTAAAACTCTATCTACAGCATCGACTAATGCTGTTATTGACTATGTACGGGATCAATTACATAGCGTTTGCCATACCCCTGTTTCTGCTGTTTATCGGGGTAGAATATCTGGTTGCGCGGCGGCAGGGGAAACACCTGTTTCAGTTTGACCGGTCCATTGCGAACCTGAGCATCGGCGTGGCCGAACGGCTGACCGATCTGTTTACTACCTCGTTGTTTTACGGCGTTTATGCGTATCTGCACGATCACTTTGCGCTCTTTGAGATCAAGCCAACGGCCTGGCTCTGGATATTGCTTTTGCTGGCAACCGACTTTCTGTGGTACTGGTATCACCGGCTTGGCCACGAAATCAACCTGTTCTGGGGCGTTCATGTGGTGCATCACCAAAGCGAAGATTTTAACTATACGGCCGCTACCCGCATTACCGTGTTTCAGGCCGCCGTCCGGACGATTTTCTGGGCTGTTCTGCCGGTTATCGGGTTCCCGCCCGGCATGATCATTACGATTCTGCTGGTACACGGCGCTTATCCGTTTTTTACGCATACGCAGACAATCGGCAAGCTGGGTTTCCTGGAATATTTTCTGGTGACCCCCTCGCACCACCGCGTTCACCATGCCATTAACCCGCGTTATCTCGACAAAAACTACGGCGATATGTTCATCATCTGGGATAAGCTGTTCGGGACATTTCAGGAGGAGGATGAACAACCGGTATTCGGCCTGACCAAGCCCCTCAACAGCCATAGTTTCCTGTGGCAGCACTTCCACTTCCTGATTGAAATCTGGTATGCGGTGCAGCGGCAGCACGGGCTGATCAATAAACTGAAGGTCGTTTTCGGTAAACCGGCCGACTTCGATGAATCACTTCGGGGGTTGGCCGAGCGGCAGTTTCTGTCGAAACACAAGCAGCGGGCCAGTACGCAGCGCTTTCGCGGATATGTACTGATCCAGCTCATTTTTTCCATTGTTTTACTATTTTTCCTGAGTCTCTTCGAGCATCAGGTTGCCGCATTTCCGAAGGCACTTACCGGCCTTTTTCTGGCCTTGACGCTGGTCAATATTGGCTGTATACTGGAGCAGCGCCGGTGGGTATTTTATCTGGAGTGGGTCCGGTTTAGTCTGGTGGCCATTGGCTTATACGTCTATTGGCCGCATACGGCTCTGATCATCACGGGTGGTGTGGTGGCGTTTATCTACGTCTTTTACTTCCGTGAGCTCCGGCGCTATTACCTGCAAACGCTCTATGGCAGCGTTTAACCGAAACAATAGACCTACTTGTACAAAACCGACAGAGCTATGCTGTACGAAATTGAAAACGAAGCCGAAGAAATTCACACGATCATGCTGAGAGACCGCACAGCAACCCAGAAAATAAAGCCGCTGGTTACGGGAGAAAAAATTCCTTATATCAATCTGGTAAGCCGGAGCGATGACCGTGACACGGCTATGAATAACGTTGGCGTACCCGGTTTCGCCACATCGCTTGACGACCTGATCGAGGCGCAGCCGCTGGTAATTGCCTTCTACAGTACCGGTTGGGGCCGGTTTGCCCGCCCATACCTCGATGCGCTGGTCCGGCTGTCGCTGGGTTTAAAGGCGATTGATACCCGATTGCTGGTGATTGCGCAGGACCCAGTCCGGTCGGTAAGCCGGCAGGTGGGAGAGAGCCGCTTTCTGGTGGCGCAGGATACCCGCTTTTCCGTAGCGCGCCGGTTTGGTATTTATTCGGAAGACGATCCGGTCTGGGATCGTATATCGGGAATTTCAGACGATGTCTTTATTCCGGCTGTTTATGTGGTCAATCAGGAACGTACCATTACGTACCATGCCATTGACGAATATTTTGAACACCCCCTCGATTTAGAACGAATTATTGACGCCGTACTGGAATTAAGTCCGGTCGTATAGATGTTATTCAGGTATATCTCACTTTTTATACGAACAAAACAACACTATAACCATGGAACACCACACAAGTTACCAACATCACGTTTACCAGATTCTGGGCTTCGACCGCATCGGTTTTGTGGGCGATCTGACCAATGCCATTCCGGCGGGCGAAGATTACCGCATTATGGGAATGCAGCTGGAAGGCGATGGCGTACGCGTCAAAGGCCATGTTGCTATTGCCGTCCCGGGGCAGGAAAAACCGGCAGGGCTGATGCAACTGATGCGCTCGGTGCCGGGCGTGGTGACGGTCAAGGTGGTTTCCTGACAGCATAAAAAAACTCCCGCCGGTGATTCACCGGCGGGAGTCTGCAAGGGAGGGATATGGCAATCAGAATTTATAGGTCAATGTGCTTGTGAACTGCCGCGGCGGAATCGGCATAATGCTGTACCGGTCGTGAATCAGGTAGTTCAGTTCATTGGTAATGTTAGACACCTTAGCCAGAATCGACACCTTTTTGTAGGTATAACCGGCCGACAGGTCGAAGGTCGCAAAGCCGGTCAGCGGAATCAGGCGGCTGAACTCCGGTGTCTGTCCGACCGTGTTGTTATTGCCGCCGTACCGGGCGCCCGTGTAAAACGCCGACGCGCCCAGTTTCAGGCCGCGCAGCTGCGGCAGATCAAACGTATAGAAAATCGTGGCATTACCGGTATGCGCCGGGTTGTTGGTGAGCCGCTCGCCCAGAATCGGTGATCCTTTAGCGGTCGACGTGTTGGTGTAGCGCATGTAGTTATAGCCATACCCGACAATGAAAAACCAGTTTTTGGACAGGTTCCCGTTCAGGTCTGCTTCCAGTCCGTCGCTGGTTGTCTGGCCGGTCAGCTCCTTCACGTTGGTATCGGTGTTGGGCGTACCGTCGGCTTTGGTCAGGGCCATCTGGGCGAAGTTGCTGTTCACAATCTTGTAGATGCTGAAATTAGCCCGCAGACGGCCGTCCAGAAATTCGTTTTTTACCCCTGCTTCAAACTGGTCGATAATCGACGGGCTCAGGATTTGCCCGTAAATATCGACACCGGTATTGATGGTGAAGTTGTTGGAATAACTGCCGAAGAACGATGTGTTTTTCGTTGGCTGGTAAATCAGCGCCAGTTTGGGCGAGAAAGCGCGGTCATATTTGGTCTGAGCCGTGCCACGGGTGGTGGCGTTGTTGCGGAGGTCGAGAATGCTGGTTTGCAGCGTCTTCTGATACGACCAGCGGATACCGGCAAAGACTTTGATATGATCGGTCAGGGTAATCAGGTCCTGTACGTATACACCGGCGCGGTACGACGGGGAGGTCGTGCGGGTAATCGCGCGGCTATCCGGGATGTCGGTCCGCTGCACGTATTTAGCCGGATCGAGAATGTTAATCTTATCGTAGGTCGTTACGCCCACGCCATTGCTGGTAATGGTAAAGGCATTGCTGACGCTGGTGATCGCTACCAGATCAGACCCGACCAGCAGCTGATGACCGATGCTGCCCGTCGAGAAGCGGCCGTTGATGTTCACCTGGGCCGTTTTGTTTTTCTCCGATGTCTGGGCACGGCTCAGCGCGCGGCTCCAGTCACCGTTGGCGGCTACGTTGTTGTTGGGTACACCGGCCCCGAACGAAGCGATGTCGGTTTGCTGCGCCGAAACGATGGCGTTGACCTTCCACTGATTGTTGAAATCGTGCTGGATATTCATCGAACCACTGGCTTGTTCCATACGGTTGTAGGCCCATACGGTATTGATAAAGCGTGACCGGGGCACATCCGGAATGATGGCGTTCATGTTAGCGTTCAGCGAGCCGACACCATTGTCAGGTGTGATGTTGGCTTTCAGGTAATCACCTTCGAGCAGAATGCTGGTTTTCTTGCCCGGCTTGTAGAGCAGGGAAGGGTTAATGTATACCCGATCCGACTTCACTACATCGCGGTAGCTCTTCGCATTTTCGTAGGTGCCTACCATACGAAACGCCAGATTCTTGCTCAGCGGGCCGTAGACATCAAAAATCGGTTTGTATAAGCCGAAGCTGCCGGCCCGCATCGACACCTCGCCGCCCCAATTGAACTTTGGTTTTTTCGTAACCATGTTCACCACCAGCCCGCCGGAAACGTTGCCATACAACAGGGCCGAGCTGCCTTTTAGTACTTCAACCGATTCGAGGGTACTGGCTTCCGGAAAACCGGCGGTGTTTGAGATGACACCGTTTTTAAAGATACTGCCGGCCGCACCGGCAATGCTGATGCTGTAGCCACGGGCTGAGAAGGTCTCGGCAACACCCTGACGCTGTTGTGTCAGCGATACACCGCTTACGTTTTTCAGCGCGTCGCCCAGACGTGAAATCTGCTGGTTTTCAATGACGACACGGCTGACTACCCCGGTTGTCTGAGGCATGTCGAGTGTGGCGATATTGGCCTTGCCTGCCGTTACGGCGCGGTTGGTGCCTTTTACGACCACCTCGCTTAGTTGCGCCGCATTCTCAATAAGCGAGAACGCAACGGTTACGGTCTGCCCGGCGTTTACCGTCACGGTTTTTTCCTGTTCCTTCAACCCGACGAAGGTTGTACGAAGGGTATAGGTGCCGGGCGCAATATTCCGGAGTGTAAACGAGCCGTCTTCGGCCGAGATTGTGCCTTTGCGGGTGTCTTTCAGACCCACGTTAACGAAGGCCGCAGGGTTACCGTCACTGGTTCTGACAATACCCGAGATCGTTCCATGATGTTGAGCAACGGCCTCCGATACAACAGTTAATACGCATAACAGGATAATTGTAACGAGGTTGTAGAATGGTTTCATTTATTTGGATCAATTATAAACAGTGCAAAAGTAGAGCCGCTGGTTTAATTATCCAATTTATTTAGACTGATTCTTAATATTGTTTTTTCAGCGAAAAAGGAGTAAGGGGCTGAATAGCCAATAATCTATTTTGTGATGGGCTTGTAGTCATGCCAATAAGTACGCCTGGGCGAAAAAAGAGATCTCAACGCATGTATAAGCCAGAGATCCCCGCACTGACGGCCCGGTCCTGTTGTCAGGATGACTAAAAAGCACGAAGCCGAAACCAACCAGATCAGGTAACCGATTACCCTCAGCTTTTCAAATCTCCATCAGCCGCCGGATGGCGTCGGCATAGGTAGAGCCGGTCTGGACTTTGGTGGCCTTTTTGTCGGCCATGACCAGCAGGAATTTGCCATCGAAATGGCGGTGGATTTCGTTGATTTTGTGGCTGTTGACCAGCGTTGACCGGCTGACCCGGACAAACGTTTCGGGAAGTTTATCGGCCAGGGTGGTTACGGTATAGCTCGTCAGGAATTTCTGGCCGTCGAGCGTAGACAGAAACACATATTTATCTTCCGCCTCGAAAAAGGCAATGTCGGAGAGCGGAACCAGCTTGATTTTATCGCCGGTTTTCACCGAAATCGAATAAATCTCTTTCTTCGGACGCATCTGCTCCAGCATCCGCATGAGGTTATCGGCCGGATGGGAAGCCATCAGGAGATCGTCGTCGGGCGTGGTATTGGCTTTGGACAGGTCGATAAACGACCGGATTTTCTGGACAGTCCGTTCGAGCCGTTCGGTTTCGACCGGTTTGAGCAGGTAATCGATGGAGTGCTCCTCAAAAGCACGGATGGCGTATTGGTCGTAGGCCGTAGCAAAAACGACCATGGGCATGTACGTCAGCCGGGACAGCATTTCGAAGCCGTTGAGCAGCGGCATTTCGATGTCGAGAAAAATTAAATCGGGGCGTTTGGTTTCGACCAGCGACAAGCCCTCGGCACCATTGGCGGCCTCGCCGATAATGTCGAAGCAATCGTCGAACTTACCCAATAAGCGTTTGAGCCGGCTGATGGCCAGGGCTTCGTCATCAATTAACAGAGTGGTTAACGGAAAATTCATACGTTAAGTGCGTGCGTCTGTGGAACCTTTAAAATTGAATTTGTCACTACTCACGACCTGCTTCAGGGTCGACATGCGCAACGAAAGCAGGACTTGTTTATACGGATGGTTGTGGAGTTCTACCTTCGCATCATCGGCGTAGAGCAGTCTGAGTTTGTCCTGGATACTGCGCAGACCATAGCCGCCGCTCATATCTTCGGAAAAGTCAGGCCCGTTGTCGTGAACACTGAGGTGGAGCCAGCCTTGCTGTTCATAGATTTTAATGTCGATCCGGCCCGAGTCAGCCCGTTTGGAAATGCCGTGTTTGACGGCGTTTTCGACCAGCGGCTGTAGCAGGAACTGCGGGATCTGCACGTCGCCGAGGTTGGCTTCCTGCAAATCGACGCTGAACTGAAGCCGGTCTCCGAAACGCACCTGTTCAACTTTCAGGTAGGTCCGGACCATTTCCAGCTCGTTGAACAGCGTATTGAAATGGGAGCCGTCGCGGCCGGTGGTGTAGCGAAATAGTTTGGACAGGAGCAGGGTCATCTCTTCGGCCTTATCGGGGTCGTCGTGGACCAGGCTGGCAATACTGTTGAGGGCGTTGTACAGAAAATGCGGGTTTATTTTGGCCTGAAGGGCATCCAGTTCGGCCCGCGTTTTCAGTTTTTCCATATTCAGCAGCCGGTATTCCTGTTCCGACAGTTTGCGGGTCAGCTGACGGCCCTGCCGTTGCAGATAATACAGCAGATTTGCCACCGTCAGCGGTCCCATGGCGTATAAATACCAGGGCAGCTGAACCATGGTGGCCTTGTATTTTCCGATGTGCGGCTTCAGGGCCATGATGGCGTCACGACCGCCGGCAAACTCAAACATAAACATTTGCTCAACCATCCAGAAGACGATGGCCAGGCCGGAGAGCAGCAGGTGCCGTTGCCAGACTTTCATATGCAGACTGTCCAGCCAGGGCGACAACCCACTGGCCAGCAATGAGATGGTTATGCCCGAGACCATGTTCTGCGTAAACACCCATTGGTTCATTCGGGCCAGGTTCGGGTCTGCCTGATTGGTCATTAAGCCCGTGAAATAGACGATTGCGCTGATCCCGTACAGGATAAATGCCCCCAGTACCATGGTAATGAAAATACCCAGAACACTGCGTTGCCGGAGCAGGGTTGTCAGCGTAATCGGCTCATCGCCCGCGAAAGGGTTGTGCATCTTCGGTGGACTGGCCGCACTGAACGACATCGACACGCCTTCGAGGTTGGCCCCGCTCAGGTCTGCCCCGTCGAGGCCGGAAAAATTGAGGTTAGCCCCCGTCAGATCCGCATCAACGAACGACGCATGCTGCAGGTTCGCAAAGCTCAGGTTCACCTCGTGCAGGATCGCCCCGTTGAAATTGGCGTTCTGCAGGTTGGAAAAGCTGAAGTCCGCCCCCGTCAGGTTCAGGCCGCTAAAATCAAAATTAGCCAGATTCGAACCCCGCATCCGGACCGGACGGGTTTTATCGGTGGCAGCATTCCGGAGCGTTTGTTCCAGTTGTTCGCGGGTCATAGTCATTATCGGCTTACTGACATTTGGCCAGCATCGGGCTGATTTCATTTTTACCCCAGTTAGGGTGCAGCTCGCTGGCAGGTTTAAAGGTAGTAAATTTTTCAGCGGCTTTCTGAAGCAGCGGGCAGGCGACTTTGGCCCCGCCGCCATACTGCTCCGGCGTATAGTACAGCGACTGTCCTTCGAGCACATAAGGGCGCGGGTTGTCTGCGTTCAGCGCTTTGGCTTCGGCAACGGCTTCCTGAAAGGTCGCCCCGTAGGTCTGCCAGCGGTTCATCGGGTCAACCACCATCCGTGACTGGGCGATATAGGCTTTCAGAACGGCCAGTTCATCGTTTTTCGGGGCCAGCGCCAGTGCTTCTTTCAGGTACTTGTCGGCCTGATCCAGGTATTTATCTTTTTCCGTGGCATCTTTGCCCATAAAGCCCAGATAAACATACATCAGCCCGGCATAATAGCGCGGCAGCCACTCTTTCTGCTCCACGCCGGCAATGCGTTCAAACTGATTGGCCGTTGCAAGCATGTCGGCCGGCGGCGTTTTTTCCGAATAGCCTTTCATGGTCCCGAGGGCGTCTTTCATGGCTTGTTTGTATTGTTCCGACTGTGCCCATACCGGTGAGGAAGCGCCTAACAACAAGGCAGTGAGGGTAATGATGATCGTTTTCATGTGTCTGGTTTGTGTTTTACTGGTGATTGAGTTGGTTTAAAATAGATCATGCGAAGTAAGCAGGCAGCAGTAGGCTCAAGTACTCGCTAAAGCTGGTTCAGGTCAACTTTCGCCTTTTTCGACAGCATCATCACGCCGCCGATGAAAAAGCTCCGGTAGGATTGCGGCCCGACGGCATAGCGCGTTTTGTTGTCGGGGGTATAGCGGTATGTAAAGACGTTGCGGGTATTCAGGATATTATCGACGGTGGCATAAAGGACCAGAAAGTTGCCTTTGACCGCCGTGATATAACTTGCCGAATAACTCAGGTTATGCACCGCCGGTGTACGGTCGCTGAAATAGTTGTCGGGGCGTTCATTTTGCCGGTTGGGGTTGTAGTAGGGGCGGCCGCTGGTAAAGGTGTAGGTCAGCCCCATGTTGGTCCGTAACTTGTTAAAATACCGCTTGGTAACCAGACTGGCGTTGTGGTTGGAGACAAACGCCGGCGTAGTTGCCATGCTGTACTGGCTGAACAGCCGTCTGGTGTCGACATAGCTGTAGGTCACCCAATAATCGAGTCCTTTTACTGTTTTCTGGTCGCGCCAGAAAAGGTCAAAACCCCTGGCATAGCCGTTGCCGGTATTGTCGGTACGTCCCCACGGAAACCGGTACGGGTTAGTGTCGAAGGGCTGCCCGGTAAATT
Source organism: Arsenicibacter rosenii (assembly GCF_001870735.1). Lineage (GTDB taxonomy): Bacteria > Bacteroidota > Bacteroidia > Cytophagales > Spirosomataceae > Arsenicibacter > Arsenicibacter rosenii. The sequence continues at coordinate 13,883 of NZ_MORL01000008.1, read as the reverse complement.
CCCGTACCAGGGCGGCGTAGTTTTTATAAAACGTTTCGATCCGGAAGGTGCGCTGGTTTCTGATCAGCTGATAATTCAGAATCAGGTGGTCGGCCCGTTCGTAGGCCAGCCCCTGGTTGAGGTACAGGTAGCGGTAGTCGGGTGTCTGGTAGAACTGTCCGGCGGCCAGCGAAATCTGACTGAATGTCCCGGTTTTATACGCAAACGACAGGCGGGGGGCCAGATTAAAGGCCTTGAGCAGGGAAGAGTATTCGCCCCGCACCCCGATCCGGCCGGCGAGTTTCCGGCTCAGATACAGCTCTGATTCGACAAAGGTGGCAGCGTAGGTATCGCTGAGCTGATAGGTTGTCCCCATTACGCCGTTTTTCAAGGTAACGTGGTGCACTTCTGCGCCGAACAGCAATGAATTGTTGCGGGCCAGCAACCGGGTCAGTACGAGCCGCCCCTGCGTACGGCTGTCGAACCGGCCGAAGTCAAGGCCGTTAAAGGTCATACGGTCATGATTCCGGCTATACGAAAGGCCGGTGTTGAGCAGCCAGCGGCCTTCGTCCCAACTGTCGGTATAGGTGCTGGTCAGAAAGGCGTTGCGGTTGGTCTGGTCAATCGCCGTTTTGCCGGGACCTGCCGGACCGGTCTCCACCGATGGGTCACGGAAATTCATGGCCAGCCGGCTGGCCGAGTACATGCCATACACTTTCAGCAGCCCGTTTTTGGTAGGCCGCAGGCGGTAGGTCAGCGACGAGCCGGCAAATTCCGGATCGCGTACCCAGTCGATGTTCTGGCGGATGAGCGCAAACAGCGGTTTCAGATTGCCGTAATACAACGAACCGGAGATGGTCGAGTTCTTGGTTTCGTGGTCGATGCCGACGTTGGCACTGATCAGGTTAAGGCCGATGCTCAGGCCGTTGTTTGTGTTTTTGTCGTTGGTGTTCAGCAGCAGCACCGACGACAGCGCCTGGCCGTATTGTGCCGAATAGCCCCCCGTGCTGAACGACGTTCCCTTAAACATAAACGGCTGAAACCGTCCCCGCGACTGTACATCGGGCAGGGAACTGAAATACGGATTCTGAACAATCATGCCGTCGATAACCACCTTTGATTCCAGATTGGACCCGCCGCGGACAAACATACCTTCCTGCTCGCCGACGCGCTGGGCCCCCGGCAGCAGGTTCATGGTGGCCGTAATGTCGGCCTGGGCACCGGCGGTGGTCACGATGTCCATGGGTTTGAGCATAGTCATTTTCCGCTCATCAGACGCTTCAAAGGCCCCTGCCGTGATGACAACGGTGTTGAGTTCACTGGCGGCTTCCTGCAACCGGACCGCCACATCGGGCTGATTTGCCGACAGGGCCAGCTTTTTGGTAAATGATTCATAGCCGATAAACGACACCACCAGGGTGGCGGTATCGTTACGGCTGGTCCGGAAGCGGAAGCTGCCGGTACTGTCAGTATTTGCACCGTCGTAGGTGCCTTTGATGAAGACATTGGCACCCGGCAAGGCGCGGCCTTTGGCGTCGGTAACGCGCCCTTTGAGGGTAGTTTGGCCAAAGGCCGGCATCGTCATCAGTAGTGTTGTTCCGATCAGCAGTAGAAATTTCATGGCGGTTCAGCAGGTAGTTGCCGGATCAAAACTAGCGGCTCAGGCGGGCAGGCTGGAACCTTTTCCGATGAATGATGGTAAATGAGGAGTGAAACAGGGTAAAAAACGGGATGAAAAATGGAGGGCTGACAACACATGAAGCATGCGTCAACCGAACCGTTAACTGGTTAGAAAGTGCCAAAATCAGCGTTTCTTTTGCATTTACGGATTTATCGCTAATTTCACCTGCCCAAAAACATTCAAATTGCAACTATGTCAGCTAAGCGCGTCCTGATAGCCGAAGACAGTTCCGTTATCCAAAACCTGGCCCGCAAAATTCTTGAGTTCCAGAATTACGACATCACTGCCGTTAAAAACGGTGAACAAGTCCTTCAGATTCTGGATAAGGAAGATTTCAATATCCTGTTGTTAGACATTAACATGCCGATTATGGATGGTATGGAGTGTGTACGCCGGGTAAGAGCGTTGGCCGACGAGAAAAAAGCCGCTATTCCGGTGGTTGCCATTACCGGTAATGCCAAAAATTACACAGAAGAAGAATTCAAAACGGCTGGCTTCAACGATGTACTGGTGAAGCCCCTGAACTTTGACCGTCTGGTTGAAGTAGTGAACCAACTCACGGATAAATAATGAGTGAACGAATGAAAGAGTGAACGAGCGAGTCGCCGATACAGCGGTCCGCCCGTTCACTCTTTCGCTCTTTTTCTCTTTCACTCTGTATGCTTGTTACCCTCCTCGGCACCGGTACTTCTTCCGGGGTTCCGTTAATCGCTTGCGAGTGTGAAGTTTGTCGCTCGACCGATTTTCGGGATAAACGGTTACGCACCTCGATCCATCTGGCAATCGATGAGGTAAGTGTCGTTGTAGATACCGGCCCTGATTTTCGTCAGCAAATGCTGCGGATGGGATTGAAACGGCTGGATGCGGTGGTGTTTACCCATGAACACAAAGACCACACTGCCGGCCTTGACGAGGTACGGGCTTTTAATTTCCGGCAGAATCAGGAAATTCCCGTCTATGCCCGTGACCGGGTACTGGCGCAGCTTAAAAACGAGTTTGCCTACATCTTCGCCGAACACAAATACCCCGGCGTGCCCCATATTCAGCCACATGAGATTGATGATGAGCCGTTTGAGATTCGCGGTGTCCGGTTTACGCCCATCAATGTCATGCACCACAAACTGCCGGTTTATGGTTTCCGGGTGCACGATTTTACCTACCTGACCGACCTCAACTACATCTCAGACGAAGAGCTGGAAAAAGTATACGGCACCCGCGTGCTGGTGCTCGATGCGTTGCAGCGTCAGCCGCATATTTCGCATTTTACCCTCGACGAGGCCGTGGCCCTGGCCGAACGCATCCGCGCCGAACGGACGTATTTTACCCACATCAGCCACAAGCTGGGTACACACCGCGATGTGGAGAACGAATTGCCGCCCTACATCCGCCTTGGCTACGATGGCCTGCAGATTTCGCTGTAAACCAATCGGCTGAACAGACCGTTATGGGGGTATATAAACTGACCTGACCGGCTATGCCTGCTTATCCGATACAAACTACCCGTACATTTCCGGATCCGTTGCTGCACGCGTACCGGCAGCAAGGCGATCCGCCGGCCGATGCCCTGCTTGATACCCTGATTCAACGGCAGGGCCCAACCGCCCTGCGAACCCTGATGCCGTGGCTGACGACGGGTAAACAAACCGGCGATATGCCCTTTCCGGACCTGTTGGCTCCGTTCTTTGAGCAGCACCGGGAGCTCCCCGCCTGGGCCGATCCGGTCCGGATGAAGCAGGGAATGGCCGTTTTTGCGCAACACAGCCGTGCCGCTTCGCTTATCCTGGGGTGTTTTTCCTTACCGTACTGTTACCTTGGTGCCGATGGCGCCCAGGTGTTGTGGCTGACCGAACGCATCCGGCACGATACGACCCGCCGCCTCCAGGAAACCGGTGAATGGTTGTTTGCGGTGATGGATCCCAAAAACTGGCGTACAACCGAAGCCGTTGACCGGACCTTGCGTGTCCGCCTGATTCACGCTGCTTCGCGGTGGTTTGCGCAGCAGCATCCGGAGTGGAACATGGCCTGGGGGCTGCCGGTTAATCAGGAAGATATGGCAGGCACGAATCTGGCGTTTTCATACATTGTATTACTCGGATTGCGGGAAATGGGCATCCGCCTGAGCCGCGACGAGGAGGAGGCCTATCAACACCATGTCAACGTGGTCGGGTACCTCAACGGCGTGTCGGAAGCATTGCTGCCGCAGAATCTGCGGGAGGCGTTTCAGTTGGGACGCGCCATTGCGCGCCGGCAGTTCAAAGCGTCGGAAGCCGGGGCAGGCCTGACGCGGGCGTTACTACAGGCCATTGCTAAACAGGTAAATACTCCCGACAGCTGGAACCTCGCCGCGGGCGAAATGCGTTTCTTCCTGGGCGACGCCTATGCCGACATGCTGGGTATACCGGCCATACCGCTCGGCAAACGCGTGGCGGGTGTCGTCAACCGGCTGCCTTTATTCCAGACAGGATTACTATGATTTGCATGATTTTTGTGATTGGTAGTACGTCTGATTGGGATAATAAGGCAGGATAAGTATGAAGTTCCGGCGCTGTGTAACTTCGTGAGATTACTCTGTGTAACTCTGGGGTTGTTTATGCGTAGGCTTCTGTTCATCCTGTAAATCATATAATCCTGTCATTATTTACAACATTGATTTTTCAGTTAGAACCAATAGCGGCTTTGGCCACGGCTCCGGGCATAGGAGCCATCGCGGTGATCCGCGTATCGGGGGAAGGGTCCGTTGACCTGACCAACCGGATCTTCCGCGGAAAAGACTTAACGCAGCAAGCCAGCCATACGGCCCATTTCGGAACGTTGCGTACCCGCGAGGGAGCCATTATCGACGAAGTGCTGGTGACAGTATTTCGCGCGCCGAAGTCGTTTACCAAAGAAGATGTGGTCGAAATCTCGTGCCACGGCTCCGAATACATCATCCGGCAGATTTTGCAGCGCCTGACGCAGGAGGGCGCGCGCCTTGCCCGTCCGGGGGAGTTTACGCAGCGGGCGTTCCTGAACGGGCAGTTTGATCTGGTGCAGGCCGAAGCCGTTGCCGACCTGATTGCCTCCGACTCGGAAGCGAGTCACCGCACGGCCATGACCCAGCTGCGGGGCGGCTTTTCGAAAAAGCTGAAAGAACTCCGTCAGCAACTGATTGACTTTGTGGCGCTGGTAGAACTGGAGCTGGACTTCGGCGAAGAAGACGTTGAGTTTGCCAAACGCGATCAGCTCCGGACGCTGATGCTCAACATCCGGCAAGTGGTGCGGCCCTTGATTGAGTCGTTTGCGACGGGTAATGCCATCAAAAACGGGGTGCCGACGGTGATTATCGGCAAACCGAATGCCGGTAAGTCGACGCTGCTGAATGCATTGCTGAACGAAGAGAAAGCGATTGTATCGGACATTCCGGGGACGACCCGCGACGTGATTGAGGATGAGCTGTTTATCGAAGGCATCCGTTTCCGGCTGATCGACACGGCGGGGCTGCGACAAACAACGGATACCATCGAGGCCATCGGCGTAGAGCGGACCATGCAGCAACTCGACAAGGCGGCGCTGGCCATTTACCTGTTCGACGCGGCCGAAAACAGCGAAGCGGACATCCGCGCAGTGCAGGCCGACCTGCAGGTGCGCAACATCCCGTATTTGCTGGTGGCCAACAAAACCGACAAGCTCACCGAAGCGGCCCTCGCTGACTGGCAGGAGACTTTTGGCGACGATCTGGTGCAGCTACAGGCCAACACCGGTGCCGGGCTGGACGCGATGAAAACCCGCCTGACCGATTTTGTGAAGCGCGGCGCGACGCTTGCCGACACCACCCTGGTGACCAACGCCCGGCACATGGAGCACCTGACAGCCACCGACGACGCCATCAGCCGCGCCATCATCGGCCTCGACAGCGGCGTATCGGCCGACTGGCTGGCCATGGACCTTCGCATTGCCCTCCGCCACCTCGGCGAAATCACCGGCGAAATCACAACGAATGATTTACTGGACTCGATTTTCAGCAGGTTCTGTATCGGAAAGTAATTCCGTTTAACGTTAAAATAACGTCACATTGTAAAAGTGTATCAGGCCCCTAAAAAGGGCCTTTTTTGTTGTAGTGACGACGTTTTGGTAAATCATACTATTTGCTTAAAACTCTAAAATTTGTACCTTGGTTGTACCTAATGAGCTTGTTTTGCTACAATGCTCATTTTTTAGGCGAAATTATGCAACATGTAGCAACATACTGAAACTATTGGCAACATTCAGCAACACTTAATCTATGAGTTCTAACATAAGGGTAAAGCGGATATGTGAGTATTGCGGTAAAGAGTTTGAGGCCCGTACCACAGTCACAAAAACCTGTAGCGATGCTTGCGCCAAGCGGGCTTATAAAGCCAGAAAGAAGGCAGAAAGGATTGATGCCAGTAACGAGCATACGCGAAAGATTATAGAATACCCTATAGAGGTCATAAAGCAGAAAGACGGGCTTAACATTGCAGATGCCAGTAAGCTGTTAGGTGTAAGCCGTTGGACAATCTGGCGTAACATTAAGGCAGGTAATCTCAACGCCGGTAAAATCGGCCGTCGTACCGTCATACGGCGTGCCGATCTGGACAAGCTATTTAATCAGTCAACTATTCAACAGACTTCGGAGCCGGTAGCCGTATCGTTATCGGATTGCTACACGTTAAAGGAAGTACGGGAGAAATACGGGATTTCTGACAAAGCTCTTTCGGAATTGATACGGAGGAATGCTGTCCCTAAGCAATACAGTGGTATTTACGCCTATGTGCCTAGAGCTATCATTGATGAACTCTTTAATAGACCAACCCAGCCATGATAAAAGTTAAACTTCGTAAAAAGCCGATCACTGACGGCCGTAGTAGCCTCTACTTAGATTATTATCCGGCAATTCCACACCCTGACACCGGCAAGCCAACACGTCGGGAGTTTCTGGGTATGTATGTATTTGATAAGCCCAGAAAGATTTTAGACAAGGAACAAAACAAACAGATGCTAGAACTTGCTGAAACTATCAGGGCACAGAGGCAAATTGACGTACAAAAGGGCGCTTATGGGTTTCTTTCTGGTAAGCAGAAAGAAACGTGTTTTGTGAAGTACTTCGAAGAGCAGGCGGGAATGAAGACCGGCAGCAACGCTGATAACTGGCAATGTGCATTATTACACCTTAAAAATTTTGCTGGGTCATCGTTGAGGGTTGCAGACCTAACGGTAAAGAAATGTGAGGCGTTTCGGGATTATTTATTGACAACAGAAAGTAACAGAAACGAAAATAAGCTCTCGCAGAATACAGCACTTAGCTATTTCAACAAATTCAAGGCGGCGCTAAAGCAGGCATATAAAGACGGTTTGCTTAAGGATGACATTAACGCGAAGGTCAGTGGTATAAAATCGGAAGAAACTAACCGGGAGTATCTTACATTACAGGAATTACAGGCACTGGTCAAAACCGGTTTTTCGAAGAATCCGGAACTGGTAAAGGCCGCAATCTTTTCAGCCTTAACTGGTCTACGCTTCTCCGATATAACGCGGATTACTTGGGGGCAAATTCGACAGTTAGGGGAGGGTGAATACGCTATTCAGTTTACACAGCAAAAGACGAAAGGGGTAGAGCTTTTGCCCGTTTCAGCGCAAGCCGTCAGCATTTTAGGCAATCGTAAAGGGGACAATGAATGTATTATTCAGCGGTTGGACTACTCAACTAAGATAAACAACCACCTACGGTTATGGGCAAAAGAAGCAGGCATTAAAAAGCACCTCACATTCCACTGTTTTCGGCACACTTATGCGACGTTGCAGCTTACATTAGGTACCGATATTTACACAGTCTCAAAAATGTTAGGGCACCGTGAACTGAAAACAACACAGATATATGCAAAGATTGTAGATGAGAAAAAGCGAGAGGCAGCAAGTAGGATTAACTTGGATATTTAGAGGTTTAAGTGTTTGTTAGTCAGTTGTTTGTAGGCTTTTTGCGTGGGGTAAATATTTGAAGTTATCCGATGATTTTATGGTCTAAAATGCCGCAGAATTGTGAAAAAACCAATGCTTTTTCCGTCTTCTGCCAAGATGTAGAGGTGCTTGTAATGTAATATTGCATTGATGTTACATCAGATACTAAGACACGGCAAAATGATGAAAAAAGAAGGCGAAATCACAGTTGAAGAGGTAGTTGTTGCACTTTTCGCACTAAAGGAGTTTGTCCCTAAGATGGACCAAGTCATTAGCTTACTTTCTTTAGTCACCGAAAATGACAAAGAGTTAGATAAGCATTTCACTACAGAAGAGCTGTCTGATTATTTACCGGGAAAGCCCGCTGTTTCAACTCTAAGAAACAAATTTCAGCGGCGTGAAATACCAGGGCGGAAAGTAGGTAAGAGAATTGTCTTTCTCAAATCAGAAATCGACCAATGGTTGAAGGGTGAGCGGCCTGCCATGCAAGTAGAGCTTCAAGAGCAAGCGGAGGCCTACTTAAATAGTCGCCAAACTAAACGTAAAAAAAACGCTGCTCAGGTAGCATCGGGCCGTGCCTCCGTCAACCGGCGTAGAGCATGAGCCAAAGCAGAAGAGATTATCTTGAAATCGCAGTCTTCTTTTGGGCTATGGGCTTTCAGCGTAATGTTCGAACCAAGGTTCTTACTGATAAAGATGGTGGCATATTAGATGATAGGTATTGGGCGTCTATTGTCCTTGAGGCAAAAAATAAGTTTGGCTATGTGAGAGATATTGAGCGCACACTCTCAAGACTAAAAAAAATGGTGCCTGACTTTGATCCGGGAGAAGAGTTTTTTGAAAAGAATATTGGCTTGCGGCCATCGGGTACAATCCAACAGTTAGCCAATTGTTTTGAATTAAGCAACCCATTAGTGAAGCCATTTAATAGCCATGCCGAATTATTGCAGTATAGCTTCCGGAAATGGCTGACCGGACTTGTTGCATCTGTTTACGGAAAGCCTTCAGAGTTTACATTAGTACTGACAGATCACCCGTTTGCGATTGAGTTCTTTCAGTTGCTACTACCCAAGGAGCTGGCACGATATTGTACTGACACCAATCTTTGTTCTGGTAGAAGCGCCAAGCGGCATATGTGTGATAATATTTTGGTTTACGACTTCGACCTAAACCCGAATACAAATGCTAAACGTGCGCGATTTAACAGCCTTGCAACTAAAGATATGTTTACGTTCCGGAACCAGGGGCAATACTCTGACCGTAAGCGTTTAGCCGTTCTGGGCGGTATTGTGAGCAATGCACAATCCCTGGAGCGACTGCTCAACTATCCGGCATGCAATCGGCGAATTATTCCGGTTTATATTGATAATATAGACGAAGCTGCATTTAAGGCTATTGACAAAACAGCCCTGCTTATGGAAGCATTCCACGCATGGAAAGAAGAAACCTCAACACCCCTGTAGTACTTCAATAATTGCTTAAAAAACATGCTTTCCGGTATGGTCCTTAAAAACCGTACCCAGCTAAACTATTGCCTTTTATGAACGGTAAACAGCCATTTAATACACCGTTTGACGTGGAAATCCGTGGGTTTGACCCTGCCAAATTCGCTCAAAAATTGCCTGATAAAGGCAGAACCAGCCATAATGATCCAGACGGAAATATTGGCCTGATACAGGAGTTATTGGATCGGGAAGAAAGCCTTGCGCTGGCGGCAAGTAAACCGGTGGTTTTTACACCTCCGCTGATTAGCCGGAACGATACAGGTATCATTGGTAGAGGCACTATTAACATCATTCAGGGCGCCTATGGAAGTCATAAATCCCGGCTTGCGGAATTGTGGGCAGCGCTGATGCTGGCGGATAATCCAAGAGCCAAACACTTTCTTCAGTTTATAAGGGCTGAATTGGAGCGGTTTTGTGTATGCTATATTGACACCGAGCGCAACCAGAGTGAAGAACTACCATACGCTATCCAAAGCATCAAAGTGAATGCCGGCTTCCGGGTTGAAGACCGCCCGCCCGACTTTAGATTTACGTCTATTAAATCTGTCGAACGCAATCGCCGGTTTGATGCTATTGAAGGGTTTATTTCGGAAGTTAGAGACAGCACAAACCTTCACCTGTTTTGCCTGATTGATGTTGTCACTGACGCGGTTAGCGACTTCAATAATGCCACAGAATCTATGAGGCTGTTTGACTTTATCGGCAATCTCTGCGACCGTCATAATGCCACGTTTCTGCTGGTAATCCATCAGAATCCCGGCACAGACAAAGCCAGAGGTCATACGGGAACAGAAGCGGCTAATAAAGCAAGCACTATGCTTCAGATTGGTTATGAAAAGGATGCTAATGGAAATGATTCCGAATTGATTCGTCTTCGTTACTTAAAACTTAGGCGCGGGAAACGCCCTGATCCTCTTTACCTCCAATATAGTGAAGAAGCAAAAGGGCTTGTTTTAGCGGATAGTTCAGCCATATCAGCGCATATCAATCAGCGGAAGCAAAAAGCTGATATTGACGATATAACGGAACGATTAGTCAGCCTGCTCTCCGACGGGCGTATGCCTAAAAACAAAGTATGGGCCACGTTAGAAGCTGAATTCAATGCCAAGAATGCTACTATACGCAGCCGGCTAAAAGATATTATGATCCAAAAGCCGGTGATGTATAATGAGGAAGGGCAAGCGGTTCAGTTAGGGGATTTAACTGAAGGACGGGACCAGTTTTTTCAGTTAGTCATTCTGGATGATGAGGAAGGTGCTAACTGCTAAACCCCTTATATGGCCTTTAGCAGTTAGCACCTTCAAATAACCCTGCCAAAATCATTTTAGCACCTTTTTTAGCAGTATCAGCATGGCTACTTATCTGCCTGTTCACGATGTGTTAAATGTATCAGTTAGCTGCTTTGCCAACTATGATACGCCGGCAAATCCGGCGACTATAAGCCTATCAAAATGGCTGACTTCCGCCAAGTACAAATCTGAAGTTGAGCAATTACGTCAGATTGACGATAAAAGTATGCGCGACCGTATTAAGGGCAAGTTACCGGCAATTACACCCAGTGGTGTTTTTACTTACCGACAGGAATCATGTATGGTAGCCGGTAGCCATACGCGCTTAATCCAGTTTGATATTGATCCAAAAGACAACCCTGATATTCGTAATTATGAAGACCTGAAAACACAAATCAGTCATTTGCCATTTGTCGCGTATTGTGCCTTATCTGCTTCAGGAAAAGGATATTGGGGGTTAGTGCCGATAGCCGATATTGAAAAACACGGGCAGCATTTTGACGCCTTGAAACGGGTGTTTTCTTACTATGGAATTGCTATTGACTCAAAGCCGCGGAATGTTGCCAGTTTACGCGGGTATTCCTATGATCCCGCGCCCTATATACCTGAACAGGTTATGGTGTTTGAATTATATGACGCTCCTGAAGCTGCTAAGCCCCGTTTATTATCATTCAGCACTGATTCAGACGTCGAAAAACAGCGTGTAGAATGCTGTATAGACGAGCTGATCAAGCGCGGTGCGTATATAGGGGATAGTTACGGAGAGTGGTATGAGGTTGGCTGTGCACTAGCAAATTCATTTGGTGAAACCGGACGCGAATATTTTCACCTTATCAGTCAGAATTACCCCGGCTATCAGTCAGAGCAAACAGACAGGCAGTATACAGCTTGTTCGAAGGCCAAGTCAAAAGCGACACTAGGCACGTTTTTCTATCTATGTCAACGTCAGGGTATTGAATGGCGTGTTTTGGTCCCGCCAATTCAGCAGGTATACAACCAACTGACGATTTTACGCCAGTTCAAAGAAGACGATAATCATTCAGAAATCAATGAGTTTAAGGCCTCAGCTTACAATGAAGATTATCCTGTTTTCTGGGATAGCCAGCCCGACGAACGAACCCGCCTGGTACTTATTCCGCAATGGCCGGCAGAAATGACCGCGCAGCTTTACAAGCTTAAAACCATATCAATTTAAAACAGGACAAATACGATGGAAAGTAAACCACAGGAAACCAAGAAAAATCGGCGACCAACCAAATACAAACCGGAAAACGCTCAGTTAGCTTATCAACTCTGCCTGTTAGGGCTTACCGATAACGATATGGCGACATTCTTTGAAGTAACGGAGCAGACAATTAACAACTGGAAACAGAGTTTTCCTGAATTTTTTGAGTCCGTAAAAAAGGGGAAGATTGTAGCTGACGCGAACGTAGCAGCATCCCTGTATAAACGGGGTACCGGCTACGAATTCACGGAAGTAACTAACGAAGAAGACGAACAAGGCAGAACCCGTACCAAGGTTGTTCGTAAGCATATTCCGGCCGACACCACAGCCGCTATTTTCTGGCTTAAAAACCGTCAGCCTAAAGTCTGGCGTGATAAGCAGGAGATTAAGCTTTCAGGCTCTATTGCCGTCAATGATTTGCGGGACCTGACCGACGACGAATTAGCCAAACTCAAAGCGGATTTAGAGCGCCAGAACAACAATGAAGCCAATTAACCCGACACAAATACGGCTGGAACAGGTACAGCGGGAACAGGCACGACGTAGTTTTGTCTCCTTCGTGCCGTACCTGAAACCGGATTACGCCATGACGTGGTTTCATGAGATTATGGCGGGACAACTGGACGGCTTCGCCAAAGGGGAATTCAAAAAAATGATGGTCTTTGTTCCCCCTCAGCATGGCAAAAGCGAACTGTCAACCCGAAGTCTTCCCGCCTACCTGTTTGGCCGGAATAGCGCCCTTAAAATTGCGGTACTGTCGTATTCCGCCAGCAAGGCCAAGAAGTTCAACAGGGAGATTCAGGCACGGATAACAAGCAATGGCTACCGGGCCTTATTCCCTGAAGTCCGACTGGCGACCGCCAAAGACGAAGCGGCGACCCGTACCACTGAAGAGTTCGACGTTTTGGGCGACAAGGGTACGGGTTCGCTGAAGTCGGTCGGCCGTGGCGGGCCGCTTACCGGCGATCCGGTTGATGTGGCTATTCTTGATGACCTTTTAAAGGACCGCGAAGAAGCGCAAAGTCCGACTATTCGGGAAAAGGTCTGGGACTGGATCACCGACGTTGTAGAAACCCGTTTGCACAATCACAGCAGGGTACTTTATGTTACGACCCGTTGGGACGAAGACGATCCGGCAGGCCGCTGGCTTCAGCGCGATGGCGTTCGCAGCTCCGCCAATCCTGACGGGTGGGAGGTGGTTAAGTTTGCCGCGCTCCGGACAAACGATGTGCTGCCATACGACAACAGGCGGAAAGGCGAAGCCCTTTGGCCTGAACGCCACAGCAGGGAGCGTATAGAAGCAATCAAGCGCAATAGCCCGCTAACGTTCAATAGCCTGTATCAGCAGGACCCTAAGCCCAATGCTGAAAGCCTGATTTTCGGAGACTGGATAGAGGTTCCGGAAATGCCTGATTACTGTCAGAACTACTTTTACGGCGGTGACTTCGGCTTTACCAACGACCCAACGGCGCTGGTTGAAATCGGTATCTATGGCCGGAATCTTTACGTCAATGAGCTTATTTATCAAACCGGCCTGACAAATCCCGGCATACTGAGACTATGCAAGGCCCTTGGCGTTAATCCGAAGAGAGAAGCGTTCTGGGATAAGGCCGAACCCAAAAGCATTGCAGAGCTTCGCAGTAACTACTACACTGAAACCGGCGAAAGCTATTCCGGAATTAACGCCATTGAAACCATAAAGGGCGCTGGCTCTATCGTGGCGGGCATAAACAAGCTAAAGGACTATGTTGTGCACTATACCGCCAGTTCGCACAACATACGCAGGGAAAAGAACCTTTATCAGTGGATCATGCAGAACGGCAAGTCTACCAATGTGCCGATTGATGCCCACAACCATACGCTTGACGCCATTCGCGGGGCTGTGTATACAAAGTACTTCGAGCCGAAGGGTACGGCAAAAGCCCATCGTATACCGGTAAAAGTCGGGCGCTTCGGTCGCGGATCGCTCTAAAATTCAGGCATTTATTACTCAAATCTAACAGGCTTACTCACTTAGCCTGACACCCTCTTATTGTTTTTTTTTAATTCTAATCGTTTAAAATTATGTCACAAGAAACAGATCGCCTCATTTTCGAAATTGAAATTCGGGAAGGCGCCGCAAAGGAAAAGGCCAAAGCACTTCGTAAAGAAATTGAAGGCTTAAAGCAACAGAAAAAGGACCTTGACACCCTCAACAAAAACGGGGTGTTGTCGGCAGAATGATATGGTCCTAAAAATCCGGACACGAA
>NZ_MORL01000079.1 GCF_001870735.1 Arsenicibacter rosenii | reverse complement strand
AATATGGGGCGAAAGCGGCTGAGCTTGCCACTTATTATCCCGCCGGGAGCGAGGCCGAGGCCGCCCNGGCTGAGCTTGCCACTTATTATCCCGCCGGGAGCGAGGCCGAGGCCGCCCGCTCGCAAACGGAACTGTCCAGAGACCAAATCTTCGGAGCGCAGAATTTTAAGTGGGCAACCACCGCCAGCGACCAGCACCAGCCGGTTTATGTTTACCGGTTTACCCGCAAAATTCCGGCTACGGGCCAGTATGCCAGCTACGGCGCTTTTCATACGGGCGAAGTTGCCTATGCGTATGATAACCTCGCCTTTATCGACAAAAACCTGCGCCCACTCGACATGACCGACAATGTACTGGCCGTCAGCATGGCGAATTACTGGGCCAACTTCATAAAAACCGGCAACCCAAACGGCCCGTCACTACCCGAATGGCCGGCGTTCAGCACCCTTTCGCAAACGATCATGGTCCTTGGCGATCAATGCCAGCCGGCGGTCTTAACGGACGGGCAGCGGCTCAATTATCTGCTGTCGGTAATAACCAAATAGCCCCTGAATCTGTACAATTCCCTTAACATAACCAGATGAATACAAACACGTTAATCAAAACAATTGCCCTGGTAGCCTTACCGCTTCTTACGCTGGGACAGGCCGCCAAACCGGTAAGCCTGCCCCTTGTTTCGGGCAAAGACGCTGCGGTAGTCGGTACGGCCTATGGCAAAGTACGCGGGTACATCCACAACGGTATTTTTACCTTCAAGGGTATTCCCTACGCAAAGGCCAAACGCTTCATGGCTCCCTCAAAACCCGATTCATGGACCGGCGTCCGCAGTTCCATGAGCTACGGACCGGTATGTCCGCTGATGGACCCGACCACGACGGTAAATGACGAATCAGAGTTTGTGTTTCATCACGACTGGGGCTATCCGAACGAAGACTGCCTGCGCCTCAATATCTGGTCGAAAGGGGTAAATGACGGTAAAAAGCGACCGGTCATGGTCTGGTTACACGGCGGGGGGCATACGGCGGGCTCGTCGCAGGAATTGCCTTCGTATGATGGGGAAAACATCAGTAAAAAAGGCGATGTGGTGCTGGTTTCGATTAACCACCGGCTGAACATACTGGGCTTTCTGGACCTGTCGGCCTATGGGGATCAATACAAAGCCTCGCCCAACAACAGTGTCCACGATATGATTGCGGCCCTTCAGTGGGTGAAAGCAAATATCGCCGGTTTTGGCGGTGATCCGGACAACGTCACGATTTTCGGCCAGTCGGGCGGCGGCGGTAAGGTAAATACCCTGCTGAATACGCCCTCGGCAAAGGGACTTTTCAGCAAAGCCATTATCCAGAGCGGCGGGCTGGGTCTGCAGTTTAACGACCAGACAATCACGAGGAGAATCAGCGCGCTGGTCCTTGAAGAGTTTAATCTGAACCCCGGGCAGGTAGATTCGCTGCAGTCTGTTCCGTTCGAGAAACTGGCCGCTGCCGGTAAGAAAGCCATTCAGAAAGTGCAGGCACAGCTGACGAAAGAAGGCAAACCGCTCGGCCCGTTCGGGTGGTCGTGGGCTCCCGTACTCGACGGCAATCTGCTTCCCTATCAGCCGGTTTCGGCCGAAGCCAAAGCTATTTCGGCCAATATCCCGCTGCTGATCGGCTCAACCAAAAATGAGTTTGCGCCGTTTTTCGGGATGGGCGCCGGTCCGGTCAACTCAATGGCGGATGTCAGGAATGCGCTCACCAAACAATATGGCGATAAGGCCGATGCCTACATTGCTGCCGTTAAAAAAGCGTATCCGGAAACGCAGAAACCGGAAGATTTTCTGAATATCGACGATATGTTCCGCCGCAGCGCCATTAAAATGGCCGATCTCAAGGCCGCCTCACCGGCACCAGTGTATATGTACCTGTTTACCTGGCAATCGCCGGTGGTCGACGGAAAATACAAATCCCTGCACTGCATGGAAATTCCGTTTGTGTTCGACAACATCGGCCGGTGTGAAGAAATGACCGGTGGCGGCAAAGAGGCGTATGTACTCGCCGACAAAATGAGTCAGTCGTGGATCAACTTTGCCCGAACCGGTAATCCGGGCCACAAAGGCTTACCCAGCTGGAAGCCCTACACGCCGCAAAACGGAGCGGCCATGCTGTTTGATAACCAATGCGTTGAGAAAACACATCACGATAAAGACATTCTGGCCATAGCTCCTGACCGGGCACTCTAACCGTAACCGACCGGCCATTGCTGGCCGGTCTCTTTCTGCCTATCACCTATGCTTGCTCTGACCGGTTTTGCCACCATCGGCTTTTTTTTGCTGCTGATCATCACCAGGCGGCTGTCTGTAATTACCGCGCTCGTGCTTGTGCCGCTGGTTATGGGGTTCGTAGCGGGAGTTGACCCTAAGGAGTTGGGCGAAATGATGCTGGCCGGGATCAGGCAGGTTGCCCCGACGGGGATCCTGCTGATGTTTGCGGTGCTTTATTTCGCCACCATGCTCGATGCAGGGCTCTTTGATCCGATCATTGCCGGTATTGTCCGGTATGTGCAGGGAGATCCGTTAAAAGTTATTGTCGGTACCGCCGTTTTAACCATGATTGTCCATCTGGACGGCGACGGTACCGCAACGTTCATGATAGTCCTCTCGGCATTTCTGCCCATCTACCGGCAGCTGGGTATCCGGAAGACGGTGTTGCCCGGCATCGTGGCTCTGAGCGTCGGCCCGCTGCATCTGGTCCCGTGGTCAGGCACATCGGCACGCGCCATTTCGACCCTGAAAACCGAAGCCAATCTGCTCTTTAACCCGAACATTCCCGCGATCATTGCAGGCATTGGCTGGGTACTGGCCGTGGCTTACTGGCTGGGCAGGCAGGAGCGAAAACGCATTGGCATTCAGCCACTCGATTATGTGCATCAGGAAAACCTGACGGAGAGTCAGCGTGCACTGCGCCGACCTAAACTGATCCTTGTCAATGCGCTGCTGACCATTAGCTTACTGGTTAGCCTCATTAAGGGATGGGTCCCGACGCCGGTGTTGTTTGTGGTAGCGTCCATGCTGGCACTGTTCATTAACTTTCCCCGGTTG
This sequence comes from Arsenicibacter rosenii, assembly GCF_001870735.1. Classification (GTDB taxonomy): domain Bacteria; phylum Bacteroidota; class Bacteroidia; order Cytophagales; family Spirosomataceae; genus Arsenicibacter; species Arsenicibacter rosenii. The sequence continues at coordinate 181 of NZ_MORL01000079.1, read as the reverse complement.
TCCGACCAGCAGAACGTACTGAAGGCACACGGGAGCAATATTTTTATGGTCTCGGGTATGATCTTTGCGGCCGGTATTTTCTCCGGTATCCTGACCGGCTCAAAAATGATCGATGCCATGGCGAAGGCGCTCGTTTCCCTGATTCCGGAACAGCATGCGTCCCTGTTGCCAACCCTGACGG
>NZ_MORL01000078.1 GCF_001870735.1 Arsenicibacter rosenii | reverse complement strand
GAGTTGGTTTGGTGATCTCGTTCATCTTTGTCGACAGGCAAACAACGCCGGTCAGGGGCAATCCGACGGTGGTCCTTAGCGGTACATTTAAGGAAGCCAATCTGAACCCCAGGGTGCTGTTTTCGACAACGTTCACCGGTACTCCTCCCCCAAACCGGCCGCTGTCGGCCTTTATCAGACAAACCTTCACCGCCAACGAACAGCCGGATAAAATTGTCCTGGGCCGGTCATACAATAACCATCAGGCATGGGTGTTTATACAACTGGTCAATGCCGGTGATAAGGCCCGTAAGCTGGTGCTTCAGGCTGAACACGTCCGGCTGGATGCCATTACCCTGTACCGCGTTTCGGACGAAAAGCTGATCCCTGCCGGTTATCTGACCCGTACCATGCCCATTGCCCACCGGCCTTATTCGTTCAGGGCGTTTGCGTTACCGGTCTTCGTGGCGGCCCGCGATACGGCCTGCTTTCTGTTACAGACAAAGCGGTATACCGGTTTACAGGAAACAAGCCTTGCCTTGTTTGATGAAGTCCGTTTTGTTGAACAGGCCATTCATAATGATTTTAAGAATAGTTTCCGGGTAATCTATACCCTGATTATCATCATTGTGATGGTCTTTCTGGCGAGCTTGTTTGAGCAATGGCATATGTTCTGTTTCTGTGGAATGCTTTTCGGTCTTTGCTGTATTTTTCTCTACATGGGCGATTACTACGACAACGTCCCGTTTCCCGGCTGGCTTTGTCTGAGTGCAACGAACATGGGCGCCTTTTCGGTTTATCTGACGAATGTGCTGTTTCTGCCTTTTGGTTTCGCGATCATGAAAGATGTTCCCGTAAACCGGAAGTGGCTTTTTCGCACTGCCCTCGTCATGGGCGTGCTGAACATCAGCATGATGATACTGATTGCCGGCTGGCAGACCGAAATCTCCAATTATCTGTATACAAACGGGTTGGTAGTACTGTCGGTCCTGGGCATGTGCTGGGGTATTTATCTGTCGTGGCTGGCCTACCTCCGGGCCGGGATTGTGAACTATCTGTTTGCTGCTTCCTTTGCCTTTCTGCCTTTTCTTGTCGATCTGGTATTGGTCATGTTTAACATCCATCGCGGTCAGCTGTCGCTGAATGTTACCTATCTGAATACTATTTTCACCATTTTTGTCCTGGTATATCTTACCATCAGTGAGTTCCGGAAAGAGCTGGTAACGAAGCAGAAAATGCGGCGGCGGCTCGACCGGCTGAAACTGAGCATGGATAATCAGCATAAGGCCGAAATCGAAGCCATTGGCCGGAACCTGCACGACCAGGTCGGCAATACGCTGGCCTCGGCTCTGGGCTACCTCAATATGAAGGAGCTGAAGCCTGAAACGACCAAAATGCTGATTCTTTCGGCGATCAATGAGCTTCGGGTCATTAGTCAGAATCTGGTCCGGGACAGCGAGCAGCCCCTTTCCGAACGGATTGCCGATCTGGTGAGCCGGTTCAATACATTTTCGTCGACCAACTTTTTCTTTACCGACTTTACCGAAGGGCAGTTTGATCGGCTTCCGGAGCTGATCCAGCAGAACCTCCATGCCATTATCAGTGAACTGATGACTAATATCATCAGGCATGCCCACGCGAATGAAGCGCATATTCAGTTTTTTTCGGGAGAAAATGCGTTAATTATCAGCGTGGAAGACGATGGCGTAGGCTTTGATGCGGCCAAAAAGGTGCAGGGTATCGGCCTGCATAATATCCGGACACGGGCCAGTCTGACCGATCTTAACCTAACAATAGATTCGACACCGGATGGTACCAGTGTCCTGATTGAAATTGCGTATGAAAATACCCGTACTCATCATTGATGACCACCAGCTGTTTAGTGATGGGCTTAGTTTAATCTTGAAAGAGTCGAACCAATTTGATGTGGTCGGCCAGGTATTTGACAGTCGGCAGGCGATTTATCAGTGCCTGTCGATCCGCCCGTCTCTGGTGTTGATTGACTTTAATATGCCGGAAATCAACGGGTTAACAATCGTGAATGAGCTGAAAGCACAATCCTTTTCCGGAAAGATTGTAGTAATCAGCATGTATGCCGGCAACAAGGAAATCGAGATGTTCAAAGACTCTGGAGTGGATGGTTACCTGCCCAAGACAACCCCGGCATCGAAGCTGATTGATGCCCTCTGCGGCGTGATGTCCGGCGATCAGGTCTTTGAATCGCTGGTAACGAAGAAAGAGCTTACCGTAAAAGATTCCTTTACGATGAAAAACCGGCTAACGAAGCGTGAAGCCGATATTCTGCGGGCAATCAAAAAAGGAATGACCACGGAAGATGTGGCTAATTACTTAAACCTGAGCTACTATACGGTTGAAACGCATCGTAAAAATATCAATCAGAAACTGAATATCCGGTCTAAGGTCGAATTCTACGATTTTCTGAGCAAGTTCGATGTTGGTGCGGATTAACCCATTACCCGCCGGGCTTTCAGGTTCCGGCGGGTAATGGGTTCGTGAACAGGGTGTATCGTTACCCCATCAGGGTTTTCTTTTCCAGAAACATGGTTTGCAGGCGACGGGCCTGTGCATCATAAGCGTCCTGGTGTGCCCATGTGTTTCGTGGGTTTAACAGGTCGGTCGGAACCCCCGGGCACACTGTCGGCATGGCCAGTCCAAAAACCGGATGGTTGACAAACGGGACCGTATCGAGCGTTCCGCGCAGGGCAGCACGGATCATGGCCCGTGTAAACGGAAGTTTCATGCGGTTCCCCGTTCCAAAGCCTCCACCCGTCCATCCGGTATTAATCAGCCAGACAGAAACCTGCTGGTTTTCAATATACCGGCCAAGCATATGGGCATATTCCCGCGGCGGCAGCGGCATAAACGCCGCTCCGAAGCAAGCGGAGAAGGTCGCCTGTGGTTCGGTAATACCCATCTCCGTACCGGCGACTTTGGCCGTGTAACCAAGTACAAAATAATCCATCGCCTGTTCCGTGCTCAGTTTTGCGATCGGCGGCAGAACGCCGAAGGCATCACAGGTAAGAAAGAATATGTTTTTCGGGTGGGTCGCAACCGACGGAGTAACGGCATCCGGAATGAAGTCAATCGGGTATGACGTACGTGTATTTTCGGTCAGGCCGGCGTTTGTATAATCAACCTCGCGGCTGTTGCGCCGGAAAACGGTATTTTCGACAATGGAACCAAAACGGATAGCGTCAAAGATCTGCGGTTCACGCTCGCGGGTCAGATCAATCACTTTGGCATAGCATCCGCCTTCTATGTTAAATATACCG
>NZ_MORL01000077.1 GCF_001870735.1 Arsenicibacter rosenii | reverse complement strand
CGTGTGCCTTCGTGTGTTTCGCCCGATACGGTCCAGCTGGCATGCAGAGCCTGTATCCGCGAGTCGATACTGTTCAATCCGAATCCTTTTTTCGGGTTGTTCGCCAGTCCGATGCCATTGTCCTGAACCGTTAGCCGCAAGGCAGTTGTATTCGTTTGTTCCAGACAAATGATCGCTGCCGAGGCTTTAGCATGTTTCAGAATATTGGTGCAAAGCTCCAGACAGATGCTGTATACTTCAAACGCGATGTTCGGCGCGACCGGCGGGAGGGTATCCGGCAATTGCAGCGTAAACGCCACCTGCTTATTCCGGTTAAGTTTCTCTACAAGGCTTGTTAGGGCCGGCACCAGCCCATGCTGCGCCAGTTCGTCGGGCAGCAGATTATGCGACAGCAACCGGACATCCGCATATGCTTTGCTGACCTGCTGTTGCAGGCTGTTCCAGATGGCCTGTTCGGGTGTTGACAGTTTTTTATGATCAATGGCTTCGATACTCCATTGCAACGACGACAAAGCCGAACCGAGGTTATCGTGCAGATCGGCCGCAACCCGTTTCCGTTCAATGGACTGACCTTTGACTAATGCCGCCTGTAATTCCGTATTCTTCTGATTCAGGAGCCGGTTCCGCCAGAGCAGCCCCGCCAGTAACAACATAATCAGCCCTGCGGCAACGCTCCCCCATAGTTGATTGCGGGCGGTTTTCTGTTCTTCGCGGGTTAGCTGCACATTCGTTTCGGCCTGTTGTTTTTCAAGCTTAAGCCGTTGGATATTGGCTATTTGTACCTGAGACTGCTGGGTTAGCTTTGCTTCCTTCAATAATTGCTGAACGCGCTGGGTAGCCAGTAACTGCCGGTTCATCCGGAGGTCATGATCCGATTGTGCCTTTTGCCGGGAAGATTGTTCAAGCAGTACCTGTTTCTCCAGTAGTTGCCGACGCTGCCGCTCGATTTCGGTCTGTTTTTTTTCGTTATCATACTTCTGCTGCACGTCCGCAATCTGCCGGGCATCCTCCTGTTTCGATATCGAGTCAGATAAAGCCCTGGCCAGTTCTGCGTGCCGGAGCGCTTTGTCAAACTGCTGCTGCGATTTATAGGCCCATTGCAGGTGCCGGTGGAAGGATAGCTGCCGGCCGAGGTTGTTGAGCTTTTGACCGAACTTAAGCCCTTCGGTCGCATACCGGATTACCTCATCAGGATTGGTATAGGGCTGGTTGCTATAGGTTTGGCAGAAGGCTTCGAGCAGGCTGAAGTGTATGCCGGTATTGGTTGACGGATGTCGCCTGAAAAAATCATAAATGATCAGCCGCCGCCGCAGGGATTCCTGCGGGTTGGTTTTCGACAGCAGATTGGCCATATTATACTCAATGTTGTAAATCTGGCTTGAATCCCGCTTAAGGGTGACCATCATGTCCCTGACTTTTTCAAAATACGTTAGAGCCTTATCTGGCTGGCTGGTCATGGCGTAGTAAATGCCAAAGCTGTTATTGGCCTGGATAATGCCCGTCTGGTTTTTCGTCTGTTGAAAAACGTCGAGTGCCCGTTCGGCGTAGCGTAATACTTCGGGGGGGTATTTATTGTTTGATTGCAGGCGGACAAGATCCCAGAGTGCAATGTTTACATTACCGGTTTCGTTCAGGTCGTTCAGCTCCTCGTAGATACGGAGCGCCTTCATTTGATTATCGAAGCGGACTCCATAAGCCGCCGAATACACACCGAGCGCCTGATAGCAGGCTGCTTCCAGCCGCTTATTCTTCATTTTCAGCGCTATTTGTAATCCTTTATCGATAGCCAGCAAACAGGAGTCCCGTTTCATGGTTCCATAGGTTGCGGCTGTTGCCAGGTACGTTCGCACGGCCAGGGAGTCCGATTTGACAGTGGCCGGTTTCTGGGCAACCGTTGCTAATGCCGTCAGGCAGGCAGTCAGGATACAGAGCAGGTACTTAGCCATGAGGTTTGCAGATTAGATGGTCTAATCAACTCTTTTTTACTAAAACCGGCAATATTGTTACCTGAAAATCATGGTTTACCATGAGAAAAAGGTTTGTGTGTTGTCAGAATCATGGTTTTCCATGAGGCAAAATCATGTAAAACCATGAGGGCATCTGCGCCCCTGATCTATCATCTTTGTCAGGCTACTTCTCTGCTTTATCTATGACACAGTTAAAACTTACCCGGCGGGAACAGGAGGTTTTGCGGCTGATTTTTAAAGAAATGACAACTATGCAGATTGCTGAAGAACTGGGTATTAAAGTGTCGACCGTCGAGACCCATCGCCGCAATCTGTTCAGGAAGGCAGGCGTCCGCAGTTCCATCGGTCTGGTGAAGGAAGCGCTCCGACAAGGCTTTTAGCTGATCTGAAACCTGATTATGAAACGTTCCGGCCATTTTTCAGGAGCAGGACGTATAGATAGGTACGTTATATCAGGAAGCCCCGGACAGCAGTAGCTTTGTGGGTCTACCCAATGCTGTTAATTAAAAGAAAGGGTCTGTACAACAAACTACGATTCACCACTTAACTCAATCTACATGATCTGTTTAATTCGCTTCGTACTTGGTATAGCTACGCTCATGCTGGGGCTATATGGAACCGGCTTTTCCCAGATTGGTATGGGGGGAAGGCCCCATCCATCGGCTGTCCTGGACTTGAAGAGCCCCGGTAATAACCAGGGTCTGCTGATTCCCCGATTAACCTCGGCGCAGCGTAAAGCCATCACCTCTCCTGCGGTAGGCTTACTGGTTTATGATCTGGACCGGGGTACGCTCTACTTATATGATGGCCAGTATTGGCTGCCATTGGCGACTAGTACTAATGACGGGCAATCGCTGGTTGATCGGTTTGCAAGCGATGGAAACAGAGGTGATTTGTTTGGTATGTCTGTGGCTATATCGGGAAATTATGCTGTAGTAGGGGCTCCCTATAAAAATAGTAAAGGTAAAGTGTATGTATATCAGCGTGTTGGTGGTACATGGGTTGAAAAGCAGCAGCTCGAGATTCCGGCATTCAAACCAGGGGATAATTTTGGGTATAGCGTGGCAATTTCTTCCGGGTATATTGTAGTCGGCAATCGTTCCCTGCTGATTTCGGGTGTAGCTGAGGGAAGTCAGGGGGCCGCATATGTCTACGGACTAGCCCTCGGAAACTGGATGCTATTGGCGACGTTGACACCGACCGACGGTGAATTCTTTGATGACTTCGGAGCCAGCGTAGCCGTTTACGACAACCAGATTATCGTTGGGGCCCCGCACCATACCAATGGAAGCGGAAACTGGCAGGGAGCGGTTTA
>NZ_MORL01000076.1 GCF_001870735.1 Arsenicibacter rosenii | reverse complement strand
TGACATTTTTCAGTTCGCGGATATTTCCGCGCCACGGGTGTTGTTGTAACTGCGTCACAAACGCCGGACTTACTTCCACATGGCGTTTCCCGAGTTTCTGCGCGTTCTGGCGGGCAAAAAATAAAGCCAGTTCCGGAATGTCGGTAATCCGGTCGCGGAGGGCAGGCAGCTGAATAGTAAATACCGAAAGCCGGTAATACAGGTCCAGCCGGAAATGATGCTGATCCGCTTCTTCCTGCAAACTCCGGTTCGTTGCGGCAATTACGCGGACATCTACTTTGGTCGGCTTTGTATCACCCACCCGCAGAAATTCGTGCGTTTCGAGCACCCGCAGCAGTTTGGCCTGCAGGTCGAGCGGCATTTCGCCGATTTCATCCAGAAAAAGGGTTCCCTTATTGGCTTCCGAAAACAAGCCTTTCTGGTCTTTCGCGGCGCCCGTAAACGCACCGGCGCGGTGGCCGAACAATTCACTTTCGAGAATATCCTTGCTCAGTGCCCCGCAGTTTATCGCAACAAACGGCCCCTGCCGACGGCCGCTGCCATAGTGAATGGCCTGGGCAAAGACTTCCTTGCCGGTTCCGGTTTCGCCCGTAATGAGTACCGTTGTCTCGGTAGGAGCCACTTTTCCGGCCAGTTCAATCGACTGCCGGAGCGCCGGGGAGGAGCCGATAATCTGCCCGAACCCATAGCGTTTACTGACCTGATGTTCCAGCTGCTGTACCCGGAACTGAAGCAGCGCCTTCTCCGCCGCCCGGCTTACCAGCGGTATAATCCGGTCGTTATCGTCTCCTTTCGTAATGTAATCAAACGCCCCGTTTTTGATGGCTGTCACGCCATCGCTGATCGTGCCGTAGGCGGTCAGCACAATCACTTCTGTAGCCGGGTAGAGTTGCTTAATGGTTGCCGTTAGCTCAATGCCACGACCGTCGGGCAGTTTCACGTCACTGATTACCACATGTACCTCCTGCCGTTGCAGCACCTGCAGGGCAGACCTGGCATTTTCGGCCTCCAGTACAACGTACCCTTCCAGTTTTAAGATCTGTGCCAGCAACTGCCGCAATCGTGATTCGTCGTCAATTATCAAAAGGGTAGCTTCCATCTTTCCAATACCGTTAAGCAGGTGAAACGCGCTTTTTATGCACAAACAGCGCCGATATGAGGCCGCAAAGATTTTTCAAAAAACTTTCTGCGAACAAGTGTGGGGTAAAATAGTAAAACTTTGTCTTCGAAATAGTCTATTTTCAGGGATGGTATACGAAGCACTTTACTTATCTTCAGATGCTACAAAGTTAATAGAGTACCGTTAGTCCTTTTTCCGAAAATGCCTGTAATTCCGATTAGCCTGCAGTTCGTATCACAGGAAGATGTAAACCAGACGTATGAAAGCATTACCACAAGAATCGCCGGACCCGGGTCAGGCAGCCGGCAAGTTACAGGTAACTGTACATGAACCGGAAACCAGGGTACTCAGCGATGAATTTCTGATCGGGCGGGCATTTGTTTCCTCTCCTAAAAAGGGGTTTGAAATGCTTTTTCACAAGTATTACACAAACCTCTGTAATCATGCAATCCGGTATGTTTACTCTAAAGAACTGGCGGAAGATATTGTGGCAGAGGTATTTACCAACTTCTGGAATAATAAGGTGTATGAGTCAATCTCATCATCTTACCGGGCGTATCTCTACACGGCGGTTAAAAACCGCGCCTTTAATACCATTAAGGCAGAGCTAAACCGGAATCAGCCCCTCGACCTGGCGGCGGAAGATACCGGCTTTGCTGACTCGGTAAATGCCTTGCGGCCGGATGAAATCCTGCATTACCATGAACTGAGCCGCAAACTGGAGATTGCTATCCAGCATTTACCGAAGCAGTCGCGGAAGGCGTTTCAGCTGAACCGGCTGGAAGGGAAAAAGTACGTGGAAGTAGCCAGCGAAATGCAGCTAACGGTCAGCGCCGTTGAACGACTCATCAGCCGTGCCCTTGCCAAAATCAAGGAAGAGCTGAAACAGGACTACCTGATCAGCCTGTATTTGTTTATTATTTCATTTTTTTAAATCCATACACCTGAATCATCTATGAATCAGCCATTAAACAAGAAAATCATCTTCGATTATTTTGATGGAAAACATACTTCGATCCAGCGAAAAATGATCGAGGAGTGGCTGCATCAACCCGAAAATAAAGAATTGTTTTACCAGTTTCTGGATGAATGGGAAGCGCAGCACCCGCAATATCATTTCGACGCGGCGCGAGGCTTTAATACCATCCAGCGGAACATTGCAGAACCGGCTCAGGATACGGACCTCAGCAACAGCCTGACCGATTCGCCGTTCAGCATACTCCGTCCGCTGCTTACCTGGATGGCGGCGGCCTCTGTCGCGCTGGTCTGTCTGTTCTGGGGCTGGAAGGAGTATACCAAACCCAACGCGCCGACTTATGAACGGCTGGCGCGTCAGATAAAACAGCAAAGCGGTGAGGTTTTCGAAAAAGAGAACCTGAGCAACAAGCCGTTATTGGTGAATCTGCCCGACAAAAGTTCGATTCTGCTCGGGCCGGGCAGCAAGATCAGCTACTCACCACGGTTGTTCGGCCACCCGAAACGGGAAGTAGTCTTGCTGGGGGAAGCTTTTTTTGAAGTATCCAAAGATCCGGAGCGACCGTTTTTTGTCTACGCAAATCAACTCATTACCAAAGTGTTAGGCACGAGCTTTTCGATTAGTACCAAACGCGGCCGGTCAGAGGTGGCNCTGCAATCCGACACCGAAAAGGACCAGAAGCTTTCCGGCAATACGCTGAAGGGGCTCGTGATCGCAGCCAATGAAAAAGTAAATGTCGGACAAGACCAGTTTACGATTCAGGAAGTAAAACAGGTTTTACCGGTCGCCTTGCCAAATGCGATGGCGCGGACAACCTTCACGTTCGATGAAGCACCGGCCAACGACGTAATCGAAAAGCTGAAAGCGGCCTACCACGCCGATATTGTCTACGATGCCGGCAAGCTGGCACACTGTAAACTGACAGCTCATTTAACCGACGAACCTTTGCTCGAAAAAATTGAGCTGATCTGTATCGCGATTGAAGCAACCTATCGGGAAGAAAACAACAAAATCATCATCACGTCAAATGGATGCCGGTAACCGACTCAATGCGCCCCCGGGCAAAGCAACTATACCCGGTCGCTCTGTCAACTCTGTACCCTGCTTATTGTACCCTAACTATTCCTTATCTCTATGAAGTATTTTTTACAAACCAGTAGGTCGGCCGGTTCGCTGGCGAGGCTTACGTTACTTCCCTTACTGTTTTCACTGGTTTTTGTAGGGGTTTCTTTTGCCTACGACGGTTACTCACAGGAGGTGCTGAATAAGCGAATAACTCTC
>NZ_MORL01000075.1 GCF_001870735.1 Arsenicibacter rosenii | reverse complement strand
GACAGGCTCACCGGTGTTCCGGCGGTCACGTTTGTTGAACTCGCCTGTAGGCTAAGCACCGGCTGTGGCATTACCGTCGCCGTGCCGACGACCGAAGTAGCCGAGCCCGTCTGCGTCGTACAGGTGGCCGTGTAAGCCGTTGTCTGCGTCAGACCCGGCGTAATCAGGCTGTTGCCCGTGGTGCCGTTTGACCAGCTTACCGTACCATTATTACAACCCGAAGCCGTCAGCGTCGCCGAACTGCCGTAGCAGACCGTTGCCGACACGACAGCGATTGTTGCCGCAACGGTACAGGTTGCAGGTGCCGTGTATGTTTGACTAACTGTTTCACATGCAGTCGCCGCGGCAACTACCGAAACAGTATGTTTGCCGCTTCCCGAACTCAATCCGGTCAGCGAAAACGTAGCATTCGTTTGACCTGCGGTTACACTGATAACGGCCGACTTTGTTCCGTCGGTAACCGTCAGGCTCGTTGCCGGACTATTGTTAAGGCTGACCGTTCCGGAAACCGGATATGTATTCGTAACCTCATTACAAGTATTCGCCAAAACGATGAGAGACATTGAACAAGGAGGTACCGGCGCATAAGCGGCATCGATTGAGAAATCATTTTCCCCTCCTACTCCGATTGTCAGCGTAACAACTCCCGTTGCGGAAGGATCTGAGTCAATTTTATCCGCATTTTCACCCGTTGCAGCATTCACATTTTCACTGATCAACAGCGCTCCAGCACTTGTACTTATCGGGAAACAAACAGAATATGAACCACCGTAAGTTAAAGACAGATTCAAAACAGCAGATGTACTGGACGTCCCGGTTGCTGTACTGAAATAATATTCGCCCTTACTGTTTGTCGTAGCTGTTACGCCGTTGGCGGAAAGACCTGTACCTTTCAGCGTTACAACAACCCCCGGAATACCTGCCTCACCGGCATCCTGAACACCATTATTATTTGTATCATTCCAAACACGGTTACCAATCATGATCGGAGCCGGTGAACAAAGTGCTTCCAGTAAACCTAATCCGTTTGCTTTTCCCAGTGTTACATCATTAGCTGCACCACCACCAAGTGTACGATAGATTTCAGCACGCCTGTTATCAGCTCCGGTCCGGTTATCAAACCAGGCTATACCACCAGACCATGTATTTAGCGGATCCATCATTGTCGATATGAGGTAGTTACTACCCGGTATGACAAGACTGCTGCCCATATACGTCTCCTGGTGAATTTCCACATAAGGCATACTGGAACTTAAGTATCCACTGTAAGCATCTGTATAGTAAAACTCACCGGCCGGTGTTGCATAAGTCGTACTCGTTGGTGTTCCAGGGCCCTGACCGTTACCGGCACCACTACTCGCCAATGTACCGACCGCCGCATTTTTTTCCAGGACCCAGGCTGTTCCGTTAAAGGAAGCCCGCAGAAGGTCGCCACCGATGTAGCCATTCAAAAGCGTGGTTGACGTGGTCTGTGTCGTATTACGCTGACGGAATCCAAGCTGGTGTCCGCCACGGTCCATAAAGCCCATTACCATATCTCCGTTACTGGTAAAATCAATATCGGACAACATCGGCTGCGGCCGTGCAGAACGGCGGAAGAACGGGTCAGCTACAGTGCCGGCAGAACCAGGGTTGGTAACTGATCCCAGATTGATCCCGGAGAACTGACTCACCCACGGTTCCCATGAATCACCCAGAGGAGCATCCTGGGTATGAATCATACCTTTTGCATAATTCAGGCGAAAGCTAAATACCGCCGTTGTCGGGATCGTTGTCGCTCCCTCATCCATAGCATATACGTAGGCATACATATCATTGGCAGTGCCACCGTTTTCGGCTGTACAAACCACGCCGATATATACTTTACCATTATACACCTTCACCGCAAACGGCCGGCCCACACCGTTTGTACAGCCGGGAGCCGGGATTGCAATTTTTGTCAGATCAGAAGCCTGTAACGTGGTTTTGGCCGGGTTGCCGATGGCTAGTGCCAGCAGTTGCCGGTTGTAGAGATCAACAACGTACAGAATACGCCCGTCTGTCGACAGCGTCATTCCGCCCAGACCAACCTTCCCGACTGCATCAAAACCTAAAGGGTCATTACTGCTTACCCCGCCATCGCCGGGAAGCACACGCGCCGAAATATCTGATGCCCCAAGCGATAAACTGAAAGGTGCGCTCTCCAGATCCACATATACGCTGTTTGCAGCTGTACTACCCGACATGTTTGTTACATAAATACCACCTAGTCCGGCTGTACCAAGCCCGACGTGGCGTTTCATAAAGGCTGCCGTAAACAACTTTTTCGATTCCCGCTGATAAGCCGCGCCAAAAATACTACCCAGTTCTTTAGCGGTAGCCAGTTTCGTGCCGGCTAAACCGGTTCCTGAAGAGTTATACGGCACACTGACCAAGGCAACCTCAGTGGCTACGGTACTCGTAGCCGACAAAGGGTCACCCACTACAAAACAAGGAATTGCCAACGGGGGCGCTGACTGACAGTAATCGTTCACGCTATTCACACCGAAGTTAAGTATCACCGTCCCTGATGACACAAACTCAACTGATGTACCGGATGCATTGCCATTATAATAGCCTTCATTGAGATACCCCAGCGGGGCCGGAATAGTATATTCTACCCGATACGGCCCACTCCCGCTTGCTGTAATGGAATAGGACCCTGTGCTACCCGACGTTGCCGAACCAGCGAGTACGCCACTGGTATTGTAAGCCTTTATGATAACCCCGCTTACGCCGGTTTCGCCGTAGGTATAGGTACCGGAAGCCGGCGTACTCTGATACGTTCCATTCCCGTTGAAATCTCGATAAACTATACCGGAAATATTTTGTGCCTGCACGACGCCTGACAGCCCCGCCATACACATCAGCCAGATCAACATCTGTCTGCAAGCATAAAAATCACGTAATACTCTGTGTAAGTAATGTGTGTTCATGGTTATTCTGTGAAGAATTGCAAGTATGTAATCGCTTCAGGCAACAAAAACCAAGCCAACAAAACACAAATAATTCATATGTTACCTTATTCATCCAAATGGATCAACTGGTAACATTGAACAATCCCATCAAATAATCAAAACATAGTCAGCGAGTTACAAAAAAAATCCCCTGAGCGAACCAGAGCGCTCAGGGGAAAAAAAGTATAAAAGATAGGTAGTACCTTACCTTAAAGCCGCGTTTTTGTTTTCCGGATACTAACCGGAACACAGATTTCCGGCGGACAGGCACAGTTTACCGTCAGCGTCACCGTTACATCCCGGTAGCAACCCAACTGGTTGTAGATACGGACCGTGTAGGTCTTCGCTTCACTCAGGCCACCGGCCACTACCCCATCCTGCGGCAGGTTCAGCAACGTCGGATTGGCTACGGTAAAACTACTGC
>NZ_MORL01000074.1 GCF_001870735.1 Arsenicibacter rosenii | reverse complement strand
ATGCGCAGCCGCTCCTGTTCTTCACCGATGATCATTGCTTTCAGGTTTGCGACTTCATGTTCGCGGGTAAGTGCCTGTATTTTTTGCTGCTGCATCAGGTCCTTAACTTTCTGTTTCTGTCTGTAACCATACATCACTGCCAGGAGGCTAACCAGCAACAAGCCGGCAAAAATAGCCGTTGCCAGGGCCAGTTGCTGATTGTAGGCTATTTCTTTCCGGTGGAAGCGTTCGCGCTCCTGGTATCGTAAAATCCGGTTTTCGTTATCATAATAGGCCTGCAGCATGGCCAGTCGTTGTTTTTTCTCCGCCTCCTGAATCTCATCATCGATTTGTTTCAGTAACCGGTGGGTATCCACAGCGCGTTTGTAATTTTTTAACTGGTAATAGATCCCGGTTTGCTCCTTAGCAAAAGCCCGCCTCGAATAGGTCGAAATCTGGCTTCGTTTGGCATCCATCAACCGGATTCCTTTAACCAGCTCTAACACCGCCTGCTCCGGCTTTTTTTTGAGAAGCAGGTTGCATCTGGCCAGGTAAATCATAATCACCACATCGTATTCTCTGCCCGACAAAGCCTCTGCCAGCCCTGTTGTATACCACCCCATGGCTTCTTTCTCATCCGTGAGTGCGGCGTAATCATTCCCCAAAGCCCATGCGGCAATCGCACTGCCCCGTTTAGATTTTTTTAAAACGGCATGCCGGTACGACTCGCGGTTTACCTTAATGGCCAGATCATACTGCCCGATCTGATCATAACACTGCCCCAGATTGGATAAAATCTGATACCGTTCGGTAAGCTCAAAACGGCTTTCCGGATGACCGGGCAACAGCGTCAGTCCACGTTTAAGATGCTGAATCGCCTTTGTTAACTGATCGAGGTCTGAGTAAAGCAACCCCAGCAAATTATGCTGGTTGGCCATCATGGTCGAATCATTCAGCTGGCCGGCTACGTTCAGTCCCTTAAGGGCAAACTGTATTCCCTGTTCGACCATGGCATTGTAATAAAACACCTCACTTTGATACGCCAGCAGGTAAAATTCCATCTCAGGATCAGGCTGTCGCTGCAGGATCCGGAACCCTTTGTTGAGGGTAAGCTGAGCCGAATCAAACCGGGCAGAATCCATTTGTGACGAAACGGCCGAAATGATCTGCACCAGTGTGTGTTTTCCGGGCGTTGTAGCGGGCGGCTGAGACGTTGCTTCCCGGGAACCGGTTACCAGAAAAAGCAGTACCAGCCAGGCACTGCCCGGAATCAGCGCTTTTATGGTCATGGCTTTTGTCGTTGTGATCAGCAAGTATAGGAATCAGGAACAGATTAAAAAACGCTTACTTATTTAAAGGCATTTTGATACATGCTGCGGCCCGGTATGATCCCATCCGGCGGCCTCCCCTACGCTTCATTAACCGGAATCAGCGGCAGCGCAACAAGAAACCGGCCGGCTTCTTCACGAACACTGGGCTTTGGCTGACCAAGAATGTCATATTTTGCCAGAATATTCGTCAGCCCGACACCATTTGACAAAACGCCCTGTTTTTTTCGCTGAAGGTTATTGGAGATATGCAGGTTTGCCAGCGCATCGGTCTGAATTTTAATGGTGAGCGGGCGGCTTGCCATCACCACATTGTGTTTCACGGCATTTTCTACCAGCAACTGGAGTGTCAGCGAGGGCAGTTTATAATTTCCATACTGCGGATCAATTTCCGTTGTCAGGCTGAAGCCGTTGCCGTATCGGGTCCGGAGTAAGTGGGCGTATGACTGGATGAAATTCAATTCTGCATTCAGGTCCGTCAGATCCTGTTCATTGGCCCGCAGCACATAGCGATACACCGAGCTTAACTCTTCGGCAAACCGCTCGGCCCGTTCCGGGCTTTCGCTGATCAGGGCAATCAGGGCATTCAGGCTGTTAAACAGAAAATGCGGGTTTACCTGCTGTTTTAATACGTCCATCTGCTGCATCATGTGCAGTTGCTTCAGATCAAACTCACGCCGGTTGCTTTCCCGAAGCTGGTAATAGGTATAAATGGCTTCATGACAACCGGCCGACACCACATTCGTAACCAGTCCGATCATTAATACCCACGGCAGGGTTTCGGGCTTGTAGGGATAGTTCAGGTAATCAAATAACCGGAAAACCAACGGGATCGTGATGAGCATAAACCCCGAATACCCCAACATCGAAAACAATAGCCGGTTGCCGAACTGATCGGGGTGTTCGTAACGGTACCGCATGTATTTCATCCAGGTGGTCAGCACAAGAAATACCACGGCTCCCCATAGATTGACAATCAGGGTTGCGTTGACGAACAGTGTTTTATCGTTGTAGTAAGCGTTTCCGAAAATAACGTAATTCGCAATAAACAGGGCCGGCGAATTCAGCAGATAAATCAAAAAATCGTAGCGGTCAAATGTAGTCCACTTCTTCATACGTGACTGGTTGGGATAACGTGTTTAAAGGCTGAAAGAAACCACTACGAACTCTTTTCTGAACCTGAATATACAACATCCGGACAACAACCCATGTCGTTTACCAGATAGTACGATACTGACGTTCCAGTTCGGCAGCAGTGCCGTTTTTGATCGCTTTCCGGCCAAACCAGTTCAGAACGGGTTGTAAGGCGGCCATCCAGCCGGTCAGGTATGTGCCGCTTATCAGTACGGTATAGCCCAGTATATAGAGGCTTTTTGGCATGCCTTTGGCATCGGTCCTGCCATCGCGGGCCAGTCCGTAGGTGATTTGCAGGGTCTGCTCAAATCCCGGACAACCCGGCGAAATGCGGCACTGAAACCGGCAATCGTGCTTGCTGCTGTTAAAAAACCGGTGTTTGCTGCCAATCGGGGCAGTGGCCGATTGGCCGGGCTGAAGCCGGATAATTTTCTCACCCACCTGTAAACTAAGTTCCCCTTCCAGACAGGTAAACTCTTCTGAAAAGGTATCGTGATAATGGAGCGGATTACCGCCCCCCGCCGAGAGCTTTACTTCAACAAAGGTGTGTTCTCCCCCGCTTTCGCTGCTGGTTTCCAGAAAGACAACTTCGTCTTTCAGAATCGGATTAAGAATGGTACGGCTTTGGGTGACCGCAGTAAAGGCTGATTTTCTCGCTTGCATACCGTTTGTATATTGGTTTATGCCGCAAAGATTCCGCCTAATCGACAAAGCCGCGAATGGCAATGACCTGAAGTGTGGTTTTATGTTCCTAAACCGTCACATCGGTGTATTAGCTGTTTCAGCCATCGTTTTCATGAGCGCAATCTCGGCCGGGGTGCGCGAAAGCGGCCGCCCTGCCTCATCTGTTGATTGGGGGCGTACGAGGACTTTACAGGTAAGTGACCCGCCGCTTGCCAAAGGCCTGCAGGACGTTCGGCAGCTTGACACCATCCCGTCCGGTGGCGCCAATAAGTCGGGGTACGATAGGCTCTATATCCGGCAGATTACGGGCATCACCTTACCGCCCTTCGGCTGATTGCAGCATAGTTCTCAGCAAATGATGCTAACTTTTCTCCGTCAGGCAATAGAATCGGGGGTAAA
>NZ_MORL01000073.1 GCF_001870735.1 Arsenicibacter rosenii | reverse complement strand
GGTTTTCACCGACAGGATAACGTTCATGAAACGATGAACCGGGCGCTTTATCAATCCGGTTACGTATATAGTATATCGTTTGTTGTCGGTAGTACAGCTTTTGCTGTGAGTCATCTGCGTGTATTTGTTATTTCCTACGTATAAAACCAAGTAAAACCATGTTACGGACAATGTTAATGATGATGCTGGTCTGCGGACTGGTGGTGAATGCCTTTGCCCAGGGCGAACTGGTAAGCCAGAAAGTATTTTCACCCGACGAAATGACGAAACTCTGGGAAAAGTTTGGGGGCGATGAAGACTGGAAACTGCTCACCGGCGAAGTAAAAGGCCGGAAATTTAAACGCTACGAGGTTAAGGAAGGAGCCTGGGGGTTCTCAGGCACAGTCGTTGACGAAAAAGGGAAAAAAGTACCCGTGATGTTTTGTGCCTATGACTTTTACAACCCGAATGAAAAGCAGGGGCAGGGCTGCTCAATGGTCTGGCGGCAGGTTGGCGACCAGATTTACAAAGCCTATCTGGTATTTCCGGTCGGTGAAAAATCGATGGATAAAGCCCTGCTTATGTCAGAGGAGTGGTTTTCGTCGGGTGGCAAAATCCAGAAAGCGCACAGTTTCGGGCGCTGTTTCCGGAATTGTATTGGCGGCAATACCGCCAGTGTGGTACTGGAAGGACCTTTTGGTTTCAAAACACGGGTAAAAGCCGATTGTAAAAACAGTTGTCTGGCCGGTGTCGCTATTTGCGGCGGAGTAACTGCTATTCTGTCGGTGGCTTCCGGCGGGCTGGGTGTGCCGGCCACCATTGCTGTTTTCTTTGGCTGTGCGGGTGTGGCCTGTGCCCCTTGCTTTGCGGCCTGTGCCCTGGGCTGTATGTAAGTGTTGCCGCATGACTAACGCCTTCCCGCCCGGCGGCTCATGAGAAAGATGAAACCGGGCGGGAAGTGCCGGTCTTTTCTTTTCCTTACCCGGTCCGATGCCTGCCATCAGCCGGGTACATTCATTCACGATGAAAAACCTGTTCCTGACATTATTTTTGAGCCTTTCCGGACTTGTTGCCAGCGCGCAGGAGGGGCAGCCTGTCGCAAACGGTGCCAGCAAACCTCTTGAGTTTCAGATACCGGTATCGGCTGCATTTGATTTGCTGGGTGTTAACCCCTCAACCGTTATGCGGCCGGGTAACATCCGTGATTTTAAGGTCGACTGGTCATTTCAGTCATACCGGCTGCGGCCCAATCTGGCTATTCAGGCACAACCCGTCTGGGAATTGTTTTATAACCGGCCCAACCTGCGGAAATACCAGCGTGCTCCGAAACTGATGAAAATGCTGTCGACACTGGACATCTCGGCCGGAACGGTGGAGCAGCAAACCGGCGAAAATCTCTTCGACCGCCGGCTGGCTATTGCCGGTAAAATGACGTTGTTTCGCAGCAAGGACCCGTTAGATGATGAAGACCTGTTCCGTGAATCGACCGAGACCTATTACCAGCAACGGGAACGGCTGCTACTCGACCGGAACATGTGGCTTGACTCCCTGAATCGTCTGCCGCCGGTAAGTGAACATCTGAACCAACGCGATTTTATCCTGACCCGGCTAAACGGCACCGAGCAGTTGATCGAGGATATGGACAAGCGGCAAAAGACAAAAATCAGTGAGCTTTCGACGCTGTTTGTGAAGCAGCACTGGAACGCTTCGTTTCTGGATGTGGCTTATGGGCGGGCCTACACCTTTGCGAATCCCGGCCTCGATAGCCTGAAATTGTCGACCGATGGGTGGTCGGTCTGGGCAAACGGGTGCTTCGGTATTGGTCGGCGCTTTCTGATCTCCGGGTTGATCCGGTATACCGCCTTTACGCAGCGAACGCGGCAGAACCGGCTACAGCAGCAACTGACGGCCGGGCTAAATATTCGCTATGGCAGCCCGAAATTCAATTTTTTCGCCGAGGTAATTCAACAGGCCAATGAAAAGCTCACGCTGTCGGATCAGTTTACCATGGCCTACGGGGGCGACTGGCGCTTTAGCCGGAACGTGATGCTGAGCTATGCAGTCCGGACGATTTATAACCGGCCGGTGGTACTGAAAAACCTGGTACCGGTTGTCAGTATCTCGTGCATGATGCGGTAGCGCCGGAAAGGCCGGAAACCCGGTCTATCACGGCTTACTGACACAATTTTCTGCGTTGTTCCGTCCGAAAATCATAAACTTCAGCTATCGTTGCAGCCTGAATGCGGGTCCGGTGCCCGCGAACATACAACGTTGTACAGGAGATGAAACGGGTAAAACGGAAGTGTAACAGCAGGCAATTAAGACAGATTGTCTGTAACCTATTGATGATTACCGGGCTGTGCCTGACAGGCTGGGCACCGGCCATGGCTCAGCTCGCGGGTTATACGGTATTTTTTGGCGCAACCGCTCAGAAACCAACGCAGATTGCGCTCCGGTCATGGTCGTTTCAGGGGCGAACCATGTATTGGCTGGTAAACCCGCAGACGATGAAGACGTCGGTGGCAGCGTTGCCACAAGACGCAGTCCGGAAACTGAATCCGGCGGTTCTGCAACAGCAGTTTAGCCGGACGCCTTATGGCAGGGCCCTTGCCAGTGAAAAGCGGCGGGATACTAACCTGCAGGACGCGGGCATCGAACGGGCCGATACGACCGAACGGGGATTCAGCCTGACCATCGACCTATGTCCGTCGACCAAACCGTTAACCCGGTCGGTATTCGAAAACCTGATTGCTGCCTTTGAAACCGAAGAAAAGCCAATTCCGGTTACGATCACCGTCTCCGGTTTATGGATGAACAGCCATCAGGACGATCTGGCTTACCTGAAATCGCTGGTTGCGAAAGGCGATCTGGACATCACGTGGGTAAACCATTCCTACCATCACCGGTTCGATCCGAAACGGCCGTTACCGGTAAATTTTCTGCTGGAGCCAAACACAAATATTGCGGAAGAAGTCTTGCTGAATGAGCAGACTATGTTGCAGAACGGATTGGTCCCCTCCGTGTTTTTCCGGTTTCCGGGCCTGGTTTCCGACAAATCCGTGTTTGACCGTATTCTCGGTTTCGGATTGCTTCCGATCGGAAGTGATGCCTGGCTGGCTAAAGGGCAGCAGCCCAAACCGGGAAGCCTGGTACTGATCCACGCCAACGGGAATGAACCGGTAGGCATCAACGATTTTATTCAGCTTATCCGGCAAAAGTCGGCTTCGATCCGAAGCAAACAATGGTTGTTGTATGAACTGCCTGAAAGCGTGCTCAAAAGCGAAGGGAATGAATAAAAAAATGGCACAACGACGCATCACTGCCCGTTGTGCCACCACCTTTAGCGCTGACGTTTTTTATTGATACCCCGGATTTTGTTTAAAGTCCGTTTTGTTGGTAACGGCATCGAGCTGCGTTTGCGGAATCGGCCTCAGCGTGTGATAATCCTGCAGGTTCACAGCATTATCGGGTGCATAGGCTTTTATGCGTTCAATCAGCTTACCCGTGCGTTTGAGGTCAAACCAGCGGATTTGCTCCCCTGCCAGTTCACGGGCGCGTTCGTCCAGGATAAAATCAAGCGTTACCTGATCGGCTTTAATCTGCATGGCCGCCGTCTTGCCCGGCTTTGCGGCGCGGGT
>NZ_MORL01000072.1 GCF_001870735.1 Arsenicibacter rosenii | reverse complement strand
CCTGCCAGCCCCGTTACAGTCGTCGGGGTAGCCGGAGTCAATGGCAACGGCAAACGCACCACCGGTACCGGCAGGCTCAACACCTGATTGCCCAGTACACTCACGCTGNTGCGACACTTAAATTAAGCGTCAGCGTCGTGGTACCCGACGTCAGGCCGCTGATGGTCAGCACGCCATCCGGCCCAAGGGCCGAAACTGTTGTGTTGGCCGGGCCGCTGACACCGACGTTGATCAATGGATTCGATAAACTGAAGTTACCCGGCAACAGTGTTAAGGATAACGCTTCGCCTACGCAGGCCAGTGGTCCCTGTAACACCTGTAACAGCGGCGCCACAATGGACAGGTTCAGGACATTGGCCGGGCTGATACACCCTGAGGCGTTGGTACAGATCAGCGACAAACTTTGTGTACCAACTGTTGAGGTAGGCACCGGAATACTACCCAACAACGGCAAGCCCGGTACGCCCAGCGTACTGCCCACTTCGCAAAGGCCCGTCAGTGACAAAGGCAGACCCACCAGCCCCGTTACAGTCGTCGGGGTGGTCGGTGCCAATGGCAGCGACAGACGCACCACCGGTACCGGCAGACTCAACACCTGATTGCCTGCGACACTTAAATTANAAGGTAGTGGTGCCCGACGTCAGGCCGCTGATGGTCAGCACGCCATCCGGCCCAAGGGCCGAAATCGTGGTGTTGGCCGGGCCGCTGACACCGACGTTGATCAATGGATTCGATAAACTGAAGTTCCCCGGCAACAGCGTTAACGATAACGCTTCGCCTACGCAGGCCAGTGGTCCCTGTAACACCTGCAACAGCGGGGCCACAATGGATAAGTTAACGATATTGGCCGGGCTGATACAGCCTGAGGCGTTGGTACAGATCAATGACAGGGTTTGCGGCCCGACAGCCGACGTCGCTACCGGAATACTGCCTAACAACGGCAAGCCCGGTACGCCCAGCGTGCTGCCCACTTCGCAAAGGCCCGTCAGTGATAAAGGCAGACCTGCCAGCCCCGTTACAGTCGTCGGGGTGGTCGGGGCTAATGGCAGCGGCAGGCGCACCACCGGTATCGGCAGGCTCAGAATCCGTGTTCCTGCCAGGCTGACACTTACGGTTAAGGTAGTGGTGCCCGACGTCAGGCCGCTGATGGTCAGCACGCCATCCGGCCCAAGGGCCGAAATCGTGGTGTTGGCCGGGCCGCTGACACCGACGTTGATCAATGGATTCGATAAACTGAAGTTCCCCGGCAACAGCGTTAACGATAACGCTTCGCCTACGCAGGCCAATGGCCCCTGAACAATCTGCAAAACAGGATCAAGAAAAGAGACATTGACCAGGGTCGGTGCACTCAGACAACCACCATTATTACAGATAAGCGATACCGATTGGGTTCCGGCAGTGGTTGCCGATACCGGAATCACGCCAAGGAGCGGCTGGGTAACCGTACCTAATACACTCCCGACCGGGCATAATCCGGACAGCGACAGCGTGGTCCCGGTCAGGGCGGTCAGTGTTGCGGGCGGGCTCGGGCTCGATGGTAAACCGGTGATGTTGAGTGGTAATACCAGAACCAGGGGCGGAATTAAATTCAGCGGATCAGCGACGGGCAGTACATCGGCCGAAATCGTCAGGTTATAGACGCCGGTAGGTAAACCGGTTCCGGTACTGACACTGATTAAACTGTTTCCACTCCCGACGGAAGCGCTGATGCCAGCAGGACCGGATACGGACAGATCCAGAATGCCCAGATCACCTAAACCTGGCAGGGTAAGACCGGGGAGTACCGTAAGGCCTATCGGTTGACCGGCACAAATGGAGCCACTCGACGGCTGAATACTGATGAGCTGGGCTTTCCCTGCGAAAGGGAATAGCATAGCCAGCCAAAGCCAAAGCCATGGCTTTTTCCGTGGAAGTAAACAATAAAGCATAAACGTTATAGTTAGAAAACCTGTCGCAACTCTGTCTTGCTGTGTCCTTTTCGTCTGTACTACCGTTTATCAATTTAAACCGACGTCAGAAAAAGATTTTTATGACAACAAAACCAAAAATCACTTCTAAGTACTTAATCTGCGACAACAATTAAGCCATTATTAACTAGATGTAACAAATAAGTTGATGCCAAATACCAAAACCAATTATTTGGTCACACTTTTCTTTGTTACGATGACAAAATCAGCCCTTTTTTATTTTCAGAAAAAAAACCAGGTGCACTTACAAAAAGTATACCATTAACTAATGCAGAAGTATTCATAAGCGTATTTCTGCCTTTTTTCCCTGCAAAGCGTATTATTTTATCTTTCTGATCCGAATTGGCACGCATTCAGGCCCGTCGCATGTACAGTTTACCTGTATATTGACGGTTAGGTCCTGATAACAACCTCGTTCATTGTATACCCTTACCGTATAGGCACCTGCCGTGCCAATGGCATCTGCTAAAAGGCCGTTTTCCGGAATCATTGTAGCGGCACCGGCTCCGGTTTCATTAAAGGAACTACCGGTTGAATACTGATACGTATACGCATTCCGCACACCGTCGAGACCGGTGAGCAAAATCCGGCCATCGGCCTGTGCAATTGTTCCCCGACAAGTTGGATTGACGGCCGATAGTGAGAATGCCGGAATACTGTCTTCACGAATAATAACCGGACAACATGACCCGCTGGCGCAAGCTCCTCCCTGCTCATCAATCAATACCGTATATTCACCGGCGCTCGTGGCAGTATAGCTGTTCAGGCTACCTTCGTAGACCAGGGTGCCGTTCCGGAAAAATTTATAGTTCAGATAACCTGCCGGTGCATTGACCCGAAAAGCATAATCGCTGCCCTTACAGACAATAAACGGCACCGACACACAGACCTCAGCCGTATCCGCCGGTATGGTTGCCATGTTCCGGATTGATCCGCCTCCAAGTACGCTGGCCGAATAAACTACCGTTGCCGTTCCGTTGACCGGCAGGCTGGGTACGGTCCAGACAAACCCTGCGGCTGTTGTCGTAAACTGCCCGACAGAGGCTGTTATTGAACCAGGTATAATGACGGCATTCGCAGTGAGCGAATCCCTGACCGCATCATTCAGTGACGGGCCGGTCCCAAGATTTTGCAGGACCAGGGTATAGGAAACCAGCCCGCCCACCCGGGCTTCCGAACGGTCGACTAACTTGCGGATGGTCAACGCAGGTGTCAGTGGGGCATATACGGCAATAGAAACCGTCGTGTAGGTGCTGCATCCCGGCACGGTAGTGACTACCGCCGTAAACGTATGAATACCTACCGGCAAAGCCGATGTGGTAACCGTCGGCGAATTGGCCGATGACAACGTGATACCTGCCGGTGCCGACCACGCGTAACTGAAACTGCCTGCCGGTGTAACATTGGCATAGAGATCAACAAGACCACCGCTCATGGCAGTCTGATTGCCGGCCTGCGTGGTCACGGTGATGACCGGACACTGTGTCTGACATAACGGCGACGCAATAGACTGGTTTGCCGTACAACCGGCTTCTGTAAGCAGGTTCAGGGTAATGGTACTTCCGGAACTGACAGCACTGATGGTGAAGCTGCTTCCATTCTGTGTGACCGCTCCTGACGAAGCCGAAACCGTTGCCGAAGCCGGACTAACAGATCCCATGACCATATAGGTTTTACCGTCAGCAGCGCATGTCGTTGACAAGACGGTAAAGACCGGTACAGGCACGACCGTCACCGTGCC
>NZ_MORL01000071.1 GCF_001870735.1 Arsenicibacter rosenii | reverse complement strand
TCGTGTCCGGATTTTTAGGACCATATCAACTTTACGAGTTGGGCCGGATTGAGCTTTTTAAGGATGTCTTTCTATGGGCCTATGAGCGATCCGCTTTACGGTATGCTGCCATCCGTCAATCGTTAGGAGAACCCGATGCCTTTCGGCTTACCTATCGGGAAGAGATTCGGAGAGTCATTGCAGCGATTATTTCCGGAGCAATGTCCCAAGAAGAGGCTTTAAAAACCATTCGGGAAACCGCTCAAAAAGTACCTCCATCGGAGCAGAGAAAGTTTGTCGAAATTGTGGAGACCGAGCTTCTGGCTTTGCATGAGGGAAATTACGCTCGTTACCGGGTTAAACCATCCGAATTTTCTCGTTGGAAAGATATATGGGAAAGGCCTTAACTCATGAGTTTAACAGAAACATCAACATAGGGCGTCAATCCAGGAAAGAGGTGTCTTCAACAAATGATAAAACCCTTTCCTCTAGCTAACCATCTGAGCACGAATCTTCCATTCCACCTCATCTGGGGTATACCCGTCTTATCCTACCCACTCATTATGTAGGCTCAAAGGCAAAATAAACCAGTTAAAGGCGTGGCCATTTGAAAATTTTCCTACATTCGGTCATGGAAGTGATCTGTATCGAAACCGAAGCCTTTTATGCTCTGATTGAGAACGTGGTCGAACGTTTGGAAGGGAAAAGTGCCGCCAAAGAAGAAAAATGGCTCAGCACCGATGAAGCCATGACACTTTTGAATATCAAGTCAAAAACGACCCTTCAAAAGCTTCGGGATGAAGGTAAAATTCGGTTCTCTCAACCTCAGAAGAAACTCATCGTTTACGACCGAGATTCCTTACACGCGTATTTAGAAAAGAATGCCCGCGAAACCTTTTAGACACGATGGAAGATAAAGAATTCACCCCGGACGAAGAAAAAAGGTTTATCAAAGGCTTTAATGAGGGCTACCAACTTCGTGAACATGAGCCTAAGCTGCTGGACACCTTCCTGAAAGGCCTGGTTTCGGATGACTCTCTCAGGCTCCAAGGCATCAAAGCGGGCAGCAAACAACGGGAAAAAGAACTTGACCGTGAGTATCTGAGAAAAACACTGGAACAAGGGGGGCAGGGTAAGGAACAGGAGCGCGACAAAGAATGGGACCGATAAATCTTCTTCTGAATTACACCATGCGTCATTAATGCATATTAATCTGATAGGTATTTTACCCACTTTCTATTTCCGGCTATTATAAACACCCCTTCGCCAACTCTTTTTCAGGGGGTTCACATTATTCCATATCTCGTTGAAACTACTTCAGTTTCCAGATCTATACCGGATGTCCGGCAAGAATTGCTGATTCGTAAAGAAGCAGCCCGTCTGTTGAAAATTTCACCGGGTACGTTAGCGGTCTGGGATTGCACAGGCCGTTACCATCTTCACCCGGTAAAGCTTGCCCAAAAGGTTTATTATCAAAAAAGGGATTTGATTTGTCATCTTCTGTTGTCAGAGGATATGACCTTGCTGGATGAGCCGTTACTGACGCGCCAGGAAGCTGCCCTTTTTCTGGATAAAACATGCGGTACACTTGCCGTCTGGGACTGCCTGAATCGATATGATTTGAGCCCTATCAGGGTTGGTTCCTGTATCCGGTACAGCCGTACCTACCTAATAAATTTTCTTAACCAGCAAATGGAAGAGAAATATGTTCTGAGAACAGCCGCGTAATCACTACTTTCCACCGATTTGAACGCCCAAGGAGCATCAATGATGAACATTGAAACGGCCCGTACGATTGCTTTGTCTGAAATCTTGCAGAAAATAGGATTGACCCTAGTAAAAAAAAGATCTTCCGGTGAATGGTACTATTCACCATTCCGCCAGGAAAGAACGCCAAGTTTTAAAGTAAATACCGTCTTGAATACCTGGTATGATTTTGGAGAAGGCCTGGGTGGTGATCCGATTGATTTTGTCTGTCACTATCTTAACAGCAGCGATACCGGAAACTCGATTTCAGATGCTCTAAGGTGGCTTGGTAATATGTTTCCTGCTGATCATTCTGTCTGTATTTATCCCACCTGGGAGAGTAAAAGCGAGGAAAATATCCTCATCCTGAAAAGCGTCAAACCCCTCACACACGTTGCGTTGATCCGCTATCTGGAAAGCCGGGGTATTTTGAAGGAAGTTGCAGTAAAGTATCTCCGGGAAGTGCGCATTTACAACCAGAGGACCGGTAAAGAGTATTTTGCGGCTGCCATCAAAAATGAAGAAGATGGCTATGACTACCGTAATCTCTACTTTAAAGGTTGTGTCAAAAAGAAGGCCATTTCCTTCATTCGAGGCACGGTGGTAGGCACAAATGGTATTCATATTTTTGAGGGATTTATGGATTTCCTGTCTACCATCACCAAGAAGAACGGCATTATGTTTGAAGAGGATGTGATGATTTTGAATTCCATCTCGTTACTAAAAGATGCAACGGCCTACATTCGGGGCTTCGGCTATCAGACGGCATTCACCTGGTTAGATAATGATGATCCAGGTCACAAAGCGACCAAGGCTTTTGGTGCCTTTTTCCACTCGGAGCATATTCTTCATGTGCCAATGAACCACCAATACGCCCATGGTAAGGATGTGAATGAAGCTCATATGCTTAGCATGGGTTTAAAAATCGGATCTTGAAGCCAAGCAGACTACTCTTTCATGAATCGGTGAATAGCTGGAACTGGCAGTCCTATAACCGCGATGGTTCTCGTACTAACTTTTATTTGCCTCGGACTTTGCCCTTCCACCCGCCAGCCAAAATAACAGCCGGATGCTCGCTACTTTCCGGCAATAGGCGTACCCCATACCTCATCCACCTCTAGCCAGGAAAGGATTTAATTCATGGCTTCTCAATTTTTAACCCAATCCCCAACCAGCCGGAAGGATCTCTATCAGCAGGTTACCGATACCATTATGCGTCAGCTCGATACAGGAACCATCCCGTGGCAACAGCCCTGGAAAAGTGACACTGCCAGACTTTTAGCCCTTCCGGAAAACAGTACCACTGGCAAACAGTACCGGGGAATCAATATCCTTCTCTTATGGGCATCCGCCCTCGAACGGAAATATGCTTCTCCCGAATGGGCTTCTTTCAAGCAATGGAAGCAAAAAGGTCAAATCATCCGCAAAGGCGAGAAGGGCAGTCTTATCGTTTACTACGATACGTTTGAAAAAGAAGTAGACGGAGAAGTCAAGAACATACCCTTTCTGAAAGCTTCTGTTGTTTTCAACCGGTGCCAGCTTAAAGACTACGTTCCCAGTCTGTCACCGGAAGCAGAGCAGGGTTCTTTACCGAAACGGCTGTCACTGGTCGAAGCATTTGTTCAAAACACCCAGGCCTGTATTGACTATACCGGGAACGAAGCCTGTTATGTCTCTGCACTCGACAAAATCTATATGCCGTCCCTGGAAGCATTTGTTGATACCCCGGTATGTTCGGCAACGGAGCATTTTTATTCTACCCTCCATCATGAGTTGATCCATTGGAGTGGAAATCAGAAACGGCTGAACCGCAACATGGGTAAACGTTTTGGTGATAGTGCCTATGCGGCTGAAGAACTGACCGCCGAACTTGGAGCTGCGTTTCTTTGTGCCAGCTTCGGCCTTCCTACTACCGAAAAAGGAAACCATGCCAGTTACATCGACCACTGGAAACAAGTGCTTCAAAAAGATAATCGTTGCCTGATTGTTGCCGCCAGTGAAGCCTCGAAAGCCGTTGATTACCTTCATACCTTGCAGCCCACATAGGGGCTGTATACCAAATCACGCCACTCAACCCCACAACAGGATATACTGATGAAACTTGCTTTTTCCATCGAAGAAACCTCAGAGCTTTGCGGCTTGGGACGAACTAAAATCTATGAGTAATTCAAGTTGCGTGATATAGAGTTTTG
>NZ_MORL01000070.1 GCF_001870735.1 Arsenicibacter rosenii | reverse complement strand
TATTAGATATATTATTTACCAATCCGCTTTTAAGGCTTCATCCGGATTCTTCCGGATACGGTAAATGTCAATCAGGCTTCAACAAGAAAAGTAAACAACCTTTAACTCACTAATTACTCAACCGATGTTACGTATTCGTACCCTCTGTTTGGTTGGCTGGGTGGGTTTTGTCCATACAGGGTTTTCGTATGCACAGGCCCAACCCGCAGAGAATCAAGCACTTCTGGCAAGAATTGAGCAAAACAACGTCAGGGCACTACCGGTACAACCGCCGAAGGCCACAAAGAATGCCGGTATACAGGCAGATCGCCCGGTAAGAGGTGTCGTCAGGGATGAAAACGGGCAAGGGTTGCCGGGTGTCAACGTCGTTATTAAAAACACGGGACGCGGCACCACCACAGACCCGAGCGGAGCCTTTCAGCTTACCGTACCCAACGAAGCGGCTACGCTGGTTTTCAGTTCTGTCGGCTACCTGAATCAGGAAGTAGTCCTTGGCAATAAGGCTACGGTAGAGATTAGCATGCAGGTAGATGCCCGGCAACTGTCGGAAGTCGTTGTTGTCGGTTATGGCACACAGCGCAAACGCGACCTGACCGGCTCGGTGGTTTCCATCAAAGGCGAGGAGACCACGAAAGTGCCGGTAACGTCGGTTATTGAATCGTTACAGGGTAAAATTCCGGGGGCCGACATTACCCGGGCCAACGGATACGCGGGTCAGGGGGCGTCTATCCGGATCCGCGGAAACCGGTCGATTGCCAACCCGGGTAGCTCCAACAACGTGCTTTACATTGTCGATGGTGTGCAGGGCGTAAATGCCTCAGACATTAACCCGAATGATATTCAGTCGGTTGATATCCTGAAAGATGCATCGTCGACGGCCATATACGGGTCACGCGGTGCAAACGGGGTCGTTATCATCACGACCAAACGCGGTACGTCGGGCAAACCGAAACTGACCTTAAACTCCTATGCCGGTGTTTCAGAAGTGGCTGGTTACGGGGCATTCATGAACGGTCCCGAATACATTGCTTTCCGCCGCGAGGCCTATCGGGCTGCCGGAACATGGAGCAGTCCGGCCGACGATCCGAAGATTTTCAACGCCAATCAGTTACAGGCGATTCAGAATAACCAGTTTACCAACTGGCCGGATCAGCTGTTGCACAATGGCTTCCAGCAGGATCATACCCTTGGTATTACCGGTGGTACCGATAAAACAAAGATCTACTTTTCGGGCGGCTATTTTCAGGAAAAAGGCCTGATGAAACTGGACGAATTTAAACGCTATTCTGCCCGCCTCAATGTTGACCAGACCATCAACAACTGGGTAACCGTGGGGATGCAGACCCAGCTTGCCTATATCGACAACGACATCCGCCGCGATCCCTTCAATACGGCCTCGAACATTCCGCCGCTGGGAACGCCTTACGACGAGAACGGCAATTTCATTGTTTTCCCGCTTGGGGGCACCGTTATCAACCCCCTGGCCGATGAGCAGCCGAATGCCTACAAGCGGAACACAAAAACAAACCGGGGAACGCTGTCGGCCTATCTGGAACTGAGACCGTTTGAAGGCTTTACCATCCGGTCGACCCTCGGGGCGATTTTCGCTACTTCGGAGGCTGGCAGTTACTATGGGCGTAACACCATTGACGGACGCGGCGCCAACGCGCAGGCTTCTATTACCAACAACCAGAGCCGTAACCTGAGCTGGGAAAACGTGTTTACGTATAAACGTACCGTTCGCGACCATGCGTTCACCGTTACAGGTGTAACGAGCTATCTGGCCTTTACGAACACATCGAGTTACGCAGGTGGCAATAACCAGCTGATTCCGGCGCAATATTTTTACAATCTGACGGCCGCCAACCAGAATCCGTTCTATGGCAGCGGGTATAGCAGCAACCGCCTGGTTTCATTTACGGGCCGGATCAACTACAGCTTCAAAGACCGCTATCTGCTGACTGTCACCGGCCGCAGCGACGGCTCTTCCAAGCTGGGCGAAGGGCATAAATGGGCCTTTTTCCCGTCGGCAGGGCTGGGCTGGCGTATTATTGAGGAAAAATTCATGCAGGATCAGAACCTGTTTACCGACCTGAAACTGCGGGCGAGTTATGGTATTTCGGGCAATGACGTGATCAATCCGTATGCCACCCAAAATTCGTTAGCAACCGTTTCCTTTTCGTATAACGATGCCAACGCCGCCAATGCGTACCTGATCAGCCAGACCATCGGAAATCAGAACCTGCGCTGGGAGCTGACCCGCACGGCAGATATCGGGCTTGATGTGGGAATCCTCCGGAACCGGATCACGGCCAGCATTGATTACTACGATGCCCGTACCAATGACCTGATTTTCCCGTATACCCTCCCCCTGCTCACCGGCGTAACGACGGTCAACCGGAACATCGGGGTTACCCGTAATCAGGGGCTTGAACTGGCCATTCAGTCGCAGAACATCAGCCGGCAAGACTTTACCTGGTCGACCAACCTGACCTTTGCCCGCAACCGCGAACGGATTGTGTCCCTGCCCAACGGCAACGTTATTGCCGATGACTACCGGAATTCACTGATTGAAGGACAGCCGTCGCAGATCTATTACGACTACCGGAAGCTGGGAATCTGGCAATTAGGGGAAGAATCGGCCGCCGCAAAATACAACGCTATTCCGGGCGATATCAAAATTGCCGACCTGAATAACGACGGACTCATCAACAGTCTCGACCGCACCATTATCGGTTCACGGGTACCGAAATGGACCGGTGGCCTGTCGAATGATATCCGCTATAAAGGGTTTGATCTCAATATCCTGGTCATTGCCCGGGTGGGTCAGTGGATCAGCTCCGATTATTACGCCAAGTATAACCGGAACGGCAACAACAACGGGGCCAACATTGACTACTGGACGCCGGAAAACCCAACCAACGAGTACCCGCGGCCCAACGCCACACGGGCATCCACGTATGTAACAACGCTTACAGAACGGGAGGCTTCGTATGCCAAAATCCGGAACATTACCCTTGGGTATACCATTCCGAAAAGCATAACCGGCAAGGCTAAAATTGATAACCTGCGCCTCTATGTCTCGGGTAAAAACCTCCGGTCCTTCAGTAACATCAAGGACTTTGACCCTNCCGCCTGTATGTGTTCGGGCTAAATCTGGCATTCTAACAGTAACAGCTAAACTCATGAAAACGTACGTAAAAATCATAACGGTACTCGCACTCGGCGCTTCACTCACGGCCTGTGAAGATGCTTTACGCGAATACAATCCGGCCGGGTCTACCGCCCAAAGCCTGTTTACAACGCCCGAGGGCGTAGAAGCCGGGGTAAACGGCATCTACACCTATAACCGCTACTTCTACGGGAAAGAAGAAGGACAGGCGCTGCTCGAAATGGGAACCGACATCTGGACCAACGCCGCCAACAACGGAAATACCGGGACAAACGGCGTTTTTCCACAGCCGCCGCTGACAACGTATCAGGGCCTGGCCTCTGATAATGTGTGGGTTAAAAACCGGATGTGGCAGCAATGTTATGCCGCAATCAACCTGGCCAATACCGTATTGAAATACATGCCGGACGCCGGGTTAAGTGCTGCCCGGCTGAAAGAGCTGGAGGGCGAAGCCCGTTTCCTGCGTGCCTGGTATTACTACCATCTCGTGGAAAGCTTCGGGGCTATTCCGCTCCGGCTTACCCCGACAGAAGGCATTGAAACAACGGCAACCCGCGTGTCGCCGGAACAGGTCTATGAGCAGATTCTAAGCGACTTACAGGTTGCGGTTACGGCCATTCCGCTGACAACCACCGACTATGGCCGCATCACACGCCCGGCGGCGGAAGCCTTTCTGGCAAAGATTTACCTGACACGCGGCAAGAACCAGGAGGCGGGTAACTACGCCAAAAAAGTCATCACCGGCTATACCTATAAACTGCTCGCCAACTATGCTGACCTGTGGCGGATGACCAGTCAGCAGAATACG
>NZ_MORL01000007.1 GCF_001870735.1 Arsenicibacter rosenii | reverse complement strand
TCGTGTCCGGATTTTTAGGACCATATCAGGTGGCTCAAGCAGGCAGTCTGGACGTTGAGAAATCCGGTCAATAAGTTGGTCAATTTCTGACATAACTACAATTTTTTCGCCTTAGGGGGGCGTTTCTTCTGTCGACTGAGACCCCCTAAAAGCCCTCATGCCGAGACGTGCGCCCTGTCGCCCGAAGCCCGCAAACGAGCACTACTTTTTCGTTACACCCAACCTCAGCGAGGGCTGATGGAGAGCGAACAAGTTGGCTCAACCGAACGTACTTTAACCTTTACACACTCATCATGTTGGGCTGCTCCTTGCTCACGGGACGTGCAGCCTGTCGCCGGAAAGCCCCCACTTATAACTTATCCATTAACACACCAGAATGATTAAACATCAGATGCAATGTAGCGTGCAAACGAGAGAAATTGGACTCATCAACTTCAAAACCAACCTCTATCCAATCGCAACCCAATCTCGCAACCCCTTCTTTATTGAGTTCAATTCTAAAACCTGTCCGCCTCAATTCAGCACGTTGAATACCGTCATAACAGCCTTGGCTTTGGCCATTTCGTTCACAATAAACCGGCTGGTCCGGTTCTTCAAATAGAGCGCACTGAAGCATAAAGACCTCTGTCGGTTGAATTGCGTCATCGGCAAAAGCCACTATCGCAACTTCATCTTCTTCCTGGACTACAACTGTATTTGCCTGAAACTGAACTTTCATTTAAAACAAGTTTGGCTTGTCGCACTAATGCCTGGACTCAACAAAGGAGGCTACTCACTCACCCGAAAGGTTAGTGGCTGTTGCACAACGTCAAATGATTACATTTTAAACCATTCCTTGAAAGTTTTAGGACGCTTTTCCAGGTAGCTATAAACTAATCCCAGCAGCACATTGAGACTAAGGCCAATGAACCAGCCCGCCCGGCGACCATTAGCATGGGTAGCAAACGCTCCCATAAAGAATGTCCATCCCCAAACAAGGACCATACTGAAAGTCAGTAGTATTTTGGTGAGTTTGATCATCTACTTTGTGAGATTTTATTACTCTTTATAAGTACTGCTTTAAAAGACATATACCTGTCGCCAGAAAGTCAACCTATCTATAAGCCAGAACTACCCTAACCGGGGCGTTTAGAGCATTCCTCGTGTCAAGGGGAGCCGGACCTGGCAACCTCAAAGCTGCGTGTACGAGCCGTAACTTGTGTCAACCGACAACGGCCAACACGCGCGGCTTTTACGCACCACCCAACGAGCGAAAGGGCTGATGGCCCCACGAGTTACTTGCCTGAACAGACGTACCCGCCTGCCTTTACACCCTTTCTTGGTTGGGATGAAAAGCTGTGCGTACCCAAGTGCGTCCTGTCGACCGAGAGCAGCCCCACGCGGAGCGTAACAACCTTTAACCGAGCTTTAGACCCCGCTTGCAAAAGGACCCATTTTCACGTTTTCAAATGGAATATCCTGCTCTAAGGCTTGGTCAATAATCTTGTATTCTGAACTGTGGGCCAGAATTTTATACGCGTCTTCATCTGATAAACTGCTTAATCGTGAACGTAGCACGACAACAATTTGCCGATAAACCTCAAGACTGTCAAGTCGAATGGTTTGGCTATCA
Source organism: Arsenicibacter rosenii (assembly GCF_001870735.1). GTDB lineage: Bacteria > Bacteroidota > Bacteroidia > Cytophagales > Spirosomataceae > Arsenicibacter > Arsenicibacter rosenii. The sequence continues at coordinate 337,539 of NZ_MORL01000007.1, read as the reverse complement.
CCACCTTCCCTTGATTTAAGATACGTTTCAGATAATTTGATAGGCTGTTGCTCAAACCAAATACGTGTTAGCGCAACGGGGATGAAGACGTATAGCTGATTTGTTAATTCTTCATTGCGAACGTGTTCAAAAATCTGGTCGTAGATATAATCGTCTGCGCTTTCCTGGTCAACTTCACCACGATTATACCACTCATCAAAACCTTCAATGAACTTGTCGATAGTAAAAAGAATGGCTTCACTGTAAGAGGTAAGTTGCGGTTTGTCTTTCTTACCGAAAAGGTTTTTGAACATTATTTATAAATTTTTCAGACTTGACTAACTCAGGCGCTCCTCATGTCAACCGAAGCCGCCAAACGTACCGAACCGCTTGACTTTGAGACGCGCTGCCTGTCACCCGCACGCCCGACTTTGAGGCACTCGCTGTTACGTACCACCCAACGACCATGAGGGTTGATGGATGAGAACGCTACGTGCCTGAACACAAACCGCTGCCAACCTTTACACCCTCATTTGGTTGGGCTGCCTCGCTTAACTGCGGGACGTGCTTCCTGTCACAGGTGAGCGCCCTTGATAACTCATCAAAGATTTGCTAACCCTCAAACGGCGTTGTTCCACTACCGCTTTTATAAATAGTGAATGTGTGGCTTAGTTTGTCCAAAGCAAAAAAGCTAAACCACCTATACTTTTTGTCAATTACAAAAAAGCTGGTTTGAGTAGTTGAAGCCAAAGCCGCTAATGCATTGGGCTTGCAATCATAAACCCAATGCTTCGTAGAAGCCGACTCATCAGTAGTGATGACCATCCAGTAGTTCGCATGTGGATCAAGTTTGTCAAGCCAGTTGCTACAATCAGCACTAGGTAGTGAGATGACTTCCGCCTTGTTTTTGATGTTACTACTCCAGTGAACAAATCGTTGGCTTAGCTTATTCAGATCCTCCTGTACGTCTTTTACTTTGATGAATTTTGATTCAATCATCTTCAAAATCCTTGTTGCATCAGTAAAGGGCACTCGAAAGTCCGTTGGAGAAAACTGACGCTTAAGATAGTCGATCTTTTCTTCTAAAAACATTTCTCAGTCATGTCCAGTAAGTTGTTGGAATATAATCTCTGTCGCAGGGAACTCTACGCTAATCACTTTCAGCCTGCCAATCAGTGCATTTCTGGTGTCGACCGAAACCCGATCAACGAGCCAAAACCACCTTGTTACGGGATGTGCCCACTGTCGCACGCCAGCCCACCGCTACGTTACAGTCTGTTCTGTCCACCCAACGCCAACGGGTGTTGATGGTGGGCTCGAAACTTGCCTGAACACACGTAGCTGAACCTTTACACACCCGTTTGGTTGGGCTGAAACCGTCCTCAGGGACGTGCTGCCTGTCGCCCAAGACCTGCCCACGCCGAGCACACAACGACGCACTTCCGCTAAATTACATTTTCATTTTTACCCCTTTAGGTAAAGTAAATGCCGAATCGTCCAATTTCATTGGCTCCACCTTGACGGCTTCAGATTTCCAAGTGTATTGCGGATTTTCCACAATGAAGGCCAAAGGTAATGCACCACCAGAAGCCTGTAAATAGTCAATCCAATTGCCAAACTTGTGTTTAGAAAACGTAGCAATATTTACTTTCATGGATTCATCATAGTAGTACGTCGTCTTGGACGTATTACTTATCAGAACAACACCTTTGCATTTTCGGCCTAAAACGTCAAAAGTCCCATCCAACTTTTCAACTTTGGTAATTTTGCCAGATTCGGTGCTGCCATCAAAGCTTTGCGCTGTGTTGTTCCCATCAACGCTGTAGTATTTGTTTTCATCGCTGCGATAGAGTTGCATGGTCATCATTTGACCATTCATCAGCGATTTGTAATGTTTGGCATTGATGTAGTAATCTTGCTCAGTTCCCATCATCCTGGTAGCTGATGCTGTGACATCCTGACCGTTAGGCAGATAGAAACTGTTTTTGTACAAGATGCGGCCTTCAAAGTTTTGAGCTACCGCGCTGAATGTCAAAAAAGTAAAGGCAATTAGTAAAGCTATTTTTTTCATGTGTGATTGTTTGCATTGAATTTAACCTACTTGGACGGTTGGCCTGTCAGCCACAACCCGGAAATGAAAACCCAAACCTGCCTAACAGGGGCGTTTGCCCTGTCAGCCGGAACGCCAAAATGGAAGCTAAACGCTGCCCTTCGAAACGTGCGTCTTGTCGACCGAAGCCCGCCCTGCAAGCATACCAGGCCAGTTCACCCAACGACCGCGAGGGCTGATGGTGAGCGAATCACTCGACTGAATCCATACGAACTGAACTTTTGTACCCTCGTTTGGTTGGGCTGCAAACTCTCCTTCAAGACGTGCTACCTGTCGCAGGTAACCCGCCTAACCGAAACTTTTCTTACTCAAGTTTTTCAAATTGGTTAGTACCCTCTATTCGCATAAACTCGCTACCAATAGGCGACTCCAAATACGGAATGATGCTTGGGTCATAATTGGCAATTGTATTGACGGAGTAGTAAGCCAAGTTTTGAGCATCGTTAATGTAGTCGTCGGACTCTGTACCCGAGAAGAAACGCCATCCATTATCCTCAGCGATTTCAGGCTCTTCCCGGTACATATAACCAATCACTAAACCTTCAACAACAATCTTGTCGCTGGACAAACAGCCACCTGCAAAATCAGTTAAAGACTTTATATCCTCCTTTTTAAGTTTGTATTCTTTCGTGTTCATAGTTCAAAGTTATTGCCTGTCGGGGCGTTCCCTATCTCACACGGAAGCTGAACAACGAGCCAAGACTTGCCTCTTGGGCGCGCTATCCTGTCGCCGGTAGCCCGCCTTACACGCCCATTTTGTTTGGTTTTACCCCTACCACATTCAATTTAGCACAACAGCTCGATTATAAGTTACTGTACTGTATATCAATTTATAATATTCCCAGACACATTCTAAAAAGTATCTTGTCTAGTAGGCTTTTCTACGTATCCAGCCATTAAGAAATAAAATTGATGCTTTTATTACTTGTTCAGCTTGGCCCACTATCCAAACCAGGGTATTTTTCCCGTATTTTCAGGCTTACTTCAAAATCCCTCTCCCTCCCCCCTACACCTCAATCACCGCTGATTCGCAGATGTACGTCGGGATGATGCCGGTGCTGCGGACGCGGACCTCAACGTCGTCGGCAAGGGTGTTGCCGGTCAGGACGAGGGCGGTGTCGAGGCCGAATTTGTTGCCGCCCAGGATGTCGGTGTGCAGCGTGTCGCCGACCATCAGGATGTCTTTGCGGCCGACCGCCGGATAACTGTTGATGTGCTCATAAGCGAAGATAAACATCTGGGCATCGGGCTTCCCAAAGCGCATAAACTGCTTGCCCACAATGGTTTCAATCATTTTGGCCACCCCGCCGATGGCAATCGCAATCTGGTTTTTCGAGACCGGATACGTGTTGTCGGTGTTGGCCACAATCACCGGAATGTTCCGGCGACGGAGCAGATTCACGGTCTTGTTCAGGTCGGTGTTCCAGTCGAACCCCTCGTCGTCCAGAAACACCAGGGCATTTACCTCGTCAATGTCGTTGAGATCAAGTTCGCGGATCGACAGCGTTTTCAGACCCGCCGTTTCAATGTAATGCGCTGACTTTTCGGTGCCCAGATAGGCCACCGTCCCGTGGCTGACCTTCAGCTGCAGGTACTCCCGGGCCAACATTCCCGACGAGATAATGCACTCGGGCACAATGTCGTACATCTCCAGCTTGTGGTACGACTGCGCCAGCGCCTCGGGACTCCGCGACGCATCGTTCGTCAGCACATAAAATTCCTTTTTAGTTTCTTTCAGGTAGGCAAATGTTTTCTCAATTCCCGGAATCAATCCGTTGGAGTTTTTCAGCACGCCGAAGGCGTCGAAGAAAATTACTTTGTACTGGTCAACAACATCTTTAAACGACTCGAACTGCGACATATGGAGGTAGAATTCGGTAACTACGGCTTATTTTTCGGGGATATACAGGTAGGCTGGCGGGTGAAATGTTCACCCGCCAGGATCAGATTTTCAGCGCTTTCAGGATTTTATCGGCATCGAAGAGCTTATCGATTGATGGCAGATAAATATCATAGGCTTCGCGTTGCAGCTTCGTGGCATAGGTCCGGTGAAAGAAATACCGCCCGTACTTGACCACGTAGTTCAGGATAAAGAACCGGTAGGCTTCTTTCATAAACCGCACCTCGTTTTCGGTCAGCGGATACACCTTGTGGTATTCCTCCAGAAACATCAGAAAACGCTCTTCCATCATCGGCCCGATCAGGTAGCTGAACACGGTACGGTCGCCCGCATCCGACACCACGCGGCTGAAAAAGTAGAAGTCCATGACGCGGTAGCTGATCCGGAACCAGTCATAGTCCCAGCGCGAGTACAGCTTCAGATCGTCGGTCACCGAAAAATTGCCGATGTTCCAGTCCACGAATACGGGCATGGTCTCCACCGACCCGTGCACCAGTTTCTGGCGGTTTTTCAGGAACGTTTCACACTGCTTTTTCAGGTAATCGACTTGATTCCGGTGTTCATACTGACCGGCTTCGGTATCCAGGATATCCATAAAGCTCTGGATATCGCTCCGCAGCGTTTTCGACGACTTCGGCAGCACGTTGGCCACCCGCGAGCACGCCTTATGAAAACGCCCGATCTCGCCGCCCAGCTTCCGGATATGCTCCTCGTCGAGGCGGCGCGGCATCCGGTGCATCGTCCGGATCGGGTTATAAAACACAACCCACGTATCAATAAACTCGTCTTTGAACCGGTACGTAAAGACCTGATTATTCTTCAGCAGCGACTTAGCCAGCACATTCTCAAACGGATAGAGCAGGTTATTGGCCAGGGCATGAATAATCCGGTGATCTTCCTTAAAGTGTTCGTATTTACCAAAGTAAGACAGCTTGGCAATGACAATATCGTCGTTATCGAACCGCACGCGGAACACGTGGTTGGTCGATACCTTTGCGCTGATATCTTCAATGGTATGAATGGTTTGCGAGGCATCAAAAGCCGCCCAGGCCTGTCGGATAATGGCCGGGTAATCAATCATTCGCATGAATATGTTTTGTTGTACTAGATGATTTCGAAATAACGCCGCAGTTCCCAGTCGCTTACCTGACGGGCATATTGCCGCCATTCCCATTCGCGCGTCTGCGTAAAATGGTCAACAAAGCCTTCGCCAAACAGTTCCGCCGCCACCGGTGATTGTTTCATCACGCGGGTGGCCTCCCACAAATTCGCCGGAATTACCCCGTTTGTTTTGTTGGCATACCCGTTGCCGACCGTAGCCGGGATGTCCAGCGTCAGCCGGTGGCGGATGCCGTACAGCCCCGAAGCCAGCGAGGCCGCAATGGCCAGATACGGGTTGGTATCCGAGCCCGACACCCGCTGCTCCAGCCGCGTGTAGGCTTCGGCATGGTTAAGCACCCGCAGGGCCGTCGTCCGGTTGTCGACGGACCAGGTCACCGTTGTCGGGGCCCATGCCCCTTCGACCAGCCGCTTGTAGCTGTTGACGGTCGGGGCCAGCATCGGCAGGATGTGCGGCAGGCAATACAGCTGCCCGGCCAGATACTGGCGGAACAGCTCGCTCATGTTATCGGGTTGGCCCGGGTCGTAGAACAGGTTCTTCGACCCGTCGGGTGTCCAGAGGCTTTGGTGGATGTGGCCGCTGCATCCCGGCAGGTCGGCGTTCCACTTTGCCATGAAGGTGGCCATGATGCCGTGTTTGTAGGCAATTTCCTTTACGGCCGTTTTAAACAAGGTCGCTTTATCGGCAGCCCGTACCACTTCGTCGTGGTGAATGGCGGCCTCGTAAACGCCCGGGCCGGTCTCGGTGTGCAGGCCTTCGAGCGGTACGTCAAATTCGGTGAGCAGGTCGAAGAGGTCGTGGTAAAACGCCGTTTCGAGCGACGGCCGCAGGATGGAGTATCCGAACATGCCGGGCGTCAGCGGCTCCGGATTCCGGAAATCCTTTTCGTGCAGTGACTGCGGTGTTTCGCGGAAATTAAACCACTCAAACTCCTGGGCAATTTCGGCCCGGAACCCCATTTCTTCGCTTTGCCGGGCGATGCGTTTCAGCAGGCTGCGGGGGCAGGCTACCAGATCGTTGCCGTCTTCGTGGCTGAAATCGGCGATAAAAAACGGCAGGTTATCCTCCCACGGAATCCGCCGGAAGGTCGAAAGGTCGATGCGGGTGGGGGTGTCAGGATAGCCAGAGTGCCAGCCCGTGAGTTTTACCTCGTCGTAAGGGTTGTCGGCACTGTCCCAGCCAAAAACGACGTTGCAGAAGCCGTAACCGGACTTGAGGCCCGCCTCAAACTTCCGGCGGCTGATGACTTTGCCCCGCAACACCCCGTCGATGTCGGCAAAGGCAAACTTTACTTTCTGTATGCTATGTTGATCGAAGTATTCCCTAATCTCGTGCTGCTCCATAACTGTAGCGGTATGCAATGAGCAGCAATCTACTACATTTACCCAAACCGCAGCCACCGGATCAACAGATTTCTTTCGACAGGATGACGGGACCCTTACAGAACGTCCTGCAAGTACGTCATCCTGTCGAAAGCGCGCTATATTCCGAACTTACGCAGGTTATAGGTAAAACTCAGCAGAAAGTAGCGGCGCAGGATACGGTTCTGCACATCCTCTACGTAGGTATCCGTTACGTTCCGGATGATGCTCTTGTTCTGATTCAGCAGATCATAGACCTGTAGTTTCAGTTCACCCTGCTTGTTTTTGAAGAACTGACGGGCCAGACCGGCGTTCCAGAGCGTAACATTCTGGTTATACCCCGCCGACCGGCCGGTGTTGTTCAGGTACAGCACATCCGTGGTCAGCACAAACCGGAACGGCAACTGCCAGTGAATGTTCGCATCGGCCATGTTGGTAAAAAACGCGTTGTTCTGCGCCGATTGCAGCGAGTAGGTCGCCCGTTGGTAGGTCACGTTGCCCATCAGGCCGAACTCAAACTTCCCGTTGAACGCCGAATTCAGGCTCAGTCCCTGCCCCAGTGTCATGTTGCGTGAATAGTTGGTCTGCCCGTTTACGAAGCCGATACCGCGCGAGAAACCCAGATTTGTACTCAGGTTCAGGTTGATTTTCCACGGCATCAGCCGGCGGCCGAACGACACGTAGCTGTTGACGGCATAATAGCCGTCGGCGTTCACCGGCTGTGTGGTCTGTACACCCGAGGCATTAAAGCTTGTCGAGTTTACAATCCGGTCGTTTACCTGATTGACGTTCATCATGGCAAAAAAGCTCTGTGATCCTGCCGACCGGTAGGTATTGTAGCTCAGAGACAGCGTGTTGTAGTATTCAGGCCGCAACCCCGTATTCCCCAGCCGGATCTGCAACGGATTGGTATTGTCCGGTACCGGCTGTAACTGACTTACCGACGGCGCATTGATCCGGGTCCGGTAGTTGATCCGGAGCGTGCGGTTGCGGGTCCAGTTGTAGTTAAACATCGCTACCGGCAGCAGGTTGGTAAAGCTGCGGCTCAGGGTTGTGTCGGTGGTCCGGTTGTTGCCCTGCAACGAGGCCTGCTGCACGTCGAAACCCAGTGAGTAGGTGTACCGTAACCGGCGGTTTTGCAGCGTTGTTCCAACCCGGTGCGTCTGGTATTCGTTGCGGAAGTTGTTGCTCAGCAACGCATTCCGGCGCGAATAAAGCCCCGTCGCTTCGTCGAAGTCGTCTACTTCGCGGCGGGACAGGTTCAGGTTATTGGCAAAGTTATACCGAAGTTCCAGCTTCTTGCTCAGCGACAGCGGTTCGGTAAACGACAGCATCAGGTTATGGGCCCATACTTTGTTGCCCTGCCCGTTTTGCTGATTGATGCGCGTCGTCCGGTCGCCGGTTGTACCACCAACGAACATGTTCGTTGCCTGGTTGATGCCACGGGTATCCTGCTGGTTCAGTACCGTATTCAGGTTCGCCGAGAATGTCCGGCCTTCCTTCCTGAATTTCCGCATCAACAGGATGTTACTCATACCATTCAGCCCGTTGCCGGTCATGCCGTAATCGGTATTGTTCCGGCTCAGCGCCGCCCCCGACTGGTTCTGTACCTCCTGATTGGTCAGGCTGTTGAACCGCGAACCATTATACGACACATTGGGTGTAAACCGCAGGCTGGTCAGGCTGTCGAGTTTCCAGTCGAGGCGCATGTTGAACCGGTGGTTGGTATTCCGGCTGGTCGATGTAAGGGCCTGATTGGTCAGAAACGACCGGTTGGCGGTAGCCTCTCCTCCCACCGATTGCGCCGGCAGGACATTTTGCCGGCGGCTGGTCTGTTCCGTCCGGACACTGACATTATTGATAAAATAACTGGCCGCCACTTCGGCTTTTTTGCCCAGTCCGTCGCGGAAATTCATCCCGGCCGCCTTTGAACTGGTGATGTTGGTTGGTTGCTGATTGCCGCCGCTTCTTCCGCCACCGTCACTGCTGGCCATAAACGTTCCGCCACCGGCAAGCCCGCCGCCGGCGTTAATGCCCGCGCCGTCCTGCGCCGTAAAGCCCTGATTGTTCAGGTTATTGCCCATCCCCACCAGCGACATCTGTCGGCCGTTGTTAAACCGGTTCAGGTTGAGGTTAGCCTGATAGCGGTCGTTGGTACCGCCACCCAGTGAATTGCGGCCAAAATAGCCTTTGCGCTTATCCCGTTTGGTGGTCAGGTTGATAGTCCGTTCGCGGTTGCCGTCGTCAATCCCCGAAAACGACGACTGATCGGATTGCTGGTCATACATCTGCACTTTGTCAATGACATCGGCGGGCAGGTTGCGGGTAGCCATTTTCGGGTCGTTGCCGAAAAACGGTTTGCCGTCGACCAATACCTTGTTCACCGTTTGCCCCTGTGCCTTGATCGTACCGTCGCGGCTGACTTCAACACCCGGCAGTTTTTTCAATAAGTCCTCAACGGCGGCGTTGGGCTGGGTTTTAAACGAATTGGCGTTAAACTCAAGGGTATCCTGCTTAACGGTAATGGGTGCCCGCTCCTGCACGACCGTGACCTCGTTGAGGGTTGTCATTTTCTGGTTCATCCGGATGGTACCCGCCTCGGTCGCAGCCCCTTCTGCCGTTACCGGAAGCGAGCCGTTTTCATAACCGACGAAGGTCACCAGCAGCCGGTAACGGCCCGGCGCCACGTTCCGGAGCAGAAAGTTGCCATCGCCGTCACTGATCGTATAGGCGATGTAGGCCGAATCGCGGGCCTGAAGCAACGATACCGATGCTTCGCGGAGTGGCTTCCCCGTTACCGAGTCGATGACCATCCCGCGAATAACGCCTTTACCAGCCTTACTTAGCGGTGTTTGCTGCCCGTGAACGGCTCCGGCCGCACCCATAAGCATCAGAAAAATGTACAAGTAGCGCATCCCTGACTATGATTTACTATGATTGAATGATTTAATGACTACTATGATTAAAGGATTTAGTGATTAGTATGATTATTGTTTACTGTAATTCCTGGCTGCTACAATAAATGCGCTATGAAAAACCAGACTATTGACCTGAACGACTAAGTGATAACACCAAGATATTCAATCACTTAACAACAAAATCAAATAAATCATAGTACGCATTTAATCACATTAATCATTTAATCATACGAATCATAGTCCTAGTTATTCCGTTCAAACATCCGGGCGCGGAAGTCAGCCATGGCCTTTTCCCGCAGCTCTTTCATTTCTTCCGGCGATACAGCTTTAGCGGATGCAGAAGGCAACACATCCTGCTCCGAAACCGACGCTTTCAGATCTACCTTTATGGCTTTATAGGCTTCTTTACTGCCCTCAACAGCCAAAACAACCCCTTTTTCCGGCATCAGGTCGCGTACGGGCGAGTAGGTCATAGGTAGCTCGGTTGTGTACCAAACCGTATAGTTCTCATTTTTATAGGGTACGGTCGCCTTTTGACACACGTAACCAGCAATTTTTTTCGTCTGATCGGTCACTTGCCAGCCAGCCGGTTTTTTAAATGGCGTCTCTGACTTATAAACTTTTGCATCGGCCTCTTTGCCGACGGTAAGGACCGTGATGAGTTTCTGACCGGCCAGGTCGAGGTAGTTTTTTTCGCTGAACGGTGGCTCTATACGCATTGTCTGCCCGGGGGCACCCTCCCCTCCGCCGGGGCCATCAAATGTTCGCCGGATCATGGTAGCGCCACCGGCCCCTTCGCGCTCTTCTTTCGCATTTGAGCCGTTATAGCTGGTTTTGATCTCAAAGGTGCGGGTATCCGGAATCTCGGCCGGAAACCCCGGATCGCCCGGCTTCATGTCCTGGCCGTTGATGTTGATCCGCATTTTCGACAGATCGACTTTAACCATCGCTTCGTATGAAATCCGGCCGCTGTTCTGGGCTTGTGTTGTTAGTCCGGCAATCAGTAAGGTAGCGGCAATCAGTAGTTTTTTCATGGAATGTCAGTGCTTGATTTATGTGCAGCAAAGGTCAGCGGAAGTACTGTAAAGAACCGTTATGTAGTGTTAAACAGTGTTAAGATGACCAAACAAGCCTATGTAGTAGAAAGTGACCTCTTTCGGGTTTTGGTAGAAATAAACCCGTTATGAACGCCCGCAACCTTTTTGTCAGCAGCCTTTTAGCGCTTTGTCTTTCATTTACTCTGGCTATTGCCCAGACCGACCACCTGCAATCGGTTCCTGCACCCGGCAGTCACCCGCGTCTGCTCCTGCCCGCCCGCGATGAAGCGGCGATACGGCAGGTTGTTGGTACCGACCAGACCTGGGGAAAGGTACACAAGGCCATGCTGACCGAATGCGATGCCCTGCTCAACACCCCGCCCGTCGAACGGATTCAGATCGGCCGCCGGTTGCTGGATAAGTCGCGGGAAGCGCTGCGGCGGTTATTCCTGCTTTCCTACGCGTGGCGGATGACCCGTCAGGACACCTACCGGCAGCGCGCCGAAAAGGAAATGCTGGCCATCGCCGCGTTCAGCGACTGGAACCCGTCGCACTTTCTGGATGTGGCCGAAATGACTATGGCCGTTGCCATCGGGTACGACTGGCTTTACAATGATCTTTCGCCGCAATCGCGGGCAACCATTAAGGAAGCGATCCTGAAAAAAGGCATCGAACCCTCCCTCGACCCCAAAAACAACAGCTGGTTGAAGGCTTCCCACAACTGGAATCAGGTCTGTAACGCCGGCATGACTTTCGGTGCGCTGGCCATCTACGAAGACGAGCCTGTACTGGCCAAACAGATTATCAACCGTGCCATCGACACCATCGTACTGTCGATGGGCGACTACGGACCGGACGGGGCCTATCCCGAGGGCTATGGCTACTGGGGCTACGGAACCAGCTTTAATGTCATGTTTATCAGTGCCATGGAAAAAGCCTACGGGCAGGATTTCGGTCTGAGTAAACAACCGGGCTTTCTGCAAACCGCAGCCTACATGGAAAATATGACGGGGCCATCCGGCCGTTCATTCAATTATTCTGACGCCGGAACCGGCAGCGAACTGCAGCCGGCCATGTTCTGGTTTGCCAACAAAACCAACAACCCGTCCCTGCTTTGGATTGAACGCGAACGGCTGCAAACAAACGAAGGCAAATCGTTCGTCAAGAACCGGTTGCTACCGGCCATTATGGTCTGGAACGGGGGCCTCAGCCTTGATAAAATCACGGCTCCTCAAGCCCTGGCATGGACCGGAAACGGCAAAAACCCGTTAACGCTGATGCGCACTTCCTGGACCGATCCGAATGCCATTTTTGTAGGAGCCAAAGGCGGCTCTCCGTCAGTAAATCACGCCCACATGGATGCCGGTTCGTTTGTAATGGATGCCAACGGCGTCCGCTGGGCCATGGATTTCGGTATGCAGGATTACAATTCCCTTGAATCTAAAGGTGTCAAAATCTGGGATAAAGGCCAGAACGCCCAGCGCTGGGAAGTGTTCCGCTATGGCAACGCTGTCCATAATACCCTGACTGTCAACGACGGCCTGCAACGGGTAGACGGTTTTGCGCCCATCAAACGCCACGGCAGTTCACCCGATTTTATGCAGACGACCATCGACCTGACCGACATTTACAAAGGGTCTCTGGCAGAAGCGACAAGGGGCATTGCCATTGTAAAAAAAGCATACGTTGCCGTGCGGGATGAACTGAAAGCGGGAACTACTGACGCCACCGTGCGGTGGACCTTGCTCACACCGGCAACGGTTAACATCCTCGGGCCAAACCGCGCCGAACTGGTGAAAGACGGTAAGAAACTGCTGCTACAGGTGCAGGAACCTGCTACCATTACCCTGCAAACCTGGCCGACTACGCCAACACACGATTACGATGCGCCCAATCCGGGCTCTGTCCGCGTCGGTTTTGAGGTTAAACTACCGGCCAATACGTCGGGGAATCTGACAGTTTTGCTGATCCCGGAAGGCAAAACAACCGGTAATCCGGCAGTTGTCCCGCCCCTGCGCCAGTGGCCGTAGATTCGCTGCGGTTAAGCTTCGTTATATAGTGTTAAGCAGTGTTAACGTCCTGCGGATTGTGTCAGAACGTGCGTTACTTTTGTGTTGTAGAGCGTAGGGCAGCGTGCTTAGGGGAATTTTCTATGTTTTATACATTAGGCACGTTGCTCCCTGCTCTCTGCCCTACGCGCAAACATGAAAACACGAATCCGATCTATATTCTGGCTGATGACCGTCTGTATCCTGGGCATAAACCTGTTCCAGGCCTACTGGCTGTTTCAGACCTACCAGCTGACGCTGGAGCAGTTTAAACGGGCCGTACGCGAGGCGCTGTTTGAAAGCTTCCAGAATAACCAGTTATCGGCGGTTGAGAAACTGGTTGGCCAGCGGCATAAGGGACAAGTTACCACCCGCGTCACGTACCAAGCTTTGTCCGATAAGGACTCCGCCGGTCCTAAAGCCTTTTTTTACAGCGAGCAACATAGCGAAGCCTCCCCCTCCCGCCTGAAACACGAACTGGATACGGGCAAAAGCATCCGCCGTATTGTTATAAACCTGAACAGCAAGTCGGCCAAACCATCCAAAAATGCGGATACACTGGCCCGTAAGCTCTCCGACCTGTTTATTTACCGCTGGTCGGGAAAGGATCAGTTTAACCTCAGCCAGTTTACCAAACAATACGAAGCCGAACTCGCTAACTGGGGCATTACCGACCCCGATTTTGTGCTGGATACGCTCTCGCGGCGGGCACGGTTTATCCAGACATCCGACCAGCCGGCCATTCAGCGGCCGGGGTATCGCGTACAGACGCCGCTCGTTCCGATCAATCCGGTGCGGGGGCAGTTTATCCAGGCATCGTTCAAAACGCCTACCGTCTATATCCTGCGGCGTATGGGCTGGTTGCTGGCGACATCGGTCCTGTTACTGATTCTGACAACGGGCTGCTTTCTGTTTATGCTGTCGACTATTCTACGCCAGAAAAAGCTCTCGGACATCAAAAACGATTTTATCAACAACATGACCCACGAACTGAAGACGCCCATTGCCACGGTGTCGGCGGCGGTGGAAGCCATGCAACATTTCGGAGCGCTGAACGACCCGAAGAAAACCCAGACCTACCTGACGATCTCGCAGAACGAGCTGCGCCGGTTGTCAGACCTGGTTGAGAAGGTGCTGAACATGGCGGTGGAAGAGCAGAAAGAGATGGTGCTGCAACCCGACTGGATTGATCCGGCCGGACTGGTGCAGGAACTGGTTCAGCGGCATCAGCTCAAAGCCCCGAAACCGGTAACCTTTCAGGTGGACATTGAGCCGGAGATGATCAAAGCCGATCCGATGCACTTATCCAATGTAATCAATAACCTGATCGACAATGCCATCAAGTATTCGGCCGATGAAGTAACCATCCGGATCAGCGGCGTATCAACGCCGGATGGCTGGCAGCTGACCGTTGCCGACAACGGACCGGGTATTCCGAAAGGCTATCAGGAGGCTATTTTTGACCGGTTTTTCCGCGTTCCGACTGGTAATCTGCATCCGGTAAAAGGTTTCGGGCTGGGATTGTACTATGTCCGTCAGGTGATTGAACGGCATGGCGGTACCATCCACGTACAAAGCGAAACCGGCGCCTCTGACCGGCGTGGCAGCGAATTTTTTATCTGGCTTCCCCTTTAACATGGCAACCGTACTTTTAATCGAAGATGAACAGGCCCTCGGGATGATCGTGAAAGACAGTCTGGAGGTGCGTGGCTTTACCGTAAACTATGCCTGCGACGGCGAAGAAGGGCTGGCACTTTTCCGGCAGCAGCCGCCGGATATTATCGTAGCAGACATTATGATGCCCAAACTCGACGGGTTCAGCCTTGCCGAACGTATCCGGCAGGAGAATGCTCACATTCCGATTATCTTTCTGACCGCCCGTTCGCAGACTGCCGATGTGGTGCGGGGCTTCGAACTCGGCGGCAATGATTACCTGAAAAAACCCTTTAGCATGGACGAGCTGATTGTCCGGATGAAGGCCCTCCTCAACCGCCAGTACACGACACTTGTCCCGACGGGCGACCGGGTCAGCATCGGGCGTTACGAGTTCGATTATCCCAAACAGAAGCTTATTTTCGACGGGCAGGAAACCACCCTCTCCCACCGCGAATCGGAGTTGTTGAAGCGCCTGTATGAGCAGCGGAACCAGGTGCTGGAGCGCACCACGGTGTTACTGGAGCTTTGGGGCGACGACAGCTTTTTCAACGGCCGCAGCCTCGACGTATTCATCACCCACCTGCGCCGGTATCTTAAGCACGATACGCAGGTTCAGATTGTTAATGTGCGGGGTGTGGGGTACAAGCTGATTGTGTGAAATAACTGGCTATTTACCTACTGATTGATACTATTTAACTTGCATTATCTTTTGATTTTCTCATACGTCAAAGCAACACTTCTTCGGCCCTGATTGACCAACCCCGTGCTTGAGCGCGGGGATTCCAGTGAATAACACATTAAAACAGGCATAGCGCTGATTTAGGCACAGTAACGTGGTACTTCCAGTCAACACAAAAATTAGTTCAGGCCGGTTTAAGGAGTTTACTTCAGGCCCCAAACTGAAGTTTGGGGTTAAAAAAGGCCTGCTAGTCTTGTGTCACCATCACCTTAATTACAGATTTATCCCCCCGTCCACAACGGAATTAAAATCAAAATTCTTACTTACCTGTTGCGGCGGGAATTTTCGTTCAAGATCAGCAAGCTGCTGTAAAACCGGGTGTACAGATTGTGTTTCCTGTATGCTATTAACTGCCCGTCTGGTTTGCTCAGGTATATGTTCCTCACGTACATTGAGACCAAGTTTTTTAGCAAATGCCTTAACTTGCTCCAATGCAGTGTCATTTTGCGTTTCTATTGTGATGATATGTACCATAGCATATTGACACGTGTTACATTACGCACAGCTAATCTGCCTTCTTGCTGTTGCATTGTCTATCAAATATAAGACATCTGTTATTTTCATTCAACGCTTTTAATCGAATGCAAATTCCTTGTTGTTCAAATTATCGCTTATACTGTACATATCGATATTACTATTTTCAAATCACCAGCCCCAGCACCAGACCGCCGATAATCAGGATATAGGGCGGCATTTTGGTAAATTCGAGCAGCAGGATGGTGGCAACAATCACCAGCAGCATCTGCCAGTCAAGCGCCATTGGTTCAAAAAGCACAACGGCCGCCGCTGCCGTCAGACCGGAACTGGCCGCATTGATGCCTTCCAGCGATGCCCGGACGGCCCGATAACGCTTCAACTGATCCCAGAAATGAAAGACAAAGAAGATGAGAAATGTGCCCGGCAAAAAAATGCCGAGAGTCGAGGCCATACTGCCCAGCAGCTGACCGTGAAAGCCCTCCTGCCGCATTGACAGTGCACCGATGTAGGACGCAAACGAAAACACCGGCCCGGGTATGGCCTGGACAAGACCCAGTCCCGACAAAAACTCTTCCGGGGACAGATACTGCTTAAACTCTACAAACTCGTTATACAGCATGGGCGTTAAGACCTGCCCACCCCCAAACACCAGACTGCCATTCCGGTAAAAGTTCTCAAACAGGCGGATGGGCAACCAGTTCGTCAATGCACCCAAAATCGCGGCAACGACCAGCACCCCGATCCAGAGAATGAAATTTGACCACTCGATATGAATCGGCTTTTTGTCCATTACCTGCTGCTTTTCGTAGGTAAACGCCGTTGTAATCCCCCCGACCAGCAACACTACGGGGGTCATATACGGCGACCGGAAAACATAGGCTGCGACCGCCGCCAGCACCAGCAGGACCAGATCAACGCGGTTTTTGACGACCTTCTTCCCGATACGGTAGCCGGCCGATACCAGAAACCCGACGGCCATCGGCTGAATAAACCGTGTAAAGGCTAACGACAGGTTATGCCGCTCCAGGTAGTAGACACCCATCGCCGCGATCGTCATTACGGTTACGCCGGGCAACGCCCAAATGAAAAGCGACAGATAGGCCAGATTCGGGCCGCCGATCCGGAAACCCAGCGCGGTTATGGTCTGCGTTGACGTCGGGCCGGGCAGAATCTGGCAAAGTGCATTAAGCTCAAGTAACTCATCTTCAGTGAGGTAATGTCGCTTTTTAACAAATCGCTCGTACATCATGACCAGATGCACCTGCGGACCGCCAAACGTGGTTAACGCCAGAATCAGCACATCTTTCAGAAAGATGAGATACCGGATTTTGCGTACGGGCTTGACGTGAGGTAAGTAATTGGCCATTAATGAAAAAAAAAGAGGGTCAGAACCCTCACTTATGGCCACAAAAGTGCCAAAAAGCCGAGTTCTAACCCCACGAAGTAACAAAAATATTACGGAACTACGCTTTCTTCAGGCCCAGTTCCCGTAAACGCTCATCCAGAAACTCACCGGCCGTCATGTCGGTATATAATTTAGGATGCTCAGTATCAACGCAGCTCGCCAACGACGTCAGATCCATGCTGCCACGCGGATGCATGAAAAACGGGATTGAGAAACGGGATGTATTCATTTTCTCCCGCGGCGGATTCACAACGCGGTGAATGGTAGACTTCAGTTTGTGGTTGGTTAACCGGTCCAGCATATCACCTACGTTCACGACTACCTGATCCGGCAGGGCCGTAATCGGAATCCAGACACCGTCGCGGCGCAACACTTCAAGGCCGTCGGCGCTGGCGCCCATCAGTAGCGTAATCAGGTTAATGTCGCCGTGAGCGGCCGCCCGTACGGCTCCTTCCGGAACCGTATTCGGGTCAAGCGGGAAATAGTGAATCGCGCGCAGGATACTGTCGCCGCTTTTCACCTTATCCTCAAAGTAATCTTCCGGTAATTCCAGATAAATAGCGATGGCACGCAGCAGATTTTTCCCGGCAGCTTCAAGCGTCTGGTAGGCCGTCAGTGTATTTTCTTTAAAATCCGGGTATTCGTCCGGAAATACGTTGTCGGGCATATCACCAACCGGCTCCGGCTGACCAACGTGGTAAAATTCCTTTAAGTCAGCCACTTTAAAGCCCTTGGCCGTTTCCCGCCCTTTACCAACGTAACCGCGCTGACCGTTCAGCTCTAGGTGTTCGTATTTGCGTTTTACCGCATCCGGCGCTTTAAAAAACTCCGTTACCGAACCGTACAGCTTATCCGTCAGATCATTGGTCAGGCCGTGGTTGCGGATAGCCACAAAGCCGATATTGTTGAATGCGCTGCCGAGTGCCTCGACAAACGCCTGTTTACGGGCCGGATCGCCCGATGTGAAATCCGCCAGATCGAGCGACGGGATTTCATCATATAACACTTGTTCTGCCATAGTAGTCTTGTTTCAGGAGACTTCGCCGGGGATGAAGACCCGCTTGTCCCGTGCATCACACCAGTTGATAGACGAAGTTACGACAAGGAAAGCCCCCTTTGCAAATTATCGGGTAGTTTGGTTATCTTACGATTGCGGTTCACCCGGACAACCTGCTTACTAATACGCTCATCTGTAACTTATTAACAAAACGGGGCATCACCCTGCCGGATGACGCCCCGTTTTGACTTATTCGGCAATCCGTTTATTTGAAATTCTGACCGATTTTGTTCCAGTCGAATACATTCCAGGCCGCCGCTACATAGTCGGGGCGTTTGTTCTGGTACTTCAGGTAATAGGCATGTTCCCATACATCGAGGCCCATGATCGGTGTACCCGGCTTCTCGGCCAGTTTCATCAGCGGGTTGTCCTGATTCGGGGTTGATACGATTTCGATGTCGTTGCCACTTTTAATCAGCCATACCCAGCCCGAGCCAAAGCGGCCGGTAGCTGCCTTCGCCCATTCTTCCTTGAATTTATCGAACGAGCCGAATTTCTTGTTAATTGCGTCAGCCAGCGCTCCTTTCGGCGCACCACCACCGTTGGGGCCTAAAATGCTCCAGAAAAATGTGTGGTTCCAGTGACCACCCGCATTGTTGCGTACGGCCGCCGGTGTTTTGCTGTCGACGCTGCGTACGAGGTCTTCAATCGACATTTTGGCCATATCCGTACCGGCAACCGCCTTGTTCAGATTGTCGACATAGGCTTTATGATGCTTACCGTGGTGAATCTCCATCGTCAGTTTGTCGATATGAGGTTCGAGGGCACCCGCGTCAAAGGGCAGCGGTGCTAATGTAAATGGCCCGCCGGCCTGACTTGTTGATGATGCAAATGAACGCAGGGCGCTCATACCTACCGTTATGCCAAACGTAAGCTTCAGAAATTCTGAGCGATTCATACGCGTGAGATGGTTAGAGTAAAAAGTCTTTTTTGTAAGAACGGCCAATACTACACATTGTTTCGCTTTCCGGCAACCTAAACGGGCAGAACAAGGCAAATTCGGGCGTTTTCTTACTTGTGTCCCCTATTCATATTTCCGCATAATCTGCCTCAGCGCCGGTTCAACAGCCAGTGCGTGCCCATGCCCGAAAGTGACCATCACCCGGTCATGCTGCGCCAGAGCAGCATCAATTTTTGTTAACAACACACTGTCCCGTACCATTTTCGACGCCCTGCCCACAGCACAATAGTAGCATTGATCATTGATGTAATCAAACTTCTCAACGTCATCAGTCAGGGCGATCTGTAGCGGATGACCCAACTTCCGGCGGTAAAGCTGCTGATAAAAGGCAAACGATTGTTCCTCTTCTGGTATACGTAAACCCTTTTTGACAAACCATTCCGGCAGTTTTTGGTCATAGAATGTATTAAACGGAATCTTTCCGTAAGCTCCGTACAGATACGGAATTACCATCCGCTCCATCACATAATATAGCAACAGGTCATGCACCGGGTATTTTTGCTGCATCAGCACAAACTCCAGACTATCTGTCAGGTCACCGTTCATCATAGGAATACCGGCCCGGTCGCAGGCGAATTTCAGGCAGCCGGTTTCTCCGTTGTCCAGAATAGCTTCCTTACGCGACGGGTATCGACGGCTTACCTGTCCGCCTTCATTAAAGGCAAGCTGCGGCTTTAAACCGGCAAATAGTTGGTCAATCAGTGTAAACTGCCGGTGTGTTGTATCCTGTGTGTGCTCGCATCCGACGAAAATCAGCTGTTTGTTTTTTGCCTGGAGATCAATTATATAGGGTGTCTCTGTGGAATCCATTCGCTTACCGACAGCTACATAATTAACCGTATCCCAATGATTTATAGTCGTTTCTTTCTCTTTTGTGCACGCCTGACCGGCAATCAGAAACAGACCCAGCACGCACACATAACTGTGGATTTTAGTCATTCAGGTATAGGATTTACATTAAGCGCTCTAACATACAACAATATTTCGGGTCTGCCGGAACTTAACATGCTACAAAAAAGTTAACACTGTTATAAAGACTAACACACATCAATCATGGGCGTATTAGAACGAAAACAACGGCAGAAAGAAGAGGTACGAAACAGTATTCTGACAGCAGCCTGGAGCATTATCCAGACCGAGGGCTGGCAGGCTATTTCGATCCGGAAAATTGCCGACGCCATTGAATATAGTGTGCCGGTCATTTACAATCATTTCGAGAGCAAGGAAGCCATCATGCTGGAGTTCGTTAAAGAAGGATTCCGGCAGCTGAGAGACCACATCCAGGCACAGCTCAGCGACGAAGACCGGTCGTGTCAGCAACTGGAAATTGCCGGAAAAGCCTATTGGCAGTTCGCCTTTGCCAACCAGGCAACCTATCAGCTGATGTTCGGTATGGGCCTTCCGCCCTGCGAACGTGCCCGGCAGGTGCCTGAAATTCAGTCGTTTTCGGCCATGCTGGTGTCACTGATCCAAAAGGTTATTGACCATAGCAAACAACCCGATACGAACGCGTTTCTGAAATTCCATACCTTCTGGTCAATCCTGCACGGGCTGGTTTCGATTCAGATGATTAACCGTAGTGCAACACCCGATGAACTCAGTGAACTGGTACTGGAAGATGCGATCTATGGGTTCATTAAGGCGCTGGCCGTCTAATTTTTTTGCCTGTAAGTTAACAGTGTTATTTTTTGTAACAACGATATAAATCAATAAACTCAAGCGATATGGCAGCCATGGAAGTAGAAATCTGGAGCGACGTTATGTGCCCCTTTTGCTACATCGGTAAACGTAAATTTGAGCAGGCGCTCAGCCAGTTTCCGCAGCGTGACCAGGTTAAAATTACCTGGAAAAGTTTTCTGCTGAATCCGGACATGCAGACAGATCCGGACAAAACCATTCACGAATACCTGGCCGAAAACAAAGGTTGGAGCGTGGATCAGGCCAAAGCCATCGGCGCGCAGGTGACCGAAATGGCCCGCGAAGTCGGCCTGACCTATGATTTTGACCGCGCCGTAGTGGCCAATGCCATCAATGCGCACCGAGTCATTCAATTGGCGAAAACCAACGGCCTGGGCGACGCCATTGAAGAACGCCTGTTCCGCGCCTATTTCACCGAAGGCCGTAATATCGACGACTTTGACACCCTTATTGAGCTGGCGACCGAAATTGGCCTGGCGAAGGACGACGTCGAGGCGGTATTAACCTCTGACCGCTTTATGGAAGAGGTTCAACGTGAAGTCTATGAAGCACAACAGGTTGGTGCGCGTGGGGTACCGTTTTTCGTCCTGAACCGCCGCTATGCGGTTTCGGGCGCACAACAGACCCCTACGTTTCTGAACGCTTTGCAGACCGCCTGGTCGGAATGGGAAAAGACGCAGCCGAAGCCCGTTATCCTGAACGATGACGCCTCCACCTGCACCCCCGAAGACGGATGTGCTATTTAAATGAATAATGGATAATGTAAAATGGATAATGCATTGGCTTGATACTGTGAGCATAGTAGCTATTCACCATTGTTCATTAACCATTAACCATTGTTCATTAACCATTCACCATTGTTCATTAACCATTGCTCATTATTCATTAACCATTATACATTAATCCCACGCCCCCCCATAATTCATATTACCTGGAAAACATTTTAAGAACTCATGGAATTAATTGACGCATTAAACTGGCGGTATGCTGCCAAAAAAATGACCGGTGAACGCGTACCGGACGAAAAAATCAACACCATTCTGGAAGCCATCCGGCTCTCCGCTTCATCCATTGGCCTTCAGCCTTATAATGTGATTGTGATCGACAATCCGGAACTGAAAGGCTTAATCCACGAAAAAGCGTGCCCGCAGCCGCAAATTGTTGAAGGCTCGCACGTGCTGGTTTTTGCGGCATGGACTACGCTGGAAGAAAAACAGATTGACGATTATATTCAGTTGATCGCTGATACCCGCCATCAGGACCCTGAAAAACTGGCTCCTTTTGCGACATCGATCAAAGGAAACATCCTGAACCGCACGCCGGAGCAGAATGCCGACTGGATGGCCCGTCAGTCTTACATCGCTTTAGGGACTGGCCTGGTTGCTGCGGCAACCGAAGGTGTTGACGCTACCCCGATGGAAGGCTTCAACAACGCCGCCCTTGACGACGTTCTGGGCCTGCCGGCCAAAGGCCTTCGCAGCGTGTCAATTCTGGTATTAGGTTACCGCGACACTGAACGCGATTTTCTGGCAAGTGCCCCTAAGGTACGCCGTCCGGCCGAAGAATTGTTCATTGCCGCATAACGTAGAGCCGCAATATCTTGCGGCTCTTTTTTTTGATACCATTGTAGTGCCGCAATATCTTGCGGCTTTTTTTGTGCCGTTTCAACAGACATAAGCCACAAGCTATTGACAATGTTATTTCTGCATCCTACCGGCATCTGAGCCGCAAGATATTGCGGCTCTACGATACACATTACCGCCGTCCTGACCGCACCGCGCATAGGCAACCGTCAAATTGACACATTTCATCGCAAGAAACCGCTATTTCTGGTCAAATTGTCAGCAAAACACCCCTGGCCTGAGATTTGTTTGTATAGCTGTAACAAACAACAAATCCATAAAAATTAAGGATACCCAAGGCCATGAACTTTAATAACTATACGATAAAAGCCCAGGAAATTATCCAGCAGGCGGCACAGATTGCGCAGGGGAACCAGCAGCAGGCCGTTGAACCCGGGCATGTACTGAAAGCGATACTGGACGAAGATCCGAACACCATTGGTTACCTTGCCAAAAAAACAGGTATTACACCGAACCGGTTAACGCTGGCGCTGGATGCCATCATTAACGGCTATCCGAAAGTGTCGGTCGGTGCCGGCGGCGGATCAAACACTATTTATCTGGGCAACGACCTGAACGCCGCCCTGCAGCGCGCAACCGGTTTAACCAAAGAATTCGGCGACGATTATGTCAGTGTCGAGGTTCTGCTGGTCGGGCTGGCAGGCGGAAAAGATTCCGTTGCTACGCTGATGAAAGATGCCGGATTCAGCGAAAAAGCGATCAAAGAAGCGATCAAAGAACTTAGAGGTAAAAATAACCCTGTGAAAGACCAAAATGCAGAAGCTAAGTATCGCTCACTCGAACGATACAGCAAGAACTTAAACGAACTGGCGAAAGCAGGTAAAATTGACCCTGTTATTGGCCGGGACGAAGAAATCCGCCGGGTACTCCAGATCCTGAGCCGCCGGACCAAAAATAACCCGATGCTCATCGGTGAGCCGGGTGTCGGTAAAACGGCGATTGTGGAAGGCCTGGCTCAGCGGATTGTACAGGGCGACGTGCCGGAGAATCTGAAATCGAAAATCATTGTTTCCCTCGACATGGGCTTGCTCGTGGCCGGGGCAAAATATAAAGGTGAGTTTGAAGAACGGCTGAAAGCCGTTATTAAGGAAGTCACTGATTCAGAAGGCGAAATCGTCCTTTTCATTGATGAGATTCACACCCTGATTGGTGCCGGAGCCGGTGGCGGTGATGGCGCTATGGACGCAGCCAACCTCCTGAAACCGGCCCTCGCCCGTGGCAAACTGCACACAATTGGTGCCACTACGCTGAAGGAGTACCAGAAATATATTGAGAAAGATAAAGCCCTGGAGCGCCGTTTCCAAACCGTACTGGTTGATGAACCGGATGTAGCAGACGCCATCTCGATTCTGCGGGGCATCAAGGAAAAATACGAGCTCCACCACGGGGTCAGGATTAAAGATGATGCTGTCATTGCCGCCGTCGAACTATCGAACCGGTATATTTCCGACCGTTTTCTGCCCGACAAGGCCATTGACCTCATGGACGAAGCCGCAGCTAAAATGCGGCTCGAAATTGACTCGGTACCCGAAGAGCTGGACGAGCTGAACCGCCGGATCATGCAGCTCGAAATTGAGCGCGAAGCCATCCGCCGCGAACATGACGTAGACAAGGAAACCGTTCTGAATAAGCAGATTGCCGATCTGAACGAACAACGGAATAGCCTTAAAGCCCGCTGGGAAACAGAAAAAGAGTCGGTCAACGAAGTACGTTCGCTGAAGGAACAACTGGATCAGCTGCGTCTGGAAGCCGAGCAGGCTGAGCGTTCGGGTGATTACGGCAAAGTGGCTGAAATTCGGTACGGTCGTTTGCCGGAGGTACAGACCCGGCTGGACAACCTGACGAAGCAGGATAAAGATACAGATGCCAAAACCCTGCTTCAAGAAGAGGTAACGGCCGACGATATTGCCGAGGTCGTTGCCAAATGGACCGGTATTCCGGTGAGCCGGATGATGCAGAGCGAGCGTGAGAAACTGCTGCATCTGGAAGATGAACTTGGCAAACGCGTTGCCGGTCAGGAAGAAGCCATTCAGGTAGTGGCCGACGCTGTCCGCCGGAGCCGTGCCGGTATGCAGGATCCGAAACGCCCGATTGGTTCATTTATCTTCCTCGGAACAACCGGGGTTGGTAAAACTGAATTAGCCAAGGCGCTGGCCGAATTCCTGTTCAACGACGACAACGCCCTCGTGCGGATTGATATGTCGGAGTATCAGGAGCGCCACGCCGTAAGCCGGCTGATTGGTGCGCCTCCGGGCTACGTGGGTTACGACGAAGGCGGTCAGCTGACCGAAGCCGTTCGCCGGAAACCATACAGCGTCATTCTGCTGGACGAAATTGAAAAAGCCCACCCCGACGTGTTCAACATCCTGTTACAGGTACTGGACGACGGCCGTCTGACAGACAACAAGGGCCGGGTGGCAAACTTTAAAAATACAATTATCATCATGACCTCGAACATTGGTTCACACATCATCCGCGATCAATTCGCCAAGATAGATGCCCACAACCAGGATCAGGTCGTTGAACAGGCGAAAGACGAGGTGTTTGAGTTGTTGAAACAAACCATCCGTCCTGAATTCCTGAACCGGATCGACGAAATTGTGATGTTCCAGCCACTGACCCGGAAGGAGATCCGAAAAATTGTCGGTATCCAGTTCAAACAGATTCAGCAGCGCCTGGCCGAACAAGGCATTGCGATTGAGGCCGACAACGAAGTACTCGATTTTATCGGTAAAGAAGGGTTCGATCAGCAGTATGGGGCACGTCCGCTGAAACGGGTGCTGCAACGCCGCATCCTGAATGCCCTATCGAAAGAGATTCTGGCAGGCCGGATTCAGAAAGACGCCGTGGTAGGCATGATGATGAACGAAGACGAAAACGGCAACCCCGATATCATTTTCTACAATCTCAATAAAATAGTACCGGAATTAAGTTAGTATTTGTTGTTTGTGTTCTATAAAACCCGCTCCGCCATCCGGCAGGGCGGGCTTTTTCAGGCTACATGGCCTGAAACACAACAACGCCGTTATGACCGCCAAACCCGAATGCATTGCTCATGGCCGTTCTGACTTTTGCAGTACGGGCTTCGCCCAGCACAATCGCCTGTTTATTGGGCAGTTGCGGGTCTATCTCAGTCGTATTCATGGTCGGTGGAATCACCTGATCACGGATCGCCAGCAGACAGACGATGGCTTCAATAGCACCCGCAGCGGCCATCAGATGGCCGGTTGTCGATTTGGTCGCACTGATCCGGCAGCGGGTTTCCCTCCCCCCCGTCAGCCGGGCGAGAGCGTTCATTTCTGACAGGTCACCAACCGGCGTCGACGTGGCGTGGGCGTTGAGGTAATCCAGCTGATCAATGGATAGTCCGGCTTCGCGCAGGGCCAGTTCCATGCCTTTAGCCGCCCCCGCCCCATCCGGATGCGAGGCCGTCATATGGTATGCGTCGGATGTCATGGCAGCCCCTGTCATTTCGGCATAGATGGTGGCTCCCCGCTTCACCGCGTGTTCGTATTCCTCCAGAATCAGCGCTCCGGCTCCTTCGCCCATCACAAAACCATCGCGGTGTATGTCGAACGGACGCGAAGCCGAGGCCGGATCATCATTGCGGGTCGACAAGGCTTTGAGTACGCTGAAGCCGCCGAACGATGCCGGTGTAACCGGTGCTTCGGACCCGCCAGCCACAATCACCGTTGCCTTGCCCAGACGGATGTAATTAAACGCATCCATCAACGCCGTATTCGACGAGGCACAGGCCGAAACGGTGGTGTAATTAATCCCTTGAAAACCATGCCGGATCGAAATCATACCCGACGCCATGTTCGGAATAAACTTAGGAATCAGAAACGGGCTGTAGCGTGGCGGTCCGCCCCCTTTTGTGTGTTCAACTACCTGCTCTTCAAACGTTTCCATCCCTCCCTGGCCATTTCCCCAGATCACACCCACTTCATACGGGTCCATGTTGTTGAGGTCGAAACCGGCATCGTTGATGGCCTCTTCAGCCGCTACCAGCGCATACTGCGTAAACAAATCCGTCCGCTTACTATCCGGGCGTCCCAGCCGCTCAACGGCATTGAACTCTTTAACTTCGGCGGCAAACTGCGTTTTGTATAGCGACGCATCAAAATGTGTAATCGGCCCGAATCCGTTGCGCCCTTCAACCACATTTTGCCAGAATACCGGTACGTTATTGCCTACGGGTGTGATAGCCCCAATTCCCGTAATCACTACTCTATGTAACATTGTATCTATCCTCTACCTGCGTTTTACCAGCCTGTCTGAATTGTACAGGCTAAAAATGGGCGTAAAAGTAGGAAATAAAAATACCAATCAGTATTTTTAACGCATGAAAAATGAAATTTCTAAAGCAGAGCGCACCCGTCAGCTGATTATTGAGAAGACGGCCGGTATCTTTAACACGAAAGGATACGCCGGCACGTCCTTATCCGATCTGACCGATGCTACCGGACTGACGAAAGGAAGTATCTACGGAAATTTCGAAAACAAGGAAGAGGTAGCCCTCGCCTGTTTTGACTATAATCTGGCAAAAATCAATACGGCTGTTCAGCAGCTCATTTCTGAAGCCGGTAGCTTTACGGATAAACTGTTAGTATATACCCGGGCCTATCACAGCATGACCGGGATAGAGTTTCCGGAAGGCGGGTGTCCGATACTGAATACGGCCGTTGACGCCGACGACACCAACAACCTCCTGAAAGACCGCGTGGCCAAAGCCATTCTGGCCTGGAAAAAGCGGCTCATTGACCTCATTAAAGGTGGTATCGAAGCCGGTGAGTTTACGGCTGATACACACCCCGAACAACTGGCTCTTTCCCTTATTGCACTCATTGAAGGCGGGATCATGATTGCCAAAGCCACCAACTCCCCCAACAGCCTGAATAAAGTGCTGAAAACGGTTGAGTTTTTGATCCGTCATCAGAAAAGTTAAAAAAATTTGAACTAAAATATACCGATCGGTATTTTATTGAAAAACAAGAACAATTCCCATGAACACGACACAGCATACCATCCTGATTACCGGCGGCAGTGCCGGCATTGGCTTTGCCTTTGCGAAAGCCTTTGATGAACAAGGCCATAACGTAATTATCACCGGCCGTGATGAAGCCCGCCTGCAACAAGCGGCAGCGCAGCTCAAAAACGCGACGGCCATTGTCGGCGATGTTACGAAGGAAGACGATGTAGCTCATTTGGTAGCCCGGATTGAGCAGGCATTTCCGCAGCTTGACGTGCTGATCAACAACGCCGGGAAAGCGTTTGCCTACAATCTGGACAGCCAGCCGGATGCCTATACCAAAGCAGGTGAGGAAATGTTGACCAACTACCTGTCAACGATCCGGCTGACCGAGAAACTGTTACCCCTCCTGAAGCAGCAGCCGGAAGCGGCCGTGGTCAATGTCTCGTCCATTGCGGCCTTTGTCCCCATTAGTCAGCTATCGACCTATTCGGCCAGTAAAGCGGCGCTGCATTCCTACACGCAGTCGCTCCGGTTTGCGCTCGGGCGTACATCGGCTGTTAAGGTGTTTGAAGTAATGCCGCCACTCGTAAACACGGAGTTTTCACAGGATATTGGCGGCGAGAAAGGTATTTCGCCGGCTGTGGTGGCACAGGAACTGCTCAACGCCCTCGCCAGCGACACCTATGAGGTGCACATCGGCGACACGGCTGCCGTATATGCCCTGTCGCGGTCGGCGCCTGCCCAGGCCTTCGCCGCGCTGAATGCGTAAGTAGTATAGTGGTGGCACGACTGTCTGTCGTGCCACCACTGATCACCTCAATGCAGCATCGACAGACTGGCCTCGTCGAGGTCCATCTGGGCTTCCTGTTTGCGGATTACTTCATCGTCGAGCTCAGTGCGTTTACGCATTTTGTAGAGCTCACGGCGCTGGATTTTCAGCAGATCCGCGTGAATTTCGCGGTACCGGCTTACAGCCTCCTTCTGCTCAGGAATACAGGTTACAGCGGCCAGATAGCCTTCGGCGTGGCTGTGATCGGCGACCATACGGCGGCGCAGGTTTTTTACCCATTCGTTGCTTGCCATGTCGTCGGCATACTGTGATTCCAGCGCCTCAATGGCCACCTTTACCAGCCGCACCCGGATTTCGGCCTCCTGCTCTTCTTCCGGTGCCATATCCTGTTCTTTTAGATTCACAAAGTTGATGATCGCCGGCAAGGTCAGCCCCTGCACAACCAACGTCAGCAGAATAACCACAAACGTGATAAACAGAATCAGGTTTCGTTGCGGAAACGGCTGCCCATTGTCGAGCAAGGGCGGAATAGAGAGCGCCGAAGCCAGCGACACCACACCCCGCATACCGGCCCAGCCAATTACCAGCGGGTATTTCCAGCCGGGATTCGCATCGTTCACCCAGATAAAACGGCTCATGAACCGCGTAAACAGCGACGTGCCCATCGCCACCGCCATGCGGGTCACAATCAGAATGCCCGTAATCAGCACCCCATAGCCGATTGCCTCCCATTTCGAATATTCGCCCAGTTCATCCACGATAACCGGCAGTTCAAGGCCAATCAGGATAAATACGGTCCCATTGAGGACAAACCCCAGGGTAGCCCACAGGCTGTAGGACTGCATCCGGGTCTGATACGAAAAAATCTCATGGTTGCGGTACGACAGGAATAACCCGCCGCTGACCACCGCCATCACCCCTGAAAAATGAAATTCTTCCGCCACCAGATACATCAGGTAAGGCGCAATCACTGTCAGGGCGGTATCAATGCTGGGCGTAGTCGGCAGCCAGCGGTGTATCACATAAAACACATGGGCGATAGCTACCCCGATAATAATTCCGACGCCCGTCACCAGCACAAAGTCGGCAGCCGCCTTTTCCCAGATAAACGTTCCGGACAGCACCGCCGCCAGCGCAAACCGGAAGATAATCAGGCTGGACGCGTCGTTGACCAGACTCTCGCCTTCCAGTATTGTCACAACCCGCTTCGGTACTTTCAGTCCTTTAGTCACCGATGTTGCGGCCACCGCATCGGGCGGTGAGACAATCCCGCCCAGCAGAAAGCCCAGCGCCAGCGTAAAGCCCGGCAAAAAGGCCTGTGCCGCGAAGGCAACCACACAGGACGTGAGCAAGACCAGAATAAAGGCATTCGTCGAAATAACCCGACGCCACTTCCAGAAGGCTTTCCAGGACGTAAACCAGGCCGCTTCATAGAGTAATGGCGGCAAAAAAATCAGAAAGATTAACTCATGGTCAACTTTGATGACCGGAACCCCCGGGATAAAGCTGATCAGCAATCCGCCCAGCACTAAAAAAATGGGGTAAGACACCCGCAGGCGCTGGGCCAGCATAACCAGCACCATCACTAATAACAGGAGCGATAAACAGAGCAGTAATGTTTCGTGCATACGTGCGTGGGAATCAACTTTCTACAACAGTGGCCTTTGACAACCCCGAAGATACCGCTTTAGCGGCAAAAAAGCAGTATCCCCAATCGGTTTGTCACTTAACGACCCGTTGAAGTATCTTCTTCAGCTCGTCAAATTTACTGCCGTAATGCCAGGCGACAATTGTTCCGTTCTTATCAATAACGGCAAAAGCCGGAAAGGTGGTCAGGTGCATTTTCTGATGAAATCCGGTCCCGTCCGGCACCGGAATAAATGAAAACGTTTCGGTTTCCATGGCTTTGCTAATCTCGTCTTTTCCATCCAGCAGGATACCCAGCGAAAGAAAGTCCGTATTCGCCAGAAACGGACCAACGGCTTCTGTAAACTTCTGGTTATTTACCGGTGACCAAAACGGTTTTTGCGTGGAAAGCCAGAAACTCAGCAATACAACCTTTCCCTGCTGTTCCGTCAGCCTGTATTCTTTTTTGTCGATTGCGTTAAACACCAGTTCGGGCATGCGGGTGCCTTCGTTGGGCCGCCGGGCCGGATCACGGTCATTGAAACGACGGTTTTGCTGCTCTTCTTCCGTCATCGGGCGGATGGTGTAGAAACCGATTTCTCCGTACTCATTAAAATCAGGAATCAGGCGGTACCCGTTGAAGTTGGTCCGGGCCAGTGTCCGGAACTCTTCCTTTGACAGACGTTTGCCCGTTCCTTCTTCAAATATCGGAGTAGTTTCATCAAACCGGCGGGTACTTTTGAATCCGCCGGTGGTCACTTTTACGGCCTCCTGCGCGTTTGCGTGCGGTGCCAATAGCAGACTACAGAAAACAGCATTGGTAAGGAACATAGCTTTTACATGGCGGATCAGTTTGACAGTGGTGTTCTTCATAAAGCAGTATTGGAGTTGGATTGAAAGCGGAAAGTTAACCAAAACCGGTGATACGGGAACTTTTACGGCCATTTTCAACTCTTCCTGATAAGCTGCCTCTGTATTACCTGTTCATCAACAGCTTCGGATACCGACGGTCAGGCTAGTAAAACATCTTCGCATGTGAGATTGACGTAAACCGGGATTTAATCCGGCGTTCACTAACTTCAAAACGCTTTGACAATCAGTGGCCAACAGCCACTGACACACCCCAGTGTCGGGCGGCAATTACGTTAAACGCATGTAATTCTTATTCTTCCGGAGTCTGCCCTCCCCTTCTCGCTGCCTTACCGGCCAGCGCCATATTCCTGTTTTCCAGTGTTCCACTTTATTCTCCGTTACGATCATGTCCATTATCGTCAACGCACTTACCTATACCCATCCCGACCGGGAATTACTGTTTGATAACCTGACTGTTGCTGTCAGTTCCGGGCATAAGGCAGCCCTCGTCGGCAACAACGGCGCAGGCAAATCAACCTTACTGAAACTGATTGCCGGTCGTCTACAGCCGGTAGCCGGCACCATCTCGCTGGCAGATACGCCCTGGTACATTCCCCAACATACCGGTCAGTTCGATGAGCTGACGGTGGCCGGCCTGCTTGGGGCCGACCAAAAACGAATGGCGCTACAAGCCATTCTGACGGGCGACATGGCCGAACACCACTTTGCCACGCTCAACGATGACTGGGATATTGACGAACGTCTGGAGGCCGCCCTGACTCACTGGCATTTAGCCCATCTTTCGCCGGATCAGCCGGTCCGTTCCCTATCGGGTGGCGAGAAAACCAGGGTATTGCTGGCGGGTGTGTTGATTCACGCGCCTTCTGTGTTGCTCATGGACGAGCCATCCAATCACCTCGATACGGAAAGCCGGCATCTTTTGTACGCCATGATTCAGCAGTTCAAAGGCACTTTGCTGGTGATTAGTCACGACCGGCTCCGGCAAGACCACATTGCTCAAGCTGATCACCGGGCAGTTATCGCCTGCATCGGGTAAGCTTTTTCTGGCCGGTATGCATTATGCGTATCTGGATCAGGAATATTCATTGATCCGAAACGGGTTGATGGTCGTTGAGCAGGTGCAGCAGTTTACTACACGCCTTTTGCCGGAACACGCCCTAAAAATGCTGCTGGATTATCATCAGTTTACCCGTGATTACTCGGCAGTGTGGCGACCTGAGTGGCGGAGAAAAAATGAAACTCGCTTTATGCTGCCTTATCGTAAGCCATCAGGCACCTGATCTGTTAATTCTTGATGAACCAACCAACAACCTGGATTATCAGAGCCAGGAAGTGCTCACACATGCCGTCAAAGCCTTTACAGGAACCTTACTGGTTATTTCGCACGATCATTATTTTATTCAGGATTTTGATGTACAATCCTCCATCACGCTCCACTGATTTAATGTACTCTCTGCGTTTTTTACGCTGATTATCACATAAATATATCCCGAAAAATGTATTTCGACTATACAATTTACTGTGGAGGCAATTTTAATTAACAACTCATCTGTAAATTGCATTTATTCACAAAAAAAGGCAACATGCATTTGTTTTTCAGCAGCTTACACAATCAACTTGTGCTATTTCTTTTACTAATGAGAGTGACAAAAATCCCATACATGAAAGTAATATAATTATATATTTA
This sequence comes from Arsenicibacter rosenii, assembly GCF_001870735.1. Classification (GTDB taxonomy): domain Bacteria; phylum Bacteroidota; class Bacteroidia; order Cytophagales; family Spirosomataceae; genus Arsenicibacter; species Arsenicibacter rosenii. Next base: position 305,479 of record NZ_MORL01000007.1, on the reverse strand, counting down.
TATTCTCATATGTATTTCATAAACTTACAATCCCTTAGCAAGTAGTTAAGCAAATTGAAAGCAATGCTGATCCTTTATGTTGATCGAACATAAGGTTAAGCAAAATACCCTTAGCTTCTCAACTTATTAACCATCATTGCTAGCAGGGAATAAGCAAGTAATCTTGGAAAAAGCCAGACCATATTGAGTCTGACTTTTTTTGTTTTATAGACTCGTCAAATCTACGTTAATTCACTTGCTGTTTATTCCGGTTTTAGCTCCATTCGTCTGATACGCAGGAAATTTGCTTTATTTGCAGCTTTATGAGCCTTGCGGCATGTGCTGAAGGGCTTTTACTGTGTGCTTACTCCGGTCATGTCTATCCCTGTTCTCCTGCTCAAACTTACCCTTATGCCTTCGGTTGTCGCCCTGATTACGTTAGCGATCCGGCGCTGGGGGCATCAGATCGGCGGACTGATTGGCAGTATGCCCTGGGTAGCGGGAGCCATTCTGCTCTTTTTTATTCTGGAACAGGGCACTCAATTCGGCATTAACGCCGTACAGGGCATCATGACCGGCATTGTCGCCCTGCTGGCCTTTTGCTTTAGCTATGCCTGGTTTTCTAAACGCTACCTGTGGGCGCTGACACTTACCCTGTCGTATGGCATTTATACAGCCACTGCTCTATCGCTCAACTACCTGGCGCTGCCGCTGGTAGCTAGTTATGCGGTTACCATGGTAAGCATTCTCGTTGCTCTTTACTTTTTCCCGGTTCCGGCAGCCGCTCCCAAAGCCGGGAAGCGACTGAAATACGACATTCTGATCCGGATGGCGGTAGCCACGCTGTTTACACTGGGTATCACCGGTCTGGCCGAATTGCTGGGACCAACGTGGAGCGGCGTACTTACTCCCTTCCCTATTCTAACGTCTATTCTGGCCATTTTCTCCCACCTGTTACAAGGCAGTGACGCCACCGTAGCCACCATGCGCGGCATCGTGATCGGCCTTTTAGGCTTTACTACATTTTTGTTTTTACAGGCATTTCTGCTGCGTGAATTTCCGGTTGGCCTCTCTTTTTTCCTGGCTTTTCTGGTTAATGCGATTATCAACGTAGCGGCTGCCCGCATCTATGCACCAGCCAGACGCGGAGTCGATTAAGCTACCGCAACCGGTTCTTCCTGCACGTTCACCCGCTCAATTTTACCGACCAGGAAGATATACGAGCAGGCCCCCGCTAAACCGAGTGCCCCGATAAACACCAGAGCGGGTTTAAAGTCACCGTCTTTGGCCAGAAAGCCAATTACAATCGGCACAACGATTGACGCAAGATTGCCCATAAAATTAAACACACCGCCGGTTAGCCCGATGAGGTGTTTCGGGGACAGTATCGATACAAACACCCACGAAATCAGCGCCATACCGGAGCCGAAAAATGCCAGTGCCATATAGAAAATGATCATCGCGGTATCGTCGGTATAATTAGCTCCGACAATACTGACAGACAACAGCAGACCGGCGATGATCGGGGTTTTGCGGGCAATACTGACCGATATGCCTTTGCGGGTAAAGTGGTCAGACAAGAAGCCCGACAGCAGCAGACCGGCGCAGGCCGACAAAAACGGCACCGACGCCAGATAACCGGATTTGATAAAACTCAGCCCCCGGTATTCGACCAGGTAGGTCGGAAACCAGGTCAGGAAGAACCACAGGGTAGCATTAACGGCAAACTGCCCGATATATACACCCCACAAGGTACGGTTACGGAACACTTGCCGCAGATTATGCCAGCTCCAGACCGATGTACCGGCTTTTTTCCGGCCCCGGAATAAACCGCCGCCGTCTTCGATGTACGTTAATTCGGCATCACTGACCGATGGATGATCAAGCGGATCCCGGTAAAAAAAGTACCAGACAACGCCCCAGATAATACCCGCCAGGCCGGTCACCACAAACAGGCCCTGCCAGCCGGCATAGACCTGAAGCGTAACCAGTACAGGCGTCAGAAAAGCCAGCCCGATAAACTGCCCCGACACATACAACGCGATTGATGAGGCCCGTTCATGCTCCGGAAACCAGCTCGTTACGACCCGGTTGTTAATCGGATAAGACGGTGCTTCGAACGTGCCCGTTGCCACCCGAAGCGCAAACAAACCGGCAAACCCGCGCACAAAACCCTGCCCGATCGTGGCAAGGGACCACGTAATCAGGCAAGCCGCATAAAGTACACGCGGCACTACCCGGTCGGCCAGTAAGCCGCCGGGCACCTGTAACAGCGCATAGGCCCATCCAAAGGCAGAAAAAATAAGCCCCATCTCGACCTTATCCAGCTGCAGGTCTTTACTTAAGGACGAGGCCGCTACGGCCAGGTTCGTCCGGTCAAGGTAATTGATGACTACGTTGACAAATACCAGTGCCAACATGCCGTAACGTACACGGGTCCGCATGATTATTTTGGTTAAAAAGCTTACTTATGGTGATACTGGATGTTCAGGATACTGGATACCAGATACGCGGTACCCTTCAGCATCTGGTATCCAGCACCCAGCCTTACCGCGCCGTCCAGCCACCGTCGACGGTCAGCATGGAGCCGACCATGTAGCTCCCGGCGTCGCTGGCCAGGAAAATGGCGGCGCCCTGAATTTCGCGCATGTGTCCCCAGCGCCCTAAGGCGGTTGCTCCTACGACAAAACGCCGGCCTTCTTCGGTATCGGCAATGGGCAGGTTCATTTCGGTCAGGAACGGGCCCGGACAAATGGCGTTTACGTTGATGTTGAACGGGGCCAGTTCAAGGGCCAGGGCACGGGTCATTTGTACAACAGCCCCTTTACTGGCCGTATAAGGCGTCCGGTTCGACAGGCCCACTAACCCCAGCGTACTGGCCAAGTTAATGATGCTCCCCCGTTGCTGTGCCTTCATAAACGGCGTCACAGCCCGGCTACATAACCAGGTGCCATTGACATTCACCTGCATCACCTTATTAAACTCATCCTGGGTCAGTTCGTCGATGGCTCCCCGGATATTGATACCGGCACTATTGATGAGAATATCGATGCGGCCAAATGCATCCATGGCCGCCTGTGCCATGGCCTCCGTTTGCGCCTGATCGGTAATGTCGGCGGCAAACGAGCGGGCGTCAACGCCGAAATCCCCGGCCAGCTGGTGCGCTGCCGTCTGGCCTTCAGCCGCGTTCCGGTTAACAAGCAGGATGCGGCAACCAGCCGATGCCAGTCCGGCAGCCATGGCCAGACCAAGTCCTTTCGAGCCGCCGGTAATAATGGCAGTCCGGCCTGTCAGGTCAAATTGTTTCAGTCCGGGCAGTGGTTCGTGGGTCATTCTTTTTACTGGATAATGAGTAATAAATAATAGCAGCTAACACTTAGTCATTTTACAGTCAACCGTTACCGCATCGCCAGCTTGTTTTTACTGTAAGTCAGGCAGGAGATGATGTTTTCCTCTTCCGTTGCCAACCGGGTTTCGGGCGATAAGGGGGTTGTTCGCGGCAATGCCTGTTTGGGTTTATGGGTTCTGACCATATGCAGGGTACGTGCCAGTTCTGTGGCTGGTACATCGGCAAATGTGGCCCAGTATCCTTCTTTCAGGCAGGGGATTTCGAGCGGATCACGGGTGATCATTTCGAGGTTGAAGGTTACCGACGGATTATGTTGTTTACAGATCGCCACCATCTTCGGCAAATCAAGGATACCGGTTCCAAGCGGCACCTCCGACAGCAGAAAGCCGTCTGTATATTCCTCAACGGCCATGTCTTTGATATGGGTACTCATCACATACGGCGCCAGCGCCTGCAGGACCTCCATCGGGTCTTCGAGCAAGGCAATGCTGTTGCCGAAATCGATGGTCGTGCCTATGTATTCACTGCTGACCTGTTTCAGGACGGCCACCAGTTCCGGAGCCCGCCAGTCTTTATGGTTTTCTACGGCAAGTTTGACCTTGTGTTTCCGCAACACGGGTTCGGCTAGTTGCAGGGCCGCCAGCCCCGCCTGCTGAAACTGCCGGAATTCACCCAGCGTCTTAAAGGTTTCATACCGCCGCCCCCCCAGACTAACCGTCCGCAGCACCTGTACCCCGGCCTCCCGGGCGCGCTGTACATCCTGCTCAAACGCCGGTACATCCTCCGCTTTTTTCGGCATCCCGATAGAGCCTTCGAGGTACATGCCCAGCTTTTCGCGCCGGTCGCGCACTTTACTGGCAAAATCGGTGCTCCAGTCCTTGACCACCACCTGAATGCCGCCGGCACCAATGTCGTGGCAATGCTCCAGCAGGTCAATGGCATTGGTAAACCCCGGATAGTTCCGGCTGCTCACCCTGGAGTTCCAGCGAAAGCCGTAGGAATGGACAACCACTCCCATCGGTACTTCGTTGGCAAAACCTGCCATCGGCCATGCGGGCACCGAGAACGCGGCGGCTCCGAGTGCTGATCGCTGTAGAAACGTTCGTCGATTCATCGGGTTATCTGGTTTTCGTTTTTGGGCGACCACGTGGGTCTATTATTGATTTGGGCGACCACGTGGGTCTATTATTGATTTGGGCGACCACGTGGGGTCGCCCGTACGGTTATTGCTGGTTTAATTCTTTGGCCGTCCACGGCATAACGCGGCCCTGCGACAAGACGCGGGTCATGCTCACCGTCCGCCGGTTAATTGGCCCGCCGTCGTTGCTCCAGGCATTCCGGATATACATCAGGACGGCAGAAATGGCAGCATCGTCCATCGTAGCCAGCGACGGCATAACCGGCAGAATCTCCGGCGAGTCATATGTTTTGCCCGCCACCTCAATCGGGCCTTCAAGGCCGTGCAGCACAATCAGGGCCAGCCGCTTTTCGTCTCCCGTGACCCAATCGGAGCCGTTGAGCGGCGGTGCAAACCGCTTCAGACCATTGCCGTCGCTACCGTGACAGCCTGCACAGGTGGTCAGGTAATGCTGGCGGCCAAGCACAAACAGCTTCTGCTCTTCACCCGATAACACGAAACGCTTCGCCGACCGGCTTTCCTGTACTGAGTGCCCCGGCCATTCGAACAGGCTGTTCAGGGCCGCTTGCTGTTCGGGTGTCAGCGCTTTTTGTTTTTGTACCAATAACGCAGGCGCAGCTACCAGTTTTGTGGGTTTGCGTTGTTTATCGTTTGCGTAGGCACTCATCCCGTTCCAGATAGCCAGTTGCTGCCAGCTGGCTGCGGGTTTATGGACATCCAGCAGGCTGAGCATCGCCGTCATTTCCGTCGCATCAGCTTTGCGGATAATTGCCGAAGTCAGCATTTCCAGCAGGATTTCCTTACCGGTTTCACGGGTCTGCCAGTGGGGAGATTCACGCAGTTTCCGCAGAAATACCAGCTCCTGATCCTGCAGGCTGCTCATGACAGCATCCCTGATCAAGGCCTGATCGTTGTATCGGGCGGCTACCTGCGCAAGCAATGCATGTGCCACGTTCATATCCAGCGCCCGTGCAGACAGCGCCACCTGAAGTGCCACCTCAACAGGTGCCGTTTTTATCCGGTTGGTCAGCTGAACCGCTACCTGTGCCCGAACGGCGGCATTTGCTGTCGCCAGAGGCTCCAGCAACCGTAAGGCCGTGGTCTGAATCAGCGTACTTTTATCCGTCAACAGCGGGATCAATACCGCGGCCTGGCTCATGCCCAGACCATCGAGCGTCCAGAGCGCATGCAACCGGCCTAACTCATTGGGTCCTTTCCGGGCCAGTTGTACCAGCGGAGTCAGACTGCTTTTATCCGCCCGCTCGACCAGCAGCCGCTGGGCCATGTCGCGATGCCAGCCGTCGGCACTGGCCAGTTCACGGACGAGCTCACCGGTTGCTGCCTTCGACAGCGTTTGTGGTAACCGGGCGTGCCAGTCTGCCGGAACGATGCGCCAGATGCGGCCACCGTGTACCGGGGCATCCAGCTTACGGGCAAGGGTTTGTTCTTTCAGATAAGGAGTTATGTATGCACCGTGCTGAATCAGACCGCGGTACATATCGGCAATGTACAAGGCTCCGTCGGGACCGGTCGCCAGATATACCGGCCGGAAACGCTCGTCGGTTGACGCCAGAAATTCCTGTCCCGGATGCGGATCGTGTCCCGCCGGCAGTAAGCCGGACACCTCAATCCTGTTTCGCTTGATGAGATTGCCTGCCGGTTCACAGACGAACGCATTTCCCTGAAACGTTTGGGGCAAGGCCGTGCCACGGTAGATAAACGGCGAACAGGCGGCGGTAAACTCCTGCAAACGGCCTTCCTTATCCAGTGTTCCGGGGATATACCCGCGATTGACGGCCGGTGTGGCACGAACCGGATACACGCGGCGTTCGGGAGTCACCCCGTAATCAATTCCGGTTGTCGGCGTATGGTGCTTGTTCCGGTTCAGATAATTGGGCGGTACCAGATCGGCGTGCAGCTGCGACCAGTTGTAATTGTAATACAGGTGTCCGCTGTTATCATGACTGATCCCCCATTGGCCCCGAAACTCGGTAGTATCGCGCTGCCATTCGCCATTGGCCGTCAGCCGGTAACGGATCCGCGACTTGGCATTGTAGTACCAGTTATCAATATTCCGCCACATGCCATTCGGCGCGTGCTCGGGTAACCCGCCCGCCGAGTATTTCGGATCGACCAGCGTTTTGCGGTCTGCTTTCAGGTCGCCGTCCAGATCCTGCACATACCAGAGCGACTGATAATCGCCGATCAGCGCGCCGCCAGGCACCAGGGCAAGGGCGCGGGGCATAACCAGACTATCCGCAAAGACGGTACTCTTATCCATCTGCCCGTCGCCGTTCAGGTCTTCGAGCACCGACACACGGCCGGTTGGCTGGTTCTCGCCTTTTCCGTCGATGGTTGCCATGAATCCCCGCATCCCGACAACCCACAGCCGGCCGTCGGCATCGAAGCTGATCACCACCGGATCCTGCACCATTGGCTCCGACGCAACCAGCTGCGCGTTCAGCCCGGGTTCGAGCCGGAACGTTTGTAACTCATCGGCCGGTGTCCGGACCGGCGATAACTCATCACTGACTGTTGTCCGGAGATTCGGGGTGAAACTTAACAGGCACCCTAATCCTACACCCAGTATCGTAAGGGATAAAACGGGCTTATTCATGCCATTTCCATGAGGCTACATATCACTGGATAAAGCGTACTTCCGGCGCCGGATACTCCTACAACTTCCTTAAATTTTACAATTTCTTACAGTATGCACCGGAGTTTTTCTACTTCCCGTAGCCGGATTAGGGTATATTATCCCGTTTTTTGCCTATACTACAATGACCTTGTAACAAAATGTAACGCTTAACCCAATTCGTTCATGCAAGCAACGCCTGCTGCGGTCGGCAAACCGGCCGCTTTTACTGAAAAAAAATACATTACTACCCTCGTGTTTGTCACGTCCCTGTTTATGCTCTGGGGGATTGCCATTACGATGGGCGATGTGCTGAACCGGCATTTTCAGAACGTACTCCACGTCAGCAAAGCCGAGTCCGGTCTGGTACAGTTCTCGATTTTCGGTGCCTATGCCGTTATGGGTATTCCGGCGGGTCTGTTTATGAAACGCTTTGGCTACAAAAACGGGGTCTTGCTGGGGCTGACGCTCTATGCGGCCGGGGCCTTCCTGTTTATTCCGGCGGCCAATGCCGAATCGTTCGGTTTTTTCCGGATTGCCCTCTTTATTCTGGCCTGTGGCCTGGCAACGCTCGAAACCGTTGCCCACCCGTTTGTGGCCGGTCTCGGCGACGTACGTACCAGCGATCAGCGCATCAACTTTGCCCAGGCCTTTAACGGGCTGGGTGCTGTAATCGGGCCAGCGATCGGCGGCTATTTCATTCTGGGCGGCAATACAACCGGCTCCGACGATCTGGGTTCGGTAAAACTGCTGTATGTGGTGATTGGCTCCGTAATCCTGGCCATCGCGGTATCGTTTGTGTTCGTTAAAGTACCTCCCGTACAGGATGCCCATGCGGTCGAAACAGAAGAAGCCGATGCCTATGCGGTTCCGACAACACCCGGCGACCTGAAAGGGTCTAAAGGCCTTTTTCAGCACCGGCACTTTATCTGGGCCGCCATCGCGCAGCTCTTCAACGTTGCCGCTCAGGGTGGTACATGGGCCTTTTTTATCAACTATGGGGTCGAAAAAATGGGCCTGCCCGAAACATCCGCTGCCTATTATTTCTCAGCCAGTATGGTCATGATGATGATCGGCCGGTTCGTAGGTACGTACCTGATGCGGTTTATCGCACCGAATCGCCTGCTTGCCGCATTTGCTTTGGCCAACATCATCATGTGCCTGATCATTGCCCAAAGCTGGGGCTGGCCCTCATTTGCGGCTCTGCTGATGCTCAACTTCTTCTTCAGCATCATGTTCCCGACTATTTTCAGTCTGGGGCTGAAAGATCTGGGCAAACACACGCAACAAGCTTCGTCCTTTATCGTAATGGGTGTTGTAGGGGGGGCCTTGTTCCCGCCGTTGATGGGCCGCGTGGCCGAAACCGACGTAGCCATGGCCTACTACCTGCCGATTATCTGCTATGCGGTGATCTTCCTGTTTGGTGCCCGGTTCTCAAAACCAAATTAACTTAATTAACCCTCTCATCCTCCACACGTGCTCTCCGCAACGGGAGCACGTTTTTTACGCCTATGAAACGTTTCTTTTCTCTGCTACTGGCCGGTGCCTGCGCGCTGAATGCCTATGCACAAAAGCCGGTAGCGATAACCAATAACAGCGAAACGGCCTTCACCGATGCCGTCGTCGATATTCCGTGGCCGACCGTACTCAGCGCCTACCCACAGGCCGATACGAGCCAGCTACAGGTGCTGCTGGGTGGTAAGCCCGTCCCCTGCCAGTTTGAACGCAGAGGGACAAAGACCGTTCAAAATCTGTTGGTTCAGCTTTCGGTAGCGCCTAAACAGACCATCACACTGACTTTCCGCAAGGGGAAACCCGCACCGGTGACCGATAAAACCTATTGCCGTTATGTGCCTGAGCGCTACGACGATTTTGCGTGGGAAAACGACAAGGTAGCCTTCCGGATTTACGGCAAGGCCCTGAACGGCCGCTCCGACAACGCCTATGGCAGCGACATTTGGGCCAAACGAACCAACCAGCTGATTCTGAACAAGTGGTACAAACAGAACGACTACCACAAAGATCATGGCGAAGGCCTTGATTACTACCATGTTGGTCTTACCCTCGGCGCTGGCGACATCGGTGTTTTCCTGAACGACTCTATCCAGTTTGTCCATAATTACCAGACCTGGGAGGTATTGGACAACGGTCCGCTGCGGTCGACGTTCCGCGTTACCTACGCCCCCTACACGTTCAAAGGCATCACGGTAAATACCACCAAAACGATTTCGCTGGATGCCGGTTCGCAGCTGAGCAAAATTGTGGTGGCAATGCAACACACCTACGGGAAACCGCTCCCATTAGTAGCCGGCATTACGCTGCGCCCCGAACCCGGTCAATTGCTGCTTAATGAGCAAAACGGTATTCTGGCGTATTGGGAGCCGCAACATGGCAAAGACGGCACCATCGGGGTTGGCTGCGTGTTTACCAAAGGAAGCGTGCCGATGCGCAGGCAATACCAGCATGGCCTCGCGCAAATCGCCGTTCCGTCGGGCGAAACCATCACGTATTATTCCGGTGGCGCATGGGATAAAGCCGGGCAAATTACCTCCGGCCAGGCCTGGATGAATTACCTTCATGCCTTCAGCCAGCAGATTCAGGCGCCCCTACAGGTTCAGGTGAAGCCTTAAAGCAGCCGGAAAAGCCGCTTTTTTCAGAGGCCGGACCAAATCTAATTTATTTCTAATTTTTTTGTAACGGTACTCTAACCCTGACCCCGTAATCTTGTACCATGCATTCTAAACGAAGGATATAGTGCCGTATAAACTTCGTACATAGGTGGTTAGCAATATGGTTAGCACAGTGGTAAACACCGATTACAAGTCAACTTTACTTACTGTCTGATTTGAATAGCCATCTGGCGTTTCCAGGTGGCTATTTTCTTTTTCTCACGAATCATCATTCAGGTTATAGATTTTTAGGTGTTTTATAATAGCTGCCGGGGTCTTCTACGGCAGCTATTTTTGTTTTCTCGTCCGGCCCGTTCGCTCATTTATTCTTCTTCTCAAAAACTATCGATTCTACAGACTGTTCTGTTTCCAGACTCAACAAAACAGATATGACCATGAAACGAGTGACCCTCTTATTCATTTTTTCGCTTGGTGTTTTCACATTCCAGGCCTGTAGTTCAGAATCGAAGAAAAATGAAGATAGTGTTGAACAAGCCGAGGACATGAACGAGGCTAAAGAGCCGACGCAGGATGATGATGATTCAGAGTTTGCGGTAAAAGCGGCCAGCGGCGGGATGATGGAAGTTGAACTGGGCCGTCTGGCACAGGAAAAGGCTCAGAGCCAGGCCGTAAAAGACTTCGGAGCCATGATGGTTGAAGACCACTCAAAAGCAAATGAAGAGCTTAAAACACTGGCAACCAGCAAAAACATTACCCTGCCATCGACTATGGGCGAAGATCACCAGAAACACGTTGATGAACTGAGCAAACTGTCAGGCGCTGAATTCGACAAGAAGTACGTGAAAATGATGGTGGATGATCATAAAGAAGACATCGACCATTTCAAGGAAGCTGCTGATGATGCCAAAGATATGGAAATCAAGGCATTTGCGGCTAAAACACTGCCTACGCTGCAGAAACATTATGATGCCATCAAAAACATCGACAAAGCGATGTAATCAGGCAGGGATACCAACCGGACAGGCCAGCACAATCGACGTGCCCTGTCCGGTTACCGAAGTAATTTCCAGAACCCCGCCCAGTGAGTCGGCCCGCTGCCGCAAAAACTGAAGCCCGTTCCCGCCACGAGTAGCCGCCGGACTGAAGCCAACTCCGTCATCTTTTATGTCAAGCCTCAGTCTGTCTTCTGTCAGCGACAGGCTGACACACACATTAGCCGCTTGTGCATGCCGCAGAATGTTGTGTAGCGACTCTTTATAAAACAGAAAAATATCCCGTCGCTGATCAACCGGAATAATGTCGTCCGGTGTAATCGCCAGAAAGTCAAAATGAAGCGAGGTTGTCGTATTTTCAAAAAGACTATACGCCATTTCCCGCATCCGGAACGTCAGGTTCTCGTAGGTACGCTGCGACGAGTTCAGGCTCCAGACAATATCCCGGATAGCTCCCAGAACCTTTTTCGACGTCTGACCGATTGTGTTCAGGGTATCCATTACCTGTTCGGGCTGTTCGTAAACCTGTTTTCGGGCCGACCGGCTCAGTAAGGTAATGGCACTCAGGTCAGAGCCCACCTCATCGTGCAGATCGCGGGCAATTTCGTCGCGCAACCGGCTGATTTTCTGCTGTTTCTTCTCATTTTCCTGCAACTGATCGATCAATTGCGCCTGCACACTGATTTTTTCCAGTTCGGTCAGGTGATTGAGCCGCGAAATACCCAGCGTGAAACAAAGCACTTCGGCCACTACGCCCAGCTCAATGTACGTGACCGGATAACCGAAGGGCAGATCCGGCCGCCGGATAAAAACAGACGGGAAGAAATTGGTCGATAACGCAAAAATGCAGGCAAAGATGAAAAAGAAGGATCCGACAATAAAATAGACCATGACCTGATGCCGTAACCGGATAATACGCGGTACAATAATCAGGGCGCCGATACCCAGCAGATAGCGGTCGAGCGTATAGATCTCACTCCGGATGGTATCAGATACATGGGTCAGCACAAGAACCGTATCAAGCAGCAGATGCACAACCAGGAGGCCGGTCATTCCCCGCAGAAGCCGGAAACTGAACAGATCATTTTCGCGGATATTCATCAGCAGGATCGCAAACTGCATGTAAAAACTAAAGGCGAATGTCTCCATGAACACTACCGTATAGTTCATGCCGGGCAGGTAGTTTACCTTGCCATAGTCCTGATCCAGCAACCGGAATGTAACCATCATACAGACAATATAGAGCGCATATTGCCAGTAAATGGCTTTACGCTGCTGCCAGTACGACAACAAACCGTATAGCACCATCATGATGAGCATCCCGTCCAGCAATACCCGCAACTGCGAATAGCTGTGCCACACATCCTTCATCCTTACTTGCTTTTGCTGACAGACAAGATTAATATAAAAAGGGTTCTATGATCCGGGAGGTCAGGTCTGATCTTACCTGTCCCTTTTCAACAACCGATCAATTTCTGTCGTTACAATCTGCCAGCGTGCCTCCCAGCTTCCTGCAACATGTACGTAATCAAGCCCCCGCCGGATTAATGCCTCCTGAAACATCGCGTAAATTTCTTCACGCCGGTGTCCGAGATCACGCAGGCCGTCGGCAATCCAGGGGACATCGATGTCGAGCAGAAAATGCCGGTCATAGCCTATTTCCTGCTCCAGCTCATACAATACCGGCGGTACTTCGTTCAGATAAATCTGCGCATACAGTTCGGTTGTAATCAGATCCGTATCACAAATTACTAATTTATTGGCCAACGCTATCGCATTTTTTACAGCATCGGTTTGTGCTTTGCCTATACGGATGTAATCGGCTGGTGTCAGGTCGTTGGAAGTAATCAGATCACGGGCGACTTCCGGCACAAAAACCGTCTGGTAATGTTCGGCCAGCTGGCGGGCTAATGTGGTTTTTCCGACGCTTTCCGGTCCGTATAAACAGATTAATACAGGTTTTTCAACAGTCATTAAACAGGTTGTTAGTTGTCATTATCGAATATGCAGGGCCGCTAACAGCTCCCTGCGGCCTACCTCCTGCACGTCGCCGGGGCGCATGCCCGCAGCCGTAACCTCCTCAATGCTCCAGCGCACAAGCCGCAGGGTCGGAAACCCGACAGCAGCCGTCATCCGGCGGACCTGCCGGTTTTTGCCTTCGTGGAGGGTTAGGGCAATCCAGCTGGTAGGAATACTGGCCCGGTACCGGATCGGCGGATTGCGCTCCGGTATGGCCGGTTCGGGGATGCGCACGGCATGAGCCGGCAACGTGTGGTATGCCTTGCCGTCGACCGAAATAGTTACGCCCGCCGACAGTTGCCGCAGGGCTTCGTCGGTTACCTCGCCTTCGACCTGCGCATAATAGGTGCGCTGATGCCTGAACGCAGGGTCCAGTAAGCGGTGATTCAGGCGTTTATCACTCGTCAGCAGTAGCAGCCCTTCGCTGTCGGCATCCAGCCGCCCGACCGGATATACATCTTTGCCGAACACAAACGGCAGGTCGGCCAGGGTCGGCTTGTCCCCTTCCCGGCTAAACTGCGACATCATCAGATACGGCTTATAAATCAGGTAATACATAGTTCTATTGAGTGATTGAGCGGTTGAGTGATTGAGTAGCAGCAATTTGCTCCAATCACCTGTTACTACTTCAATTGCCCGGAACCATCCAGTATCCAGAACCATCCAGTATCCGTAACATCCGGTAGCTACAAAGGTAAAAGTCAATCTTTGTATGACAGTAAACAAAGTACAATTAGCGGGGTAATCCAAAAAAATAGTACTTTGCAGTGATTTACCCTTCATCAGCCACCGTTCTATACATTAGTAAAGTTTTTCTTTTTATTCTACAATAATAACCTACTATGAGCGAAGTAACTCCGCGCTTCCAACCTGGCGTTATTACGGGTGATGGCGTTTCTGAGATTTTCCGTCACGCTAACGAAAACAACTATGCGTTACCAGCCGTAAACGTCGTCGGTACGAACTCGGTAAATGCTGTTCTTGAGACGGCTAAAGCGGTAAATTCACCGGTAATCATTCAGTTCTCCAATGGTGGCGCGATTTTCTACGCCGGAAAAAGCCTGTCAAACGAAGGTCAGAAAGCCGCTATCGCCGGTAGCATTTCGGGTGCACTGCATGTACACAATATCGCTGAATACTACGGTGTTCCGGTCATTCTGCATACGGATCACTGCGCCAAGAAACTGCTTCCGTGGCTCGACGGTCTGCTGACTGCCAGTGAAAAATACTTCGACCTGCACGGTAAGCCGTTGTACTCGTCGCACATGATCGATCTGTCGGAAGAGCCATTGCACGAAAACATCGAAATCTGCTGCCAGTACTTCGAGCGGATGGCGAAAATGGGCATGACACTGGAGATCGAATTAGGGGTAACCGGTGGCGAAGAAGACGGCGTTGACAATTCTGACGTTGATGATTCTAAACTGTATACACAGCCTTCAGAAGTAGCATATGCCTACGAAGAACTGAAGAAAATCTCTGACCGCTTCACGATTGCCGCTGCGTTCGGTAACGTGCACGGTGTATATAAGCCAGGCAACGTGAAGCTGTCGCCGATCATTCTGAAAAACTCACAGGATTATATCCAGGAAAAATACGGAACAGGCCCGCTGCCGGTTAACTTCGTATTCCACGGCGGATCGGGCTCAAGCCGCGAAGAAATCCGTGAGGCGATTGAGTATGGTGCGATTAAAATGAACATCGATACGGACATGCAATGGTCGACATGGGAAGGCATTAAGGATTACTACCAGGCGAAAGAAGCGTATCTGCAATCGCAGCTGGGTAACCCTGAAGGTCCGGATTCACCGAATAAAAAATATTACGACCCGCGCGTATGGCTGCGTAAAGGCGAAGAAAGTATGTCTAAGCGTCTGAAAGTTGCGTTCGAAGACCTGAACTGCATCAACCGTCTGGCGTAACCGCAAAGGCTGCGCTGAAAACCAGCGTTTCATACCTATCATCCCCGTCTTTAGCCGAGACGGGGATTTTTTTTAACATGTTTTAAGAATACCGGCAGGCAACCCGCACCGCCAAAACGGCATCTACAAACAAACGGCTCCACTTAACCGGAGCCACGGCCTTTCACTGAAAAGGAGATGATTTAACCATCATTCTGTCGTATTTTGTCAACGCACTAACACCGCATAACATGATTCAGCGTTTAACCATCGTATGTATTTGCCTGTTTATTCAAACCATTGCCCTTGCCCAGACGGGTATCCGGGGAACGATTAAAACCAAAGGGGGGGACCCGCTACCCTACGCCGCCATCGCCGTAAAGGGTACTCAGAACGGAACCATCTCTAACGCAGAAGGCCGGTACGAGCTGACGCTGGCACCGGGTAAACACCAGTTATTGTTTCAATACCTTGGTTTTCAGAGCCAGCAAAAAGCGGTTGAGATTGACAACGGATTTATTAACCTGGATATCGTCCTGGAGGAACAAGTCTATAATCTTCAGGAAGTCAACGCCAAATCAAGCAACGAAGACCCGGCCTATACCATCATGCGCCGGGCCATTGCCAAGGCTAAATTTCATCAGCTACAGGTTCAGAGCTATACGGCCCGTGTCTATACAAAGGCGTCAGTAACCGTTACGGAACTGCCGATGGAATTTTTGTATAAAAAGCAGTTAAAGGAGGCAGAAACCGAAGCCAACTTCAAAAAAGGCGTCCCGATCCTGAATGAATCGGTGTCGGAAGTGACGTTTAAGCAACCGAATACCTACCGCGAGCACGTGATTGCCAACCGCAACACGCAGGGGGTTAAAGTAGCCGTCAATGGCTTTTACCAGAGCAGTTTTTACCAGCCGGAGGTGGCCAATGTGGTTTCACCGCTTTCACCGAAAGCGTTTGCCTACTACAAATTTGAGTACGAAGGTACCTTCCGTGAGCAGGGCGTTGACATCAGCCGGATCAACGTTATCCCGCGATCGTATGGTGAAGGGGTATTCAGAGGCTTTATTTACATCATCGAAAATACCTGGGCCATTCACAGCCTTCAGCTGGAAACGCACATCCCGCCGGGCATTAACCTGAGCATCAAGCAGATTTATAACCCCGTCCGGAATGTCTGGATGCCAACCAACCAGCGGTTCGACGCGAAAGGCTCTTTCTACGGTGCTAAGTTTACCGGACAGTATGTGATTAACCTGACGTACAAGGACTTCACGATCAACCCTGCCTTTGTGGAAGAGGTACAGGTAATCGATGAGAAAATCGACAAACCGGCGAATGTGCTGGCGAACCGGGACATTAAGGGTAAAAAGCTGGATGAACTGGTAGCGAAACAAAAGGAGTTTTCGACGAAGAACCTGCGGAAAATGGTCCGTGAGTACGAAAAACAGGAATACAAGGAGCGGAAAGAAAAGAAAGAAGACGTGGCTGTTACGCGGAATGACTCTGTCAGCATTGACACAATGGCCTATAAACGGGCCAATTCGTTCTGGGACTCGCTCCGGTCGGTGCCGCTGACCACGGCCGAACTCAAAAGCTATGTCCGCAGCGACAGCGTCCGGATTGTCCGTGAAGTGAAGGCCAAAACCGACAGCGTAAAAAAGGAAAACCCGGGGATGAAAAACCCGAACCGCAAACACAAGTTCTCACCGTTTGACCTGGTGACCGGTAATACCTGGCGACTGAGCAAGACCACCTCGCTGCAATGGAGCGACATCCTGACATCGG
Organism: Arsenicibacter rosenii; assembly: GCF_001870735.1. Lineage (GTDB taxonomy): Bacteria > Bacteroidota > Bacteroidia > Cytophagales > Spirosomataceae > Arsenicibacter > Arsenicibacter rosenii. The sequence continues at coordinate 289,051 of NZ_MORL01000007.1, read as the reverse complement.
TTAATTACAATACCGTTGAAGGGTATCACGCCACGGCCGGTTTACAGCTCAACTATCATCGGCTACGCGTTGATTCGACAAAAGCGCGGCAAGTAAACGGGAAAACGGTGTATCCGTATGCCGCGACACCCAACTGGTATATCGGCGGCAATGCCCGTTACCAGTTGGGCAGGGAGCAGGTTGTTGGTTACGGTAAAGCAGGGTATGCCTTCAAAACGACAAACGTCGATCTGACAGGCGGCCGGTTTATGTCACAACTGAATCCGGAAAACCCGATCAGTCCGCAGATGAACTCGTTCACCACGCTGCTCTTTGAGCGCAACCTGATGAAGCTCTACCAGAAGGATTTTATCCAGCTCAGTGTCTCGGCCAAACCCATGGAAGGCCGGCTTAAACTCAATGGCAGCCTGGAATATGCCAACCGTACGGAGGTTGCCAATTACCGCGAGAACCTGAAGCCCTGGATCGACTGGAAAAATTATGCCTACACACCGAACCGGGTACCGAATAATGAAATCGGAACCACGGCCTTTCCCAACCATGAGGCTCTGGTGCTGAACCTCTCGGCCACGATGCGGCTGGCATCCCCGCACTACTACATCCGCAACGGCCGGAAAATTACCCGTACCAACCGCGATGCGCCGGAGCTGACGGTCAACTACCGGCGCTCATTTGGCAGCCTGCTCAACAGCAATGCCTCAAATTATGACTTTTTACAGGCCCGTATCGGCCACTCGTTTGAAACGGGTATCCGCAGCCGCCTGAGCTATGACGTGAGTGCCGGTGCTTTCCTGACCAGCCAGAAGGTCTATGCGCCGGACTTCAAGCACTTCATGGGCAACGAGTTTTTCCTGCAACAGGGCGATCCGGTAAGTGTCTTCCGGATGCTGCCGTATTATCAGTACAGTACCGGCAAACGCTTTTTTGAAGCCCACGTGCTGAGCGAGCACCGCAAGTTCCTGATTACGCAACTGACCATGGCCCGTCTGGTTGGCCTCAAAGAAAACCTGTTTGTGCATTATCTGGCGACACCACGCTCACCACAATACACCGAGGTGGGTTACGGACTCGACGGCCTGATTCCGGGCGTGCTGCCGTTTTTCCGCGTGGAGGTCATCAGTCAATGGGAGAATACGACCTACAAAGGACTTGGCTTCCGCGTGGGAACAACGCTGAAGTTTGGCAGGAACTAAGCCCACTGCCGTACCTCCCCGAGGGTTTTAAACTCTCGGGGAGGTAAATCCGTTACCTAACCATGAAAGCCAATCACCTGTTTCTTATCGGCTGCCTGCTGCTGATCGGCGGGATACTCGGCTGGCGGTGGCTGCATCCGGAACCGGCCCGTAAATCTGCGTTCGAGCGCTCGGGCGTGGTGCCCCCACAGGGTCGCCGTGTGGTAAAAACGGATGCGGAGTGGGAAGAGCTGCTGACCGCGCCTCAATTTTATGTAACGCGGGAGAAAGGCACCGAAGGCCGCAACAGCAGCCCCCTCACCCACCTGCACCAGGCTGGCGTTTATGAGTGTGTTTGTTGCCACAATCCGCTGTTTGCCTCCCGAACCAAGTTTGACTCCCGCACCGGCTGGCCCAGCTTTTATGTCCCCATCGCTCCGAACGCCGTTTATACCGACTTCGACGGCCGCCGCACCGAGGTGCTTTGCTCCGTCTGCGATGCGCATCTCGGCCATGTTTTTACCGATGGTCCTGAACCGACCGGGCTCCGGTATTGCATGAACGGAACCGCTCTGACCTTCAAACCGGCCCGCTAGGGCGTGAGCCGAATCGTTTTTTCGGCCACCGACTGCACTTTTTCTTTTGAGAAATACACCGGAAAATACCCGTTCTCGGCCCACAACCCGAACAGGTCGCGGTAATGCGGGCTATCGGGATCGCCGGATTGACCGGGCGTATTGATGCCCATGGTCCGGTCCCAGTCTTCGGTATCCACCAATATCCGGAACGACGCCCCATGCGTCTGGTTCAAGGCCGGACCCGTTACATTGGGCGTTTCGGCGTAGCCGCCCCGCGCAACCGGTCCCAGATTAATCTTCTTCTGCATGCCGGCATCTACCAGCCCGCTCAAGGGATGTGTCAGGGTAATGTGTTTATTTTTGGTTTGCCCATACTGCCACTCATCCATATCAGGACCAAGGCGTTTAGCCAGCTCATCGGTAGCGCGGGTCAGGCTCGTCAGCAGCAGGCTGTCCCGCCGGGCAACCGGAGCCGCCACTACGCGGTCAATCATGCGTTTAACAGGCAGTGTCGTAAAATAGGCACGGGCCTTTTCCGGCACCGCTTCTTCATACAGCAGCCGGCGCAGCTGCCCTTCCCAGGCCACGTAAATGGCCGCCGGTACCGAATTTGGTTCTAACCGGTAGTCCCAGCGCCGCAAATAGCTTAAAGCCCGTTCGGTTTTATCGTCGGACGAAGAAAGCAGGGCCAGAAACGGCACCAGTGTCCGGGCAGGCAACGAAAGGTAATCGGACTGAAGCTGCATGAAATCAGCCATCGTTTTGCGCTGCCCGTTTTTAAGAACTTCTTCGATCCGGTGTGCCCGCGACGGCCCCGACCAGATCCAGCCTACTGTGTTCCGGTATGGGTAGTCGACCGGTGTGAGGTTATTATTTGCCGTAACGATAATACCATCCGCCGGATTGGCTTTCGACGGCCGTTTCAGTACCGGCAGATAGCCAGCCCATTCGAAGCGTCCGTCGCCCGGAACCGGCACCAGCCCCGTCCAGTTTTTGCGAACCGGTGCCAGTCCGACAGCCTGCCAGCCGATTTCGGCCTTTTGCCCGGCAGTCGGGCGGGTGGCCCAGATCATGTTTTCGCCGGGAATGTAGCTATAGGTACAAGCCTGCCGGAACTCCGTCCACGACTTCGCCTGATTCATCCGCAGACTGGCCAGATAGGGAGCGCTGCCTTTATCAAGCCAGCCGGCCCGCACCGCATAGGCCTTGCCACGGGCTTTGTCCTCAAAAACAACCGGTCCGTGACGCGTATACTTCAACTCCACCGTTACGTCGGGCTGCCCTTTCACCGGAATGGTTTCCTTCCGTGTCCGCATGGTTTCCCAGGCACCTTTGTAGCGATACTGAGCCGGATTTTTCGGATTAATGTCGTATACGTAGAGGTCTTCGTTATCCGTATCGAAGATGGTCAGCCCCCAGGCGCCGTATTCGTTGTGGCCGATAGAAACGCCGGGCAGTGTCGGTTCTCCCCCACCCGCCACATGCCAGCCGGGCGCATCGAGGTGGACCCAGTACCGGAGCGAAGGCGTCGACTGCGTCCGGTGCGGATCATTGGCCAGCATCGGATATCCGCTTGCCGACTGGTTGCCATCGATCACCCAGTTATTCGAACCGACATATTGTTTTTCGGTATCGAACCACTCCTGCACTTCCTGAGCCGACAGGCCTACTTTGTCTTGTTCTTTCTGAAACGTCAACGGTAAGCGGAAGGCTTCGTAGAGTTCCAGAATGGGCTGAAACAAAGCCTCCCCGTCGACGTGCAGCGTCAGATCCGGCTCACCGTCTTTCGTGATCGGGTGAAACCACTGCAGCTCTTTCACCTTTTTCTCGCCCAGCAAGTGTACCAGCCGGCCGTAGTTCAGCTCCTCACGGATATTACTCAGCAGCCCCTGATGCCGGCTGATTACTACCTCCGGTGTCCAGAAACCAGGTTGGGTGTTCAGTACTTTAAATTCGAAGGGCAGCTTTTCGGGTGTTTTCAGTATGTCCCGGATATAGGCGTTGACGCCCTCGACAAACGCCCGGACAATCAGCGGGCCATGCGGGTGGTAATGCCGCAGTTCCGCATCCAGGTCTGTCGTTCTGAACGAAAACAACCGCGTCCCGATATCCCGTTTGAGTTCCTGCGGACCCAGCAGTTCGGCCACCGTACCGGTCGCCTGGCGCCGCCACAGTTCAAACTGGAACAGCCGGTCCTGAGCGGCGGAGTAGCCTTGCGCAAAAAACAGATCGTGTTCGTTTTGTGCATAAATGTGCGCGATTCCCCATTTGTCGCGTATGATCTCAACCGGCTTTTGCAGGCCGGGTATTTTTTGAGCCATGCCCGGGGTCAGGGCAAAACAGAGTAGATGTGTCAGCAGGCAGCGTATAAGCATCGGATGAAGCGATTGTCGGTTTGTAAAGATAAAATTCAGCCGACAAATACCTACGGTTCGTTGTCCGTACTTGGCGAATCAGCGGAAAAGCCTTAATATTAACCGGCTATTTACTGCTGTATGACTTCTGAGCCAGACGATATCACGCCCTTTTCCGGCAACGACCTGCAACCATATCTGCAGACCCCTGCCCTGCTACAGGCATTATTGAAGCAATTGATTAAGGATTTTTCGATGGCACGCGTGCAGTTGCCCGTAACCTGTGAGGAGCCCTATTCCTTTGAAGGGCTGAAGCAGGTTATTGCCGATACCCTGCGCGCGCAGGCGCCGCACGCTGCGCAGCTCCAGAATGTTTTTTACCGGGTCGACTTAACAGAAAAACTGGTAAGGAAGGCCCTGCATAACCATCAGGGCGATACCTTACCAGTGATCGCAGCATTAATTATCAAACGTGAATTACAAAAAGTAGTTATCCGTCATTGGTATCAGCAGAATGATTCGTCGACTTAGAGTTGTTTACGCAAGCGGGCTACCGGAATATTAAGTTGTTCGCGGTATTTAGCCACTGTCCGGCGGGCAATGTTGTACCCCCGTTCATTCAGCATTTTCTCCAGCTTATCGTCCGAGAGCGGATTCACTTTCGGCTCATTATCAATCAGTTCCTTCAGGATATTCTTTACTTCACGGCTACTGACATCCTCGCCCGAATCTGTCGAAATACCTTCTGAGAAAAAGTATTTAAGCGGATAAATGCCGAATTCGGTCTGTACCGATTTGCTGTTTGCTACCCGCGAAACCGTCGAAACATCCATGTCAATAAGGGTCGCGATGTCTTTCAGGATCATCGGCCGCAGCTTCGACTCATCGCCTGTCAGGAAGAAATCGTACTGAAACTTCACGATGGCATTCATCGTCTTCAGCAGGGTCTGCTGGCGCTGTTTGATAGCATCGATAAACCACTTGGCGGCATCCAGACGCTGCTTCACAAACGTTACTGTTTCGCGCAGGTTTTTATTATGTTTTGTGCTCTTGTCATAGGTATCGAGCATCTCTGCAAACGAACGGCTGATTTTCAGCTCAGGGGCGTTTTTCGAGTTCAGGGTCAGTTCAAGTTTTCCGCCGCTGTTGGTCAGGATAAAATCCGGAATGAGGTACTGCGCGGTACCGTCTTCGCCTTCAACCGATCCCGGTTTCGGGTTCAGCTTGGTAATGATGGCAATCACTTTCTTCAGCGTTTCATCGCTGATATTGAGTCGCTTCTGAATCTTATCGAAGTGTTTCTTCGAAAACTCATCAAAACTTTCCTGGATGATTTTGCTTGCCAGCCGTACACACTCATCGGTCTGGTCTTTTCGCTCCAGCTGCAGCAACAGGCATTCCTGCAAGGTACGGGCACCGATGCCGGGCGGATCGAATGTCTGGACCTTTCTTAAAACGAGTTCCAGCTCTTCTACATCCGTATAAATTCCCTGGGCAAAGGCCAGGTCATTGACGATGGCCTGCAGCGAACGCCGGATGTAGCCGTCACTCTCAATACTGCCGATTAGCTGCAACCCGATTGCGTGCTGCTCAGGGTCTAACCCCAGATAACCAAACTGCTGAATCAGTGAATCCGACAAGGTGGACCGCATAGCAATCGGCATCTCACGGTCTTCTTCCCCGTAAGCATCGCCCTGCATTTTGTACCCTGTATAGTCTTCGTTATGCAGATAGTTATCGATGTCTAAATCATCGGACCGGTCTTTGTAATCATCATCATAATCATCTGCAAACGGATCATCCGACTGACTGTTGTCGTCGTAATCCTCTGCGCCTTCTTCCAGGGCCGGGTTAATCTCTAATTCCTCCTCGATTCGCGCATCCAGCTCGGCAGTCGGTATTTGCAACAGCTTGATAAACTGTATCTGCTGGGGGGACAGCTTCTGTTGCAACGACTGGTTTAGGCTCAATTTCTGCATAGTACATAAACGGGATTAAGGTCTTATAGAACGTTGAGTCGTATGAAGCGGGCTGCATCTAAGCCCAGCCACAATTATTAGACCAATTTTACATTTTTTTTGTTTGCTGCGAAGAAAAATCTCAAAATATCTTTTTGTGTATCCTTGACGCTTTGCCCCTAAAAACTACTCAACATCCTGATTTAAGCCATTTTACCCACATTATTATCGCTTTATTTTCTGATTCAGTGGTACTCAGAATTAAGTATATCTAATAGACGCTTAATTAATACACCTGTAACAGGATTTGTAACAGATTTACCCCATTCTTTTTACGTATATGGATGTAGATAGTTTCACCGGAATGACTAATTCGTTAGCACAGGATTAAAATCTGTGCTTTTTTTGCAGACAGGCTTGTTATAGCTCTGTATTAGCTGCCAAACACCCGCAGGGGTTACGTATGAAATTGATCAAAGTTGCCGCCGGCGTACTGAATCAGATTCCGCTGGCGTGGGAACATAACCAGAAAAATATCATTGCGGCCATCGAAACGGCCCGTAAACAAGAGGTCAGCCTTTTATGTCTGCCAGAGCTCAGCATCTGTGGTTATGGCTGCGAAGATGCCTTTTTCGCGCAGAACACCATTGACCAATCGGTGGCCTCACTGTTTGAGATTTCGGAGCACACACACGACATGGCCGTGGCGCTCGGGCTGCCATTACGCTATAACAACCGAACTTACGATGTGGTTTGTCTGGTGGCCAACAAACAGATTCTGGGCTTTGCCTGTAAGCAGAATCTGGCCAACAACGGCATCCATTACGAGACCCGCTGGTTTCAGCCCTGGACGCTCGGCTTCCGCGACGAAATCCGGCTGGCAGCTCCCGGCCACAGCGAGATGTCGTACCCCATCGGCGACCTTGTCTTCGATCTGTCGGGAGTCCGGATCGGTTTCGAAATCTGTGAGGATGCCTGGATTGCCAGCCGACCCGGCCGGGCTTTGTATGAACGGGGCATCGACATTATCATGAACCCTTCGGCCAGCCATTTCGGCTTTAACAAGTCAGTGGTCCGGGAGCGGTTTGTGATTGATGCGTCCCGTTCGTTCGGGGTGAGTTATGTCTATACCAACATGCTGGGTAACGAAGCCGGCCGGGCAATCTACGACGGTGATGCCATGATTGCTTCCAACGGCGAACTGCTGGTATCGAGCCCGCGCCTTAGCTACGAAGACCATCATATTGTTACGGCGGTTATCGACGTCGACAGTACGCGCCTGAACCAGACCCAGAACCGGGTGAATATGGCCATGGCGTACCCTGCTCTGAAAGTACAGTCGCTTTTTCATTTCCCCGACATACGACCGGTACTGCAACGGGCCGAACTCGAATCATGGGAACGCGGTGGCTACATTAAAGAGGAAGAGTTTGCCCGTGCCGTGGCGCTCGGCCTCTTCGACTACCTACGCAAGAGCCGGTCACACGGCTATGTGCTTTCCCTCAGCGGCGGTGCTGACTCGTCGGCCATTGCCGCAACCGTTTTCCTGATGGTTCGTATGGCCATTGAAAACATCGGTATTGAAGGCATCAAACGAAAACTGAGCTACATCAAAGCCCTTCAGGATTGCCAGACCGCCGAACAGATTGTCGGCAAGCTCCTGACGGTGATCTATCAGGGCACGGAAAACTCGTCGGAAGACACGTATCTGTCGGCTAAAGAGCTGGCAGACAGCATCGGCGCTACATTCTATACCATCAACATCAACGGGCTGGTCGAAACCTATCGCGGATTAATTGAGGAACAGCTGGGCCGTACACTCAGCTGGGATACCGATGACCTGGCGCTGCAGAATATTCAGGCACGGGTGCGTGCCCCGGGCGTCTGGATGCTGGCTAACCTACAGAATGCATTGCTGCTGTCGACCTCTAACCGGTCGGAAGCGGCGGTTGGTTACGCCACCATGGACGGTGATACAGCGGGTAGTATCAGCCCGATTACCGGCATCGACAAGCATTTTCTACGCAGCTGGCTACGCTGGCTCGAAACAACAGGGCTGAACATTGCCGGCACGCCGTCGGCCGAAACCGCCATTAAACTATCGGGGCTGCACCGTGTGAATACCCTTCAGCCAACGGCCGAACTTCGCCCACTCGACAAAAAGCAAACCGATGAAGACGACCTGATGCCATACGATGTGCTGAACCAGATCGAAAACGCAGCCATCCGCGACAAGCAGGCACCGGTTGATGTGCTGAAGCTGATGGAGGTCCACTTCGAAGATGTTTATACGCGTGACCGGCTGATGTTGTGGGTAGAGCGTTTTTTCCGCTTATGGAGCCGCAACCAGTGGAAGCGGGAGCGTTACGCCCCATCGTTCCACCTCGACGACCACAACCTCGACCCGCGGACCTGGTGCCGTTTCCCGATTCTGTCGGGTGGTTTCGACAAGGAGATTGCGCAGATGAAGGAATGGGCCGCGGGCGAAAGCGGGAAAGGGCGCAAGGGGAAAATTGGATTTTGACCCATGAAACAACTTGTTCCCGGCCTGCTCTTCGCTGCCCTCTGGGCGTCGGCGTCGGCAGCTACCAAGTTTGGGGTCAAGGTGGCGCACCCGTTTATTCTGGCCAATGTCCGTTTTTTCATTGCCGGAGGCGGCATGCTGCTCTTTGCCTACGCCATCAAACGGTATGACAACGCGTGGCCAACGCGGACCGAATGGCAACGGCTGACGATCTTCGCCTTACTGAATACGACGATTTACCTCGGCGCGTATGTCCTCGCGCTTGAGCAGGTTTCGGCAGGGATTGGTAGCCTCTCAACGGCTACCAATCCGCTGTTTATCTCGGTGATGTCGGCCATATGGCTGCGCCGGCCTCTGCGCCTGAACGAAGGTATGGGCCTGCTGCTCGGGCTGCTGGGCGTGGCCGTGGCGACCTATCCGCTGCTCGAAAAAGCCTATGCCACCGTTGAGGGGCTGCTGATTCTGCTCTTCGCGATGGTGTCGGTCTCACTGGCTACGGTCTATTATGCCCGCTTCGAATGGCGTCTGCCCAATGTAGTTATCAATGGCTGGCAGGTATTCATCGGCGGTATCCTCCTGCTGCCCGTCACTCTCCTGACCGCCGACTTCGGGCAAAGCCAGTTCAATACCACGTTCTGGCTGTCGGTGATGTGGCTGATTATCCCGGTTTCGGTAGCAGCCCTGCAACTTTGGTTTTACCTCGTCCGGCAGGATGCGGTGCAGGCCTCACTCTGGCTGTTTCTCTGCCCTATCTTTGGCTTTGTTTATTCGTCATTATTGCTGAATGAGCCCATTACGGTATATACCGTTGCCGGTACAGCGCTCGTCATCGGTGGATTGTGGCTCGGGCGGACGGGCAAAAAATAACAATAAAAAAGTTACTCAACCACAATATCGACCCGTCGTTTCTGAGGAAGGGCAGTATTCAGATCAGCCTTGTTACCCGCCTGATTTATCCGGATACGCTCATTCAGGATACCGTTTCCGATGAGAAACGACCGGACAGCCTCTGCCCGGTCACCGGCCAACAGCTCGTTCAATACTGCATCTCCCTGACCGTCGGTATAGCCGATAAGCACAACCTGCTCCTTTGAGCCCTGAAGCCGCGTCAGAAGCGATTGTAAGGCCTGAACGGCCACCGTGGTCAAAGCGGCGCTGCGTGGCATGAAATAGACGGAAAGGGCCGAAGAACCGGTCATTGGTCCGGAGACGCGGGCAACCGGCGAGAGCTTAAACCGTTTACCGGTCACATGATTAACATAAGGCACTGTAAAATCGAGCACATCCTGTTCTGTTTGATAGCCCTCCGCCTGCACGTCAACCGTGTAGCGTTGTTTCGGACTGAGCCGGACACGGAAGGTCCCGTTGACCGGCGTTTGCTGGCGCGCGACGGTTTGCCCTTGCTCATTCAGCACCGACAAAGTTGCATACGCAATAGGTTGCCCTGTTTGCCGGTCTACGATAACCCCCTCAACCGACGCCAGCGACGGTTGCCCGTTCTGACCCGATACCGGTATCCATCCCATCAGCCATAAGCAGAACCAACCGATGGTATGGGCTGAGTTCCGGAAAATTACCCTGTTCATATTGTGCTCCGGATTAGTCAATCAAAGATATAGCGATTTGCCGGTACAGCCTGCATACCAGTGTTTTTAAGCGGGCGGAACCAAGGCCCGGAAAAGACCCTAAAACCACACACAACCAACTGTATAACAGCACATTACAAAGAAATATTTATTCCCTGAAACCGAACAGTTTTTCGCGTTTTTTTGTTAATTTTATAGGTAAACAACAATACTTCTGGCGATGAACACAGTAAACAATCAAGTGCCTCTGGCCAATGGTCAGATCATGGACGAAAACTGGCGGAAGAGCATACCGGCACAGGTGTTTCTGAACCATTTTTTTGCCATGGATTACCATATCCAGCATCAGAACGATCTCTTTGAGCTGATAAAATTCCCTGTTTTTCAGGATTTCACATCGACGGTGACGGATGAACAGCGTAAATCACTCGAAAAGCTGCTACTCAACAGCTGGAGTGCCGAGTATGCGCTGCGTATTACCCCTGTCGTTAACGACGAGCAATATTTACAAAGCTCCCTCCACTGGACATTTCCGCAGGCCTATTACAGCGTGTTGTTCAGTGCCCGCGCTTTTTTGACCGTTCAGGGCATTCATGTCAGCAACGAAGAGCTGATCCGGAAACGGATTGGCAGCAGTGTGGTCCGTGGTTTTTATCCTGCTTCGGTAGGGTACTATGCGTTGGGGCCATATAACAGTTACCGGATTCAGCGGTTACCTATGGCCAGATATAAACCGGAACTGGCCCTGCCCTCCCGCGAAAATCAGGCCCAGGCCGAGGTGGCGCAATTTCTGAAAACAACCCGTGATCAGCGTGTGAAGGCATTGCGGACCATAATTCAGAACAACCCCAAAACAGCCCTCCGGAGCGAACGTACCGGCGAAGTATTGCAGAAGTTCGGCGTGGAACAATACAAACTACTGGCCCGGCAGATTGGCTATACAACCTATTTCGATCTGCTCAGCCGGTTACGTATTTCGTCGAACAACCGCGAGATCGAACGATTCGTAGATTCCTCTATTGATGTGCGGCTTTTCCACCAGAGTCTGGTAAACATCGTGGCGCATGTCAATGCTGTACACGAGGTCTACATTGCCAAGGCGCTAGGGGCCGAAGTATATCAGCAGCTGATCAGTAAACTTCCGGCTTATTTACAGGAAAACTTTGTGCGGGAACGACTTCAATCAGTTATCCTGCCTATGCTCAGCAGCCCGGAAAAAGGGCCAAAACAGCACGAAATTGGCCGGATGATGCCCGGAATGGCTGCTTAATAAAATATGATTCTTATCAGAACTATAGCCGGAAACACCATCCGGCTATTTTTTTTATATCCGAATAATCATATTCTCCCGGGTATATATAGCACCCTGCAAACATTTGCTTTCACTATTAGAAGCTGACTGTTTTTATCTATCACTCATAGACAGAATTGATAAGGTTTCGGATTTGTTATGACTTATTTTTGTACAGTCGAATATGCTTCAATTCAATACAATCTGATAGATAACTATGAAAAATCACATTGTTTCAGTTGGTTCTCAGTTTCCTGAGTTCAAAAAATTAGCCGTTGTATCACTCGAAAAAGGCAACGAATTTTATGAAATCTCTTCTGAAGATCACAAGGCAAACGGCCAATGGCTGGTTATGTTCTGGTGGCCGAAAGATTTCACATTCGTTTGCCCGACAGAAATCGCTGAATTCAACAGCAAATACGAAGACTTTGCTGACCGTGACGCCGTTCTGATCGGTGCGTCTACCGACAGCGAGTTTGTTCACCTGGCATGGCGCAAAGACCACGACGATCTGCGTGGCCTGCGTTTCCCGATGCTGGCCGATACGTCGAAGTCACTGGCCGAAGAACTGGGTATCCTGGAAGCAAACGAGAAGGTAGCTTACCGCGTAACCTACATCGTTGATCCGCAAGGCATTGTCCGCTGGGTATCGGTTAACGACCTGTCAGTAGGCCGTAACGTAAACGAAGTACTGCGTGTGCTTGACGCCCTGCAAACTGATGAGCTTTGCCCTTGTAACTGGGTTAAAGGTCAGGAAACGCTTACCGTATAACTCAAATTGAGCGAATGGGTGGCAGTTGCTTATTAATTAAGTTAATCCGCACTCTTTCACATTTCTTTTATACCCGTGGCTGTTGTCCGTTCACTCATCCGCTCAATTACTCAATCACTCAATTAGTATGGTTTCAACACAAAACGAAACGGTTGTATCGTTGCTTGGGCTGGTAGGTCTGGAGGCATCGGCTGAATTCCCGGTTCTGGATTCGCTGAGCAAATCAGACAGCCGGTTTCTGCGCGACCTGAAAATAAACGTCGGAAATGCACTGAACAGCGGCCAACATCTGAGTAAAAAAGAAGCGCGTTTGTTAGCACTTTCGGTAGCCGCCAACGAAAAGCACCAGCCCCTGATTGACTCCCTGAGCGAGGCTGCCCGTCAGGAGGGTGCTACGGAAGCACAGATTGCGGAAACACTGGCGTGTACGTCGCTACTGAGCACCAACAATGTCTTCTACCGCTTCCGTCATTTTGTTGGTAAGGACTATTATAACAACACGCAGGCCGGTATCCGGATGAGCATCATGATGAATCCCGTGCTGGGCAAGGAGTTCTTTGAACTGATGAGCCTGGTTGTTTCGGCGATCAACGGTTGCGAAATGTGTGTCCGGTCCCATGAGGACAGCGTATTGAAGCACGGAGCCAGCGAGGCACGGGTTTTCGAAGCCATCCGCTTAGGCGCTGTGATTAAAGGATTGATTACTGTGCTGTAAACTTACTGCCGGTATGGATATGCAGAGGGCGGGTCTTGCGACCCGCCCTTATTTTTTAGCTAAACAGAAGCATTGAATTCAACACCTTCGTAAATCTCCGATACCGGAATCTGTACACCTATCGATTCCAGTAAAATCAGATCATCCATTTTCTGATAGGCCGAATAACGCCACAAATGGGCATCGGTTTTGTAATGCACAATGACGATTGGCTCCTCCTGGTCAATCAGAACATACTCACGAAAGGTTGGTATCTGTTGATAAAGGAAAAACTTTTTGTCTTTGTTGTACCCCTTATAACCTCAACAATAAGCGTCGGGTTCTTCACGGCGTTTTTATGTACCTCGAATGTCTCTACCGGCCCGCATACCACGCTGGCATCCGCAAACAGGTACCGGGTCTCTGAAACTGCGATCACAAGATTTGCATTAAAAACACGACAAGTGGCGTTTTTGAGCGCATTGCCTAAAGTGCCGGTAATGTTTGCCGCAATTAAGCTATGTTTGGGAGAGCAAGGCTTAAATGCATACAGCCGGCCATCGACATACTCCCATTTTGTTTGCGATTCGCGTAATAAGGAAACGTATTTCTCAACGCTTATATACGCTTTCCGGTCTTTGATTGCAGTTCCCATGCTTCATGCGGGTTACAGACCTGAAATAAACGTCATACCCGCGACTTAACCAAATCGGCCAGCAGCTCAATCCAGAGGGGGCTATCGTTCAGGCTTTCAACAAGATCCCACTGCTCGCCACCGTGTTCTTCGAAGAGCTCCTTGTATTCTTCCCCAACTTCGATGGTTGTCTCCAGACAATCGGCGACAAAGGCCGGGGAAAACGCCAGCACCCGCTTCATGCCTTTTTTGGGCAGTTCTTTAACCAGATCTTCGGTATACGGCTGAATCCACGGATCTTTACCTAAGCGTGACTGAAAACAGGTGGTGTATTGGCCTTCAGGTATACCGAGCTGCTTCACCAGACGGCGCGTCGTTTCAAAACACTGTGCCCGATAGCAGTACTGGTTCATCGCATTCAGCGAATCGCAGCAACTGCCTAGCTTACACACCTGTCCCTTTGTCACGTCACCTTTGCGGATTTGCCGTTCGGGCAGGCCGTGGTAACTGAACACAAAATGATCGTAGTCGGTTTGCTGAATGAATTTCTGCGCATTCCGGACGAAGCCTTCAATGAATTTCGGATGATCCAAGAAGCTGCTGACAAAGGTAAGATCAGGAATGATCTGCCATTCCCGCACAATTTCCATTACCTTATCATGGATGGAACCGGTTGTTGCCGACGCATACTGCGGGAAAAACGGAATAACAATAATTTTGGTAAGACCCTGCTTTTGAAAGATTTCCAGCCCGGACTGAATACTCGGACTCTGGTAGCGCATGGCCAGTTTTACCACAAATTCATCGCCCAGCACGCGTTGCAGTTCACGTTCGGCTACTTCACCGTAATATTTCAGCGGGGACCCGTTTTCGGTCCAGACTTCCTGATAGGTTTTGGCTGATTTGGGCGCACGAAACGGGGCAATAATGCCGTTTACAAGCAACGTTCGGGGAATCAGCGGGATGTCGATTACCCGCCCGTCCATCAGAAATTCACGCAGGTATTTGCGTACATCCGGTACCGAGGGGCTATCAGGTGTACCTAAATTAACCAGCAGTACGCCGGTTTTTCCTAGTTGTTTAGTTGCAGCAGGTTTTTGTAGAACAGAAGCTTCCATACGTATGTAGATAAGGTATCCAGGCGCTGATTAGTTCATTACTTTGCCTGTGGATACCGCGTCAGATCGGTTCTCGGGAAATCCGTAAAAACCTCACCCGGCAACCCGGTAAATACCATAATATCGGTGATATCGCGGTCACCACGGTCACCGCCCAGCAGAATCTGTCCATGCCGCTGATAATCACCCCACGGGCGGATAAAGCCCGGTTTTTCGTCGGTAAATTTCGGGAAGTAAGCCCACTGTGAGACAAGGTGGGTACTCTTGTCGATCCAGACTTTGTATTTGTTATCGGGCGTATTACCAACGCTTTTAAAGGTCATTTGAATGACGTCAGCCGGCTTGTTTTCCTGCGTATTTTCTTCGCCCAGGTATTTCAGGGTTACCCCTGAATCTTTCAGTTTGAAAGGCATTACCAGCCAGTAGGAATCATTGATCCAGGCGCCTTTTCCTTGTTTGACATATTTGGCCACGGAGTCGGCATCGGTTAGTTCAGCACCGTTTTTAAAAACACGGCCCTTATCGGTAAAAATATTCAGAATAACGGTCTGATCGTTTTTCAGGTTGTCGATCCGGACGTTACCCCGCCACTTGTCCCAGATCAGCCGGCGGTTTCCAAAGAAATTCCAGCTGATAAAATGGGTATTATCCCAGGCTTTACGACCGCCCATGGCTTTCATGGCACCATCAGCCAGTTCAATAGCTTTGGCATCCGAACCAGCCAGATCGAAGCCTTCGGCGTGTGGATTTGATTTATCCGGCTGGCCATACCCCGTCAGGGCAGCATAAAGATTAATGAATACAAATAAGGTGATATATTTAGCGGGCTTCATGGAACGAAGTTTTTCTTTTAAAATTAACAAATACGGCACTTTGTTTTGCCTTTATCGGTTATTTTGTAACATTAACTAAAGCAGGTAAAGAATTTTTTTCTTTTTTCGCACCCTTTTTCAAAAACTTGTCCGCAGGAACGACCCCGCTGCCGGGCCATTCGTATGACTCTTACACAGCTTGAGTACATTATTGCCGTAGACACGTATCGCCACTTTTCTGCTGCTGCGGAAACGTGCCATGTTACCCAGCCCACCTTAAGCATGCAAATCCAGAAGCTTGAAGATGAACTGGGTATCCTTATTTTTGACCGCTCCAAACAACCCGTCGTACCGACCGAAACCGGTCAGTTAATTCTTGCCCAGGCCCGCGAAGTGATCCAGGCGGCGCGTCGTATTCCGGAAATTGTCCGGGATGCCAACAATGATCTGAGCGGTGAGCTAAAACTAGGAATTATTCCTACACTGGCTCCTTACCTCCTCCCTTACTTTATTGGTAGTTTTATCGAAAAACGACCGGCCGTTACGGTTCAGATTCAGGAGCTTACTACGGAGCAAATTCTGGAACGCCTGCGGAACGGTTTACTGGATGTCGGCCTTGTTGTAACGCCGTTACACGAATCGGGGCTTTATGAACAACCGCTTTTTCATGAACCGTTTGTTGTCTATGCCTCGGATAATCACCCGCTTGCCGGAAAAGAAGTACTCCATGACAGCGATCTGAACAACGAAGGGCTCTGGCTCCTGACCGAGGGACATTGTTTCCGTGATCAGGTCATTAACCTGTGTAGCACTGAGCGGCTGTCGAATGCCCATGCCCATTCGCTGCATTACGAGACCGGTTCACTTGAAACCCTCATCAAACTCATTGATAAACAAGACGGTTTCACGCTTCTCCCTTACCTGGCAACCCTGGATCTTGACCCGATCCGTAAAAACCGGTTACGCCCCTTTCTGGACCCTCAACCGGTTCGGGAGGTTAGTCTGGTCGTGCATCGCCGGTTCCTGAAACGCAAACTGATTGATGCCCTGCAACGTGAAATCATTGCCCACGTGCCCCGCGAGCTGCTAACGCCGAAACGGAATCACATAGTCTCGATTAAATAACGGGGTTCAACCGTAGCGATAGGGCATGTCGTATCGCTACGGTTGCCAACCGGATTATTCTACCGTAACCGATTTGGCCAGATTTCGTGGCTGATCTACGTTCCGGCCCCGCATCACGGCAATGTCATAGGCCAGGATCTGCAACGGAATAACCGATATCAGCGGCAACAGTACCTCATGCACTTTCGGAATCTCAATGACAAAATCGACCATGTCCGGCAGGTGTTTATCCCCTTCTGTGGTAATGGCAATGACGCGGCCCTTCCGCGCCTTCACCTCCTGAATGTTTGAGACAACCTTCTCGTAGGAACTGTCTTTAGTCGCAATCACCACCACCGGCATATCTTCGTCGATCAAGGCAATCGGGCCGTGCTTCATTTCTGCCGCCGGATAGCCCTCCGCATGGATATACGAGATTTCTTTCAGCTTGAGGGCTCCCTCCAGCGCCACCGGAAAGTTCATGCCCCGGCCAAGGTAAATGAAGTTACGGGCGTAGGTAAAGATCTGGGCAATCTCACGGATCTTCGCCGCACTTTCCAGTACTTTCTCCACTTTCGCCGGAATACTGTCCATTTCGGCCAGTAACTGCCGCAAAAGACTATTCGAGATGGTTCCTTTGCGTTCAGCAGCGGCTAAGGCCATTAGTGTCAGAACCGTTACCTGTGCCGTAAAGGCTTTGGTACTGGCCACACCGATCTCCGGCCCGGCGTGCGTATAGGCACCGGCATGCGTTGCCCGCGCAATCGACGAACCAACTACATTACAAACCCCGAAAATGGTCGCTCCTTTGGCCTTTGCCAGTTCAATCGCCGCCAGGGTATCGGCGGTTTCGCCCGATTGGGAAATAGCAATCACCACATCCCGCTCCTTAATAATCGGGTTCCGGTAACGGAATTCAGAAGCATACTCTACCTCCACCGGAATGCGGGCCAGTTCTTCAAAAATGTATTCAGCCACGAGGCCGGCATGCCATGACGTACCGCAACCGATAATCACAATACGCTGTGAATTAGCCAGCTGATCCATATAATCGCGCAGACCGCCAAGTTGCAGATAACCTTCTGCCGCCTGTACACGTCCCCGCATGCTGTCAGCAATCGAACGAGGTTGCTCAAAAATCTCCTTCAGCATGAAGTGGTCGAAACCGCCTTTTTCGATGGCCGCCAGTTCAAGCTCAACTGTTTGCACATAAGGGACTGTCTGCGTATTGTCCAGCGTCAGGATTGTCAACGCTCCGTTGCGTACAATGGCAATCTCATAATCGTTCAGATACACAACTTCTTTCGTGTACTCGATGATCGGCGTGGCATCCGACGCGAAGAAAAACTCATTTTCGCCGACTCCGATCACCAGCGGACTCCCTTTACGGGCCGCAATCAGCTGCGTCGGATCATTCTCCGACATCACGACAATTGCGTATGCGCCCACCACTTCCTGAAGTGCCAGCCGAACGGCTTCTTCCAGCGAGCAGGCCGCGTTTTCCTGAATGTCTTCGATAAACTGAATCAGGACCTCTGAATCGGTCTCCGAACGAAACTCCCGCCCCTTTTTGATCAGGCTTTTCTTAATAGCCGCGTAGTTTTCGATAATGCCGTTGTGAATGATAGCCAACCCGCGGTGAAATGAGTAGTGCGGGTGCGCATTGACATCATTCGGCTCGCCATGGGTCGCCCAGCGTGTATGCCCCATGCCGATGGTGGCGTGCAGATCTTTCCCGGCCAGCTCCTGTTCGAGGTCAGCGACTTTTCCCTTTTTCTTGTAAACCTTCAGGCCTTCCCCATTCAGCAAGGCCACACCGGCACTGTCGTAGCCCCGGTATTCCAGCCGCTTTAATCCTTTAAGCACAAGCGGACACGCTTCACGCGGTCCGACATAGGCAACAATTCCACACATGATTTTCTTGTTAAGTAGACGCTGTAAAATAACAGCAATCCCGTGAAATGGCCTAAAAGATGTACTATTTTGACCGGAAAATATAAGCCCGGTACCCTCCGAAGAGAATACCGGGCGCTCAGTCTATTAGAATTGTCTTATAGCGTATTGGTATAGAACACGATCACTTTTACGCTCGCCTTCCCATCAAGGATCATCCGCCACAGGCGGTCGTTCAGGTAATAAGGGGCCAGGTTAGAGGCAACACCGGTACTGACATCGACCAGATTGCCCGTGCTTGGTGTCATCAGCAGCAGCCCGTTATTGGGTGTCAAGCCCGACATAATCGTCTGAAAATAGCCGGTCATGTCAAACGTATATGATTTATTGCGGGTGTTATAGCCACTCACCTGCGGATAGTACCAGGACGAAGCTGTACGGTTAAAGACAGACGTTGCAACCGGAACAAACTGAACGAAGTCCGTAGTCTGGTATCGCAGTAATTGATTCTGCGCATTTACCTCGGCCAGCGCCAGGTAAGGCGGCAGATTTAGTTGTGTACTTGGGGCAGCTACCGGTGTAATCACCAGGTCAGCACGGTTGATGGCAACACGGCGTTTTTTGAGATCGGAAAGGCCCGGAATCTCAATTTTTGTCGTTACGCCTGTCCCGGGCTGTACAAAGGTCTGTCCTTTCGTTTCCACAGAAGACGTTGCCTGTCCGGCTTTCAGAGTCGAAAGCAAGGTACCGGCACGGGTTGGCACAATACGGTTAAACCGGCCCTGAGCCATACTAACCATCAGCGTCTGACTCAATGCCGTGGTTTTTCCCTGAATATGATAGTAAACCTGTAAAACGGATGTGTAAGCGCCTGATGTCCCCATAGGGTTAAACGCCAGCACCGACGGGTTATTCGCCCCCGGAATCAGCGCAAGTCCTTTCACCGATTGCTGGAAAATACTATCGGCCTTACCAGCGTCTTTATTGGCGACAGCCACAATCTCTTTGCCAAAAGCCGCATCCATCGGAATCTTGACGTATGCGCTGGTTACCGGCGTTGGTTTAAACGCTAATTTGCCAAGCGGCTGCGGACTGTAGGCAATCGAAGACGTATAGTTGTAGTTTTTTGTACGCGATATATCTTCCGTTAAACGATGTACTGAAACTTCATGCGTCTGTAACGTATCCCCGCCATAGACCGGGGCATAGGTATATTGCAGATACAGAAATGTGGAGTCGTGAACAATCTGTCCTGCAGGGATATCCACTTTGAGGGAGTCCTGAACAATAAACTGACTACCCAGCGACAGCTGGGTAAAGGCACTTGCTGTTACCGGTCCGAAAACAGGATCTGTATAACGGCCAACCAGCAACGAAGCAGCCTTATTGGTCCGGACTGAGTCGAAAAGAATCGTTGAGCGGTTAATCGTTAGCGTATCGGTATAAAAAACCCCTACCGGTGAGGTGGGATCTAAACCAATTTCTTTCGGTTCCTGGCAGGCAGCCAGCGCCACGATACTTCCTGCAAACAGTGTGGCTTTAGCCAGCAAGCTGCGTGTAGAGGTTGTAGTACCGGCTGGCAACATCTGCGTCATCTTCTGTACGACCGAGTTTATTTTTGGGAATGTCATTGAGGATAGCAATCAAACTTTCACTTACTTCATCTTCTGCCTTAACAACGGCATCCGCATAGGTGGCACCCAAACGGACAAAGCCCTCGAAATCAGCAGATTTCAGATGAGCCAGCATTTCGTCATCAATATCCATCATTTTGGCTTTTTCGATAAGCTCATCCTGATTGAACCGGTGATCGAAGCTGTTGTTATAAATGGTGAACACCGACTTGGTGTCCTTAAACATCGGATCGTTTTTATATGTGGTTTTCAGATATAACGGAATCAGTGCCGTCATCCAGTCATTACAATGGACGATATCAGGAGACCAGCCTAATTTTTTTACGGTTTCCAATGCCCCTTTACAGAAGAAAATGGCCCGCTCATCGTTATCTGCATAGAAACGATCTTCTTTGTCAAAGAAAACGTACTTCCGCTGGAAATAGTCTTCGTTGTCAATGAAATAAACTTGTAATTTGGCGCTCGGAATAGATGCCACCTTGATAATCAGTGGTTTTTCCTCGTCACCAACCGAAATATTAATACCCGATAAGCGTACGACTTCGTGTAACCGGTTCTTGCGTTCGTTGATAAGCCCGAAACGAGGCACCAGAATCCGGATTTCCATTCCTCGCTCCTGCATGGCCTGGGGTAACTTTCGCACAAAGTCTGCGACTTCTGATGTCTTCAAAAAAGGATAAATTTCACTGGCAACGTACAAAATACGAAGTTTGCTCATAGACAATGGGAGGGAAAAAGTCCAAACGCTTGACCTAAAAAACTTGCAAAATTATACAATTTTTTCTCGTATTTCAATAAGAAATGTGCAAAAAGATTGCCCGACCTGCGTGATTTCGTTCATATGGTTTGTAAAACGAGAATGTTGTCCCGACCTTTGGCCCGGAACTTACACTTGACAACATGCTCACAGTTCAGACTGTATACGATCTCAGGCAGCAAATACGCGCGGCGCAGGCAGCCGGACAGCGTATTGGCCTCATCCCGACGATGGGGGCGTTGCACGAAGGTCATATTGCCCTGGTTGAACGCGCCCGCCGCGAATGCGATCTTGTCGTTTGCAGCGTTTTTGTGAACCCTATTCAATTCAATAACCCTGATGATCTGGCCCGCTATCCGCGGACTCTGGAAGCGGATCAGCAGATGCTGGAAAAGGCAGGCTGTGACCTCGTCTTTGCTCCTTCGGCTCAGGAAATGTACAGCGAACCGGCCCGGCTCAGGATTAATTTCGGCGAACTGGAAACCGTCATGGAAGGTGCTTTCCGACCCGGCCACTTCAACGGCGTCGGCATTGTTGTCGCCAAACTATTTAATCTGATCCAGCCGGATAAAGCTTATTTTGGCCAAAAGGACCTTCAGCAGGTAGCCGTAATCCGCCGGCTGATCCGCGATCTGAGCTTTCCGGTTGAACTGATCCGGTGCGACACGGTTCGTGAGCCCGACGGTCTGGCGATGTCATCGCGGAACCGGCTGCTGTCGCCCGAAGACCGCGCCGCCGCACCGGCCCTTTACGAAGCCCTCACCATGGCCCACGAACTAATGGCCGAAGGCCAGAGTCCGAGCCTTGCCAAGGCATCGGTTACCGGCTTTTTCAGTCAGCGCCCCGGCTTTACCCTGGAATATGTTGACGTAGCCAATGCAGACACCCTGCAACCGGTTCCGGAAATGCAGGCACCCGGTCAGACGGCCATCTGTATTGCCGCACATCTGGGTAAAGTCCGGTTAATTGATAATTTAGTGTTCTGATTTTAAACTGTCTACCAGTATGAATCCGCGAATTACCATTGAGCCGGATGTTTGCCATGGTAAACCCACCATCCGTGGTTCGAGACTTTTAGTTAGCACAATTCTGGAACTTCTTGCAGGGGGTGCAACATGGGAAGAGCTTATGGATGATTATCCCAATCTGGAATCTGAGGATATTAAGGCTTGTCTTGAATTTGCCGTTCGTTTAGTGCATTTCAGGTCATTACCACTAGCCGCATGAAGTTTATCATTGATGAACAACTGCCGTTTTTGTTGGCAGAGTGGCTTCAGTCAAAGGGGTATGATGCCATTCATGTGAGTTCACTTAGTACTGGCAATCAGATTTCTGACAGTTTTATCTTTAAGTATGCAGGAAAAACGAATGGTTATTACCAAAGATCCTGATTTTCTCAACACCTACATCGTCAAAAATCAACCTTATAAACTCATTTATCTGACAACAGGAAACCTTAGAAATCGTGCTTTGCTGGATCTCCTCGTTACAACAGCTGATCAACCATCTTGAGGAATCAAACGTCATTGAGTTAAATCATCATATGTTAAAAGTCTGGTTTTAACTACCGGATCAGCAATGGAACCCGCAGGACCTGGTTTTCTGTTCTGACGACATGCAGGTGAGCGCCTGATTTTACATTACCTTTGCGCGCCAACTACCACAAATCATGTTTCTTAACGTACTGAAATCAAAAATTCACCGGGTTAAGGTCACACAGGCAGAGTTGAATTATGTCGGAAGTATTACCATCGACGAAGACTTAATGGACGCTGCCGGACTCCTGGAAAATGAACAGGTTCATATCGTCAATAACAACAACGGCGAACGGCTGATTACCTATGTTATTAAAGGTGAACGGGGTTCGGGAATTATCTGCCTCAACGGCGCTGCCGCGCGCCGGGCTCAGGTCGGCGATATCGTCATTATCATCGCCTATGGCCTGATGACGCCGGAAGAAGCCGGAACGCACAAACCAACCGTTATTTTCCCCGACGAAAATAACCGGCTGGTGAAAGGATAGTTGCGATACATTCCGCTCAGAAATAGTAACGCGACAGTTTTGGCCAAACCCTGTTACTTTGCGACGGGGTTTGGCTTTTTCTTGTCCTGACATCGTTCACCGTTTATCCTCTTTGTTTATCCGACGGGCTGAAGCCCCATTATCTTATGACATTTGATCTGAAAAGCATCCTGAAGCTTCTGATTTCACTTGGCCTGGCAGCGGGCCTGCTCTGGTTATTCTTCACGTACAGCGGCATCCGCGTCGACGAGATTGTCGAACGGTTCAAACAGGCGGATTACCGCGTTGTGCTGCTTTCGGGTGCACTTACTATTGTGGCCCATTACAGCCGCGCCCTTCGCTGGCGAATGCTGATGGAGCCGGTAGGCTATAAACCAACGGGCAGTAATGCTTTTCTGGCCGTTCTGACCGGCTATTTCGCCAACACGCTCGTCCCGCGTCTGGGCGAGGTAACCCGTTGTGGTACACTCAACCGGCTGGAGGATGTACCGGTCAATGTGAGCTTCGGCACCGTTGTTGCCGAACGCATCATCGACGTACTGATGCTGCTTTTTCTGCTGGGTGCCACCTTCCTGCTTGAATTTGAGCGGCTCAGCACCTTTTTTATCGACTTTTTTTCGGCCAAATTAGGTGGCAACAGCAGCAAATCTGCCGGTAGTTCGCCGGTGCTGCTCTACCTTGCCGGTGGCCTGCTGGGAATGGCCATCGTTGCCTGGGTATTATTTCAGAAATACAAGGAAGTACTGCGGCAGAAACCGTTTTATCAGAAGATTGAGAAATTTGCGATTGGCCTGCTTGAGGGGCTGACGAGCGTGCGGAAGCTGAAGAATCCCGGGCTGTTCCTGTTTCATACGGTACTGATCTGGACCTCGTACTACCTGATGTCGTATATCCTGTTCTTCGCTATTCCGCAGACGAGCCACCTTGGTCTGCTGGCCGGTCTGACGTTTCTGGTCGTGGGCTCTATCGGGATGGCTACTCCTACCCCGGGCGGCACCGGCTCATTCCAGATTCTGGTTGGCAGTGTGCTCGTGCTCTATGGCCTCGACAGCAAAGACGGTGGCCTGCTGGCTACGTTTATCTGGGCTGTGCAAACCATTTCGGTCCTGATTCTGGGCGGTATCAGCTTTGTACTGGTCATGCTGAAAGCGCCCCGCAAAACTGAGCCCGTCCCGCAGAATTCATCCGTTAATACCCGCATTTAATCCTTTATCCGATGACGGAAACCAAAATACTCACCCGCCAGCAAGCCGTTGATCAGGTTGCCCGATGGCACCATGACGGCCTGAAAGTCGTTTTTACCAATGGCTGCTTTGACATTGTTCACCTGGGCCACATTGACTACCTCGAAAAAGCCCGCCACCTGGGCGATAAGCTGGTGCTTGGTCTGAATACTGATGCATCCGTAAGCCGCATCAAAGGCCCGCTGCGGCCGGTGGTAAACGAATATGCCCGCGCCCGGCTGATGGCTGCGCTTTCGTTTGTCGACGTGGTCACGCTTTTTGACGAGCCGACCCCCAAAGAGCTCATTGAAACCGTTCGGCCCGACATTCTGGTGAAAGGCGATGATTACACGGTCGACAACATCGTCGGGGCAGACTTTGTACTGGCCAACGGTGGCAGTGTGCAGACCATTTCACTGGTGAAAGGCTATTCAACAACCGCCCTGATTGAACGAATTAAGAACAGTTTTTAGGGTTAAGCGGTTGTTTAGGTATGTAAACGGACACTGGTGCGGGACGTTTTTCGGCAAACAATTGTTTTATTTGTACGCAGTAACCAACTTTTCAACCATTAACTGCAACCCTAAAAAGAAGATAAACATATGGCTGGTGCTTATTTAATTGGCATAATTGTCATGATCGTTAGCTGGATTGTCAGCTGGCGGTTAAAGAGTAAATTCAACGAGTATTCACAAATCGGGCTGGCCAACGGCCTGAGCGGGGCCGAAATTGCCCAGAAGATGCTCCAGGAAAACGGTATCTATGACGTCCGGGTGCTTTCGGTAGAAGGTATGCTGACCGACCACTATAACCCGCAGGACAAAACAGTTAACCTGAGTGCAGATGTTTATTACGGCCGGTCGGTGGCGGCGGCGGCAGTAGCGGCCCACGAGTGCGGTCACGCCGTGCAGCATGCGACAGCCTACGGTCCGCTGCAATTCCGTTCGGCGATGGTACCGTTTCTGACCATTTCATCGCAATGGATGCAGTGGGTTATTCTCGGCGGTATCCTGCTGATTAACACCACTACGATTCCGCTGGCGATTGGCGTGGCCCTGTTTGCGGTAACGACCCTGTTCAGCTTCATCACCCTGCCGGTTGAGTTTGATGCCAGCCGCCGGGCGCTGGCGTGGGTGCAAAACCGCGGTGTGGTCACACAACGCGAATATGGCTATGCGAAAGACGCCCTTTGGTGGGCCGCTATGACTTACGTAGTCGCTGCGGTAGGCTCTCTGGCCACGTTGCTGTACTACGTCAGCATTCTGATGGGAGCCAGCCGCCGGAGCGATTAATCAGACATTTTTTATAAAAGCCGAAAGCCCCGCTAAGAATTCTTAGCGGGGCTTTCGGCTAGTTATAAGAACAGAGCTGTAAATGCTGCGCCCTTCAATGCTTAACGTCCTCAGCAACAATCTGCCGGATCCAGGTCATGGAGTCATTGATAACGGTGTCATCAAACGCTGTTACGTAGCTGCGCGTGAAGTCTTTTCGGACAAAGTCAACGTACCGGCTCTTTTCGTGGTTGTGGAACAGCAAGACCGGATGCCCGTTTATCGGGAAAAACTGCACCCCTTCGCCGTGGTTAAAATACGAGACCGTCGGGCAGAGCGCCGAGCATAAATGAGCAGGCAACGAATCAATCGTAACGGCTACAGCGGCTTTTGAGGCTAAAGCCGCGAGTTCATACAGCGTTAACGTGTTGACCGTATCCAGTATATCCGTGGCGTATAGGGGCATTTCTGCCTGCATTTTAGCGGCCAGCTCTTTTGTGGCTGCCAGTTGCCCGCATACAATGAGCCGGCAATCCGTTTCTGACAGTATTCGTCGGGCCAGCTCCAGCCAGAATGCATCCGGCAGGAAATGGCCCGGCGATCCGCTCTCGGGGCAAATCAGCGCAATCCGTTTTGCCGGCTGCGTCTCCGGTCCTAGTTTTCCGGCCAGGGTCTCCCTTGCTTTTTCGGGAAAAGAGAAGTAAGGCTTGATACTTGACAGATTTACGTTCACCGAAGCCGGTTTCAGCAACGCCGTAATCACATCCAGATGATGAAACTCCGTATCCGGTAAAAAATATTCGTGGTCCAGCCAACCCCCCAGCCCTCGCGAGCCAAACCCAATCGTTTTACCGACCTGAATAAACGGGAGCAGAAAATGCATCGGGGCGCTGGAAAATCGTATATCGATTGAGACGGTATACGATTCCTTTTGTAATTCGCGGATAGCACTGCGGGTAGTGCGGATATGCTCCTGCCATTTTGCCGGGCTGCTTTTCCGGCTCCGGTTAGTCAGTGCATGATTGAGGTGGATGATTTTACGGATATACGGATTGTTGATCAGAATCGGATCGCACCAGCTACCTGCTACCACATCAATCACACAACCAGGCAGCTGCTCCTTAATAAACGGAAATAGATACGAGAGTGTCAAGGCATCGCCCAGGTGACCGGATGTCAGCAACAACACCGCAGGTTTGTTACTATCTGTGTTAGGGCGGGAACGTTTTTTATAGATATATTCTCCGTAAATATCCGCGAATACGTCTATAACCTGAAGTGGATAACTTACGCTTCGGGGTGCACAATATTTTCGATGGGTACCCATTGTTTTTGCTGGTATGCGATTACGGCTAGCCTAAGCACAAGCCGTAATCGCATGTTATATGTAAAAAGTACAGGATCAGCCCGACAGGCTAATCCTGATGACGGCATTACCTTACCATGGTAACGGTAGTCGGTTCAATCTCGGGCTTTGCCAGCGATTCGTCGATCAGGGTACCGGCCAGGGCAACCGCCAGAGCAATGACCAGGGCAGGCCAGAAACCCGCAATCGTAAAGCTGGACATGAGCTTATCTACCAACTTTAACATCAATGCCGTTACAACCAGCCGCACCAAAAAAGGCATCAGGAAGAAGGTCACCAAGTGCAGCGGATAATAAATCAGCCAGCCCAGAAAGAAATTCAGAACGGCCAGCAAAAAGGCTACCAGCAACGCGCTGGTAAAGTTCTTGACCTCAACCTGAGGCATCACATAGGCAAGCCCGAAAATTACGGCTGCGTCGATGAGTAGATGTAAGATGAAATTCATATGAACAGGAGGTATACGTTTACCAAATCTAACAACTTACTCACCGAACGTCAATAAAAGCCGTTTAACAAATCAGAAACTTTCGCCAACGGGCTATTTGTGGGCCAATTTACTCTGACGATACCCGTATGAGAAGTAAATTACCAGTCCGATCACCAGCCAGACAACAAAAATCAGCCAGTTGCTCACGCCCAGTTCGGTCATCAGATAGAGGTTTGTCAGGATACCGAGAATGGGTAACAGCGAGAAACTATGCATAAAACTCAGCACCGCCAGTACGGTCCACGTAATCCAGAAAATCCCCATTAATGGTTTCTCTTCAATCATCCCGATAAAGTCACCGGAATTGATGGCAAAGGCCAGCGCAATCAATAAGCCGAATCCAACGATAAACTTGCCGTTGATGTATGGTACACGGAATTTCGATTCCTGCGAAATGCCTCTGGCATCCAGATACAGAATACCGCCACATACCAGAATAAAAGCAAAAAATGTACCCACACTGGTGAGGTCAATAAAAAACTGCATGTCGAGAAACAGCGACGGGATGGCTACAATGGCACCGGTCATGATCGTTGCGAAGGACGGTGTCTTGTATTTCGGGTGAATCTTCGAAAACTTCGGCCACAGCAGTCCGTCGCGGCTCATAGTCATCCAGATCCGTGGTTGTCCCAATTGATACACCAGCAAGGCGCTCGTGATAGCGACCACAGCACTTACCGAAATAACACCGGCAATAAAATTCAGCCCCACTTTCTGGAACACATAGGCCAGCGGATCATCAACGCCCAGCTCTTTGTAGTTTACCATACCCGTCAGCACTAATGTGATCAGGACATAGAGCACCGTACAGATAATGAGGCAGTAGATCATGGCCCGTGGTAAATCACGCTGCGGGTTCCGGCACTCCTCGGCCGTTGTCGAAATAGAATCAAATCCGATAAAGGCAAAGAAAACGGAGGCAACGCCGCTTAATACCCCTTTCACCCCGTTTGGTGCGAAGGGCGACCAGTTTTCGGGTTTTATGTAAAACGCACCGGCCAGAATAACCAACCCGATAACGGCCAGTTTCAGCACAACCAGAATGTTGCTCGCAGTCCGCGATTCTTTGATACCGATGTAGACCAATGCTGTTATCAACACGGTAATGATACCGGCCGGTAAATCCATAATCAGTTTAAAGCTTCCCAGGTCCGGCGCGGAGGCATAGGCCTGTGCCAGGTATTTAACCCCTTCATCGGCCGGCTCTCCGGCCATAACCGCTTTATGCGCTGCCGCCGCCGACCCATAGTCGGTGGCCAGGTACCCGGGGAAATTTATTCCGAAGCCTTTGAGCATGGAGGTAAAATACTCCGACCACGATATGGCAACAACCATGTTGCTGACGGCATATTCCAGAATCAGCGCCCAGCCAATAATCCAGGCAAAAATTTCGCCAAAGGCCACATAGGCATAGGTATAGGCGCTGCCACTTACCGGTACGGTCGAGGCAAACTGCGCGTAGCTAAGCGCCGTAAACACACAGGCAATGGCCGTAAAGACAAACAGCAATGATACGGCCGGACCACCGTCGGCACTAGCCCGGCCAATGGTACTGAAAATACCTGCCCCGATAATGGCGGCAATCCCGAATGAGGTAAGATCGCGGACACCCAGCACTTTGGCCAGGCTTTTGTCCTCAAAACCACCGCTCTCTGCCGGATGGCCTTCTGTTAAATTTCCGTCTCCGGCATCGCCGAGAGCTTGCCGGACTGACTTTTTACGAAAAAGGGAGGTACTCATGAATTCAGTTTGTATATGTCGTGAAAGTGAGAAACGTTCCGGTTTAAAATACTTAATCCTCACAGGCCAGCGTTGATGTACAGACAGCGGGAAACGCATTTTCAGATCATGCAATTTCCGTCGTACCTTTACTAAAAAAGCCTTTAAACGCTAAAAATAGAAATACTTTCCGGTTTTTTGTACGTTGAGAAGGCAGTGTTTCGCGGATATTTTGTTAAAGGTATCAATGGTTTTCCGGTAATCTGCCGTATTCCTGATCTTAAACCGAACTGATAAATATGTCTATTGAGGTCAACCAACTGACCAAGCAATACGAAACGGGGCAGCGCGCCGTTGACCAGATTTCGTTTTCGCTCAATGCCGGCGAAATCGTTGGTTTTCTGGGCCCTAACGGAGCCGGTAAGTCTACGACCATGAAGATCCTGACGGGATATCTGCCGGCAACACAAGGTTCTGTTATGGTCGAAGGATTCGATGTCAGCAAATCGCCGATGGATGTCCGGCAGCATATTGGTTACCTGCCCGAACACAACCCGTTGTATCTTGATCTGTACGTCAAAGAATTTCTGCGGTTTTCGGGCCGTCTGCACGGATTGAACGGCAGCCTACTGACCCGACGGGTTTCGGATATGATCGAACTGGTGGGCCTGACCCGCGAGCAGAGTAAAAAAATTGGTCAGTTGTCAAAAGGGTACCGGCAGCGCGTCGGCCTGGCCCAGGCACTGCTGCACGATCCGGCAGTTCTGATTCTTGACGAACCGACCACCGGCCTTGACCCGAATCAGCTGGCCGACATCCGCAGCGTAATTAAGCAGGCCGGCCGGAATAAAACGGTCCTGTTCTCGACCCACATTATGCAGGAAGTCGAAGCGCTCTGCGACCGGGTGATCATCATCAACCGTGGTAAGATCGTTGCCGACGGTGCGCTGAGTCAGTTACGCGCTACGGCCGGCCATAAAGCCACTGTGGTTGCAGAATTTGAGCACGACCTCGCCCATACACAGGAACTGTCGGCACTTCCCGGCGTCGAACAGGTTGACTCCCTGGGCAATGGCCACTACCGCATTACGGCAACGGCCGAAACGGACCTGCGGGCTGCCATTTTCCGCCTGGCCGCCGACCGGGGCCTGACGCTTGTCGGTCTCCGGCAGGAAGCGAGCTCGCTTGAAGGCATCTTCCGGAGTCTCACCCAAGGGTAAGTAAATACTATTACTGAGTTTGTTCCTGTAAAAAAGTGGTGGCACGACTCTAAGTCGTGCCACCACTACAGAACTCACTATGTAGACCAATGAGTAACCGGCTTTATACCAGCACTACGTTAGTTCTTCGTTGTAGCCATCAACGGATACTGGTCGAAGATGGAGCGGACAATGCCCTTGAAATAATTGTTCTTGAAGTTGGGATTACGCATCATTTTAGACGCATACCCTTTCCAGATAACCTGATACGTTTCGGCATCGATGAGTGAAATCATCAGCGTACCCTCATCCAGATTGTAGTCAATCCGTTTGTATGTTGCTTCGTCGTCTTCACGCACCACCCAATCCTTGATCACCGGCTGCTGATAGCCACGGAAACGCAGGTCGCTGCGGAAGATGTTGTATGAAATCAACAGGTTCGGGCTGCGGTTACTGATTTTGTAGCCCCGTGCTTCCATCTGATGCCGGATAGCATCCTGAATGTCGGAACAAAGCAAGGTAGAATCAATGTACTCGCACTCCAGAAAGTTGAAGGATTTGTAATCTTTGAAGTGACCCTCATAGCTGTAATCGTGCTCTACAAACAGCTTACCAGGCATACAACCAGCCAGACTGAGCACAGCCAGTACAAACAGAACACCGAAGACGTTTCTCATGAGTAACCGATACGTTTAGATAGAAATAATCAATATGTTACAACTGCTGTTTTATTTGTTGAAAACTGTAATATAAGCTTTTTTGTTTGATAAAAACAAGTATTCGGGGCGTGTTTATTTGGCACTAACCCCGATAATAATCAAGCGCCTGCTGCATTTCGGTTTTGGTTACGGCAATGTCATAGGCGCAGCTGCCATACCCATCCAGCAAGGCCATCCTTACCTGCTTGCCTTTATTTTTCTTGTCCTGTAACGTCAATGCCAGAATCGGTTCTATGTCGGCATCGGTAAGCGCTACGCGACCATATACGGAAAATACATACTCTTCGATTTGCGCCAGCAACCTTTCCTCAATCATTTGCCGCGTAAAAGCGATATAGGCTTCGGCGATCATCCCGACAGCAATAGCTTCACCGTGTAACAACCGGCCGGTTTGTCCGCCCCGCTTTGGCGCCGCTTCGGCTGACCTTGTCAAAAAATAGGTTTCAACCGCGTGGCCCAGCGTGTGTCCGAAATTGAGGATTTTGCGCAACCCTTTTTCGGTCGGATCCTGTTCGACCACCCGCTGCTTCACTGCCACCGAATGCGCCACCAGATCCTGCCAGTCCTGATCAGCCAGCTCTTTCCGGCGGATTTCGTCCCATTTAGCCCCGTCGGCAATCAGGCAATGTTTGATGATCTCGGCAAAGCCTGAACGCAGTTCGCTGGCCGGCAGCGTTTTCAGAAACGCCGTATCGATCAGTACTGTTTCGGGCAACTGAAACACACCAATGTGGTTTTTGAAGCCCTGAAAGTCGATTCCCAGCTTACCGCCTACACTGGCATCTACCTGCGATAACAACGTAGTCGGAATCTGCGCAAAGGTGATTCCCCGTTTATAGGTAGCCGCGCAAAAGCCTCCCATATCACCGATTACGCCCCCGCCCAGATTCAGAACCAGCGCATGGCGGTCGAAATTGGCCTTTGTCAACGCCTCCCAGATGGTCTCACAGGTTTGCAGGTGTTTCTGCTCCTCGCCCGACTTAATCCGGATCAGCGTGTGCTTATTTAACAGCGGTTTAATTGCCGGATAACAGTGACGGTACGTATGGTTATCGACAATGGTTGCGATGAATGAGAAATTATTTTTCTGAAGAAAGGCCGCTAAACTTTCGGCAATCGGAGCAATGACTACTGATGACATACGAATTTAAGGTTCGGCCGCTGATAATCAGATGACCGCTTTTTACTTTTTTGCAAAGAAACAGAGTTTTTGGCTAAGTCTTTTGTAACCAGACAAATCCCTTTATTTATTTAGTAGGACCAAATTTATTCTTTGTCATTTATTTGTTCAGGCGAATTAATCTTTGAAAATTGTAAGTTCATTAACAATTTTTTAATCTAATTACTCTTATAATCTACTTTTTAAACTACTCCCATGCAGAAACTTCTACACAAGTGGTTATTTGCGCTGCTCGCTGTAGCGCTGACCACTCTCCAGGTGATGGCACAGGAGCGTACCATAAGCGGGCGGGTCACGTCGGCTGAGGATAATACGCCGATCCCGGGTGCCAACGTCGTTGTTAAGGGCACAACCCGTGGTACTACCACCGACGCCAACGGGCGTTTTACCATTTCGGCCAATGCGGGCCAGACATTACGCATCAGCTTCATCGGCACAGTACCACAAGAAATTCAGCTTGGCAATGCGACGTCTCTGAACGTTTCGCTGAAAGCCGAAGCGTCTAGTCTGAACGAGGTTGTTGTTACGGCCCTTGGTATCAAGCGCGAAAAACGGCAGCTAGGTTATGCCGTAACCGAAGTAAACGGAGCTGACCTCGCTAACTCACAGCGCGATAACTTCATTAACGCCCTGCAAGGCCGCGTGGCCGGTTTGCAGGTGGGTACATCCAGCGGTATGCCGGGCGCTTCGTCGGGTGTGATCATCCGTGGGGTAAACTCCATCAGCGGCAACAACCAGCCGCTCTATGTGATCGACGGGATGCCGATTGATAACCGGACGGCTCAGAACAACCAGTTCGTTGCCGGTGGTATCTCCGGTCAGTCATTCGAAAACCGGAACATCGACTTCTCGAACCGTGCCCAGGACATTAACCCGAACGATATCGAGACCATTACGGTCCTGAAAGGCCCTGAAGCGGCAGCTCTCTACGGTGTTGAAGCGGCCAACGGCGCCATCGTGATCACGACGAAAAAAGGGAAAGCCGGTCAGGGACGTATCACTTACTCCGCTACCTTTACCAGCCAGCAGGTTGGCCCGCTGCCGGAAACACAACGCG
Source organism: Arsenicibacter rosenii (assembly GCF_001870735.1). Taxonomy (GTDB): domain Bacteria; phylum Bacteroidota; class Bacteroidia; order Cytophagales; family Spirosomataceae; genus Arsenicibacter; species Arsenicibacter rosenii. The sequence continues at coordinate 255,926 of NZ_MORL01000007.1, read as the reverse complement.
TTTACAGCCAGGGCGTAAACGGCTCTGCCAATAACACCAGTTTCACGGCCTTTGGTCCGAAATATGCAGAGACCACGCAGTTCTACAATAATGCCGACGGCTTCCTGCGCGACGGAACCGGACAGCGTCATAACATTTCGTTCGACGGCGGGTCTGAACGCGTTACCTATCGTTTATCAGCCGGTTATTTCAACAGCAAGGGCGTTATTCCTACCACAGAATACAAGCGTCTTAACGTAAGTCTGGGCGGAACGGCTAAGATCAGCAACAAATTTTCGGTAGAATCGACGTTACAGTACATCAATACGGATAACCAGAAGGTGTCAAAAGGGACAAACTCATTCCTGCTTGGTTTGCTGTCGTGGCCTGCCAACGATGATATGGCCAGTTACCTGAATCCGGACGGATCACGCCGCAAAGTAACGACCGGCTCGTCTGAAATCGAAAACCCGTATTTCGACGTTTACAAGAATAAACTGCAGGATAAAGGCAATCGCGCGATTACCAACGTTGGTGTAAATTTCACGCCAACTGACTGGCTGACACTGACGGGCCGTGTGGGTCTGGATGTGTACTCAACACAGTATCTTTTCATGTACCATCCGGAATCTAACCGCGCGGGCGGTGTTATCGGTGGTTCGCTGGATCAGGCAACGGATAATAACCGTACGTTTACGACCCAGTATTTTGCTACAGCCAAGAAAAACTTTGGTAAGTTAAGTTCATCTCTTCGGGTTGGTCAGGCCATCTACGATTATAACTATAACTCGCTGGCTTCACGCGGTGAGAAATTCCTCGACCCTAACTTCGTGTCTATCAACAACACGGATCCGCTGACCCAGAAGTCGAAGAACTTTATCCGCCAGCGTCGCCTCATCGGTGTGTTTGGTGATCTGACACTGGGCTACAACGACGTTGCGTTCCTGACCGTAACCGGCCGGAATGACTGGTCGAGTACGTTCCCGAAGGCCAGCCGTTCGTTCTTCTATCCATCGGCTTCATTCAGCCTGATCTACACGGATCTGCTGCCGGCGGGTAAATTCAAAGACGTATTGAGCTACGGTAAATTCCGGATTTCGGCCGCACAGGTGGGTAAAGAAGCACCGGAATACTCAACATCACAGGCGTATGAGAGCCAGACAACAACCGGTGGTGGTTTCAGCTACGGCTTTACTGCGCCCAACCCGTATCTGGTACCGGAAAAAGTAACGTCGTTTGAGGTCGGTACCGAAATGAAGTTTTTCAACAACCGGCTGGGCGTTGATCTGGCCTACTACAAAACAACGAGTGTTAACCAAATCATCCGTGACCTGCGGATCAGCTACGCAACGGGCTTCATCCTGAAGACCATCAACGGTGGCCGCCTCTGGAACAACGGGGTTGAGTTATCCATCAATGGTGAGCCGATCCGTACAAAGGATCTGACCTGGAATATCGCGGCCAACTTTACAAAAACCAACAGCAGACTTGCCGAATTACCGTCAGGACAGTCTGAGTTCTACAACTCAGATACCTGGATTTACGGTAACGTCCGGAATGGTATGCGGTTAGGCGGTACGCTGACTACGCTGACGGGTAACTCATACATGCGCAATGCCAACGGCGATATCCTCATCAGCCCATTGACTGGCTTACCTTTTACAGAAACGGTATGGAACGTGGTGGGTGACCGGAATCCCGACTTTGTGATTGGTCTGGTCAACAACCTTACCTACAAAAATGTTGGCCTGAGCTTCGTGCTGGATATCCGGAAAGGTGGCGATGTGTATAATGCAACCGAGTCATACCTGTTCCGCAATGGATTAAGTATGAAGACCCTAGACCGTGAGCAGCCGCTCGTTTTCAAAGGTGTCCTGAAAGATGGTCTGGAGAACACGGCCACTCCTACGCCAAACAACATTCAGATTATCCCTTATTACAACACCGCCTATTACTCAGGTCTGTCTGACCAGAATTTTATAGAGCGTGATGTAAACTGGGTGCGTCTGAAAGAAATTACGCTGCGTTACAGCCTGCCAAATACACTGCTGGCACGTACGAAGTTGTTCAAAACAGCTAACCTGTTCGTGACCGGTAACGACTTATTTATTCTCACCAACTATACGGGTGGTGATCCGGGTGTAAATGGTGCTAATACAGCAACCGGTGGCTCTGGCGGTCAGGGCATTGACTTTGGTAACCTGCCATTGCCACGCGTGTTTAACGTAGGGATCAACATCGGTCTTTAAACATTTTTGATCAATGACATTCAAGAAACTTTCTGCCCTGCTGGTTGCCGGTCTTGCACTGACCCTCAGTGGCTGCGATAAATATCTGGATATTAATAAAAACCCTAACAACCCTGATGTAGTCGAAGCGCCGTTATTGCTCGCACCCATTCAGAATCAATACGTGTTAGGTATTCAGTTTGATGCCCGCTACATCGGCTCATACGTACAAAACTGGCATCATAACGTAGCTGGTACAACATGGGATATTCACGGTTATGTACAAAACAGTGATGCCGGTGGCGAAATCTGGCGGAACGTCTACTGGCGCGGTGGCCGTAACCTGCTGAACATGATGGATGATGCCACGGCCAAACAGCGCTGGGATTATCTGGGCGTCGGACAGGTATTTCAGGCATGGGGCTGGCAGATGCTGACCGACATCCACGGTGAGATTATCATTAAGGAAGCCTACGATCAGGACCCGAACAAAAACACGTTCAACTATGATACGCAGGAATATGCTTATGCAGAAGCCGCCCGTCTGTTGCAGGAAGCCATCAAAAACCTGAACCGTTCAGACGGAGCGGTATCAACTGCATCACTGGGTCGGGGTGATATCATTTACAAAGGTGACCGGATCAAATGGAAGAAATTTGCCTATGGTTTACTGGCTATCAATGCCCACCATTTGTCTAACAAAAAATCGATCTACAAACCCGATCAGGTTATTTCTTACGTAGACAGCGCCCTGAGCAGCAATGCAGACGATGCTATGTTTACCTTTAATGGCTTGAGTACGGCCGATGGCAGCTTCTTCGGACCATTGCGCCAGAACCTGCAGGTATATGGTCAATCGGCCTTTATGCTTCGCCTGATGGACGGAACAGTCTTTAATGGGGTTAAAGACCCTCGCCAGCCTGTTATGTTATCAGCCAGCGGCGATGGTACATACCGTGGCATTATTGCCGGCCTCGGTCAGTCGACTGCTACCAGCGTACCGGTTGCTACGCGTGTCCCTAACCTGTGGGGTGGTCAGATAGCGGTCTTACCTCCTGTCGGTACGACCGGTAAATACTTCTTTACCGACAAAGGCCCGTTCCCATTGATGACGTATGCCCAGCTCCAGTTCATCAAAGCCGAGGCGGCTTACCTGAAAGGTGACCTGGCCACCGCACTGGCCGCTTACCGTAAAGGGATTGAAGCGCACCTGACATCATCGTATGTCAACGTATCTGCCGCTGACCGTACGGCCTATCTGAGCAATCCCGCTATCGTTCCGACAGCGGCGGGCGACCTGAAATTAAGCCAGATCATGCTGCAGAAGTATATCGCGCAGTGGGGCTGGGGCTTCCTGGAGCAATGGGCCGACCTTCGCCGGTATAACTACAGCCCGGATGTATTTACCTCATTCCAGTTACCGACTAATTACCCTACGGCTAATAACGGAAAACCAGCTCAACGTCTGCGGCCGCGCTACAACTCCGAGTATGTGTGGAACGCCGCTGCGCTTCAGCCATTAGGGGGTCTGGAACCGGATTATCATACAAAACCAGTCTGGTTCACTCAGCCTTAATCTGCGACAATCGCCTACTTTAAACAGACTGTAAAGCAATGTTCAAAAATATCATCTATATTCTGCTGGCGTCAGTGCTCTTCATTTCCTGCGAAAAGAATGCCCTGCAATTGCCGATTGAGACAATTACAACGGGGGCGCGGATTAAATTTATCCACGCTGCTCCGGATACCCCTCCTGTTGATTTTTATATCAACGGAGCGAAGTTTACGGGTTTCACGCCAACTGGTGCAACCTCAACCTTTGCCGGTAACCCGGTTGGCCTGCCCTACAATACTACATCGCCTAGCTTTGCGTCTAATTATGCCATCGTAACGCCCGGGACTGTATCACTCAGCGTTACAGCTCCGGCAACAACAACTGCTGCCAGTGCAACGGCCGTTGGTTCGCAAAGTCTGACCCTGGAAGACAACAAGTATTACTCGTTGTTTGTCGCCGGTCCGACAACCAAACCGGAGTTACTTCTGGTCAATGATGACTTTAGTGCTGCCATTGATCCAACCAAAATCTATGTCCGGTTTATCAACCTGACGTCAGGCCAGAACTACGATATCGGTTTGGGTACCGGAACAATTCTGGCACCAAACCTGGCCTATAAAGGTGTAACAGGATTTATTGCCGTTGATGCCAACACAGTACCTACGTTTACGTTTCGCCTGCCAGGTTCGGCTACCAACGTTGGTACGGTTACACTTGGGGCGACTTCTTCGGGCCGCGTTCTGACGGTCTTCACCCGCGGAGTAGCAGGGCGCACCGGTACACCGGCACCGGGGATCAACTTATACGTAAACCGTTAGTCTGAATCGCGGTATGTTTAGCATCCCCCGGCATGGTCTTCTTTGCCGGGGGATTTCTTTTTTACTACCTTGCTGCCCTTGATCCGCTAACTTCCCTTTACCATGAAAAGGACGATCCTATTCCTTTCTTTCTGTTGCTGTTACCTTACGTCATTCGCCCAGAAAGGCCCTGTCCGCGTACATGCTCACAACGATTATGAAAAACCAAAGCCGTTTCAGCAAGCCTATGAATCCCGGGCCGATTTTATCGAAGCCGACGTATGGCTGCACAATGGCAAGCTCGTTGTAGCCCATACACGTGAAGAAATTAATCCTGCGCTAACCCTTGATTCACTGTACATCAATCCGATCATTAAGCGTTATTCGGAACATAAGGACCGGATCAGCAGCGACCGTTCGTATGCACCGGCGCTGGTAATTGATGTGAAGGACAAGTTTGAGGAGGTGTTCCCACTGCTGTCAACTCAGATACAGAAATGTATTAACTGCTTCAACCGGACGGCCAATCCGATGGCTGTCCAGCTGATTATCAGTGGGAACCGCCCTAAGCCGGATGTGTTTCTGGACTATCCGCCCTACATCTGGTTTGATGGCCGCCCTACCGAACTGTATGATGAAGAAACGCTGAAGCGTGTAGCGCTGGTGAGTGATAACTTTAAAAGCTATTCGCGCTGGGATGGTACTGGTGAGATTCCGGAAGCAGACCGCGAAAAGCTGAAACGCATCATTAAACGGGCCCACAACGACGATAAACCAATCCGGTTCTGGGCCATTCCTGATTCGCCGAACGGCTGGAAACAGCTACGCAAACTCGGTGTCGACATCATCAATACCGATAAGGTTGCCGAATGTATCGGGGAAATGAAATAAAACGGAGCCGGTAAGATTTACCGGCTCTGCTGCTTTAATCCAGTTGTTTTTCAATCCAGTCGAGCCCACGGTCAAGCATGGCTTCGGCTAGCCGTACCCGGTTATCAAAGTCCAGGTTTCCGGTTACGCGCTGCGTCATAAATTTCCGGATCAGACGGGCATTTTCATCCGGCAACAACGCCTCAACCACATCATCTGATTCAGTTTTGTAGGACTGAAAACCGGGAACCGTTGTGTCAAAATGCTGGAAGAACAAATGTCCTTTTGCCGTCCGGACGGCACACAGAATACCGGATGCCCGGCTGGTAGATGGCGCCAGTGTTCCTTCGAGTCCCCGTTTCATAACAATCACCCCGTCAAAGCCAGCCAGCAAGGCCAGCTCAGCCATCTTCATCTGGTAAGTAATGTGAAAGACCGACGTAACCAATATACGTGCGTGGCAGGGATTCAGTAGTTTTTCCATGGTCGCCAGAAACGGCCGTTTCAGGAGCAGACGCCGCCGGTCAACCCAATGGTCTAAAGCCGGCGAGAGCGCTTTTTGATCGACTACCCAGCCATAGGGCCCCGGATCATCGCACAGTTCATGATTACTTTGCGCAAACGTACAGCCCAGATGCACAAACAGGTCATACGCATTCAGGGTATATTTAGGCCCACCCGACCGGCTGACCATCGAAACCGTGCCGTATCCCCGGCTTTTTATGTAGCGGGCCAGCAAGGGGGTAATCATGAAACTATGGTCTGCCCCGTCGAAAGGTTCGGCAATCTGCACCAATGGCCGGTCTGCGCAGCTCATGGTTTTAAAGCCCGGGGTAAACGTCCGTTTAGCGGCTTCCATCAGTCCGAGATATTCATCGTTAGTCTCGTGACGAACACGCAGAATACTGGCGGCTAGCCCTCTAAAAAGTTCACTTCCGCCTTCCCTGAATAAATACTCGCCTAACTGATGGGCCTCACTTACCCGCAGGGTATGTCCTTTCAGCAGTTTTGTTGCAATCGGCAGCATGCCCATCGGTAAGTCCGGGCAAACTTTATGAATAAAAAACGTAGGATGCGAAAAGGCTCCCCTGCCAACCAGCGTTTCAAGCTGACGCTCAGCCGGTGTCGGACCTTTGGTCATTAATGCGCCCCAAAAGGCGCCACGTTGTAATGGATGTGTATTACCGGATTGTAATTCAGCCAGACACGAACGGATAAGTTCGTCAGGTAAAGGTTTGCTTCCGTTTTTACCTACCCCAATCAGCCGGATGGCCTGCATGAGGGATGAATCTTCCGGAACCGCTGAAACGTTTTCTGGCCATGTAGCAGTCATGACTAATGCATAGTATTGGGTCCGGAGGCAAATATATTAAATTTTTATATTTCCATTATTGATAATATATTATTTCAAGTATATAAAAATAATTAAAATTTTATTTTGACATTTTAATTATTACCATTACTTAACTTCTCATTCAGGACAGGTGATTTTATAGAATGTATAGCTCAGTGTAAAGGCCGCATACGTATACTTATCTTTTATGGCAAGATTACCCTGCTGAAGTTTCGCCAAACTTGCCGTTGGCCCCAGGCCATCTAATGTATCGTTATTTGTAAAACGGGTACCGAACTCAAACCCAACACTCCATGGACGGCGGAATTCGTACTTAAAACCGACTCCCAATGGATACATCATACGTTTATCTTTTACCGGGCGCGGCGAATACACCATATACCCAATACCGGCAAATACGTATGGCGTCCAGTTTTTAGGCCAGCGTACCATTCTGAAATCCCTGAAATTATACTCAACATCGGCAGAAATTTCACCGATCGTTGTGCGAAATGAGTAATCACGGGCTTGTTGAAACGGATCATTGCTCACACGGTCTTCTGCCTTGATTGCGCCTATCCCGATACCAGCCCTTGCCGAGAAGGAGCGGGTCGCATTATACCGGAAAAAGAGATTACCCGCCGGCAGGGCAAATCGCGGATTAATTGACGGGGATATGTCTCCCTTATAGAGATAAGTCCCTAACCCACCCCCAATTTCAATTTGTTGCGCCAAGGCCAACGGGGTAAAAAAAAGTCCGGGTAGCATCAGCAGCCAGACCTGAAAACCTGATTTCAAAATAGTTTTACGTTTATGTTACGTTCGTTACCGGATTGGGGGGCATTTAATTTTAGCCGGAATGACATATGTCAGTTGTAAGCTCGTCAGCAGATACGAATCCGGCAAGATACCTTTCGTACCTCTGGTTGTTTCGGCCGGTAAAGAGCCTGGCTGCAGTTTCTGCAAGGCAGCCGTACGATCATCGCCTTTCCGGGCGGCAATGACTTCGTTACGCCGGTCACTCATCGTGAGAGCCAGTCCACTCAGTTGCCCGGCGGCCGGATAGGCTCCTCCGGCATCGTCCAGATAATCGGTAAACGTATAACGGAAACCGGCTTCAAAGGAGATATTAAAGCTTTCGTTCAGGGCATATTTTACACCGATCCCAACCGGAATCGATAACGTTACCAGCGAATAAGGTTTTGCCATCCCCGGCTGACCTTGTCCTTCTGTATTCAAGGGCTGCAACTTTACCCAGCGGCGCGAGGAGTCGGCATTGGTTGCGCTATAAGGCGTCCTTGCCTGAGGGCTATGGGCTAATAGGGCAATACCGGCAAACAGATACGGATTGATTTTCGGGCGTTGCTCCGGCGTTCGCCCGTCCGGTTTAAACTGATAGATCCCTGTGATCGCAAACTCTTTTAAGTCATTCCGGAAGTGAAGATTACGGGCAAACTGTATCGGATATTTTCCCGGGTTATTCTTATTAAACGTATAATCATCACCGGAAATGCGTGCCCATGTAAAAGAAGCTCTGGCAGCAAGTTTCGGTGTGAAATGCCGTGTATAGTTAATCCCCGCATTCCAGCGCATCATCAGAAACGTTGCCTTAACCGGCTGACGATATGAGGCTAATTCACCATAATAGCTGGATGTGCCGATGCCTCCTCCTACTTCAGAATATGGTAAGAAATGGGTATTTCTACGAGCTTGCCCATGACTGTGATGGATCAGGCCACCGGCCAGCAGCAGAGCGAGCACCCCTCTTTTTAAATAATAATTACGTTTCATAAATGACTGTCCCCTCCGAACACTGGTTTCCTGTACAGGATTATTGAACCTACTTCGGAAACGGCTAAAAGGATGTTTTTATTGAACATTCAGGCTAAAATTATGCCAGGCTTATTAAACCGCCCGTTAATTCCGGACATCAAATCCCCAATTGAGCTTACTACGGAGGGTATTCAGGAAATTATCGTCACTAAGTTTAATCAGACGGGCCTTAAACTTTTCTTTCCGGAGCGTAATCCGCGTTGAGGTATCTACTGTCCGGGAGCGCGAGTCGAGGGCTACCAGAAAGTTTCCGCTCCGGCTTGCGACTTCAAAGGATAGCTGGCATGTATCCATGATAATCATCGGGCGGACATTCAGGTTATGCGGACTAATTGGTGTTATGATAAAGTTGTTATTGTGCGGCAGCAGAACAGGTCCTCCGCAGCTCAACGAATAGCCCGTCGAGCCCGTGGGTGTTGAAATAATCAGGCCATCAGCCCAATATGAGTTCAGAAACTCGCCATCCAGATACGTATGTACCGTAATCATGGATGACATTTCAGTACGGGTAATGGTAAAGTCATTTAAGCCAAACGGAATCCCGTTAAAGATATCATGGTCGGCCTGAACGTGTACCAGTGAGCGTTCATCAATCGTAAAATGCTGATTGAACAAGGCGTGAATCATCCCTCTGATATTGTTTGGCGAAACCGTCGCCAGAAAACCGAGGCGGCCGGTGTTAATGCCCACAATGGGCGTTTGCCGCGCGCCTACGTGTGCTACTGTTTCCAGCAGGGTACCATCTCCGCCAAGGCTTAAAACAAAATCAGCGTCGAAGACTTCCTCCGGCGCATGATAAGTGGTTTGGCTATTATGGGAAACACCGGCAAAGTTGAGAAACTCGCGGTATGTGTTCGATAGTTGGATTTCGGTTCCCCGCTCGTTCAGATCATCAAACATAGCCTGTATAAACGGCTTTGTCTGAACGGTAAAGTTTCGCCCGTGAATGGCTATTTTCATTGTTCGCGGAATTTGTCACAACGCAGGCTGACTACACAATGCCAGCGCACCGGTGACTATGTATTTAAATAACGAAGCAACAGGTCCAGCCGCTCCTGATCTACACTTTCAATTGGCTCATTGGCAAAGGCAGCGTCTATCTGATAGCCAAAGCGCTCAAGTGTTGATACGACAGCGGTAATGTCTCTCCGGTTGAGTTTCAGTGTAAGACGGGATTTGTCCGGCATTCCATAGGCAGCACTTGAAAAATAGCAGCTTATGATCTTGACATTATTCGATTCGACCAACCGGCTAATTTCTGCCAGGGAATAATCACGTTCATCAATACTCAGGATCAGAATAGCGCCCGGCTCCAGTATACCCAGATCGCGGACAAACTGTTTGATCAGTTCACTGACCGAGATTGTTCCCATGAAATCATTATTGTCGCTCAGGACAGCAATTACGCCAAGGCGATTTTCGAGTGCCGTTTGCAGGACTTCGTAGAGGTGCTGATGTTCGAAAACGAAAAGCTGCTCATGACGGGCCATAACGTTGGAAAGCAGCAGCATATCATCTGATACGTCCATCAATCCATCTTCGTCAAGCAGCCCTTTGTACTCATCCTGATCGGTAAGTACTAATTGCCCGATGCGGTGTTCCTGCATCCAATCCAGCGCTTTGCCGACGGTATCCGTTAGCTTTAAAGCGGGCAACATAGGATCTATTAGTTCAGCAGCGAGCATAATGCAGTTAATTTAGCTAATCTGTATGGCAGAAAACTAAGAAATTTCTTTCTTAGTTTCCAAACCTTATTAAGCGAAAAGTTTTGCACACCCTGCCAACGGCTTATTATGGCCTTATTCCCGACTGCTTTTCTGTAAATATGTTTCAGGAAAGCTCAGCCGGAACCGTAACCGGATTGCGTTCTAACCAGTCAATAAGCAATTCATTAAAGCGCTCAGGGTGCTCCATCATTGGGGCATGACAGCATTTATCAATAAAATGAAGCTCAGATCCGGAAATCAGCCGGTTAAATTCATGGGCAACCTCAGGCGGTGTAATGGTATCGTTTAATCCCCACACCAATAACGTCGGTACCTGAATTTTTGATAAATCCTTTGCCACATTATTCCGCTGCGCTGACTTGGCAATTGCCACAATATTCATACACTTCGGGATACTGCTGGTGATGTCAAAAACCTCATCGATTAATTCCTTCGTCGCCACTTTCGGATCATAGAAGGTATAGGCGACCCGCTCAGCAATGTAATCATAGCTGCCACGTTTCGGAAACGATCCGCCCATTGAGTTTTCAAACAACCCCGAGCTGCCGGTCAGGACCAGCCGCTTTACCTTGTCAGGGTGTTTAAACGTATACAATAACCCGACATGACCACCCAACGAATTGCCAAGCAGTGTCAGATCATTCAGGCCCTTAAAAGCCTGAAAACGTTCGATAAATGCAACAAGGCCTTCCAAACCAGCTTCCCTCATCGGCATGGTATAGATCGGCATCATCGGAATTACCACTCTATATTGTTTCGAAAAGACATTGATAACACTATCCCAGTTACTCAATGCGCCAAATAAGCCGTGCAGCAATAACAGCACATCGCCCTGACCTTCATCTACGTAGTGGAATCCAGCTTCTTCACGGATTTGGTAATTCATATCTGCTGAAGTATTAATTGTTAATTATTCAGTTAGGCAATCATACAACTAATCCACTGTAAAATACTATTTAAAACAAAATATTGTTCAGCGGCCTGTGTGTCAACCGATTAACTTTTATGGGATTATATGATTGTCCTCTCGTTTTGCAAAAATACAAATTCTAAAAAAAAGTAAGTAATTAATTTTTCTCTAATCTGATTATCAACTAATTAATTATTAAAATCAATAAATAATCCTAAATTCCTAAAAAAAGTACTAATGTTATTTATTGTTACATCGTTCATTTTCAATACCTTTTTAATTTTTCAGCTACCGATTAACAAAAAAGCCCTGCTACTATGAAGTAACAGAGCTTTATCTGACGTATAGCCTGATCAGTGATCGTGATGCATCGGGCTGTCTTTTTTGCAGCAGCCCGGCAGTTTTTTATACCCTGTCTCATCGGCCACTACATCATCGGCATCATATCCGGTTTTCGAAATATTGGCTTTCAGTTTAGCCACGTCTGTTTTTTTCGGATTGTACTTGATCGTCACTACTTTGGTTTTAACGTCAAGCGTTGCCTCTTTCACCCCTTTTTCATACGATAAATTGCGCTCGATGCGTTCCTTACACATTTCGCACACAGCTGATGTCTTGATTTTGATCTCTTTGTCATCGCCTGCTACAGACCAGGTGGCTACCAACGCCAATGCTGTAATAAACAGCGTCATCAATCCTTTTTTCATGTTACGTGACTAATTTATTAAACTGAAAAACAACTATTTACATTAATCTGTTCCTGCCATTTTGCGGCATTCCTCAGCACAGGCGCGGCAGGCATCTGCGCATGCTTTACAGTGGGCATGATGGGCGGCATGTTTCTCACATTCCTCAGCACAGGCGTCGCATACATCGGCGCAAAGGGCCATAAATTGGCTTGAAAAAGCAGAACCGCGGGCATCCAGCCGGCCACACATCATGCAGAAATCAGCACAATCGCGGCATAATTTCATACAGGCAGTCATGTTGTGCCCTTTGCTGTCAGAAGCGCCCATCTCAAGGCAAGCCGTGAGACAGCGTTCGCAGGCTTCAACGCAGGCAAAACAAGTGTCTGCGTGTGTCTGGTTGTGTTGCATTGTTTCCATAACATTGATCGTTTTCCTATTAACTTCTTTGGCAACCAGCCGCTTACTTTTTTGCCACAAATTAAGCTTACGGCCAATCACGAATACAAAGCTATCGTCATCCAATCAATGTTTCTGTACAGAATTTCAGGTTCAATGTATAGGATTCCGGCTTTCTACAGTCGATCCAGCGGCTGCCGGATGGCATTATCTGTCTTCCGGAACTGCCCCGGGGTTAAGCCCGTCAATTGCCTGAACTGAGTAGACAGATGCTGGGAGCTGCTATACCCCAGCTTAAAGGCAATCTCACTCAGGGTCATCTCTCCGTACTGAAGCCATTCCTTTACTTTCTCAATTTTCAGGGCGATGATATATTTTTCCAGCGTCTGCCCTTCTGAAGAGGAGAAGAGATGACTCAGGTATGAGTAATCATACCCTAGCTTGCGTTCCAGAAAAGCAGAGAAATTTTCAGCTTCTTTTTTTTCAGTTACCTGATGCTGAATTTCAGAAATCAGTAATGCCTTGGTCTGTTCAACCAACGTTTGACGCTTGTCATCAATCAGGTCAAACTCCTCGTTCTGCAATGCCGTTCTGAGGTCGGTTACTGTAAGTCTGGACGGCCAGTCTGCAATTTCTGCATGCCCTAAATCAATGGACAGTACGGTAAAGCCAAGCTTTTCCAGGGTTTCCTGAACCACCCGTTTGCAGCGGTTGCACACCATGTTTTTAATCTGTATGGTCGTCATACCCGTCAGGTTTGTGGTTTAAACCGGAAGCCAAGATAGACAACGCTGCCCGTCACCGGTCCCCATACATGGGAGGCGGCATCAAAATTAGGCCCGAACGGATTTGCGGCCGACATAATCGGATTTGTTTGCCGGAAACCGGTCAGGTTCTCTCCACCCAGATACACTTCCCATCCGCTTTTGAAGCCTCTCGATACCTGTGCATTGAGGTTATAAAAGCCCGGAGTGACACTCAAAGGCATAGTCCGGTAACTGTCATGCACATAACCCGGCGCCATATAAGGTATCCGTTTAGGGCCGTTCCATTGCAGCGTTGCATCAAATTTCCATTTATCATATGGCAAGGCATAACCTGCATTGACCAGCATCCGATCGCGGCTGATCATCATTTTTTCCAGCAACACGCTCTCTCCTAACGGTGCGCCCATGCTCTGCCGCACATCAAAAAGCCGGTAAGCGGCTTTTACTTCCATCCGTTTGATCGGAACATAGTTTAGTTCAGCCTGAAAACTATTCGCGTAGGAACGTCCGCTCAGGTTATAAAAATTAATTTGCTGCGGATGCTCCAGATCCACAATCAGCTGATTCCGGAAATCGGTCCGGTAATAGTCGGTAATAAAACTGGCTTTTTTACCTAACAGCAGAAATTCGTACGTTAAACTCCCGCCTATGTTCCATGAAACTTCGGGTTGCAGCTTGTCACGGAAAATTACAGAACGCGAGCTTACCAGATAGCCAAAGTTTTCGGCCAGCAAATTAGGCACCCGCCAGCCACGGCCGACGGAGAAACGCAGCGTCAGCATCTCATGAATGTGGTATTTGGCATGCATACGCGGTGTCCATTGCCAGCCAAACAGATTATGATAGTCGACCCGGTTACCCAGCACAATCGCGAGCCGTTCTGATGCGGTGTAAGCATACTCGGCAAACGCCCCTGCCACTGACTCTGTCCGGTTCGTCGGGAGCGGGGTATTTCCAAATTGTTCGTTGTAGTTATCCAGCAGATAACTTGCCCCTGCCTTTAGCGTATGATTTGTATTATCGATAATGGTTTGATAGATCAGATTGGCGTATACTGATCGCTGCACCCCCGCGTACGGCTTAAACCCAAAAACAGCCTTCTGATCATGATTGAGCGCACTGATAATTAAGCCCAGCCCTTTATAGGGTTTATCCGGAAACAGCCTGGCCAGTTTTGAAAACGCTTCAATGCGTTTGGTTTCGTTTGTAAACTGATAGAGCGGATTACCGTTCTGCGCCGTCAGCTGCCCTCCGGTCCGGTCTTCATACAGTGCCTTAACCCCAAACTGAGCCATCCAGCGCTCACTGGTATATTTCCAGCGGTTAATCCCATTGTATTGCCGGTACATCGGCAAATCCATGAAATTGTCGCCGTTCTGGTCTATTTTAGTCCGTAGTGCACTCACATGTCCCAACGCTCCGACACTCCATTTTTCATTGAGCGCTCTGGAAAAGTTGACATTTCCTTCGACCCGGCCAAAGGAGTTGACATAGCCGTTCAGCAGCCACTGCGACTTTTGCGTTTCTGCGCGAAAATCCGGCTTCTGTAGTTCCACATTCAAGGCACCGGTCATACCCTCATAGCCATTTACGACTGAGCCAGCGCCCTTGCCGACATCAATCGACGTGATCCATGTTCCGGGCACAAAATTCAGCCCGAAGGTTGTGCCCAGACCGCGGATTGTCGGAATATTCTCAACGTTGGTTTGCACATACTGTCCGCCAAGGCCCAGAAACTGTATTTGTTTTGCTCCCGTTACGGCATCGGCGTATGAGACGCTGACAGACGCATTGGTTTCAAATGTTTCTGATAGATTACAGCAAGCGGCTTTTGCCAGCGTCCGGGTTGTTAACACCTCCGTATGGATCGGATTGATCTGATCAATGGTGGTTGAACCACCGGAAACCGTAACTTCCTGAAGGGTGGCTTCCTGCCGCATGGTAATATTCAGAAACTGTTCTGTAGAACCAACGCTGATGGTATCTGTCCGATAGCCAATGTAACTGATTATGAGCTTGTTTGAATTTTCAGGTTTAGGTACGGTAAAATTACCGGTGGAGTCTGTAACCGCCCCTGTAGACGTGCCCGCCCATTGTAGAGTAGCGCCGTTTAACGGCGTTAATTTATTATTGAGTTGTTCGGTCACGCGACCGCGAACAACCTGGCCGAATGCCGCAGAGGCGCTCAGGCACATAAAAAATAATAAAAATCGCATGATGATAAGTAAACTGTAAAACAATAGATATAGCCCATACCGGAACGGTATCGGCAGTCTGACAGAAACTTATCGGTTTATAGGAGAAAACGCTGTACTATGGCTAATAAAGCGCGGCCATAGGCAGGTGGAGGAGCATTGGGTAAGATGAGCGCAGCATCGGCTTCCCGGTCATAAATCCAGTTGAACAGCCACGTTATAACCGATACAACAGCAACGGTTACCGCCTCAGCAACGGATTTCAGAAATTTCGCAAAAAGCTGGCTTAGCGAAGAAGTAATATCTACATTTTCAAAACGGGCCTCTTCTTTACAGCAGTCTGCTTTTTTGACTATTGTCTTTCCGTCTGAATGAGCTCCCTGCCCGGCAGGACAGCCTTTACAAGCCGGATCATGGAGCCCGATTAGCTGCACTTTTTTTCCGCGCATCTGACAAGTATGTTCCAGCAAGCCAAACCCTGTACTGCTGATCAGTACAATGCAGGCCATTAGTAAACAGACTATATTTTTGAGTGCACGTTTCATGATGGGTCAAAAGTATGGGCTCATTTTCAAATAAACAAGTAGTTACCTCATAAAAAAACAAAATGGGTTATCAGGCGGCTAACGCCCGACAACCCATTTTATATCTGACTAGCAAAAATTATGTTTGGGCTTAATAGCCAGGGTTTTGCTTCAGAACATCCTTACCTAACAAGTCGATCTGATCCTGCGGAATTGGCAGAAGCTCATTCTTGTTAGGAGTAAACTTGGCGCC
Organism: Arsenicibacter rosenii; assembly: GCF_001870735.1. Taxonomy (GTDB): domain Bacteria; phylum Bacteroidota; class Bacteroidia; order Cytophagales; family Spirosomataceae; genus Arsenicibacter; species Arsenicibacter rosenii. Next base: position 239,870 of record NZ_MORL01000007.1, on the reverse strand, counting down.
ACCCAATGCACCGGTCAGCAGTTTGCTTTCGTAGGTCAGGTAGTTGTTAACTTCTGTATTGGCCGTTCCCCAACGTACCAGGTCATAGAAGCGGTGGCCTTCACCTGATAATTCAAGCTTACGCTCAAACTGTACAGCAGCGCGGGCAGAAGCCTTCTCGGCAAATGCAGATGCAGGGAACTCGCTGATCACATATTTTGCCGCAGGAGCGCCACCTTTTGTTACGAAACCTGCCGCATTAGAGGCCCGGCGGCGTACCGTATTTACGTACTCTAATGCCTTCGTCAGTGAACCTACTTCGACCTCACATTCGGCAGCCATCAACAGGACGTCGGCAAAACGGATAATCGTAAAGTTCTGCGCGGTATAACCAGGTGTCCATGAGCTGTTATCCTGTAATGAACCTACGTCAGACTTGTAGTATGTATACTTCTTCGGCGAGTACGGGCCACCATTTGGCTGGTTACGGATCCAGTCAGCACCAGGGTGGTCCTGCCAGTCGAGGAACGGAATACCACGACGGCCAACAGCCCAGTCAAGGCGAGGGTCAACGTTACCGGCATCCGGTGTAAAGGCTGTTTTTGAGTCCAGACCCATATCCGTTTTCAGGGCATTGGCAGCACTGTTGTATGAACCATCCAGCAAAGGCAGACCATTGGCGTTGGTACGGTATGAGTTGGCTAGTTCGAAGCTTGGCTGGAAGAACCCGCAGCAGTTACCCGGACCGTTAGGACCTGTGTTGTATGGGTAGTTCAGATCAAACTCAGGGAAGGCGTTGTTAACCGAACCCGTGTTCGCTGCATTCTGGATAGCAAAGATCGACTCTTCGTTGTTATCGTTTGATGCTCTGAAAACATCGCCGTACTTGGCAACCAGACCGTATTTTTTACCACCGGACGTTTTACCGTTAGCGATTACCAGATCAAACAGCGTTTTTGCTTCGCTGTATTTTTTCTGATACAGATATACCTTTGCCAGATAAGCAGCAGCAGCCCATTTGTTGGCACGCCCTACAGCAGATTGCGTTTCCGGCAGGTTATCATAAGCAAACTTAAGGTCAGCTTCGATTTTTGGCCAAAGGTCAGCATCATTTTTAACCTTCTCAATACCGGTACCGTAATCAACGGATTCGTCAACGTAAGGTGTATTCCCAAAGTTGCGTTTCAGCTGGAAATAATAGTGACCACGCAGGAAACGTGCTTCAGCGGTCATCCGTGTTTTATCCGCCGCAGACACATCGGCAGTTGCCTTAGGCATCAAGGCCAGCAGACTGTTTGCCCGGGCGATACCTTCGTAGTTTCCACGCCATGATTCCAGTAATACGCCCTGCGTTGACAGATACTCGTAACGCTGGATCGGGTTAATATCACTGAAGTCACCAGGGTCAGTACCTTTATTAGCATCCCCGCCCCGGATACTGCCCCAAACCCAGTTTGTAGCAGAAGCCATACGCCATTCGCGACCATTCAGGTGGCTATATACGGAGATCAGAGAGCCTTCCAGGCCTTTTTTGGATGTCAGCTGAGCACTACTGATCTGCCCTGTGGGCGGAACATCCAGGAATGAATCTTTACAAGCAAAAACAATGGCTGCCAGAGAAAGTGATGCCACCACCGCTTTTGTTTTTAATGACATGTTCATAAGATTTCTTTTATGATAAAACGGTTAAGTGTTTCTATTAAAAGCCGAGGTTAATACCCAGGTTCCAGCTACGGGTCAACGGATAGTTTCCTACGTCGATACCGAACTGTGTATCGGCATTACCACCGACGGCAGGATCCAGACCCTGGTATTTAGTAATGGTGGCCAGGTTATTCACCGAAGCAGAGATACGCAGACGGTTGGCTTTTAATTTACCCAATACATTAGCCGGGATGTTATAACCGATTGACAGGTTCTGGAAGCGCAGGTATGAACCATCTTCTACATAGAATGAGTTCGACTGCGTGTTTGTACTGAAGTTAGACGCTGTTTCGAAGATCGGAATAGTAGCGCCTGTGTTCTGAGGAGTCCAGGAGTTTTTCACGCGTTCGCTGATGGCTGCACCGGCAAACGATGGATAGAAATCAGTAAACCACTTCGATACGTTAAAGATTTTGTTACCAACTGAAGCATACATGTATGCGTTCAGATCAAACCCTTTATAGCGAACGGTAAAGTTGAAACCACCTGTGAATTTAGGAACCGGGCTACCCAGATACGTACGGTCATCAGCCGTGATTTTGCCGTCACCATTCAGGTCAGCGTAGCGGAAACGGCCAACACCTTTACCATCCTGCTGAGGAGCAGCATCTACTTCTGACTGATTCTGGAACAGGCCAACCACTTTGTAACCGTAGAAGGCTGACAGTGAATAGCCCAGCTGGTTACGGATCGGGTTAATACCACGGTAGCCAGGGTTAATTGACGTAATATACGTCAGACCATTGGCCAGTTCTTTCACTGTGTTTTTGAGGAACGTACCAGTCAGAGTCGCTTCATAGTTCCAGTCACCGGTGATTTTGCCACGGTTTGTCACTAAGATATCCAGACCTTTATTCTGCATTTTAGCAACGTTAACCGACGGAGCAGATGCACGAGGACCGGCAGTTGCTGTGATAGGTACCTGGAACAACAGGTCACGGGTATCTTTCTGCCATAAGTCAATGCTGGCTTCCCAGCGGTTGTTCAGCAGGGAGATGTCGATACCCAGGTTTTTCGTTACAGCCGTTTCCCAACGCGCATCCGGGTTACCGATACGTGTCCGGTAATATCCTTCCGCAACACTTGAGTTCGTACCATTGATGTCATAAGCCGATGCTCCAACACTTGCCGCATATAAGCTGTACTGGTTATTCGGATCAACACTGTTTGAGTTACCCATTGTGCCATAGCCACCACGGATTTTCAGGTCAGAAACGGCCGGAATATCTTTCATGAAGCTTTCTGACGATACGCGCCATGCAGCCGAGAACGCAGGGAACACACCATACCGGCTGTTGGCACCGAAACGGGATGAACCGTCGCGACGAACAACACCTGTCAGATAATAACGCTCGTTGAAGTTATACTCTACCTGCCCGAATACCGAGTAGAAGTTAACCCCTTTAAAATAGCCGGAGTTTACCTGTTTTCCACTGGCAGATACGGTACTTAATGTAATGTAGTTAGGATCTGTCGAGAATGGGTTCAAACCGTTACCGGAAATGTTTTTACCGCTACCATCATTCAGTGCTTCCTGACCAACAATTGCTTTTACGCTATGGAAGCCAAGCCGTTTTGAATAAGTAGCCTGGTTTGTCAACACCCATGCAAAGCCAAATCCACCTCCTTCATTATAGCTGAAGGCCGAGTTGTTCTCTGAATTCTCATACTGTAAACGACCATAGCTCCAGTTATAGAAATTGCTGTAGCTCCCGCCAATGCTGCTGCGTAACGTCAAGCCGGGAATAGGATCAACTTCTACGTAGATATTACCGAAGCCACTAGTACCAAACCCACGGTTATTGGCGACCCCGTCACGTTCTGCAACCGGGTTACGCGGGTTGTTAAACCCTTTTGCAGCCGTACCGGCATACCCGCCGAACTCATCATATACCGGAATGATTGACGGCATACGGAAAGCCGACAGAATTACGCTTTCGTCATCTGATACCCCGAAACCACCGTTATCTCCGATAGCTCCGTTGGTTGAACGGTATGTAAACTGCAGGTTTTCGCCAATGCGTACTTTCTTCGAAATATCGAATTCAGAGTTTGCCCGGAAGCTATACCGCTTGAAATCGTTGTATTTCAGGATCCCTCCCTGATTCTGCGCATTCAGACCAATGTAGAACCGGCTGTTTTCTGTACCACCTGAGAAGCCCAGTGAGTGGCGCTGCAACGGTGCTACGCGCGTAATCTCCTTATACCAGTCTGTACCCGCCCGGTTGGCTTTTACTACCTGATAGATAGAACCGGCAGTTGGGTCAACATTATACTTTGCTTTTTCAGCTGCCAGGTCAACTGTACCCACTACACCCGAACGGCCACCGACGTTAATGTAATCAGGAATAACAGCCGTTTTACCTGGCCCTAATGTTCCGAATTGCGGGTGAGCATATGTCTGTCCTGAGTTAATGTATGCCTGATTAGTCCACTGTGCAAAATCTGTCGGGTTCATCATCTTCTGGCCTTTACCAGGGTCAGTTGCACCATATAGACCGTCATACGTTACGTTCAGCTTGCGGGCATTGCGTGAACCTTTTTTCGTCGTGTAAACAATTACACCACTGGCTGCACGTGCACCGTATATTGAAGCCGACGCGGCATCTTTCAGTACGGTTGTAGTCTCAATATCGTCCGGAGCAAGAAAATCGATGTTCTGTGTCGGGATACCATCAACAACATACAGTGGACGGTTATCACCAAAACTACCAAAACCACGTACCCGAATCTGGCTGGCGGCACCCGGCTGACCGGTTGCAATGACCGTTACACCGGCAACCCGACCCTGAAGCTGTTGTTCAACGTTACCGGATGGTACTGCAGTAAGGTCTTTTGTTTTGACCGTTGCCACTGAACCTGTCGCATCACGCTTGTTACTCGTTGAGTAACCTGTTACGATTACTTCGCTCAACGCGGTAACATCATCTTCCAGACGAATTGACAGATTAGTCTGATTTCCGACCGATACTTCACGGCTCTTGAAACCGATTGCAGAAACTACTAAAACAGGGTTATCTCCCCGAACATTTAATGTGAATGCCCCTTCGGCATCCGTGGCTGTCCCTGTTGACGAGCCTTTCACCACAACGTTAGCACCCGGCACTGCACCATCGGGACCGCTAACTTTACCGGTAATCCGGCGTTCCTGGGCAAAGGCACTTATACTAAGAAATAGCATAAATCCTACCCACAAAGCAGATGGCAATAACTTGTAAAGTTTTGCTCTCATAGTTGTTAAGGGATTGTTAAGTTTGAAACCGACTCAATTTTATATCAATTCTGTAATACCATAAAATAATTTTAACATTTTTTTTAGTACTACTAGTTACCGATATAATACAATTTTATCACAAACAGCACGAATCATATACATAAAACACTGTAAATCAGATATTTTACCATTATAACTATTCCTATATTTATTAGTGCATACTCATGATAGGAAAACATGAAAACTATGTATTTATTTTTTTACAAATTATTTACTAATAAGAAATAAACTATTTATTCACCAGATAATGTATACAGTAACAAATGGACAAAAAAAAAGGGGACAAATTGTCCCCTTCTTGTACAAAACTAATATTCCCCTGTTTTATTGATACCCTGGATTCTGTTTCAGAACGTCTTTCCCCTGCAAGTCAATCTGCGCTTGCGGAATCGGTAAATATTCATCCTGATTGGGTGTAAACCGTGCGCTACCTAAAGCAACCGGCAGCTTTTGCCCTTCATAAGACAGGTAAGCATTGACACTGGCTTCCACAACTCCCCAACGCAGCAGGTCGAAGAAACGGTGGCCCTCGCCGGAAAGCTCCAGTTTACGTTCAAAACGAACAGCATTTCTGGCTGCTTCTTTAGAAGCAAACGCCGAAGCAGGATATTCACTGATTACATATTTGGCCGCCGGCGCATTATTTTTTGTCACATAACCCGCCGGGTTAGCCGCCCGCTTCCGGACCATGTTTACATACTCAAGTGCCTTGGTCAATGATCCTGCTTCTACTTCAGCTTCTGCCGCCATCAACAACACATCCGCGTACCGGATAATGGTGTAGTTCATGGCCGTATATCCCGGGTGCCAGCCATTACTTTGCTGGTAAGTGCCCTGGTCTGCCCGATAATAGACATACTTCTTAGGCGTATAAGGTCCGCCGTAATCCTGCTTCCGGATCCAGTCATAGCCAGGATGATCCTGCCAATCCAGATAAGGAATACCCCGGCGACCAACAGAGTGGTCGAGACGCGGATCGAGGTTTCCGGCATCCGGTGTAAACGCCGCACTTGACAGGATACCCTGATCGTTTTTCACCTCATTGCCAGCTGCGTTATACGAGCCGTCGAGCAACGGTAACCCGTTTGCATTCGTCCGGAATGAGTTAACCAGTTCGAAACTTGGCTGAAAGAACCCGCAGCAACCGGCTGGTCCGTTTGTACCGGTGTTATACGGATAATTCAGGTCAAATTCAGGGTTGGCGTTATTCGCATCACCGGTATTGGTCGCTGCCTGAATCGCAAAAACCGACTCTTCGTTATTGTCGTTTGAGGCCTTATACAGATCCGCATACTTCGCCACTAAGGCATATTTCTTACCGTTGGCGGTTTTCCCGTTGGCGATAATCAGATCATATAACGTCTTGGCTTCAGTATATTTTTGCTGATACATATAGACTTTTGCCAGCAAAGCAGCAGCCGCCCATTTGTTGGCCCGGCCGGCGGCGTCCTGTGTTTCCGGCAGATTAGTATAAGCAGCCTGCAGGTCCGCAACAATTTTCGGCCATAAGTCCTGATCATTTTTAACCTTCTCAATACCAGCCGCGTAGTCAACCGATTCGTCGACATAAGGCGTGTTATTATAAAGGCGTTTCAACTCAAAATAGTAGAACCCCCGCAGAAACTTAGCTTCGGCACTAATACGCGCCTTATCGGCATCTGTTACATCAGGACCCGCGCTGGCCAGCAGGCGAAGTACGTTGTTGGCGCGGCTGATACCTTCGTATTTAACGCGCCATGCACCTGCCACATCGCCCGTCGGAATGGTTTCAAAGCGCTGAATCGGGTTAATTGATGAAAAATCGCCTGGGTCAGTACCCTTGTTGGCGTCTCCCCCACGGATACTGCCATATACCCAGTTTGACGAAGAACCAAGCCGCTCAGACCGCCCGTTCAACATGGCATAAACCGAAATGACGGCCCCTTCAATGCCTTTTTTCGACGCCAGCTGCGATGCTCCCAGCTGCCCCGTTGCCGGTATATCCAGAAATTTATCTTTACAGGCAAACCCTATACAGGTTAACATGAGGGTAGCCGCAGCTCCGGCAGCCACCTGTTTTATATTTTTAGTCATTTTTCTTTCAGATCAAGTTCAGGTTATCAGAAACCAAGGCTAATTCCACCAATGAAACTCCGTGTGATCGGATAGTTACCAACATCAATACCAAAGTTTGTATCTGCCGACCCGCCTACGCTAGGGTCCAGCCCCTGGTATTTCGTGATTGTAAACAGGTTGTTTGTCGATGCAAACACGCGCAGACGCTGCACTTTCAGACGGCCCAGTAAGCTGGCAGGGACATTATAACCGATCGACAGATTCTGCAGACGGAAGTACGAACCGTCCTCAACATAGTATGAGTTCGACTGCGTGTTGGTGCTGAAGTTAGAGGCTGATTCGAAAATCGGCAGCTTTCCGTCCGGGTTCTCCGGCGACCATGAATCCTTCACCCGGGCGCTGATAGAGGCACCTGAAAATGACGGATAAAAATCGGTATACCATTTCGATACGTTAAAAATCTTGTTACCGATCGAAGTATACATGTACGTTTCGATGTCGAAGTTTCTGTACGTAAACTTCAGGTTAAGCCCGCCGGTAAATTTCGGAACCGGGCTGCCCAGATAGGTACGGTCGTCGGCGGTAATCTGCCCGTCGCCATTGAGGTCGGCATACCGGAAACGGCCCACACCGGTTGGTTTCCCACGGTTCTCGGCCGTGATATCTTTCGACTTCGTAACGCCTTCCTGCGTCGGGGCAGCATCAATTTCACCCTGGTTCTGGAACAAGCCCATCACCTGATAGCCATAGAACGCCGAAATAGAGTAACCCAACTGGTTGCGGATCGGGTTGATGCCCCGGAAGCCAGGGTTTATGGTCGTCAGGTAGGTCAGCCCCTGTGTCAGTTCAACAATTTTGTTGCTCAGCATACTACCGGTAATGTTTGCTTCATAGCCAACTTCACCGTTAATCTTACCACGGGTAATTACCTGCAAATCAATCCCCTGATTCCGCATTTTCGCCGCATTTACGAACGGCGCATCCGCATACGTACCAATCACATCCGGTACGGGTACCTGAAACAACAGGTCTTTGGTATCCTTACGCCAGATGTCGAAAATCACTTCCAGACGATTGTTGAAGAACGAACCGTCAAAACCGATGTTCGAAGAAACGCTGGTCTCCCACTTCGCATTCGGGTTGCCGATACGGGTCCGGTAGTAACCTTCAAACGTACTGTTGTTGGTGCCGTTGATATCGTATGCAGAGTTACCAAGATTAGCCCCGTACAAGCTGTACTGGTTGTTAGGGTCCACGTTGTTTGAGTTACCCATCAGACCATAACCGCCGCGTACTTTCAGGTCGGTGATCCACGGCATATCTTTCATAAAGTTTTCCGAAGAAAGCCGCCAGGCAGCCGAGAACGCCGGGAATACACCATACCGGTTATTGGCCCCGAAACGCGACGAACCATCACGACGGACAACCGCCGAGAACAGGTACTTGTCGTTGTAAGCGTATTTCAGCTGGCCAAACAGCGAATAGAAGTTAATGCCTTTGAAGTAATTACTGCCGACAATACGGTTGGTAGCCGAAACCGTGCTGAGCGTGATGTAATTAGGGTCAAGAGCAAAAGGATTGATACCGTTTCCGGAAATGCCACGGCTGGCCCCGGTATTCAGCGCTTCCTGACCAACCAGTACGTCTACATTATGGATACCAAACCGTTTTTTGTAGTTAATGGTGTTGGTAACGGTCCACCCAAATGAATAGCCGCCGTACTCGTTGTAGCCGAAATCCTTGTTATTTTCAGAGTTTTCGTATTGAATCCGGTTATAACCAACGCCATAGTAATTGTTATACTGCCCGCCGATGCTGCTCCGTAATGTCAGATTATCAATCGGGTCAATTTCGATATACACATTACCGAATGCATTGCCGTTGAAGTCTTTGTTATTCCGCAGGTTATCGCGCTCGGCAACCGGGTTACGCGGGTTGTTAAATCCTTTGGCAGCCGTACCGGCATACCCGCCGAATTCATCATAAATGGGGATAATAGTCGGAATACGGAATGCACCCAGAATCTGGTTTTCATCTGCTGCTACCCCCTGACCGCCATTCGCACCACCCTGGCCAACCACGGAACGGTATGTAAACTGAAGATTTTCGCCGATACGGATACGCTTGGTCAGGTCAAATTCTGTATTTGCCCGGAAGGTATACCGCGAGAAATCATTGTATAACAGGATACCCGACTGGCGCTGCGCACCGAAGCCGATGTAATACCGGCTGCTTTCCGTGCCACCGGAGAATCCGAGGCCATGCCGCTGAATGGGGGCAACCCGTGTTACAGCGTCATACCAGTCAGTACCCTGCTTGTTTGCTTTTACAACCTGATAAATCGGCCCTGCATTCTGATCTACGTTATATTTTGCCCGTTCGGCGGCCAGATCAATTGACCCCGTCACGCCATAACGATTACCGACAATCAGATAATCCGGAATAACAGGTGTTGCCCCGCTACCAAATTGCTGATGTGTCCACTCCGGATCACCTGGCTTATAGCCGGAATTCCGGAAAGCACGCCACGTCCAGTCGGCAAATTCGGTCGGATTCAGCATGTCCTGGCCTTTACCAGGCAGAGTAGCCCCGTATTGCCCATCGTAGGTAACCGACAATTTACGGGCGGTCTTAGACCCCTTCTTTGTGGTATAGACAATTACCCCGCTGGCAGCACGGGCACCATAAATGGATGCCGTAGCGGCATCTTTCAATACGGTTGTGGTTTCAATATCGTCCGGCGACAGGAAGTCTGTTGATGTTACCGGCACCCCGTCAACAATGTACAGAGGCTGGTTACCGCCAAAGGCACCAAAACCGCGTACACGCACCTGACTCGTTGTGCCAGGCTGCCCGTTGGTAATAACTGTTACCCCCGAAACACGGCCCTGTAACTGCTGTTCCACGTTTCCGGATGGCGTTGCCTGCAGTGCACGGGCCTTCACGGTAGAAACGGCACCGGTCGTTTCGCGTTTACTGTCCGTTGAATACCCTGTAACCACAACTTCGCTCAGTGCCGTTACATCATCGTCTAACGAAACATTGACCGTTGTCTGATTTCCGATTGCAACTTCCTTTGTTTTAAAACCGATTGCAGAGATAACCAGAGTTGCATCGCCGGTACGGACATTGAGGGAATAATTGCCTTCTGCATCGGTGGCGGTTCCTGTTGATGTACCTTTTACAACAACATTGGCACCGGGTACGGCTCCATCGGTACCGGTTATACGCCCGGTAATGCGTCGGTCCTGTGCAAGTGTATGTAAGCTGATTAGCATACATACGCAGAACATGACCCTTTGCAGCAACTTGTATACAGTTACCTTCATAGGATGTTAGGGAGATTATTTAGTTAAATTATTTTTAATTAATGTATATTATTTTGTAACAATTTTAGGAAAAATATTTATAATCAAAAATTAACAAGGAAATATACAAGGAGCCAATACGGTGCATTTTATGTACTTTTTTATCAATTCATTTACTATTAGTATCATTATTAGACTGACAATCAACATTCAGAAAATTGTATACTTTTTTTTATTTTTTGTATAAATTTATTGAGCGGTCTGAAATTGTATTTGCAGCTCTGCTTACTAAAACATCAATCATGGCACCATTCCAACTGTTTTTTGTATTTTAGCCATTCTAATTTACCTACTGAACAATGCTCCAACGCGTTCTACTTGTTGCTACCGCAGTTGCCATGGTTGGCTGGCTAAGTACGGCATGCCAACAACAGTCAGATACTTTGTTTACACTCGTTTCGGCCGATAAAACCGGGATTACCTTTTCTAACCGGATTACCGACAACGACTCCATGAACATCCTCGATTTTGAATACATCTATAATGGGGGCGGAACCGCCATCGGCGATTTCAATAATGATGGTTTACAGGATGTGTTTTTTTCGGGAAATCAGGTAGCCAATAAGCTGTATATCAACCAGGGTGAGTTAAAATTTGAGGATATTACGACGAAGGCCGGTGTTGGCGGCAACGGCAAATGGTGTTCCGGTGTAGCGCTGGTCGATATTAACAATGATGGCTGGCTGGATATTTATGTGGGTGCAACCGTTTTCAAAGACCCTGAAAAACGGCAGAATCTGCTCTATGTAAATCAGGGTGGAACAAAAGGGGGCACGCCGGTTTTCAAGGAAATGGCAAAGGAATATGGCATTGCAGATGACGGGCATACCACCAATGCTGCCTTTTTCGATTATGACAATGACGGTGACCTCGACTTGTATGTACTTACAAATACCATTGAGCAGTATCCGAACGCCTATCGCCCTAAAATCACAAACGGCACCTCCCCTACCACCGACCGGCTGTACCGCAACCTGTCGGTTGAGCGTTTAGCCAACGCATCTCTGAATGCTAAACCCCTGTTCGAAAACGTATCCAAACAGGCAGGGATACAGATTGAAGGGTATGGCCTGGGCATTAACATCTGCGACATCAACCGCGATGGCTGGAAAGACGTTTACGTGACGAATGATTACCTCTCTGATGACCTGATGTACATCAATAATCAGGATGGAACCTTTACGGATCAGCGTCAGACCTACCTGAAGCACACCAGCAACTCCGCCATGGGGAACGACGTGGCTGACATCAACAACGATGGCCTGGCCGATATTGTGGCGGTAGACATGCTTCCGCGCGACAACTACCGGAAGAAAATGCTGATGGGCCCCAGCAGCTACCAGGTTTACCTCAACAACGAAGAATATAACTTTGGTTATCAGTACGTAAGGAATACGCTGCAACTGAACATGGGCAACCGGCCCGCACAAGGCAAGTCGAAAAAAGGAGCCCCGGTTTTCAGCGAAATCAGCCTGTTTTCGGATGTAGCCGAGACCGACTGGAGCTGGTCTCCCCTGCTGATCGATTTTGACCATGACGGCAACCGCGACCTGGTCGTAACGAATGGTTTTCCGAAAGACATCACCGACCGCGACTTTATCTCCTTCCGCGCAAACAGTTCGTCGGTATCGACGAAAGAATACATGCTGTCGCAGATTCCGGTGGTGAAAATCAGTAACTATGCCTTTAAAAATAACGGCGATCTGACCTTCAGCGACGTTACTGAAAAATGGGGATTAAAACAGCCATCGTTCTCGAACGGAGCGGCTTATGGGGATCTTGACAACGACGGCGACCTCGATTACGTCGTCAACAACATTAACGATTCGGCCTTCGTATACCGCAATAATCTGGTGGAACGTAAAGCAGATAACGCCAACTACCTGCGTATGCAGTTTGCTGGTCCGGCGCAAAACCGCATGGGGCTAGGGGCTATTGTTGAGCTGTACTACCATGACCCGAAAACGAATGAAGCCCGGAAGCAGGTGTATGAACACAGCCCGTATCGGGGCTATCTGTCAACTGTTGAGCCATCGGCCCATTTTGGTTTGGGCAACGTTCAAACCATTGACGAAGTCCGGGTTATCTGGCCAACCCGTAACGGAGAAGTAAAACAAACGCTGCGCAACGTAAAGGTAAATCAAACGCTGACCGTTAACAGCAAGGATGCAACGGAGAACGTAGTTCCGGAACCTGATGCAAAACCGCTCTTTACGGAAGTCACAGATTCGCTTGGGATCAACTTTACCCATCAGGAACCGGAGTATATTGACTATAACGTCCAGAAATTATTGCCGCATAAGTTGTCGCAGTTTGCGCCGGCAGTGGCGGTTGGCGATGTCAACGGCGATGGTCTGGATGATTTCTTTGTCAGCGGTTCCCGCTTTCATCAGGGCACGTTTTTTATCCAGACGGCGAACGGTAAGTTTACCGGAAAGCCATTATTTCCGGCAACCGCCAGGGCGCAGACCGGCGCTTTGCAACCGATTACACTTTCGTCGTTGCGCGATCCTTCACCAAACCCGGAAAAGCAGTCGGAAGACATGGGCACTCTGTTGCTTGATGTCGATCAGGATGGTGATGTCGACTTGTATATTGCCAGTGGTGGCATAGAAGGGAATGCCGGTACAGAGGTATACATGGATCGTTTATACCTGAACGATGGAAAAGGAAATTTCACACTGGCAGTCAATGCACTACCCCCTGTTTTCTCTAGCAAATCCTGTGTTAAAGCCACCGATTTTGACCGTGACGGCGATCTGGATCTGTTCGTTGGCGGCCGCGTTGAGCCCGATCATTATCCGAAGCCCGTTTCCAGCCTGATCCTGCGTAATGATTCTAAAGCCGGTCAGGTGAAGTTCACCGACGTAACGGCACAGGTAGCCCCGAATCTGAAAGACATCGGCCTTGTTTGCGATGCGTTATGGACAGATGTTGATAATGATGGCTGGCAGGACCTTTTCCTGGCCGGCGAATGGATGCCATTGACGCTGTTAAAAAATCAGCAGGGGAAACTGGTCAAAGCCGAGGACAAAACTCTCAGTGCTAAAAAAGGCTGGTGGAACTCGTTGGTTTCCGGTGATTTTGACCATGATGGCGATGTCGATTACATAGCCGGTAATCTTGGGCTCAACGCACGCATGCGGGCCAGTGATGCACAGCCTGCCCGTTTATATGCGGCCGATTTTGACAACAACGGCTTTTATGATGCCATCCCGACCATTTATATCCCTGATGAATCCGGTAAAATGCAGGAATATACCTTCCATGGCCGGGAAGATCTGATTAAGCAGATGATTGCCATGCGGGCACGTTTCCCGTATTACAAAGACTTTACGACCGCAACCATCGACAAGCTTCTCAAACCCGAAGAGCGTGAAAAAGCGCTGGTACTGGAGGCTAATTATTTTCAGTCGTCTTACCTGGAAAATAAAGGGGATGGCACCTTTGCTATCCGTCCGCTGCCTGCACTGGCGCAACTGGCACCAATATTTGGTATGGTCGCCAGTGATGTCGACCGTGACGGAAATCTGGATGTTATGCTGGTCGGAAATGACTATAGCGGTGAGGTATTGATGGGCCGGTACGATGGTCTGAACGGGTTATGGCTTAAGGGCGACGGCAAAGGCGGCTTTGCTCCTCAGTCGCTGGCCGCGAGTGGTTTCTTTGTGCCCGCTAATGCCAAAGGGCTGGCACAGCTCAGCGATGCCAAAGGGCATGAGCTGCTCGTGGCGTCGCAAAATCGTGGCCGGTTGTGTGTATTTAAGGATCAGAAGCCTGCCCGCATCCTGCGCCTGCGGCCTACCGATGCTTCCGCAATCATTACGTATGCGAATGGCCGGAAAGAGAAAGTCGAGTTTCCGTACGGACAGTCCTTTTTGTCACAATCCGGCCGGATACTGACCCTTAGCCCGCAGGCTAAACGGGTTGATGTAATCGACAGTCAGGGTAAGAAGCGGCAGATCCAATAACATATCAAACCAGATTTACTCCCGATGCTAAGACTAATCCTGTTTTTAAGCTGCCTGTTCAGTTGCCAGACAGCCGCTGATGTGGTGTATACGGGCGAAAAGCTAAAGGGAGTGAATCTGGTGGCCCCGCCCCGTAAACCGGAAACCAATAGCCTGACCGAAGTTAAAAGCATCGGCGGCGAGTGGATTGCCATTGTCCCGTATGGATTTTGCCGGAAAGGCGAAGCCCGCTTTCATTATTTCGGTAACCGTAAAGAGCAGGGCCGCGGCGGTCAATGGTGGGGCGAGACGCCCGAAGGGGTTGCCGGTACCATTCAGCTGGCCCGCGAACAGGGGCTCAAGGTCATGCTGAAACCACATGTCTGGATGATGGGAGGCTCCCACCTTGATCTGTCATTCGACTCAGAACAGGACTGGCAGACTTTTGAAGCGGATTATAGCCAGTACATTCTCGATTTTGCCCGCATGGCTGACTCGCTGCACGTCGACCTCTATTGCATCACTACCGAACTGGACCGTTTTGCGACCGCCAGGCCACAATTCTGGAAGCAGCTTATCGGGCAGGTACGACAGCAGTACAAAGGAAAACTTACCTACGCGGCCAATTGGGACCGGTATGAAAAAATCCCGTTCTGGAACGACCTTGACTACGTTGGCGTTGATGCCTATTTCCCCTTATCCGACGAGGTGCAACCAACGGTTAAGCAACTCGTTAAAGGCTGGAAACGCCACTTGAGTGACCTTTCAGGATTTAGCCGCAAAACGCAGAAACCCATTCTCTTTACCGAATTCGGGTATCGGTCCTGTGCTTTTTCTGCCGAAAAACCGTGGGAGTCTGAAACAGCCTGCACACCCGACGAAACCATTCAGGCCAATGCGTATACTGCCTTTCTGGAAAGTGTCTGGCCACAACCCTGGTTTGCCGGCGGTTTCGTCTGGAAATGGTTTATGCAGGACACTCACCGCGGCCGCGAACGCGACCAGTTCAGCCCGCAAGGCAAAGCAGCCGCTCAGGTATTGCAGACAGGCTGGCAGGCGACTACACCAGTTCTTCCCGATAAGCGCTAGGCGTCTGACCGGTGACCGCCTTAAAGGTTTTATTAAAATGGGACAGGTTGTTAAACCCAACAGCATATCCGACATCGGCTACCGTGCGGGAACTATGCAATAACCGTTGTGCCTGATTAACCCGGTATTCATTCACAAATTCGGTAAAGGTCATCTGTGTTACTTTCCTGAAATAGCGGCAAAAAGCAGGCACGGTCAGATTGGCCAGTTCAGCAACTTCATCCAGATTAATCGGCTTGGCATAATTTATTTCCACGTATTTGTAAATACGGTTAATCCGCTCCTGCTCACGGGGACTCGGGTCAAATAAAATACCCTCGGCGTGTAACGGCGTAACGTCGGTTGTCGTAGCCAGATGCTGAAAAACAGCCAACAGGCTCAGCATCCGCTCGAAAGGTGACAGTGTTGGCAGTTCAATCAACGCAGGCCCCAGCTTACGGCGTGTTTCCAACCCGAAGGACAACCCCAGCCGGGCCCGCTCAAACAACCGGTGGATTGCAGCCAGCTCAGGTTTTTTGAAAAACTCGCTTCCCAGAAAATCCTCCCGCAGTTGTACAACAACCTCTTCAAACTTGTGTTCAACCCCGTAACTCAGATTCAGATGCGGAATATTGGGGCCGATAAATAACAACTGCCCGTTTTCGTAGGTCGAAATATGCTGACCGATATGCTGCTTCCCGTTTCCGAAAGGCAGATAAACAATTTCATACTCAGGATGATAATGCCAGAACACCCAGCAACTGTTTGGCTCCTTATGATGAACGGCCTTAAACGAGCTGCCAGCTTCAGGTTCTATTTTTTCGAATTGCAGGCGCATAGTACTATTCCAGGATGTAATGCAAAATTGATTATAAACTCAGGAATAACAATTTCATAATGCAAATATAGCATTATAAGAAGTAAATGCAGTAGAAGCTGAATCACTTTTGAGACAGTACCTTTGCGTCATGAATACGGTTACTTCAACCATAGGTTGGCGTGGCAATCGGTTTGTCCGCAACCTGCATACATTTACTTCTTCTGCGAAAGCACGTGCCGTTGGTCTTGTTTTTGCCACTGATAGTCTGCTTTTCGGGAGCTGGGTTAGTCATATACCATACGTTAAAGATAAGCTGCATCTTAGTGATGCAGAGCTGGGCATGACGTTGTTCGGCTTACCGGTGGGTTTATTGCTTATGAACCCCATGACCGGGTGGATCGTCGGTAAACTGGGAGAAGCCCGCTCCTGCTTCGTCGCCGTTCTGGCCCTGTGCTTCAGCATGTTGATTCCGATCAATGCGCCGAACGCCGTTGTTCTTACCGCCGGCCTGATCATGGTTGGCATGTGCAACGCACTGATTAACGTAGCCATGAATACGGCCGCAACCAACGTCGAACGCGAGGAAAAGATTTCGATCATGTCGGCCTGCCACGGCATGTGGAGCCTGGGCGGCATGACCGGGTCGGGTCTGGCAGGTCTGGCCATATCGTTTCACATTCCGCCGCCGGCCCATATGCTGGTGTCTATCCTGTTTGTGGTGCTGATCACGTTTCTGATCCGGCCAACCCTGGTCAGCATTCCGGGCCAGCTTGTCGGGAGTTCCGGTTCATCCTTTGTCAAGCCAAATCTGGCGCTGATGATTATGATTCTCATCGGGCTGGCCGTAGCAATGGGCGAAGGGGTAGCGTTCGACTGGAGTGCAGTGTATCTCCGCGACAACGCCCATGCCACGAAGCAGATGGCAGCACTCGGTTTTGCGAGTTTCTCCCTGACGATGACGCTGGGTCGTTTTCTGGGGGATGCCATTATTCCGCTTATCGGATCGAAGCGCATCCTGCTGCTTGGCGGTCTGGTTGCGGCAAGCGGCCTCTTAATGGCTATTCTTATGCCTTTCCCGGCGACGAGTCTGGCGGGGTTTGCGCTCCTCGGCGCAGGCTGCTCACTGGGTGCGCCCATCCTCTATGCTGCATCCATGCGTATTCCGGGGATTTCTCCGGCAGCCGGCCTGGCTACATTTGCCACTTACAGCTTTATCGGCTTTCTGGCAGGCCCGCCGGTTATTGGCTTTGTTTCTGAATCATACGGGCTGGTATACGGCCTTGGCCTGGTAGCGCTGATGCTGCTGGTCGCCGCCGCACTGTCCCGCAAAGTTACCCTTCACGAATAACCTCAACTGAACATGAAAGCAGTCATTTTTGATATGGACGGTGTCATTGCCGATACCAACCCTCATCACCAGATTGCGTGGCGTAAATATTATGAACGCTACGGAAAAACCTTATCCGACGACGAATTTGTCGAATACATTTCCGGAAAGCACAACAACCACATTATTGCCCATCTATTTGATGGCAAACCCCTCACCGCCGACGAATCCCGGCAGCTGGCTTATGAAAAGGAAGCTCTTTTCCGGGAATTGTACAAAGATGCGGTGCAGCCGGTAGCCGGTCTGGAGACCTTTCTGAAAAGCCTGAAAGCGGCTGGTATCAAAACAGCCGTAGCAACGTCGGCACCGGTCGAAAACCTTGATTTTGTGATCGATGCGCTTGGGTTCCGGCCTTATTTTGATGCACTCCTGAATGAAGGACTGGTAACTAACCCCAAGCCTGATCCGGAAATTTACCTGAAAGCAATGGATATGCTTGGTGTGACCCCGGCCGAAAGCATTGTTTTTGAAGACTCACTGACCGGTATTAAGGCAGGGAAATCGTCGGGAGCCCGCGTTGTCGGGGTGTCTACGACAGAACCCGAAGCGACCCTGCGTCCGCTGGTTGATGATGTTATCCGTGATTTCACCGAAATGTCGCCGGAACGGCTGCAGGCGTTATTCCCGGAAATCGTTTTTTAGTTTTTTTAACAGCCTCCTAATGCCCCGGCAACCTGATTAGCTGTAAATTCGCTCTTCATGCGGTATTTACAGATTTTGATTCTTCTGTTGCCGGGGCTTTGGGGCTCCATAGAATCGGGCTACGCTCAAGGCAAATATGTGATTGGTACAGTCATCGACCGAAACGACAGCAAAGGTGTTGATAAAGGGACGGTGACTAATAAACGGACGCGCCAGCGCGTCCGGACCAATACGGCCGGACGTTTTTTTATTACCGCACTTGCCGGTGATTCCCTGATTTTTACCCATCAGGCCTACGGCAGCGTGGGGATTAAGTGGGACGGCGCCGACAACCCGGTCATCAATGCCCGTCCGCTCCCAAAACTTCCGGACCGCGTTTATGAGCTCAAAGAGGTAACTATTACAGCCAAACGATACGAAGAAGTCAAACGCGAAATCCAGCAGGAATTGATGGCACCGGTCGCTTCACGAAAGGTAACCGGCGAACAGGCCTTTGACCGTGTGGCCGACGGAGCCGGTATCACTCTGCTGTATGAATTGTTCAGCAAACGGGCCAAAGGCGAACGCAAAGCCGCCGCGCTGATGCAGGAGTACAAACGCCATAAACTCGCCATGGAGCGCTTACGGCTGCTGATCGAACAGGCCACAAGCATTACTGCCGCCGAAACCGACGCTTTTGTTGCCTTTTGTGATCTGAACGATGATTATCTGCTGGTGGCTGAAGACTATGACCTGATTGTTACGCTCCAGAACCGTGAGCGGTTATACAGGGTCGGCTACCGGAATGTACCGTCGCGCTCGCGCATCAAAGCCGACCCCGAAAGTAATTAAAGCACTACCACCGGATCACCCACGCGGATAGTACCGTTCTGAAGCACACGCGCCGTCAGGCCTCCGTGGCCGCGCACCGCGTTATAGCCGCCCGGTCCCAGATTTTGCTCCATCCGAGAACACGGATGGCAGGCTCCCGTAATTTGCAGAATGACCGCCTCCCCGATCCGGATTTTGTGATCTTTCAATGCCAGCAGATTCATCCCCGACACCATGATGTTACGGCGCAGCAGATCGGGTGTAACGTCCTCCAGATCAATGTACGAAGCAATAACCGGCAGGTGTTCTGCCTGAATGAGCGTTATATGGCGTTTCCCGCTCGTGCCGCTGTAATGGTCTCCGATGATCCCCTTGTCGGTAGTCACCTCAATGGCTTCCATCTCGCGGATGGCACCCCGCCGCACCGGCCGGATACCGATCCAGTCAATACGCCCCGGATGGGCAAAATGCTCAAAAAGCTCTTTTAGCTGTGTTTGCATTAGTCAGAAATCAGACAATAAATACGGTTACGAAAAGTCAATAGCCTACTAACCGTATCAACTTGCTGACAGTTCCACCCATACCCCGGCATGATCAGAATGAACGGCCTCGCGGAAGTGGCCTGCTCCGATAATGCGATCCTGAATGGCATCACTAACCGAAATGTAGTCGATTCGCCAGCCTTTGTTGTTGGCCCGTGCTCCGGCCCGGTAACTCCACCAGCTGTATTCAACCGCATCCGGGTGCATCAGGCGGAAGCTGTCAGTAAACCCCGAACTAAACCACTTCGTCATCCAGGCCCGTTCTTCGGGCAGAAAGCCGGTTGTGTTTTTGTTCCGGACCGGATCATGGATGTCTTTTTCCGTATGGGCAATGTTGTAATCACCTACAATGATCAGGTTCGGACGTTCTGCTTTCAGGTCTTGCACATACTGATAGAACTCGTCCAGAAACTGCATTTTAACCCCCTGGCGCAAATCACCGCTGGTGCCCGACGGGAAATAACAGTTTAACACCGTCAGGTCGCCGAAATCCGTGCGCAGAATGCGGCCTTCGCAATCGTAATGGGGTAAGCCACAGCCCGGAACGGCCCGTTCCGGTTGCACACGCGAAAACGTCGCAACACCGGAATAGCCTTTTTTCTCGGCAGCATGCCAGTGATAGCAGTAGCCAAGGTCTTCAAACGGTTTAAGATCAACCACATCGTGAGTGGCTTTCACTTCCTGAAAACAAAGGACATCGAAATGATGGGTATCCAGCCAGTCTACGAGCCCCTTGCTCATGGCCGACCGGATACCATTCAGATTGTACGTAAGCAGTTTCATTCCTACACTTCCCGCGTTACCATTTCAGTGGCAGTCGGAACGGGTTTATTACGATCAGTAAACAAGAAGATAAACAACAACAACACAAAAACCGTAATGCCGGCCGGCACTAACCAGACGGATGTCCAGTTTTTCGTACCGTCGGCGGCTGTGTACATATCCAGTACAATCCCCGAGAGCTTTGAGCCGATGCCCATGCCAATGCCGTAGGTAGCAATGGTAATCAATCCCTGAGCCGATGATTTAATCTTATCCCCTGCTTTATTGTCGGTATAAATCTGACCGGTCACAAAAAAGAAATCGTAGCAAACACCATGGAGCAGGATGGCAATGTATAACATCCACTCACTCGTAGACGCATCGCCATACCCGAACAGGAGGAACCGCGCAATCCAGGCCACTAGCCCGACGATCAGCATTTTCTTTACGCCCAGCCGCGTAAAGGCAAACGGAATGAGCAGCATAAAAATCACCTCCGATGCCTGACCCAGCGACATTTTGTTTTCGACATTGGTCATCCCCGAATCCGTCAGCGACGGGTTAGCCATGGCATAGTAGAATGATAACGGAATACAGATCAGCACCGACGACAGGAAGAAGATAGCAAATGAGCGGTCTTTAAAGAGTTTAAACGCATCGAGGCCCAGGATTTGCGAGACAGATGCCCCTTCAGTTTGTTTCGGCGGCGTATTGGGCAGGAAGAACGAGAAAACACCCAGAACAGCCGAAGCATACATCGCCAGTTCAAAAATCTGTGCCTTATCCCCAAAACCGTAATAGCCGACAATATTTGTTACCAGAATCCAGGCAATTGTTCCCATAACACGGATGCCGGGAAACTCTTTTTCCGGACTGACCATCTGCTGCATGGCAATTGAGTTAGATAATGCCAGCAAGGGGGCAAAGGTGATACAGTAGGCCAGAATCAGATAAAAGAAGTTATCAGGGTTGGTTTCTTTCATCAGGAAATACAGAATACCCGCGCCTGCCAGACACAACACACCCATAACGCGCTGGGCCGCAAAATACCGGTCGGCAATCATGCCCATGAAGAACGGAGCAATGATCATTGCCAGCGAGAAGGCCGTGTAGGCATTACCGACCTGATCGCCGGTTGCATTCAGTTGTGTCAGGAGATATTTACTCATCTGGCCATACCAGGCCCCCCACATGAAGAACATCAGAAACATCATGAGGGAAAGTTGAACGCGGGTTACTAGTTTCATCAGGAATGTTAATTTTTTGCAATGAAAGGCGTAAATTAGACAATATTACTGATTGCCCAATGGAAGTACACCAAACCATTTATCTGGTATAAATAGAGGTTAATCCTTTCCGGGAACCGTCCAAAAAATATCGGCTTTCTCGGACCGTTGAAAAATAAAAGGCTGTATTCATAAAATGGGGTTTTGTTACTAACTTAATCCGCACAATTTTTGTGGTTGGTTTTTTCATGCGCATGAAAGGTGTTTTGGTTAGCTTAAGTCTATGGCTGTTTTGTATGGATGTCTCTGCGCAAACAGTCCAGTGGGCGAGTCGTGTTATCGGTGTTTCATCGGAAGGGAAAGGCGAAGTATATGGTCAGCAGTACAAGGCCTCACAGGCACTTGGCCGCCCCAGCAAGCTTCCACAGACAGGAGAATCGGTCTGTGCGTGGGCACCACTCTACCCCGATAGTCCGAATGAGGAGTGGATTCATGTCGGGTTTGATAAGCCCATGAATGCCAGACAGATTATCATTGCTGAAAACGTAAACCCCGGGGCGGTCATCCGCGTTATTGCCTACGATGCCAAAGGGACAGAATATCCGGTTTATCAGGCAAATGCCGCTGCCCGTGCCGAACCGGCGCTCTACGTGATGCTTAAGGATACCTCGCTGAGCATTGCCCAGGTAAAGGTTTATCTGAACACCGGTGCGCTGAAAGGTCCCAACCAGATTGACGCCATCGGGCTATCCGGCGCGGCTACCCCGCTACCTATTGACGTGAACGTCTCAAAAGGCACGCCCAAAGACTTACAAAAAGAAAATTTAGGTAAAACCATCAATACCACGGGTCAGGAGGTTGCTCCCGTCATCGCCCCCGACGGCAAAACGCTGTATTTTACCCGAAACTTCAACAAGAACAACATTGGCAGTCCCAACAAGCAGGATGTCTGGTACTCAAACCTGGAATCCGGCGGGGTCTGGAGCGAAGCTGTTAACATCGGCGGGCCGATCAATAACGACGGAGATAACGCCATCAGTGGTATGTCGACCGACGGCCGCACCATTTACCTGATTAACGTATACAAACCGGAGGGTGGTCTGGCGTTCGGTATTTCCAAATCAACGCATACAAAGGCCGGCTGGTCGTTTCCGGTTGAGTGTAAAATCACGAATAATTATAACCTGCACAAGGATAACCAGTTAGAATTCACCGTTTCGCCGGATGGCAAAACCATGATTCTGGCCGTTCAGCGAAAAGATACCGAAGGCAACCGTGACCTGTATGTGTCCTTCCTGCAAAGTAATCGTACCTGGACAGAACCCAAAACCCTCGGGGCAACGGTTAATACGGCCGATTTTGAAAGCTCTCCCTTTCTGGCTGCTGATGGCCGGACGCTGTATTTCACCTCAGGCGGCCTGCCCGGCTACGGTAAGGGCGATATTTTCGTTACCCGTCGGCAGGATGATACCTGGACTAACTGGTCGACACCGGAGAATCTTGGCCCTTCGATTAATACCCCTGAGTGGGATGGTTATTTTACCATCCCCGCGGCCGGTGACTTTGCCTACCTGAGTTCACGGGCCAATTCACTGGGCGAAGACGACATTTTCCGTTTAAAGCTGTTTCCGGCTATCAAGCCTGATCCGGTCGCCATCATTTCCGGTCAGGTACTGGATGCGCAAAGCAAAAAACCGGTCTCTTCGGAGGTTGCCACGGGCCTCTTGCAGGACAAGAACAAAGAGATCACCAAAGTGGAGTATGATCCCGAAACCGGGGAATATAAAATGATTGTCCCGACTCAGTCGGCCTACAATTTAACCGCAACCAAAGAAGGCTACTTTCCTGCCAGTGAAACGCTGGATCTTAGCAAGGATAAACGTTTCCGCGATATAAAACGCAATCTGTACCTGATTCCGATTCAGCCAGGGCAGAAAATTGTCATGCGCGAGGTGTTGTTTGAGCAAAGCAAATTTGATCTTCTCGAAGGCGCTAATGTTGAGCTGGACCGCATCGTGGATATGATGAACAAATATGCCGATATGGAGATTATGATTGAGGGGCATACCGATAATCAGGGCGAATGGGCGCCAAACATGAAGCTGGCCGAAGATCGGGTCCGTGTCGTAAAAGACTATCTGATCAGCAAGGGCATTACCGAAAAACGGATTCAGACCAAGGCATGGGGGCCCAGTAAACCCATCGCCAGTAACGAGACAGAAGAAAAACGCCGCCTGAACCGCCGTGTAGAATTTACAATTATGAAAATGTAGTACATTTGTCTGAAGCCCCGATTTTCTCCTCAGCCAACCAACCAGTGGTTGAATCTGCTTTCCGTAGCCTAAGAGATAGCCTATAGATTTGGCATCCGGCACGGTAACCAGTACTTTTACCGCCCAACATCTTTCATATGTTTACATTAACCAGGCAGAACGCGCTTATTGTTTTGAGTGGCATTGTGCTGCTCGCCTTTTTTTTACGACTTCATAATGCAGGCAAATATGGCATTTACTTCGACGAAAAATCAACCTTACTGATCAGTCAGGGGGTTTGTCTTGAAGGGGCGAATCAGAAAGACGTTTTTACCAAAAAGTATTTTACACCACAGGAGTTCTGGGCACCTAAAACCATTGCTGATTTTGTTGAGGCCAACATTCGCGGTGATATCGGCAACAGTCCGTCGTATTATGCGGTACTATGGGCCTGGATGGAAGTCTTCGGTCTGAGTGATCTGTCGATGCGTTTGCCGTCGGTGTTATTCAGCACGTTTACAGTCGTGCTCCTTTTTGTTTTTGTCCGCCGGCATTTCAAGTCCGACAGTCTGGCCTTGGTTAGTAGTGGTTTAGCCGCGATTGAGCCTTTTTTTGTGGCCTACAGCCAGATGGCGCGTAACTATTCCATGTCCTTTTTCCTGACCCTGTTGGCGACTCATGTGTTTCTTCTGATCATGGAACAGGTGAAACAGTCCCCGCACAACAAACCCGTTGGCCTATACATTAGCTATGGCCTGATCTTCGCTATATCGGTTCTCTCCCACTACCTGACCGTGACGGTATTCCTCTGTCATGGTATTTATGCTCTGTTTTATCTACGAAACCGGAGTGCCTGGTTTACCCTCGCCGGAACGGCCATCATCGGCCTGGGGCTTATTTCGCTCTGGTTTATATTCGGAGGCGGTAAATACACGTTCCAGACTCTGGCCTACCAGGCAAAATTCTACAAGAACATCGCAGAAACGAATCCGCTGGGCTCGCCTTTCGGTATGATTTTACCGGCAACGATTCCCAACATTACTAAAAGGGCAGTTCCAATTTTTACGGACCTGTTTATTTTTACAAACGGGTTAGGCAGCGCGCTGATTGGTCTGCGGAATTCGGCACTGGCGCTGTTGCTGGGTGGCGTTTTTACCTTTCTCCTGCACCGGAGTCTTACTGCCCGTACGCCGCAGCGACCGGTCTGGTTACAGGTTGCCCCAACGCTGATCCTGATAGCGGGTATGCCGGTTTATTCGGTTGTTCCGCTGCGGTTCCTGGTGTTGTCTGCCGCTGTCCCGATCATTTATCTGATTGTTTACCATGTCCTGACAAAAACGGATTCTCAACAGAAGAGGCTCGTATTGCTGATGGTATTGCTGACGTTTGTCCCTACGTTTTTCCTGTTGTTTATGGCCTGGCGGTCTGGTCACACCTTCGGCATCACCCAACGCTACTCCGGCTTTTCCTTTCCGTATGTCTGTATCCTGATTGCCATGGGCCTGAAACAGCTGGTTGCCATACCACGTGGCTTCAGTCTGCCGGTTGCGGCAGTGCTGGCGGTACAGCTTTTCTTTGTTGCAGAGCTATTGGGCCATATTTATGATGGCGAGCAGGGGAAATACACCTACTTCGAAAAGCCACGGATTGAGAATCCGTACTGGTACTCGGCCAAACAACTCGAACAACAATACGCGCAGGGTGATACCATTCTGTACCCCAACATGAAGCGAATGATTTACGATGAAAAGATCGACAAAACTTATTCGCCAGTCGCTTTGTTAGATGCCCAGCTGGTAAATGTTTATTTACCGGAAAAAGCGACCTATATCCAACGCATTGACCCTGACGAACGGGACAAAATTGTGTTGGTCAAAGGTAATACAGGCCAAAAAATCACTATTTTTGACCTGAAGAACGTCAGATATTAACCGTAAAACGGCACCTTTGTCCGGGCTGATTTTTTATTCTACCAACGGGAAACCACAACTACTTTGGTAACAGAAGCTATCGATACAAAAACGCTTTGCGGCCAGTTACGGCTCAAAGTACTCGACTTATACAATCAGGCGCATGCCGGTCATATCGGCTGCTCCCTAAGCTGCATTGACATTATCGCGGCTTCGCTTATTTTACGAAAACGCGAACAGGATACCTTTATTCTGTCAAAAGGCCATGCCGCAGCGGCTTTGTATGCCAGCCTGCATCATCTGGGTGAATTAACGGATGCCGATCTGGCTTCCTACTACCTGAATGGCACTACCCTACCTGCACACCCTGCCCCGAACAAGCACAAAGGTATTCCGTTTGCGACCGGCTCGCTGGGTCACGGCCTGCCAATTGGTACAGGCATCGCCAAAGCGAATAAACTTACCGGTGAAAACGGTAGGGTCTTTGTGCTGATGTCTGACGGCGAAACCAACGAAGGCACTACCTGGGAAGCCGCTCACTTCGCTATGCAGAACCAGCTGGATAACCTGATTATTTTAATTGATAAAAACGGGTTGCAGGGCTTTGGCTATACGCAGGATGTACTAGGTGATACGGCCGACCCAGCCAAATGGAAAGCCATCGGATTCGATGTTGTTGAAGCGGATGGCCATGATGTCCAGTCCCTGACAAGCGCGATTGATGAGGTAAGCGGACGTCCGAATGGCGTTCCCAAGGTAGTTGTTGCCCATACCATCAAAGGGAAAGGAGTTTCGTACATGGAAGACCGGTTAGAGTGGCACTATCTGCCAATGACACCGGATCAATATGCGCAAGCAGTTGACGATGTGACGTCGCGCTACTTCTGATCCACTTACGAAAAAACGCAAGGCCTTCTGTATGAAAAAAAATAAATTTGTTTTATGTATTTAGAACAACGCGTAGAACAACTGGAACAGCTTACTGTCGATCACGGACGGCAGATCGAAAGCATTGCAAAAGGCCTTGCGGAATTGACGATTGACGTTAAATCCAACCGGCAGGAAACACTCCGTGGATTTGAAGAGGTCAGGCAACAATTTAAACAGGTCGATCAGCGGTTTGATCAGGTCGATCAGCGGTTTGAACAGGTCGATCAGCGGTTTGAACAGGTTGACCGGCGATTTGAACAGGTTGATCAGCGGTTTGAACAGGTTGACCGGCGGTTTGATCAGGTTGAGGAGCAATTTAAAGCCGTTCACGCTCAGTTAGCAGATATTCGGCAAGTACAAACGCTTATTCTTACAATTCTACAGGAAAAGCTAAAATAAGAACCTCTATTAGTACCACTCCCTCTAAAGTCCAATTTTTTGGCAAAACTTACGGGCAATTCTTGTAATATTGTGCCCTGAATGACCAATTCAACTGCTGGTTTGCTACACGACGCTATCCTCAAATTAAACGGCCCTGTTTTTGTTTTCGGGGCGAGTGGCTTTATCGGAGCCAATCTGTTCGAACAACTTTTTCGCGCCCGCCAACAGGCCGGTCAGACTGATGTATATGCGCTCACACACGATGCGACCAAAGCCTGGCGCCTGAAATTGCTGGATGTCCCGGCTGAAAACATTATTCACTGTGACATTACTTCCATAAACTCTGTTAAAGAAACGTTTGACCGTTATAAACCACAAACTATATTCAATCTGGCGGCTTACGGGGCTTACTCAAAACAGAAAAACGTCTCACTTACCTACGAAACCAATGTTATCGGTACAGTAAATATTCTGGAAAACTGCTCACCGGACATGGTATATATTCATGCTGGCAGTAGTTCGGAGTACGGGTTTAACTGCACGGCCCCTAAAGAAACAGATCCTGTTCAACCAAACAGCCATTATGCCGTTTCAAAAGTATCGGGTGCCTACGTACTTGAATATTACGCCAAACTGCACAATCTGAATACCCTCAATTTACGGTTATACTCCATTTATGGTGGCTGGGAAGAACCTGACCGCCTAATCCCGCGATTGGTTGAAGAGGCTAATCAGGGCAAACTGCCTCCGCTTGTATCGCCGGATATTAGCCGCGACTTTGTCTATATCGACGACTGTGTGTATGCCTTTGTGCAGGCGGCCTTACACGTTAAATCAGGCATCTCCGGCCGGTCATACAACATCGCAACGGGCCGGAAAACAACTATGCGCGACCTGGTTGAGGTAACCCGCAAAGCATTCTCCATCAAAACGGAGCCGGTTTGGGGTAGTATGAATAACCGCAACTGGGACCTTGCCGAGTGGTACGGTGACCCGACCGCTTCGGAGCAAGACCTGAACTGGAAAGCCACAACGAGCCTAGCCGACGGTTTGCTTAAAACAGCCGCCTGGCAGAACGCCAATAGCTATGCAGACCGGGTACTTCCTGCCTTTAAAACCCCATCTCTCAATCCGGTTATTACCCCAATCATTGCCTGTTATAAAGATGCACAGGCAATTCCGTTCATGTACGAACGCCTCGTCAAGACATTTAATGACATGAAAGTCCGGTACGAGATCATCTTCGTTAACGATAATTCACCCGATAATACCGACGAGGTTTTAGAGCAGATTTGTGCCAAAGATCCGAACGTCATCGCTATTAAGCATTCACGGAATTTCGGCTCACAATCGGCGTTTTTGAGCGGCATGGAAATTTCGACCGGTGATATGGTCGTGCTGATGGACGGTGATTTGCAGGACCCGCCGGAGGTAATTCCTCAACTGTATGCAAAATGGCAGGAAGGTTACGATGTCGTATACGGCGTTCGGGTACAGCGCGAAATGAAACCGTGGCTGCACTTCTTCTACAAGACGTTTTACCGCATTTTCAAAAACCTGTCCTACATCAATATCCCAACCGACGCCGGTGATTTCTCAATCATCGACCGTAAAGTGGTACGGGAGCTGGTTAGTCTGCCCGAAACAGAACAGTTCCTGCGGGGGTTACGTGCGTGGGTGGGCTTTAAACAGATCGGCGTAAATTACGTCCGGCCGGAGCGCATGTTCGGCGTTTCGACCAATAACTGGCGGAAAAATATTGCCTGGGCCCGTAAAGCCATTTTCTCATTCAGCTTTGTACCACTCGAACTGATGGTGTATAGTGGTTTTGCCCTAACGGGTCTGTCCATTCTGGGTGTTCTGTGGCAAATTCTGGCTAAGTTTATTTTTTATCCGGAAACCCCGGCTGGCCTGTCAACAGTAATTATTCTGGTCACCTTCTTTGGTGGAATTAACCTGCTGGGTATTTCGTTCCTCGGAGAGTACATCAGTAAGATTTTTGAAGAAACGAAGAAACGGCCGAAATTTATCCGGACGCGGGTGCAGAAAGGGATAAAAGTGTACAAAACTGCTGCCGAAATCAGTACGCTGATTGATCAACGAAAATCTAAATAGCCTCAGCCTGTTGTCTCACCCGCAACAGTACGAAGCAATTGACTCGAATTATGAGAAAAGAATTTTCTGCCGCCATGGAGCGACTTGCGCGTGAAGACGAAAAGATCGTCTTCATTACAGGTGACCTTGGTTATAGTGCATTGGAGAATCTACAGACAACCATGGGGCCACGTTTTATCAACGCAGGAGTGGCCGAACAAAATATGGTTGGTGTGGCCGCTGGTATGGCCTATAAAGGATACAAAGTGTTTGTGTACAGCATTGCGCCTTTTGCCGTTTACCGGTGTCTGGAGCAATTCCGAAACGATGTGTGTTTGCACAATATGCCGGTATTCATCGTCGGTAACGGCGGTGGTTATGGCTATGGCATCATGGGGTCATCTCACCATGCCATTGAAGATTTAGCCTGCCTGAGCAGCTTACAAAACGTAAATACCTACATTCCGGCATTTGCTGACGAAGTCGAACCTATGCTCGAACAGATTGTTACCGAGGCACGGCCAGCCTATCTGCGACTCGGTGCCGGCCCTGTCACACCGGAAGGTGCCCAACGCATGGGGACCTTCAAACAAATTGTCAAAAGTGAAGTTTCGCGTGGTACGATTGTTGCACTGGGTCCGGTGGCAGCCAATGCGCTGAAGGCACTGGACAATCAGGAACTGGCCGGTCAATTTGACGTCTTTACAGCGACTAATTTACCGCTTTCACTTCCTGATGAACAGGCGAATAGCTGGACAGGAAAACCAATGCTCATTGTGGAAGAACATGTATCCATCGGTGGACTGGCACAGCAACTTTCGGTTAAACTGCTTGAAAAAGGCATTACGCCAAGCAAGTTTGTCAGCCTATCGGCACAGGGGTATCCGGATGGCTTATACGGCAGCCAGCAGTATCATCAGCAACAGTCCGGACTGGATACTGCCAACATTGCCCGACAGTTATCAAACTTTCTGAACTAATCACAGCAAGGCCCTCTGTTCCGAAGAAGTGAAGGCCTATAATCTTTGTCCTCTTGGCCCGTTTACGACCGCTAGAGCTGGTTTTAGCAGGGTTGCTAACGGCTCTCCCGATTGTTGTTTTTTGGTATGTCTGGGCGCAGTATGCCTTGAATGTTCCTAAATGGGATGATCATGCCCTGAAATCTTTTCTTTCAAAACTCGATGCAACAACCGGTTTAGCCCATAAGGTTCTACTCTTTTTCAGTCAGCATAATGAACACCGGATTGCATATGACCGGTTTATAACATGGCTGGACTTTATCGTTGCCGGTAAACTGGATTTCCGGACGCTGATGATCATCGGTAACCTGAGCCTGCTCTGTCTGGCTGGTATTTTTGCCGCCATTCTGAAAAAGCAACCGGTCGCTGCCCCCACACCATGGGTGTTATTTCTCCCTCCTGTTACTTTCCTGCTCTTTAATCTATCCCAATGGGAGAATATGTTCTGGGGCATGGCCGCACTTCAAAACTTTACGGTTGCACTCTGGCTTTTCTGGAGTATCTACGCACTTTGCTACCAAAATACCCTGTTTACAGCTGTGTTAATGGCTGTCCTTGCTACCATCACCAGCGGCAACGGCCTCTTAATCTGGCCAATCGGCGCCGTTTTGCTGGCCCAGCAAATGCGCTGGAAACAGTTCGGTTATTGGCTGGGTATCGCTGCTGCATGTATCGGCCTGTATTTTTGGGACTATGAAAAGCCGAAGGGTAATCCAACGGCTCAAGCCGGAATGAGTGCCATTTTTAAAGGCTGGCTGGCCTTCAACGGAGCGGCCGGTGAAGCTTTGCCACTCGGCGACGCCTTCCGCATATCGCTCCTGACCGGCGGCTTTCTCGTTATACTGACCTTGTTCCTCCTGGCACAACTGGCGCGGAAATCCGCAAAAACACCGTTCTCGCTGGAAAAAGCAGAGCTCTTGTTTATCGGCGCTGCCTTTTTTCTGCTGGGCACGGCGGCACTTGTTGTGCGGTCACGGGCGGGCTTTGGGCTGGAACTCCTGATAACCAGCCGATATAAGCTATATTCGCTGATGCTCATGGTGGTATTGTATGTATATGGTATTAGTAAGACAAGGGACTGGCAACAAAAAGCAGTCGGGTTGACAGGCTTTTTCTACAGTGCGGCTTTATGTGGTTTTTCTTACCCTGCATTTCTTGACGACACAATCTGGTGGCGTCAATGGATGACAACCAGCCAGTTTAACTGGACCTATACTAACAATGAACCCGTTTCGACAATAGACGCAGCCACAGCCCGCTGGATTGATAATGCCCCTGCGTTCTATGATGTCTTTCTGAACGATTTATACAAACCGGCTCAGGGAACACCCGCGCCGTTTATATCCCTGAAACAGGCCAATAACCAGATTACTATCAGCGATACATCGTTTCAGAACCAGACGGGTAAAGATGCAAATACCTATGTGCTGTTGCGCTCGCCTAAACGACTGTATCTGTATCAGACAACACCAACCCTGAATTCGGGCCGGAAAGCACGATTCGGGCTGGCACCTGTTTTCGGTAAAGGGTTTACCGCACAAATCGCCGAAGCCTATCTGGATACAGCCACCTACCAGCTGGAACGCCTGATTGTACGGATCGATGGCCGCATCGAGCGCCATCCGACAGGACAGTTCATCAAGGCACAGTTTATCGGCGAAAAGGATATTGAAAAGAACTGGTAATTCGTCTATGCTCAAAACCGATCAACTTTAAAGCCCTATGCAAAGGAATGTACCGGTCTGGCCGCAGATTATTTACGGGCTGATGATGCTTATACCGATCTGCATACTGCTCTGGATAATATTCAGATATGCCATTAATCTACCCTATTGGGACGATTATCTGGTGCAGGAACATTTACTTAATCTTAAAACGGGATCACTGCGTCAGAAAGCGGGTCATTTATTTGACCAACATTGGGAACACCGGATTGTCTGGACACGCATCATCTTTGCGGCCTATACAAAAATTACCGGATCCCTCAACTATTACAACCTCCCGTTTATTGGCTTTGCAGGGTTGCTGACCTTACTGGGCATATTAGTGGCTGTTTTCAGGCTACTGCGCTTACCGCCAGGTTATTTTCTGCCGGTGCCTTTCATGCTCTTCACGCTCCAGTCGCACGAAAACCTGATCTGGGGAATGGCCTCTATTCAGAATTTCTGGATTCTGGCATTTGCCGCCGGTGCCTTCTACCTGATTGCGCAGAACTCGCTGACAGGACGTCTTCTTGCATTAGGCATGGGCGTGATGGCTACTTTCACCAGTGGCAACGGCGCACTGGTTCTGATTGCTGGTTTACTGGTACTGGCTTATCAGAAACAATGGCGGTTTATGGGCGTCTGGGCGTTGGTCACCCTTGGTTGCCTCGCCGGGTATTTTACTAATTACCAGCGAATTACTTTCTTTCCCTCTCCTTTCAACTACCCGTTTATTGACTGGATTAAAGCTTTTTTCGTTTTCCTGGGTGCTTTTGCCGATCCTTATCCCTATTCAGGTTCAGCAGCACTAGGATATGAAAATCCACTTTGGCTGACCATGCTGTTGGGTGCCATAGTCGTAGGCTCCGCCTTTTTTTTCGTGTTACGATACCGATATACATGGCTGGCAAATGAGCAGACACCCTTGCTGACTTTCTGTCTTGGCTGCCTTTTATTTTTACTGGCTACAACCACGATAACGGTCTACTCACGGGTTGGTTTTGCCGGACCTGCCTACATGCTGCAGGGTCGGTATAAAATTTACTCCCCATTCGCTTTGAGCGTTGTGTATCTATTATGGATTCATACTGTCAGAACCCATATGCTCCGGCCAATCGGGCTGATCTCTGCATTAGTCATTGTACAAAGCCTGCTTTCCGACTACCTCTGCCTGGAAGGAATTATTAATCAGCACCGGCGCACGGTTGCCGAATATTTCAATTACATTGTCAATACACCGGCGGAGCGACAACTGGCCATACAACAGGTGTTCAGGTCAACTGAACAACCGTTTTTTATGCCTGAAGTCCCGGTTCTGTCTAACAAACATTTGCTGGAAGCCCCCGTTACCAGTCAGCTGGATACTTTCGCCGAACAGCGGTTTATGTATAACATGACCAAAGACAACGCCGTCAATCCGACGGTCGATCTGCCAACCGACGGGTCCTATCTGCTTTTTAAAAGCCCGCATCATACATACCTTTTCCCCGCCCGCCCGGTACGACCAGCTCCGGCTGCTATTTCAGGATTTGATTCCTACTTTACAAAAGATCATTTTTACGGTCAGGTTCTCAAAGAAAAACTGGCGCCGGGCCAATACCGGATCGGTATTCTGACTAACCAGAATCATCAGCTCCGGCTTGCCATGACAAACCGATCCGTTATTTTTACGTCGCTTTAACCCCTCGCTATGCAGTCAGATGCTACTCAGTCGTTAGAATCAATCCAGAAACAAAAAAATTACCTTGTTCAGCTGGACGGCCTTCGGTTCATTGCCGTTACGCTGGTGATGCTCGATCACTGGCTGGGCGAGCTGAACCATCTGCCGCTGGGTTATTTCGGCGTTAATCTGTTTTTTGTGCTGAGCGGCTTTCTGATTACCCGCATCCTGATTACCAGCAAGCAACATGACGAACGGCTTGGCCGTGGACACGGACACTCTCTAAAGGCATTCTTTATCCGCCGGAGCCTGCGCATCTTCCCGATTTATTACCTGACCATTATCGGGCTGGCCATCATCAATTTTCAGTCGGTGCGCATGGCTTTCGGGTGGTTAATGACCTATACCCAGAATATCTGGATTGTTGCCCATCAGACATGGCTGGGTGCCATTGATCACCTTTGGTCGCTGGCAGTCGAAGAACAGTTTTATATCTTTTTCCCGTTTCTGGTCCTGTTTATTCCGGGCCGGTTCCTGTTGCGCACATTGTTTGTACTGATTACAGCTTCTTTCCTGCTCCGTGTAATGCTGTTTGTTACGCAGGCCCCCTGGATGGCGCAGTTTGTACTGATGCCGACCTGCCTGGATGCATTCGGACTGGGGGGAATCCTGGCTTATCTGATGGTCAATCAGCGGGAGCGCTTTAATAAACTGGTTACCAGCAACTGGCTGCTGATCCTCAGTTTTGTACTATATGCGTTCAATATTTACCTGATGAAAATTCTGCCCGGAACCACCGGTAATGCCTCGCGGAATATGGCGACCGATATCACTGACCGGTTTGTGACGTCTCTGTTCTGTATGTTTCTGATCGGACGGGCCGTGGTTGGTTTCGGCACCCCTGTTAAAGGGCTCCTGACGAACCGGATCAGTGTTTATCTGGGCCAGATCAGCTACGGTTTGTATCTTTTCCATAACCTGGTTTTCAATTATTACCATACACAGCCAACCTATATTACTTTACGTGTCTGGAACAAAGCCGCGACTGTGCTGCCTTTCCTTGCCAGTACACCTATCTTAAAATTATGTTATTTTTATGGACTGACTGTTTTACTGGCCACCCTGTCATGGTTCCTGATCGAAAAGCCGATTAACTCAT
Source organism: Arsenicibacter rosenii (assembly GCF_001870735.1). GTDB lineage: Bacteria > Bacteroidota > Bacteroidia > Cytophagales > Spirosomataceae > Arsenicibacter > Arsenicibacter rosenii. The sequence continues at coordinate 205,175 of NZ_MORL01000007.1, read as the reverse complement.
TGAAAGATAAATTTTCGTATTAAGTAAGAGGATTCCTGAAGCTGAGCGAACCGGCCGCTTGATAAAGTCCAATTTTCTTCTCCGACTTACGGCTAACAATTAGCTATATTTGCACAATCATTATCAATAGATAAAAGAGTCGCGGTTCTTAGATAGCATACACGAAACGTTTGTGTATACAAAAGCGGAACAATCGCACTCCAAAGACCAGATGAGTATTTTGCTGTCAATCGTGATGCCGGCCTATAATGAGGAAGAGTGCATCGAACTTGTTGTTGAGCAATGGACCGGCATGTTAGACCGGCAATTTCCTGCAGATAATACCCGGCTGATCGTTATCAACGACGGCTCTAAAGACCGGACAGGCGAAATCCTGGACCAGATCAAAGGCAAATACCCGAAGCTATTTGTTGTTCATCAGAAAAACGGCGGTCACGGCAATGCCGTTGTTAACGGATACCGGCAGGCTGTGGCTCTGGATTCTGAATACGTTTTCCAGACCGACAGCGACGATCAGTTTGTTACCGACGATTTCATGAAACTATGGGCCAAACGCCATGATTCCCCGTTTATTCTGGGTTACCGGCAGGTTCGTCATGACGCCGGTGCCCGTCTGATCATCACGCGGATTCTGCAATACAGCATTGCAACCATTTACGGTACCTTTATCTCTGACAGTAATATTCCTTTCCGGCTCATCAAAGGCAGTTTTCTGAAAAAACTGCTGGCTCAGTTGCCGGACCCGGAACCGTTTGCGCCGAATATCTTCCTGGCTGTTATGGCTAAAAAAGCCGGCTGTAATCTGTTTGATATTCCCATTGTGCACAAAGAGCGCCAGACAGGCACGGTCTCAATTCTTAAATGGAAGCTTCTCAAAGTATGTATGCAGAGCTTCCGGGAGCTAGCCCGGTTCCGGCTGGATCTCAACCGTAAGGTCAAGGCAATTCGCCAGCCTGAACCGGTGACTACTTTATAATCATGAAGCATAAATATGTAATCATTGGCTCCGGCCCGACCGGCTTAGGAGCCGCATATCGACTCAAAGAGCTTGGTATTACTGACTTTATCGTTCTGGAAAAAGAAGACCGCATCGGTGGCTTAGCCAAAAGCTTTGTCGATGAGAAGGGATTCCTCTGGGACGTGGGCGGCCACGTTCAGTTTTCCCACTATTCGTATTTTGATAACCTGATGCGCCAGGCTCTCGGTGAGGATGGCTGGCTGACCCATCAGCGGGAATCGTGGGTATGGATCGAGGACCGGTTTGTACCGTATCCGTTTCAGAACAACATCAAATACCTGAAGCCGGAAACCATGTGGAAATGTCTGGAAGGCATTATCCAGAACTACAAGTTTCCGAGCAACCGCAAACCGGCCAACTTCCGTGAGTGGATTCTGCAAACGTTTGGTCCCGGGCTGGCCGAGACGTTCATGTTTCCCTATAACTTTAAAGTCTGGGCTTACCCTGCCGATGAAATGAATGCCGTTTGGGTAGGTGAACGTGTTGCCGTGACTGACCTTGCCCGCGTAACGAAAAACATTATCTTTAATCAGGAAGATTACTCGTGGGGGCCAAATTCAACATTTCAGTTCCCTAAATTCGGCGGAACCGGTGGGATCTGGGAAGCCGTCGGCAATCTGGTTGGCCGTGAATACATCAAACTTAACGCTGCTGTCAACAGCGTTAATGCTCCCGCTAAAAAACTGACGCTCACCAATGGCGAAGAGATCGAATACGAACACCTGCTCAATACGATGCCGGTTGATATCTTCACCCGCCTGGTGGATGGACTGGACAGTAGCGTAGCAGAGAAAGCACAGGGGCTGAAGCATTCCTCAACCAACGTGGTAGGCATCGGTCTGAAAGGCAAGCCTAAGAAATCGCTGGAAACGATGTGCTGGATGTATTTTCCTGAAGCGAACAGCCCTTATTACCGCGTAACGGTCTTTTCGAATTATAGTCCGAACAACGTACCGGCCGATGGTGAATACTGGTCGCTCATGACCGAAACCAGCGAATCGACGGCAAAACCGGTCAACCGCGAAACCCTGATTCAGGATACCATTAAGGCCCTGATTGACGATCAGTTGATCGAGTCTGCTGACGATGTCGTATCGACGTTCCATGTGGCCTTTGAATACGGCTACCCGACCCCTTCTGTAGAGCGTGACGGTATCCTCAAAGAAGTCCTGCCTGCGCTGGAACCATTCAACATCTATTCACGCGGACGGTTTGGCGCCTGGAAATACGAAGTCAGTAACCAGGACCACTCACTCATGCAGGGGGTGGAATGGGCAACCCGGATGGTTACCAACGTACCGGAACTGACCTTATTCTTCCCTGAGACCGCCAACGCCATGTGGGGTAAATAAGCACAAAGGAGCAATCCTAAGAACGAGACGGGCCCTGCTCGTCTCGTTTTTTTGTACCTGTTCATAAATAAGCGCCCCGCTACCTACATTTTCAAGACGTTGTGTAAACGTCATTGTCGTATTTTTGCTGCTTATGAAAAAACGTATCTGGATTGGTATTGGCGCAGTTTTCGCAGCGATATTGGCATGGGCAGGCTATCAGCAGTTCATGGCTAAGCCCCGGTCCATATCGGCCCTGATACCGGCAGATGCCTTACTGATCTTCGATAGCCAGGCGCTGCAGGCCCCTGTTTCGGCGCGGGCCATCCGGACGCAGATGCCGCTCCGGAAAGTACCCGTCTTCCAGGAAGCCGTACAAAGTCTTGAGCGCTTTTTTTATACAGCCGCAGATACCGCTACCGCACGAACTTTTCTGGCGAAGAAAATTGTCCGGTATTCGCTGCATCCGATTTCAAAAACGCAGCTGGGTTTTGTCTTTTATATCCCCATCGACCAGAACAGCGACCAGGCATTCATTGAAAAAATCCGCCATCCCGACCCTGCCAAATACCGCATGCTGGCCCGCTCCTTTTCCGACGAACGGATACAGGAACTGGTCAGCCTTACAAATCAGTCCTACGGTACCTTTTTCGCAACAGAACACTTTCTGATCGGCAGTTCATCGGGCGTATTAGTGGAAAATGTAATCCGGACCCTGCATAAAACCCTGCCGCGCAGTGAGCAAAACATTCAATTCCGGATCGATGCTGACCATGTTGCCGGTTTATCCATCAGGCCGGAAGTCATGCAGGCCTTGTTTGAACAACCCGAAGCCAAGCGGTCGCTGGTAAATCTGTTTTTGCCCGAAAAACTCAGCCTCCAGTTTCGTCAGTCAGCCAGCCGGACGCATCTGATTGGCTATGCAGCCGATGACATCGGAAACCGGCAGGATATAGCCAATATTTTCGTTGATCAGACGCCGGTTCGTATGCAAAGCGGTGATGCCATTCCGCAGAATACGGCCGTACTCTACCACCTCGGCCTGAGCAACCCTACCCGGTTCGGGCAGTCGATGGCGCGTGTCCTTGGGTCTACCGCCAATGAATCAGTTCAGGAACGGATCGAAAAACTGGAAGAAGATATGCCCGGCTTTTTCAACGCACTGGGTCAGGATGTGATTCTTTGCCGCCTCGAATCGGCCAGTAACGCGAACCGGAAAATCATTATCCTGAAAGCCAAAGACGTGAAAAAACTGTCGACGGAGTTTCAGAATCTGGCCTTTCTGGCTGGTGCTAAGGGCCCGTCTACTGTCAAGACTTTTTTGCAGCACAAACTCTTACGGGTGAATGTTGCCGAACTACCCGCATCCCTGTTCAGCAATCTGTTCAGTGGTTTTCCGCAGAGCTGGATCACACAACACGGTAATTACCTCATTATTGCCAACGGTGAAGATGTAATGCAGGATTATCTGCAGCAGGTGGACCGCAAAGCCGTCTGGGCCAATGACCCTCGCCAGCTGGGCTTGCTAAACCAGATTCTGCGTCCCGCCAACTTTACGGCATTTGTCCGGATGAACCGGTCGCAGACAACCTTGCCCGTCAGCTGGCCGATTACGTGGCGGAACCTGCTCGGCTATTCGTCGGCTTCGCTCAATAACCTTGAAAATATGGTTTATCAGGCAAGCTACGGCAATGAGAAAGTACAGTCGACGCTCGTCCTGGGCCGGTCGACACGGCAGTCGGGCAGTAATGTTCTGAACAGGCTGCTGCTGCGCCGGCGCGTTGAGTTCAATGCCCCGCTGATTGCCGCTCCCGTAGTGTCCGGTAACCTTGCTGACGGTTCTGCCCAGTTCTATGCCCAGAACAATGCCGGTCAGTTTGTACTGGTGACACCGGAAGGAGATAAAATCGTGCAGGATACTACCGACGGAGCCATCCGCAGCAATGTTGTTGCGGCAGACTATCTCAGCAATGGTCACCTGCAATACCTGTTCATGACCGCCCGCAAGCTGTATATTGCCGATCCGAATCCCGACGCACGGCGGGTTAAACTAAAAGGAATTACCTTACCGGCGGGCATCGATCCTTCGCTGTTGCTGCTCCCGCGCGGGAGCCGGCAGTCTAACCTGATTGCCTTAGCCGCCCACAAAGACGGACATGTCTACGCCCTGGACCGTCAGAAGAAAGCGTTTATCCGGTTAATCAAAAACCCGCATCCGGGCCCGTTGCTGCTCCCTTTCCAGCTGATTGATGAAGGTAACGGGATGGAAATTCTGGCCCTTCAGGCCGACGGCACCCTGCACCGCTGGCATGACGATGGTGCGTATGTTAACCATTTTCCGGCTAAACTAACCTTCGACGGTGTCGATAAACCGTTTGTCAGCCCCGTTTTGCAACCAGCGGGCAGTACAATGATGCAGGCAGTAACCACCCGGGGCGAAGTACTTGATCTGCACCCTAACGGGCTGATTGCTAAACGGAGTCAGTTGTACCGCCCTATTCGCGACGGATCATTCCGGCTCTTTCCGGACGCGGCCCAGACCAACTGGCTGCTGCTTCGTACGACGGATACAGAGACCGCTATTCTGGATCAGCAAGGGAATCTGCAGCTGGACATCCGCGGACTTAAACCCGGCGAAAGCAGCGTCCGCTACCATCGTTTAGGCACCGGCATTGAACTGATCAGCATTAAATCCGGCGGTTTTACGGATATTTACACCCTGAACCAGCGAAAAATTAACGACCGGCCAATACCAAGCGACTTCCCGGTTGTGCTTCAGCTGGATGAACAAACGGGCGAGTTATATATTCTGAGCGGAATCAGCAAAGCGGTTCAGCTTTTTTCAATACGAATACGATAATGACCAGATTGCTTCGATATAGCCTCATTGGCATAGCGTTTTTACTGTGGCTCGGCGGCTGTTCAGGCAGCGTCATGCACTGGATGTATCAGACCGGATTTATTGCTGATGATTACCGGTTTGGGGACCTGTACCGGTTATCCAGCCTGCCACAATTTAAAGAGCCACAACTTCCCTGCGACGATCCCGCACTGGTGCAAACCGATTCGTCGGCACGGCCGGTGTCCCTGTACATCATCGGCGATAGCTTCAGCGAACCACAGCGCCTGAGCCAAACCGCCTTTCAGCGTGCCGGTCTGCCGGTGACCTATTACCGGCGGGTACACTGGGAAGATCAAATGCAGGTAAAGCTAGACACAAGCCAGTATAATGTTCTGATGCTGGAGAGTGTTGAGCGCCATTTCCGGGAACATTTCGCGCACCCTGTGCATTCGCTGGCTGTTGTTCAGGATACCAGTCATACCGCAACCAAAGCCGAAAGTCAGAAAACCTGGCGTCGTCAGCTATTCGATCAGATTCAGTCGAAAGGGATAGAGGAGCGGCTCGAAACCGTTTTATTCAGTCAGGATTTGTTTTTATGGCTGAAAGAACTCAAAGCCTCCTTAACGCTCCATTTATTTGACCGGTTCAGCCCGACCGTCGGGTTATCGAAAGACCGGCAGCATGTATTTGTTGATCTGGATGTAGATACGACCAAAGTACTCAATTCATCGTTTGCTCCGCTCAGCAACAAAGAGGTTAAGCTCTTGGTAGACAGTCTCAACAACGCCGCAAAACGCTACCGGAAAGCGGGCTTCGATGCCGTTTATCTGTCCATTATTCCAAACAAGGCAACGATTCTGGATCCATCACGCGGGGCCTATAACCACCTGATTGAGCGTATCCAGCAGCACCCGCGCCTACAAATTCCTGTGATAGATGTGTATTCGACGTACAAAGCCAGCCATGAGCCGGTATATGCCACCGGCGATTCACACTGGAACTGCACCGGCCGCCGGATCTGGCTGAATCAGGTTGTTAAAACCATCCGTTAGCCGGCAATTTCGCCCGTTTCGGCGTAATGTTGCAGCCAGTCTTTCCGGACACCCTGAACCTGCAGAAAGAAATCGTAAATAGCCCGCATATCCTGTTCGTAGTTCCCGGTCATATACATGGGGGCGCTCAGGATTACCAGTTTGCGGGGATAATCGAATCCGGTCAGAATCAGCGGGACATTTGCCTTTAAGCCGATGTAGTAAAAGCCGGTTTTCAGTTTAGACACATTACCGCGGGTTCCTTCCGGGGTAATACAGACGTGAAGTTGCGGATTGGTATTCAGAATGTCGACAATGGAGTCAACCAGGTTGTTGGATTTATTGCGGTAAACCGGTTTTCCGCCGAGTATCCGGAAAAACCAACCGGCATACCATGTAAACAACTGGCTTTTAGCGAGATATTGTATCCAGATCCGGAGCTCGGCCCGAACGCCGACCCCAACAAGAAAGTCCCAGTTTGTCGCATGCGGTGCGACGACCCAAATACCTTTAGGAATCTGAGGAATATTACCGGCGATCTTCCAGCCGGACAGCCCGAACAACCAGCGGGCAAGAGCACTGAACATAGGCGTAAAAACTACAGTTTATTCCAGCAAAGTAGTTAGCAAACAGGACATTTTATGCCTGTTTGCTAACCGGCTTATGCTTAGTAGTTCCGCTCTTTGCGTTGCAGCCAACGGCCTGTGATAAATGCGGCAGTTAACAAAACAGCATAGAACAGGAGCGTTAAAGGAGTTGACAAATCCATAATCTGAACCAGGTTGTTTTTTTGGCAAAGTACGGGAATGAGGAGTGGTTTTGCAACCCTCCTCCCCTGCCTTTTTTGAAAGTTTGTATCTTTTTAAAGTACGCCTTTTGTGCTGGGTAAATTATCAATCTCAGCAATATTCCGGCTGACCGCCATTTTGATCGACTTGGCAAATGCTTTGAAAATCGCTTCGATCTTATGATGTTCATTATCACCTCCGACCTTTATATTCAGATTACATAAAGCCGTATCCGAGAACGATTTAAAGAAATGGAAGAACATTTCGGTTGGCATGTCGCCGATTTTTTCGCGGCGGAATTCAGCCTCCCATACCAGCCAGGGGCGACCGGAAAAGTCAATCGCTACCTGCGCCAGCGCCTCATCCATCGGCAGCAGGAAGCCATAGCGACTGATGCCCCGCTTATCGCCGAGCGCCTTACGATAGGCCTCGCCCAGGGCCAGCGCTGTATCTTCAATAGTATGATGCTCATCAATATGCAGATCACCGTTGACCTCAATGCTTAGGTCGGCGCCGGAATGCTTGGCGACCTGATCCAGCATGTGATCAAAAAAACCAAGGCCGGTTTTCATCGATGATTTTCCGGTGCCATCCAGGTTCAGTTCAATACGGATCTGCGTTTCTTTCGTATTTCGTTCTACCGTAGCCTTGCGGGCAGGCAGCCGCAGAAACTCATAAATCTTATGCCAGTTATCAGTTTTAAGCGCAATAGTTTTTTCCATCGTTTCTGTAAAACCCGAAATGTCAGCCATTTGTGTCGTCTGCGACAAATTCGGGGGCAAAAACAGAATGGCGCTGGCCCCTAAATTAACTGCCAGCTGAACATCGGTCATGCGGTCGCCGATTACATAACTGTTTGCCAGATCGTATTCTCCGTTAAAGTATTGGGTCAGCATCCCGATACCAGGCTTGCGGGTGGTCGAATTGTCGTGCGGAAAATGCCGGTCAATATGTTCAGCTGCAAAATGAACATGTTCGCCCGCAAATGTTGCCAGCATTTTCCGGTGTGCCGGCCAGAATGTAGATTCCGGAAAAGCAGCTGTTCCAAGACCATCCTGATTCGTTACCATTACCAGTTCGTAATCAGTCTCTTCAGTGATTTTCCGCAGGGCAGTTAAAACATTGGGCATAAATTCCAGCTTTTCTAATGAGTCAATCTGGAAGTCTGATTGCGGTTCAATTATGAGTGTTCCGTCGCGGTCTATAAATAATACTTTGCGCATATTGCAGGTTATTCTTCGAGTAGGCAAAGATACCCAACCACTTTAATTAGTGCGAAAATCGTCGTACTTTTGCCCTTATTAATCTGAGAATTTGTAAAAAGTACACCGTACACTATAGTTTATACCAGTATTAAGGCCTATCTGATTGTTACAGTAGTATTCTAATCCGGTGTTTATAAATTAGCACGCCTCAATAGAAATCCATACTAACGTTCACTCCCCGAAGTGTAGAAAAGTGAAAAATTGTAAATAATAAAATAGATAAAAAAACAAACATGCCTAACACTCGTCATGGGTTAACCCGTATCGGAGTTTTTTACGATGGTAATTATTTCTTACATGTCAGCAATTACTATAATTACTCTCACGAACGTCGCAGTCGAATAAGTATTTCCGGTTTACATGAATTCATCCGCCGGCAGATTTCAGAAGAGGAAGAAACGGATGTACGACTCTGCCAGATTGTAGATGCACATTACTTCAGGGGGCGACTGAATGCCCATGAAGCCCATCAGCGTGGTAATCAGCTTTTTTACGACCGTCTGTTTGATGACATTCTGATGTCAGAAGGCGTCGTCACCCATTATCTCCCCGTTAAAACCTATCAGGGGTATCGTCAGGAAAAAGGAATAGATGTATGGCTCGCTCTGGAAGCCTTTGAACTCGCTCTCTATAAAAAATTTGACGTATTAGTACTTATCACCGCCGACGGCGATTACGTTCCGCTTATCCGCAAGCTGAACACACTTGGTACACGGGTTATGGTACTGAGCTGGGACTTCGAGTTCTTCAACGATGAAGGGGAACGACAGGTTACCCGTACTTCGCAGGATTTACTGGAAGAAGTATCCTATCCGGTTGCCATGCACGAAATGATTGATAACAGACTCCGGAAGAATGATCCGACGGTCCAGAATTTATTCGTTAAGCAGCAAGTCCGGCCTACCTTTACATTATCCGGGTCAAATGGTAACGGCTCACTCCTGACCTCAGGCTATGAGACAGAAACAACGTTTGACAACGACCTTGCTGACGCAGATCCGGAAGAACGCCGGATAAGCACCATACGGAGCCTGAAAACAGGATACGGATTTATTAACTACCCGCCCAACAATCTTTTCTTCCATTATACAAGCCTGATCGATTCAGACTTTAACGAATTGCAGATTGACGACGAAGTAGAATTCAAACTTGGTAAAAATGCGGAAGGCAAGGATATCGCTGTAGATGTTCGGCTTCTGCCCATTTAAGCCATATAAACTTTTCTCTTAGCCGGATATTCCAAATTTTTCCGGCTAAGAGAATAAAATGTCCTCACCGAAAAATAAAAATAATGCAATCATACCAAGCCAATAGTTGCTTTTTTAGTAGTTTCTTCTTAATTTTGTAAAAGTTTTACAAGCGACATCCGTCAAGCTTCTGTTTTCTTATCTCGGTCAAAGAGAAGAAAGGCGTAACGAAAAAACCATTGTTTTTTCCTGCTACTTTCACTTCTTCAATTTTATCAGACAGAACCGGTACGGATGATCCGACGGTCTCTGTGGGCTATCAATACGTAGGGGAATCACATCACTGTTGGTCTTAAAATGGTTCAGCGCGGACAATTTCGTGCAAGGGTTTAGGCTTAGGGCCTTGGGGAATCAAGTGGGGCAACTTCGTTGGGTATATTTCTGCAAAGCATAGTTCACCAGTACCGTCAACAGGCAGATCGTCTGTTGCTTGGGATGTTTTTCTTATTATTTATAACATCATGATCGAATTGGAACAAAACCAATCAGACGTATTGGAACAACCTGTTCTTACAGAACAACCTAAGGCTTTGAATACCCCGAATCAACGTACTTTCCTCGACCTCAACCTGTCGGACGACCTGCAACGTGCCATTGATGATATGGGCTTCGTTACACCGTCGCCTATCCAGTCAGAGGCGATTCCTCACATTTTAGCAGGTCGCGACGTAATTGGTCAGGCGCAAACCGGTACGGGTAAAACCGCCGCGTTTGGTATTCCTGCCCTCGAAATGATCGATATTACCGATCGTTCTGTTCAGACCCTGGTACTTTGCCCGACCCGCGAACTGGCCCTGCAGGTAGCCGACGAAATCCGTAAACTGTCGAAATATAAGCGTGGCCTCCGGGTTGAAGCCATTTACGGCGGTGACTCTATCGAACGTCAGATCCGCGCCCTGAAAGGTGGCGTGCATATCGTGATCGGTACGCCTGGCCGTGTAATGGACCACATGGAGCGCAACACGCTGAAACTGGATAACGTGAAGATGATGATTCTTGACGAAGCCGATGAAATGCTGGACATGGGCTTCCGTGAAGATATCGAAAGCATTCTGGAAGATATGCCGGACGAGCGTCAGACCATTCTGTTCTCGGCAACCATGTCGAAGCCAATCATGGCCATGACACAGCGCTTCCAGAAAGACCCTGTACTGGTGAAGGTCGTTAAGAAAGAGCTGACTAACCAGAATATTGAGCAGGTTTATTTTGAAGTAAAACCAAAAGCAAAAGGTGAGGTAATGTGCCGTCTGATCGACATGTACGACCTGAAACTGATGCTGGTTTTCTGTAATACGAAACGTAAAGTCGACGAAATCGTTGAAGATATGCAAATCCGTGGCTATATGGCCGAAGGTCTGCATGGTGACCTGCGTCAGTCGCAGCGCAATAACGTAATGGCTAAGTTCCGTGCCGGTACTACCAACATTCTGGTAGCCACCGACGTAGCTGCCCGCGGTATCGACGTTGACGATGTGGATGCCGTAATCAACTTTGATATTCCGCTCGACGAAGAATATTATGTACACCGGATTGGCCGTACGGGTCGTGCGGGCAAGTCAGGCCGTGCCTTCTCGCTGGTGAGCCGCGATGAGAAGTTCCGTTTCCGCGAAATCCAGACCTATACCAAGGTTAAGGTTGAAAAAGGAGTCATTCCTTCATTCGAAGACATCGTAGGTATCCGGAAAGCCCGCTTTATCGAGCAACTGCAGCAAACGATTGAAGCAAGCAACGATCTGTCGCTGTTCGAAGATGTACTGACGCAACTGCACCACGCCGGCCTGTCGACCGAACAAGTTGTGGCCGCTCTGGTGAAACGCAGCATGGGTATCGAGAAGAACGAATTCTCGGATCAGAACCTGGCTCTGGAAGAAGATCGCCGTGGCGACCGTAAGGACCGCAACGGCCGTTTCGGCGACCGCGATGATCGCCGGGGACGTTTCGGCGACCGTGAGGGTAGCCGTTTCGGTGGCGACGACCGCCGGGGTCGTTTCGGCGACCGCGAACGGGAAGGCAGCCGTTTTGGCGGCGATGACCGCCGGAGCCGTTTCGGTGACCGCGAACGCAGCGGTGCCGAACGCCGGCCTGCTTCTTCAGACGACCGTCGTCAGCCGCGCGAACCACGGGAACGGGAAGCGCATATGACACGCTTATTCGTGAGCATCGGCCGTAAGGACTTCGTTCGTCCCGGTGATATTGTAGGAGCCATTGCCGGTGAAGCCAATATTCCGGGCAACAGCATCGGCCATATCGACATCTACGACAAGTTTACGTACGTTGACGTACCGAATGATGCCGTAAGCCGTGTATTGGATGCGATGGAAGGCAACACGATCAAAGGACGCCGTGTGAACGTTGAAGTAGCCCGATAAAATAACGATAAAACCGGCATTTCGGATCAACAGAATTGTAGTCCGAAATGCCGGTTTGTATAAAAAGAGATGATTAGTAGTGGTGGTATGACTTCGCGTCGTGCCACCACTTTTTTTTAGTTTTCGTAGAAATAACCGAAGATAATGCCCATCTCATCTTCGCTGGTTAATCCGAAGCCAACGGCTTTATTTGTCGTATTGTTATACGTAATTTCGGACATTAACCCCTCCCCTGCCTTCAGCGTAATGGGCGTTTTAAAGGTAAGAATGTCCGGATGTTCCCAGTCTGTGGCAGTATAAACTACTTCGCCGTTCCGGGCACCGCCGTAAATTTTGATCACAAATTTTTCTCCGAGCTTATGGGTATGCGACGTCAGCGCCAGTATGGTTCTTGGTTTGCTGAACGTAAATGTTTTGGACAGCGTTACCCGCGAATTCGCCGGAATGTTCAGGCTTTGGTTTGCCAGATTCAGCGTCTGTACAACCGTCTGCACTTTTGATTTATCGATCGCGTAGAGATTCATCGACACTTCGCCGGGAATCGGGGCGGTTGTCTTGTTGACATAGTGCGAGTTCAAATCCAGCGAGGTGTTGGCGGGCAGCAGCAAGGCTGTACCTGCCGGAAACGTATAATCATAAGTCGACGACTGACTACCGGCCAGAAACACATGGTTCTGCATGGTCAGGAAGGTCGTCAGATTCAGCGATCCGTCGGCATTCCGCAGATCACGTACCTGGTCAAGCGGCGGATAGGATGCGTTGGAAAACGAATAGGCAACAAAATGGTGGCTGTTAGGCCGCATTTTGATCTGGATACGGTTAACATACATATCGCCCGTATTGCCAACCATCCGGCGCATAAACAACTCCCGTTCAAAATTCGGGGCGACGGTAAACTGTGGCAGGCTCATCTGCCGCCCTTCTGTTGCGGCCGGTACCGGTAAGGCTTCAAAAGGCGATGTTACGTAACTTGGTGTCGTATCATCCAGCAGTGTTGCATCCACGACATTGCCGTCTTTCGGCGCGCCGGCTTCAATCCAACGCCGGATAAACTCAATTTTTCCGACAGACAGCGCATTACCACCCAGCGGCATCGGGTTACCGTATTGTTTGGTGGCATGGTGTGCCGGCTCGAAATTAAGCTTGTAATACAGCAGGCTTTGCAGCGACGCAAACGCCTTCACCCGTAGATAACCGTCAGCCTTAGCATCGGTATTGGCCGGGGCCACCCCCACCAGATGTTGATAGGCCGCACCTTCTGCCAGTACCAGCCCGTGCTGTTTAAACGACGCATCTTTTTCCGAGGCATGGCAACCCGCCGTTGCGCACGAGGGCGTCAGGATTTTTTTCTGCATGAGTCCGAAACTGGACTCATCAGCAGGTTTTGCATCCGTGCCGGTTTTCTGACACGAGCCAACCAGTATAGCGATGCCAACGACACCCGCCAGGGCGATTTGATAAGATAAGAAATGCTTCATGCGAAAAGCTGATCAGAAACGCAGGGTAAAATGTTGCTTCAACTGTTCTTTACGAAAGAAAACGAGCCCTACGCCAAAGAGATCAACCGTGGCGGTTACGTCCGGATGCTCTTTAATCGTTGCCCAGGCCTGCTCCATTTCGTCTGACCAGTGAATATCATCAAAGATAAACACAGAATCGTTATGTTTTTTGGGTAAACACACATTAAAATACTGAACAGTAGGCGTGTAACGATGGTTGGCATCGAAGAAAACCAGGTCCAGCCGGTCAGCGTGGTCTACCTGCCGGGGTAGTGTTTCGGCCAGATCGCCGGTAACGACTTCAACCGCTTTACACCCAAGCCGGTTTAAATGCTGCCGTGCCTTTTCTGCCGTTGCCGGACAGCCTTCAAAGCTGGTTACAAAGCCCCCGGTTTTATCCGCGCCCTTCGCCAGATAAGCCGTTGTGAGGCCAAGCGATGTTCCTAAATCAAAGATGGTCCGCGTCTGAAAACGTTGGGTGAGGCGATACAGCAGCTGCGCATAGGCCGGTGGTTTTGCCGAGTGGCGGGCAATTGCCCCTACCGTACGCGTATTGGCGGGCGTCAGGCGGGAGCCGGCGCCTAAATCAACGACGGCCAGTTCTTCGCGGCTTTGTTTCAGTTCGCGCCGGAGCGCTTCAATCTGCGTAAAGAATGGCTCTTCAGCACTTTTCCTGCCGGGGCGGATGGTTTGCCGGTACAGATCAAACAAAAAAGGAGAATGCAGGGAGTGCTCGTTCCCTGCCCTGACTATGTACCGTAAATAAGGGATAATCAACGTAGAGGCGGTTAATTCAACTTAAACGGAGCCACCATGGTAAATTCAGGGATGGCTACGCTGACGTATTTTCCGTCAATAATGCGTTCAACAAGGTAATGGCCGACCATTTTACCCATGCTGGAGCGCAGGTTGCAGCCCGAAACGTACTCGTGTACTTCGCCGGGCTCAAGCACCGGTTGTTGCCCGACCACGCCTTCGCCTTCGACTTCGCGAACCGTTCCGTTTGAATCGTAAATCGTCCAGTGACGCCGGAGCAACTGAATGGTGTACTCGCTGGCGTTCTCAATGGTGATGCGGTAGGTAAATACGTAATGTGATTGAAGCGGGCTTGAGTACTCGGCCTGATATTCCGTCCTTACGCTAACCTTTATGCCTTCTGTAACTGCCGAAACCATAAATTTTTGCCGTTCTTGACAACCTTGAAACGAAAATTAGGTTGATTAGTTTACTTTCGCAAGCAGCAAACGTTTTTTTTCACGCATTCCCATGAAAGTTGCAATCGCCGAGTCATGGCAACAACGGCTTCAACCCGAGTTCGACAAGCCTTATTTTCGGGAGCTGGCTGAGTTTGTCCGACACGAATACAGTACCCAGCGCGTATACCCTCCCGGACGGCTTATTTTTAATGCTTTTGATAAATGCAGTTTTGATGACACACGGGTTGTGATCCTTGGCCAGGACCCTTACCACGGTGAAGGCCAGGCCAATGGTCTGTCATTTTCCGTAGCCGACGGGGTGACTAAACCGCCTTCGCTCATCAATATCTTTAAGGAAATACAGGACGATCTGGGCATTCCGGTACCGAAATCCGGTAACCTCGAACGCTGGGCCGTGCAGGGGGTACTGCTCCTGAATGCCACACTTACAGTCAGGGCCGGCCAGGCGGGTTCGCACCAGGGCAAAGGCTGGGAAAGCTTTACTGATGCCGCCATCAAAGTGCTTTCGGAGCAGAAAGAACATATCGTGTTTATGCTCTGGGGCGCTTATGCGCAGAAGAAAGGGGCTGTTATCGACGATTCGAAGCATTTAGTCCTGAAATCAAAGCACCCTTCGCCGATGGCAGCACAATGGGGTGGCTGGTTCGGCAATAAACATTTCAGCCAGGCCAACGAATACCTCCGCGGGCATGGCCTGCCGGAAATCGCCTGGTAAGCGACCGATGCCGGTTAACGAAAAGGGGCAGTGGATGATCCACCGCCCCTTTTTATGCGTAAACGCTGTTCTGCCTACTCAATAATCCGGAATAAGCGGTTCCAGCGGATTTTGTTCCAGAAGCTCTCCGGATTCGGGTCAATCGACATCCAGATAAAGACAGCTTTACCGACAATGTGATCTTCCGGTACAAAGCCCCAATACCGTGAATCGTATGAGTTGTGCCGGTTATCCCCCATCATGAAGTAATAATCCTGCTTAAAGGTATATGACGTAACCGGCTTACCATCGACGGTGATCTGTGTTGGCGTTACCTCTACCTTGCCGTTGTCTTCGTATTTCTGAATCACGGTGCCATACAGGGCAATGTTTACCGAGTCGAGTTTGATGGTTACGCCTTTCTTCGGTACCGTCAGCGGACCAAAGTTGTCGATGGTCCAGTTCATCAGCGCGCCGCCGTAGATCTGCGAGTAGGGTGATGGTTTCGCCGGACGTTCTTCGTCATACGGAACAATCTTCTTGCACCAGTCAAACTGCCTGAACTTCTCAATCGTTTCGGCGTTTGTCACGAGCTTGTAGCCCACGAGCGCATTGGCCTTGGTAGAGTCGTTGTATTGCTCAATTGGCTGCCAGTTGTAGGTTTCGCTGCCCTTCCGGTAATCGTTTACAATGTCGAACTGACGGAAGAACGTATCGTTCAGATCAGGATTTGTCGTTTCCAGAAAGTACGATAACTGCATGCGTGGCGGGTTCTGTGTTTCTTTGCCGTTTACGTATACCTGACGGTGGCGTACTTCGACCACATCGCCCGGAATACCGATGCAACGCTTGATGTAGTTTGTCCGCAGATCCGGCGGATACTGCTCTTCGGTCGGGAAGTTGAATACCACGATATCCCCGTTTTTGACATGGGTGAAGCCCGGTAAGCGAAACGATGGCAACTGAATGGCATCGCTGAACGACGGAATTTCAGTTCCCCATATTTTCTGGTGGGTAAGCGGCACCTGTAACGGCGTACGCGGTGTACGCGTACCATAATGTAACTTACTCACAAACAGGAAGTCGCCCACCATCAGGCTGCGTTCCATAGAAGGCGTCGGAATCGTGAACGCTTCCATAAACAGCCACCGGATGAGGGTGGCCGCCACAACAGCAAACAGTATCGAGTCGAACCACTCGCGGGCTGGTGATTTTTTCGGCTTATCCGATTTAATCTGCGGTTTTGTATTTACCTCTGACACAACGTTTTCTTTTTTTCGACTAATTCAATCTTTGCTACTCTCCTAACAGGTCATCCATTCCGAAAATACCCTGCTTACCAACCAGCCATTCAGCCGCCACAACAGCCCCGAGCGCAAACCCCTGGCGGCTATGGGCGATGTGCGAAATCTCGATCTGATCGACCTCCGACCCATAACGGATAATGTGCGTTCCCGGTACCGTGCCTTCACGCAGGGATTCGATCTCCAGTACACTGTCAGCTATGGCCTCAGGACCTTTTTCGGCCCAGCCGGTTTTGCCCGGCAGGTTTTCCAGAATACCTTCGGCCAGGGTAATGGCGGTTCCGCTCGGCGCGTCTTTCTTTTCTGTATGGTGAATTTCGGTCATCGACACCTGATACGACGGATAGTTCTTCATAAACTGCGCCAGTACCTTGTTCAGCCGGAAAAACAGATTCACGCCGATGCTATAGTTCGATGCGTAGAAGAAAGCACCCTTGTGCTGCCCGCACAGTGCTTCCACCTCTGCACGGTGGTTGAGCCAGCCGGTCGTTCCGCTGACAACGGGCCATCCGCGTTTGAGGCAATAGGTTATGTTTTCGTAAGCCGATTCAGGTGAGCTGAATTCAATAACCACATCCACAGCGTCACCGCTGAGGGATTCCATTTCCTGACGGTTAGCAACATCTATCCGTCCGGCAATGTGATGGCCACGATCAAGCGCGATTTTTTCGATGGTGCGCCCCATTTTGCCGTAGCCGAGCAACAGAATATTCATGTAAAATCTATTTTCGTTTCGTTCTTAAAAGACCGAAAACCCCGTTTATTTAATCGTCAGCGTTAGTTTGGCCCCTACTATTGGCGGACCACCGGCTAGGTTCGGAATCAGCATTGGCTTTACCTGCATCGACAGATCATCCGACATGTCAAACGTTTTCAGGTGAGCCGCCACGTTGGCTTCTACCGCGTTCAGTGCCCAGAACGCTGCCATCAGAATCACATTCAGGTCCCGATACCGGTGGTAGATGTCCGTAATCGTCTTCAACTGCGCGACGCCGAAGCGTACATCCTGCCATTGCCCATCCCGTTTGATACGCACTACTGCCGTTTTCGCATTTTCGCCCGTCGACTTATCTTCATAGGCGGTCCGGTAAGCGGATTCAAACTTGAGATACTTTTTATTAAAATCAATGATCAGGTACACCTCCGTGCCCAGGGCCGCATACACAAACGGCACTTTCCACGGCTGTCCGTTATAAATCTGGCCCAGGCCGGGCAAAATCGCCGAGCGGATGGTTGCCTGACGCGGAATGATCTTGCGGATTTCGGCCGTTTTTTTTTCGCTGATCCGGACAGTGTCTGCCCCGTTTACAATGGTTGAGTCGTCGGCGGTCAGCACCGAATTACCAACCCGTACGCTATCAGTAACTGCCTTTTTCTGTGCCTGAACCGCACCGGTTGTCAGCAACAGGACCACCCACATCCAAACTCCCCGATACTTCATGTCAGTTTGTAACTTCCGGCTGTTATTTTCCTTCGTGGCGCAAAACCATCAGAATCTTGTCCAGCTCTTCCTGTGATGTAAACGGAATCTTGATCTCGCCCTTGTGCTTTTCATCGGCCTTGATCGACACCTTCGTGCCAAACATCGACGACAGCTTAAACTGCAGGCTGCGCAGTTCCATTTTGGGCAAAGTCACCTTTCGGGCAACCAGTTCCGACCCGTCGGTTGACAGGTTACGAACGGCTTCCTCTACCTTCCGGACCGACCACTCTTCATCGACGATTTTGCGGAAGATGCGGATCTGCGTCTCCGGATTTTCGATGTTGATAATGGCACGGGCGTGGCCCATCGAGATTACATTATCGCGGAGGGCGGCCTGAATTACCGGCGGCAGTTTCAGTAAGCGGATGTAGTTGTTGACCGTTGTGCGGTTCTTGCCGACACGCTCGCCCAGTTCTTCCTGCTTCAGGCTGCACTCCGTAATGAGGCGCTGATAGCTCAGGGCAATTTCTATCGAATTAAGATTTTCACGCTGGATGTTTTCGATCAGCGCCATTTCCAGCATCTGCTGGTCATTGGCCGTCCGGATGTAGGCCGGGATCGTAGTCATGCCAATCAGCTTGGAGGCCTGCAGACGGCGTTCCCCCGAAATCAGCTGGTAGCGGTCTTTTTCCAGTTGCCGGACAGTAATCGGCTGGATAATTCCCTGTACGCGGATCGATTCGGCGAGTTCCTGCAAGGCTTCTTCGTCAAACCGTGTACGGGGCTGAAACGGGTTGGTCTCAATCTGGTTGATTGAGATTTCGCTCATGGTACTGATCGTCTCATAAGGCGATGGCTTGGCCTGCCGGTTGACCGCATCACTATCCTGGAGCAGCGCACCGAGTCCCCGCCCTAAACCCGTCATCCGTTTGTTTGGTGCTTTACTATTCAATGTCTCCATACATTTAGTTAATGATGTATGATTTACGGATGCGTCCTGAAACGGCACCCGTAAGCCCCTGATTAAATTGATTATTACAGGAGAACCGGTTCGCTCCCTGCCTTATGCTTATGCCGGTTGGTCGTGCGGCATCATTCCGTTTTTCGTCAGGATTTCGCGGGCCAGGTTCAGATAGCTGATAGCTCCCTTGCTTTCGGCATCCTGGGCCAGCGCCGGTACCCCGAAACTCGGCGATTCGCTCAGACGAATGTTACGCGGAATGATGGTATTGAAGACCATTTGCTGGAAGTGCGCGGTTACCTCGCCAACCACCTGATTCGACAAGCGCACGCGCAGGTCATACATGGTCAGCAGAATGCCCTCAATCGTCAGCCGGGTATTAAGCCGCGACTGAATGATCTTGATCGTATTCAGGAGTTTGCCCAGGCCTTCAAGCGCGAAATACTCGCATTGAACCGGTACAATTACTGAATCAGCGGCTGTCAGCGCGTTGATGGTAATCAGACCCAGCGACGGCGAACAGTCGATAATGACAAAATCATACTCCTGACGCACATCTTCTAAGGCGTCTTTCATCTTATCTTCCCGGTTGCCCAGGTTGATCATCTCGATTTCGGCACCGACGAGGTCAATGTGTGATGGCAGCAAATCCAGGTTCGGGAAATCCGTCTGGATAATGGCATCATGTGTATCAACGCCCTCAACCATGCATTCGTAAATGCTGGTAGTAATTTCCTTTGGATTATATCCTAAACCCGACGTAGAGTTCGCTTGTGGATCGGCATCGACGATAAGCGTCCGAAACTCCAGAGCGGCTAAGCTAGCCGCTAGATTAATCGTGGTAGTTGTTTTTCCGACTCCCCCCTTCTGGTTGGCGACAGCAATGACTTTACCCATTTGTATTAGCTCGTTGCAGTCCCAAAGATGCCGGATACTTTCGGATAATCCAAGGATGTTTCACGGAAATGTTTCACAAAAAAACTTAATGGTGTGAAAAGGGGAGAAAATATAAGAATATCATATACATGAAACCCTTGTCATTAAAAAACAGGCAACCGGATGCGTTGCTTACAGGTGCAATAAGGTATGGTATGCCTGTATGGGTCTGCACGCCTCAGGGCCTATGAGCCAGAGCCCGCCTGAACGCCGGCCAGAGACCGGCGTTCAGACTCCTCCGGTGCCCCCTACCCGCTTCTTTTCGTCAACTCGGCATCTACACTCGCTTTGCCACCACCGGCAATCAGGCTGATCAGGGTCAGGCCGAAGAGCAGAATAAAGTACTCAAGCCCTTCTTCCTTGTTGGCTTCGGCGTACCAGTTCATGAAAAAACCGGATTTCAGGTGCGACGACACAACAATACCGATGAAATTGCCCAGAATGCCAAACGCCGCCACGCGGGTAGCCGCTCCTGCGATGAGCATCAACGGCCCGAAAAATTCAATCAGGATCACCAGCAACGCCAGTATCCAGGGTAGTCCGACATCGCCGGTCAGAAAACCCATGGTTCCCTGAAAACCACCGCCACCAAACCAGCCCAACAGTTTCTGGGCACCGTGCGGGAAGACTACGATTGCGAGAGCCAGCCGGGCAATCAATGCCGGCCAGTCGGCAGCATTTGTATATAGAATTCGGTTCATGCTGCAAAGCAAGGTATTTTTCCGGAAAATCAGGCTCCGACTACCACTACCACTTTACCGCTGCCAGGCTTTCTATCGTTCCGGAAAGCACTCATTTGCCCTGCCCAAAAAAAATATCAGAATTTTCTGTGAGATAGACGATCGCTGCCACACTAACAATCAAATTGCTTTCAGGTATTCACAAGATTTAAATGAACGTATTCAACTTAACTATTTTAATCGATTGTCATGAAACAAACCTATTTCGCACTGCAACAGACCGGGCTTTTTTTGCTGCTTGGTTTACTGACACTTTCCGGCTGTAACCGGGAACTACAGCCGTCTGATTCTACTCAAACAAGCGGGGGGCGTATCCGGATCAGGCAGACAATTACAGAGATTGTCGTGGCCTCTCCTGATTTTACCCTGCTTAAAGCGGCTGTGGTTAAAGCCGGGCTTGCTGAGGCGCTGAGTACAGGGAATCTGACCGTTTTTGCCCCAACTGATAATGCATTCCGGGCAGCAGGCTTTGGAGATGTAAATGCAATCAATAATGCCGACGTGAATGTATTACGCCGTATTCTTCTGTATCACGTAATCGGCACTGAGCGCTTTTTTGAGGATCGGATTCCTGACCGGCTGACAGGTTTTAAAACCCTGCAGGGTGAGCAGGTCTATGCTACCCGCCGGGGAGGGCTTTCGGTAAATGGTGTGCCTGTTGACAGGGTAGATGTGGAAGCCAACAATGGTGTTATTCACATCATTAGCCGGGTCTTGCTGCCACCTGCCGGCAATACCATTGAAGTAGCAGTTGCAAATCCGAACCTGACTTACCTGGTAGCGGCTTTACAACGGGTCACGCAAAGTGGTACTAACCTCATACAGGTTTTAGGAACGGGAGGCCCTTTTACCGTGTTTGCGCCAACTAACGCAGCGTTTCAGGCGGCAGGTTTCTCAACTATTGAGTCAGTCAGGGCTGCCGATCCGAACGTACTAAGCCGTATTCTTCGCTATCATGTCGTACCCGGTATCACATTCTCAACGCAACTGAACGACGAGAAACTTATGACTGTAGAGGGCGGCGGGCTGACGGCAACACGAACACCAGGTATGGCCATTATTCAAGGCATCGGAAATACCTCCCCTGCCAAAGTTCAGGCCGCCGATATTGTAACCCTTAACGGCGTTGTGCATGTCATCGATCAGGTACTACTACCCACAGGTAATAGTATGACTAAATCAATTACCAATCTTGTAGTTGAAAACCCGAATTTCAGTCTGCTGAAGGCAGCTGTAGTGCGAGCCGGGTTGGCAGATGCCTTAAGTACTGGTACGCTGACTGTATTTGCCCCTACTGATGATGCGTTCCGGGCAGCGGGACTTACCGACGTCAACGCCATTAATAACATGGATATAAACGTGTTACGCAAAATATTACTGTACCACGTTATCGGCGGAGAAAGCTTTTTTGCGAACGCGCTACCAGAAAACATCCTTGGATTTAAGACATTGCAGGGAGAGCAGCTACAGATCAGCAAACGGCAAAGCATTACCGTAAATGGCGTTTATGTAATCCAGGCCGACATAAAGGCATCAAACGGTGTAGTACATGTGATCAACAAAGTTTTATTGCCCCCTGCAGGCAATCTTGTTGAAGTAGCCGTCTCAAACCCCAATCTATCGTTTTTAGTGGCCGCTGTTCAGCGGGCCGGGTTGGTACAAACACTCGGAACAGGTGGTCCTTTTACGGTGTTTGCACCAACTAATGCAGCGTTTCAGGCCGCAGGGTTTCCAAGCATACAGTCGATTCAGGCTGCTGATCCTGCAGTACTGGCTAAAATTCTGACTTATCATGTGGTGAGCGGGCGGGCGTTTTCAACTACCTTACGTAGCGACGACATAACCACTGTACAGGGCGGTACGTTGTCTGTTATGGTCACACCAAAGTCATCGGTTATGGTTAGCGGCAAAAGTAATTCAACCGCCGCAAACGTTGTTATAGCCGATCTTGTCACGCTCAATGGGATTGTGCACGTGATTGATCGGGTTTTGTTGCCTTAACCGGCTTTTTCCAATCAACAAAATCGGGTTTTCCCGAAGCAGTGTCAAACAGCAGGCGTAACGTACCGGAGCCGTTATGCCTGCTGTTTGGATATAAAACTGACTAACCGTACAGTATTGCCTGTCCGGCCGGTTAGTGAAGATGCTGCACAATGGTCTTAAAATTGTAACGTATAGCTTACGGACGGTAGAAAAGGGAAACGCGCCATTAATCTTTGTCCGAAATTCCGGGAGGTGTTCGCGGCGGAAGTATAGGCATAAGGGCTGCTGCGGACGTAGGCATCGGTAATCGTTAACTCCAGTTGGTGAGTAAAATGCGGGCCCGCGAACGTTTTCTGCAAACGCACATCCAACTGATGCATGGCTACTCCCCGAAAACCTGAGAACGAATCATGGGGCGATGAAAGCCCGCCTGGCGGAGTAGGTGCAGGTGGATTGTTTTTCGTTAAGCTGCCGAAGCCTGACACCCCTAAAACAGACGTTGTTTGCGGGCTCCCCGATCCGTACTTGCATGATGCCGATAACTTTAAGCCAGAGTTTAGTTCATAAATGCCGATCCAGGAGAATGTATGCCGGCGATCATGTGCCGGAAAAAACGGCTGCCCATTATTCAGTGCCGGAAAACGCCATAACGTAATTGCCCAGGTATAGGTAAACCAGCCTGAAAACCGGCCCGTTTTTCGTTGTACCATACATTCCAGCCCTGATGCTTCAGCAGTGCCGGTAACGATATTACGCTCCCATCGGATATGTTCAGCACGTTGGGCATTTGTAAGGCCAATAAAGCCCGCATCCGGGTGGTAACCAATGATATGACTCATCCATTTCCGGTACATTTCAATACTTAATTGCCATTTTGAGGTTAATTCGTGGATACAGCCCAGTACAATCTGCCGCGAGCGCTGTGGCTTCACCTCCGGTAACGCAGGAACCCACAAATCCGTTGGCAGGCCCTGCCCGGTGTTGGTCAGCTGATGCACAAACTGGTTCATTTCCGAATAGGAACCAAGAAGTGCCGTTCTGCCGGTTAGCTTTAGTAAAACCGCCAGTCGCGGCTCGATACGAAAAAAAGTTTTCTCGTTAACCTGATACAATGTTGCCCGGCCGCCAGGGGCCAGTTTCAGGTTCTTACTGACATTCCAGTTATCTTCTGCATAAACGGAGCTTTCTATTGACCGGATAGGTTCTATATGACTATAACTGGCAACGGTGTCACTAACATCAAAGCCATTTAGCCGAAAAAAACGCTGTGTTGAGGTTATACCTGTCTGTATCTGATGAGACTGTTTCGGGAAATATTCTAAATCATACTTAAGTGTGTAATCGGTCAGGCGATTAAAATATCGCCACATAGTTACGGATGAATTCGGGATTGATGCATCGATGGGAACGTATTTGGTATGTGTCGTAAAATCATACTGGCTGAATATGAAGGATAGATTGGCAAACAGCCGTTCGCTAAACAGATGGTTCCACCGCAGCGTAGACGTGGTATTGCCCCATCGCAGCACATTTTCCCAACGGCGGCTAGCATCCAGACTATCCCCGCCGCCAAAAAAATCGCGTCCGAAATAACCACTCAGATAAAGCCGGTTACGGCGGTTCAGGTCGACGTTTAGCTTGGCATTGAGGTCGTGAAAATCGGACTTCCAGTTGGTACCTGAATAGCTTTCGGCAACTTTGGCTACAAAATTGCCAAGCAATGAGCTGAAATTAGTTCGTCTGGCAGTGAGTAAAAAGGAGGCTTTTTCGCGAATGACCGGCCCTTCCAGAATCAGCCGGGAGGTGATAAGGCCTGTACCGACTTCGCCCTTCAGGTGTTTGTTGTTGCCTTCCCGCATGCTCATCTCGACTACTGAGGATAAACGCCCCCCATATCGGGCCGGGAAACCTCCTTTTTGCAGACGTATACTTTTCAGGGCATCGACATTAAAGACCGAAAAGAAACCAAACAAATGATTGGCATTATAGACCGGTGCGTCATCGAGGATAAGCAGGTTTTGGTCTGATCCGCCCCCGCGAATATGCAGCCCTACCTGACCGTTAAAATCTTTGTGCACGCCCGGCAGGAACTGAAGTGTCTTCAGTACGTCTTTTTCGCCAGCAACAGCCGGTATGGTTTCCGCTGCTCTCAATGGAATGGTATGCTGGCTCGTCTGTGCAACAGACCATGCATTTTCAGTGGCGTCTGCCCGTAGCACCACCTCGTCCAGACTGTCATTATTAGCTAGTTCAACATTGAGCAATGTGTTCTCAATAAGTCGGATACGCTGGTACACACGCTGATAACCAACCAGCGAGACAATTAGCTCGACCTCTTCATTTTCAGGAAGCGAAAGCGCATAATAACCGTAATTATTTGTGATGGTTCCCGCCTTCCCTGCTACGAAAACGGTCGCCCCTACCAGATTTTCACCGCTATTCTGCTCTTTTACGTAACCACTGATCATCAGTTTCCGGGACAAACCAGGAGTAACCGGCAATCTGGTATCGGGCTGCCTGCGGGGCTCGATCAGGTAACACGCACGGACCTTGCGAAACGATAAGTTTGTCCCTTCCAGAAGCCGGGCAAGTACTTGTTCCGTATCCGCTTGCCAATCGATTAATGGTGGTACCATATAACCGGCTACAACTTTAGGGTTATACAAAAAGTAGATACCTCGCTTTTGGTTAAGTGTTTTCAACCCATCCTGCAGAGACACAGGCGCCTGACCTGAAGTAATGGTACTGTTTATCAGCAGGAGCAGCAAAAAAAACACAAACATACGTGGCCGTGCAAGCCGAAATCGTTTCATACGGTGGTGGTTATTTTTTACTCAGTACGTAGCCATCTTTCGTTTTACGCAGTGTTAACTGATTCAGCTCTGCAACGGCTTGCAGAACTGTTTCCGGGCGATCCGATGGTAAAATACCCGTGAATGTCAAATCAGGATCTGCCCCTTCGAGTTGCACAGATACGCCGAATTGTTCCTCTACGATTTGAACAACTTCCGCTAGTCTCGTCTGATTAAATACAAGTTGATGACGCATCCATGCTGTGTATTGACCGGAAGTCACCGTTTGTGGGCGCAGACTTGAGCGGCTGGTCCCAACCTCTATCATTTGCCCCGGCCTCAGGGTTACAGGCGTCTGTTTGTCATGGAACTGCACCTCTACTTTACCGGAATTCAGGACAACGCGATGTAGCCGGTGCCGGTTATAAACGGAGAACTCAGTCCCAAGTACCTTTACATCAAAAGCGCCGTTGGTTTTGACCCGAAACGGGGCATGGGTCGTCAGATGGCGGATCCTGAAATAGCCTTCTCCCTGGAGTTCTACCTGCCGTTCATTTTCCGAAAAAGCGGAGCGCTGGTAGCGGAGCTCCGAATGGCTGTTCAGTACAACGGATGAACCATCAGGCAATTGAACAGTCCGTTGTTGGTTGTAAGCAGTTTCATAAATAACATACTGATTATCCCACCACTGATAGCCAACCAGACCTACTATGGATAACAGGATCACTGCGGCCGCAGCTAACCACCATTGCTTCGTCGAAGTTCGTGACGAAAGCGGTCTGATGATAGCCGGCTGAGTTTGTCGCTGTATCAGTGATTCCAGCTCCAGTAAGGAATGATCCAGGCGTGGTTTATTGGCCGTCAGTATCCGGCAAAGTCGCTCAGCTTCATAAAATGCATGGATATTTGCCGGCTCATCTTCCTGCCATTGTTCCCAGAACGCAACGGCTAATTGGTCACTTCCGGTACAATAAGCCAGAAAACGGTCATCCAGCAGGAAATCATCAACAGTATATATTTCGTAATTCATCGGCACATTATTAGTTTTCCGGAGCGCTTTGTAAAGTGTATATCGTGTTATTGCTTAGTGCACAACAACGCATAAATCTCATAAAACAAGCCTGTTTTTCAGATCAGTTCTGTTCCGGTTAAAAGCGGCAGCAGCAAAGGCCACCAGCTCAACAGATTATAATAATCTTCGTGGCCTAATAATTGCCGCAGTAGTTTAAGTGCGGATGAGATGGTGTTATACACTGTATTTATGTGCATACCGGTTTCCTGGCTGATTGTCTCATTTGACAAACCATCAAAGAATCGCATCCTGATTAATTGTTTTTGTCGGGGTGTAAGCTGTTCTATTGCCGTCCGGAGCTTCTGTCTGATGTGCTCTTCCTGCTGGTTCCTGACCAGTAAATCCTCGTATGGTCCTTCAAAAACCGTTTCATTACTGCTGAGCTGTTTTAACCGGCTTACCCGCTCATATTCCCGAAGCAGCATACGGCGCAGGTACGTTATCAGATAGGACCTTACATTCTCAACGGGTGGTAAGGAATCGGCCCGCTCCCAGATTTCCAGAAAAATCTGGTTAATGGCATCTTTCGTTTCTAGTCCACTATGGCCGAATAACATACCAAAGTTTAACAGGTCATTATACGACAACCGGTATAGATCGGTTAAGCTCTGATAGTTACGTTGCCGAATACCTCCCCATAGGACTGGCATTTGTTCTGTCGTGTGTGATTTTTTTATAATTGGTGTAATCATATATAGTACAGTTAGCAGGTACAACTACATAAATTTATAGTTTAATACTATCATTTATAGTATAACTGCTAAGCAGGCAAGATGTTTACAGTAGCCCGTTGATTAGCAATCAATCAGACAACAGAACGTTCGGTGCAGGGCATTAATGAGTTGCTGCCGACGTATCGGCAACCCGGCAAATGGTGTATCAGCTACCAGTACCAGATCCACCAGGACTTTGAGGAGGACAGTATGTCAATGGATAGCAATTGTCCGTCTGATCGAAAGGTTCTGATGAATAATTCATCTGTATGTTTGCCCCCGACCGGTCATTTCCCCGCCGCAGCCTGCGTTTTCAGACCAAAACCAATCTGAATACCGGCATACCACCCCGAAAAATTTGCCCACGCACCGTCCCGCACACCCGTCAGCGAGGCCGTACGGCTGCTCAGGCGATAACCGGCGTCAAACCCGATCACCACCGATTTTTTCATGCGCAGACATTCGATGTCGCTCTGCGCATAGGTATAGCGGTAGTGCCCGCGCAGCCCAAACAATAATGCTCCCGCCGATGTCCGCAGGGTAGCCTGCTGCATCGCTCCGGGATTGGTCAGTACTGCGTTCAGGGTCGGGTTCTGTTGCGACAGGTCCTGATAAATACGAAGCTGGTAGTTGAGCAGTTCGCCGTTTATGTGCGGCATAAGGTTCCACTGACTGGTCCGGATAAGCTGATAGCCTGCTCCCAGATTCAGGACGTAGGAGAAGCTGTTGAGGCGATTGCTGCGGCTATCTTCGGTGGATGTACCGGCGCCCGGTAAGGCAACACCAATTGATGTCAGGAGCCGGAAGCGGCTTTTTTCGGGGCCAGTCTCCTGCGAAAAACGGAGCACGCGGGCATTGGGTGCCAGGGAGCCATAACCCGCTTTTGCCAATGCCTGATTGATAGAGGACAGCTGCACAGGCTCTATGCCCAGCTGAATAGTGACGATTTGCTCGCTCGTTCCCCGTGAAAGACGGCGTATGTCCTGCCCAAAGGCCAGGTGAGCGGTAACCAGAAGAAGCGTAAACGTAAATGGTAGTGTTTTCATGGATAAGGTATGTTCTTTATCCATGAACGCACTACCATCGGGATTAGTACGGCGCAATCATTATTTTACATTCACGGCACTGCCGTCCCGGATTTCTTCGGTGGCAGCCATGACAAGCTGGTCATTTTCGCGCAGTTCGCCGAACACTTCGGCCTTATCGCTGGCTTCCAGGCCTTTCCGGATGGGCACCCATTCTGCTTTTTTGTTCACCACCCGGATCACAAACTGCCCCGTCGTTGAGTTGATCACCGCCGTTTTAGGCACAATAAACGTACTGCCCCGCGTCGGTAGCGGCAACGTCACCTCGGCAATCATACCCGGTAACAGCTTTTTATCGGGGTTCATCACGTCGACTTCGACCCGCTCCGACCGCAGCCGTTTATCAAGAGCCCCGGCCTGGCGCTTCACCTGACCCGAAAATTTCTTGTCAGGAAACGCCTTCACCGTAAACGAAACCCCGTCGTTCGGCTCTACGTAACCGGTATAGGCTTCCGGCACCGAAATCACCAGACGAAGCTTTTGCTGCTCGGTCAGGACAAAAAGCGGGAACTCCGATCCTTTACCGGCGGGCCCGATATAGGCGCCGGTGCTGGCGTTCCGTGCGCTGATGACGCCGCTGAACGGGGCACGGATTTCCAGGTACTTCCGCAGGTCGGCCACTTCCCGATACGACGAACGGGCCGCTTCGAGCTGGGCCAGATCGGCGTTCCGCTTCGCCAGCGCCTGATCAACATCGTTTTTCGATACGGCTCCCGACATCTTGCTGGCCTCCAGAATCCGCTCATAATTGGCTTTGCTGGCAATCGAAACGGCCTCCTGCGCCTTCAGCCGCGACTCGGCCGAAGCAACCTGCGCGTTTAGTTCCGGCGCTTCGGCCAGGGCCAGTAACTGTCCCTGCCGCACCTCGCTGCCAATGTCGGCATACAGCGCCTTGATGTAACCCGTCACACGGGCATAGATATCAACATCCCGGAACGCCACCAGCTCGCCCGGCACATGCAGTTCGGTAGTCAGCCGGCCTTTTTTCAGGGCAAATACCTCGGTGGTAGCCGGTGCTTCGACCGTTTCGGTTGTTTCTGCTTTGGTTTCTGAGGTATGGCAACCAGACAATACAGTCGTACCGATTACTAAACAGCTTCCCACAGCCATCAGGCCATAAAACGATCGATCAATTAGCCGAGTCATACGATGAAGGAATATAAAACTTACTTTCTTTGTCTTCCGGATCCAGTGAAACCGACTGGGTGGTTGTTTTGGCCTGTACCCACGCAAAGGCCAGCGGTAAAATATACAGGGCCGCAAACGTAGAAGCAATCAGCCCCCCGATAACTGCCCGACCCAGCGGAGCGGTTTGTGAACCACCCTCACCCAGGCCACTCGCCATCGGAATCATCCCGACAATCATCGCCACGCTGGTCATGATAATCGGCCGCAGACGGACCGATGCCGCTTCTTTGGCCGACAGCAGGGCATTGCCGTTCCGCATCCGCAGCTCCTCCGCGTTGGTAATCATCAGAACGGCGTTGGAAATGGATACCCCGACCGACATAATCATGCCCATGTACGATTGCAGGTTCAGCGTTGAGCCAGTCAGCAGCAGCAGCGACAGTGACCCAACCAATACGGCCGGAACGGTGCAAAGCACCACCAGCGACACTTTAAACGACTGGAAGTTAGCCGCCAGCATCAGAAAAATCACGATAATGGCCGTGATCAGACCCGTTTGCAGGCTGTCGAGCGTCTCGGTCAGTACCTGACTCAATCCCTGTATCTTGATGGTCAGTCCGCGCGGCAGTTCACCGAGCGTATCAATGGCTTTCTGGACATCGCGGGCCGCCGTGCCGAGGTCGATTTCGTGCAGGTTAGCCGTCACCGATAAGACCGGAATGGCGCCCACGTTGTCGTTTTCGCCGTAGGTCGTTCCTGTGCGCAGCGTGGCCACATCACTCAGCACCGGCCGGTTCGTATTCGGCAGCACCGGAATTTCGCCCAGATCGCTCACACTAGCCATTTTGCTCTCCGGAATCTGCACCTGAACGCTGTAGCTCTGGCCGGTTTTCGGGTCGATCCACACGCTTTTTTCCGTAAAACGCGACGATGATGTCGACGCAATCAGCGAACGTGAGATGGTCGAAATATCGGTTCCCAGCTGCGCGGCCCGTTCACGATCAATCGTTACGTCGATGGTCGGGTATTTAGTCGACTGACCGATCTGCACGTCCCGCAGGTACGGGATTTTCTGCAATTTAGCAATGACCTTGTTGGCATACTCTTCATTCTGCTGTTTGTTTTTACCCAGCAGCCGCACCTCAATCGGCGTTGGCGACCCCTGGCTCAGGATCTTATCCGTCAGTTCGATGGGTTCAAACGACATCTTAACATCCGGCAGAATCTGCTTCATTTTCCCCCTGAACTGGTCTTTCAGTGCGTCCATGTCGCCTTCATATCCTTCTTTCAGACTGACCTGCAAAACCCCCTCCTGCGGCCCTGCCATGAACAGGTAAATCGGGCTGGTCGAGAACTGCGAACCGTGCATCCCCACCATGGCCGACGAAATCTCGATATTTTCCTTACCCGCCAGCTGCTGTAACACGCCGATGGCGCTGAGCATGGTTTTCTCGGTTTTTTCCAGCCGTGTTCCATCCGGTGACCGGAGGCGTACCTGGAACTGCGGCGATTCTACTTTCGGCAATACATCCTGCCCGATGATGGATAACAAAAAACCAGCCAGTCCGAGTGCCCCGACAATGTATATTAATACGATAGCCCGCCGGTAGGGCAGCATGCGCTCCATAAACCGCATAAACCGGTCACGGAAACGCTCAAACAGGCTGATTTTGCCGTCACCGTCCATATCAAGCCGGTTAGCCAGTAATTCTTTCTGATCCAGCAGCTCATCGTGAGCCGACCGGCCGTCTTTCAGCCCGGCATGCATCAGATTGCCGGGTGCCCCGCCCTGCTTTTTATCGGTTTTCGGGCCATGGTCGTGCCCTTTCATCATCCAGTTGGCCAGCACCGGCACCAGCGTCTGTGACATCAGGTACGAGGTAATCATCGAAAAGCCGATGGCCAGGGCAAGCGGCAGAAACAGCGCCCCCGGAATCCCTTTCATGGTAAACGCCGGCGCAAATACAGCCAGGATACAGAACAGAATCAACAGCTTCGAAAAAGCAATTTCCTGACAGGCATCCCAGATCGCCAGCGCCTTGGGTTTTCCCATCGCCAGATGCTGGTGTATGTTTTCAATCGTCACCGTCGATTCATCGACCAGAATCCCGATGGCGAGCGACAGGCCGCTGAGGGTCATGATATTGATCGTTTGTCCGAACAGCGACAGGAACAAAACACCCGAAATGATACAGGTCGGAATGGTAATAATGACGATCAGCGCCCCCCGTGCATCGCCGAGGAAGAGTAAGACCATCAACCCGGTCAGGATAGCCCCAATGGCTCCTTCCGTCATCAGGCTTTCTACGGCGTTGATGACATAGACCGACTGGTCGAACGTATAGGTCAGGGTTACGTCTTCGGGCAGCAGCGCCTGAAATTTCGGGATGGCGGCTTTCAGATTCTGCACCACCTCCCAGGTCGAGGCATCGGCCGATTTGGTAATAGGCAGATACACCGAACGCTTGCCGTTGACGAGCACGTAGCCCTGGGTAATGTCGGCGCCGTCTTCAATCGTAGCCACATCTTTCAGGTACAGGTTCTGTACGGTTCCGGTATAGAGCGGGATATTGCCGAAATCCTCTATGTTTTTAACCGTCGTATTAGCCGGCGTAAAGTAATTCAGGTCACCGACCCGGACATTACCGGCCGGGGTTGCGGTGTTGTTGATCCGAAGCGCCGCCACCAGCTGATCGGGGGTCAGGTTGTGTGAACGCAGGAGTTCCGGATCGACCTTAATGACGACCGTACGCGAGTTGCCCCCGAACGGCGCGGGAGCAACAAGGCCCGGAATCGAACTGAAACCAGACCGGACATAGACGTTGGCCATGTCCTGTAATTCGTTGTTGGTTCGCTTCGGGCTACTCAGAACGAGCTGACCGACCGGCAGCGTTGAGGCATCGAACCGGAGAATAAACGGCGGCTGTGACCCGGGCGGAAAGATCGCCTGCGCCCGGTTTGAATAGGCCGACACTTCGGCCGCGGCCTGCGCCATGTTGGTTCCCTCATAAAACGTCAGTTTCAGCAGCGTAAGCCCCTGAATGTTTTTCGTTTCAATGCTCTTTACCCCCGACACATACAACAGCAGGTTGACATACTGTTTGCCGAAAAACGACTCCATCTGATTGGGCGTATAACCGCCGAATGGCTGGGAGATGTAAATGACCGGCAGGTCGAGGTTCGGGAAAATGTCAATTTTAATGGTACGGACCGCTTTGATACCGAAGAAAAACAAACTCATCACGATCACCAGAATGGTAATCGGTTTGCGTAACGCAGCACGTATTAAATTCATAAGGTAATTGAGTTAATGAAGAGACTCCGGCACGCTTTCCGTCCTGCTGACAGAAAGAATCAGACAAAAGTCAATTTTTTCCAGAATACATCACATGATTCAACGTTCGGTCCTAAAAGTTACGAATTTGTCGTCTATTTTGCACATTCGATAGACATTTGTACCTACATGATAAGGGTAAAGCCGCGCAATTTTAACATCGCAGGGCTACTCCTTTTTCGGTGAGCACCCGTGTGATATTTATCACTGAACGGTCTGCCGTCACTCATTTACTTTGTTGTCTTTATAACAGTGTAAGCCTTTCTCCGTATCCGGAGTAAGGGGAATTTAACTCATTTTTAACCGACAGAACTTTATGAGGCCTGTTTCCGGTTTTTCACAGATAACGGCATCGAGCATCCGGAATCAACCATTCAGTATCCAGCGCTTATGAATCGGTCTTTACTTGACGGCTTAACCGGGCGTTTTGAACCGGCCCTGATTGACGAAATTGCCCGCGTCGGTATTTATCAGGAAATAGAAGAAGGAGCCTATCTGATCCGGCCGGGAAGTTATATCCGGTCGGTACCCATTCTGCTCAACGGGTCGGTCAAGATTATGCGGCCCGATACGGAAGGGCGTGAGGCACTGCTGTATTACCTCGGCGGCCTCGACTCCTGCGCCATGTCGCTGACCTGCTGTCTGGAAAAGAAGCAAAGTGAGATTGTGGCCGTGGCGGAAGAGAAAACGCAGCTGATTGCCATACCGGTTGAAAAGGTCGAAGAGTGGATCTGCCGCTTCGCGACCTGGAAGCAGTTTGTGTTCAAGACCTACCAGCGGCGCTTCGACGATATGATTGCCACCATCGACAGCATTGCCTTCCAGAAGCTCGATGAGCGGCTGCTGGCGTATCTGAAAAAGAAAGCCCAAAGCTGCCAGTGTTCGGTATTACAGATCACGCACGAAGAAATTGCCAACGAACTGGCGACCTCCCGCGAGGTAATTTCCCGTCTGCTGAAACAGATGGAAAAGATTGGCTATGTAAAGTTGTCGCGGAATAAAATTGACATTTTATAGTACGGCCCTGATTGTGTAACAATTATCACGGACTCAACAAACGAACTTGCGTTGATTTGCTTACCGGTTCGGATAAGCGTCAACTTTTAAACGGAATACAGCGATGAAAATCGAACAAATCTATACGGGCTGTTTAGCTCAGGGGGCCTATTACATAGAATCAGCCGGCGAAGTGGCCATCATCGATCCGCTGCGCGAAGTAAAACCATACATCGAAAAAGCGGCCAAAGAAGGCGCTGCCATCAAATACGTGCTGGAAACCCACTTCCACGCCGATTTTGTGTCGGGCCACCTCGACTTGGCGAAGCAAACCGGTGCTCCTATCGTTTACGGTCCCAATGCCAGAACCGGTTTTGATGCCCACGTGGCAACCGACGGCGAAGACCTGCCGCTGGGCAAGGTAAAAATCCGTGTGCTGCATACGCCGGGCCATACCATGGAATCGACCTGCTACCTGCTGATCGACGAGAATGGCAAGGAAAAGGCCCTGTTCAGCGGCGATACCCTGTTTATCGGTGACGTAGGCCGCCCTGACCTTGCCCAGAAATCAGACCTGACCATGAATGATCTGGCCGGTTACCTGTTTGATTCCCTGCGGCACAAAATCATGCCCTTGCCCGATGACGTGATCGTCTATCCGGCCCACGGGGCGGGTTCGGCCTGTGGCAAAAATATGAGCAAGGAGACCACCGATACGCTGGGCAACCAGAAGCTGTTTAACTATGCGCTGCGCGCCGATATGACACGCGACGAGTTCATCAGGGAGGTTACGGACGGCCTGCTCGCCCCGCCGAAATATTTCCCGCAAAACGTGATGATGAACAAGGAAGGGTACGAAAGTATTGATACGGTGCTGAGCCGCGGGGCCCAGCCGCTGAGCCCGGAAGCGTTCGAGGCGGCCGCTAACGAAACCGGCGCGGTAGTACTCGACGTGCGGGCGGCCCAGACATTTGCCAAAGGGTTTATTCCGAATTCGATCAACATCGGCCTTGGCGGGCAGTTCGCCCCCTGGGTGGGCGCGCTGATTCCCGACGTTCGGCAGGAACTGTTGCTGGTTTGCGAACCGGGCAAGGAGCAGGAAACGCTGACCCGGCTGGCCCGTGTGGGCTACGATCAGGTACTGGGGTATCTCGAAGGTGGTTTCCCGGCCTGGGCAGCCAGCGGCATGGAAGTCGATACAATCACGTCGATTTCGGCCGATGAACTGGCCGACCGCATGGACCAAGGCACAATTACGGTAATCGACGTCCGGAAGCCCGGCGAATTTGCGGCCGAACACATCGACGGGGCCAAAAGCCTGCCGCTCGACTATATCAGCGAACTGATGGCCGAATTCCCCAAAGACGAAACCATGTACATCCACTGTGCCGGTGGCTACCGGTCGATGATGGCCGCGTCGATTCTTAAATCACGGGGATATGATAACCTCGTCGACATCGACGGCGGTTTCGGAGCTATCCAGAAAACCGGCCGGTTTAAAACTACCGATTTTGTATGCCCGTCGACGCTGAAAAAAGCGTAATCGTGCTATAATAAAGCGAAACGGGGGAGCATCGGCCGATGCTCCCCCGTTTCGCTTTATGTCAGATTATTACAGATTCCCTTTCCGGAATTCGCTGGCAGCATAATTGGCCGCACGGGCCGTGATGGCCATAAAGGTCAGCGATGGGTTCTGGGTCGAGTTGCTGGTCATGCAGGCCCCGTCGGTAACGAACACGTTTTTGCAGTTATGGAACTGGTTCCATTTGTTAAGCATCGACGTTTTCGGGTCTTTACCCATCCGGACACCACCCATTTCGTGAATGTCGAGGCCCGGCGCTTTATCGGGTTTATCGTGCGTCTGGATATTTTTGAAGCCCGCAGCGGTATACATTTCCGTCAGTTGTTCGTGGAAATCCTTAATCATCTTCTCATCGTTGTCGTCGTAACCCACGTTGGTCCGGATGAGCGGCACGCCCCAGGCATCGACCTGCGTTTTATCGAGCGTCACAAAGTTTGACTCCTTCGGAATGGTCTCGCCCATCATGTGGGAACCAACCCGCCAGTTACCGTATTTTTTGGTATTAAGGCTGTTTTTCAGGTCTTCGCCGATACCAGCCGTATCGTTGTAGGTCATCCGGGTGGCGCTGAAGCCCGCCGCATAGCCCCGCAGGAAGTCGGTTTCCTGCTTAAATACGTTCCGGAAACGCGGAATATAGCTGCCGTTTGGCCGGATGCCATCCGTTGTCATATCCTGATAGCCTTCGTATTCTCCCGAAATCGTTGTCCGGAAGTTGTGGAACGCCACGTATTTACCCAGCAGGCCGTTGTCGTTGCCCAGCCCGTTCGGGAAGCGGCGTGAGGTGGAATTGAGCAGGATCAGGTTAGTGTTTACGGTAGCCGCGTTTACGAAAATAATCCGGGCGTAGTACTCCGTCATTTGCTTTGTATTGGCGTCGACCACCCGCACGCCGGTAGCCTTCCCTTTGGCTTCGTCGTAAATAATTGAATGCACGACCGAATGCGGGCGCAACGTCAGATGGCCCGAATTCAACGCCCACGGAATGGTCGATGAGTTGCTGCTGAAGTAACCGCCATACGGGCAACCGCGCTGGCACAGGTTCCGGTGCTGGCACTGCCCCCGCCCCTGCTTCAGGTGAATCGGCTGTGGTTTGGTCAGGTGCGCACACCGGCCGATGACCACCGGACGCGTATTGTTGTAGAGCTTATTCATCTGCGTGGTGAAGTGCTTTTCCACACATGTCTGCTCATGCGGCGGCAGAAACTCGCCGTCCGGCAGTTGGGCCAAGCCGTCGCGGTTACCGGAAATGCCGGCAAACTTTTCGACATGGCTATACCACGGCGCAATATCGTGGTAGCCGATCGGCCACTCTACCGCAAAGCCATCCCGTGCCGGCCCGTCGAAATCATATTGTGACCAACGTTGCGTACCGCGTGCCCACATCAGCGACTTGCCGCCTACATGGTAGCCACGAATCCAGTCAAACGGTTTGTCCTGAATGTAGGGGTGGTCCGCATCTTTCACAAAAAAGTGGGTAGTATCTTCATTGAGAGCGTAACACCGGCTGGCAATCGGGTTAGCATCTTTAAACGCCTTTGGCAACTGGTTCAGGTGCTCAAACTCCCAGGGCGACATCATCGTCGTCGGGTAGTCGGTAACGTGCCGTACATCGCGGCCCCGTTCGAGCAACAGCGTTTTCAGTTTTTTATCAGTCAGTTCCTTGGCGGCCCAGCCACCACTGATACCCGAACCGATCACAATGGCGTCGAAGGTCCGGTCTTTAACAGAATCAATAGTCAGAAATGCCATGAAATACGAAGGTTGAACGATTGTTGATGGACTATTTGGCACTCACCGGCGTCAGCGAACTAACCGGCACACAGCCATGGAAATAGCCGGGCGCCATGTTGTATTTCAGTACGTTGACCATGTAGTACTCGGAGTTGGTGTACCCGCGAATGGTCAGGCCCTTGACCAGGTCGGCAAACTGTTTTTCGGCAGGGTTGGCCGATGCCGCCATTTTCACCAGCAGGTCAGTACGCTGCGTTTTATCGCAGGCAGCAAACGGTTTGCTGTAGGCCTGTTGCGCCAGCTCATCGGTTTTCAGCAGCCCTTGCTGAAAGACAGTCTGTACGGGTTCACCGTAACAATCGTTAATCATGCGGTAAACAAAGCGGTGAACGTTGAGTGTTTTGGCGCCCGGCGATGTCGTTTCGGGAATAATCGTTTCCACGATTTCGGCCAGCAAAGCATCATCGGCCGCCGTTACCCCGGCATTGGCGCCAATGGATTCGGGCGTCCACTGTGTGGCCCAGGCAGGCAGACTAACCAGTCCGCCAACGGCTACCGAGAGGCTTTTAAGGGCTGTGCGTCGTTTCATGTTGATCAAGTTTATATGCGTTCCATCGAATCAAAAAGCGACAATCAGAAAAAAACTACCGCCCGCCAGGCAATGTGACAAAAATCACATTCCGGGGTTTATCATGTAGTTACCTTTGTTGCAGTCAGAAAGCCTGCGGGTTTTCTTCACCATAAAACGAGCCAACGCCATGTTAAAGGGGACCAAACTATATAGCATTCTGTTCAATAAATGTCCTCGTTGTCAGGAGGGTGATTTTTTTATCACCAACAATGCCTACGACCTGAAACGCTTCGACAAAATGCATACCCACTGTAGCCATTGTGACCTCCGGTTTGAGCCGGAACCCGGCTTTTTCTTTGGGGCGATGTATGTTAGTTACGCATTTTACGTAGCCTTTATTATCAGTACATTCGTGCTTTTTAACGTACTGCTCCAGATTGACCTGACGTATTACCTGATCGGGTTGATTCCGGCACTTATTATGCTGACCCCGTTTTTCTTCCGGCTGGCGCGCCGTACGTGGATCAACATCTTTGTCCGTTATAAGCCCGATCAGGCAAAAGCACATTCATAGATTTTACTTTATTGAACGTTGACTGAGCCTTGACGCTGATCGACAGGTTTAGCGTCAGACCTATCAGGCCTGGCAATAGATTTCGCATAACAAAACGGGATTAATAACTACATAAAAGGGTGATTGATTTACCAAAACGGCGAATGTATGACGAAAATTAGTGCGCCATTGTGATAATTGTCACAGAGTTTCCGTCCGGTTTCTGCTTCCTTAGAAACAAAAAAAGAAGCTATGAAAAAGAACATTGGTGCTACCGACCGCTACATACGCATTGCGCTGGCCGTTATCCTGATTGCGTTATCTGCCGCTGACGTTCTGACCGGCATCTGGACCCTGGCTGGGTTTATTGCTGCCGGTATCCTGCTGCTGACCAGCCTGGTCAGCAGCTGCCCGCTGTACCTGCCCTTCGGCATCCGGACTAACCGCGCCCACAAATTGCGGTGACCGGCAAAGAAACGGGCTCTGTGTAACAATTATCACGGAAAAGCGGCTTGTTGATGGCGTGATTTGCTGAAAAATACGGCAGATCATGCATACAGTTGAAATAATAGGTTTTTCCGCCTCGATCCTGATCGGGGTCAGCTTAGGGCTGATCGGCGGTGGAGGCAGCATTCTTACCCTGCCCGTTTTGGTTTATCTGCTGGGGATCAATCCGGTAATATCAACAGCGTATTCGCTGTTTGTTGTCGGTACAACCTCGCTGGTAGGTTCGGTCAATTACATGCGCAAACAGCAGGTCAATTACAAGGCGGCCATGGTGTTTTCGATTCCGTCGTTTCTGGCGGTTTTCCTGACACGAAAATACGTTGTTCCGGCCATTCCCGATCCGGTATTCAGCAGCGGAGCTTTTGTGCTGAGCAAAAGCGTAACAATTATGATGTTCTTTGCGCTGATCATGCTGGCGGCGTCTTTCTCAATGATCCGCGACAAAAAGGGAGAAACTACCATAACCGAAGGTCCGATCAGGTTTAACCTGCCGCTGATTGCCCTGGAAGGGGCACTGGTGGGTACCCTGACCGGCTTCGTCGGGGCGGGCGGTGGCTTCCTGATTATTCCGGCGCTGGTTTTGCTGGCCCGGCTTCCCATGAAAATGGCGGTTGGTACATCGCTGCTCATCATTGCCGCCAAATCCCTGATCGGGTTCCTGGGCGACCTCTCCAACATGGCCGTTGACTGGACGTTCCTGCTCGAATTTACGGCCCTGTCAGTCGTCGGTATTTTCGTCGGCTCTTACCTATCCAGATTCATCGCGGGTGAAAAGCTGAAACGGGCATTCGGCTGGTTTGTGCTGGTAATGGGAATCTATATTCTTGTTAAGGAAACGATGTTTTAACTAATTCGCTCAATTACTTAACAGAAACTATGGTTGATCTAAAGAACCGGGGGCTGATGCGGATTATCCGGCTGGTGGCAGGTGGTCTGGTGCTGTGGAGTGCCGTTGTTGATCAGCAGCCAATGCTGGGTATCCTCGGCGGATTATTTCTGATGCAGGCCATCCTGAATGTCGGCTGCGCGGCCGGTAGCTGCAGTGTACCGGCGCCCCGCCATTCGGTAAAACCGGACGAAGCCCATTAGGATATCCCGTATGAAGAAGTTCATTAAAGGCTGTGGCATTTTTTTGCCCACCTCAACTTGTTACCAATGAAAGAATTCTGGGAAACCCGCTATAGTAATCCGACCTATGCCTACGGGACCAAACCCAATGCGTTTTTTAAAGAATGTATTGACAAACTTCAGCCCGGCCGGTTGTTGCTACCCGCCGAAGGCGAAGGCCGGAATGCGGTCTATGCCGCCCTGCGGGGATGGACTGTCGACGCCTTTGATTTCAGCGAAGCCGCCAAAGAAAAAGCCATGGCACTCGCGGGCGGGGCCTGCACCACCATTCAATACGACATTGTAACGCTTCAGGACTTTGACGGTCAACCCGATACCTACGACCTGATCGGACTGATTTACGTACACCAGCCACCTGTCCTGCGCCAGCAGTTTCACCGGAAACTGGTCAGCTGGCTCAAACCGTCGGGGTATCTGGTGCTGGAAGCCTTCCACAAAGAGCAGCTTGGCAATTCGTCGGGCGGGCCGCAACAGGCCGATATGCTCCTTAACCGGACTGAACTGCTGGATGATTTCAAGGAACTGGACATTCTACAGATTGATGAGCGTTACACTGACCTGAACGAAGGACCGTTTCACAACGGGTCTGCCTGCGTGATCCGGCTCATTGCCCGAAAGCAAGTATAAAACAGGGTTGGTAGCTGATAAAGCCCGTTGCCACGTAGCGACGGGCTTTATCAGCTACCTCGTCAATGAAATCCTGTACCCGGGCTGGCATAATTACTTCTACTGGCTCGTCGGCTTATCGCTCGCGGTCCGGGCACTCGAAATCCTGTTTCCGTGGCGCAAAGACCAGCCTGCTTTCCTGAAAAACTTCCGGGTCGATCTGTTTTTCAACTTTTCCTGTTTTCGCTGATTGGCTACAACGCCCTGTCGAACGTAGCGGTACAGGCCTTCAACGATTTTCCGGGACTGTTTGGCATCCGCAATGATGCACCTGTTGCACCACGTACATGACCTGCCCGAAAATCATCCTGACGGGATTAATTACCGCGCCCGGCAAAAGATCTCCGCAAAGACTGGCCGGACATCGCCGGCAAGCCGGTCGATCACCCGCTTGAGCCGTATGCTGATTCTTTCCCCGAAAAGCAGCATAAATACGGCCCGTATAAGCCCATCGATGCATTTCGAAAAACACATAGCAATGAGAAAAAGGCAGTTACACGATAACCAAAGCAGCCGGATAAAACCTGACCACCATCATATCTTCTCCGTAACAAACATCACAGAATACCCATCCGCAGATGGCCAATTTTGATCCATCGTTTAAACACAGAGAAGACATGAAAATCGAACAAATGTACACGGGTTGTCTGGCAGAAGCCGCTTATTATATTGAATCAGCCGGTGAGGCGGCCATCATTGATCCGCTGCGCGAAACCAAACCGTATATCGAACGGGCTCATGCAGACGGAGCCCGCATCAAATACGTTTTCGAAACCCACTTCCACGCCGACTTCGTATCGGGCCACCTTGACCTGGCCGCCAAAACCGGCGCGACCATCGTTTTCGGGCCAACTGCCCAACCAAACTATCCGGCACACGTAGCGACGGACGGAGAGCTCTTTACCATCGGCAACATTCAGATTAAAGTGCTGCATACGCCGGGCCATACCATGGAATCATCGACCTTCCTGCTGCTGGATGAAACCGGCAAGGAAACGGCCCTCTTCACCGGCGATACACTCTTCATCGGCGACGTTGGCCGCCCCGATCTGGCCGTCAAAAGCGATCTGACCCGCGAAGACCTGGCCGGTCACCTGTTCGATAGCCTGCACCAGAAAATTATGACGCTGCCGGACGACGTCATCGTGTATCCCGGGCACGGAGCGGGATCGGCCTGCGGCAAGAATATGAGTAAGGAAACCACCGATACGCTGGGCAACCAGAAGCGGTTTAACTACGCCTTACGGGCACAAACCAAAGAGGAATTTATTAAGGAAGTCACCACGGGCCTGACAACCCCTCCGCAATATTTCCCGAAAAATGCAGTGCTGAACAAGATGGGCTACGGCTCTGTTGACGAGGTTATCCGTCAGGGAACACAAGCACTGTCGCCGGCCGCCTTTGACGCCGCTGCCAACGAAGAAGAAGCGCTGGTGCTCGACGTACGCGGGGCACAGGTGTTTGCCAAAGGCTTTATCCCGAACAGCATCAACATCGGCCTTGATGGTCAGTTTGCGGGCTGGGTCGGTACATTGGTTACTGACCTGAAACAGCCGATTCTGCTTATCACGCCCGAAGGCCGCGAAGAAGAAGCGGTTCTCCGCCTGGCCCGCGTTGGCTATGACAACTGCATTGGTTATCTGAAAGGTGGTTTTGCAGCCTGGGTTGCCGATGGCCGTCACACCGACACCATAGAATCCATTTCGGCCGACACGTTTGCAGAACGGTTTACGGCTGATAACGGTCTGCCCGTTTTTGATGTGCGCCGGCAAAGCGAATATGACTCCGAACACGTTGTGGGCATTGAGAACCTGCCGCTTGAAAGCCTTAACCAGAACATGGCCCGTCTCGACCGCAACCAAACCTATTACCTGCATTGCGCCGGTGGGTACCGGTCAATGGTTGCCGCGTCGATTCTGAAAGCACGTGGCTACGGCAAGCTGATCGACGTAGCGGGCGGCTTTGCGGCCATCAAGCAAACCGGCAAGCTGCCCCTCACTGATTACGTTTGCCCGACTACTTTACTGTAATTCATTGATTTTGCCACGAAGACACCAAGACCTGACGTAACACAAAGACCCGAAATCGTTGTGCACCTCTGGTTCTTTGTGCTTTTGTGGCCAGCCATAAACCAATACAACCATGACACCGCATTATTACGACGTACATCTTGGCTGGCAGTATGCCCGCCTCGGTCAGCTAAGCTCACCGGCCCTGACCGATACCATTGAGGTTGCCACCCCACCGGAATTTGCCAAAGGCATGCCGGGTGTCTGGTCGCCCGAGCACCTGCTGGTGGCGGCGGTATCCGGCTGTTTCATGACCACCTTCCTGGCCATCGCCGAAAATTCGAAACTCGACTTTTCGGACTTCGACTGCCGCGCCACCGGTAAACTCGAAGAGACCGAAAACGGGTTGATGATCTCGGCGGTGCACCTCTTCCCGAAAGTGGTGGTGTTACACGACAGCGACATCGAAAAGGCCCGACGCGTCCTGCTTAAAGCCGAACGCCACTGTCTGATCACCAATTCCGTGCGGTCTCAGGTCACAATGGAACCAACTATAGTGGTCGCCATTACCGAATTCGATTAAGAATGCCAGCCTTTGTAACTATTGTCACGGAAAGGGGGGAAATGTCGGTCTAGTTTTGTCAGGTAAATGATTCAACCTGTCACCATGTCAAGGCATTTTTTACTGATTTTATTAATAATGTACAGTGCTGCCGGCACGGGCTTTTCTTCGGAAACGGACGGACTCGTTCCTGAGGATCAGCCGGTACCGGCAGACTCGGCTAAAGCGATGGCCCGCTTGCTGAAAAAAGGAATTTTCTCTGGCCATGTCCGCTCCTATTTCATGGCTACCGACAACAAACCGGGTTTGACCGATTTCCACGCCCTCGGTATCGGGGCCGGTATCAGCTACCACACCCCCCGGCTTTTCAAGCATGTCGAACTGGGTATCAGCGGCTTTTTTACGTTCAATGCCCTGTCGTCGGACCTGGCAGCCCGCGACCCGAAAACCAATCAGACCAGCCGCTACGAAGTCGGTCTGTTTAACCTGGCCGACCCGAACAACCGGCGCGATCTCGACCGGCTGGAAGAACTCTATGCGCGTATTTACATCGGTCATCAGTCTAAACTGACCGTTGGCCGTCAGCTCCCCCACTCGCCGTTTATTAATCCGCAGGATGGCCGGATGCGACCAACCCTGACTGAAGCGGCGGTGCTGGAATGGAATGAGTGGAAAAACACCCGCTTTCAGCTTGAGTATATCTTCGGTATTTCGCCTCGCTCGACCGTACGCTGGTTTACGGTTGGGGAAAGCATCGGGCAGTATCCGGTTGGCGTTGACCTGAATGGCAAACCCTCGCAGTATGCCGGCCACATCCGGACGAGCGGTATTCTTCAGGCTGGTCTGACGCGGAAGGCAGGCCCCCTTTCGCTGCAGCTCTGGAACACCTATGTCCCGAATGTCTTTAACCTGCTGTATGGCAATGCCGAATGGCGTTCGTCGCAGACAAGCCCTGCTTACTGGATGGCCGGCCTTATGGGTGGCTACGAAGAGGCGATTCGCAATGGCGGCAGCGAGGTGATTACTCAAACATATATTACACCGGGCGCCACGGCCGGCTTTGTCTCCGGCCGGATCGAATACCAGCGTCCGCACTGGCTTGTTAACCTGAATGCCACCCGCATTACGGCCGCCGGGCGGTTGCTGATGCCCCGCGAATGGGGACGCGAGCCGTTATACACCTTTATGTTTCGTGAACGCAATGAAGGGACCGGCAACACCACTGCCTTTACTGCCAATATCCGCTATTCCCCCGTCAAGAATCTGAAAGTTGATCTTGGCACCGGGTATTACCACCTGCCGGACGTGACGGATTATACGCTCAATAAATATGGCCTTCCTGCTTACATACAGGTTAATTTAGGAACCACTTACCAGTTTACCGGGTTATGGAAAGGACTTGATGTACAATTACTTCTGGTCCGGAAAGATCCTCTCAATTCGCCGGTCATTTCAGACCGGTACATCATTAATAAGGTGAGTATGACCCAACTAAACGCAATAGCCAATTTTCATTTTTAATAAACAACTTTCCCTATGGATTTTTTAGAGTTAGTTCGTCGGCCCTGGCCGTGGTACGTTGCCGGCCCACTTATCGGCCTGACCGTTCCGACGCTGTTGCTGATCGGCAATAAGTCTTTTGGCATTTCCTCGTCACTGCGGCATATCTGTGCGGCCTGTATACCGGCCAATATTTCGTTTTTTAACTACGACTGGAAAAAAGAAATCTGGAACCTGGTTTTCGTATTCGGGATATTTATCGGCGGCATCCTGGCCACCAATTTTCTGGCGAACCCGAATGATCTGGTGCTCTCTCCGGACA
This sequence comes from Arsenicibacter rosenii, assembly GCF_001870735.1. Classification (GTDB taxonomy): domain Bacteria; phylum Bacteroidota; class Bacteroidia; order Cytophagales; family Spirosomataceae; genus Arsenicibacter; species Arsenicibacter rosenii. The sequence continues at coordinate 160,276 of NZ_MORL01000007.1, read as the reverse complement.
CGGTGGCTGATCTGAAAGCGCTTGGTATCAAAGACTTTGCAGGGCTAATGCCGACTGATCTGTTTGAGGTCTCGAACCTCTTTACACTAAAAGGGTTTATCTTCTTTATCGTTGGCGGGTTTCTGGTCGGCTTCGGGACGCGCTGGGCCGGGGGCTGTACGTCGGGACACGCGATTATGGGCCTTTCGACGCTGCAATGGCCCTCTCTGATTGCCACCTGCTGCTTTATGATTGGTGGTTTCACGATGACACACCTGCTTTTACCGTACATTTTCAACCTGTTTTAAACGCCTCATAACATGCAGAAAGTAGAATTTCCGGAGCCGATGGTGTGCGACGCACCCAACGACATGGCGAAAAAAGAAAGCATTTTTGCAAACGTAAAATACATGGTGGTCGGCATTATGTTCGGAATTGTGTTTGTGAAAGCCGAAATCATTTCCTGGTTCCGGATTCAGGAAATGTTCCGCCTGCAAAGCTTCCACATGTACGGCGTGATTGGTTCAGCCGTTATCGTGGGGATGCTTTCAGTTTATCTTATTAAAAAATTCAATATCAAGACTTTGTCCGGCGAGACCGTGCAGTTTCATCCCAAGAAATTCAACCGCGGGCAGATTTTCGGCGGACTGATGTTCGGTCTGGGCTGGGCTATCACGGGCGCCTGTCCGGGTCCGTTGTTTGCCCAGATCGGCAGCGGCTATGTGGTAGTGATCGCTACGCTCCTGAGCGCCATCGCCGGTACGTGGACCTATGGCCTGCTGCGCGACAAACTGCCGCACTAACACAGTTGCTGGATGCAAGGCGGCAGCGGGCCGTTTAAGTTCCCGACTGGCATAAAAAAGTGGTGGCACGACTCTAACAGGGCCGCCTGGCGGTCGTGCCACCACTCGCTCTTTCGCTCTTTTGCCGCAGCGGCGGCCACTCTTTCACTCTTTGACAGCGCGTCGGCCACTCTTTCGCTCTTTAAATATTCCGCCAGCTACCGGCGTCGTACAGGTCGGTGATGCCCTGGCTGGTCAGAAATCCTTTGGCACGGGCACTGCGCATGCCGGATGCACAACACAGAACAATGGGTTTCTGGTAGGCTTTTATTTTGCCAAGTTTAGCTTCCAGCTGATCGAGCGGAATATTTACCGCCCCTTTGGCATGGCCACCGGCAAACTCTCCGGCTGAACGAACATCAATAATAACGCCCCCCTGCGCGATTACCTCGCCGATTTTTGTATTGTCAGATCCACCACCGAATACGGATTTCAATAGATTCATCATGGTCGTACGTGTTTAAATGATGCCGTAAAACTAGCATCCCTACTCCCGTGATTCCGTGACAAATATCACGAACGGAAAATCATTTGCCGTACAGGTTCTTACTTAAGAAATCGTTGCGGAATTTACCTTGCGGGTCGTAGGTTTCAACCAGTTTTTTGAAATCGTCCAGACGCTCGTAGCGGGATTGCAGTACCGACGGCGCAATGCTGAAGAGTTTCCCCCAGTGCGGGCGCACGTTATACGGTGCCAGCGCCTTTTCGATCTGCGGCAGCACCTTGCTGACGGCCGGCCAATCCTGCTGCCAAGTAAAGTGAATGGCCACGCTGTCCTGTTTATAGCAAGGGCTCATCCAGAGCGTATCGGCCGCAATCGTCCGGATTTCGGTGATCATCAGGTGCGGGCTGATTTGGGCGTGCAGGCGCTCTACCGCCAGAATCGCATCAACCGCGTTCCGTCTCGGCACAAAATACTCGGACTGTAATTCCTTGCCGCTACTTGGCGTAAAGCCCATCTTAAAGTGCGGTAGCCGCTCAAACCACGGGCCGGCTATGCCCAGCTGCTCCGTACAGTTTTCGGCCGACAGTTCGGCTATCGGATGCAGGTTCTTTGCCGATTTTTTGGCCCCGTAAAACTCAGCCTTCGCCTCAAATGGCTTGTCCTTGCCAACGCGGCTCTTGATCCATACCTCGTTGAACCGCTTGTTTTTCCAGTCCGTAAAGAGGCTGACGCTGTAGGCACTTCCGGTAATGTCGTCAAAATGGGCCTTCAGCTGATCCAGCGGCAGGTTTTCGTACACATACTGACGTACCGAAAACGTCGGTTCAATGTCAAGCGTCACTTTGGTAATTACCCCCAGTGCACCGAGGTTGACTACGGCTCCGTTGAACGTATCGCCGTCTTTTTCTTTGGATAGCTGAATAACATCGCCCTTGGCATTGATCAGTTCGAGACCGGAAACCGCCGTAGCCAGATTGCCGTTTTTATTCCCCGATCCATGAGTCGCAGTAGCACAGGCACCGGCCACCGAAATATGCGGCAGCGAGGCCAGGTTATGAACCGCGAACCCCTTGCCGTGCAGATACGGCGACAACTGTCCGTAATTCATCCCTGCCTGGATCGTTACTTTTTTAGCCTTTGCATCCAGCGAAATTACCTCATGCAGGTCTTTCAGCGACAGCAGTTCGGTCGACGTATCGGCAATGATATTGAAGCAGTGGCGTGTACCCAGCACCTTAAACTTAGCATGCTGTTTCACAAACACCTTCGCCTGATCAAGCGATTTTGCAGCTGTCAGCCGGTCGGTACTGTAGGTCAGGTTACCGGCCCAGTTTTTTAGTTTTTCGCCGGCACTCCAGGCCGATAAGGGGGAAAGTAGTGGTGCTGCCAGCATGGCAGAAGAGAGTTTTAAAAAGGTACGTTTATGCATGGTTAAGGGGCTCAGTTACTGCATAAAAGTAAGGAATAGTATGAAATTACGTATCGTTGTCCGACAATAATTCAAGAAGGCTCCTGAAAAAAGAAGACAGTAAAAAATGCCCTTTTTTCGCTTATTTTAGCACATTGACGCTATTCCGTCAGCTTTACTAGTCAGAAGAATACATGAACCTTACCAAGTCGATCCTGCTCACCGTATGCCTCGGGGCAGCGCTGGGCGCGCAAACGCTGTTCGCGAAGCCCCGGCCAGAACGCCCGGCCGCTACGTCTAAGTTTTACGAAATCCGTGTGTATCACGCTGCTCCCGGCAAATTCGACGCCATCGTTGACCGCTTCCGGCAGTACACGACTAAGATTTTCGAGAAACACGGCATGGAAAACATCGGATACTGGCTGCCAACCGATACCAGCCGCCACGAAATCATTTACATCCTGGCTTACCCGAGCCGCGAAGCCCGCGACGCTTCCTGGAAAGCCTTCGGAGCCGATCCGGAATGGAAGGCCGTTGTGGCCAAAACCGAAGCCAACGGCCGTCTGGTGTCAAAAGTCGATCAGGTATTTATGACCGAATGGGAGCACTCGCCCAAGCTGAAATTAAAGGAGAAAACGCCGAACCGTACGTTTGAACTACGGACCTATACGGCAAGCCCCGGCAAGCTCCCGGACCTGCTGTCGCGCTTCGAAAACCATACGATGAAGCTGTTTAAAAAGCACGGTATGGAAAACATTGCCTACTGGATCACCACCGACCCAACCAAACCCGACGATTCGGGTCAGCCACGGTTGGTGTATCTGCTGGCGCACCCAAGTGCAGCTGCGGGTGAAGCCGCTTTCAAAGCCTTCCGGGCCGATCCGGACTGGGTGAAAGCCAAAGGCGAATCCGAAAAGAACGGTTCGCTGACGGTGAAAGTCGAATCAACCTATATGACCCCAACCGATTATTCGAAAATTAAATAAAGGGTAAGTAGTCACAAATCGGGAACCGGTACAAAACCGGTTCCCGATTTGTTTTTACGCTACATGTTCCGCCGGTATTGCCCGCCGACCGCATACAGCGCATTCGATAACTGGCCGAGCGTACAGACCTTCGTCGCCTCCATCAGCGCGGCGAAGACATTGCCGTTTTCGAGCGCCGTCTGTTGCAGAACCGAGAGTGCCGTTACGGCTTCATCGCGGTGCCGCTCTTCATACGCCCGGCATGCCTCTACCTGAAACGTTTTTTCCTCCGTGGTCGAACGAATTACCTCAGCCGGTACAATCGTCGGTGAGCCGGCCGGATCCAGGAAGGTATTCACCCCGATAATCGGCAGTTGCCCGTTGTGTTTCAGCGTTTCGTAATACATCGACTCTTCCTGAATCTTACTCCGCTGGTACATCCGTTCCATCGCACCCAATACACCGCCTCGCTCATTGAGCGACAGAAATTCCTGATACACTGCTTCTTCCACAAGGTCCGTCAGTTCTTCGACCACAAACGACCCTTGGAGCGGGTTTTCGTTTTTGGTCAGCCCGAACTCGCGGTTAATCACCAGCTGGATCGCCATTGCCCGCCGCACCGATTCTTCGGTCGGTGTGGTAATGGCTTCGTCATAGGCGTTGGTATGCAGCGAATTGCAGTTGTCATAAATGGCCAGCAGTGCCTGTAAGGTGGTCCGGATATCGTTGAAGGCAATCTCCTGCGCGTGCAGGCTCCGGCCCGATGTCTGGATGTGGTATTTCAGTTTCTGCGACCGGTCGTTGGCCCCGTATTTGTGTTTCATGGCCTTAGCCCAGATGCGCCGCGCCACCCGGCCCAGCACCGTATATTCGGGGTCCATGCCATTGGAGAAAAAGAACGACAGGTTCGGGGCAAAATCGTCGATATGCATCCCGCGGCTCAGGTAATATTCGACAAACGTAAAGCCGTTGGAGAGCGTAAAGGCCAGCTGCGAAACCGGATTGGCACCGGCCTCGGCAATGTGATAGCCGGAAATCGACACCGAATAAAAGTTACGCACCTGCTGTTCAATGAAATAGGCCTGAATATCGCCCATCATGCGGAGGGCAAATTCGGTCGAGAAAATACAGGTATTCTGCGCCTGATCTTCCTTGAGAATATCGGCCTGCACCGTACCCCGTACCCGCCGGAGCGTATCGGCTTTGATTTTTTCGTAAACATCGCGGGGCAGCACCTTGTCGCCGGTAGTGCCGAGCAACAGCAGGCCAAGACCGTCGTTGCCGTCGGGCAGTTCTCCGTTATAGGCTGGTTGGCCTCCTGCCTGTTGCGGGAGTGGCAGGTTATGCTGTCGGATATAGCGTTCGCACTGCTGATCAATGGCCGCATTCAGGAAAAAGCCCAGCAACATCGGCGCGGGCCCGTTGATGGTCATCGACACCGACGTGGCCGGATCGCAGAGATTGAACCCACTGTAGAGTTTTTTGGCGTCATCCAGCGTACAGATGTTCACGCCTGAGTTGCCGACCTTGCCGTAGATGTCAGGCCGGTAATCCGGATTTTCGCCGTAGAGCGTCACCGAGTCAAAGGCCGTCGAGAGCCGTTTGGCGGGCATGCCTTTCGAGACGTAGTGGAACCGGCGGTTGGTGCGCTCCGGCCCGCCTTCCCCGGCAAACATCCGCGTCGGGTCTTCGCCTTCGCGCTTCAGCGGAAACACACCGGCGGCATACGGAAACTCGCCCGGTACGTTTTCGGTCATCAGCCAGCGAAGCACATCGCCCCAGTCGTGGTATTTGGGCAGGCTGACTTTCGGAACGCGCAGGTGCGAGAGCGTTTCGGTAAACAGCGGTTGCCGGATTATCTTGTCCCGTACCTTAAATTCGTAAAAGTCAGCGGTGTACTGTGCCTGCATCTCCGGCCAGCGTTTCAGCAGGTCACGGCAATCCGGCAATAACCGGGCTTCAAGCTGATGATAAATAGCTTGTAGTGCTTCCCGGAGTGATGTCTGTTCCGGTTCCGTCAGCGACTTTATTGTACCATTTATCTGGTACAGCTGCCGGGCAATGGCTGCCTGATCACGCACCAGCGCATCGTACCGGCGGCTTTCTTCAACGATTTCGGCCAGATACCGTACCCGTTCGGCGGGCATGACCGGCTGCGATACCGTACCACCCTGACCGACAGGATCACCTGCTTTGACGCCAAAGCCTACCTTCTGCATCAGGACCGTAAAGAGCTGATTCATGCCGGCATCGTTGAACTGAGCCGCAATCGTACCGATAATCGGCAGGTCTTCATCGGCAGTTGTCCAGTCGGTATGATTGCGGCGATACTGTTTCCGGACATCGCGCAGGGCATCCAGCGAACCGCGCTTATCGAATTTATTGATGGCAATCACGTCGGCATAATCCAGCATGTCGATTTTTTCGAGCTGGGTAGCTGCCCCGTATTCGGCCGTCATCACGTAGAGGCTTACATCGGCGTGCTCCGTGATTTCGGTATCGGATTGCCCGATGCCCGAGGTCTCCACAACAATCAGGTCAAAATGTGCCGCTTTACACACATCAACGGCATCCTGCACATACCGGCTCAGGGCCAGGTTTGACTGCCGCGTAGCCAGTGAGCGCATGTAGACCCGCCCGCCGCTCGCTACCGGATGGATGGCGTTCATACGGATACGGTCGCCGAGCAACGCCCCGCCGGTTTTCCGCTTCGACGGATCCACCGAAATAATGGCCATCGTCTTATCGGGATAGGTTCGCAGAAAACGCAGTACCAGTTCATCCACCAGCGACGATTTCCCGGCCCCGCCTGTGCCGGTTATGCCTAACACCACCGATTGACTGCCGGCCGGTGCGGTAAACACCTGCGTGAACTGTTCAGGAGTATTTTCGGCGGTAGTAATCAGTCTCGGAATGGCATCCCGGCTGATGGGCTGTGTGCCTGATGCCGGCGGCAGGGCATAATCACACTGTTGCAGCAGATCGTCGATCATGCCCTGAAGTCCCATTTCCCGACCGTCGTCGGGCGAATAAATGCGGGCGATCCCATAGGCGTGAAGTTCGGCAATCTCCGCAGGCAGAATCGTTCCGCCGCCCCCGCCGAATATTTTTATATGCCCTGCCCCGCGTTCGTGCAGGAGGTCATACATATACCTGAAAAACTCAAGGTGTCCGCCCTGATAGCTGGTAATGGCAATGCCCTGTACATCTTCCTGAATGGCACAGTCGACGATTTCGGCCACAGACCGGTTATGCCCCAGATGAATGATTTCGGCACCGGATGCCTGCATGAGCCGGCGCATCAGGTTGATGGCTGCGTCGTGTCCGTCGAACAGCGAGGCCGCCGTGACAATCCGGATTTTATGGTTATACGATGGTTTCATGATTGTGTTTATGCTGATGAAGCTTTGAAAAGTCAAAGTTAATCATCGGATCAGCACAAAAGTATGCAGCATCAGGCTTTAAATACGAGGGCTTTAATTGGCTGGATGCGGTTGATAACAAACGTTGGCAACCACAGTACGGCCGCAATCACCAGCACCGTACCGATGTTGAGGACTAAAATAAAGGGCCAGTTCCAGACAATAGGCACATAGCTCATGTAGTAATTTTTAGGATCGAGCGGAATGATCCGGAAGGTGTCCTGAAGCCAGCAAAGCCCGATACCGATGACGTTGCCGAGCACCAGCCCCCACACGACCATGTTCAGGCCGACGTAGAGAAACATGCGCCGCAGCAGCCCGTTGGTGCCGCCAAAGGCTTTCAGGAGTCCGATCATCGGCGTGCGTTCCATCATCAGCACCAGGAGTACCGAGACCATGTTAAAACTGGCCACAAACAGGATCAGGACCAGAAAAACGGCCGTGTTGGTATCAATCATCAGCATCCAGTCGAACAGCGCCCGATAGTTGTCGGTCACCTTGCTGATGCGCATGTCGGGAGTGATTACATTCATTACCTGCCGGTAGGTGTCATCGAGCTTATCGAAGTCCTTGACAAAAATTTCGTAGGATGCGACCGTATCGGCTCCCCAGTTGTTCAGGCGCTGGATCATGCGGATATCGCCCATCAGCACCGTATTGTCGAACTCCTCCAGCCCTGTTTCGTAGATGCCCGACACAGTCAGCTTACGCGGGCGCGGGGCATTGGTTTCGCCCCCCAGAAAATACATAATCACATGGCTGCCTGTCTCCAGCCGCAGCTGATCCGCGATCTTTTTGCTGAGTAGCACACCCGTCGAATAGGCCGTGTCTTTCGAAAAATCAGGCACACGACCCGCTACCAGCGACTCTTGCAGCATCGACCAGTCATAATCGGTACCCACGCCTTTCAGGACCACACCCGCCAGCTCGTCGGGGGCTTTCAGGATACCGGCTTTCATCGCCACGGCCTGGATGTGGCGCACACCGGGAATACCGGCCGCCTGATCATACACCTTCGTATGCAGCGGCAGCGGACTGCCTTCGTAGGAGCGGTTGAGCGAAAATTTAGATACCTGCAGATGCGCACCAAACAGAAAGACTTTCTGCGCAATGGTTTGTTTAAAGCCAAAAAGAACCGCAAAGGCAATAATCATTACCCCCAAGCCAATGGCGATACTGGCGATACCAACTTTGGTGACGGTCGCCGAAAAGCTGGCGATAGGAGCATGACGGATGCGTCGGGCAAGAAAAAAAGGGACGTTCAAGGGATCAAAACCGTTTGTTTGTTGTGGGCTGGCGCTGGTGCACCAGGCGAACAGCGCCGTAAAAATAACGGTTTTGGCAGGCGAAATGATTTGCAGGCAGCTTTTCTTGTGTTTGAACTCATCCACGAGGACATTCTATCCAACTGTTACCTTAACGCTGCTTGCTCCCCCTCGTTATTATTTATATATTTGACTACAAACAGTTTTGGTAGTGTAATGATTATAACGACGGCCACATCCGGATTCCCGACTTTTCTGAGGACGATTGAGGAGTTTGAAGCCTGGGAGAAACAACAGCCTCATGAGGGCAGCTATGAGTTTGTCCGCGGACGCATCATTCCTAAACCCTCAATGAAACAGGAAGAGTTTTATATTGCCGATTTTCTGACTCGTAAATTTATCAGAACGAAAGCTTTTGAAGCAGGCCATACCCTTATGGCCGAAGGAGATTCATATATTGACAACGTCCGGAAGCGGATTCCGGATTTAACCTATACCACGGCCCAACAACATAAAGCAATACGTTGCGGAGAGCGGATAAACACGTTTTTTGCGATTGAGATCCTTTCGGAATCAGAATCGTATGACGACGTATTGGAGAAATTACAGGATTATTTTGACGGTGGCACAAAACTTGTCTGGTACATTATTCCCAAACGCCGGAAAATTTTTGCCTATACATCGCCGGATGAGTCAAAAGCCTATAAAGAGCAGGATGTTATATCAGCATCTCCCCTTTTACCAGACTTTTCCTTTACCGTATCAGATTTGTTCGCGTAAGTACCTGAATGACCTTTTGTAGCCGCTGGACGGGCGGCTGGTGAACGGGATTTGATACCCCGCCTCATACGACTGCTTTTGATGACTATCTCCCTGCTAAACCACCCTCTCTCTTCTCTACTTTTAAAAATAACTTGCCCACCTCGTTCAAAATGCAGAACTTTGCGTTTTGAAGACCTGTCATGGCAACCGAACAAATTCTGATTCTTGATTTCGGTTCGCAATATACCCAACTCATTGCTCGCCGGGTACGCGAACTGAACGTTTACTGCGAGATTCATCCCTACAATCACATTCCTGCGATTACGCCCGAGGTTAAGGGTATCATTCTTTCCGGCAGTCCGTGCTCTGTACGCGACCAGGATGCCCCCATGGTTCATCTGGCGGCTTTCCGTCACAAACTACCTGTTTTAGGCGTTTGCTACGGGGCTCAGTTACTGGCCCATACCAGCGGCGGCGAAGTACAGCCCTCCGCCCACCGTGAATATGGTCGTGCGAAATTAGGTACCGTAGATGCGGAAAGCCCGCTGATGCAGGGTATCGACCAGCATTCGCAGGTATGGATGTCGCACGGGGATACCATCACGCAGATTCCGGATAACTTCCGGATCATTGCCTCGACCGAATCGGTACGGGTTGCCGCGTTCCAGGTAGAAGGCGAACAGACCTACGGCATTCAGTTCCACCCTGAAGTGACCCATTCGCTGCAAGGTAAACACCTGCTGCAAAACTTTGTGGTCGACATCTGCGGTTGCTCACAGGACTGGACATCAGCGTCATTCGTAGAAAGCACCGTTGCCGGCCTGAAAGAAAAACTCGGCGACGATAAAGTGGTTATGGCCCTGTCGGGTGGTGTCGATTCATCCGTAGCAGCCATGCTCGTACACCGTGCCGTCGGTCAGAACCTGTTCTGTATTTTCGTCGATAACGGTCTCCTGCGCAAAGACGAATACGAAAACGTTCTCGAATCATACAAACACCTTGGTCTCAATATCAAAGGTGTCGACTCAAAAGACCAGTTCTACCATGCGCTGGAAGGCTTAACCGATCCGGAAGCCAAACGGAAAGCCATCGGTAAAACCTTTATCGATGTGTTTGATCAGGAATCTCACCTGATTGAAGATGTCGTCTGGCTGGGTCAGGGAACAATCTACCCGGACGTTATCGAGTCGGTATCGGTAAAAGGCCCGTCGGCCACCATCAAGTCGCACCACAACGTAGGGGGGCTGCCTGATTTCATGAAGCTGAAAGTGGTGGAGCCACTGAATACACTCTTCAAGGACGAAGTCCGGGCGGTAGGCCGTACGTTAGGCCTGCCGGACAACATCCTGAAACGTCACCCGTTCCCGGGCCCGGGCTTAGCCATCCGGATTTTGGGCGACATTACGGCCGAAAAAGTACAGATCCTACAGGAAGTAGATGCGCTGTTTATCAACGGTCTCAAGCGTGAAGGCCTCTACGATCAGGTCTGGCAGGCAGGCGCGATTCTGCTTCCGGTACAGTCGGTAGGCGTTATGGGCGACGAACGGACGTATGAGCGCGTTGTGGCCTTACGGGCCGTTACCAGTGTCGACGGTATGACCGCCGACTGGGCGCATTTGCCATACACCTTCCTGGCCGACATCTCGAACGAGATCATCAACAAGGTCAAAGGCGTCAACCGCGTCGTATACGACATTTCCTCGAAACCACCGGCCACCATCGAGTGGGAGTAGGGGCGACCCCACGTAATTTAGCCATGTAGGGGCAACCCCACGTAGTTTAGCCATGTAGGGGCAACCCCACGTGGTCGCCCGAAGTCTCGTGGTCGCCCAAAGCGCTAGATTGAGACTACATATGACAAAAAAAGAAGGGGGAACGTTTTACGTTCCCCCTTCTTTTGCCCCCAACGGGGCTGTATCTGTAACACAGGGCACCACCCTGTGCAGCACCGCACTGACGACCCCATGCAGGGCGACCACGTAGGATCGCCCCTACTTCGAACCGCCATGCAGGGCGACCACGTGGGATCGCCCCTACTTCGAACCGCCATGCAGGGCGACCACGTGGGATCGCCCCTACTTCGAACCGCCACGCAGGGCGACCACGTGGGATCGCCCCTACTTCGAACCGCCACGCAGGGCGACCACGTGGGGGCGCCCCTACTTCGAACCGCCACGCAGGGCGACCCCGCGTGGTCGCCCCTACTCAGCTAAATAATTGCCGATACCGACAATGACTGACGACAACACTACGGTCATAATCCCCAGCGAAATCGTACGCATCGTCGACCGGCTCGAGCCTTTCCACTCGTTCAGGTACAGACCCCAGAAGCTGCTGAAGGCAATGATAAAGGCCATGTGCAGCGTCCAGCCCGAGAAGCGATACTCGCCCATTTTGCTGTCGCCCATGCCGTAGAAAAAGAACTGGAAGTACCACGTCACACCCGCCAGGGCGCAGAAAATGATATTGGCCACAATCGGCGTCGAGATGTTGGTATAGTCGGTATATGACTTGTTTTTGATGTTGAGGTAGATCGTCCAGATAGCGTTGGTGGTCAGGCCACCCAGCAGCACAATCACCAGCGGGGCGTTGTTGGCATATAGCGGATCAGTACCATTCTGCAACGCCAGCTCGGCAATCGGCTGACCGGCCGTCAGGCCAAAGGAGAAGCAGGCACTCATCACGCCCGAGAAGATGGCCACCATCAGGCCTTTCCTCAGATCAAATTCCGCGATATTCGCTTTTTTTGCCTCCTCGGGCAAGTCTTTTTCTTTCATCATACCGGCAATCCCGCAGATCGAAATGCCCAGCACACAAACCGCCACGCCCAGCACAATCACCTGGCCTGAAGTCGTACTGACCAGCTGACCAAACTGACCGGCCCAGATCGGCGGCACCAGCGTACCGAAGACCGCACACAGGCCAAGCGCCACGGCCATACCCAGCGAAAGCCCCAGATAACGCATGGCCAGTCCGAACGTTAAGCCACCGAACCCCCAGAGCACACCCCAGAAGTATGTCCACCATTTGGTTTCAGACGGTGCATTTGCCAGCACATCAAACAGGCCGGGTACTGTAATAGATCCCAGCACCAGCGGAGCAATTACCCATGAAAAAATACCGCCTGTCAGCCAGTAACTCTCCCAGGACCAGCCTTTTACTTTTTGATACGGAAGGTAAAAACTACCGGAAGCAAAGCCTCCTAATGCGTGCAGGACGACGCCCCAAATTACTCCCATTTGACTATTTTATTTTTTCGTGACTGATGATTCCGTGTCAAAACGTTGCCGCCGGTTTCCGGTTGCGGGCAACCATCAACAAATCTGGTTTATAAATACCGGTCAACTCTCCTGCTCTCTCCTGAAAAATAGTACAATACAAAGCACAAATTGACTCTCAGCCAGTTATGTATTAAGGAAAAGAGTATGTCTGTAATGACCTCAGCTTTTTCTGAAAAGGCAGTCTTCAGCCTTACAACCCGTACCGTAACGGCTCTGTATGCTAAAGCACTTTTCAGAAAAATATAACTAATCACAGGATAGTACATGATACTCAACTACGGGAATCATCCGTACTTTGCCCAAAAACCAGGACTTTGACCGATAATTATTGTCGCATGCATACAACACAAACCTTTCGTCACGTCAGCTACCTGTGGGACGAAGCCAAAGCCCTCGAACTGGCCGGCAACGAAGTCGACTTATTCATTTACCGTTCAAACCTGCTCGGTGCAGACCTGCGACTGACCAACTACGCAGGGGGTAACACCTCGGTTAAAATCACCGAAACCGATCCGCTGACGGGTCAGCCGGTCGAGGTGATGTGGGTAAAAGGCTCCGGCGGCGATATTGGTACCCTGACCAAAGCCGGTTGCGCCAACCTGTACGTCGACCGCCTGAAGGCACTGAAAAACCGGTACCGCGGCCTCGAGTTCGAAGATGAAATGGTTGAGCTGTTCAATCACTGTCTGTTCGATCCGAAATGTGCGGCACCATCAATTGATACCCCGCTGCACGGTCTGTTGCCCTACAAACATATCGACCACCTGCACCCGGACGCCCTGATCGCCATTGCCGCCAGCAAGGACGGCGAAACGATTATGAAAGAAATCTGGGGTGACCAACTAGCATGGATTCCGTGGCAGCGCCCGGGATTCGATCTGGGTCTGCAGCTGGAAAAAGCCGTTACCGACAATCCAAACCTGCGCGGTATCATCCTCGGCGGCCACGGTTTGTTTACATGGGGCAGTACCTCGTACGAATCATACATCAATACGCTCGAAGTAATCGAGCAGGCATCGGAATACCTGAACGCAAATTATGGCAAAAAACGTGCTGTATTTGGCGGGCAGAAACTGGAAAACACCGATGCTGAAACCCGCAAGGCGCGCGCCGCTGAACTGATTCCTACGCTGCGCGGCTTAGCATCAAGCTACCGCCGGATGCTGGGCCATTTTACCGACGACGCCCGCGTGCTGGAGTTTGTCAATTCAAACGATCTGGATAAGCTGGCGCCGCTGGGAACAAGCTGCCCTGACCACTTCCTGCGAACGAAAATCCGGCCGCTGGTGCTGGAACCGGCCGATACCCTGATACTGAAATCAGCCGAAGAACTTAAAACGTATCTTGTTGAGCAGTTTGAAGCCTACCGCGCTGACTACGCGGCGTATTACGAGCGTTGCAAACATGACAACAGCCCGGCCATGCGCGACCCGAATCCGGTGGTAATTCTGTGGCCGCAGGTGGGTATGTTTACCTTCTCGAAAGACAAGCAGACGGCCCGCGTCGCCAGCGAATTCTACATCAATGCCATCAACGTTATGAAAGGCGCAGAGGCCGTTTCAGAATACGTTGGCCTGCCAGAGCAGGAAGCGTTTGATATTGAGTACTGGCTGCTCGAAGAAGCCAAGCTGCAGCGTATGCCGAAGCCGAAATCACTGTCGGGCCGGATTGCGTTCGTAACCGGCGGGACGGGCGGTATCGGTAAGGCGATCTGCGAAGTGTTGCTACAGAACGGAGCTTGTGTGGTTGCCGCCGACCGCGACCGGCTGGACGACGTACAGACTGAACTGCGCAGGCAATACGGCAAAGACAGCACCATTACCGCCGCCATTGACGTGACCAGTACCGACGTTATTGCGGAGTCGCTGAAGCAATCGGCATTGCAGTTTGGCGGGGTCGACATCGTCGTCAACTGCGCCGGTCTGTCGATTTCGAAGCCACTAGCCGACCATACCGAAAAAGACTGGGACATCCTCCAGGACGTTCTGGTGAAAGGTCAGTTCCTGGTCACGCAGAAAGCCGTAGAAATCCTGCGCAAGCAAAAACTGGACGGCGATATTGTGAACATTGCCAGCAAAAACGCCCTCTTTGCCGGACCAAACAACGTGGGCTACGGAACGGCCAAAGCCGCTCAGCTGCACATGAGCCGGTTGCTGGCTGCCGAACTGGGGCCTGAGAAAATCCGTGTGAACACCGTGAACCCTGATGCCGTACTGCGTGGCAGCAAAATCTGGGAAAGCGGCTGGGCCGAAGGCCGGGCAAAGGCCTATGGCATTGCCATGGAAGATCTGCCGGCTCACTATGCCAAACGGACGCTGTTGAACGAAGAAATTCTGCCGGAAGATATCGCTAAAGCTGTGCTCGTTTTCGTTGATGGTAGCCTTGGCAAATCAACCGGTAACGTACTGAACGTTGACGGTGGTGTAGCCGTTGCCTTCGTCCGGTAAGCTATATCAACAACCAACCCAAGCCCCTTCTCATGCTCTCCGGAGCCTGAGCGGGGGCTTTTCTCATTTTTACCCCTCCTAGCTTAAATACAATTTAACCTTGTACTATTTTCCCATAAACCTGTATGATTCTTACAAAACACAGCACGTGTCTTTATCTCATTATTATCTTTTTCTCCCTTTTATTTAACCTTATCTAAATTTTATGCTTTTTTGGCAACGTTCCCGATAACGATTGCATAAATAAACCGGCTCCGGACCGGCCAACTTAATCATCAAATTGTGTAAGCTTATGGTATCTGATTTTCGTCAAAAAAACAGTGCAGCAAAACTAAATCCTCAAAAAATCCAGAACTCAGCTACCCATGATTGCCAAGCCAACATACACAGGTCGGAGTCGGAACCAGACAGTCGGTTTTGTCGATACATACAATCCATCAGTCGGAATGTATAAGCTTCAGTTTAATCCCTTCGACAAGACCCCTAAGTACAAACAGATTGTACAGTCAGTGATCACGGACATTGAGCGCGGGGTACTGAAAAAAGGTGATCAGCTGCCTTCGATCAGTGAATTAAGTGTGGAGTATTATCTGGCCCGTGACACGGTCGAAAAAGCGTATCGGGAGCTGCGGGAACGCGGATACATTACATCGGTGCAGGGGAAGGGCTATTACATCCAGACCAATGACACCAACAAGCTGAAGGTGCTGCTTATTTTCAATAAACTCAGCTCCTATAAGAAGCTGATCTATTACGCGTTTATCAACGCCCTCGGCGACCGGGCAACGGTAGACCTGCAGATTCACCACTACAACGCCCGTCATTTTAAGGACATCATCGAGAAAAATCTGGGCAAATACAACTACTACGTGGTAATGCCGCATTTTACCCAGGAGCTCGACAAAGCCAATTACATGGACGTACTCGAAATGATTCCGGCCAATGAGCTGGTGCTGCTCGATAAAGACATCCCTGATCTGTCCGGCAATTGCCTGAGTGTGTTTCAGAATTTTGAAAAAGACATTTTTAATGCCCTCGAAACAGCGCAGGACCTGTTGAACCGCTACAAACGCATGGTGTTGATTCTGCCCAGCGACGGCAACTATCCCGACGAAATTGCGCGTGGCTTCCGGTCGTTCTGTATTGTCCATGACAAGCAGTTTGCCGTCAAGGAAAATGCCATGGATGAAGCCCTCGAAGCCTCCACGGCATACGTCACCGTCGAAGAAACCGATCTGGCCGAGCTGGTGAAGAAAGTGCGCCAGTCGAGTTTTCTGCTGGGTCGCGAAATCGGGCTGATTTCGTTCAACGAAACCACGCTGAAGGATCTGCTGGGCATTACGGTCATTACCACAGACTTTGAACACATGGGCCGGACAGCCGCCACCCTGCTGCTGGACAAACAGCGGGTTAAAGTCAAAAACCCGTTTTACATGATCCGCCGGGGCAGCTTGTAGCACGGCCCACCGGTCGAAAAGGGTAATTCCTATAATATCCCGAATTAATGCAGGAGAGACCAGAAGAGTTTAAGTAGAATCCGGTCGTAACTTGCTTCTCAATATGTAGTTTCATCATAGGTAGGTTAGTAGTAAGCCCATTAGATTATCTAATGGGCTTATTTGTAGCACAACAGTCTGATTGGCGCCAGCTGCCTGAAACGCATAGACGTACGGATTTTTTTAACCCTGAAACTTGAAGTAACGTATATGATCTCCGAACAACGCATTCAGGAACTTAACCATTCTCTGCAGGACGACCACCAGTTCCGCTTTAACTTTCTGGCCGAGTGGCTCGACCGGCGTGGCATTGCGGTTCAGGAAATTATTGATCAGGTAGCCGCTTTTCAGGTAGCCATTCCCAGCTGGGCATTAGGAACCGGCGGAACCCGTTTCGGCCGGTTCCCGGCCGGTGGCGAACCCCGTAACCTCGAAGAAAAAATTGAGGACATCGGCCTGCTTCACCGGCTGAACCGGTCGTCTGACTCTATATCGCTGCACATCCCGTGGGATATCCCGAAAGATGTACCTGCCTTGCAGCAACTACTGGCCGAAAACAGCCTGACCATCGACTCCGTTAACTCGAATACCTTTCAGGATCAGCCGGATCAGCCGTTCTCCTATAAATTCGGTTCACTGTGTCACACAGATGCCAGTGTCCGGAATCTGGCCATTCAGCATAACATCGACTGTATTAACTACGGGAAAGCACTGGATGCCAAAACCCTGACGGTATGGCTTGCCGATGGATCCAACTTCCCGGGCCAGCAGCACTTCCGGCGCGCCTATCAGCGGACCGCCGAATCGCTGGCATCGATTTACGAATCCATGCCGGCCGACTGGACCATGCTGATTGAGTACAAACCCTACGAGCCGCATTTCTATTCGATGGTTATCCCTGACTGGGGGACATCGTACTCGCTTTGCCAGTACCTTGGACAGAACGCGCAGGTACTCGTCGATCTGGGCCACCACCTGCCTAATACCAACATCGAGCAGATCGTTGGCCGCCTGCTGCACTTCGGCCGGCTGGGTGGTTTCCACTTCAACGGATCGATGTACGGCGACGATGACCTGACAACCGGCAGCATCAAACCGTACCAGTTCTTCCTGATTTTCAACGAACTCGTTGATGGCATGACCGATCCGGCGGTGAAGAACCCGTCCCTCGCCTGGATGATCGACGCCAGCCACAATACCAAGGACCCGCTCGAAGACCTGCTTCAGTCGGTACAGAGCATCCTGACGACCTATACCAAAGCCCTGCTCGTCAACCGCGTGGCGCTGTCGCAGGCGCAGGAAGGCAACGACGTGGTGGTAGCCGAAGAGTTGCTGAAAGACGCGTTTCAGACCGATGTCCGCCCGTTGGTGGCCGAAGCCATGCGTCAGTCCGGCGGTGCGCTTGACCCGATCGCTGCGTATAGGGCAGCTCACATCCGCGAAGGTCTGATTCAGAAACGGGGTAAGCTCAGTATCGCGACAGGACTATGATGCAAACGGAAACACCGCCGATTTCGGCCCAGGGCAGTGGCCGTAAAGCCATTTATGCCGTCTTCGACGTCGGAAAGACCAACAAAAAGGTCATCCTTTTCGACGAAACCCGGCAGGTGGTCGAAGAGCGGCAGGAGGTTTTTCCGGAAATTACGGACGAGGATGGCTTCCCCTGCGACGACGTTGAC
This sequence comes from Arsenicibacter rosenii, assembly GCF_001870735.1. Classification (GTDB taxonomy): domain Bacteria; phylum Bacteroidota; class Bacteroidia; order Cytophagales; family Spirosomataceae; genus Arsenicibacter; species Arsenicibacter rosenii. The sequence continues at coordinate 142,285 of NZ_MORL01000007.1, read as the reverse complement.
CGGCTCACCGGCTGGGTACTCGACTCGTGGGAAGCCCTCCGCAACGACCCGAACTACGCCCTGAAGGGAGTCAATTTTACCGCCTACGGGGCCAGTTTTGTGCACCTGGGCGCTGACGGCAAACCGGTTTTACCGCTCTATAACTACCTGAAACCGTTTCCGGAAGCACTCGCCTACCAGTTTTACGACACGCTGACCGAAAACCGCGACGACTTTGCTGCGCTCACCTGTTCGCCCCGGCTGGGCATGCTCAACTCGGGCCTGCAACTGTACTGGCTGAAATATGCACGCCCTGAACAGTATCGCCACATCCGGACGTCCCTGCATTTACCGCAGTACCTGTCGTATCTGATCACGGGCGAAACCTTCAGCGATTATACATCGGTGGGCTGCCACACAGCACTCTGGGACTTCGGTCAGGACCGTTACCACGACTGGGTAATCCGGGAGGGTATCGATGAAAAACTAGCCCCGCTGACCCGCGACTCCATCGCTTCGGTGGTGGATGGCATTATGATCGGCGTAGGGCTACACGACAGTTCGTCGGCCCTGGTACCTTACCTGCTCCAGAGCGATGAGCCGTTTATGCTGCTCTCGACCGGAACCTGGTGCATTAACCTGAATCCGTTTAACCAGCTCACCGTCGACGGGAAAGCGCTGTCGGCCGACATGCTGCGCCGTGACTGCCTGAGTTATATGTCGCCCAAAGGGCAGGCGACGAAGGCCTCCCGTGTCTTTTTCGGCCGTGAGCATGACTATCAGGTTGAGCGGATTGCCAAACAGTTTAATGTATCGCCGGACTTTTACAAAGCGATCAGTAAACCGGAGCCGGTAACCACAGGAGTCCCTTTTGAGCCTGCCTGCATGGCCGGCACCGGACCCTTCCCTGAGCAGGACGCGCGGCCGTGGGACATCAGCGGATTTGCCACCGCTGCCGATGCCTATCAGGCATTGATGGCCGGCCTGATGGCGATTCTGAAGACATCGATTGACCTCATTTCTACGGACGAATCTCTTTTTTATGTAGATGGCGGTTTCGCCCGCAACGGCGTTTTTATGCAGTTGCTGCGGCAGCTTTATCCGGCCAAACGCGTACAGATGCTGGAGGTGCCCCAAGCCACCGCACTCGGCGCGCTCATGCACCTTGAACAAGGCGAAGCCCATAAACAGACACGGCTGCTGTTTACATAAAGCCTATGCGGGCTCCCTTTGGGCTCTGTGATGTGGTGGAGCCCCCCAAACCCGTACGGGCGACCCCACGTGGTCGCCCATTCCCAATGTGGGCACCAATTACAAACAATGGGCATCCACCCAAACCCGTACGGGCGACTCCACGTGGTCGCCCATTCCCAATGTGGGCACCAATTACAAACAATGGGCATCCCCCAAACCCGTACGGGCGACCCCACGTGGTCGCCCATTCCCAATGTGGGCACCAATTACAAACAATGGGCATCCCCCAAACCCCTACGGGCGATCCCACGTGGTCGCCCATTCCCAATGTGGGCACCAATTACAAACAATGGGCATCCCCCAAACCCGTACGGGCGACCACGTGGTCGCCCATTCCCAATGTGGGCACCAATTTCAGACAATGGGCATCCCCCAAACCCGTACGGGCGACCCCACGTGGTCGCCCATTCCCAATGTGGGCACCAATTACAAACAATGGGCATCCCCCAAACCCGTACGGGCGACCACGTGGTCGCCCATTCCCAATGTGGGCACCAATTTCAGACAATGGGCATCCCCCAAACCCGTACGGGCGACCCCACGTGGTCGCCCATTCCCAATGTGGGCACCAATTACAAACAATGGGCATCCCCCAAACCCGTACGGGCGACCACGTGGTCGCCCATTCCCAATGTGGGCACCAATTTCAGACAATGGGCATCCCCCAAACCCGTACGGGCGACCCCACGTGGTCGCCCATTCCCAATGTGGGCACCAATTACAAACAATGGGCATCCCCCAAACCCGTACGGGCGACCACGTGGTCGCCCATTCCCAATGTGGGCACCAATTTCAGACAATGGGCATCCACCCAAACCCGTACGGGCGACCCCACGTGGTCGCCCATTCCCAATGTGGGCACCAATTTCAGGAAATGGGCCATCATCAGGCAGTGGGCGACCACATGGGGTCGCCCGTACGGATTCAGGGATTGCGGATGAATGCCCGACACATAGATTCGGGCATACGCGCCGATAAACAATTTAACCGGGCGGCCACATGGGTCGCCACTATACACATGCATTTTCTTTTCAAACCCTTCCTGCCGGGCATGCTGGCGCTGCTGGCGACAGCCTCGTTCGGGCAAAAAATTGACCGCAAGGCCCTTGTCAGCCGCCACAACGTTGTTAATACCCGTTTTGATTCCCTTGGCTCTGTGACCGTTGGTAACGGCGAGTTTGCCTTTACGGTTGACGCTACCGGCCTGCAAACCTTCCCTGATCATTACCTGCGCGGTGTTCCGCTCGGCACCCAGTCGCAGTGGGGCTGGCACAGCGTACCGAACACGAATAATTACCGGATTGAGGAGGTCTATAAGGAATATGAAGCCCAGGGGCGCAAGGTGCCGTATACCTACGCGTTCAACGCCAACACGGGCCGCAAGGGCGAAGTGACCAACTATTTCCGCGAAAATGCGCACCGGCTGGATCTCGGCCGTGTCGGTTTTGTGCTCAAAAAGGCCGACGGTAGCCTTGCCGGCCGGCACGACATTAAACAAATCCGGCAGACCCTCGACCTCTGGACCGGCGAAATCCGCAGCCACTTCGAGCTCGAAGGACAGCCAGTGGATGTGGTAACCATTTGCCACCCGTCGCTTGATCAGATTAACGTGCAGGTTAAATCGCCGCTGGTGCAGAAAAAACGGCTGACGGTCTCGCTCCGTTTTCCTTATGGCGCTACCGACTGGGAGGGTGAAGGCGGCTGGGATATGCCCGATAAACATACCACTACCCTGCGGTCGACCGGTAGCCGGAGTGTGGTGCTCGAACGGAAGCTCGACACGACCCGCTACAGCGCGGCAGTTGCCTGGACCGGTGAGGCCCGCCTACAGGAAAAGGCAGCCCATCTGTTTGAGCTGACGCCTGCCCCGCAAAAAGATCTTCTGGCGTTTGCCGTTTTGTTTTCAGAACAGGCCAACCCCAAAGCGGTTGCTGCCTTTACCGTGGTTCAGCCGCTCAACAAGTCGCATTATGAACGCTTCTGGCAAACCGGCGGGGCTGTTGACCTCAGCGGTAGTACCGATCCCCGTGCGGGTGAACTCGAACGACGGATTGTGCTGTCGCAATACCTGACCAAAATCAACTGCTCCGGCACCATTCCGCCGCAGGAAACCGGTCTGGTCTACAACAGCTGGTATGGTAAACCCCACCTCGAAATGCACTGGTGGCATGCGGCCCATTTCATGCTCTGGAACCGGCCCGCCCTGCTCGAACGGAGTTTGCCGTGGTACCAGACCATCAGTCACAAGGGCCGTGAACTGGCACAACGTCAGGGCTTTGCCGGTATCCGCTGGCCTAAAATGGTGGACGACGTGGGGAACGAAAGCCCGTCGCCCATCGCGCCGTTTCTGATCTGGCAACAGCCCCACTTCCTGTACTTTGCCGAGCTGGCGTACCGGAATCATAAGGATAAAAAAACGCTTGATACCTACAAAGACCTTGTTTTCGCGACGGCCGATTTCATGGCGTCCTACGCCTATTTTGACAAAGCGAAAGGAAAATATATTCTGGGCAAAGGCCTGATTCCGGCCCAGGAGCGTTTCAAGGCTGAAGACACCTTCAACCCGCCATTTGAGCTGGCGTACTGGTACTGGGGTCTGTCGGTGGCGCAGCAGTGGCGCGGGCGGCTGGGCATGGGCCGGAAACCGGAATGGGATCAGGTGATCAAACAACTGTCGCCCCTGCCGGCACAGGATGGCGTGTATCTGGCTGCCGAAAGTGCAACCGATTCCTACACCAATCCGCCCTACATGACCGACCACCCGACCGTACTTGGGGCCTATGGCTACCTGCCGGGCACACCCGACCTCGATATGCCGACCATGCAACGGACGTTCGATAAGGTGATGACCGTCTGGTCGTGGGAGAATACCTGGGGCTGGGATTATCCGCTCGTGGCGATGACGGCGGCCCGCCTCGGTAAACCGGAACAGGCTATTGATGTGCTGCTGATGAACGTGACCAAAAACACGTTTCTGCACAACGGTCATAATTACCAGCGTGATAACCTGCGCATCTACCTGCCAGGCAACGGCGGGCTGCTGATGGCCATTGCGATGATGTGCGAAGGCTGGGACGGCGATAAAGGGACACCGGCCCCCGGTTTTCCGAAAAACGGCAAATGGAAGGTCCGCTGGGAAAATCTGGCCAAAATGCCGTAAAACTGAGTGGTGGCACGACCAGGCATTTCTGTCTAAGTCGTGCCACCACTTGTTGTCAAAACCCTAACTGCGAGCGGCTGACCGGGTCGTTGTTCGGGAAGGCGGCACCGGATGGCAGCGATTTTGGTACGTACCGCATCAACTCCGGATCATAAAGACCATTACGGATAAACGACGCAATCTTCTGCATGTCGGCCGTTGACAGATTCAGTGGCTTAAACTCCGCTGCCAGTTGTGTTTTCGGTACATTGGCATTCTGTGCTACCGCCGCATTCTTGTAAGTGATTACCTCTTCAATCGTTCGGAACGACGCACCGTGCCCATAGAACGGACTGTCTTTCAGGTTATACAACTGCGGCACCTTAAACTTATACATGTCTTCCGCTCTGCCCGTAAACCCGCCACGACCTTTGTGCTCCGCTTTCGTCGGGTCGGCCTGCACAACCACTGCCTTACCGCTTGGAGCGCCATCCGTTAGGTCACTCATGCCAAGTGCGTAGAACTTCATGGTGTTCAGGGCCGGACCATTGTGACATTGCGCGCAACCCGCTTTCCCGAAAAAAAGAATAGCGCCTTCCTTTTCTTCCGACGACAACGCCCCCGCTTCGCCTTTCAGCCAGCGCTGAAACGGTGCCCGTGTTGATAACAAGGTCCGTTCGTAGGCGGCAATGGCCATACCGGCATTGATCGCCGTCTGCGCATCGTTGGTCCAGTTATCGTTGAACGCTTTTTTGAACAGTTCTTTGTAGGTCGCATTACCCTGAAAGGCTGACGCCTTCATGTTGAGCCGGTGCACATCCTGCCCCGCAATGGCCTGGGTTTCTACCCCCTGAAAGCCCAATGTGTTCTTTTCCTTCGGGGTTCCCTTCGTCCAGGCCGCTTCTGTGCCGGTATTTACGCCGGTTGCGCCGAACTGCCCGTTCCAGAGAATGTTGGTCTGGTAGGCAATATTGAGCGCCGACGGGCTGCGTACCGGTTGCACATCTACCTCACTGCCCTGATACTGGCTGTTGATCGCCCGTGCTTCGCCATTCTGCCCGAAACCAACCCCGCCGTCGCCGATCCCCTGCGGTACACACGCCTGAAAGCCGGCTTTGGCATGGTGGCAACTCGCACACGAATAGGTCCCGAAACTGATTATTTTCATCGGGTGCTGCGAAAGGGCCGTCTCATGGAACAGTAACTCCCCGAGCGCCACCTTTTCGGCCGTAACCGGATTTTTCGGATCCTGCGGGATCCGCGTATAGTCTGTACTCTCCGGCAGCTGATAAAAGGCTTTACCCTGCCCGGACGAGGCCTGGTCAATCAACGTTTCCAACTTATCATCTAAAGGTCCTTTTTGGGTCAGATCGCTGGATGGCTGGCAAGCCATCAGCAGGATAGCGATTCCCGGAACAGCTATTACGCCCGGTAGTATCTGTTTTTTCATGGTACGTTGTATTCTTTGGGTAATCAGGCCGAAACCTTTGCGTAAATCCGACACAACAATAGTGCCATGGAACCTATGATTCTCATCATCAAAAACCTTACAAAATACTACAGCCTCTGAAAATGAATACCTTCCGAAACCGGTACAGTTTATCAAATTACCCTTAATTGTCAACATGTTATATTCGCCTTAGTAGTCTGATACCTTCCTCTGATTACTGACGGGCGATGGTAACAGGCAGTAATTTCCGGATAACCCATTGTCCGACATGCTCTCCCTGAACCGTTCCTTCCTCAACCCCGTCCCTGAAATGAATCCCCCCGTACACACGGCTGATGGAGGCTTCCAGATAAGCGTCTTTTACCGATGCAAACGACCGGACGCCATGTCCGTACGGGTGCTCGGTAGAATCGGTAAAAGCAATAGTGCCGCCTAATAAGCGGTTGATCACCTGACCGGCCGCCGCCGAAATGCAGCTGTGACCGCTCACATATTCGGGAAAGGCAGGCGTCTCCAGAAACGGCCGCCACATCGGGTCGATGTATTGATTAATCACGGTTTCAGGTCGTATCCGTACGCTGCGGTACTTTTCATCCCAGCAGGCGATGAAGCCGTCGTAGAGCGCAATGGCAGTCAGCGAATACAACTCGGCTGCCTGAATCATGCTGACCTTTTTCTGACGGGCCAGGGTGGTAGCAATCGCAATCCAGTGGCCCGGCGGGGTCATTTTTTTGCTGCCAAACATTACGTGGCCTTTTACATTGGTTACGAACGCATTATCGTCCCAGAAATAGGCAATATCCCGCTGCTGACTGGTCAGGTGTTTACCAATGTCGTACACTTCAGTCGTAAGTTTCCAGAACCGGCTGTTTTTGTCGAGGCTATAGGCAGCGGGGGGCAGACACCGGAACTGCTGCGCAGAGTCGAGGGTAAACGTCCGCACAGTATTCCATTGCGGCTCACAGGCATCGGCATAAGCCGGCGGGGTCGGCACCCAGGTCCCGGGCTTTCCGGAAATGGTATACCGGAAGCCCCGTGTTTCCTTGTAGTGATCTTTGCTGGCATAGGCCAGAATGTGTTTGGCTACCTGATCGCCATAGGCCATTGATCGTTCGTACACGTCGGAAGGCACGCCGAGTTTTTCCAGTTCGGGCAGGAACGTATGTTCGTACGTATCCCACATGTCGGCCGAAAACGTTAAGGCGCGGCCGACCGACAAAAACGCTTTCAAGCCAGCGAGCGGAAAGCAATACGCCTGACCGGCGTCGGGTTGCGGGGTAGCTTCCGACCCGTTCAGTTTTCCCATAATGGAGTGATGTCCCTTATCGCCCGGCACCATGGCTTCATAGCTGGCCAGAAACGCATATCCGTAGATCCGGCTGGCGACAGGCGGCTTAAAAATATCATGAATCATCACATTGGTCAGTTGTTTGGCCGACGCATATAACAGTTCAGGATTCCCGGCTCTGGCATTGTACTCGTCCGGTGAAGTATTGGGCTGACAGGCACCCAGGCCCATCAGCAAAAATAGTATCAGTATGTATGTCTTATTCATAAACAGTTCGTACGGAATGATTGGGAAGCAGAAATGCAGGAATAGCCCAACCCGCCGGACAGTGCGACGTAACGCACCTGCCGGGGAACAGGATTCCGGTAAACAATCAGGAAGCCGGACTAATGTTCGGGAGGAGGCGACAATAACCTGCCTGTCTGCGGGTAGTGCCCGTAAATGACTTGTGTCAGCGGGGCTGGCAGGTAGTTTAACATGGGGTAGTTTTCTGAGGGCCAGCCGAATACCGGCGGCAGATAGGTATGGATGCGTAATTTCAGGAGCGTCAACGCTTCAGACAACGGCGATTTCGCCCCTTCGGTCTGCTGGTCTACGAGTTGCTGCACCGAATTGGCCAGCTCGGCAAAGCGGTCGCGTGCCGGCAGGTTGGTTTTCATCAACGTATAGAGCGTATCGTTTTCAATGTGCTGGCGGGTAATGTTATAGAATGACTCACCCTGCTGAATCAACCCATGCTGATCCGCAGCATTTTCCCAATAGGTAGTGTAAGGCAGTGAAAGGGGAATTTTCATCACCTGCCATTCATCCTGCTGTGATACCGGCGAGGCGGTTTCGAAGCGATCATCGAAGCACAATACGGCCACAGGCACCCCTATCGTATGATACAGGAGCAGCAACAGCAAGCCGATAGCGCCTAATGACCGCATGGATTTATTGTATTTTCCCGGCCCAAAACTGCACAATCTACCCGACTCATGCAACTCATCCGGCCAGTCTGCCGCCAAACCTGACAAGAATCAGGTTCGGCGGCAGCTATGCGGCATTGACTTAGCCGGTCGGATACAATCGCTTGATGAGCCGCTCCATCGTAAGCCCCTGGCCAACTACAGAGAACAGCACCACGGCATAGGTTATACTAACAATCAGATCGCTGTCCGGGACAGCTTTTCCGATAGACAGCGCCATGGCAATGGAGAGCCCGCCCCGCAAGCCGCCCCAGGTCAGCATCAGCGGGGCTTTATTGTCGAGGTCCAGCCAGCGTCGGGCAACCGTAAATGGTATAATGATTGATAGATAGCGTGATACTAAAACGATCACAATAGCAAGTGCACTAATCATCAGGTTCGAAGCGGTAAAATCAATTACCAGCAGCTCTACACCGATCAATACAAACAGAATCGCATTCAGAACCACGTCGAGCAGTTCCCAGAACCGGTCAACGTATTCGCCCGTCTCCTCACTCATGGCACTCTGACGCGCCCGGTTGCCGATAAACAAACCGGCCACAACCATGGCCAGCGGACCCGACACATGCAGCTGATGAGCCAGCAAGTACCCGCCCATTACGCCGGCCAGCGTCAGCAACACCTCGGTCTGGTAGTGATTAATGGAACGAAGCAGCCCGAACAAACCGTAGCCGAGCAAGGCCCCGAACAAAATACCGCCCCCCGCTTCCTGTAGAAAGATCAGCAGCACTTCCCCCGCCTGAATGGAAGAAGAGCCATTCAGAACTACCTGATAAAGCGTTGCAAAAATTACAACAGCCACCCCGTCGTTGAATAAAGACTCACCGACGATGTTGGTCTTCACACTTTCGGGTAATTTAAACTTAGCCAGGATGCCCAGTACGGCAATCGGATCGGTCGGCGAAATAAGTGATCCGAACAACAGGCAGAGAGCGTAGGGCAGCGCTACCCCGATCCAGCCAGCCAGCCAATAAAGCAACGTGCCGACAAAAAACGTACAAAGCAATACCCCTACAAAGGCAAAGAGGATAATTGACCGGCGTTCTACCTTCAGTTTGGCCGCATCGGCATGATACGCGCCGGCAAAGAGCAGAAAACACAGCATGACATCGAACAGTACATAATGAAAGTCAATGTCACGAATGGTCTGTCGGGTCAGGGCAAACAAGGTGGGTTTCAGCTCGTTTACACCCAATACGATCAGGGAGAAAAATAACGATACCAGCATGATGCCGATGGCGTCGGGCAGTTTCAGAAACCGGACGTTGACATAGGAGAACAACGCGGAAACAACGATCAGAATGGTTAGTAAATGAAATAATTCCATGAGTATGTCCGTTCGGTAAACCGGTTAGGCCGGTAAGGCAAAAAAGCCTGAAAGCCAGGCAATCAGGGCAGTCAGTAAAAATAAACAGACTATCCAGATTACCAGCCAGTCAGGCTTACGAACAACCGTCTGATCGGCGTTTTGTTCACGTGTTTCTTCTTTCGATATGATTTCCAGCTCCCCTTCAGGCGCAATGCTTGTTTCTTTTTTCATGGTGTTTCCGGCTGTAGATGAACGACTTGGTACAAAGCACTACAAATCAGCTTAGACACTCCTGAACAAAGGCTTAGAATTTCATTAGAACGGGGCTGAATGGTAAAACTCGATGATAAATGAAGTAGGCTTTCCGGGAGCCGATTCGACCGTCAGTTTACCGCGATGCAGCCGGACAATCCGTTCTACCAGCGACAGACCGATGCCATAGCCGCTGGTCTGCGCCGTTTGCTGGCTCCGGTAAAACGGTTCAAAAATATAGGGCAGGTCATGGGCCGGAATAGGCTCGCCGTGATTCTGCACGTCAATCCGTACCGAGCTGTCTCCGACGCTAACATGAACCATCGCGGTATGGTCCGGCGAGAATTTACAGGCATTCTCCGTCAGGTTTTTCAGTGCTGTCCGGAGTAGCGAGGCATTGCCGGCCATGGTGAGCTGTTCAAAGTCCTCCTCGGGCAGGTTCTTAAACTGTATCCGCACCTGATAACGCGGGTTGATTTCCCTGACCATGTCCCGCACATCCCACACAATTTCGTCCATCCGGACCTTGTCGGTCAACAGACTATCGGCATCTTCCTCGTTTATTTTCGATAACTCAAGTAACGCTTTGGTCAAGGCCGACAGCGCACCGACATCGTCGAGGACCGACCGGATGGTCTGCACATACTGCTCCGGCTCCCGGCGACTCAGCAGGGAGACGTCGAGCTGCGACTGAATCTGCGTCAGCGGGTTTTTCAGCTCGTGCGAGACATTGGCCACAAACATCCGCTGCAGCCGGAATGACTCATCAATCCGGTCGAGGAGCTGGTTGATGGTCACCGATAGCCGGCCAATCTCATCATTTTCCTTTTTTAGTGGCAGGCGCTTGTGCCGGTTCTTCGGAAAAATGGCGTTCAGTTGCTTTGATATCCGCTTCATCGGTTGCAACGCATCGCCGGCATAAAGCCAGCCCGAAAACGCCACCAGCGCAATAATCAGGAAGAAAAAAATGATCAGCGCCCACCGCATCGTCCGCAGAAAATCGTCGCCATACAGATTTTCGGCACTGGCCAGGACCACATACTGACCCGTCGGTGTATCATACCGCACACCAGCTACGTAAAAGTACCGCCACCGGAACATCCGCCGGACCTGCTGCCGGATTTTATTGATTTCCCGAACCGGTATGCCTAAACGCAGGCCATCGTTGCTGGTAAAAAAAGGCGTATTCTGCGCATCGTAGATGGTAATTTTCTGGCTGGGGAGCTGATCGGCATGGAGCAGACTGAGTTTTTTCAGCGCCTTGTGGTCGTGGCCGTACATGACCAGTGCAGTACCGTAGGGTTTCGTCTTTTTCTCAAGCCGCCGGTTAAAATCGGAGGTGATAAAATACGCGGTAAACCAGTAAATACAGGCAAACGACACCGCCACGATGGCCGTCACCAGCCCCGTAAAGCGCAGGGTCAACCGGGTCCGGATCGTCATTCGTCTGCTTTTAACACATATCCCATACCAAACTGGGTATGAATCAGTTTGGTGGGGAAGTCACGGTCCAGTTTTTTGCGCAGGTAATTGATGTAGACTTCTACAACGTTGGTGCCGGTATCGAAATTCAGATCCCAGACCTGTTCGGCAATGTCGATTTTGGACAGTACACGCCCCTGATTACGCATGAGGTATTCCAGCAACGCAAACTCGCGGGCGGTCAGATCGATGTGCTGGCCATCGCGGGTGACGGTTTTGGCGTCGAGGTTCATTTCCAGCCCCGCATAGCTCAGCGTCTGGGCCGTCATGGTGACCTGCGTGCTGCGTTTGGTCAGGGAGCGTACCCGGGCCAGCAGCTCGGCAAACTGAAACGGTTTGGTGAGGTATTGATCGGCCCCGGCATCAAAACCGGTGACTTTATCTTCGGTTTCACCCAGCGCCGTCAGCAGCAGAATGGGGGTGGTCAGTCCTTTATTCCGCAGTTCTTTAATCAGCTCAAAGCCGTTTATACCCGGCAGAATAACATCGGTGATAATCAGGGCATAGTTATTTTTCAGGGCCAGTCGCTGGGCAATCAGGCCGTCGTAGGCAATATCAACCTCAAACTGACTCTCTTCCAGCCCCTGCCGGATGGCATTGAGGGTTTTGGGTTCGTCTTCAACCACTAAAATTTTCATACGTTGAGCAAATGGGATAAGCCTATAACCGAATTACCGGTAAATAGGTTGTTCGTTTTGCCCGACAAGATTGCAGGCTTTCGTGGTTAATCCTGCAATCCTGTCTGAAACAGCCCCTCTTACTTACTCATTGGCCAGCACGCGCACCGGCCCGAGCAGTCCCGACGGCATCGGCTCCCAGCGGGCCGCGTCGAACGGCTTGTAGGTGATGTCGACAATGTTAATATCGTAAAACTTCTTCCAGGCCGGTTGCTGTTTGTCGCGCAGGCGCATGTAGTTGGCCGACAGGTTGGTTACTTCAATCTTCAGTTGGTTGCCGGTCTGTTTCAGCCAGCCCGCCGGAATTTCCAGCTCAAACGGAATCGACCAGGCAAGACCGGCGTCGTGGCCGTTGATCCAGACACGGGCCGTTTCGCGGACATCGCCTAGGTCCAGGCGATAGATCGTTTTGGCTTGGGGGGCGGCGGGCAGGTCAAACGTGGTAGTATACATCGCCTTGCCGGAAAAATAGACTGCCGAGTCGCCGAGGGCAGGCCAGGAGGTCAGCTGCGCCAGCGAGCGCGTACCCGACAGCGCCGGCCGACCCGCACCGAACGACAGCGACCATGGGCCGCTCAGCTGTATCAGCGGGCGGAAGGTGGTCGTTTTCTGCACTTTCGGCAGAATTTCGGGAGTGCCCCACGCATCCGTGCTCACCAGACTGCTCAGAAAACACGACTGCCCCGGCAACAGCCGCAGCCAGACTTCGTCGCTCCTGTCCGGCGTTTTGCGGGTAATCAGCATTTCGGTTTTGTTGGTGAGCGGATCAAACCGCTGCGACACCGGCCGGTTTATGGGCACCCAACCCTCGGTAAACCGGTTGTTTAGGTTGGCGACGAAATACAGGGCTGCGTCATCGGCTTTTTTCCGGATAAACGACAGGCCGTTAGCCCCTAACGCTTCCGGCAGCACCTTTAGTCCCGTCAGCGTGGCCGGTACATCGGCAGCTACCCGAACGCCCGGGCGTTTGGCCAGAGCCTGCGCCATGGTTTTGACCAAAGCATTCCGGCGGGCCGCATCGCGGAAACCCGGTGCCTGCTGCGGCAGGTTTTTCTCAAAGACAATCGTAGCCCCCTGCCCCGCCAGCCGCGCCAGTTGCTGCATGGTTCCTTCGGGCATATACCGGCAGTCGGGCACCACAATCACCCGGTAGCTGCTCCCTTTCGACAAAATCCGGCCGTTGACCGCCCGTAATCCCGTCAGCTGCGCATCCGAAACGGCATCGAACGTAAAGCCCTGCTGCCGGAGCTGCTCACATAGTTTGCCGAACGGCTGCGGCGACAGCCACCGCTCCACATGGTGTACATCCAGTTGCTGAATGCCGCCCTGCGACTTGCCTGGCAGCGCCCAGATATCCTGCATCGGGAAATACACCAGCAGGTCGTTGTCGGGGCGGCTCGCCTGCAACCGTGCCTGCGAACGCTCCACGTAGGCGTTCAGCGCCGGGTATTCGTTCCAGAAGTGGGTCGACGGGCTATAGTTGGTCGAGGCGTAGAAAAGCCAGCCCGGCCACGCCTCACCGGGCGGCGAATAGGTGGTGCCGTGGTAAAAAATATGGTTGATCCCCGCCGTAAACAGCTCGTCGATCTGCGGTTTTATCTGCGACAGCGACACCTTGAAATGGTTGGCCAGCCAGGTCGTAGTCTCGGAGCTGACCAGCGGTTTGCCCAGCAGGTGCGCGGGCGACGACGCCAGTTTCATGGCCAGCACGCTGGGGTTACCGAAGCGGTCGGGTTCGTAATCGGGATCGACCCGGAGGCCGGGAATCGGAAATTTGCTGGTGCCGAACGATTCGGTTTCCGGAATATCGGCCAGGGCATACAGATCCAGCAGGTTACCCGGCGAGCCGTGGGCCTGATTGCGGGTCAGGTAGCCGTTCTGGCGTGCCCAGCCGGTCCAGGTAGTAGTAAACTGATCGAGCAACAGCTCGGCAATGGTCTGGTAATAATCCTGCCGTACCCGCACGCTGGCCTCGGCCATGGTGGTATCCAGAAACGCGGCTTGCTGGCTGTTGAGGTCGTAGCCGCGCCGCTTCCGGAATTCGGGCAGAAACTGGTCGGTCCAGTTGGCGCCGTAAATTTCGTAGGAGTCGTTATACATCGCCCGTGGCTTTTCGGCCAGCGGAATCAGGGTTGAGTCGAAGCGGGTCAGGTACTGCCGCACCGCCTGTTTGTCGAACGGGTCAACCACGAGCCCTGCCCCGCCGGGAGCCGGTCGTTTCACCTGCTGCCGGGTCGGTACGCTCGTCAGTTTGCCGTCGACCAGTTTCCACTGCTTCGCGCCCATTGCCGGTGTCACGTTGGGCCCGCCGAATGGCCAGCCGGTCCCCGTAGTCAGGTCGACACCGAGGCGTAAGCGTTTGGCTTCCTGCACCGTAAACTGAAAATGAGCCAGCCACTCCGGCCCGAGAAACGGCTTAAACTGATTTTCGTAGCCTTTTACCCCGTAAATCGGAATGATGTGTACGCCGCCCAGACCAGCTTTGGCAAACTGTTCGAGCTGATAGGTAATGCCCTCGCGGGTGACGGCACTGCCCATCCACCACCAGTAAGTCCACGGTTTGGCCGTGTTCAGCGGCTGCGCCGTGAGGGGTTGCGAAAAGGGCCGCACAAACGCAAACCCCGATAGCAGCAGGAAAAGAATAGCCTTTTTTCGGATTCGGGTCGTAACCATGGCAATCGCCTGATGAAGATGGGTTAAGTAAAAATTTGTGTAAACATAATCCAATACAGACGCTGAACTGTTATGCAGTTTCATGTACATCGCCTGGCAGTGTTACCTACACAAAAATCAAATTTTAATATATTTCTAAGCCGCTGAGTATGTTTGATCTACTCACAACTTGATATTCTTGTATCACTTTCAACCCTACCCTTACCACTATGGATTATTACACTGAACGAAAAACAGACGAAGAACAGGCCCCCGAAAAGCGCTCCCAGCGCTATGCCCTGCTGGCCCTGCTGCTGCTCCTGCTTGGCTCCCTGGGCTGGGGCATTTACCACTGGAACCAGGGCACCGAACTGAAAGCGGCCAACAACACCCTGACCAAGCAGGCCGACTCCTTGCTGACCACCAAAAAGACGCTGGAGCAGGAAGTCCGGACCATTTCCGGTCAGCTGGAAACGGTGCGTGACGAAAACAAATCGCTGAACGAGAACCTCGCCGGTCTGACCAATACGCTGGCCGAAAAAGACCGCGTGCTGACCCGGCTGAAAAAGGAAAACAACTCGCTGGGTTCGCTGAAAAAGCAGGTAAGCGAGCTACGGAAACTACGGGCAGCGCTGGCCGGACAGCTCAATACCCTGACAAACGATAATCAGCGGCTCGCCAGTGAAAACCAGCAGCTCCGCGAGAAAAACGACGCGTTGCTGGTCGAAAATCAAATCCTGAAAAGCAAACCCGAGAAGGTCGAAGAAAAGCCGAAAGCACCCGTGTTGCGGGCCAATTCCCTGCGCGTCGAAGTCATCCGCCGCCGCGACAAGCTGACGGTAAAGGCCCGCCGCGTGCGCAAAATTGCGGTTATTGTTGACCTTCCCGACGAACTGGCAGACGCATCGGCTGGCAAACAGACGATTTATGTCAGCCTGAAAGATATGGCCCAGCGCCCGCTGAAAGCCGAGGACAGCCGGCAAGTGACGGTCGATGCACCGGGGATTATGAACCCCGTCACCGTCCACATGAGCCAGGTGGTTGACGTCTCGAAAGCGGGGAAGCGGCTAACCTTCCCCTATGAGTTGAGCGAACGCCTGAAGTCAGGCATTTATTCTGCCGAGCTCTTTACAGACAAGGCCTTTCTGGGCCGAGTCGAGTTCCGGTTGCAGTAACGGTCACGGGCCTCTCCAATTGGGGAGGCCCGGATTTTTGGAGGGGGGGGGTATTATACCATTACGCCACACAGAGAGTTTGAAGAATTCCCAAAGCCGCTGAACGGGGTGTAAAAGTTATGTATGTTTTGAATTGTTCGTAAAGCAGTAAACTTGCTGACAATACAGAATACGCTACTCGCATTTTGTATTGTACAAGCTAACTACCTAAAGCCAAATAACCCTCATCCACCTCTATATCAGCCGCTTGCGTAGCAAATAAGTTGAAGATTCGGAAAACTTTGACAATTTCTTACTTTTGTCTTAGATAGGTGTAAGTTGCGCCTATTTGGGAGTTGTGGCTCATTTTAAAACGACCGATACGACAAAGACGAAATGATTGATTTTAATTGGAAATATGAAATTCAACAATGGACTGACAAGAAGCGGAAAATAAAACCGTTTCAAACAGACTTGGTTGACTTTTTTGAAACAGCCTTTAAAAACACAACATTTCCAGACAGAGCATTATTTGGGACAAATGATTACAGTATATCATTATTGACAGGTGGAATTTTCTTTGCAGCCTATACAAGAGAAGGTGTAATTTGGTTGCTTCTGGACAGACAATTTAAAGACATTCCAAATTCAGATAGCAAAATAGTTAAATCAACAAAGAACTTTTTGGAACCATTATTCTGGTTAGAAATAGAAAACTTGAATAACCTAAAAGCACTTATTGACAGACAAGATATTTGGGACAGTTTTAAGACTGCAACAGGAAGGATTTATGACAGTAAAATGGTGACTTCTTATAGAGGTCATATTGCAAAAAATAAAATTTCGCTTGCTGATTTTTACTCAAACGAACTTCAAAATATACCTTCAAAAACGGCTTACGAAATAGAAAAGAAACTTGAAGAAAAAGTTAAACAAGCAAGAAAACTATCACGTAAGAAAAGACAAGAAATATTATCAAAATCAAACCCAAAACCTACAAAGACAACTGTAAAACAAACTATTTTTAACAGAAATCAATACGTAATTGCAGAAGTTTTGGACAGGGCAAAAGGAATTTGTGAACGTTGCAATAAATCAGCACCGTTTATAAGAGACCTTGATAATTCACCTTATTTGGAGGTTCACCATAAAAAACCATTGGCAGAAGGTGGAGACGACACAGTAGAAAACGCAATTGCACTTTGCCCAAACTGCCATAGACACGCACATTATGGAAAGACATCTTACTGACAGACAAAGAAAAACGAACCGCTAACACGGGTTTTGCGTTAGGCGGGGTAACGTTCAAACTTTGAGCTTTGTGCCTTTAATAACCTTTTGTAATAAATTGAAACTTTGTGCTCCGAATCCCGCCCGATCGCAAAGCCCGAAACCGTTGGCGGCAAGTGTAACAAAGACTCCACTAATAGAAATAAAGCGACAATCTAAAATTTAAACGATGATAACACCAGAACAAGCAAACGAGATTAGAAATTTTCTGATTAAGGAGCTAAACAACAATGGCTTTGGCGACATCGTGACAGAAGTTAACACAAGACTTGAAGAAGAATATGAAGAAGAAAATTTCGAAAGACAGCCTCGTTATCTTTTAGATTTTTATCTAACTCAAAGCATTGAAGTTTTAGAAAATTTATCAAATAAAAATTTTCAAGAATTGATAAATCGCTTAAATGAGTTTACTAAAGGCGAAAAAAAAATTGAAACAATTAATGTTGAACTTTTAAATTCTGGAGAACAAGTCTATTATGACTTGAGTGAATTACCTAACTATGACAAAATTATTTCAACATTCCGAGAAATTTTACAAGAAATTCGAGAAGAAAATTAATTATGACAGCAGCAGACGTAGCTAGAATAAAAGGACAGATTACAGCAATACTTCAAGCGAATGCAGGTGTTTCTCCTGCAAGGATAACAAATCTTTTGCCGACAAGAAGTTTACAAGGCAAACTTTATGAAGCCCACGTTCTCGCAACTATAATTGAAAATTTAGTAACTCAAGAAGGGCTTCAAGTCACACTTATCGGTGGAAGTATTTTAACACTTCGTCAAAAGGGCGGACAAATCAATCGAGTTTATCCGTATTTTGAAGTAAGAAATGGAGGAGTGCTTTTCGGTGAGTTGTTTACTGATACATACTTTGCAACTATTAGCTATCAAATGCGTGGTGCACCACTTAGAAAAACAAACGGAGACTATCACGAACTTGACATTGCTTTACTTCAACCAAATCTAACAGGTTATCCTCAACATACAGATGTAATGTTAGCCGTTGAATGTAAAAATACTTCCATTAAAAAAAGTATTATAAGAGAATTATTGGGGTTTAGGCGAGAATTAGCTTTTTATACTGCTGCTATGCAACGGACACATTTTACTACCTATCCTACAAATCAAACTATGTCTAACCCAAATTCCGTTCATATGCTTTATTGTTCAGACATCCGAATAAACAGATACACTGCAAATTGTTTACAATTTGGAATTCTATTACAACATCACAGAATTTAAAGCAACGACTAAAACTCAAAGAATAAAACCAGCCGCCAACACGGGTTTTGCGTCAGGCGGGCTGACGTACAAACTTGAAGCTTTGTGCTTCTAATAAACTCTAGTAATAGTTTGAAACTTTGTGCTCCGAAGCCCGCCCGAACGCAAAGCCCAAAAACGTTGGTGGCAAGTGTAAAAAGACAGTGTAACAAGACTATGTGTAGTAAAATAAACTAAATTTGAAAACTGAAATAAACGAAAATGATAAGCTCAATAACAATAAAGAATTTTATGGCTCATTCGGAATTGAGCTTAAAAGACATTCCTTCTATCAATGTGATAATTGGAAAGAATGATACAGGTAAGACAGGATTGCTCAAACTTTTATATGCAACTGTTAAATCATTAGAAGTTTACAGTCTTAAATCGAAACAATCAGATGTAGTGTTTAAGAAAGAACTTTCAGACAAACTTCATGACACATTTATGCCACGTAAAAATGGACTTGGCGACTTAGTTCAAAAGGGTAGTAAAGAAAAACTTGATGTAAATATTACAATAGTTGGAAACAATGGAAAATATAAGCAGCCTATTTACTTCTCATTTGGAGATAGGACAGAGAAATCTATTACTACTTGCACTGAACACGTAGAACCATTGATAAATAGTTCAATAAATGCATTATTTGTTCCAGCTAAGGAAGTTTTAACCGCTTTTACTGACATTAGAAATATTAGAGAGAATTTTTATGGTGTCGGATTTGATGACACATATTTAGACTTAATCAAGGCTCTTAGCTTGGAAACGACAAAAGGGCGAGTTGCAACTGAACTTAGCCAAGTAAACAAGTCACTTGAAGACTTATTTGAAGGAAAAATAGAACAAACAGGGCAAAAAGAGCAACCATTCGTTTTTAAGAAAGGCAATCAACAGTTTGCAATGCAACAGACAGCAGAAGGGATTAAAAAAATAGGAATTCTGACGACTCTAATAACGAATCGTCAATTAGGTAAAGGAACAATTCTATTTATGGACGAGCCTGAAACTGCATTACACCCAGATGCAGTAAGACAAATGGTTGAAATGCTAGTTGCAATGAGTAAGGCGGGTGTTCAAATTTTTCTAGCCTCACATAGCTATTTTGTTATAAAACAGCTTGCTAATTGTGCAAAAAGAGACGATTTAAATGTTTGCTGTTGGAATTTAAAAAGAGAAATGGGAAAACCTGTAAGCAACTCTTTTCACGACTTAATTGATGGAGTTTTACCTTCCAATTCAATTATTGATGAAGCGCTTAAAATGTATGATGAAGAAATTAATATTGACCTAAAATAGTTTTTAAAATGCCGATTACAGAAAGTTCAATAACATTAAATTTTCCCGACAACAACTACTTTAGGTTATGTGATTGTGATGGCTATAAAGCTATTCAAAATAATTTCGCTGAAATGGATGTTTGTTGGTATGACCAAACAAGCGATACACTCTATATCATTGAATTGAAAAATTGGGAGAATAATACTCTTGCTGAAGAAAGTGACCCGAATTATACACCTGACGAGATTCAAAAAATGAAAGCAGGAATTTCAAATTATAGAATAGAAAATCTTCTAAAAAAGTCTGTTGACACGACTTGTATGTTTATGTCAATTTTACTCGGTAAGGTAAACGGCAATAAAATTCAACAATGTTCGCCTTTTACGATTTCAAATAACACTACAATCAAGCTATTATCAATTATTAATTGGGCAGACATTGATAGCACATACATTTCAAATATAAACACCCAATACAAATCAAAATTTAATTCATACGCAAAGTTGTTTGACATAAAAACTTTTTTGGTTTTACCTAAGAACAAGGCGACTCAATTATTCACTTGGATAAGCTAAGAACAATAAAAACACCAGCCACCAACAGGCGTTTGGCTCAATGGCGGGTGACGTGGTTAATTGAACATTCTACCTCGCATCAACATTTATAGTGTGTTGACAGTTTAGTGCTCCGAATCCGCCACTGCGCCAAGCGCCAAAACGTTATGCGTCACCAATGGAAACAGTGCGACAATTGAAAAATCTTATCATTGTCAAAACATTTTGTGAAAGTTTTTTTCTTAACTTTGCAACAGAGTTGTAGCTCAGCAAGGTTAGAGCACTCGGTAACGCCGAGAGGTCGCAGGTTCGATTCCTGCCGGCTAATGCACTCCTAACAGGACTTCGTTAGCCGGCACAATTGGTCAAAATTTTTAAACTATGCCACACGCTGACACATACAAATTTTTTCAAGCATACGTAACTAACGTTCGCGATTTTCTATCGGCTGAGACAGAAATTAGAAGAATAATTAATAGGTCTTTAAAGACAGGCAAAAGATTAACTGCATCCGTTCAGACAAAAGTTTACGCTTTGCTTTACTCGACATATTCCGAAGCGAGTTTTATGAAAATGATTTTAACTCCTCACGGTTTTGACCAGCCATTTGTAGACGAAATTCTTCGACAAGAAAGTATCCAAGAGAAATGGTTAAAGTGCCTTGAGCTTGCTTTTCGAAAATTTTCGAAACAGGCTAAGGGTTCAGAGATTCCAAATAAAGCTCTAGAACTGAAAAGAATAATTCAGAAATTTATTGTTGACCCAAGTATAATTAGAAATAAAATTGCTCACGGTCAATTGACAGTTGCACTCAATAGTAAGAATACAAATCTTAATCTAACAATTACAAATCAACTCGACAATCTAGACTTCGTAACTATTTACAGATGGTTTGAGATAAATAAACAGTTGTGTAGCATTATTGAAGACTTAATAGAATCACCTGACAAAGCACATCATAATTACTACTATTCAAAATATCAATCTTTAGAAGCGTTTATTGTAAAAACAAATTCTTGGACAGTTGAGACTAAATTGAAGACGAAAAGTATGACCAAAATTGTAATTCGGAATGGAACGATAAATTCCTGACTTTACTAACCAAATAGACGACAAGGAAATTTGGCAACCGCATAACATCGGTTTGGCGATATGGCGGCTGACAGAATTCTAATGAACATTTGTGCTAAAAATCCGCCACATCGCCAAACCAAAAAACGTTACCAGCAATGCCCAGTTCTCGCTCGTCTGAGAGGAGTGAAGAATATTTGGAAGGGCGGCTGTAGACAGCTCCCACCCATTTAATAATTCATGCCAATCCAACTTACCGATTAGAGAACATCTCTCCAATATTTAGAAAGTATGAAAAATGGGGCTCTCTAGTCAAATCCCCCGTCCGAACGCCCCGCTCCAAACCGTTAGCAACAACGCAAACAGACACCAACAATGACGACACAAATCGTAATCGTAGTACTGCTGACATTTGTAATCAACCTGATTACGACACTATCCTATTCGGTTAGAATAGTCGATATCCGGACAGGACGGATTGCTATTTCCTTTGCCTTGTTTACTATTCTTGTTCTTGTGTCGAGGACAGCAAACGGTTTCCAGGCACCGCTTCTGGCAAAAACCGTTGAGAATGACATTAAAATCGGTGTATACGACAACCTTGAGACGTTTCGGCTTATCATTCTTTCCTGTACCATTGCTACACTTATCGGAGCCTTTCTCATTCCGACATTTCAACGGGTTTTGTCGAAAGCGGTAGTTAATTTCAGCGTTCATAAATCAATGGGAAAGCTCATACTGCATGGCTTTTCAAAAACAGGTATTCTGTACTTTAAGGACAATTTGACCATTCCGCACAAAGACAATATTGCACAACTAAAAATCGACAGCGAATTTCCCTGGCGAATCTTCATTTTAAACATTTTTGCCGTTGCGATCCTGACAATTGGTGTTTTATCTGCTGTTTATGCTTCCTATCTGAATCCTGACTACCGAACAACAGCGAGTAACTTGTCGGCTTTTATTAATGGTTTTGCGACAATTCTGATGTTTGCCTTTATAGACCCTCATTTATCAGCCATGACAGATGATGTAACATTGGGGCAACGTTCAGGAAATATATTGTGTATATGACCATAGCCCGACTGTTCGGGACAATGCTGGCGCAAGTATTCTTTTTACCAGGTGCTCAGTTATTAGCGTGGACAGCAACACACATTTAGGCTAAAGAGAATGCCCGCACGGGCGTAGATCGAACAACGCCCAAAGCAGGAAACCCAGGTCCCTGTGAACTACCCTCGCACCATTTTCTGTTCATGGCAACAGGATGTAGCTTTTCTGATGCTGAACATTTTCCGATTTGGTCAGAAATTGCTAATATGAATGCCAAATGACTTTAGTGTATGGAACTTAAACAGGAAATCGTGCAGATTGTAGATAAGCTGCCCGACGATGTTCCGGAAGACCTATTGCAATACCTTCGCCAGGTAGAAAAAAAACTGCTGATAAAATGCGTCTTTCACTCAACCTAAACACAATTTTGACAGAAGACCGGAAACTGCTTGAAAAGCTGGCGAAATGATAGACTACCAGGAGGTTCTTGCTATTCATCAAGTATTGTATTGATACAGGAGTTTGGTGGCTCGCCAGGTGTCAGCGATGAAAATGGGCTGAAATCAGCCCTCTAACGACCGTTCAGTGGTTTTGGTGCAACTGAATTTTATCCTGGTCCTGAAGAAAAAGCAGGTGCCATTAGTGCCATACCCGCCTTTTTGCGGCCCTCGATAGCTCCTTATACCAAACTACCTATTGCTTCTTTATTCTGTATTCTTCTCCCCACTTAGCCATTGATAGCATTATTGGCGACAGCGTAAGTCCAAACTCGGTTAGAGTGTATTCAACCCTGGGTGGAATTTCAGCATAAATTTTCCGGCAAATTATACCATCATGTTCCAGTTCGCGAAGTTGTGAAGTGAGCATTGATTGAGTAATCCCTTTAACACTTCGTTTCAATTCTCCAAATCTTGCAGGCGAGGTATGATAGATGGCATTAATTAAAATTGCTTTCCATTTTCCCCCTAAAACTTGCATTGTTGCCGTTACCGGACAAGAATTTTCATCAAAAATCATTTTTTCTCCAGACTTATATTCTTGGTTTTCAACAATAGTATTATTTTTCATACTAACACATTTTTAACATCCTGGTTGTTTTATTTAGCTTAACCCTGCAAATTTGAAGTACAAAAATAATTAAAAATTAAAATCAATTCAAAATAGACAATTTTATGTTTTTTATTCTGAGGCGGTGATACTCAAAAACCCAATACCTTAGCATCAAAAGAAACTATAGAATACATTCAATCATGGACGAACCGGATGCAAGTCCCTGATCAACAAGGAATTCCTGCAGGCGGAGCACCTATTCAACCAACCGGCAAACAGGTAAACGAAAAAACAAAGTCAGGATAGATTGAGCATCTTTTTTGGCGTTAGTCCATTCAATACTACAACGAAAAAACATAAACAATTAACTTTTAATAAACATGGTAAATACGCTAAACTGGTTTGAAATCCCGGCAACAGATTTTGCCAGAGCAAAAGCATTTTATGCTACAGTATTAGATGCCCAAATTAATATCGATCCTAATCCAAATATGCAATATGCTTATTTACCGTCTGACTCGCTAAAAGGGGGATTTGGCGGGGCAATTGGTTGCGGTGAAAACTTTGTTCCTTCAATGACCGGCACAACTGTTTACTTAGATGGCGGAAATGATCTTTCAGTTCCATTAGGCAGAGTAGAAAGTGCCGGTGGTAAAGTAATTCTGCCGAAAACTGCAATTGGAAACAATGGATTTATTGCACTGTTTATAGATACAGAAGGCAACAAGGTAGGTTTCCATTCAATTGGATAGTACAAAATTCTTCTGCATGTTTGTAAAATAGCCGATAGAAGTGTTACCATGACCTTCGGCAATGCCCGCGGCGGCGAACCGCGCCCGCCCGTAGACTGATTTAGGTCAAGAACAGCTTACGGGCGGGAGATTCTTCCTGATATGTGTCAAGGCTCCGGCCGCCGGGCACTATATGTGATCAATGGCGGAATTGATTCAAAGCCGGTTGGAGACCGGTTAACGCACGGACGTAGGTCAATCTACACTCAACGGAGACTCCCCTCTTCACGAACCAACCTCAAGCCGATACCCTTTACCGCGTATAACGGCAATACTGATTGTTGGGTCCGGTTCGAGTTTTTTTCTGAGTTTGGAGATAAACATATCCAGACTGCGGCCTACGATAACCCCTTCATCTTCCCATATCTCTTTCTGCAGCCGGCTTCGCTCGATCACCTCGTTTGGCGTCAGCGCAAACATGCGCAGCACGCGGGTTTCCGTTTTGGTCAGCTCGGTGGCCGTTTCATTGAGCAGAAGCTTACGCGCCTCCGCGTCGAACGTCATCGTTCCCAACGTAAACACATCGGCAGACAGATGCCGCAATCCGGCACGATGTTCCTCCGGGATAGCCGGCTGCTTTTCGGGCGCAACACGTTGCGGTTTGGCAGGCCTCAGCAAAAGATATCCCATAACGGCCACTAACGCCAGGATACCCGGCAGATACGCGTTCCCGGCGATATTACTTTCCGCAGACCGAAACCTGATGTTTATCCGGTAAAACGCTTTGGGCTGCTTTCTGCCCAGACAAGAGATAATATCATCTTTTTTATTACCGGACACAGCGAATCCATACGCTACCCCGGCATCGCCCCCATGCAGTACCTTAACCACATACTCCCCTGCCAGTGGATCTTTGGCCAGCCAATGGCGGGTCGTCTTTACCAGGAAGTCGGGCCGAAACGTAAAGGCCTTCTCAAAACTGATCTGGTATTCATTGCCGGCGATCTTTTTTACCGGAAGCACCCGTGATGTGCTGTCGCCGGACTGAAGCAGTAGTTCATGTCCGATCCGGCGCAGTAAAATTTCCCGTTTGTCAACGTCAACGTCATCCGTGCCGGTCATGCTGAACGCCACGCAGAGTACAGAAACAAACGTGAGTAAGACCAGACCTGCAAGGCGCTTTCGGCTGACTGGCAATATATTTCTGTTAACAAGCATAGTGTCAGGAAATTATTTACAAAGTTTACACGATTATTTACAATCCGGGGGCCTCCGTTTGCACACCACCCGTGTATGTTTGTTGCACAAACGTTACCATATCTTCACCGGATTTGATCTGTCAGACGATTGCGTTACGTTGTTTAAAACTACAAAAAATATGAAAAAGGGTATCTATGCACTGATCGTAGTGCCGGTTCTGGTAAGCGGACTGGTACTGGCTAATCACGGATTCAGCAATGAACCGTCTGAAAAAGCAACCGCAAAACCGCTCACTGCTGCTGAGCGGAAAACGGCACGGGAAAAATGGGAGGCTACACCTGAAGGGATAACGTTCGTAAACTGGAAAGCGTCTCCCGCAGGGAAAAAGGTGCTTGCCGGTGCGGCTAAACTAAGAAACCCGATCCGTGATTCGAGCAACATGGAGGCAGTTGTCTCGTCACTTTCGCTTCCGCCGGGTTCACGGTTAGGTTTCGGCGTGATGGTCCGGATTGACGGTGAGGAGTATATTCTTAGTTTCGGGCCGGAGCAATCCGGCGAATTCAGGCAACTGCATAGCCTGAAGGTTAATGACAAAATCCGTATCAAAAGCCATGCTGTCTCGTACGCACCCAAGTATGCCTATCCAATCGTAGCGGGCGACTATGTAGCGCGGGACGGCAAACTACTTTACAAACGCGCCCCCCGCAAAGGTGGTTGCTGAGTAAAGCGTGTGGCCCTTACTGCTACCTTTACCACAGCCGCACGGGCGTAGGTTAACCTACGCCCGTACGTTAGCCGGTCGGAGACCGGCTAATTATCTGAAAACGATCAGGAGCTACTAACTCCTTAGTTCCACACACGCAATTACACATGTCCCCGGCACCCCGCCTGTCAGCACCGGGAGAATACCCATAAATCTCTTCCCCTTACAATACCGACGCCGGCAGCCCCGGCAATACCACGCTACCCGGCGCGGCCGGAAACACCTTTTCGGCACCCGGCAGTCCGCAGGTCCGGTCAGGTCCTTGTCGGCCAGGCCGGTGGGTCATCGCCAAACAGGTACTTAGTAAAACTAAACCATTTATATATTTACTTATAAAAATTATTTACGACTATACATAAATAGTATATTTTTTTATCTCTAATTTTATATAATCATTGAAAAAATACATATAAGAATCTTTTATAATTAGTAGTGTATTACTTCATTAGTTTCACCATTTAATGTAAACATGAAAAAACTACTATCTGCACTAGGGATAACCTTCCTGATTTTTCTGGTTTCATTTCTCCTGTTAAGTAACGTTGGGATCGATTATGATGGTCCTATACGCCAGTTGCATCTACTCGATCCACTGCAGGCTATGGGTATAAGCATAGGCTTGCTGAGTCTGGATGTGGTTTTACCGATTCCATCAAGTTTATTGCTGCTGGGTAACGGAATGCTTTTCGGCTGGTTTTCGGGAATGCTGGTTTCCTTAACTGGTGTCATGGCCTCGTCTATTCTTGGTTTCTATCTGGGCCGAAGCAGCCGACAGTACATCAACAGGCGTCTTAGCCCCGAAACGCAGTTACGTGTGCAGGCGTTTTGCCGGCAATACGGGGTTATTGCGATTGTAATTTCCAGACCCATCCCGCTCCTTTCCGAAACAATCAGCTTGTGGGCCGGCATTAGTGGTGTCTCCTTCTCCGGAATGGTCATCTACTCGCTGCTGGGACACCTTCCTGCCTGCTTACTGTTTGCCCTGGCCGGCGCGTTTGCCACTAACTTCCAGCAAGCGCTTCTGGCTTTTATACTCGTCATGATCGTATCTGGTTTGTGCTGGAAGTGGGGGCAACGTTGGCAAGACTGACCTCCCCTTTATCACATCTATAAGCGATACCCCGCCTTTCTATTACCCTGCCTTTATATTCCTTTTCTTATTCTTAAACCTTTATCCATATGAGTATTTTTAATTTCCCGCGCATCAACATCAAAGGGTTGATGGCTGTCAATGTCGGCACGGCCAATAATGACGACTATTCCAATGACGTATTCCCCCCCGGAAGTCAATATGCAGGGCAGCCTGTCCGCCTGGCCGACTCCGTTAACGTTCAGCCCCTTATGTATGGCATGACCGACGACGAATGGATTACCTGGGTACAGACCAAGGGAACCTTCAGCGATCCGCCGGCAAAGACAACCGCGCTGCAAATGGCCCGTAGCGAGGGCAGTACAGCCACAGCCGATGCTCCTACATACCTCATTCCTGCTGAATGGAACTTTTATGGCGATATGGGCCTGACGATGATGGGCGTTGCGGTGCAGGGGGTAACGGATCCGGACAAGATCATTCCGGACTACCTGCTCAGCGAGCTGCAAACCGCTACGCTTTCGTTTAACAACCGCCCGGACCAAACAGGGCGCAGCACCGGAATGCTCATCGACATCAACCCGGAAGACCCCAGTAACTCGCAAATCTTCGCCGATTTCCTCTCACTGCAGTCGGGAAACAGCTTTCTTTTTTCGGGCAAACCCAGTAAGGCGATCACACGCTGGATTAATTTTCAGCGAAACGTGAATCTGACGGGACCCAATGGAGCGGCGGCATCTTTCCAGTGTGTTATTCCGCTCAGCGAGCTGCAGGGGCAACCTATTCTCGATGGTATGCCAAACCGGTCACCGTCAGGGCAACCATTGGCAGGGGTTGTCTGCCGGATGGTTATGTTCCGGTCTATGCAGGGAATCAATACGTTTAACTATCCGGGCGACACGTGGTTCGATCAGATTGAAGCCCTGTATGCGAAAAAGGGGCTGAATCCTACCTACGTTCAGCTTCAGGGAACGATAGCTCCCTGGTTTGAGGGGGAAATGAAGTCGGCGCCGACGGGGCGTTACCTGATCCCGGGCACCAATACGATACCGGTTCCGGCCGGCTGCCGGGCCAATGGGCCCGCCGTTGCCCTGGCACCGGCTATTGCCACCATCGACCCGGTAAACTACGTCGTCTCCATTGATCTGTCGGCCAGTCTACCCGAAAAGTATGCAGGTTCGTATGACCCCATGGAGACCAGTACCAACCCTAAATACGATTTCGGCACCTTATGCCTTGATATTGTGTATCAGGGCAATACAACCACAATTGCGTCTATTCCGTACACGGATATGGATAACGACAAGACAGGCTGGCTGTTCGACTTCCCTTTCGACGCCGGCCTGCTGACAGCCATACAGGATGGAACGCTGGCAATAAGCAGCCCAACCTACGGAACGTTGCTGTACGAATCGATATACTACGTCGTATCCGACCAATCGGGGGTGTATGCCGAGCAGGATACCACCGTAGCCACAACCAGCCAGTTCAGGGACTATGGGGCCGATACGACAGAAATTTCGTTTACGGTTTTCCGCAAAGGAGCCATCGACACCAACACACCGCTGGCGCTGTGGTACTATGATACAACGCCGAATCAGCAACCCGGCAACCGGCAACCGCTGATGCTGCCGTACACATCCGGCCAACCCATTTCGCTCCCCGTCGATAGTCCCGGGAACCGCCTGATAACGGCCGTACCGGCCACCTACTCACTGCCGCCACTTTCCTACGGGCAATTCAGTCTGCTGACATTTCCGATTATCAATATCCGGATACTACCCAATAACGTCGACTATAGTCAGTACTATGTCAATCCGGAGGACCCGCAACCGGTTGGTAATGAGCTCCTGACGTTTGATGTCATTTACAACGAAGTACTGAGAAACTATTACCTGCTGTACCCGGCCATGAGTATGCGTATTCCGCTCAATGACCCGACGTATTGGAACGATGCCGAAATGGCCGGCCGGCTTATGCAACGCATCAGCCTTGACTACTGGGCCCTGTCGGAAGCCATGCCACGTACGCGCGACCTCTCTGCCTCCCGGCGAACCCTGCTGACGGCCTGGTGCCTGAAGTTTTTCGGGAATACCAACGCTCCTTCACCAGTTGTTTAACCACTCAATCCGATCAAGCATCATGAAATCCTGTTTAAGCATCCTGCTGGCGGTCGTACTGACCGTAGCGAATCAGGCTTTTGCGCAGAACGCCAAAACAAAGCGCAGGCCCGCAACCACCAGCGTGCTGTCGGCTACGACAGCCGCTAACCAGAATACAGGCCGTATTTTCAGTCAGAAAGCGACCAATGTGCCTGCGTCAGCCCCCTTTTCGATCCAGATGTCTGCGATAAGCTGGACCGGAGCGCCTACCCTGCAATCGTATGCGATGGGTCAGTTTCAAGGCTATCTGCTCCTGATAGGTGGCCGGACAAATGGTTTTCACGGCACGTCTGATAATGAAAGCACCTTCCCGACCAAATACAGCAATACCAATATGTTTGTGCTGGATGTAGCTAATCAGAAGGTCTGGAGTTTGCCCGTCCCGGCTGCGGTCAAAGGTCAGTTATCCAGCTCCAACATGGAGTATGAGCAGGATGGTAACGTGTTGTATTGTATCGGTGGCTACGGCTCCAGCTGTGGCAACGATTCGGCCGCCTGCTATCAGACCTTCCCGACCCTCACGGCCATTAATGTGCCCAACGCAATCAATGCCATTCAAAGCAACAACCCGGGCGCATTAGCGGCCAGTATTCTAGCTGTCACCGATGAACGGATGCGCATTACGGGCGGCTCGCTCCACAAGCTGGGAAACTGGTTTTACCTCGTTATGGGGCATAATTATAATACTCAGTACAGAGGAGGCGTTACGGGTATTTACTCGCAGCAAGTCCGCAGGTTTCAGATCGGCAACACCGGCAGTAGCCTGTCTATTCAGAATTACCAGGCGTATAACGCTCCATGGAGCGGTGCTTTTCTGTCGGATCAGTTTCATCGGCGCGACCTGAATGTAGTTGAAACTGTGATGCCTGATAATACTACCGGTCTGACCGTATACGGTGGGGTATTCACGCAGCAGTCAGGCGCGTATCTTAACCCGATCTATATGTTCCAGACACCTGCCGGCAGCCCTTATTTTGGTATTGATACAACGTATAAACAGTCCTTTAACCTGTACGACTGTGCGCACATCGGGCTCTATTCGTCACGCACCCGCCAGATGATGACATCCTTGCTGGGAGGTATTACCTTTTATTACTATGACAAAAAAGGCAAACTTGAAGAAAGTAACCTGCTGAATTTCATGCCATTCAGCAATTGGGCCACAACTATTGTCCGAAACGCTGACTTTACAACCTATGAAATTCCTCAGCAAACCCCAACTTTACCCGGCTATATCGGGTCTGATGCTGTGTTCATCCCGGCGACCAATACACCGATTTATCCCGGTACGAAGGGGATTATCGACTACGATAAACTGGGTTCGGGACGCATATTGCTGGGATGGGTGTATGGGGGCATCGTTGCTACGGCCCCGCAAAGCAGTGAATTCAACCCCACATTTGCCAATAATAAACTATACGAAGTATATCTGAACCGATGAGCTGAACGTGTTGGCCAAACACTGAAAGGCACACCAGCAATTCAGACCTCCATCCGGCACGGCTCTCCCTGACAAACCAGTAGCGGTGCCGGATGGAGGTCGGGTCTGTCCGAACGTAATCAGATGAGAAATTTATGCCGGAATATTTCTCATCTGATTACGTATAAAAAGTGACTACTCCCTTGAAAAAACAAATTAACTAACGGCTAAAACTACCTTCCCATTTACGCCACCTGCCGAAACAAAATCCTGGGCTTGTGCCGCTTCTGCCAACGGAACTATTTTTGAGACAAACGCTTTAATTTTGCCCTCTTTTACCAATTGCAATCCGTTTTCTAAACTTTTAGACGTGAGGTTTGACGAAACAAACCGGGCGTCAACCTGATATTGCCGGGCTAATTCCGGCGAAGGCATTGCTGCGATGCTCAATAACTTTCCACCTTGTTTTAGTACGTCAAATAAGCTGGCTTGTGAAGGTCCGCCAGCACAATCTGCGACCAAATCTACGGCAATGCCTTGCTTTGAGATATCAGTTGTTTTATAATCAAAAACCTCATCAGCCCCCAGCTCCTTTACTATATCTACGCCCCTGCCCGATGCGGTGGCATATACATAAAGTCCTTTGTTTTTTGCCAGCTGTACCATCGTGGCTCCTACCGAACCGGCAGCCCCTTGAATCAGCACTTTTTGTCCTTCCTCTAATTTCCCTTCGGTAAACAAAATACTTTCTGCGGTACCAATGTTTACGGCCAGAGAAGTGGCTTCTTCAAAGGTAATATTACTGGGCTTGTGAGACACAAAGTTCTGATTAGCAACCACAAACTCTGCATAAGCATTCGCCATGGTTACTGCCATCACTTCATCTCCGACTGTAAAATTTTTAACATTATCGCCAACGGCTACCACAATGCCCGCAGCATCTAACCCCGGGACAAACGGCAACTGAACCGGTCGCATTTGTTGCATATACCCCATCCGGATTTTAATGTCCAGCGGGTTTACGCTTGCCGCCTTTACCTGTATCAAAACATCATCGGCTGTTTTGAGTTCTGGTTGCGGTATTTCATTAAGTACCAGCACATCGGATGAGCCAAAGTCATTGTATTGTATCGCTTTCATTTACGTTTTCTATTAAAATCGTTTGATCGTACAAACTTACTACCTTTGCCTAAATAACCTGTATTGCCAATAATCCGGGCATAGGCTAAAATAATAGACTAATGGAAAGTACCGTAATCAGAAAGACAAAAGAGTTTACACCCGGGAATTGCCCTGTCGTATATTGTATGAATATTATTGGGGGAAAATGGAAACCAAGCATCATTCACATGATACGGACAGACAGAAACCGTTACAGTATGTTGCTGAAAAACATAACCGAAATAAGTAAGCAGACGTTAACAAACCAGTTAAGAGAACTGGAAGCGGACGGCATTATTGACAGGATAATTTTTCCCGAAATTCCACCAAGAGTAGAATATAGCATAACTGACTATGGTAAAACCTTATTACCTGTAATTGACAGTATGTATCAATGGGGTGTTCAGAATATGAAAACAGACAACAAAGGATACTGTGATGACAACGGAAAACAGGACAGCAAACGATAAATCCTTATTCCCGGCATCCGTAAAACTATCGTAATCCTTCTTTACAATACCGACGCCAGCAGCCCCAGCAATACCACGCCGCCAAGGGTAGCCAGCCAGGTCCGGAGATAGCGGCGGCCTTCGCGTTTGCGTTCGTCGCGGGCCATGTCGCGGTAGAGCGTCAGGTCAGGTTTCAGCGCGCGGATCAGGAAATAAATACCGCCCGAGAGCACACCCGTTCCCAGCAAAAACACCAGTGCAGCCAGAAAGGCCTTTTCGGCACAGAGCAGCCCGCAGGCCAGCGGCACCGAGAAATAGGCCAGCGTCAGGCCCAGTAAAAACAAAAAGATGTAGCCAATCCGGGTACCGGTCAGGTCCTTGCCGGCTGGCGGGTCATCGCGGCGGAGCAGGGTCCGGAATACGTTGGCCTTCTTTTCCTGCCGCAACGCTTTTTCGCGGACATAATCGTTTTCCGTAGTACGAACCGCCCGCCCCGAATCACTGATGGTCTCGATACGGCTGTAACTGCCCAGCCCGCCCGACGGATGCAGGGTCTGCGAACGTTCTGCCCAAATCGCCCCGCAGGCCATGAAAACGCATAAATTCAGCGTAAAGGCGCCAAACAGACCGGCATGCTTCATCCGGCGCGATAGCTGCCCGACAATTTTCCCGTAGTCCTGCATACCGGCGGCAACCCCGACCAGCAGCGCTACCAGTCCGTGCAATACCCACGGCGACAGCCCCGCTGCCGGTTGTTCTGCGGTCCAGACACCGGCCCCGATGGTCACGCCGAGCAGTGCATTCAGGGTTTCAAACAGAATAATCAGGCCGATTGCCGGCAGCGCATGGCGATGTGCCCAAATTGAGATACGGTTCATAATGGTACAGGGAAAAGGGGTTGGTGTTGTGCCGCCAGCCGGCAGCATTTACCCGTAAACCACTGGCCTGTAGCTTCGTTCAGTTTCTTATTTTCCGGCCGGCTGATGCTGCATAAGCCGGTCAATAAGCGCCGTTACCTGTGGCACCGGCATGGCAGGAACAAGGTAAAAATGGCCCTTCCCCTGCTCATCCCAGGTATTTGATCCGTCGGCGGCCACCCGCATCCGTCCCGGTTTCAGGGTGTAGTAACCCGTGGTGCCCTTAATGGCGACCAGCACGGCGGTCTGATCCCAGCTCATGCGGCCATTACGGTCGCCTTCCGCTTTGGGCAGGCAAATGGCAAACACATCCTTAACCGGGCTGTTCCGGATAGCCGGATTCTGCACCAGCGGCAGGCCCGTTTTAATTTCCTTCCCGATATCAAACCCGCTCAGGATGACCTCCGTCGGCCACTGCCCGAACACCTGCTGAGAGGCGCCGGCATCTTTATGGACGTTGAACTCGCGGCCGTTGGGAAACCAGCCCGCCATACTCACCAGCCGGGCCACTTTCCGCGCAACCAGCTCCCGACCGGTCAGCGGTGAGTACCGGTCGCCGGGCGAGGCCAGCAGGTTGGCCAGATTGGTCAGAAAGCCAACGGTGACAATCGTGACACTGTGGTCGGGTTGCCGGGCCAGTACCTGTCGGTAAACGGTTACGGCATCGGCCGCCTGATCATTTCGCGTGATACGGTGCGGGTAGCGAACCACCAGCGTGTCGGACCAATGCTGAAAATCCCCTTCGTTTACTGCCGCGCCTTTGGGTACGCCGATGGGTATACGCGGACGCTTGAAGTAGGTATTGAACACATCCAGCACCGCTGCCACCCGCGGGTAGGTGGTGCTGGCGACGGTCGCCAGAATCTGTGCCTGCCCGCTGTCGGCCAGCGCATGCAGCAGGGCGATGGCTCCCACATCGTCGTAGTCCGGGCCCATGTCTGTGTCGAAAATAACCCGTACCGGCGGCCGGCCCACCGGCGGTTGACGTTGCTGAGCAGTAGCAGCCGCCGTACAGACAGCCACCAGAATGAGCGTAGAGAAAAGGATTCGGGTCAGCATTTTCTTAACTTGCAACCACATCAGGCCTATACGTGACAAACCGTTTATCAGCCGCCTCATGTGAATTACTTTATTAAACGTTATGCATACCAAAGCACTCCTTTTCCTTTTTCTATCTTTCTGCCTGTCCGTCAGCCTGTCCGTTGCGCAAACACCAGCCGAACGGCCCATACGGTTTGCCTTCGTGACGGATACGCACGTGGGCGCACCGGTTACTGCCGCCGAAGACCTGCAACGCACCGTAACTGACCTCAACAGCATGACCGACATTGATTTTGTGGTTTTTACCGGCGATGTGACCGACTATGGTTCCGACGAAGAGTTCCGGCAGGCGAAACAGATCATTGATGGCCTTAACAAGAAGTGGTATATTTTTCCAGGTAATCACGACACCAAATGGTCGGAAAACGGCTGCAACAGCTTCCGGAAGTTCTTCGGGGCCGAACGGTTTTCGTTTACTTTCGGCAAATACCGCTTCATTGGCTGTGGCAGCGGCCCTAACATGCGGATGTCGCCGGGACTGGTGGCCCGTGAGGACGTGCTCTGGCTCCGGTCGGAGGTGGCGCAGTTGAAGGGAACCAACCAGCCGGTTATTTTCATGAACCATTACCCGCTCGATGATGCGCTGGCCAACTGGTACCTGATGATCGACGAGCTGAAAAAGACGAATATTCAGGCAGCGATGTGCGGCCACGGCCATGCCAACCGCGCCATGGACTACGAAGGTATTCCGGGTACGATGGGCCGGTCGAATCTCCGCGCCAAAGACGCTGTCGGCGGTTATAACCTGGTGACGATTCAGAACGATATCATGACGTTTGCGGAACGTACGCCGGGCGGCGAAACCAAACCGGTCTGGCGGACGATTCCCTTGCGTGATCACCGGTTTGCGAGTGAAACCAAAACCTATCCCCGCCCTGATTTTCAGGCCAACACCACGTATAGCAACGTTAAAGCGGTCTGGGAGAAACAGGATAGCAGTGATGTCGGGGCCGGTATTACGGAGGCCAAAGGGCTTTGCATTTACCCGAACACGCAGGGCTACATCGTGGCGCTGTCGGCCAAAACCGGCGATACGGTCTGGAAATTCGCGACCGGCGGCAAGGTCTACGCCACGCCCGCTATCGACGGCAACCGCGTTGTCGTGGCCTCGACCGACGGGGTTATCTACTGCCTCAACCGCAAATCCGGCGCCCTGATCTGGAAACAGGAAACCGGCAAACCCATCGTTGCCTCCCCCTTGATCGACGGCAAGCGGGTGTTTATCGGTAGTTCGGAGGGGAAATTCCGTGCGCTGTCGCTCAACGACGGATCGCCGGTCTGGGCGTTTGGCGGCATCAACGGGTTTATCGAGTCGGTGCCGGTGGCCGACAAACACAACGTCTATATCGGTTCGTGGGGCTCCAGTCTGTATGCGCTCAACAAGGCAACCGGTGACCTGGTCTGGACCTGGACCAACAACAAGCTCCGGAATTTTTCACCGGCGGCCTGTGTGCCGGTGCTGGTCAACAACCGGCTGTTTATTCAGACACCCGACCGCACCGTGACGGCCATCGACGCACAAACGGGTAAAGAAATCTGGAAAACCAGCGAGCACAAGGGGTTTGAGTCCATCGGCGTATCGGCCGACAAAGCGCTGATTTATGTGAAGTGCATGCAGGATTCGGTCTGGGCCATTCCGACCGCGTCGGTGGATGGCAAAGGCAGCTGGTTTGTCAATTGCCGGTATGGCTACGAAATCAGTCCGTCGCCGGTAGCCGAGCGGGATAATTTCCTCTACGTACCGACCGACGACGGGGCTGTGTATGCGATTGATAAGCCGGCTAAGCAGGTGGCGTGGGTCCACAAGCTGTCAAATGCGATGGTGAACCGTATCTGGCCGCTGGGCAAACGCGAACTGCTGGTTACGACCATGGACGGCAAAATAGCGCGGCTGAAGTATTAAGGTTTTACAGGGTAAACTATTGATTTTAAACGTCGACAGGATTACAGGATGAACAGGATATAGACTATCCCGTTCATCCTGTAATCCTGTCAAAAGCTCCTTTATTCTGTCGGGGCGGCCATCGGTACTTTGGCGAGAGGTTTGCCGAAGTTCGGCGTACCATCGGCATTCCACGTAAACGGCTGCATGTGCGGGGCCCGTTTGTTGCCGCAGCCATCGGTAGCCGACGGATTGGCGTGGTAAATCATCCAGCTCTGTTTGCCGTCGGCCGAGGTAAAGAAGCCCCCGTGGCCCGGTGCCCAGACATTGTTTTCAGGCGCCTGCACAAACACAGGCGTCTGCGATTTTTTCCAGTTTTTCGGGTCAGTCAGACTGCCTTTGCCAGTGTATTGAAGCATGCCCAGGCAGTAGTCCAGCCAGCAGGCATTAGCCGAATAAATGAGGAACAGCTTGCCGTCGTGTTCCAGAAACTCGGGGCCTTCGTTGACGAATACCTTCGGTACTTCGCCGTTTTTCTGCCATTCCTGCGGCACATCGCCGTGCATTTCCCACGGCAGGTCCGGCTTCGACAGCCGGACACGGTCACCTTTCATCGTCCACGGGTTTTCGAGTTCGGCGATGTAAATATCCTGACGGCCGTTTATCGGTCCTTCCCAACCCGACCAGGCGGCGTACAGCTTGCCTTTAAACTCCTTAACGGTCAAGTCAATGGCCCAGTGATCGCCAGGGTCGGTGAGTTTACCTTTCAGTACCCAGGTTCCCTGCATCGGGTCCGGCGAATCGTTTTCGACCACCCACATCCGGTGGTTCACGTTCCGGCCGCTGTCGGCGGCGAAATAGACATACCATTTCCCGCGGATAAAGTGAATTTCGGGTGCCCACAATTCACGGGAATACTGTTCTTTGGGCGGCGGGGTATAAATGACCTTGTGTTCGGCGGTTGCCAGGTCGGCCATGTTTTTGGTTTTCCAGAGCGTCAGGTTGCGGCCGGTGGTGTTCATGTAGTAATACCAGCCGTCTTTCTGCACGACCCAGGGGTCCGGGCCTGAGTTTTTAATCGGATTCGTGAAGGTGCGCTGTGCATATAGTGAGGTGGTTACCAGCCACAGCAGCAGGAAAAGGATTCGGTTTGTCATTTCGTTTTTAAAGTTGCCACGAAGGCCCCAAGTCGAGAAGTAGCACAAAGTTTTAAAGAAATTTTCTTCGTGCACCTTCCGACTTCCCGCCTTTGTGGTTATTTTTTTCAGTTGCCACGAAGGCGCGAAGCCGGGAAGGGGCACAAAGTTTTAAAGAAATTTTCTTCGTGCACCTTCCGACTTCCCGCCTTTGTGGTTTAAAAAAAATTATACCTTCTTCGGGTCAGGGTGCACCCATGGCGCGCGGTACGGGCGCTGCAGGAGTTTGGTCGCTTCTTTATCGCCGACGATTTCGCGCTTCTGCGGGTCATAGACCAGCGGCCGGCCAAGCTGCATCGACAGGTTTGCAATCAGACAGCTTGCCGTCGAAATGTGCCCTTCTTCGATATCAGCCACGGGGCGGCCGTTCTTTTCAATCGCTTCGAGGAAGTTGAGCATGTGCAGGCGGGTGGCCGGAGCGGCATTCAGCTCAATGCGTTCTTCGGTCAGGTCTTCCGGATATTTCTCTTTTTCGTAGACGACATCCTTGTGAATCTTATCGCCTTTGCCCTGCGGGATAAAGTCGTAGCTCATCGTACTGGCCCAAAGCGTCCCTTTTTCGCCATAGAGCGTAAACGACCACGGATAGTCCGGATTACTAGGGGTTCCCCAGGTCCGGTGCTGCCACACACAGTTCAGCTCCGGATATTCAAAAATGGCCGACTGCGTATCTTCGATGTTTGATTTACCGTCTTTCTGAACATAGATACCACCCGTCGAGCTGATTTTCTGCGGCCAGCCCAGTTTCAGCATCCAGCGCACGGTGTCGAACATGTGGATACACATATCGCCCATTATGCCATTGCCATACTCCTTGAATGTCCGCCACCAGCGGATGTGCGGCAAGCCGTCGTAGGGCCGCAACGGGGCCGGACCCGTCCACATGTTGTAGTCCAGAAAATCGGGTACGGCCACCACCGGCGGATTACCGTTGTTGCGCATGTGGAAATAGCAGCACATCTCGACGTGCGAGACTTTACCGAGCAGACCCGCATCAACGATATTCTTTTTAGCGTCGATCAGGTGCGGGGTGCTTTTCCGCTGTGTCCCGACCTGTACCACCTTGTTGTATTTACGGGCGGCGGCTACCATGGCCTCCCCTTCCATCACGTCGACGCTGATCGGCTTCTGCACGTATACGTGGGCCCCCGCCTTCACCGCATCAATCGCCATGAGCGCATGCCAATGGTCAGGCGAGCCGATGAGGACAATATCCAGCTGATTTTCGGCCAGCAGTTTCTTGTAATCGCCGTACAGTTTCGGGACTTTTCCGGATTTCTGTCGCTGACTCACCAGTTTCCCGGCTGCTTCCAGCATATTTTTATCCACATCACAAAGCGCGACAACGTCGACATCGGCCACCTGAATCAGGCGAAACAAATCGCTTTTGCCATACCAGCCGGTTCCGATCAGGGCTACGCGGTAGGTTTTCATCGGCTTTGTAACGTCCATTGCCTGTGCGCCCATGGCAGTGAGCGCCAGTGAAGCGGTCGTCCCCTGAATAAACTGACGACGATTAAGATTGAACTGGTCCATGAAGTAAGTAAGGGTTTTGGCGCCCGCAAACGGCGCATTGATTCGTATCAATAAAGCCGAACCGTTGGTTTACATACTTATGGGCAGTTGCCCGGACGCTGGCCACAACACGTAGAGACGCAAGATATTGCGTCTCCAGCACCCAACATTACCCGAAACTATATTATAACACAATGGTCCCGGTAGAGACGCAAGATATTGCGTCTCTACAACCAACACCGCCCGAAACTATATTATAACACAATGGTCGCGGTAGAGACGCAATATCTTGCGTCTCTACAACCAACACCGCCCGAAACCTATACGATAACACAATGATCAGCCATGAGACGCAAGATATTGCGTCTCTACAACAAACACCGCCCGAACCTGTACTACAACACAATGATCAGCCATGAGACGCAAGATGTTGCGTCTCTACAGGGTTCCCGTCAGCAGGTTTACATCCAGAACCGCCAGCTGGTAGTTCAGTTGCGCGGCCAGAAGGTCAACCTGCGCTTTGGCCAGATTCGACTGAGCCGTCAGCAAGTCCGATTTCAGATTCAGACCGGCGGCCTGCCGGTCCTGCTGTACTTTCAGTTCTTCAGCGCGGTATCGGGCGGCTTTCTGCGCCACGTCGATCAGCGCCCTGGCCTGGCTTATTTTCCGGTAGGCCTTCTCCAGATCGCTGCTCACCTGCTCCTGCGTATTCAGCAGGTTTTCCTGTGCCTGCTGCCGGATCAGGTTGCGCTGGGTCATCACCTGTTTGTTAGCCACGAGGTCCTGCAGGTTCCATTTCAGGTTTACGCCCACATACGGGTTGTTAACCGGAAAAATCAGATTGCCCTGCTGGTAGGTATACCCTGCCAGCACGCCCACATCGGGCCGGTAGCTCTGCTGTGCGGCTTTAATCCCCAGCTGCGCTTTCTGCTGTCCCAGCGTTGCCAGCTGAATATCGACGTTATTACGCAGGGCCGACAAGGCCACTGAGTCCAGTGACGGCACGGCAATCTGCGTTAACTCGACACCGGCCAGCACCAGCGAATCGGCTTTGATGCCGGTCAGCCGTTTCAAATCCGTTTCGTAGTCTTCGCGCTGAATCGCCAGCTTCAGCAGGTTCTGCTCCTCGTCGGCAATGTTGGCCTGCAAACCGGCCTTGCTGACGTTGATGGTTTTGCCCGACCCCAACGCGCTTTCTACATCGTACAGTTTCAGCTTTGCCACATCGAGTTTAGACGCAGCTTCTGTCTGTTGCTGCTGATTGATCAGCAAGCCATAATACAGCCGCTCCACCGCCTGCCGGATTTGCAGGGCCGCTTTGCGCCGCTCCTGCTCCGAGACCTGAATGTCGGTCTGGTCGATGGCCAATCCGGTTTTTACCTTGCCCAGTTGGGTAATCGGCTGATAGGCCATGATCCCCGCGTTGATGGTATGGTG
Organism: Arsenicibacter rosenii; assembly: GCF_001870735.1. Lineage (GTDB taxonomy): Bacteria > Bacteroidota > Bacteroidia > Cytophagales > Spirosomataceae > Arsenicibacter > Arsenicibacter rosenii. Next base: position 102,101 of record NZ_MORL01000007.1, on the reverse strand, counting down.
CTGCCCGAGATTAAACGTTTTTGTTTCGTTGGGCAAAGGCACCTGTGTGGTCGCATTCAGCGGCAACACCCCGAACGATCCCTGATCAATCACCAGCGAACCGGTATTGGCATTGTACTGATAGGTGGAGTTGACCGTTACCGACGGGTATTTTTTAACCTCGTCCTCTTTCAGTTTCGCCTGTTTTTCGGCGACCTGCAATTTACGGATCGCCAGACCACGGTTATTTTGCAGCGCCAGATCAATCGCTTTCTGTAAGCTGATCTGCTCCGGCTGATGTCCCGCCTGCTGGGCGGTGGCCGGATTGGCCGTCAACATCCCCATGATGCCGAGGCTGATATATAGTTTCGACGTGTTATACATGGTGAACAGGTTGTTTTTGGGCGGCAAGGATCTCTTTTTTATCGGACGGCTTAACCCAGGCGATGTACAGCACCGGCACCGTCAGCAGGGCCATGACCATCGACCAGAGCACCCCGACGGCAATAACGCTCGCCAGCGGACTCCACATCGGCGACCCTGACAGAATCATCGGCAACACCCCGATGGCCGCCGCCGACGCGGTCAGGAAAATAGGCCGCAACCGGCGCTTACCCGACTCAATGGCTGCCGTCCGGATGTCCATGCCGTGGTGCATCAGTTCGTTGGTGTGATCCACGAGAATGATCGCGTTCCGGACCACAATGCCCGACAGACTGATTAGACCCACAAAGGCGGTAAAGCCAAAGTTGTTGCCGGTGATGTAGAGCCCGAACAAGGCCCCGAACAAACTCAGCGGAATGGTCAGCATCACAATGGCCGCTTCCTTGAGGTTCCGGAACTGGAACAGCAGGATAAAGAAAATCAGGACCAGACTGATTACCAGTACCGTAATCATCTGACTGAACGTTTCCTGCTTGTTGGCAAACTCGCCGCCGTACTCAATCCGGTAACCGGCCGGCAGCTGAATCTGGTCGATAGCGGGCCGGATTTCCTTCAGGAGTTCGGCCGGCAGCACACCCCTACCGGTCTCGCTCTGCACTGTCAGCGTGCGGACGCCGTTGCGGTGCATGATGCGGCCGGTTTGCCAGCGCGGCACCAGATCCGCAATCTGCCGCAGCGGTACCCGACCGTTCGTAACCGGCGACGACAGGTAGGTATTGCCCAGATCGTCGGTGGTTTCGCGGTTCTGCTTATCGAGGCGGAACACCACGTCAATGGCGTTGTTGCCTTCGTACAGGGTCGTGATGGGTGCCCCGCTAAAGCCGGTGTAAATCATCTGCGAAATACCCGACGTGGTAAACCCGAGGCGGCTGGCTTCGTCTTTCAGCTGAATGCTGATGCCGTAATAGTCTTCCTGAAAATCATTGCGGACGAGAGCATTGCCGTGCGCGTTCTTCACGATCCCTTCTACCTGCTGACCAATGGTTTTCAACCGGTTAATATCATCCCCGATAATCCGGACCTCTACCGGCGCTTTCAGTGGCTGACCCTGTTGCAGCAGTTTAATCTGGGGCCGGCCTTCCGGAATGATGGCTTCTACCTTATCCTGTAACTCGTCGGCCAGTGCCTCGGTCGTGTGCTCATCGGTGGTGTTCACCAGAATCTGGGCGTAATTGCTGACCGGCACTTCCGGCGAAAAGTTGTAGTAAAAACGCGGGGCACTCGTACCGGCAAACGTGGCAAAGGACGTCACGCGGTCGTCTTTCTGAATCAGCTTTTCGACCTTTTTAATGGCCGCTTCGGTCCTGTCGAGACTGGTGCTGGTCGGCATCCAGAGTTCAACGACAAACTGGTTGCGTTCGGCTGCCGGGAAAAACTTCTGACGCACCCCGCCGGTGTACAGCAGTCCGGCAAAGACGATGGTAATCAGGCTCAGGCCGATGGTCAGTTTCGGGTGACGGATTGCCCAGTCCAGGGAGGCGTTGTAACCGTTCTGCATCCGGTCGAGCAACGACGTTTTCTTGGGCTCATTCACCGCATCCGGATCGTGTAAGCCTTTCTTAATGAAGACGTAACACAGCAGCGGTGTCAGGACCATCGCGACGATAAATGATGAGGCCAGCGCAATGGCAACCGTCCACGGCAGGGCATTGATAAACTCGCCGACCGAACCGGTCAGCAGAATCATCGGCATAAACGACGCAATGATTGTAACGGTAGCCGCCAGCACCGGCACCACCAGATCGCTCGCACTGCGCCATGCCGCTGTCCAGCGCTCAACGCCCTCGTCCAGTAGTTCGACATAGTTATCGGCAATCACAATCGCATCATCGACCACCATACCCAATACCACAATCAGGGCCGCCAGGGATACCTGGTGCAGCTCGATGCCAAAGGCGTGCATGAGCGCAAACGTCACCGCCACCGTCATCGGAATGGCCATGGCCGCTACCGACGCAATGCGGAACGGCAGTAAGAGTACCACCACAATCACGACTGAGATAATGGCCAGGAAAAACTCGTCGATAAAGTGCGACACGTTGTGGCCCACGACCTGCGGCTGATTCACAATCGTGGTCAGGGTCACATCGGCAGGGAACAGCTTTGTGGTTTCGGCAATTTTCTGATCAACGGCTTTTCCGAAATTCACAATGTTGTTGCCTTCGTGCATCTGCACCGTCAGGATCAGGGCCTTGTGGCCGTTGACGGTTATCCGGCTGGTCGGCTCCACATATTCGCGCCGGATGGTAGCAATGTCGCCCAACCGGACAATAGCCCCTGATTTTGAGGCACCGACAATCTGATTGGCAATTTCATTTTCTCTGGTAAAATAGCCGCTGGTATAAAGCGGGGCTTTCCGCGACTTCGTATCAATTGAGCCCGTGGCTCCGATGGTATTCTGAGATTGCAGCACCTTCACAACCTGCTGCATATCAACGCCATACTGCGCCAGCTTTTCGGAGTTTGACGAAACCGTAATCTGCTCCTGCTGATCGCCGACCCGTTTGATTTTCGACACGGCCGGAATGGTCCGCAGGTTGTCTTCCAGCTTTTGGGCGTATTGTTTCAGCTGCGCGAAACTGGCCTGGTCGCTTTCAATGCCGATCACCAGGGCTTCGGTATCGCCGAAATCGGAGTTTACGATTGGCCCCCGCACGCCCTGCGGCAGTTCCAGGCTTTTTACCACCAGCAGTTGATGGCGCAGTTTGCTCCAGAATACATCCGGATTCTTTACATTTTCCCCCAGTTCGACATTTACCACCACCATGCCGTCGCGGGTGGTCGAATAGGTTTTATCTTTCCGGACCTCTTCAAACTGAAACAGGTATTGCTCCAGCTTTTTGGTCACCTGATCTTCTACCTGCGCGGAGTTTGCTCCCGGATAAAAGGCTAGTACCAGACCCTGACGCACGGTAATTTTAGGGTCTTCGCGCCGTGGCATCGTCAGCAGCGAGTAAACGCCCAGCGCAAACACCAGCAGAAGCACCGACAGCGTGACCTGTTTATATTTTAAAGAAGCTTGAACGAAATTCATGACGTTGATTAGTTAGAAAGGCTGACAGAAGAACCATCGGTGAGCTTTTGCTGACCACCCGTAACCACGATTTCCTGCGGTGACAAACCGGCGGTCACTTCAATTTTGTTATCGACCAGCTGGCCCACACTCACATTACGGCGGAAGGCTTTTTTCTGCCCTTTATCGACCACAAATACATAGCTCTGGCTGTCGGTATCGTGTAGAATGGCCTCAGCGGGCAGCAACAGGCGTTCAACCGGCTGACTGGATTTCAGCGTGATTTCGGCGATCATCCCCGGCCGGATCAGTCCTTTCGGGTTCGGCAGTTCGATTTTGACCGTAAAGGCCCGTGAGGTAACGTCGGCCACCGAACCGACTTCTTTTACCCGGCCGGTAAAGGTCTGGCTCAGCGACGACACCAGAACGGTGGCCGGCTGGCCGATTTTGATACTATGCAACTCGCTTTCCGGGATATAGGCGTTTACGTTGACCTTGCTGATGTCTGAAACGACAAAGAGCGGCGTACCCACACCGGTGATTTCGCCCGTTTCGGCCAGCTTTTTCAGCATTACCCCGCTGATGGGTGCATATAATTTTGTATCTGAGAGGTTTCTGGCCTGTAGTTTCTGCTGCACTTTTGCCTGTTGCAGCCCAAAGTTGACCTTCGCAAAGTCGGCGTCGCTGAGGCTGTTGCGGTCGTGCATCAGTTTGAGGCGGCTGAATTCATCGCTGACCTGTGCCACCTGCACATCGGTCATTTCCTTAGCGATGCCGTAGTTGGTCGGGTCGAGGCTGGCTAAGAGCTGACCTTTGCGGACAACCTGCCCTTCGTCGGCCGCGATAAAGTTCAATTTACCGGCAACCATAAAGCCCAGCCGGACGGTGCGGCTGCCTTCAATGTTGCCGCTGATGGAGGTAGTGCGGTTGACCTGCTTGCGGCTGACCTGCTCCGTAACGACCGGAATAGCCGTTTCCTTTACCTCTGTTGTTTTTTCCTTTGTCTGACAGCCACTTACCAGTGCCGTAGCGATCAGCGCGATATAGAGTTTCTGGCTTTTCATAGCGATTAATACGTCGAAGAATGATGATGCAAAATTGACAGATGAAGCACTGCTTTCTTTTCATCTATCTTAAAAAATGGAGATGTATGGTTTCTTTCTTAATTCCTAAAAACAGAAGCTGATCCCGGACGACCGACACGAATTCCGGCATCCCGGCCACGCTGATCTTCAGCTGGTCGCGGGTGTTGGCGTTCAGCATGGTTTCGATGGTTGCCTGATGATCGAACCGGTTTTCCGGATCATATACCAGCGCGGGAATGAATTGAGTCGGGAAGTGACGGGACAGAATATGCAGCTCGGGTGCAAAGACGTGCGCTGATGTCCCGGATGCATAGATCAGGGATACGTGGGTTGAGGGATACCCGACCAGATTTTGTTTGATAGCCGGAAACACATCACCGATCCCTGACTCGTCGGTGATATATAGATAATGGACTGTTTTTGCCGGATGAATCGTTTTCATAGCCTATCCAATTAGTCATACAAAAGACTAATCAGCGGCCCTGATTTCTTTTCATCTGGATTAAAAAATCAGTATATAACCTGAAAGTAAGCTAAAATTTATTGTAAGGCCCTGATTTTGGCCGAACGAAGCGAATCGGTTAACGTTGCGCGCGTATCACGCTGAGAGTCTGCTGGGTAATGCCCAGATACGACGCAATATGGCCTAACGGAGCGCGCTGGAGAATGGACGGATACTGCGCCAGCAACGTATTATACCGGTCCTGCGCCGACTGAAACTGGAGGGCATACAACCGGTCGGAAAAGGTTTTCAGGGTCTGGATCAGTAGTGTCCGCATTATTTTTTCCAGCTTATCGTGCTGGTCAATCAGCTTTTCCAGATCGGCATAGGGTATCGACCGGACCACTGATTTTTCCAGCAGTTCGAAGCCATAGGGAGACGTCCGGCCATAGAAAATATTTTCGATGGCCATAAAAAAGGAGTTTTCCAGAATAAAATGATGGGTTACATCTTTGCCGTCGGGCTTGATATAGTAGGTACGGGCGAGGCCCTGTTCGATAAAATAAACCTTCTGCGAGGTATTGTCGGGCAGCAGGAGTTTGTGCCGCTTCGGAAAAACGTCACAGGCAACCGCCTGATCCAGTTCGTGTTCCAGTTCGGGAGAGAGAGAGACCAGTTCGTTGAGGTACGCCGTTAGTTCCATGCCGTTTCGATTAGGGCCGGAAATTAGCCGTAACTTACCGGAAAGCCAATTTAAAACGTAACTCCGGTGCTTTTTTTCACCTCCAGCGGTTTGCTGTCTTTACCGGAAATGCTGACTTTATTGACAATCCAGTCTTTACCAAACTCGATACTGCCCGCCTGTGCAGCGTTGATAGACACGTTATCTAACCGGAAGTTTTCCAGCAACGACTGTCCTGAGCCCTCGGCCCGGATCCCCCGCTTAGCATCTAATACCGTAAGGTTGGCAATCCGGATGTCGCGAAAGTGCGGTATACCCCGTTCGGCCGGTTCGACTTTTTGCAGCATGGCTTTCCAATGGGGCGGTAAGCTGGCTTCGGTATACCCCGCCGGCAAGGTCGAATAGCTGTAGCTCGGGTTCCAGTTCATGGTTACCTCAATGGCGGTACCGACCCCGTCCATCGTAATGTCTTCCATCGAAACGTCCTCCACGGTGCCGCCCCGCGTCATGGCCGATTTGAGCCGGATACCGACGCCGGTTCCTTTAGCCTTCAGATTCCGGGCAATTACGTGCCGGATGCTCCCCGACGTTTCACTGCCAAAGGTAATCAGCCCCCCGCCCGCACGGGCAATGCAGTCTCGGATAAGTACGTATTCGGTTGGCCGGTTTACACGCAGCCCGTCCCAATCGCGGCCTGCTTTCAGGCAGAAATCATCGTCGTTACAGTCGATGTCGCAGTTCTGCACCAGTACATAGCTCGATGAGTCAATGTCAATGCCGTCGGTGCTCGGGCCGTGACCGCCGATATTGTTCTGAATCACCAGACCGTCGGCCGTTACGTGGTCGGAATACAGGATATGAACGGTCCAGAAACCGGCCTGTTGCAGGGTAATGTCTTTCAGCGTCACATCCGACGAATTGGCCACCAGCAGCGTACGCGGGCGTTTGGCGTCATAATCAACGATCCAGCGCAGGCCTTTCGGCTCGTATTCTTTCCGCATGGCCCAATAGCTGTCCCAGAACGGTTTGCCCTGTGCGTTAACGGTCCCCTCGCCCACTACGGCCACGTTGGTCTGCCCGAGTACGTTGATCAGGGCGGCGGGCCACTTCATTTCAATGCCCGCAATCCGTGTGTCGATTTCGGGATAATCGGTCAGTGACTGGCTGCCGAGCAGTTCAACCCCTTTGTCAATCCGCAGCGTAACGCCTTTCTTCAGAAACAGCGAACCGGTCAGGTATTGCCCGGGCTGAAAGGAAACCACGCCGCCGCCTTTGGCCGCACAGGCATCAATTGCCTGTTGAATGGCGTTGGTGGCCAGCGTTTTACCATCGGCTACGGCACCGTATTGGTTGGTCAGGAAAACGGTTTTGCGGGTTGGTTGCTGACGGGCACCCACCTGCTTTACCCACGCCGGATCCGGTGCACTGAAGAGCGTCAGCCAGAACGAAAGCCAAAGAAGAATCATACACTAAACTTCCTGATTAACAAATTATTACTTTACCACATAGCCACATGGAAACCATAAGTTTTTACCCTATTTGTATTATATGGCTATGTGGTAAACCATTACTGAATTTTAACGGCTTGCCGGGCGAAGAGCTTCCAGGTACCTTTCTGCTTTACCCACACTGTCAGAATCGAGATTTTAGCAGTTCCCGGTACGCCTTTGTCGTTAGTTTCGCCGTATAGCTTGTGCCGTACCCAGGCCGTATTACCCGACACCGTAACGGTCTGATCGGTCAGTTCGATGGTTTTGAAATCGGATGTACCGCTGACAAACGCCTCCACAAATTCCTTTTTGTCTTCGACGCGGCCGTTGGAGTGGCCATAGCTCAGTTCCTCGGCCGCTACCGATTCCAGCGTGGCGCGGTCGCCGTTCAGCATGCCTTGCCGCAGTTTTTCAACGGCCTGTTCAACATCTTTTTTGTCATCGCCCTTTGTGGCGGCATTAGCAGTACAAACAACGGCGATCAGCGCAATCGCCAGCAACATTTTCAGTGTTTTCATGTGTTTTTTCAGTTTATTTTACATCCGGCTTTTCTTCAGTTCATCAGGACTATCGGCCGTAAATGCCTTGAAGGTATCGCGGGACGGGCTGTTGAACAAAGCGCGGATTGTTGTTAAATCTACCGATGTTTCCGGGGCAAAAGCGGCGGTCTGCATATACGCCCGCAGGCTCCGGAACAACTGACGGGCAACGATCCGGTGGTCGGGGTCGCTCAGCAGGTCGGCACTGCACAACATCAGTTTCCCCGCCCCTACCTTTGTTTCCAGAATCATGCCCAGCCGCCGGTTCAGAAACCAGGTATCGATGGGCTGTACAATCGGCCGGAACGAGGCCGGAAAATCTTCGAGGTTCATCACCTGTGCCTTATGTACAATCTCCCACCATTGCAGGTTACTGTGCGGGTCGGTCGGGAACTGCCCAAATGCCGGATGTGCGGGATTCACCACGAAGCCGAGCGTGTGCGGCGGCCGCATCTTAAACCACGATGTATTCCAGAATACCGGCAGAAAGTGCTGCACCACCTCCTTGCCTTTTTCAATTTTCCCGGCCGCCTGCAGGAACACCTTCCCCCCGTTTTTCAGAACAGTCTCCGCTTTTTCGTCCAGGGTTGTCGTCACATAAATATCATCTTCGGCTAAGGCCGGCAGGGTTGCCGGATAGACCCACACCTCCCAGCTGTTGGCAACCGCCGTGCCCGGCATGGACACTTCCAGGGTGAGCTTTGTGGCCTGCTGTATAGCAGCCAGCGGTACACTGACCGTCCCGACCGGCTGATTCGTGCCGATGGAAAACGACTGTGGCGCAAAGGCCCCGCGTGCCACCACCTTTCCGGCCGGACCGGTCAGTGTCCAAATAAGCCGTGCATTGGTCAGCGGAGACCTCCCGAAATGGGCCAGTTCTACCGCTGCCTCCATCGTCTCATCCGACCGGTATACGAACTTCGGCAGTCGTGCCAGCGGCACCGTTTCGCTACAAAACTTCCTGAACGCCTTCGCGTTGACATAGCCTTTTTCGTCCCAGAACGCGTCCAGCAAACCGACCAGCGCCGTTCCCTGCCCCGAGTAGTCATTCAGCGACAGCAACTGAAACCCCGCGCCGCCGGGCGTCCGGAGCGACCACTCAATTTCCTGCTTGTAGCACAGTACCTGCAACTTACCGGAAGCCATCAGAAACTGATCGCCCTGGTCGCCCATGCCCCGGTCGGTCAGGTCTTCCTGAAACAGCTCCATGTTGCGGGCGCGGTACACGCCGGTGTATTTTTTGATTTCCTTGAAATTCGGCGTTGCGCACCACTGCCCCATTTCGTGCGTCAGGTAGGGCACCGTAAAGCCTTCGAGCTTTGAGCGGTAATCGCCGGTACTCTCCGGTAGTTTGTCGTAGGGCAGGTTGCGGGGCCCCGACTTAACCATAAATTCGTTTTCGGGCACCAGCGGCCAGCTCATCCCGACCGACGCCCCGGTGTATTTCCGGCGCGGGTCTTTGGCCATCCAGTAGGTACAGAAAGCCCCCAGCCACTTCGCCTGGTTGCGGCCCGCGGGTTCGTTGCCATAGGCCAGCAGACAGTACGAGGCATAGTTGCCATACGATCGGGCCATGCGGTCGGTTTCGTCGTAGAGGTACTTGTCAACGGGTTTGCCATCGCCCAGCGACGTGCCGTGGTTGCACCAGCTCGGCCCTTCGGGTTGCAGGTAAAACCCGACCTTATCGGCAGCGATAAAGGCTGCTTCGGGCGGACAGTACGAGTGGAAGCGCATGTGGTTCAAGCCGTATTGTCTGGCAATCCGGAAAATACGCTCCCAGGCCGGTACATCCATGGCGGCATAGCCCGTCAGCGGAAAATCACAGTTTTCGACCGTCCCGCGCAGGTAAACCGGCCGGCCGTTGACGGTAAACCGCGTCCCCTGAATGCCGACTTCCCGCATCCCGAACTGTACTGCCCGCCGGTGCTCCTGCTGACCCGACCGGACACTAACCTGTAGCTGGTAAAGCGCCGGATCAAACTCGTCCCATGTCAGCAGGCCGTCGCCCATCGGATAGACAATGTCCAGGATTGCGGAGGTACCATTCAGCGTAAACGACTGCAAAACCGGCGGGACGACATGCTTTTTCGCCGTGTTGAACGCCGACGCTGCTATCCGGAGGGTACCGGCCGCATTGGGGGTCAGGCTATTGATTGTCACCTTCACCCGCGCAAGTTTTTGCATCAGATCAGGATACACCTGCACATCGTCTACCCGGACAGGCGGCATGGCCTGTAATTCCATACGGCCCACAATGCCGTTCCAGTTGCCCTGCGTATGGTCGGTCAGGCTGTGCGAGTCCTTGCCGACATTAATGTCCTTGATCCGGTTATCGATCCGGATGGTCAGCGTGTGTTTACCGGGCGGTAGCTTACCGGTGAGGTCAAACACATGGGGAGCCACCAGACTATTCTGCATCCCGATTTCGGCATCGTCGATCCAGACGCGGGTTTCCGTATGCGGTCGTTCCAGAAACAGTTCAATGTGCTGATTTGCCCAGTTGGCGGGAATAGTCACGTCTTTCTGGTACCAGGCAGCGCCGACATATTCCTTCACCGGCGTCAGCCAGAACGGGAATTTCAGGTTTCCCGGCTGCCGGTACTTCGCCATGCGCGGGTTGAAGTACCACGAACTGTCGTAGATGCTGCCCGTCCACTTGGTTTGGAGCGTAATGTCGCTGCCCTTGCCGTTTTCGGCCATAGAGCCCGGCAGTTTAATGGTTTCGGGCAGTTTACCGGCAAACCACCGGTCAGCCACACCCTTATCCGCCGCATCGGTCCGGAACCGCCACTGCCCTTTCAGATCAATGGCGGACGATGCCCATGCCGCGTTACCGGACACGACCAGCCACATTACCAGTAGAGACGCAATATATTGCGTCTCAAACCACCCCAATAACGTTCTGAACCTGAATAAAGGAGACGCAAGATGTTGCGTTTCTACCTGCCTAAATAACGTTCTGAACCTGAACAAACGAGACGCAAGATATTGCGTCTCTACCTGCCTAAATAACGTTCTGAACCTGAATAAAGGAGACGCAAGATGTTGCGTCTCTACGGTTGGCGCCATACAATTTCCGTTATCCCCCACGTTACGATTTGACAGCCAGCGGTTTCAGTCCCGTCAGGTCTTCGATCCGGACGGGTTGACCGGTCTGGATGCTTTTGCGGGCACCGATGCCGACCAGAATCGCCATGGCTCCGTCGCGGCTGCCGGCGGCCTGCCGGAAGGTGTCTTTCGCCCCGGGATTCCGGAAGATTTTGTCCCGCAGCCGGGCATCGCCACCACCGTGGCCTTCGGCCTGCGGTACTTTAATGTACTCGACCTCGCCAAAGTTTTTCGACAGCATCAGCTCGTCATACGGCTCAATGGTCATTTTGCCCGACTCTTTAATCCACGCCTCTAAACGGCCTTTTGTGCCGTTGAATGCAATCCGGTAGCCCTCATACGGCGAGTACGTTGTCAGTGAGTAGCTGACATTCACCCCGTTGGCATAATGAATCGTGGCCGCCATTTTGTCGAAAATATTGATATCTTCCTTAAAGACACAGCCGTCGCGGTGGTAGCCGTCGTATTTTTCGTTATCGACATACAGCGCTGTCAACCGCTTATCTTTGGTAATATCCCAGTAGTAGTTACAGTCTGATTTGTGCGGGCAGGCGCGGCAGTTTGTGCTGCGGAACGGCCCGTTTTTGCCGTAGTTTTCCAGTGCACCCTGCGCATAGACCGACTCCGGTTCCGACTCCAGCCACCAGTTCAGCAGATCGAAGTGGTGACTCGCCTTGTGTACCCACAGCGATCCGCTGTTTTCGCGCAGCCGGTGCCAGCGCCGGAAATAGTCGGCCCCGTGGCGGGTATCCAGATACCAGTGAAAATCGACCGACGTAATCTTGCCGATGGCCCCTTCGCGCAGCAGTTCGTAGATTTTCTGGCGGTGCGGCGAGTAGCGGTAGTTGAAGGTTACGGTCACTTTTTTGCCCGTCCGCTTTTCCGCATCCAGAATCGCCCGGCACTTGGTTTCGTCGGTGGTCATGGGCTTTTCGGTGATGATGTCGGCCCCCATTTCCATACCCTTGATGATAAATTCGTCGTGGGTCGCGTCTACGGTGGTTACGATGAGCAGGTCCGGTTTGGTTTCCTGCATCATTTTCTCAAAGTCGGTATAGGTCGCACAGGACACGCCCAGCATTTTTTTGGCCGTTTCGGCGCGGCCGATGTTTTTGTCGCACAGGCCGACAAACTCAATGATATCCGCAAACTCCCTGACGACCGGCGTACCCCACATACTCGTGCCGCGGTGGCCGGTACCGACCATAGCCACTTTACGTTTGGCCATCGGCGCGGCCAGGGTTGTCAGAGGAGATGCCGCCACCAGACCGGCGGTTGCCAGAGAAGACTGACGCAGAAAGTCGCGTCGTGACAGGGTATTCAGATTTGTTTCCATGGAAGGTAAGGAGCCGTATAAGCGATCCCGGGTAAATGGTATTAACCGGATGTCAAATTTGATTTTATCTTTCAGCCAAACTTTCCCGCACCCTCCTGTCTCGCGGCAAATTGCACCGGTTGTGCTTATTCAGGCAGGTGTCCGTCTAATGGTTTTGTGTATGCTTCTTCCGTGGGCGTTAAGCATAGTTTGTAGCCTAAGAATCTGCCCTGACATATGGCTAAATATATGTTGTTTCTTTCTTTAATCACTGTTAACTTTTGACAAAAACGATGAGGAACGTAGTAGCAGCTTGCCTCTTGTGCGTAGTGTCGTACCTGGATAGTGGGTATTTATTCTATACTACAACGTTGAAATCACACACGTTAAATGAGCAACGTGCAACATACCTGCGTGTTTATCCGGCTTTTTTACAAAATCCGTCCGCTTTACATATTGGCTTCTTGCTATGTAGCATTCTTTCAATCATCCTGTCATATCCATTCCGAAATGATCCTTATTACCAGGCAATCAGCTGGCTGGTTATTATTTTCAATGGATTGATGATTTCCTGGAGATTGTTCATTATGATGTAAATTTCGCTTGTTAGGCGTAGTGTGCACTACGCCTAACGAGGGGCCTGAGTAAACATTTGTCTTGCACCCTGTCCGATGAGTTCTGTTTCAGGTATTTTCTGGCGAGGGTTATTGCAAAGCGTCAAGGCATTCATTAAGATTGCATCATAAGTAAGCAACGGTTGGGTGCGAGTCCATAAAATGCTTGCGGGGTAGCTTTCGGGCGATAACATAAACGACCCGACAAGGTAAACTATTCGGGAGTTGGCTGGGTTGCTGTCGACAAGCCAACTGCCCCGAAAATCAGGCCTTGGGGTCTCCATTTCTGAGCTTCGTTCGACAGGCTAATCGCCCCAGTGCGGTTTTGTCGATTTCGGGTAATTTTGACTCATGGGTAAACAAGTCAGTCAGTACGACAAAATATTCAAAGAAAATATTGAGGCTGTCATTCCGAGTTTGATGCAAAATATCCTCGGTATTACAGCAGTCGAGTCAGAAGAATTGCCGGACGACATTCAACACACCAAAGAGCGTAAGCCTGATGCGCTAAAGAAAATCAAGGATATCCAGGGTAGTACATTTGTTCTGCATCTTGAATTTCAGTTGGTTGACGAACCAGAAATGGTGTATCGCATGGCTGACTATCACATCATGCTGGCTCGAAAATACAAAATACCCATCCGTCAGTACGTATTGTTTCTGGGGGCTGGCATCCCCAAAATGGACACCCGATATGAAAGCGAGTTAATGAGGTATGAGTTTCCGCTGATTGCTTTTACTTACCTTGACTATCACACATTTCTCAAATCGGAACAGCCTGAAGAAGTGATTTTAGCAGTACTGGCAGATTTCAAGGGGGACAGCCCGGAAACGGTTCTACATCAAATCATTCGGTGGGTTGAAGAAACGACCAAAGGGGATTTAGCGTTAAAAAGATATTTCAGCCAGTTGCGTGTGTTAGCGCAGTTGCGTAATTTAGGACAAACACTCAGAGACCTCGCTATGGATAGCATCACTAAATTTGTAAGTGTCGAGAAGGACGCAGCTTACATGATGGCCCAAGAAAAAGAGCAGACGAAGTTTGTCAGCTATTTGTTGAATGAGACAAGCCATTCCGTTGAGCAGGTTGCCGCAATAGCAGGCGTATCAGCCGGGTTTGTTAAAAGTGTTCAGCAAAAACTTTCCAAAGATAAATAGCCCATGTTGTGGCTTAATATGCCACCTTTCCCGGCGACAGGCCGTACGTCCCGAAGTCAAATTTTGACAGCCCAACCGTCCATGTGTGTACATGTCTCCCTACGCTACGCCATCATCACATGGTAGCGTTGGGTGCAGGCTAAAAGCAGTGCTTCAGATTCCGGGTTGCGGTTGACAAGTTTAAGGCCGCAGAAGGCAGCTTTAGGCCTCCTGTTCCGGGTTGCGGTCGGCAAGTCAACCGCTCGGACAGGCATGGTTTGAAAAGCAAAGCGGATGCTCCGACAAAACAAGCATTCCGGCAGTCAGGATTGATATAAAATTTATATACTATGAACACGAACCAAAAAGCCTGGTTATCCAACCTCTTCGTCGTTCTACGCATCGCCTTTGGCCTTTTTCTTTTAGCTATGACGATACTGGCTGATTCGGCTTGGGTACGGTTGCTTTGCCTGTCTTCAGCCGTGCTGCTGATTCACAGGGCTTATTCCGTCATAGTCCGCTCTAAGCAGAACGAGTTGGAGTAGAAGCGGATTAATTACCTCGTTGTGGGGTTACGGTGGAATTAGCTGCATTTACTATGGAGTAAAAAATATTATAGCTCTTCAACGGAAAAGTGAAGTCAAATAGAAAGCGGTTGTTATGAGTTGTTGTTCGCTCTGCGCGGGGCAGATCCCCGTCGACAAGACTCGCGTCCCGTCGGAGGGTTTTCAGCTAGCACGTTTAAAACGCTAAAGCTACCCCGTGTTCATGACTATGCAGAACGAAACCAGACATTAATAGATACTGACCTTCTTCGAACAGGATACCGGTTAGAGACCGGCTTTCACACGGACGTAGCAGATCTTCTGCACTCCCCCCACCCCTACTCCCGCACCAGCGTCACCGCCAGCAGCCCGATAATTACGTCGTTGGCGATGGCCCGTACCCGCAGTTGTTTTAAGGTCTTGCCCGGCTGAAGCGGCAGGTCCAGCACGGTGGCCGCCCCGCCGTCGATGGCGCGGTTCGTGAATCCCTTGATGCTGGTATAGTCTGTCTCCCCGCGTACGATCCTGCCGGTTTTCAGATGCACCCGGTACGGCACCGGCTGCGCCAGCCGGAAGGCATAGCCATCGGCATAATAATCCTGCTCAACCGGCCACCAGGTATCGGGGTTGCGCAACGCTAACCGGTCACGGGTGCCGTCGGTGTACTCCACCAAAACCTCTCCGTTGTCGAGCTGACTCTGCATCGGGTTGGAGGTGCCCGCCATCAGCAGGTAAGCGTGTGCGGCACGGCCGGTCAACGGTACACTGGCTTCGTGCGGGTAATTATCCCACTGCGAGACGAACAGCGTGTTCGGCTGCGTGCCAACGCCCGGCGTCCGGAACGGGATACCGCCCGGCAGGTAGATCTCCTCTTTTGCACCGGCGAGCTGCCGCAGACCGGCGTCATCAATAACCGCGTCGGTGTTCGGGTAGCACCAATTGCCGATGCCCTGCTCCGGTAGCTGCAACGTGGGCGAATCAGGGCGGGGCGACAGGTACTTATTGCGGAAAAGGTTGGTAATCCGGTCATTGAACAGCCCGGTCATCGGGACGGGTTCCGTGCGTTTGGGCGATGTGGTGGCCGTCCAGTTCATCAACTGACCGGTTGCCGACTGACCACCCTGCCAACGCAGTGCCAGGACATTACTCCCCAACACAACCTGACCGGCGGGCACCGTAATCTCGCCGGACGTACTCCCCGCAGCCACCGAAACCGGCACACTGTAGGTTGAATTTACCCGCAGGGTTCCCCGAACCGGTGTCTGCGTATGGTTCACGATCCGGAAGCGCAGTTCGGGGCTTTCTGCCGTCGTCGTGCGTTCAAACGATATCGGGTCGGTTACGGTAATGTGCAGCGGCTCCCACCACGTAAATGCCCCCTGACGCAACTGAACAAACATCGTCCGGTGGCCTTTTTCGCCCGTAACGACCCCCTGAAGCTGGTGCGTATTCTTCGCTAACCGTGTCAGTACCTGCTGCGGGTCAGCCACCTGCACGACCGTCGCTTTATTGAACTGCGCCGATAACGCCGCGCCAATCGCCTGTTCCGGCAGGGTCGGTGCGGCTTCCAGCGCGGCCCCCGACCAGACAAGGTCTACCTCATACTGTGCTGCGGCTTCAGCCTCTATCGCCACCACCGGATTACCAACCGAAGCCGGTAAAACCGACCAGGAAACAGGCTTCCCGTTGACGGTCACCTGCGCGAGTTGTTCCGTATGCGCTTTTACCTGAAGCCGGAGCGCCATCGGCTGACCAAAGGTTGGCTTGATCACGTAGCGTTCGGTGGTCTGCCCGCCCCTGCGTTCGCGGGTGAACGAAAACTGCACGTCGGGAATCGTCAGCTGAGCCGTATCCCAGGCATCAGGCAGGCCCGGCCGGATGGTCAGCGTATGGCTCAGGGCATCGGGCACAATCCCGAACAGGCCCTCCACCACCGACCGCGCCGCCATGCCCACCGGATCGGCAAAGTCGCGGTAGAGCTCGCCCCGGTTGGCATCGTAAAACGACAGCTGCTGAAAATTGCCCGGACTGGCGCCCACATACATGCTCTCGACCAGGGCACTTTTCCAGAGACGGAAGGCTTCGTTCGTACGCCCGCCCTGCCAGTAGGCCAGGCTGGTGTGCATCAGTTCGGCCAGCACCACATTATTCAGCGACCAGTCATACGGCATCCAGTTGGTGGTTGACAAGGTATACAGGCTGGTGTCGGCCAGGCCCGCCGCCCGGATCGGGATGTGCGGTATTTCATGGTCGACATACCGGAGAGTCTGGTAGGCCCGCATCAGATCGGGCACGTCGGAGTCAATGGCGTGGTAAACGGTCCAGAGTCCGGCCGCCGGATGCAGCAGTTGTTTGCCCAACAAATCCTTGTATTCGGCATACCAGCCTTTGCGGGGTAACCAAAGCTGGCTGTTTACCGCCCGTAAAATCTTATCGGCTTCCTGCCGGTATGGTTCCGGATTCTCGCCGATGAGCGACGCCAGCCGCGCGGCCATGCGGTTGGCACGGTAGTTATAGGCCGACGAATGGGTCACCCCGCCCCCGCTGTACTGCAAGGCATCGCTGGCCCAGATACAGCAATACGCATCGTAAAGGCCGTCGTTATTGGCGTCGAAATTGCGTTTTTCCCAGGCAAGGTGGCGGGTCAGCACCGGCCAGATTTCACGGACAAAGGCCAGATCGCCCGTCCAGTTGATGTGCCAGAGGAGTTCGTCGATGTAGACGAGGTTCATGTCATAGTGGTGCGGCCGGAAATCACCGTTGGGGTTCCGGCAGATGTAGCCGCTGCTGAACACGGTATTCCCCAGCTTTTCCTGCTGCCGGGCGAAATGCAGCAGGGTGTCCGGCACATTCGGGCCCGTCAGCGGTTCGGTAAGCTGCGACTTGGCATAGGCCCGGAAGTGGGTCCGCGACCGGTCGTGCCAGCCCAGCGGATCACCGGCATAGGGTCCCCGCCAGCCATTCAGCCGCATGCGCCAGGCCACAGCCCCATGCATATACGTGGGGGTTTCCCAGATGGCATCGGCCGCCACGCTCAGGGCACCACCCAACGTATTGATCCATGGGTCCGGCGTCCGGATAATGACCCGGTTAGCCAGGGCTTTCCGTGCCTGTTCGGCTTGTAGGGCCAGCACCGGCAGTTCGGCGGCGGTCAGTGTCTGACGCGCACCAGGCACCTGAATACCGGCAAATACCGGCATACCGGTCGCTAACTCCACCGACCCGACTACCACCGGCGCACTGGCAGCTTCCGAACTCAGCAGCTCAGCCGGAGAGGCTTGTTTATCGGCGTCACCGGTTTTCTGCGTGGTACCGGCGGGGAACGTCCCAATCAGTTTTCGCCGTTGAGTAGCCGCGCCGAAATGAAGCGTAAAGCCGGACGCGTTCAGGTCAATCTGGTTGGCCGCACAGTTTTCGGGTTTCAGGTAAAAGCTCGATTCCGGGTCGGCACCGATATCACCGTCGCGGTTCAGCTTTTTACCCGTCGCACCGCCAAAGGCATACACCAGCGATACCCCTTCGGGCAACGTTCCGGTAGCACGTGCCTCGACCAACAACCCCTCGGCATCGCTCATGGCCCATACCGTCAGGTGCAGCGTGGCTTTACCTAACAAGGCGTCTGTTATTTCGTAAAGCATCGACCCCGGCCGGTAGCGGGCAGTGACCCTGTCGGCCTCAATCAGCCACTTACTTTTCCCGTTTACCACAATCCCAAGCCGCATCGTACCGCCGACGCCCGGCAGGTAGAGCGCAAACTCCGGCAAATCGCCTGCTTCGGCGCGGAAGGCGGTATTAGTCCCGTACAACGCCCTGTTGAAGCGTCGCTTTCCGTTGACCGTCACAAAATCGTCGCCGTCGGGGCGGTAATGCAGGGTACGCGGCTGGTTGTGCCAGCCCGGCGGCATCTGGGCAAACAGCGCTGTATGCAGGCAAAAGCCGGTAAGCAGCAAAACGAGTTTTCTCATAATAAACAAAACTTCCCGAAAGCAAAGGCAATCGGGAAGTCGGTTTACAAACAAATAATCAGCAAACTATTTTAGTAATGGATAATGTGTAATGAGCAATGGATAATGGCTTACGCTACCCCCCCCTCATTTCACATGAGTAATCAGTCAGGTCCATCCCATTATCCATTTTACATTATTCATTTTACATTATTCATTATCTATTTTCCTAATAACCGGCGTTCTGGACGTACAGACCTTGTTTTACGTCCAGCTCGGTTTGCGGAACCGGATACAGGATGTAGTTTTTCTGGAACGGCTGCATTACTTTCTGCACGTCTTCAGCCGTAATCCATGCCGGTATCACGGTATCTACTACCCCAAAACGTACGAGGTCATGCCAGCGCGAGCCTTCCGCCGCAAATTCGAGCCGACGCTCTTTCAGCAACTGTGTCAACGTAACGTTGGTCGTGGCAGCCAGCCCGGCGCGTGTGCGGAGTTGGTTCACGATGGCGTCTACATCGGCCTGCGTACCCGACGCCCCGCGCAGGATACATTCGGCTTTCAACATCAGCATATCGGCATATCGGAACACAATAAAGTTGATCGGCCAGTCAACGCGGTTGGTCGGCACCTTGGTCAGGTCAACGTATTTCTTGAAAAACGAGCGCGTTTCGGCCACCCCGTTGTAGACATAGCCCGACTGGATGGTAAATGCCTTGCGCGTGTCTTTGGCATCATAGGCGTTCAGCAGATCGGTCGATACCGGCCGGATCGTCAGACCACCCTGCACCGCTTTTCCCTGCGACTGAAACCAGGTATCCGGCACCAGTACCCACGGGAACGTACCACCCACCACCGGGCTCAGACCGGTCTGGTACTGAATATCAAAAATCACTTCGGCACTATTCTCGTTGGTATACGAGAATACGCTGGTATAGCTTGATTGCAGGGAAAATTTACCGCTGGCAATGATTTCGTTCAGCAGGGTCAGTGCATTGCCCCACTCGTTGGCACCTACGCCCGGTCCTTCGATGTCGTAAGTTTTACCCGAGCGCGTCATATATACCAGTGCCAGGGCTGCCTTTGCGGCAAATTTGGTGGGCCGGCCTTTGTCGGCCGCTGCATAGGTTTCGGGCAGGTTAGTATTGGCAAACTGTAAGTCAGAAATGATCAGTTTGTACACGTCTTCGACCGGACTGCGCGGAATCGACAGTACCTCGTTGGCCGTAGCCGGTTTGTCGATTACCGGCACCTTGCCAAACCAGCGCACCAGGTCAAAGTAAAAGAATGCCCGCAGGAACTTCGCTTCGGCTTCGAGGCGCGTTTTCAGGCTCTGGTCGGTAATCACCTTGCCGTTTTTCGCCAGCTGATCGAGCAGGACGTTGGCACGGTATACGCCGTTGTAGTTGGCACTCCAGGCGTCTGACACGTATGGGTTCGACGCAATCGTTTTGTGGAAGCTGTTGATACCCTCCCAGTCACGGACACCGCCATCCGAGACGGCATAGAGGTTATCCGAACGGGTTTCGGAGAGGTTCAGCTGCCGGTCCGGGTAACCCCGCAGGTCGTTGTAGATTGCGTTTGAGGCTTGCAGGAAGTCATTGGTCTGCGTGTAGAACGTAGCCGTTGTCGCCTGCGAAATAGGAATCTGCGTCAGATCGCTGGTACACGAAGCCAGCACCAGGGTCGTTAAAGCAGGGAGTATATAGGATTTGAATGATTTCATGTTTGTCAAAGTAAACGTTGATAATGTAAAATGGGCAATGGATAATGAACAATGTGGCTGCTTTCGCGGGGCCGGTCAGTCTTTATCCTTCATTGTACATTTTTCATTATACATTATTCATTATTAAAACGTTACGTTCAGACCAAATACCAGTGAACGGGGCAGTGGCAGCCCGCCGTAATCACCCGGCTCCGGATAGGATGAGCTGCCTGACAGGTCGGTGTTCGACGCTTCAGGGTTGAAACCACCTTTGTATTTGTCAAAGCCGAAGAAGTTTTCTGCCGTCACATAAATCCGTGCGCCCTGAACGAATTTCGTTTTCATCAGGCTACCCAGGTCATAACCCAGGGTAATGTTCCGTACCCGTACGTAGTCCGACGAGTACAGCCAGTCGGTATTTTTAATCCGTCCGAAGGTTGAATACGCCTTACCGACAACCCCGGCGCCCGGATCTGACGGCGAACGCCAGCGATCCCGGTAGAAGCCCAGAGCGTTGTCGGTGAAGCCCTGACCCGTACGGCCCAGTGCCCGGCCCAGCAGGGAGTAAATCGAGCCGCCGTTCTGGCCCTGTACCAGCACCGTCAGGTCAAAGCCTTTATAACGCAGGGTGTTTGTGATGCCCCACATGTATTTCGGCGTCGGCCGGCCCACAATCACACGGTCGTTGGCATCAATCACGCCATCGCCGTTGGCATCAAAATATTTCGGATCACCTACTGTTTCTGACCCATAGAGAGCCGCCTTGTTATCGATGTCCTGCTGGCTCAGAATACCAATCTGCTTCACCACATAGATGCTGTACAGCGGCTGGCCTATTTTCAGGATGGAGTGCGAAATGTCAAACGACGACGGAATCAGGATCTGATCCTGCCCACCGGCCAAGGCGACAACCTTATTGGCGTTGTGGCTGAAATTTAGCGACGTATTCCATTTCAGCGCACCGGTTGTGTTCCGTGTGTTCAGTTCAATCTCCCAACCCGTATTCCGGACACTGCCTGCGTTGCTCAGGTAAGAGGCAAAGCCGGTGGCCCCCGGAAGCGGCACGTTCAGCAGCAGGTTTGTATTCAGTTTGTTGTACACATCAAACGCAGCCGAAATACGGTTATTCAGGACCGATACATCGAAACCAACGTCGAATGTCCGTGAGTTTTCCCAGCCCAGGTCAGGGTTGGTTACCCCTGCCGGCGCCTGACCAACCGCTGCTACGCCGTTGAAGGTGTAGTTGTAGGTGCCCAGCGTCGGGATGGTACTGTAATCACCGATGTTGTAGTTCCCCGACGTACCCCAGCTGGCCCGCAGTTTCAGGTCGTTCACGACCGGAATGGCTTTCATAAAGGCCTCTTCCGATACACGCCAGCCTACCGATGCCGACGGGAATACGCCCCAGCGCGTGTTGGCTCCGAAGCGCGACGAACCATCGCGGCGGATACTGGCCGACAACAGATACTTGCTGGCGTAGCTGTATTGTACCCGGCCGAAGTACGAAATCAGGACGTTACGGGCCTCTGACGTGTTACCGGTTACCCCGTTGGCGGCGTTCAGCGTTGTAATGGCGTTGCTGCTGTAGCCGCCGTTTGAACTCAGCGAGGCTGATTCGATTTTATCCGAATTGTAGGAAAGACCGGCCAGTAAGGTCACATCGTGTTTTTCGGCAAACACTTTGCCGTATGTCAGCGTGTTTTCATTGACAAATGTGCGCTTCCGGTACGTACTGAATGAGCCCGAAGTCAGCGTCGTCAGCTGGGCCAGCCGGGTCTGGTACGAACCCGCTACGCTGTACGGGGTGTATGACTTCGACGCGTTGTCGGTGTTGTCCAGGTTAATGGTTGTCCGGAAGTTCAGCCCCGGGATGATCTGATAATCCGCGTAGGTCGATGTCAGCGTACGGAACCGTTTGGTTTCACCGATGGTGTTCTGCAACTTGCCGATCGGGCTGTTCGGCGACACACTCCAGCGATACTGGCCGTTATTACCCACGTTCGGGTAGACCCCCATCGTATCTTCCTGTACCGGTGTAAAACTCACCATCTGGTGCAGAATATTGTCCTTGCCTTCTACGCCCGGATCGTTGTTGACCGAATAAGTCGGGGCAATGTTCAGACCCAGTTTCAGTTTTTTGCTGGCATTGACTTCCACGTTGGCCCGTGCCGAATAAGCGGTATAGTCGGTGTTGATCACCATACCTTCCTGACGAACGTAGTTTCCTGAGACGTAATATTTCACAAACTCGTTGCCGCCACTGGCCGACAGCTGATGGTTCTGGGTCAGGCCTTTGCGGAACGCTTCGTCCTGCCAGTCGAGGTAACGCAGACCAGGGTGGCCCGGCTGTGCCCAACGGTCGTCGGTCATGTAGGTCGTATTTACCTGCCCGACCGGCAGGCCCAGAATGACGCGGCGCTGTTCGTTGGTTTGCGAGGCCGTCCGGTTGGGAGCCGAGGCCACCCACTGGGCATTGATCATTTCCGTGGCGCGGTCGACCCACTCATCGGCGCTCAGCATGTCCAGTTTACGGCTACGCTCCATGTACCCCGTAAAGGTATTCAGCGTTACTTTCGGCCGGCCCGACTGACCACGTTTTGTTGTAATCAATACAACCCCGTTGGCTGCCCGCGACCCATAAATCGCTGCCGCCGCCGCATCTTTCAGGACCTGAATGGATTCGATGTCGTTCGGGTTGATATTGTCCAGCGGGTTACCGGTGGCAAAGTTACCCGAACCGTTGGGGCGGGCCGTGGCCAGCGGGAAACCATCGATGACATACAACGGCTCATTACCGGCCGTGATCGAGCCCGTACCCCGCACCTGAATACTGAAGCCTTTACCCAGCGCACCGCTTGTCTGTTTTACCTGCACACCGGCCATCTGGCCCACCAGCGCCTGATCGACGCGGAGAATCGGCCGCTGGTCAATGGTTTTGGCATTAAACGATGCTACTGCTCCCGTGACATCGGCTTTCTTGGCTGTACCGTACCCGATCACCACCACTTCGCTCAGGGATTTGGTATCCGGCTCCAGCTTACTATTAATCACCGACTGGTTTTTTACCGGAATCTCCTGCGTCACATAGCCAATAAATGAGAAGGTCAGAACGGCATTCCCGGCGTTGTTCAGCTTCAGGGTATAGGCCCCTTTAGCATCCGTAACAGCACCCGTACTTGACCCTTTCTGCACAACATTCACGCCCGGAAGCGGTTCGCCGTTTTCGGATGTTGTAACGACACCCGTTACCACCTGAGCCATCGCCATACTGCCGAGCAGTAGCAGCGCGCCCAGGGCGAACGAACATACATAGAACAATTTCCTCATAGTATATCAAAGGTTTGAAACTGATAGTATTTACCAAATAGTACTTTAGTAGCTACAAATTTGACTTAATCGGGCACATCTACCCTCCCGTACTTACCTGTTATGATTTTTTTTTGAATAAGTAAGCCATTGCCAGGACGGATGTATTGTATCATTTGTATACAATTTCCGGATGAGCTGCCAGTCCCAAAAACACGAAGCCGGGCGGTCTGTCCCTGTTCAGGAGACAGACCGCCCGGCTTCGGACCGGTTTACTGATAACACCGCTACTGGCTACTGCCGCATATAATCGGCCTGAATGCCTTCGTAAATCCAGTTTGCCAGCGCCTGACGGTTATCGGCAATCAGGAATCTGCGCTGGTCTTTGGTATTCTGGATATTACCTAATTCAATGAATACGGTTGGCGGGTGGCTGTTTTTGACCACATACAAGCTGCTACGTTCGGAAACGCTGCCCAGATACGAGCGGTTGGGCTGACAGCGGCGGTAACAATTCCCGAAACGCTGCTGCAGGGTGGTGGCCAGCCGTTTACCGGCGACGCTATCCTGATGATGATAAAAAAACACGTCGATCATTTCCCGCTCGCTCCGGCTATCCACATGGATGGCCAGCAGCCGCTGGTAGGCACCCTTATGTTTTTTATGTAGCCTGTTGACCGCGTCTGTCCCTTGCTTCAGCCGCGCCGTCTGGTTCAGCGGAATCGCCAGATTTGGGTACGCAACCTCATCATGGTCGAGTTTCAGGATTTTTTCGTCCCGGATTCCATCGTTTTTGTCCTGTACTGTCATGTATACCTGTGCTCCGTGCTCCACCAATACTCTGGCCAGGCGAATAGTTACGTCATAGGCATATTCATCTTCAGCCAGCTTATGCGCCCCGTACTGGCCAATGGCCCCGGGGTCAGGACCACCATGCCCGGGCGCGAGGTAAAACACGGCACCGCTCAGTTTCCGGTCTTTCACAACAACCCGTGCGTACTTTTCACCCAGCAATGGCATATGCACCACACTGGTGGCGGCTGTCACTTTTTTACTGTCAAGCCGTTTGGTTGCGGTGGCACGGGCGGTCATCGGGGCCACCGTTGCCTTTTTGGCCGACAGTTCTTTTTTGGGCTTGCTCATGACCGGCTGCATGGTTCCGGCTGCCAAAGCCCATAGCAATGTGTGAAGCACGATTTTCTGCCCTCTCCTCATTCCGTTACACATCGCTTTTCCGGGTAGTACGCACGTATTCATTATTCAGTTAACGACTTTTAAGACAAATAGATTGAGTCAGATTTATCGAATGAACCGGTTAGTCCATATGAAATACCCGTTCGAGCGGGGTCACCACCGGCGAGTTGTCAGGATTGGTATCCATCAGATCGGCCATATAGGCCCACCAGCGCTTCATGATATCGAGCGCGGGCAGTGTATCCGTAGTGTGTCCTTCTGTCCGCTTCTGAACGGCAAACAACCGGCCGGTAGCGCGGTCCAGAAAAATTGAATAATCACGGACACCGGCTTCGGTCAGCAACGCCGACAATTCGGGCCAGATTTCATCATGCCGTCGTTTATATTCGGCGTCAACACCAGGCTTCAGTTGCATGGTAAAGGCAATTTCTTCCATCATATTCAGGGTTGGGGTAAACTGTTTTGGATGATCTTCAGCAAATTGGGGGCCAAACTTAGGAAACTCTCTTTATTTTTTAAAGCATCGCTTACTTAGCGTATACCAGGTCTTGATTCCGGTTACGGTAGCCGTTGCTCAGGGAATGGATATTACACCCTGGGTTCTCTATCGTATCAATATGGCAATTAGTAGTTTTGATTGGACTAACCAAAACCGTTTTTTTGTGTTAAATTTGTCTGATAGTGGCTCAATGCCCGGTATTATTTTTTGGCTGACTTGTCTACATATCAAAACGAATCTGTCCTCTGGAATGCGTTCCGGCAAGGAGATATAGAAGCCTTTGAGCAAATTTACCGGACGCACTCGACGGCACTGCTTAGCTATGGAAAACGCCTGTCCACCGATCACGATCTGGTGAAAGACGCCATCCAGGACATATTCATCGAAATCTGGAAACGCCGGGAAAACCTCCGCGACCTGCACACGATCAAATTTTACCTGTTCCGCGTACTTCGGAACCGGTTGACTAATTTGCAGCAAAAAGCCCTGACAGTCAGCACCGAAGATGCTCCTATTGATGAAGAACTGCTGCTGACACCGTCCATTGAACTGATTCTGACCGAAGAAGAAACCCTGACCGACCAGCAACACCGGTTGCAGCGCGCGATTGAGGCGTTGCCTAACCGCCAGCGCGAAGCCATCATGCTGGCGTTCTTCCATAACTTCAGCAACGACGAAATTGCCCGCATCATGGGCATCAATCATCAGTCAGTGATTAATAATCTGAACCGCGCCTTTGCCTCGCTGCGGGTTTCGCTGACCGATTTCTCCCTGGTTCTCTGCCTGCTTTTAAACTATTTTTAATTTTTTTTAAAATCCATGAGTTGTTCGGGCCAATGCCGCTCTATTGTCTGTAGAACGGTGCCTGACGCATGAAAGAAAAAAATTACCGACGGGAGGATTTTGTTGCCGATTCCTATTTCCGGCAATGGGTCATAAGCCCCGACGACGCCTCTTCAACATACTGGCAGCTCTTTCTGGACCAGCATCCCGAACAGCGGGAAACGGTCCGGCAGGCGACTGATCTCGTGCATAAATTAAGCGAGGTTACAACGCGGCTGGCAGGTCCGGCAAACCGGAGCGAAGAGGATGCGATCTGGCAGGCTATTCAGCGGGAAATTGTACAGAACCAGGAAGCCCCTCTTACCCATGAACCGGTAATTCGGCCGGTATGGAGCCGTTTCGGCCGGGTGGCGGCGGCATCCGTTGCTGTTGTTGCCGGCCTGAGCTGGTGGCTGCTCTACCCGACCACGGCACCGCTTCAGAAAACACGGACTCACCAATCTGCTACGTCAAGACCACTGCAACTTGTCGAAAAAATAAACACCACCCAACAGCCTGTCTTTGTGGTTCTGACCGATGGCAGTTCTGTTATCCTGCAAAAAAACAGCCGCCTGCGATACGACAAAACGTTATCAGGCAATCGCCGGGAGATTACCCTCGAAGGCGAAGCATATTTCGACGTAGCCAAAGACCCACATAAACCCTTTATCGTCTATGCCAACGATCTCGTAACAAAGGTATTAGGCACCAGCTTTAACGTTCGCGCCTATGCCGGCGCCAAAGATGTTGTGGTTACCGTCCGGTCGGGCCGGGTAGCGGTTTTCCCACAGGCAGACATTACACGTGCACCCGAACAACTTACTTCTGATAAATTGACCGGAATGGTCCTGTCACCAAACGAGCAGGCTGTATTTAACCGTACAGACGCCCGTTTGGTGCAGACCAGGCCGAACGAAACGGCAGACGCCCGGGCGCTTGCGTTTCAGCCTGTCAGTTTTGATTATCAGGCTGTGCCGGTTCGGGAAGTATTTAAAGACATTGAAAAATCGTATGGATTACCGGTTGTTTTTTCTAATCAGGCAGTCGGCAACTGCCGCCTGACCGCTGACTTACGGGAAGGAACGCTGGCGCAAAAACTCGACATCATCTGTGCTAGTGTCGAGGCAAACTGGGATATACAGGCTACGCAAATCGTTGTATCAGGAAGAGGCTGCCACCCTTGATCCTGATTTCCTGTAGTCATGTTACCAAAATTCCTGAATTATTAACTAATACTATACGTTTACGATGGCTTAACCGCGTTATCAATAAAAAAGGAGTCAGCAATGCACCACCATCACTGACTCCCGAAGATCCCCAGGTCCCGTATAGAACATCCGAAAAACGGATGGCGGGGAAGATTTTGCCTAACCAAAAAACAAAACCCGATTCAAAGTTATGAAAAGACACCTATTCTCCAAGAATATTGGATGGACTGTCATGAAGTTAACTTTACTACAAGTAATATTAGCAGCATTATTTACGAATGTTTCTCTGGCACTCGATGGGCGGGCGCAGGGAGCATTGGATCGTCGGATTACACTTCAGATCGCTAATAAACGGATAAGCGAGGTGCTTGGCCGGCTGGAAAAAGCAGCCGACGTTAAGTTCTCCTATAGCCCTGATCTGATCCAGGCAAACCGGCAGGTTTCCCTGCGGGCTTCTAATGAGAGCCTGGCCAGCGTATTGACCGAACTCCTTGAGCCGCTGTCGATCCGTTACGAAATGATCGGCAACCGGATCGTCCTGAGCCGTGGTTCACTGGTCTTTCGGGGCAATCCCTCTGCCCTCAAACTGCCGAATATCCCGTTATCGACGGCGATGCCTCCTCTGACCGTTCGCGGCCGGGTACTCGACGAAACCAATAAGCCGGTACCAAGCGCTACGGTCGTGCTGAAAGGTACGTCAACCGTCGGTACGGTAACCGATGTGGAAGGCCGCTTCAGCCTGAACGTGCCGGAAGGAAATTCGGTCCTGGTAATTTCGTCAATCGGCTTCAAGTCGCAGGAAGTGCCGGTAAACAACCGCCTGACCATCGACGTCATTCTGGAATCAGATGTCCGTTCGCTGAATGAGGTAGTCGTGGTTGGTTACGGTACGCAACGCCGCGCCGAGGTAACCTCAGCCGTTACGTCGGTGAAGGTGGAAGACTTCAACCAGGGGGGTACACGGAACGCACTTGACCTGATCCAGGGTAAAGTAGCAGGTCTGCAGATTACCCGTACGCAGGGCAACAACCCGAACTCAGGTGTGGCCATCCAGCTGCGGGGTATCGTTTCGATCAACGGTGACCGCTCACCGCTGGTCGTTATCGACGGTATTCCGGGCGGTAACCTGGACCTGCTGCAACAGGACGATATCGAATCGTTCGACGTCCTGAAAGACGGTTCGGCTGCTGCCATCTACGGTACACGGGCCAACGCCGGCGTTATCCTGATTACGACGAAAAAAGGCAAGGCCGGTCCTGCCCGCTTCGACTACTCGACCTATGCCCAGCGCGAAGTAGTCGCCAAACGCCCACGCTACCTGACAGCCGAAGAATGGCGGAACTACCGCAATGACCCGACCAACGTAAAGGCCGGTCAGATGCAGGACCTGGGTGCGTCAACGGATTTCTACGATCTGCTGCTCGACAAGCAGAACATCAGCCAATATCATAACCTGGCCATGTCGGGCGGTAGCAGCAACAGCAACTACCGGGCATCGATGTATTACAACGAAGCCAACCCGATTACGATCCAGAACTGGCGCCGTCAGTACGGTGGCCGTCTGAGCTTCAACCAGCGCGGCCTGAACGACCGGTTAACGGCCCAGGTGAACCTGGCGACAAACTTCAACCGTGCCAACCTGCTGGGTGGTTCAAGCGGCGACTTTGAAAACGCGCTGGGCCGGAACCCGACACAGCCGGTGTTTGATACCAACGGTAAATACTACGAAGAAGGCTCGACCACGAACCCGCTCGGCCGCCTGAATCAGGAGAAAAACCGCCGCGACCAGCAGACAACATCGGCTGACGTACGGTTTACGCTGGAACCAATCGACGGACTGAAAGCCTCGGTATTCGGCGCCCTGATGCGGGATTCGCAGAATGACAACGAATACCGCCGGACGGATTCGCGTTTCTCACAAATCGGTACGCTGAACGGTACGCCGGTAAACGGTACAGGCTACGGCCGTAAGCGGAATTACCTGTCGAACAACTACACGTTTGAGTCGACACTGGAGTACAGCCATCGTTTCAAGGAAGATCACTCGATCCGCGCTCTGGCTGGTTACAGCTACCAGTACGGTGTGGCCGAGTCGTTCGAAGCAGCCAACTCGGGCTTCCTGAACAACGCGTTTGAAGAAAATAACCTCGGTGCCGGTAACTTTATCCAGCTGGGTAAATCGTCGCTGGCCAGCGGCAAGGAAGACAATAAACTGATCGCCTTCTTCGGCCGGATCAACTACGATTACAAAGACAAATACCTGTTGCAGTTTATCCTGCGTCGCGAAGGTTCGTCACGTTTCGGTGCCAACAACAAGTTCGGTAACTTCCCGGCGGTATCGGCGGGCTGGAACATCACCAACGAGCCGTTCATGAACCAGTATACGTTCATCAACAACCTGAAACTCCGGGCCGGTTTCGGCGTAACGGGTAACCAGGGGATTCCGAACTACCAGTCGCTGGTACGGCTGGGTACGGGTAACCTCTACCTGAACGACGATGGTGTATGGCGTCAGACGTATGGCCCGAACAACAACCCGAACCCGAACCTGCGCTGGGAACGGAAAAACGAAGTAAACGTCGGTCTGGACTTTGGTCTGTTCAACAACCGTCTGTCGGGTGCCATTGAGGTGTACAAACGCCGGACAACCGACCTGCTCGGTAACTTCAACACGCAGCTGCCGCCGTATATCCAGTCGACGCTGTTTACGAACGTAGGTACGGTTGACAACAACGGTATCGAAGTAACCCTGAGCGGCAACATCATGAAGAAAGGTGATTTCCGCTGGGATATGGACCTGATGGGAAGCTGGCAGAAAAACAAGCTGGTTGCCTTCTCTGACGACGTGTTCAAAGTTACGTTCCTGACCTTCGGTGATATCGGTGGTTTCGGTGCCCTCGGGCCGGCCATCCGTACGATTGAAGGCGGTCCGCTGGGCAGCTTCTACGGGAAGCGTTTCGCCGGTTTCACACCGGAAGGCAAGTGGTTGTTCTACAAGGCTACGGGTGAGGCGGTAACAGCCGACAAAATCGTCCCGAACGACGACTTCTCATACATCGGCAACGGTATTCCGAAATACTACCTGTCGTGGACAAACAACCTGAAGTACAAGAACTTTGACCTGACCGTTTTCTTCCGCGGCAAGTTTAAGTTCGACATCCTGAACCTGCAGCAGGCGTTCTCGGGTAACAAAGTGTATCTGCCAAACAACGTGTTGCTGGACGCCATTACGCGCAACAACCAGATCAACGACGTATTGCAGTACTCTGACTATTACCTGGAACGCGGCGACTTCGTGAAGCTGGATAACCTGACTCTGGGCTACAACTTTAAGTTCAAGACGCCGTTTGTCCGCAATCTCCGTCTGTATGCAACAGGACGCAATCTGCTTACGATCACCGGCTACCGGGGCTTAGACCCTGAAGTAGACGATACAGGGCTGGCCCCTGGTATCGACGGCCGCGGCTTCTACCCGCGCACGCGCTCATTCACCGTTGGTCTTAATGTCGGATTTTAATCAGAACCTACCCTATGAATCGCATAACAAAAGGACTTTTGATGACCGGACTGGTTGGCGTGATGTCTGGCATGAATGCCTGTACAAACCTCGACGAAACGCTGTATAGCCAGATCAGTGCCGATAACTTTTATAATAACCGTCAGGAAATTCTGTCGGCCGTACTGCGGCCTTATACCCACGCCAATGCCTGGATGGCCCCGACCGGCCAGCGCAGCTTCTGGCGCCTGAACGAATTCTCGGCCGATCAGCTGGCATGGCCGCAAAAAGGCCGTCACGGCTACGACGACGCGCAGTGGATCCGTCTGCACGGCCACAGCTGGGTATATACTGAAAGCAACATCTGGGACCCATGGCGGCTGATTTTTACCGGTATCGGTTTTTGTAACAACACCATCGGCGATTTCGACAAGATCAACTTCCAGGCGGCCGGTGTTTCTAACCAAGAGCGCGATGCCTTCCTGGCGGAGCTGAAAGTGTTCCGGGCCTACCACTACATGAAGCTCATGGACCTCTACGGCAACATCCCGCTCGTGACAACGGTGGGAACGCCCCTGAGTCCGCCGACGGTGCCGCGTGCTGAGATCTTTGCCTTCGTCGAAAAAGAGCTGAAGGAAAACGTTGACAAACTGCCGAACCTGAGCAAGGCCATGATCGGCCGGATTACCAAGGCGGCCGGTTATTCGATGCTGTCGGAACTGTACCTGAACGCACAGGTGTGGTCAGGTACGGCGCGCTGGGATGAGTGTATCGCGGCTTGTGACAAAATCATGAAAGGCGAAACCGGCGGTCTGAACGGCACTCCGGCGCTGGACAGTGACCTGCTCGCTACGTACAGCAACACCAACGACAACTCAAAAGAAATCCTGTTCCAGCTGGTGTATGACTACCAGCTTACGCCGACACGCTGCGGCTGGAGCGGCGACTTCTACCACTTTGCCCAGCGGTTCATCTACGACGGTGACGCCAACGGCAACAATGGGGTGGTGGTTATCCCGAGTGCCTACGATGCGTTTAAGGACAATGACCTCCGGAAATCGACCTGGATGCTGATCGGTCCGCAGGTGTATGCCGCCAACCCGTCGCAGCCGGTGCTGGCAACGGAAGAATACAAAGGCAAGCAGCTGGTATTCGTGAAGGAAATCCGTCGTGCGTCGGAAGGGGGCACCCGTTCGACGATGATCGACGGGGAGGAAAACAGCGGCGCGCGCTTTAATAAGTACCGCCCCGGCCGTCAGTCGGAAGCGAAGTACTGGAGCAACGACTGGGCGCTGTACCGGTTGACCGACATCTATTTCAACAAGGCGGAAGCGCTGATGCGTAAAAACAACGGAACGGCCACCGCCGAAGCCGTTCAGCTGATCAATGACACCCGCAAACGGGCGTTCAGCGCGGCTGATTTCGCCAAGGAAGCCTATACAACCACTACCCTGACGATGCCGGAACTGCTGGCAGAGCGTGGTCGTGAGTTTATCTTCGAAGGCAAGCGCCGGACCGACATGATCCGTTTCGGAGCGTTCCATACGTATTCATGGTGGGATCACCAGCCAAGCAACGAATCGAAGAACCTGTTCCCGATTCCGCAGCTCCAGATGGCGGCAAACCCGAACCTGAAACAAAACCCCGGCTACTAATCCAGCCTAACCCTTAACAGCCCCGGCCTGAGGAGGGCGCTCCGGCAAACTCCTCAGGCCCGACGGGGCAAACGCAGTTGAGATTGTGTGGTTTGTGATTGAGTGATCCGGCCCGCGCTCAGGGTATTCTGTCTTTACTCACCGTTCAGGGCTATTTATTGTGAATCCTGTACCCGGTTACCAACAAACCGGGGGATTATATAAAATGAAAAAACGCCTAATCGCTTTACTACTCACTACCGGTTTGGCTTACCAGGCCAACGCCCAGCAAGTTACCAACGTTACCGACCCCGTCGAGTGGATTAACACCCTGATGGGTACCGACTCTAAACCGTCGCTTTCCAACGGAAACACCTACCCTGCCATTGCCATGCCCTGGGGGATGAATTTCTGGATGCCGCAAACCGGCAAGATGGGAAACGGATGGGCGTATACGTATGCATCCGACAAAATCCGCGGGTTTAAGCAGACGCACCAGCCGTCGCCCTGGATGAATGATTACGGCCAGTTCTCGATTATGCCCGTCAGCGGCAAACTCCGGATCGACGAAGACAGCCGGGCTAGCTGGTTTTCCCACAAAGCCGAAGTGGCCAAACCCTACTACTACAGCGTCTACCTCGCTGATCACGACATTACCACTGAAATTGCACCCACAGAACGGGCTGCCATGTTCCGGCTGACGTTTCCCAAATCCGACAGTTCATTTGTTATTCTCGATGCGTTCGATCGTGGCTCATACGTAAAAGTGATCCCGTCGCAACGGAAAATCATCGGGTATACGACTAAAAACAGCGGCGGGGTCCCTGCCAATTTCAAAAACTATTTCGTGCTGACGTTCGACAAACCGTTTGCCATGGCGCAGGGCTGGAAGAACTATAAAATCGCGAAAGACACCCTCGAACTCCAGGCAGCTCACGTGGGCGCGGTGGTCGGGTTTAAAACCACCAAGGGCGAACAGGTACATATCCGCGTTGCCTCGTCGTTTATCAGCTACGAGCAGGCCGAACTGAACCTCCGCGAACTGGGCACTGACTCGTTCAACGCCGTGATGGCCAAAGGCAAGGCGGCCTGGAATAAAGAGCTGAACCGCGTGAAAATCGAAGGCGGCAGCATCGATCAGACCCGTACGTTCTACTCGTGCCTGTACCGCGCTCTGCTGTTTCCGCGTAAGTTTTTTGAGATTGATGCCGCCAACAAGGTGGTTCACTACAGCCCCTACAACGGCGAAGTACGGTCGGGCTATATGTTTACCGACACCGGCTTCTGGGATACGTTCCGGTCGCTGTTCCCGTTCCTGAACCTGATGTACCCGTCGCTGAATAACCAGATGCAGGAAGGTCTGGCCAACGCCTACAAAGAAGGTGGCTGGTTGCCGGAATGGGCAAGCCCTGGCCTGCGGAACGTGATGGTGGGATCGAACTCGGCGTCAATCGTGGCCGAAGCCTATCTGAAAGGCGGCCGTGGCTACGACATCAATACTCTGTATGAAGCCCTGCTGAAAAACGCCAATAACGAAGGCCCGATGGATGCCGTTGGCCGCCGTGGCGCGCAGTATTACAACAAACTGGGGTATGTGCCGTACGACGTAAAAATCAACGAAAACGCCGCCCGTACCCTCGAATACGCCTACGATGACTTTGCTATTTACCAGCTGGCCAAAGCCCTCAAACGCCCGCAGGCCGAAATCGACCTGTTTGCCAAACGCTCGCAGAACTACCGAAACCTGTTTGACCCGCAGACCGGTCTGATGCGCGGTAAGAATCAGGACGGACAGTTCCAGACACCGTTCAACCCGTTTAAGTGGGGTGATGCCTTTACGGAAGGCAACAGCTGGCACTATACCTGGTCGGTTTTCCACGACGTGCAGGGCCTGATCGACCTGATGGGCGGCCGGCAGAAATTCGCAGCCAAACTGGATTCGGTGTTCAGCCTCGCGCCGGTTTTCGACGAAAGCTACTACCGCGGTGTTATCCACGAAATCCGGGAAATGCAGATTGCTAACATGGGCCAGTATGCCCACGGTAACCAGCCGATTCAGCACATGATTTACCTCTACAACTATGCCGGTGAACCGTGGAAAGCCCAGTACTGGCTGCGTGAGGTCATGAACCGCCTGTATCTGCCGACACCCGACGGCTATTGCGGCGACGAGGACAACGGCCAGACCTCGGCCTGGTATGTGTTTACGGCCCTTGGTTTCTACCCTGTCTGCCCCGCCAGCGATCAGTACGTAATCGGCTCACCGCTGTTTAAAAAAGCAACCCTTACCCTGGAGAACGGTAAAAAAGTGGTTATCAATGCTTCTAACAATAGTGTTGATAACCGGTACATCAATACGGTTTCTGTAAATGGTAAACCCTACGCCAAAACGTGGCTGAGCCATCAGGCGCTGTTGCAGGGAGCGACCATTGATGTCAACATGAGTGCCACGCCGAATAAACAGCGGGGCACGAAGCCGGAAGATGCCCCGTATTCGTTTTCAACTGACAAAAAATAAACACGCCGATCCGAACCCTTAAACACCAAATTTAATCCTTGTTTTTCAATGCTCACAAAACCCTCACAAGTGCTTACGCGTTCGGTTGCCA
Source organism: Arsenicibacter rosenii (assembly GCF_001870735.1). GTDB lineage: Bacteria > Bacteroidota > Bacteroidia > Cytophagales > Spirosomataceae > Arsenicibacter > Arsenicibacter rosenii. Next base: position 67,288 of record NZ_MORL01000007.1, on the reverse strand, counting down.
CCGGCTGCTGGCTGCTGAGCCTGGGCCTTTTCAGCCCGGCTATGGCCCAGAACGGACAACCGAACACGGTTTCGCTCAACGACTTGAGTGCTTTCCGGAACCCGGGCGGCGGTAACGTCGGCAAAAACTGGCAGATTGCCAGCGATGTCACCGCCGATTTTGCCAAAACCAATGTGCTGACCAGCAAATCCGGCTCCGGTGTGTTGGTGAACCTGCCGACCGACCGCGACAAAGCCAACCTGCTGTCGGCGCTCGAACATGGCGACATAGACATGGAGCTTGAGTACATGATGGCCAAAGGCTCGAACTCAGGCATTTACCTGCAAGGCCGCTACGAAATTCAGCTGATCGACAGCTGGGGCCAGAAAACGGCGAAAATCGGCGACAACGGGTCGATCTACCAGCGCTGGGACGAAAGCCGTCCGGAAGGCCAGAAAGGGTACGAAGGCCATGCCGCCCGCCAGAACGCTACCAAAGCGCCCGGCCTGTGGCAGCGCATGCGGATTTCGTTCCAGGCACCGCGCTTCGACAAGAGCGGTAAAAAAATCGAAAACGCCAAAATCCTGCGCATCGACCTGAACGGCGTGACGATCCACGAAAACGTGGAACTGACCGGCCCGACCCGTGGCCCGCTGAAAAACGATGAAGTAGCCATTGGGCCGCTGTTGATTCAGGGAGACCATGGTCCGGTAGCGTTCCGGAACATCCGTTACATAGTATACAACAAGCCACGCCCCGAACTGACCGGTCTGACCTATGCGGTATACGCCGGCCAGTATGATAAGGAAAATGCCCTGGGCCAGGCGGCTCCCGAAGCAAAGGGAACGGCCCCCAAACTGACGGCCAACGTTACCGTTAGTCCGAATAACTTTCTAGTGCGCTATTCTGGTTTACTCAACATTAAGGAAGCAGGCGAATATGCCTTCAATCTGGCCGGTGCAGGTGGATTTACCTCCATGAAAATCAATAACCAAACGGTTTTCCCATGGGCTAACTCAAACCGCCGCTCTTCGGCCTCTGTTTCATTGCCGGCCGGTGAATTACCGGTTGAAATTATCTACTCGAAAGTGCAGGGCCGTGCTACGCCGTCAATCGGTCTGTCGCTCCAGGGTTCAGGACTGCGGGAGTTTTTCATCGGCGATAACCTGGCCGAAGGTGGCTTCAACGACAACGGTCCGATCCTGATCCATGCGCCGAACAACACGATCCTGCGCAGCTTCATGGACGTTCCGAACGAGAACGGCATGGGCCGCCGGATGCGGGTCACCCACGGGATTTCGGTGGGTAGTCCGAAGCAGATTCACTACACGTATGACCTCGACAACGGCTTTCTGGTGCAGGTATGGCGCGGTCAGTTCCTGGATGCAACACCGATGTGGAACAGCCGGGGTGATGGTTCGTCACGCCCGACAGGTATGGTACAGCGCCTTGGTTTACCACAGCTGATGCTGAACAAACTGAGCTCGCCACAGGCCGCCTGGGTGACCGACACGACCGGTACGGGTTTCAAAACAGAAGGCTACTCGCTTGATGAAAGTGACCGCCCAACGTTCCTGTACACAATCTACGGGTCAGGGGTGCAGGATGTAATCCGTGTACTCGACAACGGCAGCGGCGTGCAGCGCGACATCACCATCAGCAATCCGGCGGCTAATCTGTATGCCCGCCTGGCCGATGGGGCCACGATCGAAGCAACCGGCGACGGTTCGTACCTCATCGACGGCAAGTCGTACTACATCAAAACGGCAGGTAATGTTAAGCCGGTTATCCGTCCGGCAGGCAACCGCCAGGAACTGATTGTTCCGGTCAGCAGTGGTAAACTGAGTTATTCGATTCTGTTCTAAACTCCATGAGAAACTTACATAAACTTTTGCTTTCCACCTGCCTGATGTCGGCCTTCCTGTCGACGGCTCAGGCGCAGGAATCTCCGAAAGAAGAAGATTTTTTCCGGATCATGCGGGTACCGGCTCCGGAAGGTACCCTGCTCGAAGTCGGCGGTCTGACTGTACTGCCAAACGGTGATCTGGGCATCGGTACCCGTCGCGGCGATGTCTACATCGTTGAAAACCCGACGAGCCGCCGGCCATTCTTCCGTAAATTTGCCTCAGGCCTGCACGAAATTCTGGGGCTGGCCTACAAAGATGGCTCGCTCTACTGTGCGCAGCGCGGTGAACTGACCAAACTGGTCGACTCCAACAAGGATGGTAAAGCCGACCTGCTGAAAACGGTTTTCTCGTGGCCGTTATCGGGTCACTACCACGAATATAGCTTCGGGCCTAAAATCGCGCCGGACGGTTCATTCTTTGTATCGGGCAACGTAGCCTTCGGTGACGAAGAATGGTGGGCGGGCGAAAGCCGTGTCCCGTGGCGGGGCTGGGTGATGCACATCACCGAAGACGGTAAAATGGAGCCCTGGGCAACGGGGGTTCGTTCTCCGTGCGGCCTCGGTATGATCGACGGCGAGCTGTTCTACAGCGATAACCAGGGCGACTGGATTGGTTCGGGCGGTGTATGGCACCTGAAAAAAGGCGCGTGGGTGGGTCACCCGGCCGGTCTGCGCTGGAGCAACATGCCGAACTCACCGGTGAAGCTGACGCAGCAGCAGCTGTATGCAAAAATTGACCCGCGGAAACGCCGGAACGAGCAGGGCCGCGCCATTAAGCCGGAAAACGTAGCCGACGAAACACCGATTCCGCTCTATACGCTGAAAGAACAGTTCCCTGAACTGCAGCTACCAGCTGTTTGGTTGCCACACGGCATTTTCGGGATTTCAAACTCCGAAATTGTTTCCATTCCGGAAGGCAGCTTCGGGCCGTTCAGCGGGCAGATTCTGGTCGGTGATCAGGGGCAGAGCAAGATCATGCGGGTGTACATGGAGAAAGTTAACGGCGAATTCCAGGGAGCAGCGTTCGACTTCCGCGCCGGTTTCCAGTCTGGTGTACTCCGGATGGCCTGGGGCAACGACGGCTCCCTGTTTGTCGGTGAAACCAACCGTGGCTGGGGCTCTGCCGGTGAAGCAACCGAAGGCTTGCAGCGACTGGTCTGGAACGAAAAAATGCCGTTCGAGATGAAGGCGGTCCGTGCCATGCCGGACGGCTTCGAAATCGAATTCACCTCGCCGGTTGACCGCAAGTCGGCCGAAGATCTGGCATCGTACTCGGTCAGCAGCTTTATCTACAAATACCACCCGGTATACGGTAGTCCGCCGGTAAACCGTGAGACCAACGCGATCAAAGGGGTTAAGCTCTCGGCTGACGGTCTGAAAGCCCGCATCATCGTGGACAACCTGCGTCGCTACCACATTCACGAAATCCGTCTGGACGGTGTTCGCAGCACCGATGGCTCGTACTCACTGGTTCACCCGCTGGCGTTCTATACGCTGAACAACATTCCGACGGGTCAGAAACTGGCCATGAGCGAAGTCAGCACATTCAGTTCCGAAACCCCCGCCCCCGTAGGGGCGACCCCAAGTGGTCGCCCTGAAACCGGCAATGGTCGCCCTGAAACAGGCACCAATCGCCCTGAAACAGGCAGTGGTCGCCCGAAAACCACGCCAAAAACCGCGCCAAAAACCGGTGCCGCCACCAAACCGGCATCCACGAAAACCGAAGCGGTTGCCAGCGCCAAAGCACCAACGTACGACGAAGTTAAAGGCTTGTTAGCAAAGCACACCTGTCTGGCCTGCCATCAGGCGAACAAGCGGCAGGTAGGTCCGGCCTATTCCGAAGTCGCCAAACGCGGATACACGAACGAACAGATTGTTGAACTGATTCACAATCCGAAGCCACAAAACTGGCCGGATTATGCGACAGAAATGCCGCCGATGCCGCAGGTTCCGAAGGCAGACGCGTTAAAGATTGCCGCCTGGATCAACTCCCTGTCGACAGAAAAAAAGTAGACTAAAACTAACAGCAAAAAAGCCTGACCGCATTGTGTCAGGCTTTTTTATTTTGTGTAAAAAAAGTTCTATCGACAGGCAGTACCGGTCACCACTGTCTGCACGGCGGCCGAACAATTGCCGCTTGAGGCAGTCATGGTATAGGTCCCCGGCGTGGTGACTGCCGGTATTGTAACCGTATGGGCGCCAGCCTGCCGGTATACGGTTGAATAAACAAAGCCATTAGGACCCGTCACGACAAAACTACTACCGACACCGATGCCGCTCAGAGCAACCGAACAGGTGCCGTTGCCCAGCACGCCCCCTGCCGAAACACTGCTGACAGCGGGTTGGCTCCCCACCGATACCGATGTCGTAGCGGTTGTGCTCAACCCGTTGCTACTCACTGTCAGCGTGTAGGTATAATTTCCGGGGCTCACACCATTAAGCGCCTGCGAAAAGGTAGTGGCCGCCGAGGTCCCCGACAGTGGACTGCTTCCATTCGTCAGGGTGTAGGCATAGCTACCGGTCACATTACTGACTGTAGCCGTTAGTGTTAGAGGAGTACCTTCACAAACCGAAGCCCCGGCTGACGCAAAACCACTTACGACAGGTACTGCCGCAATTGTAAACGAATTAGTACTGCTTATGATACCAGTATTTCCTACATCATCAGTTGCCCGGGCTTTGACCGTATGAGCGCCCTCCGAGAGGGCACTGTTGATCGTATACGACCAGTTGCCGGATGCGTTTGCCGTGGTGGTTCCGATGTCTGTGTTATCAATCGTAACGGTCACAGTGCTGCCGGCCTCTGCCGTTCCGCTAACGGTGGGCCTGGCGGAACTCAACACCGCGCCGTTGGCAGGGGCACTCAATACCGGTGCCGGGGGAGCCGTAGTATCTACCGTAAAGGTATTCGTATTGCTATCCGGCCCCGTATTTCCCACATCATCGGTTGCACGGGCTTTTGCCGTGTGTGACCCATCCGACAGCGCACTGCTTATAGTAAATGTCCAGTTGCCGGACGCATCGGCCGTGGTGGTTCCGATGTCTGTGTTATCAATCGTAACGGTCACAGTGCTGCCGGCCTCTGCCGTTCCGCTGACAGTAGGTTTGTTGTTGTTTGTTCTGGAGCCGTTGGCCGGGGCACTTACCACAGGTGCCGGGGGTGCCGTGGTATCGACGGTAAAGGTATTCGTATTGCTGTCCACGCTCGTATTACCGGCATCATCGGTTGCACGGGCTTTCGCCGTATGTGAACCATCTGCCAGGGCATTGCTGAGGGTAAACATCCACTTACCGCCTGCATTGGCCGTAACCGTACCCACCGACGTTCCGTCAATCAGAATAGTTACAGAAATATTAGCTTCGGCCGTACCTCTGACGGTAGGTTTGTTGTTGTTGGTTTTAGAACCGTTGGCCGGGGCTATGACCACGGGGGCGGGTGGCGGAGTCGTGTCAATATTCCAGGTATAGGATGCCGGCGTTGGGTCGGGATTGCCCGCCTCATCAACCGCCCGCACCTGAAACGTGTGCGGTCCGTCGGCAAGGCCGGTATAGGTTTTCGGGCTGGCTCCGGACGAAAAGCCTGTGCCATCCAGCTGAACTTCGTAGGTAAGATTTCCGGGCGCTGTCACATTATCCGATCCGGTAAAGGTAAACGTCGCAGACGATGAGTTTGTCGGATTTGGCGGATTCGACGTAAGGGTTGTATCCGGCGGGGTTGTATCCGGCGGGGTGTTTCCACTGACCGTGGCCTGAGCGGCACTGCGCTGCATGGCAGCGTTGGTACGCCGGCGTTTGTATTCCAGGGCGCGGGTTAACCGCACCGTATACTGCCAGCTACTTGTTTCGTCGACTACAGCCGACGTAGTTAAACCGGTAATGCCATACTCGGGCATACTGACAATCGTACCGGATTGCCCTGATTTAGCATCCAGTCCAAAGCTAATACCGCTATGACCAATCGTAAGGAAAAGCAGGGTCAGCATCACATGCCACCAGTGCTTCACGCGCCCTTCCCTATGCAGGTAATGTGTTTTCATATGCAGGGTTAAGTTGTAAAAATTCAGCACTAATTAACGTAATGGTAATAATAGAAACTAACATATATACCATAAATAGTAAAAGACACATAACGAACTCATTTTGCCGGCCGCTGGCAGGCTCATAAAAAAGCTCCGGATCTACATCCGGAGCTTTAAGACTAAAAGCAGCACCTCTTAAAACGTCCGCTTTACCGGCCGCAGCGTCACCGGCCCGAGCAGACCCGAAGGTCGGGGCGACCAGTTTTCGGCCGTGAAGTTGCCGTCGGCACCACGGTTTTCGCGCAGCCGGGGCGACATATTGACATTATAAAACGTTTTCCATTCCACCTTGTGCTTGTCCATGTCGGCAATGCGGTTGGCCATTCCGTTTGATACCGTTACGACTAGTTTATTGGTCGCTGCCAGCGCACCGGCCGGAATTTCCAGCTGGTAGACCGGCCCCAGTACCGTACCGAGGTTTTTGCCATTGAGCTGCACGCGGGCACTCTCGGCCACCCTGCCCAGATCGAGTACCCAGGCATCGGCCGCGCCGGCTGGTTTGGCAAACGTCAGCGTGTAGGTGGCAGTTCCTGAGAACCTCTTCACATCCTCCCCGTCCAGCTCGGTCCACGACCCTAGTTTCTCCGTCGTTACCGGCGCGGGCAACGCAGGCCCGCCCGACACGAAGCTGATCGTCCATTTGCCGGTCAGCGGAACGGCCCCGGCCACGGGTTCGGTATATGGATAACCCGTCGCTTTGATCATTTTAGCAGAGGTTTCGAGAATGCACGACTCACCCGGCGGCAACTGCACATACACGTCCATACCGGTTGCCGATGCCTGCTTCCGGGCCATGCCCATTTGCTCCGTCATCGGGTTATACATCGCTACCGAATTCGCTTTGGTTGCCAGCGGCACCCAGCCGTCGATGGCCTTATCGCTCCAGTTGGTGATAAAATAGTACTGCCCTTCGGCATGGTCGCGGCGAATAAATTCCAGACCACTGTCAACCATCGTTTCGCGCGGCACACCCGCGGCGTTGAGCGTTGCGTCGAGGTTGGTGCCAACAAAAACACGCCCCTGCCCTGCTTTTGCCTCGCGGATACCGTTGGTTTCGGTGAATGTCAGACCAGCCAGCAGCTTTTTGAAAGCCGCCTGACGGGCTGCCAGGTCAGCCAGGCCCGGCACTTCGTCGGGCAGTTTGGCCGCAAAAACGATAGTGGCCCCCTGCTGTGCCAGTTTTATGAGTTGCTCAAGCGTTGGCAGCGGCATATACTGCGCTTCCGGGACAACAATGGTGCGGTAGCTGGTACCGCCGGTTTGCAACCTGCCGCCCGTAGTCGTTACCCCGAGCAGTTGCTTATCCGAGATAAAGTCAAAGCCATAGCCCCGCTCCCACAGGTCTTTGGCATGATGCTCGACCGGCAGCCCCTTAAACCCATGATCGATACCATCGAAATGCTGAAGCAAAACCTTACCCTGACGGGTATACGCATCGTAGATCGGCAGATATACCAGCACATCATTGCCCGCTTTGCCCTGCTGCAGAAACGACTGACAACGGGCGACGTATTGGTTCAGCTTACCGAAGTCGGTCCAGAAGCTGTTGTTCGGGTTAAAGTGAACGGCGGCATAAAACAGCCAGCCCGGCCAGGGTGCATTTTGGGGCGAGTAGTTGGTCCCGTGATAAAACGTGTGGTTGACGCCCCCGAGCAGAAACCGGTCCATGGCCTTTTTGACATCGCTCAGTTTGGTCAGAAAATGCTCGTTTTCCCAGGTCGCCGATTCCGACGAAGTCAGTTTTTTGCCCGTCACGTGGGCCGCCGACGAGGCAAATTTAATCCGCATGACGTCGATGCCCTCGATTTCGGGAATGTCGGTGATGGCGTAAAGATCAAGAATATTGGCCGGTGAGCCGTGGGCCTGATTCCGGATGATTTTACCGTGTTTCTTCGCCCAGTCTGACCAGACTTTGGTGTAGTTTTCGAGCAGCAACTCCGAGATGGTTTCTCGGTAGTCGCTCAGCACCCGTTTGTTTGGCTCCGTATCAGGCTTGCCGAAGAGCGCAGGCAAGTGCAGCCGCAGGTCATAGCCGCGCCGCTTTTTAAACTCGCCAAACATGGCCGGTGTCCAGTTGCTTTCGCCGCTGGCATCGTCTACCTCATACGAATCGTTGAAGAACGCCCGGAGGCCGGTCAGATCACGGCCTTTAAATGCCTTGTCGAAATGGCTCAGGTAGTGCTCTGTAGCCGGTTTCGAGAAGTGGTCGATCACATCGCCCTCGCCGCCCGGTCCGGCGCGTTCAACCATTTTGCCGTGCCAGCCTTCAAAAACGGCGTACAACGTCCAGGTTCCCGCCGGTGCAGTCCAGTTCAGCTTACCGCTGCCGTCTACCTTCGCGGTCAGGTCAATGATTTGCCCGTTATCGGCATAGGCCATCAGGCACTGCAACGGCAGCGGTTTTTCGAACCGTACCTGATCAAAGGCATGAAGCTGAAGATCCGGATTCTTTATGATCGGTTCAACTAGTTGTTTGATGTCAATCGGCTGGCCGACAATCCGCGTGATGGGTTTCTGGATGTAGCTGACCGGCTCCGTCAGCTGGTCTCCGGCCTTCAGCGTAAACGTTTTCGACGCCACATACTTACAGGCATCGGCCTGGTCGACCCACGGGCCACCAAACGGCCACCCTGACGCCTGTGCCATATCGACGCCCATATTCAGGCGGCGGGCTTCTTTCAGCGTATGGCCCAGGACGTCCATCCATTTCGGCGACAGAAAGTTAATAAACTGGTTTTCGGCGCCTTTGACACCATAGATCGGCGTTATTTCGACACCGCCCAACCCTGCTTTCTGATACTGTTCCATCAGCCGGGTCAGATCGGTGGGGTTGACAGCGCTCCCCATCCACCACCACCGCGTCCAGGGTTTGGTCTCCTGCGTGATGGCCGGCCATTTGGGCTGCGCCTGTGTTAGGGTTGAAAGAGCAAAGGCGGGAACGAGCGACAGGTATATGGCTCGTTTTACCAGTTTAGTTGATATATGCATTGCTTTTGTCAAGGCTTGCGCGTTTATGCTTAAAAGAAGAAAAACCTGACATTCTAGCCGTACTGTACTTATCTGCTTTTGCAGAAATGTACTATCTTTCGGTATCATCCTTGCCAGCACGGTGCTTATCAATTGCCGGGGATGTACTACTATTGATATGCTGGTAACAGTCTTTCCCCCAACTCATGCGCTATTTACTTCTGGTTTTACTGTTTTTTTCGGGTCGGATTGCTTTCTGTCAATTTGTTTCCGGAAATAGCGAGGGCCTTAATTTTGAAGCAGATGACTGCCGTTTCAAAGCCGGTGACTCGCTTGTATGGGCACAACCTGCCTACACCGACAAACACTGGGCCGTTTTTGAAGATACTCCCCAACAACGGGCAGCCATTAAACAGGCCAAAACAGCCTGGTTCCACCACCGGATCTATGGCAATGAACGCTATAAACAAGAGCCCTGGGAAATCATTATTCAACAGACCGGCAGTTCGGAGCTGTATCTTGACGGCAAACTGATTGCCACTATCCGGCCAGACAAAAGGCAACAGGCAGATAACCTGATGGCATTTGTGCATATCCCGGTCACACTACCCGACAGCGGTAAACACCTGCTGGCTATTCGTTACCAATACAAGGCTGAAAAGGTTTTTTTTGCAAATACGCATATTGAACCGTTCAGAATCTGGGTGGAGCCAAAGCAGTATACGCTCATTAACCGGGTAGTCAATGCTTCTGTCAACGCAGCAATCGGCGCAGGTCTGGCCGGTATTTTTGCGATTCTTGCCTTGTTACATTTCATGTTTTTCCGGGCAAACCCAAGGCAGAAGGTGAACGCCATGCTCAGCCTTTCTTCCTTTAGCCTGGCTGTTATGTTTGGCGCATCCGTATTTGAATACCTCAATGCAAACCTCAGACAACAATCGCTTATCGATCTGATTCAGGTTGCCGGACTACACATCGGGGCAGGTTGCCTGCTGACAGCAGTATATACCTATCTGAACCGGTCAAAAGGCTTGATATTTCTGCTTTCGATCACGCTGCTAACTGTCAATTTCGTATTTCAATGGCAAATCGGAAGTCCTCCGGAAGGGTTGGTCGGCGTTACATCCACTTTTTTTGGGTTTGACTATATACGGACCAGCTGGCTGGGTAAAAAGCGCGGACAACCGGGCGACAAATTACCGTGGAACTCTTTACGCTTTTCGCTTCTGGCGCTACTATTCGTCACAATATTGGCAATACTAAACGGCATTCTGACAGCACTTTATGACTGGCAATTCGAGAATCTGGTATTCTTACTGGCAGTTCTTATTCTCCTGTTTTTTTTCCTGCTGAGCGTGCCCATCGGATTATCCTTTTCGCTGGTGCAGGATTATACCCGTACGCATACCTCGCTACGGAAAAATCTCGACGAAGTCAAACGGCTTTCGGAGCGCTCACTGGCCCAGGAACAGGAGAAACAGCAGATTCTGGCCGCCCAGAACGAAACCCTCGAACGGCTGGTGCAGGAACGAACGGCGGCCCTGAATGAATCGATCGAAACCCTGAAAGCGACTCAGGATCAGTTGGTCCAAAAAGAAAAAATGGCCTCTCTCGGCGAACTGACTGCCGGGATTGCCCACGAAATCCAGAACCCGCTCAACTTCGTCAACAACTTCTCGGAAGTATCGGCCGACCTTGTTGCCGAAATCGAAGACGAACGGCAGCGCCCCGCCGACGACCGCGACGAGGGGCTCGTCGACGAGATTCTGGGCGATCTGCGGCAGAACCTCGAAAAGATTACCCACCATGGCAAACGGGCCAGCTCAATTGTGAAAGGCATGCTCGAACACTCCCGCACCTCGTCGGGCGAGAAGCAACCGACCGATCTCAACGCCCTCAGCGACGAATACCTGCGGCTGGCGTATCATGGCTACCGGGCCGCCCACAAAACCTTTAACTGCCAGCTCGTGACCGACTTCGACCCTGCCCTGCCGCCGGTCAATCTGGCCACGCAGGACATTGGCCGCGTTGTACTGAATTTGCTCAACAACGCCTTTTATGCCCTTGATCAAAAGCAACAAACTGCCCCGAAAGGCTTCCAGCCAACGGTCTGGTTATCGACCAGTGGCGGCATGAGCGGAGGGAGCGCTGCCGGTCGTTCCGCCACGAACGCCCCCGGTTTTGTCACGCTGGTGATCCGTGACAACGGTCCCGGCATTCCCGAAGACATTATCGGTAAGGTATTCCAGCCGTTTTTCACCACCAAACCCACCGGCGAAGGCACAGGGCTGGGTCTGTCGCTTTCGTTCGACATCATCACCAAAGCCCATCAGGGCGACTTCTTCGTGGACAGCACACCGGGCGAAGGCACTACGTTTACGATAAAGTTACCTGTCATGTAACACGGAATGATATTCCGTGTTACGCAGCGCCTGTAAACCAATCAGTGTATCAGAGGCGCCCTTCCGGCGAAACAGGACGCCTTATTTTACCATACGGAATATCATTCCGTACTACAGATTTTGGTTCCATAAGCGGCAACTTAGCGTATCTTTGTGTGAATTTTATCGGGAGTATCACCAATAAGTTAACAATCTAATGGTTGATGTATTATTAGGCCTCCAATGGGGCGACGAGGGGAAAGGCAAGATTGTGGATGTTTTGGCGCCACAATATCAGGTAGTTGCCCGCTTTCAGGGCGGCCCGAATGCCGGTCACACCCTCGAATTTGATGGTTTCAAACACGTTTTACACCAAATTCCATCGGGTATTTTCCGGAATGAGACCCTCAATATTATCGGTAACGGCGTTGTATTAGACCCAATCGTGTTCCGCCGCGAAATCGACGGATTGGCCAAATACAACCTCAACATCCACCAGAATCTGGTCATTTCTAAAAAAGCATCAATCATTCTGCCAACCCACCGTCTGCTCGACGCCGCTTTTGAGCAGTCGAAAGGCGAAGCAAAAATCGGTTCTACCCTGCGCGGTATCGGCCCGACCTATCAGGACAAAGTGGCCCGCCTCGGCCTCCGCGTCGGCGATATCCTGTCGGCCAATTTCCGCAAAAAATACGATACGCTGGTTTCACTGCACAAAACCACGCTTGATCATTACCAGTTCGATTACCAGTCGGTATTGCCTCAGGCCGAAGACGATTTTTTCGCCGCCATTGAGTTCATGAAGCAGTTCCAGCTGACCGACAGCGAATATGCCGTAAACGGTGCTCTGAAAAATGAGCAGCGTGTACTGGCCGAAGGTGCCCAGGGCTCTCTGCTCGACATTGATTTCGGTTCGTATCCGTTCGTAACCAGCTCTAACACCATGACCGCCGGTGCCTGTACGGGCCTTGGCGTAGCCCCACGTCAGATCGGTGAGGTATACGGTATTTTCAAAGCCTACTGCACCCGTGTCGGCAGCGGGCCGTTCCCGACAGAACTGCACGACGAAACCGGCGAAGCCATCCGCAAGGAAGGCCGCGAGTTTGGTGCCACAACCGGCCGGCCACGCCGCTGCGGCTGGCTCGACCTGCCCGCGCTGAAGTATGCGATCATGATCAACGGGGTGTCGCAACTGATTATGATGAAGGTCGATGTGCTGAACATCTTCGATACTATCAAAGTCTGTACGCACTACATCCTGCCCGACGGCACAGTAACCGAGCAATTCCCGTATGATCTCTGCGACGTAGACGTAACGCCGGTATATAAAGAATTTAAAGGCTGGAACACGTCACTCGACGGTATCCGCGCCTTCGACGACATTCCGGCTAAGCTGGCTGCCTATGTTAGCTACCTGGAAGGCGAGCTGAACCTGCCGATCAGTTTCATCTCGACCGGGCCCGACCGTGAGGCTATCATCCATCGTCAGGCTGTCGCGCTGTAAGTCATCAATTTCCTTTCTGGTTAAAGGGATGTGTTCGCGTCAGGTGACCACATCCCTTTTTTTTAGGGTCTCCGGCTAAAAGGGAATTATAAATCTGCTTTTTGTCTCTTTCCTTACTAATAAATTAACTCTCAAATTATGAAACTTCTTCGCTTCGGCACCCCCGAAAACGAAAAACCCGCTGTTGAACTATCAGAAGGCAAGCGTATCGACGTATCGGCGTTTGGTCAGGATTATGACGAAACGTTTTTCGCTACCGGCGGTCTCGACAAGCTGGCTCAGTGGCTGGACGCCAATGCCGCTTCATGTCCGGAAGTGCCCGCCGATGCGCGGCTGGCTTCGTGTGTAAAACGGCCGTCGAAAATCGTTTGTGTAGGCCTGAACTACGCCAAACACGCGGCTGAAACCAACGCGCCTACCCCCGCTGAACCGATTCTGTTCTTTAAATCGACAACGGCCCTGTCTGGTCCTAACGATAATGTAGTGATTCCGAAACGGTCGGAAAAAACAGACTGGGAAGTTGAACTGGCCATCATCATCGGCAAAAAAGCGACCTACGTCGAAAAAGACGAGGCGTTTGACTACATCGCCGGGTATGCTACCCATAACGATTACAGCGAACGGGCGTTCCAGATTGAGCGTGGCGGTCAGTGGGTAAAAGGCAAGAGCTGCGATACATTCGCTCCGCTGGGGCCCTACCTCGTTACGAAAGACGAAGTGGCTAACCCGAACAGCCTGCGCCTGTGGCTGTCGGTCAACGGCGAAATGTTGCAGGACTCGAATACGGACGACATGATTTTCGACGTACCGACCCTGGTCAGCTACATCAGCCAGTTTATGACCCTGCTGCCGGGCGATGTCATCACGACCGGTACGCCGGCCGGTGTAGGGCTCGGCCTCAATCCGCAGCGCTTCCTGAAACCGGGCGATGTGGTTGAACTCGGAATCGATCAGCTGGGCAGCCAGCGTCAGGTAGCCGTTGCCTATAGCTAATTACATGCATCCGGTACGGCCTTCGGAGCCGTACCGTTTTCTTCTTTTTCCCATGACCATTGACGCACATCAGCACTTTTGGCTCTACAATCCGGAACGTGATGCCTGGATTACCGAAGAAATGTCGGTGATCCGGCGCGATTTTTTACCGGCCGACCTGGAGCCGGTTCTGGCCGAAAACGGTGTCGACGGCTGCGTGGCCGTACAGGCCGATCAGTCAGAGGCCGAGACCATGTTTCTTCTGTCGATGGCCGACGCCTACCCGATTGTGCAGGGCGTTGTCGGCTGGGTCGATCTGCGGGCCGATAACCTCTACGACAAGCTGGAGTATTTTTCGCAGTATGAACTGCTGAAAGGTTTCCGCCACGTAGCACAGGCTGAAGCCGACGATTTTCTGGCGCGGCCGGAGATCATCAAAGGCATTCGTCAGCTGACTGCCTTCGACTTCACCTACGACATTCTGATTTACCCGACACAGCTCAAAGCCGCCCTGCATCTGGTGCGGGAGCTGCCCGACGTAAAGTTTGTGGTCGATCACATTGCCAAGCCCTATATCAAGGACCAGAAAATCAACACCTGGTCGAACTACATGGCCGAAATCGCGAAACAACCCAACGTTTACTGCAAGGTATCCGGCATGGTAACGGAAGCCAGCTGGCAGGGCTGGACAACCAACGACTTTTTCCCGTACCTCGACGTAGTATTCGAAAACTTCGGCCCTGACCGGATCATGTACGGCTCCGACTGGCCGGTTTGTCTGGTGGCGGGCAGTTACGGACAGGTGAAAAACATCGTGGAAGAGTACGTAGCGCCGTGGGGAACCGAGGTCCGCGATAAGGTTTTCGGCCACAACGCTGTGCAGTTTTATACTCTTTGATCACCCTGACAGTCATTCTGTTTTCGCTAAAGCCATTTCCGCTAAACTTCGTGTTCTCCGTGCAATACCTCTGTGAGCGCCGTGGTTAATGCAAACGGCTTTTTCAGAAAACATAACCCATTTAACGCATGAATCTGAACCTACAGGATAAAATCATCATTGTGACCGGTGGTGCCAAGGGCATCGGCGAAGGCATCTCAACCGCACTCGCTGCCGAAGGAGCCATTCCGGTTATCGTTGGCCGGAACGCCGCCGACAACCAGGTAGCGGTCGACAAAATCGTGGCAGCGGGCGGCAAAGCCTTTGCCATCGAGGCCGAACTGACCCAACCCGAAGCGTGTAAAAAAGCCGTTGACGAAACGCTGGCCCAATTCGGCCGCATCGACGGACTAGTCAACAACGCCGGTGTCAACGACGGTGTCGGGCTGGAAAACGGCAGCTACGAAGCCTTCATGGCCTCGCTGCACAAAAACGTGGTACATTATTACCTGATGGCCCACTATGCGCTGCCGGCGCTGAAAGAAAGCAAAGGCTCGATAGTGAATGTAGGCTCGAAAGTGGCCGAAACCGGCCAGGGCAACACCTCAGCCTATGCTGCGGCCAACGGTGGCCGCAACGCCCTCACCCGCGAATGGGCCGTTGAGCTCCTGCCCTATGGCATCCGGGTAAACGCGCTGATTGTGGCCGAGTGCTGGACGCCGCTCTATGCCAACTGGATCAAAACGCTCCCGAATCCGGACGAAAAGCTGAAGGATATTGTCAGCAAGATTCCGCTTGAAAAACGCATGACCACGGCCGAAGAAATCGCCAACATGATTGTATTCCTGCTGTCGGATAAATCAAGCCACACAACGGGTCAGCTGATCCATGTCGATGGTGGCTATACGCATCTCGACCGGTCAATTACCTAGTTTTCGTTTTCTGTTGCCGCGCCGGTTCACCTCCGTGCGGCAACCCATTCACAAAGCCCGTTAACCTTCTTATCAACGTACTCTATGGCCTCGATTTCACCGTCGGCATCCGCCAAAGCAACCTCCGCACCACAGGGGAATACCACCCTTGCGTTTGCGCTGGTTACCAGTTTATTTTTTCTGTGGGGTTTCGCCATCAGTATGCTCGACGTACTGAACAAAAAATTCCAGCTTGTTCTCAACCTGTCTAAGTCAGAATCGGCCTGGGTACAGGTTGTTACGTTTGGCGCGTATTTTATCATGGCCCTGCCGGCCGGCTACATGATGAAGCGGTTCGGCTATAAGCGCGGCATCATCATGGGGCTGCTGCTTTACGCCGCCGGTGGTCTGCTGGTGTATCCGGCCGGCGAAGCCCAGTCGTGGACATTTTTCCTGATTGCGCTTTTTATTCTGGCCTGTGGTCTGGCGTTCCTCGAAACCGCTGCCAACCCGTATGCTTCCGTGCTGGGCTCGCCCGAAACATCGGAGCAGCGGCTAAACCTGGCCCAGTCGTTCAATGGTCTGGGCGCCATTACGGGTCCGGTAATCGGTGGCTGGCTGATGTTTGCCGGTAGCAGCAATACGTCGGCCGAGGCGGGCTGGGATACGATCCAGCTTCCGTATATCATCGTCGGGATCATCGTACTGGTCGTTGCCGTTATTTTCTACCGCACACCGCTGCCCGAAATTCAGGAAGAAGCGCTGGTTACCGACGCCCATGCGCACTCGGGCAAAACGCTTTTCCAGCACACTCATTTTGTACTGGGTGTGTTTTCGCAGTTTCTTAATGTGGGAGCACAGGGCTGTATCTGGGGCTTTTTCATTAACTACGCCACCGAAACCGCCCGCATTTCGGATCAGGAAGCGGCGTATCTGCAAGGCATTGCCATGGCCTTCTTCATGGTGGGTCGTTTTGTCGGTACGTTTTTCATGCGTTTTACCCGCGCCAACGTGCTGCTCGGCATTTATTCAGTGATCATGGTGGCGCTGTTGTTTGTCGTGTACCTGCACCTTGGTCAGATTTCGCTGTATGCGCTGATGGCCTTCTTCTTCTTCCAGAGCATCACGTTCCCGACCATCTTTGCGCTGGGCGTGAAAGATCTGGGCCAGTTTACGAAGCAAGGGTCATCGTACATCATCATGGGCATTGTGGGGGGCGCTGTCTTCCCGCCGATCATGGGTATGATTGCCGACAGCAGTAACACTGCCACTTCATTCCTGCTCCCTGCCGCCTGCTTCGCCTTCATCGCCTGGTACGGGTTTAAGGGGTCACAAGTTAAAAATTGAGTGGTTGGGTGATTGAGCGATTGAGTGAACAGCAATTGCTCAATCACCCAATCACTCATTCACTCAATAGCTATATGCGTTATTGTCTTGCGCTTGATCTGAAGGATGATCCGGCATTGATTGCTGAATATGAGCGCTATCACGAAAAAATATGGCCGGAGATCGACGAGAGCATCCGGTCGGCGGGGATTACCAACATGGAAATCTACCGCATCGGGCCACGGTTGTTTATGATCATGGAAACCGACGACACGTTTTCTTTCGACCGGAAAGCGGCAGCCGACGCCGCCAACCCGAAAGTGCAGGAATGGGAAGCCCTGATGTGGCGTTACCAACAGGCCCTGCCGATGGCGAAGCCCGGCGAAAAATGGCTCCTCATGGACCGCATTTTTGCCCTGTAAGCTCTCTTGTTGCTTCATTGTTACCAAAACCGGACAGCTGTCCGGTTTTTTTATGCCGTTTACTCAAAAGGCACACGAAAAAAAAGACCACTTCGTTTGACTATATGTAAAGCAAGCTTTACTTTTGGACAAACAAACTTATACTAATCGCATGAACACAACACTCTTATTCCCCTATTACTTCCGGTTTATCGGCTGGGGCCTCATCCTTGCTTTTTTGGGTACCTGGGCCTATCTGGAGCTAAATCCGGATTCCGGCGTTGAGGATTATCTCACGGTCCATATCAGCAATAACTGGTTATCGGATTTTTATGACACCACCAGCCTTAATTTTACGGACGAAATCATGTGCATTGCCCTGATCACCGGCCTGCTGTTTGTTGGTTTCTCCCGCGAGAAGCTTGAAGACGAGATGATTAATCAGTTACGCCTGAAAGCCTTACAGGCCAGTGTGTACCTGAACTACGCCTTACTGATGCTGGCCATCGTACTGATTTACGGACTGGAATTTTACAACGTACTGATGTACAATATGTTCACCGTACTGCTCTTCTTTATCCTGTATTTCCAGCTCACCTTACGTAAAAACCGGCGCAGTGTCCGACGCGTACTGGCTTTTTAACCTTGCTACCAACAGTAAACATCATGAACACGAACCTCTTATTTCCTCATCGCTACCGTCTGATTGGCTGGCTTATTTTTCTTCCGTCGGCGGTATTAGGCCTTTTCTACACCTATGCTGAGTTTAAATTTGCGTTTCTCACGCTTCAGGCTCCTGACAAAAAATCATCAGTCTATGGGCTCTATCAATTCTTTTTTGATAATCTTTTCGGGAATACCAATTTTACGGATGAGGTAGCCGCCATCGGAATCATTACCGGCCTTTTATTCATTGCCTTTGCGCGGGAGAAACACGAAGACGAAATGATTCAGCACCTGCGGCTGGAATCGTTACAGTGGAGTGTCTACGCCAATTACATCATCCTGAGTCTGGCCATTATTCTGATTCATGGCAGTCCGTTTCTATCGGTCATGATTTATAACATGTTCACGATTCTGCTGGTGTTTGTGATCCGGTTCAGGCTTTTACTGTATAAAAACAGCCGTGAGCTGGAGAAGGAGGTTGGCGTATGAAGAACCGCATCAAAGTTGCCCGGGCCGAAAACAACTGGTCGCAGGCCGATTTAGCCGAACGCATCGGGGTGAGCCGGCAAACGATCAACTCCATCGAAACCGGCCGCTACGTTCCCTCCACGATCCTTGCCCTGAAAATGGCGCAGGAGTTCGGCAAACCGGTTGAGGAGCTGTTTATGCTGGAAGAAGGTGAATAGATAAGCCGTTGACCATCCGGATTTAGCTTACCCCACGACTGCATCAGAAACAACTATGTTTTCGGATATAGTCGTGGGATAAATCCATTTTTAAACCTCATGCCAGCCAACCCACAGACCGGCGCCACTCGTCGGCTTCCTGCCGCCGTTTGGCAGCATCGGCGGGCGGCGACTGGTTTTCGCGCGCGGCCTGTTTCCTGATCAGAGCCGTTTGCTCGTCGAGGGAGTTCAGGCCGATGGCCTGGCGCCGGTTGTTGACGCTGGCGAGGTCATCATACAGGTTGGGGCTTAACCTGCCGTTTTCGTCCCAGTCAAACTGGGTTCCGTAGCGTTGCGGTTTGCCTTCGAGCGCCGCAATCCGGTCGGTGAGATAGGCAAGGTGGATGGGATTAGCCTGCTGCGCCAGCACGGCCTGTTCGAGCAGGGCGCAGCACTTTTTCATAAAGACCGGTTGCCCGATGGCGTGCTGCATTACCAGCCACGCCGCCTCACTCGCTTCCTTCCCGACAGCGTCTACAGTCGGGAAGCCGATGCGGTCGATGATGTCGTCCAAGACGGCCGCATTGTGGTTATGCAGCTGCGCCATGTCCGGGTGATAGCCCTCACCCAGCTGCCCGGTCCGGATCAGCTGGTCCCGCATCGCCAGATCGGCGTCTTTTAAGGCAATGATTTGTTGAGGGATGGAGGTTTGAGGCATAGAGAGGGGCTGATAATAGTGGTCTAAACGCTGCTGATGTACCGCTTTCAGACCCCAATTTAGCTTTTTAACCAATTCATAAGTCGGTCATGAAGCAGTAAACAAGTCAGTTCAGGCAGGAACTAAACAGCGCCGCGTCGGTAGATCAGGGCGATTCCCCGTTCAGGCGGCCAGGCGCAACGGGCGGTTCGGCAAGAGGTCTACAAAAACGGGACCATGACGGTAAAGGTATCGGGTCCGTCGAGGATCCGGACGGGCTTATCGCTGAGGTAACCGTAGAGCGTTTTCAGGCTGTCGAGGCCCTGCTTGTTGGAGGTCTCGACAAAGTGTTTTTTCTGTAAACTGTTTTCGACGCACAGGTAGTCGCCGTCGGCATAGACGCGGATATAGAGCGGCTTTTCGTCTTCGATGGTGTTGTGCTTGATGGCGTTTTCGAGCAGGTTTTGCAAGGTCACCGGCACCACGCCCCGCGTGAGGCACCCGGCCGGCACGTCGAGGGTAATGTGCAGCCCGTCCTCAAAACGAGACTGCTGCAGGTCAATGTAGTGGCGCACAAAACTGAGCTCGTGCTCCACACTCACCGTTTCCTTTTCCTTATTCTGGAGAATGTAGCGGTAAATCGCCGAGAGTTTCTGCAAAAACCGGGAAGCCTGCCGTGGTTCGTTCACAATCAGGCTGTTGAGCGAGGTCAGGCTGTTGAACAGGAAATGCGGGTTGAGATGATTAATCAGGTTCTGGTATTGTATGTCGGTTTTGTCCCGTTCCAGGCGGGTGGCCTGCATCTGGAGATGATGCAGTTTGGCCGTCTGCTGCGTGCGGTAATGCAGAAATGCCAGCGTCAGACCTGCTACGGCGAGCAGGAGCAGCAGCTTAAACCAGGTCTTTTTGTAGAACTCCGTATCGACCACGATTTTCAGCGTAGCTTCGGCCGTCCCGGTATCATCATCAATGGCTTTCACCCGAAATGTATACGTACCACCGGGAATCTTGGTATATCCCGCCATGGTTTTGCGCCCCGCTTCCCGCCAGTTGTCATCGTAGCCGTCAAGTTTAAACCGGTATTTATGGATGGGGTGCGGCGTTATGACCGAATAGTCGATGGTGAACGTGTTTTCGTCAACGCTCAGCGCCATCTCTTTTGTCCGGTTGCCCACCATGTAACTCGTATCAGGCGGCGACACGCTGTTGATCAGCACCTGCGGCGCGGGCATGGGCTTCCCATAACGGCCGGGCATAAACGCCACGAGATACCCCTTCAGCGAGGCCAGAATG
The DNA here is from genome assembly GCF_001870735.1 of Arsenicibacter rosenii. GTDB lineage: Bacteria > Bacteroidota > Bacteroidia > Cytophagales > Spirosomataceae > Arsenicibacter > Arsenicibacter rosenii. The sequence goes on along the minus strand of NZ_MORL01000007.1, from coordinate 46,664 downwards.
TTGCCGTCCGGGAGCTTGATCAGGTTATTGGCGTACTGGTATTCGCTTTCGTTGATCTGTAACGTAAACGAGCGGGCGTGCTTTTTCTGCGGCGAAAACACCCAGAACCGGTTATAGAACGGCACCCACACCTGCCCCGCCTCATCGATACTCCCCATTCCGTAGTTGTTGGGGTCCACTCCCTCCTTTGCTCCCCACAACCGGAACGTATCCGACGCCGGTATGTACCGGGCCAGGCCTGCCCCGTCGGCCGGCAGCCAGAAGGCATTTTGCCGGTCGATCATAAACGACCGGCAGCGCTTGTAATAATCAGGCAGCGGGTTGCGGGTGTGCAGTTCAAACCGGTTGCGGGACGTGTTGAGCCGGTAAAAACCATTCGGGAAACCATTCAGCCAGTAGGTCCCCTGCCGGTCAGCGGCGGCCCAGGTAATGTGAAAGTGTTCGGCCGGCTTCGGAATCGGGATTTTCTCCCAGGTATGGCGTTGCAGGTCATACCGGAGCCCGGCCATAAACGTGCCGTAGAGCCACAGGTATGGTCCCTGCACATCCATGTACGACAACCACGTATCACCATCCGGTTTCAGCATGCTTTCAGGAATGCGAAAGGGCGAAAACGTCTTTCGGGTCATGTCGAACGTGACAATCTGCCGCCAGAACCGGATAAACAGCCGGTTCCGGACGGGGTCACGGATAACCTGCGGCAGGTTGGGGGTATAGTTGTTTTCTTCCTGCACCGGCAGCAGATACCGTTCAAACTGATTGGTGATCCGGTTGAACCGCATCAGGTATTTGGGCGTCGTCAGCCACCAGGTATCCCCGTCGGCGGCCATCGACGAAATACCGAAATAGTCGTTGATGGTCGGATCGAAGCGTTTGAGGTCGTAAATGGTATAAAACGTCCGTTCGGGATTCGTAATCGACAGTCCGTTCATGGTCGCCAGCCAGATTGAGCCGTCGGGGTGTTGCCAGGCATCCCAGAAAAAATTAGCGGCTACAGACGTCTTTACGGCCTCATCGTGAAAAAACTCCGTAGCCTTACCTGTTCCGCCCTCAATAAAAAACAGGGTAAACGACCACGAACTTACCCAGAAATTATGGTTCCGGTCGATGAAAATCGTCCCGACCGGAAACGGCTCACGGTTGCGGGTAGCGGTCAGCCGGATTGCCTGCTGCAGGCGGCGTGTTCTGGCGTCAAACACCCTGATGGCCTGTGCCTCATTGTCCGAAAAAATCAGTCTGGAGCCATCCATCGCCAGAGCCGATGTGCTGTGCTTTGTAAAAACCGGCAGCGCTCCGGGATTATGCCGGTGGCTGTAGAACGTGTTTGTACCGGTATCGAGGTAGTGGAGGCCTTCGGGGGTAGTCATCCAGAGCCCGTTGCGGTACGGGTCTTCGAGCAATCCGTTGCGGGTAATGTGGGCCGTCAGCATTTTCGGATCGGTCGATGAAACCGGATACAGGTCATACCGGCCGGTCTTTACCCGGTAGCACACCAGACCAATGCCACCGTCGGAAAACCAGACATCGCCCCGCCGGTCGCAAACAATACTGTAACAAACGCTGAGCCGCCGGCCGTTTACCGAATCAATCCGGGTAATCTGCTGCGTTGCCGGATCAACGTAATTGATACCACGGCGGGTGCCGATCCAGATGTAGCCCCGCTTATCTTCACAGAGTGAATGAACCCGGTTGTTGCTGAGTGACTGTTTGCCGGTCAGGCCGCTTTTAAATACGGTAAAATGGGTGCCGTCGAAGCGGTTCAGGCCGTCGATTGTACCCAGCCAGAGAAACCCGTTCCGGTCGCGGAGAATGGCGCCCATCAGGTTATGCGATAAGCCCTGCTGCTCCTGAATGTGTTCAAACTCCAGCGGCAGCGTGTTCGGCTGCGCGCAGAGGCTGCCACCTGTCAGCAACCATAACAGGGTAATCCCGATAAAGGCGAGGGCCGTTCTCATAGGCGGTCTACCGGTCTAACCAGCGCTTAAAGGCCGGGGCTTTCTGCCGGCTGATGTCCACATCAACAGCTTGATGGGGGGATCGCAGGCGCAGCACCAGTTTGGCGTTTTCAAGACTTTTCACGCTCTGTATGGCATCAATGTTGACAATAAACTGGCGGTTAGCACGGTAGAACTGCGCCGGATCAAGTAATTCCTCGATCTGTTCCATCGTTTCGTAGTCCAGTGTGTAGCGTTCATTGGCCTTCGTAACCATAAAATTGACCAGCTCATACTGAAAAAACGCAATATCGGCCGTTTTTACCGGCACCCACCCGCTCCGCGAATTTCCCAGAAAATTTTCCTTATAGACCGCCTTCGCCGCCGCGCCCGGATGCTGAAGCGCCTGCATCAGTTTCTGCAAATCGACCGACAATCCCGCTTTCTGTTTATGGATGCTCCGGGCTTTGGCAATTGCCTTTTCCAGATCATCAGGATCAACCGGTTTCAGCAGGTAATCGATGCCATTGACCTTAAAGGCCTGAATGGCGTATTCGTTATACGAGGTGACGAAGATGATCGGACAGTTCAGCGTAAACTTTTCGAAGATTTCAAAGCTGACCCCATCTGCCAGCTGAATATCGGCAAACACAACATCGGGTTCGGCGTTTTCGCCAAACCAGCGCAAGGCGGTTTTTACACTGGGCAGTGTTTCAACAATGCAGATATCGGCATCAATTTCAGCGATCTTAAAGGCAAACTCTTTGGCAACGAGTTTTTCATCTTCAATCAGAATAGCGTTCATAGCCTACCAGACAGCGAGTGATGGAGAATGATTTTCGTAAACCTTCACATAAAGATGCGATTCTGCAAAAAAAGTAAGTTGAACGGTATCAAATCACGAAAGAGGCAGCTTAAACACCGGTTAAATGGCATGCCACTCAGCGGACAACTTTACCATTGAGCCCGTTTCCGGCATCCGTTCAATGGAAAGTTGCTACCAGTCGGCCCGAAAAATTTGGCCACCCTACCGGTATATGTCAATTTTATCAATTAAGGAGAGAGGAGACGTTATGGTTTTTGAATGCCCTATGATGACCGGAGAGCAAATACAATTAGTAAAAACAACGTGGAGACTGTTGCGGGAGATTGACCCGGTTCTGTTGGGTGATGTGTTTTACGGCCGGCTGTTTATCGACAATCCGGCCTTGCAGTCCCTGTTTAAATCTCCGATGGATGAACAGTATAAAAAGCTGATCGATACGATCAGTGTGGTAGTCGCACGGCTGGAAAACCTGCCTGAGCTGATACCCGATATTCAGGCACTGGCACAGCGGCATGTGCAGTATGGAGTGAAGCCCGAACAGTATGATCTGGTGGGTGCAGCCCTGCTCTGGACCCTCGAAAAAGGCCTTGGCCGTGACTGGACACCCGCTGCCGCCGAAGCCTGGAGCCGCTGCTACCATACCCTGGCTCAAACGATGATCAATAGCCCTGCCTCTGTCGATTCACCGGCGGTTTAACTACGCTTCGACGGAAATTACCGGCAACTCAACCTTTAAATTTTGGAGGCCGCCTCTCTGCCGCCTTAGCTTTGGTCAATAATCAACAACAACCCCGACACTAAATCAATGGAAGCGATTGACACAAATGCCCTGCTGCAACTCCGGAACCTGGCCAATCGGATGCCGGATGCGCTGACCGAAACCGACCAACAGGTACTGGAGGCGATCTACTACGAATCGGTTGAAGACCTCGACAATCCGGTATCCCTCTTTGCCTATACCCTGGCCAAAGCCATGCGGAAACAGGTTGCCGGCGGGCAATCGCAGGAGCACATTTACCTGCAACGGTTTGATATTCCGCAAATCCGGCTGTTCGAATTGCTGATTCAACAATTCCCGCTGGCCAACCTCAGTCAGCATTGCACCAATACTTTGCTGATCGATGCCCTGGCCGATTGCGAATATCCGGTTCTCATGGATATCGGTATCGGCACCGGCTTTCAGGTGGCTACCATCATCGGCGGACTGGCCGCGAAAACCGGCAGTCAGGTAAAACAACTCCATGTAGCAGGGATCGAACCGTTTGCCGATGCGCTGGTTGCTGCTGCGCAAAACATTCAGCAAGCGGCCACCCGGGCGCCGTTTGCCGTTACGCTGACCACCCGGACTGACTTTATCGAAAACCTGTCGATAAACGACCTCCGGCAGATGCTGCCGGCAGAACACGACGGGATTTTTGCCAATGCGTCGTTTGCGCTGCATCATATTCAAGGTGCCGCGCAGCGAAAAGTGGTATTTGAGACGCTGAAAGCCTTACCGGTGCAGGCGCTTGTGCTGAGTGAGCCAAACTCGAACCACTATACCGCCGATTATGCCGAACGGTTTACTAACTGCGTGCAACATTACGGCGCCCTGTTCCGGATTATTGATACCTTACCGATAACGGCTACCGAAAAGACGGCCCTGAAGCTGTTCTTCAGCCGTGAGATCGATGATGTTCTGGGGAATGCCGAAACGGTGCGGGTCGAAAAGCATTATGCCACGGAGCAATGGGTAGCCCTGTTTGCCGAAACCGGCTTTCAGCTCCGGAAACGCGATGCCTCATTTTCTTACACCACGCTGAACGGCACACAGCTGGAAACGTATCTACCCGACCGTTACGCTACTGTCTTCAACGGTGAAGAAATCACCAGCCTGTTCTGGGCAGAGTAAACGTGTCATTCTCTTTTTTTCTGCCATCCTGCATCCGTCTTATCTTCTTAAACCAATCAATTAAACACAGACATGACTATCATTACCAAACAGGCTGCTACGGGCGAGCCTCAGCTTACCTATGCCTCAATTGAACCATTGCTGTGGGAAAACGGCCTTGCACCCGAACCAATGCGTTTGCACTGCAACGAGCTTCCATTCGATATTCCGCAGGCCATTAAGCAGCAGATTGCCGAAAAAATGGCACAGCTCGCCTGGAACCGCTACCCGGATTTCTACAATACGGAACTGACGGCCCTGCTGGCAGCCCATAGCAAGGTTCATCCCGATCAGGTTGTTCCGGGTAATGGTTCGTCTCAACTGATTCAGCAACTTATCGGGTGTTTTTCGAAAATCATGTCTCTTGCCATTATCGAGAAACCTACCTTTACTTTCTACCATCAGGTTTGCGATAACGAGCAGCTGGCCTACCAGGAATGGGAACTGACCCGCGAAGGTAAACACGATCTGAGTACGTTCCCGCAACTGGCCGAACCGGCATTGATCATCCTGACTTCACCTAATAACCCGACCGGCACAACCTTACCGCTCAGCGATCTGCAATGCCTGCTGGACCAGCATCCTGAATCGATTTTCATCGTCGACGAAGCCTACGCCGAATTTGGCGGCGACACGGCACAGGAGCTGATTGAGCAATATCCAAACCTGATTGTCCTGAAAACCCTGTCGAAAGGCTATGGGATGCCAGGCATCCGGTTCGGGTATGCGCTGGGCAGTAAGCCGGTTATGCAACTGCTGAAAAAACACACCGTACCGTTTACCATCAATATCTTCACCGAACTGATTGTCCGCGAACTCCTGACCAATCCGGCATTTGGTCTGGCCTTGCAGCAAAACCGGGAACGGGTCAAAAACCTCCGCGATTTTGTTCATTACCTGCTGAACGATCTGGCTGTCAGGGGCGACTTCACGGTTCATGCTTCAGCCGCGAACTTCCTGCTGCTCCGTTTTCAGGACCCCGGCCTGCTCGAACACGTCCGCACTATGCTGGCAGCCCGCCGGATACTGGTAGGCTACCCGATGCCGATGTGTCTGCGGCTAACGATTGGTGACGAAGCACAGATGAATCTGGTCGTGCGGCTCATTAAACAGGCTATTGATACCCGCAACGGTGCAGGCATCCCCGGAGACCACAAACAAATCGTCCGGAATAACCCGCGCTAAGGCGGCTACTCCGGACGACGTACCCTTGTTATACCCTGTCAGCTCCCCGATCAAGGGCAGGCGGTACCGGTAACTACGTAGGTAATGGTATCCATGCTCTCCTGACCGCAGGCATTGGTTGCTTTGGCGGTTAAGGTATACGTCCCCGGCTGTCTGACCCCTGTGGCATTCAGTGAATAGGTTCCTGTACGCCGGTAAACCGTACTGAACACATACCCGTTAGGCCCCGAAAAGACAAAGGCCGAGCCGGTACCCTGCCCCTGAAGATTGACCGAACAATTTCCCGGGCCCAAAACGCTCGTCATCGTCACCGATATGGCTTTCGAAACAGGGTCGGCACAGCTCACGGATACGGTTATACTCCCCTCACCGACACAACCATTCTGCGTACCAGTCACCGAATATACCGTCGTTGTCGCCGGCGAAACGGTCACACTGGCCGCCGTTGTATTCAGGGGTGCACCCCATAAATAGCTTGCGGCACCGGAGGCCGTCAGAACGGCGCTCTGTCCGCCGGTTAACGCTGTTGAGGAGGCACTGACGGTGACCGTGGGCGACGTGTTTACCGTGACAGTAGCCGTTGCCGTTGCTGAACAAACGCCGTTGCTGACCGTCACGGAGTAAGCCGTTGTGCTGACCGGACTAACTATGTTGGCCCTGCCGGTAAAGCCATCTGACCAAAGGTAGGAAGTCCCCGCTCCCGTCGTCAGGGTGGTGCTCCGCCCCGAACAGATCGTCAGGTTGCCGCCGATGGTAGCTGTCACGGCCGGGCTGACCGAGACAGTGACCGTCGTAGTCGTGAAACAGCCCGTTGCCGTGTTGCTCAAGGTTACGGAATAGGCTGTCGTACTGACAGGGCTCACCACATTAACTGCGTTGTTTGTGCCGTTGGACCATTGGTAGGCATTACCGCCCGTACCTGATGCCGTCAGGGTCGTACTGCCCCCCACACAGATTGACAGGTTGCCACTGATACTGAGTGCGGGCACAGCCGTATTGCTGCTGACCGTGACTGCTGCGGTTGTCGAACAACCGCCTTCAAGGGCCGTCACCGAATAAACACCCGATGTACTGACGACGCGGGTAGCATTTGTACTGTTATCATTCCAGGTAAAGGTGCTGCTGCCGGAAGCCACTGCCGTCAGCGTAAGGCTTGTCTGGTTGCAGGTAAGCGTTGGCGAGCCGGAAGCGGTAATACTGACGGAGGTTACGCTCCGTACCGTTACAGACGTACTGATTGCCGAAGACGAGCAAACGCCATCATTGACGGTCAGGCTGATAACGGTACTACTGGTTGGCACAAAGCTGGTCGAGCCCGTGTTACTGCCGGTTGACCAGGTATACAATACAGGCGGAGGCGCGGCCAGACTTGCTACGCGCGCGCCCGGCGCACCGGCCGTCCCATTGGCGGTCAGCATAACACTTTGACCAGGACACACCGTTAAACCAGGCACTGCGCTGACGGTCGCATCCGGCAGCGAACGGCGGACGGCCGTTACGCTGGTGGTCGACCAGCATCCGCCCGCCGTAACAGCGGTTACGGTATAGGGCTGGCCCAGGCTAACACTGATGGCAGCGGTATTTTCGGTTGTGCTCCAGCGGTAGGTTCCTCCGCTACCGGCCCCCGAAGCACTCAGCGAAATGGTGCTCCCCAGGCAGAACGTCAGCGAAGGGGTAGCCGTAATCACTGCCGTCGGGTTGCCATTAACAGTCAGGCTAACGGTAGTGGTGCTGGCCGGACTTCCACCCGAACCAGCGACGGTCACCGTAAAGGTTTTGACACCGGTTGTGGTTGTACTGACCGAAGCCACACTGCTGCTGCCACCCGCCGTAATCAGGGCACCGGCCGGAGCGGTCCATGTGTAGCTGAAAGGCGTAACCCCACCTGAAGCCGTTACCGATAGTGAGGCCGTACCGCCGATACAAACGGTTGTGGGGTTAGCGCGCGTAGTCAGCGTAACGGGTAAAATACAGGTTGATACCGTACCGGTAACGCCCACCGTTTGCGGGCTTGCCCCTGACGAGCTGAGCGTAACACTCCCCGAAATTGACGTGGCCGGTGCCGAGGCCGACGCACGGACGTAAACCGTTGTGACCGAAACCGTGCCGCTCGTTTGCGGGAAGCTAAGCGAGCTACCGAATCCGGCGCTGGCATTGGTCGAAATCTCAAAATTAACCGGCGCATTAGCAATCAGACTGGCCGTCAGATCACTACCTGCCACGGTAAACGACTGGGTATTAACAGACGCCGTGCCCTGGCATGCCGTAATGGTACCGGTGGCCGTCCCGGCCGTGATAGCAGGGCTCCCACCACAGGAACTACCAAGTGTTGTTTGCGTACCTGTCCCGTCAAATTTAATCATCGGTCCGCAAGGCACTCCCGCATCAACCCAGGACCCCGTGCCCAATGCCGGCGGATTAGGCGAAGACGCAAATGTATTATACCACGCCAGGACCGTGTATGCTTTGGAACCTGTTCCTGACCAGTTTGGGTCTGCCTGCATTTCCCAACGGTTATTACTGGTACTCCAGATTACCCGGAAAGGAATATTCCCGTTACCGGATGCCCCTTCAAAAGTGTTTCGGCAACCGACGGTGCCCGTTTGTGTTAATACATCAGCGGTACCGCTACCCGAACAGCCGGTATCTTTCCAGTTAATCGTCTGGGCATAAGCCAGTTGAGATAAGCCAACCAGCCATAACATCACAATTACGCGGCATGACAGCCACAGCAGCCGGTTATAAGTCAGACTTAATGATACATTGATCATAAACAATGGTGTTATTTACAACATAAACAGGCATCTGGCTGGTCACAGAGTATACGGACCTACTTATTCGCGATGCCTTGAATGAGAAAAGAGAGAAACAGAATGCGTACGACAAGCCGGTTCAGTTGCCCATGAACCGGTAATGGTGTTTTGAATCAACCGGAAAGCGCAGGTCATAGCCTCGCCAGTACGGAAAAAAAAAGCCGGTCAGGAACCGGATACACCAACTCCTGACCGACTGTCAGTGATATTCAGTAAACGTCATTTACTTCATATCAAGGTCTTTGAGGCCAGATTCCCTGTATAGCAATACAAAAGTTCAGGGCAATATATGGCGGGATATTGCTGAATGGTGTTGCGCTGCCGGTCATCCCAACGCCCTGAGGCGACATTTGCACCAGCGTTCCCGATGTACGATACTCAGGGTCGAGGCCACCGGTGTTGGCAGGCAGCGCATCTTTCGGGCCGGCTACGTTACCGGCAGGGCCTTCCGCGTAGGCATTCAGCGCATGTGTGTGTGCCGGCAGGTTATTCACTACCAGCGTTGACGTTTCAGAGCCGCCTTTTTGCGCCCATACATAGTTTGACAAGCCGGGCCCCTGTCCCATGCCAATGGGCGTACGCCCCCGCAGATCAGGCAGGTTAAATACGGTCCTGCCGTCACCGCCATAGGTATTCCCTATCAGCGCAAACAATGGCTGATTTTGTGAAATACTCAGTTGCTGGCCATTACAGAGCCCCCAACCCTGAGGCGCATAGTTAAAGCCGAAAATGCAAATCTGGCCAATAAATGGTTCCATCGTCGTAAAATGTCAGGAGTTAAGGATGAGAAAAATATATAATCAGTTTTGTACTGATCCAGGCGTTACATACGCTGACACCGGATACCCAGACGCTGCTCTACCCGGATAATTTCACGGTCGGGCAGGCCGTCATTGGGCAGGCATACCAGCTTTTTAAGCTGTTTTGCGTGAGCAGAGGTAAGACCCTCCAGCGATGTCAGGGCATTATAGCACACATACAGTTCGCGCAGTCGGGTCAGACTCCGGAGAGGAGCTAAAGTCTGAAGCCTGTTGATGTGGGCGTACAGTAATTCCAGTTGGTTGAGCGATTCGATGCCTGCCAGACTGGTCAACAGATTATTATTAACAAAAAGGCTTTTCAGGTTGGTGAGTGTACTTAATTCGGGTACGCCCTCAAGACGATGATTCATCACAACCAGAGTCTCCAGATTCGTCAGGCCGGTTAATCCGCTGCAATCCGTTAACTCAAACGTCATGTTAGGATACGGGGCCCGGGGACCGGCAAAACGCAGGGCCGGCGACTGCCAGATTTTGCATAAATCCTCGTCGGCAGGCGATTCGTTATGATTAAAAACAACTTGTTGAAAAGCCGCTCTCCACAATGGTGTCAGATTGATCCACCAGGTATATCGCCTGGCAACTGTATCAGCATGGGGTGGGCATGAGGGTAGACTATTCATCATTTAGTTAACTTATGTTGTGGCTTGGTCTCAAAAATGAGATTTTTAATCATTAAATCAAAGAATTACTTCACATAATGACATATTTTTTTAAAAAAATATATTTATAGTATTTAATTTTCTTATTTATATATATAAATTCAATTTTTCCGGTTTACTTTTTTCATAATCAACAATATTTTATTTAATCATTCCGGACAAAAAGCTACGGAGGTAACTGCGTCATTTCCGGACGTTTTCATAAACGAAAACAGGCTGACTTTTCTTAAGTCAGCCTGTTTTCGTTTATGCTGTTTCTTTAGTTTTGCCTTCCTTCAACCTCATTTTATCTCTAGCTTCTGTTTCCTCAGCAACGCCTCCAGATAATAATAATCAGCATACGACAGCGGCACATCTACTTCACTGTTAGCCGGTTTAGAGCCCGTACTGTGCAGCAGAATGAACCCGTGGCTCCCTCCTGCCGGAGACACATAATGTTTGGCCAGATTGTCTAGTATCCGGTCGGCCTTTGAACGGTACCATGCTCCCTGTTTGCTAAACGTTGACAATTCGTACAACGCCGACGCCATTACTGTGGCCGCCGACACGTCGCGGGGCTCGTTCGGGATCTGCGGTGCATCAAAGTCCCAGTACGGAATCAGGTCGGCGGGTAACCGGGGATGCCGCAGCATGTAAGCAGCTATTTTATCCGCCTGCTCCAGAAACGCCTTGTCGCGGGTTTCGCGGTAACACATCGTATACCCATACAACGCCCAGGCCTGCCCGCGCGCCCACGCCGACTCGTGACTGTAACCCTGATGGGTATTTTTCTGAATTACCTTACCTGTCAGCGTATCATAATCCACGACATGATAACTGCTCATATCGGGCCGGAAATGGTTTTTCATTGTCGTCTGCGCGTGTTTCACCGCAATATCGGCAAAGGTTTTATCGCCCGTCAGCCGGGTGGCAGCAAAGAGCAGTTCCAGGTTCATCATGTTGTCGATGATAACGGGGCACTGCCAGACCTCCTTGTGGTGGTCCCACGACCGGATGATGCCGGCCGCCGGTTTATAGCGCTTAATGAGCGTCCGCGCCGACTGAATAATCACGTCACGGTACGCCGGATCGTTGGTGAGCCGGTAGCCGTTACCGAAGCTGCAATAAATTTTAAAACCCATGTCGTGGGTACCGGCATTCAGTTTTTCGTTTTCGATCTTTGCGGTATACGTCCGCGCCTGCTTCATCCATTCGGGATCGTGGGTATATTCGTAGAGGTACCACAGTTGGCCGGGGAAAAAGCCGCTGGTCCAGTCGCGGGCGGGAACGAGTTGCAGCGCCCCCGTCGGGTTAAGCGTACGCGGCGATACCGGTACCACCCTGGCGTTGGCCGGTGTGGCCGCCGGTATATCGGCCAGCATCACCCTGGCCTGTTTTCCGGCCAGGTCAAACTGGCTTTTAATCAACGCCTTTTGGCACAAGCCGTTCCCGCTGAGGCCCATCAGAGCGAGGAGGGTAAGTGTATACGTTTTCATGTGTGTTGGGTTATATCGTATTTATTTTCCCGCTTTACCCCCTGGTTCGGGAGAGGACCTGTTTCTGAAAGATCATTTGCGGGCTGCTGATTACCAATCATAACCAGATGACCGGGTTCCGAACGGGCAGGTTCCGAAGCACTTCCTCCACCTGAGGGGCGTGTTCCAGCTGCTGCCAGGTATTCAGCCAGGCCGGCTCCTGAAACTCCGCGGCTCCCAGCACCAGAAACGGATGCGCCACCGGCCAGTCGTTCCAGTACATAACATCCGGTTTCAAGGGCCATTTTGATTTGTCAGCCACAAACGGGTAGAGGTAGCCGATGCCCTTCCGGATCGACCGGCCATCGGCAGTCTGGTAGTGCCAGAGATTATCGGCAGGCGTCGACAGAATCTGACAAATCATGGTCATGGCGTCGAGGTTAAACAAGGCGTAACCATAGGGCTTGGTGCGGCGCATTTCCAACGGGAAACTGCCATCGGCTGCCATCTGATTGGGTAACAGAACGGTTTTGTACCGCTCCCGGCAAAAATCCATCAGCGCACTATTGCCGGTCAGCCGGGCAAACGATGCCACCTGCATCACCCAGCAGGTACCGTGGTTGTTTTTGGCCTCCATTTCGTCTTTGCTGTAAGAATGCGTCGTCAGCCAGTTCAGATAATCAGCAAACCACTGCCGGATAGCCGCCACCTGCCGTATATCGGCCGACTTTGCCTTTTCCATCACCAGTACCCCCTGCGCCACTTCTATCAGGTGAATGGTGTCAATAATGCCAATGCCGCGGCCGGTAAACCGCCCTTTGATTGCCTGGGCATATAGCAGGGACGGGTTCATCCGGGTGGCAGTATCCACAAACCAGGCATTCAGGTGGCGAAACGCCTGCCGTACATAGCGTTCATCGCCGGTCAGCTTCCAGGCCGATGCCAGTGCGCCCACAATCCGGCTGAAACGGATCATGGCCTGCCGGTGGGCCACAAAATTATCCGGATTGGTCAGACCGTCGCGCTGGATATAGGGGCCGTTCAGGTTTGTCGAGTCAGGCCACCAGTAATCGCCCTCCGAAAAAAAGTCATGTTTACCTCCCGCCGACCGCGAACTGGTTTGAGCGGTTACCGTAACAGGCTGCTGCTGCATTGCCCATGCGGCTTCGGTGAGTATATGTTGTTGCAGCGTTTGGGCGACGCTGCCGGGCTGCGCATATGTACGGCACAGGCAACCGATAATCATCAGCAAGGATGGCAACAGATCTCTACGGATAAACGGGCGATTGAGGGCAAACACGGTACGTTGGTTTTAAGGAGAAAAGAACAGTCTTCTGCTCTACATACTCATACGGGCATGACCAGCCGGCATAAAAAAAGCCTGGCAAGGTGCCAGGCTTTTTCAAACTACATATAGTATGGACGACTATTATCTCCTTCTTGTTTTCTTGATAATGAACGGTACACAAAGGTTTGCCGGACAGCATTCACCTGCAAATACAATGATCGGGCAGCAGCCTTCGGCCGGACAGGTTCCGACGGTTGTCAGGTAAGTATATGTACCTGGCTCTCTGATCGTATAGGTACGGCCCTCCGCTACCTTAACTCCGTTCCGGAACCACTGTACACTGGTGACACTCGACGGCGTTGATACCTCATATTCATCACCGGAACATATCGGAATCGGTACGGTTACACAAGCGGTAGCCAAATCATCTTCCAGATAAGAACCATTGTTCGGAATCGAATTCGGATCCCTCTGATCAACTCTGGTTATCTCAGCTTTATTAAAGAGTGGTCCGTAAGCCAGTACTCTTGCCTGCAGAATCAGCGATGTGGATGTGTTCGCCGACAGGCTGCTGACTTTCCACTGCGCAATGCCATTGACAACCGTAACATTCGGTGTTGCACTGACAAACTGCAAACCGGCGGGCAGCGTATCGGTCACCACCACATTTGTTGCGGTATTCGGTCCCTTGTTGGTCAGCGTCAGGGAGAAGCTTACAATGCTATTCAGCGTAACCGGTCCGGTAGACAGCGCCCTTTTAGCCAGTGCAAGGTCGGTTGTTACCGGCGGGCATAACTGTTGCGGACATAGCTCCAGGTTATCATAAACTGTACCCGTTGGCACCGTTATGAGCGAGAAGGTGCTTGCTCCGGTAATGGCTACTTTATTCATGATCGTAACCGGAATCGGATCCGATGATCTACGCCAATCGACCGTAAAACAAGGGGCCGTACTGCTGCCGATATAGTCAAACTGAATACACGAAACCGTTGTCCAGTCCGTTGAAACAGCCTTTGCAACAGTTGCACTCGCAGGCGGGCTGAACTTCACATTCAGCGAAAGAATTCCCGCAGTTCCTGACACCGCCGATCCATTCAAATCCTGCGGGGTATATCCGTTATTCGACGCCGGTGCGTTGCTTGAGTAATTTTCTTCCAGTACAATCTGCGGGTTTGTCAGCATCGCAGCACTGTAGTTAAACCGGAAGTTGGCATCGCCTAACAGGAACGTACTTGAGGTCGGCGATGTCGATTTCACCTGCACCCGCATGGTTACTTTCTTTGTCACACAGTCGAATGATTTCAGGTTGAGCCGTACGCCGTAACTGTCGCTACAGTATTGATTAGGACATACATTCTGATTGTTGAACGTAACCGGCCTGACATCACTGGTTGTATAAGAAAATGACGTTGCGTTGGCCACAATCACTTCATTCATACCCGTTGCCGGAAACGTAGTATCCCACCGCAGATCGAAACAGGTAACCAGTTGTCTCAGCGTAAACTCAATGCAGGCAACCGTCATGTATGAAGTTCCGACACGGGTTGGATTTGGTCGCCCGCCATAAATGTTGTTCAACACAACCCTCCCTGTTGTCGGGCCTTCAGTTGACCCGTTCAGGTTCTGACTACCGTAGGCACTCTGGTTGGCCGGTGCGTTTCCCGAAAAGTTTTCCTCCGAAACGATTCTGGGATTCGTTAAGATAGTCGACGGGTAGGTAAACCGGAAATTTCCATCTCCCATCAGAAACGTGGAGTTTGCATCCGTAGCTTTCACTTCTACCCGGATAACGGCTTTCATGGTGGCGCAATCCAGCGATTTTACAGAAAAGCGCACATCAAATTTACCATTCTGCGCAAAACCAGTATAACCTACCAAGGTTAGCAAACTAAGTAATAATAATCGTAAACTTGTTTTCATGGTCACAACATTAAATGCCTACGGTGTTCTTTTTCAGAATTTTCATACTTGATCTTTGGACGTACAACCCAACCGATTGGTATCAATTAAGCGACCATTTTTTCATTTATTAATATGCCTTTCACCAATGGTACAATTAGTTCACTCACTTATCACTTTCACATAATAAAACTGCCTTTTTTTCGCATTAATGAATTTTCTGGCATAATCAGCTTTCCAGCTTTGGTACAGTTGTTGCGAAATCAGGAAACGCTTATCCCAGCGTTTTCTGCCAATACTTCTTTTGTTGCCTGTACGCCTCGTCTTCCCTGACTTTCAGATACATACCATAAAAAATACGGGCACTTTCAGCCTTAACCGGATCTTCGTCACGCGGTAGCTGCTCCCGTCCATGTGCACCGCTCCGGCCTTTCTGATCATCCGGAACCGGTCCGTCGTATTTCTGCCCTGTCCGGTGGTTGGCATACCGGCGCGCACGTGTATAGCCCATCTGCAGAAACTTACGGGCCATATCCATACCGATGAAATCCCCGTTCTTTTTGTACTCCAGAAATAATCCGTAAATCGTTTCAGCCGATTTACGGGCGATATCCGGCGTCTTAAACCGCCAGTGGGGCAGAATTTCAGATTTATACGGCTCCACCAGCAACACCCCCTGCTCGCCCTTACCGACCCGGTACAGCTCAGGTTGTTTACGGAAATCGGTATGCTTAAAATCAAGACTATAGTCAAACGGCTCTTTTCCCATCTTTTTATTAGTAATCCGGTTACTCTTCTCTTAACCTGAGCGCAGCGCAACACGCACAAACTATTTATTTACTAACTTGTCCCCCTTATTCGTCTTAATCAGATCACTTCACCAATGCGCAAGCTGCTTTTAGTAGGTGCTTTACTAGTTGCCTACCTTTCGGGTTCGGCCCAGTCGGGGCAAGGAATCCGCTGGTCTGCCGACGGGAACGCGTATACACAGGTCCGTAATGCCGGCCTCGTGAAAGTCGACGTTGCTACGGGCCAGGAAACTCCGCTCATCACGCGTGACCAACTCAAAAAACCCGGCACTGATACGCCGCTTCAGATTGCCGGTTATTCTTTTTCGGCCGACGACAATACGGCGCTCATTTTCACCAACACCGCCCGCGTATGGCGCTACAACACCCGTGGTGACTATTGGGTCCTCGACCGTAAATCAGGACAACTGCGCCAGCTGGGCCAGGGAAAACCGGCTCAGTCCCTGATGTTTGCCAAACTTTCACCGGATGGCACCAAAGTCGCCTATGTGAGTGAACATAATATCTTTGTGGAAGATGTGGTGTCCGGCCAGATTACGCCGCTGACCACCGATGGTACCCGTAAACGCATCAACGGGACGTTTGACTGGGCCTACGAAGAAGAATTTGACTGCCGCGACGGTTTCCGGTGGAGCCCCGACAGCAAGCAGATTGCCTACTGGCAGGTCGACGCCAGCGGCATCCGCGATTACCTGATGCTGAACACCACCGACTCGATTTATTCGTATACCATTCCGGTGGAATACCCGAAAGTCGGCGAGAGCCCGTCTCCGGCCAAAATCGGCGTCGTGAGCGTAACCGGCGGCCCCACCAGCTGGATTCAGCTGCCCGGCGATCCGCAGCAGCATTACATCACCCGTATGGAGTGGTTCCCGGCCGTCAATGACATCATTCTGGAACAACTCGACCGCAAACAGCAGGTCAGTAAGGTGTTTGTCTGCCAGCCCGCCACCAACTCGGTAAAGGCCGTATACGGCGATCTCGACAAAGCCTGGCTAGACGGTAAGCACCGCTGGGGTACCGGCGATCCGTCGGGCTGGGAATGGCTCGAAGGGGGTAAAAGTTTCCTGTGGGTGTCGGAAAAAGACAACTGGCGCCACCTCTACAAAGTGACGCTGACCCGCGACGGCATGAAGGAAGTGCTGCTGACACCCGGTCAATACGAAATCGGGACCATCAGCCACATCGACGAAGCGACCAACTACGTGTATTTCATCGCCTCGCCCGACAGCCCGATTCAGCGTTATCTGTACCGCGTGAAGATGGACGGCAAGGGTAAACTCGAAAAGGTAACCCCGGCCGGCCTGAACGGAACTCACGGCTACAATATTTCGCCGAACGGCAAGTGGGCCATCCATACCTTTACCAGCCATACCGTACCGAATGCACGGGAATGGGTAAAGCTTCCTGAACACAAAGCAATCAAGGAAACCGAAAGTCTGGCGGCAACGATGAAACCGGTAGCCAACCGCAACATCCAGTTCTTTAAACTGACAACCGACGACGGGGTAACGCTCGACGGCTGGATGGTAAAACCAGTACCGTTCGACAGCACGAAAAAATACCCGGTTGTTTTTCACGTATACGGCGAACCGGCTGGCTCAACGGTCAACGATGTGTATTCGACCGGTTTCAACAATCTCTTCAACGGGGATATGGCTAAATCGGGGTATGTGTATGTGGCGCTCGACAACCGGGGCACACCAAACCTGAAAGGCACGACCTGGCGCAAGTCGATTTACCGGCAGATCGGCCGCCTCAACATCCGCGATCAGGCGATGGGCGCCAGGAAACTGTTTCAGCAACATGCCTGGATCGATACAAGCCGTGTGGCCGTCTGGGGCTGGAGTGGCGGCGGCTCAACGACCCTGCACCTGCTGTTCCAGTATCCGGATATTTACAAAACCGGTATCTCGATTGCCGCCGTTGGCAACCAGCTGTTTTACGACAACATTTATCAGGAGCGCTACATGGGCATTCCGCAGGAAAACCGCGAAGATTTCGTCCTGGGCTCCCCGATCACGTATGCCAAAAACCTGCGCGGCAACCTGCTGTATATTCACGGCACCGGCGACGATAACGTGCATTATTCCAATGCCGAAGTACTAATCAATGAGCTGATTAAACACAACAAGCAGTTCCAGGTGATGCCATACCCGAACCGCTCGCACAGCATTTCGGAAGGGCCTGGCACCAACCTGCATTTACGGACGCTGTATACCAACTACCTGTTGCAGCACTGCCCTCCGGGTGCCCGTTAATCGGGGTGTTATATCATAAAAAAAGGGGCTGGCCATTGTCAGTCCCTTTTTTATATCGGATCATAGCTGTTTTATTTTCCCGGATCTTTTTTGACGACAGCCGTTTTTTTCAGCGTTACAAATACGACCCCGTTTGCAGCTTCAGGACCATAGGCAAGCACCAGGGCTGGTTCGTTTTTACGGACATCGACACGCTCGATCGTATTCGGATCAATCGCCTTGTTCTTCTTTACCTCATCCATCGTCATCACCTTACCATCGACTACCATCAGATACGCTGGCATCGGCGCAGACTGTACACTGGCTCCAGCCACAGGCTCCGGTGTAGTTTTAGTGTTATTCGGGCTACACCCGGCCAGTGCCCCTATTAGGGTCACGGCTAAAAGAGCGTGTACGTTTTTCATACGGTGATTGGTTAACTATGTGTGATCGGTATGCCTGTAAAGATAAATAGATTCGCGAATAAGATCTTTATCAATATTGCACCAAACCCGGTTCCCGTATCAAAATCGAGTAAAACGGGCTGAAGCCCTGCCTGCCTGACTATAGGTCAGGCAGGGCCAGTGCTCCGACTTTGCAATGGAACGGAATGCCATTCCGTTCTACATTAATTCAGTTCCAGAACCGCTACTGAGGCGGCAGGCAGCGTTACGGTCAGCTGATCGCCCTTGAGGGTTGCGCCGGTAAACGGAGCCGGTTTAATTTTAGCCGGATTCTCAAACGTGTTATGATCCCGGACATCGCCCGACGCCAGGATACGGCCGGTAACGCCCGTCGCCTTCACCGATCCCAGCGACAGTGTGATCTGCTGCGGCTGCTTCGGATCAATGTTGGTCAGCGAAATATGGACACGGCCGTTTTTGTCCTTTGAGGCCGAGGCCGAAATGGCCGGCAGTTTAATATCGCCCAGCACATAGTCGTTGGTTTTCACCTCAACCGGCAACATCAGCGCGTCCTGATGCACGTTATACATCTCCAGTACATGATACGTCGGCGTCAGAATCATCTTTTCTTCGTTGGTCAGAATCACCGACTGAAGTACGTTGATTGCCTGGGCGAGGTTGGCCATTTTCACCCGCTCACAATGCTTGTGGAAAATATTGAGCGTTGCCCCGGCCAGTACGGCGTCGCGCATGGTGTTCTGCTGATACAGAAACCCGGGATTGGTGTTGGGCTCGACGTTGTACCAGCCGCCCCATTCATCAACCACCATCGCCACTTTTTTCTGCGGATCATACTTGTCCATGATCGCAATGTGTTTGGTCAGGTAATCGTCCATCAGCAGGGCCTGCTTCATGATTTTGGCATATTCTTCGTCGGAATACTGCGTGGCGGAGCCTTTTTTACCATCATCCCAGGTCAGTACCGAGTAGTGGTGGAGTGCAATCCCTTCCATCAGACTCGTCGGGATATCGCGCATCATCACCTCGGTCCAGTGGTAATCGTTTGAACTGGCCCCCGACGCCACCCGGAACAGCTTCCGCGTTGGCGAGTAGTTGTACATAAACGTAGCATACTGGCGGTAGATGTTAGCGTAGTACTCCGGCTTCATATTACCGCCGCACCCCCAGGCTTCGTTCCCTACACCCCAGATCTGCACATCCCACGGTTTTTCGCGGCCGTTTTGCCGGCGCAGGTTCGACATCGGACTCTCCTTTCCGAAGTTGACATACTGCACCCAGTCGGCAAGCTCCTGCACGGTACCGCTGCCCACGTTTCCGGCCAGATACGGCTCGGTACCAATGAGTTCGCACATATTCAGGAAGTCGTGCGTCCCGAAGCTATTGTTCTCCGTAACCCCGCCCCACCACGCATTCACAATCGACGGACGCTTTTCTTTCGGGCCAATGCCGTCTTTCCAGTGATATGTATCGGCAAAACAACCACCCGGCCAGCGCAGGTTAGGAATTTTGAGCTTCTTCAACGCATCGACCACATCATTCCGCACACCGGCCGTGTTAGGAATCCGCGTATTGTTCTCTCCGACGTAAAAACCGCCGTAGATACAGCGGCCCAGGTGCTCGGCGAAATGGCCGTAAATGTGCCGGTTTATGGTGTGCTTCGCCTCTTCGGCCTTGAGCGTCACCTGATTCTGGGCGATGCTCAGACCACTGCTCAGCGCCAGCCCCAGGAGTAAAAGTGTTTTTTTCATGGTAACATGTATTTATCTGACAACCACTGAGTTTATATAAGTTTTGCACGGAGTTATTCATGCCGGATAGTGTGTAACTCCGTGGTTAAGTTTTAAAAACCAATCGAATTACCTCCATCTACCGGCAGCGAGGCGCCGGTGATGTACCGGGCGGCTTCTGAGGCCAGAAACACAGCCGCGTAGCCAATGTCGGCAGGCTTACCAAACTTCGCCATCGGTGTCCGGCGCATGGCCCGGTCACGGCGGTCAGGATCGCTGTTGAACGCTGTACGGCTCATGGCCGTTTCGATAAAGCCCGGCGCAATGGCGTTTACCCGCACATTTTTACCCGACCACTCCGACGCCAGAATTTTAACCATTCCCTCGACCGCCGATTTCGACGCACCATAGGCCGCCACCCGGTCGATCCCGTAATAGGCCGCCATCGAGGAAATCATGATGATCGACCCGCTCTGCCGTTCCACCATCCGGCGGGCACAGGTACGGGTCAGGGCAAAAACCGCGTTCAGGTTGGTTTGAATAATGCGGTTGAAGTCGTCGTCTGAGACCTCCAGGGCGGGCTTTTTCATGTTGATACCGGCATTGTTAACCAGAATATGGATCGGTCCGTGGGTAGCTTCAATGGTTTCAACCAGCGCCTCCAGTCCGCCAAGGTCGGTTACGTCGTTGGTCAGGTAAAAGGCATGTTCGCCGGTCTGATTCAGTTCGGCAACGGCTTCCTGTAGCGGCGGTTCGCGCCGGCCGGTGATGACTACGCGCGCGCCGGCCTGCACCATGCAATGGGCAATGGCCAGGCCGATGCCGGTGCCGCCACCGGTAATTAGTGCCAGTTTACCGGTGAGTGAAAACGGGGTGTCTATTGTTATGTCTTCCATGTTGTTTTAGTTTTGGGCGACCATGTAATATTTCAGCAACCACGCGGGGATTGGGTGACCACGGCATGCATCAGATTGGGCGACCACGGAATGCATCAGATTGGGCGACCACGTGGGGATTGGGCGACCACGTGGGGTCGCCCGTACGGGGCGGGGCGAATCAGCGCATTTGATAGATGTCGACAAGGCGCTTAACGTCTTCCAGTGTCCGGTCGGGTTGCCTGAAGGGCGCGGGTATCGGTCGTTTGGCAAACGTCTGGAAATAGAGCACACAGGCATCGCGCCACCAGATGGCTTCGCGGTGCTGGGTGGCCAGACGACCGGCCACGTCGGCATAAAGTTCGGGATCAATTGCCGGTTTGGCCTGTGCCCATTGCTGCTGCATCCAGCCAACCGCATCCGCTCCGGTGTAGTAGCGGGTGCAGATTTCGTCCCACAAGGTCCGGCCGGTCGGCAGTTTCTTCGTCCAGGCCACATGGTGGAACCACAGCAGATACGGCAACGGACAGCTCTCCGGATTATTCCATTGCGCCTGCACTTCCGGTTTGTACTGACTCAGGGCGTTGCTGCCACTGGCTGTCCGGTCGAAGCCAACCCCGATGGAGTCCGCACGATGGTAGTAGGTATGTCGCCAGTCGGGGCGGGGCGCGCGGTCCAGCCACGGCTCGGGGCCGTAATGGATGCCATAGCCCATGATGTGATGCAGCCCCAGCGGATTCGTGTAGTCGACGTAGATTTCGCGCGACCGCAGCATCATATCAGTAATAGCTTGTGCAGCCTTGGGTTCGGTGGTCAGCGTCATATTCACCCATTCACGGGCAAGCGTTTCCGACGCCAGGGTATGATCCCAGGTCAGCCGGCCAAACGCATACCAGTTTGCCTGCCCCATCGGGTTGCCCGTCCAGTTGCGGTCAGAACCCGTGTTGGCTACCCCTGCCATGGCCGACAGGGTATAGTTCCCCACCGACCCATCGATGACCTTCGCCACGGTTGAGCCTTTGCCCTTCTGCCACGTATCCGAATCCAGGCATTCCTTAAACAGCGGTGCTTCAAAGACCGAATGGGTCGCAAAGCCTAGGTACTCCTGCGTAATCTGGAACTCCATAGCCAGCGGAGTACGGTCCATTGCGCCGAACAAAGGCGAAAAGGGCTCCCGTACCTGAAAATCAATCGGACCGTTTTTTACCTGAACAATTACTTTTTTATGAAACTGACCATCGAGTGGTTTAAACTCTTCGTAGGCCGCCTTGAAGCGGTCACCTTTGGGGTCAGCCTTGTACACAAACGACCGCCATAATACAATGCCATCGTGATCGCCCAGGGCTTCGGCCAGCATATTGGCGCCGTCGGCATGCGTCCGGCCGTAGTCCTGCGGGCCGGGTTCGCCCTCGGAATTGGCCTTCACCAGAAACCCGCCGAAGTCCGGAATCAGCTTGTAGATTTCGGCGACTTTATCGGTCCACCATGCTTTTACCTGCGGATCGAGCGGATCAGACGTTTTCAACCCGCCAACTACTTTAGGCGCCGGGAAATACACCGACAGGTAGACACGAATGCCGTACGCACGGAATACATTTGCAATGGCTGCTACCTTTTGCAGGTACTCAGCGGTCATGAACCGCGCACTGGCATTAACGTTGTTCAGCACCGAGCCATTGATGCCCAGCGACGCATTGGCCCGCGCATAATCGCGGTAGCGCGGATCGACCGTTTCGGGCAGTTCATACCACTTCCAGAGTGTGCCGCCGGCATACCCTCGCTCGATGGTACCGTTTACGTTATCCCAGTGGTTCAGCATGCGGTAACGGACTTTCGGGCTACTGCTCTGCGGCAAATTCCTCAGCGGCTGACGGGTCTGCAAATGCCGCAGCAACGCAAACGCCCCGTACAGAACGCCTGCCTCGGTTTTGGCCGAAATAACCACGTTGCCACCCTGCTGCGTCAACTGATACCCTTCGGCATTGGGCAACGCCACCGCCTGCGAAACGGTCAGTACAATGCCGCCGGTTTTACTCCCCGACGATACCACCGGCACCGGTTTGCCCAATAAGCCCTGTAAACCAGCCTGCAATTCACCGGCCGCCGATGCGAGTATACCACTCCGGCCCGTAACCTGAATAAATCCGGCCTGCGACGCATAGGCTGTCCGCAATCCGGCGTCTTTGATCAGATCATATTTAAGCCAGAGCCGGTAGCCGTCGTCGGCATTGGCCGCGACTGACCACATCAATCCTGCGAGCAGGCAAAGCCAGCTGCCCACCCGTTGTACGTATGTTCGCATAAACTATAGGAGTTTCGTAAATTATGGGTTCAGAGAACGGGTAATACCCAGCTCCAGCCCGCGTAGCTCGGCCAGGCCGCGCAGCCGCCCGATGGCCGAATAACCGGGATAGGTTTTCTTTGTCAGGTCGTCCATCATCTGATGCCCATGGTCGGGGCGCATCGGAATCGACGTGACGCCAGCACCTGCTGCTGCCCGCCGGTTCTGTTCTTCCACAATGGCCTTCACGACGGCATACATGTCTACATCGCCGGCCAGGTGATCGGCCTCAAAAAAGGACTCATACCAGCCACTGCGGCCGGTGGGTTCCCGTTTCGTGGTCCGGAGATGGATAAAGTGAATCCGGCTGCCGAAGCGCTGAATCATACCCGCCAGATCGTTATCCGGCCGGATGCCGAGTGAGCCGGTACAGAAGGTAATGCCGTTGGCGGTCAGTTCACAGGCGGCCATCAACTGCGCCAGATCGGCCTCCGTACTGACCACACGCGGCAGACCCAGCAAGGGCATCGGCGGATCATCGGGGTGAATACACAGATTAATGCCCGCTTCGGCTGCTACCGGTGCTACCTCCCGTATGAAGTAGTACAGGTTTTCGCGCAGCCGGGCATCGCCGATTCCGGCGTATTCATCCAGCAGACTCTGAAAGGTTTCCAGGTCAAAGGCCTCTTCGGAACCGGGTAAGCCCAGCAGTACCGTATTACGCAGGCCCTCAATATCGGCGGGTGTCATCGCCGCGAACCGGGCCCGTGCGGCCTCCTGAACGGCCGGTTCATAGTCGGCTCCGGCATTGGGCCGTTTCAGAATACACAGATCGAAAACAGCAAAGTCTTCCCACACAAACCGGAGCGCCCGCGAGCCGTCCGGCATCACATAGTTCAGGTTCGTCCGCGACCAGTCGAGCACCGGCATGAAGTTGTAACAGACAGTGGTAATGCCACAGGCGGCCAGATTCCGCAGCGATGTTTTGTAGTTGTCGATACAGCGCGTACGTCCCGGCCGTGCTTTTTTGATGTCCTCGTGAACGGGCAGGCTTTCGACAACCGCCCAGTGTAAGGGCGTAAACCGGTCGTTCCCGGCTTCAATCAGGCCAATTCGCTCCTGAATGGCCTCCACCGGCCATACGGCTCCGACCGGAATCTGATGCAGGGCCGTTACCACGCCCGTACAGCCAGCCTGCCGGATATCCATAAGTGAGACGGGATCGTTCGGCCCGAACCACCGCATGGTCTGTACCATCATATGGGTAATAAAAAAATGCGGTCAGAGTTCCCCACCCTGACCGCAGTATGAAAAGCTAGAAGAAAATAATCCAGAGTACGAGAAGCATGATACCCAGAATGACCGATGCCACGAGGTTTTGCCGGCGACGGGCCGGGTTCTCAATCTTGTAGTCCTCGCTCATGTCAACGTTACCGGCATATTTGAAGGTAAGGCCGTTTAGTTTTTCCTGCGATGGCTTCTCCGTCATCACACTGACTACAATCAGCAGGAAAACCGAAATCACAAAGAGGATAATCGCAAAGTGCATGAAGTTCATCTCAACCATGGTCTTGATGAAGGGGTTGGTAAACGGATTGGACTTGTGAATCACCTCCAGTACGAAACGGAGCAGACCCAGTACAAAACCTGTCCAGAGCACCACGGTAGCACCTTTGGCGTTGGCGCGCGGCCACAACAGACCTACCAGGAACACACAGGCAATCGGCGGGCTGATATACCCCTGTACACTTTGCAGATACACATACAGCTGATCCGACAGCACCGTCACGAGCGGCACCCATAACAAGCTGACAGCCACCAGCACTATCGTTGACACCCGGCCAAAGTTCACCAGTTGTTTTTCCGATGCCTGCGGACGGAATTTCTGGTATACGTCAAGTGTCATCAGCGTTGAGGCCGAGTTGAAGCATGCGGCCAGAGAGGCCATCAGGGCAGCCAGCAGGGAGGCCACCACCAGACCACGGAAACCGGTTGGCAGCAGGTACTTCACCATTACCGGATACACATCGTTTGGTTTCAGCTCCTGACCCGGCAATAACAAACCTTTCTGATGCAGGGCATAGGCAATCAGACCTGGCAGCACGAGAATAAACACCGGCAGAATTTTCAGGAAACCGGCCATCACCGTACCCGACTTGGCATGGTCGATGTTTTTGGCCGCCAGCACCCGCTGCACGATACTCTGGTCGGTACACCAGTACCAGATCCCGACAATGTAGGGGGCTATAATGACCCCCGTCCATGGAAATTCAGGGTCTGACATGGGCTTGAACATGTTGAAGTGCTCGGCCGGTACGTTGCGCACCAGTTCGTCCCAGCCACCGACTTTATCGAGACCGATCCACGTCAGGGCAATCGCCCCGATGAGCAGGATAAAGGTCTGAATGAGTTCGGTATAGATTACCGCGCTCATCCCACCGGCAATGGTGTAAATCCCCGTAACCACTACCAGCAGAATCGACGACGTGTAGATGTCCCAACCCATTACTTCTTTCAGCAGGATACCCGCGGCAAAAAGGTGGACCGAAATTTTGGTCAGAATGTATGCCACAATAGACACGGAACTGAGGTACCAGCGACTGGCTGAGTTGTACCGGCGTTCGAGGAACTCAGGCATCGTGAAGACCCCCGATTTAAGGTAAAACGGAACGAAAACCCAGCCCAGAATCAGAAGACAGACGCTTGCTGACCATTCGAAGTTACCCGTTGCCAGACCAGAGGCATACCCCGTACCCGACAAACCGATAAAGTGCTCGGTCGAAATGTTAGACGCAAACAGCGAAGCGCCCACGGCAAACCAGCCCACATGCCGGCCGGCCAGAAAATACTCGGTACTACTCCGCTCCTGCCGGGCGAAGTAAAAACCGATCGCAAATACGATCAGAAAGTAAACAGCAATGATCGCATAATCCAGAAAACCGAATTCCAGGTTCATACTATAGTAAGGTTGGGTTTGATGATAACGTCAGCCAGACGAACGGCAAAGATGGCATTTTTTCAGAAATGGTAAAGCGGTTGGTTGTTGTTCCGGCCGGGCCGGTGATTTATAATCAAAACAGCGCTCCCGTCAAGCGACAGGAGGCTGTCGAACAACTTACTTATGGTAATACCTATCAAATGAATACAGTATAGGAATATAAAAAACATGCATTTCTACTGTTTATTACGAATCATTTATTCCGTACAGGTTCATTTCTTTCGGTGATAATACGTTTAAAACACTGCTCCCCGTCCATCTCCAGACTGACACGCAGCATGGAACAGGACGGGGGTAGTCGTCACTCAACCTTGTTTTTCAAGACCAGTTCCTCACACGTGCGTTTCACCTATCTTCGGGCCAGATAATAAGTTAACACGGGTGGCTCTGATTCCGGGGTTAAATTTCAGGGATAAAATCTACTCTTGCAACCGATTGCACAAAAATTTATGCCATTTTTTGTCGATAAAGTATAAATCTATGGTTTTCCCTGGTTTCACATACCCGCGTGTTTCCGCGCAAATACCACAAAAGCCGGGCCGGTCGCTGAGGGCCTTGCAGCTGAGGCAATGTAACACCTGCCTGACGCAGCACGTGCTGCCAGTGTTTCTGAGCCGCCGCCTGCTACTTTTCCTGACAGACCCGTCACTCCTCCGGTGTCATTTTCTGAAAATCAGACACCGGCGCAACAGTCCGTTTGACCGAGGCCATTAGTAAAGCCGCAAGCCGTGATAACAGTTACTTTCTTCAGGTGTGTTTTATGCTTAAGAAGCAGGATTTCAGAATTTTCGAAAGAAATTTTATCACTTATTTAGGGAAAGTTTGAAAAGTAATTTTGAAATTGCAATCGGTTGCACAAATTTTTGTTTTACCGGTTACCCGAATAGCCGATCTGCAATCGGCTTTCGTAGTAACTGTACCTGATCATGGCTGTAGTCATACCCATTGCGGCCATTTTGACATTTATTGACCATGGAAAAAGAGGTTACTATTTACGATATAGCTAAACAGCTTAATCTTTCACCGGCTACCGTTAGCCGGGCACTCAATGACCATCCATCCATCAACAGCAATACGAAGGAGCTGATTACCGCAAAAGCCGCCGAACTCGGCTATCGCTCCAACGCATTTGCCAGTAATCTGCGGCGCCAACGGACCAATACCATTGGCGTAATTGTCCCGCGGTTAAACAGCCACTTTGTTTCGAGTGTCCTGTCGGGCATGGAAAAAGTAGCGAATGAACGTGGGTATAACCTCATTATCAGCCAGTCACAGGAATCGGTAAAAAAAGAAAAAGCAAGTGCTAAAACCATGTTCAACGGACGGGTCGACGGGTTACTGGTATCGCTTGCCTATGATACGGAAGAACTGGATCACCTGGATGTCTTCATCAAAAAAGGCATTCCGCTGTTGTTTTTCGACCGGGTCAGTACCCATACCAAAGCAACGAGTGTGGTCATTGACAATGTCAAGGCAGGCTACGACGCCACAGCTCACCTCATCGAACAAGGCTGTCAGCGGATCATGCATGTGACGGGCAACCTTAAACGCAATGTGTATACCGACCGCCTGAAAGGATATAAACTTGCCCTGATTGACCATAACCTGCCCTACGACGAATCACTGCTGATGATTACGGATATGAGCCGTGAAGCCGGCATTGACGTAGCTCAGCAGATCAGCAACATGTATAACAAACCCGATGGCTTGTTCATTACCAACGACTTATGCGCCGTCAGTTGCATGGCAGCCCTTAAGAAGGAAAGCTTCCGGATTCCGCAGGATATTGCCGTGGTCGGCTTCAATGACGATCCGGTGGCACAGGTGATCGAACCTAACCTGACGACGATCCACTATCCCGGCGAAGAAATGGGTGAAATTGCGGCCCAAAGCCTGATAAATCACCTGAACGGCTTGGTTAATATCCAGACAACCAATACCATTGTCCTGCATTTCGAGCTGGTTGTCCGGGAGTCATCTGTACGCACTACGGGGTAATCTAAGCTTTTTCTAATCGGCAGCCGGAGACGAAAACGCATGGTTCAGAGTTAATCTATTGTCAACTTGCTGCCAATATGAAGAAAATACTGATCATTGAAGATGACCGGCGCATTGCCCAGAATATCAGTCGTGGTCTGCTGGATGAAGGTTACGAAACGGACATTGTCTATGAAGGCACCAACGGCCGGCAGATCGCTCTGCAACAGGATTTCGACCTGGTGCTGCTCGATATAAACCTGCCCGGACTGAGTGGTTTTGAGATTTGCCGCAGCCTGCGTCAGGAAAAACCGGCCCTGCCCATCATCATGCTGACGGCTATGGGCGAGGTCGAAGACAAAATTGAAGGCCTACAGCTCGGCGCTGACGACTATATCGTTAAACCCTTTGATTTCAGAGAATTAAGCGCCCGCATAACTACCTGTCTGCGGCGGGCGGATCTGCTCAGGAAAAACGACAGCGATGATATTTTGCGCATTGCCGACCTGACTGTCAACGTATCCACAAAAGTGGTTAAACGCCAGAACCGGTATATCGACCTGACAGCCAAAGAGTTTGCTCTGCTCGAATGCCTGCTCCGGAACCGTGGCCGTGTCATCTCCAAAATGGACCTGGCCGAGCAGGTCTGGAATCTTAATTTTGACCCGGGTACCAATGTGGTGGAGGTCTATATCAACTACCTCCGCAAAAAGGTCGATAAGGATTTTACCCAAAAGCTTATCCACACCCGTCCGGGATTGGGATACATGATAAAGGACGAGTAAGCCATGAAGATAAAAAACCGGATTGCCCTGCAATTCTCTCTGATTGTAGCGTCGATTCTTTTCTTTTTTTCTCTCATCATCTATCTGACCTCATCCACCTATCGGCAGGAAGAATTCTATGAACGGCTTAAGAAAAAAGCCCGTACCACCGTCCGGTTCCTGGTTGAAGTAAAGGAGGTTGATACAAAGCTGCTGAAGATCATTGACCGCAACACCATGACAGCCCTGATTGCGGAAAAGGTACTGATCTTTAATGAACGTAACCAGCTTATTTACAGCAGTGTCGATGACCAGGTAATCCGGTTTAAGCCGTCGCTGCTCGAGCAGGTCCGGGAAGAGGGCGAAATTGAGACCTATTCGGATGAAAACGAACTGGTCGGGATTCTTTATACCGACAATGGTCAGAAGCTGGTGGTGCTGGCCTCGGCCGTCGATCAGTTTGGCCGCAGTAAACTGCGTAACCTGCGCAAAACACTGGCGTGGGGGCTGGTTATTGGTATCGGGCTTACGGTCGGTCTGGGAATTTTCTTTGCCGGACAGTCACTGCAACCCATCAACGTGATTAATCAGCAGGTTCAGACCATCACCGCGAATAACCTCCGGCAACGGCTTCCGGAAGGCGATCAGAAGGACGAAATTGATCAGCTGGCGATGAATTTCAACGTGGTGCTCGACCGGCTGGAACAAGCCTTTGAACAGCAGCGGAGTTTTGTCTCCCACGCCTCTCATGAATTACGCACGCCGCTGGCTGCACTCAAGTCGGAGCTACAGCTTGGCCTGCGAAAACCACTCAATCAGGCCGAACATGAGCTGATGATGCATAACCTCATGGAAGATACCGAGCGGCTTATCAACATTACCAACAGCCTGCTCTTTCTGGCCCGGATTCAGAATGACCTTGAGCCGTCGGCGCTCACCACCGTGCGGCTCGAAGAGCTTATTTTCGACGCACGCGACGAATTACTGAACATTCACCCTGATTATCAGATCCACATTGACTTTCAGAACCTGCCCGACTCTGAGGATGAAACGAGTGTAAAAGGAAAACCCGACCTGTTACGCCGGGTTCTGCTGAATCTGATGGATAATGCCTGCAAGTATAGCAGGGACCATACCGCCCGTGTCAGTATTTCGACCAACGCCACCAACTGCCAGGTTGCCGTGAGCGATCAGGGCATTGGTATCCCTCCTGATGAACTGGGCAGCATTTTCAGTCCGTTTGCCCGGGCCTCTAATTCGCTCAGTTACGATGGTTTCGGCATGGGCTTGTCAATCTGCCGCCGGATCGTTGAACTGCATTACGGTAAACTGACCGTTACGAGCCGGCTCCACTACGGCAGCACATTTTTCATGAGTATCCCCCACTTATAGGCAGCTATTTAGCCGAAAACCGGTAGAGGGTCGTCGATTTGTAGGTCTCGCCGGGGCGCAGGGTCGTGGTCGGGAAGTCCGGCTTATTCGGCGAATCCGGAAAATGCTGGGTTTCCAGACACAGTCCGTACCGGCGCGTAAACGGAACGCCTTCGCGTCCCTGTAGTTTGCCGTTCAGGTGATTGCCGGTATACAGCTGCACTGCCGGTTCGGTCGTCAGCATTTCCATGTAGCGGCCGCTCCGGGGTTCATACAAGGTGGCACCGAGGCGCAGGGCCGTTGGTTTTTCGGCAAACACCCAGCAGTGATCATACCCGTTTCCGAACCGGATCTGTTCTTCCGCCGTATCGTTGATACGCTCCCCGACTACGGTTGGTTTCCGGAAATCGAATACCGTTCCCGCCACCGGCCGCCGCTCGCCGGTCGGAATCTGCGTATTGTCGGTCGGCAGAAAATGATCGGCATTGATGCTCAGTACGTGGTTCATCGCATCGTGTTTCATACCCGACAGGTTGAAATAGGCGTGGTTGGTCAGATTCAGTACCGTAGGCTTATCGGTGGTCGCCTTGTAATCGATCCGCAAGCCGTTGTCTTTCTGCAAGGTATAGGTTACGTCGACCGAAAGAGTTCCCGGATAGCCTTCTTCCCCGTCGGGTGAGGTATAATGCAGCGTGACCGCCGGTTCGGCGCCGTCTTTTGTGGTGGCCGTCCACAGCTTTTTATCGAAGCCAGTCAGACCGCCATGCAGGTGGTTTACGCCGTTGTTGACCGCCAGTTTATATTCCTGACCATCGAGGGTAAACCGGCCCCTGGCAATCCGGTTGCCAAACCGCCCGACAACCGGCCCCATGTTTGGCGTTCCTTTCAGGTAATCGGCAAAGGTCGGCACACCCAGTGTAACATTTTCAAATTTGCCCTGCTTGTCAGGGGCTGTGCACGAGACAAGATAAGCGCCGTAGTTGGTAACCTGTACTTCCATACCGGCGGCATTCCGCAGCGTAAACAGATAGGCTTCCCGACCATCGGGCATCGTTCCGAAAACGGCTTTCTGCACACCGGGTTTCGGTGCGGCATCCGCTTCTCCGTGAGTTGACATCAACATATAACTGATTAATAAAACCCAATAATAGACCTTTTTCATGGAGCCAGAGGTTAGGACGAGGAAATCAACAGAAAAATAGTGTCCCGATGACGTATTTAATTTTTTTCTAAAGTGCTTTTAAGGGTCATCTAAGGTGCAAGAGGCAGTTTTGTGGTGTATTTACTCACTGAACATGCGCTTTATTCTTGTTCTTATTGGCTTATTCATTACACTGACCGGCACGGCACAGGATACGCTGCGGCTATCCATGCGGCAGGCAGACAGTCTTTTTCTGCGAACGAATGTGTTATTACTGGCCGAACGCTTCCGGATTGAAGCGGCTCAGGCGGAGGTTATCCAGGCTAGCCTGCTCCAGAACCCTACTGTCTCGTTTGAGCTGAGTGCATTTAACAGTGCCTCAAGAACCAAAGTGCTTGACGTTGGCCGGCAAGGGCAGAAAATCGTCAGTGCGGAGCAGCTGTTGTTTACGGGCGGCAAACGAAATAAACGCATTGCCCTGGCACAGGAATCGGCGCGGCTCACCGAATATGAGTTTACTGACCTGCTGCGGGGCCTGCGCTTCGAACTCCGGAGCCGGTTCTACGACACTTATTTTCAGCAGCAAACCATTAACCGGTATACGCAGCAGATCCAGACCATTCAGCAGACCGTGGATGCGTTTGAAAAACAGTATGAACGCAACAACGTATCGCTCCGCGAACTGCTCCGGCTGAAAGCGCTCCTGTTCCAGCTGCGCAACGACCGGACCGACATTCTGTTTCAGCTCGCCGAAAACCAGCAATCGCTGCGGACCCTGCTGGGCACAGAGTTTCCGGTTGTCCCGGTTGTCAATGAAGCGGGTTTACTGAGCTACAGCATCAACGGGCTCTCGGCCGACAGCTTACGGGATACAGCCCTCCGGCAACGTTCTGACCTGAAAGCCACGCAATCGCTGACAAAACAGGCCGAACTGAATTATAACCTCCAGAAGGCCCTGGCCAAGCCGGATGTGCGGCTGGCGGGCACCTACGACCAGGCAGGCAGCTACATCCCGCATTACGTCGGTGTCGGGCTGGCCGTTGACCTGCCGGTGTTTAACCGCAACCAGGGAGCAATCAAGTCGGCGCGCAGCCAGATCAGCTACCAGCAACAGTACGAAAAGCAAAAACAGCTGCAGATCGCGAATGAAGTCAGCACCGCCTTCGATAAAGTGGTAACGGTGGAACGCATGATGCAATCGGTGGAAGGGCGTTTTACGGATCAGTTCGAGCAACTGAATCTGGGCATTACGCTCAATTTCGGCAAGGGAAATATCTCGTTGCTGGAGTTTGTCGACCTCATTGAAACCTACAACGAAAGCATACGGGAACTCAACCGCCTGAAAGCCGACCGGATCGGGGCGTATGAGGCATTAACCTATGCCGTCGGACAGGATTTATTCAGCCGGTAAGAATCAACCAGACAAAATATCATGAAAAACACACTGATTTACAGCCTGATTGCCGCCATTGCGGTACTGGCTGCGTCCTGTCATACGCCGAACGAAACCGAAGAAGCCAAGGCGTTTATGCTTTCCGATACCATGATGCACCGTATCCGGATCGACAGTGTCGTATCAGAGCCGGTTCGTTCGGAGCTCACCCTGGTGGGCAAGGTCGCGGCCGACGAAAATAAGGTCATTAAGGTATTCCCGCTGGTGGGTGGGGTCGTGGAGGAAGTTGGCGTGGAACTGGGCGACTATGTCCGTAAAGGCCAGAAACTGGCACTGATCCGGTCGGGCGAGGTAGCCGACTTTGAGCGCCAGATGATTCAGGCTCAGTCGGATCTGTTGCTGGCCCAGAAAAACCAGCGGGTGGCCGAAGACCTGTATGAAAGCAAACTAACCGCCCAACGTGAAGTAGTGGCCGCTCAGAAGGAAGTCGAAAAAGCACAGGCCGAGCTCAACCGCGTAAAAGAGGTTTTCCGGATTTACGGCCTCGGCCAGTCGTCGACATACACCGTTAAAGCCCCGATCGACGGGTTTGTGATTGAAAAGAACGTAAACCGGAACATGCAGCTGCGTTCCGACAATGCGGATAATCTGTTCACCATCGGGCAGATCAGCGATGTGTGGGTACAGGCTAACGTTAATGAAAGCGATATTGGCCGGGTGAAGCTGGGTATGTCGGCCGCTATTCAGACACTCAGCTACCCCGACCACCTTTTCTACGGCCACGTCGACAAAATTTTCAGCGTACTTGACCCGAATACCAAGGCCATGACCGTCCGTATTCGCCTGCAGAATCAGGCCATGAAGCTGAAACCGGAGATGCATGCCACGGTAAAACTGCGTTTCGACGAAGGACAAACCATGGCTACGGTTCCGTCGGAAGCGGTTATTTTCGACCAGTCGAAGCATTACGTACTGGTTTTCAAGGACCGATCCAACATCCAGACCCGGGAAGTGATCATCCATAAGGCGCTGGGCGACATTACGTATATACGCTCCGGCATCGAACCCGGCGACCGCGTCATCTCCCGCAACCAGCTTCTGGTTTATAATGCACTTGGCAATTAATCAGCGAATGAGTCATTGAGTTATTGAGCGGACAAGCTGTAGTGAGTCCGTTCGCAGCTGGTCATTTCCTCCCGACACTCAATCACTCATTCGCTCACTCACTCATTTTTTATGAATAAACTCATAAAATCCATCGTCGGCTTTTCGCTGAAGAACCGGTTTTTTGTCTTTTTTGTCACGGCAGGGCTGATTATTGCCGGGGTGTTCAGCTACCTGAATACGCCGCTGGAAGCCTTTCCTGACGTGACGAATACCCAGATTATTATCGTTACCAAATGGAACGGCCGGAGCGCCGAAGAGGTTGAACGGTTTGTGACGGTTCCGATCGAAGTGGCGATGAATTCGGTGCAGCGGAAAACCAACGTCCGCTCAACCACCATGTTCGGTCTGTCGGTCATCAAGATTATTTTCGACGATGATGTGGAGGACTTTTTCGCCCGGCAGCAGGTTAACAACCAACTCAGGACGGTGTCGCTGCCTGAGGGTGCTGATCCGGACGTGCAGCCTCCCTACGGACCTACCGGCGAAATCTACCGCTATACGCTCAAAAGCAGCCATCTGAACAGCCGCGACCTGCTGACGCTCCAGAACTGGGTCATCGACCGGCAGCTTCGGTCGGTCCCCGGCGTCGCCGACATTGTGGCCTTCGGCGGTCAGGATAAAATTTACGAAGTACGGGTCAATCCAACCCAGCTGGCTAAATACGACCTGACACCGCTTGAGGTGTATCAGGCCGTTACCCGCAGCAACATCAACGTCGGCGGTGATGTTATCGAGCGCAACGGACAGGCCTATGTCGTGCGCGGGGTCGGGTTGCTGACCTCAACAGAAGACATCGGCAACATCCTCATTGAAGAGCTGAACGGCAACCCCGTACTGGTCCGGAACGTGGCCGATGTGGCCGAATCGAGCCTGCCACGGGTAGGACAGGTAGGCCTCGGCAAACAGGACGACATGGTTGAAGGCATTATTGTGATGCGCAAGGGCGAAAACCCGAGCGAGGTGCTGACGCGGGTAAAGGAAAAAATCACGGAACTCAACGAGAAGGTCCTGCCATCGGATGTAAGAATGGAAACGTTTTACGACCGCGATAACCTGATTCAGTTCTGTACGCAAACCGTGCTGCACAACCTGACCGAAGGCATTGTGCTGGTAACGGTGATTGTCTTTCTGTTCATGGCCGACTGGCGGACCACCCTGATTGTATCGATCATCATTCCGCTGGCGCTGCTCTTTGCCTTCATGTGCTTACGGCTACGGGGCATGTCGGCCAACCTGCTGTCGATGGGGGCCGTCGATTTCGGCATCATCATCGACGGAGCCGTCGTCATGGTCGAAGGCATATTTGTCTCGCTCGACCAGCTGGCCCACCGCGTCGGGATGAAGAAGTTCAACCATATGGCGAAGCTGGGCCTGATCCGCAAAACCGGCGGGGAACTGGGCAAGGCCGTATTCTTCTCGAAACTGATCATCATCACCGCCCTCCTGCCGATCTTCTCGTTCCAGAAAGTAGAAGGCAAAATGTTCAGTCCGCTGGCGTGGACGCTGGGTTTCGCCTTGCTGGGGGCGCTCCTCTTTACACTTACACTGGTGCCGGTGCTTTGCTCGATACTGCTGAAAAAGAACGTGCGGGAGCGCAACAATCCGGTCGTCAATTTCTTCCAGAAATCGGTTTCGGGCGGATTCGACTGGACGTTTAAAAACCGGAAGGTCAGTTTATTCATGGCTACCCTTGCCCTGGGCATCACGTTTATGTCGTCGACGTTTCTGGGTACAGAATTTCTGCCGCAGCTCAACGAAGGTGCCCTCTGGGTGACGGCCGAGTTGCCGATGAGTATGTCGCTGCCGAAAAGTGTCGACATGGCCCGCACCATCCGTGAGGATCTGCAGACGTTCCCCGAAGTGAAACAGGTGCTGTCGCAGGTAGGCCGTTCCAACGATGGTACCGACCCCAACGGCTTCTATTTCTGCCAGTTCCAGGTCGATTTGCTGCCTAAATCCGAATGGAAACGCAAGATCACCGTCGATCAGCTGACCGATGAGATGGACAAAAAGCTGAAAAACTATTCGGGCATTCTGTACAACTACTCGCAGCCGATTATCGACAACGTGGCCGAAGCGGTAGCGGGCTACAAGGCCAACAACGGGATTAAAATCTTCGGTCCGGATATTTACCAGCTGGAGAAATACTCAAAACAGGTGATGGAAGCCGTCCAGCCGGTCAACGGTATCCGCGACCTGGGGATTATCCGGAATGTGGGTCAGCCCGAAATGAGTGTGCTGTTCCATGACCATAAAATGGCGCTCTACGGCGTGACGACCGCCGATGCACAGGCCGTCATTGAAATGGCGATTGGCGGCAAAACAGCGTCGATTCTGTACGAAGGCGAACGGCGGTTCGACATCCGGCTCCGTTATGCCGAAGAATACCGCAAAACAGAGGACGATATCATGCGGCTGATGGTGCCTACGCTACACGGCAACAAAATCCCGCTGAGCGAAATTGCCACTATCCGCAAGATTACCGGACCAGCCTTTATTTACCGCGATCTCAACAAACGGTTTATCGGGGTCAAATTCTCGGTACGCGGCCGCGATCTGGGCAGCACCATTGCGGAAGCCCAGCAACGGGTCCGCGAGAAAATTCAGCTGCCGAAGGAGTACACCATCGAGTGGGTCGGCGAGTTTGAGAACCAGGTGCGGGCCACGAAGCGGTTAGGCCAGGTAGTACCAATCAGTCTGGCAGGGATTTTCGTACTGCTGTTCATCATGTTCGGGAACGCCAAAGATGCCGGGCTGGTACTGCTGAACGTGCCGTTTGCGCTCATGGGTGGCATCCTGGCCCTGCACACCACCGGTATGAACTTCGGCATTTCGGCGGGGGTAGGCTTTATTGCGCTCTTTGGAATTTGTGTGCAGAACGGGGTGATTCTGGTATCGGTCTTCAACCAGAACCGGAAAGAACGGATGCCGATCGATGAAGCCATCCGGCGGGGTGTACAAAGCCGCATCCGGCCCGTAGTCATGACCGCGCTCATGGCCGCCATCGGGTTGCTGCCAGCCGCCATTTCGACGGGCATCGGCTCAGAAACGCAGAAGCCGCTGGCCATTGTTGTCATCGGAGGACTTATTACCGCCACGATTCTGACCCTGCTGGTTTTTCCGATCATTTACCGGATTTTCTACCGCAACGCACATACCGTGCAGACCGCCAGAGAACCGGTTATGTAATTCTAATCATTTTATAATCTAATTCGTATGCAACTTTGCTGCATATAGCCGTTATTCATATAACACTCAAGTTATGTACCCTTATGACCTGGTTAGATTATACAAAAATGATCCTTGACAAAGTCCGTTTTGACAGACGGCTGGTTCTGAAAGAACTACGAAAACTACTGGCGTACCTGTCTCCGACAGAGCGCTCACAACTGGTAATCTGGTGCCGGAAAACGTTAACGATCCGCATCTCGCTCCGCCGACCGCGACGATTTGCATATCTGTACGTTTCACGATAAATGCAATGTGTTGAGACGCAAAATATTGCGTCTCAATTTTTTATACCTGCGTTTTTTTGAATGCAATAGAGCGGCAGCACAACGTACTGCCGCTCTTGTTTTCACTGTCCAAATGAGACGCAAAATATTGCGTCTCTACCGGGCAATTTCCAGAACGAAAAACTTCTTTGGCCCGACCGTCAGCTTATCAAGTGCCACACGCTCTTTGGTTATCACGTCGACAGCCGTTGCAGCGCCTTTCAACTGTTCCGCAAAACGCTTGATATCCAGCCCTTTTTCCTTCTCGCCGGTATTCGAAACAACCATAACCTTGCTGGTGTCGGTATACCGGAAATAAACGTACATGCCATCGTCGTACGGCATAAACTGCATGAACTTACCCTGCGTCAGGGCCGGCGATGTTTTCCGGTATTGTGCCAGCGTCTTCATAAAGTCATACAGCTCGTTTTCCCGCTGATTCCGGCCGGTTTTCAGAAATTTGTTTTCCTTATCTTCTTTCCAGCCACCGACAAAATCCTTCCGGACCTCAGCATCGGTCGGATCCTTGAAGTTTTTTACCCCCAGCTCAGTACCGTAATAAATCTGCGGGATTCCACGGATGGTCATCAGCCAGGTCAGGCCCATTTTATACTTATCAATGTCTTCGCCGATGACCGACAGGAAGCGGTGTTCATCGTGGTTGTCGAGGTAGGTAACCAGCAGGTCGGGGCGTTTGTAGAGGTAATCCTGTACCAGCAGGTTATAGAGCCGGTTGACCCCGTCGCTCCAGCCGTATTTCTGGTTCAGGGCATCTTTCACGGCCACAAAAAACTGATTATCCAGCGTCGACGGCAGGTTACAGGCAAACGGCAGCCCATTGATGTTGTTGCGCACAAAAGCCGCCTGATTCGCCACCGTAGTTGCCAGTGATTCGCCAAAAAGCAACATATCGGGGTATTCGCTGAGCAGTGCCGCGTTGCAGCGGTTCATAAACGCCATGTCGTTGTACATATACGTATCAATCCGCCAGGCGTCGATATTGAAGTAAGCCACAGTCCAGATTGCATGCTGGATCAGAAACTTCGCCACAAATTCATTTTTCTGGTTCAGGTCCGGCAGAAACGGCATAAACCAGCCATCCGACATAATCCGGCGGTCGTAGGCCGACGCATGTGGATCAAGTACGGCGGGTTCTTTAAAGGACGTTTGCGTAAAGGTATCCCATTGATTCAGCCACGCCTTAAACGGCATATCCTTCAGGATCCAGTGATTGATACCGACGTGATTGTATACAGCATCCTGAATCACCTTCAGCCCCCGTTTATGCGCTTCATCGATCATGGTTTTGTAGGCAGCATTTCCCCCGAACCGCCGGTCAACGTTGTAATGATCGGTAAAGCCGTATCCGTGGTAGGCGCTGCGCTGCGTGCCCCCTTCGTCCGTAGTCGGCTGGTCATTTTCGATGACCGGATTGAGCCATAACGCCGTTACGCCGAGATCTGTAAAATAATCCAGATGGTTTGTAACGCCCTGCAAATCGCCGCCGTGCCGTAGCCAGGGGCTGGTACGATCCATAAGCGGGTCGGCCATATCGGCAAATTTATCGTTCGAAGGGTCACCGTTGGCAAAACGGTCGGGCATCAGCAGGTAGATAAAATCAGCCGGTGACACGCCTTTGGGCCGGTACGGATTTTTCGGCAGTAGCTCATAGGTCTGTGTGATCTGTTTTCTACCGTCTGAGAATTGAAACTCCAGTTTACCCGCTTTGGTCTCCGGTTTAATTTCCAGATCAGCAAAGACGTAATTCGGGTTTTCAACCTTGTGTACTTTCTTCAGTACCACGCCTTTGTAGGCCTTTAGCGTCAATGTGTGTCCGGCGAGCTTATCGCCATAAAACAGTATCTGCAATTCCGGTGATTTCATACCCACCCACCAGTTGGTCGGGTTCATGCGTTTGACCAGTGATTGTTGGGCATTGGCCGCCGACAGGGCCATGACCAGTAACAGAGACGTAATTAATTTTTTCATGGTTCATCAATAGGTATCCTGTAGAGACGCAACATATTGCGTCTTAATTTATTTGTACACAAGACGCAACATATTGCGTCTCTACAAAATGGCGTAATATAACACAATATTGTGCAATATTATGCGCTTAACCCATCGATTGAAAACACATCAATAACCCCTTTCCGGAAATTCCGGACCCGCGCAAAAACGCCCGTGCCGTTGCTTGATCCCTTTACGTCGGTATTACCCTCCAGGGTTTCAAACACATCCCCGTCAATGTCCGTAATGATACCGGTATGGAACCAGTCAGAGGTAGCGGCCATCCGGATCAGAAATACATCACCGGCCTTTACCTTTTCAGGGGCTTTCCGGACGGCGGCGTTATCAATCAGCACACCTTTCTGTTTCCCCGCCATGGCCACCACATCGCAGCTCAGCGTCTGGGGCATCAGGCTGGTAAATGACTTGCCATGGGCCGTCGACGCGATATCCAGCACCGACTGCACAAATCCCATACACCACTTAAACGGAGACCCGTCGAAGCCATCGCAATAGCTCCGGACCCAGGGGCCCAGGTTCTGCGCATCATCGGCCTGTAACTCAATAGCCTTAAGCGTCAGGTGGTTTTGTGCAATCTGGAGCACTTGTTTACGAAAGTCCGGCTGTTTGGCCGGGATGGTAAAGGCTTTTTTCAGCGGGCTCGACAGCACGGTGAATACCTCTTCGGTGACAATCCCTGTAACCGGCAAACCTGCCGCTTTCTGGAAATTCTTCACCGCTTTTTCGGTAGCGCTGCCGTAATCACTGTCGACCGTTGTGGCCAGTGTAGCATTCGGAAAACGGGGCACCGACAGGTTCAGCCACTCCTGAATTTGTTTGACCGCTTTTCCCTTGTTGCCTTTCTGGCAGGTTCCGGCAAATTTCAGTTCTTGCTGGTAGGCTGTTTTGATCATGGTTACGGGCATTTGTTTAGCATCCTACAGAGACGCAGCATTTGTATCTCCACAAATGCAAAATACCATGACTACATGAACAAATTGATGTCATTTTTATAATCCGTATACCATTTTGCCGGATTTTGTATAATGTATTGCCGGATGTGTTTCAGTTCTTCTTCATTCCGGACGACACGCTCGTAATAGCGGGCTTGCCAGCCGAACTCAATATTGTTACTAGCGGCAAATTTGGTCACGCCGATCTTATATCCGCGAATAACTGATGCCAGATTCTGTCTTTGTGGTCCAAACGTATTTTGCCCCCATTGGCGGTCGTCCTCTTTTTGAAACCAAAGCAGGCCATGCACATGGTTTGGCATTACCTGAAACGTATCCGGTATCACGAATGGAAAATGCTCAGGAATGGCCAGCCAGCAATCAATTGCCTGCTGCCCGATAGGTGTTGGTACTAAGCAGGCTTCATGGTTTTGTCCGGCAATATCACCGAAATAGTGGAGTTTCTCACGGGTACAGATCGTAACAAAATAGCAGCCATTTGACCCATAGTCATACGTGGTCAATCTGGCAGCATCGATACAGTATTTACCTTTAAACAGCCCATCGTACATGATTTTTTTAATATATCCAGACGCTGTTTTTTTCATTTGTCACCCCGTAGAGACGCAACATCTTGCGTCTCCAGCCACCGTCAGGTAAACAACCCATCATTAACGCAATACCCACCAACCGTTTCCATCGTATGTTCCTGTGCCCTTCAATTATCGATCTATGAATTGGAATTTTGAGACGCAACATCTTGCGTCTCTACGGGGGTTTGGTTTCTTTTGGGCTATGAATACATCCTTAACGGACTGGTACGCGGTCCGGAATCCCGAACTGGCGACCTCGCCTACCCTGCTGATCTATCCTGACCGGGTGCTGTATAACATCCGCGAGGCCATCCGGATGGCTGGTGATGCAGACCGGATGCGCCCGCACGTGAAAACCCATAAAATGCGGACAGTGTCGGATATGATGCTGGCCGAAGGCATTACCCGTTTCAAATGTGCCACCATTGCCGAAGCCGAGATGCT
This sequence comes from Arsenicibacter rosenii, assembly GCF_001870735.1. Classification (GTDB taxonomy): domain Bacteria; phylum Bacteroidota; class Bacteroidia; order Cytophagales; family Spirosomataceae; genus Arsenicibacter; species Arsenicibacter rosenii. The sequence continues at coordinate 5,193 of NZ_MORL01000007.1, read as the reverse complement.
CGCGCAGGCCGGTGCGCCGGATGTGCTGCTGGCCTATGCCGCTGTCGGACCAACGATTGACCGGTTACACCAGTTACAGGAAGCCTATGCCGATACAGAGTTCTCCTGTCTGATCGACCATCCTGACGCGGCTAAAGCACTTGCAGAGGCATTTACCGACCGGACGCTTGCGGTCTACGTCGACCTGAACGTGGGCATGAACCGGACGGGTATCAAACCCGGAAAAGCCTTCGATCTGATCCGGTATGCCCAAACCCTGCCGGGTATCCGGGTGGTTGGGCTGCATGCCTACGACGGCCATCTGCGCGATACCGATCTGGCCGAACGTATCCGCAAGGCAGACGAGGCGTTTGCGCCGGTCGATACCCTGCGCCGGCAGGTCCTTGAGCACCTGGGCCTTGATCTGCTTGTTGTAGCCGGTGGCACCCCAACCTTCCCGTGCCATACCCGCCGCACCGGCGTTATGACCAGCCCGGGCACGTTTGTCTTCTGGGATGCCGGTTATGCCGCGATCACTCCTGATCAGCCGTTTGACTGGGCCGCCGTAGTGATGACCCGTGTTATATCCATTATTGATGAGCAGACGCTTTGCCTGGATCTGGGCCACAAAGCCATTGCCGCCGAAAACCCGCTGCCCCGTATTGTGTTTCTGAACGAACCCGACGCTCAGCCCATCGGCCAGAGCGAAGAACACATGGTTGTCCGGATGGCAGACACAAGTACATGCAAACCGGGCGATGTCTGGTACGGCATTCCGATTCATATCTGCCCGACTGTCGCGCTGTATAATTCCGTGTTTGTTGTCGAAAACGGCCAGGTGATCGGTACCTGGGAGGTAACCGCCCGGGGACGTAAACTGACAATCTGACGCCGTGTCGTTCCGGGTTCAAAACTTTCGGGCCTGCCGGGGGTTACTATTTAAAAATACGACACAACGTTATGAACCCGAAACAAACGCAATATGATGCCGCCGATGATCAGAATCAGGGCGTTATCAGTACCATGGCCCGGAACAGCGAAAGCCATGACACCGAACTGGTCAGTACCCGTATTCCGCGGATGGATCCCAATATTGTCACCAACCAAAGCGGAGCCGCCGTTGAAGATGGCGGGGAAGAATACGAAGACCTGACCGTAACAGAAGATGATGATCCGGCAACGGCAGGAGATGAAGAATATGAAGACCTGACGGCTGTTGAAGAAGAAACGGATCTGACCGAACATGACCACCATCAGGATGATAATTATTCGCTGGGTGGCCACGTGACACGGTCGGGTGGTGTATAACAACCAACGTATATATGCTTACTTTTTCTGCCAGCCAGCTCGCTCAGCTTGTCATCCGCTTCGGAATGGGGGTTAACATGCTCATGCATGGCCTGACACGCCTTCCCAACCTGTCCGGCTTTGTCGGCAAAATGGCGCCGGGGTTCAATGATACGGTATTGCCGGAACCCGTTACCGTGGCGTTTCTGTATGTACTGCCTTTTCTTGAGCTTGCCAGTGGTCTGCTTATTCTGCTTGGTGGCCGGTTGTTGAAATGGGGGTATGCCCTTGGCGGCCTGATCATTGTTTCGCTGCTTTTTGGGACCACTCTGAAACAGGACTGGCAGACGGCCGGTACGCAGGTCATCTATCTGATTGCCTTTTATCTGGCCCTGCGCGGACTGGACGACTCCCGCCGGGTAGTTTAACGTAAAAGCCCTGGCTGAATCTGTCAGCCAGGGCTTTTACGGTTTATCAAATAAACACTATACTATTTACCAGCACATGAACCTGACAGATTACCCCGTTGAGTATCATCCGGAGCGCCGCCGGTTTGAACTAACGATTGACGGCCACCTATCGATTCTGGAATTCCGCCAGCTGAAAAACAACGCACTGGCCCTGACCCATACTGAGGTTGACCCCGCACTCGAAGGCAAAGGTGTCGGCTCTTATCTGGTCAAGAGCGCTTTTGAGTACATCGACCAGCAACACTGGACTATTTTTCCGTATTGCCCGTTTGTAGTGACCTACCTCCGTCGGCATCCGGCCTGGTACCGGCTGGTATCACCCGATTTCGAAGAACCCGAAGAATTTTAGCCGATCTGCTGCTCAAAGGCGGCCAGATGCTCATCCGTAAAATCGAGGTGCGTAACGAACCGTACCAGGTGTTTACCAAATGTCACGGCCCTGATGTCTTTCCGGGTCAGTTCCTGCACATAGTCCGTTGCCAGTATCGTCTCCGGCAATTCTACGATGACGATATTGGTATCAACGGGCATCACATCAACAATTTCAGGCCGCTGCGCCATAATCGCCCCGATTTTCCGGGCACGGGCATGGTCAAGCTTCAGGCGTTCGATGTTATGGTCGAGCGCGTAGATACCGGCCGCCGCCAGATAACCGGCCTGCCGCCAGCCACCGCCCATCATCTTCCGGAACCGGCGTGCCTGCGCAATAAAGGCTGTTTTCCCCAGCAGCAGCGACCCGACCGGACACCCCAGCCCCTTCGACAGGCAGATGCTGACCGAGTCGAACAGCTGCCCATACGCCACAGGACTTTCGCCGGTTTCGATCAGGGCGTTAAACAATCGGGCGCCATCAAGATGAAGGGCCAGTCCGTGTTCATCACATACCTGTTTAATCGCGGCAATTTCGGGGATGGTGTAATAGCAGCCGCCACCTTTGTTCATGGTATTTTCGAGGCTTACGAGCCGTGACAGCGGCCGGTGCGGATCGGCAGGGTTGTTGATGGCGTCGCGTACCAGTGCCGGCGTCAGCTTACCCCGTTCGCCGGGCAGCAGCGCCACCGAAGCAAAGGCATTGACCGCAATGCCGCCCCCTTCGTACAGATAAATATGTGAAAGCTGGTCGCAGATCACTTCATCGCCCGGGCGAACATGGGTGCGGATCGCCAGCTGATTGGTCATCGTCCCCGACGTACAGTACAGGGCGGCTTCCATACCAAACATCGCGGCCGCTTTCGCTTCGAGAGCCAGTACCGTCGGGTCATCGCCAAAAACATCGTCGCCGACGTCGGCCGTAAACATAGCCTCCAGCATGGCCGGAGACGGTTTTGTAATGGTATCGCTTCGTAAATCGATCAGCATAGGAAAAGCAAGGGTACAGCCTCCTCAGGTTGTTTGTTGTGAACTACAAATGTCTGATTTTTTTCCAGGGGAACAACGAGACAAAATTCGCCGTTTTCAGGTCAGCTATGCAATTATTTATTACCTCCCTCAACTCAGGCAGCAACGGCAACTGCTATTACGTCGGCAATGAACAGGAAGCGGTGCTGATTGATGCCGGTATCTCCTGCCGCGAAACCGAACGCCGGATGCTTCGCCTGGGCTTGTCCCTCCGTAGTGTTAAGGCCATTTTTGTCTCACACGAGCACAGCGACCATATGCTGGGGTTGCCCAAACTAGCGCAGAAATACCAGCTGCCGGTTTATATTACCCGACCGACGATGACCAATTCGCGGGTATCGCTGAGCGGTTTGACCCTGCGCTCTTTTGATCCGTATCAGCCGGTGCAGATTGGTGCTCTCAGCATCACAGGCTTTCCTAAGTACCACGATGCCGCTGATCCGCATAGCTTTATGGTCTCAGGCAACGGGGTCAATATCGGCATTTTTACTGATATCGGAGCCGTTTGCGAGCATGTCATTACCCATTTCAAACAGTGCCATGCCGCATTTCTGGAAGCCAATTACGACGAAGATATGCTGGAACAGGGCCGCTACCCGCTCTTTCTGAAACGGCGGATCCGGGGCGGAAACGGTCATTTGTCGAACCAGCAGGCCCTTTCGCTCTTGCTGGCGCACAAACCGGCCTATATGAGCCATCTTCTGCTGGCACACATGTCGAAAGACAACAACTGCCCGCAACTGACAACCGATCTTTTTACGCCCCACATGGGCAACACGGAGCTGGTGATTGCCTCCCGCCACGAAGAAACACCGCTCTTCCGTATCCTGACGCATCAGCACTAACCCCGTCAATATCCGGTAGCCGCAGCATTATATCATCAATCAATTGTCCCACCAGCGGGGTTTGATGGCGGTCCGGTACGTACTTTCCACACAGGCAGCGCAACCCGCTAAGGCATCGATCCGGATTTTTTTGCCCACCGGATCGCCGACGGCATCTTTAATGCGGTCAATTTTTAGCGACCGGACCGTCACACCCGCCGCGCCGAAGTAGCCGTATGCCTGTTCATCGGGATGGCTCGTGCAGCGGATATTGCCGCCCAGCGAGACCGGTGCAGCATCGAAAATGCCCCCCGTGTTGCTAACCAGCTTGTCGGCCGTGTTAAAAAACTGAAAGGCGCCCTTACTGATCCGCTGCTGCTCCACCTCGACATAATAGGTTGTTAACGACGTAAACGGCGCACTCATGATGTACTGACGGCTGATCTGCTTGCCGTTGATGCGGGCGTCTGAACGCAGGGACAGACAATTGGTGTAGCATTGGTTGATATCCCAGCAGGCTGAGCAGCAGGCGACACCGGTGTAATACCCGTCAATGCCTGCATCCGGACTCACCCGGCACGACGAAATGGCTTCGTAGTTTTTCCATTGCCAGCGGTAGTAATCGCCGGTGGTTTCGGGGTCCTGTGTGTCGATATACACATCCCACTGATTCCGTTTGTCGTTGGTCGGTTCGGTCGGGTGGTACGTATATTCGTAATAAATGGCCTGAATCGGCGGGGATGCCTTAAGTGGTTCGGGGGCCGATTCATATACGTGCCCGTCGGTTGTTTTCACGGTCAGTTTATAACTCCGGCCGGCTACTCCCCGAATGCCGTTCGTGCGGGTCTGGTAAACTCCGGGGCTCAGTTGCTGAAGAACGTCTGTCGTACCGGCATCGTCCGTGATGGACACACTTGCATTGTAGACCAGATAGTTCAGGCTGGCAAAGGTGTAGTCCGTTGTGTAGCTCAGCCTGATCACATACGGTCCCGGCTGATCCGTAATCATTCCTTCCACAATCAGTCGTTTCCCGATCGACGGCATGTCGGGCGAGTAGGACTTAACGCACGCCCCTACCCAGAACGCGCAGATAATCACTAACCAGCTGTTCGGCCAAATCCTGTAGCGCATAGTGTGTTAAGAGCGTATTATACACTCTTAACTTCTACAAGGCCGGATGTGGCAAAGCCTACTTCTTTTTTTAATCTAATCCAAGTTGCGAGATAGTTAATCTT
>NZ_MORL01000069.1 GCF_001870735.1 Arsenicibacter rosenii | reverse complement strand
AGATACCTTTCCTTCTTTGGAGGTATATTTGGTATTAACCGGTATGGTTGCAATCAGGTCAACCGTTTTGGTTTCAGGGTCATATTTTTTTAAAGCGCCTTTGCGCTCTACAATAAAGGCAGTTCCGTCTTTCAGAATCTCAAAAGACATCGGCTCGTCGAGGTCTTCCGCAACAACAACCGGTGTAAAACGGGTATCATCCGGCTTTCCGGAATCATCCTGAACAATAAAGGAGGCCAGTCCCGTGAACAGGGTCAGGTGCAGCACCACCGAAAGCGGGCGCGTTAACAGCGAAGTAAACATTATATCATCAGGTTTAAGGGACGTTAGAAAACGCTATACGTACAAATTACGTAAAGAACACGGATTCTTCAAAACCGAAAAATTAAACCTGAGCTACAAATAATTACATTTTTATAAGTTTATTACAATCCGAACATAAATGGTAACCATTTTCTTTACGATGTAAAGAATTGACTTAACCGGCAATCAGCCCTTAGGCAGCAACTGGTAACGTAAAATAGAAAAGAGCCCCGTTTTCGATTTGCTTATCCACGTCAATTTGTCCGTGCATCGCTTCGATAAATTCTTTGGAAATGGCCAGGCCAAGCCCTGTCCCTCCCTGTTTTCCTTCCTGATTGGGGGCCTGAAAATACCGCTCAAAAATCCGGTTCCGGTATTCCGGTTTAATGCCGGTCCCATAATCCCGGACCGTAAACCGGACGACATTCCCCTCAACCTGCAGGCCAACATCAATACCTGACTCCTCCGGGCTGTGCCGGATAGCATTCGACAGCAGATTGATTAATACCCACGAAACCTTGTCAGGGTCGGCTGCAACCTGGGGCACTCCCTGATCAACCGTAGTGCGGATCGCAATCTTCTTCTGTGCGGCGGCAACAGAAATGGCATTTCTGGCGACTGAAATGAGGTCCGCGGGCGGCACAGACTGCACGCGCAGCTGAATCTGACCCGATTCGGCCTGAGCCAGATTGAGTAATTCGCCGGTAATCGCCAGCAGACGGTCAGCGTCTTCCCGGATATGGCCGACCAGGGCGTGCTGATCCGGATTCAGAGCACCCACCCGGTTGTCGTCCAGCAACTTCAGGCTCATTTTGATCCCGCTGATCGGCGTTTTCAGCTCATGAGAAACCGTGGCAATAAAGTTGGTTTTAGCCAGATCAAGCTCTTTGTAGGGGGTGATATTTTTCAGTACAATCACAAAACCGGCATCTACCGGCTGCTCCTCACCGGTCCGCAGCACCTTAACCGGCTGAATGTGTTTGGTATAGTAGTTTTCCTTTCCGCTTTCGGGATCAAAAATCTTTAACATGGCTGCCTCCTGAGCCTGACCGGCACCCGCCTGAAGCAGACTCCGCAGCAGGTCATTATGCAGGGCTACATCAGGCGCATATTGTCCGATCAGCCGGCTCTCGGGTATACCCAGCAGCTGCACGGCTACCTTATTGACAAATACCACGGACCGGCGTTCGTCAAAGCCGATAATTCCGTCGGTCATGATCTGAATCAGGGTATCAATCCGGCGTTTTTCAAACAGCACTTTGGCCAGATTAGAATGTTCGTACTCGTCCAGTTTCTGGGCCATGTTGTTGAACGACCGCGCCAGTTCGCCGAACTCATCGTCTGATTTAAAGTATAGCCGTTCTTCAAAGTTCCGGCTCGTGATCTGCCGGATACTGTTGGTCAGTTCAACAAGCGGATTGGCCACATACCCCGGAAAATTAATGGTAAACGAGAAAACGATCAGAAAACACACAGCCCCGACTACAGTCAGCCAGACCAGGGCGTTTTTCGCCGTGGCCTCCGCTGTTTCGTTTTTCCGGAACATCGCCTGCCGGTTTATATCATCGAGCTGAATCAGGCTTTGCTGTACCCGTTTCAGGTTATTAAGATCACCGGCATTCGTTCTGAAATTGTCAAAGGCCCTTCTCAGGCTTTCGGTAGCCTGTTGTTCACCGGCTTCAGTGATATTGGCCTCCTGCCTTTTGAGGGTTTTGTCAAAGTCATCAAGGTCCGATGGCTGGCCGGCCAATAACGCTTTCTGCATCGAATTAACATATTCGAGCGAAATGTAATTGTCTTTCAGAATCTCCTTAGCATCATTGGCCAGCTGGTTCAGGTAATAGGCTCCTAATCCACCGAGCAGCGTGACAATGACAAACAGGAAACCCATGCCAAGTGATATTTTCGATTTCAGTGTCATGACAGAATAATTAAGTCGACATCCGATCCGGATAAGTTATTGATCAGCTGATTAAAGGCAAAGGTGCGTAAAATGATCTGAACCAGCTTAAAATGGGGTTTTCCGATGCATACGGTCGTAATCTGCCTTTTTTCAACCTCCTCCATCAGGCAATCTACAATATTCGTTCCTTTGGCCTGTATTACCACGGCCCCCAGCTCCGTAGCGAGTTTCAGGTTATTGATCAGGTGCCGCTGCACATCCAGCTTGATCCGGTCCGGGCTTTCGGCCGGGGTCTGCACATAAAGCACATACCAGCGGGAGTTATAATAGCTCGCCAGCCGTGCCGTTTTCCGGATGATGCGGCGGGCGGTCTGCGGATTGCTGCTGATACAGGCCATAAACCGGTCGTGGCGCAGGGCGTTCGGGCTCATTACGGCCTGGTCAACGCGCCGTTCGACCTGCACGGCCACTTCTTTCAAGGCGAGTTCGCGCAGTTGGAGGATCTTATCCGGCTGGAAAAAATTCCGGAGCGCCGTTTCAACTTTCGTCTTTTCGTAAATTTTCCCTTCCTTCAGCCTCGTAATTAGTTCGTCGGCCGTAAGGTCAATATTCACCACCTCATCGGCCAGCTGAATAACCCGGTTCGGAATGCGTTCGGTCACCTCAATGCCTGAAATCCGCTGTACTTCGTCGAACAGGCTTTCCAGATGCTGGATGTTTACCGCTGAAATCACATTGATGCCCGCATCCAGAATCTCCAGTACGTCCTGCCACCGTTTTTCATTTTTAGAACCGGGAATATTGGTATGGGCCAGTTCATCGACGATGACCAGTTCGGGGTGCAGATTCAGTACCGCCTGCAGATCAAGTTCTTCCAGTTGTTTTCCCTTGTAAAACAACGACCGGCGCGGAATTACCGGTAACCCATCCACCAGCGCCCGGGTTTCAGGACGCTGGTGGGTTTCGACAAAGCCAATTTTGACGTCAATTCCACTTTTCAACAAGCCATGCGCTTCCTGTAACATACGGTATGTTTTGCCGACCCCGGCACTCATCCCGATATATACCTTGAATTTTCCCCGGCGTGAAGCCCGGATCAGATTCAGAAAACGTTCGGCATTCTGATCATTGGTGGTCATTGGCCACGTTGGTTAGAATTGAATGGATAAACTGGTGGTTATTGCCGTATTCAGCCGTGAGGGTGTCCCTGCCTTATCGTTGAAATACGTCCCTTTGCCATGAAACTGCCTTACTTCAATCCGCCACAATGCCTGAGGGGTTATGGCATAATCAGCATTCAGGGAATAACCGGTCGTTTCAAATCCGCCTCCGGTACCCGTCGTAATAACTACTTCGTGTTTATCCTGAAAATATTCAGCCCGGCCTGCCATCCTGAATTTATCAGAAAACCGGTAACGCAGGATCGCGACCGGTGTAAGCCAGGTATATGCTCCTTCGCCTGTCCGCTTTCCGTTAATAACCGGTTTACGGTCACTGCCGATATCAAACCCGAGAATGAGACCTGCTTTTCCTTGCTGAAACTGGGTGTACAGATTATGGTACATCCGGCGCTGGCGCAGGGAGTCCGGCCGGTCAGAGCCGAAATAGGTACTCCAGTTAACCGTGAGTGAGCCGGTTGGCCGGAATTGTAGCTGCGTACTCAATCCCGGCGTACTTAGCCCATCAAGCCGTTTTATCCGCTGCCAGCCGTTGACGACAGCCCCCAGCACGGTCCATTTGCCGTTTGGCGTATTATAGGTCAGTTTGGCGCCTGCCAGGTAGTAGGGTGAGTTTTCGGCTACCAGGCTTCGTGTCAGGGTCCAGTTATCGCGGCCTACCGCACTTTCAAAGCCGATGTGGGATGAAAAAATACCCGCATCCAGCCACAGATCCCGCTTGCCCGACAGCTTAACACCGGCATTCGCTTCATAGATATGCTGCATGAC
>NZ_MORL01000068.1 GCF_001870735.1 Arsenicibacter rosenii | reverse complement strand
GCCGCCTTCACCCTGACCACCCAGCCACCAGCTACCTCCGTGGTCTGCGCGGGTGCCAGCGCAAGCGCAACCGTCGGCGTCAGCGGAACGACCGCACCGGTCACCTACCAGTGGTATAAAAACAGCCTGGCCAGTCCCGTTGCCAGTCAGACCGCCGCTACCCTGCTGCTGACCAACCTGACAACAGCGGAGTCGGGCAGCTATTTCGTGGTCATTACCGATAACTGCAGCTCCGCTACGTCGGCCGCCTTTACCCTCACGGTTAACACCATCAGTGGCTTTACCGTCTCCTCGGCAACCGTCTGCCCCGGCCAGTCGGTAAACCTCACCGCCAGCGGATGCAGCGGGCAAATCCTGTGGTCAACCGGCGCTACAACGGCTATGATCACCCTGACAGCGGGCAGCAGCACCAGCCTGTTAACGGCCACCTGCACGGCTGGTGGTTGCTCCGCCACCGCTACCGGTCAGGTCGTTGTGGGTGGTATCCAGCCGCCGCCGGCGCAGATCCTGAGCTTCACCGCCGATGAGTCCGCCTGTCCGGTGCGGCTGACGGGTCGCGGTGTGGCCACCTCGTTTACCATGACCGGTACCGGCGGCTATGTCTTCAGCACCGTTTACCGCGAGGGCGCCACGCATGAGGCCGTCGGGCTGAACGTAAAACAGGCAGGGACCTATACCCTGACGGCCACCTACACCAACAGCTGCGGCATCAGCGCGCCGGTGACCAGAACGGTGACCGTGGGCCGCAATTGTCCATAGGTATCAATCTTATATTCACCTTTATACCAGTTCTTTATATATCACATGAAATCTATCAACTACAAGTTATTTCTCGCCTTTCCGGCGGGTCTTATCGGATTTATGTTCCTGCTGCTTAGTGCCTCCGGAGCCCTTGCCCAGACAACGAACACCTGGACGGGCCAGACCGGCAGCGACTGGAACACCGCCGCCAACTGGTCACGGACGGCAGTCCCCGGCACCGGCGATGATGTAGTGATTCCGGCCGGCACTACCAATGCACCGATCCTGAGCACCACAGCTGTTGCCAAATCAGTTGAGGTACAAAGCGGTGCTTCGCTTACCATCAGCAATAGCGGCAGTCTGAGTATTAATGGCAGTAAGTCTTACAGCGGGGCTACCAGAGGTTTTTCCAATAGCGGGCTGGTACGTAACGAGGGTCAGCTGGTGCTGGGTAATATGGGCTCTTCGGGTGAAGTTGGCCTGTACAATACCGCCTCGTTCAGTAATGCTACAGGGGGAATCATACATATTGACGGCTTTTCCGGCTCAGGACTATCCACTGCCGGAAGCTTTGTTAATTCGGCAACAATAGCGATTGGCTCAAAAGTTGCTACAGGTTTTTCCGGGCTAGACAATTATTCATCATTTACGAACACAGCGGGAAGTGTCATTCAAATTGACAGAGTAACCGGCTCTGGTTTACGAAATAACTCCGGAAGCTTTGTTAATTCAGCTACGGTAACGATTGGCTCGATAGCTAGTACAGGATCCTATGGGCTACAAAACCAGTCATCCTTTACTAATACAGCAGGCGGTAGTATACAGATTGACAAGACCAGCCTTAATGGGTTGTATAATTCTAGTGGCAGCTTTGTCAATGAGGCAACTGTTACCATCGGCTCCAGTGTAACAGGTACTGCTATCAGTAATTCCGGATCGATCAACAACCAGGGCTGTCAGGCGCTGATCAATAGTCTGGGGAATGCCACTATCAGTAATGCCGCTTCCTTCTCCAACACCGGCACCCTCATCGAGCGCTCGTCGGGCAACAGCAGCATCAGCTACAACGGCGGGCTGGTGCAGAACCTCAACGGCGGTACATTCACCATTACCGATAACCAGGGCCTGCTCACTACCGCAACCGATCAATTCTGGCGGGGGTGCGTCAGCAGCGACTGGAATACACCCGCCAACTGGTCGGGCGGCACCGTACCCACAGCCACCGACGATGTGACGATTCCGGCCGGTACAGCCTATTCACCCGTGCTGAGCACCACAGCCGTTGCGCACTCAGTGGAAGTACAAAGCGGTGCTTCGCTTACCATCAGCACGACAGGCAGCCTGAGTATTAATGGCTTTAAGTATCTCAGCGGACCTAGACCTAGCAGTGGGTTTTACAATAGCGGGCAGGTCCGTAACGAGGGCCAGCTGATACTGGGTAATACGGGCCCTGTAGGTATTTGTGGGTTGTATAATGAGTCATCGTTCACTAATACGGCCGCAGGAAGCATACAGATTGACCGGGCGGATAATTATGCTTTGGGGAATAATATGAATGGCAGCTTTGTCAACTCGGCAACAATAATCATTGGATCGGGTGCCGACGCAGGAGGCATTGGTTTATATAATACAGCATCGTTTACCAATACCGCCGCGGGAAGTATTCAGATCGACCGGACCAGCAGCTTTGGGTTGTCTAATGAAGTTAATGGTAGTTTTGTCAACTCAGCAGTCATAGTCATTGGATCGGGTGCCGACGCAGGAGGTATTGGTTTATATAATACAGCCTCGTTCACTAACACGGCCGCAGGAAGCATACAGATTGACCGGACCAGCAGCCGTGGGCTGTATAATAGCGGCAGCTTCGTCAATTCAGCGACCATCAACATCGGTACAACTGCCAGTGGGGTAGCTATAGATACCGGTTTATATACTTCGTCATCCTTTAGTAACTTGACAGGCGGCAACATCACTATTGACCGCACCACCGCTGTAGGACTCAATACCAGTAACAATTTTGTCAATCAGGCGACCATTACCATCGGTGCCAGTGTAACAGGTAATGCTATCAGTAATTCCGGACTAATCAACAATCAGGGCTGCCAGGCGCTGATTAATAGCCTGGGAAATGCCTATATTACTAATTTTTCTTCCTTCTCCAACACCGGCACCCTCATCGAGCGCTCGGCGAACTACAGCAGCATCAGTTACAACGGCGGGCTGGTGCAGGACCTCAATGGCGGTACCTTCATCATCACCAATAACCAGGGGCTGCTCACTACCGCAACCGGTCAGTTCTGGCGGGGCTGCGTCAGCAGCAACTGGAATACCCCCGCCAACTGGTCTGCTGGCACCGTACCCACCGCCACCGACGATGTGACAATTCCGGCCGGTACAGCCTATTCACCCGTGCTGAGCACCACAGCCGTTGCGAAGTCGGTAGAAGTGCAAACCGGTGCTTCGCTTACCATCAGCACGACAGGCAGCCTGAGTATTAATGGCAGTAAGTCTTACATTGGATCTACCAGAGGTTTTTCCAATAACGGGCTAGTGCGTAACGAGGGTCAGCTGGTGCTGGGTAGTACGGGCTCTGTGGGTGATTTCGGACTCTACAATACCACCTCGTTCAGTAATGCGACAGGCGGCATCTTACAAATTGACGGATTTTCCGGCGCAGGACTGTACACTACCGGAACCTTCGTTAATTCGGCTACAATAGCGATTGGCTCAATAGGCACTACAGGTTATTTCGGGTTAGATAATTATTCAACATTTACGAACACAGCGGGTGGTTTCATCCAAATTGAGGGATTTACCGACTCTGGTTTACGAAATGGTTCCGGAAGCTTTGTTAATTCGGCTACGATAACAATTGGCTCGATAGCCAGTACGCAGGGGCCCTTTGGAATACAAAATCGTGCATCATTTACCAGTACAACGGGCGCTCTGATACAAATTGACAAAACCAGTTCCTGCGGAATGCTGTGTCTGGCGGGTAGCTTTATTAACTCCGCTACGATAAAGATTGGTTCGATAGCCAGCATAGGATCCTATGGCATACGAAACTTGGCATCCTTTACCAACACAGCGGGAGGTATTATACAGATTGACAGGTCTGCTACTGATGGTTTAGCGAACAATGCAAACACATTCTTTATCAATTCCGCGACTATTACCATCGGCGCTAGTGCAACGGGTAATGCTATTAGTACTGACGGCGCTTTCAACAATCAGGGCTGCCAGGCGCTGATCAATAGCCTGGGGGACGCCGTGATTTCAGGATCTTCTTCCCTCTCCAACACCGGCACCATCATCGAGCGCTCGTCGGGCAACAGCAGCATCAGCTATAACGGCGGGCTGGTACAGAACCTCAACGGTGGCACATTTGCTATTGCCACCGGTCAGCCGCCCCTGAGCGTGTCGGCAATCGATCTTACGACCTGCAACCCCGCCAACGGCTCGCTGACCATCGCAGG
>NZ_MORL01000067.1 GCF_001870735.1 Arsenicibacter rosenii | reverse complement strand
TAAATACGATGCCAGCGGTTCGGTTTTTGCCATTGACTGGTACGATAAAAATCAGTGCCACAGCCCTAATCCGGACGTGCATGACAAAACGATGGGCCGGATTTTCAAGATTACCCACGAAAACGATCAATGGGTACAGGTTGATCTGACTAAACGATCGGATCTGGAGCTCGTGAAGTGCCAGCTGAATCCGAATGAGTGGTATGTGCGGCAGGCACGGTTGCTGTTGCAGGAGCGCGGAGGCAGTAAAAAGGTACACAAAGCCCTGAAGGAAATACTGAAAAATAACCCGGATGACACCCGCAAGCTGCGTGCGCTGTGGGCCCTGCACGTGACAAAAGGCCTGACAGAAAAAGAACTGACCGATCTGCTTGCCAGCGACAGTGAAAACGTCCGCAGCTGGGCGGTTCAGCTGTTGTGCGAAAACAAGCAGATTTCGCCGGAAACGCTCAAGCGCCTCAGTACGCTGGCACAACAGGATAACTCGGCCCTGGTGCGGCTGTATCTGACCTCGGGGATGATGCGGCTGGAGCCAAACCAGCGCTGGGATGTACTGAATGCGCTGATGCAGAAAGCGGAGGATAAAAATGATCATAACCTGCCACTGATGATCTGGTATGCCTTCGAACCGCTGGCGGCAGTTGATATGAAGCGCGNAACACCTGCCTTATACTATTCAGCGGATTGCGGCTATCGGCTCTGATGAGGCAAAAAAACTGCTGAAAGACCTGAATGACCGCGTGGGTAAACTGGATCACAGCCCCGAAAACCACGAAGTGATGATGGTGCTGGCTAAGGTGTTAAACGAATAAATGAAGAGGAACATGACCTTAAAAACAGGAACCAGGCTCCGGTTGAACGGGTTGGCTGCGCTGGCACTCGTTGTGGGGGTGACACAAAGCCACGCACAAGACTCGAAAGAAGCCTTTAAAATGCGGCAGAAGATGGCTGAGGGGACCGTTTCTGCCCCCGATAGCAAGACCGCAACGCCTGAAGGCAACTTCAGAAAAATTACGCTGACCCGTGATTTTCTTTCTGAAGGAGTAGCCGTTGCTGACCTGAATAAAGACGGCAAAATGGATATTGTCGCGGGCTACTACTGGTTTGAAGCCCCCGACTGGACCCGCCACGAAATGGCCCCGTCGCGGGTGTTCGACCCCCGCAAAGAATACAGTAACTCATTTCTTGACCTCGGAATGGATGTGAACCAGGATGGTTGGGACGATGTGGTGATCATCGACTTTCCGGGTAAGCCTGGTTTCTGGTTTGAGAATCCCGGTAAAAAAGGAGGGGAGTGGCCGAAACACATGCTGGCAGCGTCGATGGGCATTGCTAACGAGTCGCCGGGCTTTTTTGATATTGACGGCGACGGCCGGCTCGACATCCTGTGCGGCGACAAGGATAAAAAGCAGATTGTGTGGCTGAAAGCACCGGCTAAAAAAGGCGAAACGGAGTGGACGCGCTATCCGCTCAGTCAGGAAAATGTGCCGGGAACCGAGCCGTTTTCGCACGGCATCGGCTATGGGGATATCAACAACGACGGCATTAAGGATGTCATTATCCGGGAGGGCNGGTATTTCATCCGGCCAGCCTCGGCGAACCCTGCTCGCACATGCAGCTTCTGGACGTGAACGGCGATGGCAAAAAAGATGTAGTCAGCGCCTCGGCCCACGCCCTCGGCATCTGGTGGCACGAACAGGTGGTCGATGAGCAGGGAAAGCTAAACTTCAAAACCCACCTGATGAGTAACACAACTGCTCAGACCCATTCATCCATCATGGCGGATCTGAATGGCGACGGCCGCGCCGACTACATCACAGGTAAGCGGTTTCTGGCCCATCACGGCCGTGATCCGGGTGACAGTGATCCGGGCATTTTGCTCTGGTTTGAGTTTACACCCGGCAAGGCTCCGTTTTACAAAGAACATGTCATCGATAATGACTCCGGCTCGGGGCTCAACGTGGCAGTCCATGATATGAACGGCGATAAAAAGACGGACATCATTATTGCTAATAAAAACGGCGTGTTTTTGTTTTTGAATGAGATCCGGCAATAAGACACAGACCAACGTTATGATAACAAACCGTAGAACATTCATCGTGGCAGGCGGTGAATATCGGGGATATTGGTCATACCCTGCTGGAAACATATCTTCCTGAAACGGAAGTACGGTTATGGCCGTCCAGTCTCAGCAACGGTGTAAGGAACAGGGAAGGACGGCGCTGTAATCCTGGTACTCTGAAACGCGTAACGCCCCCTCAACAGTCCTGCTGAGGGGGCGTTACGTTGATTGGCAGATACTTATTTGCCTGGTTTCTTGAAGATGGTCTCATCAACCGGCGCATTAACCGTCACTTTGTTGGTAATAATGGATACGGTTCCCTGCGGGCTTGGAATTTCCATCAGGTGAGACAGTTTGATGCCCTCTACTTCTTTATAATCGCCCAGTGAGATTTCGGCTGTCTGGCCATTAACGGTGGCCACGATTTTGTTCACAAGGTAGGTATCGCCGTCCAGATACTGATCCGACACCTGGCCTCCTTTGGTCGTAACTTTCAGGTGGTGAGCTTCTTTTTTGCCGACTTTTTCTTTGCCGACATACTCAACGGTATTTCCTTTTTCCTTGTAATTGACCAGAGAACCAAACGGATCCAGTTGCGACGACGATTGCTTCAGTTCCGCGTCAGTCATGTCCTGTGGTTCACCGGTTCCGCCCATCATGGCCGGTTTAATTGTCCAGCCGGTAGTACCGTCAACTACACTGACCAGCTTGTTGCCCATAATGGTCGACTCGGTACGGAGTGATTTGCCGACCACAATAACAGACTTCGTCGGGAACTCCATGTTCGGAACCGCCAGTGACTGCTCCATCGTCAGAGACTTCACATTTTTGATCTTATCTGCGCCACCTAAAGCGGCAATGTGTTTGCTGACCACTTCATCAACCGTTGTTTGTGCAAAAGCACTTACCGACAGAAACAGCGACAAACCTGCAACGAGAATTTGATTAGTTTTCATGGTTTTGAACCTCCTTCCCCGTTAAATCGGGGTGTTACATGATGCCGGAGGCTAAGGCAGTTAGGTTAAAACTTTACTATTAATACGATAATGTGTGCAATATAAACATTAATCCATGTGATTAACGAGGGGTACCACCCGTTGGTGAGCTACCGGTCCCGCCCTGGCTGTTTCCGTCACTCTTCACGTCGTCGTTGTTGACGCCTTTGGCTTTTTTACGCGGAGCATCCATGGTCATTTTGCCGATTTTGTAGGTAAAGGTCAAACGTACCCCACGGTTATACAGATACACATCGTTGACCTGTGAGAACAGGGCTGAGTTCAGTACTGTATGGATGTTGAAGCGTTTGTTCATGAAGTTTTCGGCAGCCAGACCCACACTTCCTTTTTTGTTCCTGAAGTCTTTTTTCACCCCAACGGTATAGAATCCGAAACCGCCCTGCTTACCCTGTAACTGCACTTGCTGGCCTTGCAGGAAGCCGAAAGCCTGAGCCCCCCAGCCGTTTTTAAACTGGGCGGAGGCAAACGTACCACCGCTTACGTTCATACCCGAGTTGGTAACGGTCGATGAGCGTCCGTCGCGTCCGACAGCCTGACCGTTCAGACTGGTATAGAAGCCGTTGAAGAAGATACCGATGCTGATTTTAGACGTTGCTGCAATGTTGGTGAAGAGGTTCACCCCGTATGCCTGTTGGCGGCCGATGTTCTGATAGGTCGTTACGATAGCCCCGGCCAGGGTATCCGACGGCTTGCTGACCTGCGTGATGGCGTTGTTGGTCAGGCGGCCGAAGAACGTGGCATTTACAAAAGTTTTGCCGATGGTCTTGCTCAGGCCCAGTTCAAGGTTATTGGTCAGTTCAGGACGCAGGGCCGGGTTACCAATGGTAATCACCGATGGGTTGGCCGAATTAAAGTTCGGATTCAGCTGTTGCAGGCCCGGCCGTTGAATCCGGCGGTTGTAGCCCAGTTTGAAAGTCGTTCCCTTGATGGTTTTCGAGGCATTGATGCTTGGTACCAGTACTCCGTAGTCACCTACTCCAACAACGCCGCCTTCTTCCGTGCTGGCATCCAGGAAGGTGTGCTCGTACCGCAGACCTCCTTTAAAGGTATACCGTTTTTTGGTGGTGTACGTATACGAAGAGTAGGCGGCGGCAATGTTCTGGTGGTAAAGCAGCGCGCCCATCGTGTTGTTATTCTCTACCTTAAACTCTCCGGTCGGACCGGCAAGCAGGTATTTGTAATTGCTGTTTACTTCGCGGAAAATCCCTTTTGCCCCGAATTCCAGTTGCTGATTTTTGCTGATAGATGTCTG
>NZ_MORL01000066.1 GCF_001870735.1 Arsenicibacter rosenii | reverse complement strand
GCGCACCACCTCATGTCGCCCTCGGTAGAAATCCGGGCGATCATTGGTTCGCACCTGAGCGTTAAGGATGGTTTCGATCCGTCGGCCACGCAGGCGGATAATGCCGTTAAAAAGGCAAAGGAAGTGCTTCAGGTAATGAACATCAGCAAAGCGATTCCGGTGCTTGCAGGGTCAAACGTGGCAATGCCGGATGACAGCACGCCGGTAAAAAGCGCAGCTGTGAATTTTATCATTCAGGAAGCGTTGCGGACCGATACGAAACAGCCTTTGTATGTGGTTTGCGGGGCGGGGCTGACCGAAATCGCTTCAGCGTTGCTGACCAATCCGGACATTGCCGGTAAACTGACCTTAATCTGGATTGGCGGGCCCGAATACACAGACCTGGCACCGCCGCCGCCGAACTATACGGAGGTGGAATATAACCTCAATATCGACCGGGCGGCGGCGCGGGTGGTATTCAACAAATCGACCGTAGCGCTTTGGCAGGTACCCCGGAATATGTACCGGCAATGCCTGTTTTCGTACGCGCAGCTACTGACGAAAGTGAAACCACACGGCAAAACCGGTGCCCATCTGAGCGGAACGCTGGAGATGCTGATGGCTCGTATCCAGCGGTTCTTAAACATCGGGGAAATGTATGTGCTGGGCGATAGTCCGCTGGTGCTGCTGACAGCGCTGCAATCGTCATTCGAAGCCGATCCGTCGTCGAGCCAGTATGTGGTCCGGCAGGCACCCCGGATTAACGGGGCCGGAACGTATGCGTATAACCATGCCGGCCGGCCAATCAGGGTGTATACCCATCTGGACACGGGCCTGATGTTTGCCGATTTTATTGCCAAACTAGAATTAATGTACCCTTAAGGCCTATTTCATGGGAGAATTAACCACTGTTGCCCCGAATTCTACGGCTCAGGCGAACCTGGACGTTTTTTCGGCAACCCTTCAGCAACTCGCCGAAACGGACCGTAATCTGCTGGTCGTCACCAGTGATTCGCGTGGATCGGGAAAGCTGGTGCCGTTTGGTCAGCGATTTCCGAAACAACATATTGAGATCGGCATTGCCGAACAGAATCTGGTTGGCGTGGCTGCTGGTCTGGCCTCGACCGGCAAAAATGTGTTTGCCGTTTCGCCGGCCTGCTTCCTGACGGCCCGTTCCTTTGAGCAGATCAAAACGGATGTCTGCTACTCCAACAATCCGGTCAGACTGATTGGTATCAGTGCGGGGGTGAGTTATGGGGCATTGGGATCTACCCATCATAGTCTGCATGATTTTGCCGCTTTGCGGGCCGTGCATAACCTGACTATTGTTGCCCCTGCTGATAATGTTGAAACGGAACAGGCCATCCGTCAGGCGGCGGCATCGGAAACGCCGGTTTATCTGCGGTTCGGCAAAAAAGCCATGCCTTTGTTGTCAGACGATCAGTCGTTTACCCTCGGTAAGGGCCGTGTAATCCGGGACGGCCATGATCTGATCCTGATCGGAACCGGCGAGACTGTTTACCCGGCCTTGCAGGCAGCCCGCTGGCTGGAAGACCGGCATCGCATCAAGGCAACGGTGGTTAGCATGCATACCATCAAGCCACTGGATTATACCCTGCTGGCGACCCTTGCCGCAAAAGGAGTACCGATGATCACCGTTGAGGAGCATAGTGTATTCGGGGGGTTAGGCGAGGCTTGTGCTTCTTTTCTGATCCAGAACGGCTATCGCAATCGCTTCAGAATTATGGGTATTCCCGATGAATATACCGTCACGGGCTCACAGGCCGAGATCTTTACCCACTACGGGTTGACAGAAAAAGGCATCGCGGCCGAAGCGCTGAACCTGTTGGCATAGCCTGAAACCTATTCCTTCCTGAACCTATATGCAATTCCGAACCCTGAATGTAGTATTCCTCTGCTCTGTACTGTTGCTGCGTACGGCAGAGGCACAGTTGCCGGAGCAAAAGCTGCGCGTGATGGTCCTGACGGACATTGAGAATGAGCCCGACGATGCCCAGTCGCTGGTGCGGTTTCTGACGTATACCAGCCATTGGGATGTTGAAGGACTCATCGCTACAACTTCGGTACACCAGCGCAACCGGATTGCCCCGGAGCGCATCCGCCGTATTGTGGAAGCCTATGGGAAAGTGCGGCCGAACCTGCTGCAACACGAGAAAGGTTATCCCGAAACAGCGCATCTGTTATCCTTAATTAAGTCGGCCGTACCGCGTTATGGCATGGCTGCGGTGGGGGAAGGGAACGATTCGGAAGGGTCCGAACACCTTATTGCCACCGTTGATAAGCAGGATAGCCGGCCCGTCTGGGTAACGGTCTGGGGTGGGGCCAACTGCCTGGCGCAGGCACTCTGGAAGGTGCGGCAGACGCGCTCGCCGGAGGCAGTAGACCGGTTTGTGGCCAAAATCCGGGTATATACCATTTCGGATCAGGATGATAGCGGTCCATGGATTCGGAAAACCTTTCCGAATCTGTTCTACATCGTAAGTCCCGGCGTTCATTACAAAGGAGCCTACCATTATTCAACCTGGCGGGGGATTAGCGGTGACCGGTTTACGCGTGGCTTCGACGGGGCAGACTCCACCCTTGTTTCGAATCGCTGGCTGGATGAGCATATCCGGCAGAACCACGGCCCCCTGGGAGCCGAACACCCACATACGGATTTTATCATGGAAGGAGACACCCCGTCGTTTCTCGGACTGATCAACAACGGCCTCAGTGAACCGGAACACCCGGATTATGGCAGCTGGGGTGGCCGGTACGAGTTGTATACCCCAAGAACGCGCAAGTGGTTTTCAGAGCCCGAAACGCGGCCAATCTGGACGGATGCGGAAGACGAAGTATTGGGCATCGACGGTGCGTGGCACAACAGCAACAAGGCCACGATCTGGCGCTGGCGTCAGGCATATCAGAACGATTTTGCCGCCCGGATGGATTGGTGCGTAAAGTCGTACAAAGAGGCCAATCACCCGCCGGTTGCGCGGTTGGGGCATCCGGCAACCTTAACGGCCAGGGCGGGAACACCGATAACCCTCAGTGCCAACGGGTCAACCGATCCGGATGGTAACCAGCTCAGTTATTCCTGGATTCTGTATTCAGAACCGGGTACGTTTCTGGCCAGCCGCATACCGGCTGTACCCAATAACCAGCAGCAGGAAACAACCTTTACTGCCCCCAAAGTAGAAAAGCCCGAGACAATTCATTTCATTCTGGCGGTTACGGATAACGGTGTGCCGGCTCTGACCCGTTACCAGCGGGTTATCCTGACCGTTTTACCCTGATCGTTTCGGAATGTGTTCCTAAACCCTGACGCATATGCCCCTTTTTTTTGGTCAAAAACGAATAGCATTTTTCGGGTTAATTTTTGTGCTGTTGCTGAGCGCCTGTCAGCAGCAGGAATCAGGAACGGGTAAGCCAAAGAAAATGGCCGTCATCGTGTCCACCCTCAATAATCCGTGGTTTGTGGTCCTTGCCGAAACAGCCGCGGCGGAGGCAAAAGCGCTGGGGTATGAAGCGAAAATTTTTGATTCCCAGAATAACAGCTCGCTGGAAGCCGATCATTTTGAAAACGTCATTGTTTCGGGCTTTGAGGCAATTTTGCTGAACCCGACCGACTCAGACGGCTCGATTGTAAATGTCCGGAAAGCAAAAGCCGCCGGTGTGCCCGTGTTCTGCATGGACCGCGAAGTAAATGCGTCCGATGCCGCCACATCACAGATTTTATCCGATAACTATTCCGGTTGTGTGGCCATCGGCGAATACTTTGTACAGACGCTGAACCGGAGCGGGAAGTATGTGGAAATCCTCGGGCTCGTGGGTGACAACAATACCTGGAACCGCTCCAAAGGTTTTCACAGTGTGGTTGACCGCTATCCGGGCCTGAAAATGGTCGCGCAGCAAAGTGCTGATTTTGACCGGAACAAAGCCATGGATGTGATGGAGTCGATGCTGCAGGCGCAGCCCGATATTGATGCCGTTTTTTGCGGCAATGATGCCATGGCACTCGGTGCCTACCAGGCACTGGTGGCGGCCGGCAAAGATAAATCCGTCGGGGTGTTTGGTTTCGACGGGGCGGACGATGTGATGACCTCCATCGGTGAGCGGAAAATCAGGGCTACCGGCCTGCAATCGCCGCAAACCATGGCCAAAACGGCTGCACAGTACGGCGATGCGTATCTGAAAGGCAAACGTGATTTTGCACAGCGCGTTCCCGTAGCCGTTGAGCTCATTACCCAACAGAATATCAGCGACTATCAAACGCCGGCCAACTAGATGAACAAACCCTTGCGATACCTGCTGGCGATTGCCGCACTTGGCCTGGTTGGCTACAACTCGGTCTATATCAAAAAACTGGATGAGGTTAAAAAAGGAG
>NZ_MORL01000065.1 GCF_001870735.1 Arsenicibacter rosenii | reverse complement strand
TCAGTAACATACGACCTAACCAAGCTGAAACCTCTCTGGATGTTAGCTAGACGATAGAATAAGCAAGTAGACGCGCGGACAAAAAGTACCTCCAATTTGCCACTTACCTTTGACAAACGGTAAACCTGACCAGCTATGTCTGAGAAAGCAGTGGTACTTTATTGTCGCTTCGGCGCCGGTTTTTGGATGATTATTTATATCTGATCAAGCTTGGGAGGCGGCTCACAAAAAGCTGCTTCGTCAGCGAATTGAAGTGGTCTCAATCACTTGTGATATATTTTTATACACCTCGCTTTGGAAGGGTATTGAGGCCAAATCAGCCATGATATATATAGAAAATGTTTGTTTTCTATATATATTGCATTCGGTATGCATAGAAAACAGCTGCTTTGTATGCATATAAATTCCGCTTTTGTTTAGCACGACAGCTTATTATGTTATTTACCTTAACACCTTTACCGCCAGATGTGGATCTGGAAACCCATGCCGTACTTCGCAAAGTGGCGTCTGCACATCGGTTTCTGGCCGAGCTGAAAGGCGTGGCAGCTACCATTCCAAATGAATCGATTCTGATCAACACCCTGGCCCTCCAGGAAGCCAAAGACTCGTCGGCAGTTGAAAACATTATCACCACACACGATGACCTGTTCAGAGCCGAACTCTTTACGGATACCATCACTAGTCCGGCAACAAAGGAAGTACAACGCTATGCCAGCGCACTAAAAAAGGGATTTGCGTTAGTGCGGCAACAAAAACTCCTTACCCTGCGCCATATTCTCGTCATTCAGCAGGAGTTAGAGCAGAACAATGCCGGTTTCCGACGTTTGCCAGGTACAACACTCCGTAACGGCCAAACCGGAACGGTGGTGTATACCCCCCCGCAGGAAGCAGACCAGATAGCAAGCCTGATGGCTAACCTTGAACAGTTTATCAACGACGATACCCTACTTGATGCCGACCCGCTGGTGAAAATGGCCGTGGTGCATTACCAGTTTGAGAGCATTCACCCGTTTTACGACGGAAACGGTCGTACCGGACGTATAATTAACATGCTGTATCTGGTTCAGAAAGACTTGCTTCATTTACCGATCCTCTACATGAGCCGTTACATTATACAACACAAGAGCGGTTATTACGAACGGCTACAGGCTGTGCGCGATCAGCAGGATTGGGAAGGCTGGCTACTATATATGCTGGATGGTGTCGAGCAAACCGCCCGGCAAACCATTGTATTGGTGCAGGCTATCCGTAACCTTATGCAGCAATACAAGCATGCACTACGGAAAGAGTTACCTAAAATTTACAGCCAGGACTTACTAAACAATTTATTCCGGCATCCTTATACTAAAATTGATTTTCTGATGGATGACCTGCACGTAACACGCCTGACGGCTACCCGGTATCTGGAACTGCTCAGCGAACAGGGGTTTGTGCATAAACAGAAAATCGGTCGTAGCAATTATTATATCAATCAACCATTAATGCAACTATTTACGGAGGTAAGTAATTCTTTGCCCGATTCCTCAGCCCCTTTGATTAAGACAACCTCTGAATCGTAATAGATCATTTATTAGAGCTAATGTAAGGTGATTCACAGATGGTTTGACAATTGTAAAATTCCAAAGGGCAGCATAGATGCCTGATGGTCTGCCAATCTGATGAGTTACTTGTAGCGGACATAAATGGACCAAAATCCGGTAGCGTTTCAGTCCCGGTAGCTGTGCTCAACGACAATTCGTTCACGGCTTACGGATTTATTATGCGTCACTTCACTCATTTGGTTCGCCTTTAATTACTCGTTTACGCTTGTATCGCCAAACCCTTGAATCCCTAAAGCTAAACGAACGGTGAATCTGACAAACCAATCCTGAGCCGGAGGCAATTCGAACTACAACAAGCTGAAATCAAGTACATGTCCGTGATGAGCCTTACTAACAAACCTAAGTGTATGACTCAATTCACTGCTAATAAGATACCTATTCTTGTTTTTTGTTTTGCCTGAGCAGGCTTCTTGTTGAGCCTGTTCTTGACCAGGGCAATTGTAGGTCCATTTAATATTCATGTAGGCGATTAACAAGTTTCATGTCATTAATTATTGCTTTCAGATAACTAATACATGTTACTGTATTGATTAATAGACAATTACAGACATATTTGTATGGTTATTAATTTAATTCTCTTTTACAGGAATGCATCTGTCCCATAAGATCTTCTTACGTATATGCATATAGGTAATCAGCAGCAATAGTAATTATTGTGCTGAAATTACCTATGTGGAGAATAGTTAGTTTGAGCAGGTACTTTTCTGACAATAAATTGCCTGTTTCAGGCGGTAAACAACTAATACAATGTCTTATTTATCTATTCTGAACGTACTAATCGTTGCAGGCTTTGGTATGGTTCAACGTGTATCGGCTCAGCCACACATTAATTTAAGAATGACTTTCAATACTGAGTCTAATCGATATGAAGTTTATGTAAAGCCAAACTTTACACAAAAGCAATATACATGGGGCCCATCACAGATTACTGTGGTTCTGCCGGAATCCATAGCAAACAAGTCTATTGACACACGTAGTAATGCCGCAGGTCTTTGGTTAGACCAATCAATGGTCTTTAGCCCGGCATCGTCGCCTGAATACGATTTTCACGGGTTTGCTACACAAGGAGGCAAAGTGAATATGATCGCCGGAGAGGAGCAGTTATTGTTCGACTTCCGCCTATCAGAAGGATATCAGCAAGGTGTCCGTTTTTTTGAACCAGATAAAGATCCCTCCTCAACTGAGGCAGGTATGACCGGCGGTGACTTCCGTTCTTACGTTTCTAACGTTCAGGGTACAGGAAATATAGTTATCCATGGCTCTGAAGCAGTACCGGATAAGATTTCACCTGATCTGGAAACTGTTAGTATTGAAAAGCCAGTGATTGTCGCCTACCCTAACCCTGTGATTTCAGGCACATTCCGACTATTTCTTAAAGGTTTCGATCCTATTGAGGTTGTAAACGTTCAGATTGTAAGTGTCAGTGGAAAACTTTTACGTCATTTTGATGAACAGGTGTCTACCTTAAGTGGACGTCCGATTAATATGTCTTTCAGCTCTGATCCATTTATTGTAGTAAATGTGAGCCGTCCCGGAAAACAGCAGAGCTTTTCACATAAATTATTTATCAGAGAATAGAAATGTTCTCCGACAGAGGCACCTGAGTTCAGCATGTGATACTACTGAGCTTTTTAGGTAGAAAATAAGCAAGTATTAGGGTAAGACCGGCTCCTATGAGGTCGGTCTTCTTTTTAGACTAGTTACTTAACACCTGGTATTTTTATGAATATCAGCACCGAATACAAGTCACCTAAATACAGAGCATGATATATGGGTAAACAATTTGAAAAGATTGTTGTTTCTGCAAGTTCTTTTATAACGGTTATGGCTCGATGCTAAATTTTATGGTTCAAAAAGCCTTACCCGAATTGAGGTTAGGCTTTTTACTTTTAGTCCATCAGGAATAGACAATAAAATGAACATAAAATGGAAGAGATCGCACAGATTTTACAATCATACTTTACAATGCGCAAGATTGTTATTGATCGTTATATTAATAGTTTTGATAAAAATATACCAACAAAGAAAATAGATTTTATTAGAAATTATAGGAGAAAGAAAGTATCTTTATTTAAGATTTCTGAAATAAATCAATTAGCTGCGGAGTTTGGTATTGGTAATAGCTCAGGTAATTTAATGCCTCATTTAACGTTGTATATTAATTTGTTGCCTGTTCATTATCAGGAAGTTTTATTCAAAGCAGCAAACCTGGATAAAAGGAAATTATTACGTAGAATTAATGATTATAATGTCTGGAAGATTGAAGAGCTTCAACTCATATACAATTCCTGTATAATACACAAAATGGTTTCAAACTCATGACCTGGCAGCGTTTTATTATCATTTCAGGGTTCAGCGTAATGAAGAAGAGGAAAGCGTTATCGTCAGGGGTTAAATTACAGTACAGTAAAAAGATATAAGTAATGCAGACTAGATTTCTTGTGAGTAAGCCGTCCAAAGGCATTGATGATTTAGCTTATCAGTTAAGCTTACTTGGTAGCCCTCTTCGGTTAAAAATTTTATATCTTCTTACCAAAGATGGCGAAAAAAATGTAATGGATTTACAGAATATCCTTAGCTGTGAACAGTCCTTGATGAGTCATCAGCTTGTAAAGCTGAAGGATAGAAATGTTGTATTAAGCCGAAGAGCCNCCCCGCCTCAATCGAACTACTTGATAATCTTTTTCAGTTAATTGATATGAGTTAAAAGGGAATGACATAATTAAAATCTATATCCATAGCATTATTAAATGATTAGACAATATAATGTCAACTACGTAAGAATTGCCGTCCTTAATTATTTAATAATTTTTTCCATCGGCTATATCCTTATTTAAAAATTGT
>NZ_MORL01000064.1 GCF_001870735.1 Arsenicibacter rosenii | reverse complement strand
GTCGGTTTCATCAGCGCCAGGTTTTCCTTGTTGATCAGTCCTTTTGTTTCCGCCGTCAGCGGGCTATGGATCGTGACAACATCCGATTGGGCCAGCAATTCCGGCACCGTTGCCCACCGGAAGTTTTTCCGGTGCGACTGATCGGTATGGTGGCGTTTGGAGCCAATGATGTTCATGCCAAACGCCGTAGCCACATCGGCAATGCGCTCTCCGATGCTGCCGAACCCGATAATCCCCATGGTTTTATTGGCCAGCTCAACGAGCGGATAATCCCAGAAACAAAAATCAGCTGAGCGCGCCCATTTACCATCCATGACCGAATCGCTGTGCCGCTGCACCCTCAATGTCAGTTCCAGCAGCAGCGCAAACGTAAGCTGAACGACCGAATCGGTACCGTAGCCGGGTACATTGGTTACGGTAATGCCTTTCTGCTTCGCCGCGTCAATATCAACCACATTATAGCCGGTAGCCAATACCCCGATATAAGCGGTTTTTGTCAGCTGGCTGATGATATCCTGCCCCAGTGGGGTTTTGTTCGTCAGCAGGATATCCGCGTCTTTTGCCCGTTCAGGGACTTCGTTCGGGGCTGAGCGGTCGTAGACCGTCAGGGTGCCGAGTTTTTCAAAACCTTCCCAGGTCAGATCACCCGGATTCAATGTATAACCGTCGAGAATGACTATGTTCATATTGGGCTCGTTAATTCCTGCAAATGTGGTATCTGTCTGCTGGTTTTAATAGCCCGAACCTAAAAAAATTATCCCGTCTTCCCGCTCATACGGGTAAACAGCGGTTATTCAGGTACCAGAAAAGTCAATAAACCGGGTTTTGCCGAAATATCCAGCTGACTGACCTGAGCCTGAGGCAGCACTTCATCATCAACATGGGCATCGGCCTGTTTCCAGGCAAGATAAACGGAATCAATCAGGTAAGACTGCCCGATAAACGGCACATCAATTCCGGCCAGCCGTTTGGCCACAAAACCGGCCAGGTGCTCCCTTTCCGATTCGCTCACCAGCAATAAATTCAGTTTACCATCCCCGGGGTCGGCGTTGGGAGCCATGTACAGATTCGGGCCGAACATGGGCATGTTCATGACGGCTACCATCAGAAAACGCCCCTCAATTGTCCGCCCGTGAATGCGGATGGTACAGTGGAAGGCCGGAAAGGATGGAATCAGTTGCTGAAGGGTTTCCAGTGCATCGTCGAGCCGGTCTTCTCTGTTCTCCTCCTCTTCTTTATGCTTCATCACCTCCATCAGTTTCGGAAACAGGCCGATGCCAAGGCTTTCCAGGAAAAAGTACGAGGTTTGGGCCGACACGCCACAGCCGACATCAACCGGTTTCGGGCTGGCATCCTGCCATGACGTGATGATCTCTTCCTGACTACCCCGGATGTGCAGGCTGGTGCCGATGTTGTTGGCTGTTCCGGCGGGTAAGACCGCAACCGGCACCGATACAGGATCGAAGCCGGGCATAATCAGCTTTTTAACGGCGCCTCTGACCGTGCCATCACCACCCGCGATGACCAGAAAATCACTGTGGGCGAGGTGGCTTTTCAGCGCCTCATCCTGCTCATCAATGGTGCGGCACTGAAATCCGTTTTGTTCGATCAGGGCAATAAGTTCTTTTTCCGACTGGCCATCATCGCCGGCGGCGGGGTTGTGCCATAGGGTAGCAATCTTCATCTTTTTTGTCTCTGTGGGGTTGAACTAACAGGTTAACCGATTACAACCCCTGAGGTTGAAGAATTCTATCCAAACAGACATTATGCGAATCCTGATCACAAACGATGATGGCATTTACAGCCCCGGCATTGCTGCACTGGCCAAGGTTGCCAGCCGGTTCGGGGAAGTCCGGATTGTAGCTCCTGATGTAGAACAATCGTCCATGGGCCATGCCGTAACCCATTCCAGACCGCTGTCTTACCGGAAGTCTCCGATTGCCTTCGACGGGCTGGATGCCTATCGGGTCAACGGAACCCCGGCCGACTGCGTGGCCATTGGTACACACCTCTGGAGCCAGACCGACGTGGTGTTGTCGGGCATCAATATGGGGCCTAACCTCGGCAATTCCATGTGGCACTCCGGAACCCTGGCCGCTGCGAAACAGGCCGTTTTACTGGGCATCAAAGGCATTGCGCTCAGCACACCCGTTGGCAAAACCGAACCCGATTTTGACCGGCTGGCTCCCTTTGTGGAAAAAGCCCTGACGGTACTGCTGGAGACCCCGGGCCTGGCCCTCTATAACGTTAACCTTCCCGAATACCCGACCGAAATCCGCTGGACACGGCAATCGGTCCGGCTCTACGACGGGACCGTTGTTCCGGGCGTAGATCCGTTGGGGCGCAAGCATTACTGGTTTACGGTAACACCCCTTGAACCTGCCGAAGAAGGCACCGACCGCTGGGCCGTCGAAAATAACTTTGTCTCGATCACTCCCCTCCGGCTGGACCTGACGGATGAGGAAGCGCTGCGAAACAGAGTGATTGAGTGATTGAGCGGCTGAGTGAGAATTGATCATGCATAAGCCTGCATTTGAGGACACGCCTTTTAAAGAGGGCGGTCCTCACTCAATCACTCCATCGCTCAATCGCTACTTGTATTTCTCCGGATCGAGGCGGAAGAAGCGGACGGCGTTGTTGAAGAGAATGTCGCGTTTCTGGTCGAAGGAGAGGTAATCGGCATTTTCGATGATGCTGATGGACGTTTCAAACAGTTTGGGCCAGATCATAAAATCGGTGCCATACATGATCCGTTTTCCAAAGCCGGCCTGCACGAGGCGTTTGAGGTACATGTGAATTTCGGCTTGCGGATAACTCCAGATAAACCCCGCCAGGTCGACATAGACATAGGCGTTAGCACCCATGAGGGCAATCATTTCGTCGATCATGGGATAACCGGCGTGCATGACCCAGATTTTGAGCTTGGGATGCCGGGCCAGCATGTCTTCCAGTAAAAACGGACGCCCCAATGACGCGCGGTACTTCGATTGAGAAATATTGGCCATGCCGTTGCCGCCCGTCCCCATGTGGATACCAACCGGAATATTCAGCTTCTCGGCGGCAGCAAAATAGGCATCGAGCGACATATCACTGGGTGATAATCCTTGATACTGCGGGGCTACCTCGCCCATAACCTTATAAAAACCAGACGATAACGAATCGGTAAATGCCTGAACGCTCATGTCGTTGGGCGAGCTCACTCCGATGCCCGGAATGACGCGGTCAGGGGCGGCTTTTTTCCAGCGGCGCAGAATTTGCGGATCGCCGTAGGCAATGATGGTCATGTTAAGCCGCTTCATGGTTTCGAGCACAGCGGCTTCCATTTCTGCGTCGGATTTGGCCGGTTGCAGCGGATCAACGCATTCTGTATTCAGAAATGCCCGCATCTGCTGGTTGGGATCGCCGCCGGGCATATCCCGCAAAAACCATGGACACATTTCAATGGCAAAGCCAGGGTTTACTTTCATGGCATGCACGTGTACATCAATAATTGGCAGCGGTCGTTTGGGTGGGGTTGTCTGAGCACAGGCAATGCCTGCCATCAGCCAGCCCACGAGCAGGTAAACAGTTTTTTTCATGGTTGTTAAGGGATTTTGTTGTAGCTGGTTTAAAGCTTTACGTTAAAAGTACGTAAAGCAGCTGTTTGATCCAAAAACCGGGGACACTTGCAGCAACAGGGCTATCTAATTCACTTACTCTGGCCCTGCTGCGGTCTATCTTTCTTATTTACCCTCGCTTTGGGCGACCACGACTACTTATCCTCCGCTTTGGACGACCACGTGGGGTCGCCCCTACGGTGCAAAAATGTTACCTTGGCTGCCGGAAATGTATCTTTGTTAACTCATTTTGGGGCGATCCACCGTTCATCAACCTGCCTGGTACGTTCGTCAGCCGTTAACCCTGGTTTATCAGGGCTTTTCCGTCGTTTATCCGCTTTTTATTTCAGTCCTCGGGAGAAGGTATGACCTTTGAGCTATTCAAGTTCAGGAAAATGAAAACGAACCTCATCCTTATTGCAGCAACTTTACTTACAGTTAGCACACACCAATCGGTTAAAGCTCAGTTTCCCATGATGGGCGGCGCTTCGCAAACCAAGGCGTTGCCGGGTACTGCGGGCGACCAGTCTCCGAAAGGAACGGCTAAAATCACCGGTATGGTTGTTGACTCAGCCCAGGCTAAACCGGTTGAGTTTGCCAGCATTGCGTTGTATAATAAAGCCACCAATAAAGCCGTAGACGGTACACTTGCCGACGAAAAAGGGAAATTCACACTGCCCAAACTGGTAGCCGGCGACTACCGGATTCTGATTACTTTTGTAGGTTTTCAGACCAAAGTAATTGATAATCTGAAAGTAGCGAACGGACAGAGCATTGATCTGGGATCGGTTAAGCTTTCCTCTAATGTCAAAACACTGGCGGAGGTAACCGTAACGGGTCAGGCGGCAGTAATTGAAGAAAAAGTAGACCGGCTGGTCTATAACGCCGATAAAGACATTGCGGCCAAGGGCGGCGATGCCACGGACATCCTCCGTAAAGTCCCCCTGCTGACAGTTGACCTCGATGGGAATGTCAGCCTCCG
>NZ_MORL01000063.1 GCF_001870735.1 Arsenicibacter rosenii | reverse complement strand
TGCCGGAGCGGGTATTACTACCCGTTATGTACTGGCCAGCAACCAGGGGACCATTTTACAGGTAGCCGACGTACCGGCCTTTACCGGGCTAAGCGGAACCGCTACTTATATGGCGGTGGCCCTTACCTATGAAGGCACTGTCACTAACCTTTCTATTGGCCAATCGTTAAGTGCCGTAACGGCAGGGTGCCTGGATTGGTCCGAAGCCGTTGTCTTCAAGACCTGTGTAGACGTACCCCTGAACTGTGATTACCGGATCGGGCAACCGATTACGCTTCAATCGACCGGGGGCAGTATAGGACCGGGTATCGGGACAAAATATGTCTTGACCAATAAAGCAGGTTTGTTAGTCAGCGTGAGCAATCAACCGACGTTTACCAGTAATGGATTAACAGAGGGTATTTATATGGTTTATGCAGTTACTTATACGGAAGATGGCAGCATGCAAAACTTATCGGCAAATGGTGTCAACACGATTTACACGTTAAAGGCGGATTGTATGCACTTGTCAGCCGGTTTGACGTTTCGCATTTGTGAGGGCTGTATACAGGCCTGTGTGCCTGTTATTATAAAACACAAACAGATTTAGGGATTTTCTATATAAATATTTTTTTTACTCAATTGCATATTTATGTAGGGAAACGGTAGTTAGGTAGGGTGAATAATCGGCGTTGTTTTTGACGCCGATTATTTTTTTATGTATTGAAAGAACTATAAATGAACCCCTGCCTGATTGAGGCTATAAGAGAAATTGTTTATTTGAAATTACGGACGGAAAATATATATAATGATA
This sequence comes from Arsenicibacter rosenii, assembly GCF_001870735.1. Lineage (GTDB taxonomy): Bacteria > Bacteroidota > Bacteroidia > Cytophagales > Spirosomataceae > Arsenicibacter > Arsenicibacter rosenii. Next base: position 3,997 of record NZ_MORL01000063.1, on the reverse strand, counting down.
TTATATATAATATGATCACACAAACCTTTAATGATTCAGAAGTATATTTTTTTGAATAAATTAACAGAGAGAAGTAAAGCTTACGAAGATATTTAAAAATACTTACAAATAGTAAAGATTTAACTTCCGGCTAACGGGACATGATTTTTTCATATTCAATACCTTGATTGAAAATGTAGCCATACTGGTTGATAATAGCCTGTAAGTTAAATACTTCGTATTATAAGGATAAGTTAAGATGGCAGGTTGTTGGATATAAGCTTTTCCAGCCATTCTCCGGAACTATAATTTATCCATAAAAAAAGTTTGTAATTACCGTTTACACAATATCAGTAAGATATGATATGCTTCACATAGTTATGTAGTTAATTTTGATCTATTTTTGTATTTGTTCCCACTAAAACTTGCGAAAATATATGAAGTATTCTCTTTGTGCTTTGCAGCATTCCTATAAACTGTTGCTGCTGTTGATTTTAATTTACTCACGTGGTCTTTATGCTCAAATAGATACAGAGAATCCTCCATTCAGGTTTAAGATACAACATTTTGGTGCCGAAGATGGATTACCGAACCGGAATGTTCTGGCAATGGGACAAGATCATCAGGGATTTGTGTGGCTTGGGACATTAAACGGCGCCTATCAATATGACGGAAATCAGTTTAAACCTCCTCTTAAGTTAAATAAATTACCTAAAGGTGAATATTATAGTCGGGAAGTAAGCAGAGTAGGACTGGACAGAAACGGTAATTTATGGCTAGGTAGTTATACAGATACAGGGCCGCAGTGTGGTAAAAAATATCTTCTTAAAGCAGGGCAAATACAACCAAAAACTTTTAAAGAAGTGTTTCATAAAGAAGACCCCTTTAAAAATGATTGTATAAAATATTATGTGCGCTCTGAGTCAAACATATTCAATTATTTAGTAACCCACGTAGGTAATATATATTGGCATTCAGGGCAAGGTGATTTCAGAAAGATAGGCGATGTGGATAATTCGGGACAAAATCCGTGTGCTCCCACGCTATTTGAGACCAGACAAAAAACATTACTTGTATCACAACGAATTACAGGTAGCAGTAAAGGCTGTACCTTATTTGAATTAGACTCGACAGGGAAAATTTTACAAAAGTTTACACTATCTGACTTCTTTGCCCCTGTATGGAAAAGTTATGATGGGACAATTTACCTTTGTCGGGTGAGCGGAGATAAAAGTTATTTGCTATCAAGCAATTTCAAATCTAATAATATATTTTATAAACTAAATAAAAAAGGAGACGTAAGTGCATTTTCTGCTCAAATAGATACCTCAATTAGCAAGCTAATTGCCAATGATCCTTTTTTTTATTATAAATCTTTTTACGTTTATGATTCTAGAAATGAATTGTTTTGGTTTGGATATGAGAAAAAGTTAATTGCATGGCATCCTAAATTGGGTACGGTTTTTAATTCTCAGGAAATAATAATGCCTGAAATTAATTCCTTTTCCGGAGTAATGATAGATAAAACAGGAGCCATTTGGATACGTACGGAGAATGGAGTTATATTGATTACACTTGAAAACAGGCAGTTCAATCGCTATCTATATACTGACAAAAAACTAAATTCTGATAGTAAGAAATATACTACCAGGGGGATGGTGCAGATCGGCGACAAATTAATAGTAAATACCCATCAGATACTAATAGTTGATATTAAATCAGGCAAACATCAGCCGCTATTTAAGAGTAAAGATTCTTTACGTTTTTTTAGCGGGCAGCAATGCCCGCTGCTTTACGATAGAAATGGATCTCTCTGGTGTGCGCATAATGCTCTTTCTAAGATAGAACTGAGTTCCCTTAATCTTTATGCTTATAACCTGGCTTCAAAGAGTGGTATTTGCACTACTATTTTACCATTTAATAAAGAATGGTTTTGGCTTGGCCATCATTATGGTTTATCTCGTTTTAATGTAAAGGAAAAAAAAGTATACCCATATACCGCCTACAATCAGTTTGATGAACTTTCCCGTAATATTATCAATGGCTTTTTTCCGGATCAGCATGCAGGAGGTATCTGGGTACCCGCTTCATCCGGATTATATTTACTGGATACGTTGAAAGGTGTTATTGCACGATACAGTACAAGGGAAAAGTCTCCTGCTTTTCTGCCATTTGACCATTTTACCTTTATACATCCTGACCGTATTCATAAACAGGTTTATTGGCTGGCAACCTTAGGGGGAGGGCTAATCCGCTGGAACCGAAAATCCGGCGAGTATAAACAGTACACCACAAAAGATGGATTATCAGATAATACTATTTATGCAATTTATGAAGATAAATTAGGACGGCTTTGGCTACCTAGTAATAATGGCCTGATGAGTTTTCAGAAAGATACCCATCAATTATCCATATACCATGTGGGTGATGGAATCGCTGATGATGAATTTAACTTGTTTTCTCATTATCAGGCACCGGATGGACGATTATTTTTAGGAGGTATAAATGGAATTACTGCATTTTACCCTGATCAGATTCCGGTTGATACTGAAGTTAAATCTCCCTTATTATTGACAGTGTTTCAAAAGCTGGATATGAATACTGGTAATATGGTTGATTATACATCAGAATATAAAGAAAACAATCATATTCATTTAACGTCTGGTGACCGTTTGTTCAGCCTTACATTTACGTTATTAGATTTCCGGTATTTACATGACTTCCGGCTCTGGTATCGCATTGAAGGGTGGCAGGACAAATGGGTGATGCAAAATTCAAGGGAAATCCGGATTAATGGCCTGCCAGCCGGCAATTATACTTTACAAGTAAAAGCGCAGATAAATAATGGTAAGTGGGTAACCAAACACATTGACATTCCTGTCTATGTAGATGCTCCTTTTTACTTTAGGCTATGGTTTATATTACTGTGTGTAATGTTATGTATAAGTCTGGGTATACTCTTATCCCACTTACGTAATCAGCAACTACAGAAAGATAAAGAATTGTTGGAGTATGAAGTTTCGGTACGGACAGAAAAAATTGCTAAGGATAAAGCATTAATCGAGCAGCAGGCAAATCAACTCAAAGTAAATGCAATGCTGAAATCCCGCTTTCTGGCTAATGTTTCACATGAGTTCAGAACACCGCTGACATTGATTATTGGACCTATTAAATACATTGCTCAAAAAGTAACCGATTCATCCAGCCTGCAGCTATTGGCGGCTATGGAACGTAATGCGGAACAATTATTATTGCTGGTAAACGACTTGCTGAGTTTATCTAAGACAGATAGCCAGCAACTGACGCTTAATGAGCAGCCTGTAGATCTGGCTTTATTGGTTAAACAAACGGTTATCGATACCTTTTTGCCTCAGGCACAATATGCCGGGATTGATTTGCAGGTTACCGGAGTAGATGAACCATGTCTGATGCTGCTTGACGGAGAAAAGCTGATAACAGTAATACGTAATTTAATTTCGAACAGTCTCCGCTTTACCCAGAAAGGCGGGCGTATTGAGATCCATCTGTCTGAGGACGATAAAACGGCAAAAATTGAGGTAAAGGATACGGGGGCAGGAATACATCCGGACGATTTACCGCATATTTTTGACCGCTATTTTCAGACGAACCAGCTTGATAAATCGCTTCAGGGCGGCACCGGGATCGGCCTGGCTATCTGCCGCGAATATTGTTCTCTATGGGGTGGGGCTATTGCAGTAGTCAGCGAGCAAGGAAAGGGTAGCACCTTCTTTGTTACATACCCCAAACGTTCATTGGCAGCAACGAACGAGGAACTGGCTAAGGTCAATAATTCAACCCTTAAAACGCAAACCAGTCATGTGACGTTAGAACCAGTTTATTCTTCGCTTGTGGAAGTCAGTGCTCAGCCAGAACTCCGGCGAACGTTGCTGCTGGTTGATGATAACCCGGATGTATTGTTATACTTAAAGACCATCCTTAGTCCAGCCTTCCGGCTTATTTTTGCCCGAAACGGAAATGAAGCATTAACATTATTACA
>NZ_MORL01000062.1 GCF_001870735.1 Arsenicibacter rosenii | reverse complement strand
ACAGCACGGTTACCGAATGTATGCAGCGGATCGTCGGTCAGCACTCCCTCACCAATGTAGGCTTTCATGACACCCCTGGGGTCGTCGGTGCTGATCCGGCCAAAGGTCAGCGGATTGGCCGGTGTACGGCCGGCAAGCGCCCCGTAGGTATTTTCTACCCCCACCGTAGTACCAAGAATGGGCGCCGTACTGATCTCAATATCAGGCAGGAACGATTTCGCCCAGTTTCCGCAGTGGAACAACACGCATTTATTTTCGTCATCGGCGTAGTTATTATTCCAGTCCACCAGTGCACTCGGCGAACCCGAAGCCAGTTGCATCGCATACATGCTCAGCGTACCGGTAACGTCTACCTCACAGGCGCTTGGCAGCATGTTCTCGCTCATGATACTCATGTTGGTGCAGACGTTACAGCCATAATTCTGCTGGATCGACGTCCAGCACTGAATGGCAGTGGCATCCAATGCGTGCTCTTCCATAAAATCGGCCAGTACGACATCGAGTTTGGCGATCTGTCCCAGCCGGTCATTCGGTGTTTTACCCGCCGGGGCATAGGCATTGATGGCTTCCAGCCGCTCCTTAACCGACTGATCGGCATAGGTAAGCTTGTTGGCTTTTCCCAGAATTTCGGACAAGTCAACGGTTACAACCGAAATGCCGTTGCGTTGCAGAATTTTCTCGCTGTACCGTACGGTATTGAATGCGCCGGGACGGGCACCGACAGCCCCGATGCGTACATTACGCAGTCCCTTAACGACGCGGCAAACAGCCATAAAGTCAGACAGGTCTGCGGCAAAGCCCGGGTCAGATGGATGTACGACGTGTTTGGTCGTCAGGGTATAGTTGATTCCGAACTGATAGAGGTTGTTGCACACCGAAATTTTACCACACCACGCATCCCGGCGACGGGCTACATCCATCCGGTTAAGGTCATCCGGATAGGCCTGAATCAGGACCGGTACATCAAGGCGGGCCAGCTTCAGGGTTTCGGCCACGCCTTTTTCATCGCCGAAATTGGGCAAAACGACCAGTACCCCCATGATGTCATCGGCATGTTTGCGGAACAGTTCGGCACATTTACGGGCTTCCGCAAAAGTTTCGACCCCGCCCAGCTTGGTAGCCGACTCATCCAGCATGACCGGGTTAACGCCTGCCTTTTCAAAGGCCTGCATCAGATCGGCACGGCACTCTGCCACTAATTTGTCCGGAAAGAAATCACGGTTTCCAATAATAACCCCAAGCGTTACGGGACCTTTTGCTTTAATACGCATAGCTTTAAACGATTGTCCGGTCGGGTAAAGGACCTGAGCAAAGATAAACAAACAAAAATAAAAAAAACAAATAGAAAGAATATAGGCGGTCTTATCCGGGATTATCTGGCATAAATCCATGCCGAATCTGTACTATACGGCGATTTAAGCTTTATACGAATCGACAGCTTTCGTTTATTATCTTTTTAACGGTTTCCATTTTTTTTCATTCGTTACGCGTCAACCTGCCGTAAATTTTCAGCTAACCCAAAAGCAAGGGGATACAGCACAGGCAGCTTTTCATAAAAGGCTAATATCCTACAATTGACCGCCAGGATAGCAGAAAACCTCAAGGTATATTGCTACTAATTTTGGATTTTATACCATCAGACTGGTTGTCATTCTCTTTCGGATTATACGATTTAGCCGGTTAGTCTGCCGGTTAAACACTTAGTTGCCCTGGCCGAGTCTTTCACAAGAGGATTTAGCCGGTCATAAACAGATCAAATGGAACGCATTACGGCTACCTATTTAATAGAAACCCCATACAGTCCGGAAGCGGCAGCAGCCGTTCTGGCAGGGGAACAGTCTTCCGGCACGTTCGTGGCCGTTCCCGGCGAAACCGATGAATTAAAGCAGCGGTTTGCCGCCCGTGTGGAGCAGGTCACACCACTGGGCGTGTCCACAGAACCGGCTATTCCCGGCGCGGTCAGTGCGTCGGGGACCTATCAGCAGGCCCTGGTACAGGTTTCCTGGTCAATCGAAAACTTCGGGTACAATCTACCGGTACTCCTTTCGACCCTACAGGGAAACCTGTATGAATTACGGCAGTTTACGGGGCTAAAACTACTTGATATTGATTTTCCGGACTCCTTTGCGGCTCACTATCAAGGCCCTGCCTTTGGCATTGAGGGGTGTCGCCGGTTAACCAATGTATTCGGGCGACCCCTGACCGGCACCATCATCAAACCGAGCGTCGGCCTGACTCCGGAGCACACCGCCGGACTGGTAAAGACCCTGGCGGAGGCCGGTATCGATTTTGTAAAGGATGACGAACTGATGGGTAGTACGGCTAACTCCCCGTTTGCGGAACGCGTAGATGCCATCATGGATGTGATCAACCGCCACGCCGACAAGACCGGCAAAAAGGTGATGTATGCCTTTAATATCAGCGCCGAGCTGGATGACATGCAGCGCAACTACGAAAAGGTTGTGCAAAGCGGCGGTACCTGTGCCATGATCAGCCTGAACAGCGTTGGCATGGCCGCTATGAAAAAAATCGGTGACAACCGGGCACTCGCCATTCACGGACACCGGAACGGCTGGGGCATGCTCACCCGCCACCCGCTGCTGGGTATTGCGTTCCCGGCTTATCAGAAGCTCTGGCGGCTGGCCGGTGTGGATCAGATTCACGTTAACGGCATTCAGAATAAGTTCTGGGAATCAGACGATAGTGTCGTACAGTCCATCGAAGCCTGCCTCACCCCCATGTTTGGCGGCTATTCGGTGCTGCCGGTCGTATCGTCCGGGCAATGGGGTGGTCAGGCACCCGAAACCTATCGCCGCACCCAAACCGTTGACCTGCTGTATATGGCTGGCGGCGGTATTCTGGCCCACCCGTGGGGACCGGCGGCGGGTGTAACGGCCCTGCAACAGGCCTGGAAAGCAGCGGTGGATGGTTTAACGGTGGAGGAAGCGGCAGTGGCTTATCCGGAGTTTGGACAGTCGGTAGAGAAATTTGGTAAAAAATAACCACCACGCCTCATGTACCTTGCCTATTTCGGGGATGATTTTACGGGTTCTACGGATGCACTTGAGTTTCTGAGCCGTGCGGGTCTGCGAACGATGTTGTTTATCGATACGCCCACTGCTGAGCAGCTCACAGCCTACCCGGACCTGGACGCCATTGGCGTCGCCGGGCTCACGCGGTCGATGGCTCCTGAACCGATGGAAGCGATCCTGAGTAAGGCCTTCCCGCTGCTGAAAGCGCTGGATGTCAGGCACGTGCATTACAAAGTATGTTCTACGTTTGACTCCTCACCAACGACCGGCAGCATTGGCCGCGCCATCGAAACAGGATTGGCCGTGTTTAAGCAAGCCTTTGTGCCGGTGCTGGTGGCGGCTCCGGCCCTCGGCCGCTACAGTATTTTCGGCAATTTATTCGCCCGCATGGGCATTGGCAGTCAGGGGGCGATCTACCGGCTTGACCGGCACCCTTCCATGAGCAAACACCCCGTAACCCCGGCCGATGAAAGTGATCTCCGGCTCCATCTGGCAAGGCAAACACCGTTGAAAAGTGGTTTGCTCGACATGCTGCAAATTGCAAAGGGCCAGGCCGTGATGCGGCAGGAGGCAGACAGACAAGTAGCTGATGGCACGCGTGTTCTGTTCATTGACGCCCTCGATACGGAGCAGTTGTGCACCATCGGCGCATGGCTCGATACAGGCATTGATGCGCCGAAGCCTGTTTTTTCCGTGGGTTCCTCCGGTATTGAAATGGCACTCGGCGCGTACTGGAATCAAACGGGGGACATTTCCTCCGAAACAGACTGGCCGGTAATCGGACCAGCGGAACCGCTGCTGGTCATATCCGGCAGTTGCTCCCCCATTGCCACGCGGCAGATTCAGGTCGCGATTGACAACGGCTTTGCCGAAATTCTTGTCCCGGTAGCAGATCTGGCCCACGAAGAAGCAACCAGCCGGCTTATGCGTGAGGTAATGGCCACCGCCCTGCCGTTGCTGCTCCGGCAGCAATCGGTGGTCATTCATTCGGCGGGGGAGCAGGCCGGTAAAGCAAACGCGGTCCCGGCTGAGAGGCTGGGTACTACCCTCGGCAGGATTGCCCGTCAACTGGTGGGCGCCTCCGCAACCAAACGGGTCGTTGTGGCAGGGGGAGATACCTCCAGTTATGCGGCCCGTGCCATGGGTATCGAGGCGGTGCGGATGCTTGCCCCGCTGGTGCCGGGCGCTCCGCTTTGTACAGCGATTGCCCCTGATTCGCCGTTGCACGGCCTGGAAGTCAACTTTAAGGGGGGCCAGGTCGGAAGCGACGATTATTTTTGTCTGCTCCGTCAAGGGAGTGCACAAAACTCAGTTTAAATCAATCATTAACCCTGTCTCATACTGAACATGTCTGCAAAAACACTGGGCCTGATTCATACATCTGCGACCCTCGTTCCGGTCTTTCAACAGCTCTGCAACCACTATTTACCAGACGTACAAACGTTTAATATCGTTGACGACAGCCTGATTAAACACGTCATTAAAACCGGATCGCTAACGCCCGAAACAGCACGGCGGGTGGTTGATTATGTCGGGTCGGCCGAAGCAGCCGGGGCCGATTTTATCCTCGTTACCTGTTCATCCATCGGAGCCGCCGTGGAAGCGGCCGCGGCCCTGACCCGTGTGCCGGTACTGCGCGTTGACCAGCCCATGGCCGATCTGGCCGTTCAGACCGGTAGCCGGATCGGGGTCATTGCCACCCTGGCGACTACGCTCGGCCCTACCAGCGATCTGGTCCGCCGCCGCGCGTTAGCCGCGAACAAGGACATAGCCTTAACGGCGG
>NZ_MORL01000061.1 GCF_001870735.1 Arsenicibacter rosenii | reverse complement strand
ATGATTACAATGCAGAAAAGCGTGCGTAATTTGTATATTTCCGACATTAATGGTCAGCGAGCAAAAAGTAAAGTTCCGGATGTAGACCCTTTATGCAGGAGGTAGCCGCCTTGTTTTGACACCTTAAATTGCTGACTATATGGAAGCCGGACAACAACTAAAGCTGAGTTTACTGCATGCAGGCCATATCCGGGTAGGAACAAACTGGAATTTCGACGGAGTAATCAGCCCGTTTGCGCGCCTTTATCTGATTACGGACGGGGACGCCTGGGTCATTCATCAGCATCAGAAATTTCAGCTGAAGCCCGGCTTTCTTTATCTGATTCCGAGCTTTACGTTAAGCCGGTATGGTTGTGAAACCGAAATGGAGCAGTATTATCTGACTTTTCTGGAAGACACAGACACCGGCCAGTCTGTTTTCAATCAGCTGACTTTTTGTTATGAAACACCGGCCCGGCCTGTTGATCCGCATTTATTCCGCCGGTTGCTCGATATTAATCCGGAAGCGTCTTTGCAGAACATTGATCCGAAGGTATACGATAACCGCGCAAACCTTCTTAGTTTCAACCAGCCATTTTCAACAAAGCCTGATGCCCGGCTAATCGAGACACAGGCTATACTCACCCAGTTACTAAGCCGGTTTATGCTACCGGATCAGCAGCACACAGCCGGAATATCACAAACGGTTAATCAGTACAGGACAGTACTGGCCTTCATTCATGCTCATTTGCAGGAGAAACTTACCGTCGGTGAACTGGCAGGTTTACTGGGTATGCATGTTGATTATTTTTCCCGGCAGTTTCTGGCGGTCCTTGGTGTCCGGCCGATTGATTATATTATTAACAAGCGGATGGAACGGGCGCAACTGCTGATGACGACCACTGATTTATCGCTGCAGGATATTGCCGAACAGGTTGGTATTTCTGATATATATTACTTCTCCAGGCTGTTTAAACGCCGTTTTGGCGTACCGCCTGCCCGGTACCGTAAACAGATTTTGCTTAATAAGTAGTTGTTTGTCAGGTTTTTGTGTAGAAAATACCTTCCATACGCGTGTATAAGCAGGAGGTGTTTCTGGTGAAGCAATGTAAAGACCGTAAAAACAAAAGGCCCGGCTCAAATACGGCCGGGCCTTTGTAATGCACAATTATGTATACTACAAAGAAAAGGTAGCAATAATCAAGCCATGATTTTTGGGGTTTAGCCTTTTTACGAGCTGAAATTTAAATTTAAGTGGCAATGCGCTGATAATGAATGGATTGTTTGGCGGGAATTATCTCATGTAGAACTTACCTTAATGTTCATGAGCGCAAGCGGAAGAAAATGACGTTTAAAAACTGGAAAAAATTACCGTAAATGGTAAAAAAATAAACCGGCAATACTATCACCGGCCATTCCATATTACCTAGAAAACAAAATTTTAAAGCGCTTTTACATGCTGATAAAGAGCTATCAGCAGTGCATAATATTTTCGGATGAATCAAATCCCATGAAAAAACAAGGAGAATCCATAAAATTACCCATTTCTCTATAGAGAATTCAAGGAAAATTCAGAAAAAGGCGAAAAGGGGAGGTCCTACCGGTTTGGGTAAGCTGCTGATTTAAAACCGGAGAAGAGAAGGGCAGGAAAACAAAAAGGCAGCAGCCCGGCTACTGCCTGATCCGATGGATAAGTGTGCTCAGTAAACATGCGTCATGGTTCGTTCATCCGATTATACCAGAATCCTGGCTGCCATAATCCGTTCGAACTCGTAAACAAACCGTCCGCCAACCGGTATTTCCTGCTTCCGGATAAATAACCGCGTACGTTGATAGGCAGTAATTTTTTTCACGGAAACAATAAACGACTGATGTACTCTGCAAAACAAATGTTCTGGCAGACGCTTTTGAATATTTTTCAGATTCAGGCGCGTTAAGACCGGTCGTGGCTGCGATTGCAGGAATATTTTGACGTAATCTTTCATGCCTTCAACATATAGTACATCATCCAGCTCAATCCGGATCTGTTTATACTCCGAATAAATGACAAATGAATCCAGACGTTCAATGTCGGGTTTGGGTTCTGCAAGCAGATGATCACTGAGTTTTTTCAGGACAAAAAGCTCCTGTGCCTTGGCTACAGCCTTCTGGAAGCGATCAAACGGAATCGGCTTGAGCAGATAATCAACCACGTCGAGATCAAATCCGTCCAGAGCGTATTGCTGGTAGGCAGTTGTTATGATCGTCAGCGGTTTGTCAGGCATCGTGCGCAGGAACTGTAAACCGGTAATGGTTGGCATCTGAATATCCAGAAACAGCAAATCGACCTGACCGCGCTTCAGCACGTTCATGGCTTCGAGCGGGTCCGAATAGGTGGCGGTTAATTCCAGAAAAGGGATTTGTTTAATATTATCGGCAATGATTTCCAGCGCAAACGGCTCATCATCAATCGCAATGCAGCGGAGTTGGGTCATGATTTCAGTTGTAAGTCAAGTTGTATGGTAAATGTATGCTCCTGCTCATCGATGGATAACGTATGACGGTTAGGGTAATGCAGGGATAAGCGTCTTTTTGTATTCTGAATGCCGATGCCGGGATTTTGTAAATCCGGTTCCTGGTGCCGGTTTATGGTATTCGTGCATGTAAAGAGAATGCGGTCTTTCCCGGCCAGCAGCGTTATGGTCACCGGACTTTCATTTCGGTGATGAATACCGTGTTTGAAGGCATTTTCTACAAACGGGATGAACAGGAGCGGTTCAATGGTCTGGTAGTTGATGTCTCCCTGGCAGGTAAAGCTCACCGAGGCATTGGCGGGCAAACGCATTTTCTGCAGATTGATGTAGTGCTGCAAGTGTTCAATTTCCTGACTCAGTAATACGGGGCCGCTTTCGGGTTGATAAATGATATACCGCAATAACTGAGAAAGCTGAATAACCGCTTCTTCGGTTTTTTCAGATCGTTTTCGGGCCAGCCAGCTGATGTTATTCAGGGTATTGAATAAAAAGTGCGGACTTATCTGCAGTTTCAGCATCGTGAGTTCCGCCTTGACCTTTTCAATGACAGCCTGTTGCTGCTCTTCCCGGATGCGGGTCCGTTCCTGAATCAGCGCAATCAGCGTGCTCAGCAGAATCACAAAGGCAAAGGAAATGCTCATTCCGAAGGCACTCGGGACGGGTATGCGAAACAAGCGGGGCGGTCCGGGTGGGCGGTCCCGAAAGCTCGGTTTCGGAAAAAAAGGCTGCTTCAGTAAAGGCTCTACTACCCCGAAATAAATCAGTGCGTTTACCAGCTCTGCCGCTATGAATAACCCCAGCAATGCCAGAAAAAATGGTTTGACTTTGCCTTTCAAAAGCAGGTTTGGGGCAAAACGGTGCAGATTCAGGTAAAAAACGACTATAACCAGAACATCACTAATCAACTTCGTGACAAGCATGTGCCTGAAGCCATGATCCCGAAAGTTGCCTGAAGGGAAAAAGAAATAAGGCAAAAAAAGAAAACTGGCCCAGCCAATGACATGTAAGAACGTGGTAAATCGGCCGGTTAATCGCATACTTCAGGCGCTTTAGCATAACGGAAATTACGTTTTGATAACGTAAACAGAGGTATTATCACATACAGGTGCCGATTGAGATGCTGAATGTGTCGACAATTTTCAGGCTGCTGCTAACTATATGCGAAGGTAAGTGATCAAATAGTTATACCAGGTTAATTAAAAGAAGCGGAAACAGGTAATGTTATTTCATGCCTGTTTCATCTGAAAAAATCAGAAAAAAACAGCTCACTACCCCATTGGACCGGCAAAAACTACCCATATGGGTAGTTGAATAGTGCGTCGGTTAGCCGAAATTGCTATCGAAAAACAGGCAAAAAAGGCCGGGGCTTGCCAAAAGGCGCTCAAGGCAGTAAGATAGCAGGGCGTTCGGTGAGTCACTGAAAAGCCTGAAAGCAGTAGATGGTTATTTCTACATAAACGAGAAAAGAGAAATCGACAAAAGCCCGGCCACGTTGAGCCAGGCTTTTTTGCTATATGGCCCGCTTGCTCAGTCGTCCCTGAAAGTTTCCATTCATATATCTCCACAACCGCTTAAGTAGTTTGCAATGCAAGGTACTGGTTTTAGCCTGTATCTTTGAATCAACAATCAGGCACAGAAGGCCGGTTGACAACAAAAACAGACAACAATTACTAAACAGAACATTCTCATGAAAGCGTTAAACAACATCTTCGTATTAGCCATTGCTGCTACCTTAACTACATTCCAGGCCGCTAAAGCAGATGACAACCTGAAAACAAAAGAAACAGCGCCGGCCACCTACAATGTAGGCATGTATGTGTCGAAAAACACATCAACCATAAACGTGATGGTCGAAAAACAGGCTGGCAGCACCGTAAAGGTAAGTATCAAGGATGAAGCCGGTAAAGTGCTTGCGACCCAGTCATTGAACGGTAAGGAAGAACGTACCTGGACAAAATTCAACCTGAGCCAGCTCAACGATGGTACCTACACAGTTGAGGTATCGAACGGTAAGGAGGTAACCGTAAAAGAAGTGAAACTGGCAACCCCGAAATTTGTGGAGCCTATCCGGACAATTAATGTTCAGTAAGCAACTCAGTATAAAGTGACTAATCAGGCAGAAGGCGCGGCGCTTTCTGCCTTTTTTTATCCTTTTACCCAGTATTCACAGAGCGTGTTCCATTGAATCGACTGATAAAACAGCCAACCGGCTTCGGCAATGACGGTATTGATCAGATGCCGGTTGCCGGCTTCGGGCTGGTGATTATTAATTTGTTCGTTCTTTCCGGTTTGCGAGCCGGTCAGCGTAATGCCCTGCCGTTCGACCCGGAAGGTGCTGACGGTAGAATGGGTAAAAAAATGGTCGGTTTGCGCCTTTTCTCCTGACAACGGATGCGGACAGGGATGGGCCGAGAATTCGGTATGGTCTGCCGACT
>NZ_MORL01000060.1 GCF_001870735.1 Arsenicibacter rosenii | reverse complement strand
TGACCAATGCGTCGGGCTGTACGGCGGTGGCCGGTACCGGAGTGATTGTCAACAGCGTGCTGACGGCGCAGGCGACGCAGGCGGTGGTGTCGGGCGTGCTGGGATCGGGCTCCTGTTCGGTGCAGATCACGGGTACGGGCATCGGCGACCGGTTTTTGATCACGGGACCGGGCGGTTATGTGTTCAGCACGGTATACCGTGTGGGTGGCACCCATCCGTTTGCGACGACGGTGACGATCACGAAACCGGGCACGTATACCTACACGGCCTGGTATACCAACCCCTGCGGTGGGGTAAGCCAGGATCGGCGCACGGTGATCGTAACCGGTACGGCTTGTCAGTAGAAAAACAGAAGGTGTTGATAACTGAGGTAAGTAATTTACGGTAAGTGTATCTTAAATAGCATCAATCGACCAGGTTTCGCCGAAAAAAGTCTGTTTGGCAGAATCCTGGTATCGATTGGCAGGATTCAGGTATCGATGGCAGGCATCGGGTATTGATTGGCAGGATTCGAACAGCAGGGCAGGCGTATTTTGTACCATTCGAACACTTGTATTTTCCCAATCACTTCACGATCCATTTATGGACTTATCCATTTTACCCTGTAAGCGTCGGGGTATTCTTCCGGCGTTATGGAGACACGTTTTTTTTCTTTGGTATCCCGTTGAGCAACGGGTGCTGTTCCGGCAACGTTCATGGGTATCCGTCAGCGTTCAGACGCTGATACTGGTTCTTTTTTTCTGTGCCGGTGTGTATGCGCAAACGCCGTGTTCGCTTCCGGATGCAGCTATGACCAATACCGGCGCCGCTAACTGTGTAGGAGCGGCCAGTCTGTCGGCCAGCAGCAGTCAGAGCATGGCCCGGATTGATTGGTTCAGATCAGGGACGCTGGTGGCCAGTGCCAATGCACAGTCGGCGGTTACGGGCAGTACGGTGGCAGGAGGAAACGGACAAGGTAGCGGGCCGGATCAGCTGAACTTGCCGCAAGGGGCTTTTGTCGATGCCAGCGGGACGGTCTATGTAGCCGATTACAATAATCACCGCGTGCAGAAATGGCTCCCCGGGGCAACAACCGGCATTACGGTAGCAGGCGGCAACGGACAGGGAACGGCCAATAACCAGCTCTCCAGTCCTGCCGGTGTGTTTGTGGATGCAACCGGGGCGGTGTATGTTTCCTGTAGTGCAAGCGCCCGTGTGATGAAGTGGGCGGCGGGCGCCACCAGTGGTACGATCGTGGCTGGTACAGGATTTGGAGGGGCGGCCGCCAATCAGCTGAATGCGCCGGGGCAGCTCTATGTAGATGCCGCCGGAGCGGTATATGTCGCCGATGCAAACAACTACCGGGTACAGAAATGGGCTGCCGGGGCAACCAGTGGCACAACCGTGGCCGGTGGCAACGGACAGGGGAGCGGTCCCAATCAGTTTTCGTTTGTTTCGGGCATGTATGTGGATGCTGCCGGAGCCGTATACGTGGCCGATGGCGGGCTAAACCGTGTCATGAAGTGGGCTAAAGGAGCGACCAGCGGTACCGTGGTGGCCGGTGGCAACGGAGCCGGTAATGGAGCCGGTCAGCTGAACGGGCCGCGTGGTTTATTTATCAATAGCAGCGGGGATATATACATTGCTGATATGACCAATCAGCGGGTGCAGAAATGGGCATCCGGGGCAACGAGCGGTACAACCGTTGCCGGCGGATATGGGTTTAATCTGGAAGGGGGGGCATATTTTAACTCCCCCATTGCCGTACATGTCGACGGAGCCGGATCTGTTTATGTGACGGACTTTGGTAATAACCGGATACAGAAATGGCTCTCGACCAATGTGTCGTATGTGCCGGCAATGCCGGGTGTTTACTCGGCGCTGATTACCGGTACCAACGGTTGTACGGCGCTCACCAACAGCATCACAATAACGTCATCGTTTTCACTGAATATTTCGGCAAGCCCGTCCCTGACGGTAAGCCCTGATCAGCGGACAACCCTAACCGCCAGCGGGGCCGATAGCTATACCTGGAGCACGGGTGAAACAACCGCATCAATTTCTGTAAACACACCCAATGTCTACTCCGTAACGGGCCTCTCCGGCGGTTGTGTGGCGGTGTCTGGTATTACGGTGGTGGCTGCGGCCTGCGTAGATCCGGCCGTGAGCCTGACCAATACGGGAGCCGCGAATTGTATAGGAGCCGCGAGTTTGTCGGTTGCCAGCGATCAGACACTGTTACGGGTAAGCTGGTATAACGGAACAACACTAGTCAGTTCGGCATATGCCTTTACGGCGACCACGGCTGCCGGTGGAAACGGACAGGGTACCAGCTTAAATCAACTCGATTTGCCGCAGGGCATTTATGTCGATGCCGCCGGTGCCGTTTATGTGGCCGACTTCAACAACCATCGGGTAACGAAATGGACGGCCGGTGCGTCAACCGGTGTTACGGTGGCCGGTGGCAACGGACAGGGCAGCGGGCTTAACCAACTAAACAGGCCCAACGCTGTATTCGTCGACGCAGCCGGAGCGGTCTATGTCGGAGACCGTGACAATAACCGGATTATGAAATGGGCGGCGGGGGCGACCAGCGGAACGGTCGTAGCCGGTGGCAATGGTACCGGAAGCGGATTGAACCAGCTGAATAGTCCCGAGGGCTTGTATATCGATGCGGCAGGGAATGTCTACATTACCGATTTCAATAACTACCGGGTGGTTAAATGGGCGCCCGGCGCTACCAGTGGTACCGTTGTCGCCGGGGGGAATGGCCGTGGCAATGCGCTTAACCAGTTAAATAACCCGGTTGGCTTATACCTCAATGCTACCGGTGCGGTATTTGTGAGTGATGCAGCAAACCACCGGGTGATGAAATGGGCACCCGGCGCTACCAGCGGCACAGTCGTTGCCGGGGGCAATGGGGGAGGGTCGTATGCTACCCAGTTATATAGTCCGCGTGGCATTTTTGTGGACGCCGGTGATGCCGTTTATGTAGCAGACGTGACCAACCAGCGGGTGCAGAAATGGGCATCGGGAGCGACCAGCGGAACCACCGTAGCCGGTGGAAACGGATACAATACAGATGCCTATGGCTTTAACTCACCGATCCATGTGTTTGTCGATGCCGTCGGCTCGGTCTACGTAACAGACTTCGGTAACCATCGGATTCAGAAGTGGCGGCCGATTCCGGTGAATGCCGGTTATAGGCCACAAACTAGTGGCACCTACACCGCCCGCGTAACCAGTTCGGCAGGGTGTACCGCCGTTTCATCTACGGTGACCATCGGAGCAACGCCAAATGTTACAGTAGCGCCGGTTTCAAAAACCATAACAGAGGGGCAACGTGTCACACTCACAGCATATAGCGGATTAACATACCGGTGGCCGGATAACTCAACCAGTGCGACGCTGGTGGTGTCACCGGCTGTCGGTACGGCCGTGTATACCGTTACCGGTACGACTGGCGGCTGCTCGGCCACGGCCACGGCTACCATTAGTGTGACGCCATGCAATACGCCGGTGATGAGCCTGACGAATACCGGTGCGGCCAGTTGTGTGGGCCTGACCAGCCTGACCCTGTCCGGCAGTCAGCTTATCAGCCAGGCCGATTGGTATAACGGCACCACGCTGGTGCATACAACCAGGGCAGAGGCTGTAACGGCCGGTATTACGGTGGCGGGAGACCCGAACGGGGGAGACGGAGACGGACCCGACCGCCTGAGTTACCCGGCCAGCGTATGTCTGGATGCGGCCGGTAATGTATACGCAGCAGACTATACGAATAACCGGGTAATGAAATGGGCGCCGGGGGCGACCAGCGGCACCGTTGTCGCCGGGTTTGGCGGTGCAGCCAGCACAGACGGAGCCAATGAGCTAAGCGGGCCGGCAGGTATATTTGTCGATGCGGCAGGCAACCTGTACGTAGCAGACGGAAATAATAGCCGGGTTCAGAAATGGGCGCCCGGCGCAACCAGCGGAACCACCGTGGCTGGTGGCCATGGTTATGGTGAAGATCCGGACCAGCTCAGTGTGCCAGCCAGTGTATTTGTCGATGCAACGGGCAATCTGTATGTAGCTGACCAAAATAATAGCCGGATTCAGAAATGGGCTCCGGGGGCGACCAGCGGAACGACCGTAGCCGGTGGTAATGGCGATGGGATTAATGCAAACCAGTTAGGCCTGCCGTCGGCTGTAGTTGTCGATGCCGCTGGTATGATCTACGTAGCAGAAGCCGGCAATGGTCGGGTGACGAAATGGGCCGCCGGTGCTCTGAGCGGAACGCTGGTGGCTGGTATCAGCGGAAGTCCCGGGCCATCCGCACAACAGCTTGATTATCCGGCCGGTATCTATGTTGATGCTGCCGGCACTTTGTATATCGCCGACCAGAACAACAACCGGATTCAGAAATGGCTGCCAGGAGCAACCGCCGGTATAACTGTAGCGGGCACCGGTACAGACAGTGGCAATGAGGCGGGCAAACTGTCCGGCCCGTCCGGCGTAATTGTCGATCAGAATGGCACAATCTATATTTCGGATGGCTATAATAACCGGATCCAGAAATGGGAGTCCGGCGAGGCAAAGCTGACGTATACCCCCGCAGAAACCGGCACCTATAAGGTTGTGGTAACGATGCCGAACGGCTGTACGGCGCAAACCAATGAGGTTCAGATCAGCGGTCCGCCGTCACTGACCGTCGTACCGGCCTTACAGACGATTTCGGCGGGTATGAGCGCAACACTGGCCGTTTCGGGCGGTACGGCCTTTACCTGGAGTTCGGGCCAAAGCACATCGGCTATCACCGTGAGCCCGGTCAGCACAACGGCTTACTCCGTCACCGTGGCCAATGCCTCAGGGTGCGTTTCTGAGACGAGTGCCACCCTTACGGTCGTACCGGCCGTGACGGCTCAGATCGGCGGTACCCTGTCGGTTTGTGCCGGTAGCAGTACCACGCTGACCGTCAGTGATCTGGCTAACCGGCCAAATGTGACTTATCACTGGTCGACGGGTGAAAGCACAACCGCCATTGTCGTTTCGCCGGTCAGTACGACGGCCTATTCGGTCACCATTGCCGATGCATTCGGCGGGTATTCGACAACCAGCGTAACCGTTTCGCTGAATCCGGCGGTGACGGTCAGTGTGGCAGGTAATCTGTCGGTATGTCCCGGGGGCAGTACCACCCTGACCGCTACGGCTCTGGCGGGTGGTCAGAGCCTGACCTACGGCTGGTCGACGGGAGAGAGCCTGTCGGCG
>NZ_MORL01000006.1 GCF_001870735.1 Arsenicibacter rosenii | reverse complement strand
TATCGTTCTTCGCAACCGGAGACTGGTAAATGGGTTGTTGCACCAAAATATTCAGGGTAGCCCCTGTACATTTATTGGCTGTGTTGCAGACCGTATAGGAGTAGCTGTCCGGACCCACATAGCCCGTGGCAGGCGTGTAGGTGTAGCTGCCGTTGGCGGCCACCACAATCGTCCCGTGCGCCGTCGTGTAGCTGCCTGCCGTGTAGGTCAAAGCCAGCGGAGGATTGTTCGGATCACTGTCATTCGTGGCCAGACTGCCTCCCTTCGGCGTGTTCACCTGCGTCAGCAGCGCATCATCTATCGCCACCGGCGCCAGCGTCGTGCCCACCGGTGGAGCCGGCAACACATTGACTGTTACCACCGCCGTCGCACACAACGGACCCGGATCGGTACCCTGGTCACAAATCCGGTACGGGAAGCTGGCAATCCCGGTAAAGCTGGCCGCAGGGGTAAACACCACCTGACCGTTTACGATCGTTGCACTACCGATGCTCGCACTCAGCAATGGCGCAATCAGGGCGGGTGAACCCAGTTGGCCCCTGCCCGAAGTCGCACTGTCGGGATCCGTGTCGTTGGCCGTCACGTTGATCGTCACCGGCACACCCTGGCGGGTTTGTGTATTATCATTGTTGGCAATCGGTGGATTGTTATACGCCACGATCGGTCCCGGATTCACGTTAATGTTTACTACAGCCGTTGCGCATTGATTATTGCTGTTGCACACCTGATAGCAGAAGCTCACGGATCCGACAAATCCGGTTGCCGGCGTATATGTATAGTCCCCATTGGTACTCATAACTACCGTTCCGCTCGATGGTACACAGCCTGGTGTTATGCTCACTGACAAAGGCAGCCCTTGCGGGTCTGTATCGTTGGTCAGCACGTTGCCCAATACCGGCGTGTTGACGTTTGTGTTATTAATGTCATTTCTGGCAATCGGTGCCTGCGGGCAAATGGTTAATGTCACCACAACAGCTGTTGTGGGGCCGTAGCAGGCGCTACCGCTGTTAACTCCTTTGAAGGCGGCATAATACGTACCTGCTGTCACGGAACTTACCGAGGAAATTTCGGTAGCCATACTTGCCGGTGTAGCCGAATGCCATGTCAATGTAGTACTGAGCGGCGTATTGCTGGCGGTAATCGTGCTCAGATCAGCGGTCAGTGCAGGGCATGTATTCTGTTTTGTTATTGCCGATAAAACTGGTGCCACATTTGCCGGACAGCTACATATCCGTACCCGGATCGCATTCGAAACGGCCTGACAGTTATCGTTATTCGTTGTAACAGCGAACAGCGAAGTACCCGGTGTCAGCGTCAGCGAACCAGTGTAATAAACGGCAGCAATCGCATAATCTCCCTGAGTTACCCCGGAGAAAGTCGGAGTCTGACTAGTTGCTACAATCAGGTTAGTAACATCATTTACTAAAACATACGTGGTCGTTACACCCGTTGTCGGACTCGGGCTCGTGGTGAACGTCAGGTTAGCCGGTGCAGAGGCATAATCACAGACATCACTACAAACTCTGACCTGTAGATAGTCCGAGTATTTCAGACAGCCGGTTTCACTTTCGTAAACCGTTGAAATCAGCTTGCCCGGCACAGCATTTACTAATGTGCCCTTATACCATGCCGCTGTGATCAGATAGGCACCCTGCCCAACTGCAGAGAATGATGCTGTTGCTGTACTGCTCTGGACAATAGCGCCCGTCACCCGATCGACCAGCAGGTAGTTGACACTGTATCCCACCGGCGCGTTGCTCACAGTAAACGTCACGTTTGCCGGAGCTGTGGCATAATCGCAAGCTGTAGTTGACGGCGGAACCGGCGGCAATACAGTATCGCAGTTGGTTACGCTGGCTACAACTGCGACTGTCGGACCGTAGCAATTTAATCCGCCATTGAGGGCAGCGTAATACGTACCCGCAGGCAGACCTGTTAAGGTTGTCAGTTGATTAGCAAACGTAGCAGTCGCACTGCTATGCCAGGTTAGCGTCGTATTGGCCGGCAAACTAATTCCTGTAATGCCCGCCAGGCTAATTGTTTTATCCGGACAGCTATTTGACACCGTTGCTGTAGAAAGTGTTGGCACAGTTGTTGCGCTACAAACTACAGTACACGTAGTGGATATCGCACTAAAAGCCGTTGTCGGGCCATAGCAGGCGCTGCCACTTTTTGTGCCTTCAAAAGCGGCATAATAGGCCCCGCCCGCAACAGCGCTGATAGATGCCAGTTTATTAGCGGCCGTTGCCGGTGTTGCTGAGTGCCAGCTCAGCGTAGAGCTTACCGGTGCATTGCTGGCCGTAATGGTACTCAGATCAACGGTCGTAGCCGGGCATACGTTGTTCTTACTGTTTGCCGATAAGGCCGGGGCTACCGTGGCTGAACAACACGGATTTAAGACCATGACGTTATACGGAATACTTGTTAGCCCACAACTACCGCCGTTAAACGTTAGGGAATATACTCCTTCCTCTATGACGTTGTATGTCGTAGAGGTAGCCCCCGAGATAGCGACGCCGTTTTTCAGCCATTGGTAGTCTGTTCCCCCACTGTTGTTGGTCTGCCCGTTGAGCGTAACATATTCTCCCTGCTGGATCAGCAAGAAAAAATAGGTCTGCTGGGCGTTACAAGTACCGGTGGTGCTGCTGTAGGTAGCATAGTAAAGGCCGGGGCTGTTTGCCGAGATACTTGTACTCGTCGAGCCGGATAAAGCCGTGCCGTCTTTATACCACTGCGCGCCCGTCACTGATTCGGCAATTGTCAGTTTCACATCTGTGAGACATCCCCCAGCGCCCCCACCGCCATTGCAGGTGGTTGAAGTAGCATTAACGGCCGTTGTCGGGCCGTAACAGGCGGTTCCGCTGTTGGTGCCTTGGAAGGCCGCATAATAGGTACCGGCAACCAGCGCTGTGACCGAACTCAGTTTATTAGCGGCCGTAGCTGGTGTCGCTGAATGCCAGCTCAGTGTGGTGCCACCGGGGCTGTTACTTGCCGTGATCGTGCTCAGATCAATTGTTGTGGCCGGGCATATATTCTGTTTCGTAGTTGCCGACAGTGCAGGCGCAACCGTAGCCGAGCATGGCACTGTCGTGGTCAGGACAAAGACCTGATAGGGCAACGTATTTACAGCACAACTCCCGTTACTATAGGTCAGCGAGTAGACCCCGCCGGTACTGGTAGCATACGTGGTGGAGGTAGCGCCGGAAATAGCGGCTCCGTTGCTGAGCCACTGATATCCCGTTCCCCCGCTGTTGTTGGTCTGCCCGTCGAGTGTTACTGTGGTACCACTGTTAATCAGGATAAAAAAATTGGTTTGTAGCCCCGTACAGGCACTGGTGGCGTCTGTATAGGTGGCATAGTAGGTACCGGTCGTACTGGCCAGATAGGTTGTACTGATTGCACCCGAAACGGCCGAGCCGTCTTTATACCACTGTATGCTACTAACTGATTCGGGTACCGAGAGCGTTATGGGTCCCGACCCGCTGTTTTGCCCATGTACATGATAGTGCAGGAGCAAGAACATCAAAAACAATAGTAGTCTATTCATATGTAATTATTTTAACTTTATTAGACCGGTAATTTCCACTCCGGTCACTCGTGTACCGGATGCAATATGATCCTCAATTTTGATGACAATTGAGGTAAAATCAGTTCTGGCAGTTGATTAGCTTATAGGGGCCATAATACTGAGGTTCATTATTATAAAAATTCCAGTCAGCCCCAAAAGCTATGCTCATAGAGGCCTGAGCACCGGAACCTGCTACATTGCCACTGCGATAGTTTGGCCTTACACCCGTTTCTATATTTGCTTTGATGCCATAACTATGCCCGGTATCAGCACTCTTCAAAATTGTAAACCCGCTGCCTGCTGTTGTCGACGACCATAGTTTACTGATTTTGAAATTTACACCTTGTGCTGGCCCAAATTCCATTACATCATACAATGTACCAGGAGTAGCCACTCCATTACCCATATCTCCTCCCCGCTTTGCAACAACTAACGGAGAGCCGCCAACTGGTACCAAATCCAACGCGTGTAACATCTGATCAAACATTGATATATTATTATCAAGATATCCTGGAGCATCAGTATTAAATTCATATGGATCCTTGACGATAAAATCTTGAAAGGTATAATTTCCCAGCGCAACTGATGTTGCTGGTGGCAACCCTTCCGCAAACCGATAAATTTTTCCGTCAGTCCCCAACACATAATCAATCGAAACCTCAGGCCCTCCAAAGTTACTTAATGGTGTCTGTGTTCTGTAATTATACACATGTCCACGCTGAATTTTGAGTGCCTTCACATTGCCTGGCAAAGGTATATTCTGAGAAGTAGCTCTTATAAATGTACCACTTGTGCGGGATGTGTAATCATACCGATACGTATAAATCAGGCTGTCAGTACCTATATAACTTAGGAACTCAACGCCATTACCACGGGACGAAACTGCACCCACTAACGTTTGTTGGTCATCACTTTGAGGAATGCGTGGCTGCCTTGGCAGAACGTCCATTTGAACAGGCGTATAGAACTTCGCATTTCCGATGTACCATGATTCAGACGTAGAGGGTAATGTCACTTGCGATGTTGGAAATGATGCTTTCGGCCCTTCGCCCCAACACCACCACTGTCCGGACTCATCACCAGCATACACAACACATGTGTACGCTTGCATAGATTTCCATTTTTTACCCTGCGGATGTACAACCTCCCGAAGCACTTCCAGCGTTGAACAATCCAAATTAGGAGCTAGCGTTTGAGAAGCAGGACCAGCAACTGCCCGCATATGTATACCATCTGCTGACACGGTTGGTCCCCAGTTATATATTTTCCCCTGATCACTTAAGATAAAGTAAGCATCTCTTACTTTTTGAATTGCCTTAAACGTTTGACCAGGCGCACCAATCAGCACATTTTTAGCCGGAAAACTTGTATACATGGCCCCATCATTGTTTTTTGAATAGGTTACAGTGGTTGATACCGGCCTTGCCTGCCCGCTTACACAACGCTCGAGAGTTCCCGCACCCACATTTGCAGCAAGGGCATCATAATTGTACCAACCAATATATACTATACCTTCTTTTGATATAAAACCCGAGCTGTAAATACCTGCCTTATTAGCGCTTTCAATCCCAACACCTGACGAAAAATCCCGGGCATCCTTTAACCCATCGCAGGGCGTTGGCTCACTAAACGGTGAGGTTGTCGTACTGTTCGGGCAGGTAGCACAGGCACTTTGCAGTGTTACAGTTGTTTGTGCTAGTGTTGCCATAGAAACCAGTAATAGCAACATTAGTATTATGTTCGTTTTAGTTGTTTTCATCATCATTTAGTTTAAACATTCGTTACGGCCATCAATAATGGTTGATACAAAATAAACTCATATTTATATTATATCATTTTTAGTTACATAATTTTGATCCGCAAATGTTTGTCTTTGCTTTAGTGATACTCATCTGTGCTATCGGTGAATGTCTATCATCAATAGCAGCGTTTCCCGCATATTCTGGTTTAGTTCTGACAGTTAATGAGTTTATACGGGCCGTAAAGATTGGGGTTGTCAGAACGAAATGTCCACTCAACTCCCGTAGCCAAGCCCATTGTTGGAGATCCCGTATTCACCATAAAAGATCCAAAAGGAGTTGTAGTAGGCCGGTTAAAGAAATCCGCGCAACCATCCAAAAGGTACGAATGATTCGTATCCGCACTTTTGAGAATTGTTGCCCCATAGCTTCCTCCATTACCATCACCAAGCTTCCAGTTCCACAGCTTGCTAACCTTAAAGTTTATCCCCTGTGCGGGTCCATATACAATCATGTCATAGGCTGTTGCGGCAGTAGTACTTTTTACCGTTGAGATAAAAGGCGCTCCTCCCTGTACAACCAGATCAAGACCATGATAGGCAAAATCTGTACTTAAAGCAGCATTGAAGGGTATAGTATTGTCAACTCGCTCTCTGGGATTTCTCACAATAAAATTCTGAAACTTATAAGTACCTAAGTCCAGCTTAGTGGTGACTGAGTCATTCTCGATAAATTTATAGATATTACCATCGGTCGCTAAGATGTAATCAATCGGTACCCCATAGGTGTTTCCCGAATTGGGATTTCCACCTATCTGTTTTTTTGACGGGACAAAACCTCGCTGTAGCTTTTTTGCCTTAACGCCGACAGGTAATTTAACTTTGGTAAACCGGCTTCGTATAAACGTGGCATCTAAATTGTTACTTGCATTGAGCCATTGAGCGTAATCGTACGTATAGGTATAGACAAGCGAATCGCTGCCGATGTAGCTAAGAAAGTTAGTAGTACCTACTCCCGTAAATATTCCCCGGGTTCCTCCGGCCAACGTCTGTTCGTCATCTTCATTCGTAAGCAGTGGCTGCACCGGCAGTAAATCCATCCTGACAGGAGTCCAGATTTGCGCATCTGCCTTTTGCAGTATTGTTTGGCTTGTTGTCGGCAGCCCTATAGCAGACGATGGCATGTGCGATTTTCGTCCATATCCCCAACACCACCATTGACCGGCTTCATCGCCCGCATACGCTACCTCATTGGTTATGTGCATGGATACCCATTTTTTACTTTCAGGGTGTGGAACCTCTCTTAACTTATGCAAAACAGAACATTCTGAATTGCCCAGAGTTGTTTGCCCCGCAGGACCAGCGATGGCATCCAGGGGAAGGCTCGACCCATCTGATCCTCCCCAATTGTATATTTTTCCCTGGTCGCTCAAAATAAAAAACAAGCCCCTGACTTTTTGGATAGCTTTGAAGGTTTGCCCGGGCGCATCAGCCAAAACATTCTGGGCAGGATATGCGGTAAACATATTTTGTCTGTTGCTGGCATATGCCAGCGTAGTTGCTGTCGAACGGGTTTGGCCAGTTAAACAGGGTTCAACGTCTGTACCAGGGGAAAGCTGGCTGACATACCATCCCACATATACTCTCCCCTCCCTGGAAATAAAACCGGAATAGGTATTCACCGGATTACCTACTATGTTTTCATAATTCGCACCAACAGCGGAAAAATCCCGCGCATTCAGTAGCCCGTTACAAGGAGTAGGTTCCCCTTGCACCGGTGAAGGTATTGTCGGGCAGGTTGCACAGACGCCTGGCAGGGTGACTTGTGTCTGTGCCATGGCCACTCCGGCGCTCAGGAGCAGTAAGGCAAGCAGGGCGTTATCAAAAAATATTTTCATGTGTTAAAATTTAAGTTAAAGATTACTAATTCTGGCAGTTGATGAGTTTGAATGGACCATAGGCACGTCTAACGTTATTTTTCCATTGATAATTTGTACCAAATGCCATATTAATTGCAGTCTGATCAACCTTACCAGTCACCCCTCCCATAGGCGCTTTTGTAACTGAGTTAAACCTTGTATCAATTCCGTAACTATGGTTATTATCGGCTCGTTTCACAATTGTAAACCCTACATTAGACATTGTGCTACACCACAATTTGCTCACTCTAAAATCAAAACCATAGTTTTGACCGAACTCAATGGCATCATACTGATTTGTAGGAGTAGCACCCGTTCCCGTCATAGTGAGTGTTCCCCGTTGCGCGACAATAAATCCGTTGCCACTAACTGGTACTAAGTTCAGCGAACACAGAATCTGATCTTTATAAGGTATATTCGGGTCTAGGTTAACAACACTTTGTATAAACTCCCAGGGATCTCTAACGATAAAATCCTGAAATTTGTAATTCCCCAGATCTACCTTAACAGCAGGGGGCAGGTTTTCTGCAAACCGATAAATATTACCATCGGTAGCTAAGATATAATCAATTGCCGCCATATATTGTCCGGGGTAAACTCCTGTTCGAGCATAGGTAGATACATAGCCTCTTTGTATCTTTTTGGCCTTGACTCCTGGTTGTGCTCCGGCTAATGGGATCGGGGTTACCTGAATAGATTGTATATTAGTAGCAATGTTACCATCATGAGTAGCATTGTACGTATAGACTAAGCTATCTGCACCAATATAACTAATAAACGGAGTACCAACAGCTGCTGGCTCATACTCCGCTACAAATGTTACCTGATCATCCGTTTGAGGTACAAGAGGCTGCACAGGAAGCAAATCAAGCTGTACTGGTGTCGGTGTAGTATATGTTTGCTAGCTCATATATGCCCAACTTTGGCCGACGGCAGGCTGCGGAACACTGGAAGATGGAAACAATATTCTGGCTCCTTGCCCCCATGCCCACCATTTTCCATCTTCATCTGCCGCATAACCTATGTATATTCCAATTTGCATGGCTTTCCACTTTTTCCCTTGTGGGTGGGGAATTTGTCTAAGTTTTTGTAATACAGAACAATCTACATTATTAATACTAGCGCTAATAGTTGTAGACGCCGGGCCACAAACTGCCCCGAGTGCCCCTCCGGGGCCACTATTTGTATAGCCCCAATTGTAAATCCTTCCCTGATCACTTAAGATGAAAAAACCTCCCGCATTTTTTTGTATTACTTTAAATGTTTCACCTGGAGCATCCAGCAATACATTTACTGCAGGAATGGCTGTATACATACTTTGAAGATCATCGCTTGAGACCGCTGCTGTTGTAGAAAAGGGTGGGGCTGTTCCTTGCAAACAATATTCCGTCCCTGCGGCAATACCTGTAACTGTATTATTATACTCAGTATTAAGCCATCCTACATAGACAGTCTCTGCTTTTGATATAAAACCAGAAATACGATGTCCAGGATTTCTGTTCCAGGCAGAGCCCAGTCCCGAAAAATCTTGGGCATCTTTTAATCCATCACAAGGCGCTGGTTCGCCTAATGGATTTGAGGGCGTTGTCGGGCAGGTCGCGCAGACGCCTGGCAGCACAATCTTCAGTTGCGCCATACTTACTTTACTAACCAACAATATCATTACTGCCAACAAATACCATTTTACTGCTTTCATTTTACTTTAGGTTTATGTAATAGTTAAGTTTTTTCTCTTTTCATCAATACAGAGAACGCTTTAAATCATTGGCATGAATATTGACAGAGCCAGCATAAAAACAGGCATAGCCTGTTTACAGACCGGACCCTAATCGCCTCATTTTTGGTAGGTTATGAGCCTAAACGGCCCCAACCGAACCTGATTGTTGGAGTACTCACGGAACATACCCAACGCAATGGTAACCGACTAGCCCGCTTCAATAGCCGAGCCGGGAAGCCCATTATCTCGTTTTGTATTCAGGGCATAACTGTGGTTATTCGCTGCACTTTTCAGGATGGTAAATCCGGTAAACCGGTCCATTTCAACGGGTGTAAACATAGCGGTGGCATCACTCATTACGTAATTTTCGCTGGTCACTGGCCATGCAATAGTACCTGATGGCAGATATGCCTTTGGCACGGAGGCATCTCCCCCCAACACCACCCCTGCCCGACATCATCGGCTGCATAACCGGCGCCCTTAGCAATCTGCATGGCCATCCACTTCTTTCTCTCAGAATGTGGCATTTCCTGAAGCTGGTGTAGTTTATCACCTGCATTACTCGACGTGACCGTTGTTACTGAGCAACCACCGAAAGCCGGTTGGTATTGCTTTACTCCGTTACCCCGGTTATCAATTTTACCCTGTCCACTCAGCACCAAAAAGTACCTTTTGACCAGCTGAATCGAGTTAAAAGCTTGCCTAGTTACTCCTACCAGTACATTCTGCGCTGTCAGGGCTGTATACATTGATGTACGTTGTCTACTATTCAGTACAGTTGCTGAAGCACGCGGGCTAAAACCAGTCTTGCAATCTTCAACGCATGCCGCGTTGTAGGGTGTAAATTCACCTGGTGCTGTTGGAGTGGTACTATTGGGGCAGTTGGCACAGACGGGTTGTAACATTATTGTTGTTTGTGCGATGGCCGCCATATATACCAATAATTGCAACAGTAACCTTGTTGTTATCATACTTTATATTGGTTTAAAACATTAGTTACGATTTTGACCATACAGTTACCTAACTTGCTCACTTAAAGGCGTTTAACTACTATTAACAGCAAATATTAAGCCCAAATTACATTAACAATATAATCATATTTTTATTTTTTATTTTATGTTTCATCATTATCATATATCACTTTTGCTCTTCGAGGGTTTACCCCTTATGCATTAACGAAGCGGCATACAAACGCTACGCATGTTTGAAAAGCCCGAAACGACAGTTACTAAATAAGATCACCGAATTGCAGAACAATTAATAAGCTTGAAAAAGCCAGTAGCGGGCAATCCTGTAGTCGATGTAGCGTTGAAGGGATCATTTATTGTATTACCTCCTAGCTGCCCTCCAATTGCTCTTATATAGCTCTCTTTCGCAGGAGTGCTAATATCAAACCCACCTCCGTAAAGTCTATATGGCTGTTTAGAAAAATCAATATTTTCACCACAAGAAACATATGTATGGCCAGTTTCAGCACTTTTTACTAGTACATATGTAGGCGTATTACCGTGAGCCCAGATTTTGCCCACTTTTGCCGGAACCCCATAGTCCTCAGCTAATTCTGCATAGCCATAGCTATAATTGGGTGAGGACAGGTTTATTGCACCATATATTAGTTTGTCCCGGTTTCTAGGTACACCAAAAAATGAAGGTTTTAAGCGTTCAATCGGTTCAGTAAAACCATAAGAACCTGGTATGCGTGTAGTTACAAAATCCACAAAAAAATACTGATCATTAGTCATTTGTGCTATTGTACCATCTTCCCAAAAGTAGTAGATCTTCCCATTTGTACTTAATACACAAAAAATATCCTTGCGAGAGTCCGTAGGTTGTTCCATATTCACTCGCTGCAGTTTAATAGCCTTACCACCAGGCAGGTTAATTTTCATAGTGGTATCACGCTGTACGAAAAGTTCTCCATTTGTTTGTTTAACAATTATGTATTTGTACACATACACACTACTATCTGCGCCAATATATGCCAAAGCCGGCATCAGTGTATAAGGATCAGAACCCAAAGCTGAGGATTTACTCACCAACACACATTGGTCGTCACTAGCCGGGATTATAGGCTGTACTTTTAATCGGTCCATCCTAACCGGGATATACGTTCTTGCATAGGAGTCAGCATTTTGACCATAGCTTACTCCTGCCGCTGGCAGACTAAAGCTCATGCTTGGCATATGATGCTTCATTGCCTGCCCCCAGCACCACCATTTTCCCTGATCATCAGCCGCATAGCCTTGCGAGTTGTAAACTTTCATCGCTTTCCATGCACGGCCCTCCGGATGCTTGATTTCTTTGGGCTTTGCTCTGTAGACGCTCAAAGTATTGTTAAAAACAGTTGTGTCCTGGCCTGTAATAGGGTACATTTTACCTGTGCTTTGATTAGCAGCGTTTCCCCAAGTATATATTTTCCCCTGATCACTCAGCACAAAAAATGAGCTTTCATTTCGCTGGATAGCCTTAAAAGTTTGTCCTGAAGCATAATACCAGAGGCTAATTGCAGGAAAAGCAGAAAAGTTATCAATATTTGTTGAATGATTTTTTACACCAGGAATATCCAGATAACGTCCTGTCATTAACCTGTCAAAACCACTAGATAGAGAGCCCTGAAAAGAATTCCAGCCCGTATAAACTGTTCCGTCCTGTGAAATAAAGCCCGTTGTTCTAAACATATCTATGTTGTACTCCTGGCTTCCGGAAATATCACGGATGTTAGTTAAACCCTCGCAGGGAACGGTTTCGCCGAATATATTGGGCGTTGTACTAGTCGGGCATGTCGCGCAGACGCCTGGCAGCACAACCTCCCGTTGCGCTATTGTTTCTCCGGCAATCAGCAGCTGCAGGGCAATCGGGAATGCATAGGTAAATTTTTTCATACACTTAAAAGGTCATAAACGTTTTTGGTAATCACTATTACTTGATATTGAAGCAATTAATGAGCTTAAAAAAGCCCGCACTTGGTATTCCATAGGAAGATTGTCCGGGTGGTGTATAACCAGGGGACATTTGAGCACCTACAGCTCGTACATATGTCTCGTATCTAGACATGTTGTTCAGGGTAAGCCCACCGTTTATTGTCTGGGGTTGCGTAGAAGTATCAACGCTTATATTTGTTTGTACGTAGCTATGCCCACTTTCCGTTTTTACCAATATGTTAGGGAATTGGCCGTGTATCCATATCTTTGAAATTTTAGACGTTAACTCATATTCTGCTCCTCCAGTCTCCGCATAGACATAGCCACTTCCATCGGCAGCCTTTTGCCAATGTACAAGCTTGTCACGGCTTCTAGGTACGCCCGCAAAACCAGGCCTGAAGGATTCAATCGGATCGGTTGTAGCCGTACTAAATATGGCCGACTTAGCTACAAAATCCACAAAAAAGTACTGATTATCAGATAACTGAGAGATAGTACCATCTGTAAAAAAGTAATAAATTTTTCCATCAGTAGCCAGTACCGTATAGACATCGCCATGCGTGCTATTAATACCTGGCCCCCATGGCCGGCAAACCTTTACCGCTTTATAATTACCAGGTATTACGATTTGCATAGTGGTATCTTTTATAAAATTTCTATTTACGCCATTATCAACGTATTTATAGACATATAGTAATGAGTCTACACCAATAAAAGCAATTGAAGGTCTAATCCCTTCCTCAGGAGTAGGATAGGCAGCAATTGTCTGTTGATCATCGCTATTGGGTACCAAAGGCTGTACCCTCAGGCGATCCATTCTTATAGGAGTAAAACGGCTTACAATATCTGCGAAATAATCCTGCCCGACGCCTGGAAGTAAAATCTGCGTACTTGGGAAAAGGGTTTTTCTTCCCTTGCCCCAACACCACCATTTCCCTAAGTCATCCGCTGCATAGGCAAAAGCATTATAGATTTTCATAGCCTTCCAGGCCCGGCCTTCCGGATGCTTTATTTCTCTGGGAATAGCAAAGTAAGCACAATCACTTGTTGTCGTTGTTGTATCTTTTCCTGCAACAAAACGATTATCACCCTGCCCTGTAGCTGCAGTATTATTAAAATATCCCCAATTGTATATCTTACCCTGATCACTCAGCGCGAAAAAAAGGTTTATATTTCGCTGGAGAGCTTTAAAGGTTTGTCCGGGGGTATAGTACAGCAGATTAAGCGCCGGAAAGGCCGTAAAAGCATCCGATTTGTTTGTGTAGGCCTTCATCCTACTAACCCCTGGAATTTTTATACCACGTCCCGTAAGACATTCGTCAAGGCCTGCTGAGTTATCTTGATTCTGAAATGAACCCCAGCCAACATATACAGTCCCTTCCTTAGAAATAAAGCCCCCCGTACCCATAAATTCCATGGAATATTCATTGGTTGCTGCAAAATCACGAACATTAGTCAGGCCATCGCAAGGTACAGCTTCGCCCAGCACATTGGGCGTTGTACTGTTCGGGCAGGTAGCACAAGCGCCTTGTAACGTTACGGTTGTCTGGGCCGTGACTTCTCCAACGCCCAGGAAGAGCAAGGTAATCAGAATGTAATTGATAAAAGGTTTCATATGTACATATTTTACGTTAAAGATTACTAGTTCTGGCAATTGATAAGCTTGAAAGGCCCCCACAGGGAGTTTTTGCTGCTGTAAGTATTCCAAACATACCCAGCGCAACCGCAAGTGAATAACTCGTCTCAATTGAGTGATAAGGCAACCCGGACGCTATATTCAGTCTTGTGTTAAGGGCATAACTATGGTTGTTCGCTGCACTTTTCAAGATGGTAAAACCGGTAGATGCAGAAGCACTAGCCCACAGTTTGCTCACCGTAAATGGCAAATCTGTCCAGGCATAACTATCATAATAGGATTCTCCAACAGTAGAAACGGGATCACTGTGTTGTGAGACACTGACCAGCGGCGGTCCGGAAACAGGGACTAAATCCAGCGCAAACAACATTTTACCGTTTCGGTCTGCATTCCCCGTTATCTGTTCCCAGGGATCCCTGACTATAAAATCCCGAAAGGTATAGGTACCCAATGAGACCTTAGCCACCGTTGGTTTGTTATCTACGAACTTGTAAATGTTGCCATCTGTCCCCAGCACATAATCGACACAACCAGGCGAGTAATTGGTTGAACCTATCGTATACGGAGGTAAATAGCCCCGCTGTATTTTTTTAGCTTTTACCCCTGCCGGCAACGGAATAGTAATGGTTGTATCCGACTGAAAGCCATTTTGGCTATCATAATTATGGACGTAAGCATATACCAATGAGTCGCTGCCTATGTAAGAGAGAAAATCTACTCCCTCGGTAGTATATGATGCGGCCGTCACAAGTGTTTGCTGATCATCGGTTTGTGCAACCAGCGGCTGTACCCGTAACCGATCCATTTTGATAGGGGTAAATGTAATTGGGGCGTAACTTGTAGCATAATTTGCACCCGTACCAGGCAACGGAATACTTTTTGAGGGCATAAGCGCCTTAGGAACCGCATTTCCGGAGTTCCCGCTTCCCCAACACCACCACTGCCCATCTTCATCGGCAGCATAGCCGATATGGTGAGATATCTGCATTGATACCCATTTTTTACCGCCTGGATGGGGAATTTCCCGAAGCTGCTGGTATTTGTCACAACCGTCACTCGCCGTAAGGGTTGTACCTGCAGGTCCGCTAAGACCCAATTGCTGGCTGGCATTACGCGAACCCCAGTTATAGATTTTTCCCTGATCACTCAGTACAAAGAAGTACCCCAATGCTCTCTGTATCGCTTTAAACGTTTGGCCAGGTGCTCCCATCAGTACATTCTGCGCCGGCAGAGCAGTATACATCGTTTCAAATGGCGAGCTATGTAACGCTGTCCCCGAAGCAGGCCGGTCAAAACCAGTCATACAAGTTTCCGGAACACTGGAAATAGCATAGTTATTAAACCATCCTACATATACAGTGCCTTCCCCGGAAATAAATCCAGATATAAACTGTCCAATGGCAACAGGCGTTCTTGCTGTAAATCCTGAAAAATCCTTTGCATTCAGCAAGCCATTGCAGGGCGTACGCTCTGCTTGTGGATTGGAGGGTGTAGTCGGGCAGTTGGCGCAGACCGATGGTAGCGTTACCGTTGTCTGCGCTATTGCTTCTCCAACACCCAGGAGCAGCAGGGCAAGCAAGATATAACCGATAAATAGCTTCATATATAAAAAGATGATGTGACGGATTGCTAGTTCTGGCAGTTAATGAGTTTGTAAGGGCCGTATGCGTTAGAAGCATTGTTATAGTAAAACCACAGGGTGCCCAGAGAGATGTTAATAGATTTATTATAGGTACTGCCAAGTGACCCATAGGGTTCAAGAGCATCAGATAATCTTGTATTTATGGCGTACGAATGATTATTGTCGGCACTCTTCAAAATGGTAAAACCAGTATCAGTGTCACTACAAGGCCAAATCTTGCTGATTTTGAAATCGACTGTTGGCCAAACATATAAAGTATACCGGGCCTGAGGAACACCGGAGAGCATTGCCCGGGTTGCCGATATGAACGGAGCTCCTCCTTGTACAACCAAATCCAGCGAGTATAGTAACTGATCACTCCGCGATAATGCCGAGTTAATAGGACCAACCGTTCCATTTGGGGCCAAAAACTGCCATGGATCCCGTACAATAAAATCCTGAAATTTATAGGTACCCAAATCCACTTTAACCGCTGGCGGCAATCCGTCCACAAACTTATAGATATTGCCATCGGTGCCCAGCACATAATCAATGGTACCATAGTCCCACGAGGGCGCATTGATTGTAGTGGCATAAGATCCTGCGTACCCCCGCTGAATCTTAACCGCTTTTACCGTATCGGGCAGTGTAATCTGAAGCGTTGTGTCCGACAAAAACCCTTTATTTTGGTCATATTTGTATTGATACGAATACACATTTCCGTCTACGCCTATGTAGCTGAGAAATTCGCTGCCACTCCCGGAAATTCTCTGCGCCAATCGTGGTACTACTATTGTTTGCTGATCATCGCTCTGCGGTACACGCGGCTGCACCCGTAACCGATCCATTTTCACGGGTGTATAGGTAGAAGCCGAAACCGCATACCAAGAAGAACCTACCGATGGTAATGGGATACTTCTGGATGGCATCACTACTTTTGCAGCAAAGCCTCCTCCCCAACACCACCAATTCCCGTCTTCGTCGGCGGCATAGCCAACGTCGTCGCCTACCTGCATTGCTTTCCAAAGTTTCCCATCCGGATGGGGTATTTCCCGGAGCTTCTGGTGGGCTGAACAATCTTGCTGAGCATTCAGGGTTGAACTTGCCGGCCCACCGATATAGACAGTTCCCCCCCCATAATTAAAAAACATTCTGCCCCAGTTATAGATTTTCCCCTGATCACTGAGAATAAAAAAACCATTAGTGATTTTTTGTATAGCCTTAAAGGTTTGGCTGGGAGCATCCACCAATACATTTCGCGCTGGTAAGGCCGTGTGCATTGAGGATCCGCTACCACTGTATAATCCCGTATTAGAAGACAGACGCTCCCAGCCATTTATACATATTTCATTTGTACTACTTGCCGGAAACCCCTCCTGGCTAAACCATCCTACATAGACCCTACCTTCATTAGAAATAAAGCCTGATATCATTGAACCAGCTGGATTGCCATATTTATAGCCAAACGCCGAGAAGTCACGTACGTTTGACAATCCGTTACAAGGAGCTAGCTCGCCCAATACATTGGGTGTTGAACTGTTCGGGCAGGTAGCGCAAGCGCCTGGCAAGGTTACGGTTATCTGGGCCGTGGCCAACAGGCTCTGGCAAAAAACGATGAAAAGCAGTATGCGTGTTTTCATGATAAAAGTTGCCCTAGCATTAAGTGTTTGTTACAATAGTAAAACCAGTGGTTGATCCGTCCCGGCCCGGCCACTTCCGGAAATAAAGGAAGCCGGGACGGCACTGCAATCCGGACAACAGCAGCCCCTACCACACGGTTAAAGCTACAGGACTGTCCGTTTTGAGTCAGGGTAAAGGTGGTGGTGCCACTGGTAGTAGCTACCCCGCTGGCGGTGAGCGTTACGGTTTGCGTGCCCGTGGTGGCAAAGGAATATTTACCTTTTTTACCTACCGATACCTGGATGGCTTGGGTTACGCCCGGCCCGATGACAGCATTGGCTTGAATCGTTCCTACAAACGCCACCGAGCAATTAATAAACGACGTAATTTCGGCGCTGCAGTCGGTGCAAGCACCCTGTAATACAACCCTTGTCTGGGCGTGCGTAATGCCACTCAGGGCAACAAGCAACAAAAAAAGTAAAGTACATTGTTTCATACATGTACGGTGATGTATATTATTCATACTTACTTTCACTTGCTAAGCGTCCCCGGCGTTATGGCCGTACAATTAGTGACGGTTAATACGTTCCGCAGGGTTGGTTTGCCTGTTACGGTCAGGTCGGCTGAGCAGGAACCGGCCGTGCCGATGGTAAACCGGAAATTATTGGTCAGGGCCGTGCCATCGTAATTCAGCGGGATATGGAACTGCTGGNGAGCAGGAACCGGCCGTGCCGATGGTAAACTGAAAGTTACTGGTCAGCGCCGTGCCGTCGTAATTCAGCGGGATATGGAACTGCTGAGTGCCGGTTCTGGTAGCCGTTAAGGTGGTAATGCCATTGGCCAGGCTCATACCCGAGCCCGTCACCGAGACGGGTGAGAAGGTACCCGTGGCCGAAACCGTAATGGTCACGATCAGGTCGGTTTGCCCGGCCGTACCGAGGATTGGTGCCGGTGCTAGCATCGTTTTGGAGCAGTCGATGGTACCGGTGGCTGAGTTGGGGGTAGTTGGCCCAAGAGGACCACCCGTGCCCGGGCTAGTGTTGCAATCTAACAGTTGTTCGTTGGCGATAGGAACAGGGAAAGGTGATGTATACAATCCACCACCCGTTTCATTTAGTATTCCTAATTTTCCGGCCCCGGTATGGCTTCCCATATCACCGACAAAGTACCCTCGGCGGCTCCGGGAGATAATAAAAAGGTTGTACCTGGAATATGTTTCAACCTGCGTACCAATCTCTCCTAAATAAGCTGCGCCCCGAAAATTGATAGCTTCAATATCCCATGCGGAAGGAGAGGTACCAACGATATTGAAATTATCTGCGCATTCGTCAGGTGATAAGTTAGGGTCGTTTGCAACTGACAAAAAGTTACCTGCTGAAATTCCCCACCCATTAATACCAACATTATTCAGGACCGCCCCGCTCCAGTAAACACGGTTTCTATCGTCTATGACCATTACATTCGGTACATATGTGCTACCTAACTGGTTCGGGCTGGCAATACCGATAAGTTTTGTTGCTCCTGCAGGTAAAGCAACTTCTACAAATTTTTTCAGGTAATATACGGTATCATAAACTGACGCATTCAGTTTCATTTTTTCCAGTTCGGTACCGGTTACCGGCGTATTTTTTAAAGGCGCAGAATAATAAGACATACGTTGTGCGCCGGGGAACCTTACTCCTTTCCAGGCTCCGGTGATATACCCCTTACCACTGGCGCTGAGTGCCAGATTACAGTTATTCCCAAATACTGATGTCACCTTTCCGAAGGAACGAATCATGACAATATCTTCACCAGCCGGAAACGGGACTTCAACAGGAACAAGGGTAGCTATATTCCCAAATATCTCGTCATTACTGGATGAAGAAATATTATACAAAGAGGGTACCCCTGTATAAGACATCTGATCTCGTACGCCGGTATAATATATTTTTCCATCATTTCCCTTCAGATAAGCCATTTTCTGATTACTTCCATTAGCGGGCAGCCATACATTCGTATATTTAAATGTTCCGCTTACCCCTGCTGGTTTTGGAATGGCAGCAAAACTCAATGCAAACCTGCCATCTATAAAATAAGCATTACCGGAACTCCCAACAGCCATCGCATAATTGTAGGTTCCGCTTCCGTTTGCATCAAAATCGACCAGGCTCGTTTCCGTTGAAACAGTCAGTAGCCGTGGTTTCCGAACGGCTGCTGTTGTATCTGTTGCCCCTCCTGTAAGAACCGGCCACGCAGGCGTTGAACCATATTCGGCTGAACTTAACAAACCGACACCTGCACCATCGGCAAGCTGTCCTCTGATTCCCCATGCATAAAGCTTACCGCTTTCAGTCATACAAAAGAACATAGGACCTTGCTGGTTACCGACCACCCGGACTTTTTTAACTGTTTCTCCCGCAGGCGATGGCAAATAGAATGGAGCCAACACCCTGACAGGAACACCTCCTGATGCTATTTTGGAAGTAATTGCCCAGTTTATGTTAGACCCCCATACATACATGCGTTTGTCCGTCGTAAGCCCGATACTATGCCCTCCTTTCCAAGGACTTATTGCCGAGATATGATCCCAGGCAAGGGTTGAAATTGCCGGAGCACCGAGATCGGATCCATACTGCGCCTGAGCGTTTGTGCTGATGAGCAGGGCCGTCAGCAGATACAGAAGACGTATGCTTGTGTATAGTTTTTTCATGGTTTTTATGGGTAATTGATAATTGCGACATTATAATAGTTAGTTGAGTAACTACTTACTCTGTACTGCCGGTGTAATGGATGTGCCGTTTTGCAGAGTGAAGACGCCTTTACATGTTGGTTCGCTCAACACATTAGACATTAAGCGATTAGAGCAGATAGCGCTAACGCCGGGGAAGGATATTGTTATCCCGGCAAAGGCTCCCATAAGCACCCCGTTTATCAAAAAAACAAATGCCTGTATTTTCATTATGTTAACATTTTTCAGCAAGTAAAAATAGGTATTAATATTTACATATTTATATATATTTAAACAAAATACACATTCTCCAATGTACATATCAAATACGTCTAAAGCTGTGGTAAAATACAAATACCCATTAAAGCCAAACCGGAAAAATCACGTGCATTCAGCACCTGAGGATATCATTACTTGATCCGGGCATGTCACACTTAGGTCAGGCAACCCTACCTGCTGTTGCGCGATCGCAAACAGGCTTTGACATAACAGCCATATAATCAAGATATGCACTCTCTCATATAACCGTTTTAGTTAAATAAACACACGTTTATGTTTTTTATAACAACTGTCTTAGTTATACTAAGTATGTTCTTTATTATATAATAAAACTATCATATACAATTCTCTGCACGGGACCTTTTGTCTATCTAAGTATGGCACCACATATTATTTCAGGTCATTTTGTAAGCGGATAGTACTGATTTGTGCAGCACTTCTTCCTTCTTCAAACGTTTTCTGTTTAAAGCCAAAGGGTATGGCATATACATCCCGCTCACTTTCATGTGATCAGACTGTTAGATTAATAGTTTTTTATTCGATTTCATATATTCTATAATACATTTCAGCACAAAGCCAATCTAACGGTATACCATATACGCATTTACTCTGTCCAGAAATTTTATATTCCGGCAGTAAATCAGACCTCTAACGAGAGAGGATAGCTGGCATCAGGAAAAGGTTACGTATTTCTACAAACTCATCATTTTCTTTTCAATTAGATCTTCGCTGGCACGTTTATTGCCAGTTACATCGATAGTACTTCACGATAAAAGCTATAGGTTATAAATACAGTAACCTGTATTCATTATATCAGTTATTTGACTGTAAATGATGCAAAAAGTCACAATACCTGTACATATGAGTTATTTTCTTTAGGATAAATAGCCTTCATATGTCTGATACCTGACAAGCTATTGCAAATGAACACGGTATACTAATGCGTTCCAATACTCATAATTAAGTACTCAATTATTATGATACCTGATAAATGGTATCTGACAAAGAACGGATCTTTACAAACCAGCCGTTTCTGATAGCTTTTGCCACAGCTTCGGTAATGCTGCTGGTGTTTGTTTTCATCAGGATACGCCGCCGGTGGGTATCAATCGTATTCGGACTGATGTTCAGCGAGTAGGCGGCCTGCTTACTGGTTTTACCGTCGGCCAACAGTTCCAGAATGGATAGCTCCCGAAAGGTCAGCGGTTCCTGTGACTTTGGTTCATTCGGATGAATGGTAAAGACAGGATGTGTAACATCAGTCATATCCAGGCTTGTTATGCTGGCAGGTGCATTGGCGGGTCGCAGATGGGATACATCAACCGTGATACACAACATGGCAGCAGGATACAGGCCGTCATTCATAAAAACCGGTTTCCGTAAATGCATAACCTGCATTTGCCGGCCATCCAGCGTGAGCTGTCTGAAATAAACGGTTTTTTGACGTTGCCGGGCTTTCAGGGCGGTCAGTGATTCCCTTTCGGACTGTAGAAATTGTAGCCAGACAGGAACGTCTTCCGGATAAACATGATTAACACCACGCTCTGCCAGATGTAACAGATTAAGTTCTTTTTCATCTGCGCCAAATACGTGTCTGAGTGCTCCTCCGGCGCCATACAAGCCATAAGGCTCATATAAACACAATTCATAACCATACAAGCCAAGCCAGACGAATTGCCGGAGTTGCTGCTCCACGTCGGCCATCATAGTCGGCCAATCAACATTCACTACATGATCGGGTATTTGAATGGACATAGTTATACAATTAAGTTACGGTTTGGCTTTCTGAAAAGCTATTACTATTTCTTCTGTGAATTGAGCAATTTCCTATCCATGCCTTAAGCTATACGATTACAAATGATACCAACTAAGGTTTATTGATCGTAAATGACTTTTTTAGCTGGTTGAATGTCACTTTCTTCCTCTGAATCGGGTTAACAGTCACAATCGCTATCAAATAATTCACGAATTAGCACTCAAACAAACTGAATTCAATATTTAATTAACCAAATCAGCCATTTTACAATATCAATACATAACAATTTTATGATATGTAGCACAATATTTGTACGGCTCTTATTTGAAAATCCAATGTCTTTTTTTGTACTATTCTACTTTGTCTCAGACATTTAACCGTTTCCTGTCTTTTTTGTATTTATTATATATGCTTTTGTATACAAAAGACCATTTTCTATTAAAAAAGACAGGTACTTTGGAAAAATGACTGTACACACCTTTTTTATAAAACTCATTCATATTTTAGTCAATTAATATAGTATCATGAACATATTGTTACATTTTCTCTATATTGCACCATCTAATTAATATTATTATTAAACCCAGTACCCTTTTTGGGTAACCACTTATACGTAACATGTACACTTGTATTATTATTGAAGATGAGCCGGTTTTCGTTGATCAGCTCACAGATTACATTAACCGAACAGAAATGTTCACCACTCCTGTCGTTTGCCATACAGCGATGGAGGCATTCAGTATAATGAGTCAGACTCAGTTTGATGTCGTATTCCTGGATTGCCATTTACCGGACATGAATGGCCTTGACCTAATCAGCCAATTCTCGAAAATCAGTAAAATCATCGTTACAACTGCGCATGTGAATCTGGCGGTAGTTTGTTTCGACATCGATGAGATTATTGATTATATAGTAAAACCGTTTGAATTTCCAAGGTTTTTACGGGCAGTTCGCCGGGCAATTTCAGACCTCACACCTATTCAAAAAGATGCGGAAGATAAAGAAGTTATCTATTTGAAAGCAGGACGGACATTTGCCCGCTTCATTGTAAGTGAAATTTTATACGTTGAAGCATTTGGTGCCTACGTAAAAGTTTATACAACCCAAGGCTTTACCGTAATTAATCAGCGGTTAGCACCTTTATTAAAAAATGAGCTTAAATCAAAACGCTTTATCCGGGTCCATAAATCTTTTATCATAAATTCAGATTATTTAGCCAAAATCGATGCGAATAAGCTATTTATAGGCTCAACCAAGATCCCGATTGGTATAACATACAGGACGGCTTTCACCAAATACCTACAGCAAGCCGGCATTATTGATAAAGATCAGAAACCAAAGAAATAATACCGACCATATCATTTAATGATACACTTAATTTTAATACCCGGCTGTAGACCGGCCCGTTTATGCTATCTGATCAGCTTTTAATTGCCTGGCTTCCTCTGGATACCCAAAAGGCATTCAGAAAGCTTTCTACTATTAATCAACTCAGGTTCATACTAATATGGATTATTAACGGCCTTTGCCTGCTATGCTTCCCGATTGTTATATGGCTAAACCTTCGGATTGGAAATACCGTTTTTGCCACTATTAACATAGTTTATTTACTGGTAGCTTCACTACCAACGTTATATGCTTGTTATCAACTAAGAATTAAGTTTGCTTTATACTATAGCCTTTTTACATTTTATATAGGTATTCTGGCGTATTATACGGCAAGTATTTTAAAAGGGTTTGATACACATTGTGAATTGTTATTTATTGCTCACGCTGCTTTTAGTATTATTTTCCTCAAAAAAAAGCAGTCAGTACGGGTTTTTCTTTTTCTGTTGGCCAATTTTATAGGCCTCAGGTATTATATAGAATCGCTGGATGTAAAACCACAACAGCAGGGTTTTCTGGTAAATAGTCTAAGCATATTTATCGCTCTTTTTGTGCTGATCTATTATGTGAAAATATTGGCTATTAAAAATAGTTATCATCAAACCCGTGAAAGACAATTACTGCGCAGGAACTATCAACGGCTAACTGAAATTAACCAGTTAAAAGACAAAACATTCGGCATGATTGGCCATGATCTTCGTAGTCCGATAGCTGTGTTAAAAACACAGCTAATGCTTTTGCGTAATAGTATTGATAACAATAAGGAGCTCACACAGCATAGCCAGGATTTAAGCACCCTTGTTGATACGATTCAGGTGCTACTTGACAATATCTATCACTGGTCAATGCTTCAGCAAGATGCGTTGATTAGCCGCAAAGTCAATGTTGATCTTGCTGATATCGCAGATGAAGCATTGCAG
Source organism: Arsenicibacter rosenii (assembly GCF_001870735.1). GTDB lineage: Bacteria > Bacteroidota > Bacteroidia > Cytophagales > Spirosomataceae > Arsenicibacter > Arsenicibacter rosenii. The sequence continues at coordinate 368,067 of NZ_MORL01000006.1, read as the reverse complement.
ACTTATGTTCATTTATCAGCCAATAAACGGCTCAAGCTCGAAACCAGCTTTAAGTCTGCTTTTACAACCGGCGATGAATACCAACTGCTTGTTTTAGCGAGGAATCTGATCCAGAATGCCATTAAGTTTACACCAAACTCGGGCATAGTACGTGTTGAAACTGGTGTTGCCAACGATAAGGTCTTCCTTTTGGTTAAAGATACAGGTATTGGTTTTCCAGAACCGGTTTCGGATGACTGTAACGTTCATGTTTTGCAAAGATCCGGAACAATGGGTGAAAAGGGTTCAGGCATGGGGCTATCCATTATCCGCGGGCTTACAAAATTAAATGGTGGTTTTGTACACTACGAAAGCATACCTGGCCAAGGCACGAAAGCACGTATAATTTTCAACAAATCACTAACACAACTGTCAGATAAACGGTATTCACGTAAATTAGCGGGAGATGAGTAACTATGCTAAACGGCTCATCTCCCGACCAATCGTTTACTCTTTATAAAACACACGCTTTACGCGTTCACTAACCCCGGTAAGAATTTCATACGGTATGGTTCCAATGGCCCGGGCCATAGCTGAAATAGGCGCACCTTCACCAAATACAATTACTTCGTCGCCTTCATTAGCGCTGACACCTGTCAGATCAACCATGGCCATATCCATACAGACGTTGCCAATCGTGGGGCAAGGAGTTCCATTGACCAAGACAGAGCCTACACCCTTCCCCAGGCGCCGGTCAAACCCATCTGCATAACCAAGGGCGAGCGTTCCGATTCGTGCTTTATGAGCAAGCTCACCGGAACGACTGTAACCAACGGTTTCGCCGGCCGGTACGGTCTTAATTTGGCTGATAACGGTTTTCAGCGTACCCACTGTACGTAAAAGTTGCTGCTCCTGCTGTGTAGCCTCTACCCCATACAGACCGATTCCAAGCCGAACCATATCCAGTTTAAACTCCGGAAAGCGGACAATACCCGCAGAATTCAGCAAATGCCGGATCGGGCAGTACCCCAACACATTGGCTAACGTCTCAGTACCGGCGATGAACTGCTGATATTGTTCGCGGGAAAAGGCGTTGAACCGGGCCTCATCGGCTCCTGCCAAATGACTGAATACGCTGGCCACCCGTATTTGCGGTTGCGCTGCCAGCAGGGCTCCTGCCTCGCTCAGTTCATCCGGCCGAAAACCTAACCGGTGCATACCGGTATCTATCTTTATGTGTACCGACGATGTCTCCTGCGGCCGGGCCTCCAGAAAACCGATCCATTCGCGCAGAATACGAAAGCTGTAAATCTCGGGTTCGAGCCGGTATTCGAGCAGCGTAGCAAACGTTTCCGGCGATGGATTCATGACCATAACCGGCAACTCAATACCGTTCTGACGCAGCGTTACCCCTTCATCAGCATAGGCTACTGCCAGGTAATCTACCCGCTGGAACTGCAGCAACTGAGCGACTTCAGCGCTCCCGCTTCCGTAAGCAAACGCTTTTACCATGACCATCACCTTCGTTTCCGGTCCGGCTTTCCGGCGGTAATAATTCAGGTTATGGGTCAACGCATCCATATTGATTTCCAGCACCGTTCCATGAAACTTACGCTGCAGGCGCTGCACAATCCGTTCAAACGAAAACGCCCTGGCCCCTTTTACCAGGACCACACTATCCCGGTAACGATCCGGTGATTCTTCCGCTAAAAACGCCTCCGTTGAGGCATAAAACTGACTCCCGGCCGGAAAATAGTGTGTATTTCGGCTCAGTTCAGGACCAATTCCGATAAACCGGTTCAGGTGCTGCTCGCTGATCAGACGGCCAATATGTGCATACAGTTCCGCTTCCTTCTGACCGGATTGAAGCACATCCGATAAAATCACCACTTTGCGGTCACGGTTGACCTGCTGCTGCAAAAAGCTCAGTGCCAGCTGCAGACCTGCCACATCGTTATTGTACGAATCATCAATAAGAACGCACTGATTAATCCCCTCCTTCAGTTCGAGCCGCATCGATACAGGCCGGAGCCGGTTCAGACGGGCCTGCAGGTCCGCCGGATCGGTAATACCCATGATAATCAGAGTCACAACGCAATGAATCAGGTTTTCAACAGAGGCCGGGTCAGCAAAAGGGAGCTGTAAACTCCAGGCACCATGAGTCGGGTGCTGTAAATGAAGCCCGTGTTGAACAACCGATGCGCTGAACTCAGTAGCGGGGCCATCGCCCATATGCCAGCGAACCAGCCGGATCGACGGATTGACTGCTTTCAGCAGTAAGTTTACTTCTTCATCAATTTCCGGATAATCCTGACGATATACCAGCACTTCGGAACGGGTAAACAAGCGAAGCTTCTCGGCGACCTTCTGCTTCCGGCTCCGGAACCCTTCATCATGTGCCGTTCCGATATTGGTAAAAATGCCGATCGTCGGGCGGATGATTGGCTCAAGTACCTGCATTTCGTGGGGCTTTGAAATACCGGCTTCGAATATGCCGAGTGTATGCGTTTCATTCAGTTGCCTGACCGATAGCGGAACCCCGACCTGCGAATTGTAGCTTTTAGGACTACGGACAACGCCAAAGGTAGGGCTTAACAACTGCGTCAGCCATTCCTTGACGATTGTCTTTCCGTTACTACCCGTAATACCGATTACCGGAATCCGGAATTGCCTCCGGTGGGCAACCGCCTGCTCTTGTAATGCCTGCAGGCTATTAGGTACCTCATGAAACGTAGCATCGCAATAAGCTGCCCATGCAGCCCGGCGCTCCGGCGTTATGGCAGCACTTTCCACCACAAACTGCCTTACCCCTTTTTCATATAACTCATCAATAAACTGGTGGCCGTCATGCCGTTCGCCACGAATCGCAAAAAATATACTTTGCTCCGGCACCATCACCTGCCGGGAATCTGTAATCCAATTCATATGTAGAGCCGCAACATCCTGCGGCTATTTGGTATTTCAATGATACCCCAAAGATATTATCTTTGATCAGGTAAATGTATTCTTAATGCTTGCCTGCCCGTCTGATTAAACCAGAACAAACACCTTACATCCACCCCCGTTTCTTAAAATAAATCACCAGCGCAACCGTAACAACACCCATAATGCCCCAGACGGTATAATACCCATAATGCCAGCTCAGCTCCGGCATATGCTCAAAGTTCATTCCGTATACGCCTACAATAAAAGTCAGCGGCATGAATATAGCCGAGAAAATAGTCAGGGTTTTCATCACCGAATTCATGCGGTTACTTACCGTTGACAGGTGCAGATCCATCAGCCCCGGTATTAATTCCCGGTACGAATCCAGGGTTTCTATCACCTGCGAAACGTGGTCGTATAAATCGCGCAGATAGGGCTGCAGAGTTGCCTTAATCAGGACCGATTCTTCGCGCATCATCATCCCGATCATTTCACGGACCGGCCAGACAACACGGCGCATGAAGTTCAGTTCACGCTTCAGGGCATATAGCATCGTCAGTGTAGGCTGACCGGCCTGCTGTTGTACGATGTGATCTTCCAGAATATCCAGCCGTTCGCCAACGCGCTCAAGCACTGAAAAGTAATGGTCCACAATCACATCCAACAAGGCATAAAACAGATAATCAGCCCCGTTGCGCCGCGTTTTGCCGGCTGATGCCTTAATCCGGTTCAGGACAGGATCGAATATATCGTTGGTACGCTCTTCCTGAAAAGACACGACAAAGTTTTTACCCAATACCAGGCTAACGTGCTCACTATCAATTTCGGCCAGGCTATCATCGTAGTGAAGCATTTTAAGCGTGACAAACATGGTGGTGTCATCATACGGCTCCAGCTTTGGTTTCTGATGGGTATTAACCACATCTTCCAGTAATAGAGGATGGAGCTTATACTGATCCCCAATCGCTTCAATCACCTGCGACTGATGGATGCCATCAACATCCACCCAGGTCACAAACGGAGTATCGTCGGCCGGTAACCGGCAGGCACTCAGCCGGCCTGACTCATCGATCCGGTACGTTTCTGCGTTGTATTCGACCCGTCGTATATGTGTAGCGTGCTCAATCTCCTGCCCGACATACGTTACTGTACCGGGTGAAGTACCTAAATTTTTTTCCGAATACCGGTGTCGTCTTTTCGTCATAGATTAGCAAGAATCAGAACCAAATATAACAGGATGTTGTGTTACTTTGCAGGATGGACTTAACGATAGACCCGGCCCTTGCTCACCTCATGCAGGAGCCGGTAATGGCCCGCATCATTGCCGGGACTCCGCACCCCAAACCGGCCGTCGACTGGGCGGGTGACCTGTACCTGGCGTTACTGGAAAGTATCGTTTCCCAGCAAATTTCCATCAAGGCTGCTGATGCCATTTTCCGGCGCTTCCGGGACTTATTTCCTGACCAGTACCCGCATGCCGACGCACTGCTGGTCAAAACAACGGAGGAGCTGCGCAGCGCCGGTTTGTCGTTCCAGAAGATTTCATACCTGCAAAGCGTAGCCACGTTTACGCTGGAAAACCGGCTGGACCACGCCTTTGTCAATACGCTGGCTGACGAAGACATTGTGCAATACCTGTTACCGATCAAAGGTGTGGGCCGATGGACGGTAGAAATGCTGCTGATGTTTGTGCTGGACAGGCCTGATGTGTTTCCGGTTGATGACCTCGTTATTCGTCAGCGCATGATGCGCGCTTTTCCGGACGAAACAGCCGGTCTGACTGGTCGCGCGCTCATCAAAAAGCTACAGCATCTGGCCGAACCCTGGCGGCCTTACCGGACGTTAGCGTCGCGTTACCTCTGGCGCTGGACCACATAGATGATTCCGGTAACGTGTTTACTTTTTAAAGCTTTTTCACTTTAATCCGCACTTTAGACCGGATAATAATCAAAACCTGAATGCCTTCCGGACGGACGGCGATCTGTTTGGGAATAAAGATAAAATCACGCAGATCAAGATTAATTTTACGGCCGGTTTTACCCTGATCAATCGCCTGTTCAATTTTTCCGGGTATCTGATCAATCTGATTATCAAGCGGAATCTGTAAGACATGGCTCAGTGTGTCCCGTAAATGATCATGCAACAGCCAGTCGGCAGTACCCAACAACGTTTCCTGCGTGCGCACATCAAAATCGACATTCTTAACCTGCAATGTATTTGTTAATGTATCAAAAACAGGTTTTCCACGGAAATACAGCGTCCCTTTTATAGCCCCTCCTACCTCCGTCTTAACAATTAAGGATTGCTGCCCGCCATATACACTGGCACTCCTGATCTGGATTGCCCCGCCAGCCAACTGAATTTTGCGCTTCCGCATCGTCTTTTCGAGTACCGTATTGATATCGGCATACTTAACCTGACTCAGCACATGCAGGTCGGTGTCGGCGGGTAATTGCGTTACGCGCTCCAGGCGTGGCAGTCTCCGGACCGGTTTAAATGTTGGTTTGGGCCCGATGGCAATATCCGTCTCGAAACCGATACGAAGCGGTACGGTAATCGTCCTGATATTACCGGATAATGGTGCGGCCGCTACGCTCACTGGTTTAGGCACCAGCCAGATGGTATCTACTTTTTTATTTAGCAGGATCGGCTTTTGCAGATCGCGCCAGATATTTCCTAGTTCGCGTTCTAATCTTACTTCATTCTGTACGGACTGATCAATCGCCGCTTCAATTGTAGTCCGCTGTTTCTCCAGTACCTTGTTAACCAGATTCGTGACGTTCAGCGAAACCCCCAGCACCCGTAAGCGAGGGCGCTTAATCCACTTGTAACTCACAAATGCAGATTTAGTCGACAGCCGCCAACGGGAATTAACTTCTACCGGACTTTTGAAACGAACAAAGAGAACCCCTAACGGGCGTTTGGCTTGTGCCCGTTTTTTACGCATTGCCAGCGGATTTCCGACCCAGATACGCAACGGCGCTGAAAAGACAACCTGCTGACGCACATACCGCAACCTGACCGGCCCGACACGCTCGACCTTGAGGTGAAACTTTTCACTTTTAGTGCCTTTCAGCTGCTCTTCATCTACCAGAACAACCCCAAGTTTATCATTGATTTTTTTCTCCAGATCGGCCAGCTCAAACGTAACCCGACCCACCAAATAAGATTTGGGAGTAGGAATCGGCGGGTCAAATCCGACAGCAGCCGGCGGGTCAGGATTAACGCGGTTACAACCGGCAAATAGTAGTAAAACTATCGTAATGTTGACCCATAAAAAAAAGGTTCGTTCAGCACTCATGGCTATACGAACCTGCGACCCGGAAAAATGTTCTCAGGGTGTTTTATTTATTATCATGTGACGACACGGCAGGCTGGTTGCCGGCGCAACCACAGCCTTTTCCGCAACCCGTCTGTTTCGGTGACAGCAACCGGTATACCCGTTGACCGAGATATACCAGAGCGCCCAGAAACAATAGCAGAATAAGCAGTTCCTGTCCCATAGTGTACTGGTAACAGTAAAATCAGATCCACTGTTCCCGCTTAGCCAACTGATAAATATGCTGGTAATGATGTTCTGAATGCCAGGCATACAGCGCCATTACTTCGCCAAGCCTGAAGCTCCGCTGATAGCCCGGATGGTAGTAGGTCCGGTCAAAATCCGCTTCTGTTAAGCTTTCCAGAACAGTTACCCAACGCAAGTGCAGATTACTGATAATCACCAGCGAAGGCGCCACAGACAACGCCGAATCCGGCAATTTGGCCCATTCTGCTTCTTCATACCCCTTGATGGTCGGGTTCTCTTCCGTCAACGCGAGTTTTGTGCGTACATAGGCATTCAGGTGGCTATCCGCAATGTGATGCACCAGTTGCCGGACGGTCCAGCCTTCGGGGCGGTAAGGTGTATCGAGGCGGTCATCCCCCCATTTACCAACTAACTCGGTCAGGTTAAACGGCAATACCGCAATCGCTGCAATTGCCGCCTTAATGTCTTCAAATGAATAGGATTTTCCGTATTCAAAATCACCGATCGGATAACGCAGGTCCATTGTCTCTGTATTGGGTATGTGGTCAATTACGCCAGTGTTCGTCAATTAGTTTCAGCAATTCAGGCTGCATACCGCACCCGGCAATGATATCGCCCCGGAAAAGATACGCATTGCCCCCTTCAAAATCGGTCACGATACCGCCGGCTTCCTGAACAAGCAGCACACCGGCCGCCATATCCCACGAATTCAGATTAAACTCATAAAACGCCTCAAAACGGCCGCAGGCTACAGAAGCCAGATCAATCGCTGCTGATCCCATTCGCCGCATACCGTGCGTTTTTTGCATCAATAACTGAAGGATATGGAGGTATTTCTGAATCTGATCGAAAAAACGATAGGGGAACCCCGTAGCAATCATGCTTTCCTGTAGCGAGCGGGCCGGCGACACCTGAATTTTTTCATCCGTTCCGCCGTTTGTGCTGCACCATGCTCCCCCACCCTGCCAGGCCGTAAACGACTCATCGCGATTGATATCGAATACTACGCCCGCCAGCGGTGTACTGCCCTGCGCCAGTCCAACGCTTACGGAGTAAACCGGTACTTTATGGATGAAGTTTGCCGTTCCGTCCAGCGGATCAATAATCCAGTTCAGGCCCGACCGGTCAGCATCCAGCCCTGTTGTGCCTTCTTCGGTTATGAAACCGGCTTCCGGCAATAACCGGTGCAGGCGCTCAACCAGCAGTTTCTCCGCCTCCTTGTCGACATACGAAACCAGGTTGTTAAAATCTTTATACTCGATGGCGTCCCGGCTGAATGAGCGGGCCTCCTGCGCAATAAACGCACCGGCTTCACGGGCAATCTGACTCAGGTCGCGGGTTAATAAGCGAAGATCGTTTGTCATAGGAATGGTGGGTTAGCCTAGGTGGTCTGAATCAGATCATCGGACTGACCGGAAGTTCTCATCAGGGAGCGGTTCCGGCTCAGGCGCATGTTAACAAAACAACGGATCAGCAGTGTCAGGCCCAGCAGAATGTGCGCACCACCGGGTACTTTAGCCAATAGCAGGCCAAGAACAATCAGTATGGCCGTTGTGCCGAAATACGCATTGGCAAACCGCAGATTCTGCGGCTTCGTTACCCAGAAAATAAGGGGTAAATGAAATGGCATCAGGTACAGAATCGTTGGATTCCATGCCGTAACCCCATGATTTGTAGCGACCCAAAGCAACAGCAATATCCAGCCACAAAGACCGATAAAGGAAAACAGGACGCGGTCGATGCGGCGACTGACTTTGCCTGCCTTATACTGCCGGACAGTAACCAGCGCCAGCAATAAGCCCAGAATAGCAAACACCACATTCGGATCCATGAAAAACGGCAGTTCCTGTGGCAGCGTCTGTGCTGCCTGAAACAAAACCTGCTCACGTTGCACAAGCGGCATAACCTGTCCGTTCGGCATACGGATGGTTGCTTTCGCCAGCTGTGCAAACACGTTATTTGGCAGATACATTACCTGCCAGGCATTGGCCGTTTCATCCGACGGGTAGCCCAGAGCCAGATTCATACCCAGCTGCGCCCATGGCTGACGGCCCAGGTAATCGTTCATCCACTGCCGGAATGAGCGGGTCGTATCTACGGCGTTGTTGAAACGCAGGCTGTCGCCACAGGCCTTCACCAGCATCTCAACCGGACGGGTCGCGCAGTTGTCGTAGTAAAATTTATACTGATATTCCCGGTTTTCGGGCCGATAGTTCGTTTCCAGCGCATCAAATAACCGCTGTTTCTGGGCGGGAGACAGATTCAGGACCTGCTCGCGGGCGCTCCGGTTTTCATACTGCCAGTAAGCCATCTCGCGGTACAGATCGCCCACACTCAGCGTGTAAGGCAACGTCCCGCGCAGAAACTTAACGTAAAAATTATCGGTCCGAAAGTCAAAGGTTCCGTAATTGTAAGGGCGGTCCAGCCCCGTCACCGGATCGAAAACCCGCAGGATAATGTGCCCGAAGCTGGAATACAGGGCCTCGCCCGGGGCCACTGTGATGACACTAACCTGCGCTGACGGCGAGAGTGGCTGTGCACGCAGCGTTATGGCCAGCAACAACATGCCCAGTAAACTAACCCAGTTGCGCTTATTCATCGTCGTCGTCCTCATCTGCCTGCTGGTATTTATTACCCGATCTCCGTGCCGGCTTTCCGGCGCCCTGAATACAAATAACAATTTCACCTTTTACCGTTTTTTCGGCAAAATACGCAATTATTTCCGGCAACGTACCCCGCACGGTTTCTTCATAAACTTTTGTTAACTCCCGCGACACACTGCCCTGCCGGTCAGCGCCGAAAACCTCCTGAAACTGCTGCAATGTTTTCAGCAAGCGGTGCGGCGACTCATAGAAAATCATGGTCCGCTCTTCGGTAGCCAGCTCCTGTAAACGCGTCTGACGGCCTTTTTTGTGCGGCAGAAAACCCTCAAATGTAAAACGGTCGGCCGGGAAACCGGAATTCACCAAAGCCGGCACAAAGGCCGTTGGCCCGGGCAGACACTCAACCTGAATATCGTGTTTCAGGCATTCGCGCACCAGCAGAAAGCCGGGGTCCGAAATACCGGGCGTACCCGCATCCGACACCAGCGCCAGCTGCTTTCCGCTCTTCAACTGACCAATTACCCGCTGCACCGTCTGATGTTCATTGAAAATATGATAACTGTGCAGTGGCTTGCTAATGCCAAGATGTTTCAGCAACACCCCGGATGTACGCGTATCCTCGGCCAGAATTGCGTCAACGCTTTTCAGCACGTTAATGGCACGCAGGGTAATGTCTTCTAAATTCCCGATCGGTGTCGGTACAAGATATAGCTTCAAGATGATAGCTGATTTTATACTTTTTCTGGTTTATGCTGAAAACAGACGCAATCGTCAAGATGCCGATTCTTGCGCCCCCTTTGTTTCAGCACACCAAACTTCCTAAAGTTTCGACTTTCCTCCAATTAAAAACTGAACAGCTTCAGTCAGAGCACGATCAAATTATGAACTATTCAATAAATAACTTGTCTTTTCTCCGAACAATATCAGTTTAAGACAATTATTTATTGTAATGTTGCCATAAATATTGAATGAGCTTTTTTAATTGCCTACAGTAGTGACACGCATAGTTGTATTTTTCATAGTCCTGGTTTCCATGCTCAGCTTTGTGCCGGCAGGCGTAAGAGCCGAACGTTTACAGACAAAACACTGGAAGCAGGGCAAAGTTATTCTACAGGATGGTACGGTCCTGAAAGGTGGTATCCGCTACGACTGGCGCAGTGAGGTAGTCCGATTCAAAGGAGCAGACCAACAGCAGTGGGCAGGCTCTGTAAGGCAGATTCAGGAATTTAGTTACTTTGATCAGGAAGAAGCCCGCATCCGCCGGTTTGTTGCCATGAACTTTCCGGTAAGTCCTGTTTCTGGACGGCAGCTTTTTATGGAAGTCATTCTGGACGGTACGCTGTCGGTTTACCGTCGGCCGCATGCTCATTTATATCCCCGGCCGTTTCATTCAGTTGCCGGTTATCTCTTCAGAGGGTGGCTGGCTAACGACTACCGGAATTTTGACTATTATGTCTATCGGAACGCATCTTTTACCCGGCTAGACGTGTTTAGCCGGGAATTTTGGCCTAAATTGCATCAAGAAATGAACGAAGAGTCCTGGATGTTTCTGACGGTGAACAACCTGATTGCCCCGAAAACGATTCCCGGCCAGCTTCGGCTCATTGCCCGATATAATGAGATTCCTCGTTTGGCAGAACCGGTTCATGCCGAATAAAACATAAATCGGCTCAGGGCCGATCCAATGCATTTTCTAAACAGTGGTTTTTAATTCCTGCTCCAGGTTGAGGGCAGGAATTTTTTTATACACCCAACAACTGATCAACCGCCTGTGCAAACTGCCGGTCCTTTTCGGTAACCGTATTCCCGGCATCGTGGGTTGTCAGTTCAATCGTTACTTTGTTGTAGACATTTGTCCAGAACGGATGGTGGTCCATTTTCTCGGCAATCAGCGCCACGCGGGTCATGAAGGCAAAAGCCTCACTGAAATCGGTAAAGCTGAAGGAGCGGGTCAGTTTGTTGTCAGTTTCCTGCCACATAGATGCGTTGGTTTACTGTTGCTGAAGTTTATTCCTTAATTCGGTCAGGCTCCGGACAGCGTCTTTCTGAATACTGCTATTCGGCGATTGCAACCGGTTCAGGCAGCCCTCCACAAATAGTTTCACATTAGTTGCCGTTTCGTAATGATTTAACTCCATTCTGGTTTCCGGCAGGTCAATACGCTTAAAATAATTGATCAGTTCTTCGTGCTCACCCATTTTTTAAAATGTATCATGTAAACTGGATAATGATCGGCTTGCACTGCGTGGTCCCATTATTCATTTTACATTGTTCATTATTCATTTTACATTAACTCTGGCAAAGTTACGGTAAAAAAAGAGGCCCGGCACCAGTTTGGTGCGGGCCTCCCGAAAGTGACCGGAAATCTTATTTACGATCAGCCATCGGTACAAAATCACGCAGGGTTTCACCCACATAGATCTGACGCGGACGGCCGATTGGTTCTTTCGTTTCGCGCATTTCTTTCCACTGAGCAATCCAGCCCGGCAGACGGCCAATGGCAAACATAACCGTAAACATGTTTGTCGGAATACCCAGAGCACGATAGATGATACCTGAGTAAAAGTCGACGTTCGGATACAGTTTCCGCTGTACGAAGTAAGGATCATTCAGGGCCAGTTCTTCGAGTTGTTTCGCAATCTCGAGCACGGGATCATTGACGCCCAGTTTGCTTAGCACGTCATCAGCCGCTTTCTTGATGATCTTGGCCCGCGGGTCGAAGTTTTTGTAAACACGGTGACCGAAACCAAACAGACGGAATCCGGTTGTTTTCGCGTTTTTAGCCATGTCAACGTATTTCGCGACATCCCCTCCATCGGCTTTGATGGCTTCCAGCATCTCAATAACTTCCTGGTTAGCACCGCCGTGGAGTGGTCCCCAGAGTGCGCTGATACCGGCAGAGATTGACGAATACAGGTTTGCCTGTGATGAACCGACCAGACGTACGGTTGATGTTGAGCAATTCTGCTCGTGGTCAGCGTGCAGAATGAGCAATACATTCAGCGCTTCGGCAACGACCGGGTCAATTTTATAATCTTCAACCGGCAGCGCAAACATCATGTGCAGGAAGTTTGAGCAATAGTCGAGGCTGTTTTTCGGATAGTTAACCGGGTGGCCCTGTGATTTTTTATAAGACCAGGTAGCAATTGTTGGCAACTTTGCCAGCAAACGCAGAATGTGTAATTCTGTTTTGTCTTCACCCTTGCCGTCGTATGAATCCGGGTAGAAGGCGCTCATGGCACTTACCAGCGACGACAGCACACCCATCGGATGGGCATTGACCGGAAAACCTTCAAAGATTTTCCGCATGTCTTCGTTGACGATGGTATGCCGGCGAATTGAGTTTTCGAATTTCGAATATTGCTCCTGTGTTGGCAATTCTCCATAAATCAGCAAATACGCTACTTCCAGAAAAGTTGCCTTTGCTGCTAATTCTTCAATTGAGTACCCCCGATAACGCAAAATGCCTTCTTCACCATCCAGAAAGGTGATAGCACTCTTTGTAGCACCGGTGTTTTTGTAACCTTTATCTAAGGTAACATAACCTGTTTGATCACGGAGGTTCGAAATATCGATTGCTGGTTCATTTTCACTACCAACCAGGGTTGGGAACTGATAGGTTTTGCCATCGACAGATAATTCAGCAATGTTTGCCATAGAGCTATATCGGGTAGAGTATTCAAATAATAAAAATCACAATACTAAGATTATACTTAGTGACGTGCATCAAACTAACGGGGCGAAATTAGCCAAAAAGCTAAAACGGCGAATGATATTTTTGCAAAATTGCCATAGACGGGAGAGAATCTACGCTGATTTCTCAAAGACTTCTCATAAAGTATGGCACATGAGTCATAAGATCTTAACAGAAAAGCGGTATTGAGAGTTCTCAATACCGCTTTCATATAAATTAAATCGATGTTAATGTTAAGAGTCAGAGGACAATATAAGGCCTGAAAATTATTAATCTTCCAGCAATACGTCGTCTTCTTCTTTCAGATCGTTTTCCGGATCAAGCAGTGCCTCCTGATCTTCTTTAATTTTCGAGCGGATTTTATGTTCCAGCTCGGCCATCAGTTCCGGATTATCCAGCAGTAACTCTTTAACGGCATCACGGCCTTGTGCCAGCCGGTTGCCATCGTAAGAGAACCACGAACCTGATTTCTTCACGATTTCCATCTCAACGGACAGGTCAAGAATTTCACCGACTTTCGAAATACCCTGTCCGTACATGATGTCAAACTCAACCACTTTAAACGGTGCGGCCAGTTTGTTTTTCACCACTTTCACTTTTGTACGGTTACCAAGCACCTGATCGGCACCTTCTTTAATCTGACCGGTACGGCGGATATCCAGACGCACAGAGGCGTAGAATTTAAGCGCGTTACCACCCGTTGTTGTCTCAGGGTTACCAAACATTACCCCGATTTTTTCACGCAGCTGGTTAATGAAAATACAGCAGCACTGGGTTTTGTTGATAATACCCGTCATTTTACGCAGCGCCTGTGACATCAGACGAGCCTGAAGTCCCATTTTGCTTTCACCCATCTCGCCTTCAATTTCGGCTTTCGGGACAAGGGCGGCGACGGAGTCAATAACCAGAATATCAATCGCACCCGAGCTGATCAGGTGTTCGGCGATTTCAAGAGCCTGCTCCCCATTGTCTGGCTGAGCAATCAACAGATTGTTGGTATCGATCCCTAATTTCTCGGCATAAGTCCGGTCAAAAGCGTGTTCCGCATCAATGAATGCGGCCAAACCACCAGCCTTCTGCGCTTCAGCGATGGCATGCATGGTCAGGGTTGTTTTACCCGATGATTCCGGACCATAAATTTCTACAATCCGGCCACGGGGAACCCCGCCAATGCCCAGCGCAAGATCGAGGCCAAGCGAACCGGTTGAAATCACCGGAACATCCATAACCTTCGTTTCGCTTAAGCGCATAACCGTACCTTTACCAAACGCTTTGTCGAGCTTCTCAATGGTGGTTTGCAGGGCTTTCAGCTTCTTTTCCGCTTCACTTGCAGGGGCTTGTGCCGTGTCAGTTTTTGCCATGTTTTACAGTTTGTTTTACTGTATAAATTTACAACAATCCGGTCAGTTTACCAAACCTTTTTTTGAAAAGAAAAAGGGCCGGCAACGATCGTTTACCAGCCCTTTTTACCTAAGGAAACTATTCCAATTATTCGCTGATTTACAGTAACTTACAAGGCCGAATCAGGAACAGCCTGCGGCTGTGCAGGTGCTTGTTGCTGCCCCGGAAAACCATAGGGCTGCGGATAGGCCGGCCCAACAAATTCTACCTCAGTAATATAGTACTTTGTATCACCGTTCCAGGGCAAACGCAGGATTCTTTCTTCATAATGTAAGGTTACGCGCTGGCCCGTTTTTACGGCCTCTGTGATCTTTTTGGCGATCTCATCGTCCTTCACCGAAAAATCAAAAAACTGTGGAGTCAGTGAGCCTGTTTCTCCTGAAAAACCGCCTACGTTCAGCACGCCTTCGTAGGTTTTAAACACGTAGCCGCGGCGGCTGAATTTCGATATAGTCCCTGCCCGTTCGCCGTCACTGTAACTCCAGCCGGTGAGAATATACATGATACCGGTAACAACAAGCAGGAAGATAAGTACATACAGAATGCCTCTCATGGTTGATAAGATGGTTAGTTAACTTGTTACATCCGCAAATGAACAAAAACAATAGGATATCGTACAAGGATTCCGGATACCGTTCAGGCGCTTTATTTCGAACGGATCGCAACCACCGGATCCATACGGGCAGCCGAAATCGCCGGCATAATCCCGGATACGACCCCAATGATACTGGAAACCCCTAACCCCAGAATAATGTTGCCGACCGACAGAATAATGTCCAGACTGCCCAGCGACATAAACGACAACAGATATACCAGCAATACCCCGACCCCTCCGCCAACCAGGCTCAGCATAATGGCTTCAAACAGAAACTGAAACAGAATAACGTAGTTTTTAGCACCCAGTGACTTCTGAATCCCGATGATGTTGGTTCGTTCTTTTACCGATACGAACATGATGTTGGCAATTCCGAAGCCGCCAACCAGAATAGAAAAGCTGCCGATCACCCACCCTGCCAGTGTCAGAACCGCAAAGAGGCTGCTGATCGCCTGTGCGGCGGCATCGAGCCGGTTAATGGCAAAATTATCATCCTGAGCCGGTTTGAGGCTACGACGCGCCCGCATCAGCCCCCTGATTTCGCCTTCCAGATTCTGTAGCCCTTCATCCTGGGGGTAGGCCTTGATGGCAATATCGATACTTGGGTTGATGGCATGATACATGCGGGCAAAGGCGCCGATCGGTATCAGGCATTTCGTATCGGGGTTACCGCCGAAATTGACCAGGCTGGCTCCTTTCTTCTCCTGAACACCGATCACGGTGAATTTCGACCCGCCGATTTTAATTGTCTTACCTACCGGCGACACCATGCCAAACACCTTCTCGGCTACTTCGGCACCGATAATGACAATGTTCCGCGAAGCGTCCATTTCCTGCTGGGAAAAATAACGTCCGTCTTCGACCGGCACATCCGAAATTTTGTTGTAGTCAATAGAAACGCCCTGCACGAGGGCTTTCATGCTGTTGCTGCCCTGTTCTACCGTGACGTTGCCCTTAAAGTCCATTGCCACAACCGCTTCGGCCGTTTCCATCCGCTCCGACAGAAACTTAAATTCGGCCATCGACGGCTCGGGGCGCTGGAAGTATTTCCACCACTGGTATTCGCCCCCGAAAATCCACGGCCATTTCTGGACATAAACCACCCGGTCGCCGATACCTGACAGGCTATCCTTTATGTTTTTTTCCAGTGAGTCGACAATGGTAAAAACGGCAATAATCGAAAAAATGCCGACGGTTACGCCCAGCAGCGAGAGCGTCGTACGGAGCAGGTTTGAACGCAGTGCCTGCCAGGCAAAGCGGAAACTTTCCAGTGTCTGACGAAGAAATTTCATTCCAATGGAGATGAGCGACCGGCAGACCACCGGCGCGATGAATGAATAAACTTACGTGATTCTGCTGGTTCGGGGCAACCCGTTTCGGATAGAGCCCGCCTTTCGGCGGATGGGCGGTTTTTACTCGACAACAACCGCCGTGCCATTGGCCGATACCATCAGCATGGCACCGTTGCCGATTGTTTCGTAATCGAGGTCAACCCCAATGATGGCGTTGCCGCCCAACCGGTGTGCCTGATCGATCATTTCCTTGATCGCGATGCTTTTGGCTTCCCGTAGCCCCTGTTCGTAAGCCCCCGAACGACTGCTTACCACATCGCGGATATTTGAGAAAAAGTCTTTGACCACATTGGAGCCGATAATGGCCTCGCCGTTAACCAGCCCAATGTACTTTGTGATGCGTTTACCTTCAATGTTAGATGTAGTAGTTACCAGCATTTGTTGATTGCAGACTTGTTATTCATGTGTTAGAAAGCCCGTAAAGTTGGGAAGATTTTGGGGAACTCAATATGATTCAGTGACTAAAGCTGCATTAAAATTAATGAACAGGCACCTGTCTGAATGACACATACCCAAAATACATCATTGTTAATGCCTATTTCAGTAGACAACTTAACGCCTCAGTCCTGACAAGCCCTATTCCCGGTTCAGGTGTAAAAACAGCCGGTTTATAAACCCGAATACGCAGATGAGACACATTCGGGCTGGTTTCCCGCTTTACTGAGCAGACCTTTGCGCTGTCAAACAACAAAAAATAATAGCGATGAACACCTTACTCTCATTCAATCGTCTGCGCTCACTCGTCCTGATGGCCCTGGTTATGACCGTCTTTGCCGTTGGCTGTAAACAATCTGCACCGGAAATCAATCCGAATAATTCGCCCGTTGAAGGGAATTGGCACATAAAAGCCATGAAAGTGAATCCGGCCATTAATCTGGGCGCACCATTCGGAACCGTTTCAGATTTGATGCCATTGCTGCTTGAGCTATCGGGCAGTACCTGCTTAACCGACCTGACCATTAAATTTAAAGGCGATGGCTCAATCTCGTCCGACAATCCGACCTCGTGCAAAGACCTTGATCCCGAAGAAACAACGGGAGTTGACACAAACGGCCGCTGGGCACTGAATGGCGATCAGATTACGCTGACAGACAGCGACGGTGCTAAAACAATTTACAAAGCAACATTCAGCGGCAATACCATGAACTGGTCGTACCAGGAGCAAATGGAAGATGAATCGGGTAAAACCGGTACGTATACCATCACACTTGTTTTCACAAAAGCCTGAGTAAAGTCACGGATAACTGAGTTGATCTGATCCCGGAAGCAGCCTCCTTCCGGGATTTTTTATGGCTGGTCGAAATACGTAAAACAGTGCAGTGCAAGGTCACCAATAATCTGCTCGGCCTTTTCGGTCGTTGTTCCCCGCACCAGTACCGACATCACAAACGGGCGGCGGGCGTAGACGATTCCGGCATCCCCGCGCACGTAGGTCAGTGTTCCGGTTTTGTGCGCAATGGCAACAGGTCCTGCCGAGCCGGTTTCTGGAATCAGGCGCGGAATCGTCAGCGTATCGGTATTCTGCTTCAGTATGCCGAGCATCTGCGTGCACAGGGCCGGTGTCGCTATCGTTTGCCGGTAAATGGCCGTCAGCAGTGTATTCATTTCGCGGGCAGTCACGTAGTTTTCGATACCCCGCCGGACAGCCGCAGTGTCCATCATGATCCGGTTCAGCTGCGTCTGTGGCAGCCCCAACGCCTTGATCCGCCGGTTAATGGCGTCTTTCCCCAGTTTATGAATCAGTATGTTGGTGGCCGTGTTATCGCTGTGGGTTATCATCAGCGTTACCAGTTCCAGATTGGTTACAGGGCTACCGGCAGCATAGGTCTGTAAAACGCCTGAGCCACCGGCCTTCTCTGCTTCCGTCAGCAGATGTTTTTCCGTCAGGGCAAAAGTTCCGGCTTTCACCTGCTCCATGGCCTCCACCATCACCGGCAGCTTAATAATGCTTGCCGACGGGCTGCGGTCATCTGCCTGGTGATAAAACGACGTTTGGTCTGCCAGCGACTGTACGGCCAGGCTAACCGTCACCGACGATGGCAGCGTGTTCAGGGAGGCCGTCAGTTTTTCCGGCAACGACTGTGCATGCATCAACGCAGGCATAAGCAACAACAGCAAGTATTTGACCATGAATTGATACGCTATACAGCTTCTTTTACACCACGCGGCGTCTACCACTCAATCACTAATCCGCTCAATCACTCAATAGCTACCAGCTGCCGCACCAGTACCTCATTGATCCGCACATAGCTTTCGTGCGTCCAGCCGGCGATGTGTGGCGTCAGAATGGTTTTCGGCGACTGACGCAGGTAATCAAACGCCGCCTGCTGTTCAGGTGTCAGTTTACTGAGTTTTTCATTTTCAAGTACATCCAGGCAAGCCCCCCGCAGCTTACCGCTTTCGAGCCCCTGAACGACGGCCGATAACGAAGCCACCTCCCCGCGCGATGCATTGACCAGATAAAACGGGTTGGCAAACTGACCGATAAACTGGTTGTTGACCAGGTTTTTTGTTTCAGGAGTCAGGGGAATATGCAGGCTCAGCACATCGGCTTCGGCCATGATCTGCGCCATTGTGGCCTCCTGCGCCCAGGCATCGCTGTAATCAGTCCGGTATTTATCGTAGGCAAGCACTTGACAGCCAAACCCGCTGAGGCGACGGGCCGTTGCCTGCCCGTTGTTCCCGTATCCGATGAGGCCAACGGTCATACTGCCCAGTTCAAACCCACGGTTGCCTTCACGGTCCCAGATTCCCTGCCGGACTTCCCGATCTGCTTTCAGGATATTTGCCAGCAGGCACAGCAGCATCCCCACGACCTGCTCTCCGACCGCATCACGATTGCCCGCTCCGGCATGAAACACCTGAATATGACGCTTCTCGGTTGCCGATAAATCAATTAAGTCCAGCCCGGCACCGGCGCGGCCGATAAATTGCAGGGCCGGCGCCTGCTCCAGTACCTCTTCATCGATACGGGTTTTACTGCGGATAAATAGTCCGTCGTAGGCCGCTATAGCGGTCAACAGCTCAGCACGGGTGATTTGTGGTTGATAATCATAGGCAAACCCTGCGCCATCAAGCATGGCAAAAATTGAAGGGTGCATGTCATCGGCAATGAGAATGGTACGCTTACTCTGGGACATCCGTTCGCTTTTCGTAACTTGCAATGGATTTTATGAATGATGTATACTTTATTGGAACGGTACACCGGAATGAATAATTCCCGCAACACGTATTGAGGTCAGGCAAAGCCGATACTTTATTCATTCCCGACTGAGCTTGCAGTCCTGTACTGCTTCTGAATTTATGTATGGAACAGCGTCAAAACAATAAAGATAACCGGGGAGAACGGCCTGCTGATGCCGGACAACGGAACGAAACACCCCGTCAGGGGAATCCCCGTGGCGATGAGCAACGGCATTCGCGCGAAGGCAATCCACGCAACGAAGGGCAACGGCAACAAGGTAACCGTGAAAACAGTCCCCGTGAAAACAGCCAGCGTGAAGGTGGTCCCCGCGAAAACGGTCCCCGTGAAAACGGACACAATAACCGCCATGACCGGCACCGGCACCACAACGACCAGCGCCAGCAGGGCAACAAGGACGGGCAGACGCGGGAAGACCGGCAGCAACAACGCCAGCCACGGGAAGACCGGCAACCCGCCGAAGATCGCCTGCCGCAGGAGCGCCAGCGTCCTCCCCGCGAAGAACGGGTACAGGCTGAAGAGCGAGCCGAAAAACCGGGTCAACAGGAGCGCCTGCCGCAGGAACGCCTGCCGCAGGAGCGCCAGTCACGCGAAGACCGTCAGCAGCAGAAACAGGCCCGCGAAGATCGCCAGCCGTCTGAGGAGCGCCAGCAGCAGAAACAGGCCCGTGAAGAACGTCAGTCAGCCGACGAACGGCAACCACGGGAAGATCGTCAGCAGGCACCGGCCATGCGGGAACCTTCGCTGCGGGACATGCCTAACGTTGAGCCACAGCGTCAGGCCAGTGCGCTGACAAAAGATCAGCCAGCTAACCAGGATCGCCTGGTTATCGGTATTACCCTTGGCGACTACAACGGCATTGGCCCGGAAGTTATCCTGAAAGCCTTGCAGCACAACCGGATGCAACGGCTGTGTACGCCGGTAATCTATGGATCGATGCGGGTACTGAACCGCTACCGCAACGTGCTGAACCTGAAAGACTGGAACCTGAATGGTATTCAGCACATCGGACAGGCCAGCCATAAACTAACCAACGTCATTACCTGCTGGAGTGATCAGGCCGGTACGCAACCGGGACAACCTCCTCAGGAGATTCAGCCGGGCAAGGTGACACCGGAGGCCGGCCAGGCCGCATTTGCGTGTTTACAGCGCGGTGTCGAAGACCTCAAAGCCGGCAAACTTGATGCCCTCATCACGGCTCCGATCAATAAATACAACATCCAGTCCGACGACTTTACGTTCCCGGGGCATACCGAATACCTCGCCGAGGCAGCCGGGGCAGCTGATAGTCTGATGTTCCTCGTGAGTGATTACCTGCGCGTTGGCGTCGTAACCGGTCATATTCCGCTCGGCAGTGTAAAGCAGGCCGTTACGCGGGAAAAAATCCAGCAGAAACTCAGCCTGATGATGCAGTCGCTCACGCTCGATTTCGGGATTGCCAAACCAAAAATTGCGGTGCTGGGCCTGAACCCGCACGCCGGGGAAGAAGGTTTGCTGGGCAACGAAGAAAATGAGATCATTAAACCACTGATCAATGACCTGCGCCAGAAAGGGCAACTGGTCTACGGCCCGTTTGCCGCCGACGGCTTCTTTGGCACCCGCTCCTACAAGAAATTCGACGCAGTGCTGGCCATGTATCACGATCAGGGGCTTATTCCGTTTAAAACCATTGCCTTCGACGAAGGAGTGAATTTTACGGCGGGTCTGCCGTTTATCCGTACGTCGCCCGACCATGGTACGGCCTACGACATTGCCGGTAAGGGGATTGCCGACGAAACGTCGATGGTACAGGCCATTTATCTGGCCTGTGATGTAGCCCGTAAACGGAAAGAACATCAGGAGATTGAGGCGAATAAACTCCAGAAACAAACCATTGAAAAATAGATTTACGATTCGTGGCTGAGGGCCGCACATTGTAAATCGTAAATCGAAACCACGTATGTTAAAATCAATGACGGGCTTTGGCAGCGGTACTGTCGAAGCCAACGGGCTGACGGTTACGATCGAGATCAAAACCCTGAACTCGAAGTTTCTCGACATTTTCTGCCGGATTCCGAAAAGCTTTTCCGACAAGGAAATTGAGATCCGCAACCGGGTAACCCAGCAGCTCGAACGCGGGAAGGTGGAGTTGAATCTGAACATTGCCCGTACGGTTGATGTGCGTCCGAGCCTGACAATCAACCGGCCGCTGGTAGCAGCCTACGTTGCCGACATCAAGGAAACGGCCAATATGATGCTGATGAGTGTGAATGACACCGACGTGCTGAAAATGGCCCTGCAACAGCCAAACGCCTATGTTACCGAAGCCACGACCGATCCGGAAGCAAACGCCAATGACTGGCAGGTGATTCAGGAAGCCCTCACGCTCGCTCTGCAACGCTGCAACGAATTCCGGCACCAGGAAGGGGCAACGCTGGAGATTGCCTTGCGCGAATATATCCAGACGATCAGCAACCGGCTGACCGACATTGAGCAACAGGACGTCCTGCGGATCCCGGCCGTACGGGAACGGATGCGGGCTGCTGTAACCGAATTGCTGGGCAACGAAGAATTTGATCAAAACCGTTTTGAGCAGGAACTGGTTTACTATATCGAGAAGTTTGACATCTCGGAAGAGAAAGTCCGCTTACGCAACCACCTGGTTTACTTTCTTGAAGTACTGGAGTCGACAGACGCCAACGGTAAAAAGCTGAATTTCATTTCGCAGGAAATCGGCCGCGAGATCAACACCATCGGTTCGAAGGCCAATGATGCCGTGATTCAGCGGTTTGTGGTGCAGATGAAAGATGAGCTCGAAAAAATCAAGGAGCAGACCATGAATGTCATCTAACGTAATTCATGACAAATCAGCTGACAGGTGGTGGTGCGGTTACCCGTGCCACCACTTCTTTTTATGAGGAATACGACACGCTCACCCTTGCCCAACGGCTGCTGGGCTATGAGCTTGTCCACGAAAGTCCGGAAGGGACAACGGCCGGTATTATTGTTGAAACGGAAGGCTATCTGACCGGTGATCCGGCCTGTCATGCCTATCGCCGGAAAACGCAGCGGAATGCGGCCATGTTCGGCCCTGCCGGTACGGTTTATGTCTACCAGATTTACGGCATGTATTACTGCCTGAACGTAGTGACCGGCCCCGAAGAGGTCGGCGAGGCCGTTCTGATCAGGGCCTTACAACCAACCGAAGGGATTGACCTGATGGCCATGCGCCGGAGCGAGGCCGCCGGCCGCCTGTTCGACCCGGCCACACGGAACGGGCTGCGCGATTTGTGTAACGGCCCCGGTAAGCTGGTCATCGCCATGGGCATTACGCAGCCGGCTCATAACTTTTCGTCGCTGGAAACCGGTACGCTGGCCATCCGCGGCCCCGTCCTGACCGGTTTTGACATGGTTACGACCACCCGCATTGGCATCACCCAGGGCGCTGACCTGCCTTACCGGTATTATGTTAAAGGCAACCGGTTTGTCAGTAAATGGTAAAACGGAATGGTCGTCGCGCGATGATAGTTCATTTTACAGCGTCCAGTCCCAGACAACGATAATCCAGGTCTCGTTCAGGTTTTCGTCGTAGAAGCGGCTGATGGGCCTGAACCCGACCCGCTCGTGCGCACGCTGGCTGCGGGTATTCCGTTCTGAGATATCAGTCACAAACACATCAAACCGGTCGCTGTAGGTTTCGCGGTGAAACTGATACAACTTATCAAAAATGCCCTGCCCCCGATAGCCTTCACCGACACAAATCTGCCCCATAACATAATACCGCTGACTGCCCAGCGACCGGCCATTGTATTCCAGCGAGTCCAGGCGGGCAAACAAGGGCACCAGTTCGGGTACGGATTCACCAAACTGCGACAGCATGGTGATGGCATACCCCACAACCGTATCGCCGTCTTTGGCGATTACATGGGGAGCAGCCTCGTTCATTTTCCGGAGCACATCAGGATCGTGCTCCACCGTCACAAAGCCTTGCTGGCTCTGGATATCGGCCGGTAAATTTTTGGTCAGGTTCTTCTGTTGCAACGTCAGAATACCCTGTAGGTCAGCTTCCGTTCGGGCAAGTGTAATCTGCATGGTTGTTACGGGACATATATCATGGACAATGGAAAACGAATAATGGCTTGGGGGCCCGTTATGCTTTCACATTGTCTATGATACATTTTTCATTATTCACTAAAAAACGTTTCTTTTTCGCAATTGGCCACGAAGGCAGGATCGACGGTAGCACCCAGACCCGGCACGTCGGGTAGAGTAATATGGTAACCGGCGTAGGTTGCCCCGCCAACGACGGGGTCGATGGCATGTTCGAAATGGGCGTCCAGATCGTAGAATGTCACATTCCGGCGCGCAGACGCAAGGTGAGCCTTAGCGGTAATACCCAACCGCGACTCCGACATACAACCGATCATGCAGCGGGTCGCGGCGGCTTCAGCAATACCGATGATCCGCAGCGCATCCAGAATACCGCCGCTTTTCGACAGCTTGATGTTGAAGTAGTCAACGGCTTCTTCGCGGACCAGCCGAATGGCATCGACCGCGTCGAAAAGCGATTCGTCGGCCATAATAGGGACGGGCGAAGCCTGCCGCACCTGCCGCAGACCACGGATATCATGCCGGCGGACGGGCTGTTCGCAGTATTCTACGTTCAGGTCGCCGATGGCCTTAAGCACCGCCGAGGCCGTGACCACATCCCACCCCTGATTGGCATCCGTCCGGACCGGAATATCGTCGCCGATGGCTTTCCGGATGGCTTCGACCCGCCGGATATCGTCGCGGCGGTTGGTGCCCAGCTTAATTTTAACGGCTTCTCCCCCGTTCGCCTTGATCCGCAGCGCGTCTTCCACCATGCGTTCGGGCGTATTGATGTAAATCGTTTCGTCGGTAACCAGTTCGCGTTTGCTACCGCCCAGAAACCGGTACAACGGCATGTTGGCTGCCTGTGCCGCTACGTCATACAGCGCCATGTCGAAGGCCGAGCGGGTCGTCGGATGGCCGGGCAGGTAGCGGATTAATGCTTCCAGGCAGCCTTCTATATCGAGCGGATCGCGGCCAACGAGCAGTTTCGCCATGTCGCGGGCAGCGGCCAGTCCCGACGCCTGGGTTTCGCCGACAATCATCCAGAACGGCGACCCTTCGCCCCAGCCGGTAATGCCTTCATCGGTTTGTATCTGTACCAGCATATTGCGGGCCGAGTCAATGGTACCCAGCGAAATGGTAATCGGCGCTTTCAGCGGAATATCGTACCGATAAAGCGAAATCGCGGTAATTTTCATAAATCAATCGGGTAGGTTGCCGTAGTAACAAACCTATAATCAGTCAGGGAACTGGCTTTTGTCGATATTCGGGATGATCCGCAGTGCGTTTTTGTAATACACTTTTTTCAGGATACTGTCCGGCAGCCCCATCCCGTACATGCGCCAGAACGCATGGTATTTTTTGTGGTACGGGAAGTATTCATCTTCGGTCTCCAGCACGCGGAAATACGTGGCATACTCCGACGGCACCCATGAGTCTTTTCCGAACAGAATCCGGTCCTGATACTTCTCAAAGAATTTCTTTGCCGCCCGTGGCTGACGGCCCAGTTCGGCAATTACGGCCCCGATTTCGACCAGTGTATTGGGGTAAACCTTCATCACACTGTCTAGTTTTGCCAGATCGTTCGGATACCAGCCCATGTGCGCGTTGATAAACGTCGTTTTCGGGTGTTTGCGGAACACACTGTGCTGCTCCGTCAGCAGTTTCTCCCAGGGCACCGGATCATTCGCTCCACGGCGGCGGCCCGGATGCAGTTTCAGCTCCAGCCAGCGCTCGTTGTAACGATCCATCGGGTCCCAGAACGACTTAGGGTCGGCCGTATGAATCAGAACCGGAATACCGAGTTCGCCGCATTTGGCCCAGATCGGGTCGAGGCGCGGGTCATCAACGGCCACCCGCTTACCGTTGCTGTCTTTTACATTCAGACCCAGGCTTTTGTAGATTTTCAGGCCCTGTGCACCGTTTTTCACATCGGCTTCCAGCTGCTTCACGGCCTCTTCTGTCCAGCCGGGTTTGCCAATGCCGCCAAAGAGAATGTTGGTAAACAGGATAAACCGTTTCGGGCTGTTTGCACGAATACTGCTCACCGCATCATTAAAGAACTTCGTACTCGCTTCTTCGGCGCCCCAGCCCCGCCCGCTCAGGTTGACCATTACCTGCAGGTTAAGTTTGTCCATATCCTGAAGCAGGTTTTTCAGGCTCGCGGCGTCCATGTTACCCTGATGATTATGCACATCAATAAACGGAAATTTGGCCTTTGTGAGCTTATGCTCAGGCACTTTCAGGGTCGAGACAGGATCGTATTCTTCAAAGCCAAGGGGTTGTTCAATCGGCTGTTGGGTCGTTTGAGCCGAGCAGGCTGCCGACAGTAAGCAAAGCAGCAATAGACGGTACATCATGTTTTGAGCAGTTAACAAGGAGCAAAATACTACTTTTTTCGTTTTGAAGGGCGGTATCTGCCAGAGGTATATTAGTCTCTACGTATGGGGTTAGTGGTGGCACGACTGGTCCGTGGCTGGCATTTGGCCAATAAAATACCAGTCGTGCCACCACTCCCTCAGTATCCAGTATCAGCCATCCAGCACCATCCAGCCGTTATCCCTTCACAATCAATGCGACGCAATGCGCGGCGATGCCTTCTTTACGGCCGACGAAGCCCAGGTGCTCCGACGTGGTCGCCTTAATCGAAATATCGTCTTCCGGAATCTGCATCACCCCCGCCAGACAGGCTTTCATCGCCGGAATATGCGGATTCAGCTTCGGTTCCTGCAAAACAACCGTTACGTCAACATTTGAGACCTCGTAGCCCGCTTCCCGAACCATCCGCAGCACTTCGGCCAGCAGCACTTTACTGTCAACCCCTTTCCAGCGCGGATCCTTATCCGAAAAATGGTAGCCGATATTGCGCATATTAGCAGCCCCGAGCAACGCATCACAAATAACGTGACAAACCACATCCGCGTCGGAATGGCCGTATGCCCCGTGTGTATGTTCAATCTGAATGCCGCCCAGCCAGAACGGGTGGCCTTCTACTAACTTATGGACATCATATCCCTGTCCGACCCTTATTTTCATGTTAAAATCTGTATGCAATGAATATGCGGTAAAAATACACATTTCCCTACCCCTCCGTTCACCTCCACTATCCAATCTGATTTGAAAAGCCGCCCCCAAAGTATTAATTTTGATGTATGGAAAATTTCGTGGTCTCCGCCCGCAAGTACCGTCCAGCCACCTTCGATACCGTAGTCGGGCAGGAACATATTACAACAACGCTTCGTAATGCTATCCGTACCAATCACTTAGCTCAGGCGTTCTTGTTTTGCGGTCCACGGGGCGTCGGCAAAACCACCTGTGCCCGGATTCTGGCCAAAACCATCAACTGCCAGAACCTTACCCCCGACATTGAAGCCTGTGACGAATGCGAATCTTGTGTCAGTTTCAAGCAGAATGCTTCGTTTAACATTCATGAGCTCGATGCTGCTTCCAATAACTCCGTCGAAGATATCCGGAACCTGATCGATCAGGTCCGTTATCCGCCCCAGTCGGGTCAATACAAGATCTATATCATCGATGAGGTGCACATGCTGTCGCAGGCGGCCTTCAACGCCTTCCTGAAAACACTGGAAGAACCGCCATCCTACGCTATTTTTATTCTGGCCACCACAGAAAAGCACAAAATCCTGCCGACGATTCTGTCGCGCTGCCAGATTTTTGACTTTAACCGGATTCAGCCGAAAGACATTGCCGACCACCTCGGCCGTATTGCGCAGAAAGAAGACATTTCGGTAGAGTACGACGCTCTTGAGCTGATTGCCCAGAAAGCTGACGGCGGGCTCCGGGATGCGCTGTCGATGTTCGATCTGAACGTTACGTTCTCAACCGACCGGACCCTGCGCTACAAGGAAGTGCTGGATAACCTCCACATTCTTGACTACGACTACTATTTCCGGCTCACGGATGCGCTCCTCGAAGGCAACCTGACCAAGACCCTGCTGACCCTCGACGAGATTCTGCGTAAGGGCTTCGATGCCCATCAGTTTGTGGTTGGCCTTAGCCGGCACTTCCGCGATTTGCTGGTCTGCAAGGATTCCGCTACCGTACAGCTGTTGCAGGTGACCGAAACGGTCAAGGCGAAGTACCTGGCCCAGTCGGCCAATGCCCCGATGTCGTTTCTGCTGTCGGCGCTGAGCATCGGCGGGCAGTGCGACATGAACTACAAACAGGCAAAAGACCAGCGTCTGCACGTTGAGTTGTGCCTGATGAAGCTGGCCAACCTGCGCCACGTACTCAACTGGGATGCCATGCCTGAGCTGCCGCTCAACGGCTCTTCGGGCGGCACAACGATACCGGCAGCCGATCTGTCGACGGTAGCTGTTCCGGCAGCGGCCGAAAAAAAAAATGACAATGGTCACGCCATAGCCCGGCCAACGCCTGTAGAAACGCCTTCGGTTCTGCCACCCGGCGGCTATACCAGCGAACCGGTTAATGGGTATGGCCGGTCAACCATACCTGCTCCGGAGAAAACGACAGCGGGTAGTGTGGTGGCAACCAGCGTTGCCGTGACCGACAGCGTGGTTCTGGAAAAGCCGGTCATTCAGCGTCCGGCCAGCAGCCGGCTGCGCTCAACGGTCAGCCTCAACAGCAAACCGCAGGCCGCAGAGCAGCAACAGGCCGAACAACAAACCATCAGCAGCAGCCGTCCCGATAAGCCGTTCAATTTTGACGCGCTTCAGCGCACCTGGCATGCTTTTGCGCGTCTGCGCAAGCAACAGTTCGATTCTATGTCGGAGGAGTTGATGTTTAACCGGGAGATCACGCTCGAAGGGACAACGGTTCACATTGCGCTGGATAACAACATTCAGGCCAACCTTATGGTCGACCTGAAACCGGAATTACTCGCCTACCTGCGCGATCAGTTGCAGAATAAGCAGATTCAGGTTGAACACCGTGTGGTGGTGCCCGACACCAAAAAAATGATTTATACGCCCCAGGATCGTTTTAATTACCTGGCCGCTAAAAACCCGGCTCTCCTCGATTTACGCAATGCCCTGAATCTGGACGTGGACTTTTGATTAAAGAGCGAGTGAGTGAAAGAGCGAAAGAGCGACTTGTAAAGCCGGCATTAGCAACACCGCGCAGCGGCCACCCTTTCTGCGCTGCGGCGGGCCGCTCTTTCATTCTTTCATGCTTTCGCTCTTTATCTCTTTCATTCTTTCACTCTTTAATAAAGCCTTTCGCTTCGCGGATGGTTGATTTGTATTCGGCGTAATCGAGGGCTTTTTTGTAAAAGGCTCTGGCTTTGCTGCGGTCGCTGGCCCGGGCGGCAATACGGGCTAAACCGGCATTGGCAAAGGCATAATACTCTTTTGTGTAGTTGTCGTAGTACGGCATTTTAAGAGCAGCCTGA
This sequence comes from Arsenicibacter rosenii, assembly GCF_001870735.1. Classification (GTDB taxonomy): domain Bacteria; phylum Bacteroidota; class Bacteroidia; order Cytophagales; family Spirosomataceae; genus Arsenicibacter; species Arsenicibacter rosenii. The sequence continues at coordinate 339,348 of NZ_MORL01000006.1, read as the reverse complement.
TAGAGCGCAGCGGCCTCGGCATCTTTCCGCTCCTCTTTTTCAAACAACATGGCTTCCAGCACCTTTACCGGCATCGGCACAAACTTATGGTGTAATCCTTTCAGCCGATCCAGCCATTGCGCTGCCTCGTCATACCGGCCGGCCAGTATCAGACTCTCGGTGTAACGGATAACAAAAAGTGCATTCTGCGGGTGCTTTTCTGCCAGTTGCTTCGCATAAACGGCCGCCTTCGCAAACTGACTTTCATGTTCCAGATAAATATGTGACAGATAAAAGCACGTCTCAATCCGTGTAAATATAGCCCGCTTACTGGCTACGTCCATTTGCCGGAGCCCGAGCGCCGTATCACCGTCCTGAAAAAACAGCATAACCGGCTTTACAATCGGATGATCCATCGGAAAACGTTCAACATAATAGTTGTACAGCCCCGTCGTAAAGTAAAATTCAGGATTTTTCTCCATGAGTCTGAATCCCTGACGCATATAGCCATAGGCTTTTTTGGCCTCATTGACCGCCTTCATCGTTTCCCCCTCATTGTATAGTTTCAAGGCCAGATAGCTATGCGCGGTAAGGGCAAAGAACACCCCTTCCGGATCGTCGCTGTCCTTTTCCAGCATTTTCTGCGCGCTGGCCAGCGCCTGGTTGCAGGATTGAGTAAACTGACCGGCATAGACCGGATTATCTTTCAGCGGCATGTATTGCCACTGTAGTTTGGTAGCCTGTAGAATCGGTCCGATCGGATGATTGGGATAACGGGCACGCAACTGCTTCATATACAGATCAGCCTCCGCAAAATCATAGCTGTAAATGTTGTCCAGCGTTTTCTGAATAGTCTGCTGAAGGTAAGTATCGGTCGTAATCTGTCCGTATGAAAGAACAGGAAAAAGGAATAATAAGAAGAGAAAAAATCGTTTCATTAGTTATTGTTTAATCCAACCGGACCAACAGGGTATTTTATTCAACAACCTGCCTTCCGGTCTTAAAAGAAGAGAACCTTCCGGTATCGTTTTCAGAACTGGCGGGAAGGCTTTACATTTGCTGACTTCGGTTTTAGTAACGACACCTTTGTCCGAATAGTTTAGATGATTCATTACGAACATTTCGTTTTAGCAAACGGCTTGCAGGTGTATGTCCACGAGGACGCCAGTACACCGATGGCTGCTGTCAATATTTTATACAATGTCGGGTCACGCGATGAAGACCCGGCCCGTACGGGATTTGCCCACCTGTTTGAACACCTGATGTTCGGCGGATCACAGCATATCCAGAGCTACGATGAGCCGCTGCAAAAAGTAGGAGGCGAAAATAACGCATTTACCAGCCCCGACATTACCAATTACTACATTACGCTGCCCGCCGCCAACCTGGAAACCGCTTTCTGGCTCGAATCGGACCGGATGCTGAGTCTGTCGTTCGACCCGCAGGTACTGGATGTGCAGCAGAAGGTGGTCATTGAAGAGTTCAAGCAGCGTTACCTGAATCAGCCATACGGCGATGTGTGGCTGAAACTCCGGCCTCTTGCCTACACCCAGCATCCCTACCAGTGGGCAACGATCGGTAAAGACATCAGCCATATTGAAAACGCGACCATGGACGACGTTAAATCGTTCTTTTTCAAATACTACCTGCCCAATAACGCCATTCTGGTGGTGGCTGGTAACGTTACCGTCGAAGAAGTAAAGCAGCTTTGTAAGAAGTGGTTTGAACCGATTGCGGCCGGGAATCCGTATGTGCGTCAGCTGCCACAGGAACCGCGCCAGACACAGGCCCGTTTTCTGGAAACAACCGCCGACACGGTTCCGCTGAACGCCCTGTATAAAGTATGGCACATGCCTGGCCGCTTCGATACCGGCTTCTATAACGCCGACCTGCTGAGCGATATTCTGGGCCGTGGAAAATCATCACGCCTTTACCAGAAACTCCTGCGGGATCAGCCGCTGTTTAATAACATTTCGGCCCATATTTCGGCCTCACTTGACCCCGGGTTGATGATCGTCCAGGGAACCCTGAACGACGGCGTATCGCTTGAGGAAGCCAATGCCGCCGTCGAAGACGTCATTAGCACCCTGGCACAGGAATCAATCGCGGAAGAAGAAATAACGAAAGTAAAAAATCAGGCGGAGGCTACGCTGGTCTTTTCGGAAGTCGAGCTGCTCAACCGCGCCATGAATCTGGCATACGCCGCCAATGCCGGTGATGCCGCCATGGTCAACGAAGAAGCAGCAAAAATTCAGGCCATCACACCGGACACGCTCCGCAGCATGGCTCAGGAAGTGCTCCGGCCCGACAACTGCTCTACGATGTTCTACCGCCGGTCGGCCAACTAACGATAAATCCTTCAGGCATTTTTTGACAGGATTAATTAATTGGGTTAATCCTGTCAAAAAAACAATTCCCGCAATATGAAAGCCATCTACCTGCCCGATCAGCCCCGTCCGAAGGGGCATTATGCACCGGCAATGGTGCATAACAACACGGTTTATGTCTCCGGCCAGCTGCCTGTCGACAAGCAGGGCGCTATTCAGTTGGGTACGCTGGAAGAACAAACCGAGCTGTGTCTGCGCAATATGGAAGCTGTCCTGAAAGCGAGCGGCAGCGATTTACAGCACGTCCTGAAAACAACCATTTACATCAGCGACATTACTTACTGGCCCTCCGTCAATGAGGTCTATGCCCGCATCATGGGCGATCACCGGCCGGCCCGTGCCATCGTACCGGCAGGCCCGCTCCACTACGGCTGTCTGGTCGAAATTGAGTGTATTGCCGCTTTATCCGGAAACTAACCGCCGGTTGACGAACCTACCTCTCCTTTTTCCGCTATCTTTGCGCACCAAAGTTTTGAATGCCGGTGATTGCCAACTCTCTGGTTTAACAACCTGACAGACCTATTGAATCGCTTTGCCCGGCCATTCTATCATTCAGTCATTCTATCATTCCCCACTGCATGAACGTACTTAAATTTGGCGGAACATCGGTAGGCTCAGTTGAGAGCATTAAGCAGGTTATCAATATCATTGAAGAGCATCGCCGGAACGATACGGACATTGCCGTGGTCTTCTCCGCCATGGGCGGCGTTACCAACCAGCTGATTGAAATCGGCCGTATGGCTACCAACGGCAACACAGACTATTCGGAGCTGGTGCGGCGGATTGAAGACCGCCACTTCAATGTCGTGAAGGCGCTCATCCCTGTAAAAGAACAAAGCAAGGTATTTGCCGGTATTCGGGGCGTAATCAACGAACTCGAAGATTTGCTACGGGGGGTGTCTCTGATCCGGGAACTCTCGGCCCGGACACTCGACCTGATTACGAGCTTCGGTGAGCGGCTGTCGACCCTTGTCATCACCGAATGCATCAAAAGCCGTGGTCTGGCGGCTCAGTTCTGCGACGCCCGGACAATCATCAAAACCGATGACCAGTTCGGTCATGCCGAAGTAAACTACACGCTGACCAACCAGCTGATTCAGGATTATTTCGGCAAATCAACGGCGCTGCAACTGATCACAGGCTTCATTGCCTCGACAGAAAAAGGAGAAACGACCACCCTCGGACGCGGTGGTTCTGACTATACAGCCTCCATCATCGGTGCGGCCCTGAACGCCGATATTATTGACATCTGGACGGATGTCGACGGCATGATGACGGCCGACCCGCGCAAGGTGCCGAACGCCTTTAATATCCCGACTATTACCTACGCCGAGGCCATGGAACTGAGTCATTTCGGAGCCAAGGTGATTTATCCGCCGAGTTTACAACCGGCCTTTGCCCGGAATATTCCGGTTCGGGTGCTGAATACCTTTAATCCGACCCACGAAGGTACGGTAGTCAGCCGCACCGCCGAGCGCCGGCAATATACCATCACCGGTATCAGTTCGATTGATGACATTGCACTGGTTAACGTACAGGGGTCCGGTATGATCGGGGTGGCCGGTGTATCGGCCAAACTCTTCGGCGTTCTGGCCCGCTACCGCATCAGTGTTATCCTGATTTCTCAGGCCTCGTCGGAGCACTCGATCTGTTTTGCCATTGACCCTAAATCGGCCGAACGCGTCAAAGCCATTCTGGACGATGAATTTTCGGTGGAGGTGACACACGGCCATATCGACAACATTACCATCGAACGTGACCTGTCGGTAATTGCGACCGTTGGTGAGGGGATGAAAAAGTCGTCGGGTATTGCGGGTAAGCTCTTCTCGGTACTGGGGAAAAACGGGGTTAATATCGTGGCCGTTGCCCAGGGTTCGTCGGAGATCAATATCTCGGTCGTTATCAATAAGAACAACCTGTCGAAGGCGCTGAACGCCATTCATAACGTGTTTTTCCAGTCAGAAGCACGGGTACTGAACCTGTATCTGGTAGGTACTGGCCTGATTGGCAGCACGTTGCTCCGGCAAATCCGCGATCAGTTCGAGTACCTGCGCACTGAGCGGTTGCTGAAGGTTTGTCTGGTAGGCGTATCCAACACAAAGAAAATGCTGCTGGCGCCCAAAGGTATCGGACTCGACGACTGGCGCGAGCGCGTACTGACGGAAGGCGTCACTACCTCACTACCGGCTTTTGTTGAGCAAATCAAATATTACAACCTGCCGAACTCGGTTTTCATTGACTGTACGTCGGACAAAGACATTGTGCAGTTCTACGAGTCGCTGCTCGACGGCAATATTTCGGTGGTTACTCCGAATAAAGTCGCTAACTCCGGTCCCTACAGCGAGTACCGCCGCTTACAGCGGACGGCGCTGAACCGGGGTGTCAAGTTCCTGTACGAAACCAACGTAGGTGCCGGTCTGCCGATTATCAATACGCTGCAAGGCCTGATGACCGCCGGTGACCGCTTCCTGAAGATCGAAGCAATTCTGTCGGGTACGTTATCCTACATTTTCAATACCTTCCGATCGGGCAGCAAGTTTGTTGATGTCGTACGCGAAGCGAAAGAGAAAGGCTATACCGAACCGGATCCGCGCGAAGACCTGAGCGGTATGGATGTGGCCCGTAAAATCCTGATTCTGGCACGTGAGGCCGGTTTTGCCCTGGAGCCGGAAGACGTTACCATTAAAAATCTGTTGCCACAGGCGTGCATCGATGCCCCGTCGATTCCGGCGTTTTTTGATGAACTGGAAAACAACAATGCCTACTTCGAAAGCCTGCTGACCGAAGCCGAAGCCCAAAACGAGAAACTTCGGTATGTCGCTACGTTTGAAAACGGCAAGGTAGAGATTGCCCTGAAAACCGTCGGAGCCGACCACCCGTTCTATAGTTTGTCGGGAGCGGATAATATTGTGTCGTTTACTACAGAACGCTATAAAGAGCGGCCGCTGGTGGTAAAAGGCCCCGGTGCCGGTGCCGAAGTAACGGCTGCCGGTGTCTTCGCCGACGTAGTCAGTATCGGTAGCTATCTGGCCTGACCGGCTTAGTTTCCGTGGAGAAGCAGTCATTCTGAATGACTGCTTTTTTTATGGTCTTAATATCAGGATTATCAGTATTACGTAAAAGCAACGGCCTTTTTGCATTCAGACTATGTGCACTTTATGAAACTGATCCTAACCCTACTTTGCCTGCTGCCCCTGGCAGCGTTTGCCCAGACCCCTCCCGCCCGGACCGACTTATGTCAGGGGGCTTACTTTACGGAAGCACAGGGAGACAGCGCCCTCAAGGCATTTGCCAAAACGTATCATGATAAAAAAAGCTGGGAAAAGCGGGCCGCACTGATCCGGCAAGGCATCCGCGAGGGCATGGGTTTACCCGATAAGCCGAATTTTGCTCCGCTGAAACCCATTCGGCATAGTGTCAGGCAGATGAACGGATACACGGTCGAAAATGTGGCATTTGAAAGCGTCCCTGGCTTTTACGTAACCGGCAACCTGTATCGCCCCACCAACAGCAAGGGAAAAACAGCGGGAATTCTTTGCACTCACGGGCACCTGGGGACCATGGACAGCCGTTTCCGCGACTATGTCCAGCAACGCTGCGCGACACTCGCCCGCATGGGGGCTGTTGTGTTCACGTATGACATGTTAGGCTACAGCGATTCGAAGCAGACCGAGCATAAGATTCCGAATGCCCTGAAACTCCAGACGCTGAACAGCCTCCGTGCGGTTGATTTTCTGGTAAGCTTGCCGGATGTAGATCCGAAACGTATAGCGGTTACGGGTGAATCAGGCGGCGGCACGCAATCGTTTATTCTGACGGCTCTGGAACCGCGTATTGCGGTGTCGGTACCGGTTGTGATGGTATCTGCTCATTTCTTTGGAGGCTGCACCTGTGAGAGCGGCATGCCGATCCACAAACGGCCTACCCACCAAACCAGCAATGCCGAGATTGCCGCCCTGGCAGCCCCCCGCCCCATGCTCCTGGTATCCGATGGCAAAGACTGGACAAAAAATACGCCCGATGTAGAGTATCCGTATATTAAAAACATCTATCGTTTTTACCATGCTGACGATCGTATTGAGAACGTCCATTTGCCAACGGAAGGACATGACTATGGGCCCAACAAACGTGAAGCAGCTTATCGCTTTCTGGCCAGACACCTTAAGCTTAATCTGAACCGTGTGCTGACAGATGGCCGGATCGATGAGGCACCGAATTCGGTGCTGACTGCCGCTGACCTTCAGGTTTTTGACAGCAATCATCCCAGACCCGCCAATGCTATCATTGGCAACAATGCCGTAAATAATTTACTTGATTAATTATTTCATTAACACAATGTGACACTTGTCGATAAAGTACTTACATATAACACAGTTAGCGACATTAGATTTTTTTTTTGAAAAGTCTTTATCCCTTAAATTGGAGCATTGCATACATCCGATTAAGTACAATAGATAAATTTCGCAGAAATACGACAAAATAGAATTAACTAACAATCAATCATTTACTGATAAATAAAAAAAAGTACGCTATTTCCCTGTAGCTTTTTAGGGAAATATGTACTTTCTTAGAAGTGCAATCCGGCTGTAACCGGCCGGGTAGTCATAAACGTTATAGTTGGGAAACAACCACCAGTCTTTAGGTGGTTGTTTTTTTTATAAAACTATATGATTTCAAATAGGGTGCAAATATTTTTTTTCAGTCAGAAAAAATAGACCATTATCCGGTTTATAGTTTACTCATAACCAGTGTTTCACAAAAATCAGGCCACTTTCTTTTTGTAATAAATGTACAGCACCTGCCGCATGGCATTAATTTTGCTAAATGGTCGTTTTTCAGCATCAGGTATACGTACTTTTTTTTTCCTGACTAATTTCCCGCAATCCGTTAACTATACGTTTTTACATTGCCGGCGGATTTATCGCTGATCTGTATTTTTAACAAATAATGGCAGATAGTAAATCCGCTCATTTTTCGTCTTTTCGGAGCAAATAGAGTATGCAACGGTAAATCCCTCTATTTCCCCTTACCGATGAGTCTGAATGAACAACCAACCTCTATAAACCGGCGGAAATTTCTGGATCTGAGCACAAAAGGTGTGCTTGTTTCAGCAGCAGCCCTTACCGGTTTTCCAACAATTGTACCGTCGTCCGTTTTCGGGAAAAATGCACCCAGTAACCGGATTAATGTTGGCGCCATCGGGACAGGCCGTATTTCCCGCGGGCACGACATACCCGGCGTCTGGCAATACGATAATGCCCTGATCATGGCCGTCTGCGATGTCGACAGCCGCCGTGCCGATGATGCGAAAAAACTGGTGAACGGATATTATGCCAAAAAGACAGGTAAAGACGCGTATGACGGCGTAACGGCTTACACTGATTACCGCGAACTGCTCAATAACAAAGATATTGACGCGGTACTGGTCAGCACACCCGATCACTGGCATGCCCCGATTGTGATTCATTCAGTAGGCGCCGGAAAGGACGTTTACATGCAGAAACCGGCTTCGCTGACCATCTCAGAAGGCCGTATGATGGCCGATGCCGTAAAACGCAGCGGCCGGATTGTGCAGGTTGGCAGCCAGCAACGCTCATCAAACCAGTTCCGGTATGCCGCTGAGCTGGTACGAAACGGACGGATCGGTCAGTTAAAGACCGTGTATGTCGGCCTGCCCGGGGATCCCTCCGGTGATGCGGAAGCCGAAATGCCGGTCCCCAAAAATCTGAATTACGATATGTGGCTCGGCACAACGCCCGAGGTCTACTATACCGAAAAACGCGTTCACCCGCAGGTTGGTTACGACCGGCCCGGCTGGTTACGCTGTGAGCAATTCGGGGCCGGGATGATTACCGGCTGGGGCTCGCACCATATCGACTGTGCCCACTGGGCCATGAACACCGAACATACCGGCCCGATTGAAATCTGGGGCAAGGCCGATTTCCCGAAAAGCGGCCTGTGGGACGTTCACGGTATTTTCCGGACGGAAGCCCTCTACGAAAACGGTGTCCGCATGGTTGTCAGCAATGAATTGCCGAACGGTATTAAATTTGAAGGAACAGATGGCTGGATTTTTGTTTCGCGGGGCGATGCCTCAGTAACAGCCAGCGACCCGGTTGCCAAACAACAGGCCGCCAAGGCCCTGGATGCCAGTGATCCTAAACTGCTCACGTCAGTGATTGGCCCGAATGAAACCCATCTGACGGTCAGCAAGGAACACCACGGCAACTGGCTCGAAAGCATTGTGAGCCGTAAAGAACCGATCGCCCCGGCAGAGATCGGTCACCGCTCCTGCTCGGCCTGTTTGCTGCATCATGCGGCGATGAAACTAAACCGGAAACTGTACTGGGATCCGAAAAAAGAGCAATTCAAAAATGATCCGGAAGCGAATGCACTGCTGTCGCGTCCGCAACGGAAAGCGTACGCCATTCACCCCCTGGCATCTGCAAAAAAACGATAATTTAATACAACCAAGATGAAGTTTTCCCACGTAATGGGCGGCATGGTATTAGCTGCTCTGTTTGCTGCCTGCCAGTCGTCGAAACCAGGCGATGAAATGACGCATTTAATTACCCTCGACCCCGGCCATTTTCATGCGGCGCTGGTTCAGAAAACCATGTTCGACGGTGTTGACCCGGTCGTACATGTCTATGCGCCGGACGGACCGGACCTGCAGATGCACCTCGACCGCATCAACGGCTATGATACCCGGGCCGAGAATCCGACACACTGGAAAGAAGAGGTCTACCGCGGCACCGACTACCTCGAAAAAATGATTGCCGACCAGGCATCGGCCAACAAAGCGAAAACGGTCGTGGTGATGGCGGGCAATAACCGGCTCAAAACTGATTATATCCAGAAAACCATCGACGCGGGCTTTAACGTACTGGCCGACAAGCCAATGGCGATCAACGCTGAAAACTTCGACAAGCTGAAAAGCGCCTTTGCTACTGCGGAGAAAAACAAGGTGTTACTGTATGACATCATGACCGAGCGCTACGAAATCACGACCATGTTACAGCGCGCGTTTTCGATGCAGGAAGCCGTTTTTGGTACGCTCGAAAAGGGTACGCCCGAAAACCCGGCCGTAACGAAGGAAAGCGTACACCACTTCTACAAAAACGTATCGGGCAGCATCCTGACGCGGCCGGCGTGGTTTATGGACGTGGCGCAGCAAGGCGAAGGCATCGTTGATGTTACTACCCACCTGGTCGACCTGGTGCAGTGGGAGTGCTTTCCTGAGCAAACGCTCGACTATACGAAAGACATCAGCCTGACTACGGCCCGCCGCTGGACAACCGACATGACACGGAGCCAGTTCTCGGCCATCACCAAGCTGAATGCCTTTCCGGATTACCTCAAAAAAGACGTCGTAAAGGACAGCGTGCTGCAGGTATTCTGCAACGGTGAGATCAATTATCAGATCAAGGGAATTCACGCAAAAGTGTCCGTTATCTGGGCCTACAAAGCCCCGGAAGGTACCGGCGATACCCATTATTCGATCATGCGCGGCACAAAAGCCAACCTGATTATCCGTCAGGGAGCAGCCGAAAAGTACAAGCCAACGCTGTATATCGAACCGGCCAACGGCAACAAAGACCTCGATGCCTCGCTGAAATCCGCAATCGCCGCCATTCAGAAGGAGTTTCCGGGTGTTGACGTAAAAAAGAATGCACAAGGTTTTGAGGTAATCATTCCGGAGAAATACAAGGAAGGCCACGAAGCCCACTTTGGCCGGGTAGCGGAGAAATACCTCCAGTATCTGAAAGAAGGCAAACTTCCTGCCTGGGAAGTCCCCAACATGCTCGCCAAATACTACACAACTACGCAGGCGTTAACCTTAGCAAAAAGCAAAAAATGATTAAATGATTGAGTGATTGAATCTGCCCGCCTGTGCCTTTTATTCAATCACTCAATCATTTATTCACTCAATCACTGTAATGGATAACCGTCGGAAATTTATAAAGGAATCAATGGCTACGGCTGCGAGTCTGGCCATGTACGGGGCATTGCCGCAGCAGGCGCTGAGTGCTCCGAAAATTACGGTTGAACGGCCGGAAGCCTCTTTGCTGACGGCACCGAAAGCGGGGCGTATTAAGTTTGCCGCTGTCGGGCTGAACCATGGCCACATTTACGGCCAGGTGGAGGCCGTGATCCGGGGCGGCGGCGAGCTGGTTTCGTTCTATGCGAAAGAAGCGGATCTGGCCGACGCCTTTGCCAAACGCTATCCGAAGGCAAAACGGGCCGCCAGCGAAGAGGAAGTCCTCAACGACGCCTCACTGCAACTGATCGTCAGCGCCGGTATTCCCGACGAGCGCGCGCCGCTGGGCATCCGCGTCATGAAAGCCGGTAAAGACTACCTGGTCGATAAACCGGGCATTACGACGCTCGACCAACTGGCCGAAGTGCGCAAGGTGCAGAAAGCGACAAAGCGCATTTACTCAATCATGTACAGCGAACGGCTCGAAAACAAGGCTACCGTTAAGGCCGTAGAACTGGTGAAAGCCGGCGCCATCGGAAAGGTAATCCAGACAATTGGGCTGGGGCCGCACCGCATGAATCCGAAAACGCGGCCGGAGTGGTTTTTCGACAAGAAGCGTTTCGGCGGTATTATCTGCGACATTGGCTCACACCAGTTCGACCAGTACCTGATGTTTACCGGTTCAACACAGGCCGAGGTGGTCGCGTCGCAGGTTGGCAATACGCACTACCCGCAGTACCCGAACTTCGAAGATTTCGGGGATGTGATGCTGCGCGGCAACGGAGGCATGGGCTACATCCGCGTCGACTGGTTTACCCCGGACGGGCTTAAAACCTGGGGCGATGGCCGTCTGACCGTCCTTGGTACCGATGGGTTTATTGAAATCCGGAAGAACATCGATATCGGCGGCCGCGAAGGGGGCAATCACCTGTTTATTACCGACCACAAGGAAACGCGCTATATCGATTGTAAAGACGTTGATCTGCCGTTTGGCCGGTTGCTGGTCGATGACATCCTGAACCGGACCGAAACCGCAATGGCGCAGGAGCACTGCCTGCTGGCGACCGAGCTGGCGCTGAAAGCCCAGAAAAATGCGCAGAAAATTCAGTTAAAAGCATAATCAAACCACGGAGTTTCGCAGAGTTTTTACACGGAGTAGCACAGTTTTTCCCTTTGTGTCACTCTGTGCAAAACTCAGTGTTACTCCGTGGTTTTCAACTTTTCTCCCATGATCCGTCTCATTCTCCTGCTCTTTGCCCTCCTGTTGTTTCAGTCCGCTTCCGCTCAGGTAAACTGGAAGAAAGTACAGGTGCTGGTATATACTAAAAACGGTAAAGGCTATGTCCACGATAATATCCCGTCGGCCGTTAAGGCGCTTCAGAAACTGGGCACTGAACACGGGTTTGCGGTCGATGTGTCGGACCAGCCCACTGTGTTCACCGAAAGCAACCTGAAGCAATATACCCTGCTGGTTTTTCCCAGTACAAACAACGATGTCTTCGACACCGATGCCCAGCGGCTGGCGTTCCGGCGGTATATCGAAGCGGGTGGCGGCTTTGTGGGCATTCACTCCGTGATGGGTACCGAACGGAACTGGACGTGGTTTAAACGCATGATTGGCGGAACATTTGCCTGGCATCCGAAATTTCAGAAAATCCGGATTGAAGTCCTCGACACAAAGCATCCGTCAACGCAGGGAATACCACAGTCGTGGGAGAAAGAAGATGAGTTTTATTTTACCAAAGAAATGTATCCCGGCCCGACCGTCATCATGGCCAGTGACCTCACTTCGCTCAACGGTGATGAGCCGGAAAAGGTCAAGGCATTCGGTGGTAGCTTTACGCATCTGTACCCATCAGTCTGGTACTACAACTACGACGGTGGCTATACCTGGTGCACCACTCTGGGCCACGCCAAAGAAGATTATGAGAAGCCAATGTTTATGAAACACATTTTCCAGGGCATTCAGTACGTGGCTTCACAGGTTAAAAAAATTGATTTCAGTAAGGCCTATGCCGACTCCCGCGACACCCCGCTGCACTAAACAAAAACAGATAACGTCATAATAGCCTGACGAGGCAAATAAAAAAGACCCCTACGGCGAGCGCTGTAGGGGTCTAACGTTATGAATATACCAGAATCAAACTTATTTCAATGGGTCAAAGGCACCGCCCCAAACATCATTCTGCACCAGTTTAGGGTTGTTATCAATCGCCTGCAACGGAATCGGGAAGAAATAATAGGCCGGCTTCCAGTTGATGGCATATTTCGTGTCCATCTGCTTGAAGGTAATCGTAAAGTAGTTGGCATACACATCATCCAGTTTTAATCCATCACGGGTTGTGGCGAAGTCAGCCGGTACACCGGTTGTTTTCAGGTTGATGGTCACCCCTGTACGGCGCTTGCCGTTCAGGACCGTTTCAATCTGTTTCCAGCGGCGCAGATCCCAGAAGCGTTTGCCTTCAAAGGCGAACTCAATCTGGCGCTCATACATGATGGCGTCAAACATTTCAGCGCGCGTCATGTTGGCTTTCAGCCCATACAGGCCATCGGTACCGGCTTCGATACCGGCCCGTTTCCGGATAGCTTTCAGCTGCGTATAGGCTTCGTCGAGCTTCCCGATACCCGTTGCCGATTCGGCCAGGTTCAGCAACACTTCGGCAAAGCGGATTTCGATCCAGTCAGTACCGGAAAACTGCACCTGGCTGGCTTCAACCGTCGGGTTAATGGCTTTACGGGTATAGAAACCGGTGTTGCTCGCTGTTGACTCTACCGTTTTGCCACCGGCATAGTATGTCCACAGTTTAAAGTTTGCGTTTCCGTTCAGCGGCCATGTAGCGCCGTTGTAGGCGATTGTTTTGTCGAAACGGGGATCGCGGTTTTTATAAAACTGCTGGTCAGCATACGTATATTTTGTTGACTCGCCCGGCTTCTTGCCGTCCAGCATCGGATAGGCTTTCACCATTTCCCAGGATGGCTGGTTTGAGCCGCCGCCTGTACCCGTATACCGGGGGCGTGTCGCGTTATCATAGCCATTGTTTTTCTTTGCCTGGTCGCCGGAAGACGTGTTAAAGCCCGTCACCATAACGGCTTCAGGGTTGTTTTGCTCCTGAAACCACAGCTGGTCGTATGAGCTGTGCAGGGCTGCCCCGTTTGCGACCAGAATATCGTAGGCCTGTTTGTTGGCATCATACGCCGCCTGCCACCTATCGGTTGCATCGCCGGGGTTAAACTGCGGACTGGCGGCATACAGGAGCGCACGGCCTTTAAACGCCGCCGCTGCACCTTTGGTCAGCCGACCCCAATCCGTTGCCGGGTTTGGCCACTTGCCGGGCAGGTATTTGATGGCTGAATCCAGATCGGCAACCACCTGTTTGTAGTTTTCAGATGTCAGGTTACGCGGGATGTAAGCAGCGTTACGGGCCTCAACCCCAACCGCATCCAGCGGGGTCAGTACCAGCGGCACACCGCCATACAGCTTTACCAGCTCGAAATACCGCCAGGCACGGAAGAAATAAGCCTGTGCCAGCAAGCGGTTCCGGGCTCCCGTCTGAATCGACCCGTTTTTCATATCCTGAATAAACGAGTTGATGGTCCGGATTTTACCATAACTGTTCGACGGGCTCAGGGCCGTTCCGAAGTCGGTTACGTCGGCCGTTGTCAGCGTCCCTTCGAGGTACTTACTCTCGCCGTATGACTCATCGGTGAAACTGCTGCCGCCGATGCCGGAGATCATCGTAACGCCCCCCCACGTCGGCAGGTTCTGGTCGTAGATATAGCTTAAGCTTAAAGAGGCCAGCGTTGAATCTTTAAAAATCAGATTCGGATCGGCAGAGGCCAGGTCTGTTTTATCGAGTACATCCTTACAGCCTGATAAGGCAAGCATGGAACACACCGCAGACAGAACGATATATTTCTTTTTCATTGTTTCTGAGTTAATGACGTTTTACGGTGACCTTACAAACCAATGTTCAGACCGGCAGAGAATGAGCGCAGTACAGGATACGCATCGAAGCTGCCCGAATACGTTTTGTAGTCATACGGGTTATACAGGTTCAGCGGGTTGGTAGCGACCAGGAATACCCGGGCGTTGGTCAGGCCAAGGCGCTTTACCAGATCCGGCGACAGATCATACGACAGGTTTGCATTCCGGACTGACAGCTGGAATGAGTTCCGGAACCAGAAGTCAGAATCGAGCTGGTTCTGACCGCGATAGTATGGGCTGCCATACATGCCGTTCGGGTTCTCCGGTGTCCAGTGATCGGTCAGGAAGGCAGGCAGATTCGTGATCGCATTGACCTGCGCACTGGTGTTCCAGCCGCGGGCTACGCTCTCTACCATCGCCTGTCCGCCAAACGAACCACCCATGGTGAATGAGAAACTCAGACGCTTGTACGTTGTCGAGAAGTTCAGTCCCAGACCATAGTGATTGTCTTTTTTCTTCGTCAGCCACTCTTTGTCTTCTTCCGTAATTTTGCCGTCCGGCGCACCGTAGGTAATTGACCCGTCAGGGTTAATTACTTTCAGACCACGCACGTCCTGATAATACAGCATACCCAGTTTAGGGGCCGTGCCTTCGATCGTATAGTTCGGATATTTAGCCAAGAGCGCATCCAGATCAGCCTGGGTCCGCAGCATACCGGCATACCGGTAGCCCAATACCCCCTGATCCGTTGATTGACCGTTCGGATCGCGGTATGTACCCAGGAAGCCTTTATCGGCATCAACTTTCAACTGCTTGTTATCACTCCACGACAGGAACCCGTTGATCCGGTACGACCAGTCTTTGGTGATCCGGTTGGTCCAGCCCAGCGACAGTTCAGTACCGAACCCATCTACCGAAGCAAAATTTTCAGATGGCAGGGTAGCCCCAATCACCAGCGGCACCGACGACGACAAGGCCGTCAGCATGTTGTAACGGTGATCGTAGAAGGCATCCAGCCCTACCGACAGGCGGTTATTCAGCAACTGCGCATCCAGACCCACGTTGAATTTTGTGTTGTCATCCCAACGGGCATCCGGGTTGGCCATGGCGTTTTTCGTAGAGAACACAATGCTGCGGTCCAGGTTACCGCCGAATACGGCACCTTTACCGGTTTGTGCTACCGAGTAGCTTGATAGCCAGTTATAAGCCTTTGTTGCATCTCCACCCAGCATACCGACCGACGCCCGGATTTTCAGCATGTCGATGAACCGGACACGGCTGCGGAAGAACGGCTCTTCTGAAATAACCCAGCCGGCCGACAACGACGGGAAGGTACCCCAGCGCTTATCCGGTGCAAAGTTGGTCGACGCATCGCGGCGGATGGCAAACTCAAGCAGGTATTTATTGGCATAGTTGTAGTTCAGACGACCGGCATACGATAACGTACCGGCTTCTGACTGCGTTTCGGTTACCGTGTTTGTCCCCGTACCGAAGCCCATGTTATCCAGACCACCCGCAATGATGCTTTCAATCATAGCGGCCGTTCCGTCAGATGAGTTTTCTGACTGTTCGAAGAACGCAATGGCCGAGATCGTATGACGGCCAAACTGGCGGTCATAGTTCAGATACCCGTTGAACTGATAAGCATCCGTATAGGATGGGTTAATCCGGACGCGGTCGCCGTTGTTGAGCGACACAATGCTTTTGACACCACCACCATAGATGTGCTTGTTGGTGCCGGTCATGTTCATCTGGTACACGTTGTATTTGGTACCATACTGCTTACCGAAGCTGTTGTCCATGGTTTTGTTGTACAACAACCGCGCCCGCAAGCCTTTCACAAACGGTATTTCATAATCCAGTGTCAGGTTTACGTTCAGCCCCGTGTTACGGGTGGTCGTATAGTTACCAGACCGCTGCACCTCAAAGAAATGGAAGTTTTCGTTTGATGAGCCGGTTGACGCTGTGGTCAGAACCGGCAGGCCATCCACATAGGCCGGCTTAAACTGTGCCGTATACAACAAGCTCTGCATGTCCTTTTCAGGGTTTTCGCTGCCCTGCTTCAGGAAGTACATTTTTTTGTTGTACAAATCTCCGGCAATGGTCATACCGGCTTTCAGCCCTTTTGCTACCTTCACATCAGCACTCGCGCGGAATGTCCATTTGTTGGCATCGATGTTATCGAAGTTGGCGTCCTGTTTGTTATAAGAGATACCGGCAAAGTACGTTGCCCGCTCCGTACCACCGCTTACGTTCAGGGCATGACGGGTTACGGATGATGGCTTCCAGGCCATTTTCAGCCAGTCGGTATTGTTGGCCTTGAAATAATCCAGCTCGTCCTGCGTATAGATCGACGCATCCGTAGCGGATTTTCCGCCGGCAAAGTTGTAGTCATTCGTGTAGGTAGCCAGCTGGTAGCCGTTCATCATTTTCGGCAGCATGGCCGCATCCGACGTACCGTATGAGGCGCTGTAGCTGATTTTCGGTGCGCCTACCTTACCACGCTTCGTCTGCACGACGACGACACCCTGGTTCGACCGCGCTCCATAGATCGCTGCCGCCGCATCTTTCAGGACTGAGATGGCCTCTACTTCCGACACGTCGAGGAGGTTGAAGTCTTCTTCTGTCCGGACCACGTTGTCAATCACATACAATGGACGCAGGGTACCACCGTCTTTCGACAGAATGATCGGGTTCCGGACCGTAATCTGGGCATTATCGCCCGGACGGCTTGTGCCACCCGACACCCCGACACCCGGCAGCTGCGAAACCAGCGCGGCCGACAAACTACCGACCGGCAGGTCCTGAATATTCTTCATATCGACCGTGGCCACGGCACCGGTCAGGCTGATTTTTTTCTGGGTACCGTATCCGACCACAACCACTTCGTTAATCGAAGCCACATCGTCGTCCAGCTGCACATTCAGCACAGCCTGACCGGCTAGCGGCACTTCCTTCGTTTTGAAGCCTACCGAACTGATAACCAGAACTTCATCACCTTTAGGCACCTCCAGTTTAAACGTTCCTTTGGCGTCGGTGACCGTACCTGATTTCGTACCCTTTACGAGGATATTCGCACCGGGCACCGGCACACCCTGCGCATCTCTGACCGTACCCGTTACAGAAACGGCTACCGCTTTTGTCCGGGTTTTAACCCGCAGGGCAGCCGCAGGTTGTTCCTTTTTCTCAGCATGTGCTCCGCCTGCCACAAACAGGGACAGTACGAGCGACGTGCAGGCCATCCTGGCTCTCATGACTGAGCATAAATGAGCAGGTAAAGAAAACTTCATAGTAGTCGGCAGTTTTATGTTTCCTCCAGGGAAACAAGGTTGGTTGATAATAAATCAGAAAGGCGGGTTGCCTGTTATTCGTGTTTTTTTGCGGCTTCCGATGCCTTGATGCGGGCCTCCCATTCCTGACCGGCTTTTTTCATGTCGATTCCGGCAGCGGAGAGGTAGTTATTAATCTTGCCTTTATATTTCCCGAACCACGCATGCTTTTTCTCCGACGACTCAGCATCCATCGCGCGCTCGCGTGCTTCCGTTAACCAGGCCAGAATCTGGCTTTTCTGCGTATCGGTCAGGTCCGGCAACATGTCCTGATAGCCTTTGTAGGTGATAGGCAATACGCCGTAGGTCATTCCGTCTTTTACCTGCTCGATCTGGGCCGGCGATAAACGGGCACTCAGCTGATTAAGGTAGTTCGTGTGCTGTTGGCTTAACTGCTGACTGAGCGTTTCGTCCAGCTGCTTCAGATGAGTGTCCAGTTGCTCCTTATCCGCCTGAAATGTCTCCTTTGTGTTTTTCAGGGCGGCTTTGTGCGTATCATGAATGGTATTCAGGGCACGGTACTGCCCGACGATGATTTGTTTCACCGCTTTGTAGGCTGCGGAGTCGCCGATTCCAAGCGTGGCTACAATTTTATCCGAGCGGGACGCTAACACGTTTGCGTAGGCAGCTTCTTTGGCTGCATCGGTCGATTGGGCCGAAACAGCAAGAGACAACAGGCAAAAAAGGGCAAACAGACAGGATTTCATCACCGTTAAACACTATTTTTCTACAATACAGTACAAATTTCAACTTATTACAACCGAGATTAATACAAGTTTTTATCAATTTATTATACGAAATTACCATAGCCCCCAATTAGATTATTATATTTGTACTACTCTGCACCTTTAGATTCATATTTAATGTGTTCGGGGTTCCGAAACAATCTGAATACGGAGAGCTACACATATAATACCTGATAATCAGCGTCTTACACAAAAGACCTATTTTGTCTTTGTATAAATTCGCATTAAAAGTGAGTATATTTCAGGTAAAATGTATGAATTTTGGCAGTCAGAATTGATTTTACGCACTTGCACAAGATAATAGAATCGAGCCTGTATTTTACCCCTGAGCCAGTATGAAACCCTTATTCCGTAAATTAACCGTTAAGCACGAAAGCTCGTTTACGGTGCGACACGATGAACTGCCGCACTTTAAAAATATCTGGCATTATCACCCCGAATTAGAGCTGCATTATATTCTGAAAGGAGAAGGTGTCCGGTTTATCGGGGATAAAATCAGCAACTTTTCGCATGGCGAAATTGTACTGGTCGGCGAGAACCTACCCCATACCTGGCGGAGTAGCGACGAGTATTTTCAGGGGAATCCCGACCTGAACGTGGAGGTGATTGTGATTCAGTTTTTGCCCAACTGTCTGGGGGAAGACCTGCTGAAACTGCCGGAAGCATACCTGATTCCGAAATTATTCGAGAAGGCGAAGAGCGGCATGGTCATTACCGGCGAAACGCGGGACAAACTGGCCTCACTCATGAGCGCCTCACTGACGGCAACCAACCTCGACCGCATTATTCTGCTGCTGTCGATTCTGAAAACGCTGGCCGAAACAGACGAATACAGCACCATCGTGACGGGGCAGCACGTCTTTTACCAATCCAACGAAGCAGATACAATCCGCCTCAATAAGGTGTGTAACTATACGCTGTCGAACTACAAAAAAGACATTACGCTCGAAGAAATTTCGTCGATCAGCAATCTGAGCGTCACATCGTTCTGCCGGTATTTCAAGCTCATGACCAACAAGTCGTATTACGACTTCCTGATTGAAATCCGGATCAGCCATGCGTGCCGGGCACTGGTCGAAACAAAAACCCCAACGGAGGTCATTTGCTTCGAGTGCGGGTTTAATAACGTCTCGAATTTTTACCGGCACTTTAAGAAAGTTACCGGCCTGACCCCGTTGGAGTATAAACGGAAATATCTGAACAAGATTAAATAGCCAGTTCGAGCTGGATGGTCTCTTTCAGAGCGTTGAAATCCAGCAATAACTGATCGACACGTGCCTGAATGGCTGGCGTAAACGTACCTACCTTGCGGCGGGTGTAGGTCGATAAGGCAAATCCGCGCTGTTGGAGGAAATACTTCGACACGGTCGGATATACCTCATGAATGACATCCATGCTGTCGATCATAAACTGCTGCACCCGTTCCACTTCGTCGGCCAGCGCTTCCTGGTTGTAATGTTCGCACAGCCAGACAATCAGTTCCGGAAAGAAGTTACCCTGAATACACGACAAACCCGCCGCCCCTGCCTTCAGCGACTCTACAGCATGCACCATGTAGGCATCATACAGGCCAAACGCCGGGTTCTTTGCCAGCGCCAGTTTCTCACGGATCAGACTGATGTCCAGACAGGTATCCTTATGATAAATCACCCGTCCGGTATCCACAAACTGCCCTAGCTGACGCGGGGAAATCAGGCGCTTATACGGCACCGGACATTCGTAGAAACCAACCGGCACCTGCCCGGTCTGGTCGAGTAACTGAAAGACATTTTCTTCAAAAACGGAATCCGGATCCTGCTCACCGGCCAGCAAGCCCGTAATCAGAATCACCGCATCAACACCCAGATCAGCGACTTTGCGGACAAACTCAGCCTGCCCGGCGATGGGACCGCCGAAAGTACCCGTTGCCACCACCGGTACCTGCCCGGCCGACACCGACAGCACATGGCGGATGACCTGCAACCGCTCGGCTTCGGTCAGCTCAAACATCTCACTCGACAGGCAGTTGGCAAACAAACCGGCCGAGCCCGACTCAAGGTAAAATTCGGTCAAGGCAGTCAGCGCCTTGTAGTCAATTGCCCCGTCTTCGTGAAAGGGCGTAAGCATTACCGGAATAAATCCTTTTGTTGCATTCATAAGGGTTCTTTGTTGTGGGTGGCAGGAGCAATCAACGTATGAGCGGAATCCAGACTTCCATCTCCGATTTACCACGGTTCGCCCACGCGAAATACGGAATCAGACGAACCGGCGTCGGTGCCGGTGCGCTGTCAGCTACTTCACGGTACAATTGGTTACTCCAGTCCGTTTTAGTCAATACGTTCGCAGTGCCCGTTAAGGCCATTACCGGCGTCTGATTGATCGTCATTGACTGCGGTTTTAATCCCGATTTCAGCGATAAGGCCAGCTGATTTACCTTAACCGAGGGGTTATCGACCGATTCAAGGCAGTAGACTACCGGCCCGCGCTTCACGGCCACCTGATTGCGGGTTTCTTCGACCAGCGGATTCGATTCCAGCAGCGCTACCGGCATCGGCAGGCTGAGCTCAACTTTATCGCCAGCTTTCCAGTTCCGGCGAATGGCAAAATACTCTCCTGACTTTACCGCACCGGCCACCACCGACCCATTGACTTTTACCGAAGCGCCCTTACACCAGCCCGGAATCCGGACAAATACGCCGAACGGACTGGCAGGTGCTTTCTCGATCTGCACCGTGATCTGACCATCCCACGGATAACTGGTTTCCTGCCGCAAACTCAGCGATTCGCCGTTAGCCAGTGCCGTATTCAGCGTGTTGGCCCCGTAGAGGTTCAGCCAGATGCCCTGATCCGACACGCTGTAGGCATAATTGCTCACCTCGGCAATGGTGCGTACCGTATTCGGCGGGCAGCAGTTCGATAAGCGGATGTAGGGCTGACGCCCTCCCGTCCAGCGCAGCTGATACGGATAATTATCGGAAGCACTCAGCGGATTGGTGTAGAAATAACGGGTTCCGTCCAGGCTTACACCCGATAAGATGCTGTTATACAGGGCCAGTTCCATCACATCGGCATACCGGGCCTGCCCGGTAATCTGGAGCATGCGGTAATTCCACAACAGACTACCGATATTGGCGCAGGTTTCGTTATGGGCCGAATGGTTGGGCAGCTGATAGGCCTTGCCATAGGCCTGATGTACTTTCTGCACGGTATCCGGTTTATACGACGTTCCTTCGGGCGACACGCCATCGTACAGGGCCCCGCATCCGCCGGTCACGTACATTTTGTGATTCACCACATCATCCCACATCAGGTCGAGGGTTGATAACAAGGTACTGTCGCCTGTTTCGGCGAAAACATCAGCGGCACCGGCAAACAGGTAGTTGGCCCGCACCGCATGCCCGATTACCTTTTTCATCTGCCGGAACGGAACGCGGTCGGAGTTATCGTCGGTGCCGTCGGTCAGGCCCCGGATATCGATCAGTTTTTGGGCGAGTGCCAGGTATTTCGGGTCGCGGGTGGTCCGGTACATTTCGGTGATACCCATGTAGTGCGACGGGCAGATGGCATTCCGCGCCTGCTCCGGCGACGCCGTGTTGTAAAAACCAATCAGAAAGTCGGTGGCTTTCCGGGCAATGTCGAGCAGGGTCGTTTTTCCGGTTGCCCGGTAATGGACGCAGGCGGCCGTCATCAGGTGTCCGAAGTTATACGCCTCAAAACTGAGCTTATCATCGAACATTTTGGTATCGCCCGTTTTCTTCTGCTGGATAATGGCTTTGGTATAGATATATCCGTCGGGGGCCTGCGCTTTGCCGATTACGGCAATGGCCCGATCCATTTCCTTGTCAATTTTCGGGTCTTTAGTCAGGGCATACATGCCCGCCATCGACTCCAGAGTTTTGTAGAAATCACCGTCGTGGAAGGAAGGTCCTTTGAAATTACCGCTTTCCAGACCGGCCGCTATCTCAAAATTCCGGAACGAATGGCTGATGGTCGGGCTGGTGTAGGTATTCCAGAGTTGCGGCACCATGGAGTCACGGCAAACGCGGAAACGGTCGGCCCAGAAGCCGGTTGTCCAGTTCACCTGCTGCATATCAACGCCCCGCAGCCGGACAAATTTACTCTGCGATGAATTGACCAGCGCTTTAGTCTGGGCACCAGCCGGCAGGATTACCAGCGCCGAAACGCACCCTTGCGCAAAGAGACGAAAAAAACGGGTTCCGAAAGACATGGGAATACAAATAGCATAAAACCCAAAATTAATGGTAATAAACCCTTACCGCGTATGCTATTTTCCCCGAAGATTGTAGGATGTTATCTTAAAAGGCGTTTTGGTCTTCCCCAGCCTTCCGGGAAGTGCAGCACTTCCCGGAAGACTGTTACTTAAACCTGACCGGCAACTGCCAATACGCCCCGTAGGGCGCAATCTGATCCCGGATCTGACGGATCAACGGTTCAGGATATCCGGCAAAAAAGGAGCAGTCAAGCTGGAGGTGCGTAGGCTTTACAGCCCGCTTCCAGACCCCGATTACCTGCCCGTCAACGACAATAATCGGCCAGAAGATACCATTGCCGGTCATCGCCTGCCGGACATGAACCGGATTGATCGACGCCGATCGGTCGGTATAACTAACCATGAACTCGTCAAACGCCGGTAAGAAGTGAATATGCTGATCCGTTAACTGCTGTTTATCCACGGTTTCGGGGGCCATCCAGTAGGTAATGTCCTGTATTGTCTGCGACACCAGTGCCGGTCCGGCCAGCTGAATGGCTTTGCGGGCGTCGGTACTACCCAGCCCCGACCACCAGACAAAATCGCGCAGGGAGGCCGGTCCGTGGCTCGCAAAATAACGCGTGGCCAGTTCGGCCAGGGCTTCGTCGCGATCCAGCCGCCTGACCACCGGTACACGCTCACGCAGCAGCCCGTAAGTATGCGCTTTGCCCCGGCGCGGCCCGTTACAAACCAGTCCGGTCAGCTCGGCCCAGAACATAATGTTTGCCGACCGGAGATCGTTGGTCGGAATACCATGCTGCTGCAACAACGTCATGATTTCCTGCCGCGTCAGATACTGCTGCCCGTCGAGCGCCTGTTCAATGAGGCCACCGCTTTTCTGTAAAACAGGTTCATCCAGTTCCTGTTTGCGCAGGTACCCGGCCAGGGCTCGTTTGACATGCGGGGCTGTCAGGTCGAGCAGCCAGTAAATGTCATCGGCTGCCACAAAATGCCACGTCGGCCGCATGATGTGGGTCCGCACGATCTCCCCCCGATCCAGGGCGGCTTCGATCTGTGCTTCTGTACTGCCCAGCAACCGGGCACCAATGCCCCATTTGGCCATGTCATAATCCTGTGCCTGCATAGCTCCCATCCAGCGTACTACACCGGAAACGGATGTATGATCTGACTGTATCAGTTGCTGGCTGTGTAGCCGCTGAATCGCAATGGGGTTTGGGTTCATGCCGTATTTGCCACAAAGGCGCTAAGAAAAGAAGAAGCACAAAGGTCTTTAAAAACAGATAAAAACGTAGTGCTCCTTCGGTTCTTCCCGCCTTCGTGGTTATCCGTTATTTTTTATACGCCAGCAACCGCAGCGCATTGAACACCACGACCAGCGTTGAGCCCTCATGGGCAATAACCGCCGGACCTATCCGTGCAATGCCGAGGATGGTCAACGGAATCAGGATCACGACCATGCCCAGGCTGATAATCAGGTTTTGTCTGATGATTCGCCGTGCCGACCGGCTCAGGCCAATGGCAAACGGCAGTTTGTCTAATAGATCCCCCATCAGCGCAATGTCGGCGGTTTCCAGCGCCACATCCGAACCGGCAGCCCCCATGGCAATACCAACCGTGCTTTTGGCCATCGCGGGGGCATCGTTCACCCCGTCGCCGATCATCGACACTTTGCCTTCCTGTTGCCGCAGTTCATCCACCGCTTTCACCTTTTCCTCGGGCAGCAGATCGCCGAAGGCATCGGTTAACCCTACCTGCTGTGCAATGGCATTGGCTACCTGCTGGTTATCACCCGTCAGCATCACCATCCGGCGAATCCCCAGCTGTTTCAGCGCTGCCAGCGTCTGTTTCGCTTCCGGACGGGGAGCATCCATGACACCGAGTATCCCTAAAAAAACCTTGCCTTTCCGGACAATCATCACCGTATGGCCGCTGGCCTCCAGCTCACCGGCCTGTTTCCGCACCTCATCAGTCAATGTTTTCTGTTCATCGAACAAGGCTTTATTGCCGATAAAAACGGGTTCGTTATCGACTTCGGCCTGCACCCCCCGGCCGGTCAGCGCTTTCAGGTTTACCGCTTCCGGCAATACCACATTGCCCAGCCGCTCTTTACTGCCGTTGACAATGGCCGTTGCCAGCGGGTGGTCGCTCAACCCTTCAACGGCCGCAGCCAGGGCCAGCAAGGCCCGTTCATCGCCGGACAGGGTTACCACTTTCTGCAGGGTCGGCTTACCAATGGTCAGCGTACCCGTCTTATCGAAGGCCAGGGCCGTCAGATCACCCAGATCTTCCAGCGGACGGCCTCCTTTGATCAGCACACCATCGCGTGCTGCACGGGCAACGCCGCTTAATACGGCCGACGGCGTAGCAATGGCCAGCGCACACGGACTGGCTGCTACCAACACGGCCATGGCCCGGTAAAAGCTGGCCGAAAAAGGTTCGTCAATCACCAGAAAGGCGAAACACAAGGCCACAACCAGGATGAGCACCGCCGGTACAAACCATTTTTCGAAGCGGTCGGTAAATTGCTGTGTCGGTGATTGCTGCGACTCCGCTTCATTCACCAGTTTAATCAGCCTTGCCAGCGTAGAGTCACCGGCGGCTTTGGTCACGCTGACGTCAAGTACCGCTGTTCCGTTGATCGTTCCGGCAAAAACGCGGTTTTCGGGTTTAGCCTTTGCCAGGTCTTTACTCCCATCAGCCACCGGCTGTTTATCGACGGGAACACTCTCACCCGTGATCGGGGCCTGATTCACCGAACTTGTTCCTTTAATCACAACCCCGTCGGCAGCAATCTTGCTATTGGGCTTTACGATAATGACATCACCTACCTGTAACGCACTGACATCAACTTCGGTAGTGGTTCCATTCCGGCGGACGACCGCAGTTTTGGCGCTCAGACCGGCCAGTGCCGTAATCGACTTACGAGCCCGGTTCATCGCATAATGTTCAAGGGCATGCCCGATGCTGAACAAAGCCAGCAATAAAGCTCCCTCGGCCCATTCGCCCAGCGCCCCGGCTCCGCCTGCGGCCACCAGCATCAGAAAATCAATCTCGAACTTGCCCTGCCGGATGGTTTCGATCGCTTCTTTGGCCGTAAAAAAGCCGCCAAAAAAGTACGCCAGCCCATACAACGTCAGGCTGACCCAGGCCGGTATACCACCGGCAAACGAGACCCCAAAGCCAATCGCGAGACTGAGCGCACATAAACCGGCAAAGATCAGTTCGGTATTCGGACCAAACATGCCGCCATGGTCGTGATCGTGTTCATGTTGATTAGTAGCCGGCGGGGTGGCTGACAGCTTATCTGTTTGTCCGTTTTTCATAGTTCGTTTGTGTTACTTATGGAGGCCGTACACCGACGGCTCTCTTTAACAGAATTTCTTATCTTTGTTAAGGTCGAAAACAAAAGCATTATGGTGGCAGAAACGAAACGTTGGTTATTTACAGTTGATGCTTATCATCGCATGGCAGAAACGGGTATTTTGTCGGAAAATGACAGGGTTGAGTTAATTAAAGGTGAACTGATTAACATGAGTCCAATCGGCGTAAGACATGCTGCCTGTGTTAACAAACTAACCTATTTATTAGGGCAGTTTATTGGACAAAAAGCTATTATCAGTGTCCAGAACCCAATCCGGCTGAACCGTTACTCAGAGCCGGAACCCGACATTATGCTACTCCGGCCCCGCTCCGATTTCTACGCCAACGCACACCCTACTGCCAATGATGTGCTCTTACTGATTGAGGTCTCTGAAACCACCCTGACCTACGACCGAACGACAAAGCTTCCGCTATACGCGCAGGCAGACATTCCTGAGGTCTGGATAGTTAACTTAGCTGAAAATCAACTGGAAGTATATCAGACACCGACAGAAGCGACTTACCAGCATCGTCGTTTTCTTAGCTTAACCGAAACAGTATCAATCGCTCAGCTATCTATTCCGGAACTTGCCGTCAGGGATATCATTCCTTAAGATCAACCCCTTAGTACATCTTTGCTGATCATGCATCGCTAATGTGCATGGCCTTCTTCTTCCCCGCTGGCGGCTTTAAGCGTTGATAAGAGCGTATAGGCTCCCTTGACGACAACTTTACTTTTGCGGACATCGACCGTTTTGGGCAGAATGACCTGTGAATAGCCATTTTCGGTTACGCCCCGGCGAACAGCCACCCGCCGGAACGTCTGCCGGGGCTCTTCATGAGCGTCGTGGTCGTCGTGCGCTTCGGTCTTTCCGGCAGAGGTTTCGTGCTCATGGTCATCTTCTTCGGGCATTTTTTCGTCAGTCACGACAAAGATGTACTCCTTCCCTTCCAGCGAAACAATGGCCTCTTCGGGTAAGGCCGTTACCCGGCTAGCCCCCAGGTCAAGGGTCGCCTTCAGAAACGCGTTGGGGACCAGCCGGCCATCGTGCTGATCAAGCCGGGCCACAATGCCGGCAGCCCGATGATCGTCCAGCACCGGATTGATGTAGGTAATACGGCCGGTGCGCTCCTTGCCGGCTTCGCTCGCCAGTTGTATACGAATGCGCTGCCCTTCATGCAAAGCGGGCAAATCCTTTTCGAATACCGTCAGCGCGGCATAAATCCCCTGCGTACTCATCACCGTGGCTATAACATCTGCGGGCTGTACATGTTGGCCGGCCGTCACTAAAACCGAGGTAACTGCCCCCGAGACCGGCGCAACCACCGTATAGGCCGTACTGAATCTGCCCTGCAAAACCTGCTGCGCCGACAGACCAGCCAGTTGCATCCGCTGGCCCAGGCCGGTTACCCGCGCCCGTGTTGCCTGCAAATCGGCCCGTGTCTGCTGTAGTACCTTCACGGCGCTGACATTTTCGCGGCTCAGCTCCTGCTGCCGGGCATATTCAGCTTCCAGATAAGTCAGGCGGCTGTGATTTTCGGCGTACTCCTGCTGTAGCTGAATCAGATCCGGATTCTCAATCCGCGCCAGCACCTGCCCTTTCCGTACGGGCTGACCGGGCAGCAGCGGGACACTCCGGACAAAGCCGCCCTGCAATGCCGATATGTTGACCTGACTTTGTGCCGGGACGGCCAAACGGCCATTCACCTGCAATGATTGCCCCAGATTCCGGTAACTGACCGCGCCCACCTCAACCCCGCCGATCCGCAGCTGATCGTCGGTCAGGGCAACCAGCTCCGTGGGGGCATGGTTATGTTCAGCCGCTTCTTCAGCAACCTGTTTTCCGC
The DNA here is from genome assembly GCF_001870735.1 of Arsenicibacter rosenii. Classification (GTDB taxonomy): domain Bacteria; phylum Bacteroidota; class Bacteroidia; order Cytophagales; family Spirosomataceae; genus Arsenicibacter; species Arsenicibacter rosenii. Next base: position 311,583 of record NZ_MORL01000006.1, on the reverse strand, counting down.
CGTTTTCCGGCGACTTATCGGTCTGACAGGCTGTACCCAAAAACAGCCCGATTACCATCAAGTTAGTGATAATTCTCATGATTGTACGGTCTCTTCAGAAATGGCAGATTTGTGTTTTGCGTTTGACTGTTCCCACCAGTACAGGCAGGGTAAGACCAGCAAGGTCAGCAGGGTAGCCGAGATTAACCCGCCAATGACGACGGTCGCCAGCGGGCGTTGTACCTCGGCACCGGCGGTGGTGGCCAATGCCATGGGCAGGAAACCCAGTGAGGCCACGAGCGCAGTCATCAGAACGGGGCGTAAGCGATTGGCGGTCCCTTGCAGGATGCGGTCTGTAAGCGGCAGATCCGTATTGGCTTTCAGGTAGTTGAATTCCCCCATCAGCACAATACCATTCAGCACAGCGACCCCGAACAGGGCAATAAAGCCCACACCCGCCGAGATACTGAACGGCATACCGCGCACCCATAACGCCACGATTCCACCGATGGCTGCCAGCGGAATCGACGTAAAAATCAGCAGGCTTTGCCGCACCGACCGGAACGTCAGAAACAAGAGCAGAAAGATCAGCCCGAGCGCTACCGGCACGGCTATGCTCAACCGGTCTTTGGCTTCCTGTAAATTCTGAAACTGCCCTCCGTAGGTAACGTAATACCCGGCAGGTAACATCAGCTGACCGGCCATTTTCGCCTGCAGGTCGTTTACGACACTTTCGACATCACGCCCCCGCACATTAAAGGCTACCGTAATTCTGCGTTTGGCATCGTCGCGCTGCACCTGATTGACGCTGTTCTGAAACGATACCTTCGCAATCTGACTCAACGGAATGGCCTGACCATCAGCCGTTGTAATCAGCAGGTTCTGCACATCATCGAGTCGCTGACGGCTCTGTTCCTGCAACCGCACGACCAACTCAAACCGGCGTTCGCCCTCATACACCTGTCCCGCCGACGCACCCGCAAAGGCCGCCTGTAAATAGCGGTTAGCGTCTTCAATCGACAGGTCGAAACGGGCCAGTGCCTCCCGGTCGAAGGTCACGACAATCTGCGGCAGGCCGGATACCTGTTCAACGTAAAGATCAACCGCCCCATCAACCGTACCGGCAATCCGGCCGATGCGGGCGGCATAGTCGGCCAGCACGTTGAGGTCTTCGCCGTAGAGTTTCACGGCAACATCCTGTTTTACCCCCGAAATCAGCTCGCTGAACCGCATCTGAATGGGTTGCAGAAAACCAAAACTAACGCCTGATACCTGTTTCAGGCTGGCTTCCATTTTTTCCATCAGCTCTTCGCGGCTACCGGCCGAGGTCCACTCACTGCGGTCCTTCAGTATCACCATCAGATCGGTGGCTTCAATCGGCATGGGATCGGTCGGGATTTCGCCCGCGCCGGTTTTTCCGATGGTCTCAATTACTTCGGGGAAATTTCCGGTCAGTATACGGCCCGCTTTTAGTGCCGCATCACTCGACTGTGCCAGCGACGAACCCGTCATCACCCGCGTTTCGACGGCGAAATCGCCCTCATCTAACTGCGGGATAAACTCTCCTCCTAGCTGCGCAAACAGTAACAGCGCGCCGGTAAACAACGTAATGGCCATGCAGGCAACCCACCGTTTATGGGCCAGTGTCCAGCGGATAACCGGATCATAGAGTCGATGGAAAAACGCCATGATCCGGTCTGAAATCGTCTTTTTATCCGCCGGGTACAGCTTTTTGCTTAACACCAGCGACGAGACCATGGGCACATAGGTCAGCGACAGCACAAAAGCACCGAAGATCGCAAAGACCACCGTCTGCGCCATTGGCCGGAACATTTTTCCCTCAATACCCACGAGCGCCAGCAACGGCAGATACACAATCAGAATGATGATCTCACCAAAGGCCGCCGACGACCGTATCCGGCTCGCCGCCTGATAGACGTCTTCGTCCATCTCAGAAGAGGTCAATGAGTGATTGAGCGAATGAGTGAATGAGTGATTCCGGACTGTCCCTTGCCCTACGCGCTCTTTCTCCGTACGACGGTCCGGTCTCTCGCTGTTTCGCCGTACGACGGCCCGGTCTTTCAGATGATGTAGCGTGGCTTCGACGATGATGACGGCACCATCGACGATCAGGCCGAAGTCGATGGCACCCAGGCTCATGAGATTGCCGGATACGCCAAAGACATTCATCAGCGAAACCGCAAACAGCATCGCCAGCGGAATAACGGAGGCCACGATCAGCCCCGCCCGCCAGTTGCCCAGCATCAGGACCAGGACAAAGACCACAATCAAAGCCCCTTCGATGAGGTTCCGCTCTACGGTACCAATGGCCCGGTTTACCAGTTTTGTACGGTCGAGAAACGCATGAATCTCAACGCCTTCGGGCAGCGATTTACGGATCTGGGCAATGCGGGTCTTGACGTTGCCGATTACCTCCGACGAGTTTTCGCCTTTGAGCATCATCACAATGGCACCGACCACCTCTCCGTCGCCATTTCGCGTCATTGCTCCATAGCGGATGGCATTACCCAGCTGTACCTGCGCAACATCACGGACTTTCACCGGCATACCGCCGGGCGTTCGTTTCACGACAATTTTGCCAATATCGTCCAGGGAGTTAATTAACCCTTCCGACCGGATAAAATACGCATTCGGCCGCCGGTCGATATAAGCCCCGCCCGCATTCTGGTTATTTTTTGACAAGGCCGTAAACAGTTCATCCATGGTTACGCCGGCCGAACGAAGCCGCTGTGGGTCAACGGCTACTTCGTACTGTTTCAGCAAGCCGCCAAAGCTGCTGACATCGGCTACCCCCTTTGTTCCCAGCAGTTGCCGGCGCACAATCCAGTCCTGAATGGTGCGGAGTTCCATGGGCGAATACTGCTTTTCAAAGCCGGGTTTCGCCCGCAGGACGTACTGGTAAATTTCGCCGAGCCCGGTCGTCACGGGCGACAACTCAGGGGCTCCGGCATGTTCCGGAATCTGCGAACGGACCTGCTGTACGCGTTCAAAAACCTGCTGCCGAGCAAAATAACCGTCAACGTCATCGTCAAAAACGATGGTTACGACCGACAGCCCGAACCGGGAGATCGACCGTACTTCGACCAGATCAGGCAAGGTAGCCATGGCCTGTTCAACGGGAAAACTAATCAGCCGTTCGACGTCGAGTGCCGAAAGGGCCGGACTTTGGGTGATTACCTGTACCTGGTTGTTGGTAATATCAGGCAGAGCGTCAATCGGCAGCCGGGAAAGCGAATAACTTCCCCAGATGACCAGCGCCAGGGTAAAAACCCCGATGATGAGCTTATTCTGAATGGAATAGCGGATGATAGCATCCAGCATGATAGGAATGGGCTAAGATAAAGACTGAGACACAAGCCCGTTTTGGCCGTAACCGGTCAGATTACGGATTTGTATGGGCACACTAATCCTGTCTTAGCTGATTTTGGGTGGTTGCCAGAGGGATAAGGCAACTTCGGAAAAGAATATCCCACGTAGTTCGGGGACTTTATTTAGGGGTAAAACGGGTGGTGTAAATGAGAAGGCGAACGGAACCAACGGGCTGATTACGGTTCCGCAGCACGCACAGGTACACAGTGGCGAGCAAAGATCGCCGGATGCCTGATGCTGGTCATGATCATGCCCGTCGGGCATAATCTGTGTGGGCAAGCCCGTGTTCACCTTTACATGCAACGCCCCGTCGGCGCAGGGCAGCACCGAGAGTGTTAACAGATAAAGACCCATAAGGAGGCAGAACACCGGCTTCATAGCGCAAAGGTAACGTCTGCGGATGTGCAACCGGTAGTCAAAAAGGAAAGAGTTTATGACGTATTCCCCATTCCCCGCAAAAACCTTATCTTTCAGCCGGTTCTCTTAACCTATCTTATCGATGAAACGAATCTTATGGATGGCCTGCCTGCTGCTCGTCAGCAGGCAGAGCCACGCGCAACGCACAACCGCCATCTCGTCGCCCGACCGTGCCTTCCGCCTCACAGTAGCCACTACTGCGCAAGGTCAGCTCACGTACCAGCTTACGTACAAAAACAAACCCGTCATTCAGCCGTCAACGCTCGGATTTACATTCAGCAAGCCGGCTATGACACTGTCGCGGTTTTCAATCGTCAGCATCGATTCATCCCGCCACGATGAGACCTGGCAACCCGTCTGGGGCGAAGTCAGTCAGATCAGGGACCATCACCACGAGCTGGCCGTTACGGTCCGGTCGCAGACAGCCACACCGGTGGACATGCTGGTACGGTTCCGCCTGTTCAACGACGGACTTGGTTTCCGGTATGAATTCCCGAAACAAACCAACCTGAGCCACTTTGTGGTGGCCGACGAACTGACGCAGTTCGCCCTTACCGGCGACCATAAAACCTTCTGGATTCCGGGCGATTACGACACGAACGAATACCTGTATAACACCACACCGATCAGCCGGATTGACGCGCTGGCGGCAGCACGGAAAGAGAAAGACATTGCCTTACAATCGCTGGCGGGGCCGGATGTTATCCAGACGCCGTTACTGATGAAAACGGCGCAGGGTGTCTGGATCAGCCTCCACGAAGCGGCCCTGCTGAATTATCCGGTGATGCAGCTCAAGGTCGACAAGACAAACTTCCGTTTGCAATCGACGCTGGTGCCGGATGTAATCGGAAATAAGGCGTATTTACAGACACCCGCCCAAACGCCGTGGCGGACCCTGGTCATCAGCGACAAGGCGGCCGACCTGCTGGCCTCAAAACTGATTCTGAACCTGAATGCCCCACCCGCGTTCAGCGATGTTTCCTGGATTAAGCCCCAGAAATTTATCGGTGTCTGGTGGGAGATGCATACCGGCAAGGGAACCTGGGAAAAAGCCGGCGGCAAACATGCTGCCAACACGCAGAACGTAAAAAAATACATTGATTTTGCCGCGAAAAACGGCTTCGACGGCGTACTGGTCGAAGGCTGGAACCAGGGCTGGGAAGACTGGTTCGGCAACTGGAAAGAGAACGTCTTCGACTTTGTTTCACCGTACGATGATTACAACATGGATGAACTGACGGCCTATGCGCAGCGGCAGGGGGTTCGGCTGATTATGCACCACGAAACGTCGGGATCGGTCACCAACTACGAACGACGCATGGACCGGGCCTATCAGTACATGGTTGACAAAGGCATCAATACAGTCAAAACGGGGTACGTGGGCCGCATCATTCCGCGCGGCGAACACCACGACGGGCAATGGATGGTGAATCATTACCAGTGGGTAGCGGCCAAAACGGCGGAGTATAAACTGATGGTTTCCAGCCACGAATCAGCGCGGCCAACCGGTCTGCACCGGACCTACCCCAACTGGCTGGCCAGTGAAGCGGCCCGTGGAAATGAGTTCAACAACGCGCCTACCCTCGGGCTGGTGCCGGAGCACGAAACGATACTGCCGTTTACGCGCCTGATGGGCGGGCCGATGGATTACACTCCGGGCTTTTTCCGGTTCAAGCTTAACCAGTTTGAGCCGACGCGTAAACAGGAAATCCGGACAACCCTCGCCAAGCAGCTGGCCGATTATGTAACGATGTACAGTCCGCTGCAAATGGCCGGCGATCTGCCCGAAAACTACGAACCACACCTGGATGCGCTGCAGTTTATCCGTGATGTACCGGTTGACTGGGACGATACCCGTATTCTGGCCGCCGAGCCGGGCGATTATGTCACGATTGCGCGGAAAGCCAAAGGCAAACCCAACTGGTTTATCGGCGCCGTCACCGACGAAAACAGCCGGACGCACACGGTAGCGCTCAGCTTTCTGGAGCCGGGTCAGGCCTACGACGCCACGATTTACCGCGACGCTGACAACGCCGACTGGAAGACCAATCCGGCGGCTTATGTAGTGGAGAAAATGCCGGTCACCAACCAGACAACACTCACCCTCAAGCTAGCCAAAGGCGGCGGCTGCGCCATCAGCATCATGAAGCGGTAAGGACACACCCTATAGCCGGTTTCGTACCTACGGCACGAACGGGAATATTCCCCATGCGGTTGCTACCGACGCTGCGCTGTTGGGTCCCTAACGGGACGAAAAAACGCAGAGGCCCAAACCAAGCTCCGTAGGAGCGCAACAAACTATAGCTGGTCTCGTACCTACGGCACGAACGGGAATATTCCCCATGCGGTTGCTACCGACGCTGCGCTGTTGGGTCCCTGACGGGACCAAAAAACGCAGAGGCCCAAACTAAGCTCCGTAGGAGCGTAACAGCGCAGCGTCGGTAGATGTCGGTAGAAACCCCGAACGACCAACCAAGCTCCGTAGGAGCGCAACAGCGCAGCGTCGGTAGATGTCGGTAGAAACCCCGAACGACCAACCAAGCTCCGTAGGAGCGTAACAGCGCAGCGTCGGTAGATGTCGGCAGAAAACACGAACGACCAACCAAGCTCCGTAGGAGCGCAACAGCGCAGCGTCGGTAGATGTCGGTAGAAACCCCGAACGACCAACCAAGCTCCGTAGGAGCGTAACAGCGCAGCGTCGGTAGATGTCGGCAGAAAACACAAACGACCAACCAAGCTCCGTAGGAGCGTAACAGCGCAGCGTCGGTAGATGTCGGTAGAAACCCCGAACGACCAACCAAGCTCCGTAGGAGCGTAACAGCGCAGCGTCGGTAGATGTCGGCAGAAAACACAAACGACCAACCAAGCTCCGTAGGAGCGTAACAGCGCAGCGTCGGTAGATGTCGGTAGAAACCCCGAACGACCAACCAAGCTCCGTAGGAGCGTAACAGCGCAGCGTCGGTAGATGTCGGCAGAAAACACAAACGACCAACCAAGCTCCGTAGGAGCGTAACAGCGCAGCGTCGGTAGATGTCGGTAGAAACCCCGAACGACCAACCAAGCTCCGTAGGAGCGTAACAGCGCAGCGTCGGTAGATGTCGGTAGAAAACACAAACGACCAACCAAAATCAACAGCTCCGTAGGAGCGTAACAAACCATAGCCGGTTTCATACCTACGGCACGAACGGAATATCCCCCATACGGTTGCTACCGACGCTGCGCTGTTGGGTCCCTGACGGGACGAAAAAACCGTTACCCGGTGCGGCCCAAAACAGTGGTGGCACGACTGTGAGTCGTGCCACCACTATGCTTCTATGCCCCGAACCCTATGCCCTACTCTTCCCCCACCAGCAACCGGACGGGCCCTGATAAACCGGCGGGCAGGAGTGGTTTGCCGCCTAGCCGGAATGGGGCCGTGGTGTTCGTGATCCGCAACGGGGCAAGCAGGTGACTGTCACCAATCAGCCGGTTAGCCCAGGTATTGGTGACGGCAATGGTCAGGGTATTTTTACCGGGTTTCAGGTACTTACTGACCTCAACACGGTACGGAAACGTCCAGACAACGTCGCACGGCTGCCCGTTCAACGTCACATCGGCGAGGTTGTCCACCCGCCCTAAATCCAGCCAGACAGGTTTTTGGGCTTCACCAGACCAATCAAACGCTTGGGTGTATGTGGCGGTACCGGAGTAGTACCGGATGCTGCTGTCCGGATGCTGGCTCCAGTCCGTCAGCGCCGTAAAGGTTTGTGGTATAGATGGACCGCCCAAAGTGGCGTCAAAAGCGACCTGCCAGCTGCCGGTCAGTGTCATCACCGGTTTGTAGTCAGTCCGATTCCGGCCGTTCCGGTACTGTGCAGTAACCGGTTTGGTAAACACTACGAATACAGAGGCATTTGGTTCCAGACGGAGCGTCAGCTCGGTACGCCCATTGACGGTTTTCCACTCACCGGCCATTTGCCAGGTATCGGTCACGGCATCGTAGAACTCCGGTTGTTTGCCGGTCACCCGAAACGACACCCGCACGTCACGGGCCCGCTCCTCCTGATTCGCCAGAAAGTAAATATCTGTCGGGCCATCGACGCGGTGTGTCCAGGCGAGATGCCGGGCATAGGCCCCCTTGTCATCCTTAAACTGTATATCCGGCGCAATACCCAGTCCGGCAAATGTTTCGGGCATAAACGGAGTCTGCACCACACGGCCTCGCCCGACTGTTTTCACCCGGATTTCTGCCGCCCCGTCGCGAATCGTCGAGAAGGGTCCGCTCCAGAGCCGGTCCGCCAGTTTCCGGACTGCCTCCGGAGCACTTTTACCGGCCACCAGCGCCGGTGCTTCCCCGACCAGTATCGTAGCCCCGGCCTCCACCAGCGCCAGCAGTTTCGTTGCCGTTTCGGGGGTCATATACCGGTTGTTGATCTGCAACGGATTCCTGCGCGGCAGAATCAGCAGCCGGTAAGCGGTCCCGTTGGCAAACTGCACGGCATTGCCCGTCACCGACGCCAGCGTATGCAGGGCATCCGGCCCGAACGAGTCATAAGCATAGCCGCGCAGGGGATCAACCCAGTTTTCGGGATCAGCCATATTAGCCGAATGCGACACACCGGCCGGTTTCTGACGCATGGGTTCTCCCACATTAGCCAGCCGGCGCTGTTCGGCCGCTACTACATCAGGGCCGAAAACACCGGGCAGGGTGCTAACCAACCGATCCGGCAAAACAGACCGGGACGGCACATCATCGCCCGTAAACACGGCGACATCCGCCACCGGCCGGCCACGCTGCAAAAGCGCCTGGCACCGCTGCGCGTAATCGACCCACGCCTTGCCCGGTTTCCACCACGTTTGATCGCGCTGAAAATACAGGCCGACACCATCAAGGGTCATGCCCGGTTTCCGGTCCAGCCACGGGTTATGGGTAAACACATGATACACCAGTTTATTGATCCCGAGGGCATAGTTACGATCCTGCACCGTTTTCAGCATACCGGGGTGCTCGCTCCAGTCCATCCGGACGGTGGTAAATCCCTCGGCCTGTACGATATTTTTACCGTAAATGTGGGCCGCCGACACGGCATCCAGCATGTCATTCGGTTTATCGTGGGTCGGGCTGTTGAGCCAGAACTCGCCCATCGGAATATCCACCATGCGGTAGTGCGACAGCCCGTCGCTGACCATGGTCGGGGCTACGCTTTCGGCCGTGAATGCTACGCCCTGCGCCTTCGCCAGCCCCGCGAGGGTTTTGTAAAATACATCCACAGTCAGCTCCGCCACCGTGCACCGGACATCGTACAGCACCTGCTCCGACGCTTCGGCACTGCCAACGGGAACGCCCGCCATCACCGGCAACCACGGCAGGAGGTCATAGCCCCACCGCTTCCGGAAGGCTTCCGCAAAGCCTGCCGACCAGTTCTGACTCCCGCACTCCCAGCTATCGACATGGAAGGTCGTCAGTGCATCGCGGTCGGGGCCGAGCTGCCGCAGGGCTTCACCGTACCAGCGGTCAAACTGCAACCGGATGGCGTCCGGATTGAATTTATCACACTCCAGCCCCTTCGCGGCCCCGCCGGTCGCATTCGTATGGCCGGTCGAGGTGTGGCCCATGCGCAGGATTGTCCATGCCCCTGCCGGTGCCTGCCAGGTCAGTTGTCCGGTGGCATCCATGTACTTCGTCAGGTTCAGCAGTCGCCCGGGCGGTACGCAATCTGCCACCGGAATCTGACGGCTCGTACTGCGCTCGCTCACCCGCCAGACGGCTGCCGATTTCCCTTCGAACTGGTCTATCCGCGCTTCTGCCGACGGAATCAGGCCAATCAGCTTGAAGCCGGGCTTCCATTTGGCGGCATCCAGGTCCTCAGCCCCCGGCTCCGAACCGGCTTTGTCGTAGGTGAACCGGAAAAACCGGGCGGTGACCGGAGTTATGGCGTGGGTCAGGTCGGCATCCGTATCCTGCCAGCCATGCCGTGGCGGCGTCAGGCGACCTACAGACCGGAATGTTTTGCCATCATCGCTCACCTCGATCTTCAGGCGGTGGGCCTGGTAGTTGTTGCCGCCCGTCCGGATCAGCACCGACCGGCAGGTAAACGGACGGTCATAGGCAAACTGAATCCAGCAGGTCGTGTCGCTCCGGAACGCTTCCTTATTGGCAGGATTGACCAGAAACTGCGGCGACACGCCCGCCTTGTTTGAGGTCACTACCGGCGCGGGCGTTTTATCCTGCCGGTTAGGATACGCATAAACGGCAATATCGCGGTAATAGCCTTCAATGGTTGTTGGCTGTGGCAGTCTGAGCGTTACACCCTGTCCCCCCTGTACCGTTGTGGTGCTATACACAACCTTCTGCATCGACAATTCGGGGGTGATCCAGGGCCCGCCGGCCAACGCAAAGCCATCACTCACGTGCATGCCCATGTGCAGCCCCAGCCGTTTAGCCTCGCGCATGCTGTGGCGGACCATCTCCCACCAGCGCGGGCTGAGTTGCTCCGTGGCCGGCGAAAAGGTTGGCGGGTTCGTCGCCCCTTTGATCGGCATCAGGTAAGCGCCCCCGATACCGGCCTGTTGCATGGCCTCCAGATCGGCCGTGATGCCTTCTTTAGAAACTCCCGCCTGCATCCAGTACCAGAACACCCATGGTCTGGACGCATCCGGTTTCGGTACCGGCTGGGCCCATACCGAATGTCCAACCAGCAGGCAACAGAGTAATAAGCGTATTCTTTTAGTGAGAATGGACATACTAAGAAACCGGAATTGTTTAGCTTACCTTTTCTCTTATGTGGCTATGTGGTAAACGAGGCAATGAACTCATTTTTTAGTCTCAATTATGATTTCAGCGCTTTGTAAGCCTTCGGAAACAGCCCGTAGCCGAACAGTACCCGACGTTTCAGTAGCTTGCACAATGGCCAGACACAGGCCGTTATAGGCCCGCCGGTAACTGGCTTTAAAGGGCTCAAGGCTGGCCTGATAGCCATTGTCGACACCAGCTATGGTGGCAGGGCCCGCCAGATCAAAATTGATCAGATGGGTCGCATCGGGCACCAGATTTCCGGCTTCATCCAACACGCGGACGGTGATGTAGGCCAGGTCTTTGCCATCGGCAGAAATGGCGGTACGGTCGGCAAGCAGCTCGATTTTAGCCGCCTTTCCGGCCGTCCGGATTTCGCGTATCTGCACCACCTGTCCGTTTTTCCGTGATACGGCTTTCAGCGTACCGGCCTCAAACGGTACCCGCCACATCACGTGCAGATCGTCCCCGGTTTTGCGGCGCACACCCACCGATTTTTCGTTCAGGTAAAGCTCCACCTCATCAGCCTGATTATAATAGGCCCACACATCGACAGGTTTGCCTTTGGTCCAGTTCCAGTGCGGAAACACGTGCAGTACCGGTTGGTTGGTCCATTCACTTTGGTAGAGGTAATACACATCTTTCGGAAAACCCGCCAGGTCCAGAATGCCGAAATAGGAACTCCGCGCCGGCCACGGATACGGATGCGGCTCGCCGAGGTAATCGAAACCCGTCCAGACAAACAGCCCCGCGATGTGCGGGTATTTTTTTACCACTTTCCACGTCTGTTCGTGGGTAGAGCCCCAGTAAGCCGCCTCGTTGTCGTAAGCCGAGGCAGTCCAGTCGGGGTTACCTTCCGTAAAGTCACCTTTGGGTTTGCCCCACATCCGGACCGAGTCAGACGGCATGTCGTAATGGCCCCGCGTCTGTAACGACGAGCCTGTTTCTGAGGCCAGTACGGGTATATTGGGGAACAGTTTCGGGAAGTCAGGGTAGGCCGTATGCTTATAGTTGAAACCCAGTACATCCAGTGCCCCCGACTGGTAAATAAAGTTTTTTCCGGGCACGTTTTCCGTCAGGGCCGAGGTTACGGGGCGGGTTGGGTCCAGCGCCTTTACGATACCGGCCAGCTCGCGGGCTATCGTAATCCCGGTCGAATCGAACTGCTCCCGAATCTCATTACCAATGCTCCAGAGAATAATGGACGGATGGTTCCGGTCGCGTTTCACCATCGTTTCGAGGTCAATCCTGTGCCACTGATCCCAGTCGAGGCCATAATCACGCTTCGACTTCTTTTTTTTCCACATGTCAAATGCCTCGTCCATCACCAGAAAGCCCATCCGGTCGCAGAGGTCCAGGAACTCCGGTGCAGGCAGGTTGTGTGCCGTACGGATGGCATTACAGCCCATGTTCTTCAGCAGTTCGAGTTGCCGCTGCATGGCCCGTACATTCACGGCAGCTCCCAACGCGCCAAGGTCATGGTGCAGGCAGACCCCGTGAATTTTGGTCGGTTTGCCATTGAGCGAAAAGCCCGTTGCAGCATCAAACCGGAAGGTCCGGATGCCGAACTGCGTCGTATCCCGATCCACAAGCCCCCGTTCGGTATACAACTCCGTGACCAGCGCGTACAGATCCGGCTGTTCTACCGACCACAGCAGCGGACTTGCTACGATCAGCTGAACGGGTACCGGCAGGGCTGTGACGCTGTCTTTCAGCAAATTGTTTTTCTGTTCCTGTTCGGCCACAAGTTTTCCCTGCGGGTTCAGCAAACGCGTCCGGACCGACACCCGCTCCGGCGCGGCGCTGGTTTTACGTAAGGTCAGCTGCAATTTTACCGTGGCTTTTTTCTCCGACACCACCGGCGTGCTCACAAATGTCCCCCACTGGTCGATGGCTACGTCCGACGTCAGCACCAGCCGTACGTTCCGGTAGATACCCGAGCCGGAATACCAGCGCGTATTGGGTTGCGCCGAGTTGTCGACCCGAACCGCCAGCACCTGCGGACCGGAAGTCAGGTATGGCGTTACGTCGTAGCGGAACGAGCTGTAGCCACTGGCGCGCGTTCCGAGCGAATGCCCATTGATCCACACCTCGCTGTGCCGGTAAATGCCGTCGAATTCAACGTATACCCGCTTACCGGTAGCTGTAGCGGGCAGCGTAAACGTCTTGCGGTACCAGCCAATACCGGTCGGTAAAGCCCCGCCCTGGGTAGTGGTCAGGTGATGCTCGCTGAACTGGCCTTCAATGCTCCAGTCGTGCGGCAGATTCAGTGTCCGCCAGCCGGCATCTGAAAATGCCTTGTCTTTGGCTGCCGGATAATCGCCTGAGGCAAACCGCCAGTCGTTGGTGAAGTCAGTCACCAGCCGGGGCGGTTGCTGCGCCATTGCCGGCAGTAATATACTGAACAACAGCCCGATCAGAGTCATTAACCGGCAATAGTATGTCAGTGGTTGTGTAGGGTTCAGGCGGGTCATACCGGAGATTGCTTACTTTGCGACAAACGTTTTGGTGCTTTTGCCCATGTCAACCGAAGTGGCCACGGCAATGCCGCGTTGCTCCTTTTTGTTGACGGCGCAATAGAAGTGATAGACGACACCCTTGTGTTTCAAAACATACGGTTTGTGGGCATAGAGGTTGTCATACGGTTCGGAAGGCTTCATGAGGTCCTCACCTGTCCAGTCGGTCCAGTGAATCAGGTCTTTTGAGGCAGCAAACCGGTCGAAGCCGTCTTTGCGGCCCTGCCAGAAGGCGCCGAAATAAAACATCACCCACGTATCACCTATTTTCTGCAACACCGCATCGCCCGTAATACCGACCGGATGCTGCATAACCGGCTCTTTCTCAAAGCGCTGCCACGTCGCCATGTCGTCAGAAACGGCCATACCGATGCGTTCAAACCAGCGCGTTTTAAGGTTGTTTCCGGCCGAATCGCCGTTGGCGTTGTAATACATCACAAACCGGTGGCCCGTCAGCCGGTCCTTGTCTTCGATGACCGAACTTTTAAACAGCTTGCGGTTTTCCCACCAGCGGGTGTCGGGGTCTTTGGCCGTAAAAAGCGGTTTGGGTTGCCGCTGCCATTCGTGGATCGTTGCCGGATCTCGGGTTGTGTGAGCCATGCCGATGGAGAGGTCACCGGCCTCATACCCTTTTGCCGAACCGCCGAAGTACGACATCCAGTATCTGCCTTTAAACTTCCGGAGGGCATAGCTGCCTCCCCATTTGGTATCGATCAGGGCATTGTAGCCTGCCTTCTGATTACCATCCCAGTTGGTGGAATCGGTAAAAGACATCAAACGGCCCAGCGTTTCCCAGTGCAGGAGGTCCCTGCTTTTGGCGAGCCATGTTTCATACCCCCGGCCACCGAAAATAATGTAGGTCATGTACCACTTCCGGCCCTTGCGGAACACAGTCGGGCAATCCATTTTCTGGCTGTTATCGGGAGGTGTCAGCACGAGTCCGTATTTGTACGGGGTTTTAATTTCCCCATACAGGCGCTGCATATCGGCCTCCGGTATCGGGGCAGGCTGGGCAGCCAATCGCTGCATGGTAAGATAAACGAGTATAATCCCTGCACGTAGACGCTTCATTTCTGGCCGTAGAAGAGGGACAAAACCCCTTCAGAATACAAAACTATCCCCGAATGAGCGCATGCCCGTCTACAATCTTTTCGTTTGATTGTAGGATCTTATTATGAGGAGCGATTAACTTCCCGGGAAGCTATTCAGGCTTCCGGAAAAGCGGCGTCATCCTTCCGGAAGCTTATGGCCCCTCTACAACAAACAGGTCTGCTCAGTCACAGTTACTACCCAAAAACAGGCATTGTTTTTTTTAGCCCCGCCTGACCGGATGCCAATAAACACAAAAAATTGTTCATATATTTAAGTAATTATAATTCCTGATGCATTCAATAGAAAATTCTTTATTACAATCATCTGTTCATTTAAATTAGCCTGTTATCCGGAATTGAATCAGTCATTTTACATCAAGTCGTTTAAAAACTATATTTATGAATAAGACAGCCATCGCGCAGCGAATGAATTTACCATGGGTTGAATCACCATTCTTTGAAAACCTGATAAGCCAAAAAACACTGGATCTGCAACAACAGAAAATGGCCTTTGATTTTCATAATGAAGGCTATATAGTGCTTCCGGGGATGATTGACAGTAAGCTCATTGACCAGACTATTCAAGACATAAAGCACGAATATCCTGACCGGTTGGGCGAGGAACCTTCACGACATCAGGATTTATGGAAAAAATATGAAAGCGTTCGTGCCATAGCGAGTGCAGATGCGATATTCGATGTATTACGCTTTTTGTATGAACGGGAGCCTATCCCATTCCAGACGTTAAACTTTAAATTTGGCACCCAGCAAAGGGCTCATTCAGATACAATTCATTTCAGTTGTGTACCAGCACGGTTCATGTGTGGTGTGTGGGTGGCGATGGAAGATACAAATGCGAATAACGGTCCTCTCTTCTACTACCCTAAATCGCATCGCAACGAAGAGTTCAATTACTATAATATTGGTATTGAAGCCCAGAAAGACTATGCGGAATACCATGAGTACGAAGACTTTATGGAAGCCTTTATGGATTCGGGCCATTATGCTCCCCAGCAAATTCATCTCAACAAAGGAGATGTACTGATCTGGTCATCTAATTTAATTCACGGCGGAGCCCCTATCTTAAATCCGGAAGCTACCCGATGGTCACAGGTTACACACTATTTTTTTGAAGGATGTATGTATTACTCCCCGCGATTGTCAGACATGTTCGCCAACAACCTTAATCTACGGCACGTAGTGAACATCAAAACCAGGCAGATCGTCCAGCACAGTGACAAGGGGAAACCGATTGAAACAATTAACACCGGTAACTTCAAGTATGCCGTTAGCCGTCAGTTCACCTTACGCACACTTGCTAAGGAAGTCATAAAAAAAATAATCGGGAAAAAGCCTTTCTAAACTATGCTTCACCCGGAAGTCAGTATAAACTGACAACTTTATGAAGCTTTTCTTTTCACTAAACGATTTAAGAAAATTACCATACATAGGGCGGTCTGATTAGTATTTTTTTCTTCTTGCCGGGAATTGATGCTCTCGATGGGGAGAAAAATTATGGCAGAATTCTCGTCCGGAACCGATATGTCCCCGACCCGATCCGGACCTGCGCGCGGCCATTGGCGTGGCTGACCGGCTTGATGGCCCTCCCACCCTCCAGCACCGGACGGCTGCCGTCGGCAGGCAGATAGACCGTGGCGGTGGTGTTGGCCGGAATGACAACAGTCATCTCAAAGGTGGTGCCGGTGCGTTGCCAGGCGCACTGAATCCGGCCGTACGGTGATTCGTAAGACGCCTGTGCCCGGGTCACATCACCCACCGGCTGCGGATAAATCATAGTCTGCTTAAACGCGACCGATGTTTCGTCCTGCTTAATACCCACCAGACCGGCATAAAACCATTCCATCAGGTGGCCCAGCATAAAGTGGTTGTTCGACACCGTCGGCAGGGCCTGCCACGATTCCGTCAGTGCGGTGGCTCCTTTCGCCAGCTGATAGCCATAGCCTGGCACATCCGACCGGTTGTTCATCGCATAAATAACGTCCGACCGGCCTGCATTTTCGAGCGCCCGCAACAGGTAGCGGTAGCCGATATCGCCGGCGGTCAGGCTGTTGTTCCGGCTCCGGATGTCTGCAACCAGATTCTCAACAACGGCCGCTTCGTACTGCGGCTCAACTAGTTTCATGAACAGCGCCATGGCATTGGCCGTCTGACTGTTGGTTGCGTATTGTTTCGTTTCCCTGTTAAAAAACGTATTATTAAACGCCTGGCGCACCTCGTCTGCCAGTGCCTTATATCGCCGTGCGTCGGCCGTTTTCCCCAAAAACGCCGCAATCTGCTCCATAATAGTCAGATCGTAATAATAGATAGCCGTGCCGGTCACGCCCATCGGTGTCAGTTGCGAGACGCCCGGCGGTTTGGGGCCCAGATCGTACCAGTCGCCCAGTCCCTGCGACAGGATGTGGTTATTGGCCTTCGTGCTCAGGTAAGCAATATAGCGCTGCATCATCGGGTAGCTGTCGGCCAGTTCGTTTTTCTCGCCGAACCATTGATAGAGGTACCAGGGCACAATAATGGCACTGCTTCCCCACTCCGGTGAATCACGGAAAATACCGCCCCCCCAATCAAATTTGACGTATTCCGGCGCAATTTCCGGAATCAGTCCGTCGGGAAGCTGCGAGGTGCGCATGTCGTGCACGGCTTTTTTCAGCAGGCTGGCAATGTCGTACTGGTAGCGTACCGACGCCCCGACAAGGTGAAGTTCTTCCAGCCAGCCGAGTTTTTCGCGGTGCGGGCAGTCGGTAAACACACTGACCATGTTGCTCTTAATGGCCCAATCAATCAGCGTGTTTGTCCGGTTGAAGAGGTCGTTGGAACTGGAGAAATCACCGATGCGGGCGGCGGCGTTCCGGATGTGTAAGCTCTTGATAGCAAGCAATTCAGGATGACTCGCCGGATTGACGGGACTCATATGCACCTGCGCATACCGGAACCCGTAGTACGTAAACTGCGGACGCCATGTCTCAACTCCCGCGCCTTTCAGCACGTAGGTAAAAATAAACGGACTGCCGCTTGCCTTCTGATTGACCGACCCATCGGCTTTGAGCAATTCGGCCGGATAGATGCGGACCGTATCGCCGCGATGCCCCCGCACCGATACCTCAACGATGCCCGACGCATTCTGCCCGAAATCAATCACCCGATCACCCGAAGGCAGTATCTGACTACCTTTCGGCTCAAACGTTTCGGCCACCGTCAGCGGCTCCTGACTCTGGGCGATGAGCGACGGCGGGCCATCGGTCAGCAGCACCGGCCGCCAGCCTGTTCCGGAAAAACCGGCCTGATCCCAGCCAGCCTGTTCCAGGTTAGCGTCATAATCTTCACCACCGTAAATGCTGGAAAACGTAATAGGCGACGGGGCCGTTTTCCAGGAGCCATCGCTCACCACATCGGCTGTCGTGCCATCCTGATACGTGATGGCCAGCCGGCAGATCATTTTCGGATAACCGAACATTACTTTCAGCTTCCGGTAGCGGCCCTTGACCGGCGGCACGTAATAAAAGCCGTTGCCCAGCATGGCCCCCAGCACATTTTCCCCCGCTTTCAGCTGACGCGTCAGGTCAAAGGCAACGTACTGCGCTTCTTTGTCATATTTGGTCCAGCCCGCATCCATGAAGTGATCGCCCACTTTGCGGCCGTTCAGGTGCAGGTCGAAATGGCCTAAACCAGCCATGAACAGGGTCGCCTGCCGGACCGGTTTGCTAACCGTCACCGTTTTACGGAATAGTGGCAGCACATTTCCGCCCGTTACGATGTCTTTTTTGCCGTCGGTCGGCAACGGATTGACCAGCGAGTCAGCCAGTTTTTCGTACGCAATCCAGCGCGCCTGTTTCCAGTCCGACGGCTGCAGCAGACCCATTTGCCAACTGCTCACCGCACTCCACGCCGACTCATGCTGCCGGTTATCCCAAACCTTTACTTTCCAGTAATACGTTTGGGTGGCAGCGAGGGGTTTCCCGTCATACGGCACCTGAATCGATGCATCTGACAGTTGCCTGCCCGAGTCCCAGCAAGTACCTTTACCGGCCTGTAAGGCTTCCGGCGAATCGGCGACCAGAATCCGGTATGCCGTCTGCATCACATTACGGCTATCGCTCCTGAGTTGCCAGCTCAACGAGGGCTTCAGCGTCTGCACGCCCGCCGGATTGCTCCGGTATTCGCACCGCAACCCACTAACCTGCACCGGCTGCGCCACCGCCGTCAACACGCTGAACAAACCCGCAATCAGCAGGAAAAACCGGTTACCCATTTGTTTCTCTTTTTGTCAGACTGAGCTTACAACTGATACGACACTACGTAATGCTTACCCTTTTCGACCGTCAGTTCGTACTGTCCGTTGCCGGTGGCCCGCACCTCGCCCTGCCGGCAGACGGGCCTGGTTTTGCTGCTGAACCGCAGCGTTCCCGTACCGGCATTGGTACCGGTCACGGCTATTTCTTTGGTGCTGCACGCCAGTGTTACTTCCCCATCGGGTGTCGGGACTTTGCCCTCCATCCACTGTAAACCGCCTAATTTCGGTTCAATCAGGTAGGTTGCATAGGCCGGTGCGGTTGGTTTCACCCCCAGGTAATACTTCCCGAGGAGGTAAATCGGGCTGGCGCCCCACGCATGGCACAGGCTTTTGCCAAACTCACGGCCATACATCGCATAGTGTTCTGCCCCTTTTTTGGTGGGGTTGTATTCTTCCCAGAATGTCGTCGCACCCAGCTTCAGCATGCCGCCCCAATAGGCTTTCATTTCGTTCAGTACATACGGCTGCTCACCCATCGCACAGAGCGCTTCCAGTTCGTAGAAACGCATGTATGGTGTCGTGATTTTCTGGATGTTATTGTTTAGCAACACGTTCTGTTTCACGCCCTGCTTCTGCGCCTCGGTAAAGTAATTGAAGAAAATACCGAACATATTGGCGTAGCGGGTCACGTTCTCCGTCGGCACGCCATCCACGCGGCTATGCACCAGCGCCTGTTTCTGCTCATTCCAGTAATTGGCAAACAGTTTGGCTTTCACATCAGCGGCCAGCTTGCTGTACATCGCTGCGTTCGGAGCGTCGTTGGCAATCTGCGCACACAGCGCCATTGTTTCCAGGCTACGGGCAAACAACAACTGCTCAAAACTCACTTCGCCCTTTTTGCTCAGCCCCTCGGCCCAGTCGATAAACACCCAGTCGCCGGCCAGCCCTTCGAGCAGTCCGTTTTTGTTCCGGCGGCCAAGGCAGTAGTTCATCAGGCTCTGCATCCGCGGATAAAACTGCTTGATAAACGCTTTGTCGCCCGTGTGCTGGTAGTAGTCATAAATGCCGATAAACCAATACAGGGTGTAATCCATGATGGTGTTGATGTGGCTCGTGACCGGATCTTTGCCCCGCAAGGCCAGCAGCGTCCGCGTGACCGACGGCGAATCGAACATCAGGTAGTAGTTCATCAGGTAGCTCTGGTTGGCATCGCCCGACCAGATCCAGCGGTCGCGCTTAATGCCGTCGATGAAAAACTCGCGGGTGTTCAGGTGCAGGGTATAGGCCGCTACGTCGTAAATTTTATTGATTTCTTCATCGGAGCACCGGAAACTGCCCCGGTCAGCTACCGGCAGGTATTCGTACAACATCGACACCGAGTCGATGGATACACTGCCGTCGACCTGTACATTCACGTAACGAAACGCCTTGGTCAGCTCCATCACCGAGTCCCGTTTGGCCGGCTGACTGATTTCCAGATGGTCCAGCGTCTCGCAGGTTGCGGTCGTGCGGGCTTCTTCGGCCGACTCTCCGTAGTAAATATCGACATTGCCCTTACCGGTCAGGCCATGTAGTTTAATCTGGCCAAAGGTTTCTTTTCCGAAATCGAGGAAAAACGACTTGCCCGTCCGGGTGGTTTTCACAGCCGGTTGCGGCTTCGTCGCCAGCCGGAATTCCGACGGCGGCGTATTGATATTATCGAAGTTCCAGGACCCCGCCAGCAGCCAGGTCGTCCCCGACTGATCGGATGCTTTGCCGGTCTCATCGATCCATTCCTTGTCTTCAAACGTCACCAGCCACGTATCGTCCGACACCACGTTTTTACCCTTCACGTAGATGGCCGGCACGCGATCCTGACAGAACACTTTCAGGCTCAGTTTATGCTTGCCAGCCGGCACCCGAATCCGTTTCGGATAGCCGGGAAAGGCCTTGCCGTCGATTTTGACATTGTATTTACCCTCTACGGCAAGCGCCACCTCTTCGGCTTCGGTCAGGTCGAAATCCTTGTGAAAGTCAATGAGGTTGTAGTGGCTGTCGAGTTTCCAGAACGGGGGCAGAAACGTGCCGCGTTCGGTCCGGCGGTTCTGCATGTTGTTGCCCAGCCAAACTTCGAAATCGCCGGGATACCAGATCCAGGTTGCCCGTTTCTGGGCAAATGCCGGAGCCAGCAGGTATAAGGCCATAAAGCCTGTAAAAAGGTATTTTTTCATATAAGGTTGGTTTAGGGTAGTCTTTCAGGGTTGGAAAACAGATTTCATATAGGCCGTATTGGCGCCGAAGTTCTTTTTTACGTTGCGGGGGTCATTGGCGTCGCGGGAGCGTTCGATCACCAGCCAGCCGCTCCAGCCCATATCGTCGAGGGTCTGCTTCACCTTCGGCATATCGAGCCGGGTGTTGTTTTGCAGCCAGACCCCGTCATCGTCGGTGCAATGAATCTGACAGATCCGTTTGCGGCCCAGAATCCGGAGTTCGTCGTACAGGTCCCGGCCCGATTTCAGCGGATTCGAGAAGTTGAAGTAAATCTGAATGTGCTTCGAGCCGATCTCGTTCAGGAGCTCAACCTCGCCACGGGCATCCAGCGCCGTTTCGATCCCGACAATTACGCCGGCCTTCTTCGCCATTTTCCCGACCACTTTCAGCCGTTCGACAATGGCCGGCCGCAGCTCCGGATTTTTCACCAGATCGCCCTGCACCCCCAGCGGCAGAAACGCCACCTTGACGCCCATCGCCTGCATGGTGTCGAAGCAATCCTGAATCATCCGCTCGTAGGTCGGCCGGGTTGCAAACGACTGGGCATAAAAACCCGTCATACCGATTGAACAGATAGCCAGGTTCAGCTCACGGGCCTTGTCCAGAAACTGCTGCCGGATTTCAGGTTTTGCCAGCTGGTTGTCAAAGGTCTCCCGATTGCCCAGCCCGCCCATGTCCAGTTCCAGGCCGTCGGCTCCGATTTCTTTCGTCAGCGGTAAGGCGCCCAGTTTCTGTCGTTTCAGGATCATCACATCTACCACGGCAATTTTATAGTGCTGCGCTTTCCGGGCCCAAAGCTCCGTGTGGTTCAGCAACAGGGCCGCTGCGACGGCGGCGCTGCGGGATATAAATCCGCGACGGGTCAGGTTCATATAGTGGTTATCATGTCGTTCTGCAACGTTTTTTCATCATCTAACCCCAAAGTGAAGTTTGGGGACTCACCGCATGCCCCTCTGATACCGGCCAGGCCTGTATTCGGGAAACTTGCGCCATACTCCCCGGACTGAAGCCCGGGGTTAATTTGTGCCGGCCCGAAAAACCTCAGCTCCGATTAGGGCAGAGCCAGGGCCCTTACTTCCCGACCTGCTTTTCAAGATCAGCAAACGAATGAATGGCGTTGGCCGGCAACTGCTCCTCCTTCGCACCAAAGACATACATGGCCGGAAACGGCTCAATGGTCACTGCCGACTCATCGATTTTCCCTGCCGGACTTTGTACCGCTTTCAGATTCAGGCCCAGATGACGGGCCAGAAAGGCATACATCGCCGCCCGCTTATTTGCCCCGTAGTCGTGGCCCTCCTGCGGGAAATGGGCATTTTCGAGTACGTTGGTCTGGCCATAAAAGCCATAAGTCCGTTGCAGAAAAGGCAGTTCGGTGTCGGGCACATGCTGCGTCCAGTCTTTGCCGTCGCTGATGACCAGCTGCGGGCGCGGAGCTGCCATGGCCGCAATCTCCACGTTGTTGGTGCCGCCCTCACACAGGTGTACACCCATCCCGCTCTCACACGGGCACCCGCCGCTGTGGTACGACGACAGCATGGCCACCGGCACACTTACCGCAATCCGGTCGTCGAGGGCCGTCATAAGCATCGTCTGACTACCACCGCCCGAGGCACCGCTGATGGCTACCCGCTTCGGATCGGCGTTCTGCTGCGTCAGCAACCAGTCCAGAATCCGCATGCCGTTCAGGATCTGCATCGTCTGGGCCAGGCTCCGGCGATGGTCTTCGCCTTGAAACTGCAGGGCCGATTCGCCCCAGGCAAAGAGGTCATAGCTGAACGCCATGGCCCCCATCCGCGCCAGCGTCGCGCAGCGATACTGACAATCGGACCGGTAGCGGCCGTCGCCGAAATGGCCATCCGGGCTTAGCACCACCGGCATCGGCCGACTGGTATTCAGCGGCTTGTACAACGATCCGCACACATACACGCCCGGTATCGTTTCAATCGCCACATTTTCAACGGTATAGCCTGCATACTGCCGCTTATTGGTGATAATGGGCCGGCTGTTTGGTTTGGCAGGCATCTGATCCAGCTTCAGCGACGCCCGCAGACAGGTTTTCAACGCTGCTTTTCGGACCTCCCAACCTGCCCGGTCACTGTAGAGGGAGGCAAGGTAGTCAAGTTGCAGTTTGCCTTCTTCAGGCGTTTTGAGATGGTATTGGTAAGCCTGAAGTTTATATTTTCCGTCGCCTTCTTTAGTAACGGTAATGTCCTGCGAGGCAAAGACCGCCAGCAGGGTTTTATCGACGTCGGGCCGGAACCGCCAGCCCGCGTAGGTCACGTACCGGTCTTTCACCAGCTCTTCGGGGTAGCGGATTTTGATGGCATACCGCTTTTCCAGCTGCGCAATCACGGCCTTCAGCGGCTGCCGGAACGCATCGTCGGCCGTCTGCGCCGTGACCGACAGGCCTGCGCCGGTCATCAGCAGCAGCACCACGAGCGTCTTCACGCGGGTTGAAGCCGCCTGCGCCGCCCCGGCTTTTTTTCCGTTCCGCCAGCCCCGATACAGCAGGTTCTCGTCAAGATCTGGTTTCGGGAAAAACAGGCTGGCCAGATACCCGACGCCCACAACGACCAGGTGGCTGTACACGCCTAACATCAGTTTATGGTGTGAGAAATTGTAAGGTCCCAGGTCGAGGAGCAGCTTCTTATCTTCTCCGTACCCGATTTCAGTAGAGGTCAGAAAAGCATAGGACGTAAACAGGATGCAGACCAGAATGGCAATGTTAACCCCCTGCCAGTTGGCGCGCGGGCTGAAAATGCCCAGCAGAAAAATACCGACGATACCGCCCGAGAAAATGGCGTACAGCGTAAAGACAATGCCCAGCACGCCTTCATTGCCTGCGTTCAGGTAAATGGCCCCGATGCCGATGGCAATCAAACCCGATACGACCACAATCAGCTTACTGACCGTCAGATAGGTCTTGTCGGGTGCGTTGGGACGTAGTTTTTTGTAAAAATCTTCGAGGCCTACGGCCGCCAGCGAGTTCAGGTCGGCGCTGAGACTACAAATGGCCGCCGAGATCATGGCCGCCAGAATAAATCCGATTACCCCTTTCGGGAAATGGGTCATGATGAAGTACGGAAATACGGCATCGGGGCGCATGGCTTCCGGCAACGGATGCTGGCGATAATAGACAAACAGCGCCGTACCGATAAACATAAACAGGCTCCAGACCGGCACCGTCAGCGAGATACCGAGAATCGACGCACGGATGGCGGCTTTATCGGTCTTTGCCGTCAGATACCGCTGCACCACCGTCTGGTCGGTACCGTATTTCTGAATGGCATAAAACGCCCCGTTGATGACCATGACCACGAACGTCAGCTGCGTAAAATCCATGTCGTAGGGCCCGAACCCTGCCCTGCCGTTTGCCGAAGCCACCTCCAGAATTTCAGGCAATCCGCCGTCTACCGAAAAAATCAGTACGGCAACGCACAGGATACCGCTGGCAAACAGCATAAAACCCTGAAACACGTCCAGCCAGATTACGGCTTCGATCCCCCCCAGCAGATTAACCGCAATGATAATGAGTCCGACAACGACAATGACGTAGAACGTATCGGCACCGGTCATGCGGCTCAGCGCCACCGCCAGCAGGAAAAAGACGGTACCCATGCCCGAAAACTGCCGGAGCACAAAGGCAATGGAACTGTAATAACGCGCTACGGTACCGAACCGCTTCTCAAAATATTCGTAGGTACTGAGGCCGATGACTTTCCGGTAGAGCGGAACAATAAACCAGATCGTGCCGAGCAGGACAACGGGCACCATCAGGCCCTGCACCAGCAAAATCCAGTTGTTGGAATAGCCCTCGCTGGGGTAGCCCAGAAACGTGACACTGCTGATCAGGGTCGCCAGCAAGGACATCCCGATCGCCCACGCCGGCACGCGGCCTTTGGCAGCAAAGTAGTTCTCGGTCGTTTGCTGGTTACGGGCATACCGTAAGCCGAAAAACAGGTTAATCAGCAGCACAATGCCGATGATCAGGTAATCAATTACGCTCAGGGTCTGGGTTGGCATGCGTTCAGAAACAAATCAAAAAGTCCAAAGGGTTTCGGGCCATGCATAGCTGCCCGGCTTCATAGTAATGTGCAGGGCCGGCCGCTCAATGGCCTGCATCCGGATCACACCCGGCCCCAGCTCCTGCACCGGAGCCAGCCGCTGAATGCCCAGCTGCCGGAGAATTGCCGACGCCGTTGAGCCGCCTTCGATGATCAGCTCCGGCACCGGCGCTTTATCGAGCACCTGCGCTACGGCCAGCGCCATACATTGGCGGAGATGCAGGGCGTCAAACGTTTCTGTTTCGTTTGGCCGGATGGCCATAATCACCGGCTCCTGTAACAACAGATTCGCTGCCACCAGCGATGTCCACACCTTCAGACCGGCCTCGGTATACGTGCCGGCCCGCATCAGGGGAACAGGCATATAGCTTACAACATATCCTTTGTCAGCAGCTTCTTTCACCAGCGCGACACTCTTGCCAAAGGCCGTCCCACACACAAACAAAGCCGTTTTGGGCGAATAGGACGGTTCCGGCCCGGCCGGTTTCCGTAAGCCATGGGCTTCGAGCAGGGCGGTAAAAAAACCGGCGGCCCCGCCCAGAAACACCTCCGGCCCGACGGCCTGTGCCCACACGGCCAGATCGCTCACCGACGCCGCTTCACCGATGGCAATGCCCCGCTCCGGCAGAAGACTACCGGTTGGGCGGACAAATACCTTCGTACGGTCGGCCCGCAGGCGGGTCAGCACATGGGCGTGCCAGACCGGGAATTCGGGGTCCTGCGCAAAATGTGTTTCGGCAATCGGGACGCCGTTGATGTAGTAAATCCCATCCGTCAGCGTTCGCCCGAGTGCCGGATTGGCAGAAACCAGCAAAGCGTTCGGCCTGCCCGTAACCTCCATCTGGGCAAACACCTCCGCCAGCACATGGCCCCGCATCACGGAATCCATTTTTTTATAGAGCAGGGACGGCTTCAGGGCCTTTATGGCTTGTGTTGCCGCGGTCATCTGCGCCACGGCTTCCGGTTCGGCCACCGACCTTGCATCAGTCGACACCACCAGTAAATCAGCGGTCGACGCCGGATTGGCAGTCATCGCCAGTTCGACCCGCAGGCCGTATGTCATTCCAATACCCGCCAGCTCGGCGGCACCGGTTAAGTCATCAGCAATTACAGCAATCATATTTTTTAAAGAGTGAAAGAGCGATAGAGTGAAAGAGCGACTGCTATGCAGCAATTAGTGCTAAAGCGATTTCAGGCACCCATTACAAGAGGCTAATGTTGCATAGCGTTATTTTGTTCATAACGGCAAATATTACCTTCCCACTTACTCTTTCGCTCTTTCATTCTATCGCTCTTTATCTCTTTCACTCTTTATCACTTTCACTCTTTATCTCTTTCACTCTCTGTCTGGCAAGCTTCACTGCCGACTCAATGGCCAGCAGCATGGCGTCGGGGCTGGCAACACCTTTGCCGGCAATTTCGAAGGCTGTCCCGTGATCAACCGACGTGCGGATAATGGGTAGGCCCATCGTGATGTTAACGCCTTTTACACTGTCCATCTGCTGTTTGGCGGCATTCCATTTAAAGCCGGTCAGTTTGAACGGAATGTGTCCCTGATCGTGGTACATCGCCACAATGCCGCCGTAGTAGCCGGTCGCCGCTTTTGAAAACAGCGTATCGGCCGGCACAGGGCCATCGACATCGTATCCGCGACGGTGGGCTTCTTCGACCGCCGGCAGGATTTCCTGATCGTCTTCGGTGCCGAATAAGCCCGAATCCCCGGCGTGCGGGTTCAGCCCGGCCACACCGATTTTCAGGTTTTCTTCCCCCAGTGATATCAGTCCGTTGTGCAACAGGTCGATTACTTCCAGAATCCGGTCTTTTTTTACCAGATCACAGGCTTGCCGCAGAGACACGTGAGTGGATACGTGGATGACCTTCATCTGCTCCTCCACCAGCAGCATCCCGTACTTTTTGGTGTTGGTATAGTGGGCGTAAATCTCGGTGTGCCCCGCAAAATGGTGCCCCGCTTCGTTGATCGATTTTTTGTTGATCGGACCGGTTACGGTGGCATCTACCGCACCGGCCAGTGCCAGTTCGATCACCGTTTTTACGGCCGCAAACGCCGCTCCTCCGGCCATGGCCGAAATCTCGCCGAACCGCAGCTGACTCAGGTCAACGTTGTTCAGGTCATAGACATCGACCGTTCCCGGCGTAAAGAAGGCGTCGCTTACCTGCGTCACCGGATGGATACTGACGGCAAGGCCCAGCCGTTGCGCAATGTCGGTAAACACACCGGCATCACCGACCAGAATCGGGTTACAGCTGTCGTAAACGGCCGGATCAAGTAGGGCTTTTATCGCAATTTCGGGGCCGATGCTGGCGGGGTCGCCCATCGTTATGCCCACGATTGGTTTTGTTGTCATAATTTTTTCGGGCGACCACGCGGGGTCGGGTTTATCGGTTTCGGGCGACCACGTGGGGTCGCCCCTACGGGGTTGCCCCCCTCCCCTTGTTTTAAGGGGAGGGGTCGGGGGTGGGGTTTATGTTAAACGTTCTCTTTAACCAATAACTCTTCCAGACCGGCGATTAAGGCGGCGGCTTCTTTGACCGACATCGGCTGCAAAGGCGGCATTACGTGCGACTGGCACAAATTAGTTTCCTGCATCAGTATTTTAAGCGCCCATAACGACTCACCCAGTGTACGGCCGCTCTGGTAGAGACTGCCAAAGATATCGGATTGATGCTGACACGAATAGGCCCGTTCATGGTCACCCAGCGCAATGGCTTTCTGCATTTCCTGATAAATAGACGGAAACAGGTTACCGGTACTTGGCACCAGTCCATCACTGCCGTTAATCAGCGCGTAGGCTGATTTGGCGGCCCAGCCCAGAAAATGGCTGAAATCCGGGCGGTTGGCCCACAACTTCAGCGACCGGTCGAGCCGCTCGGTGCTACGCTCCGAATCTTTCGTGCCCACAATATTCGGGTGGTAACTCAGTTCATCCAGCACTTCCAGCGGAATCGACATATGGGTCGTTGCGGTGATGTTGTAAATGATCATGGGACCTTTCACCTTGTCGGCCAGCTGTTCGAAGTAACGCTGCATCTGGCTTTCCGAAAGCGCATAGTACGACGGCAGGGTCGCCGCTACCACATCCACGCCGGCATCGAAACTCTCATGGGCAGCCGCTACCGACTCTTCCAGACAGTTGGACGAAATACCGGCATACAACACCGTACCGGCCGGTTTTACCCGGGCAGCGGTCCGGATAAATTCCCGTTTCAGCTCATTGGGCAACGAAGCCGCTTCGCCGGTTGTCCCCAGAATAAACGGCATGGCTCCGTGGCGATACAGATTCGCCATAATTTTTTCAACGCCCGCCTTGTCTAACGCAAATGTTTCGGTCAGCGGGGTAACCATGGGAACGATGACGCCCCGGTATTTCTTTTTCATAGTCATCTTCAGTAGGCGGCCTCGTATATGGTTATGGCATCGGCGAGGGTAATCTCCCGCGGATTATTCTTCAGCAATCGGGTAATTTTCAGGGCATCTTCCGCCATTTCCGGAATCACATCGTACGGGATATTCACCTCACGCAACCGCGCCGGAATGCCGCATGCCTGATTCAGCTCCCGTATTTTGTCAATTCCCCGCCGCGCCGTTTCTTCATCCGTCTCCCCCCGTTCACAGCCAAGAGCCAGCGCGACCTGCGCGTAACGGGCCGGTGCGGCCGGGGCATTGAACGCCATCACATACGGCAGCAGCAACGCATTGGACAACCCGTGCGGCAGATGGAACAAGCTACCCAGCGGGTAGGCCAGTGCGTGTACACCCGCCGTGTTGACTGGTCCCAGACAAAAACCACCCAGCAGACTGCCCATCGCCACCTGCGACCGGGCTTCTTCGTCGGCTCCGTTGGTCACCGCCCGCACCAGATGCGCGGCAATCAGGCGCATGCCTTCAAACGCATATACGTCGATCAGCGGCTGGGCAAACTTGTTGGTGTAGGCTTCCAGACAGTGCGTCAGGGCATCAATCCCGGTGGCTGCCGTGATGGCCGGAGGGACGCTCAGGGTCAGTAACGGATCGACATACACCATGTCGGGTACCAGAAACGGGCTGATTATCCCTTTTTTCTGGCCATCCGTCTCGTCCACGAGGATCGCATTCGGCGACACTTCGCTGCCGGTGCCTGAGGTAGCCGGTACACAAATCAGTGTCCGGCTGCGGCCTGCCAATAAGCCGATGCCTACGTAGTCGGTCAGCGTTTGGGTATTCCCCAGCTGCGCGGCAACCAGCTTGGCCACGTCGAGGACACTGCCGCCCCCGATCCCCAGCACCACCTCCGGGTCGAAAGGTTCGGCCACGGCCATCAATGCCCGGCAATCGGCAAAGGTCGGTTCCCGCACAATGCTCGTATCGGTCTGCACCGCAATGCCCCTGGCCGTAAGCTGCGCGATCAAGGGTTCCAGTTGCCCCAGCAACGGACTGATGGTCACGATAAACACCTTTTTTTTGCCCATACCGGCCAGATCACCGGCCAGTTGGGAAAGCGTGCCGTTCCCGAAGACCAGCTTACCGGGAAAATGTATGTGTAATGCCTGCGTCATGCGTTAATCTTTTGTAATTTCTCCGGCTACAGGTGGCGTATAGCCGTCCAGGGCAGGCCAGGTACCGTTTTCAATCGTTTTGGTTTTCAGCTTCTTCGGGTTCACGACCGCGTGTTTGATCTTCTGCCGGCGCCAGGTATAAATGACATGCACCATCCCGTCTTTCGTCTGAATCACCGATGGGTATGAATACTGGCTGATCGGCGAATCTTCCAGAATCATCGCCGCTTTCCACGTCTTGCCGTCGTCCGAGACGGACAGGTTCAGCGGGGTGCGGGGACCTTTGGCCAGCGTGCCGGGGGGCAGCACGTGGTTATAGACCAGCACCTGCCGACCATCGCGGAGCGTCACCGCATCCGTCCCCGAATTATTGTTCGGCAGACTGGTTTTAGCCAGTGGCGACCAGGTTTCGCCGTTATCCGACGACCATGCTTCGAGCAATGCCCGGTCGCGGCTGCGCGCCAGTATCTGTAGTTTGCCGTTTTTATGTACCAGCACACTTGGCTGGATACCGTTCAGGGTTTTGCCATCGTTGATCGGCCCTACCTTGCGCCATGTTTTGCCGAAATCCGGCGTTACCTCAAAGTGAATCTTCCAGCCATCGCCTTCCGTGCTTGTCGGGCAGATCAGGTTACCGTTTGCCAGCAGAACCGGCTTATTTTTGACGGGCCCGATAAACCCGTCCGGCAAGGGGTTGGCCGCCGACCAGGTTTTCCCGCCGTCTGCCGACGTTTTCAGCCAGCCTTTCCACTTCGACGGGCTCGGGCCGATTTTGTAAAACAGCATCAGCTCGCCCCCCGGAATCTGGTACAATACCGGATTCCAGCACGCATACCGCAGGGTGTCGTTGACAATGCCGTTGGCTACGTTTTGGGGCGCACCCCACGCCCCGTTTTCGTACCGGCTGACCCAGATACAGACATCCGGATTTCGCTCTTTAGTACCGCCAAACCACGCGGATACCAGGCCATTGTGGGTTTCGGCAATCGTGGCCGCGTGGCTTTCCGGAAACGGCGGATTCTCCACCACAAACTCGTCCTTTATCAGCCCCGTTTGCCATTTGGCCAGCTGTGCCTGACTCAGATGCCCGATACTCAGGCAAACCAGCAGGGGCAGCAGTGCTTTTATTCCATTCAGTTTCATATGCATCATTCGTTTACAGGCTGCTGCTGAACCTATACGTTCCCGACCCAACCTCAAAAACAGCCCGTCCGGCCCCGGTTTTTACCAGTTTTATCCCCGCTGCCGAACCAGCCTTCCTGCCGCCTTCCAGCACCCGGCCCGCATCCTGCGCCGGTATATGCACCAGAGCTTTGGTATTGGCCGGTATCGTTATGTTCCAGCTAAAGCTGTTTTTCTCCCGCTTCCAGTCCGACACAATCTGCCCGTATGGTGAGCGGTAGGCAGCCTTAACGGCATTCAGCCCCGCCGGTAGTTCCGGCTTCATGACAATCGTTTTAAACGCCGGTGCATCCGGCGCCGACTGAATCCCTGCCAGGTGTTCGTAGTACCACACCAACAGGTCGCCCAGCAGCATAATGTGGTTGCCGGAGTTCATTTCAGGATTGGCCGTATCGCCGTTCCAGAGTTCCCAGATGGTGGTAGCCCCGTGATCGGCCATATAGCCCCAGCCCGGGTAATCGCGGTTGGTGGCAATCCGGTAGGCAATATCTGTCCGGCCGTTATCGGTCAGGCCACGCATCAACCATTGGGTGCCGATGACACCGGTGCTGATATGGCCTTTGTTTTCGTTCAGAATTTTATCGGTAATACAGGCCATTACCTGCGGCTTTACCGTTTCCGGCACAATGCCGAATACCAGCGGCAACAGGTTGGCCGTAACGGTATTGTTGCCGTACTGACCCGCCGTCTGGTTCAGGAAGCGCTGGTTGAACGCCGTTTTCATGGTGGTGGCTGTTTTGGTAAAGGTTTCGGCATCGGCCGGTACATCCAGCAGGCGCGCAAACCGCTCCATGGTTTGCAGCAGATGGATGTATGTCGCCGAAGCCAGCAACGCTCCTTCGGTAATCCGCGCCGGATCCTTCGCGTGAATCAGTTCCTTCGCTTCCGGCGGCACGCACCAGTCGCCGTATTTATCTTTGGTCACCAGACCGTTTTCGGTGTAGCGGTCTGCCATGTACAGCATCCACTTTTTCATCGACGGATAATGCTTCCGGACCGTTTCGAGGTCGCCAAACTGCCGGTAAAGCATGTCGGCCACATTCAGGTAGGTACCCGGCCAGGTCACGTTATCACCGTAATAGCGCCAGAAGGCCGGTGCCACATCCGGAATACTGCCATCGGCTTTCTGCGACTGTGCAATGTCATCGAGCCACTTGGCATACAGCCGGCTGTTGTCGAACAGGAAGCTTTCGCCGTAAGAGCCGGTACTGCGGTCGCCCAGCCACGGCTGGCGTTCGTTCCGCTGCGGACAATCGACCGGCATGCCCTTGTAGTTGCTCAGGATACCCCAGTACGCATTCCGGTGAATCTGATTCAGCGTCGGGTCTGAGCTGGTGAAGGTGCCGATGGTAGCCATGTCGTCGTAGACAACCCGCCCGTCGAAGTCGTTCAGGGTCGGGGTACCCGGATAACCGGTAATCTCAACGTACCGGAAACCGTGGTAGATAAAGGTCGGCTCCCAGCTTTCAACAGCCCCGCCTTTGAGGGTATAGATGTCCGTTACTTTGGCGTCGCGCAGGTTCCGGACGTAGAGTTCACCGCCGGGTTGCAGGGTTTCCGCGAACCGCAGTTTCACCTGCGTGCCGCGTTGTCCCGTTACCCGCATCCGTAGCCAGCCCGCCATATTCTGGCCCATATCGAGGATATAGCGTCCGTCGGGCAGGCGGGTCAGCCGCACCGGCCGGATGGTCTGCATCACCTTCATGTTGGGATTCATCTGCGCTTCGTACTGCCCCCCCGGCTCCTGCACCGGTTCAGCCTTCAGCCAGTTTTTATCGTCGAAACCGGCGGTGGTCCAGCCCGTCAGTTCTTTGGTAGCATCGTATTCTTCACCGTCATATTCGTTATTGGTCCGGATCGGTCCTTCGGCCGTGACTTTCCATGACTCGTCGGTCGTGATTACTTCCCTGCTGCCGTCGGCATAGGTAATATCCAGATTCAGCAGCAGCTTTGGATAGCCGAACGTCTTGATTTTGTAGGGTTTATAGTTCTGCCGCATGGCATAATACCGCCCGTTGCCCAGTACGGTTCCGATGGCATTCGCGCCGTTGCGCAGCAGTTTTGTTACATCAAAGGCGTTGTACTTAACGCCCTGTGTATAATCGGTCGGGCCGGGAGCCAGCACCTGATCGCCGACTTTCTGGCCGTTCAGATACAGTTCGTACAGGCCCAGTCCAATGATATAGGCCGTCGCCTGACTGATTTCTTTTTTTGCGGTGAACTCCTTACGGAAATATCGGGCCGACAGCCGGGCGAATGTTTTTTCATCGTCCCACGCAAAGGCACGGTCCAGCCCGATCCAACGGCCTTTCCATTCGACATAATGCAGCATACCCATACTCCAGTAAGCCGGTTCGCTCCAGCTGGTTTCGCCCTGGTTTGTCCAGACTTTTACCTTCCAGAAACAGCGGGTCCGGCTTTTCAGCGCCTTACCGGCATACCCCATATGCAGGCTCTGTGCGGTATTCAGTTTGCCCGAATCCCATAAATCACCCTGGTTGGCCGCCAGTTTTTCGGCGCTCGACGCAACCAGCACCTGACAGGCCGTCTGCACAATCCCCCGGCCCGTGCCGGT
Organism: Arsenicibacter rosenii; assembly: GCF_001870735.1. Classification (GTDB taxonomy): domain Bacteria; phylum Bacteroidota; class Bacteroidia; order Cytophagales; family Spirosomataceae; genus Arsenicibacter; species Arsenicibacter rosenii. Next base: position 278,541 of record NZ_MORL01000006.1, on the reverse strand, counting down.
AATGGTCCAGCTTAGCCGTGGCCGCAGCGCATCAATACCTTCCGGATTGGTCAGCAGTTCGCACCGCAGCTCACCCGCCGATACGCCGGTATCCGACGCCCCGACGGTTGTCAGCCAGCACCCCATCAGGGTAATCAGAAAAAGACAAGCTCGTTTCATGTTCGTTAGTTCAAGGTCCCGGCCAACGGATTATCTGTCCGGAACGGTCGGGCCGGTAAGCCTTCCTTGTTGATTAAATTCGGCTGTGCCGCTTCGTCCCAGCCGAAGCGCACCGCCACCGGTTTACGCACCGCCTCAGCCCTGACCACCACCGTACGGCCGTCGATGGTGGCCTGCGCCGGATGAAAGACGCCGTCTTTGCCCGCCACCACAAATCCCGTCAGCGGTTGTCCGTCCCGGCTGACCAGGCCAGTGCCCTGGTTGTCAAACGTCAGCACGGCCGCCTGACCTTTCCGTTTCATCTGCCGGAAGGTTGGTCCCGAAGCAACTATCTCCGTGAGACCGTAGGTTTTGTTGAGCGCCACCAGCGCCAGCCGCCGGCCGATTTCCCACTTGTAGGACGGGTGAATGTCCGTGAGGTCGTCGGCCAGATCGGTCGTGACGATCATGCCCGTGTTGGGCAGTTGCAGCACCAGTTCCTGTGCCTCGCGGAAGGCAGGCAGTGTTTCTCTGGTCAGTACCACTTTATTCCCCTTCGACTCCGAGTACATAAACGGAGCGATTGCGACATAGTAAACCGGTAGACCGGCATCCTGCCAGGCAGTTCGCCAGCTGGTAATCAGGGCTTTCATTTTTTGGGCATAAGTCGTTGTTTCGTTCAGGAAACAGTTCGACTCGCCCTGGTACCAGAGAAACCCCGCCAGTCCGAACGGCACCAGCGGCCGGATCATGGGTTCATAAAACTTCCCTGGCTCGCCTTCCAGCTTCTGGTTTGCGAAAAACGGTTCGGCGCGGAACCCCTCTTCCGGAATCCACGGCTCAATCCGGCTCCCCGGCACAGCCGACGAAATCACGCCGACGGGCACCTGCAACCGTTTTTGCAGCTCTTTGGCAAAGAAGTAGGCGGGTGCCGAAAACGACCGCAACGCCGAGTCGCGGGCAACGCTCCAGCCACGGTGCAGCGAGTCGGGTTTGATCAGCTCCTTGCGGTTCACCAGAAAAATGCGGATAGCCGGATTGTTGGCAACCTCCAGCTCATCGACCGGATTCGGGCCATCTACCAACGGCCGCTTCACCTTGCTGTTTTTCCGCATCGTAAACTCCATATTCGACTGCCCCGAACACAGCCACACCTCCCCCACCAGAATGTTTTCCAGCCGGATGGTATTGGTGCCCGTGATCACCATGGCGGCCGGTACGTTCGACGCTGTCAGCGGCTGCAACACCACCTGCCAGCGCCCCTGTGCATCGGCCGTTGTTTCGGGCCGCTGACCGGTAAACTGCACCGACACCCGTTCACCGGCTGTGGCCTTGCCCCAGATCGTCAGCGGCTTGTTCCGTTGCAGGACCATGTTATGCCCCAGAATCCGCGGCAACACCACGGCCCCTTCCACGCGGGCTGATGCTAACAGAGTCAGTATAAGGAGGAATCGGATCATATCTTTTTAATGAGCGAAAGGATGAAAGAGCGGGCGCTACGCGTTCCGGCCACGGGACGATCCGTACGGTGGCCATTCTTTCAACACTGCGGCGGGCGGCTCTTTTGTCTTTCACTCTTTAGTTACAACTCGTTTAATCACATACACCGCTTCCGGGTCCTGATCGCCGGCGTTGGGCAGATCGTAGGCCTGATCAGTCGGCGTGTCGGCATCCGGGAAACGGCGCACACCGCCGGTCCGGAACACCACGCGGCGGAACGATGCTACCGGTGCAAAAAACAACCGGGTGCCCTTCGCCTGGCCATTGACCGAAATCGTGAACATGCGTTTAGCCCGGTCCAGCTCCACGCGGACATCATATGCCTTACCCGCTTCGTATTTCTGAATCCCCGAGTCACGGTAGCCAACCTTGGCTTTAAACGTACTGTCGGCGTCGAACATCAGCCGGACGGCGGGAGTCCCTTTTTCATCCTGAAACTCAATCTGTAACGTACCCTTGTCGGCTTGCTGCGGCACCACCGTAAACGCTACCGTCAGCTTTTTCGACGCCGGAATCACGCGTTCGGCTTTAGCATAGTCGAACTTATCCTTATCGCGAAGTACCAGGGCCTTGCTGCCGTCAGGCTGTTTTTCGATTTTTACCGTTGCCTGTAACGGGCTGTAACTATTCCAGTTGGCCAGTTCGTTACCGGCTGGCAGCTGGTTGAAGTCTTCGTTGGCGTGCGTCGTTACAACATCTGTAACGGGCACCGGAATTTTTGACACCCAGATGTCTTCCTTGTTCATGCTGTAGGTTACCCACAGGTTGCCATCGGGCGGCGTGCCGTTGCCTTCTTCGATGCCACGCACGTATTGCGGGCCATATGATTTGTACGCGCCGCCGTAGCGCATGGGCGAGATTTCGCCGTTTACCAACAGCAGATTCGTGTAATTCAAGCCGTCGGTGCTGGTCGACAGGGCCAGTGGCCAGCGGAACTCCGACGGATTATAGACCGTCACATAGCGACCGTCGGCCGTGCGCTGTCCCCAGATTTTGGCGTTGCTGTTCACAAAGCCGGGTGCCCGCAACGGACTGTAGGCCCATGTTTTGCCGTTGTCGCTGCTGATCGAGGTAAGGGCGTGTTTCCACAAACCGACGACCCGGCCATCGGGCAAATGGTAGTAGCTGAACGCCTTTACCTCTTTTTTGAGCGGGATAAGCGGGTCGTTCCGGTCGGCTTCTTCTACCCACTGCTGCATCATCAGCGGGTTGGCCAGCAGTTCGTTGCAGGCCTCCACAAAGCCTTTATCCTTCGATGTTGTATAGAACGGGTACGCCGATTTGCCGGCATCCCAGGACGAATTGTGGCGGATGAAGTAAATCGGACCCATGCTGCCATCGGCGTAGATTTCGCGGACCACGCGGCCAATGCCGTTACCGTCGTTCGGGTCGTCTTTCGGGCCCATGACAATACCATAAAATGCCAGCGTCAACAGGCGCTTATTTTTTGCCACGAAAAAGCCCATCCGCTGGTGCATGACCGCATCCAGTTTACTGGCCACTTCCGGCCGCCCCGCTTTTTTGAAGCCATCGGGCAGGCGGTAGACGGGAAAAATAACAGCCGGTTTGGTCCAGGTATAGCCGTCTTTCGAGGTCATCAGCAGGGTCTGTCCCGGCGGCACATGCTCACCGACCGGATTGCTCAGGTACTGGAGGTAATACGTGTTATTCCAGTAGGCCAGCATCGGCGCATGGTTGTAGGTCCAGTTGTTGCCCCCTGCCCACTCCGGATGCTCGCGGTTGGCGCGGAATACCTGTATGTTATGTACCCCGACAACCGGACTCAGCTGACCGTGGTGGTAATCCACGTTCGACAGCGTGGTGCCGGTATACCGAACCGTATCCTGGGCCCAAAGCTGCGGGCCACAGAACAACAGGAACAGGCAGAGTATGTGTATGTCTTTTTTCATCGTGTTAATTTCCACAACTAACTAGTTTTTCTCCTTTCGCCTCTGCTTCGGCAGTTTGATACGGAGCCTTTTTGTCGCTTTTTACTAACCCCAAACTTCAGTTTGGGGCCTCTGGCAAGCCTCTTAAACCGGCCTTGCATAGCTATAAGTATTGTCGTCAAGCAGCACATTCGTGCTTCGAGACCATCGTCATGCCCGTTTCACTGGCTTTCCGCAAGCAACCCCGGGCGAAAGCACGGGGTTAGTAATTAAGGCTAACACATTAACAGCTCAACCGTCAGCATATCACTACCCATTACACTAAAAATCAAAAACTTAACTAGTTTTCACCCTTCAGCAACCTGGTCAATATCCGCTTTTTTACCCGCAGAATCGTTCCGTGCTTGTGGCCTTCCGGAACACTGACGCGCGCCGACGCATCGGTGAATGTTTTAAAATCGGTGGTGCTGACTGCACCGTATTTTTTGTCCTGGTACGAATCGAAATAAATCAGCCACTCCTTACCGGTATTGACGACCGACGGGCCTTCGGTGAACTTCTTCGTGAAGGCATCCGACACCCCGGTATAGGGGCCGGTCGCCCGGGTTCCAAAGGCCACTTTAATATTCCGGTTCGGGCGCGTATTGTCTTTCAGCACCAGCACATAATCGTCTGTCTTCCGTTTGGTAATCACCGCATCAATCACGCTGAAGCCAGGATCGAGGAAGAGCTTTGCCGGCGAAAACGTCCTGAAATCAGTGGTTGTCGTGTAATACATCCGGTGATTATTCAACTCGTCCTCAATGCCTTTCTCAAAGCGATACGGCACCGTTGAGGCCCAGATAATGATAAACTGACGGGTAGCTGCGTCGTAAAACAGTTCCGGTGCCCAGACATTGACCGTTGTGGCTTCATGCTCCATCACCGGCAAGAACCGCTGTTCCGACCAATGCATGAGGTCGGTTGAGCTGGCGTATCCAAAGCCCTTATCACCCTTCCAGCTGCTGGTCCAGACAAGGTGGAAGGTACCGTCCGGCCCCTGCACCATGGACGGGTCCCGCATCACTTTCTGCTGCCCGATGGCCGGTTTCAGCAACGTGCGGTTCAGGTCTGTCCAGTGGTAACCGTCCTGGCTGTACAGCATCCGAAGCCCTTCATTGGCCGGTTCGTGAAACGACGTAAACAGGTACGCCTTCGGCGAACAGGCCCCGCAGAGCAACGCCCCGATCAGTATTACCGCGAGTTCTTTCATTTAGCTTCCAGCACCAATACCCAGTCATTGCCGTTGGCCGGCTCACCAGGCGGATTAAACGATTGAACACCCGTGTTCGGCACGGCGCCGATGGCCGTAGTCTTACCGGTACGCGGATCAAACCACGACGCGGTCAGGGTCTTGCCCGGCAGTGCGCCCATATTCAATTCAATGTTCCGGCCGGTGTAGGTATACACCAGCGCATAGGCTGCCCCACGGCTGGCCACCAGCCGGTTATACCGCTCGCCTTGTTTTGCAATCAGCTCCTGCGCCGGTACACGGTCGAAAAACGATTTCGACAGCAGCAGGTTTTTCAGATAGATCATCTGACCGGCCCCTTCGGCATCCAGCGCGGGTCGCCAAAGGGTTTTAGCCCCGAAATCGCCGGTTTTGTCGGCGTCCTTATGCATCTGCATCACCGAGTTGTGGCCATAGGTATACCCAAACCCGCCGGCCAGCACCGACCAATACGCATACCGGCGAACATCGGCGGCTGTCCAGCGCGTCTGTCCGAAATCGTGCAGCCCATGCGGAATATCTTCGTATGACGGCTCGGCATCCACGGTCGGCTTTGTCGGTTTCAGCGACAGGTCATGCTGCATATGCCGCCAGTTATCTTCGCCATAATGTACCTTATCGGTTGATGCGGTGTCCTGCGCATAGCTCTTATGGCCCGACTGCACCATGTTGAAATCCAGCCACGGCTCGTTGTGGAACCACTCGGTCGACGAGGCCCGGCCACGCGGATGGAACGTAATCAGGTGGTTCGGGTCTTCACGGTTGATGGTTTCGCCGATCAGGTTCCAGGTCGCCAGGGAGTCGGCACCGCGCACGTCGCCGCCGTTCAGCCAGATGATATTCGACCGGTTTTTATACCGGTTCGCCATAAACGCGGCATAGGTCTTTGCCTGTTGCCGGCTCACATGCCCCGACTTAACATTGGCCCCCCAAACCGGCACCAGCGCCATGTAAATGCCTTTTTGGGCGGCCTTGTCGATCACAAAATCCATGTGATCCCAGTAATCATACTCCGTCGCATTCGCCGGTGAGCTGCCTTTCGTCAGCCGTGGTTTTGCCACATTCTGATTGATCAGGGCCGAATCCCCGTACGCGTTCTGTACGTTCAGCGTGTGCAGCACCATAACCTGCACCACATTAAAGCCTTTCTGCCGGCGGTTTTCGAGATACGTCTCTGCCTCCTGCCGGTCTAATTTTGACAACAGCAACCAGCCGGTATCACCCAGCCAGAAAAAGGGTTTCCCGTCGGCCGTTTGCAGAAAACGACCGTTTGCCGACACCTTCAGCGGCTTTAGCTGTGCCCGGCTCACGGACACACAAAGGGCTGATAGTAGCAGGATAACCAGTATTTTTTTTGTTGTATGCATCACGTGTTACACCTCTTTTATCCTCTTCAGCCAGATCACGCCCTCGCCGGCCACCGTCACCAGACCGCCCCCTTTGACGGTTTCGGGCAGGGTGGTTACGGCTCCGGTTTTCGGATGAATGCGTTTAACGGTATAGGTTCCCGACATCCCCGCTAAATTCAGGGTTACAGAGCCGCCCGTTTCGGTATAAATCACCAGTCCGTTTTTTTCGTTGCCCATCGCCCAGAGGCTGGCTGGCTGGTCAGGTAGTTGTACGGGTTTCATCGCCGCAACCTCAGCCGTAAACGGCGCATCGGCGACCGGCGGAATATTCGGCAACGACCCGCCCGCCAGTAAGACCGCCCAGCCCATGTTATCAAAGCTGTCACCTGAATAGGTCACAGCCTTGCCCGGAAACTGCGTACGGTACTCGCGCACGGCACGGTATACCTGCTCAAATGAGGTCTTCTTCGGCGGGGTCAGCCGGGCATGCTGTCGGGGGGCAAGGTTCTGACCACCTGCCGGGGCATAGGCGGTGCCATTGGCCTGATAATGCCAGTAGCGGATGTCGATCAGGTCAATAACGGCGGCCCGCCTGGCGTCGGCCAGAATGGCATCCTGTACATCCTTCGTTGTACTGAGGCCGATGGTTACCGGTTTACCGGTTTCGCGCTCCCACTCCTGGATGGTATCCAGCCAGAACTGCACAAACGACAGCGGCCCCGTATACTCAGCACTAATCAGCTGAATAACCCCCGTATTGCCGATGAAATTTGTCAGACACTGCCGGATATAGGCCTTGTGCAGCGCACGGCGCACCGGATGGGTAACGTCGTAAAACTGTTCGGCCATGAAAATGCGCTTGTCACCCGCGTACGGCACCGGTTCCGGAAAACCGGTATTGTTAATGTTATTGGCGGGCCGCCACGGAAAATCGGCGTAGTGGGCACCGGCCTCAATGATGTTATGCTGAAAATAGTTTTCGTGCATCAGCACCAGCCCTTTCTGATCGGCCAGATCGGCGAACTGCTTCAGCCGCCCCCAATACCATTTGTTGTAGCGCGTCAGGTCGTACTTACTCAGGCCGTCCCAGGCCGTTTCGCGGCCGCTGCGGGCAAACGGTAGTTCGTAGAACGGTGCCCAGACCTCACCATCCATCCGCCGGATCCGCTCATGATCGTCGCGCCGGCGCTCATACCACAAGCCGTAGTTATGGTCAATCACCGTTGTGTTCGTACGTTTCATGGAATCGGTCATGGCCTCCAGATCATCGGTCAACCCACGGCCGGTCATCCCCGGCACAAACCGGGTAATGTGTGGTTTGGCCCCCGCCAGCCCATACGGCCGGGCGCTGCCATTCCACCACGGCACTTCCTGGCGGCGACCGGTCAGCAGGGCATTACCCCGTACCAGTACCCCCTGCCGGATCTGCATACCACCCGCCAGCACCGGAGCCGGTGCGGCCGGTACGCCGATAGCATCAATCGTTTTGGCTGATGACTCGACCGGAAGCGGCTGGCGCACCGAAGCGGCGTCGATAAAGGCGGCCAGTGTCGGAGCCGGGTTAACGGCCTGTCTGGTCAGCGCGGCGGCTACCTCGATTTTGGGACTGCTCGATGCTTCCGATTCGACCGGGAGCAGGATGGTCCGGGCCGCAACGCCTTCGCCTAACCGCTCCCGAAGCTGGGCGTAATACAGGCTTCGCGGCTGAATGTGTTCGTTGGACATATCCCAGTAGCCGTCGCCGCTAAACTGGGCCCAGGTTCCGAACGCCCAGTTTTGGGCCGTTGGCGGCCGGAAACACTCCACCCGTGCCGCACTGCACTGCCAGAAGACGCTGTTGGCCACGGCCCAGCCTGCCCCCTGCCCGTCCTGCCCGAGATTGGCAAACCGGAGGGCATGACCGTCGACGGTAACGATGTCGAACAGGACACCGGATGCCCAGCTGTCGATGCCGCCGCTGAAGCTGTACGGCACATGCGATTCACACTGCACAAAGACATTCGGGCCGGTAGCGCAATACCCTACGGCAAAGTCATGGTAGCCCGATTCGGCATAGAGTCGCTGGCAGAGCACCTGCTGCCCTTTTACGTAAAAGGTATTGCGGCGCTCGTTACCGATTTCTGACACCGGCGCGAGCGATTGGCAGTCTTCGACCGTAATCCGGCGGGCGGTCTCCTGTATATTTACCGCCGAACCGGCGAAATGGGCAAACACCACCTGCCGTACCCACGCATCCTGCACATTTTCCAGCGTGATGGCGGTCCAGCGGTGCTCTTCATCTTTCGGCTGCGCCTTATCAAAGGTTGACTCCAGCCGGAGGTTTTCGATACCCGCCTGCTGAATCCGGCCGGGCCACTGGTATTTTGCGACCATGCCTCCGCCGTAGGCCGAGTCCAGGGCAGTTGTCAGGGGGGCGTCCAGTGTCAGTTCAGTTCCCTGAACGGCGACAACGGTACGGTCCCAGAACAGATCGCGCTGGCTGGGCTTCCAGCCAAGGGCCGTTACGCCCCCGCCAAAATGATCGGTGCCTACTGCCTGAATCCATTCTTTGGTCGACGGCCGCTGAATCTGTACCGGATCGCCCACGGCAAACGGCTGTCCGCCGGGCACCTGAATGGTGCGGGCATTAACCGGCACATAGGCATTCGTGATCCGCACCGGCGGTTCGGTCCGGCGATCCGGTTTACCCGAAACAGCCACCAGACTTTCGCGGGAAATACCGGTGCCGAGCAATGTTGTTGCTTTTGTGCCTGAGCCGCGCAAGACGACGCCTGAAGCGGTAATCCGCAAGCTACCGGCCACCTCAAAAACCCCTTTACCGAGCAACACGGCTCCACGGAAGCCATCGGCGCCAACGGGCAGCGTCGCGACGTAGTCCAGGGCTGCCTGAATCCGGCGCGTGGCATCGCCTTTCTGCGCGGGAACCACGACGCGGATGTTCACTGTCGGAATCGCCCGTTCACCGGCCTGGTATCCGGCATACGAAAAGTCGGGAATGCGGTTTCCCCGTTCGTCGGGGGCATAGGTCAAATGCCCGTCCCGCGCGGCGGCTACGGGTGGTACCGGCACGGGCTTTTTCCCCTGCGCTTTTACAGCAGGAGGCAACAGCAGCGAACCGGCAACAAGTCCTATCAGGAATCTGACCTTATTCATACGATATACCCCTTACACTGTCAAAGCACCGGGAGTCTGTTTAGCTTTTTACTATTGTTACTTATTCCTGCCCCTGCCCCCTCCAGAGATACGTTTGTAGGGGTCTTAGCCGTATTTTACCTCACCCCCTGCCCCCTCCCGAATCGTCGGTCCGGCCTGAAAAACAGGAGAGGGGGTACGTTTCAGGGCTCTAAAGCCCCTCCCCTTAATTCAAGGGGAGGGGTTGGGGTGGGGTAGATAGCCGAAGAGCTGATGATTCCGCCACTACTTGCCCGGTTTTACCTGAGCGACCGGTACTACACTGTTCAGGTATACCTCGATGTTGGTATAACCGTCTTTACCCCGCACCTTGCCCGCATCGGAGGCATCTTTCGGGTTCAGACCGTTTTTCGACTCCCAGCTGTCGGGCATGCCGTCGCTGTCAGAATCCACATAAGGCGTACCTTTGTATTCCGGATACCCCCCTACCTGGCTGATGTCGGTGATGATACCGTTTTTGTACGAATCGATTGGCAGGCGACGGTGTTTAAACTGCGTCTCCGGCAGCTTCACATTCGGGAGGTAGTTGATTTTTCCCGTACGCACCTGCTCCGTTATGCGGATATCTACCGGGTCGCGTTTCGGCAGGGTAGCACCGGCATTGGCCAATACGTAGCTGAAGGCGTCTTTTGTCGGCAGAATCGTAATTGCCGGCATCGGCAACGGCTCTTTCCAGTAGATTTCGTCTTTGTATTTACCCGCGTTGGCCAGGTCTTCTACCTGTACGCCGCCATCCCAGTTGTCTTTCGTCACACGTTCGTTTCCTTCAACGATATTGCCGTTTACATACGCGCGGCCGAAGGTCAGATACCCCAGTTTGCTACGGCCCGACTCAGGCTTCAGAATGCGGTAAGCGAGCGGGCTGCTGGTTGGCGTTTGCGGCCCCGGTTTAAAGTAGTTATTGATAATATTGTACATTGCCCGGTAGTCGCCGCCATCCACAGAGCGGTGCACCCAGTTGAAGATGACGTTGTTGGCAAAGTTGAAAATTCCGTTCCAGCCAATCGACGGGTTCCGGCCGGCGTTATCGGCCCAGAGGTTCCGCATGAACGTACAGTTTTCGCCGCCCAGCGTACTGCCGAACGCGTGATTCCAAGTGTCCAGGGCTTCCGAGAAAATCGAGTTCTGAATCGTGATGTTTACCGTACCCAGCTTGTCTTCAACGGTCTTGCCGGTACTGTCGTTATACATGTGGCGGTACATCGACATGTTTTCGTCGAGGCCCCAGCTGGCCGATACGTGATCGATCATGATGTTGCCGATCGGGTTGCCGCCAATCGAGTCATCGCGGCGGCCGACAAACGTCTCGCCCCGACGGAAGCGCATGAAACGGATCACGACATCATGCGTATTGATCCAGACCGATTCACCCGCCACGCAGACTCCGTCACCGGGCGCTGTCTGACCGGCAATGGTAATGTATGGTGCCCTGATAATCAGCGGGCTTTTGAGACGGATAATGCCCGCCACGTTGAACACGACGAAACGTGCCCCCCCCTGTTCGCAGGCATCACGGAGCGTTCCCGGACCGCTGTCTTCCAGGCTGGTAACGACATATACCTTACCACCACGGCCACCGAATGAATAAGCCCCGCCCCCTTCAGCCCCCGGAAACGCCGGAATAGGAGCCTGTGGCAAATCAACCGGGCGGGCCGCCCACGGAATATATGGTTTGCCTTCTTTTGCCTCTTTCTGGATAATCGGCCACGCTTTCCGCCAGGCAATATCCGACTGACGGCGGGCTTCGTCCAGCAGCTCATCGCTCGCCTTCTGTACATCAGGCGGAATGGTCGGATACTGCGCCTTCGCAACGTGCGGAAGGGTGCCCGTCAGAACGGCAAAGAGAATAGGAACCAAACGTTTTTTCATGTCAGTTTTATAGTAAGATTGGCTATCGGTTTATCGCTCGAACCAGGTCACGTCAGCCAATGATAGTTGTTGTTGCTTGTGTGTTTTTGTACAACGGCCGATAAGGGCAAACGATCAGAACGTATAATGAACTCAAAATAAGGCTAAAAAAAAGGGTAATATCTATATCATTTTTTCGACAGATTGTATGATATTATCAATCCCCTCCCGGGCTATTTTAATCCGCCCTACCTTTAATGCATAATAGCCATTTTCAGACGATTTATGCGTGTAAAACCCATCCTTGCCGCTATCCTTTCTGTCTTTATTTGCCGGGTTACGCACGGGCAAACCGTGCCCAAACCGTATGAGCCAACCTGGCAATCGCTCGAAAAACATACCGGAGTTCCGGAATGGATCCGTGACGCCAAATTCGGGATTTATTGCCACTGGGGTGTGTATGCCGTACCTGCCTATAATAATGAGCATTACATCCAGCACATGCACAACGAGGCTGATTATGCCAAGCTGGGTACGCACAAACGACATGTAGCGATCTACGGCCCGCTGACTAAATTCGGCTATCACGACTTTATCCCGATGTTTAAAGGCGAACGTTTCAACGCCGACGAATGGGCCGAACTGTTTCAGAAAGGCGGGGCGCGTTTTGCCGGACCGGTCGCCGAGCACCACGACGGTTTTTCGATGTGGGCCAGTAAACTGACGCCCTTCAACGCAAAGGAAATGGGGCCGCACCGCGATGTGGTCGGTGAACTGGCCGTTGCCATCCGCAAGCGTAACATGAAGTTTTTCACCTCGCTGCACCACGAGCTGAACTACACCAACGTCAAGCTCAAGCCGGGCTGGGCCGGAGCCGACCCGAAGTACGCCAAACTCTACGGCTCGCCCATGAAAAAAGAGGAGTGGGACAAGATGTGGATGGATAAATGCAACGAACTGGTCGACAACTACCACCCCGACATTATTTACCATGATGCGTGGCTGGAGCAGGTGCCGGTCAAAAACATACAGACCTACCTTGCCCATTATTTTAACGAAGCCGCCGCCCGCAAACAGGATGTGATCGTGACCTATAAAGGCGAAGACATTCCGAAAGGCATCGGCATGGAAGACCACGAAAACACCAATCCTGACCGCATCATCGAAACGCCCTGGCTCTGCGATTACTCCATTGGCACCGGCTTTTCGTTCTCATGGGGCTATACCGACGGCATGGAAATCCGCACAGCCGAAGACATTGTCCGGAAAATCGTGGAGGTGGTCAGCAAAAACGGGCAGTTGCTGCTGAACCTGTCCCCGAAAGCCGACGGCACATTCCCCGAAGACCAGAAGCAGGTCGTGTATAAAATCGGGCGCTGGATGTGGTCATTTGGTGAGTCGGTCTACGACACGCGGCCGTTCAGCGTCTACGGCGAAAAAACGGCCGACGGAAAGCAGATCTACTACACCCGCAAGGGCAAAACCGTTTACGCTATTGCGATGGAATGGCCGGGTGCCGGTAAGTCGCTGTCCCTGAAGGAAATTACGCCCGCCAGTCTGGGCGGTCGCCTGAAAGCGGTGAACGTGCTGGGCCTGAAAAATCTGGAGCCCTGCACCACCAGGCTGACCGATACCGGCCTTACGATTACGATTCCCCCTAAAACCCGAACCCCTTCTGATATTGCTGCTTATGTTTTCCGTATTGAAACCGAATAAGTGCCGCGCACTGGCGGCCGGGCTCCTGCTCTGGTCTGTGCAGGCAATTGGCCAGCAAGCACCCGCCCGCTGGCAGGAAGCACCGTTTACGGTTGTTTCACCAGCGGCCAAAACCTTTAAAACGGCGGAGATGGGGCACGTTTTCCGTGGTCAGCGACACTGTCTGGTCCGTATTCCGGCCGAACTCACGGGGCTGACCGGCGTACAGATGCCCAAAACCGGCGACAGTCAGCCGCTTACGATTCAGGTGACTCAACCGGTTCAGGTGCTGATCGGGTTGTTCCGTGACTCCACGCGGCAGACGCAGCCCGCCACCTTACTGAACCGGCAACCAGTGCTGACCAACGGGGTGACCGTTACGGGTATGCCGCGCGTCGACGTGTATGCCCTCCCCTACGGACGCGGCAGGCAGGTTATTCAGCCAACGGGCGAGCCCTTTATTGTCCTAGGTGTTATCAAAGGCAATCAGGCGCTGAGCCCCCGCGACGCGGGCTATCCCGACGGCCGGTTGTGGGAGCCTTACATTGTCGAAGGCTTCTCCGACGAAGAACCCCTGTTTGAGATCGTTGGCGGGCCCGACACGCCGGTAGTTGCCAACGGAATGCCCGGTACCGAAGGTATTCAGGGCGGGTTTGAAGGCGGGGCCTGCGTTAAACTCGGCAACACCTACCACATGTTCCCGACCGAGCGGGCCGGTGAACAAGGCATGCCGGCGTATTACGACCGGATCAAAACCCGCATCGGTCACTGGACCAGCAGCGACGCCATTCACTGGACCCGCCAATCGACCATCTACCAGGCAAGCGGCGTGTATGCCATTACCGACGACGACAACCCGATGAACGACCGCCGTGGCGCCATCTGGTCGTATATGCCGGTGTTCAACGAAAAAACAAACCGCTGGAACGGCTTTTACCTTGCCTATACCTGCCACAAAACGATCCACCCCAACCACTCCTTCGGCCGTATCTGGCGGTGTGAGTCGGTCAAGGAAGGCATGGACGGCATCGGCGGCCCCTACCGCGATCTGGGCATTGTGATGGAGCCGGGCCTCGACTCCCAGCTGTGGGAAGGCCGTCAGGGCGTTGATTCGTTTTTCCCGTATAAAGTCGGCGATAAATGGCTGAGTCTCTACGGCGGGGCGTTCCCCTGGGCCAAATGGGCAGACTATCCCGACAAGCCCAAACAGGGCTGGCTGATCGGTCTGGCGCAGTCGAACACCCTCGAAGGCCCGTGGATCCGGATGGATACCACCATCAACCCGGTCCGGTCGATGCACCCCTGGTTTATCGAAAATCCGCTCATCAGCCGGTTGCCCAACGGGCTCTACATTGCCATGTTCGACGGCGGCCCCGACGACTGGGGGCTGCATCTGCCCAACATGTTCGGCTATTCGCTGTCACAGGACGGCATCCACTGGACCGAAGCGCATTACTTCCCGATTCATACGAAGGTGAAGAAATGGTGGGACATCATGCGGACACCGCTCTGCCTGATCCCCGAAGGCAACGACGAGTTTACGGTTGTGTACGCCGCCATCGACAAAAAACAGCGGTACCACCCGATGGGCATGGTCCGCGTCAGACTCAACACCCGCATCGCCGACGCGAAGCTGAAGCAGCTGAGCAACTAATTTATTTACCACATAGGCACATAGAACACTTAAGAAATTAAAAATCTATGTTTTCTATGTGCCTATGTGGTATAAACATTTTAGCAGGTCAGTAAAACCTTACAGATTTCATCTTCCGGATTGATCAGTAGGAGTCAGTAATTAATGCTACATGTAGACATATGCGATACAACAGACACTATAGTTTTTTGATATGGCTGATTGCCATGCTGTGCGGCGTAGCGGCTCTTGCCGAAAACGTGCGGATTGTGCTGCCGGCTAATCCGCATGCACGGATCCGGTTCGGGGCCGAACGCCTCCGGAAAGCACTCGAACAAACCGGCTACACGGTCAGCACCGGTACAGAACCGGCCAAAGGGAAAACCATTATTCTCGGGCTGCTTTCCGACAAACCGGTCGCGCAGGCTTTCCCGGCTCCTGCCCCGAGGCCGGGAAAGGAGGGTTTTGTGGTGCAGCCGACTCCGCAAGGCTTCGTCATCGGCGGGGCCGACCCGTCGGGAACGCTGTACGGCTGTCTGGCTCTGGCTGACGAGATTACCGCGCGGAAGACCTGGCCGACCAACTGGCGGAAGGCCGATCAGCCCGAAATGGTGCTGCGCGGAGCCTGCATCGGCGTTCAGAAAACAATCTATCTGCCGGGGCGGAATGTGTATGAATACCCGTACACCCCCGAAAATTTCCCGTGGTTTTACGACAAGGCGCTCTGGATCCGCTACCTGGATATGCTGGCCGACAACCGGATGAATTCGCTGTATCTCTGGAATGGCCACCCCTTTGCGTCGCTGGTGCGGCTCAACGACTATCCCTACGCCGTAGAGGTCGATGATGCCACGTTTAAAAAGAATGAGGAGATGTTCCGCTTCCTGACCGAAGAGGCCGACAAGCGGGGTATCTGGGTAATTCAGATGTTTTATAACATCATCGTCTCGAAGCCGTTTGCCGAAAAACACAACCTGAAAACCCAGGACCGCAAACGCCCGATTATCCCGGTCATCGCCGATTATACCCGCAAGTCGATTGCCGCGTTTGTTGAAAAATACCCGAACGTGGGCCTGTTGATCGCGTTGGGCGAAGCCATGGAAGGCGACGAAACGGATGTGGAGTGGTTTACCAAAACCATTATTCCGGGCGTGAAGGACGGCTTGAAAGCGCTCGGCAAAACCGACGAACCCCCGATCGTGCTGCGCGGCCACGACACCAACCCGCAGTTGGTGATGAAAGCCGCCCTGCCGCTCTACAAAAACCTGTACACCGAAAACAAATACAACGGTGAGGCCCTGACAACCTATACGCCGCGCGGACCGTGGGCGGAAATGCACCGCGACCTCAGCCGCCTGGGCTCAACCCACATCGACAATGTGCATATTCTGGCCAATCTGGAGCCTTTCCGCTATGGGTCGGCCGATTTTATCCAGAAAAGCGTACAGGCGATGCATGCCATCCACGGGGCCAACGGGCTGCACCTCTACCCCGAAGCCTCGTACTGGGACTGGCCTTACACAGCCGACAACGTAACGCCCCGGCAGCTGCAGATCGACCGCGATTGGGTCTGGTACGAAGCATGGGGCCGCTACGCATGGAACTGCCACCGCAACCGCACCGACGAAGTGGCCTACTGGTCGGCCAGGCTGGACGGGATGTATGGTACCCGGAAACACGGTCAGGATATTCTGGAGGCCTACGAGCAGGCGGGGGAAATTGCGCCCAAGCTGCTGCGCCGCTTCGGCATAACCAACGGCAACCGGCAGACGCTCACGCTGGGTATGTTTGTGAGTCAGCTGGTGAATCCCTACAAATACCGCGTCTGGCCTGACCTCTATACCTCCGACGGCCCCGAGGGCGAAATGCTCATTGAATGGGCCGAAAAAGAATGGAAGAAACAGCCGCATACCGGCGAAACCCCGCCGCAGATTGTCGATGAGGTAGTGCAGCACGGCAAACTGGCCGTCGAAGCGATTGACCGCGCCACGCCGTTTGTCCGGCAAAACAAAGCTGACTTTGACCGGCTGCGCAACGACATCTACTGTTACCGGGCCCTGGCCGATTTTTATGCCGAAAAGGTTAAAGCCGCCACGCTGGTGCTGCGTTACCACTATTCACAGGATATTCAGGATCTGGAAAAAGCGGTCCCGCATCTGGAGCAAAGTCTGGTCCATTTCCGGAAACTCGCCGACCTGACCCGCGATACCTATCTGTATGCCAACAGCATGCAGACCCAGCAACGGCGGGTGCCGATTGGCGGCAATGACGGTTCCAACAAAACGTGGGTGGAATTGCTGCCGCATTATCAGGCGGAGTTGGCGACGTTCAAAAAGAATCTGGCTAAGCTCAAAGCATCACCGGCGACAACCACTAATTCGCTGGCCAGCACTGCCCTGCCCAAAGCAGCCGTAACGCTGACCGGCGAAACCTATCCCCTGACTAATAACCAGTCGCCGTTTACGGATAAGCCGAATGTCATTCAGACCGTTAGTCCGGCGCTGCAAACGCTGAGCGGGGTTCGTTATGGGATGAAGACCCAGACAGAGACACCAACAGTCGTGCGTTTCAGTACGAAACAGCCGGTGCAGCTGTTGGTTGGCTTTTTTAAATCAACCGATAAGACTACTTATTTGCCCGAGCCAAATCTGGAAACCGATGCCAGCGCCAATGATTTCGGGCAGGCGGAGGTAAAAATCGCCAATGCGCTGGTGGTTGCCGATATGCCGCCGGTACAGGTGCATGCCTACACGTTTCCGGCGGGTGACCATGCGCTGACGCTGGGTAAAGGTGTCTGTCTGGTCCTCGGCTTCGTCGACGGTAACTATGCCATTACGCCGTTTGACGCCGGTCTGGCTTCGCGCAAAGGGGCCGACTGGTTGTTTGAGGAGTAATCTCCCCGAGGCAGGGCCGCCTGGCGGTTTAGACCTCTCGGCGAGTTACCAAAATAGAAATAAAAAGTGGTGGCACGACTGAGAGTCGTGCCACCACTAAGATATACTTCCAGGAAGTTGACCAATCAATACCCGCCAAAGTACTTCCGTGCGCCCCACTCGGCAGCGGCAAGGCCAAGGACCATAAAAAACAGCCACCGCCAGTTGATGAGTTCATCCAGTTCTTCGGTGCTTGTCAGGCGGGCCGGGCTTTTCTTTGAGACAATGTCCTTCACCATATTCTGAACAGAAGCCGAATTGTAGAAACGACCACCGGTTTGTTGGGCGAGTTGCCGGAGCATGGCATGATCAGCCGTGGTATTCATGGCTTCGAGCTGCAGGTCGCGCACAATGAACTGCCCCGACGACAGCTCGGCTTTGTTGTTGATCGTTACGCTTGCCTTGTAGCGGTACGCCCCCTGCGGTAACCGGCTGATTTCAAACCGGCTGTTGTCCTGCGTCGGGGTGTAGGTATAATCGCGCGTGATGCCGCCTTCGTCGGTGATTTCCAGCGTTACCAGCTTGTCATACAGCCGCTCATAAATGTCGTTGTAAAGCTCGGTTTCAAACACCACTTTTTCGCCCACATAAAACTCGTTCCGGATCGGATACACCCGCAGTTTCCGGCGATCTTCCTTCACCGAAATCAGCTGAATTACTTTTTGCAGCAGTTCATCGACGACCTCCTGCTTTTCGGTGAGGGCATATTCTTCCAGACGCCACTGCCAGATGCCTTCACCGGCCAGCACGGCGGCTTTGCGGTTACCCGTCACGTTTAAGGCAAGCAACGGCTTGTTGGTCGCTACGGTCCCGACCTGCTGCCACAATACCACTTCTGTGCCCGGCAACAGCTTGTAGTCGCCGTAGGGAGCGGTCATCGGCGGGAATTTACTCAGAATCTCCAGCCGTTCCGGATCAACGTTGATTTGCTTAAATGTCGAATTCAGCCGCGCCGTTACCTTATCGCCCTGCCCCGGCTGCGCGTTGATCTGCATCACCGGATTCGACGTATTAAACGGCCCCACGGCCGACTGATTGCCCAGTACGAACAGCACCGGCGTGGTGTTCTGGGCCAGTAACCGCTGCATAACGGCGGTTCCGACACCGGCATTATCCGGAATCTGGTGCAGAATAATCAGATCATACGTTTTTTCGACGCTCAACGGACCATCGGCGCTCGTCAGAATCCGGACATCGAGTTCGTAGTTCTGGTTTTTCTCAATGATGGCCCGCAAGGCTTTCACGTCCGGATGCGGCGTTGCGGCCAGCAACAGGACTTTCTCCCGGCCGTCAATCACGTCCAGATACACATCCTGCCGGTTGTTTTTAAGGCTGAACTCACCCGCCTGCGGAATAATTTCGACGGTATAGTGCTGCACCCCTTTCTGGGTAGCCGTTGTCTTAAACGATACCTGACTGAACGTTTCGTTCTGCGCAAAACTAACCGGCTGGCGACCCAGCTCACGACCGCCCTGTTTCAGGACAACCGTGGCAGCACGCCCCTGAAAGCCGAAGCTGGTAATTTCGGCCTGAATCGGAAACTCATTGCCCAGATACGCAATCCGGTTGGCAATGATTCCTTTGAGTTGAATGTCTTTTTTGGGAATGGTATCGCCAAGCCCCACCGCATGCACGGCGAACGGATACTGCCCGAACGTGGGCGAAAGACCCTGATTGAAAATACCGTCGGTGACCAGCACCACATCGGTTAAGTGGCGGCCTTCGTAGTCAGAACGAATGTCGGACAGCAGGCCGGAAAGGTTGGTTGTCCGTTGCGTGAAGGGAATCTGGGTCAGGTCGGCATCGGTAATGGTATCGCCGAAGGTGCGCACCGCCACATCCAGCCCCTCGTCGGCCAGTTCCTGCCGTAGTTGCTGCAGATTGGTCAGGGCCGTATTCAGGGCGGGCCGGCCCGCCGCCGCCACCGATTCGGAGTTGTCGACGGCTAACACCACCTTTGGTTTTTCGGTCAGCGACCGGACATTCCGTACCAGCGGGTTGAGGAACAGAAAGCACAACAGGCTTACAACCAGAAACCGCACACCCGTCAGGGCATAGCGCACGCGGTTATCCCATTGACTGACGCTCCCGGCAGATGCCTGGTTGGGCAAGGGCTGATACATGGCCGCGGCATAGATCGCACCTACAGCAAGGCAGGCCAGTATCCACCACGGTGACGTTTGAAAGATGATGTTCATAAAAGGTTGTATTGGCTTGGGAGCGTGGGGCAGAGGGCAGAGAGCGTAGGGCAAGGGGCGTAGAGCGGGGAGTCAGCAGACCCAACACCCTGCGCTAAGCCCTATGCTCCATACCCCATGCCCTCTGCCATTAAGTAAGCATTCCGCCATCGACCTGCAATACCTGTCCGGTAATGTACCGCGACAGGTCTGAGGCCAGGAAAACGCAGGCATCGGCCACCTCTTCGGGTTGCCCGCCGCGTTTCATCGGAATCGACTGTTTCCATTCTTCAACGGCTTTCTCGTTGATTTCGCCGGTCATTTCGGTTTCGATAAAGCCCGGTGCAATGGCATTTGAGCGAATATTCCGCGAACCCAGTTCGAGCGCCACCGACTTGGTAAAGCCGATGATGCCTGCTTTGGAAGCCGCATAGTTCGCCTGTCCGGCGTTTCCGCGCAGACCGACTACCGATGTCAGGTTAATGATTGACCCCGACTTCGCTTTCATCATCGGTTTGATGGCGGCTTTGGTCAGGTTAAATACCGACTTCAGATTAACGTTAATAACGGTGTCCCATTGTTCTTCCGACATCCGCATCAACAATCCGTCGCGCGTAATACCCGCATTGTTGACCACAACATCAACCTTGCCAAAGTCAGCAACCACCTGCGCAATGAGGTCTTCGGCGGCTGTATAGTCCGACGCATCGGACCGATAGCCTTTCACCCGGCCACCAAACGCACTGAGTTCAGCTTCGAGAGCCTGTCCTTTTTCTACACTCGACAGGTAAGTAAATGCCACATCTGCTCCTTCCTGAGCATACCGTGTGGCGATGGCCCGGCCGATTCCCCGTGAGGCTCCGGTAATTAACGCAACTTTTCCTTTCAGTAAATCCATCTTGTTGTACCACAGAACAGCATTCTGTGTTATTAACCACATAACTCATCACAGTCCAGCGTTCTGTGATGCATAGAAGGCCAAAAATAGCGTATTAACGGGGATTGGACAAACGGCTTAGCGCGTGTTACCGAAATACATAGCGTAAAGCGAACTGGTTACCGAGAGAAGCGGAGGCGTATGGTGATATAGTCTCATAACTGTTACCAAGCCGGCTATAGTCAACACCAACACTTGCCAGAGAGG
This sequence comes from Arsenicibacter rosenii, assembly GCF_001870735.1. Taxonomy (GTDB): domain Bacteria; phylum Bacteroidota; class Bacteroidia; order Cytophagales; family Spirosomataceae; genus Arsenicibacter; species Arsenicibacter rosenii. The sequence goes on along the minus strand of NZ_MORL01000006.1, from coordinate 257,773 downwards.
TTTCAATGATAAACCGCTCGCCTAACATATAGGCAAGCCCAAACTGACCATTAAGACCAAAGGTATTGCCTTGTGCCCCAACCAGTTTCGACCAACTGGCTGAAATCCGGTGAAACGGCGTCAGCCGGCTCGTCAGCCAATACGTTTGCACATACGGAACTACCGAAAACCACTTTGACTTACTTACAGAAGCGTTCTCTCCCTCTGTCCTGCGCTCAGTATACTGATACCCTGCTTCGATACCCAGGACAGTTCGTTCCCGAATAAACTTCCCCGCCGATAAACTCACTTTGTAAATACCCGGGTCGTAGGTTAAATTTCTTTCACCGGGTGTTTTAACGGATGTATTACTAATTGAGAAACTACCGCCAGGCAACCATCCCCCTTTTTTGGTCTGATTAGTCTGTGCCTGATTGTCAAGCGTTAATGCATGATCGCCGGTACGGTAAATAAACCCGGCACCGAGTTGGCCGAATGATACAGGGAAAGCATTTGTAGATATTTTGAGCTCCAGTGCCAGATGCTTTGTGACAAAATAATTCAGCCCTGCTTCAAACGAGGGCGAAATGCCGAAACCAAACATTCTGTTTCCGGAAAAGGTGTAGTCCTCAGCCGGAAACTCTTTATCTCTACTATAAAATCCACTCACGGAGACACCAATGCCCCCTCCGACAAAAAGCTGTATGTTGTTCAGCTCCCAGTAACGTCTTACAAATGGATTCAACGAAACAGCATATGACAAATATCGTGTTCCCGATTCATAGTTGTTCTGACCGCCTACAGCAGAGACTATTTTATTTGATCCGGGAGATAATCCAAGTGACATGTTGATGCCGGTCAGCCAGTTGTTTTGTCTGAACTTCCCTACAGTCAGCTGCACGGCTGACGCAGTAAAGCTGCTGTTGTTCTTTACATCAGTATTCAGGTTATGCGAATACGTATTGCGTGACGAAACTGATCCGCCATACAATCGTTCGCCGGGCTGAATCTGGGCAAAAAGTGTGGAGGTCAGTGTGGCAAGGCAGGCGGTAAGGAATTGTGCTTTCATTGGAGTGTTGTGTTATTGTGAATATTGGCCCAAAGAAAACTTTATCCCCGAATAAGTCAAAAAATAAGTATTTAATAATTGTTAACAGGGTACATATTGGGTAGCTGCGGTGATCCGGTCCACCTGGATAATTACAGGGGCTTACTGAACAATATCACCATTCGCTGTCAGAAAAGGTAAATCCGGTTATCTTTGCCCAATTTTTGTGCGTACTCCTCATGGCTGATTCATTAAGCGTTCGACACCTGCTGGGCATTAAAGACCTCAACGAGAATGACATTAATCTGATTCTCGACACGGCTAAGGAATTTAAGGAAGTCATCAACCGGCCGATCAAGAAGGTCCCTTCGCTGCGTGACATTACGATTGCCAACGTTTTTTTCGAAAATTCTACCCGTACCCGTCTCTCGTTTGAACTCGCTGAAAAACGGCTGTCGGCCGATGTCGTGAATTTTTCGGCGTCGGGCAGTTCGGTGAAAAAAGGAGAAACCCTGCTCGATACAGTAAACAACATCCTGGCCATGAAAGTCGATATGATTGTCATGCGCCACAGCAGTCCCGGTGCCCCGCACTACCTCTCCGGCCGGATTCCGGCCAATGTGGTGAATGCCGGCGACGGTACGCACGAACACCCGACCCAGGCCCTGCTCGACTCGTTCTCGATCCGCGAAAAACTGGGCGATCTGGCCGGTAAACGCGTGGCGATCATCGGCGATATTACCCACTCCCGGGTGGCTCTTTCCAACATTTTCTGCCTGCAGAAGCAAGGTGCCGAGGTGATGGTCTGCGGCCCGACAACGCTCATCCCGAAATACATGAGCGAACTGGGCATTAAAATCAGCCACGATGTGCGGGAAGCCCTGAACTGGTGCGATGTGGCCAACGTACTCCGGATTCAGCTCGAACGTCAGCAGATCAAGTATTTCCCGTCGCTGCGCGAATATTCGATGTACTACGGGATCAGCAAAAAGATGCTGGACGACCTCGACCGCCCGATTGTGCTGATGCACCCCGGTCCGATCAACCGTGGCGTAGAACTAACCTCCGACGCTGCCGACTCGCATCACAGCATCATCCTCGATCAGGTCGAAAACGGGGTTGCTGTCCGCATGGCGGTGTTGTACCTGCTGGCACAGATGTAGGTGCCTGTTTCCACTTATTTTTTGTTATCTTTAAGCAGGATAACCTTTACGACAATGCAGGTAACCGTCGAAATCGAAGATCAGGTAGTTCACTCCGTAGGGATCGAAAAAGTAAAAGCCTATTTAAGGGAGTATGCCGCAAAACTTGAGCTAAAAGTTGCCGCGCAGGAAGCTCTTAGTGAACTTGATCAGTTTGATGTCACAAATGATCCGGCATGGCAGGCTGCCCGAAATGCAGCCTGGGAAGATGTTAAGGACCGGGTTCTGTCAAAGATCCGGAAATGACATTCGTTATTGACACTAACGTGCTCATGAGTATACTCATTAGTGGCCGCTCCTATTACAAAACGATTCTCCATTTGTTCCGCTTCTCAACGCCTGGTCAGGCATTGATTGAGATTGATAAGTACAGTGATGTAATTTTGCGAAACACAACGCTGAACGTTCAGGACCACTGCCAGTATGCTCATAGTATTTTCGCTGAGGTAACGATCTTGCCGGATTACCTTATTGACGAAAAAGCGCTTAAAAGAGCAGCTCAGTTAATCGGACAAATTGACCCTAAAGACGTTAATTTTTTAGCACTGGCGATTCAAACAGATACGATACTACTTACACGCGATAAGCCCATCTATGAAGCCGCCCGTAAAAACGGATACAGAAAAATAATGCTGTTTGATGATTTTTTAAGAAGCCTTACCTAACAATATGCTCCAGGACCTTGCCCGCTTATTTGACCGCGATCTGCAGCGGCTCTATCAGGAAATTGACGCCTATCCGACAACAGACGCCATCTGGAAAGTCGTTGATGGGATTGCAAATTCGGCCGGGAACCTAACCCTGCACCTGCATGGTAATCTGCATGAGTTCATTGGCCGTCAGCTCGGACACATCCCGTTTGAGCGCGACCGGCCCCGCGAATTCAGTGCCACGGGTCTGGAGAAAAGTGAACTGCTGGATATGATCCGGGCGACAAAGGAAACGGTCAGTAAAGCGCTACTGAGCCTGCCGGAAAGTGACTTAATCAAGACCTACCCAAGTGAGGTCTTCGGCTACAGCATGAGCGTGCAGTTCTTTCTGATTCACCTCAACGGCCACCTGAATTACCACCTCGGCCAGATTAACTACCACCGCCGTATCCTGTACTATGATTTACATGATTAAATGATTACTATGATTACAGGATTACTATGATTACAGGATTACTATGATTACAGGATTAGTGGATCGCCTGTAATTCATTTTGCTTCGCGCTATTAATAAAAACGACAGGATTACATGATTCACAGGCTGGGCTATCGGCCATCCTGTGAATCATGTAATCCTGTCAGAATATCTCTATATCTTTCCGGTACTCTATACCTCTTCGGCCTGTAGCTGCTTGTCGTACAGCTCGCGGTAGGTGCCGTTGCGGGCCATCAGCTCGTCGTGCGTACCGGTTTCAATGATGTTGCCGTCGTCCAGCACAATAATCTGATCGGCCAGTTTTGCCGACGATACGCGGTGCGAAATAATCACCGACGTACGGTCGGCCATAATCCGCTTCAGGTTGTTGAGGATAATGTTTTCGGTATTGGTATCAACGGCCGACAGACAGTCATCCAGAATCAGGATTTTCGGGTTACGGGCAATGGCACGGGCGATGCTCAGACGCTGCTTCTGCCCGCCCGACAAGGTAATACCCCGCTCGCCGATCCGTGTCTCGAAGCCTTCCGGGAAATCCACAATATTCTGGTACAAATCAGCGTCCCGAACTGCCTGGTCAACGCGTTCCTGCGACATTTCCGGCAACCCGAAGCGGACGTTGTTACTGATAGAATCTGAAAACAGGAAGACATCCTGCGGCACATACCCGATCTGCCCGCGCAGGGTCGGCAGGCCGTATTCTTCTACCGGAACATCATCAATCCGGATGGTTCCCGAGGTCGGATCGTACATCCGGGTCAGCAGGTTAGCAATTGTACTTTTCCCTGAACCAGTTGTTCCGAGAATCGCGACACTTTCGCCCGCACGGACGTTCATCGAGAAATCTTTCAGCGCCACAATACCCGAATCCGGATAGGTAAACCGGACATGCTCGAAGGTAATTTTGCCCTGAATGTCGCGGTTTAGATGCTTTGTTGACACAATTTCAGTCTTCACCTCAAGGAATTCATTGATCCGCTGCTGCGACGCGGCGGCCCGCTGAGTCTGGCTCATGGTCCAGCCAAGGGCCATCACCGGCCAGGTCAGCATGTTTACATACAGGATAAACTCGGTGATGTTGCCAGGCGTCAGCCGCCCCGAAATCACTTCCTGACCGCCTACATAGATCACCAGCACATTGCTCAGCCCAATCAGCAAGACTGTCATGGGCTGCCAGAGGGCATCTACCAGCGTGAGGCGCAGGGATTTAGCCCGGTATTCATTGGTTTCGTGCTCAAATTTCTCCGTCGAGTTTTTCTCCTGCACAAACGACTTCAACACCCGGATTCCGGAGAAAGCCTCCTGTACAAAGGTCGACATCCGCGACAAACTCCGCTGAATTTCTTCGGAGCGCCGGATCACAATGTTTTCTACCAGATAAATCCCGATGGACAAAACCGGAAGCGGTAGCAGAACAAAGAACGTCAGCCGCATGTTGATGCTTGCCATATAGCTGATTACCAGCGCAAACAACACAATCAGGTTCATGCCATACATCAGGCTCGGACCAACATACATCCGGACCTTACTGACATCCTCGGAAATACGAGCCATCAGGTCGCCGGTATTGTGTTTGCGGTAAAAGCTCAGCGGCAGCGTCTGATAGTGATCGTAAATCTCGTTTTTCAGGTCGTATTCGATATGGCGCGACATGACAATCAGCGTTTGCCGCACCAGAAACAGGAAAAACCCTTTCAGTAAAGCCAACGCTAAAATCAGCAGTCCGTACAGCAAAATGCTGAAGGCGAACATACTGTAAATGGACTCCTGGAGTGACGTACCGGCATATAGGTAATAAATGTCCAGCGTTTCGCGCACCAGATCAAGGGCATACCGTACCAGCTGCGCCGGATAAATCCCGAACAGGTTCGAAATAATGGTAAAGAGAGTCCCCCAAATCAGATACCATTTATACTTAACGAGATACTTATTGAGGTAAAGAAGTGCTTTCACGGGAATCAACGGGGCTTGCTACTCCGAACCTAACAGCAATACAGCAGATTTCGTTTCAATCACCAGGTGAGTGATTGAGCGATTGAGTGATTGAGCGAAAGCCCCGGATTTATCCCTAAGCGCCACTCTTTCATTCTTTATCTCTTTCATTCTTTATCTCTTTCATTCTTTATCTCTTTCATTCTTTATCTCTTTCATTCTTTATCTCTTTCATTCTTTATCTCTTTCATTCTTTATCTCTTTCATTCTTTATCTCTTTCATTCTTTATCTCTTTCATTCTTTATCTCTTTCATTCTTTATCTCTTTCATTCTTTATCTCTTTCATTCTTTATCTCTTTCATTCTTTATCTCTTTCATTCTTTATCTCTTTCATTCTTTATCTCTTTCATTCTTTATCTCTTTCATTCTTTATCTCTTTCATTCTTTATCTCTTTCATTCTTTATCTCTTTCATTCTTTATCTCTTTCATTCTTTATCTCTTTCATTCTTTATCTCTTTCATTCTTTATCTCTTTCATTCTTTATCTCTTTCATTCTTTATCTCTTTCATTCTTTATCTCTTTCATTCTTTATCTCTTTCATTCTTTATCTCTTTCATTCTTTATCTCTTTCACTCTTTATCTCTTTCGCTCTTTATTTCATCCCCAAAACGCTTTGGAGCTGGCGAGGGCGGCGAGAGCGACCCAGGCCATGCCGATGACACCGGTGCCGAGCAGAATCGCACTGATGGCCCAGGCCTTACCGCTGTACTGTTCCCGGTTTTTCTGAATTTTTGTCAGACCGGCCACACCGATCAGGGCTGACAGCAGTGGTAAGGTGGTGACAACGACCCAGATCCAGCCGCCGGACACCGACAGGGTTGATACCAGACAGGAAACGGCACTACCGGCAAAAGCACCATGAGCCAGCACCGGCGTCCGGCGCTTACCGGCGACTACCGGTTTTTCCCGGACATAACCGGTTTCGACCGGCGACAGTATTCCTGTTTGCTGAAGCCAGGCTTTGCGGGGTTTACGGTGGCTGTAATCGGGATTTTGCAGATGGCGGGGCGAAGGCTGAATGACCAGCGCCGGGGCAGCAGGGACAACGACAGAATCAGGGCGGGTACTAATCGAGGCAACGGGTGACAGGGTTCGGACCGGGGCAGAAACGGCTTCAGAAACGGTATTTCGGGCCAATGGGTGGGGCTGACTTTGCAACAAGGCATAGCCGGCCGGACGACATGCAGACACTAAACCGAGCAGCACAGAAACAGCCACGGTCGTCCAACGACAGCAAAACATACGGAAAGGTGTTACGTTAGGATTAATCAAAGATGGTTTCGTTGGGAAAACTACTGAAAAAGCGCTACTTTTGCAACGGATTTTCCGAATGTTCTTTTTCTTATTGGTAGAGTAAATAGATTTATAGGCGGGATGTTAAACCGACGATTGCTCCGAATAAAAGTAATGCAGGCCCTGTATGCGCTTCGCCAGGCCGATATATCAAATCAACAACTTGCACTGGATGGTATCTCCGAGTTATTTCAACCTGATCTGAACTCGATGATTCCACAAGACCGCAAACAACTGGAAGGTAACCGCCAGCTGGCTTCAGCTCTCTTCGAAGAAGCCATTAAAACCAATCAGCCCGCGAAAGATGACGACGCGTCGCAGAAAATTCTCAAAGCGGCCAACGACGGGTATTTGTTCTACCAGAATCGCTCCAAAAAAGATCGCCAGCACCTCTCCCAAATGATGGTCGACGAGGTTCAGGGCATCTATGATGATTATATCCGTGTTTTGACGTTGATGAACGAGCTGGCCCGCCAGTCGCAGATCGACCGTGAACGTGTTCACCGCGATCCGGATGAAGTGCCGTTCCCGTTTGAATCGAATCTGGCCGATAACGTTATTATTAAGGCCCTGACCGATTTCCGCCCGCTGGAAAATGAAGCCCTGCGCCGCAGTATTTCGTGGGCCGACGACATCGGCTTTGTCCGGAAAGCATACCGCGAGGTATTGAAAACGGATGACACGTACCGCGCTTACTGCGAACAGATCTCGCACACGCCCGACGAAGACCAGCAACTGGTTCAGTATCTGCTCCGTACCCTGATTTTCAAAGGAGAACTTATCCGTAACTACCTGGCCGAAATCGACCTGAGCTGGGCCGAAAACAGCGATGTGGTACGCAGCCTGGCCATCAAAACGCTTAAGTCGGCCCAAAGCGCAACAGGTCTGGCCCTTGAGCCCCTGACCGACGACTGGGACGAAGATTACTTCTTCATGACCACACTCTACCAGCGTTCGCTCGACAATAACGGCGAATACGAAAGCCTGCTGACCGAGCAACTCCAGAACTGGGATTTACAGCGCGTGGCCCAACTCGATATGATTATCCTGAAACTGGCTGTTTGTGAAATGCTTAACTTCCCCGGCATTCCGGTTAAGGTAACAATTAACGAATATATTGAGCTCGCAAAAGCGTACAGTACGCCCAAAAGCGGTAAGTTTGTGAACGGAATTTTAGACAATCTTTCGACGAAGCTGACAAACACCGGTAAACTTCGCAAGAGTGGCCGTGGTCTGTTAGATAACAAGTAATTGATTGATCGGAAATTAGCCAATCCTTTGCAAGCGGGGTATCCTGCGGGGCGTTAAGGACAGTTTTCGACCATAAACCAGCTAAAGTTATGAGCCGCACAAGTCGCGATTTATTATTTTTCCTGACCGGCGCTGCTACGGGTGCCGTAGTAGGGTTGTTGTATGCTCCGGAAAAAGGAGAAGTCACACGGGATAAACTGTCGTACCGGTTATCAAAATACCGGAACCAGCTGGAGTCGCTGATCACTGATTTGTTGAATTCGGCTGAACTTCCTGAAAACTTTCAGAAAAGTGAAGGCCAGCGCGTGGTGAACGATGCCCGCGAAAAAGCCGAAAAACTGCTGGAAGATGTTGACCGGCTGATGGCACAAATCAAAAAGCAAAACAGCTAAACGGTATCAAAACCGGTTGACTGCCCGGCCGGGTAGTCAACCGGTTTCGGTCCTGCGGTTTTCACTGAAAATGTCGGGTAAATGAAACAACCACTTATCGCACTGCTGCTGATCGGACTGGGTTGGGGCCAGCTGGCCTGCGACAACCGCAAGCAAGGCGAATCGGCCAGTACGGTGGCTTCGGATAAAATGCCGAAAATCACTTTTAAGGAAAAAGGTATCCATGATTTCGGTAATATCACCGAAGGCGATACCATTGAGCATAAATTCCTGTTTACCAATACCGGCGCCTATCCGCTGATCATTAACAACATTACGGCTTCCTGTGGGTGTACGACCCCCGAATGGCCGCGCGAACCCATCGAGCCGGGCGAAGAATCGTTTGTCAAAGTACGCTTCAACAGCCGCAATAAAGAGGGCGAGCAAAGCAAGACCGTGACCATCTTCGCTAATACGGAGCCCGCCATGACCGACCTCCAGTTCAGGGTCTATGTCGATAAACCGGGGACCGCCAAAAACGATTCAACACAATCCAAATAGCTTGTTTCATGCCTTTGTCTGGCATGAAACCTGAAACCAAAACGTCATGCAATCAATCCTCTTACAAGCACAGTCAAATCAGATGATTTATCAGGTCCTTCTTTGGGTCGGTATCGCTGGTGTGATGTACTTCTTCATGATCCGGCCGCAGCAAAAAAAGCAAAAAGAGCAGCGGTCGTTTGTCGATAGCCTCAAAAAAGGCGACAGTGTTGTTACCATCGGTGGGCTACACGGCAAAATTGCTTCGGTCGATGGCACTACCGTAACCATCGAAGTAGACAAGGGAGTGAAGCTCACCTTCGAAAAAAACTCCATTTCGCGCGAGGCTACCGTTAAAACGCCTGAAACGAAATAACGTCTCTGCTGGCTGCGCTACCGGTGCCGGCACAAGATGCACCGGTAGCGCAGTTTTCTTTTTTGCAGCCCCCTTCTTCGCAGCACGCAAACTTTCTTACAGTGACTCCATCTGCCCGATCAAAAACATTTCAGCCGGTTAAGCTCATCTTATGCCTGCTGGCTGCTTCGTTATTTTGGTTACTGAATGCGCTTAACAAAACGGGATATTCCCGTAATGTGAACTACCCGATTCAGTTTGTTTACGACGATTCGCTTTACATTCCGACCACTCCCCTGCCGCAAACCATCACGCTGAATCTGGTAGGCAGTGGCTGGTATCTGTTTGGTCAGGCCTTTCTGCCTTTTCAGAACGACCCGATCAAATATGTGGTCAACAACCCGCTTCGCGCCAAAAGCATCAATACCTCTGTACTGGCCGAAGCGCTGGATGAACAGGCCAAAAACCTGCGTGTCAACTACATCGTAGCCGACACCTTTGAACTCGGGTTTGACCGGCGTACTATTAAAACCATTCACCTGGTCGCCGATAGCCTGCACCTGAACATGGCGCCCCGTCATGTGGTAACAAGTCTGATCAACATTACCCCGAATACGATCACGGTCGAAGGGCCGGCCAAATTGCTGAAAGGAGTTTCGGATACGCTGGTTGTCCGGATTCCGGGCCAGCGGATTGCCCAGAACTACGATGAAGAACTGTCGATCAACCACTTCAAGCACCCATTGCTTAAGGTTAGCACCGAAAAAGTGTTCGTTAGTTTTGAAGTCGGTGAACTCTTGTCGGTTGAACAATAGTCTTTTATGAGCACGCATTCTCCGCTTCAGATCGGCGTTACGGGTGGTATCGGGTCGGGCAAGAGCCTGGTCTGCCGGATTTTCCAGGCGTTCGGAGTGCCGGTCTATGCCGCCGACGACCGCGCCAAATGGCTTACCCAACACGACCCGATTCTGAAAGCAGACATCATCCGGCTCCTTGGCAAAGAAGCCTATGATGTGCAGGGGCAATACAACCGCGCCTTTGTCGCTTCACACGTGTTTCATAATCCCGATCTGCTCCGGCAGCTGAACGGCCTGATTCATCCCCGCGTGTATGCCGATACCCTAAACTGGGTGCAGCAGCAGCACTATCCGTATGTGATCAAGGAAGCGGCGCTGATGAAGGCGGCCGGTGATCATAATACCCTTGATAAGGTAGTGGTGGTGCATGCTCCGGAAGCCGTACGCATTGAACGCATCCACCGCCGCGACCCGCACCGCTCCGAAACCGAAATCCGGAACATCATTGCCCGCCAGATCAGCGATGAAGAACGCTTCCGGATTGCGGATTTTATTGTCTACAACGACGAAGGCCAACTCCTCTTACCCCAGCTCGCTACGCTCCACCGGACATTGCTGGATTTAGCGAATCAATAATCTGTCGGGGCATTACTGCTGTTTATCGATCAGGCTTGCAACTGTCGGACTGCCGTTTTATATTTTGAGGTTAAATGCATCAACCTAACTACATGAAACGCAAACTTCTACCTGTTGCCGCCTGCATCCTCAGCTTTACGGCGGGGGCCTTCATCGCCAATGATGATCCTAAAAAACCAGTCACCGCCGATCTTGCCGAGGCCGCCTCGCGGGTCTTCGGACTCGACTTTTCGCAGGCTGAGCGCGACTCGATGCTCGATAACCTGAACGACCAGCGCAACGATTTCGAAACCATCCGGAAAGTGGCCCTGACCAATGATGTGGCACCGGCCATTTACTTCAATCCGCAGCCAGCCGGGTTTAAACTGCCGGCCGGCCCGTCTTCGTTCAAAGCCTCACCGGCCGGAAACGTAACGCTGCCCGCCAACCGCGACGAACTGGCGTTTTATACCGTTGCCCAGCTGGGAGAACTAATCCGGACGAAGCAAATCAGTTCTGAAGAACTGACGAAATTCTGCCTGGAGCGGCTCAAAAAATACAGTCCTCAGCTTCTTTGCGTAGTGACGCTGACGGAAGATCTCGCCCTAACCCAGGCGCGTCGGGCCGATGCCGAGCTGAAGGCCGGTAAATACCGCGGGCCGCTCCATGGCATTCCCTACGGTGCGAAAGATCTGCTGGCCAAAAAAGGCTACAAAACAACATGGGGTTCTGTGCCATTCAAAGATCAGGTACTGGACCTTGATGCCACGGTGATTCAGAAGCTCGAACAGGCCGGAGCCGTGCTGTGTGCCAAGCTCTCAATGGGTGAGCTGGCCATGGGCGATGTCTGGTTTGGCGGTATGACCCGCAACCCCTGGGATACCAAAACCGGCTCCAGCGGTTCGTCGGCGGGCTCGGGGTCGTCGGTATCAGCAGGGCTGCTGCCGTTTGCGATTGGTACCGAAACGCTGGGGTCAATTGTCTCGCCTTCGACGGTAAACGGCATTACCGGCCTGCGCCCGACATTCGGCCGTGTGAGCCGCCACGGAGCCATGGCCCTGAGCTGGACCATGGACAAAATCGGTCCTATGGCCCGTACGGTAGAAGACTGTGCGCTGGTGTTCAACGCCATTTACGGACCAGACGGGCAGGACCAGACGGTAGTATCAGCGCCGTTCCGGTATGCGCCCCTGCCTTCGCTGAAGGGAATGAAAATCGGTTATGTAAAAAAAGGGTTTGAGAGCCGGTATGGTGGCCGCGCCAACGACTCGCTGTCATTGAGTGTGCTGCGTAAACTCGGTGCCGAGCTTGTGCCTATCGACCTGCCCGAATTCCGCTACGGGGCACTGACGATGATTATCGGCATTGAAGGGGCCGCCGGCTTCGACGAGCTGACCCGCCTGAACAAAGACGATCAGATGGTCCGGCAGGGCAAAAACGCCTGGCCAAACGAGTTCCGGTCGTCGCGGTTTATCCCGGCGGTTGAGTACATCCAGGCCAACCGGATCCGGACGAAGCTCATCAACGACATGCATCAGGTGTTGCAGAAGGCGGGGGTCGATGTTTATGTGTCGCCGGCCTATGCGGGCGGAAACCTGACCCTAACCAACCTGACCGGTCATCCGTGTGTGGTGCTGCCAAACGGGTTCAACCAGCGTGGCCTGCCGACAAGCATCACCTTCATGGGGCAACTCTATGAAGAAGGCAAAGTGCTGGCCGTCGCCAAAGCCTATCAGGATGCAACGGAATGGCATAAAAAGCATCCGAAACTGTAAGATAATCCCGGTTTACGCAAAAAGGTGGCCTTTGCTGAAGAACAAAGGCCACCTTTTTGCCATTTTATAAATAAACATTTGACAATCAGAAGGCACCTGATAGATTTGAGTTCCGGACCGCTTTTAACCTCAATTCTAAAACATAGCAACTACCAGAAATGGCTCAGAAAACATCAAGTGCATTTATTGCTGCCTCGTGGGTGGCCCTCGGTGTCGGCATGGTTGGTTACCTCGTTGGCCTCTGGCGGGCCGAAATGCTGCTCAACGAAAAAGGCTATTATTTCACCGTGTTGATGCTCGGGTTGTTTGCCGTTGTGTCGTTGCAAAAAAGTGTACGCGACCGGCTGGAAGGCATTCCGGTAACCGATCTCTATTACGGTATCTGCTGGTTTGCCACTATTTTATCAATCGTACTGCTGATTATCGGCCTCTGGAATGCGACCATTCTGCCGAGCGAAAAGGGGTATTACGCTTTCGCCTTCATGCTGGCCCTTTTCGGTGCCATCGCGGTACAGAAGAATACCCGCGACAGTCAGGAAGCCGGTAAGGGCACGCCTTCTGCGTAATAAAACTAATGGAGAACCAGCGCCCCAAACTCAGCATTGACCTCACCCCTGCTGACAAAATCGTTGAAGCCGCTGGCTGGCTTATGCTGGCCGGCATCTGGCTGCTTGTCCTGATCTCATACGCGGATCTCCCCGACAGGATTCCGACGCATTTTAATCTCGCCGGTAAAGCTGACGGATTCGGTAAAAAAGCAGCGATTGTGCTGCTGCCGGTTATTGCCACGGTGCTGTTTGCCGGCATGACGGTCGTTAACCGGTTCCCGCATACCTTTAATTTTGGTGTTCCGGTAACGCCGGAAAATGCTCGTTTTCAGTACACCAACGCAACCCGGATGATGCGCTGTATGAAACTTGGCGTACTGATTCTGTTTGGTTTTCTCACCATCGAAACCATCGGACACGCTACCGGAAAAACCGACGGGTTAGGCAGTTGGTTTCTGCCGGTGACGCTGCTGGTTCAGTTTGTCCTGATAACGTTCTTTCTGGTGAAATCCTTTCGCGGGAAATAGTATCTTCACGTCATCTCTATACATTACACCCGCATCTCATGCACAAACACCTGCGCGTTCTTATTTACTGCTTACTCTCAATACCGGCTTTTGCTCAGAAACCCCAGCCAAAAGCCCCACTGACCATCGGCGTGGTTGATGCCATTCAGTCGAAGGTGCTGGGCGAACGGCGGGTGCTGAATATTTACCTGCCCGACGGATATTCGGCACAGGATACGACAAAATATGCAGTGATTTACCTGCTCGACGGTTCGATTGACGAAGATTTTATCCACGTAGCAGGGCTGGTGCAGTTCAGTACGTTTCCGTGGGTAAACCACATTCCTAAATCCATTGTGGTAGGCATTACCAACGTCGACCGCCGCCGCGACTTTACCTACCCGACCACCATCGAATCGGACCGGCAACGCAACAAAACCGCCGGCCAGTCGGCGAAGTTTATGGCATTTATCGAATCAGAGTTGCAACCATATATTGAAAAAGAATACCGCGTTTCGGGAAGCAAGACCCTGATCGGCCAGTCGTTAGGCGGCCTGCTCGCGACCGAAATCCTGTTGAAAAAACCGGCATTGTTTGATAAATACATCATCATCAGCCCAAGCCTGTGGTGGGATAACGGCTCATTGCTGAAACAGGATGCACCGATACTACAAGCCGGTTTTGCCCGGCCCACTGCGGTCTATATCGGCGTTGGTAAGGAAGGCCTTACACCTGGCGCGAATCCGCGGGTGATGGAAGTGGATGCCAATTTGCTGGCGGATAAACTGAAAGCGGGCAAAAACCCGAAGGTCTCGGTACACTTTGATTACCTGCCGCAGGAAGACCACGCCACCATCGGCCATCAGGCGGTTTCGAATGCATTCAGGATGCTGTATCCTGCTTCTAAATGATCTCCTTATGACAAACCGCGAAGATCAGTATTTGCCTTTGCCGACGGCCGCATGGTGACGCTGACCGACATCAGTTAACAGTACCCGTTATGATCCGCGCAGGTTTACTTATCAGTAGTTTTCTTCTCACACTTACCGGCGTTTTGGCCCAACCGTACAGCGCCGACCGGGCATCGCCCGACAAACGCTGTACCGGGCTGGTTTAAAGACGCCGAATTCGGCATTTTCATCCATTGGGGGTTGTATTCGGTCCCGGCCAGGGCTACTAAGTCAAACGCCGACGGCTTCGGCAGCGGCTTTTTGCCAAAAACCTGAAAATACACCCTGATTTTGTGGCTTTTCACGAGAAAAATTACGGCCGCAATTTTCAGTATCAGGGGTTTGCGTCATGGTTTAAGGCCGAGCTGTTTAATCCCGATCAGTGGGCCACGGTGTTTAAACAGTCCGGGGCCAAATACATTGTCCTGACCTCGAAACACCACGAATGCTTTACGCTATGGCCCAATGCACAGGCGTGGAACTGGAATGCGCAGGACACAGGCCCGTACCGCGACCTGGCCGGTGATCTGGCCAAAGCCGTCCGGGATAAGGGGCTCCGAGCCCCTTCCCTCTGGTTAACGTCCCGAAAGTGTTGAAGTTTCGGGACGTTGCGTGTCCGGACTACTTCAATGCTGACACCGTAAACACCAGTTTGTCAGCCGTTTTCAGTTTCAGTACATTAAAATTAATGCGGTAAATGGTGTCACCCCATTTCGCTTTAATACCACCGTCCTCCATGGCTTCCAGCTTTACCTTCTCTACCGTCGGTACCATGCGTCCGGCATCGTAGGTAATGACAAAATCCCTGGCTTCACCGCCTTTCGGGGCGTAATGAATGACCAGTTCACCAGGCTTACGGACTTCGGCCGGATAAACCGTCATCAGGTGCTGCGTCATGGAACCGGCCTGCTGCAGGCTGATCACATCGGTGATCTGTACGTTTTTGGTACGATTCAGTCGTACAGTACGCTGATACGTATTCACTCCTGCCTCAGCCGGGTATGCCCTGGCTATATCAAGCGAAAACTGCGCGAAGGCCGGTCCCTGCTGATACGCCACACCGGCCGCCTTAAAGGTTGCGCCCGGCGGCTGGGTTTTACCGTTAATGGTCGGCAGGTTGTGGTAATCCGAGCAATTATACCAGATTTCGTAACGCTTGTCGCTGAAGGTTTTACGGGTATATGTGCCGCGGCCAACATCAATCAGCAGGGGTAAACCGTTGTAATACACCACATAATTTCCGATATCGTTATGGTTGTGACTTTCGTCGTTATTACCGCCCTTGGCCGCTACATAAAAGCCATCGGTTGTTCCTTCGCGGTCACGGGCGGCCATTACCTCCAGATCGGGCAACCAGACATCTTTCGGCAGGGGTAGCCCTTTCTCCGCACGCTTAAATTCATCCTGCATAAAGAGCGAATAGAAATGCCGGAAAAAATGAAAATGGCCGAGGTTACCGTCTTCCGCTTTCCGGTAGTACGCCCCGAAGCGCATCATATCCGGATCGTTAATGTCCTTGCCATAACGGTAAATCATGGTAGCGGCCATGCCCGGCTGCGGGTCGGCATCGGCAAAGTTCATGAAGTATTTTTCGTTGATCTGGGCACGGTAGATGTACTTACCCATGTTCCGGAATTTTTCATCCTGATAAACATACTGAAAGGCATTGTTGCTGGCCAGATTCAGCATCGCAATATTGTCGTACAACGATGCCGCAGCAGCTCCCCAATAGCTGGGTCCTTCGTCGCAGCCACCGTCTTTCGGATACGGATTCAGAAATTCGTCGAGCACATCCAGCAGTTTCGCCACGGCCTCAGCGCGTTTGGTATCGTCCCGTTCGAGCAGTAAAACCGAATTCAGCCAGTTGGAGCAAATCCACGGATTCCAGTTGTTCGGCCGGCGTCCGTCTTTGTTATACCCCATCCAGCCGTGGTGCTGCGTCATCAGCGGCTTAAAAATCCGGTTATTGGTCTCGTAGTAAATCCGCTTCCGGATTTGCGGCGAGACGGCATCCAGCTTATCACCCAGATAATAATCAACCCACGCCAGATAGGTCGCGGTCTCAGCCGCGAACAGGTCGACAAACGGCTTCGACACATCCATCAACCCGCCATATTGTTTGCCTCTCGGCAGGTGCGCCGGAACGCCCCAGAACGACTCCTCGCAGATCGACCACACGCCGTTGATAATCGGATCGATAAACCGGCCCTTGTTTTCGTGAATTTCAGCCAGTAACAACAGCCCCAGTACATCGCGCTTCTGAAAACTAACCGTCTGGTATTCGTCACGGTCGCCGGTGCGCTCAATCAGGAGTGATTTTGTGGCCGGAATATAGGGCCAGTCATAGTTCAGATACGACGCTGCTTTGGTAACGATTGCCTGCATCATGGCCGGGTCGGCTTTGGTCCAGCCCGCCCGGTCTTCACGTTTCGGGAAAGGTGTCCAGCCTGCCTGCGGAATCAGAACCTGCTGCAATTGTTCTTTCGTGTATTTACCGCTTAGCAGATCAGCGGGTGGTTGGGCAAAGGTGGTTGTTGCCAGCAACCAGCAAAGCAGGAAGAGTTTTTTCATAGCGTTTTGTCAGTTAATCGATTATGATCAGTCCATCGGTCACCGCAGGAACGGTAAATGATACAGCACCAACTTCGTTTCTGCGGACAGGTAATGCCGTTTGCTTACCGGCCACCGTCAACACAGCTTTACGACCCGCCGGAATACTGACCGCTGTTGCCTGCCGGCAGGTAATCCGCAGCCGTTTCCCGTCAACAGTCAGGTTTGCCGAACCGGCCGCCGTGCCGGTTTGCAGTGTGTATCCCTGCGACTGAATCATACTCCCTTCACCGAGGTACAAATACGAAAGCCCGTCACTGGTCAAACCTACCACCCCGAAATATCCCCGGAAACCAGTATTGGTGGTTTTATGCTCCTTCTCCGCATCAGTAGCCTGCAAAATGAGCTGACGGCTACCGTTCCGGTTCGCGACCGAAAAGGCGGTAAACGCTCCCGGATTGTCAGCAGGTAACCGCGTCAAGGCCCTTACCGATCCGGCTTCGGTAAATGGCTCGTAAACGGCGACAAAGGGCCGGTTCCAGGATTCGCCGGTTTGCCGCATAACCAGCACCGGCACCGGTTTCTGCTGATACACGGCCTCGGCGGTCCCGGCACGGGGAGCCTGGGCGACGTACATGGTCCGGCCTTCTTCCGGCAGCGTGTGCACCTGCATAAACGCAGGGATACCTGCTGTCAGGCTGAAAACGGCACTGCTTACCGGTAAATTACCAACCGGTGTTTTTACCGCCGTAAAATGCCGGAAGCCCGGCGGGTCATTGGCATCGGTTGCCATCGGCAGACTGGCCGCTTCAACCGGTAGCGGTTTCCGGTCTGCGCCCAGCAGCTGCACGGCATCCCCCACGTTGTGGTACAGGTACTCGTTGCTGCGGGCATTGTCGGACCGGTAAATATCCACGTAGTAGCCGGTTTCTGGTGAGGTCCGGATAATGGCTAAGGTGCGCTGTTGCCCCGTTCCTGTCGCCTTATCGGTATAACGGGTATCCGTAAACGAGCATTCTGCCGAAACCGCCGCCTGTCCGGCCCGCGGCTCCATGGCCATTAGTTTTATTTCGCCCATATTCTTGGTACCGCCGCCGCCTCTGAAATACGGCACAGACGCCGAACGGCCATCTGCCACCACCGTGTTGTGTGCCGCCCACTGGGCATAATAGCCGGTGTGCATCGGGTCTTCGTAGCTTGGTCCGTTACCAGGGTCAATACCCATGACCCGCCCCGCACCATATAGTTCAACCGACATGCCGTTGGCGTGGTTGTGGTTATAGCTGGCACCCTGCACCACATACATCAATCCTGTTCCGGGATCGGTCCCGTTGCGCTGAAGGTAGCATTTGGCAAAATCGAGTTCTCCGCTGCGCGGCCATTGGTATTGCTGCCCGCCTGCCTCCGGAATCCGGGGTAAAAAGCACAGTAAGCCCATATACCCGGACTCGCTCCGGTCGTAGCCCTGCTTTTTCTGCACAACCTCCATCGCCGCCAGCAGCGACCCCAACACGGGGCTGTTATACTTCTGCGCCATGGCCACCCCTATTTCCAGACATTCCGCACTTTGCATCGGCCGGCCGGTGTCGCCAAACGACGAAACAGTATAGTTCGGAAAGGCGTATTTCAACATCACATACGACGCCTGAAACAAAGCCGGATACTGCTGAAATACCGGAATCCCTGCGTTTTCGAGCGCCACGCCGGAAATGAGCAGACTGCTGACGGGAAAATTATGGTATCCGCCCGGCTCCTTCCAGTGGCCATCCGGCGTAAACCATTTTTCCATCGCCGTGGGTAACGCCAACTGCCCGCAATTACCGGCAATGGTGTCACGGCGTGTCATGAAGTCGAGGTAATAACGCTGCTGCTGCCTGTTTTCGAGCGACAAGGCCGAAAAGACCAGTACCGGCGTTTCGGCCGCAAACCAGTTGTTATTCCAGAGTCCGCGAAAGGCCATCGTATGGGCAAACCGGTCAAATACCGGTTCGTAATACCCCGTTTCATAGCCAGCCTGCCGCAGGTAATCGTACAGAAAATCATACGCCAGCATCATGGGCTCGTAACTTCCATCACCCAAGGTCTGAATAGACAGAAAACCGGTTCGGCAGGGTCCTTCGATGGGATACTGACGGGAGGCTCCGCGTGCCCACTGGTTCAGCACATCGGCCGCAAACCGGGCATACACCGGTTTATCCGTTAACCAATAGGCAATGGCAGCCTCAAGCACCAGCTGATTTATGTTGCCGTTAATGACCTCGACCATGTGCTGCGGATCGACTACGGCCCACGCCTTGCCCGGACCCGAACTCTGAAGCCGCATGGTCATCGACGTATCGTTGGGGAGCAGTTCCTCGATACGGGGCGTACGGAACCGATAGCCGTCCGGAGCAATAGGCGGGCGCTTGTGAGGCGACACACGCACCGTCGGCACAGGCGCATCACCGGCATACCGGACAAGGGCTGTTCCCTCCGCATCCGAATAAAAACGAGTATAGCGTTTACCGGGCACCCGGTTCATCAGATAGCGGCTCAGGATCCAGTCGGGATCGGTCTGGTGGCGCTCAACGTAGGGGTCAACGTGTTTGAGCAGGTTATCAAACGATTGCCGGGCCCATGGCTGCGTACGGATTTTTTCCAGAACCAGGGCCTTATCCCCCGCTTTTACCAGAATATGCGGATGAGACGATTGCGCAAAACCGGTTAGGCATACCGGACAGATAATGAGTAAGAAAAAGAGACGAAGCATGGATACTGGATGGGGAAATGCCGGACGCTCTGGAGAATGGATGCCGGATGGGGCAGAGCCGGCAGCCGGCATCACCCCATCCAGCCTGCCCGTCTTCTACTTCACCTTAAGCCGTTTCAGGCTCACGGTCATGGTTTTAGCCGTATTGTTAACCGCATTCACAAAAAGATAGGCAACGTATGTACCATCTGCGGATGTCACGAACGCACCCTGATCGGCGGTCAGGCCATAGGCATAGTCAGCGGCGTTGGTAAACGTGGTTTTCTCCAGATCAATATCGTCGATGTATGAGTCAAAGCCACTGCCCCGCAATTGTGCATCGCGGATATCCACCCGCTTATCAAGCCTGGTGGCGGCCTTCGTCCAGGCCGCCGGCAAGTTCAGGTCATTGATGTACGACTTGTTGGCCAGCGATACCATTGCATGCCCGAAGGTGTAGGTAGAAATGGTCGGGCGGTAGATGTACACAAAGTCAATTTTCCCCGACAGGTTACCCTGCTCTACTTCTTCTTTCGTATAGGCTTTCATATCGGCGATGGAAAAATATGCCTTTTTACCATCCTCCAGCACGATCGACCGGGTCATATCCATTTTACTGATCTGGTAGCCCGGCGACGTGAAAGTCACTTCCTTGCCTGCCGATGATGTCCCGCTGAATTTAAAGGTAACCAACTGACCACGGGCCGCTTCCGGTACATTGTAATAGTACCGCAGCGTCACGGCCTTGTTGCTTACATCCAGAATCTTCGCCGTCGATACCATCCCGTTTGTAACGGTATCCGTGGCCGTTTGCAGGGGTTTATCGACACCCGTTGCCCGGTCGGTATACCACGAAAAACCACTGAACCCCGTACCGGTGGCTCCGGCAACAGACGCTTCCGCCTTAACGTTCTGCACCGTTCCGTCGTTGGCGCCGATGGCATAGGCAAACTCAACGCGCGTACCGATCACGGCGGGTCCGGTTGTTTTTTTGAGCAGGTCATTTTTCAACGGTTCCAGCACGGCTACCGTTGTTTTCTCACAGGCAGCCAATCCAAGGCAGCTGATGACTGCCACTGCCAGATATGTCAGATTTTTGTTCATGGCCAAACCGGTTATTTCTGTACAGTTACGGTAATGGTGTATGTTTTGCGCACTTTCCGGTTGCCCGAAACCACAGTATACTGCATCGGTTGTGAGAAATCAACCCACTCTCCCATACGGGGTTCAACCGTGGCATCCGTTACTACGCTGGAATATGGCTTTACACGGGTCATGTTTGTCCCGAACCGGGCAACAGCCGTAACCGTCTGGGCAACGGTGTCGATCTGCATGGAGCCGCTTACCAGTACCGTACGGTGATCAGAACCCAGGAGATCAAAGAAACTCATGTAACATTGCGAGCGGCCCGTGACGAGCAACCCGGCGTCGTCGACCGGCTCTTTGGTACAACCGCCAAACACCAGTAACCCGGCAATGGCGAAAACGATATAGAAAATTCCCTTTTTCATGTGTCAGAATGCTGTGTCGGCTTAGCGACGAATGGTGATTATAACCAGGCGGTATTTTGAATAATTTTCGGATTCACTTCAATTTCGCCGGTCGGAATCCGGAAAATATAGAAGCGTTGATAGTTCCGTTCGGGTGCGTTCACGAATTCGTCGCGTACGCGTGCGCCACGGCTATCGTACAGCACCTGTCCGCCCGGCATCGGCCAGATTTCCTCCGCCTTTTTCCAGCGGCGGATGTCGAAGAAGCGGTGCCCTTCGCCAACCAGTTCGACAATGCGTTCCTGCTCAATGGCTTTGAAGAAGTCAGCCTTCGCAGCAAATTTCGCCTGAGCGAGTGCGGGCAGATTCCCCCGGCGGCGAATCCGGTTCAGCAGTGTAAACAGCTCAGCCGTCGGCCCGTTGTTCACTTCATTCACGGCTTCGGCATACATCAGCCACACATCCGGTAACCGCATCATGTAGAAATCCTGCGGCCCGTCACTACGGCCGATTCCGCCGGTTTGCCGTACCCACTTCCGGAAGATATAACCGGCCGGAGCGCCGTCGTAGTTAATAAACTGCACCCCGTCGCGGCTCCCAAACCGGAAAGGAATACTGTCGAGCACATTAAGCCCGTCGGTCGAGAGAGCCAGCATTTTCTGGCCGTCCCACAGCATGGTAGCCCGCATCCGGTAGTCGCGTCCGGTGTATGAATTCGGGTTGCTGGAGCTGTTGGCTCCGCCCGCATTTGAATTCAATACCAGCGGCGTGGCAAAATCGCCGGTCGACACCAGCTGATAGCGGTTGGCCAGACGGAACGTCGGCGCTACCCAGCACTGGGCATTACCGGTATTCCGGGTGCCGAAGTCGCGGAGCATTTCTTCGCCCTGGCTTAGCTGTGGTCCGCCAAACTGGACCGAGAAGATAATTTCGGGATCGTATTCGTTAAAATACTGGAACAAATAGAAGTAGTTCGGGTCGTTGGCCGGTCCCGGTTCACCGCCCCGAAACAGCGGAATGTTTTTGTCGATAATCTTTTTGAACTCAGCCGCAGCAGCGGTATAGGCTGCTGTCGCGTCACTGCCTTTGCCTTCATTTTTCATCCAGCTGGCCCAGTACAGATTTACCTTACCGGCAAAGCCCCAGGCGGCGTATTTCGACGCACGTCCCAGATTATCGCCCGTATATTTTTCCGGCAGCACGCTGGCGGCAAAGCTCAAGTCGGCCAGGATGGAGTCTTTAACGGCGGCTTTCGGTGTACGGCTCAGCGAGTAGGCTTCGTCGTTACCGTTTAGCCGGCGGCTGAAGTAGGGCACATCACCCCAGAAGTCGATCAGCCGGAAATAGGCCAGTGCCCGCAGAAAGCGCGTTTCGCCAACCAGCCGCGCAACCAGATCCTTTTCAGTCTGTGTCTTCAGATTAGGTTGCAGTTTACTGATGTTCTCCAGCACGTAATTTGCCCGGTTAACGACCCGGTAGCAGTTTGTCCAGTGAAAATCAAAGCTGCTCCCCAGCGCACCCGGACTGAACGAGCCGAGGTTGTTGCTCGTGCCCCGCGTATGGACAAACTCACCGGCTCCGTCAAAATAATAATCGCGGCCAAAGGTTGTCCGGGCAGCATCATACACCCCGTTTACGGCAAAAACAGCATCATCCGTAGTTTTCCAGAACAGATCTGCCGACAGTTCGGTAGTAGGCACCTGGTCCAGCAAATCCTTTGTACAGCTTGTCAGAAACAGTGCACCGGCTGCCAGCAGAGACAACCCACGCAGCAAAAGACTGTTTCTTAATGATTTATAATTCAGTTTCATAGTTCTTGTTGCGATTAGAGACCAATGTTCAGACCAAACGAGTACGTTTTGAGCAGCGGGAAAATATCGTCATTGTTGGAGCCGCCGGTCATTGTACTTTTCTCAGGGTCAACGCCACGGTATTTTGTCAGGGTAAACAGGTTTTCAGACGT
Source organism: Arsenicibacter rosenii (assembly GCF_001870735.1). Lineage (GTDB taxonomy): Bacteria > Bacteroidota > Bacteroidia > Cytophagales > Spirosomataceae > Arsenicibacter > Arsenicibacter rosenii. The sequence continues at coordinate 234,672 of NZ_MORL01000006.1, read as the reverse complement.
TGCATACACCCGTACCTTGTTCATACCGAATAGTTTCGAGTAACGTGTCGGTACGTTATAGCCAAGCTGAATATTTTTCAGGCGCAGGTAACTGAAGTCGTCCAGCCAGAACGTCGATTCGGCCTGGTTGTTGCCACCAGACCCGCTGACCAGACGCGGCAGCGAGGCCGAGCGGTTGTCGAGCGTCCAGGTGTCGTACCACAGGAAGTCGTTGAACGCATTCCGTGCCGACGGGATGTTGACCTGGTTGAAGGGTTCGAGCCAGAAATCGCGGCGACCGGTAGCGGCCTGAAACAGGAAGCTGACATCAAAGCCTTTCCAGTTGGCAAACAGGTTAAGCCCATAAATCATCAGCGGCTGGTCGCGGTTAAACTGCGGCATGGCCTTACGGTCTTCGTTCGTGATCTGTCCGTCGCCGTTCAGGTCTTCATACAGTACGTCGCCCGGCGCAAAATACTGGCCGTGGAACGGTGCATTGGCGATGTCCTCCCAGCTCTGGGCAATGCCTTTCGATTGCAGGGTGTAGGTAAAGTGGTACGGCAAATTCAGATAAACCCAGTCTTTACCCAGGAACTGATTCCACTTCAGCAGCCGGTTTTTGTTGTACGACACGTTCAGGTTAGCCCCTACGTTGATTCCCTGAATGCGTGACCGGTAGCCCAGATTCACCTCGATCCCCCGGTTCCGCATTTCGCCGATATTCAGACGGGGCGCGCTGTAGCCGGCCAGTAAAGTTGACAGCGACGATGGCCGGATCATGCCTTTGGTATATTTCTGATAGGCATCGATTTCGGCCGTCAGCTTACCGCCGAAGAAACCCAGATCCAGACCGAAGTTGGTCACGTTGGTTTGCTCCCACGAGAAATCTTCGTTGATGATTTTGCTGGCGCTGAAACCCTTGGCAATTTTACCGTTCAGAACATAGTTGGTCAGCGAGAAAATATCGCGTTGCTCATACCGGCCAACGCCTGAGTTGTTTCCCAGTTTACCGAGCGAAGCCCGTAACTTACCCGACGACAGAATGGTGGTGTTCAGGTTTTGCCAGAAAGGCTCTTCGGTAAAACGCCAGCCGACCGAAGCCGACGGGAAGAAACCATACTGATAGCCTGGTAAAAACTTCGACGATCCATCGTAACGGGCATTGGCTTCAAACAGATATTTCTCTTTGATGACGTAATTCAGGCGCCCGATCACCGACCGTAACCCTTCCGCATCCGAGCCGCCTCCTGTACCCTGGATGTTGGTCAGGGCGGCATTGATTTCGGTCAGGTTCGGATAAATCCGGTCGTTCCGGCTGGCTGACATCGACCGGGCAAACCAGTATTCTTCGTTATAAGCCGCCAGTACGTTCAGTTGATGGCCGGGAAAAATCTCCTTGTCATAGGTAATCCGGCCCTGAAGAAGTGTTTTATACCCTTGCAGGCTGGCGTTGGAAATACCGGCACTGGCCGCAACCAGCGTACGCGCCAGGGCATCCGTCTGGAAGTTCCATTCGTCGGTCGGGTCAGAATAGCTTTTCTGGAACTGATTGTAGTAGCGCAGGCTGTAATCGCCCCGGACCTTCAGGCCCGGCAACGCTTCCCACTCCCCATAGAGCGTACCGTTAAACTCCTGACGGTCCATGAGATTGTGGTTTACGTTCATCATCGACAGCATGTTCCGCGCAAAGGCGTCTTCCCCATAGGCCATAATGCCGCCGTATTTGCCCGATACCGGATCGTAGGGCGTAATACCGGCCACAGCATACCGGATATCGTATCCGTCGGTTCCTTCATAGTTGATCAGACCATCCTGCCGGGCAAACTCCTGCTTCGACCACTGCCCGTCGATCCGTGTACCGACTTTTACGTTGTCGCGGATTTTGTAATCGAGGTTAAAGCGCATGTTATACCGCTTGTAGTTGTGGTTGATCAGGATACCCAGCTCATCGTATAAACCCGCCGACAGGTAGAAGTTTGCCTTATCGCTGCTGCCTGCCGCCGACAGGTTGTGGGTCTGCACACGGCCGTGGTCGCGCAGAATGACGTCCCACCAGTTGGTGTTGGGATAACGCAGCGGATCGACCATGCTTTTCGACATCCACTCTTCTACGGTACCGTAGCGATAGGTGGTCGAGGAGTTACCGGCGGCCGATGCCCGCAGGTGCATGGTCAGCGAACGGGCGTAGTCGTCGAAATAATTATAGAAGTTTGTGGGCTGCGACATCCCGTAGGTGCCGGTGTAATTAATGGTAGCTTTCTGCGATTTAGAGCCTGTTTTGGTCGTAATCAGGATCACACCATTGGCGGCCCGCGACCCGTATACCGAGGCAGAGGCGGCATCTTTCAGGACCGAGATCGTTTCTACGTCGTTGATGTCGATCCGGTTAATGTCTACATCGGGCATACCGTCCACGACAATCAGCGGCCCCGCATTGTTCACGGTGCCAAGCCCCCTGATCAGGAGGTTAGCGCCGTTACGACCAGCCATACCACTGTTTTGCTGCACCGTCAGGCCAGGCACCAGCCCCGAAAGACCCGACGAAACGTTGGCCAGCGTACGACCGGCAATTTTATCGTCAATCGTCACCGATGCCACGGAGCCGGTCAGGTTTACTTTTTTCTGGGTACCATACCCCACCACAACCACCTCACTCAGTGCCTTCACATCGGCTTTGAGCGAAATGTTGATAGCCGTCTGATTGCCGACAGCGACTTCCTGCGAAAAATATCCGACGAAGGAAAACACCAGCACCGCGCCCGACGATGGTACCGATAAGGTGTATTTGCCCTGGCCATCGGTGGTGGTTCCACGCACCGCCCCTTTGACTACTACATTGACACCGGGAAGCGGCTGATTATTGTCAGCATCTTTCACCAGACCGGAGATGGTAATGTCGGCGTTGGCGACTTCTTTTTCAGGCATTGCCACCGACATCGGCTCAGTCAGGCCGTTTACGCTCCCTGTTTTCGGAGCCACGCTGTCAATTGCCTTTGTCCGGCGGCGAATCACGTACGCTTTATCGTCAATTGCCTGACACTGCAGGTCGTATGCCTGCAATACATCATTCAGTTTGCGGTCGAGCTGACCTTTAAACTCACTTACCTGTACGGGTTCAATAAGTACGTCCCGGACAAGCCCCGCCTTATAGTTGAACCGGACATTATAAGCCGACTCAAGCCGGGTCAGGAGCATCCGCAGGCTGGTACGGGCCGGCGCATTTCCTGTCTGCCGTGTCACCGGTTGGCTGGCCGATGCCAGAATCTGGGCCGATGCCCCCGAGACGGCCCCCGTTACTAATAAGCCCAACAAACTCAGGCGAATTTTACGTAAGGTTTTTTTCATAGATCTGCATGTTAAGGAACTTCAGTAGTAGTTGTAAAATAGACACGCTGACCGTCCTTTACAGCCTGCATATCAAAGGTTTTTGATAAGATTAAAAGCGCTTTATTGAGGTCATTGACAGGTAGTTCACCCGTAAACTGCTGATCGGAGAAGGCATCCCCTTCCAGAATCAGGGATACGCCGTAAATCTCGCTGAACCGGCGGCCCAGCTCAGTCATACCGGCATCCGTAAAAATGAGCAGATTACGTTTCCACGCATTAACCTGCCGGCTTTGTGCGGCCGGAATGGTTTTAATGATGGCATTGGTCTTTTCCTGGCCATATTCGACAAACTGTCCGGGGCGCATCAGCACGGGCGGTTGGTGGCCGGGACGATCAAGTTCGACACGACCCTCATCGAGTAAGACCTGTGTTTTTTGCGGCCGGGTATAAATGTTGAAGCGGGTACCAAGCACTGTTACATCAACGCGGTGCGTATGAACGGTAAATTTGCGGTAGGTATGCCCGTCGGGAGCAGCTTGTTTCCGGACAGTAAAATAGGCTTCGCCATTGAGCCAGACCTCACGTTTGGTGCGCCAATCCAGGCGCGACGGCAGATTCAGGGTACTGTTCGCATTGAGCGTTACCAGAGAACCATCATACAGTTCTACGTCTCTTAGTTCACCGTAGCCGGTATGGATCGTTTGAGGGAGCACGAAAAAGCGGGTTACCCAGGCACCCGCGAGCAGCAAAGCTGTTACCGAGGCCGCGACCAGATACATACGCCGGTTACGCCAGCCAATAACAGTATCGGTGCCGGTTGCCGACTGCCGGATACGGCCAAAAAGTGTTTCGACATATTCATCAGAAAATGACGTCCATGAAGCCTCCATACCCAGCCCGGCTATTCGTGCCTGATTGAAAGGTGCAGCCAGATGCGGATGTGTCTGAAGCAAGCCTTGCCAGTAGGCTTTCATTTCGGGTGTGGGTTCGGCCAGCCATTCCTTAAACAGGGAATCGCCCAGAAAATCTTCCGTCCGGAAGTGAATGTAATCTTGATAGGACTTCATTTCGGTTAAGTTCTATCAGGATAGTGTGACCGAACGGCTTTTTTGTAGTATAAATCAGAGAAAAATTTTCACATACACCAGTACAATCTAACACAAATTCCTGTATACCAATAACTTAAGCGCGCATAAAAAAGCGACACCTGCTGGCAGGTGTCGCTTTTTTATGCGCGGTAGCGATGCAGAAGACTACTCCGCAGCTTCTACTACTTTCCTTTTACGACCACGCGGTTTACCGGTATACTCCGGCTTCGGTGCCTGGTCTTCGATCTGTAACTCATAACCGGTTATATTGCCATATTCAAACGGCTTAACCGTAAAGTTGAATTTAGACTTAGAAAAGTCAACGCCGTTATTCTGAAGAATAAGGGCAAGCGGAATACAGTACCCGCGACCGGTTTGTTCCATCTTAAACGTATCGGCACCACCGTCTGTATCCGGAATTAAATACAGTGATTTAATTTTCCGTTTGCCGGCCTGAGTAGCGATTTTAAACGCTGCCGTTTCCGGATTAATGCCTAACTGTTCAACTGTCTTCGAAGGAAACACCAGTTTACCAAATGCAGAAATTGTACCAGTCAGCTCAACTTCTTTTGTTTCTTTTTTAGGACCAGGTTTGCTGTTTTCTTCAACAGAAAAAAAGCGAAGTTCTTTCTCTTTCATTACTAGTAACGGCTTTATGTTTAATAAGCATTCGTCTTTCAGCTACAAAAATGCTAACATTTTTTGTAGTTCAATACATTTATTTAACAATCTAGTTTGTGGTACAATTATTTTTTAAGTTTTTACATAATTTTCCTGCTATCAGTTTGAGAAATCAGCTATAATTCCATTCGCAGATCAGCTATTAAAACCATAATCCAGGTCAGTGTTGACGTATACATATCCGTAAATTAAGTAGCATGCTATATACAGAAATTTACATGAAGGCATATGCATATTTACACAAAAAAACGGCGCTTACAGTAAGATATACTTAAATAACTGCTTTGTCGGGTATACATAAACTTCGGTGATATGATAAAAACCATTCTCTTCTTTCTAAGTATCCCACTGTTCATTCAGACAGTTAATGCCCAATCAGTCAACACATTAACAACAACAGAAAAGAAAGATGGCTGGGTATTACTTTTCAATGGTAAAAATAAAAATGGCTGGCATTCCTATGGCAAAAAGGGAACAGGGCTCGCCTGGATAATTGACGATAATGCACTCAAACTTCATGTGCCGAATCGGGCAGGGAATAAGGCAGCTAATGGGGGTGACATTGTTACAGATGCTGTTTTCGCCGAAAATTTTGAATTTAAAGCCGACTGGAAAGTAAGCCGTTTAGCCAACAGTGGTATCTTTTTTTTCGTTACAGAAAATGCGGCTTACCCAAATATGCATGATACTGGTTTGGAGTTACAAGTACTGGATGATGCCATCTATGAAGGTGCGAGGGAGAATACCCATCGGGCCGGTGATTTTTTCGGGGTGGCAAATGCAAGGCTCCGTGAAGTGAACCCGGCAGGTGAGTGGAATCAAGTGCATGTAATCGTTTATCAGAACAAGTTGACCGTAAAAATGAACGGATTTACTATTCAGGAGCATGATCTGAATAGTGATGACTGGAAAAACCGGATTGCCGCTAGTGGTCTGAAAAATGCCCCCCTTAATAAGCACCAGTTTAAGGGCAGAATCGGTTTGCAGGATTGGGGAAGTACGGTTTGGTACCGCAATATAAAGTACCGCCCCCTTTAGTGTAAACTATTTAATAAATGCTGAATATTTATAACGTTAAGAGAAAACGGAATGTTTTGTTTTCCAGCACATGTTCCCGTTGTTCGCTTTTCAGTTTCCGTGTGTTTTATGGCAGAATAAATGCCCGCCACAGCTCTGATTAGCAGACATTTTCCACGGCTGTGGTTAAAGATGTACAAAAAGTAGCGATATAGATGTGTATCTTTGTCATACCAGATACTGGTATGACAACTTTAATCATGATTCTGTGAGCCTTCCCACCGATCATATTCGACTATTATTTGGCTTAAAGCTTCGTCAGCTGCGCATCGACAAAGGCATTTCCGTCAGTGAGCTGGCGCAGAAAGCCGGCTTGTCGATTTCATATATTACGGAAATTGAGAAAGGGCGCAAATATCCGAAAGCGGATAAAATTGCCGCCCTTGCGAATGCTATGCAGGTCGATTACGATAGCATGGTATCGCTGAAACTCAGTAAAAAGCTCGAACCGATTTCAGATTTACTGAAATCAAAGTTCCTGACCGAAATTCCGCTGGAGTTATTTGGCATTGACCCTGCCGATTTACTGGAACTACTGGCTGAAGCACCGGCTAAGGTCAGCGCCATGATCCGTACATTCATGGATATTGCGCTCAGCTACAACATGAGTGTTGAACGCCTTTACTTAGCCATGCTGCGTTCCTATCAGGAGCTGCACGATAATCATTTTGAAGATATTGAAGCCGATGCGGATCGGTTTCTGACCGAATTTGACGCAGCCGGTACGGGCGTATCCGAAGCGTTGCTGATCAATCTGTTTAAAACGCGGTATGAGGTTAAAATCCAGACTTTTGATCCGGCTAGTCTGCCAGAGCTATCGTCGCTGCGTTCGGTATATCGCCCTGAAACCAAAACGCTTCACCTGAACGAAAACCTTTCTGTCGAGCAGCGTCTGTTTGTGCTGGCCCGTGAAATCGGCTTTTTGTATCTCGGGCTTAAAAACCGGCCTCAGACCTACTCGTATGTTGAAGCAGACTCCTTCGAGCAAATCCTGAATAATTATAAGGCATCCTATTTTGCGGGAGCGATTCTGATCCGGCGCGACAAGCTCGTCGAGCGCCTGAATGCCTTATTCTCAAGCCCGGTCTGGCATGAGGACCTGTTTCTGAAACTCATTCAGGATTTCAGATCCACTCCGGAACGTTTCTTTTACCGGCTCAGCAATGTACTGCCTAAATATTTTGGTATTGATCAGTTGTTTTTCTACCGTTTCAATCATACCGCCGGGCAAACCAATTTTCATCTGACCAAGGAAATGCATTTGTCCCGTTCACAGGGTCCGCGTGGTATTGTCGACGGGCATTTCTGCCGTCGCTGGGTTGCGCTTACGATTCTGGAAGAGCTTTCGGCAACGCAACAGCAGAAACAGTTTGACGGAGCCTTGTGCCGGGCGCAGGTATCTACCTATGCCGATTCCGGACAGGCGTATCTTATTATATCAGTAGCCCATCCCTATCAGCTACGGCTTCAGCCCGGGGCCGCCCGCCAGAATATGAGCGTGTCTATGTGTTTTGCCGTTAATGATACCTTGCGGTCAAAAGTTAAGTTCCTGAATGACCCCACCCTTTCGCATCGTGTTGTCAATGAAGCCTGCGAGCGCTGTGGCATTTTTGATTGTCGGGAGCGTGTGGCCGCGCCGGTCATTTTACAGAAAAAACGCCAGATGGAAGCGATGAAACAAGTGGTGGCAAAGTTAGGCTAGTATTGGCCGGATATAAGGCCAAAGGACTTCGGCGAGTTCGGCAATACCGGACACATCATGGGCGAACTCCTCCGGGACCAGCATCTCCCGCCATTTTCTAACAGTATTGATGAGCAGTTTTCTGTCTTCAAGTAGTCCGATCAGTTCTTTTTCAAGCTCTTCCAGTTGTTTTGCCGGTATATGTAACCGTACTAATTCACTACGGAATTCTTTTTTCTGTTCAGGTGAATGAACCGCATATCCGGCAAATCGTTCAGCAGCGAAGCCATGCCGGCAGGCTTCTTTCAGATACTCTTTGATCCGGGATATCTGTTCCCGGATCTGATACAATTGTTGCGGGCTGTCGAATTGCTTCTTTTTCTGAATTTCTTTTCTGAATTGCCCTTTCAGCTGATTCATCAAAAAACAGGCCGCATAAAAATTTACCCGCCGGCATTCGTCTTTCCGCGGCCGGAATACCCGGTTAGGCGTGCGGGGTAACCTGATCAGCCGGTACATCTGCCCCATCAGAAAACTTAAGCCACCCAGCAGTTTCTGATCGTAGTAATCAAATCCGAACTCATCACTATCATCACGGTAATTTTCATCCAGATGCCGGACAAATTCCTCCTGCACGGTACTAATATCCAGATGCCGGTATGTTTCATCGTCGGCACGATGTAAAATAACCGCCATTGCCTCCGTCCGGCGGTTATTCAGCTTGGCCATTACTCCGAACAAGTGCTGAATATCGGTTCGCCGTCTTATTTTAGATGATCCGAAGTTCAGCGAAAAAAGCAGGGTTCCCAATGATCCGCTACGTTCACTTGGTTCCAGATGAATCTGAAGATAACTTGTCTGCTGGTGTAACGCTGCCCTGCCATTAAACTGTTCATTGGCCCGCGCAAGGGTCAGCTGCCCGTCCGGCTGAATATGCAGCACATACCGGTAAATTTTATAGATATCTTCTTCTCCATGCCGGTCACACACATAACAATCATAATAGCCTTTAAATCTGGCAATGCCCTGGTCGACGACGGGTTCCTCTGCCTCAACCGGAATTTCTCTCAGGAACGCATCAGTCAGTGCCCTGTTTAGTTCGACTTCATGATTACCCATCAGAAACCGATAATGATCAGCGAAATAATGATTCCGGTAAAACTCACTGACTGACATGGCTCCGACCACTGGTTTTGGATTTTCTTCCAGAATCAGCCGGCCGGTATTGGGTATGGTCAGTCCTTTATTTAAGCCGGTATGAATCCCCAGTAAGCATTTCCGGTGATTAAATTTTTCTGATTTGGTATAAAGCAGATACCGGACACGGTATGCCTGAATGGCAGGCAGAAAATCCAGTTCAAGCCACACCACCTCATCGGTATATCGTACGATACCGGTCATGACACTTTCATTGTCCGGATCGCCATACAGACAAACCACCTCACCGGACAACTTGATCTCCAGATTATAGCGCATGATCTGGTGCTTTGCCCGATCAGGATGAACAAAGTAGGTCTGGTATTTGCCGGCCAGATGCTGTAACCGGCGAACTTCACGAGCTCTTGGTAACTCCGCCAGTGACTGAAAGTCGCCCGAAGCAATTTCAAGGCGCTGATGAGCCAGAAAGTACTGAATTTCGACAGGCGGCTGTTTCAAAGAGCGGCTATAAGCATCCAGCTCAAGCATGGCTTCGGCATAGGTCTCAAAACGGATCAACGCTACCACCCCGGCCATTGCGTCACCAGTCCGGCGCTGACTGCCGCTAAGAATTCCCAGAATGATCAGTTGCTGATCATGAAAGACATTCAACGATAATTGCAGATAGCTGGTCGCACGGGCGGTTTCGGCAACGTCTGCACCATCATTCCCGTTCCGCATCTGAATGTATACCTGATTGGTTGATAACTGGCTTTCGGTTGCGGTAAAAACGGCGTTTAAATAGAGCGGGTCGCTGAAAGTCAGTTTTGTTTCTTCCCAATCCGCACCCTCACGAGTCAGCAGCGCATACCCAACCGGCTCCTGATCATTCTCATTCTGCTGACGCCAGAAATAGAGCAGGTAATACCGTTTTCCATCTTTCGGCAGCTCACACCGGTGAATAACATCTTCCCCGTTGTAGAAAAGCAACATGCCCCGGTCGGATCGAATATCGAACCGGCACAGAGCCGCGTAATGACTGATAAAGTAGAGGGCCAGGGTAATCTGTTTGGAACGGATATATTTCCGGTCAGGCTGAGGATCGCCTTTGATCCGGATCACCTCATTTAAATAGGTAGTCGAAAAACCATCATGCACATAGTCCGGCGTAGCCAGATTATCGCGGATCGTTGTCCAGCTATCCCGCTTGTGCGTATGCGGATTGCGGGACATTTCCTGAAAAATACGCAGCCCCTCTGCAAACTGAAAACGCAGTGTATGGAGATTATATACTTCACTGGTCTCCTCTGGAAGCAAGCAATTTTCCAGCAGTTTTCGCACACGTGTCAAGCGTTCCTCCAAAGTTTCTTCATTCAAACTTTGCTCTGTTTTTCCTGATTGCTTTGGCTGCTTTTGAGTACCAGAAATTGGCATACAATAATGCTGAAAGAAACCACTGTCTGTAGCTAAAATGCAAGATAGGGATTATTGGAAGTTTTTGGAAAAAATTAAGCTAATCAGACCCTGTAAACTTGCATAAGAATTCTGACGGGCAGTATAAAAATAAATAAAAATATATGCCCTGTATGATCTGATATAAAACCAGAAAACCAATAAAAAGCCATGAAAAAATTCCTTGTGCTCCTGTTCTTAGTTGCTGCAGCTTCGGCTTGCGAACAAACGCAAACTGCTGTCGATCCAGTTACAAACGAAGCGTATGGCGATACGAACCACTTAGGCGGCGGACGCCCCCGCTAATCATGTATTTTCTTTTCTCTATCATATTCAAAAGCAGTCAAATCATGAAAAAATTAGCCATCATCCTACTCATCGTCACTGCCATTTCGGCTTGCGAACAAACGTCAACATCTGTCGATCCGGTTACAAACGAAGCGTATGGCGACACCAACCACCTGGGTGGCGGACGCCCCCGCTAATCATGTATTTTCTTTTCTCTATCATATTCAAAAGCAGTCAAATCATGAAAAAATTAGCCATCATCCTACTCATCGTCACTGCCATTTCGGCTTGCGAACAAACGTCAACATCTGTCGATCCGGTTACAAACGAAGCGTATGGCGACACCAACCACCTGGGTGGCGGACGCCCCCGCTAATCATGTATTTTCTTTTCTCTATCATATTCAAAAGCAGTCAAATCATGAAAAAATTAGCCATCATCCTACTCATCGTCACTGCCATTTCGGCTTGCGAACAAACGTCAACATCTGTCGATCCGGTTACAAACGAAGCGTATGGCGACACCAACCACCTGGGTGGCGGACGCCCCCGCTAATCATGTATTTTCTTTTCTCTATCATATTCAAAAGCAGTCAAATCATGAAAAAATTAGCCATCATCCTCCTCATCGTCACTGCCGTTTCGGCCTGCGAACAATCACAAACATCTGTTGATCCGGTTACGGTCGAATCCGTAGGTGATACCAACCATCTGGGTGGCGGACGCCCCCGCTAATCTCCTTTCTCTTCTCTTTTCTATCGCGTTTAAACACAGTCAAATCATGAAAAAATTAGCCATCCTCCTCCTCATCGTCGCTGCCGTTTCGGCTTGCGAGCAATCACAAACATCTGTCGATCCGGTTACGGTCGAATCCGTAGGCGACACCAATCATCTGGGTGGCGGACGCCCCCGCTAATCTCCTTTCTCTTCTCTTTTCTATCGCGTTTAAACACAGTCAAATCATGAAAAAATTAGCCATCCTCCTCCTCATCGTCGCTGCCGTTTCGGCTTGCGAGCAATCACAAACATCTGTCGATCCGGTTACGGTCGAATCCGTAGGCGACACCAATCATCTGGGTGGCGGACGCCCCCGCTAATCTCCTTTCTCTTCTCTTTTCTATCGCGTTTAAACACAGTCAAATCATGAAAAAATTAGCCATCCTCCTCCTCATCGTCGCTGCCGTTTCGGCTTGCGAGCAATCACAAACATCTGTCGATCCGGTTACGGTCGAATCCGTAGGCGACACCAATCATCTGGGTGGCGGACGCCCCCGCTAATCTCCCTTCTCTTCTCTTTTCTATCGCGTTTAAACACAGTCAAATCATGAAAAAATTAGCCATCATCCTCCTCATCGTCACTGCCGTTTCGGCTTGCGAACAATCACAAACTTCTGTCGATCCGGTTACGGTCGAATCCGTAGGCGACACCAATCATCTGGGCGGCGGACGCCCCCGCTAATACATTGGTATCATACCACTTAACACCTTTACAAATACCCTGAGGCCATTCCTCACTGGCTGCAAGCGCTTTGCCTACCAGTCGTCAAAACCTCTTCAGCCGCCACTGATTGCCGGAAACGGCAATGTTTCTGGTCTCTGAGCCATAGCGGATTTTAATATACCCAAAATTATGTACACCAAAGATGATCTGTTTACTACAAATAAGCCATAACTTTGTTTTAACGGTTATGGCTTATTTGTAAAGGAAGAGATGGTGAGGGTGTATGACTGCGCTATTTAGATGTTTTTTTTTACTAGTACTGATATTCTTTTTTTCGGGCGTTAGTTACGCACAGCAGGATATTACCCTTGCCCGTCTCCGGATCAGGCAAGGTATAAGCACTGCAGACAAATTGTATGCAAAGCTACAGCATGCCGAATACAGACGCCTCAACAACCAGTTACTGGAAGAATGTGAACGGATAAAAGCCTATGATCTGGCTGCTTTGGTCTGCACCAATGTGGCCGCCAGCTATACTGACATGGCACAGTATGACAATAGTCTGGAAATGACCCGTCGTTCGTGGCACTACTACCAGCTAATGCCTAACAAAACCGTAGCTGCCAAGTTCGGGATTCTTTCTGGTCTTGGTATCTGCCACCAGTTCGGATGGCAACTCGACTCGGCCCAGTATTATTTTAAACAAGTTGCTGAATTACTGGAAAAGCACAATAATCTTTACAAACAAATCCCTATTTATGTCCAGGATTATTATATAAATTATGCTTACTTAAATTACCAGTTAATGGCCTATGCCGAAGCCATCAATTTAAGCAGACAAGCTCTTCAAATCATACCGAAATCAAAAAAGTTTGATACTAGTTTACAGATTGCGGGTCTGCATAATACACTTGGCAAATGCTACCGGGAAATTAAAAATTTTGCCGTGGCAGACTCATTTTTCCTGAAAGCAGTTGACGTCTATAAAGGTTATCCTCTCTATCAGGCAATTGTCTATTGTAATCTTGCAGAAAGTCAGTTGCGGCAGCAACGAATCGGCCTGGCCGAAGAAAGCACCCGGAAGGCCGGACAATTATACGATTTATCCCGTAAGGAGTCCGGAGGAAAGCCGGATATAGACCTGGAAGTCCGGCTGCTTGAAAACTTTTCTGAATTGCACTGGCAAAAAAAACAGCTGCCGGCAGCTATGGCGGCAAGCAAGCAACTGATTGCCTATTCAAAAAAGCTGAACCCGGTTTTGTCTCATCAACGCGTTGAAGCATACTGCCGGCTAAGTGAAATTTATAAACAACAGAAACTCTGGGCCGATGCAGAACGGATGGCGGCTTTAGCGATCCGAGAGGCGTACGGACTGAAAAACACAGACCCGTCGGGCTTAACGCCTCATCTGCCTCAGGCCTACCTTAAGGCTTTACTCAATGAAGCTCACTTGCTATTGGCGATGCCAATGCAGGACAAATTCCTGCGGTTCGAAAATAGTAAAATGGCTTTATCTAATTACGAAAAAGCGATCCGGATTACCGCTTCATTACGACGGTCAACGTCCTTGTCGGAATCAAAAAACTTTTTGAGTACGTTTACGGCCGAACTACTTGAACCGGCCTTTATGCTCTGCTACGAACTGTCGCAGCAGGCAGCACAGAGCGAAGAATATTGTCAGCGGGCACTTGACCTCCTTGAGTTATCCCGAAATGCACTGCTGACCGATGCCCAGACAGAACAGCAACTTGCCCGTTATTATCTGCCTAAAGCAACATTTAACCAACTGCTGTCTATCAAAAAGCAGTTAAGTTTACTGATACTCCTGCGCGAGAAGGACCGTGATCCTTATGCTCAACAGCAGATTTCCGGTAAAATTCAGGCACTGGAATCACGGCTCGTCCATTTCCAGGCACAAACCGAACGGCAGTTTCCACAATATGCCAGTGCACGGCGCGAGCTGAATGAACGGTCAATTACTTCACTACAGCAAAAGATAGCCCCCACGGAAAGCGTACTTAGTCAGGTATTATTGCCCAAAGGGCTTTTATTGCTTGGGTGTTCCCGAAAAAAAGCGATGCTCCGGTTCGTCCCCGTCGAACGGAATAAGCTGATCAACCTTGTCGGGCAGTTCAAGACAGAGATCAGCCGGGACCCCGGGGTTGTCGGTACGTATAATTCGACTTTTGCCCGTCAATTGTATACTTACCTGCTTAAGCCCCTGGAAGACGACATGTTGGCCGGGTCAACTATTCTGACTATTCTGCCGCCTCCCGAACTGATGATTCCTTTTGAGGCATTGGAAGCGAAAGCCGGCGAATTCCTGATTGAGCGCTATAACATTGGCTATCTATTCAACCTGTTTGCGCTGTATACCAATGAGTTGCCAGAGAAGCATATTTCTGTCCGGCCGCTTGTTATTGCTCCTTTCACCGACTCGGGCCATATCATGGCCGGGCGACGCGGCGGCCCCGTATTACGCACGCTCCCGGCCTCACGCCGCGAAATTGATATTTTCGGCGGCGACGCGCTGCAAAACGAAGACGCGACCAAAAAGGAATTTCTGGAACGAGCTCCCGGCTCCAACCTGATTGTCTGCGTAACACATACCGTACCGGAAGCCGGCGAAACGGCCCTGGCCTTCTGGCCCGGTGAACCTGATTATCTGCTGTATCCATCCGAAATTCAGCACACTGATATGCGCCAAAGCCGGTTAGTGGTTTTGTCTGCCTGTGAAACCGAACGGGGTGAAGCTTTGGCAGGTGATGGTATTCAAACGCTTGGCCGCGCATTTACCTGGGCAGGGGCCAAAGCGGTTACCTGTTCCTTGTTTCCATTAAACGATTCGGTACAGGCGCGGTTGGGAAATGCTTTTTACCGTAAGTTGTCGGACAAACAACCCATTCGGGAAACCCTGCGGGAAGCAAAATTAGACTTTCTTCGGTCAGATGAAGCGCATCAGTCGGGACGGCATCCGTTTTTCTGGGCAGGTGTCATTGTCTTTGGGGGTAGTCAGCCGTTTAAGAGTGCTACATCCCAAAACTATTGGCCGCTGCTGGGTGCGCTGGTTTCGGCAGTGTTGATGGTCGGCTGGTTTACAGTTAAGAAAAAAGATCAGCCCACACGAGTTGTGCCTTAAATCGTAACTGACTCATAAAACTGCTTTGAAAGTGTGGTTTGGCCAGATTGTTATACATATTGAAATAGTGCTTTGCCTCTTCAACTTTTCCCAGTTTCAGATAAGCGTGCGATAGATTCCACCACGTACATTCCTTTAAATAATCACTGACGTTGGCATTTGCAGTCTGTTTATAATAAGGGATAGCTGCTTCATAATCACCGTTGACAAACAGTTCATTGGCAAGAATAAAATTATTGAGCGCCGTACGCTCCTCGGGCCGCAGCCCGTCCGGAGTGGTTTCCAGAGCCAGCCGATGCACTTTCGGGCTAATGTCTGCGTTGGCCAGATCAACCGTATTCAATGTCAGGAAAGCCCCGTTTACTAACAAAACAACGGCCGCAATGGAGGCTGTCTTCATCCAGAATCGGTTGCCAAGACCGATCCGGCGCATAGGAACCGTTGTTTTGTCAGTTTCAACCTGTTCGAAATCCAGGCGTTTTACGACCTGCCGGGCCAATTGCGCCAGCTCAGCCTCTTCGATGTGGACTTTTGTTTGTTTCATGGCGTGAACAAGATCCCGAAACCCATTGTCTTCGATCATTCGGAGCTCAATGGTACGACATTCGTCCTCGGACAGATGACCGTCCAGATAACGATCTATTTTTTCAAGTAACTCAACCGGGTAATTCATATGCTTTCAGCAATTCTGCCAATTGTAAACGATAACGATAATAACGCTGTTTGGCTGCTACCTCCGAGATGCCAAGAATCTCCCCAATCTCCCGATGGGTCCGCTTTTCATAATGGTACATTCGTATAAACTCCTGACCATCTCTGTCGAGTCGGCTCATAGCCCATTTAAAAACTCGTTCCTGCTCACGGTCGATTATAGCGGCATCGGCCTCTGGCGGATTATCGTCGGTCAGAACAAAGTAATGGCTGTCACGCTGTATGCGGCGTAATTCACTCTCCCGAAACCTGAAATACCTTAGTCTGCTTATCTTCCACAGGTATGTCTTCACATCTACATTGTCCTGTAGGGTAAACATACCACGCCATACATTCTCTAAAAACGCAACGATTACCTCCTGGAATAAGTCATCACAAAACGCCTGGTCAAATAAAAGTAAATCCCGTTGAGTATCGGAACGTACGAAACTTGTAACGTATCCTTTGTAACGGTACAAAAAGGTCACGGCTCGCTCCACTTCAGCGGGCTGTTTGGAGCGAATGGCCTTGACTAATTCCTGATCCGTCATCGGATGGTGCATGAATACAGCGGAAAACTAATTCTTTTTATCCCTTAATAAGGCTCGTCACGAAAAGGTAACACGGATTTCAAAAAAAAATTTAAAATAATGGATAATGCCCCTTTTTGAGTAGAATTGTATTCCGAAAACGACAACCTCATGAACCGCATTGACCGCCTGACTGCCATTCTGATTCATTTACAAACGAAGCGTATTGTGAAAGCCCAGGAACTGGCTAACCGGTTCAATATCAGCCTCAGAACGGTTTATCGGGATGTGCGGGCGCTGGAAGAAGCCGGCGTTCCGATCGGCGCAGAGGCCGGTATCGGGTATTTTCTGGAAGGATACCAATTACCGCCCGTAATGTTTACAAAATCGGAGGCCAGTGCGTTGCTCTTCGGCGCAAAATTCATCGAACGATGGGCCGATGCTTCCGTTAAGCAGGATTTCGAATCGGCGTTGTACAAAATTAAAGCGGTCCTTAAACGACCTGATCAGGAACACCTCGACGACCTTGACGCATCCGTCAATGTTCACAAACCCAAAACAGCCCCTGCCTATACCGATGGTTTCCTGACCGAAATCCAGCAGGCTATTTCCCAACGCCAGGTACTCCGGTTTGTTTACTTTTCGTTTTACTCCGATCAGACAATCACCCGCGAGGTAGAACCGGTCGGCCTCTTCCATTACGGACAGGCCTGGCACCTGATTGCCTTTTGCCGCCTCCGGAATGACTACCGTGACTTCCGCGTCGACCGGATAACGGACATGACTCCGACCGGCGAGCAGTTTTCACGGAAAGAACGGCTCTCGCTCGAAGAATACCTGAACCGGCCAAATGAACAACCGGCTACGTATGAAGTGAGTCTGCTGTTCCACAAGCGGATCAAGCGCTTCGTCCATGAAACCAAACATTTCTGGGGCCTGCATTCAGAAGAAGAAGAGGGTGAGTATATCCGCATGTGTTTCCGGACCTGCCAGCCCAAAGGCCTTGCTCGGTGGCTCCTCTCCTATGGCGATGCCGTTCAGATCGAATACCCTGATTCGTTTAAATACCTTGTTCAGGAAATTGTCGAAGACCTGCACAGCCATTATCTCAAATCCGAGGTGGTATTGCCGGTGTGATGTAGCGCCAAGGCATGCTTTGTCTCTACATCACACCGGCAATACAATGCCCGTCCTCTATCCCTTAAACGCCGGAATTCCCGTAATGTCGGCTCCCATGATCAGCAGGTGAATATCATGGGTCCCTTCGTAGGTAACCACCGATTCCAGGTTCATCAGGTGACGCATAATCGGGAAGTCGCCGGTAATGCCCATGCCGCCCAGTATTTGCCGTGACTCACGGGCAACCCGCAACGCCAGCGCCACATTATCCCGCTTGGCCATTGAAATCTGAGCCGTGGTAGCGCGGCCTTCGTTTTTAAGTACGCCGAGCCGCCAGCAAACCAGTTGTGCCTTGGTAATATCGGTCAGCATTTCGGCCAGTTTTTTCTGTAATAACTGAAACGCCGCAATCGGCTTGTTGAACTGAATCCGCTCTAACGCATAGCGGCGCGCCGTTTCGTAACAATCCATGGCCGCCCCTACTGCGCCCCAGGCAATACCGTAACGGGCCTGATCGAGGCACTGCAGCGGACTTTTCAGACCCGATGTTTCGGGCAGCAGATTTTCTTTCGGCACCCGCACATCCTGAAACACCAGTTCGCCGGTTATACTGGCCCGAAGTGACCATTTTTTATGGATTTCCGATGTGGTAAAGCCTTCCATGCCCCGCTCCACAATCAGGCCACGGATTTTGCCCTGATCGTTTTTGGCCCAGACAATGGCAATATCGGCAATAGGCGCGTTGGTGATCCACATTTTAGCCCCGTTCAGGATATAGGCCGAACTGGTTTCGGTAAAGCTGGTTTCCATGCCGCCCGGATCAGACCCATGCCCGGGCTCGGTCAGCCCGAAACAACCGACCAGTTCACCGCTGGCCAATCCGGGCAGGTATTTCTTTTTCTGCTCGTCGGTACCGAAACGCCAGATCGGGTACATGACCAGCGAGCTCTGTACCGACACACAGGAGCGCATCCCCGAATCGCCCCGCTCAATTTCCTGCATCATCAGACCATACGAAATCGAATCGAGGCCGCCGCCGCCGTACTCCACCGGAATGGTTGGCCCGAAGGCACCAATCTGGCCGAATTTTTTAATGATCTGCGTCGGGAATTCTGCCCGTTCGGCACATTCTTCAATAATCGGACTAATCTCACGGCGCACGAAATCACGTATCGACGAACGAACCAATAAGTGTTCTGCCGAAAAAAGATCATCGAGCTGGTAGAAATCCGGCGCTTCAACCGGATTTGCTTTTGCCGCACTGGATGGTTGCCGGTTAGTTGGTGTTGATGCTGGTTGCATAGGTTATAGGGAACCGTGTCAAGGTTCGGTTATGTATGTAATGAACTCCTCACAGCAGGTGCTTGTTAGCGGAATATGGCCTAAATTTGCCAAAAAAGTTGAGGATAACTACCTCACATTTGTCTATGATACATGCTTTCTCGCTCACCCTCGAGCCTCAACAGGCTTTCGATGAGGCGGTTTTCCGCGCCTGTGCGCTTACGCACCTCCGGCTGCCGGATTCGCCCGAGGTCATTGTCCGTAAAAAACGCCAGTCAATCGATGCGCGCGGCCGTCAGGTACGCGTTCATGTAGATGCCGAAGCCTACACAGGCGAAGTTGCGCCCCCGCTGATTAATTACCAAAAAAGTTACCCTGATGTTCGTCAGGCCCCGCAGGCGATTGTGGTCGGTGCGGGTCCGGCCGGATTATTTGCGGCCCTGCGCCTGCTCGATTTCGGCATCAGGCCTGTCGTTATCGAACGCGGCAGCGATGTGCGTAAGCGCCGCCGCGATCTGGCCGCCATCAACAAAGACCATACCGTCAACCCCGAGTCGAACTATTGTTTTGGGGAAGGCGGGGCCGGTACCTATTCCGACGGTAAGCTCTATACCCGGGCAACAAAGCGCGGCGATGTCCGGCGGATTCTGGAGATTCTGGTCGCCCATGGCGCCACCGATCAGATTCTGGTCGATGCTCACCCGCATATTGGCACCAACAAACTGCCAAACGTTGTGGCGGATTTGCGGCAGACGATCCTGGAGGCGGGCGGCGAGATTTTTTTTGACACCAAAGTTACGGACCTGCTCCTCGACGGAGACGAGATGCGCGGTGTGGTGGCAACGGACCTTGAAAAAGGGACAACCCGCGAAATTACCGGTTTGGGCGTTATTCTGGCAACCGGCCATTCGGCCCGCGATATTTTTTACCTGCTGCACCACAAAGGCATCACGATCGAAGCTAAACCGTTTGCGATGGGAGTCCGGATCGAACACCAGCAAACGCTTATCGATTCCCTGCAATACCACTGTGCCGACCGGGGCGATTACCTGCCGGCGGCTTCCTACAGCCTGGTCACCCAAACCCGTTTCGGCGGCGTTGAGCGCGGCGTGTTTTCGTTCTGCATGTGTCCCGGCGGTTTTATTGTTCCGGCAGCTACGGCTCCCGGGGAGCTGGTTGTCAACGGCATGTCTCCTTCCCGCCGTGATTCAAAATTTGCCAATTCGGGGCTGGTCGTTTCCATCACCGATGCCGACCTGAAACCTTACGCCCACCACGGGCCGCTGGCAGGTCTGATGCTGCAACAGGCCGTTGAGCAGCGGGCGTGGCAGATGGGCGGCGGCTCTGATACCCGTCCATCTCAGGTGGCCCCGGCCCAGCGCATTGCCGATTTTGTAAACGGCCGCGTATCCGATAGTCTGTTACAGACCTCCTACCAGCCCGGTTTACTGAGTTCGGATATGAGCGACGTCTTACCCGACCACATTGCCCGGCCACTCCGTGAAGGCCTGCGCGATTTCGGCAAGAAAATGCGCGGCTATTTATCCAACGAGGGCCAGATCATCGGGGTCGAAAGCCGGACATCGTCGCCGGTACGGATTCCGCGCCACCGCGATACGTGTGAGCATGTGCAGATACACCGTCTTTTCCCGTGCGGCGAAGGGGCCGGCTATGCCGGCGGAATCGTGTCGGCGGCGATGGACGGCGAGCGGTGTGCCGAACAACTTGCCTCGCTTTATCACAAAGTGTCCTGACAGATACATGTTAAGTATAAATCGTATATGCCTGCCTTTTTACCCATATGGCAGCACGTATGCTCATCGACGAACAACAACTTTGGCGGCAATTTCAACGGGGCGATGAAAACGCGTTCCGCGAGCTTTATCAGGCTCACGTCAGGCATCTGCTGAACTACGGACTCCGGCTAAACGGCTCTTTATCGGTGGTGGAAGACTGTATTCAGGATTTGTTTGCTGAGCTGTGGCAATACCGTAAGACCCTGATGCAGCCGGCTTCCATACGCTTTTACCTCCTCAAAGGACTCCGGAACCGGCTCAATGCCCGGTATCGCAAAGATATTCCGTATGCTTCGGGTTGGGATACTGACCCGGAGCTGCCTTTCCCCGTCGAACCCTCAACCGAACAGCGGCTCATCGAACTCGACATGGACAATGAGCTCCGGGAACGCGTCCGGCGGGCCATGGCCTCGTTGTCGCCCCGGCAACGCGAGATCCTGTATCTGCGCTATTTTAACGACCTTACCTACGAACAAATCTGCGAGGTCACCGGTGTCAATTACCAAACTGCCCGTTCTCAGATTTATCAGGCGCTGAAAACCCTGCGCGGCGAGATGAAAACCAGCTGGCTGGCCGTGATCAGTGCGCTGTACTGGCAGTTTATCTGAGTACAGTGCTCTTCTTCGTCAATAAAGTCAATTACATATCCGGATAGTACCAGTAGCTCAGTTTATTTAGCAACCGGATTCAAAAAATCGTTAAGCAAAAAACTTTCCTTGTTAACGATCCCCCCCCAACATGAACACATTAAAACATAAATCCGCGCTGACCACTGCTGACTTTGGACGCTGGCCCAAAGTCAGGGTACGCACCAGCCACCCTGCTAATCCCGATCTGGATCAGAAATACGGTACCCTTAGCTGCGTGCTTTTCCATCAGGAAGGTCTGAATATTTACATCGACGGGCTGGTGGTACCCTGGTATTTCCGGCCCGATCAGATTACCCCTCTGCTGCGTCCGGCCTACACGCTTTCCGACGAGGAAGCAAAGCAGGTGTTTACGCTGGCCTTCGGGCACGCACCGACAGATCCCGTTTCCATTATCGCTCAGGGCAGCGACGGGGTGGCGGTTTGCAGCGGCTACGACAGTGTTATCATCACGCCCGATGATTTCCGGATTACCAGTATTGCCAATCCGGCAGACGGCATGATTGTGCCGAAGCGGGTCAGTGCCGCACGCGTCTATCAGTTTCTGGACAGCTGTGGTATCGATACCATGGGCTACCTCTCACAGGGGCTGGCCCTTCCGCTTGAGGATGACATGGCAAAAAGCCCCAAAGAACCGTTCGTTATTATCGAACGCATCGCGGCCTGAAAACCGGGAAGGCGCTAAGAACCGAAGCAGCACAACGTTTTTTTGCGGGCCTTAGCTTCTTAGCGCCTTCCTGGTTTGATACGTACTACTGCACCGGCGTAAAAACCAGCTTAGGGTGTTTCATCGCATTGTCGATCAGCCGGATGGCCAGCTCCAGAATAGCCGTTTCGGCCTTAGCATCGATTTTGTCGGCGTCGTCGGTCGGGGTATGGTAGTCCGGATGGCCGCCGGTATGGAAAAACAGGACCGGAATTTTCTTCGCATAAAACGCGGCATTGTCGGAGCCACCGTTGCCGGCCCGATCGGTAAAGAACTTAACAGACGCCGTTACGTCTTTAAAGATCGCCGGCCAGGCATCTGCCGTACCATACCCGCCAATACCGATACCACGCTCCGGATTGTAGCGGCCAATCATGTCCATACACAGCATAAAATTCATCTTCGCCAGCGGCAGTGTGGGGTTTTGGAGGAAAAAACGCGATCCCTGCAACCCTAACTCCTCGGCTCCGTAGGCCATAAACAGCACGTTATACGGTTCTTTCTCCTTATTCTGAGTGTAGTGACGGGCCAGTTCGAGCAACCCTGCCACGCCGGAAGCATTGTCGTCGGCCCCGTTATGTATCTGCCCTTCCGAACCCTTTGCCAGCGAACTACCCTGCCGCCCCTCGCCGAGGTGATCATAATGCGCCCCGATTACAATCGTATATTCGGCCTGATTGTCCAGAAAGCCAATCACATTACGCGCCTCCCGCAGGCTGTCCGGTACCACCACCCGCCGTACTTTCGCCGTAAACGACTGAAAATAACCATCGGTACCCAGCGGGGCCAGGCCGTATTTTTTAAACTGTTTCGCAACGTAGGCGGCGGCCTTTGCATTTTCGGGGCTACCGGTACCACGCCCCTTCATCTTGTCAGACGCCAGAAACGTGATATGCTTCATGATCCGCTTTGGTTCAGGAGTTTGCGCGTAAACAGTGGCCGAACAAAACAATAAAGCGGCGAAAAGCGTATTTTTCATTAGAGAGAAATGATGATTTGTGTAGTAAGTCAAGGCCGCAAAGGTAACCACACCGGCCAGAACTGCCAATGATAAAACCAGCTAACAATTTAGCCCCTGCTTTCCAACGCTTTATCCAATAAAGTACTCTATTGTCACGAACAGTATACATTCCCCTGTTTAGTGACGCATGAAAATTCCGAAAACCTTACTACAAACCATCGCCGTAGCGGTGGCCGTAACAACCGTCAGTGCATCCTGCAACCTCGACATTGTAAAGCCGAAAAAGGACAAAGCCGAAAAAGAGAAAAAGATGCCGTATGACTGCCCTGGCTGTGGCTTAGGCTAATGCTGACGCGCTATGGCGATTTATCCGGCACTGGCCTGCAATCTGGACATGCACATATTGCAGGCCGGTTTACCCCTCTTTGCATCAGAACAGGTCGCGGCCCTCGAATGGTCGTTCGACAGTCTGTATGCGCAAACCGAACTCCCTGATTGGTTCGATGAGTTGCTGCTGACCTACGGACAGGCAAACCGGCTGGTCGGCCACGGCGTGTTCTTTTCGATTTTTGCCGGGCGCTGGCGGCCGGAGCAACAGACGTGGCTCAATCAGCTGGCCGACCGTGCCAACCGTTACCGCTTCGACCATGTAACGGAGCATTTCGGGTTCATGACCGGTGCCAGCTTCCACGCCGGTGCGCCCATGAGCGTGCCGCTCAACACAACCACGCTACGCATCGGACAAGACCGGCTGCATCGCATTCAGCAGGCGGCCGGTTGCGCCGTTGGCCTTGAGAATCTGGCCCTTGCCTATTCACTGGATGATGTAAAGCGGCAGGGCGATTTCCTGCATCAGTTGCTCGCCCCCGTCGATGGCCTGTTGATTATGGACCTGCACAACCTCTATTGCCAGAGCCATAATTTCGGCGTTGACTGGCGTGAGCTGCTGGCCTTGTATCCGCTCGACCGCATACGCGAAATCCACCTGTCGGGTGGTAGCTGGGAGGATTCCATAAGCGAGCCGGGGCGGATTATCCGCCGCGACACCCACGACGAAGCGGTACCGGGCCTGTTGTTCGACTGGTTACCGGTGGCCATCGACCAATGCCCGAACCTGAAATACGTAGTCCTCGAACAGCTTGGCCGCGGCCTGGTTACCGATGCTGCCCGACTACAGTACCAGGCCGATTTCACGCGCATAGCCAACAGCGTAGCGGCGCATCCAAAGGCATCGGTCCAGGGTCCGGCACCTGCGTTCAGGCCGGAAACGCCGGTGGAGCTGCCCGCTCAGCCCCTCGAAGACGAGACCCTCGCCTGGCAGCAGCAGCACCTCACTACCATTCTGGAAACCGCCGGTAGCGCCCATGAAGCCCGTCAGCAACTCGCCGCCTCGCCCCTTGCCCACAGCGACTGGGGTACTGAGCGCTGGCAACCCGCCATGCTCGAAACCGCCCTGCGGATCGCGCAGAAGTGGACGAATGGGTTTTCAGGACTACAGTAACTAACTACATGCTTTAGCCTGGAGACACTGGTGAACAGCCCCCTGAAACCGGCCTTGCTTTCGTATCAGAGCAGGAACCTACTGCTTCAGGGCAATATGAATAGTCAGGCCTGGCCGGTTACGGGACCTTACGCTGTGTCCCCAAACTGAAGTTTGGGGTTAACTAAAAATGGGCTGCTACCCACAGGGCAAGAGTAGCTTCCCCTACAAAGCAGAACCTTTTTTTCGCATATAGATCAACTCCTGATTGATATTGAGGCGGGTAAACGTATCCGCAAGCGCGGAAGGCTTCGCGCTCAGCAGGAGTATGACGCCAAAATCATACCCATATATACCCTGCATGACGAAGACGGCTACAAATGCCACTACGAATGGCTGAAAGACCGGAAGCGCATGAAAAAGGCAATAAACGACACGCTCGACGGAAAAGGCGACTGGCCCCCTAAAAGAGCGCCGGTTGTTTACGACCCGTTCTCGGTTGACCTAAAAGGGTTGCACGAACTTACACGCGATAAAACAAAAGACGACCGGTAGCTTTCGGCTATTTCTACACCTTATGCCAAGTCTTAAAAGGCTCTCTTTTTAAGGCTTGGCAATCATCATTATATAATTAAAATTCCCCAAAAATATTTAAGCATATATAACACTATAGCTATCTGTTATTCCTATTTTTTTTGTTATTAAAACGTTTCTGACGATCAATATTATATTCCGGTGCGTACATCTTTAATATCCTTTTAGCAATCTTCTTAAGTAACTCATCTTTTGACTGTTTATATATTATCATCAATGTATCTACAGGGATGTAAACTTCAGATGGCATATTATTATATTTTAATGAAGTAACAAAATGTATATCTTGAAAACCCATACGCCTTAATAATTTATAATTCTGCCCGATATCACCATTACTATTAAAGAAAAGAGTGTATATCAACCAATGAAAATTAAAATCATGTTTAAATAATGAACGGCTATAAAATGGAGAATATAATCTGCAAGCTTTAAAATGTCCGAATATATCTATAAAATCCTGTAACTCTTCCAAGAATTTCCCACCAAATATTGAACTATACCTTTCTAATATAAACATGTATGGATCATTCTTCTCGTTAATAATATCCCTATCAATTTCATCATTAAAAATATTCATCCCTTTATTATAAATAATATTTGACTCTTTAACAAAGTATATAATCTTCTTATTACTAGCGTGAAGATAATCAGCTCTCAATCTAAAAATCAGCTCTTTACTTAAATAAGCAAAATAATTTTCACTAGATAAAATCTGATAAATACTTGCCGCAGAAACGTACAAATCCTCAGTATGTGCAATTGTATCATTATTAAAACAATAATCGATTTGAGTCTGCACTAATCCAGAAACACATGATTTGCTTACATTAGATAGATACCTTATATTTGACAACAAAAAATTAACTGTTTTAATATCTTTATCATCAGCTAAGTTCATTATTATCTCGTCCAATGTATCAGACTCTACTACTTGACTATTAATCTCACAAAGCAAAAGCTCAATTACGACCAACCATGATGATTCCTTTATAGCCCTCTTTAACATTGAAAGCAACTCACTATATTTCTTTATAAAGAAATGTGAATAAATATAATGCGCTGTAAAATATTCTAGAAAAGTCTTATGGGTAAAAGAGTTCTCATAATATATTGACCGAATTCTTGCAAAATCAATGAAATTATTTGCAGCCTCTACCGCTTCGTCATGCTCTTCATAATCATTAGTATTGAACAAATACTTTGCAATAACTTTAATTACTTCATTATGTGAAATCAATTTACTTTTTTCATCTTGAGTAAAGTGCCAAAACCCTAAGTAAGAAAAGACGCCAATAATATTCTTAACTTTAATATTTATATTTAATTCTTTCTCTTTTCGGTCTCTTTTATCAACTATAGTCCTAACGCAGCCTTGATAAATATCAAATTTAGACGTAGGAACTTCTCCTTCATTCCTGTAAAGAATTAATATTAAGGACAGAATAAGTGGATTACTAATTAGCTCATTATCAATCTTATATAATTGATCTTTAATTTTTACTTTTTCATCATTAATTTGCCATTCCTCAAAACCAGCAATCAAACACCACTTATCTATATATTCATTTATTTTCACTTTATCAAAACCTTGAATCTCAAAAACATTAAAATCATCTTTTTCAAATGTAACTTCAGCATTTGATTCGAACCGGCTTGTTACAACAACTGGACATTTTGTATATCTTTTAATCAAGATAGTAATTTCATCTCTAATTGATACTCTATCAGATACATCAAAAATTTCATCCATACCATCAAAAAATATGGACACACCTCCGTTTATTAACAAGTGGTCGACAATATTAATATCAATGTCATTTATTGAGCTAACTTCTTTTATAACATGCAAGATATATTCTTTAACAGTATACAGATATTTTTTTCGGTATAAATTATATTTATGAAGCTCGATTCGTATGGGCAAAGAATCTTTAAAGTCTTTACTCATCTTAATTTTATTATTTTTATTAATTATATCAATAATCAAAAATTTAATTAGAGATGATTTTCCCGCTCCTGCATTACCGAGAATCAACACTCTATTTTTACTAAAAATAGATGATTCATAGTAAGAAATACCTGATTCAAATTCTGGTATTTGTAAATTAGTAGTTTTAAATGGTAAATTTAACATTGCTCTATCATAACTCATATCAAGAAGGCCATAACTCTTAATAGTAGTCTGAGAATGCAATCTCTTGTATTTCCTCAAAGATAATGTCGATGATAGCCAAGAATTCCTTTGTATTTGCTGGTCCTTTCTTGCTTTAATATCTGGATAAACAAACAGAGTTACCAAGTCTATGTCTCTCGGTTTATTCATACTACTAGGTATATCTAAACCAAGAAAATTTAGTTTTTTATAGACTTGATTTACATATAAATTATACGAACTAAAAATATCAATTACCTTTTCACTATATTTTATAGAACGATCAAGTTCGTTAAATTCATTTTCAAGAAGTGAAGACAATTTTTCCAATAAATCTAATGAAGAGTTTTGTTGTTTTACTTTTTGATATAAATCAGAAAAATCAATAATATTTTTAGATACAGAAAAAGATAACTTATCATTAACAATTTCTGAAATTTTATCTTTTGTTATTTTGCTATAGCTTTTTTTTTGATCTCCAATTAAAAATATAAATAACTCTCCATGCCATATATATAATTGACTGGACACATAACTCTGTAGAGTTTCTATAATCTTTTCACTACTATTATCTGAAGAGACTTGAAATGCTATCCGATTTTTATTATCGAATAGGTCAATACCTTTAAAGCCAGGATTTAATTCATAATTTATATTTTTAAGTTCTAAACCTAAAATGAGATTGAGTATTCGTGAGACAATATTCTCTAAATGTATATTGATAGAGGTCTCACCGTTTTGATTTGCAATCTTAACTTTGGCTTGGATTCTAGCAAAGTAATCTCTGACTTTCGTTGATAACTGTTCCTCTCTCATGAGATGTATTGTTGGTGGTGTTGTATAGTTAAATTCTATTGCAGGTTACACAAAATAGTGCAACCATGAGAATTTTATGATAGAGATATAGCACATACAACCGTTTGCGTAACCTATTTTACTATAAATATAGGTTACGCAAACGGTTGATTTTTTTAAGAATGTTGCTTTTCAGCTAAAAAAACAACGTTTTTGCAGAGAGGAAGATACTAAGTATCCTATTGATTATCAGCACATTACACAAAACAAAACCATATATGTGACCGCTCCTTTCTATTATATGGCCAACTATCTCAATACAAATAACTGATATTCAGTGATTTACAGCCATGTAACCTCAAATTTTTGAGTAACCACTTTTCTAACCTGGTCCTTTACATTGCAGTCATTGTTGACACCTTATCAACAAAAAAAGTACTAGCTCCTAAGCACAGTAAACAAAAGCCTAGGGTCGATGGCCAGGATGAAAACCCTCCATTACTCTTGCCGTGATATTATCGAAATCTATCTTGGTTTTGGATAATGCTAGCTCATATACTTTAATAATCAATTCATATAGCTTAGGCTCTTTCATGACAATGCCTTCATAAATAGTAAACAATTCATCTTTTGTGAACTCTCTCCTATTGAGTCTTATAACGTCTGAACTCTTAACTACTGTCATGAAATCAAACAAATCAGCATTTTCCTTTCCTAGTCCTAGTTCTACCCCGAATTGATAGAGGATATAATCTGTTTCAGATCTAAGACGGTCTATAGCTGTTTCATAGCTCCTGATTATCTGCTGCTTATCCTGTAGTCTATCATCTAGCTCCTCTATTCTAGCCTTTAGTCTGTCAATTTCAAGCTGCATATCTTTTGTAGAGTCCAATTCAGCTACTGACTTACTCTCATTTTCTTCTCCCCAAGATAAAAATTCACTCATTGATATTCCTAGTGCCCCCACTATTCGAACTAAGTATTCATAAGACAAACGGTCTCCTCTGTTTTCTAGCCGTGGGTAATTAGTTGGCTCAATATCAAGGGCTTTTGCCATGATAGTGGGCGTTATGCCTTTGCTCTTCCTGATAGCCTTAATCTTTTCTGCAATATTCATAATCAAAAAATGAATACACGAAATACGCTTATCTGATAAAAATATTCACTATCTGATGTTGCATAATCAAAAATCAATTTACGATATTTGATAGTCAATTTAAGATTACAACATAATCCATTTTTGAATATGAACATTAATAATGAATTACCTCCTGTTGCAAGTGTCCTGTATGGATATGAGCAGAAGACCGGCCTAAAAGTAAAGAGAGATAGAAGCTTTTACGCTCGTATAGAGATTAATCCCAAAAGGTTTGGCTTGCTATTGAGAGGGAAAATTGAGCCAACTATAAGCGAAGCGGATAGGATAGCGAAAGTATTCGGAGTAACTATAAATGAGATACTTACACCAAAGCAATAAAACTATGGCACAGCGAAAAAACACATTTCAGAAACTATATGGCGGCTCATGTCAGAAACGCATTCTGCCTCGCTTCACTACCAATTGGGTGCTTAGAAAAATCAGAAACGGCCATATCCTTCAGGTTCGCGGCCGCTGTAAAGGTCATGCAGGCACCTATCTTTCTACTGGAATCTATGTGGAGCCGGGCCAGTTCGTTCGGGAAACTCTGACGATAGTAGGCGATCCCTCGAGCACCTTCCGGATTCGGCAATTGCAGGCGGACATTCAGCGGGTTTTCCTCGAGCAGGAGACTATGGGCCGCACCACCCACCCGGACGAAGTAATGAAAATCGTACTGGGAATCCGGAGCCGGAAATGTCCTACAATCCAAGATGCAATCCGCCTTTTCGTCGAAGCAAAAAAAGAACTGGTAGGGGCTGAAATACAAGAACGTACGTTCAAACGCTATGAACAGTACGAAAAAATTCTGACCGCGTTCTTCACCAAAAAATATGGGGCTAATACGGATATTCGTGACCTAAAGCCAATCCTGAAAGACCACTTTCTGAAATATTGCAAGGTCGAAAGGAACTACGTGCATAATTATTTTCTTAAGATTTTCGGCTTTCTCCGCTCCATACTTGATTACGCAGTAGCCTATGAGTGGGTAGACAGGAATGTCCTGAAACACATACGCCTACGGAAAGAGAAAACAGACCCACGCGTACTGTCGATGGAGGAAATCGAAAAATTAAAGGGGCTTTCTTTTGACGATCAAACTCTAACCCATGTGCGCGACTGCTTCCTTTTCTCCTGTTATACAGGTCTTGCCTATGTCGATATGGCCGCTCTCCGAAAAGAACATATTATCAACGTAAATGGCATCAAAGCCATTTTGAAGAAGCGACAAAAGAGTGGCGTTCAGTTCTTTACACCGCTCTTTCCGGATGCAATTGCTCTGCTGAAAAAATATGAAAACCATGAAATTTGCACAATAAAAGGTGTGCTTCTCCCGGCGATTTCAAATCAGAAAATGAATTCCTGGCTGAAAATAATAGGTCAGACAGCCGGTATCAAAGAAAAGCTTCATACCCACATGGCCCGGAAGACCTTCACTCTATATGCTGAAGAGCTGGGCTTCGATCTCACCCAGACGGCCACAATGATGGGACACACAAACGCCAGCATGACCGAAGCGCTCTACTTTAAGCGCCGCAAGGAGCCGGTGATTAAGCGATACAAAGAACTTTTCGCGGACCTGGAGACTAATCAAAACTAAATTCAAAATGCCCCCGCCTGCTGACACAGGACGGGGGCTTAATAGCTGAATGACGTTGTTTTTAGGGAAGTGAATCTACGAAAATTACCCTGACCGGCAACACTCGCGGCACAACCCGGCCCTTTAAGACCAGCAAAACCGGAATTACTTCAACCCAAAAAAGCCCCGGCAACCGTTCGAGCGGCACCGGGGCAAAAATCTCAAAATTTAGACATGGCAAATATACTCCGAAATATCATATCAGACTGGGCTAATCTCACGGCCGCACATATACGGGACCCCAAAAGCGCCCCCAGCAAATATTTTAGGGCAAATGGCCATACCCATATGCATGGTCATGTGAGTATTATTATCATTAAAAACAACACCGGCCATGACAGCAAATGAAGATCAGTCATTTTTCGACATGCTTCCGGACGATCCGCTGAAGCTAAAAGAACTACTGCACGAACAAGCTGCCCTGAACGGCATACTACAGGCCAGGTGCGATTACCTTCTCAATGTCATTCGAGACCTGCACAAAGAACGCAAGGTGCTCCGGCGTTTCGTTCTGCCCGAAAATTAAGCCACAGCCCGCCTTTTTGGCGGGCTTTCCCATTTGGACGCACCTGTACTAGTAATCAACTTATTAACAGTCGAAAAATGAACACGACTTTTCAGCCAACCCCCTGGGCAGAACCAAACACTTCAGCAGTACCGGCACCGGCCAGAATGCTGACTTCACCTGTTGTGCAGGAAAACCAAAAACGAATCGTTCAGTTGGAAGACAATATCTTAAGCCCCGAAAATACATCACAGGTCAATAAGCCTGCACAGGTTCAGGCTGGTCAGCGGGTAGGTCTGGCAGACCTTCAGAAATTCAAGGTAAACAGCAAAACCAATTATCCGGCACCTACGCCGGTCATTCGTATTGCAGGGGCAAATTTTGGTTTACAGGGCATGATTTCGGCGTTGACCGGCCCCCCTAAATCCGGCAAAACAACCGTCATTGGCTTTATGCTGGCCACCGCTTTCACCCGCCTGGAAAGTCCTTCGGAATCGCTTAGCATTCTTACGGCACCGGCAGGCAGGCGTGACGTGGTTTATCTGGATTTTGAGCAGCATGTAAGCAGTACCCAACAACTGCATGATAAGGTGTTAAAGTATATCGGCATTCCGGAATCCCCCCCTAACCTGCATACGTATAACCTGCTACAGTACTCGATGGACGAGCGACGGCAAGCTATAAGCGCCATCTTTAATGAGCTGGATTTACATCTGCTGATCATCGACGGCCTGGCAGATATTTTGCCGAGTGTCAACGACGAAGAGAAGGCCAATGCACTGATTGAAGAACTTGCCATACTTGCATCGAAGCATAATACCTGTGTGGTTGTCGTCATTCACGAGAACAAAGGGGGCGGCTCTGTACGTGGTCACTTAGGCAGCCAGATCGAACGCAAGTGCGCCGGGCTAATCTCAGTCAAAAAGGACCGCGAACGCAAAGAACATAGCATTGAAAGCCGGTTAATTCGGATTGGCGCTGAGTTTGATAACGTCTACTTCAGCTACAGCGAAGAAAAGGGAAGAATGGTACAGCTGGACGCATTGACTACCCAGCAGCGAATCGAACAGGCAGCGCAGGAAAAATTAGGCAAAGACCGCGATCCTGTCTTCCTGAACGGACTAATGTTCAGATGCTTTGAGAAAGCGTCT
Organism: Arsenicibacter rosenii; assembly: GCF_001870735.1. Taxonomy (GTDB): domain Bacteria; phylum Bacteroidota; class Bacteroidia; order Cytophagales; family Spirosomataceae; genus Arsenicibacter; species Arsenicibacter rosenii. The sequence goes on along the minus strand of NZ_MORL01000006.1, from coordinate 202,196 downwards.
ACGCTCACCAAAACCGAACTACGTGCAGAAGTTTCCAGGATAGACAATCAGGCAAAATCCGACAAGACCGCAGACCGCCGGATAGCCGGTGCAATTGCACTTGGAATCATTGACAATCAGGATGGACAATACCGGTTTGTCCCGAGTCAGAACCCTCTTTCTGCAATTTGATTTTTTTTAGACAAGCGGACACCCGGACAACGGCCAATATATATGGACAGACAGACAATTATATATATAGGGACAATTGTCTTGTCTGTCCAGGGTTCCGGACAACCTGGACAATTGTATTTGTCTATGATTTTGTCCAATTGTCCGCCAAAACGCTCCCTGATTTTATATAATATTCTGCAAACACGTTCCAATAACCCTTAAAACAGAATATTATTCGGACAGACAAGACAACGGACAGTATATAAAGAGATACGCGGCATTTTGTCTGTCCTGTCCATTGTCCGAATTTCCTTTGGTTGTCCGGTTGCCTGTCCGGGTGTCCCGAAAACAGAATATTCTTTGCTGAAGCACAGCCCCCCCACAGGGGTATAAATTTTTTCCCAATGACTCAATTAACCGCCGATACCGTAGCCAGTTTTATCGCAGCCTTACAAGCTCCGGCCTATAAGGTGCAATTGCACAACCGGTCAACAGATACAGGCTACTGGGTCGAATACTCCCCCCTGCAATTACAAAGCGCCGTTGGCTTTCTGCGCGGTAAGAATGCTGAAGGCTTTGACATCTATTGCCGCCCTGTCGGCCATCAGTACGTACTACTCGATGACCTGACCAAAGACCGGTTGGCGGAGCTGGCTACGCTCCTGCCCTGTCTGCTACTCGAGACCAGCCCGGCCAACTACCAGGCATGGCTAATTCTGTCCTTTCTGCCGGAAAACCGCGAACAGGCCAAAGCCATCTGTCAGGAACTGGCTACCCGTTTCGGTGCAGACATGGCCAGCGCTGAACCCGATCACGTGGGCCGTCTGCCGGGCTTTACCAACCGCAAGGAAAAACACCGGCAGGCGAACGGTCTGTTTCCCTTTGTCCGGCTACACCGCTGGCAACATCGGCTGTCCACTTTTCACCCCTGTGGGGGGGCTGTGTTTCAGCCCCAACAAAGACCACCGGTAAACACGCACTCCTTCAGCCATTCCGGTAAAAACAGCACAAGCGAATATGACTTTGCTAGGGTTTGCAGCTTAATCCGTCTGGGCTGGTCAGATCAGCAGATTATAACAGAGTTGACCGAAACAAGTCCGGACATTAGAAGCCGCAAGGGTAAACACACGGACACCTATATACGCCGTACAATTCAGGCCGCACACAAAATGCTTTCCATAGGTTAGATTGCAATTCTTGCAATCCAGAAATACCCTTTTTTATAGCGCAAAATAGCCATTAATCGACTGATTTACAGTTTGTTAATGGCTATTTTCATGGGAAATTTCCAATGGTTTTGAAAGCACTTTTGCAATCCTTAAAAGCATTACTTCGCTGATAATCTGACACTTACCCCTTTTTTGTACAAAAAAACAGGGGTGTGACACACCCCTACCCCCCAGTTCACGCACAGCACTCTTTTGCAATTGCATAGGGGGGCTTGCACGATATATGAATGGGAGTACATAAAACACCCCTTTTCCTGCCCTTTAGCCGCTTAACAAATGCCAGAACCCGGCCCGTCCTAATTAGCCAGTCCAGCCAAAATTCACGGAAAAAACCTCAAAAGATGAAAGCATTAGTCCTGGGTAATCTCAACTATCACATGCTACAGGCTCTCCAAAAAGCAGGAGTTGAATATGAAGACCATAATCCGCTGGAATTGTATCTGTATGTCAGCGAGTCAATCAATGGCTACGACCGTGTATATGACGGCAGGGCCGAACTTGATAAACCCGAACGCCTGAAGATCAAAGACTTTGACTTTATACTTCCGCGATTGTCCGGACAGCTCGAACACCGTACCGTTATTCTGGAGCATATCAACCAGAATCTTGGCGTTTACTCGCCTCAGACGGCCACGGCGCTGAAAACAGCATCTAACAAGATACTGACCACGTTAAAGCTTTCACAGGCCGGAATACGCACGCCTAAGACCGTCTGGGCGAAAGCTCCTGCACATCCGGAGTATATTATCAAAAATATGCTCGACGGTTTGCCGATTGTGGTTAAAACCGTTCACGGTTCGCAGGGCGCCGGCGTGTCGATCCTGGAAACGCAGCTGAGTGCAAATACAACACTCGAAAGTTTCCACAAATGCGAGATAGACGTAAAGATGCAACGTTATATTGACGGCGGATTTAAGGATATACGGGCGATCGTTGTCGGAGATAAAGTTGTATGCTCAATGGAGAGAACGGCGAACAAAGGAGACTTTAGGGCCAATCTAAGCAAGTCCGGCAGCGGGCGCAGTATTGAACTGTCGAAAGAAGACCAGGAAATTTGCGTTGAAGCAAATAAAGCCGTCGGGCTGGAACATTCCGGCGTTGACCTGATGAAAGACAAAGACGGTACAACATTCGCCATAGAAGTGAACGGCAACCCGGGGACGAAAATCATTGATGTTACCGGGGTAAACTTTTTTGAGCATCTCATCGAACATTGCATTAGGAAAGCAGGCGGTAAGCCAAAGCAAAGTGCGGAAAGCGACGGTAAAAGCTCGCAGGTAGCGACGCCGGTAGTAAAGCAAATGCCAACATCTCTCTCAGAGACAGATCAGGCACTTGCCGATTTAAAAGCTGGAAAGAAAATTAGCGAGTACTGGTATTAGGCTTAACCAATCAAATGGCAGAAGAAAACAATTTGTCTGAAGAGCAGGAAGATACGCCGGTCGATGTGGAGAAATTACGCTTTCTGGGCAGAATAAGCCGCTATGCTGAGCGTGGAAGGCTTCACGCTCAACAAGAACACGAAGCTAAGATAATGCCGATGTACACCCTGCATGACGAAGACGGTTACCGGAGCCATGACGAATGGTTAAAAGACCGGAAACGAATGAAAAAGGCGATGAACGACGCGCTCGATGGAAAAGGCGACTGGCCCCCAAAAAGAGCGCCAGTTATTTATGACCCGTTCTCTGTTGACCTGAGAGGGTTACACGAACTTACACGCGACAAAACAAAAGACGACCGGTAGCTTCCGGCTATATACCCCCATTTAATTTTTATCTACACCAAAAAGCTTGGAGGATAGACGATTGAGACAAGATATTTCAAGGTTGTGGAAGTAAAGCCCGGATTCATTGAGTCCGGGCTTTCTTGTTTTGTGTAACCGCTAGTGGCGATCATTTCAGGGTACATATGGGGTTACATAACAACTTTAAAAAAATATACTAATACCTGATTTTCAGCACTTTACACAAATAAATATATAATTCGTTTGAATAAAGTAGTTTTAGCTGCAACTTTCATCAGAAAAGGAAGAGCCGAATCAATAAACCTCTATATATCAAATACTTACAAAAAAAATATAACATTTGGAATAGATTTTATTACTTTTAAAGAAAATACGTTTTTTGGAAGATAAAGTAACCTATTTAATGTTATAAGAGGTCACTTTATGTATCATTAGATGAATTGTTCATTCTGAATAAAAAATATAAATTGATAAAGTTCAATAACTATCATTAGTTATAACCTTATTTGGCATTGATTTTGAACTATCTGATAACAAATAAATAGCCAGAATTAATGAGTAATTTAATATCTCAAAAATAAATTAATATTGAAAGTTAACTTCTCGTCAACTATTCATTTATTAAGAAAATGATCACAAAATACATTTCTATCGAATTCTCAAAATCAATAAGTGAAGATGACTTAAATAACTTTAAGGATACACTTCATTTATATGATTTAGATTTCAATGGAAATATAATTAAAAACAATCTTCGCGGCACATTGATATCAACTGGTATGTTTAATTTAATCAAAGGGCCTTTAATTAAATCACTTACTCAGAGCGGACTTAACTATATTGTAAAAAATATTACGATAGATAATACTTAAACCCAGCAAGCCGAATTTATCTCATTTGCTAAAGAATTCCACTGGCTTGAGACGAATGAATTTACGTTTATCTTCAAGTGTTGTAATCTAGACTGATAGAATCTAAAATCTTGGGGTCCATTATATTTATCTAACATATAGATATACGACCTTAGGAACCCAACAACTAATGTTGTAGAAATCACACCGCCTTTTTTAGTTTTCATTTGCCATTCATCTTTATATTTATCTTTTATAGCACAAAAATATTCTGATAGCTCTTTGCTACAATATTCAATATATTTCCCTAGTTCAGTATCATTATTATTAATTTCAGAATTACCTCTGCCAATATAATATTTATATAGAGTGGTTTGCGTTTTGTCTATTGCAACAAGCTTTCTTAAACCGAAGGTAGATATGCTTGGAGTCTTAAGTCCTCCTTTGATCAATTCAGAATTTGAAAATAAGCCATCAAACGGACGGTTATTATTTAGATTATTAATCACGTTAAAAGATATACCATCAGCAGAATAAGGGTTATTCATAGCTTGTATATGCTGAATCAGATCAGGCTTTACTTTCTTTTGTTCTTTGTTTATTTGCAAAAAAATTTCACTCTCAATTTTCCGCTTATTAATATCATTGAATTTATCTTTATCAAAGCATAACCCTGTAACGAATAAATGTCTCTTGTTCCTTAGTTTTCCAATTTCTTTTTCAAGTGTATCTTCGCCTTCATGATGCGAATAAATTCTATGTTGCCCATCAATAACTCCAATAGAATTTATTTTATATGGAATCATCATCGTAGCATTTTTAAACTGGTATGTCTGAAAAATATTAATTTCAGTTTCATCGTTAGAATCTTCGTTCTTAGCTACAAACTTTATATCAAATGGTAAACTTACAATAATACTATCAATAAAAGTACGCTTTTCTTTAGCTAAAAACTTACGAATATTCTCAGTTTTTCTTTTGTCTAAAAGTCTTTGGTAAGGGCCTGCTGATGCATCCCAACTATCTTTTCGTAAAACATAAGCACATTCCATTAGCTCTTTAGCTTTCATGACAAAAGTTACTACCTGCACGCCATCAGGAAAACCAGAAGCTGTTTCTGGAAGTATGACAGCTGTTTCAATCCTACTAACAGCTTGACTTGATCCAGGATTACCAATATCATTTAGTTCTAAATTAAGGCATTTAAAAAGATCGAACCGAGCAGTATGCTTTATTGTAGAAGCTAAATTTGAAAAATATGCTATTGTCGTATGATCAAAAAAAACCAGAGACTTAAAGTTATCTCTTAAAGCTGTATTAATAAAATTATCCGATGCATAAACATAAAATAGTCTATATTGGCTAACGTTATAATCATCATACTTAGCGAAATTAGCCTTAAATTTATCTTTAAGATATTCGATAAGTGTTCCAACATTTTCTTTAACTTTTCCATAATAGTAATCTTTCTTTCTAATATGGTCAGTACTAAAATTTGATATAGTTTCTTCAACAATTAAGAGTATGTTTTCATATATATATATTCCATCAAACTCACCTGTTTGTCCATCAAAAGTTAAGTGTTTACCTTCTGTTTTCAAATACTCGAAGCCCATATTTTTAAACATTGACATTAGGCTTCTATGTAGCCTACCTTGTCGCTTCCTCTTTTCTAAATCAGTAGCATTAAGCTTTACTTTTTTAGTATTAGACTTAGCATTTGCCTTTGTTTTTTTTGTAACTGGACGAGTCATCTTTATTATATATGTTTAGGAATTATTCGATTTCTTTTATCCAAGAGACAGGTATTTGAGCAACTTTTTCAGTAGCAGAAGGAATGTAAATTGGTCGATCAATCGGACGAGTTTTAAGTTCTCCTCTTTTTAATTTTTCTATTCTATCTTTTGCGATATCGCAATATTTCAATTCTTTATCAATACCAATTGAGTTTCTATCATTTTTAAGCGACGCAATTAAAGTTGATCCAACTCCCGAATAAGGATCAAGTACCCAACTATTTTTATTTGTCAACGCTAAAATACATCTTTCAACTAATTCAACGGGAAACTGACAAGGGTGTTCTGTCTTTTCTAAATGGTTTGCCTTTACATTTGGAATATCCCATATAGCGGTTTCCCAATCCTGAAGAACGACCTCCCAAACATCTGATGGATTTTTCCCTAATGGATTGCCAGATGGTTTTCCCTTCTTCTCGCCTTTATGATATAGTTTACCCGGATATTTAGATGGGACTCTTACCTCATCCAAGTTAAAAATATAATTCTTGGATTTTGTAAACCAAAGAATGGTCTCGTAGCGGCCGGAGAATTTATTTTTAGCCTGTAATCCATGTCTATAATGCCAAACTATACGATTTCTTAATTGTAAGCCGTACTTCTTGAAAATCTGGTAGTAAAAAATATCTAGCGGAAATACTTCTCCATCTTTCACGTAATTTCCTATTTGCCAGCAAATACTACCTTCGTTACTTAATACTCTTATTAACTCTTTAATAACCTCTTCTTGGCTTTGCAGATAAAGTTCGATTGATTGCTTCACTTCATATTCTTTACCTACATTATAAGGGGGCGAAGTTACAATTAAATCAAAAAATCCATCCTTAAAAACCTTCAACTCTTTTAATGTATCCCCACAAACTATTTTAGCATTCAAATTAGGATTAATGATATCAATCAGCATTTTTTCTCCTTTACCATTTTTCATTCTTTGAGGCAAAATACAATGTTAATTTATCTGTTTATTTTCCTTCGTATAGACCACACAAAAAAATGCATCATAACTCCTTGATAATCAACGAATTACAATGCATTTGCAGAGAGGAAGAGATTCGAACTCTCGATACGGTTTCCCGCATACACACTTTCCAGGCGTGCTCCTTCAACCACTCGGACACCTCTCTGTATATCCATACTGAACATCAATCACTTGTTTATCCAGTATGGATGATTTTCCTATGTAAAAGGCCCCCATTTTTGGCCCTGACACCCACTGATTGCGCAGCGAATGGGGCGCAAAATAACAGACTATTCCCTGAAAATCAAAAGAAAATCAATTTCATGCGTTCATCTCTATCCCATAAACCGCTCAAAACCGGCTTGTTAAGTAAACACTTTGATCGATCCGGAGAATAATTTATTCCCCATACATACAAAACGTACCCTTTTTTAGTTATAGCTTTAACACTATTCCGTCAATTTATTGCAGTATAGTAACACGATCTACAACTACCCATGGTAACGCTTGACAACTCTTTTTCGGACACTGATCACGAGCACTGGGACGGTATCCGTTCGGGCGAGAAATCAGCGCTCGAAGCGTTGGCATCCCGCTATTACCGGCCTCTTTTTCACTATAGTACCAAATTTACGGCCAACCACGCCCATATCGAAGACTGCCTCCAGGACCTCTTTCTGTCTATCTGGGAAAAACAGCAGACGCTGCCGCTGGTACACTCGGTTAAGGCTTATTTGTTTACGGCCATCCGCCATAATATCCTGCACCGTACACAGCGCGACAGCCTGTTCCGGCCGCTCAACGATACCGACGAGGCAGAAGCGCTTGATATTAGCCCCGAACGGCTGTTGCTGAGCCGTGAAGATGACCTGATTCAACAGCAACAGCTCAAAAAATCAATTGAACAACTCCCTCAGCGTCAGCGGGAAGCCATCTACCTGCGCTACTTCGAGGAACTGTCGTACGAAGAAATCGCTCAGGTCATGGGGCTGAACCGGCAGGTGGTGGCCAACTACCTGCAACATGCGCTACAGACGCTCCGCAAACATTATCAGAAATTTGTCTTCACCGGCCTCCTTGCCTTGCTGGCCTGGTTCTGGCTTGGCTAACTCCGTTGCGTCACCACGTATTTTTATGCGTTTTTCGGGCTTATCAACATTTTTTTAAAAAATTTCACCTCAGCAAGATTACTTTTTGCTTTCCCGATACTCATCGCTCTGACAACGGTATGAAACGATAACAAAAAAGCGGTGACGCCACAGGAATTAATCGACAACAAATCATTCAGACGATGGGTCTTTAACCCCGTCGGCGATGCAGCGGAGGCCGACCGGATCTACTGGGAAAACCTGCTGGCGGAGCATCCTGAATACCAGGCAAACGCCGAACTCGCCCGCCAGTTCCTGCTGTCGGCGCGCGGCGACTTACCGGCCTTGTCCGATCAGCTGGTTTCGGGCCATATCCGGAAACTGATGGAACGCGTCGAAACCGAACGGGAGCCTATATACGAAACACCGGTTGTGCCTTTATCCCGCCGTCCGTGGCGGTGGATGGCCATAGCAGCCAGTGTGACCGTGTTACTGCTCGCCGGTGTATGGACCAAACGCGGGTGGATGACACCGGATTCGGGCTACGAAGCACTCAAGGAACACGCTCCGACCCCCTTAACGGAGGTAGCCAATTCCGGTACCGCACCACGGCTTGTGCGCTTGCCCGACGGCAGTCTGGTTAAGTTGCAGCAAGGGGCCAGAATCAGCTTTCCGGCCACCTTCGACGCCGGGCAGCGCGAGGTATACCTGAGCGGCACTGCCTTTTTTGAGGTGGTTAAAAATCCGGCTCAACCCTTTCTGGTGTATGCCAATCAGCTAACGACGCGGGTTGTCGGGACAAGCTTTACGATTTATGCGCCGGAACGCGGGCCGACCACACGCGTTGTGGTCCGCACCGGAAAAGTGGCCGTTTATCCGGTTCAGCCAGCCAAAACAGCGACGCCTCCCGCCACGCATACGGTTATGCTGACAGCCAACCAGCAGGCGACATACCGGGAGGGCGCTCCGGAAGCCGAAAAAGCCAATGTCGACGCCCGTGTGACCATAACGCCGGAAGCCCTGGCCAGCCGGTTTACCTTCCGGCGGACGCCTTTACCGGCGGTTTTTGAGACCATTGAACAGGTGTATGGCATTAAACTGCTCTACAACGCCGGCGATTTTACGCATTGTACACTAACGACGAGGCTTGAAAACGAATCGTTGTTTGAAAAACTCGATGTCATCACGGCCAGTACGGGAGCGACGTACGACCTGACACCCGACGGAAGCATTCGCATTTTACCAGGGCAGGGTTGCCAGTAGGCACTCCGTCCGGGACTGTACCTGACACGTTTACTCAACACTATGCAAAACTATTGTACTCAACATGGGTTGGGCACCCGTATGCGCTTACGGCAAGCGTTGGCCCCCGGCCAACCGGCGGCTGCCCCGTTTTATTTACGTTGCTCGCTGACAAAATTTATGCGACTTTCTCTGGTATATACATGCCTGCTGATCGGCAGTATAGGAACGTTACTGGCGAATCCGGTAAAGGGCCAGAACGTGCTGCGCCGTACCCTGAGCCTGACCATCGCCAATCAGCCGATTGAATCGGTCTTATCTCAGGTTGAAAAGGCAGCCAATATCACCTTTTCCTACAGCTACGAACTCATTCAGGGCAACCGGCGGGTAAGCCTGAATGTCCGGAACGAACGGCTCGATAACGTCCTCAATGCTCTGCTTGGGCCCGTAAATATTGGTTATGAAGTGGTTAATAACCGGCTCATCGTTCTGCGACGTGCGCCTAAAGCCGCCGCGACCTCCTCTGAATCGGCGGCGGCCCGCCCGGAGCTGGTCCCGCTGGAGTCGACCGGGCCCGAAGCCATCGACAAACAAGTAGCGGGACAAGTGACAGACGAAAAAGGACAGGCGATCCCGGGCGTTAATGTCATCATCAAAGGGTCAAACGCCGGCAGTACGACCGACGCAGATGGCCGCTACCGCCTGAGCGTGCCCGGCGACGACGTGGTTTTGCAGTTCTCGTTTATAGGGTACGTTACCAAAGAAGAGACGGTCGGAACCCGCACCCAAATCAATATTACGCTGGTTGAAGACAACAAAACCCTGAGCGAAGTGGTCGTGGTGGGGTATGGTACGCAGAAGAAAGCCGACCTTACCGGTGCCGTATCGACCATTTCGGGCAAAGACATTAACCTGCTGCCGGTAGGTGGTGTTGACCAGGCCCTGCAGGGAAAAGCCGCCGGTGTCCGGGTGACACAGTCGTCGGGCGCACCGGGCGAGGGGGTTTCCGTCCGGATTCGCGGGGTGGGTACCATCAACGACAACAGCCCGTTGTTTATCATCGACGGCGTACCGACCAAGGATGCCTTCAGTGTGCTGAATCCAAACGACATTGAAAGCATTTCGGTGCTGAAAGACGCCTCGTCATCAGCCATTTACGGAGCACGGGCCGCTAACGGGGTCATCATTGTGTCAACGAAACGCGGTAAAACCGGGGCCCCGCGCATTTCGTTTAATTCCTATACCGGCATTCAGCAGCACGGACGCCTGATTCCGATGGCTAATACGGCTGAGTATGTCTCGATTTTTAATGAGTCGGTCGTCAACGACAACGTGGGCGTCGAAAATCCGAGTCTGCAACGCCGGCCCATTCCGACCGGCACCCAACTGCCTGATACAGACTGGCAGCGGGCCATTTTCCGTACGGCTCCGATCCAGAATTACCAGCTGTCGATCAGCGGTGGTTCGGAGAAATCGCGCTACCTGATTTCGGGCAACTACTTTGACCAGCAGGGCATTATTCTGAATTCGGGCTATAAGCGGTATGCGCTCCGCACGAGCCTGGACACCGATATCGGCAAAGGTCCGAACGGCAACGGCCGCTTTAAAATCGGGACTAACCTGAACCTGAACTACGGTGTCCGCAACATCGTGGGGAGCTCGGGCGACGGCTACGGCGGCAACGGCGGCAGCATTGTGCGCTATGCCCTGTTCCGGTCGCCGGCCATCGCCATCTACGACCAGAACGGCAACTATACCGACCTGCCCGCCAGCCCTGCCCTCTTCGGCGACGGCTACAACCCCGTCGGGCTGGCCCGGAAACAGGACAATACCGAAACCCAGTACAGGGCGTTCGGCAACCTGTATGCAGAATGGCAGATTGCCAAACACCTGCGCTTCCGCACCGACGGCGGCCTCGACATGAACATCCTGAACCGCAAGATTTTCAACGAGAACTGGGGAACCAACAACCGCATCAACAGCCCCGCCTCGCTGGTGAATCAGGTGGGCCTGCTCAGCAACCTGAACTGGAACAATACGCTGAATTACAACCGCGTGTTCAACGAACGCCATGATCTGGCCGTGCTGGTGGGCACCGAAGCCATTAAAAACATCAACCGCGTTATCGGCGGCTCCGACCGCAACTACATCGACCAGGTGGCCAACCTCCGTTATCTGGGTCGCGGTATCGATCCGACGGGCAAAACCAGCTTTGAGGGCGATTCGCGGTGGGCGCTGTTTTCGCTGTTCGGCCGCGTGAATTACACCTACAACAACCGCTACCTGTTCACGGCCAACATCCGCCGCGACGGATCATCCCGTTTTGCGCCCCAAAACCGCTACGGTACGTTTTTCTCGGGTTCAATGGGCTGGAACATCGATCAGGAAGCCTTTTTCAAACCCCTTGCCGGTACAATCTCCCTGCTGAAACTGCGGGCCAGTATCGGTCAGTTAGGTAACCAGGACATCGGCAATTACCCGTTTGCGTCGATTGTCGGCAGCGGCTACAACTACCCGCTGGGCGACCCGCAGCAAACCAATCCGGGCTATGCCATCGTCAGCCGAGGGAACACCAATGTGAAGTGGGAGTCGTCGACCCAGAGCGACATCGGGCTGGAAACCGCGTTTCTGAATAACCGCCTGCAACTCACGGCCGATTATTTCATCAAGGTGACGTCGGATATGCTGATTCCGGTGCCGGTACCGAAATCGGGCGGAGCGGCCGGAGCGCCCTATGTCAACGCCGGCCGTGTGCAGAACAAAGGACTTGAGCTCGACCTGACCTACCGCGATAAGAAAGGGGCGTTTACCTACGACATTACGGCCAACGCCTCGTTCATCAAAAACAAAATACTGTCGCTCAGCGATGGCCGGCCCATTCCCGGCGGGCGGATTGACAACGGGGTATTTGCGACGCTGACCGAGCCCGGTTACCCGATCGGTTCGTTTTACCTGTTGCAGCAGGAAGGCATTTTCCAGAGCGATGCCGAGATTTTTACGAGTGCCTTTCAGGGGAATACCATCCGTCCCGGCGACGTGAAATTTAAAGACGTAAACAACGATGGCCGGATTGACGAAAAAGACCGGTCGCACGTAGGCAGTCCCATTCCGACGCTGCTCTATGGCCTGACCGCCAACCTGCAATGGAAAGGATTTGACCTGTCGGTCTTCTTCCAGGGCGTATCGGGCAACAAAATCTATTACCAGGTCGCCACCGACATCGAAGGGTTTTACCGGGCATTCAACATCACGCAGCGCGTCGTAGATGACCACTGGACCGGGCCGGGCACCAGCAACACCCAGCCACGGGTGTCGTGGAAAGGGGCAGCCAACAACAAACAGCCATCGACGCGCTTTCTGGAAGACGGCGCCTATACCCGGCTGAAAAACCTCCAGATCGGCTATACCCTGCCGCAGAAACTGGCCCGTAAAATTGCGGCCGGTAGTGCGCGTGTTTACCTCAGCGGTCAGAACCTGCTGACATTCACCAAATATCCGGGGCTGGATCCGGAGATGCAGACCAGCGACAACGTCAATAACGAACAGTTCCGGGGCGATGTGGCAGTTGGCATCGATTGGGGCACTTACCCCGCCGCACGGACCTATACCATCGGGCTTAACCTTAATTTCTAGCAACGGTATGAATCGCTTTCACGCATTTTCTATAAGTACACTGCTGCTGGTGCTGGTCAGTAGCTGCTCGGATTTCCTGAACGAGCAAGTCCGGGGCGATTACCCGGAATCGGCCTTTTTCCAGACCGAAGCCCAGGCCACGCTGGCCATCAATGCGGCCTATACACCGCTGGCTTTTTTCAGCGACCGTAACCGCCTGTGGGTATTCGGCGATGTGGCGTCGGATGACGCGGCTAAAGGCGGCGATCCCGGCGATCAGGCCGATATCGGGCTGGTTGATGAATTTCAGATTTACCCCAACAACGGCGTCATCGAATCGCAATGGGGGGAACTGTACGAAGGCATCAGCCGCTGCAACAACGTGATTCAGAAGGTACCGGCGGTAAACATGGCCGATGCGACCAAAAACCGGATACTGGGCGAAGCCCGTTTTCTGCGGGCGCTCTACTACTTCTATCTGGTGAATATCTACGGGCCGGTGCCGGTTGTGCTGGAACCGAAAAACCCCAACGAATTGCAGATTGAGCAGTCGCCGGTCGATTACATCTATACGCAGGTGATCGAGGCCGATTTGCAGGAGGCCATCAAAAACCTTCCGGCTGTGCATACAGGGGCGAATGTCGGGCGGGCAACCAAAGGGGCCGCAACGGCCCTGCTGGCAAAAGCCTACCTCTACGAGAAAAAATGGCAGCAGGCGGCTGAAACGGCCGCGCAGGTGCAGGCCATCGGTTTGTATGAACTGCTTCCGGTCTACAGCCAGAACTTCGACCAGGCGCACAAAAACAATAAGGAAGCAATCTTCTCGGTCCAGCACCTGACGGGGCAGGTACCGTTTACCGGCAACCGCCTGAACCAGTGGTTTGCGCCACGGGCCAACGAAAACGGCTATTTCTTCGACGTACCGACCCAACGTTTTGTCAGCGAATTTGAAAAGACGGCCGCCGGTGTGGCTGATCCGCGACTCGATTACACGGTGGCCCGCGACGGCAAGCCCTGGATCGATGGCACACCCTATGACCCGACCTGGTCCCCGACGGGCTACCTGAACAAAAAACATGTGCAGCCGCTGTCGGAAGTGCCCCGCAGTACCAAAGCCGACGGTAACCTCAACTACGTAGTCATCCGGTATGCCGATGTACTGCTGTGGCAGGCCGAAGCGCTGAACGAGCTGGGCCGCTCGGCCGAAGCACTCACCTACCTGAATCAGGTCCGGAAACGGGCCCGCGAAAGTTACCGGTATGACACCAGTCTGAGTGCGACCGGCACTGTGCCAACCGGTCTGCTGCCCGACGTGACAAATGCCACGCAGGCCACACTCCGGACGCTGATCTACCACGAGCGCCGTGTGGAGCTTGGCTTCGAGTTTCACCGCTATTTCGACCTGATGCGCTGGGGTAAAGACATTGCCCAGACGGCCCTCAGCGATAAACCGTCGTTCAAGTACGAAACCACCCGCTATTTCCCGATTCCGCAGAGCGAACGGGATACCAACAAAAAGCTTAAGTTCTGAATAATAACCTTTTAACTTAAATTCAATTACGCGTTCTATGAAAAACAACACATTTTCTGCAAGCAAGTTGCTTTGGGGTATCGTCGCCTTTATGATGGTCATGGTGTTTACACAAAGCTGTAAAAAAGATGACGGCGAAACGGTTATTCCCGTGGATAAGAGTAAGCTGAAAGCGCGCCTCGACAGCGCCAATGCGTCTTACAATGCTGCCGTTGAAGGCACAGCCGTCGGCCGTTACGAAACCGGTTCAAAAGCTACGCTTAAAACCGCTATCGATGCCGCCACAACCGTAAACAGCGACCAGGGCGCGACGCAGACAGCGGTCAACAACGCCTACGTAAACCTGGGTCAGGCGTATACGACGTTTGAAAGCAAGAAAGTTCAGGAAATTGCGCCGAGCAACCTGGTGCTGTACCTGAAAATGGACGGTAATGCCAACGACGCATCGGGCAAAGGCTTCAACGGTACACTGAAGCAGGGACATGCTGGTTGGGGCGCCGGTACGGTAACACCGACCAAAGACCGGTTCGGAGCCGACAGCAAGGCCTATCACTTCGAAAAAGGCGGCAACATCGAAATTCCGTACAACGCCGCACTGAACCCTGCCAAAGAACTGAGTATCAGCCTCTGGGTTAAAATGGACTCGTCGCGGGCCAGCAACTACCTCGTGTCGCTGAACCGCTGGAACGGGTATAAATTCCAGTTGCAGGAAGCCAACAAAACGTTCTTTACCGTAAAAACGACAACCGGTATCTTCAACGACAAGGACGTCGAAACCGTTACGCTCGACAAAGGCAAATGGTATCACGTAGCCGTTACGTACAAATCCGGCGAAATGAACTTTTACATCGACGGTACACTGGTGAAAAGCTGGACCGACAAAACCGGCGACCCGGCTTCGGTGAAAAGCACGATTAACATGACGATTGGTCAGGATTTGCCGACCAGCCTGTATAACAACATCGAAGCCAACGATGCCGACGGCAACAACTTCTACCGGGCGTGGGGTGGCTATTTCACCGGCGACATGGACGACCTGCGCATTTACAACGTTGTCCTGAGCAGCACCCAGATCAAGTCGGTATACACGGCTGAGAAGGGGAATTAATTTCTGAATGAATAATGGATAATGAACAATGTATAATGGCCCGACGGCCTTCATCCTCATTGCTCATTATTCATTATCCATTTTACATTGTTCATTATGACGAAGTGGCTGATTGGTTTCATTGTGCTGGTGGTAGCCGGGAGTTGTTCGCAGGACGAGGGCAACCGGCCCATGGTGTTCTGGTGTTCGAACAACGCGGGTGAAATTGCCTTTGCGAAGGAGTTTACCGAACGCTGGCAGCGCAGCCGCACCGACAAGCCGCTCCGGTTTCAACCCATTCCGGAGGGGCAGTCGAGTGAGGAAATCATTCTGGCTTCGGTGGTCGGCAAAACAACGCCGGACATCTACGCAAACATGTGGCAGGGCAGTGTCGAGATGTATGCAAAGGCACACGTACTGATTCCGCTGGATACGCTGAAGGGGTTCGCGGACTTTATCCGGAGCCGCTGCGACAGCAGTGTGATCCGCGAAATCACGTCGGCCGACGGGCATATTTATCAGGTGCCCTGGAAAGTAAATCCGATCATGACGCTGAGCAACCGACAGGCCCTGAACAGCCTCCGGGGCATCCGGCCTCCGTTTTCGTATACCAGCTTTCTGGAAGCCGGCCGGCAGTTGAAGCATCAAAACGGCGACGGCTATACCGACCGGTGGCTGGGCTATACCGAAGTAAAGGCAATCTGGTACCAGCGCCTTTTCAACTTTTATCCGCTCTATCTGGCCGCTTCTAACGGGGCTCCGCTCATCGTTAATAACCGCGCCGCCTTCAACAACCGCTATGCCGTTGAGGTATTCCGGTTTCTGCAAAACCTTTACAAAAACGACTATTTCCCGCGCGAACGGCTGTCGGCCGCCCGCGATCCGTTTATCGATGAACGCATTGCCACCCAGTTTTCGGGACCATGGCAGGTGTCGTACCTCGAAAAATTCAAAAAGCCGGGTTTCGAATACGATTTCTGGCCGATGCCCGTTCCCGAGGCCCTTGCTTCATCAAACAAGCCGGTTTATACCTATGGAGATCCTAAAAACATTGTCATATTCAACACCTGCCGCGACCCACAGGCCGCGTGGGAGTTTGTCCGCACCCTGATCGACAGTCAGGGCGACCTGCGGCTGATGGAGCTGACGGGGCAGTTTCCGCGGCGTAAGCAGCTGGATACTGATCCCTATTTCGCCCCGTATTTCAGCCGGAACCCACGCACCAAACCGTTTGCCCGTCAGGTACGCCACATCAAAGGCGTCGACAACTGCGCGGTCATCGTGGAAGTATTCGACATTATCTCACAGGAATACGAAGCCTGTGTCATCTATAACCGTAAAACGCCCGAAGCCGCCATCCGCGACGCCGCCAACGCCGTAGACGTGCTGCTCGAGAATAATGAGTGATTGTGTGAATGAGCGATTGAGTGGCTGCCGTGTAGGAATCACACAATCGCTCATTCACACAATCACTAAATAGATTATGAAAAAACTCCTTCCCTATTGGCTGGTAGCGCCGTATGTGGTGCATATGCTGGTGTTTGTGGCATTTCCGGTGGTGTTTTCGGTCGTCCTGACCTTTCACCGCTGGAATATCATATCGCCGATGGAGTTTATCGGCCCCGATAATTACGTCCGGCTGTTTAAGGACCGGCTGTTCTGGCAGGCGCTGTTCAATACCTTCCGGTTTCTGCTGGTGCATATCCCGCTCCAGATCGGCATTGCCCTCGGGCTGGCCGAACTCCTGAACCGTACCCTGCGCGGGGCGGCGTTTTTCAGGGCGGCGTTTTTTCTGCCCGTTATTGTATCGGGCGTGGTCGTAACCATTTTGTGGCAGCAACTGCTGAGCTTTAACTCGGGGATGCTCAACCGGCTGATTGCCGGCATCGGGCTCCCGAGGGTAGCGTGGCTCGACGATCCGGCAGTGGCCATGTATTCGATTGCCATCATGGCGACCTGGAAAAACGTCGGGCTTTATGTCATCCTGTTTCTGGTTGGCCTGCAAACCGTGCCGCCGCAGTATTACGAAGCCGCTGACCTCGAAGGCGCTACCAACTGGCAGAAGTTCCGGTACATTACCCTGCCCATGATCAACCCGACCATTTTCACAGTGGTTGTCCTGTCGACCATCGGCGGGTTTTCGCTGTTTATCGAGCCGTATATCATGACCGAAGGCGGACCGCTCAACAGCACCCTGTCGGCGGTGATGTACATCTACCAGCAGGCGTTTCAGTACTACCACATGGGCTATTCGGCCACGCTGGGCTTCTTTTTTGCGCTGCTGATTCTGGCCGTTGTGGCCATCCAGAAACGATACGTCGAACAGGAAATTTAACGAACCATGTCAACCTTCCTGCGCTATTTTCTGCTGATTCTGGCCGCGGCCTCCTTTGTGTATCCATTTGTCTGGATGCTGAGCGCGTCGCTGTCGTCGGAGAGCGAACTCGGCAACCTGACGCTCTGGCCGGTCGGCTTCACGTGGGCGAACTATGTCACGGTCTTTTCAAAAATTCCGCTGGGCCGGGCGTTTGTCAACAGCGTGCTGGTGGCCGTTATCACCACGGGCCTGGTACTCATATCGGGAGCAATGACGGGTTATGCCCTTGCCCGGCTACAATTCAGGGGCCGGAATCTGATTTTTTACCTGATCATCTTCACAATGACGCTGCCGTTTCAGATCACCCTGATTCCTAATTACATCACGATGGTAAAGCTGGGATGGGTCGATACCTATTTCGCGCTCATTGTCCCGTTTATGCTCAACTCGCTGTCGATCCTGCTCTTCCGGCAGGCGTTTATGAGCCTGCCACAGGCATTGATTGATGCCGCCCGACTGGACGGCTGCGGGGAGCTGCGGATTATTTTTCAGATCCTGTTTCCGAATATCCTGCCTACGGTGCTGACCATTACCATTCTGACGTTCATGGGCTTGTGGAACGAGGCCCTCTGGCCGCTGATCGTCATCCGCGACGAACCAACCATGACCATGCCCCAGCTTGTTACGTTGTTTTCGGTAGGCGGTCGTGCCGACGGACAGCTGACGGTCAAAATTACGGCGGCGGTGATGCTGGCGATCCCGATTATTATCCTGTACCTGTTTTTCCAGCGACACTTTATCCGAAGCATGGCTTCATCGGGCCTGAAAGACTAATATGATACACATTACACGCACGGCCATACAGTTTAGGGCCAATCCCGGACGGGTTATTTTACGTTATCTGAGCCTGCACGGTCCTCATCGGGTGCCCCACATTGCCAAACGGATCGACCACATGAGCGAACCGGAAGCGGAGGCCTTACTGGCGCAGACACGTTCCCTGTTTGCTGACCGGCACCGGCGGCTCGACGCGGTGTTCCGGCAACATTTTGCTGAAAGTACCCAACGCCATCCGGCTCCGGAACATTGGCCGGATAACCGCCGGCTGTTGCTGGGTGCCTGCATGACCATGGAATACTCGACCCAGGCTGCCGCGCTTTTCAACCCGTCGATGGTCCGGCATCCCGACCAGTCGGGGCTGCCGGAGGGTGCTATACGCTTTATCATGAGTTTGCGGGCTACGGGCGAAAGCCACATTTCATCGATCGAATTCCGGACCGGCGTGCTGACCGCCGATGGTGCGATTCAACTCGACGAGTTGACCCCGTACGCAACCCGCTCGGCCAAAAACTGGCAGAAGACATATACCAAAGATTTTGTCCGCGAGCGGCTCCGCTATTTCCTGCATACGTCAGAAACTATTCTGGACGAACTGCCGGACCGTTTTACCGCCACCGAGGCCGTTCAGATTATGACGACACTCCCCGAGTCGGGCCGTCACAGCCGTTTTCACGAATCCCAGAAAGCCCTGCTGGAAATTCTGGATACGAACTATGACCTGGTTTGTGAACCGGATGTACCGCTGACTGAGCGGGTGATTTTTCCGAACGCCAAAGGAGAAAGCAAAGGCATGGAAGATGTACGGTTTGTGCAGTTTACCGATGAAGACGGTACAACCTGCTACTACAGCACGTATACGGCCTACGATGGTGAGACGATCAAGTGTCAGTTGATGGAGACCACCGATTTTGTCGAATTCCGCGTCCGGACCATGTACGGCGATGGCATTCAGGACAAAGGCATGGCCCTCTTCCCCGAAAAAATAGACGGTAACTATGTGATGCTGAGCCGGCAAGGCGGTGAGTTTATCAACATCATGTTTTCGGAGGACTTACATGTCTGGGATACCTGGCAAACCCTGGCTGAACCGGCATTTGGCTGGGAGACCGTGCAGCTCGGCAACTGCGGATCGCCGATCAAAACAGAACAGGGCTGGCTGGTGCTGACGCATGGCGTCGGCCCCCTGCGCCGGTATGCCATCGGTGTTATGCTGCTCGACCTGCAGGACCCCACCAGGGTAATCGGGCGGTTGGCGAAACCAATTATCGAACCGCTGGAATCCGAACGCGAAGGCTACGTTCCGAACGTGGTCTATACCTGTGGCTGGTTACGTCATCAAGACCAGCTTATTATTCCCTATGCGATGTCTGACTCGGCCTGCGGCATCATTACCCTGTCTTTTCAGGAATTGCTGGACGAGCTTCAAAAAAAGAATATGTAACCTAAATCCGAAATGACTCAACGTACGTTAATATACCTGTGTTTTGTAGCCGTCCAGTTTGGGCTGCTTTCCTTCTCCTGCAAAAAAGACCCGATTTCTTCCAATTACCCTACGGGCCGTTTTGTAAACACTTTACACTTGCAACATCTTTACAAAAGTGTTAAATTACCGGTTGGCCCTGAGGTAGGCACTGTTGCCATCTATAGTAATGCACCCAACTATGACCTCATAACCGATGAGGATGAGGGCTTTACCTGTATTGACGACGTCGCGCGGGCAGGGTTATTTATGTTGCGGGAGCCTGACCTCGCTACTAATGCCGGCAAGCAGACCCAGCTCCGGCAAATGACCGAATTTGTGCTGCAGCTCCAGTCTCCGGAAGGATATTATTACAACTTCCTGTGGCCTGATCTTTCCATCAACAAGACGTTTCAGACCAGTGTCAACCAACCCAACTGGTGGTCGTGGCGGGCCTTCTGGCTCCTGAGCGAAGCGTATCCTTATTTCCAGAAAGCCGATCCGGCCATGGCAACCCGCATGCTGCAGGCCAACCAGCGGCTGGTGACCGTGATGATCCGCGACTTTGCCAGCCGTCCGCAGGAAATGAATTTTGTTAAAGGCATTAAAGTTCCGAAATGGCTGCCGTTCGGTTCGGGTACCGACCAGGCGGCCATCATGCTGCTCAGCCTGTCGAACTACTACCAGCAAACGCCCGATGCGCAGGTACTTAAACTGATGGAGCTGCTCGGCGAGGGTATTGTGCTGATGCAGTTCGGCGATGCGACGCATTTCCCGTACGGCGCCATCATGAGTTTTGAGAATACCTGGCACGCCTACGGCAGCGACCAGTCCTACGCCCTGCTGAAAGTAGGCAAAGCGCTCAACAAGCCAACGTGGATTGCGGCCGCCAAAAAGGAAATCGACAATTTCTATCCTTATCTGCTCAAGCAGGGTTTACTCGAATCGCTGGAGATTTATGATCCGGGCAACGGCGTTCAGGGCCTGAAATCGTCGCGGTTTGCGCAGATTGCCTATGGCGTCCGGCCGATGGTGTGGGCCGCGCTCGAAGCCTACGACCAGACCAAAGACCCGAAATACACCGACCTGGCGACCGAATTCATGGGCTGGTTCCTGGGCACTAACCTGGCCGGTGTGAAAATGTACGACGTTGAATCGGGCCGCTGTTTCGACGGTATTTCGTCTACCACTGAAGTAAACCGCAACTCCGGTGCCGAATCGACCATCGAAGCGCTCTGGGCCTTCCAGCGCGCCGAGCAATACCCCGCCGTGGTCGGGAAGCTAAAGTAATTCCTGTTGAGTGATTGAGCGAATTGCGATTGAGTGAAAATGGGGTCACTCATCAAGCCATCCGAATAGCCGCTCAATCACTCATTCGCTCAATCACTCAATAAAACTATGTCTCGCGTTCAACTGGATCATATAGCGAAAGCATACGGGAACGGACCGCGGGTTATCCGCGACGTAAATCTGGATATTCAGGATAAAGAGTTTGTGGTCCTGGTCGGGCCGTCGGGCTGCGGCAAGTCGACGCTGCTCAGGATGATTGCCGGGCTGGAAGCGATTACGGACGGTACCCTCTTGATCGGCGACCGGCGGGTAAACGATGTACCGCCCAACGAGCGCGATATTGCCATGGTGTTTCAGAACTACGCGCTCTACCCGCACATGACGGTTTACGAAAACATGGCCTTCGGGCTGAAGCTTCGCAACATGCCCAAAACGGAGATTAAGGACCGCGTAACGGCGGCAGCCCGGCTGCTCGAAATCGAAAACCTCCTCGACCGGAAGCCGAAAGACATGTCGGGCGGTCAACGGCAGCGCGTGGCCATCGGCCGGGCCATTGTCCGGAATCCGCAGGTGTTTCTGTTTGATGAACCGCTGAGTAACCTCGATGCCAAACTACGCGGGCAGATGCGGATTGAACTTCAGAAACTCCACCGCGATCTGCAGGCAACGATGATCTACGTCACCCACGACCAGATCGAGGCCATGACGCTCGGCAACCGGATTGTGGTCCTGCGGAACGGCGATGTGCAGCAGTTCGACACGCCCATCACCCTCTACAATCAGCCGGTCAATCGTTTTGTGGCGGGCTTTATCGGCACACCGCCCATGAATTTTCTGCCAGGGCGTCTTTCGGGTACGGGCCCTTTACAATTTCAGAGTGATCAGGGGGCGGTTACCCTCGACCTCAGCCAGAGCGTGCATGCGCCTGCGCTGGCGAGTTTCCGGGGCCATGCCGTCACGCTGGGTATCCGTGCAGAACACATGAGCCCGGTTCCGGTCCCGGGTCGGTCAATGCCCGAACTGACGGTACAGGCCGACGCCGTTGAGCATACCGGCAACGAGGCGCTGACGTACTTTCATCTGGACGATCAGCGGTTTGTTGCCCGTCTGCCTGCCGACCTGCCGCTAACGTTCGGCCAGTCGTTCCGGCTATTCTGGGAGCTGGATAAGTGCCATTTCTTTGATGCGGAAACGGAGCTGGCCATCCGGTAGCAAAACTCCCGATTAACTTAACTCCCCGAGGGTTTTGAACCCTCGGGGAGTTGGAATATGGAGGCAGGCCAGTCAGGGATAAAAACCTAATTCGGCAAGTTGTTGCCTGAATATCAATCGTTCTACATCATTGAATTTGAAAATACGGACGGTGGCTATTCCAATGTCGGTTATACCGTGAATGGCACTTTCTTCCAGCATGAAGTGACTGTTCCAGTCATCTCTCCTTGGATTGAAGAACCGGACAAGTGTGTCGTTGTCAAGAAAAGTCGCTATGTCTGTGCCTTTGAAATAGTTGCAGTCAGGACAGCAATAGGCCAGATTGGATAATTCATTGGTGCCACCATGCTTTATGCTTCGGATGTGCTCAATATGGAAGGCATAAAAAGAAAGATGCTCCGGTAGTAAACAGTATTCACATCGGTACTTCGCCCGCAGTGCAATCTTCTTCTTTATAGCAGCTGACAAGCTACGGCTCATGCGTTGAGAAGTGTTAACGCTCTGGCTTTTGCAAGGCCAATAATCCGGTTAATGATAAGGTATTGCTCCAGTTCGTGCCTGTCTTCTTCTGAGAGAAGTGCTTCTTTTTGTCTTTCTAACAAATAATCGAGCCGGTCCTGATTCGCTTGAGAGGGCTTGAACTGAACAACTTTTTCCGGATTCATGCCCGCGATAAATGTCGAAATTTCATCAAAAACAGATGGTTTCCTCAGCATGGCTAACACTATCTTAATCTAAACAAATATACGCTTCTGCGCAGCAACATACAAGCCTGCCAGACCTTCCAGGAAGTTTTGAACTTCCTGGAAGTCTGGCAGGAAAGCAACGCCTACAAACTCATTTCTCCGCTGAACGGCGTGGCCAGTTGCTGACGGATGCGGTCAAGGCGGGCTTGTTGCTGGCGCCGGGATTCGATCCGGTCATCGTCGCCGGTTTCGGGTACGTTTTCGCCGAGGACCACCATCAGTTTCGTAATTGCGGCTTCGGTAGTCATGTCGGCACCGCTCACGACGCCGATCTGCTGCAGCAGCTTACTGGTCTGGTATTGGCCCTGCGTCACCCGCCCCCCTTCACACTGCGACACGTTGAACAGCACAATACCGCGGTCACTGGCGTTTTTCAACGCTTCGAGAAACCAGCTGTACGTCGGTGCATTGCCCGCCCCGAATGTTTCCAGGACCACACCTTTCAGGTCCGGAATGCCCAGAATGGCTTCCACAACCGGTTGGGTAATGCCGGGGAACAGCTTCAGAATCGTAACGTTGGCATCCAGCTGCGTCCGGATACTGAACGGCCCGCCAACCGGCCCCGACATAATGTATGGCGTGTTGTATTCGATCTGCACACCGGCTAAGGCCAGCCGCGGGTAATTCTCAGAGTGAAAGGCGTTGAAATGAACACTCTCCTGTTTCTTAGCCCGGCTGCCGCGGAGCAGCTGCGAATTAAAATAGACGCACACTTCCGGCACAATCGGTTTGCCGTCGCGCGTAGCCGCTGCAATCTCCAGGGCGGTAATAAAGTTTTCACGGGCATCGCTCCGGGCGACCCCGATCGGCAGCTGCGCACCGGTCAGGATCACCGGCTTGGCCAGATTGACGAGCATAAAACTCAGCGCCGACGCCGTGTAGGCCATCGTATCCGTTCCGTGCAGAATCACGAAGCTATCAAACTGATCGTAATTTTTCCGGATGATCTGCGCCAGTTCAATCCAGTTGGCCGGTTTCATGTTCGACGAGTCGATGATGTCGCGCAGGGTAATGAGCGTCATGTCGAAGTCGAGCCGGTGCAGTTCGGGTACCTGATCGAGGACCCGTTCAAAGTTAAACGGAATGAGTTGACCGGTTTTCCGTTCATAGACCATCCCCAGCGTACCGCCGGTATAAATGACCAGAACCGATACGCGGGATGTTGAAGAGGACGCCGACGGGCTGGCCATGGTTTCCGACGTAGTATTGTCGGCCAGCGCTACCCGTGGATTTATGTGAACAGTTTGATAAGACATTATCAGGTTAGCTAATCGGCCCGAAAGATAGCAACTTTCAGTCGGGGGATTACCCTTTTTTGTCGATTTCTCTACCGGCGTTCCGGCAAAACAACGTCTGCTTTGCGGCTTTCAGGACTGATAATCAGGCGCTCCAGCTTCCCGTTTACGACCGTACCTTCAATGGTTGTCTGGTAGGGTGCGTGCAGTTTAAAACGGGCGTTCCAGTTGGCGGGCCATGCCGGTAAGAGGTAAATTTTCCGGCCGTCGGTCTGCATCAGCATCTCCTGCAAGCCGATCATGGCCGAACCACCCCAGTTGTGGTCGGGTGTCCAGTCGAAGCCGGGGCCCCAGAATGCCGGGAAGCGGTGGGGCCCGTCGGCAAACTTCCGGCGGGTGAGGTCGGCAGCTTCGTCGGTCAGGCCGAGGCGCGCAGCAAAAATGTTGTGTTGCCGCCAGCCAACGTGACTGCGGTATTTTACGACCAGCGTATCGTACTGCCAGGTATTGCGGGCTACGTCCAGATCCGGCTTCCCGACGCCGTACAGGCCCCACGGATACACCGGATACAGTTGCGGCGCTTCCGTATTCTGAATTCGTGCCCAGGCCACCGCCGGCGCCAGCGTTTTATGGCCACCCTCCAGGTACTGCGTCGGTACCGGCGGAATCCGCTTCAGCATGGTCACCCACTTCTCCCGCTGTGCATCCGGCAAATAACCGGCGGGCAGTTCCAGCATCCGGCCCAGAATTACCCGCAGGGCCGAAATAACGGTCGTGGAGTTGTAGGTCATTTTGTAGGTCTCGGCAGCCGAACCCGGGTAAAAGATATACTGCCCTTTTTCGTCAAATACCTTTGTGCCCCGTTGTTTGGCAAGCAACTGGTAATGCTCATCAAAAAACGTCAGGCAACTTTCGATAAACGGTACATATGACCGGATGTCACGGCCCTCGTAGCGCTCCGTTTCGAGCATCATCAGGCAAAACTCAAACACGGTATCCCACTCATATTCAAGCCATGCGTTGTATTCCATACCCGGATCGTAGCCTTCCGGACGTTTTACGCCATACTCCATGATATTCGGCAGACCGAAGTTTTCGAGCTGCTCGGTAAAGCACGCCCCATTATGTTTCCAGTATACCTGACTGCGTAATTCGGCGTTGCGCTGCGACCGGAGGTAAAAATCAAACTGGGGTTTCAGCATGTCAAAATCACCCGATTTCAGCATTGGGTGATAGACCAGCCGCTGGTTCTGGGCCGTCATGGTGCCGCCGCCCCACAGCCGGAAATCCGGCGTATGGGCATACAGTTTATTGGTCAATACCGGATCAACGGTAAATAACCCGCCGTTGAACTTCGTAGGCCATTTGCCATAGGCGTTGCAGCCAAGCAGGTAGCGGAACAGCTGATAATTCCGCGAAACGGTACTGTCGGGCCCCTCGATCAGGATGTAGCTCCGGTTCCAGAACTGCGCCCACCAGTCGTGGGTTCGGGCCAGCGCCGTCTTCCGCGTCGCTGCTGCCTCCTGCCGGATTTTCGCCAGCCCTGCTGTCCATGCCTCCAGTGTAGGTGTCTGGTCGACATGCAGCACTACATCAATCTGCTGCGTACGCACCGGCTTGCTCACGAGCGCCCACGACCGGTAGCGGGTATTCATATACGTTCCGGTATCGGTGCCCGCCGGTTTCATGCCGGGCGCCACCAGTACCCCGCCAAATGTATTGTTCGTAATGGGGTCAAACAACTGATCCTTTACGGCGGCCATGCCCTGCATCCGCACCGTATAGGCCATCACGTTTTCCCGGTCGGCACGGTTACGGTGGTAAAACTGTATCTCATTACCCGAAACGGCTACCTCATCCTTATAGGTAATCACCTCAAACTTCGGCGAGACTTTATAGGAGTTTCCCCGCAGTTCGGTGCCTCTGACCAGATGGTCCTCAAACCGCCATGATTCGTACATGACCTTTACCGTAACAGGTTTTGCACTTTCCAGTTCAACATGCACCACCGGCCGGAAGACATCGACCCACAGGTGTAGCCGCGCTTTGCCGCCCGAAATCACCACATCGCCTTTAGCCAGCCGAAGTTCCTGCCGGAAATCAGTACCCCTGAAGGGATTGGAACTGAGTCGGAGCCGTACGCGCCCCGGTTTCAGCATGGCATTGTTTTCGTCGAACGTGCCGCTGCGGGCCATGTAAAACAGTACATCGCCGTTTTCGACCCAGACATTCAGGCCAATGTCGCCACCACCACATGGCATGGATTCACCGGCATCCCGGCCAGGTGTTGTCCAGACTACATTGTAAGTGTCGGGAAGTGGTGTTTGAGCCAGACACGGTGACAGGAGCAGCAGACAGAAACAAATGGCCGAAAGAAAGTAGGACATGGCGGTTGACTGGTTTTGTAGTAAAGCCAAAATAACGGCATAATTGCCAATTGAACCCGAAATTATCCGCTGAATTCCCGATGAGCTTTCGTTATCTCTTTGTCATGTGCCTGTTTTACAGCACACTTACCCTTGCGCAGACACCCGCTAAACTGACCTGGTGGAATCCGAAACAATCCGACATCAATGCTTTGGAGGGTCAAGGCTGGCCGACCGGTGTACAGGCGCCGTATGACCGGTTGCCGGCCGAAGCCGAAAAAACGGTTCCGAAAGCAGTCTGGAACCTGTCGCGGCACTCCGCCGGGATGATGATCCGGTTCCGGGCCAGTACCGACCAGATTGTGGTGCGGTATCAGGTGAAAGGCAACCAATCCATGCCGCACATGCCGGCAACGGGCGTCAGCGGGGTTGATCTCTATGCCGGTAACAGCGACGGCGACTGGCTGTGGTGTATGGGCAAATATGCGTTCGGCGATACCATTCAGTACCGGTTTACGGGCCTGACGCCCAATGACAACTACCATCAGAAAGGGCGCGAATACCGCCTGTACCTGCCGTTATACACCGCCGTTCAGTGGCTGGAGATCGGCGTACCCGAAGGTGTAACACTCACGCCTCTGCCCGTGCGCATGGACCCGCCCATTGTGATCTACGGTACGTCGATTGCCCACGGAGCCTGTGCCTCGCGGCCGGGCATGGCCTGGACGGCTATTCTGGGTCGCAAGCTCGACCGGCCGGTCATTAACCTTGGCTTTTCGGGCAATGGCCGCATGGAAAAGGAAGTGGTTGATTTTCTGCCGCAACTGAACGCCCGGCTGTTTGTACTGGATTGCCTGCCGAACCTGGTCAGTATGGTCAACACCGACGCGGCGGAAGTACACAACCGGATTCTGAACACGGTCCGTACCCTCCGGCAAAAATACCCGACAACCCCAATTCTGCTGACCGACCATGCCGGTTATACCGACGGCGAGATGATTGCTACCCGCAAAAAACTATATCAGGACGCCAACGATATACAGAGCAAGGCCTACGCCCAACTCAAAAGCGAGGGCATCCGGAACCTGTATACCCTGCCGATCTCGGCCATTCATCTGGATAACGACGCCATGGTCGACGGCACCCACCCGACCGACCTCGGTATGGTGCAGTATGCCGACGCCTACGAACGCGTGATCCGGCAAATCCTGAAAGAACCGGCCGGTTCTCTGTCGACCACCCGCCCGCGCACCCAGTACCGCGACGCCCGTATTTACGACTGGGAGGCCCGCCACCGCGATGTTCTGGCGATGAATAAAACCAACCCGCCCCGCATTGCCTTCATAGGCAACTCGATTACCCATTTCTGGGGCGGAGAGCCTAAAAGCCCCCGCGCCGACGGGGTGGATTCGTGGCAGTCGGTACTGGACCCGTTGGGTGTCAAAAATCTGGGGTATGGCTGGGACCGCATCGAAAACGTACTCTGGCGGGTGTATCACGGCGAGCTTGATGGCTACCCGCTTCAGCAGGCCGTGTTGATGATCGGCACAAACAACCTGCAGCTGAACACCAACGACGAAATAGTGGAAGGCCTTAAACAGCTGGTCGAAGCCATTCAGGTGCGGCAACCGCAGGCAGACATTCTGATGATTGGTATTCTGCCACGCCGGAATGAAGAAGGTCGCCTTGCGAAACTGAACGACCAGATTGCGCGGCTGGCTGGCAGCGTTAACGCCACCTTCGCCCAGCCGGGACCGGTATTTCTGAAAGCAGACGGTAAAATTGACGAAAGCCTGTTTTCCGACGGCCTCCACCCGAATGCCGAAGGATACCGGCGGCTGGCTCAGGCGTTGAAGCCGTATCTGAAACCCATGCCGGCTCCGGTTGTTACGCCGGCAACAAGCAAGCGGAAACGATAAAAAACGGTCCGGACGATGATATCGTCCGGACCGTTTTGATTAATACCCCGGATTTTGCTTTAGCTGCGGAGATACGTTCAGTACGTTCTGACCAATCGGGAAAATAGCCGTGTGGTCGTCGGCATCCGGCTGTTTGTCCCACCATCTGCCCGTGTTGAACACGCCCCAGCGGATCAGATCGGTCCGGCGGCGGCCTTCGACCAGGAACTCGCGGCCCCACTCATCCAGCATCTCCTGATCGGTGAGCTGGCTGCCATCAGTTTTGTACAGACTTGGCGAACCGGCCGGATAATTCCGTGACCGGACCGCATTCAGCAGCACGGCAGCACCGGCTTTGTCGCCGGCGCGGTATTTGCATTCCGCCAGCGAGTAATAGATTTCGGCCAGCCGGATTTCGGCGTAGGCCGATGAGATTTTATTCGCATCGCTGCTCGGGTAATACGGATATTTCACCGGCGTAATGCCTGAGTTCTGGTCGGCATTGTTCATGTTCGAGGTCTTATCCGCAATTTTTGTCCCTGGTTTGGCCGCCAGGAACATGCCCACCTGATCGCGGAAGAAGAGCGGATACGGTCCTTTGGTCGAGCGTACGGTATCCTGCTTACCACTGGCATTGATGTAAGGCAGATAGCCTTTCAGGAACATCCCCTCCCGTTTGCTGTTGCCCAGGTTTTTGTACGTTTTCAGCCGGAGATCATCCGGGTATTTCTGAAACTTCACAAACGGTTTGCCCAGAGCAAAGCTGTATTCGGTGCTATCGACATCGCGGCCCGGCTGCAGTGCATATTTTGGGTTAGCAGTACCGAAGTCGGTAAAGCCGAAGTAGAACGTTGCATTGACCGGGAGCATCCAGAAATACATGCCGCCATCGTACTGCCAGTGTGTCAGCCCAAAGCTGCCCGGAAACCCGAAAAGCGTTTCACCTGAGGTTGGATTCGTATAGTCAAACGGGGCATCCCAGCGGCTTTCCAGTGCATATTGCCCGTATTTTCCGCCCAGAATATCGTTGCAGACGGTAGCACAATCGGCAAAGTGATCGGTACCGGTATATACTTTAGCGTTCAGGTAGAGCCGCACCAGCAAGGCCGCCGCGCCCCCCTGCGTCCACCGGCCAATGGCATTGGCGCCCAGGCTCTGGCGGGTCGGCAGCTTCGGAATCGACTCTTTAATCTCTTTTTCGATAAAATTGAACGCTTCCTGCGGCGGCACCTGCGGACCACCCTGTGTCTCGCCTTTTACCTTCGTGACGATCACAATATTGCGGTAAAAATCCAGCAGGCGGAGGTTGAGCCATGCCCGCAACACCCGCACCTCGGCAATCATACCGTCCAGTTCAGCCTGCGTCATATCGAACCGGGCGGGGTCTGTAATGCCCTGCAAATCTTCCAGGGTATTGGTTGCCAGCGTCACCCCGCCATAGAGTGCGTTCCAGGCATCGCTTGTGTAGCCATCGTTCGGCGTCCAGGTGTGGTAGTGCACCCGCTGAAACTGCCCGCCGTCGAACCAGTCGCCCTGGCGGTTCGGCGTCATCAGTTCATCCGAGCTGTTTTCCTGCAACATAAAGGTAGAGCCCCCCTGAATAGTCCAGTAACTGTGCTCAAACGGACGCAGAAAATCGCGGATCACGTCTTCTTTCTTTTGCAGAAAGTTGTCGGAAACGATCCGGTCAGAAAGTACTTCGTCAAGGTTAGTACAGCCGCCGGTTGCCATGAGGATCATGGAGACTGCCGCTGTTCGTATGGTATTGGTAAGGTTAATCCGTTTCATGTGTTAAGTAGGGTCCAGTGGTTAGAAAGTGACCTGTAAGCCTAATAAGTACTGCGTTGTCGACGGGAAATAGCTCAGCGAACTGTTGATGCCCGGATATAATCCGTTCACCTGCACCAGATCCGGATCGCCGCCGGTGTATTTGGTGAATGTCTTCAGGTTACGCGTTGTGGCATAGATCCGTACCGAGCGCATAAATTTGCTGGTAACCGGCTGCGTATAGCTCAGGTTGATGTTGTCGATTTTGACAAAACTGCCCGGTTCCAGGAAATAGTCAGACAACGACGAATAGGTAGCCGGACTCTTCAACTGAGCATATTTACCACCGTCGTAAGCCGACGACAGGGTGTTGGCATTCTGCTGGGTAGCCGGTGTGCCGAGGTAGAACGCGTAGGTATTAAAGATTTTATACCCGAACGTGCCCCGCAGGAATACCGTCAGATCCCATTTCCGGTAATGGAGCGAGTTGGTCAGACCAGCCGTAAACTTCGGCAGGCCGTTGCCGACAAACTGCTTATCATCGTTCGACGCCTTGTTGGCCACGATAACGTTGCCGGCCTTGTTGTAGACTAACAGGTTGCCCGACTCGTCGACACCAGCCGACCGGAGCATGTAGAAGCTACCGATCCGCGTGCCTTCCTGCAAACGCTGTGCATTACCCGGGCTGCCCGGTGCCGGCATGCCTACCACATCCACAAACTTCTGCCCTTTAAACGCCTCATTCGAGAATGAAACAAACTTGTTATCGTTCGTCGCACCGGCAAAGGTGATGTTATAGGCAAATTCCTTATTAGCTACTACCGCTGCATTCAGTTGAATCTCCAGCCCGGCGTTTTTCATGGTTCCGACATTGGCGAAGGTCGATCCCTGAATGTTCGGCGGATTCGGGACGGCATAGGACCCCAGCAAATCCTTATTTGTGCGGATGTAGTAGTTCAGACTGCCCGATAACCGGCTGTTTTTCAACAGGTCAAAGTCGACACCGATGTTGAAGTTGATCGCTTTTTCCCAGCGCAGGTTGTAGTTTGTGTTCTGGCTCGGGCCCCAAACCTGATACGATGAGCCATTGTAGAGGTAATAGCCATAACCCGAATAAGTATCGAGCGACAGGTAATTGCCGAAGTCCTGGTTACCCGTCACCCCGTAGTCGGCCCGCAGTTTCAGTTCGTTCAGCCACGGCAACCCACTGGCAAACTTCTCCTGAGTAACGCGCCAGCCCACAGAGGCGGCCGGGAAGTTCCCCCATTTGTTGTCGTACCCGAATTTTGACGAGCCTTCGCGCCGTAAGCTGGCCGAGAAGAAGTATTTCTGGTCAAAGTCGTAGTTTACCCGACCGAAAAACGCTGCCAGTTTTGAGTTGTTCCGGTAAGAACCAACGTTGTTAACGCCCTGTTGCAGGTTCCAGAGGCCGGTGCCCAGGTTGTTATACGTCAGCACATCCGACGGGAAGTTTTCATTAGCCGCATTGAAACCCGACGACTTAAAGTACTGGTACGAGTAGCCGCCCAGGAGCTTCACCGAGTGCTTCTGCACATCAAGAAAATAATTGCCCGTCCACTCAAAGCTTTTCTGATCGTTTTCGTCAAGCGACTGCGAGGCCGTATTCCGCTTCGAGCCGTTGACGACTGTCGTCAGCGTTGACGGGGTAAAGTTCTGGTTCCGGAACGATGAGCTCACTTCACCAATCGTAATCATCGTCGACAGATTTTCCAGCAGATTCAGCTTAAACGACCCGTTGATATCCAGATACTTGATCTCCTGACCCGCCTTTACCAGTTTTGCCCGCTCAACAGGGTTGTTGGCAAAAAATCCGCTGGTGATATAGTTATACTTACCCGCCTGGTCATAAATAGACTGTGTCGGGTTCAGGGTTAACGCATAGTTAAATCCGCTGTAGTCGGCCTGACTGGTTCTCGCATACCGTGGAGCCGCACTGAACGTAATGTTATACAGGTTGTTGGCTGAGGTATGGTTGATATTCACCCGGCCACCATACTCTTCCTTGGCTGAGCGCAGATCTACCCCGTTGGCGTTGCGATAATCCACCGACGAAAAGTAGTTGGTTTTGCCGCTGCCACCCGAAAACTGAAGCGTATGTTTCTGCGAGAACGTCGGATTCCGGCTCACGGCTTTCATCCAGTCGGTGTTGCCGCCCAGGTCGACACCGCGTTTGTTGGCCAGAAACTCGTCTTTCGACAAGACCGACAATTTGTTGGCGATGTAGTCAAACGCGCCGTAGCCGTCGTAGAAAATGCGGGAGTCGGAGCTTCCTTTTTTGGTCGTAATCACAATTACCCCGTTGCTGCCCCGTGTACCGTAAATAGCGGAGGCGGCTCCACCTTTCAGGACGTCAATCGACTCAATTTCGTTCTGGTTGATGTTGTCCAGGTTACCGCCCGGCACTCCGTTGATCACGAACAGGGGCCCTAAACCGGCACTCCGCGACGACACACCCCGCAGCTGAATGCTCGGTGTTGAGTTCGGGTCACCGGCAGCCGTATTGGTTACCGACAAACCGGCTACTTTGCCCTGAATCGCCATCAGCGGGCTGTTACTGCCTACGCGCAGCAAGTCAGCCGACGACAGGTGGGTAACAGCGCTCGTTACTTCCTTACGGTTCAGCGAGCCATAACCGACTACGACAACTTCGTTGATCGACTTCACATCCGGAACCAGCTGTACCGAAACAGTCCCCTGATTGGCCACGGCTACTTCTTTGGTTACAAAACCGACAAAGCTGAAGACCAGTGTCTGGGGACCGTCCGGGATGGTTAGCCGGTATGTACCGGTTTCGTCTGTGACCGCCCCACGCGATAAGCCCTTCAGCACCACGCTCACGCCCGGCAGCTTTTCGCCTTTTTCATCGGTAACGACGCCGGTAACCGTGCGATCCAGCGGCACATCAACCGGCTCCTCTACCTCACCCAGCTGGATATTGATCGGCTCTTCGGCAGTACGGGCCAGAATAATCTGCTCACCGGCCACGCTATAGCTGACCTTCGACGGGCTCAGCAGCTTTTCCAGTACCTGTTTCAGCGTGCTGTTCTGCACCCGCATCGACACCAGCATGCGGGCCGGCACCACCTGCGGACTGTAAGAAAATTTAACATTGGCGGCTTTTTCAATCGCCCGTAAAACATTTTTTACATTTTCATTCTGGATCGTCAGGCTCAACCGGCGGTTAAGTACCTCCTGAGCAGACGCATCACCGGCCTGCGAAACGCCGACGGAAAGCAGTACAATCAGGCATTGAAGAACCGTAAGCTGTACACATCTTACGACCCGGGCATTCACTTTTTTCATAGGGTTTATCACTTATGCAGTTAAGAAAAACGGCTGATATAGTCTGCTTAATCTGTGGGACCTATATCAAAATATTAAAATAATAGTAACCGGACAGCATCTTTTGCTGCCTCTCGGGTGAGCATTACAGGGCTGATGCGGATCAGGTGCTCATTACAGTAAAAAATTGATTAACAGAGAATTAACACAACAGAATCCGGCAATTACTGACAGCTTCCGCCGTTGATAACAACTTGCCCGTCAATGATTTCGTAGGTAGCGCCGATTGTCGCACAGACAATGGTCAGCTTTTGCTTAAAGGTTTCATTGGTCATCGTTGAGTTTAACTGACAATTTTCAAGTGCTTCCTTATTATAGTGGATATCAATCCCGTAGGCTTCTTTTATATCCCTGAGTACCTGACTGATCGGCGTCTCATTATATACAAATGAAGGCGTTTTCTTCCGGACGTAAGGGGTAATGACAATAGCTGGTGTATCGACCAGCATCTTATCAAACTGCGCCGTTTCGTTGTTGAAAATCACCTGCTGGTTCGGCAGCAGCATGACCCCTTTCGGCCGCTCTGCCGACGAAGCCGGTCCGTTGCGGTAGACCGATACCTGGCCCGACTGCACCTGCACCTTTACCCGTTTTTCCCGAAAAAAGGCCCGCACGGTAAACCGCGTACCAATCACCCGCGTTACCACATCGTTGGCATGAACAAAAAAGGGTTTATCCGTATCTTTAGTTACCGAGAAGGTAGCCTCTCCCGACAGGTAGACCACCCGGTTTTTGCGGCCAAAGTCAGCCGGATAGGTCAACCGGCTATCGGGGGCAAGCCATACTTCCGAGTTGTCGGGCAGGCGGATGAGCTGAAGTTTCCGGGATGTATTCACGGTTTCGGATAGCGACTCGCTGAGGGCCGTTACCTGCCGGTCGTAGGGCGTAACAGGTTTCGTTGCCGACTTCCACCAGTAGCCCCCGCCTAATGTCAGGACCACAGCCGCAGCGGCGGCCCACCGCATCCACCCGGACCGGCGTGTGCGGACAGCGGTCTCTGCTTCCCGCGCGTTGGTTTCCTGAATCCGGAGCCACAACCGGCGCACGGTCTCTTCGGGCAGGTACGTCTGCGCGTACGTATCTAACCCGAGGCGGATAGCTTCTACGAGGTCAACGGCCTGTTGATAGACGTCGCGCCGGTGGGGGTACTGTATCAGCCATGTTTCCCAGAACTGAGCAGACGCACGCGTAGGATCCAGTTGATGCGTCACAAAGGCATCGTCAGTCAGGAAATCAGCAGCAGAATAGGTCTCGTAGTTTTGCTCCACAGGCATCAGCATTTGTCAGTAGATGACAAATAGTGGAAAACGTACTCACCAAAACCTAAAAAAATGTAAAAAAAGTTAAAAATAAGGTGATGATCCAGCTACGGAGCTTCTCTACCGCCCGGAAAACGAGGTTCTTCGCCGACTGCTCGTTAACGTGCATAATTTCGCCGATCTGGTTGTAGTTCATATTCTCGACAAAGCGGAGTTTGAGGGCTTCCTGCTGGCGCGGCGGGAGCTGTTCGATCAGGCGCTGTATCCGTTGCTGACGGGTTGTGGCTGCTTCCAGTTCTTCCAGGATTTCCAGATCATTGGGTTCTGCCCATAAAGCGTCATAGTCTACCTCTTCCAGCGGGCGTCTCGGATGTTCCTTGCGTTCGAGCAGGTGCATGATGCGGTTTTTCAGCGCCCTCAGCAGGTAATGGCGGATGTTGTCGGGTGTCGTCAGGCGGGCGCGTTTGGCCCAGAGCTCGGTAAAGACATCATGTACGCAATCCAGCACAAAGGCCTCAGAAACAGCCACCAGGCTCATGCCATAGCGGTACATGGCCTGCACATGAAGCTGATAAAGCCGGGTGTAGGCGTTTTCGTCTCCCTCCTGAAAGGCCTGCCAAAGTTCCTGTTCGTTCATCTATCTGGTTTCCTGTCCCCGGATCCGGTACTCACGCATCCGCCGGCGTCTGACGGTATAACCCCGAACGTACCGGATTCGATCACTAAAAAGAGCGGCCTTTTCTGCTTTTATACTTCCCGTGTAATCAAAAAAACAGACCTACTGCTTATATGACTGATTGGCAGCCCTCGCGGCTAAAGCCGCCATTGTGGTGATGATGCCTTACCGCCCCGGCCTGAAGGCCGGGGTTCGTCTAAAAGGAAGCAGCCCGTTTCGTCCGGCCAGCCAGGCGTTACTTCATTCGACTACCGCCCACACCCCCTAACGCCACGCTTCAGCCTGGCGCACCCGACACCCCGCCATACGCCCCACACCCCCTAACGCCACGCTTCAGCCTGGCGCACCCGACATCCTGCCATACCGCCCCCCCCCCCTAACGCCATGCTTTAGCCTGGCGCATAAAAAAAGCCTGCGACAAGTCGCAGGCCTTCCGTAATCTGTTCAGTAGTGTTTACGCCGTTACCATTCGGGCACGTGCAGGGGTTTTCGATTCTTTTTTACGACGGCCCCGCCACACCAGAAAACCGGTCACCGGCAGGCTGGCGCAAATCAGACTTACGAGAAAGGCCAGGCATTTGGTCCAGATCCCGAAAATTGATCCCACGTGGATGTCGTAATTAGCCGAAACAACTTTCTCACCAAAGTTTTTGTCGGCATGCGGCCGGTTGTGCAGGAGTTCCCCCGAGTTTTCGTCGAAAATCAGATTATGGCTGACGTGGTACGAATAGCTCAGCTCCTTTACATACACCGAAAAATTCGGGTGTTCATGGTCGTCGATGTGGGGATGCCCCAGATCGATGCTGTAGTGCCAGGCAGTCGGATAGAGTTCCTCTACTTTGGCCGCCACTTTATCCAGCGTACCGGCCGAACGCAGCGAGGCCGGGGCTTTGGTGGTGATGTGCGAAAAATCGGGATAGGTCGTCTGTCCGCCGGAAAACACAAAATACATCAGCGACTGCACCGTAAAAAAGGCGTAAAACAAGCCCGTAATGGCTATAATCAAAGCCACAAACGACGCATAGAAGCCCAGGATGTTGTGCAGGTCATAGTTCTTGCGCTTCCAGTTCTTCACATTTTTCCAGTTGAACCAGAAGCGTTGCTTACGGGCACTTTTGTTTTTGGGCCACCACAGAATGATACCGGTAATGAGCATCACCACAAAAATAAGTGTCGGAATACCAGTGAGGTAGGTCCCCCATTCACTCTTAAGCAGAAAGCTCCAGTGAATGAATTTAACAATGTTGAAAAAGCCGTTTTTCTCATCAAAGACCGCCAGCACCTTTCCTGTATACGGGTTGACATACACCGTTTTATACATCACCAGCTCATTGAAGTAATGCCAGCCTTTCGGATCACTTTCGTAGTAATAAAACTGGTAGCTCCGGGTTTTGTCGAGCGGAGCATCTACCCAATGCAGCGGATATGTTTCGCCCGTCTGCCGGTTAATGCGCTTTTCCAGTTCCCGAAGCGGCAGAATGGATTTGTGGCTGATGCCGGTTTCGCCGTGGTGCAGGTATTCCTTACGGAGCATCGTCTGAACCTCGTCCTTAAAGACATACAGCGCTCCGGTGATGCTGACGATAAACACCACCAGCCCGGTACTAAGACCGAGCCAGAGGTGTAGTTTGCCAATGAGTTTCTTAACGTTCCCTTTCATTAAAATTTATACGAAATAGACAGACGGGCGTTCCGGTATGCTTCAGCCTGCCAATAGTAGAACTTAGTCCAGGTGTAGTATGAACCCGAATACAGGTAGTTATTGGTCAGGTTGTTGATGTTCAGCGCGACCGCAAACTTGTCGAACCGGTAAGAGATGGCGGCATCCAGACGGGTGTAGTCCGGCATGCGGTAGTCGGCTTCGGTATCGTAGGCCCCGTACCAGTTCGTACGGCCGTTCTGATACTGTACGCCAAGGGCTACGCCCAGGCCGCGCAGGGCCCCTTTGGTCAGGCGGTAGTTCAGCCACGCATTGGCGATGTTTCTGGCCGTTCCCGGAATCTGCTTGCCCACCACTTTTTCGTCGGTGTCTTTCGTAACCTTCGCATCGTTCCAGGCGTAGTTTGCGGTTACGTCGAGGCCGTCCAGGATTTCACCGCGCAGGTCAAATTCAACGCCCGACGCTTTGGTCTGTCCCAGCTGCACCGAAAAGAACTGGTGCTGCGGATCGCCGGTCAGTACGTTATTTTTCGTAATCTGGTACCCCGCCAGTGTAGCCGTCCACCGTCCATTCAGCCATTCTTTCTTTACCCCGATTTCCTTGTTGCTGCCCGTAATCGGGTCGAAGGCCTTGCCTTCGAAGCTCACACCGGCCTGCGGTACAAATGCCTGATCGAATACGGCATAGGCACTGGTGCTGTTATTCAGCGAATAACTCAGGCCAACACGGGGCGTAAATTTCTTCGCATCGGTACCGCCACTATATGGGTTCTGGTCGCGGACCGTTGTATACCGGCCGGCCAGCGTCAACCGCAGTTTCTCGTTCAGCAACCGGATTTCGTCCTGTACATACACCGCGCTGTAGTTGTTGTTGTAATACACGCCGCGCTCGCGGATGTCGAGCGTCCGGTCGAATACCGGATAGCCCGACGCCGGCACCTGACCATACACGGGGTGGTATACGTTGAAGCCGGCACGGCCGGTAATGGCCCCTGTCTGGCTCCAGTCGTGATAAAAATCCTTATCACCCATATCCACGCCAATCAACAGGCGGTGGCCGATTTTCCCCGTTTTCACGTCGCCGTTCAGGAAGAACTGGCCTACTTTCATGACGCCCAGGGCATCCCAGATTGACGCACCACGCAGCAGGGTATCGCCTTTGAAGCCCGTCGGCCACAGCGACTGCCCTACCTGATTGAAGGTCACGTAGGCAATCTGGCCGGTAAACTTCCAGTTGCTGTTGATCGTGTGTGCCAGTGTCAGGAAAAGGCTGTGGTCGTTGATGTTGGTTGGTTTCATGTTCACCTCCGCCGTTGTAAAATTGACCGGCAGGTCGCCCAGGCGATTCGGCGAGAAGGCATAATTGGACCCGATGGCCGACATCTGGTTAAACTGATAGTTGTACTCGGCCGTCAGCGATGTGCGTGGGGTAAACTGGAATTTCAGCACCGGCGCTACCGATACCCGGTTGTTGAATTCAAAGTCGCGGTGTGAGCCTTTCATCTGGCCCATCAGGTTCAGCCGGAACAGGACCTTTTTATCCTTGCTCAGCGCGCCGTCAAAATCCAGCGTGGTACGGTAGGTATCGAAGCTGCCGATGGTCATCGTGGCTTCGCCTTTGGTGATACCTGTCGGTTTTTTGGTTACGATATTATAGAAGCCGCTTGGTTCGCCGTTGGCCAGCATGAAACCCGCCGGCCCTTTCACAAACTCAATGCTTTCGACCATGCTCATGTCTTCGGCCACAGGACCAAAAT
Source organism: Arsenicibacter rosenii (assembly GCF_001870735.1). GTDB lineage: Bacteria > Bacteroidota > Bacteroidia > Cytophagales > Spirosomataceae > Arsenicibacter > Arsenicibacter rosenii. The sequence goes on along the minus strand of NZ_MORL01000006.1, from coordinate 163,058 downwards.
CCGACTGCACGTTCATGCCGTTGCGGAAGCCGGGAATCCGTGAGCCGCGCATAAAAATATTGGCATAAATGTCCCAGTGTTCCATTTTAGCGGCCCCGCTGACGTTGCGGGTTACGCCTTCCAGAATATCAAAAATCTGCTGGTCTTTCAGCGTCTGGGCCGTTACAACCTGAATATTCTGCGGAATCTCGATCAGCGGTGTCTTCAGCCGCAGTGACACCGACGGGTAATCGGTCAGGTATTTACTCGGATTCGCCGTTATCAATACTTCCTGTAACTGATTCGCATTTTCCTGAAGTACAAAATCAACCGTTGCCGTTTCATTAGCCGCCACCGTCACTTTTTTAGCTGTGGCCTGAAGGCCGATAAAGCTCGCTTCGATGGTGTGCTGCCCCGCCCTGATGCCTTTCATTTCGTATGTACCGCTCGAATCCGCTACCGTTCCTTTTCCAAGTCCTTTCAGAAAAATAGTCACGTATTGAGCCGGTTTTCCATCCGACGTTGTAACCGTACCCCTAATCGTTCCCTGCTGGGCAAACACACTTCCGCTCAGAAGCATGAACAGTAAAAGCAATCGCATTTTTTTATATTTCTTTAGATTAATTCCAAACAACAGCACAAAAGTAGAACGGAAAACGATTTACACAAAATTTATTTAGAATTAATCAAAACAAAAATCATCTGATTACAGAAAGAGGTTACTAACAAGCCAGTATGTGGTATAACACGGAGAGACCATGCAGGGGGGCCGATTCTTTATTTTAACGGTGTGATCGTCAGGATAAAATCAGTCGCCATAAGTAACTTACCGGGCTTTTTTGATTTTACTACAGAGCCCATTTCCAACCTGTTTTAGTTAACAATGCTGTTTAACAAACCCTTTCGAAAGCCCATACTAGGTACTGCCCTGCTGGCCGTAGCGGTAGTATCCTGTATGAAAATGAACACCGGCCGAACGTCAAAAATGGACAATAAGCCGCTGGTGGTGAGAGAAGACGCGGCAACGGCCCGTGCCCGCGCCAAAGAAATCCGGGAAAAAACGTCCATTAAACTGGCCGACGGCCTCAAACTCGACCTGTGGGCTACCGACTCACTGGCACCGGACCCCGTCGCGATGGATATTGATGTGCAGGGGCGCGTGTACATTAACCGCACCAACCGGCAGAAAAACTCGGAATTCGACATTCGTGGTCACCGCGACTGGATGACGCCGTCGATTGCGCTCCAGACCGTCGAAGACCGCCGCGCATTTCTGCACAGCACGTTCGACCCGAAAAAGAGTAAGGAAAATGAGTGGGTCAAAGACCTCAACGACGACGGCTCCCACGACTGGAAGGACCTAGCGGTGGAGAAAGATGAGGTCTGGCGGCTCGAAGACACCGACGGCGACGGAATGGCCGACGTCTCTACGCGGATCATCAGTGATTTCTTCGACGAAATCACCGACGTAGCCGGCGGGATTCTGGTTCGGGCGAAAGACATGTTTATCACCATTGCGCCGGACGTCTGGCGGCTGCGCGATACCAACAACGACGGTATTCCCGATCAGAAAACGTCGATCAGCCATGGCTATGCCGTACACATCGGCTTCAGCGGCCACGGCATGTCGAACCCGATCGAAGGGCCCGACGGTAAAATTTACTGGAACATCGGCGACATCGGGGCCAATATCACTGCGCCCGACGGCAAAAAACACAACCGTTCCAACGAGGGGATCATCGCCCGCGCCAATCCGGACGGCAGCGACTTTGAAGTCTTTGCGGGCGGTTTGCGGAACACCCACGAATTTGTGTTCGACGAATATGGTAACCTGATCAGCTCCGATAATGACGGTGACCACCCCGGCGAAAGCGAACGGCTGGTGCACGTGGTCGAAGGCTCCGACGCGGGCTGGCGCTCCAACTGGCAGTATGGTAAATATACCGACCCGAAAAACAACGGCTATAAGGTCTGGATGGACGAAAAGCTGTTTAAACCCCGCTGGGACGGTCAGGCGGCCTACATCATTCCGCCGATCATGAACTTCCACAACGGCCCGACCGGTATGGTCTACAACCCGGGCACCGCTCTGGGATCGGCCTGGAAAAATAAATTCTTCCTCGTTGAATTTGTCGGCAACCCGGCCCGCTCGCCGATCTGGTCGTTTGGTCTGAAACCCAAAGGCGCTTCGTTTGTACTCGACGGCGAACAGAACATCCTGACCGGTATCCTGCCGACGGGCATCCGTTTCGGCCCCGACGGTGCGCTGTATGTGGCTGACTGGATCAACGGCTGGGACACCAAGAACTACGGCCGCGTCTGGAAACTGGACGTAACCGATGACAAAAACGACCTGAAAGCGCTGCGGACCGAAACCAAACGCCTGATGCAGCTCGACTACATGGCCCAAACCGAGGACATGCTGTATTCGCTGCTGTTTAATCCTGACATGCGCATCCGGCAAAAAGCCCAGTTTGAACTGGTGGCAAGGGGTGCTAAAGGTACGGCTACCCTGAACAAAGCCATCGCACAAACACAAAACCAGCTGGCCCGTATTCATGGCATCTGGGGTATGGGCCAACTGACCCGGCAGGACAAGGTAAATGCCTCGTCGCTGTTGCCCCTGCTGAAAGACAGTGATCCGGAGATTGTGGCCCAGGCCGCTAAAATGCTGGGCGATGCCGCTATTCCGGAGGCCGGTCCGCAACTGGTTCCGTTACTGGCCAGTAAAAACCCGCGCGTACAGTTTTATGGGGCACAGGCCATCGGCCGGATTAAATACCAGCCAGCCATCAACCCGCTGCTGGACATGATCAAGGCGAACCACGACGAAGACGTTTACCTGCGTCATGCGGCGGTGCTGGCCTTGTCGCGGATTGGTCAGGCGGAGCCGATGGTGGCCCTTGCCAACAATCCGGATAAGTCGCTCCGGCTGGCGGCGGTGCTGGTGCTGCGCCGGTTAGCCAGTGACCAGATCAATATCTTCCTGCAGGATAAAGACGAGTATATTGTGGCCGAAGCAGCCCGCGCGATCAACGATGATTTGTCGATTCCGGCCTCACTGCCGGCGCTGGCGGCCACGCTGAAAGAAACACGGTTTACCTCGGAGCCATTGCTGCGCCGCGCCATCAACGCCTGTCTGCGTGTCGGCGGCGATCAGGAACTGGAAACACTGATTGCCTTTGCCAAACGCAAAGACGTTGATAAAGTGATTCGTGCCGAAGCGCTCGCAACGCTTGGTTCATGGGCCAGCCCGTCCGTACTTGACCGCGTGGATGGTCGCTACCGCGGTCCGGTACAGCGGAATCTGGCGGCGGTAAAAGCGAAAGTTCAGCCACATGCACTGGCGCTGTTGCAGCAGGCAGAACCTGAAACGCAGATTGCGGCCGCGCAGATGTTTAGCCAGCTGGGCATGAGCGAAAACAATGCGGCCCTCGCCAAACTACTGGACGGCAACGCCGCGCCGGAAGTTCGTTCGGCCGTTCTGACCGCACTCGGCAAACTGAATTACAATGGTATGGAAGCCGCCATCCGCAAGAGCATGACCGATGAAAATGCCGATGTACGGGCAACGGCCCTCGGGCTGATGTCGGGGCAAACGCTGTCGCAGGATGCTCTGGCCGACGTATCGAAAGTTGTGTTTGACAAAGGCAGTATCAAGGAACAGCAGCAGATGTTACGCGTACTCAGCGCCCAGCCAGCCGACAAAACAGAACGGATTCTGTCGGGTCTGATTGACCAGCTGGCCGACAAAAAACTGTCGCCCAGCCTGACCCTCGAACTAAACGAAGCCGTAGAAGCCTCTAAATCATCGGCACTGGCCGCCAAACTGGCACCTCTGAAAGCCAGCGGCGATGGTGTGGCGGCGTTTAAAGACGCCCTGTTTGGCGGAGATGCGCTGGCAGGCCGCCGGATTTTCAATACCAGCACCGCCGCCGAGTGTGTCCGCTGCCACGCGATTCGCGGTCAGGGCGGAGAGGTTGGCCCGTCGCTGACCTTCATCGGCGACGTACTGAGTCGTGAGCAGATCCTACAGGCACTGATTGAGCCGAGTGCCCGCATCGCGCCGGGTTTCGGTACCGTTTCGCTGACGCTGAAAGACGGGCAGAACGTAACAGGCATCCTGTCGCAGGAAAATGAGCATGAACTCGTTCTGAAAACATCGGAAGCCGAGCCGCTGAAAATACCGGTTGCCCGGATTGCGAAGCGCGAAAACTACCCGTCAAGCATGCCGCCGATGGGTACACTGCTGTCGAAACGCGAAGTCCGGGACGTAGTTGAGTTTCTCTCGAATCTGAAGAAGAAGTAGAAACTGCTCTATATGGTAAAAGTGAAGTGGTGGCACGACTCAAAGTCGTGCCACCACTATATAGCCCCCTGCCCTACGCTCTTAGCTGATTCGCCGGTAGGCTTCCTCCATAATGGAGGCCGTTGAACTGGTGCCGATGCGTTTAACGCCCATTTGCTGAATGCGCAGAGCCTCATCCAGGGTGCGGATGCCCCCCGAGGCCTTGACTTCTACATTTGCCCCGATGTTGGCCAGCATTAGCCACAAATCGTGTTCGGTAGCCCCTTTATAGTCATAACAGCCATCGGCTCCTTTTACAAATCCGAAGCCCGTCGACGTTTTAACAAATGCCACACCAGCTTTCGTACAAATCTGGCACAGCCGGACCTTGTACGAATCCGCAGGTAAATAGTCGTTCTCAAAAATCACTTTAAGGATAGCACCTCCCCGCTGACAGGCGGCTTTGACTACCTGGACTTCATAGGCAATGTACTCCCAATCCTCACTAAGCACCTTGCCGATATTAATAACCATATCAATCTCAGTCGCTCCATCCTGACAAGCCTGCAAGACTTCCGCTATTTTGAGGTGAGGAGGCTGGCTTCCATGCGGAAAGCCGACAACGGTACATACTTGCACATCACTCCCGGCAAGTATCTCAGCCGCCATCGCTACCGCATAGGGCTTGATGCATACCGACGCGACATTATACTTTAGCGCCAGTTCACAGCCTGCTTTCAGCTCAGCATCTGTCAGGGCAGGATGCAGCAAAGCGTGGTCGATCATCTTCGCCACCGCTTCCAGTTCGTTCAATGTCATGCTTGCGGTAAAAGGTTAGCGTACAAAGCCGGCAGCAGCGACAGGGCGTTGGCCGTAGTATGGCGGGCGACATCGTCAATCGAAATACCTTTCAGGTCGGCAATGCGTTGGGCAATCTGGTGCAGGTAGGCCGGTTCATTGCGTTTACCGCGATACGGGACCGGCGCCAGATACGGGCTGTCGGTTTCCAGGACCAGGTGTTCCAGACCGATATGCGGTACCACCTGATCCAAGCCCCCGTTTTTAAACGTTACGACCCCGCCGATGCCCAGCTTAAAGCCCATACCCACCGCGCGGCGTGCTTCGTCGAGTGTCCCGACAAAACAGTGAAAAATACCGGTCAGGGTGGGCAGGGCCAGCTGCTCAATAACATCAGCAGCTTCGGCAAACGCATTACGGTCATGACCCGAGCGCGTGTGCAGCGATACGAACAGGTTCTGTTGAGCCGCCCACTGCAACTGGGTCCGGAACGCCTCAAACTGCCGGTCGACGTGGGTTAAGTCCCAGTAAAAATCCAGCCCGATTTCGCCGACGGCAATAAACGGGTGTCTGCTCAGTTCGGCTTCGACGGTAGCCAGTTCCTGCTCTACGGTTTGGTTGACATAGGTCGGATGGAGGCCCATCATAGGCAGGCATCGTTCAGGATATTGACCGGCCAGTGCCATCATACCGGCAATGGTTTCCTGTGCACAGTTGGGCATCCAGATCTGGCTTACGGGCAACGACCAGGCCCGTGCCAGCATATCATCACGTGTACCTTCGGGCTGCCCGTTCAGGATGCGGTCTGCCTCAAATTTCTCGTCGTAAATATGCGCGTGTGTATCAATCAGATTCATGCCGCAAAGGTACGGAATTACGGGGGAAGGTGTCTACAACTTAATCCGGTACAGCCAGTACGGGTACACCACCCGGTCGGTGCCGTCGTGGTAGCGGGGCGCGCGGTCGAGCTGCGCCATCGTGACATACAGGTAGCCATCGGGCCCGATGGCGTAGGAGTCGGGCCAGTGGATGCGTTTATCCTGCACGAGCGTTTCCAGCTTGCCCGCGGGCGTGCGCCGGCGAATGACCTGCTCCTGCGAATCGCCCATGTAGACGTTCCCGGCTGCATCGGCAATCATACCGTGGCTGAAACCGGCCTCGCCGAGGTCTTCAACGGCCGCCGATACCTGCGCTGCGGTATAGGCCGGATCATACAGGAATTTGGTCGGGATGCGGTACAGACGCTTTTTGGTAATGGGCCGGAAGTAAAAATACTCTCCGTCGTGGCTCAGAGCAATGCCGTTTACGTTGCTTGAAAACGGCCGGCCAGCCTGATCGCGCACGTCTTTCCCGTCGATGCTCAGGACTGTATTCGGGTCGGCTTTGGTGGAGGCATCGCCTTGCAGCAAGGTCCGGCTTTTGCCCGTTTTCAGGTCAAGCACGACCACTGCCGACCGGCCGGGATCCGACAAGTACGCCACCTGACGGCGGGCATCGACCTGTACATCATTCAGCCCGGCACCCGGCAAGTCGTCGAACCGGTAGACACGCTCAACCGTACCGTCCAGTGTTAGTTTTACCAGTTTGACGCCTGCCCGAATTGGTTTCATGCCGGTCGGGTTTGCCAGATCAAGCGCCCATACGGCATCACTACGGTCGATAAACAGGGCCTGCACGCTCAGGAAATGGTCCTGCGGTTGTGCCGTGTCCCATTTGTTCCATTCCGGATTCGGAAACGGTATCAGCTTACCGTTGGGCAATACTTCCACGACAGCATGCGCATAGTTGTCCGTCCATTTCGGAAAACTGACGAACAACCGGCCTTTTTTGGACATTGCTACCCCCACGGGCTGTAGCTTTCCGAACGATCGTACTTCCTCCAGTCCCTGCGCCTTTACCGGCAACAGGGCAATGAGTGTATAGACCAGGAGCAAACTGTAGTTTTTCATACGTTTTTGAGAACCGCTGTCCGGGATATATACATCCCGGACAATATAACAGCGGATTTGTAATCCGCTTACTATGTGTTTTATGTACCACGCACGGATTGCAAATCCGTGGTTATGGCGTTCAGGATTCAGAAATCCTGAACAGCAAGCATCATTAGGCCAAAACAATGCCTTCTGTTTCCCGATATACTTCGCGCATGGTAAGCGTCAGACCAATACTTTCCAGCCTGACGTCAGCGTCAATGTCAGCCGCTTCTGAAGCAATGTACCAGAAACCATAGTCATTTTTGCGAAATACCTCAGCGCGGACACGTGCCGAATCAATAAGCAGATATTCCTGAAAACCCGGGATACCCCTGTATAGACGAAACTTTTCACCCCGATCATAGGCCGCCGTACCCGGCGACAGTATCTCACCGAGCAGGCAAGGATTCGTTAATGTGTCCCGGTTCATATCACTATATTGATTCGGACCACAAATAACAACCAGATCAGGGTATGTGTATAACCCATTGGCTTCGACCAGAATCCGCTGATCACTGGAATAATTACGACAACCTGTGCTCCGTCTGAGATGGCTACCGATAGCAAAGGAAACATTTTCCTTAATCGCATTATGATTCGTTGATGCACCGGCCATCGCGAATACCTCTCCCTGAACGTATTCGCTTTTATAGTCGGCATTGCGTTCCCGTTCCAGATAGTCTTCGGGGGCTATAAACGGCTGGTTCAGAGCAGACATATACGAGTAGGTTATCTCCGTAAATTTAAAACTTTTCGTACAACGACTTTAACTGCGGGTCTTCTTCTTTGTTGCGGATATCCTGCCGGAGGCCCTCCACACCGTCGACATCCAGCAGCAGCCCGAGTGCCTGATAAGCTCCGAACCGGACAAACCACGGCTTTTCAAAACGGGCCACATTTTCCAGCAACGGCAGCGCTTTACGCTGTAAATCAACGGATGAACGCAGCAGGTACTTGCCGAACACCTGAATAAAATTGTACGCTTCCTGTGGTTTCAGCTGCTTCAGATTCGATACATACCAATCGTAACGGGCCGGATCAGCTTTGGTTGCATAATATTCTGCCACCGCCGTCAGTATCTCACCGTTGGCAGACTGCTCAAAGCGGGCGGCCACCTTAGCCGCATCTGCCGGTTGCTGTTCCAGGTAATTTTCGAGCGCTACCGAGGCCACCAGACATGAGCTGTCGGCTAAGGCCGCCTTCAGCAGCGGCAGGTTAGCTTTGGCATCGATGGAATGGAGCGTCAGCAGGGCTTCGGCCCGGACAGCCGGCTTTTTGTCATGCTGTGCTTTATCACGCAGCAGCCGGACAACCTCCTCCCGCAACGGGCCTTTATAATCGGCAAACTGGTTAATGGCCGATTGCCGTACCCGCCAGAAAGGATCGTTCAGCGCCTCGACCAGCTTGTGCTGGGCCGATATATCGCCGAAGAACCCTTTGTCCTTATCCCCCAGCCGGAGTACCGCGTCGTGGCGTTCCTGATAGGCCAGCCGCCGGTCATACTGAAACAGCGTCATGCGCAGGTCCCGCTCCTGCTCTACCGTCCCGACCATGCGGTGATCGGCATCGAATATCACCAGATCAGGCTCCTGTTCAGCCGGAAACGTGAACGACTGCCGCGCCTGCGTCATCACAATATCGTGCGTGGTCAGCTTACCTTTCACCCAAACATCGACTTTCAGCGGCAACCGGTAGACCGGCGTGTACGGTCCGCTCGCCTGCTGATTGGCCACCAGCGTTACGTAGCCGGGCACATAACTTTGTGCTACCTTAATCGTCGCGTGTCCCGGTGCCATAAACCACTGATTGAAAAACCAGTTCAGGTCCTGACCGGTCACGTCTTCAAACGTTTCGCGCAGATCGGCCAGTTCTACCGTTTTGTACTGATAACGGATCAGGTACTGTTTCAGGGCCAGGAAAAACGCCTCGTCGCCGACCATCCGGCGCAGGTAATGGAGCACACGGCCGCCTTTCTGGTACGAGTGACTGTCGAACATATCCTCCCGGTCGGCGTACCCGTACCGGATCAGGGGTTCCTGTTTCTGCTCGGCTTCGTTGAGGTATTGATTCAGGTCGGCCAGCAGGTGCAGGTCGGCTTCATCGCGGCCGCGGGCGTTTTCGTACCACAGATACTCGGCATAGGTTGCAAACGCCTCGTTCAGCGGCAGGTTGGCCCACGACTCGCAGGTAACGAGGTCGCCGAACCAATGATGGGCCAGTTCGTGGGCAATCACGTCGTCCGAATCACCGTCCAGTAACTGCCGCCGGTCCATGTGTACGCCTTCCTGATGCACGGTGGCCGTTGTATTTTCCATGGCCCCGCTTACAAAATCCCGCACCACAATCTGACTGTATTTATCCCACGGAAACAGCACCCCGAAAAGTTTTTCGAACAAGCCGATCATAGCCGGTGTCCGGCCGAAAATAGCCCTTGCCTCTTTTTCGTAGGCCGGTTCCACGTAATAACTCACTTCCATGTTTCGGGGGCCGGTATCCCGCACATACGCGAAATCCCCGACGGCAATCATGGCCAGGTAAGGGGCATGCGGCAGGGTCTGCTGCCAGTGATCGGTACGGCTGCCGTCGGCGTTCGGCGTCGACGACACCAAACGACCATTGGAGAGGGTTCGCTGCCCTTTTTCGACGGTCAGGTAAATGTCCTGCGTCATTTTTTCATTGGGCGAATCAATTGTCGGAAACCAGCATGAATTCGCTTCCGTTTCGCCCTGTGTCCAGAGCTGACGCGGTTTGCGCGGGTCCTTCCCATCGGGGTTAATGAAATACAGCCCTTTATCGTCGGTAATAGCACCGTTAGTACGCGTAAAAATGCCCGGCAACTCGTTTGGTTTGGCCGTATATACAATCCGGATGCTGAATGTGTCCTTGCGTGTATACGTACGCGGCAGTTTCAGCTGGATTGTTTTCTGCCCGGGATAGGTATAGGTCAGCGAGTCGCGCACGGGCCGCCGGACAGTCTTCCGGCTCAGCGAGTCATAGGCCGTCAGGGTATCCAGCAGAACAATGCTATGAATCTGAAAGCCTTTGGCATCAATAGCAAGGGTATTCTGCGGGTAAAAATACGGTTTGAACCGAAGCGTGGCGACGCCCTCAACGTACTGTTTCGCCCAGTCGAACCGCAGGTCCAGCCGCGTGTGCAACAGGTCACAGGCCAGCGTCCGGCTGGAGTTATACTGCCGGTTCCGGGTTTCAAAAAACTCCTTCCGTGTCGTATCCGAAGGCATGGCACCGGCTACGGCCGTAGTCGCTACCCCTATCGCAAAGGCTACCAGTATTTGCGTCAATCCAATCTTCATATTCAAAATTTGCCTTAATTTTACCCAAATACAATCTATTTTTCATTTGCCAGCATCAACATATATGCCCCAACCGTTCGACTGGGCATCCGGTTTACCGGTTACTCCTTTCCCTCACCCGTCGCCGTTTCTGCTCAGCCAGCTTGCCGACACCCGAACGCTGGTGCACGCCGTCGACCTGGCCACGTACCGGGCTGTTATTCAAAGTTCCGGCAGCATTCCGGACAGCCGGTTCTTTCAGCAGTTGTCTGAACACCTGGCGCAGGATGGCTGGCAAACGATTCACCTCTGGGAGGATGTCTGGCAGACCAAACCAACCATTGTCCGCTCCCGGTTGCAGGCCCTTACCGGCCAGTCAGAACGCATTCCGGCGCGACTCACTCAGGTGCAGCGCATCGACCGCCCGACCCTCGATCAGTTCCTGACAACCCACCACTTACAGGTGCCGACCCAATCGAAATATAAATACGGGCTGTTTCTGCCGAAGCGGTATTTCCGCGTCTTATCGCCGGATTTCCGCATGCAGTATATCCGCGACACCGACGACGAACTGCTGGTAGCGGTGGCTACTTTCAGCTTTCCGCGTTCGGTTACCCGCCATGACCAGCCATTCCGTTCCTACGAAATGGTCCGGTTTGCCAATCACCTGTTTTCCACCGTTGTCGGTGGCCTCGACAAGCTCCTGAAAGCGTTTATCGCCGACCAATACAGCCTCCATCCTCCTGCCGAAGGCCATCCGCTCATCGATGTCATGACCTATGCCGACCGCGACTGGTCAGACGGCCGCAGTTATGAACGCCTCGGCTTCGAAAGGGTTGGAATGACCGTTCCGCAACCGTTCTGGCTCGATCCGGCCGGCAATATGCGTTACTATCCGCACCGGTTGCCGGAAGGACTCACCGAAGCCGGGCTTCCCGGACGAGGTTTTATTCCTATAGTCAACGCCGGGAGCATTAAGTTTATTAAACCCTTTTACCCCAATTAACGCATGGCCGACACCGATCTTCTGGTCATTCTGGGGCCAACCGCCAGTGGTAAAACAAAACTGGCCGTACAGGTGGCCCGGCAGCTTCAGGGCGAAATTATCAGTGTCGACTCCCGGCAGGTGTACCGTGGCATGGACATCGGCACCGGCAAAGACCTGGATGAATATACGGTCGATGGAGAGCCGGTTCCGTATCACCTCATCAACGTGGTCGATGCGGGGGAAGATTACCATATTTACCGGTTTCAGCAGGATGTGCAGCAAGCCCTTGACGACATCCGTCAACGCGGCAAACGACCCATTCTGTGCGGCGGCACGGGACTTTATCTGGAAGCGATCCTAAACCGGCATGCGTTCACGGCCATTCCCATTGACCAGGCCCTGCGCGATAGCCTGAGTCTGCTTTCTGATGATGCATTGCTGGCCCGTTTTCACCAAAGTTCCTCGGCTTATTCGGCTGTTGCTGACACATCGACCCGCAAACGGCTGATCCGCGCTATCGAAATCAACCAGTATCTGACCCGTCATCCAGACACGCCTTTGCTGAATCAAAAGCCTGAGCCAGCCGAAACACCTGCCGTTTTCGGCATTGACCTGCCCGTCGACGTTCGCCGCGCACGGATTACCCGACGCCTGCACGAGCGCCTGCAAAGCGGCATGATTGAGGAAGTAGAACAGTTACTGGCGTCCGGTATTCCGGCCGGAAAGCTGATTTTTTACGGCCTTGAATATAAGTTTATTACCCAATACTTAGCGGGTGAACTTGATTATGAAACCATGAGTGTCCGGCTCGAAACGGCCATTCATCAGTTTGCCAAGCGGCAGATGACCTTCTTCCGGAAGATGGAACGGGACGGGTTAAGGATTCAGTGGCTTGATGGTCTCCTGCCCCTCAGCGAACTGGTTCGTAGTATTACGTCAGCAGCGTAGATGATACTGTTTTTTATGTACCGTATACTCATTTTACGTACTGGTAACCAGTAAAGCTATTGTAAAATAGTATGAAAAACAGAACTTTTGTATAGTGAGTTGGTAGTATTAGTAGTAAGTATACCTAATGCCGCTAATCCGGTTATACTCAATTAATTCTTTTCGTTATGGATCTCCTGGCACTTCTCAATCAGAAGATGCAGCCGCTTTACGATCAGGTAAAAACGCTGCTCTTCCGGAACCGTGTCGACGCTGATGTGCTGACCTTAAATCAGTATCAGCAGCTACTGTACGTCAATCTGGCGTATCACCGTGCGCTGGAAGCTGCCCTGGCCCAACAAGCTTCCTATTTACCGAATTATGATCGTTTGCGTCACTGCAAAACGCCCTATCTGGTCGCTGATTTACTGGCAACAGGGGCACCGCTCCCGCTTGCCTACCCAACTTATTTTGCCCACTGGAATGCCTGGCAACTTCTCGGAGCTGCCTATGTAGGGGAAGAAATTGCGTTTGATGGACAGACCATCACCAGAGACTTACAACGCAGCCCGGTACTACCGGCCATGGCCCGCATTTCCCGTTTTTTTAATGGCCCGAAGAATGAAAACTGGGCCATTGCCTGTCAGGATAAACATGCTAAAGGCCACGAGGCCGATATTACAGAGGGAGCCGTCCGGGCGCTCGGTATTTACGAACGGCTCGCCGGTGAAAATACGCTGCCTTCGCTGGCCGCCTGAAAAAGTAGAGGACTTATAAAAAGTGGTGGCACGACCGGCAGCCGTTGCTGTTTGAGTCGTGCCACCACTACATAACATTACATAACTCCATAAATCCCTTCTTTACCGCACTGCAGCGGCCTGTTCGCGGCGTTTGCGCTTCAGCTCGACGCGGAAGCGGCGAAGGACGGCCCCGAGGGTCAGCGTATCCCGCAATGCCTGCCGGACAATGTACCACGAGGCCCCTTTGCTGACACCGGCCTCACGCGGATGGTAGCGCGATTCGACCTGCACCACCTTACGCCCCGACACCAGGAGCTTGGCACAAATCTCACTTTCAATCAGCGAGCTTTCGATCTCCAGATTCAGCGCGTGCAGATCGGCGGTTTTGTAGATTTTTACCCAGTTAACGTCTTTCAGGTCAAAGCCAAGATATAACTTATTGACCATGCGGTTGGCATACGACAACGCATTCCGCGCCATGGTGTACGTCGTGTTTTCGAGCCGGAAGTACGATACAAAGGAGTTTGCCGGTATATCCAGATACGGAATCAGCTCGTCGGTGTTGAACTGCCCGTCGGCCGGCACAGCGGTCAGGTTTTCGTTCCGGGCGTTGGCATAACCCGTGCGCAGGGCATGACCGATGCCCCGGTTTGTTTTATGAAACACCGGCCGGACCACATCGAAACGCGCATCCAGCTGACGGATCACGGCATCAGAACCATCGGAGCTGCCGTCGTCGACAATGACGATTTCGTACTGTCCGGGCCGGTGCTGCTCAAACGTATTGACCAGCTTTGTAACGACCTTCTCGACCGTTCCTACTTCGTTATAACAAAAAACGACAACACTCCAGGTTTGATTCATGCTATTGGCTGACAGCGCGGCGGCTTTGTGTAAACCGGCCGCGCCGTTCGGTTAATACTTATTGATTACGTTGATCACATGCTGCACTTCCTCATCGGTCAGCTCAGCAAACATCGGCAAGGACAGGCAATGATCGGCCAGGTATTCCGAATGCGGGAAATCGCCCCGGTGATAACTCAGGTTATGGTACGCCTTCTGCAGGTGACAAGGCACGGGATAATGAAGCCCCGGAAAAACGTTGTTTTCGTTCAGGTACGTCATAAAATCGTCCCGGTTTTCGACCGTTACCACAAACAGGTGATAGACCGACTCCGCCCACTCCGGCTGCTTCTGCATCTTCACCGCCGGATTGGTAATGCCCTGCTGATACGCCTTTGCAATCTCCTGCCGGCGGCCGTTCCACGCGTCCAGATACCGCAGTTTGATGTCCAGAATAGCGCCCTGCAACCCGTCCATACGCATGTTGTACCCCACTTCATCGTGGTAGTACCGGACCTGGCAACCGTGGTTCCGCAGGCTCCGTACATGGTCGTAATAGGCTTTGTCGTTGGTAGTCATGCCACCGGCCTCGCCATACGCGCCCAGGTTTTTGCCCGGGTAGAAGCTGAAACAGGCCATTTCACCAAACCCACCGACACGGGTACCGTTATACCGGGCACCGTGCGCCTGGGCGGCATCTTCGATCATTTTCAGGCCGAACCTGTCCGCTATTGCTTTAACTGCCTGCACGTCGAAAGGTTGGCCGTAGAGGTGTACACCGGCAATAACTTTTGTCCGTTCGGTAATGCGGCACTCAATCTGAGCAGGGTCGATTTCCCACGTATCGGGGTCGCAATCGACAAAAACCGGCGTTGCGCCTACGTGAGAAGCTCCCCACGCCGTGGCAATAAACGTATTGGCGGGAATGATTACTTCATCGCCCGGACCAACGCCGAGCGCCAGCATGGCAAGCTGTAGCGCCGTGGTACCGTTGTTAACGCCCATGGCATACTGTGTGCCGCAATAGTCGGCAAAGTGTTGCTCAAAGGCATCGACATACGGACCACCCGAAAACGCATTCGACTCGAAAACCTCTTCGGTAACTTTCAGCACCTCGTCCTTAATTTGCGCATACTGCTTTTTCAGATCGAGGCAGGGGATTTTAGCTATGGTTGATAACATGTTTCGTTAGGCGTTTGCGCTTCCGGAGCCGTGGCCCGTCAGCATCGTTATACACCGGATCAGCTGCGTTCAGCAGGCTTCTGTTCCGGTTTTACTTAGTTACTTCTTTTAAAAACTTAGCGGGGTTACCGGCTACGATGGTATAAGGAGCCACATCTTTGGTAACCACTGAACCGGCCCCGACAATGGCACCTTCGCCGATGGTTACGCCACACAGAATGGTTACACTCGAGCCGATCGACGCCCCGGTCTTCACCCACGTTTCTTCCATGGTCCAGTCGGCATCGGTCTGGATAGATCCGTCGGGATTGGTGGCACGCGGGAACCGGTCGTTGATAAAGGTGACGTTGTGCCCCAGAAAGACATTGTCTTCAATATGAACGCCTTCGCAGATAAAGCTGTGGCTCGAAATCTTGCAGTTTTTGCCGATTGTCGCCCCTTTCTGGATTTCGACAAACGTACCTACCTTCGACCCGTCGTCGATTGAGCAGTGGTAGGCATTCACAAAGTCATATATTTTAACGCCTTCGCCAACCTGCACATTGTTCAGGGAGCGCTTGGGTGAGTTTTCGGTTACTATCTGCATGGGTTATAAAAAGATTTCCTTCCCGTTTTGTTTAATCGATGCCTCAGCTGCTTCCAGCACACGCACGACTTCAAGGCCTTTCCGGCCGTCGACCAACGGTTGCTTTCCATCGAGGATTGAGGCGACGAAATCGGCAGCCATTTCAGCAAGTGCTTCTTTCTGAGCCACTTTCGGGATAAAGATATCGCCGGTGCGGTAGTCAATCAGCATTTTGTGTTTTTCCTGCTCCGATTGGTTTACCTCGTAGCTGGTGCTGTACATTTTTACCTTTTCGGTCGGTTCAACATCATCGTATAATACCATCCGCTTATCGCCGCCAATCAGAATCCGGCGCACTTTCAGCGGCGAAATCCAGGAGCAGGTGAAGTGGGCAATAAAGTCCGATCCGTAGTGCAGCGTCAGGTAGGCGATGTTCTCGATTTTGTTCAGTGCGTGGGCCTTACCGGTTGCGCTCAGGCTGACCGGCCGCTCGGGATACAGGTGGAACAGAATCGAAATATCGTGCGGCGCAAGATCCCAGATAACGTTTACATCGGACTGGAAAAGGCCCAGGTTGATCCGCGTCGAGTCGAAATATTGTAATTTTCCGATTTCACCGGTATCACATAACGACTTGATTTTCTGCACCGAACCCGTGTAGAGAAAGGTATGATCGACCATGATCACCTTATTTTGCTGTGCGGCCAGCTCAATGAGTTCTTCGGCATGGGCGACACTAGCCGTAAACGGTTTTTCGACCAGCACGTGTTTACCGGCCAGCAGCGCCTGTTTCGCCAGCGGATAGTGCGAGAAAACGGGCGTTGCCAGGATGACGGCATCAATAGCCGGGTCATTGAGCAGATCGCTAAAATCGGCCGTCACACCAACCGATGGAAAATTACGCTGAGCAATTGCCTGACGCTCCGGACGTGGGTCGCAAACGGTTTTGACAGTGCAACGGGGGGTACTCATGAAGTTACGCAGCAGGTTGATGCCCCAATACCCGTAACCAACTAAACCGATTTGTAGCATTATAGATTTATTTCGTTAATACAGCTCTGAATGATCGTATCTGCGTGACAATCACCCAGATCAGGCACCCGACAATGGCAATTTCGAGAAGATACTCGGCCAGTGCCCATGGATTCGCTAAATCAGCAAAGCTTTTGAATAGTGGCATGTTCATCCCCCACCAGATGGGTGGCTGAACAACGACCGTAAAATTAAACAAAAGCAAGACAAGCAAATGGTATTTTTTATCGAACGATAAGGTGGCAAAAAGCATTGGCAAAATGAAGATGTAGGCATAATTCGCAAGGGAACTTTGCTGTACGATCATCATAAACGCATAGGTCACAACCCACAAGGCCACAAAGCCATCTGCAAAGCGGTTACGCTGCCGATAGTAAAATCCTAAGAAACCGGCAAAGCCCAGTATTAACACCAGACCGACCCAGTTCAGGATCTTAGCCCCCAGCGGCACCATCGGCCCGATGGCGGTCCGGAGAATGGTCCAGAGGTTCGGCGTTCTGGGGTCGTTCGCCTGCTGAATCGGCTCCAGAAACTCCATACCCACCAGCCAGTACATAATTGCCAGCGACGGTACGCCGACAAGTAACAATCCGAGGATATACCGGATATGGTTACGGACCAGAAAAAAGACCGGGATCAGTGTCAGAATCAGAATGGCCTTGGTAACCACCATCCCGATGCCGAGCACGATACCCACCCACAAATCGTCTTTGCGCTCGCGCCAGACCAGCAGACAGATGACCCCAAACAGCCACATCAGTAAATCTTCCTGACCGCTCAGCACCGACAACACAAACGGAATCGGTAAGAACAAATAAATCAAGGCTTTATGAAACGGGTTATCGCCGCGAAAATGCACCCCGCCCCCGTTCTGATACAGCCGGAAGGTGAGTTGCAGCGTAAGGCCTTCAATCAGAATCAGTAACAGAATGATGGCCTTCGGACTGTTCCAGAAAATGAGGGGTAAGGCCGTCAGGTAGGCAAATACCGGCGAATAAGCCGAGTCAAAATCTTTATATACCAGTTTCAGTTTGTAGGCATCGAGTGCCGAAACATAAAACATGTGGACATCCGAACGGGCGTCGTAGTCAAATACCAGGTAAACGGCAATGAACGGCAGGATGCGTAACGCGATAAAGGCCAGCCATATAACCATTGGCTGCTGCTGCGGAGCAACATTAATCCGGTCTCTGAAGGTCCAGAGAAACCAGATAAACAGCGACAATACGGCCGTAATCGCTGCTTTTTGATAAACTATTTGCGTGAAATCAGGCATTTTGCGCCAGTTAGTACCGCGCAAAATTATAGATAAAACCAATAATCCCTAGAACATACGCTAACCTTGTTTACCGGAAAAAGAGATCAGTTTTCGGGTTAAATTCGCTTAAAGTAAGCCGCTTAACCTGATAATGGTCCTATCTGTACGTTCGATAACTTTTTGTCTGTAACCAGGACGCAGGCGTTTTCCAAGGTCAGATTTTCAGTACACGGCCGACATCTTTCTGGTATAAGCGCCCGATCGGCAACTCAACCCCTGCAATATCAACGTGGGCAGGCGTGAAAGCCGATATTTTGTTTACCGCAATAATATACGACCGGTGAATGCGCAGAAAACCGGTCTCCGGCAGCATCTCCTCCACCGACGAAATCGTTTGTTTTACCAGCAGCGGTTTCTGGCTTATGGTCACAATTTTGATGTAATCCTTCAGACTTTCCACATACAGGATGTCATGCAGGTAAATTTTGACCATCTTCCGGTCGGCGCGGAAATACAGAAACGCGTCATTGGCGGGCGGGACTGCTTCGCGCTCAGCCGGTATGGGCGGGGCAACTGCTTCGGTTTTCATGACCTTGGCAATCGCCCGTAAAAAGCGGTCGAACGGAATGGGCTTCAGGAGGTAATCGACCACATCGAGCTCATAGCCGTCAAGGGCATAATCGCGGTACGCGGTTGTAAAGATCGTTTTAGGCGGGTTGCGCAGGCTACGGAGGAAATCCGTGCCCAGCAGCTTCGGCATGTTAATATCCAGAAACAGCAGATCGACCGGCCGCTCCTGCAACACGCTGAAGGCCTGTACCGCATTCTGACATGTCCCGACCATTTCCAGTCCATCCACCATATCAACATACGACGCCAGTATGGCTAATGCCGGCGGTTCGTCGTCTACCAACAAGCAACGTGTTCCCATATTAAGCAGCCTCCTGTTCTAAAATAACCAGCGGCGACGATGCCCGCAGCCGGTCCGTTAGTTCAAGCGTTAAAATGACCATAAACGTTTCTTCACTGGCTACAGTCCGCAGTTCATACCGGTCGGGATAAAGCAGACTCAGGCGTTTTCTTACGTTCTGAAGCCCGATGCCGCCCACCTCACCGGTCTGTTCCTGTTCTGTATCGCAGCTGTTAATCAGTTTAAATTTAAGGATATTACCCTGTACACTCAGATCGAGGTGCATCCATGCCTGTTCCAGTTGCTGACTCGTGCCATGTTTAAACGCATTTTCCAGAAACGGGATCAGTAAGAGCGGGGCAATATGCCGGCGCGGCCAGTCGCCCTTGATCGATACCGACATATCGAGCCGGTTACCATAGCGCAGTTGCTCCAGCGCTATGTAGTTTTTCAGAAAGGTAATCTCCTTGCTCAGCGGTACCTCGGCCGCATTGCACTCATACAGCATATACCGCAGCAACTCCGAAAGCTTCAGCACCACCGCCGGTGACTGTTCGGAGCGCTGAAGCGTCAAGGCATACAGGTTATTGAGCGTGTTGAACAGGAAATGCGGATGGACCTGCGACTTCAGCAACTGCAGCTCCGCCTGTAGCTTTTCGCGTTCGATTTCCTGATAGGCTTCCTGTTTTGTATACCAGATTTTGGCCAGCTTAATAGCCGTAGCAAAACCGGCAAACGTGGTAGCCCCCCGCAGCCCTGCCATCATGGAGTAAAAGAAAATGCCCTGTGTGCGGCCCGTTCCCATTACAAGCCGCAGCGGAGCGACAATCCACTGAACCGTGACGGTCGACAGCACCGAGGTAAGCACCATCAGGATCAGGATGCCAAAGACCAGATGCAGGTAGCGGTTGGGGTTCAGGTAACGCGGAAAAAGCACATAGATGATACCGTAGGCCAGAAACATATGGGATGGCAAAAACAGAAAGGCCTCAATGCCCGACACTACATAGCTTCGGATCAAAGCCCGTCCGACCGGAACGCCTTTTTCCAGCCAGATACTCATGGGCAGAAACCCATACAGCACCGTACAGTATAACCACGCCATGCTCCAGAATAAGCCATGTCGTTGCAGCCGGTAACGCGGCTGGCCGGAGAAGACAAAATTGTGGTTGAAAAGTTGCATACCGGAGTGCTTTTGTGCCTTAAAGGTAGCCAAACAGCAACAGTTTAACCACTCTATCAGCGGTTTGTAGACAAACGGCGGGCATTCGTCGCCGAACAGCGGCAGCAGACGATCAGCGGCATTCAGCGACGGTTTCCGGCTGTCGGTCGGCAGGCACAGCCCAACGGGCGAAATCCGTGGTTTCGTATTACAGACGTGCTGATTTTTGACCCGACAAACAACAAATACTCCTCCTTAAACAGGAAACAACATGACAACACAAAACCGCTTCCGTCTGCTTTTATCCGCTTTTTTCTGCCTGACACTGGTTTCGGTATCCATCGCCCGGCCGGCCAGACCACGGATTTATCCGGCATCCGGTTTCTGGGTAGTGGAAACCTCACCGGCCAACCGGCAAAGCCTGGTCCGGTTTTACAACGACAACTTACAGGTTGTTTATCAGGAAACGTTGCCCCGCCGTCTGAATATCCGCCGCGAACAAACGCAGGAACGCCTGAACGCCGTACTGGAGAAAGTAATGGAACAAGCCAAAGCCGGTCAGTTCAATGAGCCGAAGCTGGTGGCGCTGGAACTAAAGAAGTAAGCATAGATGGCCGGTGCGTTGTGTGCGGCACCGGCCCCTTTGATCAGGCAATATAAATCGTTTTGGTAACGCAGAAATCTTTAATGCCGGCTTCGGATAGCTCACGGCCATAACCCGATTTTTTCACGCCGCCGATTGGCAACCGCGAATCAGATTTTGCCACGGCGTTGACAAACACGCTGCCTACCTGCAACCGGCGGCTCAGTTGTTCGGCCTTTGACAGATCGGCTGTCCAGATAGCCGCGCTCAGCCCGTACCGCGAATCGTTAGCCAGCCGGACAGCCTCTTCAACGTCGGCGACCTCCGTAATGGCCGCCAGCGGCCCGAACGTTTCTTCGCGGAATACGGTCGATTCGGGGCTGACAGCATCCAGCAATGTCGGCTGGAAGTTGCACTGATCGCGTTTGCCGCCAACCAGTAACGTGGCCCCTTCGGCCAGCGCAGCCTGTAGTTGTTTTTCCAGCGTTTCGGCCAGATCCAGCCGCGCAACGGGGCCAACGGCCGTTTCGGGAGCCGTCGGGTCACCCTGAACCAGTTCTCCGATGCGCGCTTTTATCAGCGCGGTGAAAGCCTCCTTTACCGGCTTTTCGACCAAAAAGCGTTTCGCGGCAATACAGACCTGCCCGGCATTGCTCATCCGCGACTGCACAGCCGCGTCGGCCGCTTTTTCCAGATCGGCATCCTGCAACACAATCAGCGGATCGCTGCCACCCAGCTCCATCACCGATTTTTTGATATTTTTTCCCGCCAGAGCAGCCACCGCCGAACCGGCGCGTTCGCTGCCTGTGAGGGTCACCATACCCACACGGTCATCGGTCAGCAGTTGTTCAACGGCGTTTGTATCGGCAATGACGGACTGAAAAATACCTTCGGGAAAACCGGCAGCGCGGTAAGCCTCCTCAATCGCCACGGCGCTGCCAAAGACATTCGGGGCGTGTTTCAGGATCGTGACGTTGCCTGCCATTAGCGCCGGTACCGAATACCGGAATACCTGCCAGTACGGAAAATTCCAGGGCATAATAGCCAGTACAATGCCTACCGGCTCATATACCACCATGCTTTTGCGGGCCTCCGTTGCAATCAGATCGGTAGCCAGCAGTTGCTCCGCGTGTTCGGCATAGTGATCACACTGACCGGCACATTTTTCAATTTCCGCTACTGACTCACGGAGTATTTTTCCCATTTCGGCCGTCATGAGCGCTGCCAGCCGGTCTTTGTGGGTACGCAGGTAAACCGCAAGTTCACGAAAGCACCGGGCCCGCTCCGAAAAGGTCAGGGCCGCCCAGGTCGGCTGAGCCGCTGCGGCCAGATCGAGCCGGCGGGTCACCTGTTCCGGCGTTTCTTCTGTGTATTCGTGAAGGGTTTCGAGGGTATATGGATTAATAGTCTGAAACGTTTTCATACAGGAGTGTATCAGCCTTGTAGCTGACAAACTGGTAACGGCAGGCCGTGCGGGTTTGTTCGATACCTGTCAGGGTGTATCAATCCAGTTTTCCAAAACGATTCCCTGCAAGTTGCTGAAATCACGGGTGTTCCTGGTCACTAACGTCAGGCCATGTGCAATCGCTGTTGCACCGATCAACAAATCAAAGTCGCTGACCGGCCTGCCCATACGCTTAAGGATTGTCTTCTGTCGGGCGTATTCGTAGAAGCATGTACCTATCAATAATGTACGATCCGAAAAAGCTCTTCTTAGCCAATTGACATTGCTGAGATTTTCGTGACGTCGGGAAAGAGAACTGTTCTCTACTCCAAATAGTAACTCCACAACCGTTATTTCAGATAGATAACAATTGTGGAGCCCTACCGAGTTGACCTTATCTGCTAATTTCTGGTCACCTTTAAAAAGGTGAATGCAGATGTTGGTATCGAGTAAATAGATCATAGTTCAATGTCCCGTCCCTTGTCATTCCGGGCGCTATAAATCATGTCAACCAGTTCGTCACCGGTTTCTTCACCCTGCCAGCTGCCAACGAATTTCTCAAAAGCAGCCTTCTGATCAATTTCATCTATGGCAGAAAGCCCAACCTGCGTATGTAAACCCATGCGTTCGGCAAGCCCCTTTACCAGATCAAAATCCTGATCGTTTTGTGTTTCAATGGTGATAATACGTGTCATATGCCCTCCTTTCTTCTGATAACGCCCGAAATCAAACCAGCGTTCTAATTTACCATTATTCTGACGGGCAAACAATGGGATAGTCACCCGTCAGCATCCCTACTCCATATGCCATTTCCAGAAGATCTGGCCCCGCTGGCGGACGGCCGGCAGGTCCTGCGGCAACAGGTAGCCTCCCTTCACCAGGTCATTGGCGGCTTTAGTCAGTTTGTTCAGATAGTCGGCCTCATTTTTATAGCGTTCGGCAATGGATTTACGCGGATCACCGGCAACCTTCGCCGCTTTTGTTTTCGCAAACGGGAAGTAGGATCCGTAAAAGTCCGTCAGTTGCTCGGGCGACCCCGTGGCCGGGTTGCGTTGATTCCAGCCGGTATACGTCCCCAGCGGCACCATACCTTCCGGCATCCGGAGCCCATCGAGCTCGTTGCCGTCTGCATCTACCTGCGGCACCTTCACGCCGTAGGCTTTGCCAACCTTCGGCGGCTGGTTGGCAATAATCTTTCGGTCGCCATAGTCGGGGCCATAATCAACGCGGTAAGTATAACGGATCGTTTTCGGATGCACCACGTTCGGAATCGCCGGAAACCGGACGGCGTCAACCGCTACCAGCGACCCTTTATCAATTCGCGGGTAACGGCTGACCGGTGGCTCGGTTCCGTCGGTTATCCAGCGCTGCATGGCCATCAGCAACGCCCGCATCCCATACCGCAGGTCGTTAGGGGTTGCCTGATGCGTGACGGTATTGTTGGGGAGCAACGACGTTTTATTGGGTAATACCGGTGTCGGAAAGTGCTGGCTCCCGGCAAAGAAATAGATCCGGACATCAGCCGGCAAGGTAGCATCCGCAGTACCGTCGCCCGTCGTGTGGAGCAGGGACGCCACCCGCCCGTAATACTCGTAAGAGGTGTATGTATGGAACAGTTTCGGCACAACGCCTTCCGCCGTCGCCCGTTTCAGAAGGCCGTCGGTCTGCCCCGTTTCTGCATCGGTCTGGTCAGCATCGGTAAACGGAAACACGTCGACCGGGAAAAACAAGGAATAAAACGGCGTACCATCGCGCGACGGCTCCGCAAACCGGTGATTAAACGTACCCATACCCGCCCCGCCAACGTGGTTATTCACCCCGTCGAACACTTTCCGGCCCTGTTCATCGGCATTGAAGCCCTCATAGATAAAGTGGCGCAGGTATCGCCCCGACTGCGAAATACCGAAGCCGATCGCCTTCGATACCGGTGCTACTGAGGTGGCTTCGTTTTTCAGATAAGAGACGAAATCGCGGACAGCCGCCAGTCCCAGACCCGCCACCGCCGGATTGGCTACCGGCCAGACAACTTCGTAAATTTTCCCCGGTTCAAAGCCATTTTTCAGATACACCGAGGTTGGATCCGGCTTAATCGCTCCGTTTTCCAGCTGCCCAAACCCCCACTCCGACCGTGGAATAGTGGTACGCTCGCCCAAAACCGTTGACCGGACAGTCAGCGTCGCGTCGGGACTGTTGGGATCAAGAACCGGCTGAGCCAGCTGTCCGCGGTGGCCCAGCGTGGTATGATATGCTTTGGCCGGCAAGACAATGTCGGTTCGGGCCAGGCCGGTAATGGTGCGGCCCGCTTCGGTGGCAACGGGTGCGATCAGCTTCAGGGCATAGTCGGCATCGGGCGTGTCATACTGCCAGCCGATCCAGACCACTGTAAATCCCTGATTCATCAGAAAACCGTCGCCGAACTGGTCTTCTGTTTCAGGATTCCGGGAACCGCCACCCATATTAAAAAAGGAAAGTGCTCCTTTACCGCCACGGTTCGAAATTTCGACCAGCGCCGTGCCGTTGCCTTTGGCAGCCACCTGCGGACGTAAGATGTAAAAATTGGCAGAGTATTCGACCTCGCCGACCGCGTTGCGGGGAGCCCTGGCCAGATCGGCGATGATTTTGTTATGCGGATTATCGGGAGATACCGTAAACCAGACCTTGCCGGCCAATCGCTCATAGGCACCGGCCGCCCCAAAGGCTTTGCCATTCAGCACCAGAGACCGGTTCTGAATATCGACTCTGGACACGCGCGCCCAGGCCGTTAATGTAAGAAAGAAGCAGGTTAAAAGCGTAACGATCCGGAAAATCATAAGGTCAGTTTTTTTTCCGCAACTTACTTAATCTGCACGAAATCTGCTCTAAACGCCGTTAGTACCGTTTTTTTATATACAAAAATCATTTTCCCACTCACTAAGATTATCGCTGCACACGTACAAAAACGATAGCGCTTCCATTAATTTTATGAATTAGCCGTACACTGATTACTAGTTTCGATGGTAAATAATGACCTCTTTCAAGCCCAAACCGAAGCCTTGACAGATCCTTTTCAGCAGGCGATTTACGGGACGGCGACCGGGATTACACTTTATCAAACCCTTTGGCAGGAAAATGGAGACGTTGACGATTTTCATATTGTACTCTGCAATCCGGCAGCTGCGCAAACCATCAACTTAACCCCCGAAGATATCGTCGGGCAACGCTTGCTGTCTATGCCGCTGGTCGACCGTAACGGCCCCCTGTTTACCTTCCTCACCGAGCTGGCCAGTAACCGCAAACCATCTGCCCATTTTGAGTTTTTTGATCCAACCCGGAAAAACCATTACGATGTCCGGCTCACGAAACAGGGCCCTTATATTGTTCAGACCACGACCGACGTAACGGCAACCAAAGCGATTTTACATGAGCTGGAAACACAGAAAGCAATGCTTAACAGCGTGTTTCATTCTGCCCGCAACGGGTTGGTTATCTACGAAGCCGTCAGAAACGAAGAACACCGGATCATTGATTTCAAACCCGTTTTCTGGAACAGAGCCGCCGTTAATCAAACCGAAGCAGAGTCGTTAACAGACCGGGTCTATACCCTGCTTGAAATCAACCCGGCCCTTCAGCTCACCCCCATTTTTGACAGACTCATCAACGTGGTTGAGAACGATACTACCTTCGATCTGGAATACGAATTTCACAATCACTTTTTCGATATTTCGGTATCTAAACTCGGCGACGGCCTCCTGGCGTGGCTTCTGAATATCGACGATTTCAAACAGGTGCAGGATCAGCAGGCGTATCTGCTCAAGCAACTGATGAAATCAAACGAAAACCTGCAGCAGTTTGCCTACACGGCCTCGCACGATTTACAGGAGCCACTCCGCAAAATACAGTCGTTCGGGGATTTACTGGTTTCGCAATATGGTGACCAGCTCAACAACCAGGCACAGGACCTGCTCCGGCGGATGCAGGGAGCGGCGGGCCGGATGCAGGTCTTTATCCGCGACCTCCTGGCGTACTCCCGCCTGACAACGAAACGGGAAACGGCTAAACCCATCGACCTCTCCGGTTTACTAAAAGATGTCCTGAGCGACTTTGAGTCCATTATTTCCGAAAAACAGGCGGATATCCACGTTGATCGGTTACCCGTCATTCAAGGGGAGCCTTTACAGTGGCAGCAACTTTTTCATAACCTGCTCTCGAATGCCCTGAAATTTACCCGCGAAACCCGGGAAGGCCAGCCGGTTCCTCCGCATATTACGATCACCTGCCGCCTGCTCACCAGCGATCAGCTCACGCAGATGCCGGAATTGCAACGCGATCAGGTTTATTACGCCATCACTATTGAAGATAACGGGATTGGTTTCGACGAAAAATACGGCGACCGCATTTTTGAGCTTTTTCAGCGGCTGCACGGCAAAAGCCAGTATGCCGGCACGGGTATTGGCCTGGCTATCGTGAAGAAAGTAGCGGATAACCATAATGCGGTGATCACTGCCAGCGGAAAACCCGGCGAGGGCGCAACCTTTACGTTATATCTGCCGCAGACACCGGTAAAGTAAGCGGTTATATTTTTATAACGCATTGCTATAAAGCCATAACAGGTGGTTATCAGGACGTACGCTTTTTCCTGCCAACTTTGTATCAACCAAACGGCAGAAAGCGCTCCTTCGGAAATTGCGCTCACGGATGGGGCGCGGAAGCCGAAAAGCGTATCGAGCAGGCAAATAACTCAACCATTTTATTGTTATGAAAACGCTGAATCCGGATCAACTCGAAGTACAGGAAATGAACAATCAGGAAATGATCGAAACACAAGGCGGTAGCTTCCTGAACCTGGCCAATGTGACTGAAATTTTTGACTTCGCTGCCATCGGCACAAGCCTGTCAATCGGCGGAGACGATTAATAGTGCCGGTCTGTCGGGCAACCGACGGATCGACAAATAGACGCATCGGTGCGGATAGCCAGCAGAAGGCTCATTCGATACCGGTGCGTTTTTTTATGTGGTTACCGATTCGCGGTGCGGAATCGGCAGATAAACCTTATCAATCAGTTCCTGGTACTCGGCGTATACGTCACTTTGGGCGGTAATCCCCCCTCCGCTTTTAAACACCAGCCCGTTTTCCTGCTGCTCAATAAACCGGATCAGTACGCCGCTGTCCAGGTTCCGGCCATCGAAATAACCAGCCACACCGGTGTAATAACCACGATCATACCACTCAGCCGTCCGGATAATTTCCAGTGTTTTCGGTTTAGGCGCGCCACTGATTGAACCGGCAGGCAATAGTTTCAGAAACAGATCTCCGAGCCGATCGGGCCAGTTTCCGGGCAACAGACCGGCAATTTCTGAACTGACCTGCAACAGGCTGCCGCGCTGCGTCTTTACTTCTTCCAGATACCGGTAGCGCTCTACCCAGACCTTGTCAGCGATCTGACTGATGTCATTCCGGATCAGATCGACGATGGTAGCATGTTCGGCGGCTTCTTTCGGATCGGCCAGAATGCGGGTGGCCGCATCCGGCAATGATGCGTCAATAGTGCCTTTCATTGGAAACGACGCAATCCGGTTGCCCTGTATCTGCACAAAAATTTCGGGCGAAAAGCAAACGAACTCATTCCGGAAACGAAGCTTATAGCGGGCAGTACTCAACCGGAACAATGCATCGAGCGAGGCATTTGTGGCAATCGCCGTCGGTGCAGAAAGATTGACCAGAAACGAATTACCGGCCCGAATCTGGCAGATTACATACTTAAAGGCTTCGGAATACTGCTCAAACCGGACCGGCGAGCGGCGGAAGCTAATCTCAACGTCGTTTTCAGGTACGATATCACTGGCATTGCCCCGCCCGTTGAACATAAATAAAATCTCATTTTCATGTATGCGTTCAGCAGGGATAACCAGCGGTTTTTCCAAGGCAAAATCAAACATAAAAAAGAAGGGTTCCCGTCGGCTCCCATACTCGTTCATCTGCGCTATGGCCTGATCAAGCAATGTCATAAACTGAGTTTCTTCGCGTATTCCTATAAGTTGCCGGGTCAGCTGTTAGTTCCCCTGCTTCTCTATCCGTTTAGGTTACTACTTGATTTATTATATCACAAAAAGGTGACCGTTATGCACTTATGACGTCTCTATATAGACAAAGTCAATTTAATTTTTTCCAATTATTAACTTTCTCACTGAGACTTTATTCTATTTTCTGGAAAAAATGTTGACAATTTCATTAATGCAAGTAATTGATTTTAAGAAACTTAATAAAACCTCAGTACTATAGCACAGATTTTGGTCAGTGTTATCTATCAGCTCAACGATTTAAAACAAGTTAGCGGCTGTCAGGTATGTGTTGTGTGTTTTATCTAACCCATAAAAATTAAAATGACATTGTTTAAAACAAAAGTACCCGAAAGGTATTTTTGTCTTCTGGTATATTGGTTTTTTCCAATTACGTTACTGGCTCAGACGGAGCCGGCAGGAGGCCAGACCAACAATGACTCCTTATTTTTGTTACCTGCCGAGCAGTTTGAGATTTTATATTCGTCTCAAAACATCCGGTGTAAAAATGACTCCACAGGGGCCATTTCGTTATACATTCTGGGGGGCTATGAACCGTATCAATACAACTGGAGCGATGGGATTACCACACAGAACCGCACCACACTGGCCGCAGGCACCTACAGTGTTACGGTTACCGATGCGGTAAATACCAGCCAGACGTTAAGTGTCAGCATCGATCCGGGCATCAGCCCAGAGCCTACCTTCCGGACCATCGCTGCTACGTGTGCCGGTGGAGCTGCCAATCAGGACGGCCAGCTGGTGCTGGCCAGTTTCAGTGCCACCGACCGGTATGATTTCTCGCAGGGGGCGACCTATACCGGCAGTGCCGATGCGCCCGGCACGCTGCCCGTTATTCCTGCCGACGGAATCATTAACCGCAACCAGCCGAATCCGGCGGCTACGCAGGCCTATACCGTCCGTGTGTTCAATGAGCGGGGGTGTTTTACTGACGTAACAGCGGCTTTACCCGCAACCAGTTGCCAATGCCAGACTTCGGTCTGCGTACCGATTACTATTCGCCGGCTGCGCTAAGCGGGGCATTCAGGGCAATCTGCCTGCCCGACCCATCCATAGTCACATTGACCAGCACATAATCAGGTGCTCCCCACAGCATTTTCCAGCGGAAAGCGATCTGGCTGATCGTTTGCTCACGGCCATTGGAAAACCACCAGTATGTATAGAGCGCACTCCCCCCTGGTTGCTGCGTGCCGGGATCGGATTTTTGTAAGACAGCCCGGTAGCACGGCCGCCCCCGCCAATGGCTTTCCTCAATAAGCTGCAACACATAGCCGCTCCCCCGCCAGCAAACCGCCGGACTATGCTCGGCACTCCACCAGTTCGATACGGGTTTGAGATACACTAAATAACCCGGCTTCTCCAGTTTCATGAACTGATTCGGTAAGGTGGCGCCGGTAAAACCCTGGCTCCGCCACTCCCCCGCTACTGCTTCCAGTTGTTTCCTGTCTACCGTTTCCGGTAGTCCGGTAATCCATTTTATCCCTATGCCCAGTATCAACAGGGCAATTGCCCATCCGGGTTGCGTTGTCTGACCCGGGTGCGCTTCCCGGCCAAAACGGCGGACCGCGCGGGAAATCAGCCACCACGCGGGCAGCCATGTATACCCAACAATACAGACCAGCCCCACCAGATCGTGTAGCCATGTGTCGGGCCCGATACCCAATAAAACCAGCACCAGAATGCGCAGCAGGTTGCTTACCAGCGTTAATCCGAAGATGGTAGCGGCCAGCAAGCCAATCCGGACGCGGTTCAACCGGCGGCGGAGGCGGGTTTCGTACTGCATGAGCCAGTATGCGCCTGCCAGTACCGACACGCCCGTCATGTGCAGTCCCGCACAGGCAGGATCAACCGACATGGCGACAGGATGCCCTGACCCCGATCCGCGGATCAGGACGTTTCCCGTAACCTGGACATCAAACCCGGCTAATTGCAGCAATCCACCGGCCCAATGACTCAGCTGTAACCGGATGTCGAAGCCAAAAACCGTCAGCACATACAGCAAGGCAGGCGACAGGAGCAGAAGCGTTAGCAACCTCGGCCACCAGTGCGTCCGTAACCCCAAAACGAACAGCACCAGGGCGAGGATGGTTGTCAGATCAAACGTTATCATGGTATGGTCAGGCGACGGACAAGAAATACACACAACAGGCAGGCAATCAGCAAGGCCCATTCGTGGGGTTCAGGTACGGCCCCTTCGTTTTTCAGAGTAGCGTTGTCGAGTCCCGTTTGATCCCGTTTGATGCCAAACCGGTTGTAGTCCTGCTCTGTTTCCAGCACAATCAGACTAGACACCGGCGAGAGGATATTGGCCTGCTCTGCCTCAGCCATTCGGGCAGGTCTTCGGTCTGCCGCATGACCAATGCCGTTTTCGCCCCCTCAAGCCGCTCTGTCTGTCTGCCCCACATGGCTAAAAAGCCCCAAACAATCAGAACGGGCAGCACCAGCCCGATCCGGACTGCCGGCCGCAGGTGCTCCTGAGCTTCATAGTCAATCCATAACCGCTTCCCGATGACCCAGGCAATCAGCAGCGGCACAAACGTGTGAAACGTGACCCCGAATACCAGTATCCCAGGTAAGCTGACCAGATACAGTTCTGTCAGGTAAAAGGCGGCGTAGACAAAAAGCCACCAGCATCCGGCCAGTACCAGATACAACACCTGCTGCATCCGGACGGGCATCTGCTCCTGCCACGTATGAGCGACCATGGCTCCCCCTGAGACAACCAGCATCACCTGTAACCAGAGCGTTGAGGCCTGAAAAACAACCATTAGCCGGTTCAATGCAAAGGCGCTGATCAGCCAGAGCAGCAGGCCCAGCCAGCGCACAGGCCGGCTCTCTGCCGGAAGCTCCCGCAGACGCACATGCCCTTGCCAAAGCAAATGAACGCTGAAAACAACCGTCATTCCATACTGCACCATAAAGGCAATTTCCCTGAAATTGTGCGCCAGGCTGTCTTCCTGCCAGTTCATGACGACCGTAATCAGCAACGACGTGATCAGCAGCGCAACCCCGCCCCGGAACGATGCCTGGTCAAAGGGGCGCAGCCAGGCTGTGCGTTTCCCGAAAATCTCCGGTTGCGGCGCATCCGGAATGGTTTGTACAGGGGCCTGCGAGTGAATGCACGGTTTATCAATCAGCTCAACATTTGATTTCACAAAGTACTTTGTATTTCAAAGTTAAATGAGAAAAAATTTAGCCACGCAGACACAGAAAGCCGGGGTGGCAGGAAGTACGTAATTGAAAAAGCGACGAATTAAGCTGACACGACCTTTTGGGGCCTGCCATGCGGGGGCGTTTTATGGCCAGCCTTATCCCAGCCCTTTGATAAAGGACTCAAGGCTGTTCAGGTGATCAGCAAATGCCTGGCGGCCCGCTTCCGTGGCAGTGTAGGTGGTGTTGGGTTTCCGGCCAACAAACTGCTTGGAAATCAGAAGATAGCCTGCCTCCTCGAGCGCCCGCAAATGCGTGGCAAGGTTGCCGTCTGTCAGTTGCAGCAGTTCTTTGAGCGCGTTGAAACTCAGCGACTCATTCACCAGCAATACCGACATGATACTCAACCGTGCTTTGCTTTCAAAGGCTTTGTTAAACTGTGCAAGCAAATCTTTCATCTGTCAAAAGTACAAAAAACCGGCATTCTGAATCAAATTACTCCGGTTTCGTTTTCTGGTTTAGCATCGTATTTAAAGTACATAACCATCCCGTAAACAATATGCAGAACGCCGAATCCGAAGGCCCAGGTCAGCAGGCTATACCCTGTTAGAAACAAACTCAGCAAGCCCAGTACAATTTCGCAGATCCCGAGATAATGCAAATCCCGGACGGTATACCGGCTGGCACTCAGCAGGGCAAGACCATAGAACACCAGGGTAGCCGGAAAGACCAGCCAGATCAGGTCGTGGTGAATCAGCCCGAGACAAAACACGCCCCCTGCCAGTAAGGGTGTAAACAAAGCCTGCAACAGGCGTTTAGATGTTGTATTCCAGATACTCATTCCCTGTTTGCGTGCTTTCCGGATCGTAAACAGGGAGCCGCCGATCAGGGCTACCAGCAAAACAATGAACCCGTCCAGCATCAGGAAACGGACAATATCCTGTTTGGCATCGGAAAACAGGATCTGTGTTCCGTCGTAGGAAGTATACGCCGTATAATGCAAATCCAGCCGCCAGTATACGGCAGCAGCACCCATCAGGGCTACCACGCCGGCAAAAACGCCGGACAAACCACTCAACGACAAAAATTTCGATGAGCGCTCCATCAGGCTGCGGATTTCGGTTAAGGTCTGTAGATGTTCGCGGGTCTCGTACATGATTTAAGAAAAAAATAGCTGGAAACGGGTATACAGTTTCATTCCGATTAAGAGGCTCCCTACCACCACCGCAACCAAAACCACAAGCAGCACGGCGCCGGCCGACAAATCCTTGATGGCTTTTACCTGCGGGTGATAGCCGGGTGATACCAGATCACATAGTTTTTCGATGGCTGTATTGACACCTTCGGCGGCCCATACCAATCCGATTTGTGTCAGAATAATCGCCCATTCGATGCGGTTCAGTTGCAGCCAGAAGCTTACGGCCACCACGCCGGAGGCGGCCAGCAGATGCACCCGGGCATTGTTCTCGTAGCGAAACAGGGCCAGGATACCGGCTCCGGCAAACCGGAAACTGCGAACCACTTTCAACAGATTAATCATACGGCAGGTCAGGCGGTTACGTCAGGCCTGCTTAACCTTTTTGCGGGTTTCGTCTTCACTGAAGAGATAAAACGCAATGTACAGACCGGCCAGCACCAGCCCGTAAATGATCGTCAGCTTCAGACTCAGGGTGTTGTGCAGGGCTTCATAAACCGCCCTGGCCAGCATAGCCGGCGTAGTCAGCAAATCCCAGCTGTTTAGCCGGATCCAGCGGCCCAGATAAATACCGAAGCCCGACAATACCTGACACCCCAGCATACAGAGCCAGGTCAGTAACGTGCCGGCACGCTGAACAACCAGCCGGTGTACCAGCAGGGTTGAGTATAATCCTGTCAGCAGCCCCGTTACGGCAAACAGAAAGATTGTCATGGTATCAAACCAGAGTAACGGCGACTGAATATGCTGAATATGAAACAGATCCGTAATGATGTATGGCGCATTTGGCAGAAAAACCAGCCAAAGCAGCAGAAACGGCCCGGCCATCCACGAACGCAGGGCACGGGAAGCCAGCAGATCCCGCAATACCAGTATAACACCCAGCGGAAACCAGGCCAGGGCTCCATTCCAGCACAACATGTAAAAAAACCACCAGTTATGTGTCAGTACGCCCCGCATGGTCACCAGCCCTAATCCGATGATGGTCATAATCAGGAGCGCGCGCAAACCCCTGCCCGATACGGGTGTGATCACAATCGGTCTCAGTATGCGCGGGGGAAGTAGTGTGAGTATCTGCATAAGCACAAAAGTACTTTGATTCACAAAGTAAGCTGGATTTTTATGGCTAAGTCAAGAAAAACCGCAAAAAAATAGTTAGCGGGGTAAACGTTTACTCCGAAATCCGGATGCGCATGTCGTGCGGAGCAACCTCCTGACCGCCGAAATAAACACCGGTACGCATAACAATTGACTTGTCGTGATCGTAGGTAATTTCTTCCAGATCCATCACGTTGTAGACTTTCCGGTTGTAATCAACTTTGATGCTTACATCAACCGGTTCGTTAATCTTTACCGCTTTCAGCATCTTCGTTTGCAGGACACCGGCCTTGTATACATACGACCCGAGCTCGATCCGTTGCGTGGCCGGATTCCAGCGCCAGCCGATCCGTACGCCATCAACGCGATGCGGCGGCTTGTAAATGCTCTGATTTTTCGACCCGACAAAACCAAAGCCAATGAGCTTGTTCCAATCCTGCTGATTGCCGCCGTCGAGGGTATAAATACAGGAACTGTCGAAGGTAACCGTAGCAAATAATAAGCGTGGCTTAATCAGCGTCCCTTCTTTCCGGCGGGGAAATGGCTCATGGGCCCCCTTTTTCAGCACCACCCAATCGGGATCCCGTAAAATAAAGTCAGGGATACAGGCAGCCATCAGGCCCGTCAACACCAATATCCATAGCCAACGTTTTGTCTTCATCTATGCTGAATTTATAAGTTGCCGTGCTGCTTATGAGGCAACATTTCCGCTCAATTACCGGACGGCGGCCGCTCAATAGACTGGCAAGGTAGCTAATTCCGGACGGATTTGCGGGCGGTTATGCCGTCAACTTAGGCAATGGAAACCCGTCACTAATCCGTTCGGTTCCGGTGCAAAGACCGTCCGGAACCACAGTGAAACTCAAAAAAGTTTACAGCAGTTTGATCGAAATGGCCGTATCGCCCGTCCCAACCGAAATCCGGCAGTCTTTGAAGGACGGCGCCGAAACCAGCGGCCGGTAGTTATTACTGAAGCCGTAAGGCTCTTTAGGGATTCCGAACAGTTTTTTGTCTAACTTCCCATTGTCGTTGACGTCGTGATAGACCGCAACGGCATATTCGCCGGGCTCCACATCAAATGAAACCTGTATGCGATTTTTTTTGACGTCAATACGTTTTCCATCAACAGGCTTACAGTCGGGAAATTTCTCACAGGGCTTAAACACAGCCACACTGATATTTCCGGACAGCTCTTTGATATTGTGTACATCGACAGTTAAGCTACTTTTTGCGGGTGCCTGAACCGGGGGTCCGGAGAGACTGACATAGCAGGCCAGTAATTGAAAAAAAAGCATACGGCGAGACGGTTTATTTAAAAACGATATTAATTTACAATTATGATTGCACAGCCAGAACCCAGGCGCAAGCGCTGGATAAAAAGTCCGCTTCCTGATACCCCGGAACAACAGTCGTTTATCCAACATCTGGTTCAGACGCTCGGTATCAGTCCGATTCTGGCCGGACTGCTGGTACAGCGGGGCGTCTGTTCGT
The DNA here is from genome assembly GCF_001870735.1 of Arsenicibacter rosenii. Taxonomy (GTDB): domain Bacteria; phylum Bacteroidota; class Bacteroidia; order Cytophagales; family Spirosomataceae; genus Arsenicibacter; species Arsenicibacter rosenii. Next base: position 128,102 of record NZ_MORL01000006.1, on the reverse strand, counting down.
TTGATGAGGCCCGGCTTTTTTTCCGGCCCGACATCAGCCATCTGCACGATCCGTTTCTGATGCAAGACATGGACCGCGCGGTGCAGCGGCTGACTATGGCCATTCTCCGGCAGGAGAAAATTCTGGTCTACGGCGACTACGATGTCGACGGCACCACTTCGGTAGCGCTTTTTTACGGCTTTCTGCGCACCTTCTACGCCAATACCGACTTCTACATTCCTGACCGCTACAAGGAAGGATACGGCATTTCGCAGGCGGGTGTACAATGGGCTGCCGACCATGACTTCTCCCTGATCGTTGCCCTGGACTGCGGCATCAAATCGGTTGACCGCGTGGCCGAAGCCCGTGCACTCGGCATTGATTTCATCATTTGCGACCACCACCGTCCCGGCGACGAACTGCCCGATGCGGCGGCGGTGCTGGACCCCAAGCGCGACGATTGTTCTTACCCGTATAACGAACTGACGGGTTGTGGTGTCGGCTTTAAACTCTTACAAGCTTACTGCATTTTTCAGAACATTCCGGTCGGGGACTTATATAATTTTTTAGACCTGCTGGCGGTTAGTATTGCGGCCGACATTGTGCCGATCACGGGCGAAAATCGCGTATTGGCCTACTATGGACTGAAAGTATTGAACAAAACCAGCCGCCCGGGCCTGAAAGCCCTCATTAAGATTGCCGGTCTGAACCGTGAGCTGGATATCAATAGTGTAGTCTTCGGCATCGGCCCGCGGATTAATGCTGCCGGACGGATCAAGCACGCCAGGGCGGCGGTTCAGCTGCTGCTGGCCGAAACCGACGAAGAAGCCGAACAGGCGGCTTTTGAGATCAACGAGAATAACAACAGCCGCCGCCAATACGATTCCAGCATGACCGAACAGGCACTGGCCATGATTCGCGGCAATGAGGAGCTGGTCCATGCCAAAAGTACGGTCTTATACGATGCCACCTGGCACAAGGGCGTTATTGGCATTGTGGCGTCGCGGTGTATCGAGCATTTCCATCGCCCGACCATTATCCTTACCCAGTCGCACAATAAACTGGCGGGGTCGGCGCGGTCGGTGCCGGGATTTGATGTGTACGAAGCCATTGAGGAGTGTGCTGATTTGCTCGAACAGTTTGGCGGACACACCTTTGCGGCCGGTCTGACCCTGTCGGAAGAGAACCTTCCTGCGTTTCAGAAACGGTTTGAAGAGGTAGTGGCCCAACGTATTGATGAGGAAATGTTGACGCCTATGATCAAGATTGACCTGACCATTGATCTTGACCAGATTGATGGTAAGTTTTACCGGATTCTGAAACAGATGGCACCTTTCGGGCCGCAGAATCTCCAGCCGGTATTCACGACGGAAGCGGTGTATCTGGCTCAGCAGCCGATTATCATGAAGGAAAAACACCTGAAACTGATTCTGCGCCAAAAGGGTTCTGATAATACCTACACGGCGGTAGGATTCGGGATGGCCCATTATGCTCCGGAACTGTCATCGCAGCAACCGTTCTCGATCTGTTATCAGCTCGATGAGAATACCTACAACGGGAACACAACCTTGCAGCTGATGTTGAAAGACATTCGGGTAGCGGAGTTATAATGACGTTCATTCCGGACGATAATAAGGTAATTTGACAATAAAATGTCTGCCCGACTGCGTGAAAGAGTGCATCTTTGCAGGAATAAAACGTTTATCGTTAAAAAAGATTAAGAAACGTTTGTATACGAGGTCCGTATCCATTGATATGGTAATTTGCCCAACCCAATACTACGATACGCTTCGTGATAACAACAAAAGCTGAATGATACTCCGAACCGAAAATCTGATAAAAAAATACGGAGCCCGTCTGGTCAACAACAATGTCTCGTACCAGGTCGGACAGGGCGAAATCGTTGGCTTGCTCGGGCCGAACGGCGCCGGTAAAACCACATCGTTTTATATGGCTACGGGCCTGATCAAGCCCAACAGCGGCAAAGTATACATTGACGATCAGGATATTACCTCCCTGCCCATGTACAAGCGTGCCCGGCTGGGGGTTGGCTATCTGGCGCAGGAAGCATCGGTGTTCCGGGATCTGACGGTCGAGGAAAACATCCTTGCCGTGCTGGAAATGACGAACTCGCCTAAAGCCGGGCGCAAGGCAAAAGTACAGGAGCTGCTCGATGAATTCAGCCTGAACCATGTCCGGAAAAACAAGGGAAAAGTGCTGTCGGGCGGGGAACGCCGGCGGACAGAGATTGCCAGGGCACTGGCCGTTGACCCTAAATTTATCCTGCTCGATGAACCGTTTGCGGGGGTCGATCCGATTGCGGTTGAAGATATCCAGAGTATTGTTGCCCGGTTAAAACACCGGAACATCGGTATCCTGATCACCGACCACAACGTAAACGAAACCCTGTCGATTACCGACCGGGCCTACCTGCTGTTTGAGGGCCGGATTCTGAAACAGGGCTCTGCCGAAGAACTGGCAAGTGACCCCGAAGTGCGCCGCCTGTATCTGGGTCAGCATTTTGAGTTGAAACGTAAAATTTAAGCGCTTAATCCCGACGATTAAGCCAGACCAGCGCTGCCAGAAACACCGGCCGATGCGATCACGCACCGGCTTTAGTGCTTCATAGCTAACCGGTTGACAGCGCACAAACTGCCGTTGCTGATGAAAATACTGGTCATTGAAGATGAAGTGCGCATGGTGCAGCTCATCCGGCAGGGTTTGGAGGAGCATCAATGGGAGGTCGACATTGCGTATGACGGCACCATTGGCTTTCAGCTGGCCACGCGGTCGCCCTATGCCCTGATTATCTCTGACATTATTCTGCCGGGCATCAACGGGCTGGAACTCTGCCGGAAACTCCGTGAGGCTCATATCGATACCCCTATTCTGCTGCTGACGGCCCTGGGTACTACCGACGACAAAATCACCGGACTCGACGCCGGTGCCGACGACTACCTGGTGAAGCCTTTTGAGTTCAGAGAACTGATGGCCCGCGTCCGGGCGCTGACCCGGCGTTCGGGCGGACTGGTTCAGCAGGCCAATACGCTGCGGTTCGCCGATCTGGAACTGAATTTAGACACCAAAACCGTGGTTCGGGCCGGTAAAGACATTACACTGACGGCCAAAGAATTCTCGTTGCTTGAGTATTTTATGCGCCATCAGGGACGGGTGCTGTCCAAAGTCGAACTGGCCGAAAAGCTATGGGATATAACCTTCGATACAGGTACCAACGTGATCGAAGTATACATTAACTTTCTGCGCAAAAAAATCGACAAAGATTTCGATACCAAGCTGTTGCACACACAGATCGGCATGGGGTATGTCTTAAAACTCAACGCATAACCATGATTAACATCCGCACTCGCCTCACCTATCAGTTTGTTGTGCTGGTAACGGGTATTCTGCTGTTTTTCTCATTGGGCGTCTATTTTTTCAGTAAGCTATACCTCCAGAAACGCTTTTTTAAACGGCTACAGGACCGCGCCATTACGACCACCACGCTCCTGTTTGATTTGCAGACGGCCGATACCACGGTCATGCGGCTCGTCGACCTGTCGAACAAGGAACCGCTTATCAATGAAAACATTTCGGTCTACAGCGAACAACTGAACAAAGTGGTGTTTACGACCAATCCGGCCAATGCCACCTTCCACGAGCAGTTTATCCCGCGCCTCCGGAAAGCAGCCCAAACGGCCTATATTCATTTCGGCGACTATCAGATTCTGGGCCTGTACCTGTCGAACAGCAAAGGCAATAGCTGGGTGATTGTCAGCGGCATTGACCAGAACGGACGCGAGGCCCTCGAAGACTTGCGTAAGATTCTGATTGTCATGGTCCTGGCCGGGATTTTGTTGCTCAGTATTTCCGGCTGGTTCTTTGCCGGCCGCGCTCTGGCACCGATGTCAGGTATTGTGCAGCAGGTAAAAACCATTTTTCCGGCCAATGTCGGAAAACGGGTAGATCACCCCAATAAATCCGACGAGATCGGGGTGCTGGTCGCCACATTCAACCAGTTACTCGACCGCATTGAACAGGCCCTTCTGACCCAGAAAATGTTTATCGCCAACGTATCGCACGAGTTGAAAAACCCACTCGCACGCCTTTACGCACAGATCGACGTAACGCTGATGCAGAAGCGAACGCCCGAAGTCTATGAAAATAGTCTGCGCCTGTTGCAGGACGACACGCGTTCGTTAACGCAGCTGACCAATACCCTGCTGGCACTGGCCAATACCGTTGCCGATGGCAGGCAACTGCCTTTTGCCGCGATCCGGCTCGATGAACTGCTGTGGGAAGCCAAGGCACAGGTCCGGAAATGGCGTAATGAGTATCAGATAGACCTCCATTTTGATGAATTCCCGGATAATGAAGATGAGCTGTTAATCCATGGTAACGAAGCCGCACTTAAGGTTCTTTTCATGAACCTGCTGGATAACGCCTGTAAATTTTCGACCGATAAAACGGCCAGAATACACTTTTCAGCTAATGCCGGCGGACTTACCGTATCCGTATTCAATCGCGGCAATCCGATTCCGCAGCGTGACCTGCCTCACATTTTTCAACCCTTTTACCGGAGCGATGCAACCGCACAAGCCACTAAGGGTCATGGCGTTGGCTTAGCCATTGTGGCTCAGATTGTAGACCTGCATAAGGGAGCAATTTCGGTAGACTCTACAGAAGAAGGCACCCGCTTTACGCTTCTTTTCCGGCATTAAAGGCCATTTTAAGGTAATTTTAAAGTCAGTTTAAGTCGTGCTTAAGTTTCTGTCAGTTCATTTGTAACTCGATAGGAGAAACATGAATATGCAGGCGACTACTAACCACCAGATTATCTTTAAAATAACCATCGGGGTGCTTATCGGCATTTTTACGCTGATGGGCTATTTATACTTAGGCGCTCAGAATGAAACACTTGAACTCCAGAAATCGCTCACCAACAAAGTAGAACAACTGGCGGAGACCGAAGCAAAGCTTGATTCCATCGCCCGTGAGCTGGATACCAAAATCACACAGGTCCGGCAGTTGGGTGGTAATGTAACGGAGCTACGCAAGATCCGCCAGCAGCTCGAAAACGATAAAAAGAAATTAAAATACGATTTCAGTTTCTCCGCCCAGAATTATCAGTTCAAAATCAGGGAATACGAAAACTACCTGACGACCAAAGACGATGATATACGGCAGCTCCGGGCTGAAAACGGAACGCTGTTGAGTCGTGCGAAAGAACTGGAAGCCGAAAAGCAGCACGTTATCAATGAAAACGCGGGACTCAAAACCGAGAAAGAAGCGCTCAGCCAAACCGTTGCCAGCTACTCAGCCCAGAACGATGACCTGAAGCGTAAAGTCAATTTAGGGTCAGCCCTGAAAGCGGTAGAGGTGCAGGTTGCCGCCGTTTCGTCGGGGGGCCGCGAACGCAGCGGCGGCAGTTATAAAGCGTCGCGCATCGATCGCCTGAAAATCTCCTTTACCTTGCCGGCCAACCCGTTAACTGCCCAGAACACGAAAGATATTTTTGTCCGGATCATGGACAGCAACGGAGCCGTATTAAGCGAAACCGGTGTCGGCGGTGTCCTTTTCTACGAAGGCCGTGAAATCGGCTACAGCATCCGCCAACCCGTTTACTACGAAAACAATGACCAGAAGGTCGATGTCCTGTACCGTAAGGACACAAGCTATAAATCAGGCAAGTACACCATCGAACTATACGCCGAAGGCTTCCGGATCGGCACTGGTAGCTTCGAGGTCAAATAAACAGGAGCCAGCCTATGAAAGCCACACAGACACCCCGCCCTGCCCTCAGTGAACAGTATCACATGCTGGTAGCTTATGCCATCCGGGCCGGAAAACTCATACTAAATCAATACCGTCAGTTCCCGAAAGCCTATGCCATGCTGGGTTATCTGTTTCTGACGATGGCGTTCTGCTACTCCCCTATTGTCGGCCATTGGCTGACCGGCTTTGTCATGATGACACTCCCGGTGGCCATTATTGCCGGCTTCATTACCTGTCTGTATCTGTGGCGTAAAGGCCAGCATATCATCGCAACGGCGGGCCTTATCTGGGTACTTTGCAGCTTGCCCGTGGTCAAACGTTTAATTGGCGGGCTGGGTACACCCGCGCAGGAACTGACGTCAGCCAAAAAACTGAACGTACTCAGTTTCAACAGCGAATCGTTTGGCGACGACCACACATCGGCGGCCACGCTCAAGGCACTGAAAGCCGATATCGCCTGTTTTCAGGAATATACCCCTAACCGCCGGATCGAGCAGCAATATGCCGACCAGATGGCGAAACTGACTTGTTTTGACAATAACCGGGAAGTCGGGCTGGCGCTCTTTTCGCAATACCCGATTATTAATCAGTACGGCCGGATCTGGAACCGCGCCGGAGGTCCGAATATCAACGGGTACCTCTGCGCTGACATTGTCTATGGCCGGGATACCGTCCGGGTGGTCAACGTGCACCTCTGGTCGATGGGTGTCCGGGTCAACACCGTTTTTGAGGCCCTCAGCGACGGAAAGATGATGGCCGCCGCTGAGGCGCTTTATGATACATTTGACCGCCTCCGGGAAGGCTTTGAGAAACGCGACGAACAGATTCAGGAGGTTGAAGCCTTTGTAGCCGGCAGCCGGTATCCGGTTATCATTTGCGGCGATTTCAACGAAACCCCGTTCAGCTATTCGTACGGGCAGCTGAGCAAACGTTTCAGCAACGCTTTTGAAGTTGCCGGCAAAGGCATGGGCTTCACCCTCAACCGCCATCCCTACTGCGTCCGGATCGATCAGCAGTTTTTCAGCGCCGACTGGTATGTAACATCCTGCCAGACCATTTCGGATATTACCGTATCAGATCACTTCCCCGTCATGGCGCAGTACGTGCTTAAAAAATCGGTAACACATCCGTCGGCTTACGTAGCCAGCCGATGATAAAACCGGTTTTAAGAACGGTTTTGTTGTACATAACCATGTTTTTGAGGCTTATATATATTAATATTTTGTGAACCACACCGGGATTCAGGGATTTTTCGTAGCTTTGCCTGGCAAATAAGACAACCAGTTATTTGCCATGAGCTTAGACTCCGCCAAGTTTCTCTACGAGGCTCTCACCTACGACGACGTACTGCTCCTGCCTGCCTATTCGGAGGTTCTTCCCCGCGATACAAAAACCGACACGCAACTTACCCGCCACATCCGGCTGAACATTCCGCTTATTTCGGCGGCAATGGACACGGTGACCGAGTATGAGCTGGCCATTGCTATGGCGCAAACGGGTGGTATCGGGATTATCCACAAGAATATGTCGGTGGAGGCCCAGGCCGAACAAGTCCGGAAAGTGAAGCGGTACGAGAGTGGGATGATCATTGACCCCGTTACGCTTACCGAAGGAGCCACGCTGGCCGACGCGCACCGCATCATGCGTGACTTTAAAATCGGCGGCATTCCGGTTGTAGACGCTTCCAACAAACTGATCGGTATCCTGACTAACCGTGACCTCCGTTTCCAGACAGAACTGTCGCGGCCGGTTACGGATATCATGACCAGCCAAAACCTCATTACGGCCCGTATCGGCCTGACCCTCGATGAGGCCGAAAGTATTCTGCAACAGTTTAAAATTGAAAAACTGCCTATCGTTGACGACCAGCATCATCTGGTCGGACTGATTACGTATAAGGATATTCTGAAAAAGAAAAACTATCCGAACGCCTGCAAGGACGAACTCGGCCGGTTACGCGTAGGCGCTGCCGTCGGGGTAACGCCTGACCTGATCCGCCGGATCGAAGCCCTCGTAAAAGCCGGTGTCGACGTGATCAGCGTTGATACGGCCCATGGTCACTCGAAGGGTGTACTGGACGCCGTCCGGAACATCAAAGCTACGTTCCCGACGCTGAACGTCATTGCCGGTAACGTAGCCACTGGCGAAGGGGCCAAAGCCCTTGCCGACGCCGGTGCCGATGCCGTTAAAGTTGGGGTTGGTCCGGGCAGTATCTGTACTACACGGATTATTGCCGGTATCGGTATGCCGCAGCTGACAGCCGTTTACGAAGCGGCGAAGGCACTTCAGGGCACAGACGTTCCGGTGATTGCTGATGGTGGTATCCGGTTCTCCGGCGACATCACCAAAGCCATTGCCGGTGGTGCCAGTACGGTCATGGTAGGCTCTCTGCTGGCCGGTACAGAAGAAGCACCGGGCGAAGTGGTCCTCTATGAAGGCCGCCGTTTTAAAACCTACCGCGGTATGGGCTCGGTTGAGGCCATGGAAGAGGGCTCGAAAGACCGGTATTTCCAGGATGCCGAAGACGATATCAAAAAGCTGGTGCCGGAAGGTATCGTAGGTCGCGTTCCGTTCAAAGGCCGTGTCTCCGAAATCATCTACCAGTTGGTAGGTGGTCTGAAAGCCGGTATGGGCTACTGCGGTGCGGCGTCTGTTCCTGCGCTGCAGGAGGCTAAATTTGTTAAGATCACGTCGGCCGGTGTCCGCGAAAGCCACCCGCACGACATACAGATTCAGAAAGAAGCGCCGAATTATTCGGCCCGCTAATGTCCCGATATACAAAACGCCGCCGGAGCCTGTGCTCCGGCGGCGTTTTGTATATCGCAGACTGCACGGTTTATTTCCCCGATTCCAGGTAATGTACGGTGCTGTACAGACCGTCTGAATCAAAGACAAATTCCCGGATAGCAGGCCGGTAATGGTCAATCACGATCTCTTCTGTGTTTTGTTTCATCTGGAAATACAGCGATGGCGTAACCAGTACGGTCAGGTTTCCCCGCTGCACCCATTTCTCAACATGATAGTGCCCGCATAGTGCCGTTACGTGGCAGGGTAAGTCCTTAATCAGCTCCAGAAAACGCTCCGACTGCCGGAAGGGGTATTTGGCATCCATGAATTCAACGTGCGCCCTTACCGGCGGATGATGCATGAATACCAGCACGTTACTATCCCGCAGTGCCTCTAAATGCTCTTTGAACCAGTTCCATTGCGTTTCTGACATTTCGCCTTTCGACGTATCCAGAAATAATCCCGGATAGCCCTCGAGCGGTAAAGCATAATACAACTCGCCGTTCTGCAGGTGGTGTTTAAACCGCATATGCTCGCACAGCATTACCGTATCGTCGTGGTTACCGGGAATCACATACACGGGAAAGGGCATATCCGTGATCTGCTCGTTTACCCATTGATAGATGGCTTCGTCGCCAACGTTATAACAAATGTCGCCGCCGAGTACGAGCACATTCGGATGAAGATCTTTAACGTAGGCCAGCGCATTCAGGAAGTTCCGGCGCACATCAACGCCGTAAGGTGTTTCACCGGCACCGGCAATGTGCAGATCAGTTAGAAAGGCAATTCGCATGGTCGTGTAATCAGTGAGGTAGTGTCAGGCTGTTTATTTTCGTTTTGCTTCTTCCCAGTACACATCCATTTCCGCAAGGGTCATGTCTTTCAGGGCCTTACCGGCAAGCTTTGCCTGTTCTTCCAGGTACTGAAAACGCCGGATAAACTTTTTATTGGTCTGTTCCAGCGCCGTTTCCGGATTGATGTCGATAAAGCGGGCATAGTTAACAAGCGAAAACAACAGGTCGCCAAACTCACCCTCTGCCTTTTCCTTATCGATGGCCTGCCCGGCTGATACGTTAAACTCTGCCTTAAACTCCTGAAGCTCCTCCTCTACTTTTTCCCAGACCTGTTCTTTCTCTTCCCAGTCGAACCCGGCACCGCGTGCTTTTTCCTGAATCCGCATGGCTTTCACCAGCGCAGGCAGCGAACCCGGCACACCCGACAACACTGATTTATTGCCTTCCTTCAGCTTCAGCTGCTCCCAGTTCTGCTTTACCTGTTCTTCGGTATCCGCTTTGACATCCCCGTAGATATGCGGATGGCGCGAAATCAGTTTTTCACAGATTCCGTTCAGAACATCGGCTATATCAAACGTATCGGTTTCCGACGCGATGCGGGCATAAAAAACTATATGCAGCAAAATATCGCCCAGTTCCTTCCGGATTTCGGGCAGATCATTGTCCAGAATGGCATCTGACAGTTCGTAGGTTTCTTCGATTGTCAGGTGACGGAGGCTGGCCATGGTCTGCTTTTTATCCCACGGGCATTGTTCACGCAGTTCGTCCATGATTGTCAGCAGACGATCAAAGGCGAGCAACTGTTCCTGCCGGCGGGATGGCATGGCTTCAAAAGGAGCGTTCATCATCAGGTTGTTTCGTATGAAATAAGGCCTGCAAAATTAGCCAAAAGCTATCGCGAATAGCTACTTTATGCCAATATCTTACAAAAATCTCCGTCAGCTCATGACTTCGTGTAATACCGCCAGCGACTTAATCTCGCCCATAGCATCCACATGGATACGGTAATAGGCCACCAGAGCTTCCAGCAGATTCAGGCGATCAGCGCGCGACAGCCGGACAGCGGTACCAACCGGACGGCGGAGTAAGGTGTTCAGCGCCAGTTCGGTTTCGGCATTGGGTAGAAACGGGTAGGAATGTTCGCGGAGCTGCTGTTCAAACTCACGGGCATTTTCGGCGCCGAAACCCAGATAAGCCGACAGTTTTGCCAGAAACGCAAGGTGAAAGTTTTCATAACCCGTTTCCAGATGTTCCAGCAAAAGAATTGACTCCAGCAAAAACTGAAAAAGCATCGGGTTTCCCGACTCTTCCTTCAGGCTTTTCGTCAGCATTTCGGTCAAAAAAAGGGCAATGCCGGATTTTGCGATATCAAACGGGATACTTTGCAGGGGATGCAGCGTCTTAATTTCCGAGAGCCGGTTCAGGTCGCGGTCGTCTTTGTAATAAACAACCATGTCCAGTAAGGTCATCGGCTGAAACAAGGCAATCTTATTGGTTTTGCTTTTGGCCGAACGTACATTATTGACCACGTAACTCTGAAGACCAAACGCCTCGGTATAAACCCTGGCAATGATCGACGTCTCCCGATAACGTATATAGCTTAAAGCAATCCCCCGTGTTTTATGTAACATAATCGAATGTCAGCGTATACAGATTTAAAGCCATGTTTTCATCTGTAATCAATAAGCAGTTCCTTTTCTTATTTAACACAAAAGCCTCAAAAAAAAGGCGTAATTTCGTAGATATTTTTGTTGACTGAGGTGCATGATTAATCGACTACGTAACTATTTCTTATTGATTACCACAGCGTTGCTGGTCATACCCGCCAGCCTGAACGCTCAGGTATTAACCCGCCGCTCGGCTTCCGGAATTTCCTTCGACAAGTCAGGAATCGGCGGCAATCAGGGAAGTCCGATGCTGGTATTACCAGCCATTGCGGTGGATCAGCTTATGGCCGAAGATGAAGCTGCCACAAAAATGGGGGTTCCTTTCCGATTCGGGACTAAACGGGACGCCGACGTAACCATTACGACCGAAGGGCAGCGTTCTGAAAGCGGCGGCAACCGGCTCTATTCCTATCAAATCTATTCAGAGGGAGCGTATTCGCTCAACCTGCTGTTCGACCGCTTTCACCTGATCGACGGAGCCAGCCTGTACATCTACAATCCGGGCCAAACAATGGTCATCGGCCCGATTACCAGTGCGCAGAATCCGGCCAATAACCAGTACTGGACCGATATCATCGCCGGTTCGCAGTTGATTATTGAACTGCGGGAACCGCTGTCGGCAGCCGAAAGCAGCGATTTGCATCTGTCCGGCGTTGTCCATGGCTATCGGAATCTTTTCCCGGATAAAAGCATGGACAAGGTATTCGGCAGTTCCGCTTCCTGTGAGCTGAACATGACCTGCTACCCCAATCTGCAAAACGAAGGCGATGGTGTTGTCATGATCCTTCTTGATCAGGCCACCCGTCTCTGTACCGGCTCTATGGTCAATACAACCCGTCAAAGCTTCCGGTCTTTTATGCTGACGGCGTTCCACTGCATTGATATCGGGACGTATGTCAATGGGGTACGAACGGGCTACAATGACGGGACCCTTAACAGTGCCGAAATCGGTCAGGCACAGAACTGGCTGATCCGTTTCAACTATCAGAGCCCCACCTGTAACCCTTCCCAGGAAGATAATGAAGTTGTGACACTGAATGGAAGCGCACTGCGGGCGGCCTACAATCAGTCAGACTTCGCACTGATGGAAATTTATCAGCAGATTCCGACCGATGTAAATACCACTTATCTGGGCTGGAATAAAGCCAATGCCAACACCAGTAATGCGTTTTCCATTCACCATCCACAGGGAGATGTCAAAAAGATTTCATTCGCCAGTGCCGATACCCAGATTTCCGGCTATGGCAATACGACTGGTAATGATCACCTGACAGTACCGTGGGGAAGTCTGGGCGTAACGGAAGGCGGCTCCTCCGGGTCTCCGCTTTTTGATGCAAACAAACGTATTATCGGGCAATTACACGGCGGGCCATCGTATTGTGGGGCGCCGTCTTCCCTGCTTGCCGATTATTATGGCAGGCTTTATACCTCGTGGGCAGGGGGGGGCGCCGTTGAGTCCCGTTTAGCAGACTGGCTGGATCCGCTTGGCAGCGGAGCCCAGACCACTAACAGTGTCAAAGCCGCCGTAAGCGGCCCTTCGGCATTTACCGGAACCGGCACCTTTGCACTCAATGTCAATGATAACAGTATTGTTTCATGGTCGGTTTCCCCGGCCAACTCCATCTCCGTAAGTGCAGGCACCGGCAATACCGCCAGTCTGGTCGCTACAGGCGTTGCCAGCTCGCTTACCATTACGTTTACAGTCAATGTCGGACAACCGTATCCGATCCGGTTCACGAAAGTCTTTGCCGCCTCTGTTCCGGCACCGACTGCCCCCGCCGGTGGTATCAGCAGCCAGACACTTACGGTTGGTTTTCCGTTCGCCAAAACCATTCCGTCGTTTACTGACACCTATCCGCTTACTTACAGTATGGCCGGGTTACCGGCAGGGCTGACCTATAATGCAACCACGCGGGTGATTTCCGGTACGCCGGCAATAGTCGGTACGTCTTCGGTTACTGTTACAGCCACGAATACGGCCAATCTGTCAACCAGCGTTGTTTTTACATTATCCGTTATTCCGCAAGGGCCACTGGTGTTGCTTGAGCCTTCCTACAACTGCCTTACCCGGCAATTCGTTTTTCAGTATACCGGGGGTAATACGGAACCGGTTCAGTTTATGTCGGTTGGTGTTACAAACTGGACAACCGCAACAACATTTACGCTGGATGCCGGTTTAGTCAATGACCCTAACCTTGCTCCGCTGGTTATCTTCGCCCGTCAGGGTAATACTAGCCTGAGCCGGACGTTCGACATCCGGACGTATTGTAAAGACAAAACCCCCAACTCCGGCCCTGTTGCCCCGACACTCACTAACCAGAGCGCTACACTTGGCCAGTTTTTTACGTATCTTTTCCCTGAATTCACCGATTCACAACCCGTTACCTATCAGGCTCTGGGCTTGCCAAACGGCATTTCTCTGAATACCAGGCTAATCAGCGGCGTTCCATCCGCTACAGGCGTCTCATCTGTCACAATCGTTGCAACAGACGCAGACGGGTTAAGTACCAGGGCCCTGTTCAATCTGACCGTGTTTGCCTACACCCCACCGTCTCTTTCGGTAATTGCCCCAACTTATAATTGTCAGACCGGTGCCATTAAGTTCAATACGGCCGGCGGTGACGGGACAACCATTGAATACATGGCCATTGGCGTAACCGGCTGGACAACCAACCCGAATCAGGTAGTTGAAGCCGGTGTCCGGAACGATCCTAACTCCAATACCATATTGATCAGAGCCCGACAGAGCAATATCGTAACGAATGCTGAATTTAATATCCGGCAATACTGCATTGCTAATGGTCAGAACCAGCTACCGGTTGCCCCGGCTGTACCTAACCTGACCGCACTGGTCGGCCAGGCATTCAGCTATACGGTACCGGCATTTATTGATGATCAGTCTTTGTATTATTTAGTGGTCGGCATGCCGTACGGGCTATCTTTTAATTTCCAGACGCGGATTATTAGTGGTACGCCAATGTATACCGCCAACTACAATGTCAGCATTACAGCCTATGACCCATACGGTTTGTCTGCCAATATTTCATTTGTCATTTCGGTAGTGTCATCGGCTCCATCGGTATTTACCCTTATTGATCCGCTTTATAATTGCAGTACCAGACAGCTAACTTTCCGCACAACCGGAGGCACAGGTACCACCATTAAGTACATGGCTGTCGGCGTGACCGGCTGGACAACGAATCCGGTTCAGACGATTGAAGCAGCGGTCGTCGCTGACCCGAACAACAACTATGTTATCTTAAATGCCCAGCAAGATGGCAACATCGTTAGCCGGACCTTCAACTTCCGTCAGGCCTGCGGTTCGGCCAGGGAGGCCGTCATAGAACCATCAACCGGTCTGACGATACGGGTGCTGGAAAACCCGACGACGCAGCCCGCCGTTTCGGCGCGTATTGCCGGATCGGCCGGATTGCCGCTCACCGTTGAGCTGCTCGATCTGCAAGGGCAAACGTTGACGGAGCTGCTGGTTAATAATCCGTCAGACGACGAACCGGTCACGCTACGGCTGACGAAACCTGCCGGGCTTTATCTGCTTCGGGCCCGAAACCAACAGCAGGTTAAAACGGTCAAAATCATTAAAGGACAATAGTTCTGAAACAGAAAAGCCAGGCAGATTGCCTGGCTTTTCTGTTTCAGAATGTATTTACGCCACACGTACCAGGATGATTACACCCGACGCCCAGTTCATTTTAAGGCGTTTAAAGCGCAGATCGTTTTCGAGCGTTTCGATCAGGTTCTGTACCTTCTGCGCATGGCCTTCCGGCCAGTTGGGCTGTGGCAGCATATCGTCAATCACATAAAAACCACCGGTTTTTACCAGTTGAAGCGCTTCTTCCAGATGATTGTATTTTCCCGGCCAGGTGTCCGCAAAAACCATATCAAACGCCGACGGTTCCAGCCGGGTTAATACCGCCTCACCCCGCTCTTCCAGTAACGTCAGCCGCGAGTCGTGCCCCAGCAAGGTACGGGCAATACCAATCAGGCCGGCATCAAACTCCACCGAAATCAGGTCCGCATCCGCACTCATTCCCTGCAACAGCCAGGCGGTGGCCCGGCCTGCACCCGTGCCCAGTTCCAGAAACCGACCACCCGGCTTACAGGCCGCCAGCACCTGTAGCAGTGCTCCCGATAAATCATCTGACTTTTGATTAAAGCCTATCGCCTGCGATTGTGCATCAATCGCGGCAATAATTGCCGGGACATCCCGGATGTCGGTTTCGTTCATTCCTGACATACTGATCAACTAAATACGTTAACGGGCGTGAAGTCGTCACGCCGCCGTCAAATGTAACGTTAAAAATCACCGGTAGCCCTATTTCAGCTTAAAATGCCAGCCAACGACGTTGTGTCGTCCCAATAGCAGCGCAGGGCCGGACTCACGGTTCCGTCGAGGTTTTCGTGCATGACCTGCTCTACCTCCTGCCCGCCCAGATGCCGGTATACCTCCCGCGCCCGGATGTTATCGGCATATACCCAGAGATACATATGGCGGGTGCCATACGTTTCGTACATCCATTGCGCGGCGCGCTGAAGCAACGTTCTGCCTAGCCCTGTTCCGCGCGCTTCTTCGCTCACGTGCAGATTGTCGACCAGGCTGCCGTAGACCGGATCATCCTTTCCATATACACAGATGAATCCCTGCAGCTTATCCTTTTCTCCGGCCACCAGCACCCACTGATTTTCGTTGGGGTTCACCAGCCGGCTTGTCCAGACGGCCAGCCGGTCGGCAAGAACACGGTTATCCAGAAAATCGTCGGAGAAAATACCCCGGTAGGTTTGCTGCCAGCTACGGCTATGTAGCCCGGCAATGGCATCAATGTCGGCGGAAACAGCGTTTCGGAAGGTCATGGTTTCGGGTAGTGTTAGTCTGCGAAATAAACAAAAACGGCCCACCATCCGGTGAGCCGCCCTGCCTTTTTTGTATCCGGACCGGTTTAGACCACGGTCTTAATTTTCAGTTCATCCAGTTGCTTGTCAGCAATTGTCGACGGCGAATCGATCATCACATCGCGGCCCGAGTTATTTTTCGGAAACGCAATGAAGTCACGAATCGAATCAGCCCCGCCGAAGATCGAACACAGCCGGTCGAAACCAAAAGCGATACCACCGTGTGGCGGCGCTCCGAATTCAAAGGCATCCATCAGGAAGCCAAACTGTGCTTTTGCTTCTTCGGGCGAGAAGCCCAGCAGATCAAACATCCGCGCCTGCAGATCGCGCTGGAAAATCCGGATTGAGCCCCCACCGACTTCGGTTCCGTTGATAACCATATCGTAGGCATTGGCCCGTACCTGACCCGGATCAGTGTCGATCAGGGCAATATCTTCCGGCTTCGGCGAGGTGAACGGGTGGTGCATGGCAAACCAGCGGCCCTCTTCTTCGCCCCACTCCAGCAGCGGGAAATCAAGTACCCACAGCGCCTTGAATTCATCTGCCTTGCGCAGGCCGAGGCGGCTACCCATTTCCAGACGCAGCTCGTTCAGTTGTTTGCGGGCCTTGCCGGTTTCTCCGGAAATAATCAGCATCAGGTCACCGGGCTCGAAGTTTTCGCCTTCGCTCTTAAAGCGGGCTACCCAGTGCTTCAGCTCTTCTTCAGAATAGAATTTATCAACTGATGATTTCAGGCTGCCATCTTCGTTATACCGAACGTAGATCAGGCCTTTGGCACCAATCTGCGGGCGTTTCACCCACTCGGTCAGTTCATCGACCTGCTTCCGGGTATAACCGGCGCACCCTTTGGCATTGATACCCACTACCAGTTCGGCGCTGTCGAACACGGCGAAGTTTTTGCCCGATGTCAGGTCAACGGTATCGAACGTGCCTTTCAGCTCCACAAAACGCATTCCGAAACGGGTGTCCGGCTTGTCGGAACCATAGAAACGCATCGCGTCGGCATACGTCATCCGTGGTACTTCGGCCATGTCGATGCCTTTTACCGTTTTAAACAGGTGACGTACCAGCCCTTCGAACATGTTCAGGATATCTTCCTGCTCAATGAACGACATTTCGCAGTCGATCTGCGTAAATTCCGGCTGACGGTCGGCCCGTAAGTCCTCATCACGGAAGCATTTTACAATCTGATAATACCGGTCAAAACCCGACACCATCAGCAGTTGCTTAAACGTCTGCGGCGACTGGGGCAGGGCATAGAACTCGCCCGGGTTCATGCGGCTAGGCACCACAAAGTCACGGGCCCCTTCCGGCGTAGACTTAATCAGTACCGGTGTTTCGACTTCAATGAAGCCTTGTCCGTCCATATAAGTCCGGGTTTGCTGCGCCATTTTATGGCGTAGTTCCAGGTTTTTACGGACGCTGTTCCGGCGCAGGTCGAGGTAACGGTATTTCATCCGCAGGTCGTCGCCGCCGTCGGTTTCATCTTCAATCAGGAAAGGCGGCAGTTTTGCCGGGTTCAGTATCTCCAGGTTACTGAGCCGGATTTCGATATCACCAGTCTGGATATTCGGGTTCTTGGATTTACGCTCAATGACCGTTCCGGTAGCTTTTACCACATATTCACGTCCTAGTGAACGGGCTACCGAAAACAAATCTGCCGAAGGAATAGCGGTTGTATTAGCCACGCCCTCATCCAGAATAAGCTGCGTAATGCCATAACGGTCGCGGAGGTCAATCCAGAGAACGCCTCCTTTATCGCGGATGGTTTGAACCCAACCCGTCAAAATTACATCGGTATTTACGTGTTCAAGGCGTAGTTCGCCACAGGTATGTGTACGGAGCATTGCGAAGTATGATTGGGTGACCGACAAATGAGCAACTAACTGACTTACGCACAGTGCAATGGCTCATTTAATCGCACACTCAGTTAATTAGGGCGCAAAAGTACAAAAAAAGCAAACGTAAGTTGTAGACCTTTCCTGTCAAAATGCCAAATATGTCGTTGTTTTTTACCGTTTTTGCTTGTTTTAATTCAAAAAACGCAAAAAATTAACAGATCAACGTGATTATTTGTAATTCGGCTACCAGTGGGTGTCGACCGGGGCCATCAACACGATGTACTGCGTTATGCGGGTTATTTTCGTCCGAAATCTGCCGGGTTTTCGCCCCAGTAATCGGTTTCCCACTTCAGGACCGGATTGGCATAGGCATGGGTAGCCAGCCAGCGCTCGGCGCGGTCAATGAGCTCAAACAACACCGCATTGTGGGGCGTCGGGTCAAGCTTTGTGTTTGCCTTCTTTTTTTTGACCCAGCTGATAGCCGTTCTCGAATCGGAGTATACGGGTATATTGCTTTTCTTCTGATGCAGCAACGCCAGAGCGTGAACAATGGCCAGAAACTCGCCGATGTTGTTAGTCCCGTCGGCATAGGGTCCCATCCGGAAAATATACTGTTTGGTGGCCAGATAGATGCCCTGGTACTCCATGTCGCCGGAGGCTGTATTCCAGGCCGCATCAACGACCATACTGTCTTCGATGGGCTTGCCGGCAAAAGCCGGTAAGCTGGCAGCTGCCGCGGCCCCTTTTGTTGTACCGGCACCGATATGGAGGTGCGGTTTTTCAGAAAATGCTTTCTGCGCCACGGCTTTCGAATCGAACGATTTGTACAACGCTCCGTCAAATCCTTCTACCTGTTGTCTGCAGTCGTCCCAGCTGTCATACACACCGCTTTGCCGGCCCCGCCAGACAACGTAAAATTTAGGCTTTTTGGCCATAACATGTCACTTGGTATCCGGCAAAGATACAGCCTCTTGAGAATGGATTAAAATTTCTTTACAATTCACTGATTTACAGGTAATTAAAAATACGTTAAAGCATTGCATTCCCCTTGCGGATGCTGTAATTTTGAGGAACCAAACCCACCCCGCAAAGGTTATTCAGATAGCATATACGATGAGTTGGGTTTTAAGCGTTATTTGATTGATTTAACCACTAGATACTGTCGCTTTTGCGATCCGATACAATGAAAGTCAAAGCCATAATTTCCAGTTTATTCATTGCGGGCATGATGGCGGCTTGTTCTCCAGCCATCACCGTACAATACGACTACGACCCGAAGGTCAATGTCCGTCAGTTCGCTACATACCGGATTGAAGCAGATCGTCAACGCAATGCCGACCCGATTGTGGGCAGCAACCTGAACCAGCGCCGTATTGCCGACGCGCTCGACCAGTCGTTGAAAGGCCGTGGCTATAAGCCGGTGCAGGATGGTGAAGCGGACCTCGTTGTCCGGTTCTTTACCGACTCACGGGACCGCCAGCAGGTACAGTCAAACAATACATGGAGTCCCTACTGGGGTTGGGGCTGGGGAATGCCAAACAATCAGGTATATACCCGTAACTACGAAGAGAACCGCGTTGTCATTAATGTCTATGATGCCCGTACGAATGACATCATCTGGCAGGGCTGGGCAAAAGGTCAGCTGAATACCAAAAAAGAACGCGAACGCGATACGGCTTTCCGGGAAACCGTAGCCAGCATAATGAAAAACTTCCCTGAAAGCGCGGGACAGGATTACGGAGCTGCTCGCTAACTTTTAAGCCGGAAAATTGATAAAAACCCCGACTCTGGCGAGCCGGGGTTTTTATTTCGTCTCAGGTTTTGTTTTTTTGAGGCTGATTATCAACAACTATTCATGGCAATACCGACCAAACGTCCCTTCATGTACTCACTCCTTGCAGCATTAGGCTTGCTGTTGCTGGGTCTGGCGGGGTTGCTATGGATCAGCTATTTGCGCGAACAACGCTATCAGGACGAAGTGAAGAGTCTGCAGTTTGAACTCTCCCGAAAACAGGACAGCCTGCAACGGTTACAGGAGCAGTTACTGTTTCCCTTACCGGATAAACCCGCCCGTGATACCAGCGATGGCTGGAATAATCCGCCGGAATCGGCTAAGCTTTCGGTGGATAAATAAAGGAACCCATTTGTTTTTCGCCTCCGAGTTGTATTTTAGGCCTTATTTCCACCTTAAAGTAACTTGCTTGCCTGACTATGTTCAGCTACCAGTTTGCGGCACAAACGAATATCGGCGGTCGTAGGGAAAACCAGGACAGTTACGGTTCCGGTATGACCCCCTATGGTTTCGTCGTGACCGTGTGCGACGGCATGGGAGGAGCGGCCGGTGGCAAACGGGCGGCCGAGACCGCCGTGAACCTGATCATACGCGATCTGAAGACCAGTGCGCATGATACACCGGCACTCGCCATTGTGGCTGCCGTCGAGACCGCGAATCAGGCTATTTTTCAGATCAGCCGGTTAAAAACCCACCTCCACGGTATGGGGACTACGGCGACGGTTCTGCTGGTTAACAAAGAGGCCGTCTATATTGCCCATGTCGGCGACAGCCGGATTTATCATCTTCGTAATCAACAGATTTTATTCCGGACGTTTGATCACTCAGCTGTTTTTGAACGGGTATTAATGGGCCAGATGACCGAAGAGGAAGCCCGCCTCTCCCCCGAATCCAATATCATTCTACGTGCCCTGGGCGTGGATGCGGAAGTCGATATTGACCTGCATGAATCAACCTGGCGACCCGGCGACCGCTTTGTGCTCTGTACGGACGGGGTATCGGGCATTATGCCGGAACCGGAACTACTGGCCCGGCTCACTCAACCCAAGATTCCGGCTCGTATCGCCGATGAGCTTACCGAACACATCAACCACATTGGCATTGCGCAGGGTGGCCGCCACGACAACCTCACGGTTGCGGTGATCGATATGGGCTAATCAGAGCCTTATCCAGCCAACCATCCGGTTCCGCTGCCGGATAAGCTGGTATCCGTTAAATGCCCCCAACACATCCACTACAGCGCCGGCCGGTAATCTGTCTACCACGGCGGCCGAAGGAACAGCGGATTCAACCAGATCGGTCGGTTTGTTCAGTGTTAGCTGCCGCAGGCTACGGGCAGCCGTTTCTACCGCATTATTGCTCAGGTACCCAGTGATTCCATCCGGCAACGCTACCCGGAGCCAGTCTGCTGTTCCGCCCAGAATAGTCAGCGCCGCTGTTTTAGGCAGGCTGCGGACAATGAGCCCGTCTCCATGGGGTGCATTCCGCAGAAAGGCCTGGTTTACCGCTACCCTGACCGAGTCACCTAACCGGCCTGCAGCCAGTAACGGCTGACGGGCAGGGCCAGACCCCAGCCGGATAAACGGCAGCGGATCGACCGCTCCTTCTCCACCCGAATAAATACCGAAATGAAGGTGTGGGCCTGTAGTACGCGCATTGCCGGTATTACCGACAAACCCGACCGTATCCCCTGTGGATACGCGCTGCCCGTCTGTGACATGCCAGCGGTCGAGATGAGCATAGTATAGCCGCTGATTCCGGGCGTTATCCGACAGAAACACAATATTCCCGCCCAGTTCGTTGACACCCACCCGCGAGATAATACCATCTGTAACGGCCAGGGCGGGGGTGCCGCGCGGCGCAAAAATGTCTACCCCTTCGTGCCGGCGCTGGCCGCCGTCGCGGGAGGCGCCGAAAAAGCTGCTGATTTGCCGGCTGGTTCGGCCCTGAACCGGAAAGCTCAGCAGGGGCTCACGGCTTATGGCAATCGTATACCGGCCACTGCGCAACAACTCCGGCTGAATCCGGATCAGGTGCATCCGCGTCCGCCGTACCTCCCATTCCAGTTGATTAGTGTCGGCCTTCGACGAAACGACCAGATTCGGGCGATTCGCCGGAGCGCGGTCATCCAGTTCAAAGACGTCGATAAATACCTGTCCTTCTTTCTGCCCCTGGATATCAACCCGGATAATGAGTTTATCCCCTCGCTGTGCATTGAGGCGGTAGCCGACCGCAAAGGGCCTTCCCGCCGCGAAATACCCTGATTCCCGATAAGGAATCGAAATTTGTAACGAGTCACGCAGCGCCCGTTGGGCAACATCCAGCCAGTCAATGCCCAAAGCTGTCCGGTCCAGCTTTGCTGATTTCAGCGATTGTTCATATTGTTCATGTGGGGACGTACTACGGAATAACCCTGTGGCCGGTCCGACTCCGTTACAAGCCTGCAGCAAGACAATTGCACCCGGCACCGCGAATGATACCA
This sequence comes from Arsenicibacter rosenii, assembly GCF_001870735.1. Classification (GTDB taxonomy): domain Bacteria; phylum Bacteroidota; class Bacteroidia; order Cytophagales; family Spirosomataceae; genus Arsenicibacter; species Arsenicibacter rosenii. Next base: position 106,080 of record NZ_MORL01000006.1, on the reverse strand, counting down.
GTTTATGTAATAAGACATATCTGCTCCTGTTTTTCATACATCATTGAGTAAGCTTATAAAACCGAAACCAAAACAGATACGTATGGTTGATAATGTTCCTGAAAAACATTGAGTATTATAGCCACAAAAGCAGGTGTGGAAAGAAGTACACAGTTCCCCGAATTTATGTTCTGAGGGCGCTAAGCAGCTCTTTTGTATGCATGTTTCCGGCTTTTATAGACATGTTTTTTTTGCAACAAACGAATATCTGTACTTATTCACATAACACATAACCCTAATAAATAACTAAAAATCAGATAATTATATATACAAGTTTATCTTTTCAAAGAAAAGTAAAAAAAATATCTCTAACTGCTATTACATTTCCTATTAGTTGTGTAGATTTGTACACATAATTCTACAATATGGGGAAAAAACTCCCCAATGTGTCTTTTTTTATCTGCCGTATTTGATTTTCATCCATCGTAACCATATACAAAAAGCCGTCTTTGAGAGACGGCTTTTCTTATGTAGACCAATTACACAAAAATTTGATATTGAGGCTATTATCTCAAAACGGGCATTGCATTTGTTAAAAAAAAGGCAAAAAAATAAGCTGGTCAATGTGCCAGCTCTTTTTTTACCCACCGTAACTTGTACTATTGTATTATTTAGAATCGCAAACCCCGTGCCAGTCACATTAAGGGGTTAAATTTATTTTTACGCATTACTGCGCTTTGTCCAGATATATACCGGAATGCCTAATCCGGCGATCAGTAAGCCCATACCGGTATTAAATGTTTTTGTCCACAACAGAATACCGCAGATGGTTAAACCGGCAACAATATAAAGAGCCGGCACCAATGGGTACCCAACAGCTTTGTAGGGCCGCTCGGCATTGGGTTCTTTACGACGGAGAACAAAAATACCCGTAATGGTCACGATATAAAACACCAGCGACGCAAAGGTACAGTAATCCAGCAAATCGCCGTAGGTACCCGATAAGCAAAGCAGCGAGGCCCACAGGCATTGCAGCCACAGGGCGCGGCCAGGAACCGCATTGCGGTTCAGGTGCGAGGCTTGCTTCAGAAACAGACCATCCTGCGCCATGGCATAGTACAACCGCGCTCCGGCCAGAATCAATCCGTTATTGCAGCCAAAGGTAGAGACCATAATCAGGGCGGCCATAATGCCTACCGCTACATTCCCGAAAATGGTCTGCGCCGCCGCCGTAGCGACCCGGTCAAACTCCGCAAACTGAATCCCGCGGCCAATTACGTCTGTAGCGACCGGTGACCCCTTCAGTGGCAGAATTGACAAGTACGAGACGTTAGCCAGGGTATAAATCACGGTGACCATCAGCGTACCGAAAAACAGGGCTAACGGAATATTTTTGCGCGGATTCTTGATTTCGCCGGCAATAAATGTCACGTTGTTCCAGGCATCAGCCGAAAACAAGGACCCCACCATCGACGTTCCGAACGCCAGCACCAGCGCCATGCCAGCCAGCGGCATCACCGACCCGTCGGCCGATGTGGTGGTGGCCTCCCAGGCATGCTGCAGGTTGGCACTCAACGTATCCTTGCCTAAACCCACCCCGATACCCAACAGGATAATCCCGAACAGGGCAATCAGTTTAGCCGAGGTAAATACGTTCTGAATGATTTTGCCGCTCTGAATCCCCTGGCTGTTGATCCAGGTCAGCAAGACCAGGCTACTGATGGCAAACAACTGCCCCAGCGATACCTTAATGGCCCCAAGGGTAAACAATACGTTCTGGGGATTAAACGCCGGAACAAACACCGCCGTGTAGCGGGCAAAGGCCACCGCAACCGCCGCAATCGTTCCGGTCTGAATAACCATAAAAACGGTCCAGCCATAGACAAACCCCCACAAAGGCCCGAACGCCCGCTGGATGTATACGTACTGCCCGCCGGCCTTGGGCATCATCCCCGCCAGTTCGCCGTAGCTGAGCGCCGCCGTTACGGTAATGATACCGGTTAAAACCCACAAAAGCAGCAGCCATCCGGACGCACCGAGGTTACGGGCCATGTCGGCTGAGACAATAAAAATACCGGACCCAATCATGGAGCCGGATACAATCAGGGTTGAGTCGAGCAGACCCAGTGAGCGTTTAAAATCGGTCTTTTCGTCGGTAGAGGCCGGGGTCATAATGTCTTGCGGTAATAGGAGATGTTTGTTGAACGGAATGATTATGGGCACTAATCAGTGCAAGAAACAACAAAAGTGGTACTTTTGCCAATTCGTTATACATCATCAACGCGGAATTTTTACGTGCAATTTGCTTAATTTGATTCATTCGTTTTCATGATTATCCCTCTTGCCCATCGCGCAGGACAAACGCAGGAATACTACTTCTCGGTCAAACTGGCCGAAGTCCGCAAACTCCTGGCCGCCGGCCACGATGTCATTAATATCGGCATTGGAAATCCTGACATGATGCCGTCAGTGCAAACCCTTCAGACATTGGCTGATGCAGCCTATCGTCCGGACTCACATGGCTATCAATCGTATAAAGGAACGCCCGCTTTACGGCAGGCCATTGCCCGTTTTTATGCACATACGTATGGCGTTGACCTGGAGACAGAAACGGAAATCCTGCCCCTGATCGGCTCTAAAGAAGGGATCACGCACATTTCCATGACGTTTCTGAACGACGGCGACGAAGTGCTGGTGCCCGAACTAGGTTACCCTGCCTATCGCGCGGTAAGCCGCATGGTGGGTGCCGTTGTTAACGAATATCCGCTCGACGAACAACGCGGCTGGCAACCGGACTGGGATAGCCTGGAGGCCCGCGTTTCGGATAAGACAAAAATCATCTGGCTCAACTACCCGCATATGCCTACGGGCGCTCCGGCTTCGCGCACACTGTTTGAGCGGTTTGTCCGGTTTGCTCATGACCATCAGGTACTGCTTTGCCACGATAACCCGTATAGTCTGGTCCTGAACCAGAAAGCTCCCATCAGCCTGTTATCGGTTGACGGGGCGCGGGAAGTAACGATTGAACTTAACTCCATGAGTAAGTCGTTCAACATGGCGGGTTGGCGGATCGGCTGGATAGCCGCCGACAAACCGTACATTGATGCCGTGCTGACCATCAAGAGCAACGTCGATTCGGGCATGTTTAAACCGATGATGGATGCTGCTGCCGTAGCCCTGGGCAACTCCGACGAGTGGCACGCGGAACGGAATGCGGTGTATGCCGGCCGTCTGGAAGCCGTGCATGCGTTCCTGGACGCGCTGCACTGTACATACGCCACCGATCAGGAGGGTATGTTTATCTGGGCCAAACTGCCGGAATCGGTTCCGTCGGCCGAAAAGCTGGTCGATGATCTGCTGTATCAGAAACACATTTTTATTGCACCGGGCTTTATTTTCGGGCCCAAAGGCAACCGGTACATCCGGATTTCGCTTTGTATGCCCAAAGAACGCATTTGGGAAGCCGTTAACCGTCTGAAAGTATGAACGTTTCGATCATAGGCATTGGTTTACTGGGTGGATCGTTTGCCCTGGCCGTCCGCGAAAAATACCCGAAAATGCACTTCATCGGCGTTGACACCTCGCCGGTGCATGGCCAGCTGGCCATTGCCAAAGGCATTGTTGACGAGTGCCTGCCACTGGAAGAAGCCGTTGCCAAATCCACGCTGGTATTGCTGGCCACCCCGGTAAATATCATCACGGATATGCTCCCTAAGCTGCTCGATCTGCTGCCCGAAGGGGCTACACTGACTGATCTGGGGTCGACCAAGGAACTGATCTGCGATGCCGCCGATCAGCATCCGAAGCGCGCGCAGTATGTAGCTGCTCATCCGATGGCGGGCACCGAAAACTCGGGGCCGGGCGCCGCATTCCGCGACCTGTTACCAGGCAAAAACCTGATTATCTGCGACCGCGAAAAAAGTGCCCCCGACAGCATTAAACTGGTCGAAGCGCTGTTCCGCGACATCGGGATGAAGATTTTCTACATGACCCCGAAAGAACACGACCTGCACCTGGCCTATGTCTCGCACCTGAGCCACGTGAGTGCATTTGCGCTGGGCCTGACGGTTCTGGAGAAAGAAAAAGACGAAAATACGATTTTCGAGATGGCCAGTACGGGTTTTAGCTCAACCGTACGTCTGGCAAAGAGCTCGCCGCAGATGTGGGCACCGATTTTCGATCAGAACCGGCAAAATGTATCAAAAGCCCTCGGTGATTACATTGAGTTTCTACAGCAGTATAAAGCCATTATCGACAATCAGGATATTGCCGGTTCGCTGGATTATATGCAGCGGGCTAACGTCATCCGGCGGGTGCTGGAAGGAATTGAGAAAAAATAAATCCTGCTGTTATGTTAGAGTATGAGAGCCTTGCCCGAACCGGCGAGGCTTTCTTTATAAGCCTCAAGCGTCTGACCGGTATACTCAACAAACGCTTTTTTAAAGGCCTTCCGGCTTGCAAAACCGCACTCATGCGCCAGCAGGAACAAGTTCATTTCCGCCATTTTCGGATTCTTCAGCAACACTTTCATAGCCTCTATCCGGTATTCTGCCAACAGCCGGTCGAATGGTTTACAGATGCCGCGCATCAGTACCTCCGCCAGCTGGCAAACTGTCATTTGCGCGTGGGCCGCTAAGCATTCCGGGGTCAGTTCCGGATTAAGGTATAACAACTCGCGATCGAGTACATCCTGCAACCGGCCCGATAAAACCATAAGATCAACCTCCGTTAAACAATTGGTCATCGGTTGCTCCTGTTTTGCGGATCCGGCCTGCGACACACCCTGCCATATACCGGCGGCATACTCCCGGACGGAAAGCACTGTCTTGTAAAAAGCGGTACCCAAAAGTGACTCTGCCATGACTGGAAATGAAACGTGCATATATTTTGGATGCTTAACGGGCTGTAAAGGTTGTAAACGTTATGACAAATTTCATACCGCCTTTATATTCACCTATCTATCAATTAATTACGCAAAACAAAGCAACTTTAATATGTTCGGTTCCGAACAAAATGTGTACGAAACCGAACACCTTTTCCTGAAAAACCGTTGCCTCATCAACAGGCTGGTGCGTATGCCGCCATGCTAACGATAAGCTTACCAACACTCAATTCACTCTACCATGAAAGTAAATATTGGTATCAACGACAACAACCGGCAGGCGGTTGCCCATGAGCTGTCTAAATTGCTGGCTGACGAATATGTGCTTTACACAAAGACCCGTCATGCCCACTGGAATGTAGAAGGCCCTGACTTTTACGACAAGCACAAGTTTTTTGAAAGTCAGTACGAACAACTGGATACGTTCATTGATGATATTGCGGAGCGCATCCGTGCAATTGGCCACTATGCACCGGCCTCACTGAGCAACTTCCTGAAAATGACCCACCTGACAGAAGAAATCCGCAGCGAAAACAGCAGCAAGGGGTTTATTGCCGAGTTACTGACCGACCACGAAAGCATCATTATGAACCTGCGCGGGCTGGCCAATACCTTTGCCGGCGACTACGGAGACCTCGGTACCAGCGATTTCGTTACGGGCCTGATGGAAGAACATGAAAAAATGGCGTGGTTTCTGCGCGCTCACCTGCGCTAGGCCATAACAATAAACCACTCACTTTCAATTTCTTAAATTAAATTACCGCATAGTCACATTAGACCACAAAGAAGATAAAAACTATGTTTTCTGATGTGGCTCTGTGGTAATCCGCACCTTTCCTCTCTCCCTGTGTTTCCATGCTATAACGATAAAGCGGCTTGTCCTGCGTATTTTTGCGGTGCATATCAATTTTCGTTAAGCCAGTGACTCCAACAATCGGCATTTTAGGCGGTGGCCAGCTGGGCCTCATGCTCCTGCAAGCCTCCATCGACTGGAACCTACGCGTTCATATTCTCGATCCTGATCCGGAAGCCCCCTGCCGCCACCTTGCAACCCAATTTGCGGTAGGCTCGTTGCTCGACTATGATACCGTGTATCGCTTCGGTCAGTCGGTCGATGTATTGACCATTGAAATCGAAAAAGTAAACGTTGAAGCCCTGGAAGCGCTCGAGCGCGAAGGCAAAAAGGTATATCCGCAACCGGCTGTCATCCGGACTATTCAGGATAAACGACTCCAGAAAGCGTTTTACCGTCAGCATGGCCTACCAACCGCTGATTTTATCCTGACTGATAACCGCGCCGATGTCGCCGGGTATGCTGATTTTCTGCCGGCATTCCATAAACTTGGCCGCGACGGTTATGACGGTCGCGGGGTGCAGCGCATTGCTTCTGCCGCTGACCTCCACAAGGCCTTCGACGCGCCGGGCGTCCTCGAAAAAGCTGTTGATTTTGAGAAGGAACTGGCTGTCATCATAGCCCGTAATGCCAATGGGGAGATGCAGACCTTCCCGACGGTTGAAATGGTCTTTCATCCCGAACTCAACCTTGTCGAATACCTGTTCGCACCGGCCGAAATTACGGCGGAGGTCAACGAACAGGCCCAGCAGATTGCCCGTCAGACCGCCGAAGCCTTTGGTATCGTCGGACTGCTGGCCGTTGAGCTCTTCCTCGATAAAGACGGGAAAGTGTTGATCAATGAGGTAGCTCCCCGCCCCCATAACAGCGGCCATCATACCATCCGCGCCAACGTGACCTCGCAGTTTGAGCAACACTGGCGGGCCATTCTGAATCTGCCGCTCGGTGATACAGACTTTTACCAGCCCTCGGCCATGCTGAATCTGCTGGGCGAAGACGGCTTTACCGGCCCGGCCAGATACGAAGGTCTGGAGACGTTGCTGGGCATGTCGGGCGTTTTTCCGTTTTTCTATGGCAAGGCCATTACGAAGCCGTTCCGGAAGATGGGCCACGTAACGGTGATGGATACTGACATGGACCGGCTACGCGAAAAAGTCGCCGTCGTTCGCGACAGTATCCGTGTTATCGCCTGATAATTTTGTAAAAAATTGCGGAGTGGCCGCAAGTTTCGGGGCCTAATGTGGCCTAACGATCAGTTAGCAGCATTATTAACCCTGAAATTATCATGAAACCAACCACTCCCGTACTGGCTGGCTGTGCCCTGCTGTCGATTGGCAGCGTGGCACAGGCCGCAACAATGGGCTTGTACGTCTCGCACGCAGACCACGTTTTAGGCACCTCACTCGATCTTAAGCTAATCGCTTCTTCGGAAGCCGGCGCCAGGCGGGCCGAACAGAAAGCGATGCAGGAAATTAACCGGCTTACCGGGATTCTGAGCGGCTATGACACCCAAAGCGAATTCAGCCGGTGGGCCGCTACCCAACACGAGGCCATTCCGGTTTCGGAAGATCTGTTTTCGGTTTTACAGCTGTTTGACCAATGGCACGGCCAGACAAACGGAGCTCTGAGTGCATCAGCTCAAACCATCAGCCAGTTATGGCAACAAGGTGCCATTGACGGACAAACGCCATCGGCAGCCGCAAAGGCAGAAGCCATTGACCTGGCCGGCCAAACTCACTGGCTTCTGGAGCCAGCTTCCCGAACGGCGACCCGCGTCAGCACGGCTCCGTTACGGCTGAACACCTTTACCAAAAGTTATATTATCAACAAGGCGTGCGAGGCGGCCATGACAGTCGATGGCATTGATGCCGTGGTGGTTAACGCGGGTGGCGACATCATCGTGCGGGGTAAACATGCCGCCCCGATTGCCGTCGTAAATCCGCGGGCCAGTGCCGAAAACGACGCGCCAATGGCCCGGCTATCGGTGCAGAATCAGGCCGTAGCTACCAGCGGAGACTATCGGCGGGGAGTACAGATTGATGGCAACTGGTATTCTCACGTGGTTGACCCGCGCACGGGCGAACCGGCGTCGGAGGTGATCAGCGCAACGGTCGTTCATCCGGACGCGGTGGTGGCCGGAGCCTTGTCGACCGCTTTCAACGTAGCCAGTGCTGGTGAACGTGAAGAACTGACCCGCGCTTATCCTGAGGCCGCTTATCTGCTGGTGACCAAAGACGGAAAGCAGCTGAGCAATGCAAAATGGAGCGATCTGGCCGTAACGATGCCCGAATCAACGGCGGTACTGGTTGCCGATGCGTCCGACCGGCTGATGTCGGCCAAAGTACTGGGTATATCCGCCGCCAAACCCTGGAACCCCGACTACGAACTGTCGATTAACCTGGAGCTGGCTAAATTTGAAGGCCGCTTCCGCCGACCGTTTGTAGCGGTATGGGTAGAAGACGAAGACCGGAACCCGGTCCGTAATATTGCGTTGTGGTATAACAAGCCCCGCTGGCTGCACGAACTAAAATCCTGGTATAACAACACCCGGCAGCAGGAAGGCTTTGATCCGGCATCGATTGCCGGCGCGACGCGCTCGCCGGGAGCCTACACCCTGAAATGGGATGGGAAGGATGATAAAGGCCAGTTTGTGAAAGCAGGCAAATATACCGTGGTGATCGAAGTGGCCCGTGAACACGGCACCTATCAGATCATGCGGAAGGAAATGAGTTTCAATGCGAAAGCCAAACAAGAAACCCTGGAAGGTAATGTCGAAATTTCAGCCGCGTCCCTGGACTACCACAAAAAGACAGGCAATCCATAAGGACGGTGTGAAGGCCGCGCATCAACCCGCCTGGAAACGACAACTGGCCTCCGCCGCCCGCTGGCTGCACATCTACCTGTCGATGATCAGCTTTGCGATTCTGCTGTTCTTTGCGGTAACAGGACTCACACTGAACCATACCGAGTGGTTCGGCGAGCACGTAACCACGGTCGGGCACAAAGGGAAACTGGACGCTAAGTGGGTTAATTCGCCGGATACCAACCAGATTGCCAAACTGGAGATCGTTGAATTTCTGCGTAATACGCACGGCATTAAAGGCTCACTTGGCGATTTCCGGATCGATGATCAGGAGATTTCCCTGTCGTTCCGGGGCCCCGGCTATACGGCCGATTCGTTTATCGACCGCGAGTCGGGTGAGTATGAACTGACCGAATCGCGGATGGGGTTTGTGGCCGTGATCAACGACCTGCACAAAGGCCGCGATACAGGAAGTTCATGGTCGCTGGTGATTGATATTTCCGCCATTCTGATGACGGTTGTCTCCCTGACGGGTCTGGTGCTGATGGTCTTTCTGAAGCGCAAACGCCTCGCCGGCTTGCTCATCGCCGCCATCGGTACGCTCATCAGCTACCTGATTTACGCCCTGCTGGTTCCTTGAAAAGAATGAATAATGAATAATGGGTAATGAATAATGGATAATGAGTAATGGGTAATGAATAATGGCTACGCAGCGCTCATTGTACATTATCCATTTTACATTGTTCATTCTACATTACCCATTATCCATTTAATTAGGCTACCGTATTCTCCAGCGTACCGATGCCTTCAATTGAAATGCGGACCACGTCGCCGGAGGCAAGGGTGAAGCTGTCGGGCGGTACGATGCCGGTGCCGGTCATCAGGTAGCAGCCGTTCGGGAATGAACACTCGCGGAAGAGGAAGCCCGCCAGCTCATCGTGTTTACGCTTCATCTGATCTATCGCAATCTGATTTTCAAAGACTACCTCACCACCACGACTGATTTCCAGCCGGATGACGGTCGACGGAGCAATCGGTTCGGCCGGCACGTAGAGACAAGGGCCCAGTGCGGCACTCCCGTCGTAGGTCTTGGCTTGTGGCAGATACAACGGGTTTTCGCCTTCGATACTCCGTGAGCTCATGTCGTTCCCGCAGGTATACCCCACAATTTTACCCGAGCTGGTGATAAACAGCGTCAGTTCCGGCTCAGGCACATCCCACACCGAATCTTTCCGGATACGCACCTGGCCTTTCGGGCCAACCACCCGCGAGGCCGTCGATTTAAAAAACAATTCAGGGCGCTCCGCGTCGTAGACACGGTCGTAGAAATTACCGCCACCGGCTTTTTTTGATTCTTCCATCCGGGCATCACGGCTCCGCAGGTAGGTTACTCCCGAGGCCCATACTTCCTGCTGTCCGATAGGTGCCAGCACCTCCTCCGTTGCCCAGTGGGCGTACTCATCTGACTCGGCCGACGACGGAATGGCCTCTAACAGAAACGAATGCAGATCATCCTGATTAACCAGGTAATCCCAGTCATCGGAAGGAGCACGGTGAAACCGGCCATCATGCTCGACTACCAGTCCTTGGCGGGTTTTGTATAGCTTCATATTAATTGTACGGAATTTATTTTGAAAGGACTATTGACTTATATTTTACTTTTATCGTAATATTGCGATCACAATCATTAACTCAATCATTCAGCATGGGCGTCACCAAAACCGAAGTTTTTACCGACGAGCATAACCGGATAGCGGAGCTGGCCAAGGCCTTTGCGCATCCGGCGCGGGTAGCCATTCTGCAGTTGCTGGCACAGAAAAAAGCGTGCGTCTGCGGTGATCTGGTCGATGAGTTGCCGCTGGCGCAGGCAACTGTCTCGCAGCATCTGAAAGAGCTGAAACGCATCGGCATTATCAAGGGCGAAATAAATCCCCCACGGGTGTGCTATTGCATCAATGAAGCTGTCTGGCAGGAAGCCCGGGAACTCTTCGGGTCTGTGCTTGACACATTTACCCCTAACAACTGCTGTTAATTTTTTTACCCATATCTATCGTATTATTACAATAAACCGATTAAAACTATGCAAACTGACGAACAACTCAAAGCTATTGTACGCGAAAAGTACACAGCCATTGCAGGCCAACCAGCGGAACAAAACGCGGCATCCTGCTGCGGATCAGGACCGGTAAGCTGTTGCTCACCGGCAGATGTCCCGATCATGGCCGATGATTACACCCAGCTGGATGGCTACGTGGCCGATGCCGATCTGGCCCTCGGATGCGGCTTGCCCACCAAATTTGCCCTGATTAAGGAAGGCGATACCGTAATTGACCTGGGCTCCGGTGCCGGCAATGACTGCTTTGTTGCCCGCCACGAAACCGGCCCGACCGGCAAGGTGATTGGCATTGATTTTACCGAAGCGATGATTCAGCGGGCACGTACCAATGCCGAAGTACGCGGGTTCAACAACGTCGAATTCCGTCAGGGCGATATCGAGCAAATGCCGGTGAGCGATAATGTCGCCGACGTTATTGTCAGCAACTGCGTACTGAATCTGGTGCCGAATAAGAAAAATGTTTTTGCCGAAATTTTCCGCGTACTGAAGCCGGGCGGGCATTTCAGTATTTCGGACATTGTTCTGCTCGGCGATTTACCGGCCAACCTGCAACAGGCCGCCGAAATGTATGCCGGCTGCGTATCCGGAGCCATTCAGCGGGCCGATTACCTGCGACTGATCGACGAAGCCGGTTTTACCGCCGTGTCCCTGCAAAAAGAAAAGGCCATTGACTTGCCGGATGACATCCTTCAGCATTATCTTTCGGCCGATGAGATTGCCGCCTTCCGGGATTCCGGCACTGGTATCCAAAGCATTACAGTATATGCCGAAAAACCGGGTGGCCCGCAATCGGGTGCCGCACAATCGCCGAAGCCGAAGCGGCAGTTGGAATCCCTGGCCGGCACATCTGCTGAAAATTGTTGTACACCGGGTAGTGGTTGTTGTTAATGACGATGAAACGAATTCTGGTTCTTTGTACGGGAAACTCCTGCCGCAGCCAGCTGATGCATGGCTTTCTGGCGCAAATGGCCGGCGACCGGGCTGAGGTATACAGTGCGGGCGTTGAAACGCACGGCGTCAACCCGAAAGCCATTGCCGTTATGGCCGAGGCCGGTATTGATATCTCAGGCCATACGTCAAACCATGTAGATGAATATCAGCACATTCCGTTTGATTATGTGATCACGGTATGCGATAACGCGAAAGAACGCTGTCCGTGGTTTCCGACAACGGCTGAGCTGTTCCATCATAACTTTCCGGACCCTGCCAAAGCCACCGGCACGCCCGAAGAGGTAATGAATGTCTTCCGCGAGGTACGGGACATGATCCGGAACTACGCGCAGAACTTTGTAAACGAAACGATTGTCTAACGCCAGTACTGCATGTATATGCCACGACCAGCCCGGTTTTCGGACCGGGCCTCTCTCTGCCAGCTGTTGCAGGCCGTCGGCCTGCCAATCGAGGACTTACCGGAAGACCCCGGCCATTTTTTTGTGCTGACCGACCAGCAGACCGTAATCGGTTCGGCCGGTATGGAACCCTATGACTCCGTAGGGTTATTGCGTTCGGTGGCCATCACACCCGACTACCGGAAAGCGCAGCTTGGCAAGCGCCTGATCGATGCCATTGAGGTACATGCCCTCGTGACCGGGATTCAGCAGCTTTATCTGATTACCACTACAGCCGACGGCTATTTCAGCAAACTGGGCTATTCGCCCGTCGACCGCACGGCTGTTCCACCGGCCATTGCGGCGACACAGCAGTTCAGCGGCCTATGTCCGTCGACGGCACGGGTGATGATGAAAGAGCTGGGGGCAGGGGGATTGCAGCAAAGGGTTTAGTGGTGGCACGACTTGAAGTCGTGCCACCACTACTGTTTCATAAGTAGTATTTATCGTTAATTTTCTTCTACACAATATCTCTTTTATTTACAAAAAGATAACTTTCGTTCACTTGCCGCGTGCGCTGACAATACCAACTTTGTATCGTTATGGCCGATCAGCAGATACTTGATAGCGAACTGATTGCCCGGCTTCGTCAGGACGACGATCAGGCTTTCCGGGTGTTGTATGAACGATACTGGTACCATTTTTTCCTTATTGCCAAACGTAAACTCCGCGACGAAGCCCTTGCCGCCGATCTGACGCAGGAGGTATTTCTAAAACTGTGGCAAAAACGTAACACGCTGCTTATCAGCAACCTCTGTGCATACCTGACTACTTCGCTAAAGAACAGCATTATCGACCATGTCCGTAATCAGCTACAGGGCGAACAATATGCCAGCCATTATCTACAAGCGGTTCCTTTACACAGCACCTGTACTTCAGATGCGGTTCAGTATGAACAGCTTACGGATTCGCTACATCAGGCCTTACAGCATCTGCCCGATAAAACGCGCGAAGTATTTGTCATGAGCCGATTTGAACAACTCTCTATCCGCGAGATTGCCGAGCGGCTCGGCGTTTCTGAAAAAGCCATCGAATACCACCTGACGCGTTCGCTCACCTTCCTCCGCACTCACCTGCACGACTACGCTACCGCCGTTATTGTCGCTACTATTTTCAGTCGTTAACAAATTCTTAATAAATCGTCTTAGGGTATTTACTGAGTTGTCCGTCTAGCCAGCAGTAACGGGGATAAACCCCTGGTTGCTACCGGATAAGCATGGACCCTCATTTACTCCAGACCCTTTTAGCCAAATACCGGAACGGAACGGCTACCGACGAGGAAAAGCAATTTATTGATGCCTGGTATGACGCCCTGGACCAGCAGGCCGACAATGCTCCTGCCCTGTCGACGGCCGGGCAAACCGCCTTCGTAAACCGGCACTGGCAGCAAATGGCAGCGCAGATTGCCCCGGCGCCTGCCCGCCGACTGACCAGTATCTATTACCGTATAGCTGCCGCAGCAGCAATACTTCTGCTGCTCGGTATCGGCTGGTACGGCTACCGGCAGCAAACCGGACCGGCCGGCAACAATGCCGCCATCAGCCAAACAGAACCGGCATCACTTATTGACAGAACCAATCAGGGTAACAAACCCATAACCCTCGCCCTCAGCGATGGCAGCCGGATTACCCTCCAGCCCGGCGGCCGTGTACAATATCCGGCGCGGTTTGCTGCCGGCCAGCGGGTTGTCCGGCTGGAAGGCGTTGGCTTTTTCGATGTACAGAAAGACCCTGACCGGCCGTTTATGGTCTTTGCCAATGGCATGGTAACCAAAGTATTGGGCACCAGCTTCACCATTATCGCCCGAACCGGTAAACCCACCGCCGAAGTGGTTGTCCGGACCGGTCGTGTGGCCGTTTTCCGCCAGACCGACGACCATGCCTCAACCTCGAACCTGGTGCTGAAGCCCAACGAGAAAGCCACGTTCTACCGCACCGACAACCGGATTGTAAAAGCCCTGGCCGACCAGCCGGTAGTCCTGCGGCCCGAAGCGATTAAAACGCATTTTGTCTACAACGACACACCGGTGGCCGAGGTATTCCGGGAATTACAGGACGTATACGGTATTACGATTGTCTTCGATCGGGAAGCATTTGCCAACTGCACGCTCACGGCTAACCTCGCCAACCTGTCCCTGAACGCACAACTCAACATGATCTGTCTTCCGATCGGTGCCCGACACCAGACGCAGGGTACGCAGGTCTACATCGGCGGCCCCGGCTGTCCTTAATCACGCACAAGATTACCCCATCCCAACCCTTCCCCTGATGTCAGGGGAAGGGTTGGGATGGGGTAAGACAAAACGAATTACAACTTAATCCTCTATCAATTAATTACTTAAACAACATGAAAAACTTTTTTTTACTCCTGCTCAGCCTCTTGCTGAGTACCGGTCTGACCCGGGCGCTGCCGGTCACGGCCCAGGAACTCCTTAACCGGCCGGTGTCCATTTCGGCCGAGGGAGAACCCCTCCGCAATGTGTTACAGGAACTGGAAAAAGCGGCCAACGTGCAGTTTGTGTATAGCCCCCGCATCATCGGTGCCGACAAACACATTTCGATCAATGCCCGTAACGAGCGGCTGTCGAGCGTACTGCAACGGTTGTTCGGGTCAATAGATGTATCGTGGGAAGTAGTAAACGGGCAGATCGTGCTCAAAAAAGTGAACGCCCACAGCAGCCTGCTGTCGTTTCCGTCGCTGCAACTCAACACACGGATTATGGCCCCGCAACAGCCGCAGCGTACGGTGACGGGCGTGGTCCGTGACAATACCAGCAACCACCCCCTACCCGGCGTCAGCATCGTGATTAAAGGCACAACGCGCGGCACCACTACAGGTGCCGACGGCAGTTTTTCAATCAACATTCCCGAAGGCGGGGCCGTAACCCTCACGTTTTCATTCATCGGTTACGAGCCTATGGAAATGCCGGTGAGCAGCAGCCAGAGCAATATTACCGTTGCGATGAAGGAATCGAGCAGCGCCCTGAGCGAGGTGGTTGTGGTCGGCTACGGTACACAGAAAAAAGTAAACCTGACGGGTGCCGTTTCGCAGGTACAGGCGAAAGATCTTGAAAACCGGCCAGTCAACAATATGTCGCAGATTTTGCAGGGCATGGTCCCGAACCTGAACATTACGTTCAGCACCGGTCAGCCAGGGCAGGGCGGCAGCCTGAACGTCCGGGGCGAAACCTCCATCAACGGCGGTGGGCCGCTCGTGCTGATTGACGGGGTACCGGGCGACATTAACCGCATCAACCCGGCCGATGTTGAAACCGTATCGGTCCTGAAAGACGCCGCTGCTTCGGCCATCTACGGGGCGCGGGGTGCGTTCGGGGTTATTCTGGTTACGACTAAAACGGCGAAAAACGGCAAGACCAGCGTCACGTACACCAACAACTTCGGCTGGTCGACACCGACCGTCAGCACGAAGTTTATGACCAACGGCTATGAATCGGTCCGCCTCAACGACGAAGCCTTTATCCGCGCTACCGGCAATAGCTACACCCGCTATTCGGAAGAAGACTATAAGGAACTGGAAGCCCGCCGCTACGACAAAACCGAAAATCCGGCACGGCCATGGGTGGTCGTTAAAAACGTGAACGGCAAGGATATTTACAACTACTATGGCAACTACGACTGGTGGAACACGATTTTCAACATGTCGCAGCCATCGCAGCAGCACAACCTGAACATGTCGGGCGGCACCGATAAGGTCAACTACTTTTTGTCGGGCTCCTACTTCGGCAAAGACGGCATCATGCGCACCAACACCGACAAATTCCAGTCGTATACCCTGCGCAGCAAGATCAATGCCCAGCTGACGCCGTGGCTGAAGGTGAGCAACAACACCCAGTATTTCGACTCGAAATATGCCTATCCGGGACTGGAAGGCGGTGCCAATGCCAACTTCGTCGCCATTACGGTGCACGCCTTACCGGCCTATGCCCCGCTGAACCCTGACGGCACGGCAACGTACAATACCCTGAAAAACAACTACTCCATCGGCGACGGCTTGTTTGCCAACCTGCTCAAAGGCGTTGCCGGCGGCGAAAAGAAAGTGCATGAGCTGACAACCATCAACTCGGTTACGATTGATTTCATGAAGAACTGGAATCTGGTGGCCAACCACTCGTACTCGTTCTACATCGCCGATGACTGGTACCGCTCAGCAGTAGCCCAGTATTCGGTGCAGCCGGGTATTCTGGCAACGGTGCCGAACTACAACGTCGATCAGCTGAAGAAAACCATGTGGTTCGACCCGACCATGTCGACCAACGTATTTACGTCGTATAACCACATCTTCGGCAAACACTATGTCGCTGCGACGGCCGGTATTAACTACGAGACCAAAAAACACCAGCGCCTGTTCGGAGCCCGCAAGAACCTGCTCTCAGAAAGCCTGAACGACCTGAACCTGGGCACCGGCGAACAGCTTTCGGGCGGTGATTCATACCAGTACTCGCTGTTCGGGGCCTTTTTCCGGGTCAACTACGATTACCTTGGCAAGTACCTGCTGGAAGTCAATGGCCGCTACGACGGTACGTCACGCTTCGGCGAAGGCCGCCGCTACGGGTTCTTCCCCTCGGTGTCGGCGGGCTGGCGGATCAGCGACGAGGCGTTTTTCTCACCGTTGCGGAACGTGGTTAATAACCTGAAATTACGGGCATCGTATGGTACGCTGGGCAACCAGTTGCCGTCGAATACCAACTCATCGAGCTTTTACCCGTATATCGCCACCATTCCGACTGCCCAGTCGAGCTGGATCAATGGTGGCCAGAAACAGTTCTATGTGAACAGCCCGAACCCGATTTCGCCGGGTCTGACGTGGGAAAAAGCCACCACCACCAACTTCGGTCTGGACGCCGTTTTCCTGACCAACCGGCTGAACCTGTCCGTCGATGCCTATATCCGCAACACAACCGATATGCTGGTGCCGGGGCAGGTGCTGCCATCGGTCTACGGGGCGTCGGTACCGACTCAGAACGCGGGTGATCTGCAAACCAAAGGCTTTGAGCTGGCCCTGTCATGGCGCGATCAGTTTAAACTGGCTAACAAACCGTTCCAGTACAATGCCGCGCTGGTAGTATCAGATTCTAAATCGGTGATCACCAAATTCGATAACCCGAACAAGATTCTGTCAAACCGCTATGTGGGTCAGGTAATCGGCGAAATCTGGGGGTATACCATCGACGGCTATTTCAAAACCAACGAGGAAGCCCAGAGCTACCCTGTTGACCAGACGCTGGTGAACAAACAACGGCTGAGCGCCCCCGGCGACTGGAGCAAAATCCAGGCCGGTGACCTGAAATTCGTTGATCTGGATGGTAACGGCAAGATTGACCAGGGCGCCAATACGCTCGACGACCACGGCGACCTCCGCATTATCGGCAACAGCCGCGCCCGCTACCGCTACGGCATTAGCCTCGGCGGTTCGTGGAACGGTTTCGACCTGTCGTTGCTGGCACAGGGCATTCTGAAAAAGAGCTGGTACCCGGGCAACAACGCCGACAAATTCTGGGGTCCATACTCCCGCCCGTACTACTCGTTTGTTCCGGAGAAATTCGCCGATGACGTCTGGACGCCCGAAAACCCGGATGCGTATTTCCCGATTCTGCGCGGCTACACGGCCCTCAATGGCGGCGGCGACCTGAACGCGGTCAACAACCGGTATATGCAGAACGTCGGCTACCTGCGCCTGAAAAACGTGGTTATCGGCTACACCCTGCCGGAGCGGCTCTCGAAAAAAGTACGGATTCCGCACCTTCGTGTGTATGTCAGCGGTGAAAACCTGCTCACCTACACGCCGCTACGTACCAAATACATTGACCCTGAACAAATCGATGGCGACGGGACCAACGGCCGGACCTATCCGTTCTCGAAAACGTTCTCGGCCGGCTTAAACCTGACTTTCTAACCTTCCCGCAACGTTACGATCATGAAAAAAATAATCAGTCTTTTCGTCCTCACGCTCTGCCTGGCATCGTGTAATCTGGATTTGCTGCCACAGGACGCCATCTCGCCGGAAACGTTTTTCAAAACCGAAAACGACCTGCTGTTATACACCAATTCATTTTACAACGCCCTGCCGTCGGCCGAAGACGTGTATAACGAGGACGTAGACAATGTGGTGAAAAACAGCCTGCGCGATGAGCTTCAGGGCACCCGCGTAGTACCGACCAGCGGCGGCGGCTGGAGCTGGGGAACACTCCGGAACATCAATTACTTTCTCGAAAACTCAAAGAAGTGCCCTGACCCAAAGGCCGTAGCGAAATACAACGGGCTGGCGCGCTTTTTCCGGGCTTATTTTTACTTCGGGATGGTGAAGCGGTTCGGCGATGTGCCCTGGTACTCCCGCCCGATCGAAACCAACGACCAGGATTTGCTGACCAAAGCCCGCGACCCGCGTACGATGGTGATGGACTCGGTCATGGCCGACATCAACTACGCCATTGCCAACCTCGATGCGTCCCGCCAGCTGAATACGGTGACGAAGTGGACGGCTCTGGCGCTGAAATCACGTATCGCGCTGTATGAGGGTACGTTCCGGAAATACCATCCGGAGTTCAGCCTGCCAAACGCCGATAAGTTTCTGGACGATGCCATCGCAGCTTCCGATGAACTGATGAAAAGCAGCGGCTACACCATCTATAAGGCCACCCCGGCAACGGCTTACCTGAAACTGTTTTCGTCGGACAACGCCATCCCCGATGAGATTATCCTGGCCCGCGATTTCAGCGATGAACTCCAGACCTACCACAACCTGAATTATTATACGATGACCGCCTCGTATGGTAAGCCCGGCCTGGAAAAGAAACTGGTCAACAGCTACCTGATGGCCGATGGCTCGCGGTTTACCGACATCAAGGGCTACGAAACCATGCAGTTTTACGACGAAGTGCAGAACCGCGACCCGCGTCTGACGCAGACGATCCGCACGCCGGGCTACACGCGGATCGGCGAAACAACGCCACTCGTGCCCGAATTCGGCGCGACCGTAACCGGCTACCAGCTGATTAAGTTTGTCTCAACGCCGAAGTGGGATACGTTCAACAAGGACATTACCGACATGCCGATCTTCCGGTATGCGGAGGTGCTGCTCAACTTTGCCGAAGCCAAAGCCGAACGGGGGACGCTTACCCAAGCCGACCTCGACCGCTCCATCAAACCAATCCGTGACCGGGTGGGCATGCCGAACATGGATCTGGCCAAAGCCAATGCCCAGCCCGATCCGTATCTGGTGGGCCAGTATACGCAGGTCAAAGGCAGCAATCAGGGCGTCATTCTGGAAGTCCGCCGGGAGCGCCGGATCGAACTGGTTATGGAAAACTTTTTCCGTTGGGACGACCTCATCCGCTGGAAAGAAGGCCAGCTGCTGACGAAGCAGTTTAAGGGCATGTACTTCCCGGGCCCTGGCAGCTACGACCTCGACAAAAACGGCAAGGTCGATCTGGTGATTTACGAAGGTACGAAACCAACTGTTCCGGGGGCGCAGTTGCTGAAACTGGGCAGCGAAATTCAGCTCGAAAACGGCAATAAAGGTGGCAACATCGTGGTAAATGGCCATATTACGAAGAAATTCAACGAGGCCCGCGACTACCTGTATCCGATCCCGAAACAGGAACGCCTGCTTAACCCGAACCTGACCCAAAACCCGAACTGGGAATAAAAACGGGCGACCCCGTGGGGTCGCCCATACAGTTATGCATTCAGACAGACGCGCTTTTTTACAGAAAATGTCACAGGCGGGGGCGCTGAGCCTCTTGCCTGTGACCGGCACGCTGGCCGGTGAGGCTGCGGTCGCCGACGAAAAAAACAGGTTTGTGGTGGGGCCTTACCTCCAGCACATTGGCCCCAATGAGGCCACCATTATGTGGATTACCGGCAAAAACTGCTTTAGCTGGGTCGAATACGGGGCCGGAACCTATACTTCTAAACGCGAATTCGGGTATGTGAACGGGTTGATTGAGGCCAATAACCGCATTAATAAAATCACCCTGACCGACCTCAAGCCCGGCACCGAGCACAAATACAAAATTGTCTCGACCGAGGTGCTGGGTTACAAAGGGTCAAAGGTGGAGTTCGGCGAAAGCATCAGCAGCCCGATGTATGGTTTTAAAACCCCGTCGGACAATCAGGAGGAGGTAAAGCTGGTGATCATGAACGACATTCATGACCGGCCGCAGACGATTCCGCAGCTGCTCTACCGCCACGGCTATACCGGCAACAAGCGCGACTTCGACTTTGTGGTTTTCAACGGCGACTGTTTCGACTGGGTTTCGAGCGAGGAGCAACTAATTGACCACCTGCTGCAACCGGCCGTCGAGGTGTTTGCCAGTGAGGTGCCCTTCCTGCTCACCCAGGGCAATCACGAGTGTCGGGGCAGTTTCTCGCGCCAGTTGCCGGCTTACTTCGGGTATCCTGATAACAAATATTACTATGCCTTTACGCAGGGGCCGGTGCGGTTTGTCGTCATTGACTCGGGCGAAGACAAGGCCGACACCAGCGTCGAATACGGCGGGCTGTCGGCGTTTGACCGCTACCGCGAAACCCAGAAAAAATGGCTTGAACAGGAGATTGACAGTCCGGCGTTCAAAAAAGCGGCGTTCCGCGTGGTGCTGATTCACATTCCGCATTACCATTCCGGCGACTGGCACGGGCCAATGCATTGCCGCGAGGTGTTTGGTCCACTGCTGAACAAGGCGAATATTGACCTCCAGCTTTCGGGTCATACACACAAGTACGGTACCCACGATCCCGACAGCAACCACAATTTTCCGATTGTGATCGGCGGGGGGCCACTGGAAGGCAACCGGACCCTGATCAAGCTGCACGCAACGACCAAAAACCTGACCATGACCATGATCCGCGACGATGGCGAGGTGGTCGGCAAGTACAACCTTCCGCGTAAAAACCGTAATTAACGTCTCAGAACCGAAACCAATATGCTCAACCGTATTTCGTATTTTCTTTTCCTGATTGCCCTCCTGCCCTCACTGGCGGTTGCCTGCACGATTGATGCACCCGCCAGGGTCAAACGCATCACCGTGATGACCTACAACATCCACCACTGCAATCCGCCGTCGGCAGGGGCCAAAATCGACATGGAAGCCATTGCGCGGGTGATTAACAAGGAAAAGCCTGATCTGGTGGCGTTGCAGGAGGTTGATGTCAACACCGAACGGTCGGGCAAGGGCTTGCATCAGGCGCGGGAACTGGCGCGGCTGACGGGCATGCACGCGTATTTTTCGAAAGCCATTGATCACCAGGGCGGCGATTATGGGGTAGCGGTGCTGTCGAAATTCCCGATTGTGGATTCGTCGCGGATTATTCTGCCCATCGACCCGGCCATCGGGGGCGAAGTCCGGACCCTGGCAACCATCACGGTCGATGCCGGACGCGGACAAAAGCTCATCTTTGCCTGCACCCACCTCGACCTGAAAGAAGCCAACCGGCTCACACAGGCCGGCCTGATTCTGAAACATCTGGAAGGGTCTACACTGCCGGTTATCCTCGGCGGCGACTTCAACGCCCTGGCCGACAGCAAAGTGCTCCGGCAGCTGGAGCAGCGGTTTACCCGCACCTGTCAGGACTGCCAGCCGACGATCCCGGTCGAAAAGCCGAACCGCGCGATTGACTTTATCCTGTACAGCAACGGTGGTCGTGTGAAACCCCTTTCGACCCGCGTCATCGACGAACAATACGCCTCCGACCACCTTCCGGTCGTCGCGGAACTGACGGTGAAGTAAAGGACGTATAGTGGTGGCACGACTCAAAGTCATGCCACCACTAACCAGCTATACGCATACGCCTGGCCACCGCCCCGTTCGTGCCACCACTGCCTGTTTACTCATTCCACGCGTGGCCGACCTCTGCCAGCGGCATACAGGCAGTAAAACCGCCCGGCAGCGGATCAAAACGCAGAATTTCCTTACCGACTTTCTGTGAAGTGTAATACCCCAGCAAGGTCAGCTCCTTTAGCCGGCGGAAAAAAGCAGTCGGCGACGGCGGCGCCAGCCGGATGCCCCATACCGATGGTGGCAGTTTGGCCGCTTCCTTGTCCAGCTTCAGCAGCAGTTCTTCCCGTTGTTGTGTTGTCAGCTCTGTGAACGCCTTTCCGTATACGTCTTTGCTGGTGTCGTCTACTTTTTCCAGGCCTGCCACGAAATTCTGCTGCTCTTCTTTCGACAGCAGGTCTTTTACCATTTTGTCGACAAACTGTGGTACGCCCAGCTCCTTTGCGCCCGGCGTTTTGGTTTTCGGCAAAATGGTCTCCGCCATTTCGGCCACCGTATTTGCCTGATTAGTCGACAGAAACTCCGGTTTCCAGTCGAGTTGGGCCTCCCGCGAACAGGCCACAAAGGTTTCGGTCAAGGCCGCAGTCGATACGGCATAGCCAAAAAATAACGCGGTATGTTTGAGTGCTTCTCTTCGTTGCATGTCTTTCTAATGAATGGATAATGTAAAATGAATAATGGATAATGAAGAACCATCTTCCATTGTTCATTTCACATTATCCATTTTACATTTTTAAATATTCCCCTTTTTACTCTCGTTTACGGCGAAATCCACGGCGCGGGCGGTCAGGGCCATGTACGTGATCGACGGGTTCACACACGACGACGAGGTCATACAGGCGCCGTCGGTGACAAATACGTTTGGTACCGCATGAATCTGGTTGTTGCCGTTCAGGACCGATGTTTTCGGATCGCGTCCCATACGGGCCGTGCCCATTTCGTGTACCCCTACCCCGATGCCGCCGGAGTAATCAAACGGCGCTACGTTTTTCAGCCCCGCCGCTTCGAGCATCTCAACCGCATCGGCCTTGATCTGCTCCCGCATCTTCATTTCGTTGTCCTTAAATTCCGCGTCGATCGTCAGCGTCGGCAGGCCCCACTTATCTTTCTTGTCCTGATTCAGCGTCACGTGATTTTCGTGGTAAGGCAGGCACTCGCCGAAACCCACCAGCGACATGCCCCACCCGCCCGGATCGAGCAGTGCGTCTTTAAACGCACCGCCAACGCCTTCGGTATTGACCCCACGGCCCCAGTTACCACGCCCGGCAGCCCCCTGGTAGTCGTACCCCCGCAGGAATTTATCGGTACGGGTGGCAGCGTCGAGGTTGCGGAAACGCGGAATAAAAATACCGTTCGGCCGGCGTCCCTTGTAGTATTGGTCCTCAAAGCCATCGTAGGCACCCATCGCGCCGAGGCGGTAGTGGTGATCCATCAGGTTATGGCCCAGCTCGCCGCTGTCGTTGCCCATTCCGTTCGGGAAGCGGGTTGACGTCGAATTCAGTAAAATGCTGGTTGTTCCGAGGGTAGAGGCGTTACAGAAGATGATTTTCGCGTAAAATTCGATCATCTCCTTCGTTTCGGTATCGACAATCCGGACGCCGGTGGCGCGTTGCGTTTTCTCGTCGAAAATAATGGAATGCACCGCCGAGCCCGGCCGGACCGTCAGGTTTTTGGTCAGGTTAGCGGCAGGCAGCGTGGCGGCATTGCTGCTGAAGTAGGCCCCGTACGGGCATCCGCGTGAGCAGCGGTTGCGGTACTGGCACTGCGCCCGGCCCAGTTCGAGGTGCCACGGCTGCGGTTCGGTCAGGTGCGCTACGCGGCCGACGGTCATGTGGCGGCCCTTGAATTTGCTCTCGATCTGCTTACGAACGTGCTTTTCGAGGCAGTTCATTTCCATCGGCGGCAGAAAATAACCGTCGGGCAGGTGCGACAGGCCCAGTTTTTCGCCGCTGATACCGACAAATTTCTCGGCGTAGGTATACCAGGGTTCGATGTCCTTGTACCGGATCGGCCAGTCAATGGCGATGCCTTCTTTGGCATTTGCCTCAAAATCAAGATCACTCCAGCGGTAGCACTGTTTACCCCACATCAAAGAACGCCCCCCTACCTGATTGCCCCGTATCCAGTCGAAGCGTTTGGTTTCGGTGTACGGTGCATCCAGATCGTTATTGAAAAAATGCTTGTTGGTTTCGTTGACAAAACCGCTCCGCGTCTGCACGTGGTAAGCCTGTTTGTCTTCGTCGGTAAGCGCGCCCCGGTGCGGAAATTCCCAGTGTTCGAGGTTGGCCGTCGGGTAGTCTTCCACATGGTTTACCATGCGTCCCCGCTCAAGTACCAGTGTCTTTAAGCCCTTTTCACAAAGCTCTTTAGCCGCCCATCCGCCGCTGATGCCGGAGCCGATTACAATGGCATCATAGGTATGTGTTTTATTGACGGTGGTATTTAAATTAGACATTATAGGAATTGGTTTAGAAACATATCCCGAAGATAGGAGAAATACTCAATCGAATCTTTACAGAGGTTAGCAAACATTCCGGGCTTTCCGCTAATTTTGAACGTTTATTGAAGCCTAACTGACCAATCCGATACACATCCTACTATGGCTGAACTAATCCGGATGCCCAAAATGAGCGACACCATGACCGAAGGTGTCATTGCCGAATGGCATAAAAAAGTGGGCGACAAAGTAAAATCAGGCGATATTCTGGCCGAGGTTGAGACCGACAAAGCCACAATGGACCTTGAGTCGTACGAAGAAGGTACGTTATTATACATTGGCGTTGACAAAGGACAGGCCGTGCCTATCGACGCTGTGATTGCGGTAATCGGTGCCGAAGGCGAAGATTACAAAGCGCTGCTGAACGGTGAATCAGGTGGCAGTCAGGCACCCGCCGCTGAACCTGCACCCGCTCCGGCTGCCGAGGCCCCGAAAGCAGAAGCCGCTCCGGCTCCGGCAGCCCCTGCGGCGCCGGCCGAAGACGTGAATGCGACGGTTATCCGGATGCCGAAAATGAGCGATACGATGACCGAAGGAACCATCGTGGCGTGGCACAAAAAAGAAGGCGATACCGTAAAATCAGGTGATATCCTGGCCGAAGTTGAAACCGATAAGGCAACGATGGACCTGGAAGCCTACGAAGAAGGTACCCTGTTGTATGTTGGAGTGAAAGAAGGCGAATCTGTAGCCATTGACGCTGTAATCGCCGTGATCGGTGAAAAAGGTGCCAACTACCAGGCCCTGCTGAACGGTGGCAGCACACCGGCACCGGCCGCTGCTGAAGCGCCGAAAGCAGAGGTGGCTCCGGTTGCTGCGGCTCCGGCAACCTCAGACAACGGCGACGGCCGTGTAAAAGCGTCTCCGCTGGCGAAAGCCATCGCCGAACAAAAAGGCATTGACCTGAAACAGGTGAAAGGATCGGGTCCGGAAGGCCGCATCGTGAAAGCCGATGTAGAAGGCTTCTCGCCATCGGCTGCCCCTGCACCGGCCGCTGCAAAACCAGCGCCTGCGGCTGCTCCGGCTCCGGCCGCAGCGCCTGCACCAGCGCCGGTTGCGGCACCTGCCCCTGCCGGCGAGTACGAAGACCTGCCGGTTACGCAGATGCGGAAAACGATTGCCCGCCGGCTGAGTGAAAGCCTGTTTACAGCGCCGCATTTCTACCTGACCATGGAAATCAACATGGACAAGGCCATCGACCTGCGCGGCAAAGTAAACCAGGTAGCATCGGCCAAGGTATCGTTCAACGACTTTGTCATCAAAGCCGCTGCCCTGGCCCTGAAACAACACCCTGCGATCAACTCTTCGTGGCTGGGCGACAAGATCCGTCGCTACAAGTACGTGAACATCGGTGTAGCAGTAGCCGTAGACGAAGGGCTGCTCGTACCGGTTGTGCGGAATGCCGACCAGAAAACATTGTCGACCATTGCCGGTGAGGTGAAAGACCTGGCGGGCAAGGCCAAAGAACGTAAGCTTCAGCCGAAAGACTGGGAAGGCAGCACCTTCTCCATCTCAAACCTGGGCATGTTCGGCATTGACGAGTTTACGGCCATCATCAACCCGCCGGATGCCTGCATCATGGCCATCGGTGGTATCAAGCAAACCGTTATTTTCGACGGTGACACCCCGAAACCAACCAACGTCATGAAAGTAACGCTGTCGTGCGATCACCGTGTGGTAGACGGTGCTTCAGGCGCGGCCTTCCTGCAAACGTTCAAGCAATTGCTGGAAGATCCGATGCGTATGTTGGTGTAACCCAGGCCGATATACATTCCGAAGCCAGATCCTGTGCGGATCTGGCTTTTTTTTATCCCTGTATCAGACCATCTCTTTGTTCTGTTTACTAACAGTTGCGTTGCTGTAACAACGCAACTTATTAAGCGCTTCTTCCGTTGTCTCTCTACCATGACAACAATTCACGCAACTACCGTAGTCGGTATCCGGCATAACGGACAGATCGCTCTTGGGGCCGATGGACAAGCCACGATGGGCAATACAATTGCTAAAAGCAACGTTCGTAAAGTAAGAAGTTTGTTAAACGGCAAGGTACTGGCCGGGTTTGCCGGCTCTACGGCTGACGCCTTTACCCTGATCGAACGGTTTGAAGAAAAACTGAATGCCTTTGGCGGCAATCTGAAACGCGCCGCCATTGAGTTAGCCAAAGACTGGCGGACAGATCGTTACCTGCGCCGCCTGGAAGCCATGATGATCGTTGCCTCTAAAGACGACCTGCTGATTATTTCGGGAACGGGCGATGTACTCGAACCGGATCACGATGTGGCCGCTATCGGTTCCGGCGGTACCTATGCGCAGTCAGCTGCCCTTGCACTGAAAAAACACGCGACGCACTTAACGGCGGAGGAAATGGTACGCGAAAGTCTGCATATTGCCGCTGATATTTGTATCTATACAAATCATAACCTCGTGCTTGAAACCATTAAGTAATTTCAGCAATTTTGTTAACGGTAAATTACATTAATTAAACAAAATTTGTTGATCGTCGCTGCGGTTTTACAGCAATCTACTCACTAACGCTATGAAGGCTCTAACACGCTACCTGCCGGATCAGGCCAGGCAACGGATTGCGATTGGCTTTATTACAGCCATGCTGCTCATAGCTGTCGGGTTTGGTCTGTCGTTTTACAGCTATAACCGCCATAGTGAAGACAATTCGCTGAGCCGCCGGACAGATGTCGTCATCAATGATCTCAACGAGCTGCTTTCTTCTCTTAAAGATGTCGAAACAGGTACTCGTGGTTTTGTACTGACGCAGGACTCCATTTACCTGGAGCCGCGCCACGCAGCACTGCCCTTATTGCCCAAACGCCTGAAACACCTTAATGAACTGATTGTTGATGATCCGGCACAGAAGCAACGCCTTGACTCCCTGGAGAAACTGGTAAAAGCAAACATTTACCGTACCGACCAACTAATCGGCCTCTCGCCTACCCGTGGTAACTGGACACAGGTAAAAAGCTATCTCCTGCTGGGGAAAATGCGGATGGACGACGCCAGACGTTTGGTCGCTACCATGATCAGCGCGGAGCGCGCGCTCACTCAAACGCATGATCAGCAAGCCAGTAAGTCGTTTAATGCAACCATTATTATCATTCTCCTGCTGTCGGTGCTGACGTTTATTGTGCTGATTGTTTCCTACAATGCCCTGGAAGGCGAACTCACCCACCGGCAGCGGGTTGAAGACCAGCTGCGGGGGTATGAAGCCGAACTGAAGGCCAAAATACAGCAGTTAGAGACATCCAACGAAGAACTCGAACGGTTTGCGTTTGTGGCGTCCCATGACTTGCAGGAACCGCTCCGGAAAATTCAGTCGTTTGGCAGCATTCTCCAACAGCGCAGCCAGCAATCGGCGGATACCGAAACCAGTGAGTACATGAGCAAGATCATGCAGTCGGCCGAACGGATGTCGAAGATGATTAAGGATCTGCTACACTTTTCGCGCTTATCTGCCGGTTTGGGAAATGAGCTTAAAACCATCCGGCTGAATGACCTTGTCCGCCGGATTCTGGCCGATAAGGAACTGCAGATCAAAGGCCTCAACGCGAAGGTTGATGTTGGTGCCCTGCCTGTGATCAAGGGCATTCCGTTCCAGATTGAACAGCTGTTCAACAACCTGATTGCCAACGCGCTTAAATTTATCAGACCCGGGGTGGCTCCCCGCATTCAGATTAAGGCAGAGTCGATCGACGGTAATCTGTATCCCGAACTTGTCTCCGGTCAACCTTACACCCGAATCATGATTTCTGACAACGGGATTGGTTTCGATGAAAAGTATTTAACCCATATTTTCCAGATTTTTCAGCGCCTGCACAGCAAGACCACGTATGAGGGTACCGGTATCGGGCTGGCTATCTGCAAACGGGTTATCCAGACGCATAAAGGACACATTACGGCCATCAGTCAGCCCGGTAAAGGGGCTGCTTTTATTATTATTTTACCCGAATATCAACCACTACAAGCGTATGATAGCCCCATTTCAAACGAGGTTTATTCATATCCTGCTAGCTGACGACGACGAAGACGACCGGTTTCTGATTAAAGAAGCCTTTCAGCGTCAGTTTACGAACTGCCAGGTATCCACTGTCGATAACGGCGAAGAACTACTGGATTTTTTAAATGACTATGATCAGGAAGAAGCCTTTAACCGGCAGTTACCGGATCTGATTCTGCTGGATCTGAATATGCCGCGGCTTGATGGCCGTAATGCATTGAAGCTTATCAAGCAGAATCCGGCATGGCGGCACATCCCGATCATTATCATGACCACGTCTGACGCCTCGCCCGACATCGAACTGTCGTACCTTAACGGCGCCAACAGCTTTATTACCAAACCCGCAACGTTCCAGCAACTGACGCATGTCGCCTCCGTCATCGGTCAGTACTGGTTCGACGTCGTCACGACCTGCAATCATACGGTGGAAAAGTAAAGAGCGAAAGATAGAAAGAGCGAAAGAGCGGCTGCCGCCTATAGACAGGCGTTAGCCCGCTCTTTATCTGAACTTGATATTGGCTGCGCGCTGGGCAGGAAACCATGAGGTCAGGATGGTAAACACCGTAACAACAATGCCGGTTACGGCGATATCTCCCCATTCAATTTTTACCGGATAGGCGTCAATGACGGTTTGCTGCGTACCAAATTTTACGAAGCCAAACTGCTCCTGCAAATAGCAGATCAGCAGACCAAGCAGCAGCCCCGTCACGGCACCGGTCATGGCCACGATCACGCCTTCGGCGAGGAAAATGCGCCGTACCAGCTGACGTGTAGCCCCCATCGCAAAGAGTGTTTTAATATTTTCCTGCTTTTCGATTACCAGCATCGACAGCGAGAAGAAGATATTAACCGATGCAATCAGGATGATAAATGCCAGTGTCAGGGTGACAAACAGCTTTTCGATCCGGATAGCCCGGAAAAGGTCTTTATTCAGGTCGTCGCGGGTCTGAACCAGAAAGGTATCCCCCAGCACATCCTGCAGGGTGAGTTTAGCCTCTTCTTCGTCAACCGTGTCTTTAAGCTGAATTTCAACGCGGCTGATCTCATCAGGGCCATACCCTACCAGCTCACGGGTAACCCCGATCGGTGCAATGACGTAGTTATCGTACTGCGCTTCGATGAAAAACACACCTGATACATTCAGGTATTGCTGGTTAAAGGCATTTTCAGACATCAGATTCAGGGTCTTTTGTCCGGGCTTTGCATTGGGATACCACAACTCCAGCGGCGTCAGAATATCCTCGGGTGAAACGCCCAGATCCCGCCGGATGCCGTCGCCTACAATGGCATAGTTAACCCCGTTACGCAGCAGGTAAAAACGGCCTTCGACCAGCACCGAATCCAGCTGACGACGCTTCAGGTATGAATTATCAACGCCTTTCACCCGCACAACCGTTTGCCGGCCGGCATAACGGGCCAGCGCATTGTCCTGAATAACGGGGGTAATCAGCTCCAGTCCCGGTGTCTTGCGCATCGTCGCCCAGAGAGCGGGCGACGCCGTAAACCGCTTGCCGGCTTTCGGCGTAACGGTCAGATCGGCTTCAAAGGTTTTAAAGATAGAACGGTTTAGTTCCTCCATCCCGTTAAAAACCGACAACACAATCACCAGCGCCATCGTACCGACGCCTACGCCCAGCATCGACAGTACCGACAACCAGCTGATAAAACTCCGTTTTTTCCGGGTAAAGAAATAACGTTTGGCAATCCAGAAGGGAAGATTCATGGTTTGTGTGTGATTGCCACCGGAATGGCCGTACAAGAACTTAGAGGCAGCCACTCCGGTGCGACATGCCTACTCATCATCGTCATCATCCGGATCGGCCGGCGGGATGTCGAGGCCGGCAAAGAGTTTTTCCATTTTCTCGGCATACTCGGCCGTATCATCGAGGAAAAACGTCAGATCAGGGACAATCCGCAGCTGGTGACGCACGCGCTCACCCAGATGCTGACGAACGGTTTTGCTTTTTTCACGGATCGTATCCAGCAATCCTTCTTTATCCTTCACGGCCAGGAAGCTCAGATACACCCGTGCCACGCTCAGGTCCGGCGAGACGCGGACACTGGTCACGGTAATAAAAGCCCCGGGGGTAAACATATGCGACAAATCACGCTGAAAGATTTCACTCAGGTCTTTCTGCAATTGCCGTGCTACTTTTTGTTGTCGTTTCGATTCCATTTTCAATTCATTCATCAGGGTCTGTTGTATAACCCGCTGCTCTGACAATAGTTCCGCTGCGGCCGGCAGACGATTCCCTGCCGGTAGTTTGCCTAATGATACTGCAAATATCCGTACCTTTTTTTATTCTGCCGTAAACTAGCGTAAATTCGCATGACAGTCGGGGTAAAATGACAAACCAGTATACGGTCTGCCCCCCCGGCGCTTCACGCATAACTGCTAACTGGCTTTGCTTAGCTTTTTTCGTTCGTACGCTCCTTATCAATACGTTAGCCTGCTGGTGTTATTGTTTGCCATGCGGCTTCCGTTTGTTTTGAAACCGTTGCCGCTACTCATTCCGGAACTGAACTGGATGCTCGTCGGAGAGCAGATGAGTCAGGGGTATTTGCTATATCGCGACATCTGGGACAGTGTCAGCCCGCTCTCGGCGCTGATCTACTGGTTTATTGATACTATTTTCGGGCGCTCGCAGGGGGCTTATCATGTGGCGGCCACGCTCATCGCCATTTTTCAGATCGGCTACTTCAACTATGTCATGAACAGCCGGGATGTATTTCCGGACCGCAGTTTCTGGCCCGGCCTTATCTATGCCCTGTTTCTACACCTCTCGTTCGATTGCCTGACCTTATCACCGGTACTGCTTTCCACCAGTTTTTTGCTCCTGGCTTTTGGCACACTGATCAAACAAATGGACCGGCAAGGGGCCACTGATGAAGTGTTTGAAGTGGGCATTTACATCGGACTGGCCGCACTCTGCTATTTGCCCTCAACGATTTTCGTCTTCTGGGCCGCCCTTTCGCTTTTATTTTTCACGGGAGCTACGTTCAGGCAGCACTCCCTGCTGCTGTTTGGTTTTGCCTTTCCGGTGGCGGCAACGGTCTTTTTCTATTACCTGACCGATAGCCTCGACGATTTTAACCGCAACCTCTTATCGTCTGTGTTTCGTGTCCGGCAGTATGACCTCTCAGATTTTCAGTCGCTGCTGACGTCGTTGTTTCTGCCGTTGACGATGGGAGTTTTAGGTTTTTTCAGCTTGTTTAATACCAACAACCGGTATGTCAATTTCCAGCAACGCTGCCAGCAGATCATGCTGTTATGGTTTTTCGGGGCGGTCCTGACCATCATTCTGATGCCTTATCTGGCGCCGATGATGTTCCTGAGTTTTGTGCCGCCGATGGCTTTTTTTGCGGTACTTTATTTCCAGAACATGCGGAAAGCGTGGCTGGCCGAAATCCTGTTTACGGGTGTTTTCGGGGCCATGATGTTTGTCTTTTATCAGGGTGGCCTTCAACTCCTGCCCGGCATTGATGCAGGACGCCTGACAAGCTTACAAGTTAAACCATCGCCCTTGCCGGGGGGGATTAAAAATCAGAAAATTCTGGTTATCGGCGACGATCTGAGTGCCTACTACGATAATCGCCCCGCAACGCCTTACCTGAACTGGAATCTGGCTCAGTATGACCTTAAAAACCTCGATAATTACGACGCGGTGATTAATGTCTACAACCATTTCCGGCAGGATCCGCCAGCCTACATCATCGACCGCGCCGATGTAGTTGAAAAACTTTTCCAGCGCGCGCCGGCCCTTGGTGCACGCTATAAAAAAACCGGCATGGCCGGCGTTTATCAACGGAAGTAAATCAAGGTTGGTATATGCAGAGCCGCAAGAGCTTGCGGCTCTACAGGCTAACAGCTCATTTTCGCAACACGGCGTTCGTGGCGGCCACCTTCGAATTCCGTCGCCAGAAACAAACGCACACTTTCGATAGCGGTTTCGAGTGACACAAAACGCTCCGGCACACAAATCACATTGGCGTTGTTGTGCTGACGGCTGAGCGGGGCCAGCTCCGGACTCCACACCAGCGCCGCCCGGATACCCTGATGTTTGTTGGCCGTCATCGCTACTCCCTGACCGCTGCCACAGACCAATACCCCCCATTGGGCACTACCTGACTCAACCGCATTCGCCACCGGATGGGCAAAATCGGCATAATCGGCCGAATCGGCTGAATAGGTGCCGAAATCCTCTACCTGATACCCTTGTTCCTGCAACCAGTTTTTAATAGCCTCTTTATAGAGAAAACCGGCGTGGTCTGAGCCAATCGCAATCCGTATATCCATATTGTCGGTATTTCTATTGTTTAGCGAACAAATTTCCGATAAAAATACGTTATTACATTCCCCTCTTTCAGAAAAGTAAAGAACAGGGGACTTAGACAATCGTTCAAAAGCAGAAGGATGACCGGCTTCCGGACAGCTCTTCGCTACACTAAATCCAACAACTATGGAATCTAAAGAAAATGTGTACCGTTCTGAAACACAGACCACAAAAGAAATTTCGCAGCAACTGCCGGAACGTGATGAATTACTGCTTACCCCCGACGAACAGCGCATTAAGGAAGCCTTTCAGGACCGTGACTGGAATGAGATAAAAAGTGCCGATTCCTGGGTAATTTTTAAGGTGATGGCCGAATTCGTGGAAGGATTCGACAAACTGGCGAAAATTGGTCCCTGCGTGTCGATTTTTGGTTCGGCCCGTACCAAGGC
Source organism: Arsenicibacter rosenii (assembly GCF_001870735.1). Lineage (GTDB taxonomy): Bacteria > Bacteroidota > Bacteroidia > Cytophagales > Spirosomataceae > Arsenicibacter > Arsenicibacter rosenii. The sequence goes on along the minus strand of NZ_MORL01000006.1, from coordinate 73,040 downwards.
TGACAACCCGTACTACAAAATGGCGGAAGAAATCGCGGCTAAGCTCGTACGGCACGGCTATGGCGTTATCACGGGCGGCGGTCCGGGGATCATGGAGGCCGGGAATAAAGGGGCCTTCGAGCAAGGTGGTAAATCAGTTGGCCTCAACATTAAACTGCCGTTCGAACAATCCAGCAACATCTACATTGATCCGGATAAGAGTATCAACTTTGATTTCTTTTTTGTCCGCAAGGTCATGTTCGTTAAATACGCCCAGGGCTTCATCGTGATGCCGGGTGGTATGGGTACGCTCGATGAACTGTTTGAAGCCATTACGCTGATCCAGACCAAGAAAATTGCCCGTTTCCCGATCGTGCTCGTGGGCCGGTCCTACTGGCAGGGGCTCATCGACTGGATTGAAACCGTGATGCTCGGTCAGGAACATAATATCAATCCGGAAGATATGAAGCTGATCAATCTGGTAGATACCCCTACGGAGGCGGTTAAAGTCATCGACGATTTCTACCATAAGTACTTACTGAAACCAAACTTCTAATCACAGAACGGCGCTTTTGACCTTGTCAGAGCGCCGTTTTTGTGATCAGAAGGCCAGATAAGGGGTTAGCCGCTCAATCGTCCGGACATCCAGAACACGGATTGGTTTCAATGACTCCGGCGACGTAAAAGCCCCGTGCTGCTCCCGGTATCTGACAATGATCTCCGCCTGACGGCGCGACAGATACACATGCCGGTCCAGTTCTTCGGCCGATGCCGTGTTGATGTTGATTTTCTTCGGCGCCGACCGGATATGGCCAACGTTTCTGAGTTCTGCCAGTGCCAGCGAATCCAGCCCATAAATATCGCCAAACTGCTCCGTCGACACAAACCCGCCGAGGGCATCTCTGAACTTGATAATCCGGTTGGCCAGCTTGTTACCAATGCCTTTCAGAGCCGCCAGCTGGAGGGTATCGGCAGTATTGATATCGAACGGCTGCACCGGTAGTGGTTTTGTCCGTTCGGGACGGCTGCTGCTCTCAAAGCGCTTACCCGATTCGGCAGAAAAAGGCCGGTTGGCCGCATAGTGTTCCGGCGCGGCAGATCGTTCCGGAAGTGTCATGTATGGTTCAAGCTCCTGATACAGCGCCGGCGGAAAATCGTATATCTTCTGCACGTCTTCTTTCTGCCTGAACTGCCCGCCCCGGCTCCGGTATTTCTCAATCCGCTCCGCCAGCCAGCGCGGTACACCCAGCGCCTGCCATTCTGCCACACTGGCCCGATTGGGGTCAAAGGCATGGAGCGGCATCCGGCGTGCGGGAGGGTCACTGTGCATCTGATTGCCGCTCTCTCCGTCACGATGCAGCCTCGAGGCCGCTGCCTCTTTATCATCGTGTTCCATCAGCGCCACCAGACTATCCAGTTTACGCTGGTCAGCCGCCGTTGTATCCGGCAATGGCTCCGGCTCCCGGAAGCGATACAGAAACGTAATGAGCAGAAATGAAACAGCCAGCAGGATCAGTACCAATGCGCCGCGTGCCTGCCGGTTAGATAGTCCGAAATAATCCCTGAATCCCGACCACATACTTCGTTTTTTATGGTAGGACGCGGGAAAACCGGTTTGGTAATGGGCAAAAGCAAACTCCCCGACGGTTTTAAACCGTCGGGGAGTTGAAAAACCTCCGGGAGGTTCGAAGGTATGAACAGAATATCAGTTCAGAATTCCTGATGTCGGATCGGCATTTTTGCGTTCATCCCGTTCGCGGCGTTTTCGTTCGCGGCGTTCCTGCCGGAGCTGACGGCGTGTTTTAACGGTATCGGCAGCCGGTGCCAGCGGTACGTTAGCCTCTTCCTGGGCTGGCTGAACCGTTTCTTTCGGTTTGGCATTTTCGTCGTTGCCATCCTTGTCACGGTCGCCGTTGAAGAGCCGTTTAAAGAAACCGTCGAGGCCTCCGCCCTCATCCGTCGGATCGGTCATCAGGCTGTCGAGGCCGGCACTGTCGGCCGGCATAATCTGACGGCGTAAGCCTTCACGGAGCCGCACACTATAGAATCCATAGGCTCCGCTATCCGGCTCCGTCAGACCACGGCGAGCCATAATCTTACCGATAATCCGGAAATACCCCCGGACGTTGCGCACCTGTAGCGAGCCATCCGGCTGGAACCAGTTCAGGGCCCGCTTCGGACTTGGAATCACAAAGGCAAGGAAAATACTTTCGCCCAGGTCCAGTTCAGACGGGTGCTTACCGAAATAATACCGGGATGCTTCGCCAATGCCATAAATGTTTTTACCCCACTCGATAAAGTTCAGGTATACTTCATACATGCGCTCCTTCGATACCAGCCCCTGGTTTTCAATCAACCAAACGATCAGAATTTCTTCAACCTTACGCGACAGTGTTTTATTGCGGTTCAGGAAGGCGTTTTTCACCAGCTGCATGGAAATGGTACTGGCCCCGCGCTTGAATTTTTTCGTTTTGAAATTCGTCGCAATCGATACGCGGAAGGCCTTTTCGTTAAAGCCCTTATGGGTGAAGAAGTTAAAGTCTTCAGACGTCAGTACCGCATTTTTCAGATTGTCGGAAATACCCGTTAGCGGCACAAAGTCCGGATTTTCGGGCCCGATGATGATATCACGGACCGGCTTGTCTTTTTCGTAGGGTGTATAGACAAACGAATTATTGATCCGGCGGAAGTCCACCGCACCCATTTGCAGAATCTTAAAGTCAATCGGGGTCAGGCCGGCATCGAACTTTACCGAATCGGGCTGCTCCGCATCAAGGTGTAAGGCCAGATCATACTTCAGTTTACCCGACACCTGCATGCCTTCGAGCGACTCAAACAGGCCCTGCGGAAACGAGTTAAACAACGACTGCGCGTTCAGTTCATCCGTATGCAGCTGAAGGTCATACACTTTCGTCGGATAGATGGTGTACTTCACAAACGGCCGTGCACTGACCTCCCCCAGATAAATAACCGATGAACTGTCGACGCCCACGTAATTTTCCCCGACAAACACATTGGCATCCATGGCAGCGCTCGGCACCAGTACGTCCGTGCGGGCAATGGCCGGATGGTTGACACGCAGGTTGCGTACCGACCCCTTGCCTTCCATATGAAATTCGCCACCCGACCGGTCGACATCTTTCAGCTCCGCCCGCACCGTATCGGCCTGTACTTTCAGGTTAAATTTTTCTTCGAGGTATTTCAGTTCCAGCGGCTTGCCATCGGCATAAAGTGCCAGATCATATTCCCGGCTGCCAGGGTCGGCCGTACCGGTCACGTGCCAGGTCGCTTCATTGCCATTCAGCCGCAACGTCGACGTAACATCTTCATTATCAATTACGGCAGCTTCGGTCAGCAGCGAAATACGTTTTTCGTTATCGGTGAGACGGAAAGCCAGATTCCGGACATTCATGTCGCTCGGAATTTTCGACAACACCTGATCAATCAGGTTTTCGGCCACATCCGACAAATCGGCGCGGCGATCCGTGCTGGTTTCGGTGGAATCCCGTTTGCGGCGGTGCAGAATAAAATCAATGTTGGTCAGTGAATCCCGGCGAATGACCTGCACCATGCCGTTTTCCAGATCGAGGTGCGACAAGGCCACCTTACCTAACAGCAGCGGCCACAAGCTCAGCCCCACCTCTACCTTGTTGATGCGGGCAAGGCTGTCCCGTTCTGCCGGAACCACCGAAATACCCGTAAAGGCAACGGACGATAAACCGGTAAACCGTGCCGATCCGATTTTTACGTCCAGATCATAATCCCGTTTTGCTTTTTTGACAGCTCTTTCTAAAACCACCTGCAACAGACTTTCCCGCTTAGAATAGGCAATACCGACGCCCACACTTCCTAACAAAAACAGCCCCAACAGGGTCCAGCCGACTATGCGCAGTACTTTTCGTTGACGATCCGTCATTCTATGGCTTACAATTGCGATGGTGCAAAGATAGGGAACAAAGAGCGAAAGAGCGGCCGCTTAAGCGGCTAATGAGCGAAAGAGCGAAAGAAGTTCGGACGCTGCGGGAAATAACACGCTCCCCAACTCATCCAGGCTTTCGTTCTTTCACCGCGCGGGGGCCGCTCAATCGCTCTTTCACTCTTTGATTTAAAAGTCCAGGTGGCAGTTTGTCCAGCCATCATCGAAGCGGGTACCGAATTGTTTGTAGAAACCGATGGCAGGCTCATTCCAGTCAAGGACCTGCCACATCATACCGGTACAATTCAGTTCACGTGCTTTTTTGATGGTAGCATCAAGCAGCATTTTACCAATGCCATATCCACGGTGGCTTTCGGTAACGATAATATCTTCCAGATACAGCCGCTTGCCTTTCCAGGTCGAATAGCGGAAATAATATAAGGCGATGCCAACGATTTTATTGGCTTCGGAATCTTCGGCAACCAACAGCTGAAACAACGGCTGAGGGCCAAAACCATCTAATACCATCTGCTCCAGTGAATTTGATACCTGATCGGCAGCGAGCTCATAGACGGCAAGCTCCATAACCAGTTCAAATACCTGAGGCATATCTTCTATGACGCCGGGACGAATTGAAATCATACGCTAAAAGGCTGTTTTTTAGGGTTAGTGACGTTTATTAAAAGCTGCAAAAATAGCTGAATCCTGCGAGCAGACCGAACTAATGCTGGGCAGAAGCGTACAGTTTCCGCCATTTTTCGAGAGCAGCCGTAAAATCAGCCGGTAAATCAGAATCAAACTGCATCCACTCCCGTGTTTTCGGATGAGTGAAGCCCAGCGATTTGGCGTGCAGCGCCTGACGCGGTACCAGCGCAAACGCATTTTCGACAAACGCTTTAAACGAGCCGTTGACGCTGCCGCGCAGAATCCGGTCGCCGCCATACATAGCATCGTTGAACAGCGGATGGCCGATATGCCGCATGTGCGCCCGGATCTGGTGCGTCCGGCCGGTCTCCAGATTACACTGAATTAACGACACAAACTGGAGCGTCTCCAGCACTTTATAATGCGTTACCGACCACTTCCCTTTCGTTTCGTCGTCGTAAATCGTCTGAACCTTCCGGTCTTTGACACTACGGCCGATATAGCCCGTAATGGTTCCCTCAGATGCCTTCGGTACGCCCCATACCAGGGCCTGATACGTTCGTTCAATGGTATGTTCGTAAAATTGCCGGGCCAGATGCGTCATGGCAAACTCGGTTTTGGCAATCACCATAAGCCCCGACGTATCTTTGTCGATCCGGTGCACCAGCCCCGGACGGATTACGCCGTTGCGCGAGGTCGGCAGGTTCTGAAAGTGATATACCAGCGCATTCACCAGGGTACCGTCCCAGTTTCCGTGGGCAGGGTGCACCACCATACCGGCCGGTTTGTTGAGTACCAGCAAGTCATCGTCCTCAAAAACAATGTTGATCGGAATATTCTCCGGTAAAACCTCCGTATCACGCGGCGGATGGGGCAACGAAACCGTGATCACGTCGTCGGGCTTAATCCGGTAACTGGCTTTGGTCAGCTTGCCGTTTACCCTTACCGATTCGGCATCAATAGCCGCCTGAATTTTGGTACGGGTTGCATTGGGCAACCGGTCCATCAGAAACCGGTCGATCCGGACCAGAGACTGGCCTTTATCTACGACAACCCGGTGATGTTCGTATAAGTCGTCTTCTTCCTCTTCTGAGAAATCGTCAATATGCTCTGTCATAAAATTGGTAGAACGGAATACGATTCCGTCTTACACGTGCAGCCGAAGCCACACATTGATTGTTAATTAGCGGTAAAATTACGGTTTTATGGACGAACTCAGGCAGTTGCCCGACCATTTTAGCAACGACACCCCGCTCGAACGGCTCCATGACCCGTTTCCGGAGCCGGTGCCTGTCCGGCTTTATCTCAAGCGCGACGACCTGATTCACCCGCAGGTTTCGGGTAACAAATGGCGCAAGCTCAAATACAACCTGGCCGAAGCGCAACGGCAGGGCCATACGGCGCTGCTTACCTTTGGCGGTGCGTTTTCAAACCATCTGGCCGCAACGGCAGCTGCAGGAAAACTGGCTGGTTTCCGGACCATCGGCATTGTCAGGGGGGATGAACTGCGGCCCGACCAGAACCCGACACTCCGCTTTTGTCAGTCATGCGGCATGCGCCTGCACTTTGTGGGCCGGGAAGCGTACCGGCAAAAAGAAGACGAATCGTTTATTGACGGCCTGAGGGCCGCCTACGGCGATTTTTATCTTATTCCGGAAGGTGGCACAAATGCGCTCGCCATGCGCGGTACGGCCGAAATCATACCGGAAATTACAGCACAACTAGGCTATGCTCCTGAGGCCGTCATGAGTGCGGTTGGTACCGGCGGTACGGTAACCGGCATGGCCCTGGCTGCTCTGCCGCAAACGCGTGTATTGGGCGTTCTGGCGCTCAAATCGACCGGCGCGTTCGCGATGCCCGCGCCCTCTGCGGCCGAACTGCTGTATGAGTATCATTTCGGCGGCTATGCCCGCACCACCCCTGTACTGCTGGACTTCATCCGCGCCGTTGAATCGCGCACGGGCATTTTGTTTGAGCAGGTCTATACCGGCAAAATGCTGTATGCTCTCTACGACCTCGCCCGAAAGGGCTTTTTCCCGCCCGACGCCACGGTCGTCGCCGTCCATACCGGCGGATTGCAGGGGAGGAATTTTTAGTTTTTTGTGGTTCAACCGTCCTTCTGTTGCCGGAAAGTTCTGAACTTTCCGGCAACAGAAGGACAAACCATCATCTGGCCGCCGCGCGGTTGAGGCGGTCGTTGATAGCACGCCCCAGACCATCGTCGGGCAATATTTCAGCATAAATCATCTCTATATTGAGCCCGTCGAGCTCGCGCAGGTAGGCAAACAGATTCTTTGCCGCTTCGGCCATATTACCGGTCGGCGACAGGATACGCTGGTTTTCGGGCAGAATGCCCGGCAGAGGTTGCTTAAACGCCAGTGCACCCACATCACGGAGGCCTTCCAGCGACAGACGCGACCCGTCACTGGCATAATGCGTCGGTAACAAAACCAGCGGTTTGCGCGGGGCATAATGGCTGCTCAGCATACCCGGCGCTTTCGGATTAGAAGAGGAATGACTCCGCACGGTTGCCTTTCCGACTACCTTTTCAATCTGCTCGACAGACATGCCGCCCAGCCGGTAAATCACCGGTTCATTGTCCTCAAATCCGACAATGGTCGACTCCAGACCGATTCCGCAGGCCCCGCCATCGAGGATATAGGGAATCTGGCTGCCCAGCTGATCGGCAACGTGCTGAGCGGTTGTCGGGCTGATGTAGCCGAACGGATTGGCGCTCGGAGCGGCCAGCGGAAAAGCCAGGCTTTCCAGCAAACGCAACGTCAGCGGGTGATTGGGTATACGCACCGCCACCGTTGGTAAACCCGACGTAACCAGATCGGGTATGATTTTTTTCCTGGGTAATAAAATAGTCAGCGGTCCCGGCCAGAAAGCATCTGCCAGACGCAGGGCCGGCTCCGGGATCGTTTCAACGTAGGCGGCGAGTTGCTCCAGCGAAGCAACGTGCATAATCAGGGGATCAAACGCAGGGCGCTTTTTTACCTCAAAGATGGTGAGAACGGCATCTTCATTCAAGGCGTTGCCAGCCAGACCATACACAGTCTCGGTTGGAATCGCTACTACTTCTCCTTTCTCCAAAAGCTCTTTAGCGAGCTCAATATCAGTACCAATTCGGGCCATAGCGCAAAGATACGCACATCAGCCGTCTCCACGTATGATTCCGGCAATACGCCCGCGCAATTCTGCCTGATTGATTTCCTTAATGAGCTGCCCAAACCGCCAGCAAGGCAAGTATGGCCGGTAATGCCTGCACAAAAAAGATGGACTTCTGAGCTGTTAATGCACAGTATATTCCGGCCACTACCACGCATCCAAGAAAAAAGTAAGCCACATTGGCCGACCAGACCGGATCACTAATGAGCAATGACCAGATCAGGCCGGCTGCCAGAAAGCCATTGTACAGGCCCTGATTAGCCGCCAGCACTTTAGTAGGTTCAAAAATGTGTTTGGGTAACGAACGGAACGTTTTCGGGCCACGGGTGGTCCAGGCAAACATTTCAAGCCACAGAATGTAGACATGTTCGACAGCAACCAACCCGACAAGGATTTTAGCAAGGTACAGCATACAGATAAGCGTGTTAAAGGTTGGCTGCAAGTTACATGTTTCCTGCAACCAACCAACTTGCTTCAGGCCCGGATTAATTGCCAGATGGCGCGCGCAGCCCGACGGCCGGTTTCAGCCCCGCCATTCATGTATCCCTGGTAATCGGCGCTACAGTGCTCACCGGCAAAAAACAGCTGACCGGCCGGTTCGGTCTCGGCCCCGCCGATACTGGTCCACTGGCCGGTTTTATAACAGGCATAACTGCCGAGTGTGTATGGATGAGTGGGCCAGTGGAAGCGCTCCACATTCCCGTTATAGCGCAGCAGCGAACCCGGAAAAATCTGATTCAGCAGTGGCAGGTACTGGATCATTTTGGCCTGTTCGGAGCCGTTACCGAGCTGAGCGCCGCGTGAACCACCCAGATAAACCGTATAGCCGCCATTAGCCCCACCCTGCAACTGGCTGTTGTCCCAGCCCGACTGAAGGCCGTTATCGGAGAAAACGTAGCCCGAATAACCCAGATTCCGCCACGGACGGCCCGAAAAGCCCATCATCAACTTAGCGTTGGTACCGTAGCCCAGGTTATTGATTGAATTCTTTTTCACCGACGGCAACGATACATTAATATCCACCTGCCGGAGTTTGGTAAACGGTAAGGTCAGGAGTACAAAATCGGCCCGGACGGCTGGCGCATTGGCAAACCGCAGCTCAATCTTACTGCCCGCCTGGTTAATGGCCTGCAGAACACACCCCGTCTCTATCGAATCCTGATATAGTCTGGTTAATCGATCCGTAATCTGCTGGTTGCCGCCTGCAATCTTATACCGTTCATCACTGTCCCCGAAAATATCAAACTTCCCGCCGCGGGTATCGGTCGAGATCAGAAACAGCAGGTTAATGCACGACTGCTGATCCGGCGAAAGGCCGTATTCCGTTTCATAAGCTATTTCCAGTAATTCCTTGATGAGCCCCGATGCTCCGATCCGCGACAGGTAGGCCGAAACCGACAGCTGGTCAAGCTGCCGGGCGATGCCCGTTGTTGTATAGTCAATGGTATCAGGCAGGCTATTGATATCGGCCTCCATCCGCAGGGCAATGGTCCGGAAGGCCGCGACCACGTCGGCCAGCGAATACATACGGCCATTAAAGTAATAAGCATCCTTAATCAGCGTTAGCTCAGAAGGTGCCTGTGTGTCGAGCAGCGTCAGGCCGAATTCCTGCGCCAGATTCAGCATATCCTGATGGCCGCTGTCAATAAACTCACCGCCAAGCTCGGTTGTCAGGCCGGGTGCCATGATGTTTTTTGCGGTAAACATCCGGCCGCCGGTTCTGGCAGAGGCCTCGTAAATCGTGAAATTGGTAAAGCCTTTTTTCGTAAAGGTATGCGCTGCCATCAAACCGGCGATACCACCTCCGACAATGGCTACAACCGGCGTATTGGTGCCGGTCCGGCCGGCACCTGTTTGCGCAGGGTTTACCGGCTCAAGCGGCGTACGGCAGGCATTTACCGCACTGAGCCCACCGGCCATCAGTGCCACTTGTCCCGAAGAACGCAGAAACGCACGCCGGCTCCTGACCTCTTTCAGCTGATCAATCAGTTCATCGGTCGGGAGGGCATCCGGTTTGTTGGCGGCATGGGCCAGGTTCCAGGCTTGCCGCAGAAAAGCCATTAAGGGGGTTTTAGAGGTAGACATAGGTGTACATTGTTTCTCCGATCAAATCTATATCAATTAGTTAAATTAACACAGTCGTATTATCGTATCTGTTTATTTTATTTTTTCATTATTTTTTATCCTTATTCCCGGCAAAAAATGTGTACACTTTTTCGCCTCTGCGGAGCGTATTTTCAATAGTCTTTTTCATCATTTCTTACGTAACCGTTAAAAAGCGTATAATTTTTGCTTTATAAATAGTATAAGCTATGTTCGCGTCGTTTTTTCGACGTTCATCTGCTTAATGGATACATCCGGCAGGCTGACAATTCGTTTACTCAAACCTTTCGTTAATGAATACATTCCAGATCAAAGAAGCGCCTACCGTTTACGATGTTGCCATCGTTGGGTCGGGTGCCGGTGGCGGTATGGCCGCTTACCAGCTTACCAAAGCGGGCGCTAAAGTCGTGTTGCTGGAAGCAGGGGGTTATTTCGATCCTGCTGACCCTAAGTATATTACCCAGCTGAAGTGGCCCTATGAATCGCCGCGCCGTGGAGCGGGCACCACACGGCCGTTCGGTGATTTCGATGCAGCCTGGGGCGGCTGGGACATCGAGGGCGAGCCATACACAGCAGCCAAAGGCACGGAATTCTTCTGGTTCCGGTCGCGGATGCTGGGTGGCCGGACCAACCACTGGGGCCGGATTTCGCTTCGTTTCGGGCCGGACGATTTCAAACGCCGGAGCCTGACAGGTGTTGGCGAAGACTGGCCGATCAGCTACGAAGACATCAGCCCATACTACGATGCGGTTGACAAACTCGTGGGTATTTTCGGGTCAAAAGAAGGCATCCGCAACGAACCCGACGGCTTTTTCCTGCCTCCTCCGAAGCCGCGTCTGCACGAGCTGATGCTCAAAAAAGCAGCCACCAGCATCGGCATTCCGGTGATTCCGTCGCGTCTGTCGATCCTGACGAAACCGATCAACAAAGACCGTGGCCAGTGTTTCTACTGCGCCCAGTGCGGCCGTGCCTGTCAGGCCTACGCCGACTTCTCGTCGTCGTCGGTATTATGTATCCCTGCGATGAAAACCGGCAACCTGTCGCTGATCAACCATGCCATGGTACGCGAAGTACTGACCGACCCGAATACCGGTCTGGCAACGGGTGTCAGCTACGTGGATACCATCTCGATGCAGGAGAAAACAGTACGCGCTAAAACGGTGATGCTGGCTGCCAGTACGTGCGAAACGGCCCGTCTGCTCCTGAACTCTAAATCATCGCGGTTCCCGAACGGGCTTGCCAACAGCAGCGGTGTGATTGGTAAATACCTGAATGACTCAACCGGTGCCTCACGGTCGGCCTTCATTCCGGCCCTGATGGACCGTAAGCGCTACAACGAAGACGGTGTCGGCGGTATGCACGTCTTCACACCGTGGTGGCTCGACAACAAAAAACTGGATTTCCCGCGCGGCTACCACATCGAGTACGGTGGAGGTATGGGTATGCCGGGTTACGGTTTCGGTGGCGGCATTGAAAACCTCAACGGCCGGATTCCGGGCCGCAATGGTCAGAAAAAGGCGGCCGGCGGCTACGGTGCCGGCCTGAAAGACGATTACCGCCGTTTCTACGGTGCCTATATCGGTATGGCCGGTCGCGGTGAGCCTGTCCCGCTCGAAAGCAACTACTGCGAAATCGACCCGAACAACGTTGATAAATACGGTATCCCGACCCTGCGCTTCAACTACAAGTGGTCTGACTACGAAGTGAAGCAAGCCAAACACATGCAGGATACGTTCGAAGAGATCATTCACGCCCTGGGTGGGATTGCCCTCGGTTCGAAACCAGGCCCGGAAAGCAACCACGGCTATGGTCTCGAAGCCCCTGGTAAGATCATCCACGAGGTTGGTACCGTGCGGATGGGGAACGACCCGAAAACATCGGCGCTCAATAAATACCAGCAGGCCCACGACGTGAAAAACCTGTTTGTGGTTGATGCCGCTGCGTTCCCGTCGCAAGGCGATAAAAACGTTACCTGGACGATCCTCGCGTCGTCATGGCGGACGTCGGAATACCTGTTTGATCAAGTGAAAAAGAAAAACCTGTAAGCAGCATGAAACGCAGAGACACCCTTAAAGCAATATCCCTCGCGGGTTTTGGCCTGGCGGTCGAACCCGTTGAAGCCGCTGTTCCCGCGCCGCCGGAGAAAAAGCCAGTCATTCCGGGTGGCCGGCAACCGTTCGAAGCCGAGCGCGACGCCAAACTGAAGGCAGAAAAGTTTTTCACGCCGCATGAGCTACAGACCGTCACGGTTCTGTGCGATATCATCATTCCGGCCGATGAGCGGTCGGGCAGCGCCTCGCAGGCAGGTGTACCGGCTTTCATTGAGTTCATGATGAAGGATCAGCCCCGTAACCAGACGCCGATGCGCGGTGGTATCCGGTGGCTGGACAACAAATGTGTGGCCATGTTCGGCAAGCCGTTTGTACAGTGCACGAAAGCGCAGCAGATTCAGATCGTTGACAAAATTGCGTATCCGGAGCAGGCCTCCAAAGACATGACGCAGGGCGTTTCGTTCTTCAGCATGATGCGTAACTTTACGGCCGCCGGTTTCTTCACAAGCCAGATAGGCATCAAGGACCTTGGCTACGTGGGCAACACGCCAAACGACTGGCAGGGCGTTCCGGATGATGTCCTGAAGCAGTACGGCCTGAGCTACTAATTGGTCAAAGAGAGAAAGAGTGAGAGAGTGAAAGAGCGGCACCATCCGGTTGCTTACCGCTTTTTCACTCTTTCTCTTTTTAACAGCGTGGCAGCTATTCGTTCACTCCTTAAAACGCCATGTGCCATACTGTTGCCGCACTCTTTCCCTCTTTACCTCTTTCGCTCTTTCACTCTTTAAATCCTATCTTTGCTGTAACTGCTAAATTCTTCTATGAACCAACCCTCGTTTTTTCAGCGTATCCGCCCGCATCTGATCGTGGTGCTGGGCTTTTTGCTATTGACATCCATTTATTTTCTACCGGCCTGGCAGGGAAAAGAACTACAGATGAATGATGTCCGGCAAGGCAGTGCAGCAACCATGGAGCTGCGCAATTTTAAAGCCCGGACCGGAGAATTTCCTTTGTGGACCGATGCCGTTTTCAGCGGTATGCCCGCCTACATGCTCGCATTTGATTATCCGAATACGTTTGTCGGCAACACCGTCAGTGCGGTGCTGAGCGTTCTGCCCAGCTCAGTGGCGCTGATTTTTGTCTGTATGCTGGTTACCTATATTCTGCTTCAGGTGATAGGCATCAACCGCTGGGCGTCTGCTCTGGGCGGGGCCGCCTATGCTATGGGCTCCTATATCTTCATCAGCCTCGACGCGGGCCACGTTTCAAAAGTAATGGCCCTGGCCTATGCGCCTGGTATTCTGGCCGGTATCATTCTTACCATGCGCGGCAAATACATTGTCGGCGGTGCGCTGACGGCCTTGTTTATGTGTCTGGAGATTGGTGCCAACCACGTGCAGATTACGTATTACCTCTTCATGACCATCGGCATCTATGTGCTGCTGGAAGGCATCCATCTGATCCGGAGCGGCAAAGGCAAACAGCTTGGCATCGCACTCGCCGTCTTGCTGGTGGCCGGCGGCATCGGTGCCGGCAGCTTCAGTAAGCGTTTGCTGGTGCTGAACCAATATTCAAAAGAATCGATCCGGGGCGGCACCGAATTAACCGCAAAAACAACCGCACAAGGAAAACCGGGGCAGGCAACGGCCAAGGCAGCCCCTCAGAATGGTCTCGACGAAACCTATGCCTTTTCGTACAGCTACGAACTGCCGGAAATCCTGACGCTCCTGATTCCGAACGTCTACGGCGGTGCGTCGAACGGTGGTCTGGATCAGTCATCGGCATTTTACAATGCCATGGTTAACCGGGGCGTCGATCCGTCGGCGGCCAAACAATTTGCCGAACTGGGTGCACCGGTTTATTGGGGCGATATGCCGATCAACGGCGGGCCGGCCTATGCCGGTGCGGTGCTGGTGTTCCTGTTTATCCTGGGCATGGTCTTTTCCGAAAACCGGATTAAGTGGTACCTGCTGGCCTCAACGGTGTTGATGCTGATCATTGCCTGCGGTAAAAATCTGATGTTTATCAACGGGTTATTCTTCGACCTGCTGCCTTATTTCAACAAGTTCCGGGCCGTGACGATGGCGCTCAACCTGGTGCAGTTGTTCATCGCCGCCGGAGCAGCTCTTGGTATCCAGGCGCTGGTTGATCAGAAGCCAACCTTTGCTCAGCTGCGTAAACCATTAATGATCAGCTTTATCGCAACCGGCGGTCTGGCGCTGATTCTGGCTGTATTGGGCGGCACGTTCTTTAGCTTCCGTAAAGCAACCGATCAGGCGTTTCTGGAGCAGTATTTCGGGCAGGCAGCCGGTGAATTTATCAATGCGCTGGCGCAGGACCGGCTTAGTGTACTACGCAGCGATGCGTTCCGCTCGTTTATCTTTATTGCGCTGGCAGCCGGTGCCCTGTTCCTGTTTGCAACCAACAAACTGAAACCGGTTATCTTTTACCCGGTCATTCTGGCCCTGGTGGTAATTGACCTGTTCGCCGTAGACAAACGCTACCTCAACAATCAGGACTTTATTTCAAAATCAGAAGTTAACGTTCAGTTTGAGCCGACTCCGGCCGATCAGCAGATTTTGCAGGACAAATCGCTGAACTACCGTGTCTGGGAGCAGGCCGGTGACTTCATGAACAGCAACCGGGTGTCGTACTTCCACAAATCAATTGGTGGGTATCACGCGGCCAAACTGCACCGGTACCAGGATCTGATTGAGTATGTATTCCCGAAAAATACGCTGGCCGTCCTGAACATGCTGAACGCCAAATACATCATTCAGCAAAGCATGGATTCGACGGGTCAGGGCGGTGCACCGGTTGCGCAGCTGAACCCCGAAGCGCTGGGCAATGCCTGGTTTGTTAAGTCGGTACAGCAGGTTGCCAACGCCGACGACGAAATCGCGGCCATTCAGTTGTTTAATCCACGCACAACGGCCGTTGTCGACAAGCGTTTTGCCAGTCAGCTGACGGGCTTACCGGCCTCGCTCGACACAACCGGTACGATTCAGCTAACGAAGTATATTCCGGATAACCTGACCTACGAAAGCAATGCGCCGGGCGAACGCTTTGCGGTATTTTCTGAAATCTACTACCGTGGCGACAGTGACTGGAAGGTAACCATCGATGGCAAGGAAGTGCCGCACGTCCGGGCCGATTACACACTGCGGGCCATGCGGATTCCGGCTGGCAAACACACGATCAACTTCCATTTCGATCCGCCGGTTGTGCGCCTTGGCGACACCCTGGATCTGGTGATCAACGCTGTATTAATCCTGTTCCTCGGCTTTGCCGCATTCGTCGGCCTGAAAAAACCTTAACCGGGACCTGTACGGGCGACCCCGCATGGTCGCCCTATCACCGCATGGTCGCCCTATCACCACGTGGTCGCCCTATCACCGCATGGTCGCCCTAAATGCATTTTGTTAATTCCAATCTGGGCGACCGTAACCGTAATCTGGGCGACCACGTGGGGTCGCCCCTACGGGTTAATCGCCTGAAGATTTGACCGGGCTTCGGCGTAATCCGGTTTAAGGGCAATGGCTTTGCGGATGTCGGCAATGGCCCCTACCCGGTCACCGGTATTGAAACGACAGACACCCCGGTTGTGCCAGGCCGTCGCATCAGCTGGTTTCGCCTGAAGCACGGTGTTGTACTCGGCAATCGACTCCGGATACCGTTTGGCCAGCAGTAGCGCATAAGCACGGTTCGGTCGGATCAGGGTATCATTGGCCGGATCAAGCTGCATGGCTTTGTCGAAGTTCAGCACCGCCTCTTCCGGACGCGCACGCATGATGGTGATCCCACGGTTGTAGAACAAATCGCTCCGGCTCCCGTTCATGCTGATGGCCTTGTCGAACATCGGAATGGCCTTGTCCAGCTCCCCTTTCAGACCATAGGCATTACCCAATCCCTCATAGACATGAAAGCGCTCTGTGCCATCGGCTAAAGCCGCCGAAAAGTGTTCAATTGCCTTGTCGATTTCATTTCGTTTGCCGTAGTAATCCCCCAGCCCTTCATGAATCTGGTCACAGGCCGGATACTCCGTTAAGGCATGGGTCCAAAGCGTTTCAGTATTCTGCCAGACGGCTACCTGCCGCGTTGTCAGATAGAAACACGCCACGGCAAACGCGCCGGCGATTAACCGGAACGGCGTCTGTCCTGACGGATTCGCCAGCAATGCATTCGCCAGAAACGCGATGCCACCGAACAGCAAACCAAAATAGGGAAGGTAGCTATACCGGTCAGCCATCATCGCCGTACCGACGGTCATGAATTGCAGAACGAGTATAATCGTTACCAGAAAAAAACCAAGGCTGAACACCAGCAGACGTTTTTGGGTAAGCAGCCCCCAAACGAGCAGCCCGAGCGCCGCCGCAAATACCACAGGACCGATCCAGTAAACGCCCTCAACCGGCACCAGCGCCACACGGTCGGGGTACGGATAGAAGGCCGATAAACCTACCGGTAACACCAGCCTGACCAGGTACATGACAAAACCATAGCTGCCGTATACCAGCCAGCGCCACGAAAACGGCAGGGCGCTGACGGCGCTTTTCTGTTCCAGAATCTGTAGCATGCCATAAAAATCACCACCTTTCTGCACATCAACAGCGATCCAGCCGAAAAGCAATGACAACCCGAAAAACGGGATCTTTTCAGCGAGGGCTGCCGGAGAAAAGGCTTTGCGCGAATGGCTGCCCTCCTGCCAGTAGTCAATCAGGATCAGCACCAGCGGCAACACCACAGCCATCGCTTTCGACAAACAGGCCAGGGTAAACAGGCCAAGGGTTACCCAAAGCCACGTCCGGACGTTTTCGCGCCGGTAGCGCAGGTAGGTCAGGCAGGCCAGCAGGAAAAACAGCGTATACAATACATCTTTCCGCTCCGAAACCCAGATAACCGACTCAACATGCATCGGGTGTATGCCCCAGATCAGGGCCGTAAAAAAGGCAACCCAGGGCGTTTCAGCTAGTTTGGGCAGCGGTCCGGTCTGGAGCAGCCGCTGCCCAAACCGGTAAATCAGCAGCGTATTGGCAATGTGAATCAGTACATTGGTAATAATAAACGAGGTGGCCGCCGACCCGAACAGCTTGTAGTTCAGGGCCAGACTGATTACCGTAAGCGGATGATAATTCAGGGCAACAACGGTTTTCCATAGACTCCCCCAGCCATACACGCCCGGGTACAGGAACAGCGGATTTTCGACCACATATTCCATATCGTCCCAATCGACAAAGTCATTTTTGAAACCAAAAGAAAATGCCGCCAGGACAGCGACGGCCAGTACACCCATCAACACATAGCCGAAACCAGCGGTTTTTTCGGGCAATGTGACAGGTAAAGGTGTTTTAACAGAGGCGGGTTGTGCTCGTTTTTCGGGTTGAACAGATGTTTTCGACGGCTTACGCTGGGCCATGTTACGAAATGGTAAAGTTAGGCGAGCTAATTTACAATTTCCTTACCGAAATCAGCACCCAACCAACTAAAACATATACCGGATATCGGAACTGCGCGTCGGATAAGCCATAATGGTCTTTTCGAGCTGGCTGGCCGGAATATCGAACTTCATGGCCATGGCAAACAGATTAATTACCTCATCGCTGTGATCGCCGAACAGGTGTGCCCCCAGCAGCAGGCCGGTTTCCTTGTCGACAATGGTTTTATAGCCGGATATACCTTCGTTGATCCGCTTTGAGCTATACCAATCGCTGGTTTCGGCGCATGTAACGGTAAGATCCTTGCCGGTTTCGCGGGCCTTCTCCTCCGTCATGCCCACCGATGCCAGCGGTGGTATTGTAAACACCACCGACGGCACCGGTGCGTTATTGAAGGTCTCCACGTTATTTTCCAGAATGTTTTTGGCCACCAAGCGCCCCTCATAACCGGCCAGTGGCGTCAGTGGCAGGCCTTTTTCGGCTACATCACCGCAGGCATACACCGCCGGATTACCGAGGCATTGCAGGTAGTCGTTTACCTTAACGCCTTTCTTGCTATGTTCGATACCCGCCCGCTCCGGATCCAGTTCCTCAACAGCGGGCGCGCGCCCTGCGGCGTGTACCACAAGTCCGGCCTGTACTGATCCGGTCTGCCCGCCTTTCCGGTAGTCTACCTGAAAGCCCTCATCCGATGGGGTCACCTGAGCGACTGCGGCCTCCAGAATCACCCGTATACCGGCGGCTTCGGTAGCCTTTACCAACATGGCCACCAGATCGGCGTCGAAGCCTTCGAGCGGGCGCCTGCCACGATGCAGAATCGTTACACGGGCCCCGGCACGGGCTGCCATGTGGGCAAATTCAAAGGCGATATAACCGCCCCCGACCATGACCATTGACCCGGGCAGCGACTCCAGGGCCAGAAAACCGGTGCTGTCGATCAGCAATTCCTCGCCCGGAATACCCAGCTTAGCCGGTTTTGCACCGGTGGCCAGCACGATATGATCAGCGGTCAGTTTTTCCTCGCCGATCTGAATCGTCTGTTTATCCAAAAAGGTTGCTGTACCATGAAACATGGCAATGCCGGCATCAGCAAATTTTTGCTCCGTATTGGCCGGAATCTGGCCGGTAAATGTTTTTTTGAACGCCATCAGCTCCTGCCAGTTGATTTCCGGCCGGCCGGTGATGCCTTTACCGGCCATATGCTGCGCACGGGCGATAATCTCTGCGGCGCCAACCAGCACTTTTTTGGGATCACAACCTCGCTGCGAACACGTACCGCCAAACGGCATATCGTCGATAATGGCGACCTTTTTACCGGCTTCGGATAAGGTAGTGGCAACTGTTGATCCGGCGGAACCGGTACCAATCACGATGGCGTCAAAATGTTTCATAATACGGAGTAAGCTACCATTTCTTAAAGATAAAAAATACAGCGATGACGAGGAAGACAAATCCGATAAGGTGGTTCCAGGCCAGCTTGTCGGATTTAAACAGGTAGACGGTCATCAGGGTAAACACCGTCAGGGAAACTACCTCCTGAATAATTTTGAGCTGGAACAGGGAAAACGGCCCGCCCGTCTCATCTGAGCCAATCCGGTTGGCCGGCACCTGAAACACGTATTCAAAAAAGGCCAGTCCCCAGCTCAGGGCAATCACCCCGAAAAGCGATAATTTGGCCAGTTGCGGCCATTGTTTTACCTGTAGATGGCCATACCAGGCCAGTGTCATGAATGTGTTTGAAATAACCAGCAGTAATACGCAGTAAAAGCCTTTCATACGTGTTGATTAGAAAAGTAGTCATAAAAAAGCCTGTACCTCAACTCTCCGGCCATCGGGTTAGTTAAGGTACAGGCTAAATTACGTGTTATTATCTAGGCTACGGCGTTATACAACTCTTCCCGCTGCGCTTTCACACGGCTATCGGAGATGTAATCGTCGTACGTCATCAGTTTATCGATCGTACCGGCCGGCGTAATTTCAATGATCCGGTTGGCAATTGTCTGTACGAACTGGTGGTCATGCGACGTAAAGAGCACCGGTCCTTTAAAGTCGATCAGACCGCGGTTTTCGGCCTCAATCGATTCGAGGTCAAGGTGGTTAATCGGATCGTCCAGTACCAGTACGTTGGCGCCCGACAACATCATCCGTGACAGCATACACCGCACTTTTTCTCCTCCCGACAGTACGGTTGCCTTCTTCAGCGACTCTTCGCCCGAGAACAGCATCCGACCGAGGAAACCACGGATAAAACTTTCGTCTTTTTCGACCGAGAACTGCCGCAGCCAGTCAACCAGGTTCAGGTCAGACTGGAAGAATTTGTCGCGGCCGTTATCGTTCGGGAAATAAGCCATTGTAATGGTCACACCCCAGCGGAACGTACCTGAATCAGCCTTACGCTCGCCAGACAGAATGTCGAACAGCGCTGTAACAGCCAGGCCATCGCGGCTGTAGAAAAATACCTTATCGTTGCGGTTAATCGTGAACGACAGGTTTTCGAACAGTTTTGTACCGTCTTCGGCGGTATAAGTCAGGTTTTCAACGGTCAGAATCTGATCACCGACTTCGCGCTCAGGCTTGAAGTTGATGTACGGGTACTTCCGTGACGACGGCTGAATATCATCAATTGTCAGTTTCTCCAGCAATTTTGCCCGGCTGGTAGCCTGCTTCGACTTCGAGGCGTTGGCCGAAAAACGGCGGATAAACTCTTCGAGTTCTTTCCGTTTGTCTTCTACCTTCTTGTTCTGATCCTGGCGTTGTTTCAGGGCAAGCTGACTCGATTCGTACCAGAACGTGTAGTTACCCGAATACATCTTCACCTTGCTGAAGTCGATGTCGACGATGTGCGTACACACCTGATCCAGGAAGTGGCGGTCGTGGGATACGACAATGACCGTATTCTGGAAGTTGGCCAGGAAGTTTTCCAGCCAGATCGACGATTCAACGTCAAGGTTGTTGGTCGGTTCGTCAAGCAGCAGGATATCGGGGTTACCAAACAAAGCCTGCGCCAGCAAAACCCGTACTTTTTCAGACCCGTTGAGGTCCGCCATTTGTGTGTAATGCAGGTCTTCGCGGATACCCAGACCCGACAACAGCGTTGCCGCATCCGATTCGGCATCCCAGCCGTTCATTTCCGCAAACTCGGCCTCCAGCTCAGCGGCGCGCTCCCCGTCGGCATCTGTAAAATCAGTTTTTGCATACAGCACATCCTTCTCCTGCATGATATCATACAGCCGCTGGTTACCCATGATGACCGTCTGCAATACCGGGAATTCATCAAAGGCAAACTGATTCTGTTTCAGTACCGACATCCGTTCGCCGGCGCCGATTGACACTGAACCGGTTTGTGCTTCTATTTCACCGGATAAAATTTTCAGGAACGTTGACTTACCGGCACCGTTGGCCCCAATCACGCCATAACAGTTACCGGGAGTGAATTTAATGTTGACATCGTCAAACAGCACCCGCTTTCCGTAGCGGAGCGAGACGTTGGATACAGTTACCATTCAGTAATACCGGCAATCCGGTTGTATTTCGTTGATAAATAATGCACAAAGGTACGGAAATTTATGCAGATTCGGGAAGCCGGGCGTTATGTTCCGGATACTGTTGTTCGGGATGTTCTGGATGCCGGATACTGGTTGTTCTGGATCCAGAATGGTTCTGATGATATCATAGATACCGGATGGTTGAATACCAGCTAATAGATACTGAGTGTATCCATCATCCGGCATCTGGTATCAAATATCTGACATCAAGCTCCCTATACAAAGCATCTGGCATCAAGTCCTTGGTATCAAGCTCCTGATATCAAGCATCTGGTATCAAGCTCCTGGTACCAAGCATCCAACATCAAAGCCATCCGTTCGGCTAAATTCCCTAACTTTACGACCCACACCGATTACACTGCTGGACGATTTGTGCTTATGAAATCTTTGTGTACGCTTTGTTGGCTCGTTTTGCTGTCAGTTTCTGTGCTGACTTGCCGGGTTAAACAATACCCCCCTGAATTAACCGCCGTAACCCCTAAAACGGCTACCATCGGACAAGACGTGATCCTGACCGGGTTTCAGTTCGGCAATGACCCCAACGTTACGTTCGGGCAAAGCGGAACGTTTGTCGCGGCTTCCATAAAAAACAATACCGATCAGGCCATGACTGTCACCGTTCCGCGCATGGAAACGGGAGCCACTCAGATACAGGTCATTAATCAGGAAGGTACGTCTGATCCGGTAGCCTTTACAGTCTTACAGCCGATGCCCGTCCTGACGCTTGTCACGCCGGCCAACGGATTACCGGGCGCGTCTGTTATCATCACCGGCGACTTTCTGGATCATCTGAAAGTAATCCGTTTCGGCGTTATTCCCGCCACGCAGACTACCGTTGTAAACCCGCAGTCGGTATCTGTAACGATACCGGCCAATGCACAGCCTGGTCTCCAGAAGCTGTATCTGGAAACAGAAGGCGGTTCGGTAACGGCCGATTTTATTGTTGCCGGTACGCCGGAAATCACGTCTTTTTCGCCCAAGCGCCCCCGCATCGGGCAGGAGCTCGTGATTCAGGGCAAAAATCTGGCCAACGGTGTCGTTAAAATCAACGGCGTTACAACGACTCAAACACAGGCAGGCGACACGGAAATCCGTACGGTCGTACCGGCCAATGCCTCGTCAGGTAAATTAACCATTACTACATTTGACCGGCTGGTCGCAACCAGTGCCGATAGTGTGATTCTTGCCTATCCACCCATTGTAGATGCAAGCGG
This sequence comes from Arsenicibacter rosenii, assembly GCF_001870735.1. Taxonomy (GTDB): domain Bacteria; phylum Bacteroidota; class Bacteroidia; order Cytophagales; family Spirosomataceae; genus Arsenicibacter; species Arsenicibacter rosenii. The sequence goes on along the minus strand of NZ_MORL01000006.1, from coordinate 50,981 downwards.
CCTCAGCATAACCGAAGGTATTCAGGGGGATAAACTGCTCCTTACCGGCCGGAATCTGCGCGATGTCGCCGAGGTTAAAATCGGCAGCACCACCGCTTCCTTCCGGATCGTCAGCGATACGCAGCTGGAGGTCACCATTCCGGCCCTGGCCCAGTCCGGTGATCAGCCGGTAACTGTCAGCGGCATCGGCGGTACGACAACAAGTCAGCAGACATTTCTAGCCATCCTGACGCCCGGCAGCCTTTCGGTGAGTCCGGCCCGTCAGATCAGAGGACGTGAACTCGTTATTACCGGCCCCAATCTGCACCGCATCACCGAGGTAAAAGTCAACGGCAAAACCGCCGCTATCTCGGCCCGTACCGAAGGTTCGGAGGTTCGCGCCATTGTACCGGCCGACGCCACCTCCGGCCCTGTTGTGGTCAGCAACCGCGCCGGAAACAGCAATGCCCGGAATATCATTGTTGTGCTGCCGCCGGTAGTTACGTCATTCACAACCCGCCAGCAGGTTGCCGGACGGGTAGCCATCCAGGGCGATTTCCTGCTGGATGCCAGGGTATTTTTTACGGGCAGTGCGGGCGGTGCGGTAAACGACGGCAAAAATACCGACGAAGAAATCTGGGTAAAAGTACCATCGGATGCGCAGACCGGAGCTATCAAAATCGTGAATGATGCAGGCGAAGTATCAACTCCAACCGCCTTTACCGTTCAACGGGCGCCGTCGGCTATCACCTTCAGTCCTGCCAGCGGCAGCATCGGCAGTTCGGTAACCATCAGTGGCCAGAACTTACAGGATGTGACCGAAGTACGGTTTGGCAGTGGCAAGTCGGCAGCGGCGACGTTCCGCGTGTCGGGCAATACCCTGGTCGTTACGGTTCCGGCCAGCGCCACTGACGGAACCATCTGCGTCACCAACAGCGTCGGGACAGTATGCTCCGTAGCAGCCTTCAATGTGCTGCTGCCTCCTTCGGGAGTGGCCCTGGCTCCGGCCAGCGGGGCCGTACTGTCTAGTCTGACCATTACGGGACAAAATCTGGCAAGCACGAAAGAGGTGCGGTTTGGCAACGGCAAATCAGCGGCGGCCAGCTTCCGTGTGTCGGGTACTTCGCTGATTGTCACCGTACCGGCCGATGCAACGGATGGCCCGATCTGCATTACCAACGATGGTGGCACGACCTGTTCAACCGCTAGTTTCAACGTCACGATTTTACCGGCGGGGCTGAGTTTTGCACCGCTGACGGGCAAAGCAGGTACCGAAATCACCCTGACCGGTCAGAATCTCAGTACCGTGAAGACCGTTAAATTCGGGGGAGGGAAATCGGCCGCAGCCACGTTCCGCCCATCAGGTACCTCATTGATTGTCACCGTCCCCGCCGACGCCACCGATGGTCCGATCTGCGTTTCCAACGACGGCGGTACCGTCTGCACCGGCGACGATTTCAAAATTCAGTAGAGACGCAATATGTTGCGTCTCAGCATCGTCCGGAAAACAATAAATAACAGGGCAAAAAAAATGAGACGCAAGATGTTGCGTCTCTACGTTATTTGATGTTTTTCCGGCGGTTACGCTGAAAATCTTCGAACATCATGTTGCCCAGTCCCTGCAAACCACTGTAATAGGCACGGCCGTTGTTCACTTTCGTAAACTCCTGCACAAACTGCTTCAGATAAGGGTCTGTAGCAATCATGAAGGTAGTAATCGGAATATCCAGCCGACGGCACTGCGCTGCCAGTGTCAGGGTTTTGCCTACCACTTTCCGGTCAAGGCCGAAGCTGTTTTTATAATACCGGATTCCTTCTTTCAGACAGGTCGGTTTTCCGTCGGTAATCATAAAAATCTGCTTGTTCTTATTCTTCCGGCGTCGCAGCAGATCCATGGCCAGTTCCAGACCGGCCACCGTGTTGGTGTGGTAAGGACCGACTTCCAGATAGGGCAGTTCCTTGGCCTGAATCTGCCAGGCGTCGTTGCCAAACACCACAATATCGAGCGTGTCTTTCGGGTATTTCTGCTTCACCAGCTCCACAAGGGCCAACGCTACTTTCTTGGCCGGTGTAATCCGGTCTTCGCCGTACAGGATCATCGAATGGCTGATGTCGATCATCAATACCGTCGAGGTCTGGGTTTTCTGCTCCTTCTCGGTTACCTCAAGATCCCGTTCCATCAGCCGGAAGTCGTCAAGGCCGCTGTTAATCTGCGCATTCCGGATCGACTCCGTCATGGAAATCTGCTCCAGGGTATCTCCGAACTGATACGACCGCAGATCACTGCTCAGCTCGTCTCCCGACCCGGTATACGGCGTCTGATGATTTCCTCCGGCTTTTGACCGCTTCAGCTTACCAAAAATCTCATCCAGTGCACTCCGGCGAATCGTCTGCTCACTTTTCGGGGTCATTACGAGACGGCCCTCCTGATTTTCTTCCGTCAGATATCCCTTCTGCTTCAACTCCTCGAAGAAATCGCCCATCCCATATTTATCGTCAGTCAGGCTGTACTGCCGGTCAAGCTGATTCATCCAGGCCATGGCTTGCTCGACATCGCCGGAAGTAATCAGCAGCAACTGCTGAAATATATTCAGCAACTGATCGAATTTGCTGCCGCTCTTTTGCTCCGGCGGCACATACTGAGAAAAATGAAAGCCTTTCATAAAATCGCCAGGGTTATTGGTATTTACTGCTGATGAAGAAACAGCAACTTCCCGGGATTTGTTCGGTCTGAACAGCCCCGGCCTGTACTCTTTCTGTATGCCTAGAACTTCCGGATCAGACCCGACATCATCTCCACAAAATAATCACCGTTCTGCGGCCCGAACCAGTTCATGTCATTGGTCTCGTAGCGGCCCAGATGATAATACTGATCAGGCGTTATGTAGCCGATATAGCCCCCGTTAAAGCTCGTCACTACCAGATTCAGTTTTTTCTGGCGGGCAACCGGCTGCAAGGCAGGCACCAGCATGCCCGAAAAATCGCAGGGTGTGCCGACAAATACCGTTTTCCCGATCTGCAACGCCTTCAGCTCCGACGGATAGTCGCCGTAAACGGCATAAAACAGCCACGGCCGGACCCGCAGGCCATCACTGATCCGTACATGCGGGTCGCGCAGGGTCAACGGCAGGGTCAGCATACCCAGAGCCGAATCGGGGGCCGGCTGTATTGCCTTCAGAGCCGGTATAATCCGGCGGCTCAGACTATCAGCATATTGTGCCATGGCTGCAAGCCGGTCCGGTCCGTCAATTTTCGGGCCGGTACTCCCCACGGCACCGGCCACAAACAAGGTAAAGCTACCGGTTTCCTTTTCGAGCTTATCGACCAAAGCCCCCGGATAATCCCGGCTCAGGTACTGATACTGCTTCATATCGATCACCGTTGCATGGCCACCGTACGCGCAAATTACGGCCGACTCTCCCGATGGTTTCTGTAGTTTGAGCAACTGAATATCACCGAAAACCGGGCCGTTTTCAATCAGCCGGTTATACACCAGCGATTTGCCATCGGTCTGTGTATAGCCAACCGTTACGGGAGCCAGCTGCTTTTGCGCACGGTCAATGGCTTTCAGGATCCGGTCGGTAATCAGCGGCACAACGCGCTCGTCATACTCACCGGCAATGAGCCCCCCGACGAGGCCGGGCGCCCAGGCGCCGATCGTATTATGCGAGTGAATCGCTCCGGTAAAGACATTTTCCCACCGGAAGCCAATCTCCGGCAGGCGCTTTTTCAGCGCTTCGGCCACGGTCGGTGGTGTAATGAGCAGGTCGAGGGCCACCAGCGCGACCCGATTGGTACCGTTGTCTAGCACAATGGCTTTTACATAAACCGAATCGTGGACGCTGGTCCAGTGCTTTCCGCGCCGCGCTCCATAGCCCCCCGTCGGTGTCGTAAAGGAAGGCGTCAGGTTTTCGCGCGCCCAGCCTGCCCGTAGCGGCGTCTGCGCCGGTGCCGGTCCGGGCAGTGCCATGAGCCGGTTCCGGGTTTCGTTATAGAAGTCAGCCTGCTGATACGGGGTGTTATCGACCGGTATGATATTGAGCACCGTAAACAGAACAACCAGGGCAATCAGCCCAAGGCATATTTTCAGAAAAATCCGTACGTATTTCATAAGCTTGATCCATCAAACTTACGCGGATTTTCCGGTGGGTCAATGGCCCGGCCGGCTAAAAATAACTATCCTGCTCCTCCAACAATCTTCCATATTTACAGGTTATCTCTGGTGATTACTTATCAACCAGATTAAACTCACGATATGAAAACCCAGGAAGTAAAAATCGACGAAAAAATCAGAGAAGCCAAAGAGTATGCCGACAACCCGGTTGGTCTCAGCAAAGAGACCGCAACGGCCATGGCCAAAGAACTGGACCGGCACCTGGCTACCTTCATTACCCTGCATCAGCAATATCACAAACACCACTGGCTTGTTGAAGGACCGCAGTTCCGCGACCTGCACCTGTTCTTTGAGGGCAATTATACGGAGGTCCACGAACAATATGATAAACTGGCCGAGCGTCTGACAGTGATGGGCTTTGCACCAACCTGCCATCCCAACAATGTCTATAAACTGTCGTATATCGAACACGAAGAAGAGGGTGTATTCCGTATCCGGGAGTCACTGGAACGTGATATGGCTGCCGAGAAAAAGATTGCCATTGAGCTTCGGAAATCCATTAAAAACGCCACCGAGCGGATGGATTATGCGACTGAAACGCTGCTGAAACAGATACTGTATAAAGTCGAAGACCGCGCCCACCACATTGAGCATTTCCTTGGCGCAGACTCCGTTCTGCTGTCAGCACAGGAACGCGAAGAGCTGGTTAAGCACTAATGAGTTATTGACTAAGCAGTATACAGAAAAGGCTTGCCGAATGGCAGGCCTTTTCTGTTGCAGCCTGAGGAATAGCCGGGTATAAATGTGGAAAATTATACCCGGAGATCAACATATTAAATTCCACAATTCAAAATTAATTAACTGAAATACAAATACTTGAAAAATAATTTTGGTTGTGGTACGTTTTTTTCTCTGAGGTATTACGATTGATTGACACACAATCTTTTAAACAACAAGAACCATGAAATCATTACCAGGAATCATAATCGGTATTGCAGCCGGCGTTGCGCTGGGCGTCTTGATCGCACCCAAAAGCGGTAAATCAACACGTAAAAAAATTGCTGACGGGACAGATTCATTCTTTAATGATCTGCAGGATCAGTTGCAGGACGGCATCGAAAGCATTAAGAAGCAGTACAACGAGTTTGTAGATGCTTCGGCATCAAAGGCTAAGGATGTAGCCGGCAAGATCAGTAAATAATCAAATACATTAAACCGGAGCAGTGGAGAACCGATTGTAGCAGAGGGCTCCGGTTTCACATTCATCTTTCACAGTAAAACCAACAACCATTATGCGTAGTACAAGAGATTTTCTGACTGGTTTATTAACAGGTGTTGCTATCGGTATTTTAACTGCCCCACGTAGCGGTAAAGAAACACGCCAGCAAATTGCAGACGAAGCTAACAAACGCTCACAGGACCTCAAAGACCAGTGGGAAAAAGGTGTAGAGCAGGTTAAGCAAGGCTATGACCAGGCGAAAGCTCAGGTTAACCAGTACGCAGATAAGGCAAAAGAACAACTGGATACGATTCAGAACCGTGCCCAGAATAAATACGCTTACGACAAGGAAGAAGTACGCGAAAAATACAACGACAAAGTCGACGAACTGGCCGATAAAACCAAAGACGGTGTAGAACAGGCCAAAGATGCCTTTAAAGTAGGATAATATCCGCTTTTCTTTTCGATTGCACAGATTACCAATATACTCAACGCTATGAAACAAGAGCCCCGGCCTATCCACAGGTCGGGGCTTTTTTTGTAATCTTGCAGCTTATTTCAGCAACTATCCGGCAGTATGACTTTTTTATATTTCAAGGCGCTTCATATCATTTTTGTAGTTACCTGGTTCGCAGGTTTATTTTATATGCCCCGGTTATTCGTATATGTTGTCGAGTCGGCAGCGCTGCCCGAATCCGGGCAGACCGTGTTGCGAAACCAGTTGCTGCTGATGCAGCGCCGCCTCTGGTACGGTATCACCTGGCCATCGGCGGTTATCACCCTGATCATGGGCTTGAGCACGTGGTACAATTACGGCGCCACCCCGGGATGGCTGATCTGGAAACTCTGCCTGGTTGCCGGTCTCTACGTTTATCATGGCCTGACACACCTTATTTTTCGTCAGCAACAAACAGGAAACCTGCGATATTCGTCTAACCAAATGCGGATATGGAATGAAATTGCAACAATTTTTTTGTTCGGAATTGTTTTTTTAGTTGTCCTGAAAGACACATTAAGCCTGCTTTGGGGGCTACTCGGTCTGGCCATTTTTATACTTCTCTTACTCTTTTCTATACGATTCTATCGTACCCTACGGCTCAAAAAGCAACAAAAAAGAAAATAACTAACTTATAATGAGAACACTAACCTGGTTATCCACACAAAGTAACCGATAAGAAACCTTAAGAATACATAGTAAAAAAACCGACACTTATTCACATTTTTTATTAATCAAGTTTTTTTTTAGCAATTGGTCTGAAATTTTTTGATTTAAATTTCATGTTATATATTTGCATCATCAAACAGCAGTGATAAGTCGGGTACATTATTGTACTTTAAAGATATAGCGCTTCTGTAGCGCAAAGGCAAACAGCCAACAGGCTGTTTTAAATGGTGTGGATATAGTCGGAAAGCTATTCGGGTGTTCCCGGGTAGCTTTTTTGTTGTGCTTTATTATAAGCAAATTTTAACATACCCTTAACTTCGTTTTAATCTTACAGGCTCACCTTTGTACCATGCAAACGCACAAAAGACTACGTGCAGAAGCGTTAAAACAGACATTGAATACGTAATTCATAAAGATCCTTTACAAGGGAAGGTTGAACATCAAAATGGGTTTATCGCCATCAGATAAGCCGCATTTTGAAATGGTGTGGATAGAAGCAGAAAGCCGCTCCGATTTTCGGGACGGCTTTTTTGATACCAGCAGTCATTTTACAGGATAAGTAAATCAGTCAGTCACTTTTAAAATTTGCGCCAACGATGTATGTTGCAGATATGAAAATTCTGGTAGTAGAAGACGAACCAAAACTGGCCTCGTTTATCAAAAAAGGACTGGAAGAGCAGTCGTGTGAAGTTGATGTCGCATTTGACGGGCAAATTGGCCGCGCAATGGCCATCAGTAAACCGTTTGATGTGATTATCCTGGATGTTAACCTGCCTAAGATGAATGGATTTGATGTAGTCCACTCACTGCGGCAGCAACAGGTAAAAACACCGGTGCTCATGCTGACTGCCATGGGCTCTGTGGACGATAAACTGACAGGGTTCGACGCCGGTGCCGATGATTATCTGGTTAAACCTTTTGAGTTCCGCGAACTGATGGCCCGGCTGAAAGCGCTGCACAAACGCGGCAGCGACTCAGGACCGCAGGCCAATGTGCTTAAAATTGCTGACCTCGAACTCGACCTTAACGAGAAAGTTGCCCGCCGTGCCGGCAAACGCATTGAATTAACGGCCAAGGAATTTGGCCTGCTGGAATACCTGATGCGCAACCGCGGCCGGGTTGTTTCCCGGATCGACATTGCCGAAAAGGTCTGGGATATCCATTTCGATACCGGTACCAACGTGATTGATGTCTATGTCAACTTTCTGCGGAAGAAGATTGATAAGGATTTTCCTACCCGTCTCATCCATACCGTTATTGGTATGGGATATATGCTGAAAGAAGAATAACATTCCATGAATATCCGGACCCGGCTCACACTGCTCTTCGCTTTGCTGGTAGCATCCATCCTGTTACTGTTCTCGGTCTTTACCTACTACCAGTACAGCCAGTTCCGGGAAACGGAGTTTCAGCAACGGTTAGTCGAAAAAGCGACGACCACGGTACGGCTGCGGGATGATGTCGGGGAAGTTCCCGGAAAAGACCTTCCTGTCCTGTCAGACGAACAGGTAACGATCTATAACGAACAGAACAAGGTCGTTTATAACAGCAATACCGTCCGCAACATTGCTCATATCGGAAACCTGCTGACCTACATCCGGCAGCACAAGGTCTTTTTCTTCAAACAAAGCAGCTTCGAAGGCGTCGGCATCACCTTCCGCGACCACAACAACCAGTTGCTGGTTGTTGTGGCGACGGCCTATGATCGTTATGGGTTTTCAAAAATTGACCGCCTGCGGCAAATTCTCTTTCTGGGCTGGCTGGTAGGCCTTATCATCGTCGGAATTTCGGGCTGGCTTTTTGCCAGTGATGCGCTACGCCCCGTTTCCGAAATTATTACGCAGGTGAATGCAATTTCGGCAACCAATATACACAAACGGTTGCGTGTCGGCCGTCAGCGCGACGAACTGGCGCAACTGGCGCATACCTTTAACCAGATGCTGAATCGGCTGGAAGAAGCGTTCATCTCCCAGAAAAGCTTTGTTTCTCATGCGTCTCATGAGCTGAGGACTCCGTTGACGGTGATGATGGGACAGATCGACGTGACACTTATGTCGCCGCGTTCAACGACTGAATATGCGGCCACCCTCGAAAACGTACTGGAAGAGGTCCGGAAAATGATCTCCCTCACGAACGGGCTTCTTGAACTGGCCCATATTAATGCTGATGCCGCTACCATTGATATGCACGCCGTCCGCGTTGATGAAATGCTCTGGCAGGCCCGTACCAATATCCTTCATAAACAACCTGATTATCAGATTGATATTGAGTTCGACAATTTTCCTGAACAGGAAGAAGACCTTACCTTAACCGGCGAAAGTGCCTTGTTAACGACGGCCTTTCAGAATCTGATGGAAAACGGATGTAAATACTCGCCGAAACACAGTGTCCGCGTCGTATTGTCCTTTACGGCCGAAAAAATCAAACTCCAGTTTATTGACCAGGGATACGGTATTTCAGATGCTGATCTGCCCCATATTTTTGAAGCCTTTTACCGGTCCGAAAACACCATGCAGATTCAGGGACACGGGATTGGTCTGGCTTTAACCTACCGGATTATCCAGTTGCACCACGGTCAGCTACGGATTCATTCTGTCCTGAATCAGGGGACTACCATTACGCTGTATTTCCCTGTTCAGGCGCAGCAGTAACGACTCAGCATACGACGTTCTCCGTCAACAAAAACAACCGGCAGCAGACCAGATATTTATCCGTATATTTGGCCCCTTAAACACGACGAACGTTGTCGATTTGCCAATGACAAATACCATCACTCCTTTGCTACAGCAGACCCAACAGGCTGCTGCAACGGTTCGTCGACTGAGTGATTCGCAAAAAACAACCTTGCTGAATCGCCTGGCCGATGTATTACTCGCTCACACCAGCCAGATTCTGGCCGAAAACCAGAAAGATCTGGACCGGATGCCCGACACTGACCCCAAAAAAGACCGGTTACGCCTGACAGAGAAGCGCGTTGCTGACCTGGCGGACAGCCTGCGGGCCGTAGCCATTCTCCCGGACCCCACCGGTGAGGTATTGCTGGAGCGTACCATTGAACAAGGGCTGACACTACGGAAAATCGCTGTACCGCTGGGAGTAGTGGGCGTCATTTATGAATCACGACCGAATGTAACCGTCGATGTGGCATCACTTTGCCTGCGTTCGGGCAATGCCTGTGTGCTGAAAGGTGGCAAGGAAGCAGACTTGTCGAACCGGATTCTGGTCGGCCTGATTCAGCAGACCCTGGCGGAGTTTTCCATTCCAGCCGAGGCCGTGCTGCTGTTGCCGCCTGACCGTGCTGTCGTGAATGAGTTATTGACGGCCACCCGGTACGTCGACATTATCATTCCCCGTGGCTCCGACGCGCTGATTCAGTTTGTCCGGAAAAATTCGCTTGTACCGACGATTGAAACCGGTGCCGGTGTCTGTCATGGTTATGTCGAAGCCACGGCCGATCTGATCAAAGCCCGTGATATTGTTGTTAACGGCCGCGTGTCACGCCCTTCCGTGTGTAATTCACTCGACTGTGTGCTGGTCGATGCAGCCATTGCAGCCACATTCCTGCCCATGCTGATTCCGGATTTCACGAAGTGGAGCGTAGAAGTCTTTGCCGACGAAGCTGCCTATACGATACTGAGCGAGGCCGGCTATACCAACCTGCAGCCTGCGCAGCCGGGCGATTTCGGACGCGAGTTTCTGGACTATAAATGCGCTGTTAAGGTAGTTTCCGGTCCGGACGAAGCCTTGTCGCATATCCAGAACTATTCATCCCGCCACTCGGAGGCAATCGTGTCGCAGAATCAGGCTGTGATTGATCGTTTCTTAACAGAAGTCGATGCGGCGGCGGTATATGCCAATGCGTCAACCCGCTTTACAGACGGGGGCGTTTTCGGTCTTGGTGCCGAAATCGGCATTTCAACCCAGAAACTACACGCCAGAGGCCCGTTTGCGCTGGAAAAACTGGTTACCGAAAAATGGGTCGTTACCGGCGACGGGCAAGTCCGCTGGTAACCAGATAGCGTTAGAATTTTATTAAAATTGAGATATCTCATAGTCGGAGTCTGCAAATAACACTTATTTGCAGACTTTCTTCCACCAACTTGGCTATGGTCAGCGCGCGCGAATCTATACTAATGATGATCACGACGCCCGTTTATGCGCTTGTGATCGGCACTGAGATTCTTCTCAGCTATTTACATCACCGTCATCTGTATTCTGTGAAAGGAATTTTGCAGAATGTGTACTTAACGATTCTGAACGCCAGTCTTGATTTACTGGTACGCGGCTTTTACGTCGCCGTTCTGTTCTGGGTATGGCAGCATCGGTTAACCGAAATCAGTAATCCGTGGGCTTACTGGATCGGCCTGCTGCTGCTCGAAGATTTTGCGTTCTACTGGTTGCACCGGGTCGATCATTTCTGCCGGTTATTCTGGGCCGTGCATGTAACCCATCACTCGTCAGAAGAGTTTAATCTGACCGTTGGCTTCCGGTCTTCTGTTTTTCAGCCACTTTACCGGTTTGTTTACTTTTTACCAATCGCTCTTCTGGGTTTCCGCGCAGAGGACATTGTGTTTATGTACTCTGCAACCCAAATCTGGGGCATTCTGGTACATACGCAATATGTCGGCAAACTCGGCGTGCTGGAGTGGTTTATGGTAACCCCGTCGCATCACCGTGTTCACCACGCGTCAAACGTGCGGTATCTGGACCGGAATATGGGCATGTGCCTGATTATCTGGGACCGGCTGTTTGGTACATTTGCCGATGAGGCACCGGAAGATCCTGTCCGCTATGGACTAACCACAAACATTACGGATCAGTCACCGGGTAATCTGGTTTTCCACGAATGGAAAAAACTGGGTGAAGATCTGCGGAAACCCGGGCCGCTGGTGCAGAAACTCCGCTACCTGCTCGAACCGCCCGGCTGGAGCCATGACGGCTCGTCCCTCACTGCCGACGAAATGCGCGAAGTCATGGGATTGAGCAAGAATAATACCAGAGTAACCAAAAAAGATGATAAGCTCGTTGAGTACTGACATAAATTAAAGCAAAGCCCTCGCCAACCAACATGTGAGGGCTTTTTTGTGAAAATTGCCAGAATTTACCTACCTTATCGAACAACAAACGCACTATATCTACACTAACTTTATATTTTTACCTTGAAATAGTAACACTCACCGTATACCAATGAACTTGACAATGCACCCAAACAGTGTATTCGTACAACGCATCCTGGATGCGACACAGAATGGCATTGTTGTATACGAAGCGATACGATCTGAAACAGGCATACCGATTGATTTTCAGATCAGTAATGTCAATGCAGCTTATGCCAGGCTAGCCGGTAAGCCTGTTGATCAGCTCAGTGGTTCCAGCCTTCGCGACGCCTATCCGGTCCAGGTCTGTCAGACACTTACTGACCGGTATCGCCAATGCCTCCAGACCCGGACCGCCGATCGGTTCGATATTTCCTTCCTGCATCCGCAAACCGGTCAGCATGTCTGGTATAACGTTTCGGTGGTTTCTTCCGATGAACGGCTTATTGTTTCCATACAGGACAATACCGCCAGTATGCTGCTGCAGGCACAGCTTAAACAATCCGGCCTCATTTGCAGTGCCTTTCAGGCATCGCTGAGCGGTATCACGGTCTTTGAACCGGTTTTAGATGAAACCGGAGAGCCGGCTGATTTCCGGTTTATCATGATAAATGATGCAGGACTGACAATGAGTAAAACCACAGCAGATGCTCTTCTTGGCCGCACTATCAGGGAATTTTACCCGCAGACGGAAAACAAAGGGTTATTTCAGGCCTACGTGCAGGTGTACAAGACCCGGCAGCCTTTATCCGGAGAACACTATTACAGTGATCACCAGGTATGGCGGCAGTATAGCATCATGTATACAGACGGCAATATCATGGTATCTTACAATGATATTACGGATCAAAAACAAATGGAGCTTGTACAACGCAAACAAACCGATTTTTACGAGACCATTTTTGCCAATACACAAGTAGGTCTGGCCATTTTTGCCCCCCAGACCAGTGCAGACAGCATTGCGATTACCGATTTTACCTATGTTTTTGCTAACCCCGCCACAGCTTCGCAAGTGAACCGGCCGGTTGACGGGTTAATTAACCAAAGCCTCTGTACTCTTTTTCCGGGTATTGAACAGACAATTCTGTTTCAGCACATGATTACGGTTGCCCACAACGGGCTGACCAAACGCTTTCTCTTTCCTCATTTCGGTGAAAAAATCAAAGGCTGGTTCGACTGTACCCTGGCCAGAATCGGGCATGTCATTCTGCTCAGCTCGATGGATGTCTCCGACAGTTATCATCATCAGCAGCAGCTTGAGCTGGTCAACCGCGAACTCCGGCTGGCCAATGACAATCTGCATCAGTTTGCCTATGTCGCTTCGCACGACCTCCAGGAGCCCCTCCGTAAAATCCAGTCATTCGGCGAGTTATTGGTCAATCAATACAACGACCGCCTGGACACGACCGCGCTCGACATCATCCGGCGGATGTATGCCTCTTCGGAACGCATGTCTGTGCTGATTCATGACTTGCTGGCTTATTCACGGATTTCGACCCACCGCGACCCTTTTGAACTGATAAATGTGGCCGACATCCTCGCAGCCGTTACCGAGGAGCTAAGTATTCAGATTGAACAGACCAATACCCAGCTCGACATTGGAAAACTACCTGACATACTGGGCGATGTCACTCAGTTGCACCAGCTTTTCAAAAACCTGATAGCCAACGCGATAAAATACCAGCGACCCGATGTTAGCCCCGTAATCATGATCAGCAGCCGGCTGGTTGTCGGCACAGAGCTGGATGAATATCCGCTGGCTGAAATCATCATGGAATCGAAGTTTACCGATGGCCGGCGCAGGGCCTATCATGAGATCACTATTGCTGATAATGGTATCGGCTTCGACGAACGGTATCGCGACCGGATTTTTCAGGTCTTTCAGCGGCTCCACGGCCGCAGCCAGTACGAAGGTTCCGGCATCGGGCTCGCTATCTGTAAAAAAGTAGCCGACAACCATCGCGGAGCCATTACAGCTTATAGCCAGCCAGGTCAGGGAAGCCGTTTTGTTGTTTACTTACCTCTTCAACGTTAGACCGGCAGGAGCAACCGTTTTCACCTTTTTTACGTAGTTTAGTAGTGCAATTTTATCTTCGGATACTACCAGGCTATGCATTCTTCCGGTAAACTAATTCGTTTGGGTTTAACCTGGCTGCTGACAGTGTGGGTTAGTTGTTCGGGAGTTTGCGCGCAGGAGCTTATTCCCAACGGAGGGTTTGAAAAGTACACTATCTGCCCCTATCAGGATAATTTATTGGCAGAAGCAGTACCGTGGTATAACCCTAACCGCGCCACACCGGATTTTTATCACCGGTGCCAGCCGACCAACCAAATGCAGCTGCCACCACACAGTGGCCAGGGCCTCGGCCGGTTATTCATGGACCAGGGGTGGGCCGAGTATTTTGGCACTCCGCTTGTCTCCCCGCTTGTGGCCGGCGAGGCCTATCAGTTTGAAATGGCACTGGCCGCCGAGTTTCCGGCACGTTATCCCTCCCGCAGCTTCGGGGCGTATTTTTCGACCCAGCCGCTGACCTCTACCGATAAGCTTCTCTTTCCCGTACGGCCGCAGGTCTATGATACACAGGTCAAGACCTTTACCAAAGCCCTCACGTGGGAAATGATCGGCGGCTGTTTTGTCGCGAAAGGAGGCGAGCAATTCGCCACAATCGGCAACTTCAACGAACTCCCTCCTTTTCTGAGCTCCTACTACCTGTTTGCCGACGACATCTCGCTGAAACAGATCAAACTGAACCTAGGCAACGATACTACCTTATGCGGACGGAGCAGCCGTTACCGCCTGAGCGCCCGCACTCCCGGCGCCACCGACTATCGCTGGAACGATGGCAGCACCGATTCGGTCTTTGTGGTAAAACGGCCCGGCAAATACTGGGTAACCGTTAAAACGCCCTGTAAGGTATTGAGTGACACCATCGTGGTAAAGTATCGCCTCGACTTCAGCCTTGGCAACGACACCACGCTCTGTACCGGCGCAACGCTTGCCCTCAGTGTTTCCACGCCGGCTTCCGGCTATCAATGGCAGGACGGTTCTACGCAACGGACGTTTACAGTCCGGCAACCGGGCACTTTCCGGGTCCGGGCCAGCGAACCGGGCTGCTCGGCTTCCGACACTATTGCCGTCCGCTACATTGCCCCGCCGCGCCTCAGCCTGGGGTCGCCGCTGGAACTGTGCGGAGCCGAAACGCACCTGCTCAAACCGGTCTTTGCCGAAGGAAAATTCAGCTGGGTCGATGGCTATCCGGCCACAGACCGACTCATTACCAGTTCTAACACCTACTACGGCCAGGTTGTCAATGATTGTATGACGCTTATTAATTCGGTAAAGGCCGATTACGGCGAGTGTGGTTGCGTCTTGTACACCCCCGACCTGTTTACGCCCAATAATGACGGTATAAACGAATGGTTCGAGCCATTTGCCTGCGGTGATATTACCATCACCGGCTTGTCGGTGTTCAACCGCTGGGGCGAGGTTATTTACCAGACCAGTAATGCACCCTTCCGCTGGGATGGCTCCTATAAGAACCAGCCCTGCGATACCGACATCTATGCCTGGGCCATTACCTATTTGCTTAACCAGCAGGGCCGGATCAGTCAAAAGCAGAAACAAGGTTTGCTGCGGCTGGCGCGATGATCAGATATACCGCAGCCACCAGATTTGTTTATGGCGTCGTTTATACTGCCAGTACCACCGGCACGGGAAATACAGAAAAACGACAAGCCCCAGCCAGATCAGGTATGTTGCGGGCAAATCCACGCCCGAGGTTTCTTTCGGGCGGCCAAACTGAAACGGCCCGAACACAAACTGATCCGGTGTGAACCCTTGCAGAAACAGCATTACCAGCATCAGGCTATGAATCAGATACCAGTGGATGAGGTAGTAGAACATCGGCACCCTGCCGTAGACCGACAGTGCTTCCGTAAACCGGTTCTGTATCCCATCTACCAGGGCCATTACGGTAATGGTAATGCCCAGCGTCATGGTCGTGTAGAGCAGCGAGGGCGGGTATTTGGTGGTATTGATAAACGACAGCAGGGTAAAACCCGGCGTCGCCTGTGCCGACCAGGGCGCAGGATCGCCGTAGCTATTAATCAGGCGAACCACCACAAACACAGCCAGTGAACCCAGCCCTGCCAGCAGCAGCGTCCGGCGACGGCTATTGTCAGGCCGTTCAAAGAGCAGACCGGCTCCGTAACCGGCCAGCATGATGCCAAGCCACGGCACCCACGGATACAACAGCCCGACCATAAACTGCGGCGTTACCGGAAAGACGTCCGGACGGAAGAAGAGCGACCAGATCACCCGCAGCGGGATAGTATCGGTAAAGGTCACGCCCTGCACCAGATTATGGCATACGATGATCGCTACGCCCAGCAGGCCGACGGTACGGGCCGGAGCTTTCAGCAGGAAAGACAATACCAGAAACCCCGCGCCGATGGCCGCAATCACCTGAAAAATGATGGTCCGGAAGGAAAGGTCGAACCAGAGCGCAAAGTTAACGACAGTAATTTCGAGGAAAATCAGCCAGAGCCCGCGTGACCGCAGAAACCGCTGATTGGCCGATACATCGCCGCTGTTTTTCAGCGACAGGTAGGCAGACGTACCCGAGAGAAAGACAAAGGTCGGGGCGCACAGGTGTGTAATCCAGCGGGTCATAAACAGCGCGCCGGTTGTGGTCGACAGGTCGGTCGGGCTCTGGGTTTGTGAGGTCACGTGCATGAGTTCCCGAACGTGGTCGAGAGCCATAATGACCATCACCAGGCCACGGGCAACGTCAATTGACGGAATGCGTTTCATGTGTTTCAGGAAGAGGAGGAAGAAACGCAAGTTACAGCAATTCAGGCATTAATCCGTCAGGTTTATGGCTTGCGGGTATATTTGTAGGCAAGCCCCGCGCTAAAGCACGGGGTTGTTGAGTTGAAGGCAAACACTCTGTTCTCGCCCATACGCTGCGCCCGGGGCGGTACGGATTCCTCACAACAATGGCATAAATCCGGTGCCATAGGAATACCCTGTCTGCCAAACGGAATATCATTCCGTTCTACACCTCACACTGCCCTTCCGGTTGATAACGCTCTTTTGACAAATCAACCCACACGCTGAACAGTTCAGGCAAATCCTCCTCCCGATAAACGTCCGGAGGCCGTAGCTTTATCGCCACAACAACTACACGATGAAACAACTCATAACACTCACCCTGCTGCTGCTCGCCCTAGGCAGCAGGGCCTACGGGCAGTATGCGCCGCTGGGAGCCATCTCGTCATGGACCGACGGCTATGTGATTACAACGGCCAACGATACCATCACGGGTCAGATCCGGATTCCGACGCTGATCAACGATGCCCCGGCCAGCGCGGTTATCAAAACCCCGGACGGCCGGAAACAAACCGTCAAGGCCGAAGACCTGCTACAGATCGCCCAGCGGATTCCGGATTACGCCTATGCAACCGGCAGCATCCCGCGCGAACGGCAATATATCTTCTTTGATAAAGTCCCGAATCCGCGCCGGCACCAGAAACCCATGTTGCTCGAACGGCTAAGCCAACCTGGCAAGGTGGTCTTGTATTTTGACGCCAATGGCTGGAAAAAGACGACCGACTTAACCTTTGGCGCCCTGACGGTCACGCTCGATCATAAGGATTTCAGCTTTGTGGCCGTAAAAGACGGCAAGACGGCCAGCATTCTGAAAAAAAGTAACCTAAGTGAGCAGACAGGCGCGCTTTTCGGAGATTGTCCTGTTTTCATAAGTCAGCTGAACGGACCGGATAGCATTGCATGGAAGCACCTGGACCGGATTCTGACACTATATCATCAATCCTGTGTAATAGGGCCTGTTACTCGTTAGAGAACGATCTTACTCCTGTTTCTAAAATCCCGGGCCGTTTCTTAATGGCTCAGGATTTTTTTTCAAGTTTCTATAAAATTATTCACACAGCAATCTTTAAGTCCCTATAAATGCACTTAATAGACACTTAAGGTATTATTTCACTTTTCTTGTATATTTTTAAATTAGTTAAAGGTTAATCTTATTTTAATACAAACCTAGCCATGTAACATACAATAGACAAGAATTTTATTTTGGTAACACCGAAAAACATAGAACAATATTTTATCTATTTTCATTTTAATAGAATTTTGAATTGCATTCTTCATGATATACTTTTGTTTCATATCGTACGCTTTGAAACCTACTAAATCATATCATGATGAGAAATGTACTATTAAGTTTTCTTCTGTTCTGCGCGGCGTTGGGCATAGCCAGCGCTCAGGACCGGAAAGTTACCGGCAAGGTAACGTCCGCCGACGACAACAGCTCTGTCCCCGGCGTATCTGTAGTAGTTAAGGGCACTACTATCGGCACCATTACCGATGTGAATGGTTCGTTTGCACTCTCCGTACCCGCTTCCGGTGGTACATTAGTATTCTCCTTTATCGGCATGACGACCAAAGAAGTACCGCTCAGCGGCAGCTCGGTATATGATGTCAAAATGGCAACGGATACGAAGCAACTGTCTGAAGTAGTGGTTACCGGGGTTGGTGTCGCTACTGACAAGCGTAAGATTGCGATTTCGGTTGAGTCGATCTCGGCCAGCCAGCTGCCACAAACGTCGCAGGCATCAATTGATCAGGCCCTGATCGGTAAGATCCCGGGCGCGCAGATTACCAGTAAGAGCGGTACACCGGGTGCAGACGTAAACATCCTCCTTCGCGGGATCAACACCCTGAACCGCGGTACATCGCCAATGATCCTGATCGATGGTATCCAGATGGGCGCCTCCGGCCTGCAAACGGTCGACCTTAACTCCATTGAGCGCGTCGAAGTAGTGCAGGGTGCCGCTGCGGCAACGATCTACGGGGCACAGGGCGCAAACGGGGTTATCCAGCTCTTCACGAAGAAAGGGAAAGCCGGTGCGCTGCGGGTCGATATCTCTTCGAGTGTGGCCCAGAATACCTATCTGAACGTAGGCGGGCTGAGCAAGGCACAATTCCACGCCTTTGCTACCGACGCCAGCAACAACGTTATCGGTTCTTCGGGTAAACCAATTACATTCGACCTGACAAATGGGGTCTATACCGAAAACGTTCAGTATAACTCGACTGACCCGACAGCCAAAAACGAAAAACCCTACAACGCCAACCTGCAATACATCGACCACTTCGATTTCTTCTTCCGGCCGGCCAATACGTTTAATAACAGTGTGGCTATTTCGGGCGGTGGCCCTAAGTCAGACTTCAGCCTCTCGGCATCTAACAGCCATCAGGAAAGTAACGTGATCAATAACGGGGCATGGGAACGAAGCAACCTGACCGGTAATCTCGGTATGGAACTGGCGAGGGGCCTGACGCTGCGCTCAATTACCCAGCTGGCCTACACCAAAAGCACGCTGAAAACCAGCGACCGGACCATCGTATACGGCTTGCTGAACGCCTATCCGTTTGCGGATTTCTCGCTGAAGACAACCGACGGCACAACGCCCTTCAACCTCAATCAGACCATCGGTATCAACGCGTCGAACCCACTCTACTACCAGGATTACACCCGTAACAACGACAACAAGGTTGACATTATCCAGAACTTCAACCTGCACTACGACTTCCCGAAATTTGTGTCACTGGACGCCAAATACGGCCTGAACTACCAGACCCAGAACCGCGATCTGGAATACCTGAACCAGTCGAACAACGCCAACATCAAGTACTGGCAGGCC
This sequence comes from Arsenicibacter rosenii, assembly GCF_001870735.1. Classification (GTDB taxonomy): domain Bacteria; phylum Bacteroidota; class Bacteroidia; order Cytophagales; family Spirosomataceae; genus Arsenicibacter; species Arsenicibacter rosenii. Next base: position 31,683 of record NZ_MORL01000006.1, on the reverse strand, counting down.
CAGAGCACGACCCGTTATATCTCAAGCTACAACACAAACAGCACGGGTGATCTGACCAAGTACAGCAACAGCAAAATGTTCCAGAACTTCCTGGCAACGGCTACGTTCAGCTTCGACCTCCAGAAGGATTTTGGCCTGAAGTTCCCGCTGAAGTCGGTCACGCAGACGGCCTTTGACTGGCGGAACAGCATGATCAAGGAATACACGAGCACCGCCATGGGCCTGCCATCAGCCTATGAACCTTACACAGCGGCCAACACTACCTCATGGCGGGTATACCGTGACTATAAGGAACCGTTTATTACCTACGGTTATCTGATTAATCAGCGCTTTGAGTACGGCGATATTGCCGGTATCTCAGGCGGTTTCCGGAGCGACTATTCGTCGGCGTTCGGTCGTGGTTCGAAGCCGTTTACGTTCCCGCGCGGTGATGCATACCTACGCCTGTCGGCCCTTAATTTCTGGAAAAACAGCCCGGTCAACAACCTGCTGGCCGAAGCCAAACTGCGCGCGGCTTACGGACAGGCCGGTATCCAGCCGAAACCATTTGACCGCTACGTAACCATCACGCCGACGACCGTGGGTACCAGCACGGCCTTCTACTACGCCAACGGACAAAGTAACCCGGATCTGGGCGTAGAAGTCTCGGAAGAATTTGAAGTAGGGACCGACCTGCTCTTTACGGTCTCGAAAAATACGCCGTGGGCCAACGACATCGCCCTCTCGGCAACGTACTGGGACCGGAAAACCAAAGACGCCATTTATCCGGTTGACGTAGCGCCGTCTATCGGCCTGGGTACGCTGATCGATAACGCCTTTACGCTGGGATCACGCGGTCTGCAACTGTCGTTAGGATCGACGATCTACAACGGCACCAACCTGAAATGGAACACGACCGTAAACCTGGGTAAGCAAACGTCAGAAATCGTATCGATCCGCGGCAATCAGGAAGTGATTATCCTGTCGAGCGCCGGTAGCACCAACTACGTACTGAAAGCCGGTGACAAGGTTGGCCAGTTGTATGGCTACCGGATGCTGCACAGCGTAACGGATAAAGACGAAGCGGGCAATTTCTACATTCCGCAGGCAGAGCAGGAAAACTACACGGTGGCCAGCAACGGCTATGTGGTCAGCAAAACCACGAAGCAGCCGTATATGTCGGCTGGGAAGTACAGCTTCGGCGACCCGAACCCTAAGTTTAACCTGTCGTTTATCAATGACCTGAGCTACAAGGGCTACCTGACATTCTCCATGCAGTGGGACTGGGTATACGGCAGCCACCTGTATAACCAGACAAAGGAATGGATGTACCGCGACGGTATCCACAGCGACTACACCAAGCCAATCACCATCAACGGAGAAACCGGTGCGTGGACAGCCTTCTACCGCGGAGTATATGCCCAACGGACGGCCAATGGTACAAAGGATTATTTCTACGAAGATGCGTCGTTCCTGCGGCTGCGGAATATCTCAATTGGTCTGGACTTTGCCAAACTGTTCAAAATTCCGGCCACGAAGCGGGTACAGCTTGTACTGTCGGGACGCAACCTGCTGACGTTCACGAAGTACACAGGCTTCGATCCGGAAATCAGCTCCGGTACGACCAACTCGGCCTGGGACCGTGGTACCGACCACAGCACCATGCCTAACTTCAAAACGTATCAGGCATCGCTGAACATTGGCTTCTAATTCACCCGCTAACTTCTGACTATCATGAATAAGATAAAGATACTCGTTTGCACATTACTCCTGAGCGGCTTCCTGGCCTCGTGTAAGGAAGGACTCGATGTAAAAAACCCCAACCAGCCTTCATCACCGGCACTGAAGACCGAGAGTGGTCTGGTATCGTTCGGGCAGGGCTTTTATATCACCGGTTTTAAGGATGTTAAATACTATGACGGTGTACCGGGTTATTTCTGGTCGGGAGCCATCGGTAACCACGAACTGATGGGCGATGTGATTGGCACCGACATTGCCAACGTCTTCATCAACCAGGTCGGCTGCCCGGATAAGGTAACCCTTGACGACGGCACCGTCCTGAACAACCCGAACTCGCCGAGCAAACAATATGATTTTCTGCGGATTACGGCCAACGTAAACTCAACCGGTTATCAGAACTCTACCTATTACGAGTGGGCTTACATGTACAACCTCAACAACGCAGCGAACACCCTGCTGGCCAATATCGACGCGACGACCTTCACGGGCGATGCGGCCGCGAAAAAAGGTGTCCTGCAGGCATGGGCCTACTGGTGGAAAGGCTATGCGTACTCGCGGATCGGTTCGATGTATTACGCCGGTGTGATCAACAACAAAGCCAACGGCGAATTCCTGAACGGCACCAGCAACCAGTATGTCTCGAAAGAAGATATCATCAAGGAAGCGAACCGCAATTTCGACGAAGCCGCGAAGGTGCTCGGTACACTAACCGCCAACGCCGATTACATCGCTACCTTCCAGGGCCTTGTGCCGGCCTTCAACCGGGTGGGCAAAGGCGGCGTGCTGACGCCCATCATGTGGATTCACTCGATCAATACGATGAAAGCCCGGAACATTCTGGTGAATACCAAAGTGGAGGCGATGACCGCAGCCCAATGGAACGAAATCCTGACGCTAACTCAGAACGGCGTGGCAGCATCGGACTTTGTCTTTACCGGTCGCACTAACACAACCGGCGATTTTCTGGCACCGACAACCGGTACGGTCTCGGCGAAAACCGCCGGTACATCGACCTATAAAATCACCGAACGGCTGATTCAGGATTTCAAAACCGGTGACCTCCGGTTCACGAATAACTTTAAGCGCCGGGCCTCGACCTACATTGGCGAAGTCGCCCGTGGCAACTCGTTCTTTACCCGCTGGGAGCTGGTCAACCGCGGCGCAGCGGGGTCTGAAGGCAGTGCGTCGGTTATCAGCTATGCTAACCAGAATGCCGGTGGTTACGAACTGTTTATGGCCAGCACGTATGAAGAAAACCAGTTGATGCGGGCCGAAGCGCTGATCTATACGGGTAAAATTGAAGACGGGCTGGCCCTGATTGATGAAGTACGGAAAGCGCAGGGAGCGGGTCTGACGGCGGTGGCCGGTACGGGCTTAACCCTCGCGCAGGCCAAAGAAGAACTTCGCCGCGAACGCCGGATCGGGTTACTGTTCCGTGCGCTTTCGTTCTATGACGCCCGCCGCTGGGGGGTGATCGAAAACGGCCGTACGGGTGCCGTTGCGCTGAGCCGGACCGGTGTGGTCAGCACCAATGCAACGATCACTTACAACTTCCTCGACTACTGGGATGTACCGGACAATGAACTGGTGTACAACCCGCCTGCATCAGGAAGCGCCCCGGTAAAGAATCCGAAAAAATAACGCGTAGAACATATACAATGACAAAGGCCCGGTTTGATAAGCCGGGCTTTTTTACGTTTTCAGGAGTTTCTTACGGGCCAGCTCTTCGTCGACGACAACGGCTTCAAACAAAAACGTTTTCAGGAGGTCGACATTGATTTCCTGCACACTCGTAAAGTCCCGGCAATAGACGTGTTTGCGGGTGCCTTTTTCGAGGTAATTCAGTTCGTCGGACAGCAGATACCCGTTTGAAAAGCCCAGACGAACCCCTTTTTTGACATTTCCCCACGGCACCGATGCCGGCCAGATAAAGCAAATCCGTTTCCGGCGGCTATAAAACGGCACATTGTAGGCTAATTTCTCACGGCATCCGGGTAGACAACTGAAAATGATGCTGCGTAAGGCATCAACAATTTTACGCTCATGATCGGGCAAATACTCTAGCAGCTCGCCGACATCCCGAAAGTGAACAGGCTGTAATGGATTCATAGTAATACGTACGGCCTAGGTTTTACGCTTCTTTTTACGGGCAGACGGGAATAAAACGTTGTTCAGAATAAGCCGGTACCCTGGCGAGTGCGGATGCAGGTTCAGGTCGGTCGGCATGCGCCAGTTGCCGCGCTGCCCCTCGGGGTCGTGGCCGCCATAGAACGCAAACTGCCCGATGCCGATTTCACCGTAGATATAGCGGTGCGAATTCACGCTTTCGCCCATGACCAGTGCACTGGGCTTCACGGTATTCTTTTTAAATGATGAGGTCTGGCCGTGGAATTCCTTAATCACCGACTCGTGGTTCTGGGTCAGCATCGCCGGAATAACATCCCACTTGGCCGAAAAATCAAAGAGTGTAAAGAAGGTACCCGACTGGTCATAGCCGCCGAAGCGGCCGGACGAGGCATTAATATCGGAAAACGACATCCCCCGATAGCCGCCGCTGAGATCGAGCGTGAAGTTGTAGAAGGCCACAGTTTTGTTGAAATCGAGTTTCAACTGCGCATCACCGTCGATGCCGTCGCCGTCGTACTGGCTGTCGACAATATCGATCCCTTCGGCCGCCAGGGCAATGTCAAACGTTTCGGCTCCTGAGCACATGGCAAACAGGTAGTGACCGCTGGCGCAGAAGTCCTTGATCGTTTTGGCAACGGCCAGCTTCATGTGTGAAACTTTTTTGTAGCCCATGCGCCGGGCGATATCTTCCTGCACCCGGATGTCTTCCGACGACATCCGCTGCATATTCCGGCCAAACTGCCCCGTAAAGTCTTCGTGGTGCAGGTGGAGCCAGTCGTACTTCATCAGTTCACCTTTCAGGATTTCTTCGTCGTACACGACCTCATACGGAATTTCGGCATAATTGAGGGCGACCAGCACGGCGTCGGTATTTTCGAACTCCGATGGACTGACCTTCACCGGCGAATACACCGCGATTTTAGCCGCTTTCAGGAGCTTTACGGCGTCCATGTTGACATCAGGATTTGATATCTGTTGCAGGATGCTGCCGGCCCGTGAGTCGGACAGGGTTTCAAAGGATACCCCTCGTACCCGGCATTCGGTTTCAACGGCTGCGTTCTGTTTAATAAGGAAGCTTCCGCCGCGGTAATTCAGCAGCCATTCGACTTCCATGCCATCCTTGAGGGTTTTATAGGCGATGCCGTAGGCTTTCAGGTGGTTGGCCTGTTTCTCGTCCATCGGAATCAGAATGGACGCGGCCCGACACACTCCCACGCCCAAACATACGACCAGTAGCAGCACTATTCTCACGTTGACCGAACCCATGATTTCCTCCGTTTATATGCCTAAAATACAGTTAATTCCCTGCATTCCAAAGCCTGTACGGCGGCATGGTTACTCTTCCGGCGGTAAAAGTTATTGAGCGTACCGGTTCAGAGAGAAAAGGAGTTCGTGGTAGCCCGTTCCCGGACTACAGCGTACACCTAAAGCCCGCTTCGAAACCATCCGCCGAATGGCTTCACAGTGGCAAAGACAGGTTTTCCATTCGCCGTGCTACCCGGTACGGTACAGGACCAGCTACAGGAACTGTCATCAGTTAACGCGTCCCGGAAGTCTGCTTCAAAAAGAGGGACTTTCAGGCGGCCACTCCACAAGGATCCGACCTGTCCGGCAGAACTGCCGATGCTGATGTAGACGAAACGGCCACCGACAGGCCCCTGCACAAACGGCCCGCCAAGAGATATACCCGGACCATTTGCCTGCTTTACCTGAACGGCAAACGCAAAGGTCAACGCCTGCCCGTTGCCGGGTTGTATCTGCACAATCCCGTAGCCTGATCCTTTCCCTTTTTGCAACCCATACCACAACCCGTCAACCGGATTTTCCAGCACTATCGTTAGCTTAATTTCTTTTGACATAAAACGGAATCGTAGGTTAAACGCCGGCACCTACCGTTCCCGGTGATTGCATCCGGCTGGTTTCAGGCGCGCAACGTGTTAAGTTATTACTTAAATTTCACACTACCATGTCCGCATCAGTACAAACCCTGTCCGTTTCTGGACAAACACAAATCCGCTCAACGCTGAAAAACAGCCCTTTTGGGCTTAGAACAGCTCTTTTACAAAACTGGCAAGGCATTTGTTTAGCAAATAACAAGGAAATACATTTTACCATGGGACGATCGTATCTGGGGGAGTTTGAAGAGCTCGTACTACTGGCCGTGGCCGTACTCGACGGCAATGCCTACGGGGTGGCTATCGCGGATGAACTGAAACAACGAACCGACCGGACAATCAACCTGAGCGGCATTCATGTAGCGCTCTACCGGCTGGAAGAAAAAGGACTGGTGGTCTCCGAACTCGGCGGCGCTACCGCCGAACGGGGCGGACGCCGGAAACGGCTGTTCTCTATTACACCGCTGGGCAACAAAATCCTCAGCGACATGCGCGCTGTACGTAACCAGCTCTGGGAGGCTATCCCGAAGCCATCTTTTTTGTAATCATGCCCCAAAACAATCTGCCCCCCGCCCCGCCCGTCTGGGCCGACCGGCTCTTCGGCTGGATTTGTCCGCCCGGGCTCCGCGAAGAGCTCCAGGGCGACCTGCACGAACAGTTCGCCGCCGATGTCAGGGCGTTTGGTCCGGCCCGCGCCCGATGGCTGTACGTCCGTCAGGTGCTGACTTTTTACCGGCCCTATTTCCTGAAACGACGGGTGGCCGCCGGGCAGCTGTATCCGGCCCTGACCGACCCGTTTCCTCCCGTTCAACAACCGTCTTTCTTTCGCATCGATATGCTCCGGAATTACCTCAAAATTGCCCTTCGTACGCTCTGGAAAAGCAAGGGCTATACGACCATCAACGTGGCCGGGCTGGCTGTGGCCTTCAGCGTCTGCACGTTTCTGTTCATGACCATTTACCGGCAGCTCACCTTCGACTCGTTCCATGCCGATGGTGACCGCATTTTCCAGACTTATTATTTTGCCAATTCGCCCGATAAGGCGAGCCGGTCAGGCATCATGCCACTGCCGCTCGGCCCTGCCCTTAAGGCCAGCTTTCCGGAGCTGGAAGGCGTTACCCGTGTGCGGGTCGGCACCAAAAGCCTGGTGGCCTACAAAGACAAGTATTTCGACAAACACATCGCCCTGACCGACCCGGACTTTCTGCGCATCTTTTCGTTTCCGCTCATCAAAGGCAACCGGCAGCAAGCCCTGCAAAACCTGAGCGGAATCGTCATGACCGAGAGTATGGCCAGAACCATTTTCGGCAAACAGGACCCGATGGGCAAACAAATCCAGCTCGGTCAGCCCGGTCATCAGAAAAACTACCTCGTCACCGGTATCATGGCCGACCTGCCCGATAACTCCTCGATCCACTGCGACGCGCTGATCCGCGTCGAAAGCACGGACAATTACCGGCAGGATATGAAAAACTGGGACGGCAACTCGTATACGGTTTATCTCAAAACGCCGGCAACGATTGATCAGGCTACACTCGAAAACAGGTTACGGTCCTTTGCAAAAAACCATTTTGCCCGCACCATCGCCGACCTGAAAAAGGAAGGTGCCAAACCCGATGAGCGGGGCGATCTGTTTGCGATCCGGCTGCAAAAACTGAAGAATGTCCATTTTGACCGCGAAATCATGTCCGGCAAGGGAGCACCGGTTGCGCTGGTTTATGCCCTGGGCGGTCTGGCCGTTTTTATTCTGCTGATTGCCTGTATCAACTTTATCAACCTGACGATTGCCCGTTCGTTTACCCGGGCGCGGGAACTGGGCGTACGAAAATCCCTGGGGGCATTACGGCATCAGTTGTTTATCCAGATCTGGGGCGAAGCACTGGTGGTTTGCCTGACAGGCTTCTTACTGGGGACCGTACTGGCTTACAGCCTGATGACCTCCTTCAACGCCTTCTTTGACGCCCGCCTTGACCTGTCGCACCTCTTGAAACCAGGTTTTATCGGCCTGATGCTGGTCATCTTTCTGGTAGTTTCACTATTGGCAGGCGGCTATCCGGCCTGGCGTATGACCACCCTGAAAGCCGTTGATGTGCTGAAGGGTAAAATTTCCATCAAACGCCCCGGCCTCCTCCGCAATTCCCTGATCATTACCCAGTTTACCATTTCCTGTCTGTTGATCTGCTGCGCCCTGGTCGCCACCCGGCAGATTGATTTCCTCCGCGAACGGCCGCTGGGTTTTTCCAGCGAGCAGGTCATCAGCATACCGGTTGGCAACCGGACCAATGGCCGGATGATGCTGCAACGGTTCCGTGATCAGTTTAAACAGGACCCGGCCGTTGTCTCCATCACCGGCAGCAGCGTAAACCTCGGCCGTGGCAAAGACCGGGTCACGTCGCGCAGCATGACCGGTATGGATTACAAGGGCAAAAACATTCAAACCGACTGGCTGCTCGTTGATTACGATTACGTAAAAACACTGCATATTAAACTGTTGGCCGGCCGCGAGTTTGACCCGACTTATGCCACCGACTCCATTAACCGGGTGGTTATAACCGAAAGTATGGCGAAAGAGATGGGGGTTAGCAATCCGGTGGGTCTGTTCTTCGGCTCTGATACCAGCGGCACCCGCTCCCAGATCATCGGCATGGTGGCTGATTTCCACCTGTATGCGCCCACCGACAAGCCAGCGCCGGTGACCATGCACCTCTCGCACCATGAGCCGATCAATTATCTGTTTGTCCGGGTAAATACCCCGAACCCGACCGCTGCGATGACTAAGCTGCAAAACTACTGGCAAAAGGTAGCCCCGCAGGCTGAGTTCATGGCGTCATTCCTTGATGAAAACGTGGATGCCTGGTTTCAGAATGAGCAGATGATGTCGCGGCTGTTCAGCATCGCCTCAGGCATTGCGATTTTCCTGTCCTGTCTGGGTTTGTTTGCTGTCGCCTTGCTGGCCATTGAACAGCGTACGAAGGAAATCGGCATCCGGAAAGTAATGGGGGCCAGTGCAGCCAGTATCGTGGTGCTGCTCTCGCGGGATTTTGTCAAACTGGTTCTGATCGCGCTGGCGATTGCCTTACCGCTCGCGTGGTTTGGCATGCAGCAATGGCTGAACAACTACCCCTATCGGGTCAGTATCAGCGTCGGAGCGTTTGCGCTGGTTGCTGTTGGCGCCATTCTGGTCGCCCTTGTCACGGTCAGCTACCAGACCATCAAAGCCGCGCTGATGAACCCGGCGAAGAGTTTAAAAACAGAGTAAACCAAGCTATACCGTAGTGGTGGCACGACTCAAAGTCGTGCCACCACTTAATGCATACCAATTAATCTTTATAAACAACAAATCTACTGACGATGAACCGATTACTAACCGGCAGTCTGCTGCTCCTGTTGTGGGCAGGGCACCCGCAAGCCACCAGGGCCGACTCTATGCGGACCAGCATTACCGAAGATGGAACCTTTATGACCATCACCCTCGATGGCTATGTCGACGACAAGCCGGTACATTTTTCCCATACTGCCGATGTGGCGGGGAAACACGCCCTTCAAAAAGAACTGATTGTGTATAGAGCCTTCAAACGCGTTGGCAGCACGCCGCCGCTTCACATGATGTCAGGCCTTATTACGACTGGCCTCGGTCTTTTCGGTGCAATCGTGACCGCCGCCCTGTTTTTGTGGAAAAAGAAAATGAGGCTGGCGTAAAAATAGCATCTCTGGAAAGAACAGGCTCTTTCAGAAAGTACAGCAAACGTATTATTCCGTCGGCAACAAGCCCGGTTACTCTGTTTCCTTTTTGACTGACAGTATAACCGGGCTTGTTTATATATCTTTCAGGATATCTATTCTTCTCCATATCTGCCATTCCTGCACCTTATCAAGAAGCTCCTGCTAACCAAACGGCTATACATTGTTACCAATAGAAAAACAAACCCCTACCTTATAACTATATCTATACTTAATTGCGATAAAAACTCCCTTTTCCTCCTTTTTGCTTAGTTAATTAATCCTATAATAAATAATATATTACTCAATTAAGTATATAAAAACCATTCAATAATAAGATTAATCTTCAGTAGATCTCCGCACAAATTCATACAATAACCAATATACATATCTGTTTAATAATATATTCCATTTTAAACATTTATGCTATGACTATACTATCTAATAGATCATTCAAAACAAAAATAATTCATGGAAAACAATCAGACGATAATGAGTATTTCAATAAAACGATCATTATATCAACTCTTTTAACAATTCAACTACCAATCTATATATTTATTACAGGATATTTAAAGTGGTATTATACACCAGCAGCACTCTTACTGAGTACATGGCTGATATATTCTGATATTAAGTCGTTTAGGTATAGTTATCATAGTCAATTTATAAAAAAGAGTATTAGAAAGAATAGAACAACTATCCTTATGTCTATGCTTGCCAGCATAGCTGGCTTCTCCCTGTCTGGCATTGGAGGCATAGGTTACCGCCACCATGACTGGCACATGACCAGTACCACACTTTTCCATCTGATTAAAGAGCCGTGGCCAGTCTGGTTTACGCCTGAGTACTTAGGCAGCGAATTCGGTTTCAAAGAACCCAGACCGTTTATTTATTACTTCAGCTATTATCTGCCAGCAGCCGTAATAGGTAAACTGTTTGGCTGGACCGCCGGCCGGCTAGCCTTATATGCGTGGACATGCTTTTGCAGTACACTGCTTTTTATACTGATTATCAACTATATAAAAAAACAAAAAGCCTCTGTTAAACCACTTTATTATACCCTGGTACCGGTCTATATATTCCTGATGGGGGGCCTCGACTGGTGGGGGCATCCCCTGTATCATACCGGCAAAGACCATCCTGATCTGTGGACATTCCCGTTTGTGTTATTAACCAATCTGAGGGTACTTTACTGGTCTCCTCATCACTGCCTTCCGGTCTGGCTTATCGCGATGGTTATTTTGCATAATGTCCATTCTACAACGGTGATAAAACTTTTCCTCCCAACCTGCGTCGCTTTACTTTTCTGGACGCCCTTTGGTACAGTAGGGTTGGCTCCCTTTATAGCCTGGTATTTACTATCTTTATTTATCCATGAAAAAGTAACAATTAATATAGCAGCTGTTGTATTAAGTATATTTTTCGTTGTTATAATTAGTACGTTCTTATTTTCTCATTCTTTATCAATTCCAATACAATATACGTTAACAGCAAACTGGATTACTGATAAAAGCAAACGTTATCTGCTTTTTATAATTACCGAACTTGCCATTCCTCTTATTTTATTATTAATAACCAGTGATAAACTAAAAAGAACCGAAGTAATGTTTACCGGCATTGCCGTCAGTATTATAATATTGGTTAGTCCTGCTCTGCGGCTCGGTTTCTGGAGCGACTGGTGCTCGCGCACAGGTATGGCTTCTCAGTTTATGCTATATGTATTAGTGCTTAAAAACGTATTGACAATGAATAGATCCGGCCGTAATTTCTATATCGCTACATCACTCATTGTTATTTCGTGTTTTACCAGCCTTGGCGAATTAAATCGTGCGATAAACGAATTTAAATTTGATATGAGAGAGCTCCCGCCCGATATCCGGGCGTATGGCGGGGGGACTTACGTAACCAATCAGGTATTTGGTAAACCAGATTCGTTTTTCTTTACGTATCTGGCGCGCAGGCATTAGCCATCATACACCCTCCCCGGGGATTAACTCCCGGGGAGGGAAAACGTTAAACCACAAACCTTACTTTACTTTCGTCAGCAGCGTCTCCGGCTCATCGGTGGTGATAAAATCGACGTTTTTACCCAGCAGCCAGTCCATGATGGCCGGATCATTGACCGTCCAGGCGTTGATGGTCAGTTTTTTCTGCTGTGCTTCGTCGATCCAGCTTTCGTTTTTCTTCAGGATGCTAAAGTGGTAGTCAAGGCCGAAAAGCTTGTCGGCCGCCAGCAGTTCAGGCGCTTTGTCGCCGGTCAGGTAGGCCACTTTGGCGTATGGGTCCAGTTCTTTAATGCGTTTGCAGACATCATAGTCGAAGCTGATGTAATCGACCCAGCCCTGTGCCTGATGGGCTTTTACCATACCAACCACCTTGTTGGTCAGGGCCAGCGACCGCTCTTTACCGAGCTGCGACGCCTTGATTTCCAGAATCAGCCGTGTTTTATTTTGCGCCGTGCCGGCATCCAGATAGGTCCCGAGGGTGGGCATATTTTCGCCGTTAGCCAGTTTCAGACTGGTTAGTTGCGCCGTTGGTGTTTTCTCAATCAGAACGCCCTGATGCGCGTGGTCGTGGCTGATGATCAGGCCCGAATCAGCCGACATGTGTACGTCGAACTCACTGCCCATGCATCCCAGTTTGATGGCCTGTTGCAGCGAGCCGATTGAGTTTTGCGACGCGCCGGTATGTTTCCACGCGCCACGGTGGGCAATGACTTTATTTTTCAGAAACTGATCGTTCACAATCCGGAACGGTACTGATACCTTACCTTCAGGCGTCCGGCCCCGGATTTCCACCGCATATGACACCGCGCCGGCGTCTGCCTTGCCGGGGCGCAGCACCAGCCGTTGCTGGTCATCAATCATAAACCGGCGGGCATCCGGTCCTTTAACCGAAAGTTTCTGCGGGGTGGCTCCATTTTTCGTTACAATCATGCCGACCACCGGCTGGTCACCGGCTACCGTATAGTTGGTTAATAACAGTTGCTGGGCGTGGGTCAGCGATGCCGACAGCATCAGTCCAGAAAGCATTCCAAGGGCAAAGCGTTTTTTCATAGTGAGTCAGTAGGCCGGGCGGCCGTCTGTCTGTTAATCTGGTATAAAAGCGGATTGATTGCCCAAATCTCCTGCTTTGCGGCCAAACTACATAATTATGAAATCGTGAAGGGCGCAGTTCTGCCTTTATTCATTACCATTCTGAGAAATTGGACCTAACTGAATACCAGCAAGCTACACCTACTCATAAATATCCTTCCTGTGTCCTACAGCAATAACATCAATAACAAGTTCGGTATCGAAAATTTCATAAATAACCCGATAACGTCCAATCCTGATCCTGTACCCATCTCTGCCTTTCAATTTTTTACATCCGTCCGGGCGAGGATCGTCGGCTAACTCCGCAATCGCATTTAAAATCGGATTAGCGACCAGATCAGACAGCTTATCTAACTGCTTTTGAGCTTTACGGGATAAAAGGATCTGATAGCTAGCCATTTTTTGCTTTACGTCGACTCAGGTAATCAGAAAAAAGCATCCGCTCGCCGGTATCTTCTTTCTTAGCTTTGTCATACAGACGAATATCTTCCAGTTCTTCCAGCTCCTGAATAATGGACTCAAACTCAGCCGCCGGCAAAACGACCATTGAACGCTTTCCGCTTGCGTCTTTAATATATTGAGGATGAAGAGTCAACATAGCTATTGTTCTGTTTTTACAAATATACAAATACTATTCTGAAGCTACGATCCGGCAGTCAACACTTTGGCCGGACACGTAAAGCCCAAACCGCCCTGACAATGACTGGCCCAAAACAATCATTATCAGGACGTTTATATGCTAAGTATTCGTTTAACGCAAGGCGACTTCTTTCGCCGGTGCCTTGGCCTTATCAACGGCTTTCATCACCCGGAAGAAATTACCGCTCCAGATTTTTTCGATGTCTTTCTTCGAATACCCGCGCCGTACCAGTTCAACCGTCATGTTTTCGTACTGACTCACGTCGAAACAGTCGGCCAGTGCACCACCGCCGTCAAAATCAGCGCCCATACCCACATGGTCGATGCCGATAAGCTTCACGATATGATCAATGTGGTCAACAGCATCCTTGACGGTTGCCAGCTGGACAGGGTATTTTTTGTTGATATCCGCAAAGTCGGCACGTGCTTTTTTCTGTTCTTCTTCCGGCAGGGAGGCCATGCCCATCCGGCTTTTTAGTCCGTATTTCGCCATGAGCGCATCCATCGCCGCCGTCCGCTCCGGATTGGCAGGGATGGTTTTCACATAGTCGCTCAGCAGGTTCAGCTGTACTACCCCGCCGTTTTTGGCCAGCGCCTTCAACATGTCGTCGGTCAGGTTACGCGGATGGTTACAGACGGTCCGCGCACCCGAATGCGACGCGATGACGGGCACTTTCGATAACCGGATCACGTCATAAAACGTAGAATCCGACACGTGCGAGACGTCTACCATCATGCCCAGCCGGTTCATTTCGGCCACGACCTGCTCCCCCAGCAGACTGAGTCCCTGATATTCAGCCCCTTTCGGATCTGTCGATGAGTCGCAGATGTCGTTGTTGCTGGAATGGCAGAGGGTCATGTAGCGTGCGCCCCGGTCATAGAACGTCTTCAGCAACGACAGATCATGGCCCATGGGATAGCCGTTTTCGACACCAATGTAGATCACCCGTTTGCCGGTTTTGCCGATGCGGTAGCCCTCCTCAGGCGTCGTCGCCCGTTCGGCTTCCGACGCCGTGGCCTTCAGTGTATTGTCGATTGCGTCAAAAATACCCAGCGCCTTTTTCTTCGCCGCCTCGTGGCCTTCGGGTGTGCGGGGCCCCTGCCCCAGATACACCGCCCAGAAAATGGCATCGAGCCCGCCACGGCGCATTCGCGGATAATCGACCTTGCTGTTGGACGTACGCGCATCGTTGTCTTTCGTAACGTCAAAGCCACCGCGCGACAGCAGCATCGGCGTATCGGCGTGCGTATCGACCGTAAACGCCTTTTCGTGAATCTTGTGCGCCTTTTTCAGCAAGGCTTTGTCATCCTGCGCCACGACCGGCAACTGACTGGCTGCCAGACACGCCAGCAGGGTTGAATACATATTTTTTTTCATAATAAACTATGTACGGGCGACCCCACGTGGTCGCCCAAATAATCACCCATGTAATCGCCCCAAATAATCGCCCAAATAATCGCCCATGTAATCACCCAGGTGGGCGACCAAGTAATCGCCCAAATAATCACCTAGGTGGGCGACCACGTGGGGTCGCCCGTACGGGTTTTATTTAGCAATCCACAGCTTCGATTTCATGTCGTTGGCAATGGCCTGTTTCGTTAAGGCATCCTTAAAGTTCGTATAATTCAGCGATTCTTCGGAGCCCGGATACGGCAAACGGGTCGGAATAATACCCGCATTTACGTTAATCACCGACGGTTTCAAGGCCGGAATACCGGTCCGGCGGTACTCAGTCCAGGCTTCCACCCCCTGCCCGAACAAGGCTATCCACTTTTGTTCCATAATCTGCGTGTAGCCGTCAGCACCGCTTTTCAGCGCATTGGCTGTCAGGTAAGCCGGTGATACCGTCAGTTTGTACTGGCTGTGCGAAGCCGTGATGCCGCCAGTGTAGTTAGTCGCCACATCGCCCGCGGCGGTGATGCCTTTATAGGCCAGTTCCGCCTTGATAAACAACAGTTCGGCATAACTGATGAGCACTCCCGGTGCGGTGGCCGACACGAAATACGCGCCAACTTTCGAGGTTTTCGACAGGCCGAGCGCATTGGCGTCTGCGTTTGAGAGGCCGTTCGGTACGCCTTTGTAATCGCCGCCATCGGCTGGTTTATCGGCATATACCGCCAGACGGGCGTCGCTCAGCGCCTGCAAACGGGTCACCAGCGTTGCGCTCACGCGGTGGTCATCACGCGTTTTGCGGTTCTGGTTAATCGGGTTGTTGTTGTTGGTAGCGTCCAGGTAATTCAGCTGAATGTTGTCGGTGTTCGACGTCAGCACCGGATATTTGGCAGGGTCAGCCAGAATCCGGTTAATTTCGGCCTTTACATCAAAACCGGCATCCGTTTTCGTCGCAATCCGGTTCAGCAGGCGCAGACTGAGCGTGTTGGCAAATTTCTTCCAGCGCGTCAGGTCGTTACCCAACAGGATATCGCCCGCAATGGCTTTGGTTTTGTCGGTTACGTCGATCATGTCGTTGGCAGCCTTCAACTCCTTAATGATGCCCGCATACACCTCTTTCTGAGTGTCGTATTTCGGTTGTACAATGCCCTCAATACCCTGAATAGCCTGCGCATACGGGATATCGCCGTAGATGTCGGTCAGCAGCGAAAACACCCACGACCGCATAATCATGGCCACGGCCTGATAATTCGGATTCTTGTTTTCAACGCCCAGCTTGTAAATACGCTGATAATCGCCCAACGCTTCTACGTAAAATGTCTGCCAGGCACCGCTGTAGATGTCGCTGGTAATGGTATACTGGTCTACGTCGGTATACTGAATCCGGGCCCAGTACTGCGAAATCAGGTCGCCGATGTCCATCCCCAGCGAACCGCCCCAATAGGCGTCTACCGCGCTCTGAATACCATGCGGCAGAAACAGGTCAGCCGTAGCTGTCGACGGCGCATTCGGGTTGGTGTTAATCTGGTCAAAATCGCCCGTACAGGCCGAGGCAGCCAGCAAACCGGCAACTACCAATGCTTTATAGCGGAATGAAGCTAAGATTCGTTTCATAGGGATTACAGATTGAAGCTGATGTTGAAACCAACGGTACGGGTGGTCGGGATCTGACCATTTTCGAGTCCCTGCAGGTTGCCGTCGTTGTAATAGCTGGTCTCAGGGTCAATATGGGGCACCTTACTGTGCAGCAACGCCAGGTTACGGCCCACCACCGACACTGCCAGATCGCGGAACGGCAGACGCTTGATAAACTGGCCCGGCAGCATGTAGGTAAACTTCACTTCACGCAGCTTCACAAAACTACCGTTGAAGATCGTCGCTTCGTTGTTGGTCAGGGAGTAGTATTTTTTGTGCCACTCTTCCGAGCTAATGCGGGTTGTGTTCGGTACATAATTTGGTTCGGTTGCCGTCCCCATGTTCACGACCCCCTCGCCCACAATGCCGGTTTCACGACCCAACGCGGTTTCTTTCAGTACACCTGTGTATCGACCAATGTTGACACTCTGTGAGAAAATATCGCCGCCCTGCTTCATGTCAATCAGTGTACTCAGGCTGAAGCGCTTGTAGCTGAAGGTATTCTGCAAGCCACCAATCCATTTAGGGGTAAAGTTGCCCAGAATCCGGCGCGTCGGGTTAATCTGCGGATAGCCGCTCTTGTCGTATACGATGTTGCCCGCCGGATCGCGCAGAAAGCCCTGCCCGAAGAACGTACCGTATGGCTGACCCACCCGTGCCTCAATCGACATCCCCCGCATCGTGCCAAGCGTGTAAGTAGTCAGTCCCTCGGCCAGTTCAATGACCTTGTTGCGGTTCTGCGCCCAGTTCAGCGCCATATCCCACTGAAAGGCATTTGTTTTTACCGGTGTTACACTCAGCTGCACCTCAACCCCCTTGTTCTCCAGACGACCGGCGTTCAGCAGTTTCGACACAAAACCGGTTGCCTGTGAAATGTTTACGTCCAGAATCTGGTTAAACGACTGCTTGTTGTAATACGTCACGTCGATGCCCACGCGGTTATGCCAGAGCTTCACCTCAGCCCCCACTTCGTAGGAGTTGGTCAGTTCAGGCTTCAGTGTGGCGTTCAGCATGGCGTTATTTTCGGACAGGGTCGGTGTACTGCCCCACGGGTTTTCGTACTTGTAGGCCTGTACCAGCCGGTATGCATCCGTATCGTTCCCTACCCGTGCTACACCGGCGCGGACTTTGGCAAACGACAGCACGGGCGAGCTGAGGTTGAACATATCGGTCAGCACTGCACTAACCGCCGCCGACGGATAGAAATAGGAACGGTTGCTCGACGGTAAGGCACTCGACCAGTCATTGCGGGCCGTCAGATCAACGAACAGGTAGTTGCGGAAGCCCAGGTTAGCTGAGGCATAGACGCTGTTGACGACTTTTTCGGTAAACGAGTTCTCGGCTACTTTCGCCTGCCGTGAGTTTCCCAGGTTCCAGACCCGTGGAATGGCCAGTTCGGTAGCACCCATGTAATTCCGCTGGTAATAATTGCGGCGGTGATTGCCCCCGATATTAGCCGTTACATCAATATCACCAAACTTGTGCGTAGCGTTCAGCAGGAAATCAGAGTTTGATTCACGTACAAAAATCTGCTCTTCGTTGTAGCTGTCATACTGCTTGGCGCCGTTGAGGTTATCAATCCGCGCGGCATTGCGTGTTTTCCGACGGTCCTCATATACGTCAGTACCGGTACGGGCGGTCAGCGTCAGCCAGGGCGTGAATTTGTAGGTCGCCGACAGGTTGCCGTATATCCGATCCCGTTGATTAGCCTTTGTGCTGAGGTTCAATACATAGTACGGATTTGTCCAGTAGTTATAGTTCCAGTTGTACTGATAGATACTGCCCGGGGCCTGGTAGTTGCGTAGTTTGTCGATATCGACCTGACGGCCGAACCAGATGAAATACAACCCCCAGTTGGTGCGGTTATCACTGCCATCAACGACGTAGTTGCCCGTTGCCCGGACACTCAGTTTGCTTGTCAGGTTCCAGCCCGCGTTGAGTGAAACGGTACGGCGTTTATAATCCGTGTTCGGCAGAATACCCGTCTGATTGAGGTCGGTGAATGATAGCCGGAAATCGCCTTTGTCACTGCCACCCGTAATGGCGATATTGTTGGTCAGCGTACGGCCCGTTTCAAAGAAGTTCTTCACGTTGTCGGGATGCGCAACAAACGGGGTCGGTGTACGCGTTCCGTCGGCCGCGATTGGTGAATCAAACTGCGGAATCAAACGACCGTCCATTTTCGGGCCCCAACTTTCGTCAACCCCGTCATTAACGCCTTTGCCCGTGCCGTCTACGAACGAAAACTGACCTTTGTTGCCTTGTCCGTACTCATTTTGCCATTCCGGCAGCCGGAACGGCGTATCAAAGGCCGTGTTTGAGTTTACCGACACCCCGATGCCTTTGCTTCCCTTACCGCTCTTGGTGGTGATCAGGATAACCCCGTTAGCGCCACGCGAGCCATACAGGGCAGCAGCGCTCGGCCCTTTCAGTACGCTTACATTGTCAATATCGTCGGGGTTCAGCGAGGCGGCCCCGTTGCCATAGTCGATGCCCGTGCCTGAGCCGTAGTTGCCGTTGTCAATCGGCACCCCGTCGACTACAAACAGGGGCTGATTATTGCTCCCGATCGAGCTAGCCCCCCGAATCAGAATACGCGACGACGCACCAGGGGCACCGTTTGAGCCGGTTACCTGGACACCGGCAATCTTGCCCGACAAGGCATTGACGAAGTTAGTCGCCCGCGCCTGCGTCAGTTGTTTACCGTTCAGGTCCTGTACCGAGTAGCCCAGTGCTTTTTTCTCGCGGGTGATTCCGAGGGCCGTCACTACCACCTCACCCAGCAGCGACGCATCTTCTTCGAGCGTTACCTCTACGGTCGTTTTCGTACCGATCGGGATTTCCTGTGGCGTATAGCCAATAAACGAAATCACCAGCACCGCATTGGTCGGTGCCGAAACCGTAAACTCACCGTTTGCATTTGTGGTGCTGCCACGGTCCGTGCCTTTAATCAGCACATTGGCTCCGGGCAGGCCAGCGCCATCCTTTGCCAGGATGCGCCCTTTAACAGATCGGTCCTGTGCATAGCTGATCAGGCTGAACAACATAGCTATACACAGCAGGCAGGCTGTACATGTCTTACGCATAGATTAACAGAAGGTAGATTATAGAATAATATATTTAGTACTTTTTTAATACATATTCTTATATTCAAAATAGCAGCGCAAGCCAATCAGATAGTCATTTAAAACTATTTTGACTACTTGACATATAAAAAACAGACTATTCCGCTATTTTTTTAACATTTTATGCTCTATAAATCTCAACACAAAAAATGATTAATTCAAAATTAAATTTGACATATACAAAATATTACAATAATTAATTGCTTAAATTTTATTATTTACAGTAAATAATACCAACAAATCCATTCTTTGCAGTACATCAGCTTAAAAACCAGCCCTCACCAAGGCTCCCTATGCAAATTTTTATAACTATTTTTATATTTTGCTTTAATAGTTAATTAATAGTATACCTAAAAAAAACGAGGTTCTGTCGGGCGCTTAATTGCCGACAGAACCTCGCTGCTAACGTATAATCGATTATCGGCTATATTACCGGCACTTTCACCAGAAACTCACCGCTAAGGCCCGGCCCGCTGTTGCTGCATCCGTTCGCCCGTGGAATCAGGGTTCCGGTCAGGCTGCCTTTTACGACCTTATTTTTTGTATACTGGCTGATGGCCACCTGTCCCGTTGCGTAACGCAGGCCCATGCAATCGCCGCGCGTATCGAACCACTCCATGTTGCTGCCCGATGGCCGGCAAACGATCAGACCACTACGGTTATCAAGTGCCACATAGTCGCCGAATGGCAACGTACCGGTACCGGTAGCGCGGAAGGTCAGGTTGACGGGTGTAGTATCGCTCGCCCCGAGAATGGTTGAGTAACTGTTGCCGGACTCTTTCAGGCTAACCGTTGTACAGAGCGTGGTTTTGCCATCGAGCGTATAGCGGATATAGCCCATTCCGACATAGACCGGACGGCTGAGGGTAACCACCGTACCGGCTTTAGCGGCTGGAATGCTGACCGCAACCGTCACCGGATTCTGTTCCGGATGGTAGGCCGGTGCCACGTAGGTGCCGGCCAGCCCGCTGCCGGTCATTTTGCCGTGACCGGACAGATTCCAGCCAATTGACGCCGATGTAGCCGTTATGCGGCGGAGCGGCTCTCCGTTATTGACCGTCATCGGGGCCAGCTCCGACACCAGCAACCGCATGGTTGCGCCATAATAGGCCACCCAGTCGCTTTCCATGCCCGACTCATCGACAAGCGCGTACTGACGATACAGCGCGATATCGCCCAGGGTTGTTACGGGAGCCGTTACGGTACGGTATGCTCCGTCTACTTTCTGCCCGACAGACGTATACCACACCTTATCGGCTTTCTGCTGGGCCATACCAATCATATCGGCGGTGTTTCCGGCCAGTTCGGCGTTGGTGTAGGTAATGCTGAGGGATGCCGCTTTACCCAGTTTGAGGTCTTGCGGCAACAACCGGTAGCCGCTACCCATGCCGTTTGGAGCCGGATTGGTAATCGGTTGAATCGTAAAGGTCGTTTGCTTATCGACCGCTCCTGCCGGAATCACCAGTGTGGCTTTACCGCCGCTGACCGTAATGGTTCCTCCCTCCGGCCCGATGACCAGGCTCACGGCAGTACCGATGCCCACACCGGCATCCGTTGCCGTACCTTCACGCGGATATTCCGGCGAATTTGGATTAATTGTAGACGTCTCCGACCGGCAGGATGCCATGAGCCATAACAACGAATAAGAAAATAAACAGTATAGGTTTATACGCATATATTCATTCAGCTTGTACCAAAGCCTATTCCGTTCAGAATAGTGCAATAGGATCAAAGTTGGCATTCGTTTTTGACATACAGGTTAGTTTTCTTCTTAAATGGGCGTTTGTTTCTACCGAACGGCACTTTAAAAAGCATAAATATGATTTTACCAATAAAAAATGCGTATCAAAAAAAACGACAGACCGTTCTTTCTGATACGCGGTTCGGGTATAAAAGCGTTGCAGACTATTCTTTCAGGAGACTTCCCTGCATGTTTCCATCAAAGGTATTGACGGTATTAACATCGGTATTTGCCTTGGCGCCATAGGCCACAAAGATGCCATAGCCCCCGCTGCCGCTAATGAGCGACTGTTTAACGGTAAAAGCAGACTGATTCCCATAAATCGCCAGATTGGCCTTCTTGCCCGACACAATTGCCGTGCTGCCGGCATTGCTCAGCTCGGCATTTTCCAGCACATTCTGGCTGCTGGCAGAATAACAGATGATACCGCGCCAGAATCCGGCCGTCCGGGTGGCACCGGTGATAACCACCTTACCGGCTGCTGTTCCGATCGCCGACAGATAGCCGCCGCTGTTGATCATCATGCTTGCATCCCGGGCAAACTCCAGCACAACGCCGGGGCTCAGTTTAAAGCCGGTATCTACCGTCAGGCCGTTGCCGGTTACCCGATACGGGGTTTTGTCGGCAAAGCCAGCCCATACAATCTCGGGACTGCCTTTTACCGCAGAGGAGCTGATCTCAACCACATTGCGTCCGTTCCCACCGGTAAATTTTGAAGCCGCATCCAGTTTGGCAACATTTTCGGCATTCAGTAAAATACCGGCTTCGGTGTTATTGCTGCAGGTATTGGCTACAAATTCGCGCAGAATACCGCCATCCTGCACATAGATACCATAGCCGTCGTTCTGGGTAAAGACCGTATTTTTCAGCGAAAGCTGTGCTTTTGATGAACCAAAAAAGGCCAGACCGGCTTTGGTCGCACTGAGCATGGTACGGCTCCCGGTATGCATCACATCGACATAGTCAAACACGTTGGCGTTGCTGCCCGAATACAGCATAATACCCGCCCAGAAGCCTTTCGTTTTCTCAACGCCCACGAACCGGATCCGGTTGCTGGCCTCACCTTTTGCGATGATGATGCCGCCGTTATCATTCACATCCAGCCGCGTATCCCGTTCAAAGGCAATCACCACACCGGGATTGATGGTCAGTTCGTGGTTGACCGCAATGCTTTTGGTGACGATGTAATCCGGCAGCTCAGGGTTAAGAACGCGGTCGGTCAGGACCGTTTTAACGGTAATGTTGGCCGTAATCGCCAGCGGTTGTGCTACACTCGCGGTGATGAGTACCTTATCGGTGCTTTTGCCGGTTTCGCTCGACACGGTCAGCTCCAGTTCATAATCACCCGTTTCGTCGGGTGTGAAGGTCGGCTTCAGGGTTGTCGGGCTCTGGAGGGTTGCCGTACTTTTAGCCGGTTTCCGGACAAACGTCCACTGCGCCGTCAGCGGCTTTCCTTTGCTGTCCGTTGATGCGGTGCCGTCGAGCACTACCTGCTGACCGACCTGCACTTGCTGGTCGGGGCCGGCAAGGGCCGTTATGGTACCGGCCGGCGTCGGTTCGTTTTCTTTCTTGCAGGCCGTTGTTAACAGTGTCAAACCGGCCAGTAAGGCCATAAATCGGGTAGCAAGGGCCAAATGCAGCCCGTGCGGCTGGCGCAGCAGCGCCTTTACAGTAGAGGTCATGAGCAGTTTTTTTGTTGTTTACTGCGTCAAAATTGCCTCATCGCCGCTTCCCTTCCGATCTCATTCCGGCCCAAGTGTGTTTTTTGTAATTTGAACTGGCAGAGAGTCTGTGTGAAACGCGTTTTGTCTCGTTACAGCTTCACGACCTTCACCGACTTGTGCCGGGTTGGGGTACTGGCCTGTATCAGGTACGTACCGGCCCCGGCCTGCAACGGCATCTGCAGCCAGATAGCCTGCTGCGTACCCTCTACCGTTTTTGATCCGATCAGCTGCCCCAGTATAGTGTGTACCGATATCGTCAGCGGCTCCTGCCGGATGCCGTCTATTGTCAGTTCAACCAGATTCTGCTGCACCGGGTTACCAAGCACATGCACGGTCAGCGCTCCGGTTTCCTGGTCGATACCCGACCGCGGTGCAAGGCCGCAGGCCGCTTTGGCATCCCAGCGATATTGCACCAGCGTGTATCCGCCATCCGTGTTCCGCTGCCGTGCAAATAAGGTAAAGGGCACAACGCCTGAGCCGGGTTGCTGAATATCCGCCACCAGATCCGGACTATCCAGGCGGTTGTGGCAATTAGTTGTCCAGCCGGTAATGCCGACACTCATAAATTCCACCGGGTTGCCATTACCGCCTGACACCAGAAACTGAATGGCCCCGGTCTGGCAGTCATAAACCGGTGGCAGCAACATCAGCGGCTGTCCGATGGCCGGTGCAGGGCTGCCGCATTCGGCCGTGTTGACCGCCGTCGTCGACGGAGGGGCTGTTTGAGCCGTACAATTGTCAGGGCAGGTGGCGGTGTAATTCCACGTTGCCGTTACAATTGCCACCGGATTGCCCGCCTGACGTGCACGCAGGATAAACGGCTCTACATCGCAAAAAGGCTGTAGCCGATGCGGTCCTTTTTGGGCAGTCCAGCCGGTAATACCGACGGCCATATAGGTTACCTCGCTCCCGTCGCCGCCCCTTGATAAAAAGGTAAACTGCTGCGTTGCGCAATCATAGACCGGTGTCAGCAGGGTCAGCGGCTGTGGCGCTTCGGTTGCCAGTTTCAGCACCCCGATGCTTCCGGTCAGGACCAGCCCGCCGTCGCCGGCCACGCTGATGCCCGTCAGCCGTTCCGGCGGATAGGCCGATTCCTGAAAGCTGTACGTCCGCTCGCCCACCAGCGACAGCGACGCCGGATTTCCGGCCAAACCAGGGGCCGTACTGATTTTCATCACGCGGTAGTCGTAGTTCGGCGCACTCAGGTCGGTATTGCCAAGGGCATAATACGTTTGCCCGTCGGTGGCGGTGTAGGAAGCGATATAGCCGGGTGTGGCATCCGTCGGATATACTTTCGACCGTTTCAGGTTGCCGTTCAGATCAATTTCGACCAGTACGGTATGTGGAGGCGCCTGTACCAGCGATGAAAATCCGTAGCCGATACCAGCCAGGGCATACCCGCTCCCGTCCGGAATGGGCACCACATCAGTAATGATATTGGTTGATAACACCGCCCCCGGATCGCCCCCGGACAATGCATTCGGAAACGGAAAACCACGCATCAGTTTCTGCCACTGTACGTTGCCCTGCCCATCCAGTTTAGCCACCCAGCCCGACGACGGGGCTGTCGTACTCAACGGATCGCTGGTTACCCCATACGGATTGTAATAGCCCACCAGCAGAAAGCCCCCGTCTGCCGTTGCGATCATCCGCTCGGCCTTTGTTACGGTCCGGTCGGGATTGGGGGGCGAGGCATTCGGGTAGTTCAACGTTGTCTGCCAGCCCTGACTACCTGTCTTTATCACGGCGGCGCTGGTCAGCGAGACCGATGACGGTATGGTTGTACAAAAAACCAGCTGATCGCCGGGCAGGCTGATTAGCCCATCAAAGCTACGCCCATTGGCCGTCATCCCCGCCGGCACCTGGTCTAATAACCCGGCTTCCTGCTGAACACCAGCCTGATTGATTTTGCCTAATGCCCGGAAATAATACATATACCGGGGAATGTATCCGCTAAACACCCCCGCAATACCGCCCTTTGCGTCGGCACTGAGTACCAGCGTACTCTGCGGAAAAGCGCCGGAGACGTTGATGATTGACGACCAGCGAAACACGCCTTGAGGTGTATACGAGCGTACCTCGCCGCCGGCAGCTACGGCAATGTTGCCGTCAGCCGTTACAATAAGTTTCGAATTGATGGTCGTCAGACTCCACTGACTGTCAGGAAAAACTTGTCCTTCGGCGGGCAGGCTTGTAAAAAGGCCTAAACAAAGACCGGTAATGGCTTTCAGGGCAGAGGTTAACGTTGACATAACGATCAGGTGTTTTATTGTCAGCAAGAATTTCCTGTTTAGACAATACTTTTTTGTAAAGGGTTGCGTTACAGCAATGAACACTTGTTCAGGATCCACCTTAAATGCATATCCCACATGAAAGCACGTTTTTACACACTGCTCTTTTTGTTTATTCCTGCTCTGTCATTCGGTCAGAAAACCGAGATGATGCTCACTCTTGAATCCGGCTTATTTTCGTTCCGGGGCCATTCTGCGGAGAGTACCTCTTTCCTGAATGTGTATAACCGGGGGAGTTCTTACGAAGGCTATACCAACAACGCCTTCGGGTCAAAATCGGGCATCAGTCAGGGGGGTTCGTTTCAGATTCAGCGGATTAACAAGCGAAAGCTGTTTGCCGGCATCGGGATCGGATTTGAAAATCTGCTCAGTAAAATTGATTTGCTGGATGTGTATGTGTCTACGCCAGTTACAGGGGGAAGCACAGTGATTCATACGGGTGCTAATCCGAATCTGCCGGTCATCGGCCACACGTATCTATCCAACCGCTTTGTTACCCTGAATCCCTACATTGGCTTTCGTTTTCCGACAGAATTTGGCGTAGCCATTGATTTTCAGGCCGGATTTGATGCGGGCTATTTGCTGAGCGCACGGGAAAACGGCCGGGCCGAACTCAGTAACGGTACGGTTTATACTACATCGACAGACCGTAAATACATCAGCCTGGATATACGGCCGCGCCTGCAGGCTACCCTTCATTACCGCAAGATCGGGCTCTTTGCCGGTTACTCGCATGGACTTGTCAACTACAAGGAAGGCTGGATAGGCGGCATTAATGAGGCCTACAGCAAGTACCTGCGGTTCGGGGCACAGTATCGCCTCCGGTAAGTAAATGGTTTATGGCGCCGGGCTTTGTCTCCGTCGCTTCCTATGCGTTTTTTTTGTCTAATTGCCGGAACCGGTACTGAATTGGCGACAAATGGCTGCTCTCTTTAAAAATTCGCGAAAAATACGAGGCACTGCTGAAACCACACATACGCGCTATATCATCAATTAAGTGATCACTCGACCGGAGCAGTTCTTCCGCTTTTTTGAGGCGATACGCTCTGACTACCGAACTAAAGTTGGATTGATAATATCGGGTAATTTTCCGCTGCAAAGCCGAAGCACTCATATTTACTTTATCGGCCATATCTTCCAGCGATAAGCCTGGATTGCGGTAATTATGCTTCAGGGTTTCTTCAAACTGCGTTTTAAATACAAAAGCCACCGACTCTTCGGCAGGGCTATCTGCCCGGACCAGTAAAGGTCTGTTTAGTAGCTGAATAATATTGTTAATTTTATACAGCAGTTCTTCCAGCATAAAGGGCTTAATCAGGTAATCAATTGCGCCGCGCTGCAGGCTATGCAATTTGTCGTCCGGATCTCTTATGCCAGTCATATAGATAAACGGAATACACCGGTACTGATCGTGTGCCTGTACGGCCTGTAGAAACGTTTTACCATCCATCCCCGGCATAATCATATCACAGACAATAATATCAGGTGGCTGTTGTGCGAGTAGCCGCATAGCATCAATTCCGTTGGACGCAACCTGAACCTTGAAATAATTTAACTCCAGAAATTCTTTTAAATTATCATTTAGTTTATAGTCATCGTCGATAACTAACACCCTTGGCATACCATCTCTTATCATATACAATTGCCATAAACATTTCTCAAATATATATATTCAGGTAAATTTATTACAATATTTATATGTACATCTATAATTAGTATCTATAAGTTTACTATTTCAAAAACTTAGTTTTATTATATCATGTAGTTCATATGCATTCAGCAAAATGTATCTCCCTAAGACATACGGCATGAGTGAATAGTACTTTTGTACTATTCACTTTCCTGAACGGCTATTATTTTTTTACAAATAAGTTAATCGCCGGAAAAGACAAAAAAAAATTAACACAGCAGAAAAATTGATCATTTTCCGGCCAAACAGAGACTGATTAAGCCAAAACATTACTGGCAGGACACCCGGCCTATATCATAGAAACACCCTACATAGGGTCAAAAGCGCCGGACAGGCAAAAGACAAAATATAGTTATAAATAACTACAAAAAGCCATACTGATCCGAAAATCAGTACGGCCCGGAAAGTAGTCATAAACGGTATATCAGGGATACATTGCCTTGATGGTAGCGATATCGAGCGGAGATAAGCCATTCCGCTGGATCGTATACAGAGACCCGTCGCGCCGGGTTATGGTTGGAAGTCCGTTTTTCGAAAAGTCATAAGGCCCGTACATCATTATCGACGAAAGATCGAGCTGGTTGCCATAATCAAAACCGTCATATCCCTGGACAATATACGTATTAAAATCGTAGCTGTAACCCGGCACAATATTATCGTAATTTACCCGGATAAACTGGTCGCGGTCGGAACGGGTATGCTCGTGCCACAGGCCGATTGTGTGTCCGATCTCATGGATCGCATTGCCCACCGTACAGCCTCTGCCCAGGTTGACATATTGCAGACTGCCGGAGTACCCCACATTTGCCGAGCAACCGCTGCTGTTCCGAAACAGTACATAACCACGTTGCGTTGTCCTGGCCACAAAACGGATCGGCGTGTTAGCTTCAATATGGGCCATGGCCGCATATACCCGGGTCGGGTTGGGTAAGGCCGGATCAATGGCATAATACACAATTTTGTCCGGCCATTTTGCCGTCAAACGCGTTCTGCCGGTTGTCTGTGCGATCGATGGCTCTGCGGTAATGTCTTCCGGATGCAGGATGATATCTCCCTGAAAGACAGCGGCGCTGTTCACCGTCATATAGCGCATATACACCCCCTTGACATAACCCGAGTCCGGCACACCGGCTACCCCGGGACAGGCACGTTCCGTATGGATCTGCTCTGGTTGCGGGTCAGACAATTTTTGATTTTCAGAATGGCAGGCGATTAGGCCGATCCAGCTAAGCAACACCAATACACGTTTCATAAACGCTACATTTAAAGGTTAGTGAACTGATTCAGGTCATAACGTTGATTTTTCGGGCGCTTATAGGTTGACTTGCTTTATAGAGACATACCGAGTGGCAAACGCCTTCGCCTTTGCGCAGCATTTCCAGGCATACGGCTAAACGGCCACTCATTTCATCGATTGCTTCCTTATGTCTGATCAGGATATACTCAATGGCTTTTCTATTGACAAAAGCCATATTATCCTGCGTAAACCGCTCGATTGTATTTACTTCATTTTCAACTTCCTGCAGCTTCTTTTCATAATCTTCCTTAATCATGTAGATAGCGCTTTGTGAACACATGCCCTGTCTGGCATAATATTCACAGATCAGCTGAAAATAATCTTCAAAACGGGTCATGCTATCCGACCATGCCATCAGTAAAGCTTGAGGTACATGCATATTTTCTAACATAAGTTTCGTTACGGCGATGATTAATTAACAATACAAACAAAACAGTATTCATTTGACTTTACAGGTCTGTTTTTTTACTTTTTTAACATACTTATTTATCAAAATAAGTTTTCACAGTCAAAATAGCATTCAGATGTACTGATTTGATCCAGGACCGACCGGATGTGGCAACCAGGTGTTTATCAATCCATGCGGCTGAGCACGGTCGGCCAGGCCGGCACCGCCGCCGGTTCACTGGCGTCACAACGGTAAAAGCCGGTGTTTATGATCCGGTGTTACACAGCGGTTTTCTGGCGCAGGGAGTGGAGCCTGCGGCTAAAGCTGCCGGATCGGCGTTTGAAGGGGTAAAGCAGGAAGAAGGAGGCACCTGTTACACCGTAGGCGACACGCGGTTTGTTGTGCCCCTTGTGCAGGCGGTTCAGGACTTACACGCCGAAGTGACCTGGCCGAAAGTACAGCGACAGGCCAATCAAACCAGGGATGAGCAGCTGGCCGCTCAGGTCAAGCGGCCGGCGTTGCTGCCCGGTGCCGCAACGCCGGCGACACGGCAAGCGGTGTCGGCTGGCCGTTGGCGGATTAATGAGTAGTTTCCCGCTCTACAGCCAGGAAATGGGTCAGATCGCCCTCCTGGTTGTGGAGCGGATCAATGTTGATGATGCACTGATAGGCCTCGCCGTTTTTACGGTAATTGGTCAGTTCGACACTGACCGGACTGGCGTTGCGCAGGTTCTGCCGGATATGGTCGGTGACGAGTGGGCTGGTGCCGGTTCCCTGAAAAAGGCGGGGTGTTTTACCGAGCACCTCGCGGGCGGAGTAACCGGTCATTGCCAGAATGCTGTGGCTGGCCCAGAGAATGGTGCGGGCGGTATCGGTCAGGATCAGCGTGGCACCGTTTTCCATCTGGTGCAGATACTGATTTTGCTGACGGCGGTTGAGGTCCCAGTTGAAAATATGGTTCAGGCGCAGGAAGAGGGCCTTTTCTTTTTCGGCGGCCTGTTTCCGGGCGTGCGACAACAGCATAATCTCAAAGCTGGCGACGGGGAAAGGGCGACTTCCCTCCTGCCAGGCCCGGTTATAGCTTCGTTGAATCATTTCTTCATACGCGTTATGGCTGTTCATTGTATGGTTTGTTGGCTATGTTGAGGGTAAACACACAAAAGCGACCGGATCATTCCTTTTTTTTACAATATCCCCACTTTTTTTCGGGGTACGGCTACGATACCGGTGCTGTAGGCATAACAGGCGGAGCAAAAAGTTGTTATTTTTTTTGAAAAAATTTAGCCACCAAAGCCCCTATAAATCAAGCAGAAGCAGATTTTTCTATTTTTTTCCGCCATTTTTTTTCAACTTTTTTTGGAGCGGCACTTGCGTCGTATCGGTTTGCGCTATACTTTTGCACCACGATTTCACTGAAACGGCAACGAAAAAATGAAATCCAAAAACAAACGGTTCGGTAGTTCAGCCGGTTAGAATACCTGCCTGTCACGCAGGGGGTCGCGGGTTCGAGTCCCGTCCGGACCGCTAGAAAGAGTCAAAAGCTCTTATAGAGATTGAAAGTAAAGCCAAAAGCCTGCTGATCAGCAGGCTTTTTTTATTTCCCCCTCTCCTTCACGCGTTTATAACGAGGTACAATTTGGGGTACAGCTGCCAACTGCTGGGGTACAGCATTTCAGCACTGTACAAGTATCCACTTTTTCAAGGGGGGTACATTTTTTTGTACACACTTCTATTAGTCCATGTATCAATGTTTGTATTTATTCACGGTTGGCAAAACACACTTTTTCCATCGTTAAATACAAACACCAATGTTCTACCGAAAAAAATGCGCGTCCTGTTCAGGCTCCGCCCCAAATCCACGGTTATTTACTGCCGCATCAAAGTAGATGGCGTTCACGCCAATGATTTCTCCACCTTTATCAAGCTCGAAAACAGGGACGAGTGGGATTCCGAAAGGCAACGGATCAAGGGCCGCTCACAGCGGGTCTGTGATGACAATACCCGTCTGGGCATAATCTCCTCTGAGCTTATGCAACTGCACATTGCCAATCCGGAATTCTCGGCACAGCACCTGGCAAACCTTTACACCCAAAAGCAAAAGGTTAACTACACGGCTCTGGAGATCATCCGGATGTTTGAGGAGCGCTGCGAAGAGATGTATGGCAATGAAGAAACGCTTGGCACCTATGCCCGCAGAATTGCCAATATCCGGCGTTTTCTGGAAGAGAAAAGCCTGGATAAGATCATGGCCGACCGCATCACGCTCGGCATGGCAGATGACTTTGTATCCTGGATGAAGGGGCAGCAGTACGATCATCAGTACATTGTCCGGCATGTTCAGGTTTTGAAGAACATCACCGAGATGGCCACACGTAAGGAAATTTTGCTGCGTGATCCGCTGGCGAGTTTCAAATTAAAGCGTAAAGAAAAGATTGATACGTCCCACTTAACCAGACAGGAAATCTTTACGCTGGAATCAACGACATGGACCGAAAATATTCAGATGGTTGTCGATCTGTTCCTGTTTTCGGTTTATACCGGCCTGCACTTCAAGGATGCCCAGACGGTAAAATCAAGTGAGATCGGTACCGGAATCGATGGCCGTCTATGGCTGTTCAAGCCCCGCGGGAGATACGAGAAAAGTACCTTCTTCAACGGAAAGGAAATGGTACAGACCGTGCCGCTTCATACCAAGGCGCTGCTGCTGATTGAAAAATATGGCAGCGTCAAGAACCTGCCCAAAATCAACAACGTCGAATTCAATGCGGCGTTAAAGCAAATCAAATTCATGGCTGACATTCAGGTCAAGCGCATGACCGTTTCAGTGGCCCGAAAAACGTTCACAGACATTATGCTCAATGAACTGAACGTTTCGACGGATACGGTTTCCACGATGCTGGGGCACAAGACCACCCGACACGTGAAGCACTACGCCAGAGCCGATGAACGTCGTATTGCTAAGGAAATGAGCAAGATAGATTGGTAAAACGAAGAAATCCCGGCACTGCTTTGTGCCGGGATTTACTGCATTAACTACCAACTAACAGCCTAAAAATGGAAATTGAGTCAATAAAACAGGCATTTTAAAAAAAGTTGCACTGTTTTGGAGGATTAACTATTTGATAAATAGCAACATCACACCAAAAACAATCAATTTTGACGCAGGTTTTTGTAGTCTGACCCCGCCCTTTAACATTTTTT
>NZ_MORL01000059.1 GCF_001870735.1 Arsenicibacter rosenii | reverse complement strand
GCCGGTAATTTCAGCGGCAGGGTATCCCGTAGAGCATCCGCTCGGGGAGTTCACCGTAACGTTTGACCTGAAACAAACCGGATCAGGGGTGTCTGTCAGTAAGTCAGGCGTTGTCCGGACGGCAAGGTTGATTAGCCGCGGCGAAGTGTTTGTTCCGGCAGAAATTGTTTTTTAACGCATGGAACCTACTGGCTTTCCCTGAATTCTTTGGGTGACATACCCGTAATTTTCCGGAAAAGTTTGGCGAAATAGTTAGGGTATTCAAAATTCAGGAGAAAGGCAATTTCCGAAATCGAATAGGATGTGAAGCGCAGGTATTTCTTGGCTTCGTCGATCTGATGTTCCTGAATCAGATCAAGGGCCGATTTGCCGACCACCGACTGGCAAATCCGGTTGAGATGCACGGCGCTGATGTTCAGATCGTCCGCAAAGTCGGGAATGCTTTTGGGAAACCGGGCTTCCTTAATCAGTTTCTGAAAATGCCGGAAATGTGCCAGTGCCGGCGACTGACCGGTAGTGATCACGTCATTCCGGTTTTTAATCAGCCGGTAAAGCCTGATCCAGAGTTGCGCCAAATAGGCCCGGATCATCGGCTGACGCTCCGGTTCGTCACCAAAAATTTCCTGATCAATTTTCTGAAAGAGCGTTAACGCTTCGTGGAAAGCCTGCTCATCTTCCTGTTTTTCAATCCGGTGGAGGCGGGAAAGGGTTAACAAAGCCGGCGAAGACGACGGGAAAATGGCATCGATCAATGAGTCGGCAATGGTCAGAATATGGCCGGTGGTATCAGGGGTATACACAAGGCCGTGCAGGGCGGAAGGCGGAATACAAAGCAGACAAGGACTATCCAGATCACACGAACCGTTGGTATCCTGAAAAACAACCTTGCCGGTTTTAAGGAAAAACAGCTGGTATAACCGGGTGTGAATATGGGGTTTGACGATCCAGTCAAATGTCGGGCTCCGCGTTTCCAGGGATTCCGAAAAAATATAGTCAGTTGCCGGGCGGGTATTACTTTCACCATACAATCCATCATAGTGGGTAATTCGATTGTGGCTCATGAAAACGATGTTTGTTTTTTCTCCTTAATACGAATAAATGTCTCCGCCCGTTGCATGGGGGGCAATGTAATTTTGCGTCATAAACCTATAAGCAGACCAGGGCAACCATCCGTGGGACCCATATTCAGGACTGTACATCTTATCGTGAAATGCTTTTCTGTACCTTTTTAATAAGGGTTAGCGTGTGTGAAACCGTCTGCAACGCTGCTGCCTTGCATGACGTATGGATGCTGTAACAAGACATCCGGCTGGTCTGACGATTATTGCCGCTGAAGCCCGTGTTTAAATTTTACTGCTGCAGCAGCAAAATTCAGGGGTCTCAGCACCTGTTGCTCCATGAATAAAGCTTCCATTTTAAACATCATTTCTGCATGGTTCGTACCTCATCCATAGGGCTTTACATTGTCCTTTTTACAATGAGTTTACTCGTTGATTCCTGCAAAAAAGACGAATCAACGAGTGCCGTTACCCCGGCAACTGCCAGTATTAGCGCACTCTCCTGCAGCAGCGCTACCTTTTCGGCAACGGCCGTAAACGGCACTTCCTATACCGGAACAGCTACCGTGCCCTACACCGGGGGGAACGGTGCAGGCTATACTGCCGGAACCGCCATTGCTTCAACCGGAGTCAGTGGTCTCAATGCGACCTTGCAGGCAGGAACGTTAGCCACCGGTGCCGGTACCCTGACCTTTGCCATTACCGGTACGCCAACCAGTTCGGGTACGGCAACCTTTGCCATCACGGCCGGCGGGCAGACCTGTAATCTGGCGCTGACCGTTGCGGCAAGCAACTCCGGAAATACAGGGGGCACAACGACCAACTGCGCATCTGCAACCGGGCTGGCAAAAATCGTGTGTCTTGCCGAAGCCTTTAAAGCCACCTTGTCGTCTACGCAGCTGGCAGCCCTGCAACTGACTTATACCAAAGCCAATGCCGTACGCTGGTCCAATCTGCCACAGGCTTTGTATTCCGAAAAACGCGTTGGTCTGAACCTGGGAGTCCTGAACACTACGCAGCTGGCGGCGGCTAAAGCGTTGCTGGCCGCTGTACTGGCACCCGGGGTTACCAACGAAGGGTATGACGAAATGGAGGGTGGCCTGGCCGCCGATGATTACCTCGGTGCTAACGGGGGGGGCGCTTCCACCTATGGCTATGGGTATTTCTACATGGCGTTCCTGGGCACCCCCGGCACTACCGGCCTTTGGGAACTTCAGTTCGGCGGACATCATTACACGATGGCCAATACCTACAACGGCGGCAAAATTGTGGGCGTTACCCCCTCTTTCCGGGCGGTTGAGCCAATGTCGTCCTTCACGCAGAATGGCCGCAGCTGGCAACCGGTAGAGCAGGAGCGGCAGGCCTTTGCCGATATGTTGGGCGGGCTGAGTTCAACTGAACTGGCTACGGCAAAACTGGCGGCAACCTACTCTGATATTTTGCTGGGGCCAGGACAGGACGGTAAATTCCCGACCACAAAATCAGGGCTGAAAGTGGGTGATCTGAGTACGGCGAAGAAAACCCTGGTGCTGAACGCGATTAAATTGTATGTCAATGACCTGGATGCCGAAACGGCCGCCACCGTGCTGGCGAAATATACGGCCGAACTGGATAATACCTATATCGCCTATTCCGGCAGTGCAACCGTAACCCAGCAAAATGATTATATCCGGATCGACGGCCCTAATGTCTGGATTGAGTTTTCTTACCAGGGGGGAATTGTTATTCGGAATACGCCTCACCCGCATTCTGTCTGGCGTGACCGTACCGGCGATTATGGCGGCAACTAACCGATTCTCAACACAACTCCGGACAGGCATTGTCCGGAGTTGGCTACTTTTATGCCTGTTAGGGTATGAAGCCGCCGGCCATCCGATGCCAAACAGTGTGGTACTGCTGAAAGTCCATCCGAAATCAGTAGACGCCGAAATTCAGATGCCGCTGATCGAGTTACAGGCGGCCATCGGGCATCAGGTAAATGACCGGTCCGATAACCTGATTCAACGATCAGGCCCCTTTCTGACCACTTATTTAATGCAACACATCCGGCCTGTGACAATGGATCATCGGCCGTGGAAGGTGCAGGTTGGTGAGCTTCGCGTTGAAGAAACACAAACGCCGGTTTCGGGTGCCTACAAGGAGTTAATTGCCCGTGTCCGGCTGTTGCCACCCGATGGCGCAACCACCCGTGCATTTGTCTTTGATTACAATGCCATCATCCACCAGGTGGTAACACACCGGATTCTGGTTTCGGTTGCCCAGGATTGGGAACAGGGCATTACGGCCGGACATACCCCGGTTGAACTAGGGGTTATTGAGTTGGATATTGAGTCGGAGAAAATAAAACCGTTTGTGGTGCAGCTCCGGCAGGGTAGCGGGTGGACCGGATTTTTGGCCATGCTCAGACTGGGCCGGGAGCATATTGCCGAAGGAACCGACCATCTGTTGTTTTTGCTGGTATTGCTCTTACCCGCTCCGTTACTCCATGATAAACGCAGGTGGCTGGGTTTCGGCGGCGTACGCTTTGGCCTGAAGCGGCTGCTCCTGATTGTAACGGCTTTTACGGCCGGTCACTCACTGACACTGCTTGCCGGTGCGCTCGGGTGGGTTTCCATGCCGGCCCAACCCATCGAAGTGTTGATTGCCATCTCCATACTGGTGTCAGCAATTCATGCCATTACGCCGGTTTTTCCGGGAAAGGAGGCCTGGATTGCCGGAGGCTTCGGGCTGATCCATGGTCTGGCTTTCGCCAATACCATTCTTGATTTACAACTGGAGCCAACCCATCTGGTTCTCAGTATACTTGGGTTTAATCTGGGTATTGAGTTCATGCAACTGGCGATCATAGCCTTAACCATCCCATGGCTCATGCTGCTGAGCCGGACACGCTATTATACCATCCTGCGCCTGTCGGGAGCGGCTTTGGCATCGGTGGCAGCCCTGGCGTGGGTAGCTGAGCGGGTAAGTGGCGAAAGCAATGCTATGGCTGATTTTTTAGCACGTCTCTGAGGGGTTCTGCGTCGATTTCCATGGCCAGCAGCGCATAACTCAGCGTTTTGCCATGCGGGTCGATTGCTGTCGATGTCGTCACACCACCCAGTAAGGCGTTTTCACAGACAAAATGGAGTGCGGGAAGATTGGGTAACTCATACCGGGTGATTTTACCGCTTACAATCTCCGACAGATGTTCGCTTACCCGCGCGGCCGTGCATTGCTTTTTCAGCAGGTCAAAATCCTTCGGATTATACGGGAAAAGCGAAAGGGTTAACGTATTGCCTTTATCACCTGCCCGCGCATGGGCAATGTCATAAAGCCTCGTTGTGTTAAAGGTATCAATGGCAGACATGAGGTCAGGAGGTTTTCAGGAGAGTCAGTTGCGGCTTAATCCGGAGCCGGTCAATGGTCGTTGATACAATGCCGACAACGTCATGAATGTATTTCCGGGCTCCGCCACCACCGGCGGGGCCATTGGTATACAGGGCCTCCACCTCTTCGCCAATCAATGCGGCCAGGTCACGCGATGGGGTTCTGCCGGCTACCCTAAGCCGGATTTCATACGGGGCCGTTTCGCCGAAAAAGGTGCGGTGAGCAGCGGTAGAGCCAATAAAATCAATCCGGAGGTCCTCAAAATGATGGTGAATCCGTTTCCGGATAATGCTTCCTGCCAGCATAGCGCGCGCTTCGGCTTCAGGGCCAGCATACGAAATTTCCCCTTCTCCGATATAGCCGGCGTCGTACCCGACACTGACTTTCAGGGTTTCCGGCCGCCTGACACCGGTACCACCCGTTGCCTGAATCAGGTTGGGCCCTGCTTCGGTGAGCCTGACGCCGGTAAAATCAGCAATGACATCAGGCGTGATGTACCGCCCCGGATCCATAACTTCGTATAACAGTTGCTCCTTTGCCGTCATCAGCGACAGTTGACCGCCCGTCCCGTATACTTTACCGAACACGGCTGTTCCATCCGGCGAAATATCGGCGAACGGATGGCCCAGATTCTCCATGTTCGGCACCGGTTTGCTCATGGGGTCGGCAAAATATCCCCCGGTCAGCTGTCCGGCGCATTCAAGCAAATGGCCGATCACCGTACCTTGCCCTAAACGCTCAAAGTCGTCGGCCGACCAGCCAAATTCATGAACCATGGGGGCAACAAACAAAGACGGGTCGGCAACACGACCCGTAACAATAATCAGGGCGCCGGTGGC
>NZ_MORL01000058.1 GCF_001870735.1 Arsenicibacter rosenii | reverse complement strand
TTGATATCGTTCTTCGCAACCGGAGACTGTAAAGTCAATCCCTGCACATCGATGTAAACAGTAGCTTTACTACACAAGCCTGCCGTGTTACAAGCTGTATAGGTAAAGCTATCCGTTCCTACATATCCGGTTGTCGGCGTATAGGTGTAGCTCCCCGTCGAACTAAAGACCACCGAACCGTGCGACGGCTGACCCGAGGTAAACGTAAGCGAAAGTGCCGGTGTATTCGGATCAGAGTCATTTCCGGCGACTGTAGCTGTTTTCGACGTGTTTACACTCGTCAGTATCGCATCGTCAACCGCAATTGGTGACTGTGTCGTCCCCGTTGCCGATGTCGGCTGCACGATAACAGTTACCAATGCTGTTGAACAAAGGGGTGTTGGGAGTACACTATCACAAACCCTATAAGGGAAGGTAACTACCCCCGTGAGGCCTGCCGGGGGTGTATAGGTTACCGTTCCA
This sequence comes from Arsenicibacter rosenii, assembly GCF_001870735.1. Lineage (GTDB taxonomy): Bacteria > Bacteroidota > Bacteroidia > Cytophagales > Spirosomataceae > Arsenicibacter > Arsenicibacter rosenii. The sequence continues at coordinate 5,054 of NZ_MORL01000058.1, read as the reverse complement.
TCATTGTTTACTATAGCAGTACCCGCAGATGGCTGACTTATTATGATAGGATTTCCCAATCTACCTTCCGGTGTTGAGGGATCATCCGGATCACTATCATTAGCGAGTACCACAATAACTACAGGCTTACCCGACTCTGTGCGTGAAGCATCGTTATTTGCAACCGGTGGATCATTCCCTGGTGTCGGAAGTGGCAATACATTAATGCTTACGCATGCCGTACTACTTTGTCCTACTGTGTTACTGATCGAGTAGCAAAAACTAACAGTACCCGTAAAATCGGTCGGGGGTGTGTAGGTGTAACTTCCTGAAGGTGTCAGCGTCAGACTACCCGGTGGCGGATTCAGCAGTGAAACGGTTAATGTCGTTCCTTGTGGATTGATATCATTCGTCACCACATTTCCAGATACCGGTGTATTGACGTTTGTAATATTGATATCCGATATAGCCTGAATCGGTAACCGACAGTCGGCCGGTGAACCAATTATATCAATAAATTGCTCTACCGCCATTTGGTTTCCTCCTACAGGCTGACCCGATGCGGAGAAAAAGTTATTTCCAACCGCATAGACAGAAGCATTAGGGTCTACTAAAAACGGGTCATTATTTGGAATCGGAGAAACAGGGCCAAAACAACCATTCCCTTTAAATGTAAATAAAGCGACAGGCGTGTTTGCCGTAAACCGGCCTAAATTCGACTCATTAGGTGCTTTACCTATCACATAATAGGCAAAATTCGGGTCTACATTATTCCCATATGTCTGTGTGAATGAACTACCCGAAGAAGTAGTAAGCGATAAACCCTTCCCTAATTTCACCGGATTTTTTTCCCAGGATTGCGTTCCTGATGCATCAGTAATATTACTGATTACGAAACTAATAGGTACTTTCAGTGTCACCTGAGCTGTCGACACTAACTCGTTTACACCTGTATTATTGTTATTGGGAGTGGAGTAGTCCGGTACAACCCAAGCCGTATACATTTGTGTCTGAACGTCGTAGGTTACTTGAAACTTAACCGTGTTGGACGTATTCTGCCCCCATACGTTGTACGTACTTAGACATACTAACAGGCTAAATACCCATGTTAAATATCGTTTCATGGTAGTTATGTTTTTCATTATCATAGTCTGAAAATTGTCTTTCACTGACAATCAGCCAGATAATCGGGACTGCCTTTTGTACAGCAGCCCCGACCCTATCTACGGCAGTTGTTCGCGAATGATAAAAATGTTTAGCCCTGCTATATTCCCTGGATGGTTTCGGGTTACATTCAGAAAAATCTGGCCTACATCATTCCCTGGTCCCTGATAAATTGTCCGGCCATCCATATCTACGTCTCCTGTATAATAGCCTCTAAGAATAAAGTTTGGTAGCCCGGCAATATTCAGAATATTACCATTTGTATCAGTGGCTCCTTTAACCTGACTATTTATATCGGCGACATCATTATTAGGTCCCTGATAAATCACACTCTTATCATACCGAACATTTCCTGCCCACATAGCCACCCCTTGTACTACAGTTACCTGCGCCTGATCTACACCCGACGTTGATAACCGATACGTTGGCGTGTTTGGATCTCTGAAATCAATAACTGTTCCTGTAACCGACATTGGTACGGCCGTTGCGGTCATCACGCCAAGGTGATTTCTGTGTCGAACTGAAACGAAATAATTCCCAATGTTAACGCTGGTGAAAGAGACTGGTGACACACCATCTATATCCACAATGTCGCCATCCCGCTGAATTAAAGCCGCTCTACTATCCACAACCAGCGACATATTAGACGGGCTCCGAACTTCAACAAATACCCAGTCTACAATTGCATCATTGCCTGTTACACTGAATACGGCCGTTGTATTCGCAATCGCTCCTACCCGGGTTATTGGCTGGAGTACCGTAAAGCTACTACTACCGTAAGGGCTTGAGGCAGGTATCAGGTTCTTTGCCCGTAAATCGTCACGCATAATCCCGTTTGCTGTTGTGACGTTTAATAACGCTCCCTGTAACCATGCTTTTGCAAATAATCTGAAACCTACAGGAGCTTGTACAAGCACACTCACCGTAGCCTTATCGCATAAACCGGCTGTGTTACAGACAGTATATGTAAAACTATCCGGTCCAACATATCCGTTTGCCGGCGTATAGGTATAGCTGCCATTTATGCCCATAACCACTGTGCCATTCGTTGGCTGCCCACTAGTATAAGTCAGACTCAGCGGCGGGTTATTCGGATCATAGTCATTAGTAGCTACCGTTGCCGTTTTCGATGTATTTATTGTTGTCAGGATAGCATCGTCTACCGCCACCGGCGCCAGCGTCGTACCCACCGGTGGAGCCGGCTTCACCAGCACCGTCACCACAGCCGTCGCACACAACGGACCCGGATTGCTGCCCTGGTCACACACCGTGTACGGGAAGCTCACCACTCCCGTGAAACCCGCTGGTGGCGTATAAGTCACCGTCCCGCTGGCGTTGGCTACCGCCGTACCCACCGAGGGCTGACCCACCGATACCGTCGCACTCAGCAGACCATTGCCCGAAGTCGCACTGTCGGGGTCCGTGTCGTTGGCCTTCACACTGATCACCACCGCCGTATTCTGATACGTCTCGGTGTTGTCGTTGTTAGCCACCGGCGCATTGTTCAGCACCGGATTCGGCAGCGGATTCACATTCACCGTCACGCAGGCGCTGCTGCTCAGACCCGCCGTGTTGCTCACCGAGTAGCAGAAGGTCGCTACTCCCGTGAAGCCCGTCGGCGGCGTGTAGGTGTAGCTGCCGTCAGGACCCAGCGTCACCGTGCCGTTGGCCGGCTGGCTCAGCAGGCTCGCCCGCAGCGGAAGGCCCTGCGGATCCACGTCGTTGGTCAGCACATTGCCTCCCACCGGCGTGTTCACATTCGTATTATTGATATCGTTCTTCGCAACCGGAGACTGGTAATCCGGCCGCTGCACATCAATGCTCAGCGTAGCGTTGGCACACTTATTGGCTGTGTTACAGACCGTATAGGAGTAGCTGTCCGGACCCGCATAACCCGTGGCAGGCGTGTAGGTGTAGCTGCCGTTGGCGGCCACCACAATCGTCCCGTGCGCCGTCGTGTAGCTGCCTGCCGTGTAGGTCAAAGCCAGCGGAGGATTGTTCGGATCACTGTCATTCGTGGCCAGACTGCCCCCCTTCGGCGTGTTCACCTGCGTCAGCAGCGCATCATCTATCGCCACCGGTGCCAGCGTTACGCCTGTCGGAGGAGCCGGCAATACGTTAACCGTCACTACCGCCGTTGCACACAACGGACCCGGATCGGTGCCCTGATCGCAAATTCGGTACGGGAAGCTGGCTATCCCGGTAAAGCTGGCTGCCGGGGTAAACACCACCTGACCGTTTACGATCGTTGTACTACCGATGCTGGCACTCAGCAATGGCGTAATCAGGGCGGGGGAACCCAGTTGGCCCCTGCCCGAAGTCGCACTGTCGGGATCCGTGTCGTTGGCAGCCACATTGATCGTAACAGGAACTCCCTGACGCGTCTCGGTATTGTCGTTGTTGGCCACCGGCGGATTGTTATACACCGGATTCGGCAGCGGATTGACGTTGATTGTCACGCAGGCGCTGCTGCTCAGGCCCACCGTGTTGCTCACCGAGTAGCAGAAGGTCGCTACCCCCGTGAAGCCCGTCGGCGGCGTGTAGGTATAGCTGCCGTCAGGACCCAGCGTCACCGTGCCGTTGGCCGGCTGGCTCAGCAGGCTGGCCCTCAGCGGAAGACCTTGCGGGTCTACGTCGTTGGTCAGCACATTGCCCCCAACCGGCGTGTTCACATTCGTATTATTGATGTCATTCTTCGCAACCGGCGCCAGGTAAATTGGCTGTTGCACTAAAATGTTCAAGGTTGCTCCTGTACATTTGTTGGCTGTGTTACAGACCGTATAGGAGTAGCTATCCGGACCCGCATAGCCTGTGGCCGGTGTATACGTGTAGCTGCCGTTAGTGGCCACCACAACCGTTCCGTGTGCCGTTGTAAAGCTGCCCGCCGTATAGGTCAGCGCCAGCGGCGGACTGTTCGGATCACTGTCGTTGCTGGCCAGACTGCCGCCCTTCGGCGTATTCACCTGCGTCAGCAACGCATCGTCTACGGCTACCGGTGCCAAGGTCGTGCCTGTCGGAGGAGCCGGTAATACATTAACCGTCACTACCGCCGTTGAGCAAAGCGGACCCGGATTGCTGCCCTGGTCGCAAATGCGGTACGGGAATGTGGCAATTCCGGTGAAGCTGGCTGCCGGGGTAAACACCACTTGGCCGTTAACCACGGTTACACTTCCAATGCTTGCACTCAGCAGTGGCGTAATCAGTGTTGGCGACCCCAACTGACCGTTGCCCGATGTCGCACTATCCGGGTCGGTATCGTTGGCCGTCACGTTGATCGTGACCGGCACACCCTGGCGGGTTTGTGTATTATCATTGTTGGCAATCGGTGGATTATTATACGCCACGATCGGTCCCGGATTCACGTTAATCGTCACGCAGGCGCTGCTGCTCAGACCCGCCGTGTTGCTCACCGAGTAGCAGAAGGTCGCTACTCCCGTGAAGCCCGTCGGCGGCGTGTAGGTGTAGCTGCCGTCAGGACCCAGCGTCACCGTGCCGTTGGCCGGCTGGCTCAGCAGACTCGCCCGCAGCGGAAGGCCCTGCGGATCCACGTCGTTGGTCAGCACATTGCCCCCAACCGGCGTGTTGATATTCGTATTATTGATGTCGTTCTTCGCAATCGGAGACTGGTAATCCGGCCGCTGCACATCAATGCTCAGCGTAGCGTTNTAGCTGTCCGGACCCGCATAACCCGTGGCAGGCGTGTAGGTGTAGCTGCCGTTGGCGGCCACCACAATCGTCCCGTGCGCCGTCGTGTAGCTGCCTGCCGTGTAGGTCAAAGCCAGCGGAGGATTGTTCGGATCACTGTCATTCGTGGCCAGACTGCCTCCCTTCGGCGTGTTCATCTGCGTCAGCAGCGCATCGTCTATCGCTACCGGCGCCAGCGTCGTACCCACCGGTGGTGTCGGCTTCAC
>NZ_MORL01000057.1 GCF_001870735.1 Arsenicibacter rosenii | reverse complement strand
AAAGGGTGATGAGCGTGCGTATCATTGGATTAAGGGATTAAACTTCCGTTGGTTTTCAGAATGTTGCTGAAAAATAGTACCTGATAAGGCAGGGCATTCCCCCAGTACTCCCACGTATGCGCCCCCGGGCGTTCGGTGTAGTCATGCGGGGTTTGATTGGCCAGCAGGCGCTGATGCAGGTCGCGGTTTGTATCAATCAGAAAATCGTCGACACCAATATCCAGGATCAAAGGCAGCTTGTTTGCTTTCAGCTTATCGGCCAGCGTAACGATTGTCAGGCCCGGATAGGGGTGCTCACCGGCGGAGGGCGGACCCAGAAGACGGGCTAAATTATCGGCTCTCGATTTCGCAAAGTCGGCGGGGACTTTCCACGTCGCCGTGTTGATGTTCATTACACCGCTCATACTGCCGGCTGCGGCAAACAGTTCGGGATGCCGGGCGGCGATGAGCATGGCTCCGTGCCCGCCCATACTCAATCCGGCAATGACCCTTCCTCTTTTTTCAGCAACTGTCCGGTAGCTGGCATCTACTTTTTCGATGAGCTCCCTTGAAATAAATGTCTCGAACTGGCTGGTACTCACCAGCGGACTGTCGAAGTAATAGCTGACCGGGTCCCCGTCGGGCGTTACAATAATCAGGTTGTATTGATCCGCGAGCCGGTGTAGTAACAGCTTATCGGGCGTTTTGCTCAGCCAGTCTCTGAATGAGCCGGAGCCACCGTGAAGCAGGTAGAGAACCGGAAAGGCTTGCTTTTTCTTTTTTTTGTAGGATTGCGGCAGTACAACGGCCGCCTTAAGCAGCCGGTTCATGCTCGCACTCTGTATGGCAAGCGTATCAACCCGGGCCGCTTTTGTGAAAAGCGGCAGAAGCAGTAGCCAGGTCAGGGTCAGACAGCGTGTCATCTGCATCCGGAAAATTTTTCTAAAGGCTTAACTAAAGGCGTATAACTTGCATCAAAAGTACATATTGTATCTTTACGTACAAGTTACGTAAAGCAAAATTTATTGCTAATTCATGAATAAGTATAATCATCCGGGTGTTCCATATTTTCAGCATGTGTCAGAGCACTGTATTCATTACATGTCGATTGACGGGGTAATTTTTGGTTTTTCCGAAAATCAGCTCAAGGTTTTGCTGTTACGTTGGAAAGGAACGGATGAGTGGAGTTTGCCGGGAGGATTTATTTACAAACTTGAATCGGTAGATGCCGCTGCCGGACGGATTGTGCAGGAGCGTACCGGCCTGAACCAGCTTTACCTGAAACAGTTCCATGTGTTTGGCGATGCTAACCGCTATGATCAGGCCGATACCTGGCAACGGACAAAAATGCCGCTGGAAGGGATCAAATGGTCAGAACGTACCATCTCGATTGGCTATTATGCGCTGGTCAATTATTCGAAAGTGACCCCGATGCCGGATCTGATAACCGACGAATGCCGGTGGTGGAATATACAGGACCTGCCCCGCCTCCTGTTCGACCACAATCATATTATTGAGGTAGCCCTGCACTCCTTGCGCCGGGAATTGAATGAGCAGCCGCTGAATCACCTGCTACCGGATCCGTTTACCATACCTGAATTGCAGCGCCTGCACGAATGTATTCTGGGTACCGCGCTTGATTCGCGGAATTTCTACAAGAAAATGCTGGCCTCCGGCCAGCTGGAACGCTTGCCGGAACGCCGGTCGGGTACGTCACATAAAGCGCCGTACCTGTATCGGTTTCAGGAAACACAGTCCGGTGAAATCCTGCCGGAACCTGGTACCTGACGTATTACCGGCTACCATGCCGCAACGCCTGGTCAATATGGCGCTGGTTATGGACGGCCAGAAAGTGCAGCGTATCGCCGCCGTTCATTGTCAGGAAAGGGGCAACGGATACCGGAATCCGGATACGCTGTAAATCGGCCGTTCCGGCTTTCCGGATGAGCCGGAGTAATTCTTCCAGCTGACCAATAAATTCCGCTACCGTCTGATGGCCGGGGCGGGTTATGTTTGGCTGGTGTCGCTTCGCCGCTTTGTATCGCTTGCGGGATGTTTTCGGGTCCATCATCCTGATGAAATAGCGCCCCGGCCAGCCCGATGTAAACCGGTTTTGGTTTTTGTGAATGGTTCTGCTATCAAGTGCGTTGCGAAGGCGGGGCAAATAGTAGTGGCCATAGCTCAGCAGGTGTTCCAGACATTCGCTGACACTCCAGCCGCCATCGGGGGAAGGAGCCGAAAGCCAGGCGTCGGACTGGTTCTGAAAAACGTCAACGGCCAGGGTCAGCTGGCGGTCCGTCATTGCTTCAAGCATGGCCAGAAACTCCTTTTTATCAACCGTATTCATGGCAATTACCTCTTTTTGGTTTGTTGGCGCGTGGCCAGGAACAACCCCGCAGCGATCAGGCAAAAAACAGATTCGACCACCAGCCACTGCTGACCGAAAGCGCCGAGCCTGCCCTCCATAAAAATGGTCATGGTGCGTGAAAATGCATAAAAACCCCAAAGCAGTATCAGAAAACTCAGTCCTTTCCGGGGATCGTGCAGCATCAGATACATCAGCGAAATAAAAAGCGTCAGCCCGACGCCGCCATAAACGCCGCGGATCGAACTGTAGGCATCCGTATTGCCGAGTTGCACATGTACAAGGTCCATGACGGATTGCGGATTGGCAAAAGCCATCAGGCTGACCGCTAATAAGGCAAGGGCCGAGAGTGTAATAAAGCCCTGAGAGACACGGGTCAATAGTGTTTGCATAATTCGTTGTGTTAACGTTCGATGCAAAGGTGCGCCTGTATTTTTTACGGAATCTTGGTAAATACCAGGATTTATAGCTTGACCGAGTTTATGAGTTTGCTGAAGTTTGTCGGATCAACGCCGATATAATTGGCGAGATACCGGTGCGGAACCAGCTGGAGAATGTGCGGGCTGCGCTGGAGCAGTTTTCTGAATTTGTCGGCTGAGGAGTAGCACTGTAATTCGGCCAGGCGTTCGAGAATGCCCGAAAAGGCATGCGTCAATCCCAGCCGGATCATGGATTCAATGGCCGGAAATTCGGCCATCAACCGGGTCAGATCATGGCTGGATGCCCGTAAAAACACAGAAGGCGTCAGCGTTTCGAAATAATAACGGGAAGGCTGCCGGAGCATAAACGAATCTACGACGCCACCGAAGGAAGGCGGATACGAAAACACGATGGTTGCTTCCCGATGCAGCTCGTCCAGGTAATACACCCGCTGCACGCCTTCCAGCACAAAATAGAGGTACTTTTCCGGAGTACCCGCTTCAGTAAGCATCACTTTCCGCCTGGCCGTGAACGGATGCCAGATGGCTTCAAACGCCTGCCAGTCAGGATCGGGCAGTGGCCGGATGGCGTCGGTGACCCGTTTCAGGGCGGTGCGTTCAGAGGCTGTCATGGTCGTTTTCGTTACAGATGTCCGTCGGCAGAAACCTCGTCCTGTTTTTTGATGTAGAGCAGGGTTGTCTCAAACAGCTCGTGGCGCAGGTGTTGCTGCACCCAGGTCGGGTCGACGCCCTCATCGATCAGGATTTGGCCGGCCGTGTGGCGCAGGCTGTGCGCCGATATATTTTTCCGCTTGAGGTTCATGGCTTTGAGGTAACGGTCGATGCGGTACCGGATCTGTCCCGTTGTCAGGCCAGGAAACAGGAGCTGATCGGGAGAGGGCGCGGGGCATCCGCCTTCAGCGATGCCGGATGCGTTCAGGTAATTCCGGATGGCCTGCGCACATTCCGGAAAGAGATCAATCGTTTTTTTGTCGGCCTTCCCCCGTCCGAGAACGCTGATTTTTTCCTTATCGAAATCAAGATCGCCGATGGTCAGGCGGGTTACTTCAACGGTTCGCAATCCTTCCGTAACCATCAGCATGGCAACGGCTTTGTCGAGCGGATCATCAATTGTCCGGAGAAAACCGTCCCGTTCTTCCGCAGTCAGGCTATCCTTATGAAATTTACGTTCGACCGGGATGCCTTTTATTTTTTTAATGCCCTGCAAGGCGTTTATCTGTTCTTCATTTAGCCCCAGCCGCCCCGCGTTTTCTACGACCCAAACCCCCAGTTGTTTGACGGAGGACAGGTAAAAATTTATGGTAAAGGCCGAAAGTCCCTTTTTTTTCAGGTGCTGTATGTAATGGTGTACGGTCTGGGTGGTAAACGTGACGTGCTTTCCGGCCGCCCGTTCCTCATGCATGAATTTAAAAAAAACGGTCAGGGCCTGGGTGTAATTGTCCTTTGTTTTCTCGCCCATGAGGTGTACCGCTTCCTGTAGATAGCGATCAATCAGGAAGCTGGCATTGGCCGGTATTGGTTTTTGGGCCGGCGGGTCTGCCACCACTTTCGGAAAACCAATCACCTGAAAGAACATAAAGAATTTTTTGATCGGCGAAATTTTATTCCCCGTTTTCCCTTCGCCATAGATCTGAAGCGTTGCCTGGGTAATGGGCAGGCTATTGGCAAGGCAGAACTGAATAAACTGGCGCGTCAGCCGGGGATAATTGCCCGGATGAGGCAGCCAGTTCTCAAACAGGTTAATAAGCTGACTAACTGTCAGTACGCTTTTTGACGTAACGTGTATAGGGCGGACTACGGTTGTTGACTCTTTTTTGGACATATTGCAAATTTAAGCATCGTGCCCGAACCTGATGCATCCGGCCGGTTTTTCCGTCAGCGGCCGGTCAGATCCGGGACAGATTACACTACCTTCGTACGACCATGACAGACCAGCAAAACCCGCAGCAAAGCAATCCGAGACCTCCGATTGCTCCTTTATTCAATGATTCCGTTAACCAATCGCTCGAAGGCCCCAAAAACCGGGGATCTGAGCTCCGGTTTATTTTCCAGGTAGGCTGGGAACTCCTGAAGGGGCTGCGGAAGCTGCATTTTGTCGGCCCTTGCGTTACGGTCTTTGGCTCGGCCCGTTTCAAGGAAGGGCATCCCTACTACGAAATGGCCCGCCAGGCCGGTCGCGCTATCCGTGAGCTTGGGTTTACGGTCATGACCGGTGGTGGTCCCGGCATTATGGAGGCCGCTAACCGCGGGGCGTTCGAAACCGGTGGCCGCTCGGTCGGCTGCAATATCCGGTTGCCTTTTGAGCAGCAGCCAAACCCCTACCTGCACACCAGCGTAACGATCAATTTCTTTTTCGTCAGAAAGGTACTGCTGCTTAAATATTCGTATGCCTTTGTGGTATTGCCGGGCGGTTGGGGGACTATGGACGAACTCTTCGAAACGCTGACGCTGGTGCAGACCGGCGTGATTCAGCAGTTTCCGGTTGTGCTGATGGGCAAAGATTATTACCAGCCTCTGATGGCGTTTATGGAGGATATGAAAAAGCGGGGAACCATCAGTGAAAAAGACCTTGGCCTGGTTTGCCTGACAGACGACATTGATGAGGCGCAGCAGCATATACAAACCTATGTGCAGCAGAACTATAAAGTGATCTCCCGACGGAAGCCGCTGTGGTGGTTACTGGAGAAAGTCTGATTTCGACTGCTTCTGGCGGGAAGGCTAAGGCTGGCTTACAAAAAAACAACTACCTAAAGGGGTGGTCTTAGCCGTATTTATCGAAAAACTACCCATATGGGTAGGGGAAAATCTGTGACAAACCCATAGCTTTGGACCTGGGTATGTGAAATTAATTCGCAAAAAATGACAATTGGATTTAATAATCACACCCGTCACGTTCTAATCATATGTAACACCCGCTTCACATCGATGTTATGCGACTAACTGTTTACCTGAAATCAATTTCTTTACTTCTGGTTGCCGGTATGCTGTCCGGAACGGCTATCGCGCAGAAGAATTTTTTTTCTGCTGTGGAAAGCCCGCCTACCCGGAACGCATCCCTGGTTTCGGATGTCCCGGCCGGTATCCGCTCGTACCAGCT
>NZ_MORL01000056.1 GCF_001870735.1 Arsenicibacter rosenii | reverse complement strand
CCTGCGATGGTCAGCGAGCCGTTGGCGGGATTGCAGGTGGTGAGGTCGGTGGCCGACACACTCAGGGGCGGCTGACCGGTGGCAATAGCAAATGTGCCGCCGTTGAGGTTCTGCACCAGCCCGCCGTTATAGCTGATGCCGCTGCTGCCCGCCGAGCGCTCGATGATGGTGCCGGTGTTTGAGAAGGAAGAAGAACCGGAAATCATAGCATTCCCCGGGCTGTTGATCAGCGCCTGGCAGCCCTGATTGTCGAAAACGCCGCCAGTCGTAATCGCATTACCTGCTGCACTGGTGCCGATAGTAATCGTCGCCTGATTGACAACGCTGCCGGCAGGAGTATTATACAAACCAATGCTACCCGTTCGGTCGATCTGAATGCTTCCTGCGGCCGTATTGATGAACGACGCATCATTAAACAAACCATACGACCCTACATTGGCTACTGCCCCAATGACAATGGTCGCTGAGTTGCCGAAGCTGCCACGATTATATAGCCCATAGTTACTGGTCCGGTCGATCTGAATGCTTCCTGCGGCCGTATTACTGAACGACGCATCATTAAACAAGCCATACCCCCCTACATTGGCTACTGCCCCAATGACTATGGTCGCCGAGTTGACAAAACTACTGTTATCATCATTATACAAACCATAATTACCAGATCGGTCAATCCGGATGACAGCTCCGGGCGTATTACTGAACGACGACACATTATACAACCCATAAATACCCACAGAACCCGTATTACCCAACACCAGCCGACCCTCGTTACGCACCAGCCCGCTATTGGAAAACCCTCTGGTAAATCCATTGTAGGACTTACTGCCATTAATACTCAGGCTACCCACATTGCTGATCGTAAGCGAAGCGCCGCTTTGCACTTCCACCGAATTTGCAACCGCCGTGGTACTCAGCACGGGGGAATAGGTGGTGCCGGCCGGAATCGTTACATCGTCGGTGGCGGTGGGTACGGTGCCGGCCGACCAGTTGGCGTCCGTGTTCCAGTCGCTGCTGATGCACCCCCGCCAGAATTGACCGGTTGCGGTAATGAGCAGGCCCTGGTTATTGGTGATGGTGAATGTGCCCCCGTTGAGGTCCTGCACCAGCCCGCCGTTGTAACTGATGTTGCTGTTGTCCGCCGAGCGCTCGATAATGGTACCGGTGTTGGAAAAGGAAGACGATCCTGTAATCACGGCATTCCCCAGACTATTGATCAGCGCCTGACAGCCCTGATTGTCGAAAACACCGCCATTACTGATCGCATTACCTGTTACACTGGCGCCGATGGTGATCGTCGCCTGGTTGAGCATGGATGAGTTGTTAGATAACGCAATATTAGTAGTGCGGTTAATGGAGAGACTGCCACCCGCTACGTTGCTGAAAGATGATGAATTCGATAAGCCTGCATACCCTACTCCGGCGAGGGTTCCGATGGCGATGGTCGCCGAATTGATAAAGTTGCCACCGTTAACCAACCCTGTATTATCCGTTCTGTCAATGGAGATACTGCCACCCGCTACGTTGCTAAAGGAAGATTGATTCGATAAGCCTGCATACCCTACCCCGGCGAGGGTTCCGATGGTGATGGTCGCCGAATTGATAAAGTTGCCACGGTTAACCAACCCTGTATTATCCGTTCTGTCAATGGAGATATGGCCACCCGCTACATTGCTAAAGGAAGATTGATTCGACAATCCGTAAAATCCGGCGCCGGGGACTGTCCCGATAGTAATGGTCGCGGCATTGAGAATGCTGCCCGGGGATTCGTTTAAAAGCCCTGTATTACTACGGTCAGTGGTAATGCTGCCGCCCGCTATGTTTTGGAACGAGGCCTGATTGTGGAGTGCAAATGATCCTATAGCAGCATTAGAGCCAATACGCATCGTGCCTCCGTTACTAAAGGTGCCTGACCTGTTAAATAGGCCTGTGCTACTGGTGCGGTCAATGGTAATAGTACCACCCGCTACGTTGCTGAACGAGGCCTGATTTTCGATTCCCCACGGTCCTGCCCCGGCAATTGATCCGATACGGATGGTACCCGCGTTGACGAAGGTACCGGCACTGTTAGAGAGTGCCCGGCTGCTTGTCCCGTCAATGGTAATGTTGCCGCCCGTCAGATTGCTGAAGGAAGACACATTCCACAGGCCGGCCTGAGCCGTATTGCCCGCCGATAATGCTCCCTGATTGACCACGGTTCCACTGTTGAAGAAGGAGATGGTGTACTGTAAACTATTAATAGTTATTGTTTTCGCACTAGTAATACTCAGACTGCCACTGCTGCTGATACTGAGTGAAGCGCCGGGTTGCACTTCCACAGACTTAGCCGCAGTCGTAGTACTCAGCACGGGCGAATAGGTGGCTCCGGCCGGAATGACTACATCATCATCGGTGCCCGGAACTGCCGTCAGTGACCAGTTGGCGGCCGTGTTCCAGTCGCTGCCGGTTTGGCCCGTCCAGGTATTTGTCGTCTGGGCAAGGGCTCCGGAAGCACTAAGCAGCAGGAGCGCGAATCCAATAAGTATGGCCGCCAGGCCGGAAAGGGGATTGTGGTTTACTTGATTCATCGGAACAACGAGTAGTCGGTTTGAGCGTGAATATGACGGGTGCACAGGTACGGGTAGTGTCAGCCCGCGATCAGGCAGCAGGACAGGTAAGAGCATGGCAGAAAAGGGTTAGATTACTATCAGCAAGTTCCGGCCTGATCGCTGCTAAGGCACAAGCTATTCGTTCAAAAATGTTTGGCTGGGGGTCATGCGTAAAAAAAACTTCGTGTATTGGTGCATTTGTGTGCTGATATTTGAAATAAGTATACTTATTGGTGCTTTGTATCGTCTTCAGGAGCGGCTGCTTTTTTCAGGAAGTACAGCGGTCTGTCCGGCGTTCAATCGGTGTACCAACCCTGAAAAAACTTAATACCAAAAGCCGGTGAACAGGCCAACAGGCAGGTACACCGGCTTTGACCTGCCAGAACGGTTACGGGCAACTCCGGCCCACGCTCACCGTTCTGGTCACCGGCGTGCTGGTGCCGCAGCTGTTGGTATAGGTGGCCGTCAGGGTATAGGTCCCCGCCTGCTTCACGTTCAGCCCGACGGCATCGTGCATAGCGCCCTCGCGGTAAACCGTGCTGAAGACATAGCCACCGGTACCGGTCATGGTGAACGAGGTGGCCACACCGCGACCCGTCAGCCTGACCGGACAGGCGGACTCATCGGCAGTGAAGCTCAGAATCTGCGCCGGTGGCGGCTGGATACCGCCCACGACGACCTGCCCGCTGGCCATAGTCGAGCAGATACCCAGCGTGCAGGTAGCCGTCAGCAGACTGGTGCTGTTACCCGCCGTCAGGGTGATCATAGCCGTTGTGGCGCCGGTTGGCCACAGGATTTGTCCGCCACAGCCGCTGGCGGTGAGATTCACCGATTGGCCGGGACAGACGGTAGCCGAGGAGACGGTAAACGGCGGCAGGCTGAAGTTCTCCGTGACTGACAGATTATTGCTGATAGCGGTACAGCCGTTAGCACCCGTCGCGGTGACCGAGTAGGTACCGGTCTGACTTACACTAATCGTATTGGTGGTCTGGCCGGTTGACCAAAGCAGGGCCGTGGCTGATGCCGTAGCCGTCAGCGTCAGCTGTGGCTGGGTACAGGTCAGCTGATTGCTGAAATACTGACCGTCGGGCTGGTATTGTCCCGTGAGATGGTCAGGCTGTTACTGACGGCCGTGCAGCCGTTGGCATTGGTCACCGTCACCGAGTAAACGCCCGTCTGGCTGACGGGCAGCGTCTGGCCCGTGCTGCCGCCACTGTTCCAGCCCAATGCCGTGGCCGAAGCCTGAGCCGTCAGCGTCAGGCTCGGGTTTGTGCACGAAAGCGTGGCCGACGGGGCAGCGGTGACCGTGACTGACGGCTTGGTCAGCGTCAGGCTGGCGGTTGTGGCCGAGGCGATACCGGTCAGGGCAGTTCCCGACTTATACCACTGATAGGCGGGTGAGCTGCCTGTTACGCTGACACTGATCACCACGGTAGTGCCCGCGCAGATAACTGAACTGGCAACGGGTTGCTGCACAATCTGAGGCGGTACTCCGTTCGGGTTTTGATACTCGACAGCTCCCATGTCAATACGGGTGCCGGTAATGCGGGCGCTACCGGTCAGATCAGTGGCGGGCAGTGCCGTTTCTGAATAGGGTCCGTCCGTAACGGTGATACTGAGCGGATTACCCGCATTGATGGCCGGTGAGCAAGCGGCTAAGGCTACCGATGTAGCTGCTATAAACGGTGAAGTGGTGGTGGTGATATTACCCGGCCCGTTGCTGTAGCCCGTTACCGTATTATCGAAAAGCGAATAGCTCGCCGTGACGCTGCTGTTGTTGATATTGTTTATTGTCTTTTCTCCGCCGTTATTCCACAATACTGAGTTAGTCAGTACCAGGTTATTGAAGTTGATACTATATATGGCCCCGCCACTGCTTGCCGTATTGTTTTGCAGTACGCAGTTAGTTAATACCGGGCGGGCGTTGTTACTGTTGTAGATAGCTCCGCCGTAACCGCTGCCGTTGATTCTGCCATCGTCGACAGCCGTGTTGTTTTGTACGACACAGTTGGTTAGTCTGGGGGTGCTGCTTACACTGTTAGTGATTGCTCCGCCGTAAGAGGCTTGATTATTTTGGAGTAGGCAATTGATCAAACCCGGGCTGGCATTATCGAGATTAAAGATGGCTCCACCGTTATCAGCCTGGTTATTTTGTAGCACGCAGTTAATCAGACTTGGACTATTGAGGCGCTGGTTTAAGATTCCTCCACCAAAGATACCAGCGCCACCAACACTACTATTATTAGCATTACCCCCTGTAATGACAAAACCATTGAGTATCGCTGTGTTTGTAAGGCTCAGGCTGGCAGGGTTGTTAATGACATGGTAGCTATTGTCATTGCGGTTTGTGAAGTTGGGGCCGTCATCTCCGTTCAGGTCACCGCTGAGTGTACTGCTACCAGGCGTACTAAAGCGGCCGGTAGCAGATACCGGATTGACAGTCGGGCGCTGGCTGAGAGCCGTTTCGGTACCTGCAAAGCCGCCGTAAATTGCCACCCCTGCCTTCATGGAGAAGCTGATATCACGGTTTGTCGTAGTGGTAGGCTTGTATACACCAGACGCCACCCAGACCTGATCGCCGGCTTGGCTGGCGTCAATGGCCCCCTGTAAATCGGTGGTGCTGGTGGCCCAGCTGGTGGCAGCGGCCGGTGCGGTGGTGCCGGTCATAGAGACGTAGCGCGTAATCTGGGCCCTGGATACCGTGCAGAATACTATGTTTAACAGCAGGCTGCACAGCATAACGGTCAGCAGGCGGAAATTTGTATAGAATAGATACATGCGTTGGTCTTGTTTTCCGGATGTTATTGGGTTATGCTAATGGTTTGGTCTGCCGACGCTCCGGCGGGGAAATAGAGGCTGTAATAGTCGATGCGTTTTTTCGGGTCGAAATGGCAGCACACATGCAGCGACTGCCGGCTGGTATGTCCGTCGGTAAACTGCAGATCGGCCAGACAATAGGAGATCACGTAGACCCCCGCCTTGCCCATGAGTGGTAATTGCTCGCGGCTACGGACCGGCAGGTGGGTAAGCTGGCTGAGCTGGAGCAAGCTGACGTGGTTTTTTTGCCGCCACCGCGACCAGTTAGCCAGGACTACGGCCTTCTTCTGATAGGCCGGTCCGCCTTCAGAGGGAATAAATACAACATCGTCGGCCAGCATACCGCCCCAGGCCTCCATATCAAAGTCCGCCTGATAGGAGAGCGCCTTCTGAGTAAGGACCACATAATCGTCGGAAGCGATGGACAGGTCGTCTGCGTCGTCGGTCGGGGTTGTCTGGCAGGAAAAGAGCCAAAGTGGAAATACCAGCCAAAGGAGTTTCATCAGTTGGTTGCGGTTAACGGTTTACGGGCAATTGCGGTTAACGGTTACC
>NZ_MORL01000055.1 GCF_001870735.1 Arsenicibacter rosenii | reverse complement strand
TTTCGGGTCAGCACCTCTATGCGGGTGTGTGCTGGTCAAAAGACAAAGCCGGTAACCGGAATGCAAACTCCGGATTTATAACCATACTCGACAAAGACAACAAGGTCGTTTCCTGTCCGGGAGGCCAGGCTCCGGTTTATAAAACCNATACCGGTTTTTCAGCATGGTCATGATGTTTGTATTGACGAAGACCAGAATCTGTACGTCTGTCAGTGGAACGCCGGTTACACGCCTCCTGTTAAGCTAACCAGAGTATAAACAAAGGGGCGGCTCTGGTAAAGCCGCCCCTTTGTTTTCCAGGGTCTTGTTTACCGGCAAATGCCCCTTTGCCGGATGCCATCAGATGAGAGCCATACCCAGCCCCCGCGCCTGCGCTTCATAATCAGCCTTTACAGACGAAAACTCGGCGGTAAACATACGTTGTAATACCTCCAGAACATGGAATTTAAGGGTCATACCGCCTGTTCCTTCCAGTATCTGCACAAACCGTTCCGCGCAGACATCATGATCCATGATTTTTTCAAGCGCTTCCCAGGCTACCGTTTCCATAAACGATGGTTTCGGGGCTTGTGCTTTGTCCCGTATATGATCGAAGAGCTGTCGGGCCAGACTATCCTGTTCGTCGAAGAGCGCAATGCCACGATTGACTTTGGCATCAAGATAGGCTTCGGCCAGTTCATCACGTTTCTGTTGTAAATCCTCCGACGCTTTGGCGCGCTTCTCCGTCTGCTCCTTCTGCTTTTTCCGGGTTTCTTGCTCTTCCTGCTGGTGTTTAAATGAATCGAATAAGCCCGGCGTTTTCACCATCTTATTCAGGTAGCCACCGATGTTTTTTACCTTCGTCCCTGAACTGATCAACCGCTCAACATAATCGATCGTGAAATCGATTTGTTCCAGGGTCGAATGCTTCAGCCAGTCCTGTACGGTGGCCTTTGTCACTTTATACTGCCTGACGCGGTCCAGCAGCTGCGCTTCCGGATCTACCACCCGGATTTCATCTTCCGGCGCGGTATGGACTTCATAATGGTTCTCCTGACGCAGAATCTCTTCCACATCAATATCCTGCACCACGCCATCCTTTATTTTCCGTAAACGAATCGGCTTCGACGAATGAGGGGCAATCTCCAGGCGGGCCGGTTGTTTGTTTTCCAGATGAAAGATAACAGCATGTACCGCCCTACCCTGCTTTTCTTCTTCCATCTCGCTGATCCGCAGGTCGGTGTACGCTTCTATATCAGTCTGCGCTTTTTTGAGAATCTTTTGTTTGAAGTTGCCATAGAGCGGATATTCATCATCGCCGACGGTCATAATCTGCCGGAGCCGCCCTAACGAATACTTTACTTTCGTATTGCCCAGCTTGATCTGGTGCTTCAGCACAAAGTACAGTTTAACCGAGTAGGGACTTTGGATATCTACAATATTTCTGACATCGACTGTGAGGTACTCTTTTTGCAGTCGCAGCAGGTAGGGCTTCAGGTCGGGATGGAAGGTTACCTTTATATGGTTCTGGTACTTCTTACTAACCGGCGTTTTCACACTCGCCAGCATATTGATTTTATTTTCGTACTCGATCCCGTCTTCGTTTATCTCATTGATGATAAATTTCCGGTCCAGTAATTTGTCGGCTGCCGACCGTACCATATCATACAGTTGTCCGCTCTTCGACAGGTTAAACAGCCTGATTATATCCGTAACGCTGATAACATACTCCGTAAAATCCTGATCTTCAGGCAATACCATTGTCAGCATAGTGGCAAAGATCCGGAATTCCATGATATCCATTTTGTAGGACGCTTCAACCAGGCCGTGTTTCCCCCCCTGGATTCTGATACTATATTTTTCCGAAATATCCTTTTTACTTCTCGCCGACTTACCCTTTGCCATGTGTCCGTTAATGTTCTGCGTACCAACGGTAACAAAACTACTAATTACTATAACTTACGCAATCTTTTTTTTATAGTTCATGCCGGTTTGCTTTCCGGCGTTTTTGGCTGCTTTTAATCGTGATAGATTGGTTATAGTATCTCCTTTTGACCGGATGTGGATAACTTATTTTTCGGGGGTGATAAGTTGGTTATAGTCGTGATAGATTGGTTATAGCTCAGTGATAGATTGGTTATAGCTCAGTGATAGATTGGTTATAGCTCAGTGATAGATTGGTTATAGCTCAGTGATAGATTGGTTATAATTGCCCTTATAATACATTGATTATCAAATGGTTACTGAGCCTTAAAAACATAAAAAACAAAAAAATAACAAAAATTTAAAAAAACATCAAAAGGAGTTCTGTTGTTGTTTTTAAATTTTTTTTGTTCTTTTTTTTTAGGTTAAATAGTTCAGGGACGGGCCCGGGTGAATTTTAATCCGTGATATTTCCGTTATACTTGATTGTAAGGGATTACGGGCCGTTAAGTGATAAAAAACCGGTCGTATTACGCGGTGGTGATAGAATGGTTATAGAAAAAAGACGGTAGAACCGGTGTGATAGATTGGTTATAGCAGTTGAACATCATGACTGACAAAAGCTAAGCACTTAGCTGTACGAAACCTGACTTGCTTTCCAAAAGGCTAACCCTTTGTTGTTGACCAAGTGATAAATCCGTTATACATAAAAAGCATTTTACTATTTTTTTGACCGCTATGTTACTCATTGAAGTAATAATCGGGGAAGAAGTAATTACATATCGTTGGTGATAGATAAGTTATAGTTACCTCAATGAAGGCAGGGTAAAAGGGGGGAAACAGAAGGGATAGCCTGCTGCTGAGCACGTGCTGGCAATACCTCTAAGTAATTCAGTCTCTTTTTTCAGGCAAAACGAGTAGATTATGGGTTTGATGTCTTAGTTTTATGGCATCAAATACGAAAAATATGCTAACCCATCAGGAAGCGGTACTCTTTTTTTCCAAAAAACCGGCTTTATCAGTTTCTGCGATTGAAAAAGAGGCCGGATTACCTGCCAGCACATTGACCAAGGCGATGGCAGGCCAACGAACCCTTAATCAGAAACACCTTACGGCTTTAGAACCGGTACTGGAAAATTACGGCTTAGCGGCGTTCCGTAACCGGAAAGCGCATGTAGTGTCAGTTGTCAATCACAAAGGCGGTGTCGGCAAAACAACAACAACCATTAATCTGGGCCGCGCACTAAGCATGGCCGGTAACCGGGTGCTGGTAATTGATATTGATTCACAGGGTAACCTGTCGCAAAGCCTGGGAGTTGATCTGCCCGAACAGCAGCTTTATGAGTCACTGGTCCAAAGCCAGCCGCTTCCGGTACTGGCCGTAACGGACAATTTTGATCTGGTGCCGAGCAATCTGGAACTGGCCAAATATGAGCGTGACCTGACCCACTCTCCCAGCGGCGCGTTACGGCTGCGGGCTGCCCTTGCCCCTTTCCTTTCGAATTATGACTTTATCCTGATCGACTGCCCTCCGGCATTAAATGTGTTTACGAACTCTGCGCTGATCGCGTCAAACGCCGCCCTGGTCATCCTGGAACCGGAAACATCGGCCGTGAAGGGGGTCAACAACCTGTTTGAGCTTATCGAAGAAATCCGGCAGTTCTTTAATGAGCGGCTGCGCATTGATGGGATCGTACTAACCCGTGTGGACAGGCGGTTAGTGCTGCACAAGGAAATTATTCAGACCGTACGGCAGGATCTGGCAAATTTCAACGTGTTTCAGACCGAAATCCGTCTGAATGCCGCGCTTAAAGAGTCGCAGTATGCCCAGATGGATATTTTCCGGTATAACAACTCGTCGCCGGGTTCGGTCGATTACCGGCAGTTGGCAAATGAGTATATGGCAAGTGTTAACAACTAGAAAAAACGGGTATGAAAAAGACACTTAGCCAGTTTGCGCAGAAACCCCTAATCCGCAAAGAAACCGGTTCGCTCGTGCAGCAGGAATCGATTAAGGAACAAATTACGGTTATTCCTGAACTGGAGGCGTTGATTCCGCCGCTAACGACAGAAGAATACCAGCAACTCGAAGCTAATATTATTCGGGAGGGCTGCCGTGAGCCGCTTTTAATCTGGCATACCTCGCAAACGGTGCTGGACGACAACGCACAGGATACGCCCCTTTACGTGCTGATCGACGGCCATAACCGGTATGGTATCTGCAAACGGAATGGGCTGGATTTTAAACTAGCACTACGTGAGTTTACGGACAAGGAAGCCGTCCGGACGTTTATGATTGACAACCAGCTTGGGCGCCGTAATCTGACGCCCGAGCAAATGGCTTATCTGCGTGGTCAGAAATATCTCAGCCTGAAACGTAATCCGGGACGGCCGAATCAGGAGGCAGGGGCATTCCCCGATACAGAAACCCTGAAAATGCGTACGGAGGAAGTATTGGCCGCTCAGTTTAATGTTAGCCCTAAAACCATCCGGCTCGACGCACAATATGCAAAGGGCCTCGACCGCCTGGCTGATCCGCTGAAAAAAGAAGTGCTCGCCCGGAAAGTAAAAGTCC
This sequence comes from Arsenicibacter rosenii, assembly GCF_001870735.1. Lineage (GTDB taxonomy): Bacteria > Bacteroidota > Bacteroidia > Cytophagales > Spirosomataceae > Arsenicibacter > Arsenicibacter rosenii. Next base: position 1,584 of record NZ_MORL01000055.1, on the reverse strand, counting down.
GGAAAAGTGATCTGATGACGCTTGCCGATACGCCGCCGTCAGGTACGCCGATCCAGTCTGCAACAGAATTGAAACAGGTTCTGGCAACGGATGTGGTTAGTATTGCGGCTATGGAGACGACGGATTCTTCGCCGGCGGATAGCCAGATATCCCAACAGATTGACCAGATTGTTGATATGGCCAATCTGTTAAAAAACACCTCAATACCGTTGAAAGAGACTTGTCAGACGCTGATTATCCGTTTGCAGGCGTTGATGGTGTTGCAGGAGAATAGGCAATGAAGATAATGTGGTAAAATTTACCACATTATGCCGGCCGCTGCCTTTGAATGAAAAATGTGGTAAATTTTACCACATTAATAGAGGCGCTTATCCTGTCTGGAAATGTGGTAAATTTTACCACATTAACGCCCGGTCTGCTGACAAAAAGAAAACGTGGTAAAATTTACCACGTTTTCTTTTTGTCATAAAATATCGCGGGATCGGTCAGTTGGTTAGCCAGACCTGCTGCGTAAAGGCACCGTTAACGGCAGCATCCCATACCTCAACCCGAACCCAGGTTTTTCCTTTGAGGTTCGTCGTAAAGGCATATTGCTTTTTACCGAAAGGGAGCGTATTGGTCAGGTCGATCCGTTCGCGGAATACCTGTTTACCATCCCCTGAGATGATTTCAGCGAAGGTAAGGGGAAACGTCCAGGACACGCCCAGATCAATTACCGCTTTACCCGATGCCGGCAGTTGTAAGGTTTCTCCGGCTCCCTTACCGTTGACCCGGAAAACCGGAAGCATTACTTCGCCGGTACTGACAAAAAAACTGCCCTGTTTCATGACATCAAGAACCGGCTGCCAGCCATCCCGGTAAGCCGGTAGCTTATCGAGTTGCAGGTAGTTCACATTCAGGTGTGCGTACGTTTCGTTTTCGGGTTCCATGGTAAAAATATCGGTCTCGGCAATCACATGCTTTCGGAGCCCCCAATTGGCCATATCGTCCATCAGATCAAGAACCCGGCGACTGAGGCGCGGCTCCGACATATCAGCAGGAATGTTTTTCCAGGCTGCGCCAAAGAAATGGTCAGACAAATAAAAGGCTTCATCTTTATACTTATCGGGATAGCCGGTGGACCCTTTCGTCCGCGCGTGCGCTGTCCAGGCCAGGCCGTTCTCCTGTTCCAGCAACCTGAGCATATCATGTTTATCGGCAATGCGGTAGACCTTGCCGTAACGGGGATCGTCGGTCACAAACGGCATGTCGGGCTTTCGGGACATAATCCAGTAGACATTTTTCGGAAAGAAGTCGAGCCAATGGCCGCCAAAAAAGTTATTGGGCTCTTCGCTGGGCAGCAACAGAAAATTCTGATCAGACAGCCGCTCGCATTCGCTGAAAAGTGTTTTCAATTCCAGTAACCGTTGCTCGTCGGGGCCTTTCGGATGGCCGGGGCCGTGGAATTCTGCCAGATGGACAATATTAACACCGGCATTTTTGAACACGTTTACGAAGTTGGGTTCTCTGGGCACCGGTTTCCCGGCCAGTACGGTGTTCATTATATGCTCATTATGGAAATGGCTGGCCATTGTTTTATAGCCT
>NZ_MORL01000054.1 GCF_001870735.1 Arsenicibacter rosenii | reverse complement strand
CAACCGTGTGTTCAAAAACTGCTGCTCCGCCAAACCGGATTCCATTGATTTTACCAACTATGACCTGCTCGGCCTCTCAACCGTGAATCACGGCAGCAGCAGTACGTATACCCACGATGTAAAGCGGGATGATGCCACGAAGAAAATTACGTATACGGTTACCGAAAATTATTGCCGCAAAGCCTCTCCCGTCGACGGTCGCGGTAATTTTGTGCTCGTTCCGAAAATCCCCGAATCATATCAGATTGAGTACGTCCGGAATCAGTAAAAGGGTAGTCTGATCGTTGCCTGGAAACCGTGTCAGCCATTCATATCCCCGGAGTGACTAATCGTGAACTCCGTTGAGAACAAGACATTGTCTGCCGCATCAGGGTCTGTTTGCTGATGAATTCGGAGTTCGTTACGCAGCGATTGACTGACTTTGTTCAACAATTCCGAAAGGACAAATTCGTTAAGGATCGACGCCGGAATCCGGCCATTGGTATCCGATTTTTTCAGACTGATGGTCGCTTTGATTTGCATATTGCCGGGGAGAAAAACCCTCTGACCCGCAAAGAGTCAGAGGGTAAGATGGGTTAAACGAAGGCGGTAACTGTTTCACGGACCGACCGGGCCGCCTGAACCATGTTGATCAGTGCCTGTTTGGTCTCCGGCCACCGGCGGGTTTTCAGGCCACAGTCCGGATTTACCCAGATATTCCGGGCAGGCAATACCCCGGACGCCTTTTGCAGTAGTTCCACCATTTCGGCCACCGTCGGCACCCGCGGACTGTGAATGTCATACACACCGGGTCCGATCTCATTCGGGTAGTTAAACGCGGCAAACGCATCCAGCAATTCCATCTGTGAACGCGATGTCTCGATGGTGATCACATCGGCATCCATCCGCGCAATGTGTTCAATAATGTCGTTGAATTCGGAGTAGCACATATGCGTGTGAATCTGCGTATGGTCCTGCACACCCGAAGCCGATACGCGGAAGGCCTCCACGGCCCAGGTCAGGTATGCCTCCCGGTTTTCACGACGCAACGGTAACCCTTCCCGGATAGCCGGCTCATCGATCTGAATCACGTTGATGCCGGCCGCTTCGAGATCAACTACTTCATCGCGGATCGCCAGGGCAATCTGCAGGCAGGTATCCCGGCGGGGCTGATCGTCCCGGACAAACGACCATTGCAGAATCGTGACCGGCCCGGTCAGCATGCCTTTAACGGGTTTCGGGGTCAGTGACTGCGCATAGGCCGACCAGCGCACGGTCATCGGTGCCGGCCGCTCAACATCGCCGTAGATAATCGGGGGTTTTACGCAACGGGAGCCGTAACTCTGCACCCACCCGTTTTCACTGAAAATAAACCCGTCGAGTAGCTCGCCGAAATACTCAACCATGTCGTTCCGTTCGAACTCCCCGTGTACGAGCACATCCAGTCCGATTTCTTCCTGCCAGCGGATGGCCGCTTCGGTTTCCGTTTCAATAAACGCATCGTATTCAGCTACGGGTATCTGGCCTTTTTTCCGTTTTGCGCGGTAGCTCCGAACGCTTTCTGTCTGGGGAAACGAACCGATAGTGGTTGTCGGGTAAAGCGGCAAATCCAATGCCTGCGCCTGCACCGGTTGCCGGACAGAAAACGGGCTGTTACGGGCTGCATCAGCAGCGGTCAGGTTGGCAACGCGTTCTTTCACGGCAGGCTTATGAATACGGGCAGCCTGCCTGCGGTTGGCAATCAGCTGTTTATTACGGGCAAGCACCGCTAAAGCGGCCGCATCATCCGGATGGGCAAACAACGTCACAAGTGTTGACACTTCAGCCAGTTTCTGCTTTGCAAACGCCAGCCATTGCCGGACTTCCGGGTCTATATTCGTTTCAGCGTCCAGATCGCATGGTACGTGTAAAAGCGAGCATGAGGGAGCCACCAGAATCCGGTCTTTGCCCAGGGCATCCACAGCCCGCTGAATGAGCTGCTGCGCGTTTGCCAGGTCGTTGAGCCACACATTACGGCCGTCGACCACGCCAAGTGAAAGCTGCGTTTGCTGTTGTGCAAAATCTGTTTTCAGTATATCGTCCAGCTGACTCGGGCAGCGTACCAAATCAAGGTGAATGGCCGAAACCGGCAATGCCAGCACCGTTTCCAGGTTAGCACCGTAGCATTCAAAGTAACTGGCCAGCAAGACGTTAATTGCCGGAAATTGTTCATGGAACCAGCCATACACCTGCTGAATGGCGGCTTGTTGTTTAGTGGTCAAGTCGAGGGAAAGCACCGGTTCATCGAACTGTATCCAGTCGGCGCCCAGGGCCTGTAGCCGGATCAGGATTTGCTCATACACCGGCAGCAAGCGGTCGAGGAGATCAAGCCGGTCAAAGCCGGCTTCTTTTTCTTTACCCAGCAGCAGAAACGAAACCGGCCCTAACAGGACGGGTTTTGCCGCAGTACCTACAATGCCCTGTGCCTCAATAAATTCATTGAAAATCGTTTCCGAGGTCAGCGAAAAAGACTGATCAGCGGTAAATTCAGGGACGAGGTAATGGTAGTTGGTATCAAACCATTTGGTCATTTCCATGGCTTTCAGGTCGAAACCCTGCTGCTGATACCCGCGTGCCATGGCAAAATAAAGGTCAAGAGCTCCCGTTTGCGGTCGTTCTGCCAACGGTGTAAACCGCTTCGGAATGGCGCCGGTAGTCAGGCACATATCCAGTACCTGATCATAAAACGAGAAGTCGTTGCAGGGAATCCGTGCAATCCCTGCGGCGTGTTGGGTAAGCCAGTTGGTCCGGCGGATTTCGCGGCCGGTTGCTTCAAGCTGGTTTACATCGATGTTGCCGGCCCAGAATTGTTCACAGGCCCGTTTGAGTTCGCGGTGGCTACCGATTCGTGGATAGCCAAGGTTGTGTGCGATCATGTGTTTAATGAAAAAGTGATTGATCGCGTTCGTTGCCGAACTCCATACGCCAACCCGATTCCGTTTTCATTAGACATGACACACCTGTCCCGCCCTGCGTGGAGAGAAGAGAAAAGAAGGTCAATCGTGATGAGCCCGGGATCGTGTAGGCGCAATCAGCAAGGTTATGGCAAGTCTCCTGGCTTGTGACGGTATCTGTCATCCTTCTCACTACTTCAGGGGTAGCAATGGACATTGAGGACAAACCCTTTCCGATGGTCACATACAGTAGCAACGTCTGCTCGTGATTCTCACACGATTCCTTTTTCATCTTCTGAACCTCTCAGAAGAACCGTTAACCCGTTTGACAGAAAGCAAAGAACGTCGGGACAAACTAACCGGTAAAATTTCAGAATGACAAATGCCCGCCGAACCGGTTAATCCGGCCAGACGGGCATTTTCGTTGATTTACAATTATTTAAAATACTAAAATAAAGTGCGTCTTATTTTTTCTGCTGCGACAGAAAAGTAACCAAAGATGCGAATTCATCATACGATAACGCATTGGCGAGGCCCGCAGGCATCATGGATGTTTCGAGTTCTTCGCGCTTAATAATGTCCGATGCCTTGATGGTATACACCTGACCGGTGATGTCGCGCAGGACCAGCCGGCTGGCTGATTCTTCGGTGACGAAACCGGTATAGCTCTTTTTGCCTTTGGCCGTAATCATCACGGTAGCAAAGCCCTGCGAAATCGACGCATTCGGCTTCAGTACCGACTCGGCAATCTGCTCACGGGTCATGATCGAACCAATCTGCCCCATAAACGGCCCTTTCATCGGCTCGTTGCGGCTCAGGCTATGGCAGGCAATACAGCCTTGCTGCGTAAAGAGGGTTTTACCCAGCTTTGCATCACCCGGAATTCTGGCAATCGCCAGCATCACATCTTCAATCGACGACTCGCCGATCTGTCCTTTTTTGCTGCGGATTTTCTCAAGATCGATTTTCGTTTCTTCTTTTACCGCTGCCACTTCCTCTACCCCGAATTCAGGAATATCCAGCCGGAGACGGCTGTTCAAATCAACAAAATACTTTTTGTCGCCGATTGCTTTTGACTCGTCAATCAGGAACGACTTAATGGCCGGAGAGGCGGCCCATTCAACCGATTTGTAATACGGGCCATGCGTATCCGGACGGGTACTCCACCACCATGAACCATCGTAATCTGCTTCTTTTTTGTATAGCCGCGCCAGCGTCACCATGATCTGTTTCTTCAACTCAGGACTTGCTGCTTTTTTGTAGGCAGCCAGAAGACCGTCAACGGCTTTCTGGTCGTGCATGTAGCGCAGGGCCCAGAGAGCCAGCGTACTATTCGGAGAATCAATGGCTTTTACGCAGGCATCCACCGCGTGCAGACTCACGAGCGAGCGGACGGCAAGGTGCGGCAGAATGATCGCGGAATTTGGCGTGGCGTGCGGGCCTTCGGTACCCAATGCCGGAGCGACAAACGACGCCGGCACCTTTACCTGCAACAGGGCGGCTGTTGCTTCGGGCTTACCCATCCGGCCAAGACCGATAATGGCCGCCATCCGAACGTTATCGCTTGGGTCCTGCATGGCCTTCAGAAACACATCTGCCGGCACTTTTCCGGCCACTGCCCTGCGATCGGTCAACGCCCGTAAAGCATACGGGCGCATGGCTTCTTCCTGCGAAAGCGTGATGAGGTTGTTAATGCCCTCAGCACCCGACAGCTGTGCGTAGGTATACATGGCCGCCACACGGCCTTCCGGAGTTACCGATTTGTCCGTTGCGATTTTCCATGCCAGTTCCGTTGCTTTTTTAGGGTCACGGATTAACAATTCCTGCTGCGCTGCCAGCCGGGCGGCTGCACTGCCGGATACCAGCCAGTTGCCCAGCTCCTTCAACGATTCCTTTTGCGGGTTCGGGAATGCCTTATACGCCCATTTCTTTGGTACCACCCTGACAACAAAGCCCTTCGACGGGTTTCCCGAATAACCGGCACCGTCCCAGGCCGCCAGATACACGCGGCCCGAAGCATCAATATCGACATCGGTAATCTGAGCCAGCTTGATAAACTCCTCTTCCTGCTGGGTATAGGTTGGTCCGTCTGTCGTAACGCGGTGAATGTACAGTTGATTACGACCCCAGTCTGCCATCATCGGTACATTATTATACTGCGACGGCCAGGTGTTGTCGCTCATAAACAAAGACCCGGTCCCTGATCCGCCTCCGACATCAACCAGCGCCGGAATAATTTCATCCGTAAAATGCTTGAACAGAATCGGATAACCGTACTCTCCTGACTGAATCTGGTGGCTGAACCGGATATTCCAGCCCCCGCCGTCGTTGGTATTGTCGCGGGTAAACACGTTCATGAACGGATCAATGGCTACATCATAGATGTTCCGTAAGCCATGGCTGAAAACTTCCATTTCAGTGCCGTCCGGACGAACCCGCAGAATACCGCCGCCCAGCATCGTCAGCTTTTTACCGCTCCGGTCAATGGCGTTATGAAACCCGAAATCGCCGACCGCGATATAGATCCAGCCGTCAATACCCATCCGGATACCGTTGGTCGCGTGGTCGGTTCCACGGCTTTGCAGAAATTTCGGGTTACTGATATGTTCAATCAGCGGACGGGACGGTCCATCGGCAATACCGTCTTTATTTTTATCCTCAAAAACAACCAGATCCATGCCGGTCGCGATGCCGCTTTCCTTCGAAAAGACGGTATGAAGGACAAATACCTGATCGCCCCTCGCAATTATACCGCGCGGGTTGTCGACCATGGCAAACGTAGTATGCTGGTCGACCTTACCATCATTGTTTGTATCAACCAGGCGGACAATAGCCCCCTGGCCGGGCTTTTTCCCCAATGAGCCGATCTTGTCGACACCCACAAACACCTCACCCGTCGGGGCCACAGCCAGGCAGGCAGGGCTAGGTGTCAGGTCCGCGCTCGCAAAGTTAGCGACGGTTAGTTCGGCGGGCCATGCGGAGGCGTTTCGCAGGGTGTCGGCAGCGTGTGAGCGTTGGTAGGTCTCCGAAACGGTTTTGGTATCCATGCTTTTCCAGGAGAGCAGCAGAAAAGCCGTTAGAATGGGTAAGGTAACTTTTATCATTTTACGTTGAACTGTTACATGCGGAGTAACGCAACTATTCCGGAAAGAATAGTCATTTCGCGGCTCAATATACTCATTCAGGCAACAGAATCCTGCTGATGCCCGAAAACTCATTTAACCATACCGATAGACAGGCAATATCAACTTTCTGTCATACCC
>NZ_MORL01000053.1 GCF_001870735.1 Arsenicibacter rosenii | reverse complement strand
CCGACGTCAAGGCCAGGGTCGTCAAACACGACTACTGGCTACCGGACGAAGCGGCATCGCTTTACGCCGATGCGCATGCTGTTCTGAGCTTCGAGTGTCATTCTCCCATCATCGCCCTGACCAACGGTACCCCGGCTTTTTATCTGCGCCAGCCGGAGGATACCATCAAGGGGCAGATGTACTACGATCTGCAACTAACAGACTGGACCTTTGAGATCAATGACGTGACAGGTGAACAGATTGCCGGGCGGCTAATGAGTGTTCATGCGGATTATGCCAAAGCCCGGAAGCGGGTGAAGGCATCGATGGATTTGGTCAAAAAACGCTATAACGCCGTGTTTGTGCCACTGAAAAAACTGACCTGATTAATGTAAGTTGGACCTGCTACATTTGACCGGACCATTAAGATCTAACTTAGTGGACAATGAAAACCAGGAGACAATACGACCGCGCGGCGGACCGTGGGAAATATTTAGATTCATAAAAGCTCACCAAGGTGAATTTTCTACGGTCCGTCGCGCGGTTGAAATGAGGTGTAAAGTATTGATGGTGTGGGTAACTGCAACAGGTTGCTTAAAGATTTCCAGCATTGTGTTGCAAATCTAAAATGTTATAAGTTAGAAAAATGAAGAAACCCGTTACCTGGAACCGCTTGTAGGTTGTATAAGGCAAGACTTGATCTGACGAATGACAATTATCGGACTTTAATGCTACCTATAAAATGTCTTATACCCTATCCGGCATCTTCACGAAATAGTCCCGTTCGGTCTGCTTTTTAATGTAAAACTGCGTTGTCTCAAACAGCTCGTGACGCAGGTGGCGCTGCACCCACATTGGTTCTACGCCTTTGTCGATCATGATCTGTCCGGTTGTGTGGCGCAGGCTGTGGGCCGACATCTTAGGTCGTTTCAGGCCAAGGGCTTTCAGATATTTATCAACCACATACCGGATATGTGCCGTTTTTAAATCCGGAAACAGCAGCGAAGCGCGTGATGCAGAAAGCGGTATCCCTGTTTCAGAATGAAGATATTCACGCAATATATTCGCGCAGGGCGTAAAGAGCTTAATGGCTTTTCGGGTACTCTTTCCTTTACCGAGAACGTGTACCTGCTCTTTGTCAAACGCTATGTCACCCACCGTGAGTCTGGTTACTTCTACTGTCCGCAATCCTTCCAGGACCAGCAGAGCCACGATGGCACGGTCCGCCGGGTTGTCAATGACAGCAAGCAGGGCATCCCGCTCAGCCTCGCTGAGGCTGTCTTTGTAGAAACCGCGCTCGATGCTCAGGCCCCGGATCGCCTGAACATCCCGCAGATCATCCGCCTGCTCAGAACTGAGCCCTAAGCGATTGCGGTGCTTAATGACCCATTCGGTTAACTGCCTGATGGCCGAGAGATAAAAATTAACGGTGAACGCCGACAGCCCGCGCCGGCGCAAATCGTTGACATACTGGCCGATTGTCCGCGCTGAAAACGATGCCGGCCGGCCCGCCGCCTGCTCCTCAGTGATATAGTGGAAAAAGACGTTTAAGGCCCTGGTATAGTTCTCCTTTGATCTGTCGCCCCGCAGGTGACTGGCTTCGGCCAGAAAGGCCAGAATTAGCTCATTGGCAGCTGCCGGCATCTGTTTACCGGCCGGCGAGTCCGGCACTACCGCAGGGCATCCCTGCATCTGATAAAAGAACAGAAACTTTCTGACGGGTGAAAGCTGATTGCCCTTTTTGCCTGCACCGTAGATGCGCAGGCTGCCGGTATCAAAGGGCAGGCGGTTGTCCAGACAGTAACGGATAAACTGCCGGGCCAGCCGTGGGTAGTTACCGGGTTTTGTTCTGCCGGTCTGCGCCAGCCAGGCCGTAAACTGATGAATGAGCTGGGTGACCGTCAAACGGGCAGCCCCCGCCGGTGCCGGAGTCAGGATGTTGTGTTGTTTAGCTATCTGTCGTGCCATGTATCCGGATCATTAAGTTCCGGAACATAACGGGTTATCCGGTTTTACCTGCCTGGCTGCGTAAATGCTCCGCCTGGTCTGGCCAGTTACCCCCTGGTATATCATGGTGGCTTGTAACGGGCTTCTCCGTTTCGGCACAGGCTACAGATCAAAGATAATGATAAAACGAATAAATTCAACCTCATACAAATTGTAATTTGTATGAATTGTTGAAAATACGGTTTCCGGTGTAAATTTTCAGTTCAACAGATAGTGCCACTCACCGGTTTGTAGTGATCCGGTGTATGATCAGCTAAACGGGGACCTCTCAACATTCGTACGAAATCTCTCATCAGTTTAATGTAAATTCAGTATCAGATGATCAGGTTTTTTGGGATAGTATGAGTCCGGTACGACTTGTATCCAGTAATCAAATATTTCTTTAGACCTGTCATCTTTTTCAATAAATCGCTACTAATGGGGCTGATTAACAACGAAAAGATGTCCAGACTACAAATTTTTATACTTGTTTTTATTTGTGCATCAGGCTTTCCGGGAAGATCCAAAGCCCAGATTCAAAAAGAACAGGCAGACCTGATTGACCGTTATTTGAGCGTGCAGCAGCAATCAATCGGCTTTAACGGTACAGTCTGATTGCCAGGAATGATAGCGTAATCTATCGACGGTCAATGGGCAAAGCGTCATTGGAGCTTGACGTAGCGCTTTCTTCAGAGCCTGTTTTTCGGATAGCATCAATTACTAAGCAGTTTACGGCTATGTTGGTAGTATTGGCTGCCGAAGAGCACAAGTTAGTACCTGACGATCAACTCAGTAAATATTACCCCCAACCGGGCCAATCAGATTGGAGTAAAATAACTATCCGGCAATTACTGACCCACACCTCCGGCCTTCCACACAACGAAGGGATAGCGGATTATTGGGAGAAAACGTCGTTTCTTCCACTCTCGGACCGGCAGGCCACAGACGAGATATTTAAATTGAAACTATTGTCTGTTCCAGGGACAAAGACGCAATATTCCAGTCCTGGATACTTTGTTATGGCATGTATTCTGGAAAAAATTTACCATAAAAGCTATGGTGCCATCCTAAGGGAGAAGATTACCGCTCCATTACGTATGGATATATCCTTCCCTCCTTAATCGAAGGATTACCTGACACAAAACAACTGCAAGCAGCAGGAGCCGAAATAATCAGTAAACTACAATCGGAACGCCAACGTATTCCCACCAAAATCACCATTCAGGGCGACTTCTACGGCTTTACAGGATGGAGCCCTTAGTAGCTTACAGTTTCCTGTTAGTACTATGTGTTGCCCTTTGTACCTACTTCTGGTATCAAAAACAGGAAACCGTATAATATCAACAAGCCCTTGAACTATTCAAAGAGCGTAATTATCTATCCCACCAGATAGATAATTACCGAAATAAATACCCTCAGTATGCAGAACGGTTATTCCCTCTTTATGACGACGGTGGTTTTTGGGCTAAAATAAATTACAAATTGAGTCCCCCCAAAAAATCAGCCTTAACACTATAATACCGTAACAACGCACCTTATACGCAAAACAATAACGGTCCTGAACACAAGAGCAATCCCCAAAAAATACGACCCGAAGGATGGGGGTGGAGATTTTTTGGGGATTGGCGAAGCGAACTTTTGGGGCGGTACCGTTATTGTTAAAAAAAGCGTCTAAGGTTTCGTTGCTGCTAGGTATGTACGCTTCTTATTAAAGAGTTTCAACTAACAATTTCTTATTACTTTGTACTAAATCAAGGCCCTGTTGTGCAACCTTTGAAAAAATAGCACGAACAGCACGTTGACGATAAGTACCACCAGATTTACTTTCATAAAAAGCAAGATCCTCTTTAAACGAATCTTCATATTGATCAAGCAAATTTTTAGCTTGGCCGACTAACTGTTTATACTCAATCGGATCTATATTACCTTTAACCGAAACTACAGATTCTCGGATCAAGCTTACTTCATCAGATCTGCCAGCAATCAACTCACCCGTATAAAATACACGATCCTTTACAGTCATTGTTTTCAAACTACTCGACAATAATTGTTCAGCAGCTTCTCTTCTAAACCTACGTATAGACGGATTAGAACTATTTGCCTTGACAAATGACATATACAAACTGTTCGTAGCAGCACTAGGTTTTACTGTAAGCTTACCTGACTTAAAGAAACCACTTTTGTTAACAAAAGACTCCAGATCATCCGAATTAACAGAAACTTCTTTTGTACTTGGATCACTAGGATCAGGTATATAAAAATCTCCTATCCTGGTAGACTCGTTAGCCTTAGCTATTCTAGCATTCTCACTTTCAACACGCTCCATTACTTGAGACTGTTCCGTCTTATCGTGAGTACACGCACCAACTATAAATATTAAGAAAATAAATTTCACACCTTTCATGATCAACAAATATTTATATCACCAACAATTAACCATTATTACAACAAAGGCTCTGAGCAAAAGACGCATCAGTATAGGCACCACTATGCTTACCACCAACTTCTTTATCAATGTAAGCAGTCTGACCACTGGTAGCACCTGTACAACAACCACCTCCTACAGCAACATACGAGCAGCTATACAATATACCGCCGTCATCAAAAGCACACTCACACGTAAAGGCCTTTGCATCAGCAATATAGCTAACACATAAAAAAAAGCACCCTAACAGAAGGCGCTTCTTCTCTCCAAAAATTGATTTGGTTAACATAATAAATAGTTTTAAATGGTACATAATAAATTCTACACTGACCAGTTTTGAACCTAACCAGCAAGTGTTAAAAATAACAATAAAAATAAAAAAATAAATATATTATCATATATACTTTAAGTGCACTATTGTTCTTTTTCAATCGTAAGATTTATACATACTCTCCTCTTCCTTTGAAGCAACAAAACCACTTAAAAGCTCTCCATATTCACTAATCCAATCATAATTGACCCATTCCCATACACGTCCTTCAAATCCCCCCGGCCATTCCTGCCCAATCAGGTCCTCATCCTCAATTTCTTCTTCGACCATCGATTGGGGTGGTCCCGTTTGGCCGGACACTTTACTTATAAGAGTTTGAAAAAACAGATTGATCGTATTGTTTTCAACGCCAATCGGTGAACGGTTGCCTAGCCATGAGTGCAGCCGACGGACGTTATAATACCCGCTACCGGAATGGCGGTAGTTATACGGCCCTTACGGAAGGGGTTAAAACGGGCGGAACTTATACGTTAACTGTTTATGGAAGTCCGGGCTGCCCGCCAGCTACCAGTACCGTTGTCGTTCAGGGTCCGGACAGTTGTCAGCAGCAGTAACGATATCTGACTTTTTAGCAGCGCTGATCACAAAAATAAACCCCGCTCATACAGACAGGACGGGTTATCATTTTGTATAGTGTCCTGTTTAGCTCGCGACATACTCCTCCAGTATCACAAACGGGCCGGAAGACCGGCTCAGCAGCTCAGCAATACACTGTTCGGCTTCGTTTCGGGAATCAAACCGGTAGCGGTNCTCAACATGATCGTAGTCGACCGGTAAAAGCTTATACTCGTAACTGCCGGTGGTGTGGTGCTGATTCAGCAGGAATACGTCGTAGATAATCTTCATCGTCATGGCTTGTTTAGGGGTCTGTAAATATGCCTGAACCGTGAAAATATCCCAAACCGCTTTTAAACAAAAATACCCCACCTCAACCGGGTAGGGCATTTNTTTTGTATACAAAGTCAGGGGGATTACAACTGAAAATTGCAATCCCCCTGCTTTACTTTGTGGGTGTGACAGGATTCGAACCTGCTAAGTCCGTAGACTCCAGATTTACAGTCTGGCCCAACCCTCCTGTGTTGGCGCACACCCGGGCTAACTGGTAACCCTGGTCAGACCGAGGCGGCGGTCCGCTCAACCAACACTATCCAGATCCTGAATCTGGAGTTCCTTCGGGTTGGGCTACAGGGTCCCAAAAAAGACTCTCAGCAGTACCGAAAATCTTTTATAGTTCTCGTTAAAGAGCATTAATGAACGACTTTCATCGCCTGAATTTCTTCAGCCTGAGGCAATAATTCAGATAATATTTGTCATTATTTTTTAGACTATTCAAGCCAATTATTTTATTCAATTTATCGTTAAAACTACATGATTTTCCCGGCTCATATTACGGGAAATATGCAGCTATTTTTTATAAAAGCGGAGGTGGCAGGATCGCACGGGCGACCCTGTCGAACCTATAAGGGCTTTTCACCCGCAGTAGTNTTCTATTCGTGCCGATCCGATAAGGCAGCAAATAACTACCTTAAAGTCAACACATAAGAGTCCCGTCGGGGAGTCGAACCCCGCCATACCTGTTTTGCAGACAGGCCCCAAACCGCATGAGTTACGGGACATACAGGCAATAAAAAAGGGCCTCCCGGATGTACCAAGAGGCCCTTTCAACGCAATAAGTTTTCTATATACTTATTGCACATAAGCCCCTCGTCCTGCCTGTCAGCAGCGAACACGAACAGAGACAATATGTGCAGAGTATTTTCATGTTGCAAATGTAAAACTATTTTCAAATTACTTCCAAATATTATCTGATAATTTCCGGAAAACTATTTTTTAATTTATCCGGAATAATAAAAACATATTC
>NZ_MORL01000052.1 GCF_001870735.1 Arsenicibacter rosenii | reverse complement strand
AGTTAGCAATCTATTTTATGATATTTGTCGTATTCTAAGTAACAAAATCGGTACAGCAAGCCTTAACGCTTTCTCAGTCAGGCGGAACAGGGTAAATCTTGAGCCCTGGCAGGGTATCAGCGGACCTTGTGTGGGCTTGATTAAGGCCGGATGATGTTTGCTTAAATTGTACTTTTCTCATTTTTGAAAATAATAAAGGCCATGTTCAGAGACGTTTATGCTCCCCGGATTTTGGTAATTCTGATTGGTGTTTTCACGAGCCTTTTCTGTTTCGGACAAGCAAACAATTACCACCAGCTTGAGGAAAAGGTATACCAGTTGAATAATCAGCTGAAGTTTAATGAAGCGCAGGCGCTGTTGTTGCCCGTACTGGAGGCTGACCAGTATACAGCGGATGAAAAATACCAGGCTGCCCTTCTGCTTTCGTACACCTATAAGCGTGTGTTCGATTACCAGTCTACACTGAAATATCTGCATTTAGCCTATTCGATTGCGGCCAAAACAGATAGAAAAGAAGCCTATCGTCAGGAATTGCTGGCCGAAGAAGCACTCGTGCAGTTTGATATCCGGCACTATACCCGGTCGGATAGTATCATGAAGGTGCTGGAAAAGAATGGCTACAACTATATTGATACAGAAAACAAGGCTAAGCTGATTATGCAGCAGGCTTATCTGCAGTTTCTGAACAAAGACTATGAACGCGCGGAGAAAACTTACGATGTAGCCATCGGCTTGCTCAGGCAAGTTGCTGCCTGTCATTTGCCGATGATTTATGTCAAAAAAATGCAGTTGTATGATGCTATGAATCAGCCGGAAAAGCTTAATAAGGCCTTGCAGTTATCGGCTCACTATGCTGATTCGTGTTCCATCATTAAATACCATATTTATGCCTATGAAGAGTTACTGAAAATTCTGGAAAAGCGCAATGACCTTGCGGGCAGTGTTGCGACCCGGAAAAAGCTCGACTCACTGAATCTCATTTATGCCCGCGAAGAAAAAATTGCTGCGCTGCACGATCAGAAGGAGTCTTATCTGCTCGATGAACGCGACAAAAAGATAAAACAGCAGCAAGCCAACACCAATGCCCTGATTCTCTCAACCGGCGGTTTGATCGCTATTCTGGCGGCGTTGGTCTACTGGCTGGTGCAATTCCGCCGGCAAAAGGCAAAAACCGATGCTGATATTCTCCGGATGCGGTCGGAACTGGAAGCTGCTTTTGCAAATCAGCCGGCGCCATTGTCGGCCGGCCAAAGCGTTTCTGAGCCTGTACTGATCCGGGAAGAAGCCACGCGGCTTACCGCTGAACCCGCCATTGACGCTGCTGAAATGCCGGCCCTGAAACTACCTGAATTGTCAGAAAAAGATATTCCTGACAACATGCTGTCGCTGATTAATGAACTCTCGGGCAGGCAGAAAGAGGTGTTACAGTGTATGCTGACCGGTATGACCAACAAAGAAATTGCGGATACGCTGTGTATTTCAAACAACACGGTTAAATATCACATCAAGAATATCTACGTGCTGCTCGAAATCAAGGACCGGAAAGACTTCCTTATATCCGTGAAGCGGTAAACCCGGGTTTCCCTTATACTTTCCAGCGCGTTCGGTTTCCGGAAGGGGTTAAACCTTCCGGAAGCTAAACGCGCTGGAAAACAAGTATCATTACACCGCCACAGCTTCTTTGCGCTCCCCGATCTGCTGCCGCCACATGGCATAGTAAAGGCCCTTCTGTGCCAGTAATTCTTCATGGCGGCCCTGCTCGGCCACGTTCCCTTTTTCAAGCACAAAAATGCGGTCGGCGTGCAGAATGGTACTCAACCGGTGGGCAATCAGAATGGTGATGTGCTGCCGTGAGCCCGAAAGCTGCCGGACTGTTTTGCCGATTTCTTCTTCGGTCAGTGAATCAAGGGCTGAGGTCGCCTCGTCAAATACCAGCAGTGTCGGCCGGCGCAGCAAGGCGCGGGCAATGCTCAGCCGCTGCTTTTCTCCCCCGGAAACCTTCACCCCGCCTTCGCCGATTACGGTATCGAGTCCTTGTGGGGCACGGTTCAGGAGTGAATCCGCGGCGGCTTCGTGCAGGGCTTTCAGGCATTCTTCATCGGTGGCATTGGGAGCCACAAAGCGGAGGTTCTCGCGGATGGTTCCGGCAAACAACTGGGTGTCCTGGGTCACAAAACCGATTTGTTCCCGCAATTCGTCCAGGTCAATATTGGCCGACGAAATGCCGTTGTAGAGAATTTTGCCTGACAAAGGCGGATACAGTCCGACCAGCAGCTTAACGAGCGTGGTTTTGCCTGACCCCGATGGCCCCACGAAGGCAATGGTTTCGCCCAGCGAAACATCAAAAGAAATGCCGTTCAGCGCCGGTGTTTCGGCCGATAAATGCTTAAACCGTACCTGATCAAATCCGAGAGAGCGGATTTTTTCGACATGAACGGGGTGAGCAGGCCTCACATCTTTTGGCGTATCCAGAATCTGCTGGAAATTAGCCAGTGATGCCTCGGTTTCGCGATAGGTATTGATGATATTGCCTAATTCCTGCAAAGGACCGAAGATGGCAAAGGAGTAGATAAACAGCGAGAAAAACTCCCCGACGGTAATGTCGCCCTGCACCACCAGAAAGAGCATCATCAGCATGATCCCGTTGCGCAACAGGTTGACGAATGTGCCCTGTACGAACGAAAGAGACCGGATATAGCGCACTTTCTTCAGCTCAAGTTTCAGGATTTTCTCCGTTGTCCCGTTCAGGCGTTCGGTTTCCTGCTGGGCCAGCCCTAAACTCTTAACCAGTTCGATGTTACGCAGACTTTCGGTGGTTGAACCGGCCAGGGCCGTTGTTTCGGCCACAATGGTTTTCTGCACTTTCTTTATTTTCTTGCTCAGCAGCGAACTCACCGAACCGAGCAGCGGAATCGTCAGAAAATACACCGGTGCAATCGGCCAGTAGACGGTACTGGCATACCACATAACAAAGACAATGCCGACGATGGAGGTAAACAGGATATTGACAAACGACTGAATCNGCACTTTCTGGAGCTTGCCCAGGGTTTCGCCGGACCGCTGGTCTTCAAAAACCTGATACGGCAGTTCCAGCGAATGGCGCAGCCCATCGGTATACAAGCGCGCTCCCAGCCGCTGCGTAATGACATTTACGTAATAATCCTGAAAGTTTTTGGCAATACGGCTTACCATGGCCACACCCAGCGCCTGAAGAATCAACAGCCCGGCACCACCGGCCAGAAAGTCCATAAAATTAAAGGAATGCAGCCCTTTACCATTGGGCTTTACTACATACTGGTCAATGATCTTCCGGAAAATGTACGGGTCAAGCAGTGAGAAAATCTGATTAATGGCAGCCAGTAACAGGGCAAGAATAAGCAGGCCCCAGTATCTGCTCAGATAGGAGTAGAGTAATTTCATGAAAGGAGTATTTGTCTTTATCTGTGCAACACAGAATTCAGAGAAATGGTGTCCATACCGGCGAAAGTATGTCCGTATGCACGGAAGTTAATGAGCCGGGGCTTTTCTGATTCGCATACATTCCGGCTATAAAACTATACAAAATGAACATCCCGTTTTTTTCTACTCACCTTTTTGACTGATTTGAGTTTTTTGGACTGAGATTAAAAAATGTCAAAATAACACGTTAAAATATTTGCTGTTTTTTTGATTTAAGAAGGGTAAATATAAAAATGGTGCCACTTTAGTACACAAAACCAATGAATTGTGCTATAAACGGACACAACCTTTTAACTAGAATTTTATATGTCCGTGGGCCGGTAAAACCAAAAACCAGCCTGTTAAGGCAGGGTGAGTGCATAAACAACCTTAACGTTACCTAGACAAAATAAACCCATCAACAAGAGCCGCAACTTTTGTGTCTGGTTTGCAAAAATCAGCGCTATAGGAATGATTTTGTCCATACATCCTTACAAACCTGGCAAGTGAATACCCTATTAATTTAACATATAACACGCAATCTTCAGAATTATGCAATTGAAACGACTACCTATTGCGGTCATCTACCGGTGTGCGGTAACCGGACTGGTGCTACAATGGCTTTGCGTCGGGCAGGTGAGGGCCCTTCCGGATAAGCCGAAGCACAGGAAAACACCTGTGAGCGCCCTGAAAGATGACAAGATGGTTGCCATTACCGTTACCGGTGTGGTAAAAGGCGACGACGGAGAAACACTGCCTGGTGTAAACGTCGTTGAAAAAGGCACGATGAACGGGATCTCTACCGACAAGGACGGTAAGTACAAAATCACCGTTAACGGAACAAATCCGGTTCTGATTTTCAGTTATATCGGGTATGTGTCGCAGGAAGTTTCCGTGGGAGCTAAGCGCAACATTGACATTAAACTGATTGCCGAAAATAAATCCCTCCAGGAGGTTGTTGTGGTAGGGTATGGTACACAGCGGAAAGAAAGTGTAGTCGGAGCCATTACGCAGGTCGATAACAAAGCCCTGATGCGCTCCGGTACCTCCAACGTTACCAATGCGTTGGCCGGTAAGCTGTCGGGGGTATTGACCATGCAGCAAAGCGGTGAACCCGGCAGCGACCACTCCGAAATTGTTATCCGTGGTCTGTCGAGCTGGAACGGCTCGCAGCCCCTGATCATGGTCGATGGGGTTGAACGCGATTTCCGCGATATGGACCCGAACGAAATTGCCACTATTTCGGTCCTGAAAGATGCGTCGGCAACGGCCGTATTCGGAGCCAAAGGGGCAAACGGGGTTGTTATCGTGACCACCAAGCGGGGGGCAGTCGGTAAACCGAAACTGGACTTTACCGGATCCTACGGCGTTTCACGGGCAACCCGGATTCCGGATCATATCAGTTCGTTTACGACCATGTCGATGTATAACGTGGCCATGATGAACGGGCAATCGTTTCAGGATCTGATTCCGCAGTCGGCGCTGAATGAATACAAAAATCCGTCGACACCGCTCAACGCGCTCCGGTATCCGAACGTAAACTGGTTTGACCTGATGACTAAGGAGTTTGCTCCTAACGCGAACGCAAACTTCAACGTATCGGGCGGAACCAGCGCCATAAAATACTTTACCTCACTGGGTTATACCTACCAGGGCGATTTCTTCAAAGCCTACCATAACGGGTATGATGATACACGGTACTGGTACCACCGGTTCAACTACCGGACCAATATTGATTTCAACCTGACCAAAAATACGACCTTGTCGCTGAACGTCGGGGGGGAAACCGGTATCAAAAACCAGCCGACAGACAGCCCGTGGCGGAACCTGTACTCGACAGGCCCGGCCCGGTATCCGGCCTATTTCCCGTCGTGGGTATTAGATCAGGTGCCTGATCCTGACTATCCGAATGCCAAAGGAGACCGGCTGGCAATGAACTTCGGTGAGTTTACCGGTAATCCATATACGTCAATGAATCAGGGTTCGTTTAACCGTTATCTTGATTCGAAACTGTTTACGGACCTTATTCTGGATCAGAAACTGGATTTTGTGACACAGGGGCTGAGCATGAAAGGTAAGGTGTCGATGAGTACGTATTACCGTAACCGTTCCTTATACGCCAGTTATACGTTCCCCGAATATCAGCTTGATTACACCAAAATCGGTACAGAGCTGAATCCGTGGTTCCGGAACGGGCAAGGCAATGAGATGTTCCAGCAAGGTCCGCTCGACATCAACGTCGGTGAAATGGAGAATGACTATTACAAGGATTTCTACTATGAATTGTCGATGAATTATGCGCGGACATTCGGCAAACACAGCGTTTCGGGTCTGGCCCTGGCCAACCGTCAGCAACGAGACCGGACAACGCAGTTCCCGTATTACAACCAGGCCCTGGTTGGTCGGGGGACCTACGATTATGCCGGTAAATACCTCGTGGAAGTTAACCTCGGCTATACCGGTTCGGAGCGTTTTGCGCCCGCCAACCGCTATGGATTCTTCCCGTCGGGAGCCGTTGGCTGGCTGGCTTCTGAAGAGAAGTTTGTAAAAGATAACGCACCGTGGATCAGTAAGCTGAAGTTCCGGTATTCGGATGGTAAAGTGGGTAGCGATATTGCGGCAAACCGCTGGCTCTATCTGAGTGATTACTTCAAGGATAATGCAGGGTATATTCACGAAGACCTTGGCCCGAACCTGAACTCGCAGTGGGAAGAAGCCCGCAAACGGGATATCGGTATGGAGCTGGGCTTATTTAACGACAAGTTTACGTTCAGCGTCGATTTGTTCGACGAACAACGGTCGAAAATGTTGCTGGTACCGCGTACGGTGACGATGCTGGTTGGTAACTCATTTAAGGAGCTGAACCGTGGTAGTCTGAAAAAACATGGTATTGAACTGGAAGCCGAATACCGCAACCGTACCAATTTCGGGCTGAACTATTTCGTGAAAGGTATTTTCGGTTTCAACGAAAACCGGATTCTGTTTAAGGACGACTTACCGTATGCCTTCGATTACCAGAAGCAGCAGGGCAAACCACTGGGCGCCCAGCTCGACGGTGTGCTCCTGACCGGTACGGGCTATTATACCTCGGTAGACGATATCCACAATAATACTTCCGCAATTGATCTCCAGAAGCTGAATGTCGGTGACTATAAGTTCCTTGATTTCAACGGCGACGGCCGGGTAACCAACCTCGATAAGTACCCGATCCGTGGCTCAGACTATCCGCCGATTACCTTCTCGTTTTCGTCAGGGTTCTCGTTCCGGAAGTTCGATTTCAACTTCATGTTCCAGGGTAACGTCG
>NZ_MORL01000051.1 GCF_001870735.1 Arsenicibacter rosenii | reverse complement strand
CTCGGGCGGTGGAATTCGGTGGACCCGCTCGTATATTTGAAACCTTATCAAACAGGATATTCATATGTTTCAAACAATCCAATCAATCGTATTGATCCTACAGGAAGAGAGGATATAAATAAGGATGGGATAGATGATGGAAATACGCTACCTGAGGTAACGGTTAAAGCTCAGAAATTAAACAGCAGCGAATCATGGAAAAATTTTATTCAAAAGATAGGGGCAGAAGGTTATCGTGAATTTACAGACGTATTAAAAAGTAGTAGATTAGCTCCATATCAAACTAATTTTTCCGCTGCCGTATATGGACGAGATATAGATGGGACTGTTGCCATACCTGAAGAAATTGTAAATAGAGAAACCGAAGCTGCTGAAATTGACGCTATATATGCATTATCTATGTATTGGGCAATTGAACAATCGGGAGAAGATCCAAGTTCATTCGCATATTGGCTTAATCCTATTGCCCAAGCTAACTATTATAACTCATACCTACAAACAGGTGTTACTTCTTCTGAAGCAAGAGGCATAGCTTTAATGGTCGGTTTCCAGACCGGTACTTCTTATATCGGAGCTATCAAACTGAATCCATTCATTAGAATTCTCAAAGGCCCGGGTGGTAAAATAAATGGTTTTACAATTGGTACTCAAAAAAGCTATGGTGCCCAACCTCGGTTTGATGTTCACCCTCTTCACCATCCCTCTAAACGTTCAAATTCAATGCCTAATTGGGCAAAGGAAAGAACATTACCACATTATCACAGAGGTAGTGGTACTAATTTGCATCGGCATAGACCTTGGGAAAGAGGGTGGAGTGACAAAAGCTTTTGGAACAGATTTTAATTATAGAAATGGAGCAAAATGTCTTTTTTTTTCACTATCTAAAAGCTTTAAGTAAGGCCTTAGAAAACGACAATATAAACTATGGCTATCATGTACATGGACCTGATTGGTTTATAGATGATGATCAACTTAGAAATGAAATAGATTTATTTGAACAGACTTATTCTGGAAAATATAAAACATTCCTTGAGAAAGTTGCTATATATTTTGATGCCAAATCTCACTATAGTAAAAAAATTGGTTCGCAAGATATATCAGAATATAAAGCCTATATACTTTTTGAAATGAACGAGATAAGTAAGAAACTTAATGATAGTGGAGTATAACCCTATCTTCGCTGGTATTCCCGTTGTCTTTTGTCTATGACGAGAAAAAAATAGGAGAAGGTGCCCGCTGCGGCGGTCTGCTTCCGTCCGAAAGCTAGCTTGCGGTAACTCAATCTGCGGTCAGAGTACCATCCGCAAGGTAAGCACCTGCCGCAAAGCAGGGCAGTAGCTTTGGCAAACAGCTTTGGACGACGTTTGTAAACTCAAGCCGGGCAGCGTGGCAGCGGACGGTGAATGCCTTTTTGCGGCGGGAGACCTACAGTCAGGCGCTGGAAGGGGCACTGGCGCTGGAAGGGGTGCGGGGGAGTTTGTTTACAAAGGTAGGCCAGGAGACGGCGGCAGCGGTAGTACCGGCCGTAGAACGGGAAGTAGTGTATGCCGAGTATGCCTTCGAGGAACGAATGGTGGCGCAGGAGTTCGGGGCTGCGGCCAGAGGGGAATTCAATTTCAAATCCTTTGCAGATGAAATAGTTAGTATTAATAAAGCTACTGATGGTGGTGGCGTTTTACTAAATGGAACTCCTTCTTCTGCAATTAATTCTGCTATGTATTATGAAACAGCAGCTGAGCAGGGGGCTTCAATATTTAGATCTATTTCGGGAGGGCATATGTTTATGAATGGAAATAAAAGGACGGCTGTCGCTGCGTTTCAATCATTTGCAAAACAGCATGGTTTAACTCCTGTCAGTCGGCAACAAATGATGAATGTGGCAACCCAAGTTGCTACTGGAAAGATTACAGATATATCACAAATTGCAAAAATGTTAACAAAATGAGCGTGAATTTAATAAAAAATATTCTTAAAAAGGAAAGTCCTTCTTTTAATGAATTAATTGACTGTTTTGAGCAAGTAAAGAGAAATGGCAATGTGGTGGTAATAAAGTTTGATGGAGAAAGAAGCGAAAATGGGTATACAATTTTTATTTCGTTCCCATTGCTAAAGAATAAAGAAATGATTAGAGAAGATACAAATGACTTAAAGACTGGATTAATGAAAGCATTATCGAAGTATTTAGAAATATTCTCTTAGAAAAAGTCCCCGTTGTTTCTCGTCTTTGACGAGGAACCCCTATTCATAAGGGTATGCCATCACTCCCGTTGTTTCTCGTCTGTGACGAGGAACTCCTATTCATAAGGGCCTCCGGCCCGTAAGTTGGCTTGTTACAAAACAATCTACGGGCCCGAGGCCCTTCCTGATATTGATCACTCGCCACAGGCGAGCGATAACTGAGAAATATATAAAGGATTCCAAACTTTTGCTTCTATAAAAGCAGGGCAAAAGTTTTTATCAAGATATGCAAGAGCAGGCCAAACTATAGCTGGGCATAAGTATGAAAAAGATGGTAAATATCACTCTAAAGGGATTAATTTGACCTATAAGTTATACAAAAATATAGATGAGTCGAATGCTGGTCTTACGGAGAAAGATGCAAATGAAAATGGCGCTAATATTACAGTAAGTATTAATGAGAAATACAAGGAAAGATCTAATGTTTATAGTAATGTGGATACTTTTTTTCATGAATCATTTATACATGCGGAGAATAACGCGCAGGATTATTTAGATAATAAAAAATTCGATTATAGTAATTTAGGTCTTACAGATAAACAACGAGCAGAGGTTTTAAACAGACCTGGCCAATATCATCACAAAAAAGTTGCAGATGACTATTTGAAATATCAAAATAATAGTTCAAACCTTTGGCCGATAGAAGCGTATAGAGGTTTAGTAGAAGCAAATAATATATTACATACTAATTATACACAGATGTATATATTTAAAAGGATGTGGAATTATGTTGGAGGCCTCAACGTAGAACCCTAATATGTTAAAATTATTTTTTTTAAAATATTATATGCAGTTAAGGTTAAACAAAAATTAAGTAGTTAATATAAGGTCAAGTTTGAACTTATATTAACTACTTAGGTTCTTAATTATTATACAAATGACTAATATCTTTAATTATGAAAAAAAATACATTATCTGGCTGTATTTTGTTTGATTTTAGTGTCTAACAATGTATATAAATATAGTATTATTAACTATTGTTTTGATATGGCTAATAACAAGGTAAAGGGTTGTTATTTCAAGGTAATTGTTAAGGAAAACAAAAATAGTAGGACGTTGAATTATAATTTTAAAGATGAAAGTCAAAATAAAATTGTATATTACATTGAGTCGAATGAAGGGATATTTGAGTTGTTTGACAGAAAGACATTAAAAATGACACATTCATTTAATAATAAGAATAATAAATTTTTAACCAAATTGTGTCCATTTATATTTGAAGCTCAGTGCTCCCTATTAAGTAAAAGAGAATATCATATAAATGGGAAAGTCAGAAAGATTCATTTGTTTATATATAAAGATGTGAAATCTGAAGAGATGTATTTAGTATACCATAGTGATGGTCTAGGTTTTTTCTTTTATCATAATTTACTTACAGGTACAGAGTATTATAGTGAAAAAGTAAAAGTTAAAGAAATTGTTAAATGTATTAAAAACGACAATTCCTTTTATAGTGAGCAAATGTCTGTCAAAAATAAAAAAGTAAGAGTTTTGTCTTTACCGCCATTAAGGTAAATATAAAAGTAAGCGTCTCCCGATAGCTATGGCTTGAGGGAGGGGTGGGATTTTAGCACTACGTTTAGTGACGAGGGAGAGCAGGAACAGCCGAAACCCCGGCCCCGGGCAAGTGCAAACAGTACCCGACAAAACGAGCCTGTTTCAACAGCTCCCAAACCTGCCGCAAAGCAGGGCAGTAGTTTTGGTAAACAGCTCCGGACGACGTTTGTAAACTCAAGCCGGGCAGCGTGGCAGCGGACGGTGAATGCCTTTTTGCGGCGGGAGACCTACAGTCAGGCGCTGGAGGGTGCACTGGCTCTGGAAGGGGTGCGGGGGAGTTTGTTTACAAAGGTAGGCCAGGAGACGGCGGCAGCGGTAGTACCGGCGGTAGAACGGGAAGTGGTGTATGCCGAGTATGCCTTCGAGGAACGAATGGTGGCGCAGGCACTTGGTATAGGGACAAAAGTAGGGGTATCTTCTTCAAATGTTTTAACTTCTGCAAGTTCTGCCTACAAGGGTAGTACAAAATTAGGCCATGCATTAAGTAAACATGCGCAAAGACATCCGGAAATATGGGGGAAACTTACAGGACATGCTTCTACTTGGCACAATAGAGCATTAATCCATTACAATGAAATTATGAATTCTCCGGGCTATTTTATAGTGACAGAGAACGCTCAAGGTATTAGATTTTTAGAGAAAACACTTGTTGATGGTAGAGGGATTCGATTGAATTTAGATAAAACATTTAAAGGATTTATTGATTAGAGCTATGAGCGAGATTATTGAAATACTATTTGAAGATGTTGACTTAAATCAAACATCAATTTTTTTGAGAAATATCTCCCATAACTCGAAGATTAATAACTTTCGGATTATGGGAGAAAATTATGAGATTGGAATCAATGACGAGGTACAAAATAAAATATTCTATTTTCTAAGGGACTTGGTATCTGGTGATATGTATATAGATTTCTCTGGTTTTGAGATAAAAGATATAATGTTTTTATATCTAGGAGTTCATTTGTTTAACTATAGTAATAAATATGACTTATATATTTATTTTAATGCGAATGAATTGATTGAGAAAATATCAACTTTTCATTTGAAACTATGGGCTGATAAGGTTCATAATATTATAAAATCTAAAAGATTTTATTGCGGTTATGAACAAGCAATTGATTTTGAAACTAGATTTTTTTCAAAAGATGAAATGGGGCCTTTAAAAGATTGGAATAATAAAACATGAAAATATAGGTCAAGCTCCCCGTTGTTTCTAGTCTGTGACGAGGCACAATTATTCATAAGGGCCCTCGGGCCCGTAAGTTGGCTTGTTACAAAACAATCTACGGGCGGGAGGCCCTTCCTGATATTGATCACTCGCCACAGGCGAGCGATAACTGGATAAATACATGTAATATGCTTGATGAAATAGTAAATAGATACGAACACTTTTCAGATGCACTTATTTCTAATATACTTTACCAGGTATATGAGAACAAAAAAACAGTAAGCGTTACTGTTAATTGCATGAATAAATGTAAGGACTATGAATTTGAGGTGATTAGATTAGTGTTTGAAGATGTAATATCTATACGATTTGTTGAAGAAGAAAATGTAAGTAGTCTATTAGTAAATGCTGCATTGATAAAAAAAGTAAATGGCGTGATTATTGTTGATTTTTTTCCGCTATTTTATGGTGAAAATGATTTAAGAGAAAATGTTGAATCAGATTTCATGATAAAATGCAGAGGAATTCATTATGATGAAGTTAATAAAGAAGTTTAGAGATATATAAAAAGTACTTCCCCATTTTCTCTCGTCATAGACGAGAGAAAAAAAAAGGGCCTGCGGCGGCCTGCTTCCGTCCGAAAGCTAGCTTGCGGTAACTCAATCTGCGGTCGGAGTACCCATTCGCAAGGTAAGCACCTGCCGCAAAGCAGGGCAATAGCTTTGGCAAACAGCTTTGGACGACGTTTGTAAACTCAAGCCGGGCAGCATGGCAGCGGACGGTGAATGCCTTTTTGCAGCGGGAGACCTACAGTCAGGCGCTGGAAGGGGTGCGGGGGAGTTTGTTTACAAAGGTAGGCCAGGAGACGGCGGCAGCGGTAGTACCGGCCGTAGAACGGGAAGTAGTGTATGCCGAGTATGCCTTCGAGGAACGAATGGTGGCGCAGGAGTTCGGGGCGGCTGTTTGGGACAGGAAAATTGCAGAAGAGCTTTCTCGCTTTAATAAGTTAGCTAATATACGTCTTGATTGTAGTGACATTGCTTCTTCTTTCAATCAGACATTTAATGGAGGCTATATAATGGAGATAACTCCAAAAACAGGAAGGTGGCTTAATGGAATTGAATATGGCGCTAAATCATCATTTCAGTATCATCAGGTTTTTGTAAAAGGGAAGTATGTCTATGATCCGATGTATAGTAGTAGTCCTATTAAAACATCGGATTTTATAAAGGCTTATCAATCAATGAACCCTACTGGAATCAAAATATTAAGACACTAACTTATGGACTACGACCAAACTAATACGTTGATTTACGAGGCTCTAGAAAGTTTAGCTCCACTAGCTACAGCTAAAGCTTCTATGTTTCCCACGGATGATAAATATGGTCATCCTCCTTTTTTGAGATTCAGATTTAAGAATAAAAATAAAAACGACACGATTTATCATAATATAAAATATGCATTGGAAAGACTTAATGGGAGGGTAAAATGGGAACTATATGAAAAGCCTGATACGGAAAACTATCTTATAATTCCTGTTTTTTTTGAAAGATTAAATACAGGGATTCGCTTTTATGATAAGGAAGTTTATCTTGCTTTACTTGGTAAAGAGTTATACTATAAAAAAATTGATGAAGCTTTAGATGATATACCTGCTTTAGCGGAAATGATTAAAAAGAGTTCTTCGTTACCATTGACACCTGATGAATAATTAATGTTGCCCCGTTGTTTCTCGTCTGTGACGAGGAACCCCTATTCAAAAGGGCCTCCGGCGGCGGACCGCTCCGGCCCGTAAGTTGGCTTGCCTAAAGCGACTTAGGGCGGTAGCACCGGCCGTGGAACGGGAAGTGGTGTATGCCGGATATGCCTTCGAAGAAAGCATGGTGGCGCAGGAGTTCAGGGCGGCGGCTAGGGGGGATTTGAACTCACAGCACACGGTGCAGAGAGAATTGCGGGAGCGGCTGCAACAGAGGGGGAGACTTTTTAAAAATACAGCCGGTTTTATAGTATCGAATCCGCTGCATTCAGCCATTAGTACGCTGAAACGTTCTTTGATATAGTTTGTTTATCAGATCGGCCAGTCGATAGCAGGTTTAGTGGCCAGGAGAGTTGCTACTACCCTGACGCAGCATACTGCCACAACGGTGTTGACGATGGGTGGCAACGACGGGGGCAAAATCAGTTACGACGACAATGGCAATATCCTGAACCTGAGCCGGACATTCAGCGGTACCCTGGTGGATAACCTGAGCTATGGCTATGTGACCAACACCAACCGCCTCAGCGGAGTGGCCGATGCGGGACAACTCAATGCCGGCAACGGATTTTTTAACCAGA
>NZ_MORL01000050.1:2346-7541 GCF_001870735.1 Arsenicibacter rosenii | reverse complement strand
GGCTTGGGTCGGAAGATATTATCCTGAGCGATCACCACTTCTGGGGCGGTTTACGGGCCTCAATGACCCTGGCTGACATCTGTCAGATTTTCGGCCGCGATTTGTCCATGCATTCTAACTCGCACCTGGGTATTTCACTGGCGGCCATGGTACATCTCGGCGCAGCTATCCCGAATTTTACGTATGCACTGGATACGCATTATCCGTGGCAGTCGGATGAAATCATCACCCGGGGTCGCCTGCCGTTTGAAGACGGCAGCGTTGCGGTTCCCGAAGGCCCGGGGCTTGGTGTTGACCTGGACCGCGACGCCCTTGCCCGCCTGCACCAGAACTATCTCGCCTGCGGACTTACCAAACGGGATGATGAAATTGAAATGCAAAAAGTAAACCCCGGCTGGACATTTAAAGCCACGCGCTGGTAACCTTATACCCTTTCGACAACCTATATCATGGATTTATCAACGATTAAATCATCCCTTGAGGATGGACTTCTTTCCTTTCCGGTCACTGATTTTGACCAGGAAGGTCAGTTTAATGCCAGCACTTACGCCGACCGGATCGACTGGTTTGTCGGGCATGAGGTGTCCTCGGTTTTTGTAGCAGGTGGTACCGGCGAGTTTTTCTCGCTTTCAGCAGCCGAATATGAGCAGATTGTGCATATAGCAACCGAAACCGTAGCGGATCGGGTACCGGTTATTTCCAGCGTCGGCCGCAGTATTCCGGACGCCATTGCCTTTGCGGAAATGGCCGAAAAAGCGGGTGTCCATGCCCTCCTGTTATTTCCCCCCTATCTTACCGAATGCCCGCAGGACGGCGTAGTGGCCTATGCCAAAACGATCATCCGGAACACCGGTCTACCAGTCATCTATTACAATCGCGGCAACGGGGTGTTATCGCCCGAAAACCTCCTGCGGTTAGCCGATGCCTGCCCGAACCTCATCGGCCTGAAAGACGGAACCGGTCATATTCAGGACTTAAACGATACCATCAAAACCATTGGTAACCGGCTCTCCTATATCGGAGGCGTTCCAACGGCCGAAATCATTGCCGAAGCCTATTTGTCGATTGGTGTTAATACGTACTCTTCTGCCGCCTTTAACTTCGTTCCCGAACTGGCAAACCTGTTTTACAAAAGCCTGCGGACGGGCGACAAAGCGACGGTGGATGCCATTACCCGTTCGTTTTACATTCCCCTGGTCAGACTACGAAGCAAGAAAAACGGCTATGCAGTCAGCCTGATCAAAGCCGGGGCGAAACTGATCGGCAAAAGCGCCGGTGATGTGCGCCCGCCGTTATCCATGCCAACCGATGAGCACGTGACCGAACTGGCACAGATTCTGGAATCCGGTCAGCAATGGTCATAAGGTGTCATACATAACTCACGGGGATCGTTCTCCCCGCCTAATTCCTGTATTTTTTTATGGCCGGGCCGTTTAAACTCAATTACGCACCACACATAAACATGTTTGAGTGCCATGCCGGAAAAGACCCGCTGGATCAGCTGCGGTTTATGGCAGAAACGGGGTTCAGGGCCCTTGAAGACAGCGGTCCGGCTCATCCCGGCTTTCCGGGTAAGCTGGGCCTTGGGTTTATGCAGCAACCGGTTGAGCTCGTTACTAAAATCGGCGAAACCCTGGCTTCGCTGAACATGGAGATGGGTACGATCTCGCTCGGGCCAACCTTCTGGCCGTCCAGACCGTCACTGACCACCGGCAATCCGGAATTACGGGCGGTCTTTCTGGCACGTTGCCGCATGGCCATGGAAACGCTCCGGCGGCTGAACGGCCGCTTTGTTACGGTTTCGGCTGATCTGATTGATTTTTCGTTACCAACAGATATCCAGACGCAACATGTGATGGATGCCTTACAAGCGGCCTGCGATCTGTTGGAGCCGGCCGGCATTACCCTGCTGCTGGAACCCCTGAGCGATGCCACGCCCCTTTTCCTCAAAACATCGGCGAAAGGCTATCAGATCTGTAAATCCATCAATCGCCCGTCCTGCAAGCTCTTATTCGACATGTATCACCTGCAACGAAACGAAGGGCGGCTGCTGTATCACATGGATCTTTGCTGGGACCAGATCGGCTATTTTCAGATCGGCGACGAGCCGGGGCGTTTTGAACCAACCACCGGTGAAATCAATTACAAAACTATTTTCAGGTATATCGATCAGAAATCACGGGAAACAAACCGGTCATTTATCCTGGGGATGGAACACTTTAACAGCCAGCCGGGTATCGGCGGCGAACAGGCTGTTCTTGCCGCTTACCGGTATTGCGATGATTTCTGATGAGCTTTAAAAGCTCTTTACCCTAAACATTACGCATTTTATTATGTCAACTTCTCCTGTACAACGCCCTGTTGTTCTTGTTACCGGCGGAGCCGGTGAAATTGGTTCGGCCATTTCAACTACGTTTGCCGCAAACGGATATATCGTAGTGGCTACGTATAACCGGGATCACCGGAAAGCCGAACGGCTGATCGCGTCATTGCCAGGTACCGGCCATCAGATTGTTCAGGCACCTACAACAGATGCCGCAGCCATTGACGCCCTGAGACAAATCATGGTCAGCACGTTCGGGCGGCTGGATGTGCTCGTTAACAACGCCGGGATTACAACGCCGGTTGCCCACAATGACCTGGATGCGCTCACCGACGAGTGGATTGACCGGATTATGCAGACGAATTTCCGGGGAGGTTTTGCCATGGTCCGGGCAATGCGCAGTTTACTGGAACAGGCCGCTGAAATAACCGGGCAATCGTCGCTGGTGGTCAATATATCGTCAATTGCCGGGATTTACGGGATTGGCAGTAACGTCGCCTATTGCGCGTCAAAGGCAGCCGTTGATTCGATGACACGCTCACTGGCCCGCGTACTGGCGCCAAAAATCCGGATGGTCTCTGTCTCTCCTGGTTTTGTTGAAGGAGAGTACACTAAAAATTTTGATCCGTCTTTTCTTAAAAACCAGATGGATAATACGCCCATGGGACGCTTTGCTACCGGTCAGGATGTAGCAAATGCCGTTTACTCTTTAGCTACCTCACTGACATTTACAACAGGTAACATTATTACCGTTGATGGTGGCCGTTTACTGAAATAAGTAACTCAATATTCAGGATGTAATCATTAAAAGTTCACCTCATTACTGTACTATTTATCCACTATTTTATACTTATATATTGACTTATTAGAAATAATTAAATTATCTCTGAAATAAACCGACAGATATCTGATTCACATGACTACTCATTTATCTTTTTTTGTATTTTTGATCTTCGGCTCACAAAGCCGAAAAATGGTGTGGATATAAGTAAAAAAGACCGGTTGCTATGCGTCCGGTCTTTTTTGTATTATATTAAAATCCTGCATTTCAAGGAGTTAATTAAGTTAACACAAAGATATTTCAACATACTTACTTACAGAAATGTATTGATTTTTTAATCGTCTTTATTTTTATCCGCTGATATTATTTTTCCACGAATCTTCCGCTTCAAAAGTGCTTCTTTGCCAATATAAGTTACCCGCCTTATATTGCTGCCCTCAAAGTAACAGTCATCTATATGGAAAATTCCTACCCATTTTTTGCGGGCGGGGGTGAAATGGGGCAACTCACACAAGCGTACGATTGGTCAACAACTTCCTTAGGATCTCCGGAGATATGGCCCAAAAGCCTGCGTACTCTGGTAAATATGATGTTGACTTCTCGTTTTCCCATGCTAATATTCTGGGGTCCCGAACTGATTACATTTTATAACGATGCTTTCCGGCCAAGCCTTGGCAACAACGGTAAACACCCATCTTCTTTAGGGCAGCCCGGCCATATTAGCTGGGCGGAGTCGTGGCCCTGGATTGGGCCGATGATTCAAAATATCATGCAGGGCGGGGATGCCGTCTGGTTTGAGGATCAGAAGCTGCCGATCTATCGTGAAGGGGCCATGGGATTTGCTTACTGGACCTATAGTTTCAGTCCCTTAACCGACGACGATGGGAGCGTCAATGGTATACTCGTTACCTGTACAGAAACCACACAGGCTGTACTGGCCCGTGAGAAACTGGAAAAATCCCGGCAGGAAATGCTGTCGTTCTTTGAACAGGCCCCCGTTGCTGTAGCTGTCATTAGTAAAGAGGACCTCACGTTCCGGATGGCGAATTCGTTTTACAGCGAACTGGTTGGCCGTTTGCCTGCTCAGCTCATTAACAAACCATTGCTAGAGGCCTTACCGGAACTGAACGGACAAGGCTTTGACCACTTATTGTATGAGGTTATCAATACCGGTGTTCCGTTTTCCGCCAGTGAGCTTGCTGTCCATCTGGTCAGGAATAAGGCCTTAGAAACGATTTATGTCAATTTTATCTATCAGCCGTTTTTTGACATTGATAATCAGATAACGGGCGTTATTGTTGTCGCAACGGATGTTACGCAACTGATGCTTACCCGCAAACGGATTCAGGAAAGTGAAGACCGTTATCGCCGGTTATCCCTTGAACTTGAGCAGAAAGTTCAACTCCGTACAGAAGAACTCGCCCGGATTAACCAGGAGTTGATGGCTGCCAATGAGGAGTACGCCGCTATCAATGAAGAGCTTCAGGAATCGAATATACTTTTACATCAGTCCAACGAAAATCTACAGCAATTTGCGTACGTTGCCTCACATGATTTACAGGAGCCCCTCCGCAAGATTCAGCAGTTCGGCAGTTTACTGCTCATGCAGAAAACCGGACTCTCTCAGGAATGTCAGCTGTATATAGACCGGATGCAGCAATCAGCCGGCCGGATGTCTACACTGATCAGAGATCTGCTGAATTTCGCCACCATTTCATCTCAGCACCAGCGGGTTATACCGGTTGATCTTAATGTAGTTGTTAATCGGGTATTATCTACTTTTGAAATCCCGGTCAAAGAAACAAATGCCACTATTGAGCTAAATCCGTTGCCGGTCATTAACGGAGAATTTTCTCAACTCGAACAGGTTTTTCAAAACCTGATAGGTAACTCGCTAAAATTTACTAAGAACGGAACTCCCCCGTTTATTAAAATAAGTGTTCATACGGTAGAGGCGGCCGTATTGCCACCTCACGTTAAACCAGCCAGACCGGCTGAACGCTACTACCGAATTGATATTGAGGACAATGGGATCGGGTTTGACGAGAAACACCTTGATCGTATTTTGCAGGTTTTTCAACGACTTCACGG
>NZ_MORL01000050.1:0-2341 GCF_001870735.1 Arsenicibacter rosenii | reverse complement strand
TTGCCATTTGTGAACGCGTCATCACAAACCATGGCGGCGCTATATCTGCCGTCAGTTCTGTTGGTCAAGGCGCTACCTTTCAATTATTCCTACCTTTATAGCCGCTCTCAACACAATATCCTGTTGGCTTTAAACGCAACTTTTTTTTAATTACCTATTCATATATCATCTTTCATTTCTTTATTGATGTAGGTTAAACATTCTATTGCCATTCAGGTTTATTTTCTGTCCGTATGATAATGACAGCCTGAATTTTTCTGTTTGATATTGCACCAATACGGTTAAATCATTTGTGACAATCCTCGTCATTAACCGTCCCAATGTAGTTAAAAGTAAAAACGCCCGGTTCAATTTGTCCGGGCGTTTCTTATCAATGTACATAAATAAGCAAGCAGTAAGCTTGATCGACTGCAAACTACAAAAAAAAGCCCGGCTCTTAAAGAATCGGGCTTTTATCAATTCATATACTAATATTATACTTCTATACAACATTATCTGCTTTTGTAAACCATTACGCATATTCAGTCTATTATTATTTTAGTAATTCTGGCTTCATTGCCTTGTAAATGCATTCTCATAGTCACTTTGCCTGCAAGCGCAACCAACACACTTTTTGTAAAATCAGACTATTATTACGTAAAAACACATATGTAAATAACGCTGATTTCTGCATTTCTCTGGTTAACTCACCTCCTTAATTTCTCATAAAAAGCTGACTTTCTGATGGCTGTTATAAAAATACAATACAGGTCGGTTTTGATATACGTATTCCTTTTGATTTATAAGTCATCAATCCTGTTTCAGAATTCAATTCAAATAAACTAATACTGTCATTACCCATATTCGCCACCAACATATACTTTCCGGATGGATCAATATTAAAGTCACGTGGAGTGTCAATGCTTTCTGTTTTAGAATCGATCTGTTCCAGTCGTCCATTTGCGGTAATTTTAAAAGCAGTTATCCCGTTATACCCCCGGTTAGATACGTAAAGAAACTTTCCACCAGGATGTAGCCGAATGGCTGCTGCTGTATTAACTCCGGAAAAAGAAGACGGTAAACTCGGTAACGTCTGCAACTCCTGTAGTACTCCTTTTTTCGTAATAGCCAGTGTGGTAACACTCGCATCCAGCTCATTGATGACATACATATACTTACCCGAAGGATGCATAGCCATATGCCTCGGCCCTACACCGGCTTTTGTTTTAAAGTAGGCCTGTTCAGGATTTGCCCGGATGCTATTCCGGGTTGCGTCTACTGCATAGTTCATAATCCGGTCAGTTCCTAAATCGGTTACGAAGGCATACTTCCCGTCGGGCGTAAAGGCCGAACAATGAGCATGTGCCTTATCCTGACGGGGCTTGTTCGGTCCGTCGCCGGTATACTGCTCGGTATAAGTCGCTTCTAAAATCTTACCCTCCCTGATGGGCAATACAGACAGGCTTCCACTCGTATAATGCGCCAGCAAAGCCAGCATACCAGCCGGATGAATAGCGACATGGCATGGATTAACTCCTCCGGATGCCTGGCTGCTGATCGGTGTCAATTTACCGGTTTGTGCGATTGAGAATGACTTTAGCTCACTGCTTTGCGTGGCCGCATACAGTATTTTTTTATCCTGTGAAAGCGCAATGTAACCCGGCCCCTTGCAATAATTAAAGGTATCGAGGCTGGTAATGACCCCGCTTTTTCCATCAAGCTCAACTAACGAGATTAATGATGTTGGCCCCGGAGTCAGTGATCCGACATAAAACCGGACTGGTTTCTGTGCCAGGGCGTAGAACGATACCAGTGTTGCAACACTCTGGATCATCAGTGCCTTCATGATCATTTTTAGGTGGCCTTTATTGAACTGATTCTTTTGTTCTTCTCGTAGCATAATCTTGTTTGTATACGAATAGGTAAAAAAGACTTCGTTTGCTGCTTATCTACTTTGAAAGCAACTTTTATCCAATACACTTTTTCATTCCTGTATGCGTATTATCCAACCTGTTTACTTCGTTTTCGTGGTATGTTTACTTTATACGCATGGCTTGCCGGCTCAAAAATCAGTTGACCTGACTAACTTTCAAAAAGCCGGTAGCGTACATGTCGTTAAACACGGAAACACTGTTTCTGTTGACTGGCCGGCACATGGCAAAGAAAAGGGGCTGATCCGGTTAAATCTGGATGATCGGGAACCGCTTTTTCAAAGCTTACAGCTCACCCGGCAAGGGCAGTTTCATGAAATCGCCCACTCCCTGGATCCTGCTTTTGTAATGACTATTGGCAAGAGAGATCTTGTTTCTCAAAATGGCTGGAATATTTTCTTCGATAAAACGAACCGGCTGCCTTCTAAATC
>NZ_MORL01000005.1 GCF_001870735.1 Arsenicibacter rosenii | reverse complement strand
AAGTGTCCGGCCAAACAGGACCACCCCAATATCCCGTTTATTCTCATTATTAATCCTACAGTAGGTGACCTACAAGGCCCATCAGGTGGACACTTTATTAGTCATCAACTCATCGACAGTTCACTCAATGGGTACACAAACTATCATTTAGGGATAATCATAACCTCAATCACAACGGTTGAAGAGATTGACGAATACCTCCAACAGTACCCAGATCATACGAAAGTATTTATTCACAAGGGTCACTTCAGGGATACAACTGCATTAAAGAGCCTTATTAGTAATTCCTCTAATATAGTTTATAATGTATTCCATGAAAACAAAACCAGTGCAGCTTACCGCGCCATCTTCACGTCCATCCCTAAAGTACTATTGAGGGATGGATTTTCAAAAGAAAACACTAATGCAGATTACAGCGAAACTGACATGTTTTCTGATCTTCACAATGTGTATGATGATCTCAACTTCCAAGGTTTTGGAGATTTTTTGACCATTGGTGATGATTACACAGACAAGGGGGGGATACCGTCAGTTATTGCAATACACTTAACTTACTTAGATGGTGAGGATTTGCATGTCGCCCATTTTTTATCAGATGTTAACTCCCGAACTCGAGCGAACATTGCAGGTAAGTTTAGCGAAGCCTTATCTCATCTCATCAACTTTGTCAATTCGCGCGGAATGGCATCTCAAACATTAGGGATACGCGAATTTGAATATTTACATGCGCGTCAACATTTCCCTAATCTAGGACCTGTTAAAAAAATGTCCATGAAACATCATATAGAATTGATTTCCAGTATCTTGTAAGATCTTTTCGTTTTGTGCGGAGCATATTGTAGTAAACTTGTTTCGCACAAACTACACGATTAATCTAGGATTCCCAAAACAGTACAAGCTCAATTACCACATCCTTCAAGAATCAAGCCTATAACTAGATACAAACTTTCTACTCACAAGAGCCCATCTCCTTTACCTGTTGTCCAAACTGCTATTTGGCAAGAATAGACATGTTTATGAAACTCCTCTTGCATCGATACGTCTCAGCTTCATGTACATTCAATAAACATGTCCAGAAAACATGTTTATCAAACCCCATCCTAATCGACACGTTATACTCCTATACTACATTCCGAGCTTAACCGATCATCCGTAAGGGTGGCAGAGTTGACGGCAAAAACAGCGTTTTGATACTCTTTTGATACCGTAAAAAACGAAAGCATGTAAAATGCTGATTATCAGCAATGATATTTGTCCCGTTTGGATTCGAACCAAAGACCGCCATTTATACTCCGCCATCACTGACCGTGAAGCCATGCGCCGGCGTCCGGATCTTGAGAAAGATAGAAAAGGTCAATTGGTTATTAAGGATTAGTCATACTTTTGTATTACAAGTGTACAGGTAACTGTACAAAATGGTGTGGATATAAAATGGGAAAGCCCTGTCGGTTCCGGCAGGGCTTTTTTGATGGTTGTATGTAAGTATCAATCAGCCTTAAGGCAACAATTGGCAGGATCCTGGTACCGATTTTTAAGCAGATCTTTGTCGGCCTTTCTACTTTTGGCTCTTCAACTTAAACAATTAATCATATGCCATTGATAGAAATAATTATCAACGACCGTAAGGGGCGAAAAGTCCAAAAGCAAGTCCTGACGATACAATAGGGGATTTGAAAGCTATAATCGCAGAGAAGAGCGGACTGGATCCAAAGGAAATAGGACTGAAAAAATCGATGACGATATTTAATGATCGCCTTACCATTCAAGATTATGCGAGTATATGTTGCCTGGGTGATGGTTCCAGTATAGAAACGACTGCGTGTTTCCCTGCCCCTGCTAAGTAAATCAATAACACCCTGCCCAAAAAGCAGGGTGTTATGTTGAATAGATTACAGATTAGTTGAGGCGGCTATCCGGTTTGAAACTGTTTTGGATGGCATCAACCTGCTGCCCAAGATTATCGGCCTTCAGAACAAGTCTCTCAAGGGTTGAGGCCGGATTGTTGAGCCGGATTTCATAGTACTCGTTTTTGACCCCCGACTCAAGCAGGGTCAGTTTTAAGTCAATGACCTGCCTGCAAAGCGATTCCCCCGTATCCGGATTGTCAGGGCTCATCAATAGCCCTTTGGCCTTGTAATATAAGTCCGGAATTCCAGGTCTTTCCGGCTTTGGTAGATAAGGCCTGAAAAGCCATTTTACCAGTTCGCTCCGATACCGGCTATACTCCTGAGTCCACTCAAGTAGATCATACTTGTTTGTATATAACTCCAGAACCTCTTTGTCTGTCGGCTCTCTCCATCGTGGCCATCCCGAATCCGAAAGGGTATGAAAACAAGTCAATGCAGCCGGATTACGTTCTTTTATCTCTGCCAGCATTTCGTCACGAAGTTTAGTGTCCATAACTATAGTTTTATGATTGTCGTTTTATTGCCCTCTTCAATGTAGATCCGGCCGTCAGCCGTACCGGTGATGTGTTTGCCCGTATTCCGCTCAATGGCCGCTAACCGGTTGTTGGTGGCCTCCTGCTGACCGGTCAGTGCAATCAGATGGTGTTCCAGCCGGTTCAGATTCTGTTGCGCATGTGCTCTGGCCACAGTATGTTCTTCCATCTGCCTCAGCACGGTTTGCGGGAATTCCGGCTGACGGATCATCGGCCGGCCGGTGTAACGGGCCGCTACACGTGCGATACCGGCCGGATCGTCGGCATTGATCTGCTCGATCAGATCCTCATGCTTTTTGGTACTCCTGCGGTTGACCACATATTCATCCCCCTCTACTTCGATGTCGTCAAAAGCACCGGTGCCGCGAATACCGCCAAACTCGTGGGCTGGTCCCCGAAGCTTACCACCAGTCCGCATTTTGGACATGGCCTTTACTTTGGCACGAACCGAAAGAATGGTACCAAGGATGGTGGCCGCTGCCGCAATGGCCGCTACAACACCGACGATTGGCCCGAGCTTACTTTGTTCGGCCATCGCATTTACCACCGTTTCAATTGACTTCTGGGCAACTAACGCCTGGCTGCTGACCATTGATGCCAGATCCAGCGCCTGTTGAACCTGTGTCGCTTTCCGGCGTATCTGTTCCTCTTCGGCTTTCTGCCGTTTCAGATCTTCCAGTTCCGCCCGACGGATAGACAGATTGTTGGCTGCGCCTTCCTTCTGCCGCTGTGTTTCTTCGTCAACCTGTTTTTCCTTGGCCGAAATTTCATTATCCAGTGATTGTATCCGCTGGTTGGATTGCTCAATCAGTGATTGCGTGGTGGACATGATCGATTCACCGATCAGCTTCATCGACTCCTTGAAGGCATCGGCCTGCTCCTTATTCTTAAACGGGATAACGGCATCCCAGATGTTGGTTGCGATCGGTGCCGTTTTTATCTCGGCCAGCTGTTTGCTGAGGCCGTCAACCAGCTCCTGCGTCTGGGAGATGAGCACAGCGTTTTCTGACTCGCTCTGATCTTTGAGCAGTTTGAGCAGCCGTTCGTTAAACTCGATACGGGATTTAAGGATAGCTTCCTGCCGTTTACGTTCAATTTCCAGGTACGAGTCATTCGGGTTTTCGGACCGAAGCTGATTTTCGAAGCGCTGCTGGCCATAGAATGCAATCTGAGCGGTTTCCTGACCGCGAACCTGATCAATGGATTGACCCAGCAGAATGCGGTCCAGTTCTTTGTTTTTGAGGCGGATGAGACGCTGTTTCTCGCTTTCTTTTTTTTCCAGCCGGATCATCTCATCCCACTTCTTTTCGGCTTCGGCTAGCTCGAGTTCATTGTACTTACGCTCAAGCCCCAGCATTTTAATCCGGTTGTCAATTTCCAGTCGTTGCAGATCATCGGCCGATTTAGTCCGGACCTGCTTCAACAGGAAGGCAAACTTATCGGAAGCCTCTTTATCCAGATCTTCCAGCTTAAGGCTTGTGTCCGGAACAACTACACGCTTGCCGTCGACAACAGCCGTTTTATTAGAACGGGCCAGCTGTAGCAGCCTCTCGTATTTATCCCTGGCCTGTCTGATTTCATCTTCATCGTGTCGGGCTTTTTCTTTGATATACTCAGCCGAATCCTTCTGCATGGATTCAAGCTTTGCTTTGCCGTACCGGTCTTCGAGTGCCTGATATTCCTGCAGGTAATCCTCTGCTACTTTAAGCAGAGCTGCTTTTTCTTCGTCGGCTGCCTTTTCGGCATCGGTTTTGCCTTTCTTTTTGGTACCGCTTGTGGTTTTTGTCGCCGGCGGAGTGGCGGCAATTCCCTGTTCCCGACGGATCAGCGCTTCAAGACGTTTGATCTCTTCTTCCCCCAGCTTTTTATCGATCTGCTTCAGACGGATCTTTTCCTTCATCTGAGCAATGTCCTTTTGGTAGCCCTCAACCGTCGTTTTGGTCAAATCAGCCTGCCGCTGGGCCTGTTCACCTAACAGCCCGTTCAATTCTTTCTGTAAGCCGGCCTGTCTGGAGCCATAGCGTTCCAGCATGTCGACGGTGATATCGAAGTAGTCCGCGGTTATATTCTTGTCTCTGGCCGCCTGAGAAATCGGCTGCTGACCGCTGGCAAGTCGTTTGGCCAGATTCAACCGCTGAGCGGCATCCATGCGCTCCAGCTCCGTGATGGATTTACCTGATGCCAGAGCCAGATCTGCCAGCGCCTTGGACTGGCCACGTATCGAGGCCGTTAATTCATCCTGTACTTTCGTAATCTTTTCCTGACCCAGGGCGATACGGATCTTCTTTTCATACTGGGCATTTACCTCAGCCAGCCGCTGAGCCAGAATATCGTTGCTCACTGATTCCGCATTGAGCTGCCCAAGGAATTCAGGGTATTTAGCACTGAGTTGCTGGATGAGGTTAAGCCTGACCGCTTCATTGTCGTTGGCCATGGCGATGGCGCCAACCAGACCATTGATTTCACTCTGCTGATCACGCAGGCTTTCGGCCGGAGATTTGGCAATCAGATCGGTGAATACACCAACCAGTTTGCCGGCTTCCAGGACCAGCATTTTAAAGGCTCCTCCTAAACGCGAACTACCGATGCCGACTTCTAACCGGTCAACCTGATCGCCGAAGTTGGACATGGCTCCTTCCAGTGTTTCGCTAATGACAGCCGTGGAGCCGGCAACGCCATTCAGCTTACCAAATCCTAAAACAGCTTCCGTAATGGCCTCATTAGAGGCTTTTACCGTCTTTTCAACGCCTTTAAAGCTGAGGGTAACCTGGTCGCCTGACTTAGATGCACGGATACCGAATTCCTTCAGCCGTTCGAACTCTCCGGACTGGGCATCTAAAATGGCTTCAGTCAGCTGATCAAACGATTTACCCTGACTGGCAGCCAGATCACCGATATTGGTTAACTGCTCTTTAGTAGGAGTTAAGCCCCGGTTGACGAACT
Source organism: Arsenicibacter rosenii (assembly GCF_001870735.1). GTDB lineage: Bacteria > Bacteroidota > Bacteroidia > Cytophagales > Spirosomataceae > Arsenicibacter > Arsenicibacter rosenii. The sequence goes on along the minus strand of NZ_MORL01000005.1, from coordinate 420,649 downwards.
TAATAAATGAACTTGTGAGCTCATCGACCGAATACGGTGTTTGAGCCGCGTACTCAGCCAGCATGCGAAGGCCGTCCTGGGCTCCCGAACGGCTACCGAGTGCATTGGTCAGAACGGCCTCATATTTCTCAAATTTGGCTGTGGTCTCAACAATGGCCTTACCAACCTCAAGAATGCGGTCAACCGCGAAGGCCTGCACCACCGTTGACTTCATTTTGCTCCACGTGCCATCAAGGTCGGAAGAGCCCTTTTTGACTTTGGCGACTCCGTCGGACGAGTCACCCATTTTTTTGTTGATCTCAGCCAGACGGGCTTCAACAATCCGGAGCTTTTCTTCCAGTTCCTTGTAACGGCCGGCATCAATAAACTCTTTCTGCCGCCGGACAAGGCCCGCATATTCCTGCTGTACGTTTTGCAGTTCAGCACGCATGGAAAATAAACGTGCCTGATTAAGCTGAATGGCTTTCACCTGCTGAGCCAGAACATCATTAAAGTCCGCTGCCTTTTTGTTGTAATCGGCAAAGGGATTAACACGGCGGTTCTTATCGGCAACAGTGGCAATAGCCGCCATCGAGCCGCCAAGCTTTTCCAGATTGTCAAAGGTATCTCCGAAGTCGAGGTTATACCGGGTGGTTAGTTCGTTCATGATTTGTTGTAGGTAGCGGCCTCAGCAGCCATGCGGTCTCGTTGTGCATTGTAGAAGTGCCAGAAATCAACGGTATCCATCCGGCCAAGGGCAGCCAGGCCCTCCGGCCGGCCATCGGCCAGACTGTTGAGGAGTGTTATCCAGTATTTGTCTCGGTCGATGGCCTGACGTGATACCGGAATCAGCTTTTGAGCGACAGATCCACCAGCGGAAGGGCGGAAAAGGTCCGGGTGGCTTTGTTCAAGTCGTCGCCAATACTTTGCAGAAAGCTTGTCGCCAAGGTAAAAAAAAACTCACGCCCGATGCGGGACCAATCCCGTATCTTCTCTTCCGCCAGTTCCATGCTGAACTCTGCCCGGTCCTCGTCGGAACTATTGATGAAGAGGGTACAGATGTACAACACCGGATGGTTTTTGGTCTCGGCCTCAATGCTTCCCCGCAGGAGATTGTCGATGTGCACAACGGCATCTGCCATCCTGCCGGCGTTGAGTGAGTCGTACGCTTTTCTGAGCTCTTTCCGGAAGGAGTCACCGGAACGCGAAAAAGCAGCCCACAGGGTAAAGCGTTCCAGAAACCGGTCTCGTGTTACACTCAGTGCGCAGTGCGATTCTACGTGATACGTCCGGCCATTCGCTTCAAAGGATCTCACTAGAGCCGGATCCAGGACAAGGGGGTATAGTTGTGTAGGAGCTTCCATGGGTTAATCAGTTTGAAGACATGTTATAACTGGCCATTGAACACGGTTACCTTACCACCCTGTACGGTGATTTCGCCTATTGAATACCCATCTATGACAGGAGTAATGCGCTCTCTCTGACTTTTGGTAAGTGACGGGTCGAAGTATGCACCACTGAAATAGGTAGTGCCTCCTGCGCGTTTAATGCGGCCTTTTAATACACCTCTGCCTCTTCGGCCGGAAGGGTCCCAGTAACTATCATTGGCCGCTGCATCATGAAGCAAGGTTGAGCCGTCGAACTGAACAGAACGTGAAATATTAACCGGAGTAAATGTAGCCCCAAAGCCGAAAGCCTGTGCTGTAACGGTGTATGGCAGATGTACGAACGACTCACCGGCTGTCTGGCTCATGCTCTGTTTCAGGTGTTCGGCCACTAAAATTGCATCCTGGTGTGTAAGCGGCAATTCGGGATAGCCATAGGCAATTCTTTCATTATCTGACATACCCGACGTGCCCCCAACCGGAGCAGGGGTTCCGGCAATCTCAGGGAACCATTCAGAGTAAGCAGCCCGGTCAGGCGTTGGATGAGGGTTAGGTGGAGTCACTTTGTTAATATCCGTGCTGAATAGTTGGGGGTTATCCCAACCCAGAACGCCATCTCCGTCCATATATCCTGCAAACAAATTAATGGCCACATTAAAGTCGAAATCAATCATGGGATGTTCGCCTGTAACATAGCGTCCTCTCGGTGAAAGCAGTTGCCGTTCGTAATTGTGATTGATGTGCAAAGTGTGATTACCGTTATCATCTTTGCTCACCTGCTCGATCAGCGGCCAGATGTGCAGGTATACTTTTCCATTACTCCCTTTCTTCATGACCTCCATCGCATGCAGGACCGTATAAAAATCACGGGCATAATCGAAGTTTGTCGGATAGTACCGCACGTTCGCGTCGTAAATACTGTCACGGCCGGCCACTAAGTAACTGCAGCAGGTTCGGGCATGGTCCTTGTCAATGTAATAATCCTTGAAGTGACTATGCGTAGGACTTACCGGTGTTCCGTCAACCCGAAACCCTGTGTTCATGACACGGTTGTACATATCAAAGCTCCCATAGTTGCCCCCTGATGTAGGGAGGCTCCGTCCAGCGCTGGCATACATCTGCTTACGCTTTGTATAGAAACCCTGAGCAAAGGGGTGATCGTCATACAGGCAGATTGGAGGATTGGGATCAGTAAGCGGTCCTTCCTGCGCAAACTCATACCCCTCAAAGCCGTAACCTAATCCGTTCGGCCCCATGCCTAACGCCTGCGCACAGTACTCTCCCTGTGCAAATGTTCCGCTACCAGACGTCCATCCCGAACCACCAATTACAGACATAATCGTTGATCCGGTAACCCACAGAAACGCTTTGTTGGCTGCCAGTTCTGAGCTGGGATTACCAAGCGCCACAATACCGCCACGACCAATGATAGTGTTGGGGTCCAGATCCCGACGCTTCTGATACAGGATTGTCTTACGACCGTCGATGGACCCGGCCGGCCGGTACGCAGCTTTCTCAAGCCCCTGGTTAATCCATTGTCCTAAATTAACCCAGTTGGGATACGTTTCTATTGTAAGTGATTGAGCCATGTTTAACAGATATCAGCGTGTTATGATACATTGTGTGTCATTAGTGACAGATCTTCCCGAACGTCAGTGATAATCCCGCTACCGGTCTCCGAAGACGTTTTCCACTGAAACCGCGGTTGTTTGTAGAGGTAAGGCAAATCGATGGAGCCGGTACCAAAGCCATAAGCCGGTAAGGTTAACCGGAACGTTGTCCAGCCGCAGAGGAGCCGGAAAAACCGCGGATAAATCCGGATACGGATCCGCACTTCAGCGGACTGATCAGATAGGTTTTGAAACTGAAAGAAATAGCGATACTTGTCAGGGGCCAGCCTTTTGACAACAAGGCTGCGCACACCGACAGCAGCATCCTTTTTTGGATGTACGGTCATACCCATAACTACGTTGTTATAGTGATTGATCCTCTGTGCGGCTGAGGAAGCCAAAGACCTCTGTACGGCTGAGGAGAAGCCAAGTACCTCAATGAAGCCGAGGGACGCTAGAAGTTCCCGGTAAGGCTGGGACGGCCAATGTCTATATAAAGCCAAGACTCGCTAGAAGTTTTCCCGTTAAAGCTGGGACAGCTAAAACCTGCTTAAATCAGGCATTTAAATATACGAATTATTCTCGGAAATCTAAAGTTTATTTTACATTTTTTGTCTGTAAAACAGGTAGTTAGCTGATTTTTGTTTGCGCCGCTTTCCGCTGAGAAATCGTGGCTATCTGGTTTCTCAGCCAGATGCCTCTTACTCCGGTAGCCGAAACAATTATACCCATCTTCTGCAGTTCTTTGCTGATCCGTTTCGGGCCGAATGATGGAAAATCCAATGATAGGGACAACACTGCTTTCTCTATAGAAGCGTCAACCCTGTTTTTGACTATTGCCTTCCGGCGGGTACTCTCTGCCAGTGCTTCGGAGCCACCTTTATCGAATAGCTTTTTGAAGCGGTAGTAACTCGGCCGGCTATAACCCATAACCTTACAGGCATCGGTGACACTTCTCATTTCCTCGGCAAGTCTGAGGAGTTCGATTTTTCGCATGGTTTTGCCAATCTTGTCCATTACCGGCCGCGCTTATGTAAACCATAGCTTCATACCGTTCGGCAGCTTGTAACAAAAGGCACCTGGTACATCACTCCGGTCATAATCGCCAAAGAAACTACGTACGGCGGCATCTGTGACGGTACCTGGCTGTATCGTTTCTATATACTGCTTTTGCTCCTCCCGTTCTTCTGCGGTGAATCGGCGGCCAAGGGTAGCCCTGATCTTCTTCAATTCTTCTGTATTGCCTTCCATCACCCTGGATAGTAAGGCGATCTTTTCTGCACGTGTCATAGCTCTTATGGTTCTGTCGGTACTACCGACGGTTTTAATTAAGTTTCGCAATTGCTTTATCCAGCAGGGCATCAGCTTGCTCATCGCTGAGCGTGCTCAAATCAATTTTGGTCTTGTAGGCTCCGTGGATATGAAGGATCTTGTCAAGAGCAGCGTCCACCGGATAACCTTCGACAACCGGTCCGAACTCATTATACTTGAAGGTCTTGATCAGGCCATTCCTTTTGTCCTTTACCAGCTTTGGCAGATCAAGAACCACTTCTTCCACGATCTCTGTTGGGCCATCGACCATGCGTGTTGCGTCTGGATTTTCTTGTAGCTCCAGCTGCAGACGGATGATTTCTCTCCGTCGCTGCGTCTGGGCTGACTCATGCGCTTTTTGCTCGTTTTCAGACAATTCAGCAGCTGCAGCATATTTATCCTCAAAAACGACTTTGGTTTCCAGAGTGGCAATGACTTCAGCCAGTGGCTTTTCAACTTTCGTGACCTGCTTTACCTGCCGGACAATGAAATAGTCGTTTAACCGTGTCTGGGCAATGTCAGTCAGTCGCCGCATAGCTTCCCCCTTGCTCATAGCCTGCTCGTCAAGCGCCTTCTGAATAGCAGCCTTTACCTCTTCATTTTCCTGGAGTAGTCCATATGCAGTTTGACGGGCAGTGCTCTCACTGTAGCCGGCCCGTCTGGCCGCCGCTGCACCGTTAAAATCGATCAGGTATTCTTCTACAAAACGTTTTTGTTTTACTGTCATAAGCTAAAAGGTAAGGTTTTGTAAGGTTTTGTAAATCTTTCGTCAGCTATAGATGCTAGCCTACCCATGGTTGATTTTTCTTTTTATGAAGTGATTAAATAGCCGCCTGCATCTCTGTCACCATTAAAATGCCTTTTTTGTCACCATTGATGTTTTTGCGTAATGGCATATAATTCAGTTTGTTAGGCCTGGAATTTTGTGTCACCACTGCAACGGTCTAAAAATACCAGCAAATACATTCTTTTTTATTTGAATAAGTAAATAGCGGTTACTTATGGTTGTAACTATTATTTACTTAAGAAAAAAAGAAAAGAGCATTCCCGTTATTTATTTACCTTTTAATGGTGACAATGGTGACAGATAGATAAAGGTCTGATAAATAGATCAGTATGTGTCACCATTTATGCTTTTTTACTGGTGACATTACTGGTGACAAGAGTGAGGCTATTCCTGCCAAACGACATCATAGCCCCATTCACGTCTGTTTGACACATTAGGATTACGCTTTTGCTTCCTGATAAATCCGCACGCCTGAAGCTCTCTGCCTAATTTGCGGTCATCAAGCTTACGGTTATTAATCTGGACTTCAAGTGTTTTTAATATTTCGATAGTGCTCATGAACTGGATAATCTCTCCTCCATTGCCTTTGGGAACAGACATGAAGCGTTCAATGAGTTGCCGTTCAACTGACTTGTTCTGAAATTCTTCTGTATGATCATTCAGCATTTTTCGCTGCTCTTTTGTAAGGGTAGGGCGCTCACCTGCCTGATATGCATGATATGCTTCCATGATCAAGTCTGTTTTATCAATTGCATTGTAAGCCTTATGGTCGATACTGATCACATTAATCGGGATGATACGCCGGTTGAATTCAGGCTCATTAATTACGCCTTTATGGTTACTGGTTGCACACAGAACCGCCAGGCGACGGAGCTTGACTGACTTGCGGGTGTATACCTCTCTCACGCTAAAAAACTCCTTTGACGTAAGTGCTTTAAAGTATTCCATATCTTTTGAGTCACGCCCCTTAAATTCATCATTAAAGGCGATTAAGTTTTTACACATATCTACTTCCTCATCCTTGCCCGGCATCCATTTGGACTCTAAAAAATAGGGTTTCCATTCCTCTGGGAGCATATAACGGAAAAACCACGTTTTGCCAATCCCATCGGCTCCGGTCAGTACGGGTACCAGATCGCACGGTTCGCCAAAAATTGAGCCGACAATACCTACCAGCCATTTCCGCAAAAAGGTATATACGTAATCGGGGTTAGACGCATTGCCGGCAAAGCATGTATCAGAGTCAATCGTATCAGCAAGGGCTTTAATTACACCAACAGGTTTCATTCCTCTATGATGCTGAAAAAAGGATAAAAACGGATGAAACACGGGGTAAAGGGTTCGACTATGGATCATTTTAAACATATCCTCATACCGGATTTTATCTCCAAGTACCTTCTTCGCGTGTAGATACATGGCGTAGTAATGATGGTCTTCAAGTGGTTTACCGTCATCGTCTTCAAAGTCGCGCCGGATCTCATTGTAACGGATGGGGTAATTGGTTTTCAAGAACAGCTCGAGTTGATCAAGTAGACAATCACCCGTATCAAAGCTTTCTTTAGCCCTGTAAACCTGACCTACAATAGATTCAGCCTCAGCGCGGTCGACGCCTTCCATTTTGACGATTTCGTCAACGGCGCTAGCCTCCTTCACATGGCCTTTCTTACGCATTTCTGCCAGACGTACGATGTTTCTGGTTTCGCTGGTCATCCACTCAAGACCAGCAGCTTTGCAACGTGCATAGAAATAGGCAATCGTAATTCTGCGAGGATTCTCCTTGATCAGATAGTTGAACTTCCGGTCACAATCAGCTGGGTTGTACTCGGAATGAAACTGGCTAATACGGTGGAAATATTCCCTGGCGCTTTCGCCGTATTCTGAGATAAGCGCCCAACCGGATTTATACCAGTCATCATAATTTTCGGTAAGATCAATGCTGTTTTTACTAACCTGTTCCATTAAATGGTCGATATCACGACCTGTATGAACAAAAGCACCAATTGGTCTTTGTGCCGCCTTTTTTTCACTAGCCGGCACGTACTCTTTAAACAGTCGGGCGTGGTAATTGGTGAAAATAGTTGGATCGTGAGAGATCACTCTGTTTCGACCAACATTACCGGTTGACTTATCAACAACAAGGCCATAGGTTTTTAGATAATACCTCTTTATACCTTCCCACATTTCGTCCCATCGCTGAGGCATTATCCGAATGATGACACAAAGCCCTTCACCGCGAACCGTTTTGAAAATCGCATAGGTGTACGGATCACGCTGAAGCATTTCCTTGATATCGTCGGTTTGCGGCCCAAGACCATCGATATCGACATCAAAGAACGAAGAATAAGACAGTATACTATTGTCCTTACGGGTAGCAAAACGCCCGCGGATGCGTACACAAGGTGCAGTATTTTTCAGATATCGCTGTTTTTTTTCGTCTTTCTCTGACCGAATCCGCTGCGAAATCTTTTTCCAGTCCTCACCAGACCGAATACCCTCAAAGAAATCACTTAAAAGAATGTCAACAGGATAATCGTCCTCCGGATTGATATCCTTAGGTGGCACCATAATTTTAAACAAGGAAATAGCGCCTTCAATGTGGACGATCGAAGATTTAGGCCTCTCATTATCACCTGATTGTTGATGAACCGTTTCGCTATTTTGCGTATCTTTGCTACTGGATATCGCTGTCATCTGGGTTTACATTATTGGGGTACGGTCGGGGGGGCCGTACCTTTATTTTTTACGGGGAAAACGGGTAATTGAAGGCCGGATTACAGGGCGCTTGGCAAGTGTTTTTTTATTGGCTTTCAAACTGTTTAGCTTAGCTGAAAACCATGCGCGGAAGGTCTCAAAATCGTAGCAATAAAAGTGAAGGGCATCAGGCACTTCAACCTCTCCTGAGCGTTGATCTGTTACTTCAATAGTGATAGTCGTGCCAGCGACCTCAGCAATTATTCCGATCGCCGGGTTCTGTTCAAGCCACTTTAAATAAGACCCCTCATGCTGAGGCTGATCACCAGTGAAAAGAAATTTAGGATTGCGTCCATAAACAGCCATCACACCGAAGATGGCTGAGGTGAGCTGAAACTGATGCTGCTTAGGTGTAGGGTTGGCATATATTTGAGGGCGGCTCATGCTGCTTTCCGCCCTCCCTTGCGCTGATGCTTAGTAGTAAACTGACTGTCGGCAAGTTGATCAATTTCCTTTGACGATGGCCGGCGTTTGCTTTTTAAATGCGCTTCGATTTCAGCTCGGTCAAATAGAATGCGTTTACCGACCTTCGTGCGACCTAAGGGGGCGGTATCCTGCCGGACGGTTGATTCCGGAATGCCAGGGTAGTATTCCTCGCACATTCCTTCAAAATCTATTCTGTCCCCCTTGTATGCTGGAGTAATTGTAGTAGTCGTTTGGCTGCATTTGAGAGCAATACCAACTGCTTCTATAACTAATAGTTTTAGCTGTTGCGGTGTTGTTAAAATGACTTGGCCTTCCATGTTTTGATTTGTTTAGTAAAACATGGGGCAAAAGTGTGGTTAGTTATCTTGCAGAACCTGCAGAACCTGCATCAATGCAGGTTCTGCGCTATCAAAAGACGAAAAATGCCGCGATAACGCTGATAAGTCTGAGAGGCTGGCTCGGAAAATTGACGAGTCTCAGTGCCAAGTTCTAAATCAGGAAAAAAGTTTTGTAATAAGGGTCTTATAATCTTTCGGTCAATTCCTTTTTTAATCATTCCTTTATATTCCATTTCATCTAGCCATGCAGCAAGAATAGAAACGTCACCTTTCTTCTTAAGCCACTTACCATTGGCATCTATTAGAATCCTATCTCCATTATTTTTCAAAAGAATATCTATACCTAAATTAATGTACTTCTTGTCTGAGAATATTTCTTCTAAGCTATTGAAAACAGAATCAGCGCGGGTTTTATCTAATCCTTTCTCATCCTTTGATGAGCTATCTTTAACATGAGGGCCTTTGTGGTATATCGGAACGTGGCGTTCTAGGGACTGTATATTTGGATATGAAGGAGGCTGCAGAGATGAGTAGTTATCAATGGCGTCTTGATGATACATATTGGCAGCTTTTTTCATTATTGCTTTATATCCTAGCACCTTGTTTTCTTCACATAACCAAATGAGTCGCTGCAAAAAACGTATCATTATAAGGTATGTTTTAGCCTTATGATAATTTATTAGTATTGGCGTTGCCTTTGCCCAAAACTCATCCCAGCTCCAAACATCATCATCACTCCAGTGCGATTGCGGTGTTCTTCGTAGTTCTTCAGGCGTCCAATGGTCTCCAAATGGGAGTTCATCCGGAACTTGTTTATACCATACTTTATTGAGAATGAAATCTGCTGATTTGCTATGTGTTTTATGAAATACAAGGTCAGCCATTGGCCCTAATTCATCAAAAAGAGGTAGAAGCCGATTATGTTCACTTCTTAAAAAAGCGAGCGTATCATTGATTGGACTTGCTAATAGTCTTATTCGTTTTTTGATATAAGCATACGTCTGTAGCATAAAATGCTCCTGCTCAAACCATCTTATTCTAACGTACTGATGTATTATTTTGTAGGAGCTCCACCGGTTGTACGGTGTGTAATCTTCGTCCTCATAGTCTTCATTGTCAAACTTCTTGTAATCTTTATCGTAGAAATTATCTGAGTTATTATAGTAATTCATTTCCTTCACAGTCATTGAAAATTGATTGTCCTCCTGTAGAATCTCATTAGGCTGATATATAGATGGGTCGTCAATTAGTACTAATTGTACAGTTGGATCATTTTGAGTCACTTTCCCGTCTTCGTCTTCACTGTAATGGTTTGGAATATCTTTATGACTAATTCTCAGCGTGCTTTTTTTCATAATGAGCTGGTAGTTAAAGGTTATTAAAAGCCTCGTCGATCATTTCATTTTCAAAGGAGGCAAGGTATGTTTGGGTTATAGCCTCTGTTTTGTGCCCCATGGCCTCGCTGATCACTGCTGTTGACACGCCCGAATGCTTCAGTGCTGTAGCGAACGAGTGGCGTGCTACATAAGTAGTGAGGGGTACATCAATTCCGGCCAGCTTGCCTATATCTTTTAAGTCACTGTTCACTTGCCCTTTGATTTTATGCAGCCGGTTACTGATCTGTACAGGAGTCAGGTGCCGTTGCCGGTCCAGGATGCCAAATACATAGGCGTCCGGATCTGTTGAGGTGACAGGCCGGTAATAATCCAGAATAGCCATAGCGGCCGGAGAGAGCTTTAGATTAAATAAGCCGCCTGTTTTTTGCCGAACATACTGGAGCCTGCCACTCTGTACGTTTCGCCATCGCAGTTGAGCCATGTCAACGTAATTAATACCGCCACCATAGTAACTGAATAAAAACAGGTGTTTAGCCAGTATCTGTCTGGCTGTACTTACCTCAGCAGCCTCTATTTTACGGATATCATCCTTGCTTATTGCCCGCTTTCTGGTGGTAGTATCAAACTTTGAAAGACTGAATTTGTCCCGCTGGGTAGTATGCCGGCTGAATGGGTAGAGGTCAGCCGGAATTAGTTTCTCACTTATACCTCGGTTCATCGCAGCCCGTAATGTTCTGAAGTAAACGCTCAACGTAGTGTCTGCGCAGCCTTCTGAGCGGAGGTATGTCTCCAGTCGATTCAGGAAAGCGACGTTGATCGATGACAAGGGGTAATCTTTTTCCTGAAGAAACTTTGACAGTACACGACGGGTATCCCGGTATACATTCGCATTGCCCGTTTTTTTGGCATCCTGCAACTGATCTATGATTGTTTGCAGGTAATCCAGCAGCATTGCCCCTTTACGTTCTTTACGTGGTTTTTTACTGGCTTCTACTACCGAATCAATCAGCATGTCAATGGTAAAGGGGTGTCCACTATCATGCAGTCGCCTGGCAGCCTCAATGTATTCTGTTTCCCATTTTTTGATTATACTCTGTAATCTTGTCCTCTCAGGATGGTTTCGCCTCGGGCCTTCTTTTTCAGTATCCCAGTATTTGAGGTCACAGCTTTCGCCTAAGGAGATATACTTCCGACCTCCGTCTTTCGTAATACGGAGCCGGAGAGGGTGAGAGCCATCGGCCAGCACTTTGCTGGTGTAGAGCATGACTTTAACCTGAGGCATTCGGTCGGAAGGCAGTGGGTTGCTTGGCATATTAGAGCGGTGTACATTTTGGTGTACATAAAAGTACAGTAATAGCCGCAATTATCCAATACTATCCATTATTGATTTCTGGTGTAAGTTGCTGATATATAGAATAATAAAAAGTATTAAATTTTATCCGTAACAAAAGGGTTCATGTCTTACAAGCAGAGGGTCGGGGGTTCGAATCCCTCAACTCCCACAAGTGAAAAGCGAGTCAGCAATGACTCGCTTTTTGTTTTTCCGGCATTTTGGCCTGATTGGTTTAGCGTGTCTGCCTGACAAGCCAAGGGTCAGAGACGGTCAACACCCCTCAATATCTCTCTCCTCACTTATACCAGCCCCAAACCTCCTGTGCGGATTCGCCGGCCAGGGCGGGCTTGTTGATCACCATCGGTACCTGAAGCTCGGTAAGCATCGTGCGGTTGTCAATACGTTCGGCAGGCAGGTGGTTTTGCGGAACAGACCGGCTTTGTGAAACCGCAAGGTTGGTATACGTAAACGCTACCGGCAGAACATAACGCCCGGCATACGCTGCCGAAAACGCCGGTAGTTTCTTAAGCGCGCCCGTCACCGCCGCAATAAAGCCGTACCCGACATTTCCCGGACTGAGTGGCATGATATGGTTGATTTGCCCCTGCGCGTCAATGTCAAACCCGATATACACCCGGCTATACAGGCCCTTGTTCCAGAGTTGAGCAGGATACCGGATATGCTCGTACAGCATCGGCCGGAAATCCGGATCGGCATCCAGCGGACAGCGTAGTGTTGCGGTCAGCAGGCTATCGTAGGCGCTCAGGATCTTTACGGTATTAGCCCATGAGAGGGTATCGTCGGGAACAAGGGCCGCTACGGCGTCGGGATGCTCAACTAAAGCCGTACGCAACGCCGTGCCGTTCAGCGCAACCGGTTTAACCGGCCCGTTGCCTGATTGGAGATAATACGTAGTCCGGGGCTTATAGCGGGCTTTGTAGAGCGATGTGCCGCCTGTTTTGTCAAAAGAAGCGGAAATCGGTTCCAGCCGGCAGCTAACTACTGCCAGCAGTTTTGTTTTACCGGCATACCGTATCTGGCAATAAACGGCTCTGCCATTGATCAGGTGCTTATCGTAGCGCTCATCGTTTATCGTAAAAGCATCCGGAAATACCTGTTGCGGGGCTTCGTCGCCGAGCCGGAAAAATACCTGACCGGCGTAGATATTGTAACAGATGGTACCATGGATTTCGCGGCCGGTCGATCCCAGCAGCATGGTTCCCGGCTGCCAGATGGGAAAGGTGAGGTATTCACTGCCGAGGAAGTGCTGTTCGCTTAACAGTTTGTCGCCCGGCCCCAGGCAAGTGGTGGTAATCTGGCCGGCACTGTCTCTGGCAACGGTACACCACTGACTTTGGGCGTTATACCAACTGATACAGGCAAGGACCCCGATCAAAAATCTCCGATACATACGTGATTATCCTGAAAATAAGATTAGATGCTGGAATAAGGCATTGGGCCGCGATCTCTAATGATGCACCGGCGTTTGGTTGCACTTACGCCGCTAAATGGCTGTGATCGTACCAACGTTTACGCCTATGTTCGCTGAGCTTGACCGCATTGACGCGGCAGATATCGTAAAAGCGTCGATTGAAAGCCGCTTTCAGATTCCGTTTTTTTCGTCGTATGTACAGGCTGGCATAATCGCCGTCAACACCTCTCTAAGCGATACACCACTCAGTGGGATGAGATTCTGCCGGTAAGCGAATTATCGTTCAGCCTGAATCCGGTTAACGGCTTCCCACGAGAATGGCAGCCAGCGGTCACGGTTATCGTCAAACACTTCGGTCGCGGCTTCACAAGGAAACAGCTTATAGTCGAATTTCGTATAGTTCGTGGCAATATAACCCGGGTAATAAAAGACCTTTTTCTGCTGTTGGGCATACAATATTTTCTGCATCATCAGGTATTTGCCCAAGCTGTATTTCCGGTAATCGGGATGATAAAAGTTCATGATGCCGGCGATGCTGTCGTTCCCGTTGTCGAAAATACCGCCGGCAATCAGCTGGCCACGGTCGCGTATTTCCACAATGTAGGTATCAAAAACGGATGCTTCCACACCGTTGAGCAGACAACTTTCGACTGATGCGGCTGCATCAAAGTTGATGGCGTTACGATAGATGGCATAGAGAGCTTCGTGCTCATCGGAAATAGTCAGCGGACGTACTATCGTGGAAAAATGGCTGTTTTGTCGTAAAATCCGGGCCTGCTTTGTGCCAAACTGAACGTCTTCTAAGCGCATACGCAGCCAGTAAACAGGGCAGATTTTATCGTCGGCCAGAATATACTGACACGTGAAAATATCCTGATGCATACGGAAATAGCCAATACTCAGGAAAAAATCGAGCTCATTTCCTATCATAATAAGCAATACAAATTGCCCGGAGGAGGGTGGGTTTATGGGGTAACGATAGGTGGCAAGTTACTATTAAATCCGGTATAGACCAGTCTGAAAGCCTGAAAGGACTTAAATCGGGCCGGGTGATACACAGTTAAGGCAGCCTGCATGCCAGTTAAGTAGTAAAATCCGGCAATTCAGACACAGGGCATCTGCGCCGCTCCGGCCGGCACCCCATCTTTGCGTTGAAATAAACCAACAAATACGCAAAATGAAAAAGATGGTATTGAGCCTGCTGGCTGTGTTAATGACGTTTGTCGCCTGTAAAACGGCAACAGACCCGATGGGCCCTGACGGGGGCGGGAGTGCAATTCCTTCCGGTTTACAGGGGAAGTGGACGTATGGCGGCTCGTTTTCGGCTACCGATTTCTGGAATTATAACGGCACGTATGCCGGCAAAGGTTTTGAGCAGGGTATGGTCTTCGATTTTAAGGCTAACGGAAAGTTTGACATGTATGTTATCAACGCGACAACCAGCTACAACTGCCGCACCGAAGCATACAGTTACTTCACCGGTTCGGTAACGTTTGATGAGAACGCACACACGTTTACAATCACCCCGACATCGGGCAACTACCGTGGCTTTTACTCCTGCACACCCGGCAGCAATTTCAAACGTGATGCCCGTGCCGATGAGCTGAAAAAGCAGGGAAAAACGTATTACTATGTGCAGAAAAAAAACAGCCAGGGACAAACCGTACTGAACGTCAGCGTAACGCCTGATGAAAAAGACGGCATAGAGTTTAAGCCATAGCGGGATAGGAGGCTACCATTCAGAATCCTGACTGAATGGTAGCTTTGCCAGTGGAGTGTCATCCACAATTCCCCGAAAGTTAAAGGTAAACGGTAATGTATATTTCATGTTTACTGGTTTGCCCCGCCGATAGCCCGGTGTCCATTTTTTACCGGTCTGTTTCGCCAGTCGCCTCATTTCCTGCTCAAGGCCGGCAGCTGCCGGCCCGATTACTTCTATGTCGCTGACACGGCCATCGGTATTGACCAAAAAGCTGACCATCGCTTTACTGACGACATTGATGGTACCCGCCCTTCCGGGGCTAACCGGATAGCGGACATTTTTGATCAGAAAATCGCCTAAGTCCTTCTGTCCCTTACCAAAGACGGGATCCACTTCCAGCTGGGTATAGCGGACAGTATCTTCTCCCGTGGTAACGGCCCAGCCGTCGATCATTTCCCCGAACTGGTAGGTTTCCTGATACGTGTATGATCCGTCCAGTGAAGTACCTTTCCATATACCCTGCCGACGGCTGTCATCCACTTTACCCGTCTCGGTAAAGACCGTGTAGCGTTTCCTGGCAGGGTTATACTGCCAGCTGTGGTAAACGGCCGTACCCTTACCATCTGTTACCAGTTTCCGGCCATTGCTGTCCCACTGGCTGACCAGACCTGCGGTATACAGTCTTCCGGATTTATTGGCCATCCGCTGAATGGTTTCGACTGCCCGGATCTGTCCATTCGGGTACCAGAACGTCTGCTCAATTTCGGTCGGCGTATACACGCTCCGCTCTGCGACGACGCCGTTGGGGTGAAAAAAGTACAGGGATCCGCTAATGTCGTTCCGCACATAAGGCTTCATGAAAGCGAGTTCACCCGTCTTGTAAAAACCATAGCTATTCCCTTCAATGCTTTTTCTGTCATTGATAAAATCTATCTGCCGGAATCCGTGAATTGTATCGTAAGGCGTGGCTGGTCCGTTTTCGTGCTCAGTCTGTCTGTAACGGCTTGTCAGTACCTTTTTCCATCGTTTACCGGCCTTCTCCATAAACGTTATATCGCCGGTCGGAAACCCCGTGCTATCCACAAGCGCAATTCGCTTAATGATGGCACGGGTAGCATCTTCCTGCACGCTGCTGCCGTCGCTGGCATAAAAGTCAATGCGCTCGCCGGTACCTATATAAACCGGAATGTCTGATTTAAACAGAACCGGTACCGCAATTTGCTGTCTGACAGGCTTACCGTTATTTTCGGCGGGTTGCCAGGCATTGAACGATTTGATGAGCCGCAGTGCTTCCTGATCGCAGTCCGGGCGCAGACTTCGTAGCACGCTGACGTTAGATAAACGACCGTCTGTTTCGACGATTGCCTGCACAAAAACACGTCCGCTTACGTGATCGGCTTCTGCTCTTAACGGAAAACGCAGGTTGGTCTGAAGAAACAAATCCAGTATAGCCTGACCGCCACGAGGTGCCGCCGCTTTATCAACTTCAAATGCCTGGAAAAGCTCTTGTGCAAAGGCAGAGGTGGAAAAAAGTATTAACAGGAGTGGAGAGATAATGCGTTTCACTGTGACTAAATGGTTATGTGCGTGTCCAAATATATACTGATTCACTGGAAATAGTCAAGAATAGGCCTTACAGTAAGTTTTTAGTGAATACTTGTTGGCTATTTTAGGGCATTAAATAACTTTAAACAGCCAAAACGCAGGGAAAGCCTGTTTGAATTGTACATAATAAAATAAGCAAGTAAGGAGATTACCCGGTCCCGGCCTGTTCCGGATTAGTTATGCTATTGTCTTCCTGAAAAGGGAGCAACCGGGCATACCATGATCATTTTCTATGCAACTTTATCTGATCATTGTTCGGTATGTCGGTAACCGATATACCTATAGTGCTCAAAAAAACAACCGTAGCCGTAAGCTTAAATCAGGGCAAGCCTTGAGCTTGATAATCAAACAGAAACCCGATTTTGATCTCTTACTTTTTGCCGAAGACAGCACAGGTGCGAAAGAACTTGCGATGGCTGTTGTAGCAAATTCGTCATTTCTACAGGCTCTCCCCCCTGTCAGTGAACAGGATGATCAATAAGCCTGATGATGACCGGTTGTTATTGCGTACTAAATCAAAAAAAAAGCCCCGACCAGCGCCGGGGCTTTTTCTATACTCGCCATTGGTCTATTGAGCAGTGCCCGTAGCCAGCAACTGATTAAATAACAGTTTGAAGGTGTTATGCGATTGGGCGCGGAAGGTGATTTCCGGACCAAAAGCCAATAACTTACCGTTACCCACTTTGGCTTCGAAAGCCGTTACGCCATTCTGTAGGTAAGCCTGTCCCCATGCCCAGCCACTACGCAGGGGCTTGTTGGTGGCAAACCACGCCAGCGGCTTCAGGTCACCTTTAGCAACGGCATCAGGCGCCAGGTTAAATACAGGGCTTGCGTCGAAATAAACGTCGCTTTGGGTAGCCATACCCCAGGTAGCATGTTGCGTCGAATCGAGTGTAACACGCAGGATACTGCCCGGGATGTAATACTTCTCGGCAGGCAGCGGACGCTCCTGACCGGTGTTTGTCATTTCGACAAGGGCATTGCGCACCGGCAGACCAAGGTGGTAGGCCAGGTTGGTGCTGCTGCCAATAGTAACAACATTACCGCCTTCTTCCATGAACTTCTTCAACTGCGGGATTGACTTATCGGCTGTGATCCGGCCCATCCATGGTCTGAATTCGGCCGGAATTTCTTCGGTTTTCGGCTCGCGGCCAAAGCCAAACTCGCCTTCGCCGCCTCCCGGACGGGGAGCGCCGCTGCTGACGGCAGGAATGGCACGCGTAACAAATACGATTACGTCGAACTTCTTCCGCAGGTCACCGGCGTCGATGTCCTGCGCATAGACCACCTTCATCGGGAAGTGGTATTGCTCCATCATCCAGCGTACCCAACCCGACGGCATAGACCCGCCGTAGCTGTCCCAGAGCGCAATCCGCATCGGGCTGACTTTCGTGAGGCCGGCTGGCTTTTTGCTCAGGCCCGTAACGCGGACGCCTAATTCTTTCGCGGCTTTGTCGAGTGCTGCTTTCGCTTTGCTGCCTGCTGGTACGAAGAAGGCCCCGGCTTCTACGCTATTCTGACCGGCCGCTCCTTTCGGTAACCGATACACGTCAACCCCTGACGCAATCAGGTCGTTGACGGCAATAAAGGAGTTGTTCGACCGGCTGGTCAGCACATAGCCGCCACTTGCCGAGGCATCGACAGTGCCCTGTGGTGATTGCAGTTCGCCATATGGCAGTGCTTTAAACGGACCGTCGAAGCCCTCCAGCACGCGGTCGACCTGTACACCCATCTGGTAGGCCAGTGTCCAGCCGGCGGCATCGTATGGCCGGATCGGCGGGCCACCCTGATACTGGAAATCATTCGGGTGATCCTGCGGTTCGAACATATCAATAACGTGCGGGCGGAAAGCCTGAGCCGTTTTGACCACATACGAGCCTGCCGGATATTTTTTGCCGTTTACCGTAAATTCGGCAGTAGCCTGATGAATCTGGATGCCGGTTTTAATCAGGGCGTTAATAAACTTCACTGCTGTCGGGAAGTCCGCCTGATCGGCAGGAATGATGAATCCGCGCGGGTCGCGGGTTGCCGGGTCTTTCAGCACCTGATCAAAATATTTCACCGGTACACCCGACGACCGGCCGCTCCAGCCGAACGGATCAGAGGCGCCGCTGTTTGCACCGCCATTGGCCCCGGCCGTTTTGCGCTGGTCAGCCTGATAGGCCTGATTGATGGCCTCTACGCGTTTCGGCGACAGGGTCCAGTAATCGCTGCTGCCACGGTCGATGGAGTTTTTACCCATGTGGTAGATGTTGTACAGCAACTCGTCGTGGTGACGGGCGGCATAATCCAGCACGGAGTAGTTCAGCGACAACGAATAATCAATGGATTGTTTGTAGTGCCATTTCTGCGGCGTTACCGGGTAAGGTGTATTGCCGTTCGGGATCAGGCGTTGTGGCACCAGCGGCACCTCTTCCGGCGTCGGACCACCGATAATTTCGGTCAGCAGGCCGATCATGTTATGGAAGTGGGTTGTTGTGCGCAAGCCACCGTTATACCAGGTCGAGAAGCTTGCCCCGTTCAGCCGCGTAAAGCCGGGCTTATTTTCGGCATTCAGGCGGTTATACATGGCAGCCCCCACCGCGTCGATGCCCGTAATCATCATCGGATCGAACACATAGTTGAACGGGTCACGGTAAGGCGGGCCTGCCAGAACCGAACCGGCCGGACCGCGCTGGTGGTGGTTATACATGATCTGCGGAATCCACTCTACGAAGAGCTGACGGCCCATGTTCTGCGATTCCTTCAGGTTCATCATGAAGAAATCGCGGTTGTTGTCGTGACCGGCGTATTTTTCGTACAGACGCGGCAGGTTTTCCAGCGACCGTTTTTTCGGGTCTGATTCGCGCATGTACCAGTTACTGACCAGCTCCTGTCCGTCGGGGTTAGCGTGTACGAAAAGGATAATGACATTGTCGAGAATCCGCAGGGTTTCGGGGTCTTTGCGGCTCACCAGCTGCCACATGGTTTCGATCAGCTGATGCGTACCCACGGTTTCGGTTGCGTGCAGACCACCGTCGATCCAGACCACTGCTTTGCCTTCTGCGGCAAGGGCGCGGGCCTGCTCTTCGGAAATGCCTTCGGCACGGGCAAGTTTCTGTGAAATCTCCTTATAACGGTCCAGCTTTTTATGGTTTTCCGGCGACGTTACGATAAGCATGTACTGATGGCGACCTTCTTCCGTCATCCCGATGTCGACCAGCTTTGAGCGGTCTGAGGCAGCAAGTTTTTTAAAGTACGCTTCGGTTTGCGTGTAGTTGGCCAACTGATAATCGTCGCCGATGTTGAAACCGAAGTGTTCCCTGGGCGAAGGCAGGTTTTGTGCCCGGGAAGACATAGTCAGGCTAAGGGCCAGAAGGGCCGTTAGTAACGGTAAACGTTTACGTATCATAAACTGATGAAAAATGATGATACACTCAGAGTTTGTTAGAAGTGTTCAGGCTAAATAAGCCATTTTATTTTACAATATACCTGAGCATGAATATAAAATTTTACCATTTTGGGATATTGTACTATAACTTATTAGAGGATTACAGAAGTAAGTTAAATGCCTGAAAGTGTAACTATTGCTGTAGGTGACAGCCTCCGGGAGATAACCGCTCTTTTTACCTGGAAGTCTGTACTTTTGCGCCGGATCTGAGATTGTATGCATCTGGTTCTGCTCTGTTTGCACGTATGAATAAAAAAAAACTCGGGCGCATCGCGTTCCGGCTGCATAGCTGGTTTGGACTCATAACCGGTATCTTTTTATTGCTGTTAGGCGTAAGCGGCTCGGCACTGATTTACATGGACGAGCTGGATTACTGGCTCAACCGCAACATAATGACCGTAGACCCAACGGGCCCGCGCCGATCGCTGGATGAACTCTACGGGCAAATCATAAAACGGTATCCCAGCCTCGATAATATCGCCTGGATCAATCCGGAAGCCGGACCGGAGGAAGCGCTGAATTTCCGCCTGTATCTGAATGACGGAAAGCTGCATACGTACGACCTCGGCATGCTTACCCTCAACCCGTATACGGGTGCGGTGCTGCGCGAAGGCCGCAATGACGAATTCCGGTCGGGGATCATGCCCTGGCTGTTTCAGTTTCATTTTTCCTTTCACGGCGGGATGCCCGGCGCCGCGCTGACAGCCATTTTCGGGCTGACGATGCTGGTATCGATCATTACCGGCTTGATCATTTACCGCAAGTTTATCTGGAAGGTTCTGACGTTCCGGGTAGCCATCAAGCGGAAAAACTGGCGGACGTTATCGTCCGATCTGCATCGGGTGGTCGGGGTATGGACACTGCTGCTGAACGCCGTCATTTTTTTCACCGGTTTCTGGATGAATCTGTTTGCCTTCGAACCCGGTGTCTGGCAGACAGAGACCACTCTGGCAAAGCCTAATGTACCTGTCCGGCAATCGCTGGACCGTATGCTTGTGCAGGCGCGTCAGGCGATGCCCGACCTTGAGGTGTCGTATGTGACACTGCCTACCCAACCCGAACGTAAATTTATGATCCGTGGCAGCCGTCCGGGCGATTGGGGGATTTTCGGGAAGAGCAATTCCGTGGCCATTGACGGGCAGACCGGCGAACTCAAAGCCGTTAAGCGGATTGAGGACGCACCGGTTGCGGCCAAAATCGAGGCGATGGTGCATCCGCTGCATGTCGGTATTTACGGCGGATGGCCCATAAAATGGCTCTATATCGTGCTGGGCCTGACGCCCGGGTTTCTGTCGGTAACGGGGGCCTTGCTCTGGTGGCGGCGGAAACGGAAGTAATGCTGCCGATGGCTGACTGAGCTGAAAGGTTTTCGGCCTGGTCAGCCATCGATAAGCTATCTGTTGTTATCTTTGTTGTAACGAAAATGCGCTTAACAAAAGTGGAATAGCCCTGGAGCATGCTTAGCTTTCGTCTCGATATAACCCAACTAAGCCAGACCCGGCTTCGCCGCATACGGGCGTGGCTGGTGGTGGCTATTGTCGGGGTGATGGCGATGCAAAGTGTAATCGGGCTGCTGCTCGTTACGTCACTCGATTATCCGTATCTGCTGCGTCAGCAGACCCGCCAAACGGAAAGACAGCTACAAACGTTCCGGCAAAAGGTACATAAACAGCTGGCTAACATGCTTGATTTCGGGCAGGAACCAACCCAGAAAAAGGAAAACCGCCCGGCAGCCAGCGGTGCCTTTAACCTGTTTGCCGATGCCCTCATTATTACCCTGCCACCCTGCCGGCAATATGATGTCATTCCGAGTCAGGGAGTGGGCTACCTGTTGCTGCATGGCAGTGAATTTCCTCAGAAAATTCCCCATCCTCCGCGCTTCGCTTAGTGATTTACTGACTTAGCAACTGCTCCGGCAGCTGTTATCGTGCCCGGCCGGCCCGTTTGTGGTCCGGTTACGGAGCATACTGTCTACGATTTTAATCACTAAACAGAAGATATTCATGGATTTTCCCATATTTCACCTCGATTTCATCGGAAACCGGGCGATGATTGCCATCATTGCCGTGCTGCATGCGGTCATCAACCATGCGCTGGCGGTCGGCCTGATGCCGGTAGTTACCATGCTCGAAATTAAAGGATTCCGGCTTATGGCTACCCAACCTGAACTGGCCGAAAAGTGGGACCGGCTGGCGTACCGGATTTTATTTTTTGCCTTTATCATTACGACAACCATCGGTGCCATGACCGGCGTCGGTATCTGGTTCTCGGCCGCGCTCATCAATCCTGCATCCATTGCCAGCCTGATCCGTGTGTTTTTCGGCGCCTGGTTTGTCGAATGGGGCGTTTTTGTGACCGAAGTGGTCTTGATGCTGCTTTACTTTTTAACCTGGAAAAAGCTGAAATCCAGTATGGCAATGAAGTTCAGACACGTGAAATACGGCCTGTTCCTGAGCTTCTTCTCCTGGATTACCATGGCCATCATTGTGTCAATTCTGGCATTTATGATGGATACGGGCAACTGGAATACTAACCGGTCCTTTCTATACGGGTTTACCAATCCGCTCTATCTGCCGCAACTGGCTTTCCGGACACCGCTGGCGATGACGATGGGGGGAATGATTGCGCTCTTCCTGACGCTCATCTTTACCCGCAACGATCAGCCGTTCCGGGCCGTTGCCCTGCGGTCGATCAGTAAGTGGGTACTGGTTTGGGGGCCGTTTGCGGCCGGCGGAGCCATGCTGTATTACTACATGATTCCGCAGAACCTGACCGGCAATCTGCCGGTTGCGATGGGCACGATTGAGTTCCAGAGCTGGTATCAGCAAATTATTGTCATTGTGGCGGTAGCCATCGGGCTGGTCATTCTGCTGGCGAACTGGGCCTATTTCCGGCCGCGTACCACACCGGTCTGGCTGGCCGGCGTCAGTATTCTGCTGATTGCCGGGCTGATGGGCCATTTTGAACGGCTGCGCGAGTTTATCCGCAAGCCCTATGTTATCGGCGAATACATGTACTCAAACGGGTACCGGGTCGAGGATTATCCGCTCCTGAAACGGGACGGTGTCCTGAAGCACGCCAATTTTGTTGCCACGAAGGAGATAACGGTCGATAACCAGCTGGCGGCCGGCCGCGATGTATTTATCCTGACCTGTAGCCGCTGCCATACCAGCAACGGGGCTGTGAACTCCCTGGCGTCTAAGTTTACCAACATGTTCGGCACAAAACCCTGGGAAAGCGGGCCGCTGAAGGGCTACATCAAAAACATGCACTCGGCGCGGTATTTCATGCCGCCATTCCCCGGCAATGATGAAGAACTGGAAGCACTGACGGTTTTTATTAAGTCATTGCAGGATTATCCGCAACCTGTTCCGGGTGCGCAGGATGGCCTTGGCTTTCAGAAAGCCACTCCGGCAAAACCGCTGGCGTATAACTAACCGAATGCCTTCCGGACGTATGTTTCCGGAAGGCACCTTTCTAAAACGACTTATTTTTATGTTTATACAGATTTTATTGCAGGCACCAACCATCGTGCAGAAGGATATTCCCTTGCCATTGCCTGTTCCTGAATGGTTTCTGATTGTTGTGCTGGTCAGCATGTTTCTGGTGCACATGCTGTTTATTAATTTTATGGTAGGCGGCAGTATCATTACACTGGCTTATCAGTTACTGGGCCTTCGTAAGCCCGACTATGATAAACTGGCCTACGAAGTTGCACAGACCATTACGGTAAATAAATCAATGGCAGTGGTGATGGGTATTGCACCGTTGCTGGCTATCAACACGCTTTACACGACCTATTTTTATACAGCCAACGCCCTGACCGGATTGATGTGGATCATGATCATTCCGCTGGTTACGATTGCCTTTCTGCTGTTGTATGCGCATAAATTTCTCTGGCACCGGCTGGAAAAAAATAAACTGCTGCATATCAGTATACTGGCGACTTCGGTAGCGATCTTTCTGTTTGTGCCGCTGATTTTTCTGACCAACGTAAACCTGATGATGTTTCCCGATAAATGGTCGGTGGTAGAAGGGTTCCTGTCGGCGCTGACATTACCAAACGTTTTTCCGCGTTACCTGCATTTCCTGAATGCCTGCCTGGCTGCTTCGGGGTTGCTGCTGGTGTGGTATTTCGGGCGGTCATCTTTCGATTTCGAGGGGAAATTCCCGGCCCTGAGCCGCTACCGCATCCGGCTGAATCTGTATACGGTGACCTTCTATGGCTCAGTTGTTCAGTTTCTGGTCGGCCCGATTGTCCTGATGACATTACCTACGCAGGGACTGGGCTGGAATGTACTTGGCGTCATTCTTACGGGTGCTTCTATTGCGGTATTTGCCCTGTTCTGGCTGTGGAAAGAACTGAATGCCCAGGAGGCGCAGTTTGGAAAGCATTTTCCGAAAATTGCCGTTACAATGGGTATCGTGGTGTTGTTTATGGGGTCAGGCCGTCAGCTCTACCGCTCCAATGTGATTGACCCGCATCGTAAGCTGGTCGCGCAAAAGACGGCTGACTATGAAAAAATGGTACAGGAAGCCCGGACCGAAGCGGCCAGGCCGCCCGCTGCCGGCCCGGCAACGGCGATCAATATGCCGGGCGAAACGGTGTTTAACGGCAACTGTGTGGCCTGTCATCAAGTAGATGAAAAGCTTGTCGGACCGGCCATGAAAGAGGCTGCTCAGATTTACAAAGGCAATATCAACGGATTAATAGGCTGGATCCGTAAGCCGGGTAAAAAGCGCGAAGGACCGGCAATGCCTGCTCAGACTCATTTGACAGACGAACAGGTAAAGCAGGTAGCGGAATGGATTCTGTCGCTTAATACGTAGCGCATTATGGCTAAAAAATCGGTTCGTGACAAGGTAACCGATGCACGCCCTCCACGCTGGAAAGCGTGGGGGGCCATGCTGTTACTGATACTGATGCTGGTGTCGATGATTCTGGCGGGTATCTTGTTTAGTATTGCATAATCAAAAAATGTATCTTTGCGGTATATGCGTCAGCTGGTTATTTATATGCTACTGGTTGCGGTGCTATTGCCTGTCATTAGCCCGTGGGGAACCATTGCCTATTACCAGCTCAACAAAGACTACATTGCCCGCGTGCTCTGCGAAAACCGCGATAAACCTCAATTGCACTGTGACGGGAAATGTTATCTGGCCAAACGCCTGAAAGAGCAACAGGATAAACAGGATAAGGAAACAGCGGAACGCGTGCAGAAACTGCCGGTAGTCCAGTTGTTTTCAGATGCGCTGACCACGTTTGTCTTTCAGGTGCCTCATTTATCACATATACCTTCTCCGCCCGCCGGGTATGCCGGAGCCTGTCTGGCCGGTTATCCGGGTGAGCCTCTCCAGCCTCCGCAGGCCAGTTAAGTTGACTACCGTTTAGTTCCTGATTTTGCTGCCGGTAACGGCAGCCCGGTTCAACTTATTCTTCATTTCGACATGGAATCATTACCCTCACGCCGCGCGTTGCGCCGGCTGTTAGAGGGCACAGGTGTTGCCTTGCCGGTACATCCGCTTTTCTGTCATGAAAACTGGATATGGGGCCTTCTGGCCCTTATCCATCTGGCGGTATTTTTCGGCCTGTGGGACCTGTGCCTTCGCGTTCACTGAATCTAAATCATGCTGACCAAACGGCCGGGCGGATGGGATTCAGTCGCTGACTTCTCCAGCCTGCCTGGCCTCTACATACATTAAACTTATGTTCCGGAAAATGCCCTCAATCGTCACGTTCACCTTCTTCGGGCTGGTGTTCGTCGAAATAACACTTTTCAGCAGCCTGATTTATACGCTTAAACAATCGCCGTTACCGGTATCGGAGCTGGCCATTGTTGTTTTTCTGATGGTTGTTATTGCCGGTATGCTGCTGCTGATTCTCTGGCTTACGGACCGTAAACCCGATCTGCCGGAATTTCCGGTTCCTGCCCGTAAACGGCATATTACCGGACAGCTTTCACCTGAAACGGACTATTTAGCCGGCTCATACGATGAAAAATGATAAAAACGGGTCAATGGCTTATCAGGGCACTGTTGCCGCCCGTCAGGTACATTCAACGCCTGAAAAATCATCATTGCGGAAATATGTACAGCGCAATATGTATCGCTGGCATCGCCTGATCGGAATCCTGACGGTAATTCCGGTTATTTTCTGGTGCCTGAGCGGGTTAACACATCCGTTTATGTCGCATTGGTTTAAGCCGGCAATTGCCCGGGAGTTTGTTCGTCCGCAGGCTATAGACAAAAAGGCACTCATTAAATCGCCGGAAGCTGTGTTAAGCCTCAATCACATCGCTGCCTTCCGGAATATCCGTGTCGTTACTATTGGCAGCGCTACCTATTATCAGGTTAAAGGCGCCGATAACCAGCTGAATTATTATGATACCGGTTCGGGCAAACCGTTGGTTAAGGGCGACGAACAGTATGCGGAGTCATTGGCGCGCTATTTCGTTGACGATGCCCGTACACCGGTCCGGATTACGCCCATAACCGGTTTTACAAACGAATACCGCTATGTGAACCGGTTGCTGCCTGTCTGGAAAGTTAGCTTTGACCGGTCCGATGATATGGATGTATACGTGGAAACCGAACAGGGGCGTCTGGCAAATTACAATGAGTGGAGCCGGAAATCCTTTCTGTGGTTATTCAACAATTTTCACAACTGGGACTGGCTGGCTGCTATCAGTAATCACACCATACGGGTAGGGGTTATGCTCTTGTGCCTGAGCATCATTATTCTGTCGATGATCAGCGGCCTGGTTATCTACGGATTTATGTGGGATCGGTTTAAAACGGCCCGAAAAGCGGCCGGCAAGACAGGATTACTCCGGAAAAACCACCGCCGGATTGGTATCGCTGTGTCGTTTGTAACCTTTACGTTCGCCTTTAGCGGGGCCTGTCACGTAACCCGTAAACTAACATCGGACGAGCGCATCAAGTACGTACATCAGCCGGTTATCCGGACAGAGAAACTTCAGGCCTCTTTGCTGCAATTGCCGGTTGACTGGGGAAAGATCAGCCAGATTGGCGTAGTAAGCCTGGGCAGGAAAGCATATTATCAATTGTTTGCCAAACCGGAAGGTAATGAAAGCTGGAATAAAAAGCAGATTGATAACGCAGAAGGCAGCAGAAAGGAGGCCGTAACCCGGCAGAAATCCGGCATTACGTATTACGATACACAGACAGGAACGTTGCTGCCGGATGGTATGACCCGGCACGCCAAAGAACTTGTAAAACGCTTCCTGGCGGCAGATGCCAACGGAGTGCCCTGTTGCGGACGTATAGATGCAATACAGGTGGCAAACGCCGGTGAACTGCCCGCCTTACAGGCAACAGAAATTCTCACAAAATTTGACCGGGAATACGGCTTTATCAACAAGCGGTTGCCGGTGGTCAAACTTGCGCTGGACACTCCTGACAAACTGACTTACTACATCGAACCGGCTACCAGCCGGCTGGCGGCCAGAATCACCGACAGCGACCGGCGCGAAGGCCTTTCGTTTGCCGTGCTGCACAAATACTTTTTCATGGACTGGGCGGGTAAAAATGTGCGCGACATCGTGACTATGATTTCGGCGTTGGGCGTGCTGGTAGTAAGCCTGTTCGGGCTGGTGCTGTTTCTGAAGGTAAAGTAGGCGCAGGTTTCTTCGGGTGTAATCATCAGGCCTGACGGCTTATCCATGTACAATCGGTAGTGTGTGTATGACTTCTTTATTTATCTGTAACCCATGCGTTTGCTGACTACGTTTCTGATTTTGCTGGGCCTGACCGGTTGCCAGTCTCCCGATAAGCTGCCCGCCTATAACTATGGCAGTGCCAACCGTAAAAAGCTGCCCGAAATGACCATGTTCAATCACAGCAGCATTATGGGCGAGGTGATCGGCAAACCGGCTATCGATATTAAACAAATCGGAATTCTGGTCTATGACGGTGTAAACACGCTTGAGGCCATTGCGCCTATGGTCGTGTTTTCTGAACTGATGGACGTCAAAATCGACTACATCGCTCCCCGTAAAGGACGGATTAAAACGACACTCGTTGATATTGACGCCACTAAGTCGATAACCGACGTCGACGGGCTTGATCTGCTGGTGGTACCGGGCGGAGACAGTCTGGCGTTGCAAACGATCCTGCACGATAAGGCGATTCTGGAGTGGCTCAGCCGGACCGATGCCCGCACAACGTTGACGGCAGGCATCGGCAGCGGAAGTTTTCTGCTGGGTAAAGCCGGCCTGCTGAAAGGAAAAAGGGTGAGCCTTCCGTGGTGTGGAGCAAAAAAGAATGCCGGACACATGGGGGCGGAATACATTGAAAAACGCTACATCGCCGACGGCAAGTACGTCACTTCCGGCAATGGTACGGCAGCCCTTGATTTATGTCTGTTTATGGTCGGGCAGATTGCCGGTAAAGGTAACCTGCAGGGAGCTATGCTGGATCTGGAGTATGATCCTGAACCACCGCTGAACGGCGGTACCCCTGACCGCACGCCGCCACAACTTGTTGATCAGCTGCAACAGGCATCGACGGAGGTTGACGGGTTTGTTCTGGCCCGCGATGAGCAGGTGCCCCGAACGCTTATTACACCGGCGGATCCGCCGGTTAAAACGGTTGGCATACTGGTGTATGAAGGCTTCTTCCCGCTCGATGCTATCGGTCCGCTGGTGGTATTGTCGCAGCTGCCCGATCTGAAGGTTAAACTCATTACAACCGGCGAAAACAGGATTAAGAGCGGACGGACCTATTTCTACGTGGATGATACCTACCGCCAGACCACTGATTTGGACGCCGTGATTGTGCCAGGCGGCGCAGAAGGGACGTGGCAGATTACCCAAAACGATGAGGTACTGGACTGGCTCCGGAAAACAGACAAAACCACGGCCTATACGGCCAGTGTCTGCACCGGATCGTGGGTATTAGGGGCAGCCGGTTTACTGAAAGGCAGAAAGGCCAGTACAAACTGGTATCGCGCCGGGCAAATGATGACCCGTTACGGGGCTGAGTTTACCGGCAAACGGTATACCCGCGACGGCAAATACTGGACTTCGGCGGGCGTTTCGGCGGGTATCGACATGGGCTTTGCACTCATTGAAAAACTGGCGGGCCAGAAAGCTATGGCAACCTCTATGCTGAATCTGGCCTATCACCCGCAACCACCTGTGTCAGGCGGATCGCCCGAAAAAACAGATGATCTGGTGCTGGATATGATGCACCAGATGTATGACTACCTGATGGCTCCGCTCATCCGTAAAAACTAATTTATAACATGACTAATCGCATCATTGCCCGTTTTTCCGGAAGTATTACTCTGGCAGGGCTAAGCATACTGTTTCTGCTGAGTGCTTCCAGCCTGTTCGGGCAGGTAACGAACCGTAGTGTTCAGGACAGCATTGTTTTTGTGTGTGAACCCTGCAATCTGCCTTGTGACACCATACAACACGCATCGCCGGGTATTTGTGAGGTATGCGGCATGCAGCTGTTTGCCACCTATGCCGGGCTTAAACCAAAACACGGAACGATCAGCAGAAAATTCGATAAGACCGTGGCGGTGCTGTTGTTTCCGGGCGTAGAGGTCATCGATTTTGCCGGTCCTTATGAGGTTTTTGAAACCGCCGGTGCCAAAATCTTTACCGTCGCCGAAACGACAGGTATCCTGAAAGCGGGTAAAGCGCTGCAGGTTAAACCCGACTACACGTTTGCCGACATGCCTGAGGCGGACATTATTCTGGTGCCCGGTGGCACCGTAGACCGCTCTGACCCTAAAATCCTGAACTGGCTGAAAGCGCAGGATAAGCAGGCTGAAAAAATAGTATCGGTATGTAACGGGGCTTTTTTTCTATCCGGCGCCGGACTGCTTGATGGGCTGAGTGCCACCACTACGTTTCCGCTGGTGGCTGCTCTGCAAAGCATATCCCCGAAAACAAAGGTTGTCAACGATCAGCGATACGTCAATAACGGGCACATTATTACATCGGCCGGGCTATCGGCCGGCATCGATGCCGCCTTGTTTGTGGTCTCGGAGTATATAGGCGTGGTGGGTGCCCGGCAAATTGCCATGACACTGGAGTATAACTGGAATGATGGAAATGGCTATGTGCGTGGTCAGTTAGCGGATAAACACCTGGCCCGGAGTATGGATATTTTCTCCCCGTTTGCCCCGGAATTACGTACCTACACCGGTGACCGGAATCAGTGGCAGGCCGGTCTGGATATTGAAACGCCGTTGACTGCCGCACAGTTAACCGGGCTAATCGATGCCCAGTTTGCTCAGGTAAATCAATGGAAGCGGGCCGACTCTACCCCAGGGTCAAGCCGGTGGACGTTCAAAAACGGTGCAGAAAGCTGGAATGCGCTGGCGACTATTGAAACCAAAACCGGAAACACCAGATACGTTACACTTAAAGTGTGGCGCTGACGGAGATCAGTGCAAAGCACTAATCAGGTGTATTCTTCTTAAAACAAGTTCATTGTAACAGTTAATCAATCGGTAAAATGCCTCTTAAAAATACAATAACCATTCTTTTTTGCCTGCTGGCATCCATCACTTTTGCTCAGTCTATAAAAGGAACCGTTAAATCGCAGTCAGGCGAAGCCATCGGCTTTGCCAACATTGCCGTATTAAACAGTTCAATCGGCACGGTTGCCGACAAAGACGGTAACTTTTCACTTGCCCTGGGCAAAGGAAAGTATCAGCTACAGGTAAGTACCATTGGTTATGCTACCAAAATCCAGTCCGTAAACGTGAGTAACCAGACGCAGACGGTAGTGATTACCTTAGCCGATAATGTAAACGCGCTGAGTGAAGTGGTCGTAACGGCAGATAAAACAGAAGAAAGACTACAGAATACGCCGATGGCCGTTACGTCTTTGAGTAGCAGACAGCTGAAAGAATACAGGGTCTGGACAATCAATGACCTTACGGCACTGGCACCAAGTACGTTTACTGTGGAGCACGGAAACAGTACCGGATCGAATTTCCTGAACATCCGGGGAGCTATGGGCTTTTCAAATGATCAGGCCGTAGCTACGTATGTAGACGGGGTCTATCAGTTTGATTATTTTTCGGCTCCGATCAATTTCAGCAATATCGAACGGGTTGAGATTCTGCGGGGACCGCAGGGGACACTCTATGGCAGAAATGCATTTGGCGGTGTACTGAATATCATTACCAGAAGACCGACCAACCAGACAAGCGGATTTGCCGAAATTGATTTGGGTAATTACGGTCAGCAGCGTTACAGCGTGGGCATCAATACACCACTCATAACCAATAAACTGTTTGTGAATGCAGGCTTTCAGGCTAACAACCGTGGTGCTGTGTATGACAACCCAACGCAGGACACCAAAAATTTTGATCACCATAATGCGTACAGCGGCAATGTGAACCTGAAATATCTGGTATCGGATAAATGGACAATTGACTGGAACACCCGTTACGAAAATGATAAGGACAAGGGAGCTTACCCCTGGGCGGCTACCGACAGTGCTGCCAGAGCCAATCCGTACACGGTTTTCGGCAATTGGGATAATACAGAACGCCGGACTAATGTCAACACGTCGGTTGCTGTAAAATATTTTGGTAAACGGTTCAATTTTACGTCGATCACTGCCTTTGTCGATTACCATATCTGGCTTCCGGGACGATTTGATTTTGATTTTGGTCCTGCCCGGTTAATCAGCTTTACGACCTGGTCAAGACAAAACGAACTCACCCAGGAGCTTCGGTTCTCGTCGCCGGCCAATGCCGGAAAGTGGAAATGGACAGCAGGGACCTTCTTATTCGGAGAAAAAACAAAGAACAGCAGCACGACGTATTTTGACGAAGATTATGCCCTTCTCGATCCGAATGCACCTTATGCGTCTATCGGTGATGGAAAACGAAAGGCGTATGGTGCGGCGTTTTTCGGGCAGGCTACTTACGCCATTTCGCCGGCGTTTGACATTACTGCCGGGGCAAGGTATGATGTAGAGCGCAGGGAGCTCACCCAGAATGCTTCGTTTGAAAAAGACAATGTAGTGATGCTTCTTTCTCCCGACAGTACCGCTAAAAAGACCTTTAATGCGTTTACGCCTAAGGTCGTTCTGAGCTATAAACTGACAGATAATTCGATGGTGTATGCGTCTTACGCCAAAGGATTCCGGGTTGGCGGCTTTAATTTCGGCAACAAAACAAACCCCACGTACAACCCCGAAAAATCGGATAACTATGAAGTGGGAATCAAAAATATGCTGTTTACTAACCGGCTGAAACTGAATATTACCGCGTTTTATTTTCAGCAGAAGGACCAGCAGGTATCTACATCCCGGGATGGTATAAACTACGCCACGCTCAATGTCGGCGACATGGATAACTACGGCCTTGAGCTGGAAGCTTCTGCCCTGCCGGTTAAAAATCTGCAGATCGAGTGGACCGCGAGCACGTCGCACAGCGAATACAAAAAACTGGAATTGTTTGATGCAGCAGCCAATGCCGTAAAAAATTACAAGGGGAATAAGGCAATTAATAATCCGGCTCTGCAGTCAATGCTTGCGCTTCAGTATGGTGTTTCTTTGTCTGAATCGGATCAGCAGCTCAAAGCCTTTGTCCGTGGGGAGTTCAGATACATCGGTGAATACCAGCTGGATTTTATCAATGCATATCAGCAGAAAGCGTATGGTATGCTCAATGCCCGGGCAGGCGTTACCAGCAAGCATTTCGATGTGGCGCTATGGGTCCGTAACCTCAATGATGTGCGCTACATGGCTTATGGATACGGCAGTTATATGATGGGGCTGCCCCGAATGATGGGCGTAACGGTAGCAGGGCGGTTTTAAAACGTAATTAACCGAAAACTATGAAATACATTCTCATCCTTTTGTGTAGCCTGACCGGTTATGCAGCTATGGCGCAGCGGTCGCCGGAAACGATGACGCCGGTATTGCGGCAGGAACTGATTGATGCCTTTGACGCGTCGGAGCGCTACAGCCTGAAAATCTGCGAACAGATGCCGGCAGAACATTACAACTTCCGGTCTACTGATTCGACGATGACCTTTGCGGAGCAGTGGCGGCATTGCTGCATCTTTACCAGCGGACAGCTTGCCGGCCGGCTGGGCATCGACAATCCGTATAAAACCCGTAAGCTGCCTAAGGTTATGACTAAGGAACAGATCATAGCTGAGGTGAAAGCCCTGTATGAGTTTGTCCGCCAGACCATCCGGAATGTGCCGGACAGCAAACTCTATGAGAAGACGGATTTCGTGAACGGAGCCATTCCGGGATGGCGGCTGATTTACGCCATGGAGAATCATATCATTCACCACCGCGGGCAATGTATCGTTTACTTGCGGCTGAAAGGCATTACGCCGGAGAGCTACTACGGGTGGTAATTAACCAAATACAAACATTGAATAATCACAAACCAATGAAAAAAAACCTTCTTTTCGTGGCGTCAGTGCTAATGACCATGAACACCTTTGCCCAAAAGACCGGCTCGGTCGAAATTCAGTTCGACAACGTGGTTGGCAGTCAGGATCTGGTCCTGAAAGACAAAACGTACACCAATGCAAACGGGGATGAGTTCGCGGTGTCGCTGTTTCAGTACTATGTCAGCAATTTCCGGCTGAAGCGGAAAGACGGCAGCGAGTACGTGGTGCCACAGGATGAGTCGTATTTCCTGATCCGCGAGCAACGTCCTGAAACGCAGCGTATCATCCTGAAAAATATACCGAAAGGTAACTATGTCGGCGTTAGCTTTGTCATTGGCGTGGATAGTCTGCGGTCGGCATCGGAAGTAAGCCAGCGGCAAGGTTGCCTGGATGTCGGGGGCGAAGGTAAGGATATGTACTGGGCGTGGAATTCAGGGTATATCTTTGTGAAGATGGAAGGTCGTTCGCCACAGGTGCCGATGACCGGAAACCGGAAAGAACCCATCTTTATGTACCACATTGGCTTATTCGGTGGCATGGGCGACAAAAAGACGCTGAACAACATTAAGGCCGCAAGCCTGAGTTTCGGCACTGATAAGGTGCGTGTGAAGGCAGACGATATAACCCGTATCGGCATAAAAACGGATGCGTCGAAACTGCTTAACGGATCAACCAACGTCAGCATCGCAGCCAATCCGTCGGTGATGGGTGGTCCGTATTCAAAACATATCGCGGATAACTACGCGACGATGTTCAGCTACGATGGATTGAAAAAAGAACTGCCGGCCGGAAAAGGGGCCGGTGTGGTTGGTATGAACGAGTAAACACGATGACCATGACGTCGAAAATTGGTATTGTCCTTTGCTGTTTTGGCCTGTTGCTGCTGTCGTTCTGTAAAAAGAGCGCACCTGCGCTGTTTGAAAAACCGGCCAACTTCCCGGCACCGACGTATAAATTTGCTGAAAACCCGCTGACAGCCGACGGGGTGGCGCTGGGCAAAATGCTGTTTTATGATGCGCTGTTGTCGAAGGATAATACCATTAGTTGCGGCAGCTGCCATCAGTTGTCGGCCGGGTTTACCCAGCACGGACACGCGCTGAGTCATGGCATCAATGATTTGCTGACCAAACGAAACTCCATGCCGTTGTTTAACCTGGCCTGGTCGACGGATTTTGGCTGGGACGGCGGGGTACATCATCTGGATTTATTTCCGCTGGTGCCGCTGCAAAATCCGTCGGAAATGGATGAAACGCTGGCCGATGTGCTGGAAAAGCTCCGGAAAACAAACCAGTATCCGCCCCTGTTTGCCAGAGCCTTCGGCTCACCGGAAATCAATACGGAGCGCTTCCTCAAAGCCCTGTCGCAGTTTATGCTGACGATGGTATCGGCAGACTCCCGTTACGATAAGGCGATGCGTTATGAAGGGGTGACGCTGACGGATACTGAAAAGGAAGGGCTGACGCTGGTGCAGCAGAAGTGCGGGAACTGCCATAGCGGCGAGTTATTCACCGATAATAAGTTCCGGAACAACGGGCTGAAACGGGAGCTGAATACCGACGAGGGCCGTTATGATATAACGTTGCTGAACGAAGACCGCTTCCGGTTTAAAGTCCCGGGTCTGCGAAATCTGGCCGCCACGGCACCTTATATGCACGATGGCCGCCTGGAAACGCTGGAGGCGGTGCTGGATCATTACAGCAACGGAGTGGAAGACAGTCCGACGCTTGATCCGTTGCTGAAGCAAAACGGGCGGTTGGGCATTGCGCTCACGGCTGATGAGAAGCAGAAGATACTGGCATTCCTGCAAACGCTGAACGATGATACGTTTCTGAAAAATAACCGGTTCGCCGAATTTGATGCGCCTGAAAAACCGCAGAAAAGCCAGTATGCCAATACCGACTGGAGCAAAGTCGATCTGACGCTGACCAGTCCGGCCCTGAAAGCATCATTCGATAAAGTGATGAACTATTATTGGGAAAGCCTGAACGGCCTCATGGCAGAAGACGGCGCCAGGGTAAAGCAGTCGGCGTTGCGGATGCTGAACATCCTCAAAAACTTTGACCGTTCGCAACTGACAGAACAACAAAAGGCGTTTTATGAACTGGTTTACGAAGATCTGGGCTTTGATGCAGAACATCTCGGCGAGACAGGCCTGATCGCCCATCAGCGGGATCATTTCGGGGATTTGTCCAAAAACCTGTACCGGCTTGTCAAAGCATTTCACCTGAATAAAAAACCGTTGTATTATCACTTCTGCCCGAAGGCGGTTTATAACCAGGGAGGTTATTGGATGACGGAAACGGCTGACAGTAAGGGAAATCCGTTTTTTGGTAAGCATGACGAGGCGTGTGGTACCATTTCACACGTAGTGCTGGAATGATGCCGGTCATATCGCTACACTGATCAAAATTAGTAGACTATAAGGCGAAGAGTCATTATCTTTGCGGAAAATTACAAAAACGTGCGTTCGGTTCTGGTGTACATATTGCTCTTTGCGATTATGCTGCCAACGGTTAGTCCGTGGGGAACCATTGCCTGTTTTCAACTGAACCGGGACTACATTGCCCGTGTGCTCTGCGAAAACCGCGACCGGCCGCAAATGAATTGTAACGGCCAATGCTATCTGGCCAAACGCCTGAAAGCGCAGCAGGACAAACAGGACAAGGAAACGACCGAGCGGGTACAGAACCTGCCGGGACTACAGCTTTTCTGGCAGGCACCGGCTGTCTTGTCTGTCAGCACTGACGTCATTGATCTGACGGGTCATTCTACGCATTTTATTTACCTGCTTAAGCATTATTCGGCTCCTTTGACGGGCTTATTGCAACCTCCCCGCCGGTAAAGTTTTTTGTCTGCCACCCTGCTTATCGTCTGGCGGGACGGCTCTGATCGCAGTTTCCTGCGATTTCAATTCACTTTATATCAATAACAGCACCATGCTTCAGTCAACAGACGGGCATGCATCCTCTCATTTTGTGACCTCTGCGGGGAAGAGGTCAGCTATTTCCATGAAATCAATTCTTTCATTTGTCGTTGCGGCTGTATTAGCCTTTACCATTTTTTCCTGTTCAAAAACCGAAGTTGACAGCATTGATCCGAACGGAACAGGCGGTCTGACGCTCGAATTCGATAACTATGTCGGTGGTACGAACATGGCTCTGGGCACGGCGCAATATAAAAACACGGCCGGTGAGTCGTTTACGGTCACTACGTTCAACTATTTCGTCAGCAACATTGAACTGACGAAAGAAGACGGAACGGTTGTAAAAGTACCAAACAGCTACTATCTGGTACGGGAAGCCGATCCTAAGTCGCTGAACGTTGCCCTGACCGGCATTCCACAGGCCAATTATGCAAAAGTTGCTTTTACCATCGGCGTCGACAGCCTGAAGAGCCAGGCACCGGTGACAGAGCGTACAGGCGCCCTGGATACCGGGAGCTATGGTACCGATAATATGTACTGGTCATGGAACTCAGGCTATATTTTCATGAAGCTGGAAGGTATCTCACCTGCATCAACCATTTCCGGCAAAGCGTTCCAGTATCATATTGGTGGATACGGCGGTGGCTTCCAGGGAGCTGCCAGGACCGCCAATAACCTGCGGAAAATAACCTTGTCGCTCGGTAGCACCAGTGCAAAAGTGCGCGCAGCAACAACACCAACGGTGCATTTGATTGTTGATGCGGCTAAGGCATTGGGCGGTACGAATACCATCAGTTTTGCGACGACCCCAACGGTACACAGCCCGGCATTGGCTAAGCCAATCGTAGATAACTACGTGAATATGTTCGTGGTCGATCACGTACATAACGACTAACCCCTGATCAGGTGTCCGGAGGAGGGTTCTCTTCCGGACCTTTTATGTGGTATGCAAAAACGACACACAACAGGGCAGGCCGGAATGAGGCTGGTTCGTAAGGTATTACGTGTTGTAATGGTCTGTACGTTGCCGGCGGGTATCAGTAGTTGTAGCAATCAGTCAGAGGTGGCATTAGATACGCCGGCATTTACTGTACCGAAAAACTTTCCGGCACCGGTTTATGCACTGGACCGAAACCGGATTACAGCGGCCGGTGTCGAATTGGGCCGGATGCTGTTTTTTGACGCCAGATTATCCCGCGACAAGTCAATTTCCTGCGCCGAGTGCCACAGTCAGCCGTATGCCTTTACGCATCACGGACACGACGTGAGTCACGGCATTGATAACCGTGTGGGAACGCGCAATTCACTGCCGATTCAGAATCTGGCCTGGAGCAACAGTTTTTTCTGGGATGGCGGGGTGCTGGATCTTGATCTGGTGCCGGTTGCACCCATTGAGAACCCGCTTGAGATGGATGAGACGCTGTACAATGTGCTGGAAAAGCTCCGGAAAGACAGCACCTATCCGAAAAAATTCAAGGCGGCATTCGGAACGGAGGAGGTGACTACCGCCCGTTTTCTACAGGCACTGTCGCAGTACATGCTGACGCTGGTTTCGGCCAATTCGCGGTATGACAAGTATGTACGGAATGAAGGTGTTACGTTAACTGCGGATGAGCTGGCTGGTAAACAGTTGTTTGTACAGAAAGGCTGTGCGAACTGCCACGCTGGTGAGTTATTTACCGACAACAAGTTCCGGAACAATGGGCTGAGCCTGGCATTCGGTACTGATTTGGGCCGCGGCCGGATTACCGAAGCCCCGCAGGACAATTATACGTTTAAAGTCCCAAGCCTGCGTAATGTCGGGGTATCATTCCCCTACATGCACGACGGTCGTTTCCGGACGCTGGAGGCGGTACTGGATCACTACGCGGAAGGCGTTACCGAAACGCCGAACCTCGATCCGCTGCTGAAGCAGAACGGACGGTTAGGTATTCCGATGACTGCCGGGGAAAAGGCGCAGATCATTGCCTTTCTCAAAACGCTTACAGACGAGGAGTTCCTGAAGAATCCACAATTCATACAGAAATGAAAAAACTATTGATGTTTACGTTAGTACTGTGGCCGCTGGTTAGTTCTGCCTGTGATATTTGCGGGTGTTCGAACGGCGGGGCCTATTTCGGCATCATGCCGCAGGTCGGCCGGCCGTTTGTCGGAGTACGCTACCGGCTTGCATCGTATGATTCGCACCTGAACAGTCAGTATTTACGGACGAAGGAAACATTCCGCGCCACGGAGGTGTGGGCGCGAGTTTATCCCGTCCGGCGGGTACAGGTGATGGCCTTTGTGCCGTATTATTTCAATCAGCAACAGGAAGTCAGTTCCGGAGCGATTCGCCGGCTACAGGGCATTGGCGATATTACGGCGCTGGCTAACTACAATGTCTTCAATACATTCTGGGATTCAACCCGTGTACATCGCGTCAACCACAGTCTGTTGCTGGGGGCCGGTGTGAAGCTGCCGACCGGCCGTTTCCGGTACGATCAGACGGATCTCAGTGAGGTAAACAACCCGAATTTTCAGTTGGGGACCGGCAGTGTGGATGCCTTGCTGAGTGCCTTATACTCGATGCGGGCCGGTGCGTGGGGCTGGAATACCGATCTCACCTATAAAATTAATACAACCAATGCGCAGCAATACCGCTTCGGTAACCGGTTGACAGCCAACAGCCTTATTTTTTACGCGAAAGAGCTGCCGGCCGTTACGCTGATGCCGAATGCGGGTGTGTATGCCGAGGTTGCGGCACAGGATCACCGGAGTGGTGTATCAAACAACCAGACGGGCGGCTATGTAACGATGGCTAATCTGGGCATGGAATTATACCTGAAACGGTTTTCGGTAGGGGCAACCTATCAGCATCCGATGGCTCAGCAACTGGCCGAAGGTGAGCTGAAAGCCCGTAGCCGCGCCACGTTTCACATTACTTTAATGTTATAGTCTTAACAAACGGAACAGAGATGAAACTTTATCATTGGCTATATATGCTGCTGGCGTTTACCGCCTGTCAGTCAAAAACGGAACAGCACGAACATCACCATGGAGGCGCCGCAAAGGTAGTGGCGGAGATCGATTCTGTGGGACAACTGGAACAGGAAATTCTGGCTATTCATGACAGTATAATGCCGCAGATGAGTGAGCTGATGCGGCTGAAAAAAACTGTTTCTGCCAAAATTGAAGCGACTAAAGACGAGGCCGTAAAAAAGGGTGGTCTGGCAGTCAGCGGCG
Organism: Arsenicibacter rosenii; assembly: GCF_001870735.1. Lineage (GTDB taxonomy): Bacteria > Bacteroidota > Bacteroidia > Cytophagales > Spirosomataceae > Arsenicibacter > Arsenicibacter rosenii. The sequence continues at coordinate 381,672 of NZ_MORL01000005.1, read as the reverse complement.
AGCTGGAACAGGCCGATCAGGCGATGATGTCGTGGATGAATCAGTACAACGGCGATACGCTGAAAAAGCTGCAACCGGCACAAGCCATGGCTTACCTCAGGGATCAGCACGGTAAAGTAACTGAAATGCGCCGGACCATGCATACGAGCATCGATCACGCTAAAGCCTACGTGCAGCCCTGATCATGAAACGAGCACTTTTTGCCGGTATGCTGAGTCTGTTTGCGTTAACCGGTTGCCGGTGGAAGGCGGAAAAGCTGCCTTATCTGGGTGAGCCGGAAAAGATTACGAAAGTAGTGGATGGCAAACAGGTGGACGAACTGGTTTATCCAACCATTCCGGCTTTTCAGTTTATCAGCCAGGACAGTGTACCCATTACGGAGAAAAGCTTCGACGGTAAAATATACGTAGCTGATTTTTTCTTCGTGACCTGTCCGACTATCTGCCCGATCATGAAGAAAAACATGCTGAACGTATACGAAGCGTTTAAGGGAGCTGAGGACGTACGGATTCTGTCGCACACCATCGACCCGAGTCACGATACACCGGCGGTATTAAAGCAGTATGCGAAAGACCTCGGCATTACTGGTCCGATGTGGCAGTTTGCAACCGGCGACAGGGAGAAAATTTATGACATCGGCGAAAACCATTATCTCGTCACGGCGGGTGCAGATTCGACCGCTCCGGGTGGCTATATCCATAGCGGTGCCTTTGTCCTGATTGATAAGGAAAAACACATACGCGGCCAGTATGACGGTACGACAGAAGCAGGGACCAATAAGCTGATTGCTGACATCAAACGCCTCCGCGACGAATACAAAAACGATTAACCAACACAACTAAACCATGAAAATCAAACAAACCGCCCTCATTACCGGCCTCTTTATGCTGGTCAGCCTGTTGTCGTTCGGCCAGAAAAAGGCCTGGAAAGAACTGGATGACTACCATTCTGTAATGGCGCAGACATTCCATCCGGCCGAAGAAGGAAACCTGAAGCCGGTAATGGCCCGCTCCGGTGAACTGGTGGCCAAAGCCGTTGCCTTGCAGAAAGCAGCCATCCCGACAGATTACCAGAAAGAAGGGGTTAAGCAATCGATAGACCTGCTGGCAAAGGAGTCGGCCGCGCTGGATAAACTGGTGCAGCAGAAAAAGCCGGAAGCCGACATCAAGAAGGCCATTACAGCGCTGCATGACCGCTTCCATGAGGTTATGGAAAAATGCGAACACTAACCGTTACCAACACTGCTTAACTAACGCTTTTCTTTGCTGTTCCGGAGATACATAGCGCTTTTTCTGCTGGTCACACTTTGCGCCAAAGTGCTGATTGTGCCGTGTATTCTGCTGGATTTTGAACTCCGGAAGGCGTATATCGTCAGTAATTTCTGTGAAAATAAAAACCGGCCTGAGCTGCACTGCGACGGGAAATGCTATCTGGCAAAACGCCTCAGGGCTGCTCAGGAGCGGGAAGAACAATCGAAGACCGAAGAAGTGGTAAACCGGCTGCTGAAAGCCGTTTATTACCAAGATATAGTGCTTCGGTATGTTGCCTCAACCGCACCTTTAACCACATTCATCAACCAACATGTCCTTACTTTTCTTTACATAGTAACACGGCCCGGCTATTTGTCCGGGGTTTTCCGTCCGCCTGCTTTGTCGTACTGATCCGCTTCCGCACCAAACGAAGCATACCGTTAGTTTTTCAGTACAGACATTTTCATGAATTCACCAAAGTTACTTTCATTGACAGTGGCCATGCTGCTGTCTGTCAATACATTTGCTCAGACCATAAAAGGGCGCATTTTTGATGCGCAGACCAAAGAACCGGTTATCGGGGCTACCATTCGTGTGGTACAGGGCCAAACCGGAACGACAACCGACGTTAATGGGCGCTTTGAGCTAAAGCAAGCTACTGACAATGCCCGTCTGGTCATTTCTTCGGTAGGCTATGGCACGCAGGAAATCAACGCGTCAGCGATTGGCAGCGGCATTGCGCTCGAACCAAGCATTGAAGATTTACAGACGATCGTGGTGACCGGCAACCGCGAAGCAACGCTGCGCACGGAAACGCCGATTGCCATTTCCCGCCTGTCGCCCCGAATCATCGAAGAAACTAAGCCAACCGCGCTATACGAAATCGTGAATAAGGTGCCGGGTGTGCTGATGGTTAACCTCAATAATGAGCAGCACATGATGGCGATACGGCAGCCGATGACCACAAATGCCTACTTTCTGTATCTTGAAGACGGGATTCCGATCCGGCCGATGGGGGTATTCAACCACAACTCCATTCTGGAATTTAACCAGCTTGCCATCAGCTCGGTTGAGGTGGTGAAAGGTCCGGTTTCATCGATATACGGAGCAGAAGCGGTCGGAGGAGCGATCAACTTTATTACCCAGCGTCCGACGGTGGTGCCAACCGCCCGGATCGGCGTTCAGGCCGATCAGTGGGGCTATAAACGGATACAATACGGGGCCGGTGCCACCATGGGTAAACTTGGCGTGTATGTGGGCGGTTTTGTTGCCCGTCAGCGTAGTGCCTGGATGACCAGCTCAGACTACGACAAGGCCGCCGTTAATGCGCGGGTCGAATACAGTTTTACCCCTAAAACGCGGCTGACGGGTGCGTTATCCTATAATAACTACGACTCGCAGACCAGCGGCAGCGTCGATAGTGTGGCGTTTTACAGTCGTCAGTACGTCAGCACGACGGATTTTACGTACCGGAAATCGTACTCACTGCGGACGCGGCTGACGCTGGAACATGAGTGGAAAAACGGCTCTCAGTCGTTCATAACGGCTTTTCTGCGGGATAACAAGCACGGGCAGAATCCATCGTACAGCATCATCTGGAAATCAGGTGCCTCAACCGCTACCGGTCAGATTAACTCCAATGACTTTAAAAGTAAAGGCATCATTGCCCAGCATACTCAGAAGCTGCCGTTCCTGAACGCAAAGGTGATTGCCGGTGCTACGGTCGACCTGTCGCCGAACACGTATTGGGCCTATCAGGTCGATCTGAATGCACAGTTGCGGGCCGATAAAAAGTCGGTTGAGAGGTATACTATCGCCAAAGAACGGCCGGATGTTCAGCTGGCCAATTACAATGCCGACATTTTTAACACGGGACTGTATGCGCAGGTTGAGTTTGAGCCGGTTTCACGGCTGCGGGTATCGGCCGGTGTGCGCTACGACCGTATGTCATTCGATTATGTGAATAACCTTGATCTGGATAAAACGACCGGTCTGGCCGTTGGCGGGACAAAGGAATATAGTCAGGCTACGCCGAAACTGGGGCTGACCTACGATCTGGGCAAGGGCAAAGGGCTGTATGCCAGCTATTCGAAAGGTTTCTCACCGCCGGCCTTAACGGCTATTTTCCGGAAACGGCCTGTCGCAGCGGCCAACGGCGATTTGTTCTACTACAACATTACACCGGCGCTGTTCAACAACATGGAAGTTGGTGGCTGGGCATCGGCGTTTAAAAATAAGGTATACATCGATCTGGCCTATTACCAGATGAACGGCACCAACGAACTGCTCAACATCCGGCAACCGGATAACTCAACCGACTACCAGTCGGTCGGGAAAACCCTGCATCGTGGTGTTGAATTCGGACTGACCTACAAACCGTCGAAACAGTTGTTTTTTCGCTTTGGCGGGACGAATGCCATCCACCGGTTTGTGGCCTTTACGCTGAGTCAGCGGGCGTCAGATGCCGTAAAAGATGTAAACGGCAAGGACATGCCGTCGGCCCCGCGCTGGCTCTGGAACACAGAACTGAGCTATTATCCGGCCTGGCTGCCCAAATTCCGGACTTCGGTGGAGTGGCAGCATGTGTCGTCCTGGTACCAGAACCAGGTAAATACAATCACCTATCCGGGCTATGATATCATGAACGTCCGGATTGGCTATCAGTGGAGAGGCATTGAGGTATTCGGTAATGTGCTGAACCTGACCAATGCACTTTATGCTACCAACGCAACACGCGGTAATGCCGCTACCGACCGCACTACGTTTACCCCTGCTGCGCCACGAACCTTTGTGGCGGGTATCCAATACAACTTTACCGGTAAAAAATAACATCACTTAACCACCTCCCGGAAGCCGGTCTTCCGGGAGGGTTTTCTCTGTATGAAAACGATCATCTCCTGTATCTGTCTGCTGGGTATTCTGGCCCTTAAACCTGCCCCGAAACCTGCTGCTACGCGTTTGTCAGATCCGGCGTTTACCGGCCTGACCCCCCGCTTCTCCACTGATCAGCACGGTAATCCGGTATTAAGCTGGGCCGAGCGCGTGGATGATAAGTCAGCCAGGTTCTTTTTCTCTGTCTCAGCGGATGGCGGGCAGACCTTTGGCCCCAAGGTGCAGGTTGCTGCGCCGGCGGACTTGTCGGTGCATGCGGAAGGCATGCCGAAGCTGGCATTCAAAGCCGATGGGACCATTCTGGCCTTGTTGGAGGTGCCGCGTCCGGCAGCGGCCTCACGCTTTGCCGGCGATTTGTTGTTTACGACCTCATCAGACGGCGGTAAGACCTGGACGCCGGCCAAAGCACTTCACCGCGACACGACACCCGGTAAAAGCCATTCGTTCAGCGATATGACTCGCTTGCCGAACGGACAGATCGGTATTGTCTGGCTCGATGATAAAATGCCCGGTAAGCCCGGACGCAGTGTACGGTTTGTGCAGACACTGCCGGAAGGAGGCTTTACGGAAGAACGTATCGTGGATGACAATGCCTGTCAGTGTTGCCGGACCAACATTTTTGTCGATCAGCAGGGCAATATTCACCTGATGTACCGCGACATGGAGGAGTCATCAACGGATGCCAATCCGGGCGCGCGCGATATCAGCCATGTGGTTTCGGCTGATGGCGGTCAGACGTTCAGCAAGCCGGAGAGGGTCTACGCGGATAACTGGCGGATCAATGCCTGTCCGCACGCAGGACCGGATGTTGAACAGACCGGCGATGGAATCTACGCAACCTGGTTTTCGGGCAAGGAAAAGGCAACCGGGCTGCGTCTGGCCAAACTGGGTAACTCTTCGCTGGTGGCAAGCCGGATGTCAGACCGCGCCAAACATCCGCAGCTGACCAGTTATCATGGTCAACTGGTGTGGGTTTGGGATGAAGCATTCCCCAAAAAAGGGAAGGTAGCCGAAGATGGATTTCCGGAATATGCACAACGCATTTGTATGCAGCTGATAAGCGGGAAAACCGTAAAACCATTAACCTTCCTGACTGATGAAAACCAGCATGCCACCTATCCGGCCGTGATGGTCACCAGAAACGGCCTGCTGCTTGCGTATGAACAGCAGCAGACCACGGGTGGTAGTTCGGTTATTGTTTCCCGGCTGGTGACTGACCTGTAAACCGGTTGCTTACTTAAAGACGGATGACACAGGCTCTCCGACCGGGTGTTCTGCTTTATAGGTAACGCCGAGTAGCCGGGCAATGGTGGCAGCCAGCTGATTCTGGAAAAGTACCGGCCCGCCCTGTTGCTCGCCGGTCGGTGCAACACCTGCCCCCGCCACGCCAAACCACATCTGGTAGGAGTCGGCGGTTTTGGTGCCGTGGTCTTTCCAGCGGACTTTCGGCGTGTGGCCGCGGCCATGATCGGTCGTAATAATAAAGGTTGTTTTACCGGCATACTGCGGCATAGTCTGGATGGTCTGCCACAGGTCATTCAGCATGCCGTCGATGGAATGCAGCATCTCGAGATGGTCCGCGTATTTGCCCGCATGCGCCAGGTCATCGGTTTCATCAAACGAAAGAAAGAGTACACGCGGCTTGTTTTGTTTGAGGTAGTTTTTGGCCATGAAGTAGGTCAGGAAGTCCTGCCGGACGCCATCGCCGAACTGAGACGGGAGCAACCGCATCATATCATTAAGCAGTGAATCGGAACTGGTACGTGGATTAACAATCAGCTCATTCGCCGAGTTAGCATAAATCCCGCTGCGGTTTTCATTGACGGCCGCCTCAATAACATTCCATGACGAGAAGACCGCAATACGGTTTTTGAAGCCCGGCTGCTGATTCAGGTACTCCAGCACCGTTGTATTCGGGTTATCTTTCTTGTCGTTTGAACTAATGCGTTCATCGGCAAAGCCCGACAGAATTTCGTTGTATCCCGGATAGCTGAACCAATATGGATTGGCGGTGTTCACCTTGCTGTCTTTTAATCGGTTACCGTAGAGCTGTCCTTGTTTCGCTACGACGTTCCACCAGAAAGGAAGCAGCTTTTGCCGGCGTTCGGCCGCTGTGGGAGCCCAGAATGTCTTGCGCGCTTTGGCGGTGTCCGGCGAGAAAACCGGATCGAAAAGCAGTGTTGAGTCGGCTCCTGTAAACACTTCCTGCCAGCGTACGCCGTCGAGGGTGATCAATACAATGTTTTGGGCCGGTTGTGCCAGCGCTGGCTGCGCGCATACAACGCTGAAAAGCAGCAGAAACCAGAGGAGGATAGATGATTTCATCATAATGGCAAAAGAAATACGCAGACGACTGTGTGACGATCAGTTATGCATTAACATTTCATGAAATTTGTCCGGTCAGGTAAAATAAAAGGCCGGATCAGCGCAACGCTTACCCTATATCGGACGTTATACAATGCAGAACTTACCTTTTAAAGCAGAAAATGCCATGACGAGAATATATACACTGATTGGTATAGTATGTACTATGCTTCTGTGGGGATGCCAGCGCGATCCTGAAACAGCACCAACCGGCCGGGTGCGGGTTACTTTTGACAATGTGGTAGGCGATAAAGACCTTGTCTTAAACACCGGTACGTATACCAACAGCAGTAATGAGACGTTCTCGGTGTCGCTCTTCAATTACTATGTCAGTAACATTAAACTACTAAAAGCAGACGGGACCTCATTTACGGTTCCGCAAGACAGCAGCTACTTCCTGATTCGTGAAAGCCAGCCGGCAACTCAGACCATTTCGGTCGGTCAAATTCCCTACGGTGAATACACCGGTATGGAGTTTATGGTCGGCGTGGATAGTCTGCGGAATACGATGGATGTCAGCAAGCGTACCGGTGTGCTGGATCCGGTAGGCGGACACAGCGGTGGCATGTACTGGGACTGGAATTCGGGCTATATTTTTCTGAAGCTGGAAGGTAGTTCACCACAGGCGGTTGAAACGGCCGGAACGTTTATGTACCACATTGGGCTGTTCGGTGGCTATCAGGCCAAAACCCTCAATAACCTGCGTACGGTTCGGGTATCCTTTACTAATACTAAAGCCGTAGTTGGTCAGAATCTGACACCTGCCGTACAAATCCGGACGGATGTAGCGACTATTTTCGATGGCGCCACAAAGATTAGTATTGCGCAACATCCGGACGTGATGGTCTCCGATTTTTCTGCGACCATTGCCAATAATTACAGTCAGATGTTCCGCTTTGTAAACCTGCAGTCAAATTAACAGGCATATGAGTCGCTGGCAGTGGATTGGTTTAATGGCAGCCGTTGGGTTCTGGGGGTACATTGTTGTTTCCTGCAAGCCGGGTAATTCGGGCGGGGGAGAAGAGCCTGGTCCTGAGCCGGTAACGCCGGTGCAGACAACACCTTATACCTGGACTAAACCTGCCAATTTTCCGGCTCCTGTCTATAATTTTGCGAAGAACCCGCTGACGGTTCAGGGAGTGCAACTCGGGAAAGCCCTTTTTTATGACGGACTTCTTTCGCGGAATGGCACCATTACCTGTGGTTTTTGTCATTCGCCGTTCAATGCCTTTGCGCATACCGATCACCCGCTAAGCCACGGTATTAACGATCAGACCGGTATCCGGAATGTGCCGGCCATTCAGAACGTTGCCTGGGGACAGCACTTTTTCTGGGATGGCGGTATTGTCGATCTGGACTTACTGCCTATTGCACCCATCCAGAATCCCGTTGAAATGGGGGATTCCATGACGAATGTACTGGCCAAAGTACGGCAAACGGCGAAATACCGTACTATGTTTAAAGCCGCTTTCGGAACCGACTCCATTACTACCGCTACTTTTCTGAAAGCCCTGTCGCAGTTTATGCTGACGCTTGTTTCGGCTAATTCTACCTATGATAAATATACACGCGGAGAAACCGGCGGGGATCTGAGCGAAGAAGCCAGACGGGGTTTAACACTTTTCAAGGCAAAATGTGCAGGCTGTCACAGTGGTGAATTGTTTACCGATCAGACTTTCCGCAACAATGGACTGCCGAAACTGGCCAACGCCCGCACGGATGACAAAGGCCGTTACACCGTTACGCTGCTGACCACGGATCAGTATAAGTTCCGGGTGCCCGGTTTGCGCAACGTCGAATTTACTCCTCCGTACATGCACGACGGACGGTTCCAGACCTTACAGCAGGTGATTCAGCATTACGCCACCGGCGTTCAGGATACGCCGCAGCTGGATCCGTTACTGAAGCAAAACGGTCAGTTGGGTATACCCCTTACCGCTCAGGAACAGAAAGACCTGCTGGCCTTTTTACTGTCATTGACTGATTATGAATTTTTGAATAACCGGCAGTTTCAGCCCAACTGAATCAGTGTGTCTGCAAAAAGCAGAATTTTATAGTACGCCGGGCGAACAGGAAAAGAAAAAACGGCGTTTAGAGGCATATGGATAACCAGCGATTTAAAGCCTGGCTTAAGCGGATTGGGTGGGCAGGCTTTTTGTTTTTTCTTGTTAAAGGGCTTTTATGGCTCCTTATTCCTTATTTAATAGCAAAAGGGTTTCTGTCGAAGTAATAATGCAGATAGAGAATCCTAACTTCCTCATTTATCAATCATTGCGTTTTGCTTTAATTCCGGGTCCCCACTTGGTTTATAAATTGTTTATCAGTAACTTTGCGTCCTGATTTTGAGTAGGTATGTTCTTTACAAAAAAAGCATACTTAATAATCGCATTCGAACTTCATAACTTCAGTATAACACAATAATGGCTCGCGACTTACGATTCACGAGAAACATCGGTATCGCTGCCCACATTGATGCGGGTAAGACGACAACAACCGAGCGGATTCTGTACTATTCCGGTGTAAGCCACAAAATCGGTGAGGTGCACGAAGGTGCTGCCACGATGGACTGGATGGAGCAGGAGCAGGAGCGTGGTATCACAATTACCTCAGCTGCTACAACGGTAAACTGGGAATACCGTGCCCAGAAATACCACATCAACATCATCGATACCCCGGGTCACGTTGACTTTACGGTAGAAGTAAACCGCTCACTGCGTGTACTGGATGGTCTGGTGTTCCTGTTCAGCTCGGTTGATGGTGTAGAACCGCAATCAGAAACGAACTGGCGTCTGGCCAACAATTACAAAGTACCTCGTCTGGGCTTCGTAAACAAAATGGACCGTGCCGGTGCTGACTTCCTGAACGTAGTTAAGCAGGTTAAGGAAATGCTGGGTAGCAACGCCGTTCCGCTTCAGCTGCCAATCGGCGCCGAAGCAGACTTCAAAGGTGTGGTTGATCTGGTAAACTTCCGGGGCATCACCTGGAACGAGCATGACAAAGGCATGACGTTCACAGAGGTTCCTATTCCTGACGACATGCTCGACGAAGCCATTGAATGGCGCGGAAAACTGCTTGAAGCAGTAGCTGAAGTCGACGACACACTGATGGAAAAATACTTCGAGGATCCTGAGTCGATCACCGAAGATGAAATGCTGGCCGCTCTGCGCGAGGCGACGATCCAGATGAAGATCGTTCCTATGCTTTGCGGTTCTGCTTTCAAAAACAAAGGTGTGCAGACGATGCTCGATTACGTGATGGCGCTGATGCCTTCACCACTGGATCGGGATAGCATCATCGGTACAAACCCTGATACAGACGCCGAAATTACCCGTCGTCCAAGTGTAGAAGATCCGTTTACTGCTCTTGCGTTCAAAATCGCGACTGACCCTTATGTAGGTCGCCTTTGCTTCGTTCGGGCTTACTCAGGTGTACTGGAGTCAGGTTCTTACATCCTCAACAACCGTTCAGGCAACAAAGAACGTATCTCCCGTATCTTCCAGATGCACGCCAACAAGCAGAACCAGATCGAGCGTCTGGAAGCTGGTGACATTGCAGCGGTTGTAGGTTTCAAAGACATCAAAACAGGTGATACCCTGTCTGATGAAAAGAACCCGATCGTTCTGGAAGCCATGGTATTCCCTGATCCGGTTATTGGTTACGCTATCGAGCCTAAGAAAACAGCCGATCAGGATAACTTCTCTAAAGCGATCACTAAACTGATCGAAGAAGATCCTACCCTGAAAGTTGAAACTGACGAAGATACCGGTCAGACAATTATCCGTGGTATGGGTGAATTACACCTTGAAATCATCATCGACCGTATGCGTCGCGAGTTCAAGGTAGAAGTAAACCAGGGTGCTCCTCAGGTTGCTTACAAAGAGACACTGACGAAAAACTTCGAACACCGTGAGGTTTACAAGAAACAAACAGGTGGTCGTGGTAAATTTGCCGATATCGTGTTCGAAATCGGACCACGGGACGCAGAAGAAGATGGTACCACAAAAACCGGTCTTCAGTTTGTGAACGGAATCGTAGGTGGTGTAATTCCAAAAGAATTTATCCCTGCTGTTCAGAAAGGTTTCAACGAAGCAATGTCAAACGGTCCGCTTGCCGGTTACCCGCTTGATTCAATGAAAGTGCGTCTGTTCCACGGTTCATACCACGATGTTGACTCCGACTCACTGTCATTCGAATTAGCTGCCCGGACTGGTTTCCGTGAAGCTGCCCGTCAGGCAGGTCCGAAACTGCTCGAACCAATCATGGCAGTAGAAGTACTGACGCCGGACGAGTACACGGGTCCGATCACCGGTGACCTGAACCGTCGCCGCGGTATCATGAAAGGTATGGATACCCGTGCCGGTTCACAGGTTATCAAAGCAGACGTACCACTTTCAGAATTGTTCGGTTACGTAACAGACCTCCGTACAATCTCGTCAGGTCGTGCAACGGCTAACCTTACGTTCTCACACTACGAAGTACTGCCAAACAACCTGGCTGAAACTGTAGTTGCCAAAGCGAAAGGTACAATCAACGCGTAATAGCTGATTCGTTTATGCTTACTGACTCTCCGGAGTTGGTAAGCATAAATTTTAATAAGTACAATTGCCGGAGGAGTAAATGGTTCTTTCGCCGGTTAATTCCATAAACGTTTAACGAACCAAACAGAATGAGCCAAAAAATTCGCATTAAACTGAAGTCGTTCGACCACAATCTGGTTGACAAATCGGCTGAGAAAATTGTGAAGGCCGTTAAGTCAACAGGTGCTGTTGTGAGCGGACCAATTCCTTTGCCAACTGACAAAGAAATCTACACAGTTCTCCGTTCGCCACACGTGAACAAAAAATCACGGGAACAATTCCAGCTGTGTACGTATAAGCGTCTGGTAGATATCTATTCAACGAGCGCTAAAACGGTAGATGCCCTGATGAAACTGGAGCTGCCTAGCGGCGTTGACGTTGAAATCAAAGTTTAATGATAAATAATTGGCCAAAGGCCCGTTATTTTCAAGGCTGAATGGAGTATACCACTATCCGTAAGGTAGTGGTATATTTTTTTGTGTGTCAATGTTTTGCAATGAAAAAAAGATTGCATAATTTTGCACTCCGAATTAGTAGAGTCTCTTGTAACGACATAACCTGGATGAAGGTCTGGTCTCGTACTGGAAACCACATCTGACAACGTGCCAGTATAAGCCATAAGGCTAATACGGCATACAGCGGTCAGGTGTATTTCATACCTGGCTATTTTTTTGTCTGAAATGTTGAAAATCTGCAAGATACAGTTTGTAGTCCTGCATGATTCTCTCTAATTTTGCGGCTCCGTTTCGGCGGAGGTCAAATTTTTTAATTTTTCCTGCTTACAACAGTTACAAAACAAATGTCTGGTTTAATTGGAAAAAAAATCGGGATGACCAGCGTGTACAATGCGGACGGGCAGGCTCTGGCATGTACAGTCATTCAAACTGGTCCCTGTGTCGTAACCCAGGTTCGTACCACTGAGAAAGATGGGTATGAAGCGGTGCAATTGGGTTTCGGCGAAAAGAAAGAAAAGCATACGAACAAGCCGTTGCAAGGCCATTTCAAAAAGGCTGGTACAACCCCTAAGCGTAAGCTGGTCGAATTCAAAGAATTCACAACAGAATTCAACCTCGGCGACACTCTGCAAGTGGCCGATGTATTCGGAGAAGGAGACTTCGTAGATGTAGTTGGCACAGCCAAAGGCCGCGGATTCCAGGGCGTTGTGAAGCGTCACGGTTTCGGTGGTGTCGGTGGTCAAACGCACGGTCAGCACAACCGTCAGCGTCACCCTGGTTCAATCGGTGCCTGTTCATTCCCGTCACGGGTATTCAAAGGATTGCGTATGGCGGGTCGCATGGGCGGTAACCGCGTAAAGGTGCAAAACCTGAAAGTGTTGAAGGTGATGCCTGAGCAAAACCTGCTTGTTATCAGCGGGTCGGTTCCGGGTGCTAAAAATTCATTCGTAATTATTGAGAAGTAAGCGTCATGGAACTTATCGTATATAACAGCAAAGGCGAGGATACGGGAAAGAAGGTTACGCTGCCGGAAGACATTTTTGGTATCGAACCAAACGAGCATGCGATTTACCTGGACGTTAAGCAATACCTAGCTAATCAGCGCCAAGGAACGCACAAAGCAAAAGAACGTGCTGAGAATGCTCACTCAACACGCAAACTGAAGAAGCAAAAAGGTACAGGCGGTGCACGTGCAGGTAGCATCAAATCGCCGGTATTCGTAGGTGGTGGTACCATTTTCGGTCCACGTCCGCGGGATTATAGCTTCAAACTGAATAAGAAAGTTAAGCAGCTGGCACGCAAATCAGCACTGGCCGCTAAAGCTCAGGCAAATAGCATTTCCGTTATTGATTCAGTTGCCTTCGAGAAACCACGTACAAAAGATTACATCTCTTTCCTTGGTTCAGTATCTCTGGGTGCTAAGAAAACACTGCTCATCCTGCCAGACGTAGACTCAAACGTAGTCCTGTCGAGCCGGAACGTACAAAAGGCGAAAGTGGTTACTGCCAGTCAGGTAAACACATACGATCTGATCAATGCTGATCGTCTGTTGATTAGTGAAGAAGCGCTGTCGAAACTCCAAACACTTTTTGAGCAGTAATTATCATGAGCGTTTTAAAGAGACCGATTATAACGGAAAAGATGACAGTCTTGAACAAACAGGGCCAGTATGCCTTCGAGGTAGAACTGAAAGCCAACAAGTTTGAAATCAGCAAGGCTATCGAAAAAATGTACGGCGTGAACGTAGAAAGCGTTCGCACACTGCGCACGCTGGGTAAGACACGCAGCAAGAGTATCAACGGTCGGATTGTGACCGGTAAGACCTCAACTACCAAGAAGGCTATTGTGACACTGGCGGAAGGTGAAGTAATTGACATCTACGCAGACCTGTAAGCCGGAGGGCAATAACGGAATAAACAATCATGGGAGTTAAGAAATTAAAACCAGTAACGCCGGGTACGCGCTTCCGCGTAGCTCCGGACTTCTCGGAACTGACCGCTTCCAAGCCGGAGAAAAGCCTGCTGGAACCAATAAAAAGAACCGGTGGCCGTAACAGCCAGGGTCGTCGGACAATGCGCTACATCGGTGGTGGTCATAAGCGGATGTACCGTATTATCGACTTCAAACGGGACAAAACAGGCGTTCCGGCCGAAGTATTGACAATCGAGTACGATCCAAACCGTTCAGCACGTATCGCGCTGGTTCAGTATACAGACGGCGAGAAACGCTATATCATCGCTCCGCAAGGTCTGGCCGTTGGTAAAACGATCCAGTCAGGCGAAGGCTCTACACCGGATGTCGGGAACGCAATGCCACTGGCCAAAATGCCGATCGGTACCATCGTTCACAACATTGAGCTGCACCCTGGTAAAGGGGGCGCTATGGCCCGTAGTGCAGGAACGTATGCGCAGCTGGTAGGTCGTGAAGACAAATATGCTATCCTGCGTATGCCGTCAGGCGAAACACGTAAAGTATTAGGCGTATGCTTCGCTACTGTAGGTTCAGTATCGAATCCTGATCACATGAACTACACAATGGGTAAAGCCGGTCGTGTACGTTGGTTAGGTCGTCGTCCTCGTGTACGTGGTGTTGCTATGAACCCGATCGATCACCCGATGGGTGGTGGCGAAGGCCGTGCATCAGGTGGTCACCCACGCTCGCGGAATGGTCAGTTTGCAAAAGGCCAGAAAACGCGTAAGCCTAAGAATCAGTCGAATAGTTTGATCATTAGCCGACGGAAAAAGTAATAAATAGATGGCACGTTCACTAAAGAAAGGCCCGTATATAGATTTTCGTCTGGACAATAAAGTTCAGACGATGAACGACTCAGGCAAGAAGTCAGTAATCAAAACCTGGTCTCGCCGGTCGATGATCTCTCCTGATTTCATCGGTCACACGTTTGCCGTACATAACGGTAACAAGTTTATACCGGTATACGTAACGGAAAACATGGTAGGCCACAAGCTGGGTGAATTTGCACCAACCCGGAACTTCCGCGGTCACGTTGCAAAAAAAGACAAGGGCAAACGATAAACCAGGTGGGAGTCATTAACCGGTTGGCCCGCTAGCCGCTGATGACGCCCCTCACCACTCGAAAAAACATGGAAGCAGTAGCAAAACTGAGAAATGTGCCCACGTCGCCCCGCAAAATGCGCTTGATCGCTGACCTGATTCGTGGTCAGCGTGTAAGCCGGGCTCTGGGTCTCCTGAAATACCAGCCACAGGCAGGTGCCGCCGTTATGCAGAAAGTTCTTCTGTCGGCAGTAGCTAACTGGCAGCAAAAAAACGAAGACGTTAATATCGAAGATGCCGATCTGTTCATCAAAACGGTATTTGTTGATGGCGGTCCCGTGCTGAAACGTTTACGTCCGGCTCCGCAAGGTCGCGGACACCGGATCCGGAAACGGTCAAACCACATCACGCTGGTGGTTGATAGCGCAGACGTTGCAAACGACTACGAGGTAGAAACGGAAAAATCTGATAACGAGTAACACCGAATGGGACAGAAAGTAAATCCGGTAGGTCTTCGTCTTGGCATTGTTCGTGGCTGGGAATCAAGCTGGTATGGTGGCAAAGAATTTGCTGACAAACTGGTTGAAGACGAAAAAATCCGCAAATATATTGCAGCCCGTATTCCGAAAGGAGCGATTGCCCGGGTTGTTATTGAGCGTACTCTGAAACGCATTACGTTGACAATTCATACTGCCCGTCCAGGTATCGTTATCGGTAAAGGCGGTGGAGAAGTTGACAAGATCAAAGAAGAATTAAAGAAAATCACGGGCAAAGACGTCCAGATTAACATCTTCGAGATCAAACGTCCTGAAATCGACGCTAAACTGATCGGTGAAGCAATTGCCCAGCAGTTACAGGCTCGTATTTCATTCCGTCGTGCCATGAAGCAGGCGATCAGCTCTGCCATGCGCGTAGGGGCTCAAGGAATCAAGGTGAAATTGTCAGGTCGTCTGGGTGGTGCTGAAATGGCCCGTACAGAACAGTACAAAGAAGGTCGTGTTCCTCTGCACACACTGCGTGCTGATATCGATTACGCAATTTCTGAAGCTCAAACGATTTACGGTAAAATCGGTATTAAAGTTTGGGTATTCAAAGGCGAAGTATACGGTAAGCGCGATCTGTCACCAGCAGCGATGGCAAGTGCCGCTGCCGCCGGCGAACGTAGTGATCGTGGCGACCGTGGTGGTGATCGTGGTGATCGTCGCGGCCCTCGTGGCGACCGTGATGGCAACGATCGTGGCCGTGGCCGTAACGACCGTAACGACCGTGGCGGTAATCGTGGTGGTGGTAACAACCGTGGCGGTAACAACCGCGGTGGTGGAGCCGGCAACAACCGTGGAGGAGGTAATCGTAAATAAGTCGAAAGTCAGAAGTCAAAAGTTAACCGTCGTTTTTAACGATAATCATCTTTAGACTTTCGACTTATGACGCTAACATTCAAGAGAAATGTTACAGCCAAGAAGAACTAAGTTCCGTAAGCAGCAGAAAGGCAGAGTCAAAGGTCTTGCAACACGTGGTCACCAAATTTCTTTTGGTACATTTGCGATCAAGTCTCTGGAGCCAGGCTGGATTACGGCCCGTCAGATAGAAGCAGCCCGTATCTCAGTTACGCGGGCTATGAAACGCGAAGGCCAGGTCTGGATTCGCATTTTCCCGGACAAGCCGATTACTAAGAAACCGGCCGAAGTTCGGATGGGTAAAGGTAAAGGTGCTCCCGAATATTGGGTAGCGGTTGTGAAACCGGGTACCATCCTGTTTGAGGCAACTGGTGTGCCACTCGAAACAGGGATGGAAGCGCTGCGGCTTGCAGCTCAAAAATTACCGGTACGGACCAAGTTTGTGGTGCGCCGTGATTATCAGGAGCAAGAATAAGCCTAGCGTTTAGACACAAGTCATGAAAAAGGAAGAAATCAAGGCATTATCTGTCGAACAATTGCGCGAGCAAATCGCTGCAGAACAGGACCGGTTGTTAAAACTTAAGTTTGCCCACGCGGTATCACCTATCGAAAATCCGATGCGTATCCGTGAGAACCGCAAGCTTATCGCCCGTCTGAATACAGAATTAACGATCAAAACGCGCCAGGCTTAAATAGCGACTACGAATGGAAGAGCAAGCAAAACAAGATCAGCAGCCAACCGTAGAACGGAATAGCCGTAAAGAGCGGATTGGTCGTGTGGTTAGCAACAAAATGCAGAAAAGCATCACGGTTGCAGTAGACCGCAAAGTAAAGCATCCGATGTATGGTAAGTTTATGCACCGTACAAAGAAGTTCATGGCTCATGACGAGAATAACGAGTGCCAGATTGGCGACAAAGTGCGCATCATGGAGACTCGTCCGTTGAGCAAGAATAAGCGTTGGAGATTAGTCGAGATCATTGAAAAGGCGAAATAAGCCATGGTACAGCAAGAATCAAGATTGAGCGTAGCCGACAATAGTGGCGCAAAAGAAGTGCTCGTCATCCGCGTTCTGGGCGGTACGGGCAAGCGCTATGCATCGGTAGGCGACAAAATCGTAGTAACGGTAAAGCAGGCTTTATCGTCAAGCAATATGAAGAAAGGCACAGTCTCTAAAGCTGTTGTCGTTCGGACGAAAAAAGAAATTCGTCGTAAAGATGGTTCGTATATCCGGTTCGAAGATAACGCGGCCGTATTGCTGAACAACAACGACGAACCTCGTGGTACTCGTATTTTCGGGCCGGTTGCCCGCGAGCTGCGCGAGAAACAATTCATGAAAATTGTATCGTTAGCCCCGGAGGTATTGTAAGATGGAAAAGAAGACGACAAAACCCCGCCACAAATTTCACATTAAAACTGGCGATACAGTTTTAGTCATTGCCGGTAATTCAAAAGGCCAGCAAGGCGTTGTGAAACAAGTACTGGTTGAAAAAGAGCGTGCTCTGGTAGAAGGTGTTAATCTGATCACAAAGCACATCAAACCAACGGCTCAGAACCCGCAAGGGGAACTGGTAAAAACAGAAGGTTCGATTCATATCAGCAACCTGAAGTTGATCGATCCGGCTACCAAAGAAGCTACCCGTACGGGCCGTGCCCTGAACGACGCCGGTAAGTTGCAGCGGTACTCGAAGAAGACGGGTAAGTTTATTGCTTAATTCGTCGATGTATCATTCTTAAACGAGCGAAGACAGTGGCAACACCTAGATTAAAAGAAAAATATCTGAACGAAGTAGTCGCCCAGTTGCAGGACAAATTTCAGTATAAGTCGGTCATGCAAGTACCGCGTCTGACTAAAATTGTTATCAACAAAGGCATCGGAGCGGCAGTAGCTGACAAAAAACTGGTTGACGTAGGCGTTGATGAGCTTACACAAATCACAGGTCAGAAAGCCGTGGCAACGGTAGCAAAGAAAGCCGTTTCAAACTTTAAACTGCGTGAAGGCATGCCGATCGGAGCAAAAGTAACGCTTCGCGGAGATCGGATGTTTGAATTCCTTGACCGTCTGACTGCGGTAGCATTACCACGGGTTCGTGACTTCAAAGGAATCAACGATAAGGGCTTTGACGGTCGTGGTAATTACACGTTCGGTATCAAAGAACAAATTATCTTCCCGGAAATCAGCATCGATAAAGTGACGCGAATCTCTGGTATGGATATTACGTTTGTTACAACGGCGGGCTCTGATAACGAAAGCTATGAACTGCTGAAAGCACTCGGAATGCCGTTTGCAAGCAGCAAAAAGTAAGTAACCAACCCGGTAAAGACTTTAAAAAATGGCAAAAGAATCAGTAAAGGCACGTGAGCGGAAGCGCGAGAAACTGGTAGCTAAGTATGCTGCCAAACGTGCTGCATTAAAAGAAGCAGGTGACTATGCCGCACTCGACAAGTTACCGCGTAATGCATCACCCGTACGGCTTCACAACCGTTGTAAATTAACTGGCCGTCCTCGGGGCTATATGCGCAAATTCGGCATTTCACGGGTTACATTCCGCGAAATGGCCGGTGCAGGTAAAATCCCTGGTGTAACAAAAGCAAGCTGGTAAAAATCTGGCAGCGACAGTCACGCTAGCAAATTTTTATTTGTAGTTCTGTTTCCGTAATTTTGCAAGCTCTTTTAAAACAAGGGGTTTGCGAGCAACTCTCAAAGGAGATGAATACAGATCCAATAGCAGATTATCTGACGCGCGTCAGAAACGCCATCCGTGCAAAGCACCGGATTGTGGAAATTCCTGCATCCAACATAAAAAAAGAGATTACAAAAGTTCTGTTTGACAAAGGATACATTCAGAACTACAAGTTCGATGAAAACGGCCCGCAGGGTACGATCAAGATCGCACTTAAGTATAACCCGGTAACGAAGCAACCGGCTATCGTAGATCTGCAGCGCGTAAGCCGCCCGGGTCTTCGTCAGTACCGGTCGGCTGATAACCTGCCGCGCATCCTGAATGGCTTAGGTGTAGCCATTGTTTCAACTTCTAAAGGTGTTATGACCGATAAGGAAGCGAAAACACTGAACGTGGGTGGTGAGGTATTGTGTTACGTTTACTAATTCGTATTGAACAATGTCACGTATAGGTAAAAAACCAATTGCCCTGCCAAGCAACGTTACACTGACGGTCGACAAGAGCGTGGTGACGGTTAAAGGCCCTAAGGGTAGCTTGACACAAGCTATCGATCCTGATATCGAAGTAGCTGTAGAAGAAGGCCAGATTCAGGTGACACGTCCGACCGATCAGAAGCGTCATAAGGCTTTACATGGCCTGTATCGCGCACTGGTAAATAACATGGTTGTTGGCGTTAGCACCGGATACAAAACAGAACTGGAAGTAGTCGGTGTAGGGTACAAGGCGTCAGTAGCTAATAATGTTCTTGAATTGAACCTTGGCTACTCGCACAATGTTTTCCTGGCAATGCCTGACGAAATCAAGGTTACAGCCGTAACAGAAAAAGGTCAGAACCCTAAAGTAATCCTGGAAGGTATCGACAAGCAATTAATCGGCGACGTCGCGGCCAAAATCCGGTCACTGCGTAAAGTTGAGCCTTACAAAGGTAAAGGTATCCGTTTTGTTGGTGAGGTTATTCGCCGCAAAGCTGGTAAGTCTGCCTCTAAGAAATAAGTTTGATGTGTTTGAATGGGTACTTTATTTGTGTTATACAGCTAAAGTGCACGCATTCAAACGCTTCATTCCGGTAAAATAGATTTTTTGGCCGATTTGGTTGGAATCAAATAACATGGCACTTAAGAAAACAGAAAGAAGACAACGGATTAAATACAGCATCCGGGCAAAAATTTCAGGCACATCTGAACGTCCCCGCTTGTCAGTATTCCGTTCAAATAAAGCAATCTACGCTCAGTTAATCGATGATGTAGCTGGTCATACACTGGCTTTCGCTTCATCAAGCGAAATCAAGAGCGAAGCAAATGGCTTTACCGTTGAAACTGCAAAACAAGTAGGTCAACGACTGGCTGAAAAAGCGGCCGGTAAAAACATTACAGCTGTTGTGTTTGATCGTAACGGCTATCTGTATCACGGTAAAGTAAAAGCATTAGCTGATGGTGCCCGGGAGGGTGGCCTCAAATTCTAAGGTATGGTAACGAACGCAAGACCTTCTAAAGTAAACGAAGCGGATCTGAAAGAACGCGTAGTAGCCATTAACCGTGTAGCCAAAGTGGTTAAAGGTGGTCGTCGTTTTAGTTTCTCAGCAATCGTAGTGGTGGGCGATGGCAACGGTGTTGTCGGATATGGCCTGGGTAAAGCTAACGAAGTAACCGATGCAATCGCAAAGGGAGTTGAAGATGCTAAGAAAAACTTAGTGCAAGTACCTTTGCTGAAACATACTGTACCTCATGAAATGGAAGGTAAATTCAGCGGTGGTTTTGTACTGTTAAAGCCGGCTGCTCCTGGTACAGGTGTAATTGCCGGTGGTGCGATGCGTGCGGTACTGGAAAGTGCAGGCGTACGCGACGTATTGGCAAAGTCAAAAGGTTCGTCTAACCCACACAATGTGGTAAAAGCAACTATTGACGCTCTGAAAAAAATGCGGGCTCCTCACCAGGTTGCATTCCAGCGTGGTATTAGTCTTGCAAAAGTGTTCAACGGTTAATTCGTAAAAAACATGGCACGGGTACGTATTACACAGGTCAGAAGCACGATTGACCGTCCGCAAACGCAGAAAAATGCTATCAAGTCTCTGGGCTTAGGCAAGATTAACCGTAGCATCGAGTTAGAATATAACAATGCTATCGCTGGTGTGATCCGCAAGGTTCAACACTTAGTTAAAGTAGAAGAAATTTAAGTAAATTTGTGGTTCATGATCTATTCGGGACATCCCATAGATATGAACCACAATTTTCGATTACAAACCAGTAAAGAAATGAAATTAGAAAACCTCAAACCGGCTAAAGGTTCCGTTAGAGAGCGCAAGCGAGTCGGCCGTGGCCAAGGCTCAGGCATGGGTGGTACCTCTACCCGTGGCCACAAAGGTGCACAATCACGTTCAGGCTACAGCCGCAAGCTGAGCTTCGAAGGTGGTCAGATGCCATTACAGCGCCGTGTTCCTAAGTTTGGTTTCCGTAACCCGACACGCGTTGAGTATAAGCCAATCAACCTGGACAGCATCCAGACATTAGTTGAGAAGTTCGAGGCTAAGGTTGTTGATGTGGCGTTTCTGCAACAGCACGGTTTAGCCGGTAAAAAAGACCTGATCAAGGTTTTGAACCGTGGTGAACTGACAGTGGCTGTTGAAATCCATGCCCATGCTTTCTCAGCGACTGCCAAAGAAGCAATTGAAAAAGCAGGTGGTAAGGCAGTTGTTCCGACACAGGAAGCAGAGCAGAATCAATAAGTGAGCACGGCAACGGCCGGATACCTTTATGAACCGTTTCATAACCACTCTTAAAAATATTTTCGAGATTGAGGAGTTAAGAACACGTATTCTTAACACTCTCTTGTTTATCACGGTTTTTCGCCTTGGTACAGCTATTGTATTGCCAGGCGTCGATCCTAAGCGTCTGAATTTAAACCCGCAAGGTTTGTTGGGTTTGTTAGACACCTTCCTGGGTGGGGCGTTCAGCAAAGCGTCCATCTTTGCGTTAGGTATCATGCCGTATATCTCGGCTTCAATCGCTATCCAGCTTCTGACGCTGGCACTCCCGTATTTCCAGAAAATGCAGAAAGAAGGGGAGTCCGGCCGTAAGAAGCTTAATCAGATTACGCGTATTCTGACAATCTTTGTGACGGCAGTACAGGCAATGACCTATATCCGGACCACTATTCCGGCAGATGCATTACTGATCGATCGCGGATTGTTTACGATATCTTCTCTGTTTATTCTGACGGCCGGTACAATCTTCTGTATGTGGCTGGGTGAGAAGATTACCGATAAAGGTATCGGTAACGGGATTTCGATGATTATTATGATCGGTATTGTTTCCCGTTTTCCCGGAGCAATTGCCGGTGAAGCCATGTCACGTGGGTCAGCTCAGTTGCTCATCTTCGTACTTGAAATCGTTGCGCTGTATTTTGTCGTAATGGGTGCCGTTGTACTGACGCAAGCGGTACGCCGGATTCCTATTCAATATGCAAAGCAGGTAATCGGTAATAAAGTAGTAGGTGGTCAGCGCCAGTATCTGCCATTAAAGTTGAATGCCGCCGGTGTAATGCCGATTATCTTTGCGCAGGCGCTGATGTTTATCCCTACTTATGTGGCAAGCCTTTTTGCCGAAAAGAGTGATTTCGCGGCCGGCGTACAGAATGCATTCCAAACATATACAACCTGGCAGTATAACCTGCTTTTCGGTTTGTTGATTATCATCTTTACGTTTTTCTATACAGCGATCTCGGTAAACCCGAATCAAATCGCTGATGATATGAAGCGTAGTGGTGGCTTTATTCCGGGTGTCAAACCAGGTTTTGCTACTTCAGAATACATCGGTCTGGTTCTGGACCGTATTACATTACCAGGAGCTGTTATGCTGGCTATTGTGGCCATTTTACCAGCGATTGCTAACCTGCTGGGTATGACAACTGGTTTTGCACAGTTCTTTGGTGGTACATCCCTTCTGATCATGGTTGGTGTTGTGCTGGATACGTTGCAGCAAATTGAAAGCTATTTGTTAATGCGACGCTACGAAGGCTTAATGAAATCCGGCCGTATTCAGGGTCGGACAGAAACAGTAGCAGCATAATGTTTCGTAAAAGCACGATGATTAATCTCCGGAGTGAAGAAGAGATTGCTCTGATAAAACAAAGCGCTCAGGTGTTGGGTCGTGCACATGCGGAGGTTGCCAAACTGGTTCGGCCTGGAATTAGCACGAAGGAACTTGACACCGTAGCTGAAACGTTTATTAGAGATAACGGTGGTGAACCGTCATTTAAAGGCTACAATAAATTCCCGGCGTCGCTCTGTATTTCAGTCAATGATGTAGTCGTGCATGGCATACCAGGGCGTTATGAGTTACGTGACGGTGATATTATCTCAATCGATTGCGGTGTGAAGCTTCACGGTTTTCATAGTGATAGTGCTTACACCTATCCGGTAGGAGAAGTAAATGCCGGTGTACGCAAGCTGTTATCGCGGACGAAAGAATCGCTTTATATAGGTCTGTCGAAGGCCGTTGAGGGAGGAAATGTCGGTGATATCGGGTATGCGGTACAAACGTATGCAGAACGTTTCGGATATTCGGTAGTACGGGAACTCGTAGGGCATGGTGTGGGCAAAGACCTGCATGAAGCGCCGGAAGTACCAAACTACGGGAGAAAAGGCCAGGGACCGAAACTAAAAGAAGGCATGGTATTGGCAATTGAGCCGATGATCAATTATGGTAAAAAAGCAATCGTTCAGGAGCGTGACGGATGGACAATTCGTACGGCTGACCGGAAGCCTTCCGCCCATTTTGAACATACGGTTCTGGTTCGCAAAGGTAAACCTGAAATTTTAACAACTTTCGAGTATATCGAAGCGGTTACCGCCAACACCAGTCTGATGATTGACATGAACCATGTAGTGACGGCTTAAAATCAGCTATGGCTAAACAGTCTTCTATTGAACAGGATGGTGTAATCTTAGAGGCATTATCGAATGCAATGTTCCGCGTAGAACTCGCAAACAAGCATGAAGTAATTGCTCACATTTCTGGTAAGATGCGCATGAATTACATCAAAATTTTACCAGGTGATCGCGTTAAGTTAGAGATGTCGCCTTATGACTTAAGTAAGGCGCGAATTGTGTACCGATACAAATGATTTACGCATTACGGATTGCGAATGACGGCACAAACCGTATGGCGTAGTTCTAAAATCGTAAATCGTAAAACGTAAATCGAAATGAAAGTTAAGGCGTCTATCAAAAAACGTAGCGAGGATTGCATTGTCATCCGCCGGAAAGGTAAGCTCTACGTGATTAACAAGAAGAACCCAAGATACAAGCAAAGACAAGGTTAATTATTTATGGCACGTATTGCAGGTGTTGATATTCCAGACCGTAAACGTGGTGAGATCGCTCTCACGTACATCTACGGAATTGGCCGGAGCACAGCTCAGAAAATCCTTTCTGAAGCCGGTATTAGCTTCGATAAGAAAGTAAGCGAGTGGACGGATGAAGAATCTGGCGCAATTCGTACGATCATTAGCAACGAACATAAAGTTGAAGGTGCTCTGCGTTCAGAAATTCAGTTAAGCATCAAGCGACTGATGGACATCGGTTGCTATCGTGGTCTCCGTCACCGGAAAGGGCTGCCAGTTCGTGGTCAGCACACTAAGAACAACTCACGTACGCGGAAGGGTAAGCGTAAAACAGTTGCTAACAAGAAGAAAGCAACTAAGTAACAGTTAACAGTTTCCTCTTTACAGCAGCCAGTTTAGTCGTGAGATTATGCTGCAGGGCTGTAAACCGAAACTCTGAAAACAATGGCTCAAGCAAAACGCAAAGACAAAGCGAAAAAGCGGATAGTAGTTGTAGAATCGGTTGGTCAGGTACATATCAAGGCCTCCTTCAACAACATTATCATTTCGATTACCAACATGAACGGCCAGGTTATTTCCTGGGCATCAGCAGGTAAAATGGGCTTTAAAGGCTCAAAGAAAAATACGCCTTATGCTGCACAAACAGCTGCCCAGAACTGTGCGGCTGTCGCTCATGAATTAGGTATGCGGAAGGCTGAAGTATTCGTAAAAGGCCCTGGCGCCGGTCGCGAATCAGCAATCCGTACTATCCAGAATTCAGGAATCGAAGTAACTACAATCCGCGATATCACCCCGCTACCACACAATGGTTGCCGGCCGCCCAAGCGCCGTCGCGTTTAAAAACGGGTGAAATGAATACGGGCAGGCGACATTTGGTTGTGTCTGTTCATGTTCCACAGTTATTCTTTCATTTAACGAATGGCACGTTATACAGGCCCTAAGGCCAAAATCGCGCGCAAGTTTGGTGAGCCAATCCTCGGCCCGAGCAAAGCGCTTCAAAAGAAAAATTACGCTCCAGGTATGCATGGACGCGGCCGTAAGCGGAAGCAGTCGGAATACGCGCTCCAATTGATGGAGAAACAAAAAGTAAAATATATCTACGGTATCCTGGAGCGCCAGTTCCGCGCACTGTTCCACCGCGCTGCCATTAAAGAAGGCATTACCGGTGAAAACATGCTGAAGCTTTGCGAAGCTCGTCTGGATAACACGGTTTACCGTTTAGGTATCGCCCCAACTCGTCGGGCTGCCCGTCAGCTGGTTACACACAAGCACATCGTAGTAGATGGTGAAGTGGTAAACATCCCGTCTTACTCACTGAAACCAGGCCAGGTTGTTAGCGTTCGGGAAAAATCAAAATCACTGGAAGCTATCACAGATAGCCTTTCTGCCCGCAATGCAAAACGCTACAACTGGGTTGAATGGGATTCACAGGAGCTGTCAGGTAAGTTCATTAGCTACCCTGACCGCGATCAGATCCCTGAAAACGTTAACGAGCAGTTGATCGTCGAATTGTATTCGAAGTAATCACGTTGGCAGAACTCGTCCTTGGGTTCTGCCGACTTTTGCATATATCGGGTAATCTACTCCTTTGGCAGGCGAACTGCTCTAAAAAATACGAAACGTATGTCAATCTTAGCGTTCCAAATGCCCGATAAAGTCGTCGTTGAAAAAGCAAACGACTTTCACGGAGTATTTGAATTTAAACCCCTCGAAAAAGGGTACGGTGTAACGATTGGGAATGCTCTCCGGCGTATTCTGCTTTCGTCGCTGGAAGGCTACGCCATTACGAGTGTGAAATTCCCTGGCGTATTGCACGAGTTTTCATCAATCGAAGGTGTTGTTGAAGACGTGACAGAAATAATTCTGAACCTCAAAATGGTGCGGTTCAAGAAGATTTCTGATATGGTAGACAACAAGATCTCGGTACATATTAAAAATCAGGCAACGCTGTCAGCTGGAGATATCAGCCGCTTTACGTCGTCTTTTGAGGTTCTGAATCCGGAGCTCGTTATCTGTAATATCGATGACACACGCGACCTGGAGATGGAAATTTATGTAGAGAAAGGACGGGGCTACGTACCAGCGGATGAGCCACGGGCAAATGAACTGTCGTTTGGTCACATTCCGATTGACGCGATCTATACGCCGATCAAGAATGTGAAGTACAGCGTAGAAAACACACGGGTTGAACAAAAGACGGACTACGAACGCTTAATTCTGGATATCGAAACGGATGGCTCGATCCACCCTGAAGATGCCCTGAAAGGCGCTGCCAATATTCTGATTCAACACTTCATGTTGTTCTCTGACCAGACCATGACATTTGAAACAACAAAACCTGAAGAGGATAATGTTGTGGATGAAGAGATGCTGCACATGCGTAAACTCCTGAAAACGCCGCTTGCAGATCTTGACTTGTCAGTACGGGCATACAACTGTCTTAAGTCAGCTGACGTACGTACGTTGGGTGACCTTGTAAAACTGGAAATATCAGACATGATGAAGTTCCGCAACTTCGGTAAGAAGTCACTGACGGAGCTTGAACAACTGGTAGCTGAAAAAGGTCTGACATTCGGAATGGATGTCGCAAAATATCGTTTAGACGAAGAATAAAATTGGTTCTGTGTTTTGAGTACTGCGTGCTGAGTCATGGTAAACGCAGACACAGAACCCAGGACGCAGAACAATCAAAACAATGAGACACGGTAAAAAAGATAATCACCTGAGCCGTACGCACTCGCACCGCGGAGCGTTGCTTACTAACCTGGCGTCTTCGTTGATCCTGCACAAGCGCATTGAGACAACGTTGGCCAAGGCGAAAGAACTGCGGAAGTACGTAGAGCCAATCCTGACCCGGGCGAAAGATGATACCTACCAAAATCGTCGGGTTGTATTCCAATACTTAAATAACAAAGAGACGGTAAAAGAATTGTTCGGCGTAGTAGCTGACAAAATCGCTGACCGTCCCGGCGGATATACGCGCATCATCAAACTGGGTAACCGTGCCGGTGATAACGCTGAAACTTGTCTGATCGAGCTCGTTGACTTCAACGAAACACTGCTCGCTGCCGCTGCTGAACAAAAAGCGACGCGTACACGCCGTAGCCGTCGTGCTGGTAAAAAAGCTGAAACAGCTGAAGCGACTGCTGCCCCTGCAGTTGAAGCCGCCGCTGAAGAAGCTCCTGCGGCTGAAGCACCGGCAGAAGACGCACAAAACGAATCATCTGAGGAACCGAAGCAAAGCTAATGACGTTCTTCATTTGCATATCATAAAGGGGTTAACCGTTAGGGTTAGCCCTTTTTTTTAACCCTCAAAACAAGTAAACCATAGATGAAAAACCCTCAGCAACGGGAAGCCCTACTGGTATTGCAGGATGGCTCGGTGTTCAAAGGTTTAGCGTTAGGAAAAATCGGGACAGCCGGTGGCGAGATTTGCTTTAATACAGGGATGACTGGATACCAGGAAATCTACACAGATCCTTCGTATTACGGCCAGGTGATTGTGAATACCACATCACACATCGGTAATTACGGCATTCAGCTGAAAACGGAAGAAGAATCAGGCGGCGTGAAAATCCGGGGAATGGTATGTAACTTTTTCTCGCAGATTCACTCGCGCCATCTGGCCGACGGTTCTTTGCAGGACTATTTTGAGCGCGCAAATATTGTCGGTATTCATGGCGTGGACACGCGTGAGATCGTTCGTCATATCCGGAACAAAGGGGTGATGAACTGTATTATCTCCTCGGAAATCCTGGATCCGGCATTATTGATGGCCGAATTAAATCGTGTACCGGATATGGAGGGCCTTGAACTTTCATCGGAGGTTTGTACACAGGAAATTTATGAGACCGGTCAGGAAGATGCCCGTTTTAAAGTGGCTGTTCTGGATCTTGGTATCAAAAAGAGTATTCTGACCAATCTGACAGATCGTGGTGCTTACTGCAAGGTTTTCCCTGCCAAAACACCGTTTGAAGAACTGGCAGCCTGGAATCCGGATGGGTTCTTTATATCGAATGGCCCCGGTGACCCGGCCGCGATGCCATACGCAGTAGAGACCGTAAAACAAGCCGTAAATACAGAAAAACCGCTTTTCGGCATTTGCCTGGGCCATCAGATTCTGTCGCTGGCCAGCGGTATTTCAACTTATAAAATGCACAACGGCCACCGTGGTCTGAACCATCCGGTCAAAAACCTGATCACGGGTCGTTGCGAAGTGACGTCGCAGAACCACGGTTTTGCCGTAAAAGGAGATGAAGTTCAGGATCACGCTCATGTGGAAGTTACCCACGTGAACCTGAATGATAAAACGATTGAAGGGATTCGCCGCAAAGATAAACCGGCGTTCTCGGTGCAGTATCACCCGGAGGCGTCTCCCGGACCGCACGATTCGCATTATCTGTTCGAAGACTTCATTAAGATGATGTAATCAGAAAGCCTGCTCCGGAAGAGCAGGCTTTTTTCATTCAGGCAGGGTCAGATCGTAACGATAATCTTCGTGTCATCGCCCAGCGCAGCGAGTGTAAGCGCCTCCTGAAGTTGATTAAGCGGCATATACCGCGAAATGATTTTCCCCGGATTGATCTTTTTCCGCTGAATTAAGTTCAGCGTCCGCTTAAAGTCGGCTGGATGGTCATAGATAATCGATGGGACGATATGAATACCTTCGCGGGCAATTTTTAGTGGAGTAAAGCTCGCAGGCTGACTGGCTAAACCAAGTAAAACTACCTCAGAGCCGCGAGGTGCAGCGGCAGTTGCCAATGAGGCGGTAGCCGCAGAACCGGCACACTCAAACACTGTACAAACTTCATATTGCTCCCAGAGCCGGTTCAGCGTATCGGCGTCGCCTTCTACCGCGATGGCACCTTCCGCAACGGCAAGTTGTCGTTTGCGGGCATTTAATTCGGTTACCAGCACACGATAGCCAAGCGATATGGCCAGATGAGTAAGTAACAGGCCGATAGCCCCGAGCCCGATCACGGCAATGGTATCGCCCGGTAAAGCTGATGACTTGAACAAAGCATGGACGCCAACTGCCATGGGTTCAACCGTAACTGCATCGGTATCCGTAATATCGTCGGGAACCGGCCGGCAAAATGCTTCGGGCCAGCAGACATATTCGGCAAAGCAGCCGGCTTCCGTTAGTCCTGCAACCCGTTTATTGACGCAGATATTTCCATGCCCCTGCAGGCAATACCGGCATTGGCGACAGGGAATATTGGGCTCAATAATGACGCGCTCGCCGATTTGCCGGCCGGTTACCCCATCACCGGTTTTGTCGATAAAACCATAGCCTTCATGACCAATAATGGTTGGTTGAGGCAGCGCGCGATGTCCCAGAAATAAGTGTACATCCGACCCACAGATTCCGACCTGCTTCAGCCTGACGCGAACTTCACCCGTTTTGGGTTCCGGAATAGCTACTTCGTCTAAATCAATGTGTTTCGGGCTCGTTAAAAAGGCAGCTTTCATAGATTTTCAGCCTGTAATAACCAGATGCAGCCGCCCATAACCAGCAGCGGAACCGAGAAAATAACGAATAAAAAGGGCGTGCTCAGGGCAGCGTCGGATAAATAGCCGAAAAGTAGCGGTCCTAAAATGGCCCCAAACCGGCCAATGCCAACCGTAAAGCCAACGCCTGTCGCGCGGATACGGGCCGGATACAGGCGCGACAGAGTAGGCCAGATGCCGTTAAAACCACCCTGCACAAAAATACCGATCAGTAGTACCAGACCGAAAATCAGCTCGGTCGAAAGCGGTAAGAAGGCGTAAAGCTGCATGACCAGAAAAGCGACGAGCATAAAGGTCAGGACGCTTCTCCGGAGACCAAACCGTGAACCAATGGCCCCGATTGACGCAGAGCCCAGGGCTGCGCCGATATTCAGGGCAATGCCTACCCATGTGGCCAGTTCAAACGGTAAGCCCGAGTCTTTGGCAATGGTAGGCACCCAGCTCATCAGCGTATACAAGGTCAGAAAACCGAAGAAAGCCGCAATCCAGACTTTAATGGTATTGGCACGGTAACCCGGCATGAAAAGAGCACTCAGGTGAGCGTCAGCGCCTTTTTCGATCCTGTCGGGCAGTGTCTCAAGCCGGGGAAGCTGAAGTTTCTGAAGAAGGTTATTGACGGTGGTCAGACGGCCGGTAGCCGGGTTATTTAACATGAACTCCAGCGAGTCGGTCATGAAAAACCAGACCAGTACCAACATGAGTAACGACACACAACCTGCCACGAAAAAGGCCTGATGCCAGCCATAGACCGGAATGTACCGGGCGCAGAACAGCCCGGTAAGAATAGCCCCGACCGGCCAGCCAGCCTGCACCAGACCTACATTGAAATCGCGGTATTTATTGTTAGAAAATTCTGCGGCCGTGGCGGTCATGGTTGGCAGAATGCCGCCAATGCCTAGTCCGGTAAGAAAGCGTAAGGCCAGCATCAACCCGTAACTCCGGCAAAGCCAGACCCCAAACATGCCCATTGTGATCATCGATACAGAAACCAGAAAGATGCGGCGACGACCCAGCCGGTCGGCAAGGGGGGCAATTAAAAAACAACCGAGGGTCATGCCCGCCAGTCCGGCACTAAAAATATACCCCATCTCCACTTTTGACAGCCCCCAGTCCTTAATAATCTCAGGGCTCGAAAAGGAAACGATCAGCACATCAATGCCGTCGTTGAAGTTGAGGATAAAGCAAATAGCGACCATCAGGACCTGAAATCCGGTCATGGGCCGTTGCGAAAGGTCAATAGAGGGCTGCATCATTACTCAACAAATCCGGCTTTTGCTTTCCGGCCTGTTTTTACCCACTGACGGAGTGCGTCGAAGGCCCGGGCGGTTTGTTGGGGCGTAAAGTTACAATGTCCCTGTCCATTGGTGTAATTCACGGAAAAAAAGTGGTCTTTACCCTGCTTATGAACCATGTTTTCGAAGTTAACAATGCCGTATGTAGGCGGAATCAACTGGTCGTAGATCGTATGCAGGGCCAGTACCGGCTTATTAATGTTTCCGGTGCGGTCGTATTTCCCGAATATCTTTTCCGGATCGGTAGTAGCAGCTAAGCGCTCCGCTTTCTGGTTGACGAGCCAATCGTTCGGGAAACCGCTATAGATGGTGTTTATATTGTCGAACGGGTTTCCGCCGGTTTTCTGTGCCAGGTCACGCAGCACGTTTTCATTGAAGAAAAGCGAAAAAGGAAGATCATCCGGTTTTAAGTCGAACCGTTTGGCAAAGGCAACGGCCAGTAACGAGTCTTGCGCATACATTGCCTTTTTGATGTTAGCCGCGCGTGTTCCCATACTACGGGCATCCTGCGCCTGGTACGGTTTCGACAAGTCGAAAATGGTGTGCAGTGAAGTCACCACATTGGGAAAGAGCCCGTTGAAGGTGGCGTACATATCAAACTCCTTGCGGCATTGCAGGTAAGGGCGGCTGGAAAGCGGACACATCGGCAGAGCTCCGTCATAAGCCTGTCCGTAATTTTCGATCACAGCAATTGAAACGCCTCCACCCATCGAATGCCCTGCCATAAATGTTGAGTCAGGCCGGCCGTAGGTTTTGACAAAATACTGCCGTAACGCTTCGGTATCATCAACGCCTTGTGGGAGGGCGAACCCCTGATACTGATAATCGGAGGCCGCTACCGCGAATCCCCGTTCCAGGAAAACGGCCATGCGCTTCACCCAATCCGGATTTTTGCTTTGAGCAGGAGAGCCCATAAACTCATAGCCATGGGCATACATGACCAGTTTCTTTTGCCAGTTTTCAGGGAAAACGATGCGGTAGCGGGCACCGTTGATGGTGCCGGTATCTGTTTTGGCAACTTGCTGAGCCATTAACCTGCTGCTTATCAGCAGGCATATCATAAGGAACTGTTTCATAATTGAGGGCAGAAATGGGGTAAACTACTAAGCGCGGAGGTTAAGCATCCGGATAGCATTTTCTTTCATAATAAGTGGTTTTACTTCGTCGCGGAAACCGGCGTCGGTAAAGTCTTTCATCCAGCGCTCCGGCGTAATCAGCGGAAAATCAGTGCCGAACAGCATACGGTCTTTCAGTAAGGTATTGGCGTATTGGATGAGCTGTTTCGGGAAATACTTCGGAGACCACCCGCTCAGATCGATGTAAACATTGGGTTTATGCATGGCCACAGAGAGGGCTTCGTCCTGCCACGGCCAGCTAGGGTGGGCAATGATAATCGGGCAGTTGGGGAAATCGATGGCCACATCGTCGAGGTGCATCGGGTTAGAGTATTCGAGCCGCAGGCCACCTCCGCCTCTCACCCCCGAGCCGAAACCGGAGTGGCCGCTATGAAACAACATCGGCAGTTTGTATTCGGCAATGACTTCGTAGAGGTGGTAAGCCATTTTATCCTGCGGGTAAAAACCCTGCACCGTCGGATGAAACTTAAAACCTTTAACCCCGTAGTTGTCGATAAGGTCACGGGCTTCACGGGCACCCATCCGGCCCTTGTGTGGGTCAATACTGGCGAAGGCAATCATCACGTCACTGTTTTTGAGAGCGCATTCGGCCACTTCGACGTTTGGGATGCGGCGCTTGCCAACCTCAAACTCCGAGTCGATGGTAAACATAACCAGCGCCATATGCTGGTCGCGGTAAAAATCGGCGGTTTCCTGCATCGTCGGCCGTTTGTCGGACTTGAAGTAACGGGCAAAGGCCTCGTCGAGTTCGGGCCGGTAGGGGTCATGCGGCTGGCAACAACTGACTTCGGCGTGGGTATGCACATCAATGGCAATAACGTTGTCGATATCGATCATGGTTTTGACGGGTTCGGGATAAAAACTCAGGATGCGTAAAGTGATCGTACCAGATCGGCACGGTGGGTTAAAACGGCCCGCTGGTTCAGCGAACCTTTATCGGTGATTTCGCCCAGACTAATTGACGGCGGCTCGAGCGCAACTACAAAGTTACCAATGGCCGTTGAGCTTCCCGTTGCTGTTTGGTTGAACGTCGTCTGCCACTGGTGCAGATACGCCCGGACAGCCGTATGCGCAAACGCTTCTTCGGCCGGGGTGTGCGCGGCTAATCCGGATAGCCTGCGGCAGGCATCGCCGTTCAGGAACAGAATTGCCCCGACAAATGCCTGATCCAGACCAGTGAGAACCACATCCTGAATAACCGGGGAGCCCGTTGAGATAATTTTTGCTTTCAGCATGCCGACGTTAACCCACGTACCAGTTGAGAGCTTAAAGTCTTCGGCGATCCGGCCGTTAAAGACAAGGCCTTTGTCTGGCTGAGTTTCGTCCAGAAACAGCACAGCGTCGCCGGTTTTGTAATAGCCGTCTGCGTCGAACGCGTAGGCTGTAGCCACAGGGTTGCGCCAATATCCCTTTGTTACGTTCGGCGCTTTGTACCGGGCTTCGGTTTTGTCGCCGTCGGGCACTAATTTAACCTGCATGCCGGGCACCGGCACGCCAAGCAGCCCCGAAAAGGCGCCACCCCAGCTGGCAAACATCGCCGATGGACCGGATTCCGTACAGCCTAATCCCGTAATAATCGGAATTTTAACGCCAATCGTCTCAACGGCCAGTTCTTCAAGCCGGTTCCAGACGGGTTGAGCCAGACTGGCACCGGCATAAAACAGAATGTGCAGGTTTTTGAAAAATGTCCGGCGTAAGCCGGGCTCGTTTTCCAGGTACGGTATCAGCATTTCGAACCCTTTCGGAACGTTGAAATAGGCGGTTGGTGATATTTCCCGAAGATTCTGAACGGTTTGCTCAATGAACTGCGGTGTTGGCTTACCGTCGTCAATAAACAGTGTGCCGCCGTTGTAGAGCGTCAGTCCGAAATTATGGTTACTGCCAAATGTATGATTCCACGGGAGCCAATCGATAAAGACTGGCGGCTGATGCTGCATAAACGGCAGGACCTGGGTAATCTGTTGCAGATTGGCGCACCACATGCCCTGGGTATTGATCACGCCTTTCGGTAAACCGGTTGAGCCGGATGTGAACAATATCTTGGCGACGGTATCGGCATCAACCTGACTGGCGGCTTGTGCCACAGCGTCGGTTGGCGTCGTAGCTGCTATGTTCCGGAAGGCAAGTCCGGTTTCGCCGTCAGCAGTCAGAATCACTGCGTCCGGAAAAAGCGTTGATGCGTGGGCGAGCGCAGGTCCGTATACGTGACAGTTCTGGGCAAAAATGACTTTAGGGGTCATGAGCTTCAGGCAGTGGCTCAGTTTCGCAAAATCGTCGGAAATCGTCGAATACGGCGGCGAAACAGGCGCATAGGGAATACCGATGTGAACCGCTGCCAGAGCAAGCAGGGCGTGCTCCAGGCTGTTTTCCGACAGAATCACAATCGTTTCGTCAGGCGTAAAGCGGAGATTAAGCAAAAACTGAGCAACGGCCTGGACCTGGTGCCATGTCTGCGCATAGGAAAGGGTATGCCATAGACCGGCTACTTTCCGTCCGATAAAAGGGTGGTCGGGCTGTATAGCGGCCCAGTGGGCTAAACGGTCGGTAATTTTAGTTGGGTAAGGTTGCAGCGGTTCGGCTAGCTGGTAGTGCATTATGCCGCTCTCGTGTCGTTCAAGCCGGGTATTGACAGGACCGAAGGCCACCTCTTTGTACTGAGCCATGCGATTTATAGTAAAAGTCCGACACTGAAGGAGAGATCATTCTCCGGCTTTTTTAGCCCGCCCTTCCAGAAAATCATGGAGGCGTTGCTTGGCTTCCGGCGCACTTTGGGCAATGGCAGCCATCAGGCTTTCAAGCAGCAGCCCTTCCTGTTGTCCGGAATCAGCGATGCGCGGCAATACCTGCGTGAGCGCATAATTGGTCATACCGGTATTGGCCGCGATTTTCCGGGCCAGCTCCATGCCTTTTTCCAGGCCCGAGCCTGCCTCAACAAGGTACTGAGCCATGCCGATGCGTTCACCTTCGTCAGCCTGATAGACGCGACCAGTCAACATCATATCGGTCATGCGGGCGATACCGATCAGTTTCGGCAGACGAACCGAAGCCCCGCCGCCAACGAATATGCCCCGCTGCCCTTCGGGTAACGCATAAAAAGCAGTGTTTTCGGCAACGCGGATATGACAGGCAGCCGCCAGCTCCAGACCACCGCCGACAACAGCCCCGTGCAGAATAGCCAGCACCGGTACTGGCCCGAACTGGACTTTATCCAGCACACGATGCCACATTCTGGAGTGAAAAATGCCTTGAATGGCATCCCGTTCTGTCAACTCAGAAAGATCGAGACCGGCCGAAAAGTGTTTGCCGATACCATAAATAACTGCGCAGCGGATATTGGGCGGAATGTGCTCAAACACTTGTTCGAGGCCCAGAATCAATTCATCATTGAAGGCATTTCGCTTATCGGGCCTGTTCAGCCCGATAAGCAAGATGTTTTCTTTGATTTCCAGTAAAATAGAAGAGGTTAAGGGAACTGGTAATTGCATCAATTAAATCAGGGTAATTGATTTATTTCAATACAAACTTAGACTTATGAGGGTAAGTTGGGTAGGGAAAAGGCAATGTAGACTATGCAAAACCAATCATTCCGGCAGATTGCGGTACGATTTCGGCGATAAACCGGTTTTAGTCTTAAAAAAACGGGCGAAGTCACTCGGGTCGAAGCCGCCGATTTTGAAGGCAATGTCGGCAACCGGCAGCCTGGTTTGTTTCAGCAGGACTTTTGCCTCCAGAATGCGGATGTCTTCCAGCAGCTCATGGGCTGATTTGCCTGTTGTAGACTTGACACATTTGTTGAGGTGGTTCGCCGAAATTCCTAAAATAGCGGCAAGTTCGCTGACGGTATTTTTCTCATAAATCCGTTCGCTCAGCAACCGTTTGTAGCGCTGAGTCAGCGCCGCGGCAGCCGTTGGGGAAGTGGCCGGTAAGGACTGGTTAAGGTGGTTGAGTTCGGTAAGAAGGGCGGTCAGGTAAAGGGCTACTAAGCGAATTCTTGCCGGGTCATTACGTAGCCGTTCCGCCAGGAGTATGTCGAGCAGGGCACAGAGGCGGTCAGACTGCGGAACGCAAATAAGCGGTTGATCGGCGGTCAGGCTAAAAAAAGGAAACTCCTGTTCGAGATTAACCGGTAAATGGGCATGGTGAAAAAGTTCGGGCCGGAAATGGCAATAAAAGCCTTCGACATCATCAGAGATTGCCTCGAGCGAGGTGATCTGGTCGGCGGCCAGACAAAAAAGCATGCCCGGACCAACCTCGTACCGGGTTAGCCCTTTGCTACGGACAGCCAACCCTTTGGTGACGAAAATGAAAAAGTAGACAGACCGCCGGTGGGGAAGTACCGGTAGTTTGAGATGAGCCTTGTAGTTTTCGATCCGCTCAATGTGAAAGCGTTCGTAAAAACCCGAAACCGTCGGCTTCCAGGTACCGAACAAATACTCATCAAACTGAGAGGGGTTGAGCTTGGGGACCGGCATCCGGACAAGGGCAAAGCGGTGGCGCGGAAGACCATTCCGCGCCACCGGTGTTATTTATACTCGTCGATCGTTTTGCGGAACATAGCTTCGTCCATGTAGCCGATACCCCGCCATTTGATTTTCGACTCCTTGTACATCAGGAACGTAGGAATTTCATCGACACCGAGCTGCTGGGCCAGTTGCCGGTTTTTGTCGTAATCAATCGTTACAATCGTCACTTTATCCGCTAATTCGGCTTTCAGCTTATTCACGGTCGGCAACATTTTCTGGCAGGGTGCACACCACGGGGCATAAAAGTCGATCAGGACGGGTTTGGCCGAGGCCGTTAGTTTCTGGAATGCCTCCGGTGTCATTGCGCCCGCCGGCGCTTCCTTGCCGCCTTCGACAGGCTTGTTGGCGGCCGTCCACTTCGCAAAACCACCCTGCATGTCATACACAGACTTAAAGCCTGCGCTGGCCATCAGACCGGCGGCTTTAGCGCTGCGGCTACCGGCGAGGCAGTAAACCAGCACCGGTTTGTTGGGGTCAAGCTGTTTAACTTTGGCCAGAAAGGCTTCATCGCGCACATCAATGTTGGTCGAGTGGCTCAGGTGACCGTTGGCGTATTCACCGGCAGTCCGGACGTCCAGCAACTGAATAGCCGGCATCGCCTTGAGTAGCGAATCGGCCCGGTCGGTAGTCAGCAAAACCGGCGACTGGGCGAAACAAGCTGCCGTCAGGCCGAGAAAAAGGAAGGTGAATATTGATTTCATGGTAAAAGACCGGATTAGAATTATGTACTTTTATCCAGCTGTTTGTCTTTCTGCTATTATAAGATCAAAAATGTCGAAAAAATTCATTGCAATCATCGGTATTCTTCTATTTCATCAGGTACTTTTTGCACAAACGAAACCGGCGAACGTTTTTCCGGATGGGAGCAGGATACCCGCCTGGTTTTCAGACACCACAAAAATCCCGCTGTCGAAGCTGGGGAAGCAATATGTGATTACCCGCTTCGGTGCCGTCGGCGATAGTACGGTGCTTCAGACGACGGTAATTCAGAAAACAATTGATGCGGCTTCACAGCAGGGGGGCGGTGTCGTAGTCATTCCGCAGGGGACTTACCTGAGCGGAGCCTTATTCTTTAAACCTAAAACACACCTGTACCTGGCCGAAGGGGCTGTGCTGAAAGGTTCGGACGAGATCAAAAATTACCCCAAAATACCGTCCCGGATGGAGGGACAGAGCCTCGACTATTTCGCGGCGCTGGTAAACGTGTATCAGGTCGACGGTTTTACGATTACGGGCAAAGGCAAGATCGACGGGAACGGTCTGCGCTACTGGGAGGCGTTCTGGGCACGTCGCAAAGAAAATCCGAACTGTACCAATCTGGAGGTCTCACGGCCGCGCCTGGTGTTCGTCTGGAAATCAAACAATGTGCAGATGCAAGATGTAAAACTGCACAACTCCGGTTTCTGGACAAACCATTTCTACCAGTGTAACAACGTTAAGCTCCTGAATCTGCACATTTTCTCGCCGTACCAGCCGGTGAAAGCCCCGAGCACCGACGCCATTGATCTGGACAATTGCTCCAATGTACTGGTCAGCCGCTGCTACCTGTCGGTCAATGATGATGCCATTGCGCTGAAAGGCGGGAAAGGACCGTGGGCCGATCTGGTGCCAAACAACGGTGAAAACACGAATATTATCATCGAAAACTGCCACTTCGGGTATTGCCACTCGGCGCTGACCTGCGGCAGCGAGGCCATCCACAACAAAAACATCGTGATGCGTAACTGCCACGTCAATCAGGCTGAACGGGTACTGTGGCTCAAAATGCGCCCTGATACGCCGCAACTGTACGAATATGTAACGGTCGACAATATAACGGGTCAGGCCAAAAGCCTGCTGTACGTAAAGCCATGGACGCAGTTTTTCGATTTGCAGGGCCGGCAGGATCCGCCGCATGAATACTGCCGGCACATCAGCCTGAAAAACATCAGGTTAACCTGTCAGATATTCTTCGATGTGGCCATCAACGAAAATAACCACCTCTCGGATTTTGTCTTCGATAATCTGACCATCGAAGCCAAAAACGGGGCCGTTAACAAAGACATCGTTAAGGGGTTCACGCTCAGAAATGTGTTGGTCAATCAGCAGCCCGTTAAGTAGAGGAGGCTACAGTTTCGTGCGGGTATCGCCGTTGATTTCGAGGAGGTACCCGTCCGGATCCGAGAAATAGATCTGCGGGACCCCATCTACCCGTACCTGCTTGTGGTACTGGATATTCTGTTTTTTCAGAAACGCTTCGGCTTTATCCATCGACTCAACAAACAGGGCAATGTGGCTGCCGTTGCGGTCGTGGACAATGGTTTCGGTCCGGCCGTCGAGCAGGTGCAGCTGCTGACCGTTGCCGAGGTCAAACCAGAACCGGCGGCCTTTCAGGCTAGGGGGCACGTCGATCGGCTTCATACCGACCACTTCCTGGTAGAATTTTGCACTGGTCTGAATGTCTTTTACGTGCAGCGCCACGTGATTATGTCCGGTAAAGCCAAGTTTGTCCTGGCCGAACGCCAGACTGCCGGTCAGCATCAGGACAGCAAAGAGGAATTTTTTCATGGGTAAAACCGACGCATTCCTGCGTCAACAAAAGTCAGGATTTGGGGTAAAATCAGGGTACTAAGGTAGCCAATACTTTCTGGATAATGTGTGTTCCCTGCTCCATTTCTTCCGGCGTTGACGACGCAAAGCCTAACCGTGTGTGATGGACCACGGGCTCGTCGGGTTGGTAAAAACGTCCGTTGCCAATGATCAGTCCCTGTTTGTGGCACGCCGCCGCCAAAGCGGTCAGATCAATCCTGTCGTTGAAGCGTGTCCAGACCGCCATTCCGCCATCGGGGATGGTAAACGAAACCGCATCGCCGAGGCGGTCGCGGAGGAGTCCGCAGAATACATCACGCCGCTGCTGATAAATCTTCTGTGCTTTTTTCAGGTGCCGCTGGATGTCGCCTTCAGCCAGCATTTCGGCAATGGCCTGTTCCAGCACTGTATCTCCCTGCCGGTCAATAATCCGCCGGTAATAGCCCAGGGCTTCGATGAGGTTTGGCGGCGCCACCACATAGCCGACCCGGAAGGCGGGGGCAATCGACTTGGTAAATGACCCGATGTAGACCACCATACCGGCCGCATCAGCGCTTGCCAGCGGCAGAATCGGGCTGCTGGCGTAGTGGAAATCGTAATCATAGTCATCTTCCAGAACCACAAACCCGTAGTGTTCGGCCAGTTGCAGCAACCGGATCCGGCGCTCGGCGCTGAGGGTTACGGTCGTCGGGTGATGATGGTGGGGAGTAACAAACACCATCCGGACCGGCTGCTGCCGGCACTGTGCTTCCAGGGCATCTATATCCAGTCCGTGCGTATCCACGGGGAGGTGAATCAACGTAGCGCCGCGCTCCGCAAAAATGAGGTTGGCCGACCGGTAGTTCGGCTTACCTACCACCACTATATCATTGGGTTGCAGCAGAATCTGAGCCAGCAGATAAATGGCCATGACGCTGCCCCGCGTTGTGAAGATATGCTCAGGCGAGGCCGGAATACCCCGGCTGTCGTGCAGGTAATGCGCGAGCTGTTGCCGGAAAAAAAGGTCACCGTTGGTATCAGCATATCCCAGTAACCGTTGCTGAAAACTACGCTGTAGCACGTTCCGGTAATTTCGGGCGAGTTGCGCGGTGGGAGCCAGCCGGACGTCGGGAAAGCCGTCGTCGAACATCAGCATGTTTGTGTTTTTGAGGACCGGAAGTGTCAGCTGCTCCCGAATGCGGAACGAGTATCCGGTGGTTGTGGCAAGACCGGCCGAAGCGGGTGTGCCGGTCAGCTGACGGGGGGCGATGTCGGGTAGTTCACTGCTGACGAATGTGCCCCGTGCAGGCTGCTGCACGAGCCATCCCTGGGCCGTCAGTTCATCGAAAGCGGTAATAACCGTTTTCCGGTGCACCCCCAGCAAGCCGGCCATAGCGCGGCTGCCAGGCAACTTGGTATTGGCCGGCAGAATACCCTGCCGGATCAGCCGGATCAATGTGTTGGCAATCTGGGTAGTAATCAGCGTTGCCGATTGCCGGTCGAGTGGGATCAGGGTTTTATAAGGTAGCATAAACCGGACTATCAACTGTTTAAAAACTGGTAGCCTGTAGTAGTCCGGCAAAGAAATAGTTTTGTGGCATCAAAACAAATACAACGATGATGAATACCTCGCGGACTAAACTTACCCGCCTGCCAAAACGCGGTGCTCACGATGCCGAAACCATTTATCCGATTCTGGATGCTGCTCTGGTATGTCATATCAGTTATTGCATCGACGGACAGCCGTTTATTATCCCGACCGCTTTTTGCCGGATTGAAGACACGCTCTATATCCACGGCTCGGTCGGAAGTCATTTTTTTCGGGAACTGGCTAAGGGTGTCCATGTATGCGTAGCCGTGACCTTTATCGACGGGCTGATTCTGGCCCGTTCGGCATTCAGTCATTCGGTCAATTACCGGTCTGTGGTCGCATTTGGTAAATCGCGTCTGGTTGAGGATGAGGCGGAAAGCTGGCTGGCACTGGAACGGATTACGGAGCAGATCATGCCGGGGCGCTGGGCCGATACCCGCCACCCGAATGCCAGTGAAATGAAGAAGACCATGGTGATTGCCATACCAATCGAAGAGGCATCGGCTAAAGTGCGGACGGGCGGTGTTAACGATGACCCTGAGGATCTGGCGTTACCTTACTGGGCGGGAGTGGTGCCGCTATCGCTGACCTACCACACGCCGGTGCCGGATGAAAAGCGGATCAAGGATGTGCCGCTGCCGGATTATCTGAAAGGCTGATAAACTGCTTATTTGCCAGTATTACCTTCCTTGAAATGGGCTTAGCAATAAAACACTTTTACCACATAGCCACATAGAAAACAAAGATTTTTATTCTTATGAACTCTATGTGGCTATGTGGTAAACATGTAATTGTATGTAGTCTGGTAGCCCTTCGCCGATTTAGCGCTGAAGAGAAGGTATTTCTACTGTTTTATTGACTCCATTCCGTCGGGGTACGGTCCCAGCGGTGGCCTTTCAGCTCCTGAAGCAGTGCGTCGGGCAGGCCCGCGCCGTCGCTGCTGCCGCAGTTGGCTTCAACGTTCCGGATTTTCCGCATGCCCGGAATCGTAGTGGCTACATCGGGATTGCTCAGAATAAAACGCAGTGCCATTTCGGCCATGCTCATGCCGGCCGGTACTAACGGTTTCAGCGCATCGGCATGATCAACACTGGAGTTCAGGTTTTCTGGTACGAAATACGTCGACCGCCAGTCGTTGGCCGGGAAGGTAGTTTCTTTGGTAAAGGTTCCTGTCAGCGTGCCTTCATCGAACGGTACGCGGGCGATAACAGCAACGTTCAGTTCGCGGCAAAGCGGGAACAGGTGATCTTCCGGATTCTGGTCAAAGATGTTATAAATTACCTGGACGGCATCGATCAGTCCCGTACGCAGCGTATT
Source organism: Arsenicibacter rosenii (assembly GCF_001870735.1). Taxonomy (GTDB): domain Bacteria; phylum Bacteroidota; class Bacteroidia; order Cytophagales; family Spirosomataceae; genus Arsenicibacter; species Arsenicibacter rosenii. Next base: position 339,785 of record NZ_MORL01000005.1, on the reverse strand, counting down.
GAGGCAATTGTCCGGCTCCCAGCGGTTTACCGAGACACCCCACGCCTGTACTTTGCCTTCTTTGGTCAGCTTCTGAATGGCTTCCTTCCACTCATCGCGTTCGGCCCAGCCATCTTCCCAGACGTGGAATTGTTGCAGGTCAATGGTTTCGACACCCAGATTTTTCAGGCTTTTTTCGGTATACTCAACAATATAATCGGCCGGGAAAACGTCGTCGATGGAAAACTCCGGTTTTGATGGCCACTTCCGGTTTTTCGGCGGGATTTTCGTGGCGGCATACAGGCGTTTATCGCTGTGCCGTTTCATGGTACCGTTCAGGATGGTCTCGCTCAGACCGTCGGCATAGGCCCAGGCTGTATCGAAGAAATTACAGCCCAGTTCAATAGACCGGTCAAGGGCGCGTTCCACTTCATCGCGTTCGGCACCGGTCCAGCCGGCGAGGCCCCACATGCCGTAGCCGATTTCACTGACTTGCCAGCCCGTGCGCCCAAAGGTTCTGTATTGCATTTGGTAAAGGGTTTAACGTTTCTGCAAAACTAACAGGTTTTGGCCGTTTACGTTGATGGCAATACCTTCCTGTATTGTGTGCTCCGGAAAAGAAGATGGTTAATAAGTTGACAGTCATTGGTTTGTTTTGGTATAACCAATCGTTTACTGATTGTACACACAATTTCAGGAGTCGGGCAGCGGTCGTTTGAAAAAGCTGAAGACCGAAGGGGCCTGTGCGAAAAACCAGAGCGCCAGTATACTGTCACAGACCGCACAACCCGCCGAAGAGGAAGGTTCAAACGCGACAATCGGGTTGGCGTAGAGGTGATGAACAAGATCCCAGGCGGTATGCAGCAGCCAGCCAATTCCGATAAATGTGTAGCTGGCCAGTCCGCGGTAGGCGACCCACAGCATAACTATGCCAAACGGGAACTCCCACACGCCCAGTCCGCCACTCCAGTAAACGGCACCGGCACCGGCAATGATCAGAGCGTTAATGAGTTGTCGCTGCGGTTCGTTAACCAGTGAAAAGGCAGTGATGTAGAGCAAGGCAATACCCACTGCCGCAATCGCATTTATAAGCCCAAAGGCAGGAATAACGTGTTGTAACATGACACTTTGCATTAATTTGATAAAAACTGATAGGCCGTAAAGGCTTATTAATCAGTTATGCAAAGGTCTTAATAGAAGGTTACTGCGGATAGGATATACGGAGGTAGTTTCAGGATTTTTCAATCGATAGCTTTAGGCATAGGCAGACATAAAAAGTAGCTTGTTGATAAATAGCTTGCATTCTGTAAAAAAATACGAGCTTTGCCGGGTACCATTGGCATCTCAATGGTCTCCCTATTTAGCGTCAAAAACATGGATGCATTGATCAGAATTGTACGCATGACCTTTCAGGAAGATAAACTGGACGAGTTCATGGCTATTTTCGGGCAGTCGAAAGACCAAATCAGGGCGTTTCCGGGGTGTTTGCATCTGGAGTTGCTCTGTGATCTGGATAAACCCAATATCCGGATGACTTACAGCCGCTGGGAGTCGGCTGAAGCCCTTGAACAGTACCGGCAAAGTGAGCTTTTCCGGACAACATGGGCCGCCACCAAAAAGCTGTTCGCTGATAAGCCCATGGCCTTTTCGGCCGGACAACTGGACGTACTCTAAGTTTATGATATGTTAACAACACCACGATTACACCTGATTCCGGCAGACCTGGCGATTCTGGAGGCGTTGATCCACAAACACCAGGAACTGACGGCCCCCGTCGCCTGCCGGATTCCTGACGACTGGACTGAGTTTCCCGAAGTCCTGGAGCCGACGTATCATTTGCTGAAAGGCAAGCCTTCGCTGTCGCCCTGGTGGATGTACATTTTTGTGCACCGTGCCGATCAGGTATTGATCGGCAGCGGTGGCTTTAAAGGTTTACCCGATGAAGACGGGACGGTTGAAATCGGCTACGAAATATATGTGCCCTACCGGCAGCAAGGCCTGGCAACTGAGGTGGCTAAGGAATTGGTAGCCTTTGCCTTGAGCCAGCCGAAAGTCCGCAATGTAATGGCCCACACGCTTCCTGAGCAGAATCCGTCTAACCGGTTGCTGAAAAAAATAGGATTTAAGTTTGATGGAACTATACAAGACCCGGATGATGGGGAAATCTGGCAATGGATCCTGAAAAAGTAGGTCGCGGGTTCGTTGAACATTCGTAACTTCGCAGCTTAATCAACTGCGCTGGGTATGCCCCTGATTGCGCCTTCAAGTTATCGTCCGCCGGCCCGCCTGTGGAATGGCCATTTGCAAACCATTGTGCCTTCGCTTTTCCGGAAGGTAGCGGTGTCTTATGTGCGTGAACGAATTCAGACACCTGACCATGATTTTCTGGATCTTGACTGGGCAGAGGCAGATGAGGGCAGCGGGCTTCGGGCAGAAACCATGCGACAGCTGGTTATTCTGTCGCACGGGCTCGAAGGAGATTCAACGCGGCAGTATATCACCGGTATGGTCCGGCATCTGACCCAAAACGGGTTTGATTGTCTGGCCTGGAATTTTCGCTCATGTAGCGGCGAAATGAACCGGTTGCCTCGTTTTTACCACTCCGGCGCTACCGAAGACCTCGACTTTGTCGTACGGCATGCCATGCAGAAAGGATATAGCCGGATTTCGCTCATCGGCTACAGTCTGGGTGGCAATCTGACGCTGAAATATGTCGGTGAACGCGGGCCGGCGCTGCATATGGCCGTTGAAAAAGCCATTGCCTTTTCAGCCCCGATCGACCTGGCGGCCAGCTGTGAGATGATTAACCGGGGCTTTTCCCGGATTTATCTGCGGCGGTTTCTCCGGCATCTGAAAGAAAAGGTCCTGGAAAAAGAAAAGCTGTTCCCGACCGAGATTTCGTCAAAACATTATCGCCGAATCCGTACCTTTGCAGACTTCGACGACCGTTATACGGCTCCGTTACATGGCTTTCGGGATGCCAGAGAATATTATGCGCGCAACAGTGCAATTCAGTTTTTGCGCTCAATTCAAATCCCGACGCTTCTCATCAATGCTAAAAATGACCCGATGCTGGCTCCCGAGTGTTTTCCGGAAGCTATAGCGCGGGAACTACCCAATGTATTTATGGAGTTTCCTGAGCAAGGCGGCCACTGCGGTTTTCCGTCCGGCTCCGATATTCAGGGAACATACTGGTCAGAACAAAGAGCGTTGGCGTTCTTAAGAGATAATAGTGATTATGGATGCGCAACAAATCCGGCAAGCCTTACAGGCTCATAAAGCACATTTATTTACCAAATATCCTTTAAGTTCAATGCCTTATTTGGTTCGTATGCCGATGGAACAGCAACGGCAAACAGTGATATTGATATTCTTGTGGAATTTAATCAGCCGGTTGGTTTCGAATTTATTGATCTGGCTATTGAGCTGGAAGATATTTTACAGAAGCGGGTGGATCTGGTAACACGACAAGCTATCAAGCCCAAGCTTATGCCATTTATTATGAGTCAATTGCAATATGTCTAGGCGATCGGCTTATCTTCTGTTGACAGATATGCTGGAGGCTGTATCCGCAATTGAGGAATACATTGCCGGGTATACATTTGATGCCTTTGTGCGTAACAGAATGGTTTGTGATGCTGTTGTTCGCAACGTTCAGGTTTTAGGCGAAGCTGCTAACCCGGTGCCTGAAGACTTTCGTGACCAGCATCAGGATATAGAGTGGACCAGAGTAATCCGGACAAGACATATTCTGGTTCATGACTACTTCGGTATTGATTACACAATTGTGTGGCGCATTATAACTGTTCATTTACAACCTCTGCGGGATACGCTACAACGTATTATACAGACAGAATTTCCAGATGGTGATCCTATGGGCTCACTGTGATAACGGAATCTAATTAATATGCTTACCAAACAGCTCGAACAGACCTATTTTGTCATTGATTTTGACAGTACCTTTACCAAGGTTGAAGCCCTCGACGTTTTGGGCGAAATCTCTCTGATTGGCCGCCCGGACCGCGACGATGTGCTGGCTCAGATCAAGGCCATTACCGACCGTGGTATGGCCGGCGAAATCTCCCTTGCCCAGTCGCTCGAACTAAGGCTTAAACTGTTGAACGCTCATCGGGATCATTTACCGGCTCTGATTGAAACGCTGATGACCAAAGTCTCCGATTCGTTTCAGCGCAACCGTGTCTTTCTGGCCGAAAATGCGGAGCAGATCTTTATCGTTTCGAGTGGTTTCAAAGAGTTTATCGTGCCAATCGTAACCGCATTAGGGATTAAGGAGGAACATGTGTTTGCCAATACCTTTACGTATGACGGGAACGGAAATATCATCGGCTGTGACTGCGATAACCCGCTGGCGACCGATAAAGGCAAGGTAAAGCTGATCCGTGATATGAAGCTGGACGGCGATATCTATGTCATCGGCGATGGCTATACGGATTATGAAATCCGTGAAGCGGGCCTGGCCAATAAGTTTTATGCATTCACCGAAAACGTTCTGCGGCCAAGCGTAGTGGAAAAAGCCGACCACATCGCCCCGTCGCTCGACGACTTTTTATTCGATAATAAATTGAGCCGCAGTCTTTCTTATCCAAAGAGCCGTATTAAAGTGCTCTTACTCGAAAACGTACACCCTGTTGCCTTGCAGCTGTTTGAGCAGGAGGGTTTTCAGGTCGAACTACGTAAAGGAGCACTCGATGAAGACGAACTGATCGAAGCCATTCAGGGGGTACACATTCTGGGTATCCGCTCAAAAACGATGGTAACGCGCCGGGTACTCGAAAGTGCCAATAAACTGATGACTGTCGGAGCATTCTGCATCGGTACCAACCAGATTGATCTGCAGGCCTGTACGGAACGCGGCATTGCGGTCTTCAACGCGCCTTACAGTAATACCCGTTCGGTGGTTGAACTCGCCATTGGTGAGATCATTATGCTGATCCGGAATGTAGTGACGAAGAGCAACCAGATGCATGCAGGTGTCTGGGACAAATCAGCCACAAACAGCTTCGAGGTACGGGGTAAGAAACTGGGCCTAGTTGGATACGGAAACATTGGTACGCAGTTGTCGGTCGTTGCCGAAGCGCTGGGCATGGAAGTGTATTTCTACGATGTCGTTGACAAACTGTCGCTGGGGAACGCCCGTAAGTGCAAGTCGCTGGACGAGCTGCTGGCCATTGCCGACATCATCAGCCTGCATACCGACGGCCGTAAAGACAATAAAAACCTGATCGGCGCCCGTGAGTTCAGCCTGATGAAGAAAGGCGTCATTTTCCTGAACCTGTCCCGTGGTCATATCGTGGATATTCAGGCGCTGGTCGAGGCTATTAAGTCGGGTCAGGTTGCCGGTACGGGTATCGATGTATTCCCGTATGAGCCGAAAACCAATGCCGAGGCGTTTATCAACGAACTGCGCGGTTTGCCAAACGTGATCCTGACGCCGCATATCGGTGGTAGTACCGAAGAAGCTCAGGAGAATATCGGTAATTTTGTGCCGGCTAAACTGCTGGAATATATCAATAACGGCAGTACATACGGTAGCGTGAACTTCCCTGAACTGCAACTGCCTCTGCTGAAAGACTCGCACCGGCTGTTGCATATTCATACAAACATGCCGGGTATTCTGGCCAGAATGAACAACATTTTTGCCAAGTACAACATCAACATCCGTGGTCAGTATCTGAAAACAACTGAAGATATCGGCTACGTAATCACGGATGTCGCCAAAAACTACTCAGACGAAGTCGTTGAGGAACTGAAAGCGATCGACAACACGATTAAGTTTAGACTTTTATACTGATTGAGTGATTGAATGATTGAGTGATTGAGTGAATAGTGTTGCCGCGCTTATTCACTCAATCACTCAATCGCCTAATCACTCATTGACTTGATCAATGAAACCACTTTACTTCACTCCCGGTCCGGCAGAGCTGTATCCGACGGTTCATCAACATCTACAAACGGCATTGGATGAGCAGATTGGCTCGATCTCTCATCGTAGTCAGAAATTCCGCGACATTTATCGGTTTACCGACGAACAACTGCGGATTCTGCTGAACATACCGTCGAGCCATGGTATTTTCTTTACGGGTTCGGCTTCCGAAGTCTGGGAGCGGGTGCTGCTTAACTGCGTTGAGCACGAAAGCTTTCACATGGTCAACGGCTCGTTTTCGCGTAAATTCTACGATTATGCACAATCGCTGCACAAGTTCACGCATCTGCTGGAAAAACCGTTTGGCAAAGGGTTTGATTTTGCCGAGACGGAGGTGCCGGAATATGCCGAGCTCGTAGCGATTACCCACAACGAAACGTCGTCGGGGGTACAGATGCGTACGTCAGACATTCACCGGCTGAAGAAAAAATACAGCCAGAAATTGTTCTGCGTCGATATGGTGTCATCGGCCCCGTATCCGGATCTGGATTTTGGTCTGATCGATTCGGCGTTTTTCTCCGTTCAGAAAGCCTTTGGCATGCCTGCCGGTCTGGGTGTCTGGATTGCCAGCGAAGCCTGTCTGGAAAAGGCTGAGCGGTTGCAGCGGTACGATTCACTGACCATTGGCGCTCACCATAACCTGCCGACCCTCTGGAAACTGTATAAAACGTTTGAAACCCCGGCAACACCAAACGTGTTATTTATCTATGTGTTGGGCAAGGTGGCCGAAGATCTGAACAAGATTGGTATCGAGACCATCCGGAAGCAAACCGAAGAGAAGGCAAAGGCGCTCTATCGTTTTCTGGAGCTAAGCGATGGTTATCAGCCCTTTGTGGAAGAAGAACGTCACCGGTCGCAGACCGTAGTGGTCGCCAACACCACAAAGCCCTCGGCCGAGGTGATTGCCGCCGTCAAAAAAGCAGGAATGATTGTTGGGAGCGGATACGGCAAATTCAAAGAGTCACAAATCCGGATCGCTAATTTCCCGGCAACATCCGCCGGGCAAATCAACGATCTGATCGAAGAGTTAAAGAGAGCAGAATAGGTTTACCAGTAGGGGCGGCCCCGTGTGGCCGTCCCTTTTATTGTTTTGTTGGCCCCGTGTGGCCGTCCCTTTTATTGTTTTGTTGGCCCCGTGTGGCCGTCCCTTTTATTGTTTTGTTGGCCCCGTGTGGCCGTCCCTTTTATTGTTTTGTTGGCCCCGTGTGGCCGTCCCTTTTATTGTTTTGTTGGCCCCGTGTGGCCGTCCCTTTTATTGTTTTGTTGGCCCCGTGTGGCCGTCCCTTTTATTGTTTTGTTGGCCCCGTGTGGCCGTCCCTTTTATTGTTTTGTTGGCCCCGTGTGGCCGTCCCTTTTATTGTTTTGTTGGCCCCGTGTGGCCGTCCCTTTTATTGTTTTGTTGGCCCCGTGTGGCCGTCCCTTTTATTGTTTTGTTGGCCCCGTGTGGCCGTCCCTTTTATTGTTTTGTTGGCCCCGTGTGGCCGTCCCTTTTATTGTTTTGTTGGCCCCGTGTGGCCGTCCCTTTTATTGTTTTGTTGGCCCCGTGTGGCCGTCCTTGTCTACACCCCCTCGCCAGTCCCCTTCCCGGACAAAACCACCCTGAAACCAAACCTAATCCTTACATAATCGTTATTCAGTATATACGACAACGATTATGAAACAACTACTGATGATTGCGGGTATGCTAACCACGTTAGCTTCCGCTGGAATGGCACAATCAACGAACGATACCAGTTCCACACGCGAAAACCGTCCGATTATTGACGAACGTACCCGTGAGGATGTTCGCCGCAGTGTAAACCGCGTCGAAAACGAAGCGCGCGAAGAAACGCAGAAAAGTATTGAATACCAGCGCCGGAATGAGCTTGAGTGGTTTCAGAAAGGGAGCGTATTCGTCGGCGGGGCATTAGGCTTTGGGCTGGGTGCTGGTAGCGGTACCTACCTCACACTAAATCCACGGATTGGTTATTTCGTACAGCCTGGCTTTGTAGTGGGGCTGCGCGGTGGTTTCGACCGTCGCCTCGCAACGAGTTACCGCTCACGGCAGGTCGGATTATTTGGCCGGTATTATCCCTTCCGCACACGTATCCATAGCTTTGTTGGCGCAGGCTACAACCTGGGCCGCGAATATGCCAGTAATATAGGCGAAGGGGATAAGGCAAAGTTTAATAGTATTAACCTCGAAGCAGGGGTAGGCTTTCTGGCAACCCGCAACATAAGCGGCGAAATTGCCCTGGAAAGTAACTATTACGACCGCAGCAACCCGCTGGCCGGACGTAACCGTGGTGGTCGGGTGAAGTTTGGTATCAACTACTTTTTCACACGGGCATTTCGTTAGATCTTTTATCCCCGTAACAAGAAAGCCCTTCCCCGTTTCGGGGCGGGGCTTTTCTTTATCGTTTTTTTTCAAGCAGGCGGATAGTGTGCTCCAGCGACGTGTTCCTGTCCCATTCCTGATGACCCGGAATGACGTATTCAGGGACCGGGATAAGCGTTTGCAGGTTTCGCACCGAGTTTGCCCAGGCGCTTACGTTGGCATCAGCAACGTTTCCCAAACCAAAGGCCGCATAGCTTTTTACAAAACACCCGCCGTGCAGTGTTTTTTCGGTTGGGAACCAGACAACGATATTATCGCTGGTATGGCCTTCGCCCGGAAAAATGCAGCGGATCGGGAGTTTGCCCACCACAAACGTGGTATCATTCGGCAAAATTCCTTCGGGACGTTCATATCCCTGTTTGACCGATTTGTCGGCGGTCAGGGGTGTACTGATTACCCGTATACCGGCTTTACGCAACAGTCCGATGCCACCAACCCGGTCGTCATGAAAATGGGTAACAATGCAGAGTGTCACCGGCATATGCAGGTTTTTATTAACCCAGTCGAGCACCTGCCGGGTTTGATCGGTATCGTTAAGTACGTCCCAGCCCGTGTCGACCAGCACGACGCCGTCTTTTGTTTTGGCAATGATACCATTAGAAGGGAATGGCTTGCCGTCGTAATTGCGGGAGGTGGTGTGTACCCACAGTCGTTTCGTCAACGGGGTCACCTTGATCTTCGGAGACTCCTGAGCACGGAGGCCCGACAGCAGAAAAAAACAAAAAAAGATGGGTAGCAGACGGGAAGTCATTGTGGTGATGCGTTGAGGAGTAAAGTTATGATTTTTGCCCGACCAAACGGGCGCCGATCCGGCAGCGCAGGCAGTTTTTCGGTATGCAATATTGATTGTACAGTTCGATCAGTGCTTGTGAATCCAGTGCGTTCCGTGCGTCGTAACCGATCTGTTGCCAAATCTCAAGAATGGTATTTTGTTCGGCCGGCAGCTCTTCCAGCAATGCAATCGCCCGATCAATATAGGCTGATGCTTGTTTATGCTGCGCATAAGCCGCCAATAGCGGGCTGGCTGAATTAATCAGTATGTTGACTGCCGATGCCCCGCCAAGTGTCGGCGCTCCTTTTTCAGTTTTTTTGCCAAAGCGGTAATGCGTTTGCCAATACACTGACGGCTTGACCTGCAATGCCGAAAGCAGTAATGATATGTCATCAGTGCTGGTTAGCAAGGAAAAGAGGCTGGGTGTCTGTACAACAAGCTGGGCGAGCTGAGCAATGCGCAGAGTGGGGAAGCCGGCGGGCCGCAGACGTGCCCATTTCCAGATATGAGTGGGTAGCTTTTTGTCTGCCAGCTGGTATTTGACTGCCAGAAAGCGATATTCCCGGCGCAGGCTGTCGAGATACTCATCGCTTTCAGCTATATCATCCAGCAAACCTGCAACGCCGAACAACATGGCTTCGACCTGGAGTGGAGCATTACGGTGTTTTTGCAGGATCTTCAGCGGAACCGCACGGCTAAGCTGATGCATTGGTCCGGCATTGATTTTAAAGCCCAGATTAACGGCCAGCAGTTGATAGGTTGTTTCTTCCCAGTCGAGTTTCGTATGCACCACGATCGCGAGGACATCGGCCGCTTTGCGTTCCAGTCGACGGAGCAATGCCTGATCAAGCATAGAAATAATGGTCAGGGTATTGAGGCGGGGCCAGTGTGCGCTACAGGGAATGAGATCGCCGGAGGTATGCAGGGCTTCGTAGCGAAAAATAAGCTGCGGATCAGTACGGTCCCGGAGCGACAGCGTTGGGATAACAGTGCCGTCAGTACGCTGAACGGTTTTATCGGCGTCCCAGACAAGGTGCAGAATGACCGTGTCGTAAGCGGCATCCTGTTGATGGCGGTGCAGAAACCAGTCAGAAGCCTTAACATGAATTTCGACAGTACCGACCCATTCCACCTCATTGATCAGCAAACGCGCATCGGTAAAGTCAGGGCCGGCGTGATTATTTCTGAAACCCGGATAGAGAACCTGTATCGGTTCACCATCGGTGGTGCAGAGCTGTTTGTGATCAAAATATTGAAATTGCCACAAAAAGTAAATGAAAGATTCAGACAAGACTCAAAAAGTTTACGGTTTGCATTTCGGTGTTTATAGTTTTTCAAGTCGAGAAGAGAAGGCTCAAAATACTGATAAACAGCGGGAAAGATGCAAACCGTAAGCTAGAATCTAGAGGTATGTCGCCATCTCCTGTTGTAGCGTACGGGCTTCTGCAGCGGCCCGCTGCGCGAAGTCAGTACCGTCTGAAGCATAGAGAATGCTGCGTGAAGCGTTGACCAGCAAGCCGCCGTGGCTGTTGAGGCCAATGCGCGATACTTCGGCCAATGAACCACCCTGAGCACCCACGCCCGGGACGAGCAGGAAGTGATCGGGCACCAGTTCACGAATCCGGCTAAGCTGAGCGGTTTGCGTGGCACCTACGACAAACATGAGCCGGTCAGGGCCACCCCAGGTAATGGCTTTTTCCAGTACATGCTCAAAAAGGGGCCTGCCGTCGACGGGAAGCATCTGAAAATCGTGGCTGCCGATGTTGGAGGTCAGCGCCAGCAGAATAACCCATTTGTTGTCGTACGCCAGAAAAGGCGTTACCGAGTCTTCACCCATATAAGGAGCGACGGTTACCGAGTCAAAATTCAGGCCAGAAGCCGATGGGTCGAAAAATGTCCTTGCATACAGACCGGATGTATTGCCGATATCGCCGCGTTTGGCATCAGCAATCGTAAAACATTCGTTCGGTATATAGTCCAGCGTTTTTTGCAGACTTTCCCAGCCTTGCGGGCCGTGGGCTTCATAAAACGCAATGTTGGGTTTATAAGCGACTGCATACTCGGCAGTTGCATCAATGATCTGGCGGTTAAAGGCAAAAATCGGGTCGGATTCCTTATGAAGATGAGCGGGAATTTTACGGATATCGGTATCCAGACCTACGCAGAGATATGATTTTTTCGTGGCTATTTGCTGGTATAGCTCGTTATAATTCATAGAGTTGCAAGAAAAGAATTGCTCCAAAAGTACGAAGTACGGTCAGGGTTTCCTATTTTTGTCAGAATATACCAGTCTGGAATTTACTCTTTTCTATGCAAGTCCGACACACAGCAATTGAAGGCCTGATCGAACTTACTCCCCGCGTTTTCGGCGATGAGCGCGGCTATTTCTTTGAGTCATATAATAAACCTGTTTTTGAGTCATTGGGTTTACCGATGGATTTCGTGCAGGATAACCAGTCATTCTCCGTCAAAGGGGTAGTAAGGGGGTTACACTTTCAGAATCCTCCGTTTGCCCAGGGAAAACTTGTCCGTGTTATTACGGGGAAGGTGATTGATGTGGTTGTAGACCTGCGTCCGGACTCCCCCACGTTCGGGCAGCATGAAAAATTTGTACTGGATGCGAAGCTGAATAACATGGTTTGGGTACCGGAAGGTTTTGCCCATGGGTTTGTGACGCTCGAAGACAGTATTTTTAGCTATAAATGCACAAACGTCTATAATAAGGGAGCTGAATCCGGCATTATCTGGAATGATCCTGACCTGCAGATCGACTGGGAGGTTGAGCATCCGATTGTATCAGAAAAAGACCTGCTTCTACCGACATTACGCTCATTGTTTCCACAAGTAGTGGCGTAGTAACAAGGTCAATATAAATAAAAAAGCAGGCTATACGGCCTGCTTTTTTGCTTTTTGGCACAATTCGTGCAAGACACTGCGTATAACTCTTCCCCATAAAACGTATGACAAGTTACATCCATCAACGTTTATCGCAGTTTGTCGCTCATGCCGTTTTCATTTCTGACGCGTCAACGGAGGGCCGTATACCGGTCTGCTGTTCCATCCGCCGGACGGATGGATTTGTATTGCCATATTTTACCAGGTCTTGACGATGGCCCGCATTCACTGGACCAAAGTGTTGCCATTGCCCGGCAATTGAACCGCCTGGGGTTTCACCGGCTCGTAATTACGCCGCATATTATGAAAGGCTATTATGAGCCCAGCCCCGAACGGATCAGGTCGATAACGGCAGGACTTCAACAGGCGTTGCGGGCAGAGGGCGTAAACCTTTCGGTGGAGCCTGCCGCAGAGTATTATTTAGATGACGGGTTTCTGTCGGTGCTCCGGAACAGGGGGGATCTGCTGGTATTTAGTCCGTCACTGGAAGCGCCGAAATCGCTGGTGTTGGTCGAAACCTCATTGATTACCTTATCGGATGCATGGATGGATGCACTGGATTTATTACGATCGCGCGGATTTGTACCGGTCTTATCCCATTCTGAACGGTATATTTATTTGCAACAGAATCGGGGGCAAGCCATTAAACTGAGAGATCAGGGTGTCTTGTTTCATATGGATCTGCTTTCTTTGACCGGTCGGAATGGCCTGAATGCCCGTCATTTCGCCGAGTGGTTAATCGACCAGAACGTGATTTCGTTTGTAGGCGCGAACGTAAACAGTGAGTCTCAGTTCAGAGGCGTACGCGAGGCCTTGTCGTTACCTTATGGCAAAAAGATTATTGGGTAAACATTACTTATCAAACATTTCTTCGACGACTTTGCGCCCGACTTTACGGGCTGAGAGCGGATTTTGTCCCGTAACAATGCGTTCGTCGACCTCAATATGGGGCAGAAATGGTAAAAAGCTTTTGCTGTAGAGGGCGCTTTTAGCTTTAAGAGCGTCCTCCAGCAAAAAAGGTACTTCCTCTTTCAGGCCAACCAGTTTTTCTTCCATATTTGAAAAGCCGGTGATCTGCCGGTCATGCAACAGAGTCGTGCCATCGGACAGGCAGACGTTCAGCAGGCCCGCTACCCCATGGCAAACGGCCGCGATCATTCCCCCTTGCTCGTAAATCTGCCGGACGATTTCCTGTAGTCTGGTATTTTCCGGAAAATCCCACATGGTGCCGTGGCCGCCCGTCAGGTAAATCAGCTTATAGGCCTGCGGGTCAATACTATCCAGCCGAAGTGAATTGTCTAGTTTAGGCCGTAAGATCGCCGAGTGATACCATTTATCGTTGGTATTGTCGTTGCGTTTGAGGCTGCGTTCATCAATCGGAATCGGCCCCCCGGCAGGGCTGGCAATATCAATCAGGATGTTCCGGTCGGCAATTTCGTCGTAAAAATGGGTGAGTTCGCTGAGCCAGAGTCCCGTTTTTTCGGGTTTGGTCGGGTAATCCGTATGATTAGTACAGACGAGTAATGCACGGATCGGAGCAGCCATAATACCGGAAGATTAATGAATTCCCGTCAAAAATGGGCGATTCCCTCAAAAATCAAAAATTATCCGTCAATAATTATTCTGTACCGGGCCCCTGTGACGGGCAAAAACAGGGTGATGCTGCTAAAAGTATCGCTATTGGGTATGTTGATGATAATGCGGGCATGGTGCTGTATGCCAAAACGATTTTACTCTGGCCCTATCACGGTGTTCGCCCAGGCAGTTTATTCAGGAAATCAGGCTACCTGTAGCCTCTTTGAGAAACATCCGGATATCATGGTGAAAACGGTGGCTTTTCAGATCAGATATCAAAACGTATCGTATTTCAGCCGGTTGTATCGGAAACGTTTGGGCGTGAATCCGGAAGGGCATGCCCGGATGACCAGAGCCGGCATGAGCTGGAAGCGCTGCTTAAATCCGGCGGCTGTCGACGGTACCGGTTTCAAGATTCAGGACACCGCGCGGACAAACAGCTGAACAAATGCCGCAGCCGACACATGACGAACGGACGATGTCTTGGCCGCGCTGGGCATACCACCGGACATCAATACCCATTTCACAGTAAGTTGAGCAATTCCCGCAGGAGATGCATTGTCCGCCGTTGGTCGTAATCCGGAACCGGGATTTAAACCGTTGTACCAACCCGAGGTAAGCCGCGAGCGGACAGCCAAACCGGCACCAGACCCGGTTGCCGAATATGGGATAAAGCCCCGTACCGATAACGCCCGAAAACATGGCCCCGATCCAGAAACTGTAGGCGCTGCGGAGGCTGTAAGAGTCAAGCACACCAAACAGAGCCGACTGACCCGTAAAATACGTGTATAGGACCAGCCCTGTCATGATAACGGCAAATGCCAGCACACCATGGACCAGCACACGTTCGGCTTTCCAGGCACTCAGTTTCTTGTCGGAAAGCTGGCGGTAGGGGTCCCCCGCGGTTTCGGCCAGACCGCCGCAGCCGCATACCCACGAGCAATACCAGCGCTTACCATAGAAATAAGTCAGGGTTGGAACGGCCACAACCGTCAGGATAATCCCCCACACCAGCATAAAAATCCCGAATGTACCGGCTTGTAGCTTTTCATTGATGCGGTAATCGAAGAAGAACGAGTAATCCAGCGGCCAGATATTTTTCAGGTCCTGATAGGGCTGTTGGAGCAGGGTCAGGATCTCAGGAATCAGAAAGGCAAAAGCCGTCTGAAAAAACATGACCGATGCCGTCCGAAGCTGCTGGTAGGCGTTATACCGGTGCCGGATCAGCATCCGGATGCCCATTACCAGAATAGTCAGGGTATAAATAAACCCATAAAGAAACCACTGGCTGGCCGGTTGGCCGGTCAGCGCCTGTTTCAGCGGATTAATCAGTAAAATCCAATTGGTCAGGTATTCGGGATAAAAGTACAGAACCACATAAAAGGCAATGAGAAAAGAACCCACGGCCCAGCCGATCCAGCCTCGGTTAGTTGCCGGATTACTGAAGATTCCGTTATTGATGGCAGCGGGTTTTTGATGCCGTTCTGCCAGAATAGCGATCAGCGCACCGATGGTACAAAGCCCGATGCTGAGGCCGAACCATAGCCATGCTCCGCCCGTAGTACTTAGAGGCCCGACAGTGGCGGCTTTCGTAACCGACAGCAGATAGTCGTCGCTAAGTTGCTGATCCCATTTCTGCTGTGCCTTTACCTGGTCATTGTATTGCGTAAGCTGTTGGCGTAAGCGACCGATAAACACATAGGTGTTTGCTTCTGACTGGCCCATGAGCGGGGCTAGCTGCTCCGCTAGAATAGCCTCCTGCCCGGAATTAGCTACCTGCTTAATGACCTCGGCCGACAACCGGACCGGTTGCGGCCATAATAGCCCCAGCAGGACCAGAAAACCAACAAAAAACAGAATAAGGCCCGAACGATAGGTACGCAACTGGATCATGACAAAAGGATTTTGTTAAAGCTACTAACAAATTTGCTTCATAAGGTTCACTGAAACGTAAATCTCTACCGAATAACCCTTAAACCAAATGCTGTAAACATGGTCTAATATTTTGTATTAGTAAACATTAATGTTTTAAAATTTGCCAAAAAATATACTTAGCCTATTTTTTTAGTCTGTCAAAATAATAAATTTGTTATCCGTAAACTTCACCGTAACCATGACTCAAAAAATCACTTACGAATCGCTTAAAGCGGAGCAGGCGTGGCTGGTTGTTTCAGAGCAACTGCAGCAACGTAATTCTTTACTGTCAATGGGGATCAATTACCTGGAGCGTTTACCCGGTGACCTGTCGGTTGCCAGCCGGTTAATGATTATCCGCTATCACTTACGGGTAAGCCTGCGCAAACTTACGGCTGAAGCGCGGGCCAAACCCGCTGCCAACATGACTCCCGATGATGTAAAGCAGCAGTGGCTGCATATTCATCAGTTGTTCTTTCTGCTCCGGCAGATTGATGCCGAATTAGAAAAGGCTTCGGGTGTGTCGGATAATTTCCGGCAGTGGTGCGAAACAAGACCACAGCGCGTTTATAAATCTTCTCTGGTACATCTCAATTAAGGGGGTACTCATAAAAAAAGCCGTTCCTCAACGTGGGAACGGCTTTTTGACTCAGCATATTCTCTCTGCTATTGTCGTGGCTTACCGGATGCGGGTAGCGGTGACGGGCACACACGCCGCAGGTGGGCAAGCACAATCTTTACGGGTTAGAGTTACTGTCTGATCGGTGTAGCAGCCACTGTTGCTGTACACACGCACGGTATAAGGTTGACCGGTTATGGCTGTCGGATTTGCCAGACCGGTAGCAATGATACCATTGCCCGGAATCTGGGTTGGCGCAGCCGGTATCGCCGTCGCCGAACTGAATGTATTGCCTGATACATATTGATAAGCAGTTGCATTTTGCAGACTGCCGAGGCTGAGCTGTGCATCTGCATTGGCCGTGACACCCGAACAGCTGACCGGCGTAGCAGTAGCGGTAAAGGCCGGTGCCGGGAAGTACGTAACGGCTGCAACACCAGACATTGTCTGGCAACCGGTCGTCAGGTTAGAGACCAAAACGGCTCCGGCAAAACCAACCGGTAAAGTAGCGGTTGTGGTTGTGCCGCCGGTGATGGTGAAAGACGCAACCTGTCCGGTGATGTTTTTCAGCGCACAGCTTACTGCATTTGCTCCGGTACCAAACGTAGCGACGTATGTACCGCTTCCGGCCACACTTAGCACAACCTGCCGGGTTGTGCTGCTGCTACACGTTTGCAGACTCGTCATCGAAAGCTGCGGCGATGGCAATATTGTCACCTGCGCTTCGCCAAACGGACGGCAGTTCGGGTCAGCCGACGGTGTTTTCAACCGGGCGTAGATGTAGTATGTCACCGGCGTTGATCCGTTATTTTGAGGCAGGCTCAGGCCCGGAATACCTTGCGGAATAACGAGTGCGCCATTTACCGGTGTTCCTTCGCCAAGCACAACCCCACCCGTATACACGGCCGTGCCGGTTTGCGGCGTACTGAACTGAACAAGTTCAATGATACCTGTTGCGTCAGTGCTAAGACTGAACGAGGCACACTGTCCGTTACAGATCTGGGCGTTATTCAGAATCAGCAAGTTTAGCTGTGGACAAGGCCCCTGGCAATTAGCGGGTGCCGTGTAAGTACGGCTTGTGGTGCCACAGGCAGTTGCCGAAGAAACAACGCTGATCGTATGAGTTGCTCCGTCAGACGTTAGGTTGGTTAATACAAAATTGGCGGATCCGCTTCCTGCAATCACAACGGTAGTACTGCGAACCCCATCCGAAACGGTCAGTGTCTGGCTCCCTGTCCCGTTCGCAATCGTAACGACGCCACTTACAGAATAAGCATTGGCTGTCAGGCTACAAACCGGCTGACTGGCTGTCAGTGACAGGCTGCAGGCCGGTGCGGCCGTTGTACAGGCCGTCGGCGCGGTATAGGTCTGGCTGACCGGTCCGCAGGAAGTGCCTGAGAAGGTAGCCGTGATCGTGCCAATTGCCCCGTTCGATGTAAGGTTGTTAAAGTTGAATGAGTAGGTACCGACGTTGGCCGCGATAGCGTACGTCACGCTCTGCACGCCGTTCGACACCGTCAGCGTACCCGACGATGGCCCGTTAGCGACGTTGACCGCACCGGAGAGGGTATAGCTGTTGGTTGCCGGATTACAGGCCGATGGGGCCAGTGTCAGCGAGACCGAGCAAGGCAGTGGTACGGCCGCTGTACAGGCCGTCGGCGCGGTATAGGTCTGGCTGATACCACCGCAGGCGGTGGCCGAAGTGGCGACCGAGAGCATATGTGGTAACCCGTCAGCGCTAAGATTGACGATGGTAAAGTTAAATGTGTTGGAGACGGTGGTCAGGCTTTGAATAATGGGTGCACCAGCACCGGTAATGGTAACCGTGAGCGGAGGGGTGACATTATTGGCCAATAACGTGGCTTCCAAAGTATAGGTATTCGTCGCCGGATTACAGGCAGTCGGGCTCACCGCAAAGAGTAAACCACAAGGTTGTGCTACGGTACAGGCGGCCGGCGCGGTATAGGTCTGGCTGACTGGCCCGCAGGAAGTGCCTGTGAAGGTAACGGTGATCGTACCGGCTGCGCCGTTTGAAGGCAGGTTATTGAAGTTGAATGAGTAAGTACCGATTGTCGGGGAGATCGGGAATGTAAGCGATGACGTGCCATTGCTGACCGTTAAGGAGCCAGACGATGGGCCGTTAGCAACAAAGACTGCACCCGAAAGCGTATAACTGTTTGTGGCCGAATTACAGGCTCCGGGACTCAGGGCCAGCGATACCGAGCAAGGCGGCGCGGCTGAACAGGCCGTCGGCGCGGTATAGGTCTGACTGATGGTACCGCAAGCTGTTGCCGACGTGGCAACCGAAATGGTTTTGACGGAGCCATCTGCCGTCAGGTTAGTGATGTTGACACTGAGTACATTATTGATCGCTGTCAATGTCTGTACCGACGAGTTGAAACCAGCTCCGCTGAGCGTTACGGTCATTGGCGGAGTGATATTATTGGCGGTCAGAACAGCCGTGAGCGAGTAGCCGTTTGTGGCTGAGTTACAGCTGCCGGGCGTTAGCGCTAATGATAGGCTACAAGGCAGTGTTACTGAACAGGCAACCGGTGCCGTATAGGTCTCTGTGACCGGACTACAGCTTGTGTCAGAAAATGAGGCGGTTACAGTGCTGGATGTGCCATTGGCCGGTAAATTTCCGAAGTTGAAGGTATAGTTGCCATTTGCCGATCCGACCGCAAAGGTTATACTGGCACCAGCCGTCGATAGCGTCAGTACACCCGATGCCGGACCATTCGACACATTGACTGTTCCGTTGAGGGTATAGCTGTTGTTGGCCGGATTACAGGCAGTGGGCAAGAGCGTCAGGGTCTTAGAACATGGCATGGCTACTGAGCAGGCCGCCGGAATAGCATAAGTCTGGCTGACCGGCCCGCAATCAGCACCGGTAAAGGTGACATTAATAGTTCCTGTACCACCGGTCGACGGCAAGTTATTAAAGGTAAAACCATAGGTGCCGATACTGGTAGTAAGCGGCGAGGTTGCGGTCAGCGAACCGTTGGTGATGGTAATCGTTCCCGATGCCGGCACGTTCGCAATGCTGATAAGCCCGTTAAGCGTATAGCTGTTATTGACGGAGTTACAGGCGGTGGGCGAGAGGGAGACAGTAGCCGAACACGGAGTGCTGACAGAGCAGGAAGCCGGTGCCGCATACGTATCTGTGATACCCGGACACTCCAGTGATGACGTGGCAACGGTTATCGGATGCAACTGGCCGTCGGAGGGCAGGTTATTCAGAACAAAGACAAAATTGTTGTTATTGGCCGTCAGGCTTTGTACCACCGTGCGGGTACCGGTTGTAATCGTAACCGCAAGGGGCGGGCTTGATACGTTGCTGGCTGTCAGAATGCCGGTCAGCGAATACACATTTGTTGCCGGTGTACATGCACCGACATTGGTTACCAGTGAGATGGAACAAGGAGTTGTGGAGCAAGCCGGCGGTGCATCGTAAAAGCCATCCAGCACATTACAGGCGGTGGCTGACGAAAATACGGTAACCACGTGCGTGCCGGATCCTGCCTGTAAGTTATTAATTGTAAACCCGACAGAAGTTGTGTTGGCTGGTACCGTAATCTCAACCGTTGCGCTGCCATCAAGAATGGTCAGACTACTGGCCGGTGTATTGGTCAGGTTAATAACCCCCGACAGTGTATACAGGTTGTTCGTACATGGTCCGGCGGTGATCGATAGCGTACTGCTACATTCCCCTGTTTGTGCAAAGACGGAATGATTCACCAGCAAGGTAAATAAGATGCAGGGAAGAATGTTCAATAATAGCTTCTTCAGAGATGTATGCTGATGTAAAATGGCTTTTGAGTGGAGGTAGTTGTCTTTTTTCATACGCAACGTTGTTTCCGTAAGGGCAATAAAAATCCTGTATCGCATGACTGCGATGTTTTTTTTGATATACACAAATGAGCTGGTTAGCGCTGTTGCTCAGCGCCTCAAGGCGTAAGTGGTTGCATGATTTTTTTGCCGTTACTTAGTTTCATCCCTTTAAAATGTTCGATGCCAAAGTGCCTGTATTTGGCTCTGCATGGGGCAAAAAAAATGCCGTATTCCTCTCTGAAAGAGAAATACGGCATTATACACCTTGTTTAGGTGCCGAAATCTTAGAAACGGTAACTAATCGAAGGAGGAATAAACAGTTATTTTATGTTACCAAAATTCATGCCAGATAAAAGATATCAGCGCAGTCTTTTGACCGAAATCGGCACGCAGCCTGGTGTTGTTGCCTGACAAGGGTCAAGAAAACCAATCGTAAGCTGAATGACCGGGGGATTGACTCCCTGCTTGACCGGTATACTACCATTAATTGCATTGCTGACCCAGCCAACACTTGTCTGGCGCAGCAGCGTGCTGTTTTGCAGCCCCCATAACAATTGGTTCGGCAGAAAATTGCTATTATCAAATACAAGCACGTAAATGCCGTTGCTTGATAAGCTGCCGAATGAATAGCGCCCGTCGTTGCCGGTTGTTGTTTTCGCAACCAGTATACCGTCTTCCGGATTGCCGTCGCCGTTAGGATCGGTATATAATGATAACGTTACACCCTTTACGAGCGGCTCTCCGTCGTCCAGAACACCGTTTGAGGCTTTGCCGCCAGTGTCCTTGAAGACCTGGCCGGTCAGGGTAAAAGGCGGGAGGCAATCAGGAACCGAAAGCTGAACGGTATCCGAGAGCGTATTAAAGCTGGTATTCTGAAGAACGAAACGGTAGTTGCCCGGTTTCAGCATGTTCGATACAAAACCCTGTGCGTTGATACTGGCAGAGGCACTGGCCGGCTGGCTCAGGACGCGCCATGCGGTTCCGTCAGTAGCGGCTGTCAGGGTTGCTGATGTCGGAGCTTCCGTACCGTTACAAGGCAATATCTGATCGGGACCCGCCTGCGGCCGTGCCGGCGCATTTACCGTAATCGTGATGGTATCAGAACACACATTGCCGCTTACATCGCTCAGGTCAGCCGGTGGCCCGTCGGGACTGGCAGATACCCATTCAATTTTAACCGTACCATTCACATCCGGCCCGTCCCAAGGAGGTCGGAACTGGATCTGTTTGATGTTTACATTCATCCAGTCGGTTTGTGACAGGTCAATTTCGTAGGTATGAAACAGATCGTCATTCTGGATCGTAAAGTCTTTGAACCGGTTGCCGAGTTCCTTGAAATCGCTGTCTTCGACCGTTCGCCAGAAGAAACGGAATTTATCGTGCTGGGTCTTAAAGGCCGCCCGGATGTATAACTTCGGGGTGTCTTTACCCTGCCAGAACGCTGCCGGTGATTTGATCTGATTACGTTGCTTGTCATCAAGCTGCACGTTCAGGTAGCCGTTAATCGGCCAGCCGGTGTCATGTACATCAAAGTAATGCCAGCCTTTCCGCCCGTTGTTGAAGCGGTAGTTCGGGCCGGTTGCCGGCCGTGGCTGCGAATAGATATACGACCGGATGTCGTTGATATGCCCGACAACCAGTTCATAATCAAATTCGGTTACTGAATTATGATCGAGCTGCTCAAACGGGGTAGCAGCCACATACGATGTTTCGGAATAAAACTCATCACCAACGTATTCCCGGCCGAAATAGCCTTTTCGCCAGAAATAGTTTTTCGGAGCGTATAAACCTGCACCGAAACCATTGGCATCGGTGGCCGCCATCCATGGTTCTGTTACGTGGAAATTGGCAAAATCCATCGGTGGCGTAACATGTTCCATCTGCCCGAACGTAAACGGACTGTTGCCCGAATACCCCCAGATATGGTGGTAAGGCCCGTTCAGGTACATACACGGGAACTCATGGTCACGCGCCTGATACTGGGTTTTGTCGGCACGGAACATCGTCATTTTGACGTGTACCTTTACCACATTTCCCTGTAAACGCACCCAATGCTCAATGTAGGCTTCGCCCGGATAATTTTTGAGGTGAAAATGCTTAGGAATCGTTTTAACATACAACAGATTATCCCGCTTTTCGAAAGCAACAACCTCGGAAGGGTTGTGAAAAACGTCGCCGGCCTGGATGGGGTTATACCCTAATCCGGCCGCCCAACCCTGATCAAATTCAACGCCCGGTGGGGTAAAGGGAACCGGACCATCATAGATACCAATCTGAATCTGCCGGCCAAGGTCAAAGTTATTCACCATATTGGGGCCGGTAGCGGAGGCCAGATGTGTAATCGCACCGCCATATCGGGAGTCTACACCTACCCGGATAACGCCGTTGTTAAGTACCTCCAGCCCGTTAAGTTTGTTGCTGAGCAGTTGCCCGTCCTGTGGTAATACCTGTCCTGCGTGTCCGGTCATACCATCGGCGATGGATGACAGAATAAACCGGTATTTGCCTGGCGTCGTCATTCCGTTGATCTGACCTGTCTGCGCGTTTATGGTTGCGCTGCCGGGGTTAGTCGTTACCGGACACCAGAAGTTATTGGCCGGTGCATTAGGTAATTTATAGGAAGGCGTCTGAATGGTAATATCCTGACCCGCATCAGGCTTGGTACAGGGAGTTTGTGCCAGAAGGAAAACGGATGGGGTCAGGGTGAAAACAAAAAGTCTAGCCCAGAACCAACCAGTACACCAAGATCTAAAAGAGAACATACTGAGTTGACTTTTGTCGTTATGCCTAACTCAGTAACAAAATGTATGCCAGTTGGGGATAAAGATGTATAATTGGGTTTAATGTATTGGTTTATAGTTATTTGTGTTGGTGGCGTAATATAAAAAAAGCCTGTAAAACAACTTGTTTTACAGGCTTTTTTTATATCAGGACTATAAAGGTTACTGCCCCATTGCATTCAGCGCCGCATCCGAAACGGCCCCTGACGTAATCAGGACCTTATACCGGAACGTCACCGATTTACCGGCTGGCAGGGTGTAATTCATTGGCGATTCCTTGCCATTGGTAAATACACTTGGTGCGAGCGGGTTGGCGGCATACAGGCCATAGCCCCGGGCATGCCAGTAGGTTGGGTAACCGACGTTTTTAGGATTGTCGAAGATCGCGATAGAGACCTTTTCGCCGTTAAGCTCGCCGGTCAGGTTCATCCACTTGGCGCGCTTGCCCCAAACGTCTTCACCTTCCACGCCTTCGCTGCTGTGGTAGTGACCAACCACACCGCTGTTATCCATCTGAGCCACCTTTGTGGCAATACCGTTGGCGTCGGTAAAAACCTCTGGTTTGTTCGACGGGTGTTCCAGCTGACGGGCTAGCCGGATGGCGATCATGCCTTCCTTGTTATCCTTAAAAGCAACATCTTTGTCCAGCGCTTTCAGGGTCGTGCTCCGGTCGATGGAACGCTCGTTTCCTTTGCCACGGAAGACAAAGGTCGTTTCTTCTTTCAGCATCGGCTTGCCGTCCTTATCGAGCCAGTCGGCCGTGACGGTCAGTTCGGCCTGATCGTTGCCGCTTTTGATCGATTTAACGCCCGTATGGACAATAGTGCCGAACGGGCCGCCGTGGCCTTTCACGTCGTTAGAGTTATTCCAGAAGTCATGGCCGTTCACATCTCCGTAATTGAACCACATTCCTACGTGGTGCGGGTGGTCAATGCGTTCGCCCGGGCGCGGGTCCATGGGCCAGCCCCTGGTGATAAAATTACCACCTGCCGTCCGGATCGGGTACAGCACCGGTTTCTTCAACACATCAGGGCCCGGATAGATGTAGGCCGTGAAGGGCTTATCGTCTACCGTGACCTCTATCTTTTTCTGTGCGTCATTCGGCGTGATCTGAATACGCGCTTTCTTTTGTGCCATAGCCATTGTGCTGGCTACCAGGCAGAGTAATATGGCTTTTTTCATGTTAACGATACATCGTGAAAACGGGTAGCCTATACTTTTACTACTTTGCCGTCTGCCAGAATCTCTTGCTTGATGTTATCGTATGTCACGCGTTTGCCGGTCTGGTAAGCGATGGTCGACATGATGCTGGCAACCGAGTGATTGAAGCCAGCCTTTGCCGGTGCATTCGGCTCCTTGCGGCTCCGTACGCACTCCATCCAGTTACGCATGTGGCGTGAAGTCATCGGGTCAGCTCCGGTATTGGCCGACGTGACCATTTTTTCACCGGTTGTCGGCAGGGTTTGCTCGGTCAGCAGATTGGCTTTCATGCCCATCTCTTTCGCATAACGCTCTTCCAGACCACCTTCCGGCGTAATTTTGTTGGTGTCGAGGTTGATCATACCACCGTTAGAGTAGTACAATTCCTTCGTGCCACCGGCTTCGTTGGTCATCCGTGAGTGATACAACACCTGGAAGCCTTTCGACTTATCATCGTCCGGACCGTAATCGAATACGGCCGTAAAGGTATCCGGGTTTACACGGCCATCTTTCCACAGGTAAATACCACCATTGGCCACTACGCTGCGTGGGTGCTCATAACCGCTGAACCAGTGTACGGTATCAATCTGGTGCGACATCCACTGGCCCGGAATACCTGATGAATACGGGTAGAACAACCGGAATTCTAAATATTTGCGCGGATCCCAGTCGACCATCGGACGGTTCATCAGGAAGCGTTTCCAGTCGGTATCTTCCTTCCGGATTTCCGACACCAGTTTCGGACGGCGCCAGCGGCCCGGCTGGTTAACATCCCATGTCATTTCGACCATGATGATATCGCCGAACTTACCCGACCTGATGAAGTCATTGGCTGCCCAGTAGTTAGGGGTACTCCGGCGCTGCGAACCAACCTGGACAATTTTCTTTGATTTTTCAACGGCTTTCAGCGCTTTGCGGGCGTCTTCCAGCGATTCAGCAAATGGCTTCTCCACATACACGTCGCGGCCTGCTTCAACGGCTTCAGCACAGTGCAGGGCGTGCTGGAAGTCAGCCGTCGAGATAATCACCGCATCAACGTCTTTACGGTCGTATAGTTCTTCGTTGTTACGGCACTGTACAAAATTATCACTTGCCCAGCCTTTGCCTTTCAGGAATGAGGCGGCTTCTTCGCGGCGGCGGCTCCAGATGTCTGATACGGCAACAAACTCGAAATTCAGGTCTTTGCTGTGGCTGGCAAAGCTAGGAGCCAGCGCACTGCGGAAACGGTCTGAGAAACCAACTACGCCTACTCGTACGCGCTCGTTCGCTCCCAGAATACGGGCGTAGCTACTGGCAGAAAAGCTCATGCCTAAGCCTGCCAGTGCCGATTTTTTGATAAAATCTCTGCGGTTTTCCATGGTTAATCGTATTTAACGAATGAATAATGTTAAAGGGTTGGTAAATAAGGTAATGAAAACTGTAGAATGAGTAATGTACAATGGATCATGAAACGCACTCATTGTACATTACTCATTATCGGTTTATTCAGACTATAGGGTCCGGATCTTAATGTTGCGGAAATACACCCGGTCGCCGTGATCCTGTAGGAGGATATGACCTTTAGGGGCTTCACCGAACGGGCCGTGCGAATTATAGGACGGGGCTGCGTACTTACTCATGCCGACAAGTTTGCGGAATGCTTCGCTGCCCCGCTCGTATTCAACCGTTTTATGGCCGTTCAGCCAGTGTTCTACGTGGGTACCTTTCACGATAACACGGCCCTGGTTCCAGTCGCCGATGGGCTTCACTACCTTGTCTTTCACGGCCGGAATCAGGTCATACAGCGAGCCAATGGTCCGGTTGCCATCGCGGCCCATTTTGGCGTCAGGGTGTTTCGCATCGTCGAGCACCTGAAATTCGAGGCCATAGGCAGATCCTGACGGCTTTGGTGAGTATTCCGGCACAAAATATTTGACACCGCTGTTGGCGCCTTCGGTCAGTTTGAACTCAAACATCAGGTCGAAGTTGGTAAACTCATCGTTGGTGACGATGTCGCCCGCGTTTTGTGATTCGCGTCCGTCTTTACCGGCAATAGTCAGCGAGCCATCCTCGATAGTCCAGCCCGCTTCGGGGAATTTGTCTTTATAAGCCCCGCGCCAGCCGTTCGTCGTTTTACCGTCGAAGAGCAACCGCCAGCCTTCTTTTTTCTCTTTTGTCGTCAATGTATTCGGTGCCTGAGGCGTTTCCGCCGCCACCAGCACCGCCAGCAACATGCCGGTCAGGATGAAAGACTTCATAATAAATGAGTGATTTGTGATTAAGTGATTGAGTGAAGGTCTGAGCGCATAGCTCCGTAACAATTTACTCAAGCGCCCAATCACTCATTCACAATTGTTAAAGTGGGTGATTTAAGGTTTTGGTAATGTATTCCTTGTTGATTTCGGCGCACTGGAGCGGTGTTTTGTCTTTTTCGGGGACACCGTCAAGCTCAACCACGCCCCAGCCTTTGAACTTGATGTCGTCGAGGGCTTTGAAGACGGCCGGTACGTTGACGTTGCCGCGGCCGAGTTCCACAAACTTGTAGGCCTTCGGATTATCAGGTTTATCGGGCAGGGGCGACATCGTATCTTTGAGGTGAAGCGAGTGGATCATGTCCTTGTATTGCTTCACCGCCTTTTCGGGTTCGCCGCCACCTTGTTTGTAATGAGCAATGTCGAGCAGGAGCTTCACGTATTTCGGATTCATGTTCTGCACAATGATATCCACCTCTTCCGGGGTTTCGCCCCATTGATTCATGTGGTTGTGATACACTGCCTGAACGCCCAGATCGGCCGTCTGTTTCCCGATTTCGTTCATCACCTGCGCGAGTTTTTTCAGCTCGTCAGGTGTCGGGGCTACCCCCCCTTTGCGGAGACTGTTGGTCATCTGGAAAGCTGAGCCACCCAGTGCTTTCACAAAACTGGCATGGGCCACGTGCATATCGATGGTACTCTGCAATTTGGCCGGATCTACTTCGACGTTGCCACTCGAAAACATGGCCAGTGTCAGTTTGTACTCATCCAGCAACGCTTTGAGTTCCGAAGGTTTGTTACGGTAGGGACCAAACGTATTGGCCCGCAACTGAATGCCTTTGTAGCCAAGGGAGGCCAGGTCTTTTATAGCCTGATCGTCTTTACCACCCCAGGTAATGGCGGAATAAGCGATTTTGAGGTCGCTTTTCCTGAGCGAGCCGGCTAATAAATCCGCGCTGATGGATGCGGTGAGGGCAGCTCCGCCAAATAGTTGAAGAAACCGGCGTCTGTTTACAGAGTCCTGCATAACTATGTCTTGAATTAAACACAACCGCCGTTGACGGGCGTCAGCGCAGGTGTGTCAGCGAACGAAAATGCTTAGATTGGTTTGTCTGGAAAAGAAGCCCGAAGTGCATTCATACTCAGTTTGTCAGGAAAATGCCGTAAAAAGAAACGCCCCGGAAACCACTGGTTTCCGGGGCGTTAATCGTATTAGCTATATTACAAACGGGTTAGTAACCTGTATTTTGAGCAAAAACGGATTTCCCGTCAGACCCTTTGGCACTACGGTCGATCTGTGTTTGCGGAATCGGGCGCAGCACGTGGAAGTCTTTGATATTGACGGCTGCCTGTGGATTGTACAGTTTTACGCGTTCAACCAGCTTGCCCCACCGCTTCAGGTCAATCCAGCGGGATTGCTCACCGGCCAGTTCACGGGCGCGTTCTTCCATGATCAGGTCCAGTGTTGCAGTCGTCACCAACATGTTGTCTTTTTTGCCTGGCCAGCCGGCGCGGTAACGAACAGCGTTAATTGCCGTAACGGCATCGGCGGTTGCACCCGCACCCACAGACGCTTCTGCCAGCATCAGGTAAACATCGGCTAAACGGAACACAAAATAATCCCGGCTACCAGCTTCATAAGTAAGGTCAGGACGTTTTGTGTCAAAGAATTTTGTCAGCGTCGGGAAGAGGGCTTCGTTATACTGACTAGGTACCAGTACCTGATATTTTTTAGCTGCCCGCTGCGCTTTGGTCCATTCAACACCCGGAATGAAGATAGCCGTGTCACCTGCGGCAAAGGTCACCCGTGTTTTTGAATCATCGAATGCCGCTGAGTTGTACGAACCAGGATTATTGCTCAGCCATGTATCACGAAACGTCTTTTTGTAACGCGAATCGTTTACGCGATCTGCAAACACGGTATTTAACAAGTAAGCCGTCGGACGGAGGCGCTTAAACGGACGGCCATAGAAAACGTCCCGCTTCATACCTGGCTGTACGTCATACTGCATACCAAAGAATAAGTGCAGGTTGTTGCCACCGTTTACAGAGCCGGTATTGTTGGTCAGGTTCGTCAGCGGGTCAGAGGTATACTGTACCGCAAAAACGACTTCACTGTTGAGCTGGTTGTTTTCGTCAAAGACACTGGCAAAGTCGTCAAGCAATTTATACCCGTAATTGGTTGTTACCGATTTACACAAGGCTGCTGCCTTACTGAAATCGTCAGAAGCTTTTGAGGTTGAATAAGCCTTAGCGAGGTATACTTTTGCCAGCAATGTCTCGGCTGCCGGCTTTGTTGCACGACCGTAATCTGTTGACTGAGCTTTGGCTTCCAGATCAGTAATAGCCTCGTTCAGGTCTTTGATAATGGCAGCATACATTTCAGCTTCAGAAGCACGCTTTGTATCCTTGGTAGGTACCAGTGTTTCGGTAAGCCGAAGATCAACCCCACCCCACTGCATCAGGAGCAGGTAGTAATAGTGAGCCCGCAAAAACTTCGCTTCAGCAACACGGATTTTCTTGGTCGCGTCTGCTACACCGGCTACGTTCGGAGCGCGTCCGATAATAGCATTGCAGGTATTGATGCCCCGGTACAGCTCATCCCAGGTGTTGATGAGGTAGTCTACAGTCGGGTTAAGCTGGCCGTCGTAAAAATGGAATCCTTTGTAGCCACCGTCAGCACCGGTTGCGTATATGTCGGTACCATACTCGGTCATGGTCAGGCCCTGCTGCGTACCATAATAATAACGCAGGGTCGAATAGGCTGCATTCAGGGCGTCATTAAAGCCCTTTGTTGTATTGATATAATCATTGCCGATGCCGGAGACTACTTCTTCCTTCAGGACATCCTTGCACGATTGGCTGGCCAGCAACAGCGTTGCCAGACCAAATATTTTAAGGGATTTTGAGATATGATTAAGTTTCATTGGATTCTGTACGTTTAATGTGTTGTCTCTTACACGGAGTCAGTTTTTAGAAGCGTGCATTAAGACCAACAGTGAACACGGTTGTTGCCGGCGTTACACCCGTACCACCTGCTGATAAGCCGGTTGTTTCAGGGTCGACACCATTGTACTTGCTCCGGTATTTAGCCCAGATGAACGGCTGCTGAATGCTTGAATACAGACGCAGTGATTCCATATGAAGCTTCTGAGCAATGGCTGGTGTAAACGTATAGCCAAAGTTGATATTCCGCAGTTTGACGAACGTACCATCGAAGTAGAGCAGGGTTGTGTTGTACACCGGGAACTCCTGATTACTCTTCGGACGCGGGAACTCGTTTGTCGGGTTGTTTGGTGTCCAGTAGTCTACTTTGATTTGCTGATAACGGCCGGCTAGCGCGTTGTTGTTGCGGTGGAATTCGCTCCGGATAATATTACCGACACGGGCAAAGAAGAAGAACGACAGGTCAAAACCTTTGTAAGAGAAACGGTTGGTAATACCAGTACTGAACTGCGGAACGTCTGATCCGATAATGACACGGTCATCGGCATTGATTTTACTATCGTTGTTGGTGTCCTGCACTTTGATCTGACCTACTTCGCTGGCATAGGATTTTGCCTTGTCAGCTTCTTCAGTTTGCCAGATACCCACTTTCTTATAGTCGAAAATAGTGCTCAGCGGGCGACCAATAAACCAGCCGTTACCTAAGTCATCTACTTTACCGTTGTAAAGCGACAGGATAGCCTCGGTGTTCTTCGTAAACTGGAAGTCTGTGTTCCACTTGAAGCCGGAAGGCGAGTTGATGTTATAGGTCGTAAAGCCTAATTCGATACCACGGTTACGGGTCTCACCCACGTTACGGGTTACTGCACCAAAACCAATGGAGCCAGGCAGCTGATCGGCTAACAGGAGGGCTGTTGTGTTGGTTTGATACAATTCCAGTGAGCCTTGCAGGCGGCCTCTCCAGAAGCTGAAGTCGAGACCGATGTTCGATGTAGCAGACGTTTCCCAACGAAGGTCAGGGTTACCGATTGTGTTAGGACGGAAACCGAAAGCAGCTGTTGTGTTCCATGCATAGGCCGTACGGGATAACAAACCCTGCGTCTGATAAGGTGATACCGCCTGGTTACCTACTACCCCGTAACCGGCACGCAGTTTTAACAGGTCAATCCACGGAACGGCTTTCAGAAACGGTTCGTTACTGACGTTCCAGCCCAAAGCGACCCCCGGGAAGTTACCGTATTTGGTGTTTTCACCGAACCGGCTTGATCCGTCACGACGGATCGTTGCGGTAATCAGGTACTTATCGTTGAAGTCATAGTTGACACGGGCCATGTACGAGTTGATCGTCCATTGCGTTAGTGAACTGGCTGTACCCAGTACCGAGCTGGCAGCGCCCATGTTGTAGAACTGCTGGGTTTCAGCCGGCACGCCCTGTACATCGGTGCGGTATACATCGTAGTTGTCACGCTGGATTGAGTGCAATAGCGTAACGTTCAGATTATGAACGCCTTTGAAGGTCTTTGTGTAATTTACAATGTTCTCCAGTGTCCAGTTGAAGCCCCAGCGGTTTTCGTTAGTGGCCTGCGGATCCCCGAATTTACGTGCATTGGTAGCCGCACCGATAAAGCGGCCCCAGCGTGACAGCGTAAAGTCTGGCCCAAAGTTAACACGGTATTTCAGGCCATCCAGTATTTTAACTTCCGCAAAAAGACTGTTGAACATCCGGTACCGCTTTGTTTCATCAACTTGAGCACCAGGTATAATTTCATACAGCGGGTTAGTCAGTAGGGCGTCATTAGTTGGCGAGAAGATAAGGTTGCCTTTATCATCATACGGCACTGCCAATGGGTTTTGCTGGATGGAAAAGCCATACGGGTTCAGGTTCTCACCATTCCGCAGGCTATACATCATATAGGATGAAAGACCTACCTTCAGTGCTTTATTTACCTGATGGTCGATGTTTGCCCGCAGTGAATAACGGGTAAAATCCAGACCATCCGAGATCCCTTTATCCTGGAAATAACCGGCCGAAATATAGAACTGTGTTTTCTCAGTACCACCCTGAACACCGATTGAGTGGTTTTGCATGACACCATTTTTCAGGATCAGGCTTTGCCAGTCAGTGCTGGTTCCGTTGGCAATACCTTTAGCAACGGCAGGGTCACCGCCTAATACCGCTACTTTGGCATCGGCTACCGGATCGGCTACACCTGTCGGAACGGCATTGCCATTAGCATCTTTATAGCCACCGGTAGCGCGGTATGATTCGCGGACAAACTCAGCAAACTCTGAACCGTTGAACAGGTTTACTTTGTCAAGTGGTTTAGAAATCCCCACGTAAGTATCATAACTAACGGTTGTTTTGCCTTTCTGAGCACCCCGCTTCGTTGTAATCAGTACGACACCGTTAGCACCCCGTGCCCCGTAGATGGCCGTAGCGGTCGCATCTTTCAGGACTTCCATAGAGGCTACATCATTTGGGTTCATGTCTTCATACCCTGCCGAGAGCGGAATACCGTCCACTACATAAAGCGGGTCATTACTGGCACTGAATGAACGGCGGCCACGAATCAGGATTTTCGGAACAGTACCTGGTTTTGAACCGGTCTGGGTCACGTCTACCCCGGCAGCACGGCCCTGCAGGGCCTGACCAAGGTTTGTAATCGGCATTTCCTGGATTTCCTTTGCACCTACTGAGGTGATTGCACCGGTTGTCTGGCTTTTCTTCTGTGTACCGTAACCAACCACCACGACTTCGTTCAGCGCGCGGGTATCAGTCTGTAGTTTAACGTCGACGGAAGCGCGGTTACCCAGCGTTATTTCCTGCGAGATAAAGCCAACGGACGAAATGACGATAACGACATTGCCTGCCGGTACAGACAGGCGGTAAGTACCTGATGCGTCCGTTGTTGTTCCGCGCGTAGTACCTTTCACGGCTACGTTTACGCCCGGTAGCGGGGCATTGTCATCGGAAGAGGTAACCTTGCCCGTGATGGTACGTTCCTGCTGCGGGTTTTGAACGGTGGAAGTAAGCCGGGGCATTGCTGCCAGAACCGGTGCGGTCAGAAGCAGACCGGCTGCCATGCACATGGCTGTCAGGCGCAGAGACTGCGCACCCGACCGATGCTTAGATCGGAGAGCGTGTTTCATGAGAAATTAAGATAAGAATTAGGTTGGTAAATGTTTATTTATTGTTAGTCAAGTTTCGCTACAGCGAGCCCGGAACGGGTAATTGTCACCTTTCCATCGTTGACGACAATGGTTTCTCCAGGCTTAAGGGAAAATGATTCTTTTTTAGTTGGCAGAAACGCATCCAGTTGACCTGTAACCAGGGTAACCCGTGTGTCGGAATTACAGTCAGAAACCCTGAACGTTGTACTACACGACGAAAGAGTCAGTGTAGACAGGTGCACGCGGAATTGCTGATCCGGCGCCTTAAAGGCACAGCGGGCAATTTCAAAATCAGCTTCGCCGGTCAACCAGACCGCTTTGGGATTTTCGTCGGTCCATTGGTTAGCGTAGCGCAGCTGGCTGTTTGGGTGAAGCTTCACTCTTGAGCCATCGGGAAGGCGGACAGTTTGATTCTCTGTTACTTGCGTACGGATTGTGAGAAGGGGTGGATTCCATTGTATCCAGAGTGCCCATCCGACAAAAAGAACAATGCCAATAAGCGCTGCAACAGTACGAATGAAGTACCACCACGCAATGACATTCTGAATATTGGGTTGTAAAGTTTTTACATCATCTATTTCCTGTAGTGAAACACGTATACGTCGCCAAAGGGTAGAAATATCTTCACCAGCCAGCTGATCTTCCGGTAAAGGAGCCGAAAACGTCAGAATCAGTTGCCGGGCATCTTCTACCGTTTGATAACATTCAGGATGCCTTACTAACCAGTTATTCCAGAAGCTGACGACCTCTGCGTCGGAAGGATGCTTCACCCAACGAACAAACAGGTCGTCGAGGGCTAGCTCTTCGGCAGAATAGGTAGCGTATGGCTTCATGAACTAAATCGATCAGAGGTTAGATATACCGATAAAGCACGAACCTGTACGAAATCTACTTATTTTTAGACCTTTCCAGGATGGCAAAATTAACGTTTAAATACATATTATTGACATATTCGACGATTTTTTTAGCCTTTTTCTATTTTTTTTTGATCAAAATGGTGAAAAAAAAGTAGTCTACTTTTCGGCAGACTACTTTAGTATAAACAAAGTAAAATATGGCTACTTTTTTTCCGGGAAAAGGACAAACTTGATAAAGTTGCTGTTAAAATAGTGCTTAGCTGCATTTTTAGTACTCTCCGGAGTAACTTTATTCAGCACTTCTGTCTCATGCAATACTTCAGATAAATCATCCCCATTGAAATATTGATTCGTAAGATAATCCAACCAGAAATCGTTGTCTTTCAACTGAAGTTCAGTGTCACGCATACTTTCTGCCTTAAACTTAGCAATGTCTTTCGGATCGGCACCGTTTTTCTTCAGGTCATCGATAAGTTCAAGGGTTTTATTAACAAGCTTGTCAACATTTTCCGGTGCACAGCCAAAACCAATCCTGAAGCTGTACCGTTCTGCCGGATATTTGCTGTAGGAGCCACTGGCACTTACACCGTAAACCCCGCTTTCCTCTTCCCGTAATTTTTCAAGGAGTTTGATTTCAAGGACTTCGGCAAGTGCATCAACCTGCGTAGCATTTTCGGGGGTCCAGGAAAAATTTCCGGTATATACGAGCTGGACATTGCTCTTAGGATCAATGCCTTTATAAACCGTTTTACTGATCTGACCCTCCGGTGCGCGGATGCCGAGGTCTTTAAATGACTCATGCGTGCTGCCGGCCGGTAATCCTCCGATATACTTCTCAATCAGAGGCCGGATCTTTTTTTCATCGAAACTGCCGACAAAGAAAAAGGTAAAGTCGCTGGCGTCAGCAAAACGTTCCTGATAGATTTTCAGTGCCTTATCAAGGTCAATCTGATCGAGATCCTGCGGTTGGAGCGGGTACCGACGCGGATTATGATTGCCCAAGGTTACCTCTACTGTATCCTGAAATACCTTGTTCGGCGTTGGGGTTGCCAGTTGATTAGCCAGCAAGCCACGCTGGTTTGATAAGAAGCCTTTGACAACATCAGGGTCTTTGCGTGGTTGCGTGAAGTAGCTGTGTAATAGCTCGAGCGCCGTTGGCAGATCCTTAGGGGAGGCCAATCCGTTCATACCTTCATCGAGTTCGCTGATGTATGGATAAATAATTAAGGATTTACCGGCCAGAAACTTGCCCAGCTGAATCTGATTGAATTCACCGGTACCACCCTGCGAGATCAGGGTCGAAGCAAACCGGGCGTTCTGCAAATCGTTCAGGTCATAGAGAGACGTTCCGCCTTTACTGATGGCCGAAAACAGAATCTGGTCGTTCTTGAAATTGGTTGGCTTCAGAACAACTTTAATGCCGTTTTTTAAGGTCCACTCGGTGACACCAATGTCTGCTATTTTTTTCTCGCTGGTTACCGGCGAGGGAGTAGGGGCTTTGGCTAGTAAAGGCTTATTGACGGTCTGGTCAACATAGGCCGTCAGGTTTTGACCGGTGTTGTTGATATACGAAAGTATCTGATCCGTTGTCGGGAGCTTGTCTTTGTCTTTCTCCGGTGCCATTACGATTACCGCACGGTTGGTGTCGGCAATGAACTGATTCACCAGTGCGTTGACTTCCGGCAAGGTTATGCCGTTCAGGTTCTTTTTAACAAACTCGTAGTAGTAAGCGATTCCGGTCGAAGACTGTCCGTTAAGAAAATGCTGAACATACTGTCCTACAAGTGTCGAGGAGCGGGTTTTGTTCTGCTCTTTATAATCTTGTTCCACGCCGTTGAGTAATTCCTGCTTTGCACGTGATAACTCAGTAGCGGTAAAACCGAATTTCTGTACCCGTGCGTTCTCGTTCAAAACAGCCTTGATTGCCCGTTCAACATCTGTAGCATCTTTAGGAACCGCGACCGACGTAAAGGCGTCAAGATTTCCCAGAAAGCTACCATAACTGCTGAATCCAAATGCAAACGGAGGATCAGCCTGTTGTTTCACCTCTTCGGTCCGGTTGCCCAACATCGCATTGAACAGGCTTCTTTTCAGGCTTTCCCTCAAATCGTTAAGCGTTCTCTCCTTAATTTCAGGCCGCTTCGTAATCACCTGCACAACCGTATTAGGTTGCTCAGGATCAGTCAGGATAACGACTTTGGTATCCGGATGCGGAGCGATTGAGTATTCTGTTCTTGGTCTGGGAGACGTAACGGCAGGAATCCGGCCGAATTTCTCCTTAATGATGTTGTCGACCTTAGCGATGTCGAAATCCCCGACAGCAATTACTGCCATCAGGTCCGGGCGATACCAGTCTTTGTAGAACTGTTGTAATACCTCCGGCTTGAAGTTTTTGATAATATCTTCTTTGCCTATTGGTAACCGGTTAGCGTACTGTGAATTATTAAGGATAAGGGGGAAATATTTGTCCCGCATCCGCTGCTGGGCTCCGCGTCCCAGGCGCCATTCTTCCAGGATAACGCCTCGTTCCTTATCAATTTCAACCGGATCAAGGGTGATGTTATGAGCCCAGTCTTCCAGAATCTGAAAGGCCCGTTCGAATAGCCGGACCGAATCAGTCGGTACCGGAAGCTGGTAAACCGTTTCGTCAAAACTGGTATAGGCATTTAAATCTGCTCCAAACCGTACGCCTGAAGTCTGAAGGAAGCTGACGAGCTCATTTTTAGGGAAATTCTTTGTGCCATTAAAAGCCATGTGTTCCATAAAGTGAGCTAAGCCCAGCTGAGCGTCGGATTCGAGCACCGAACCGGCCTTAATCACCAGCCGTAGCTCTGCCCGGTTTTTAGGCTCAGTATTTTTCCGGATGTAGTAGGTGAGGCCGTTGGGTAGTTTCCCGGTTTTAACCTGAGGGTCAAATGGAATAGGCTTATTTAGATTGGTGGAAACCGGTGGCAAAGCAGCGGCAGGCTTCTTAGGAACGGATTGTGCCTGTAAAAAAACGGCAGTACAACCCAGACAGACTGATAAGAATAGTGCTTTCATTAAGCGGATGGGAAAAGATACGTAGAATAACGTATGGTATAAAGATAATATTTGACTGGATATAAAAAAGATAAGGCTCCCTGATCTTCGCAGAGAGCCTTATACTGACTATTCCTAAACCCTTAACCTTTTCTACATGAAAAACTAACTTTTACCCATTTCTGTTCCGGGATTTACTGATTTTTTTAGGGTTAACCTATTATAAATCAGTTGCTTCCTGAATCTGAGTCTCTGTTGACCACAGGTAATTAATTACCCGTTTTGTAAAGTCGGCCTGCTTAATCCAGCGTACCGTTTCGGTGTTTGCCGGTTGCTTAGCCAGTGCTTTTGTTACTTGTGACGCAGCCTCATTAAATTTGTCACGGTCAGCGGCGCTAACGGATAATACTGAGACTGGATTATTATTATATAACGAGACAACCCGCATAAAGTTTTGCCAATCATTTCCCTGGCTGAAAAGCTGCGCTTTTTGTTCAACATAAGCGGCGAATTGCTTTTCTGTGCCATTAACTAGCATTGCGCTTGCCGGCGTTTTGGAAGCCGGGCTATCATCAGTGATGGTGGTAGCCGCGCTTGCCTTGGTGATCATTAATCCTAATCCAAGAATCAGTGATGCAAAGATAACACGCGATTTCATTGTTTTGTTCTATTTTGCTTTTGTTTTGAGAACGCACAAAGGTCCATAGAAGTTTGAAGATTACAAAATCTAAAAACCATGAAATCAGAATAAAATAAAAGTACAAAGCTTTGTTTTGTTGGTATTTTTCTGAATTTTTGACTAAATTATGCAATAAGACAGAATAATATTTTGACTAAAAAAGAGTAATCAGTGCAAAATTTTATTTTAAAAAAAGTGAAAGTTCTTTAAAAAGTTATATCATTGGTTGAAATTATTCATGGCATTTTGTATGCCCATAGTACAAAATGCAAGGATAGCGTCTCCGGCTTTATCTAAATGTTGGGGTAATTCAGCTAATTCGGCTTCCGGAAACTGGCCAAGAACGAAATCTGCCTGACGCCCACGGGCGAAATCATTGCCTATCCCAAAGCGCAGACGGGCATATTGTTGCGTACCCAATACTTCATCAATGTGTTTAAGACCGTTATGTCCGCCGGGAGACCCTTTTGGTTTCATACGTAATTTACCGAACGGTAAGTCTTTATCATCGGTGATAACCAGCAGATTTTCAACCGGAATATTTTCCTGTCGCATGTATGACTGAACAGCTTTACCGCTCAGGTTCATGTACGTAGTTGGTTTGATAAAGAAAAGTTGTTTGCCTTTGTACGACCATTTGGCGGTGTAGGCAAGGCGGTTGAGTGAAAAGCTGAAACCATTTTGGGCCGCTAGCCGATCAAGGACCATAAAGCCCGCATTATGCCGGGTAAGAGCGTATTCGGCACCAATATTTCCGAGGCCAACAAGTAAAAACTTCATGTGTATATGTTTGTCTACGGCGAAAAAATGCAAAAATCGTAATCCTTGCCCTGAAAAACTAACCGCAAACCGCAAACCACAAACCCGTAACTACTATTTTTGATCTATGAACCAACAGCGCCTTATCTTAAGCAGCCCTTTATTAGAGATTGTTATCAGCCGGTTGTGCCAGGAGCTAATCGAGAATCATCAGTCCTTTGATAATACCGTTATTTTAGGCATGCAGCCCCGGGGGATTTATTTCGCTGAACGCGTAAGTCGTGAACTAAGCCGGCTACTGGGAAAAACCATCCAGGTTGGTCGCCTCGATGCCACCTTTTACCGGGATGATTTCCGTCGCCGGGATTCGCCTTTGCGCCCGAATACAACCCAGGTCCCTTTCCTGATAGAAAATAAAAATGTCATTCTGATCGACGATGTACTGGCCACCGGCCGTATGGTACGGGCCGCACTGGATGCCATGACCGCTTTTGGCAGACCACGTAAAGTTGAGTTACTGGTTTTAATTGACCGGAGATATAACCGTGATTTACCGATTAAACCTGACTATACCGGTATGCGGGTAAATACGCTTGAATCGCAGCGGGTACTGGTTGAATGGACGGAGCAGGGGAGCGAAGCCGACCGGATCTGGCTGATCGGCTAAAACATGTCTTCCGGTGGATATGAAGTTGCTGATTGTTTCTGCGTATTGCTTTACCGGAGGCAACTCCCGTAAAGCAATACGCAGAAACAATCAGCAACGTTAAAAACTAGTCGCGGTCATTGCCGCCGGGGCCCTTCATGATGCCGCGCTCCGAGTTGCGTACGAAGTTCACAATCTCATCCCGTTCATCCGAAGGAGGTAGCTCGAGTTCAATGGCACTTAGTGCTTCTGCGTTGTTTAAACCACGCAGATAGATGTAACGGTATATTTCCTGAATCTGGTTAATCTGATCGTTTGTATAACCGCGGCGGCGTAAACCTACCGAGTTAATACCTGCGTAGGTAAGCGGCTCACGGGCTGCTTTCGTAAACGGCGGCACATCCTTGCGAACCAGCGACCCACCCGAAATAAAGGCGTGGGTACCGATCTGTGCAAACTGATGGACAGCGCTGAAGGCACTGATAATACCCCAGTCGCCCAGTGTCACGTGGCCGGCCATCTGTACCGTATTACCGATAATGCAGTTGCTGCCAATCCGGCAATCATGGGCAACGTGTGCATAGGCCATGATCAGGCAATGGGAGCCAATCTCAGTTTTCCAATGTTCTTCGGTGCCCCGGCTAATGGTAGAGTACTCCCGTAAGGTCGTATTGTCACCAATAATGGTCAGGGTATATTCACCTTTATATTTTAAATCCTGAGGGATCGCAGAGACAACAGCACCAGGAAAAATTTTACAATTCTTACCGATACGTGCGCCTTCGTTGATCACGGCATGAGAACCAATCCAGGTTCCTTCGCCAATTTCCACGTCCTTGTGAATAATGGCAAAAGGCTCGATGATAGCATTCGGTGCTACTTTGGCCTCCGGATGGACGTATGCTAATGGTTGAATCATGTTTCTTAGTGGTCAGCAATCAGTGAATCCGTTTGTGGAGTAAACACAGTTTGAAAAACACTGATTACCAGGTTACTTTTTCTTTACCAGACTGGCAATCATATCGGCTTCGCAAACAAGCTGTCCTGCTACGTAACCCCGTCCCTGCATTTTTACGATACCCCGTTTCATCGGCGACGTAAATTCGCAGCGGAAGATAACAGTATCTCCCGGAAGAACATTGCGGCGGAACCGGCAGTTTTCGATACCGATCAGATAGGGCCAGTAATTCTCAGGATCCGGAACCTGGCTCAGTACCAGGATGCCGCCTGTTTGTGCCATCGCTTCAAGCTGCATTACACCCGGCATTACCGGATTACCCGGAAAATGACCCATGAAAAACTGTTCGTTCATGGTCACGTTTTTAATGCCTACCACGCTGGTTTCGTCCAGAGCGATGATTTTATCGATCATCTGGAACGGATAGCGGTGGGCCAGCAGGCCGGATATTTTGCTGATATCCATCACCGGCGGCTGTTTCGGGTCGTACTGCGGAACCTGATTTTGTGCCGTTTTCTGAATCTGTTTTTTTATTTTTTTGGCAAATGCTACGTTAGCGGCATGGCCGGGACGCGCTGCCAGAATCTGTCCTTTAATAGGACGGCCAACCAGCGCCAGGTCACCAACCATGTCCAGCAATTTGTGGCGTGCCATTTCGTTCGGGTAGTGCAGCTCCAGGTTATTCAGGATACCTTCTTTCCGGTTGACGCCTACCTTGGGTTTGTTGAGCAGCGTGGCCAGATAATCCAGCTCGCCTTCTTCGACCTCGCGGTCAACAATGACAATAGCATTGGTCAGATCACCGCCTTTGATCAGGTTCTGTTTGTACAAGGCCTCCAGCTCATGCAGGAAAACAAATGTACGGCAACTGGCAATTTCGTCGGCAAACTGGGTAATATCATTGAGGGTTGCATGCTGGCTGCTGATAACCCGGGAGTTATAGTCAACCATAACCGTTAACCGGTAATCATTTAACGGCAGCGCTGCAATCTCAATATTTTTTTCGGGATTTTGGTAGTGAATGGCTTCGGTTACTTCGAAGTAGTTGCGGTTGGCATTCTGTTCTTCGATACCCGCCGCCAGTAAAGCCTCTACAAATTTAATCGAGCTGCCATCCATGATGGGAGGTTCGGGGCCATCCAGTTGAATCAGTGCATTATCGATCTGCAAGCCAACCAGCGCCGCCAGTGTATGCTCGACGGTATGGACGCGGGCGCCGCTTTGCTCGATCGTTGTTCCGCGCGACAGATCGACGACGTTGTCTACGTCGGCATCGACAATAGGTTGCCCCGGTAAGTCCGTACGCTGAAACTTAAATCCATGGTTCGTCGGAGCCGGAAGAAAAGTCATCGTGGCAGATACCCCCGTATGTAGACCTACGCCCGACACCGAAACGGATTTCTGGATTGTTTGCTGTTTGATATTCATAGCTTAATGATTCGTATCTGAGCAAGGGTTATGGGGTTCAGATACCTAATTTCCGGTCTTTTTTTCTAAACTAAGCAGCCGTCGTTCCATATCAGGCAAACGACGGTACACTACAATAGCACGCATGCTTTCTTTTAGATCGAAAGCAGGTGAACCGTTGAGCGATAAGCCTTCTTCGGTTACCGGCTTCATAACACCCGACTGGGCACCGACTTTAGTTTTACTGGCAATTGAAATATGTCCGATAATACCGACCTGGCCGGCAATAACGCACTGGTCACCAATTTTGGTAGACCCCGAAATGCCGGTTTGTGCCGCAATAACGGTATGTTTCCCGATTTCAACGTTATGAGCAACCTGTACCAGGTTATCTATTTTAGCGCCCTGTCGGATAATAGTTGACCCCATCGTCGCACAGTCGATCGTCGTATTGGCGCCGATGCTTACAAAATCTTCCAGAATGACGTTCCCCAATTGAGGAATTGTCTTATAA
Source organism: Arsenicibacter rosenii (assembly GCF_001870735.1). Taxonomy (GTDB): domain Bacteria; phylum Bacteroidota; class Bacteroidia; order Cytophagales; family Spirosomataceae; genus Arsenicibacter; species Arsenicibacter rosenii. The sequence goes on along the minus strand of NZ_MORL01000005.1, from coordinate 298,710 downwards.
CTACCGTCGGGTTGAGGAGCAAAACCGAAACCATCGCTGCCAATAACGGCATTCGGATGAATCGTACAATGATTACCGACCACGCAGTTGTCGAGGATTCGGGCACCCGGATGAATAATAGACGAATCACCGATTGTCACATTATCACCAATGTAGGCGTTCGGGTAAATCTTGACGTTTTGGCCGATTTTGCAGTTTTTGCCTATGTAGGAAAACGCACCCCGGTAGATATGCTCACCAGCCTCGCTATTTTCGCCGATGAACGATGGCTGTTCTACGCCGGTACGGCTGTATGAAATAAAGCGGTGATATTCTTCCAGTAACCTTGTAAAAGCAGAATAGGAGTTTTCTACAAAGATTAAAGAAGCTGAAACCGGTTTTTTCGGCTCAAATGTACGGTCAACAATGACTGCCGATGACTGAGTCGTATATAAAAAAGGCTCGTATTTTAGATTGGATAAAAATGAAACACTTCCGGGTGTACCCTCCTCAATCTTCGCTAACGTATTGATTGATAAAGAATCATCACCCTGAACATTTCCATCCAGCAGTGTTGCAATCTGCCTGACTGTAAACTCCATGCTTTTAGAGTAACGCTTACTGACCGTTATTTAGGAACGGTTTTTTTGCCGCTAAGGTAGAGAACAAATAGGATTATTCGGATGTTTATTCGAATAATTTAAAAAAATATTGAACAGGTCCAAAACAATAGTGCTGATGCAGATTGAGGCATGGGAATCAGCTAATTGTCAGCGGCTGAATTCAGGCTTTTGCGCTGCTACTGATAAGTCTGTTAAGTCTTTTGCCCAACAAATGTAGTGGCGGCGTACGATATTGGTTAATGCCTTGATTGTGGGCAGGTCAGACGCATCGGCAATGTCAATAATCTGGCCTGACTTTAGTTTGATATCAATAGTGTCTCCGGAAGGCAAATAACCGGCATTCGTGGCCTGTCCCTGTACCATAAAATACGAAAGCTCCTCATCGGTCAACCCTTGTTTCCTGAGTTGCGATTCAATTTCGCCGAACAACTCAGGTGCAAGCGGCTCTTTTGCTAATACGATTTTATAAAGGTGCCGGTTGACAAGCATGGTACAGATTGTCGACAGAATCCGGTCGCTGTGGGTAGTCCAGGCCTTCAGGCAAAACCAGACGTCGTGATCATCGAGTTGTGTAAATGCCTGCAGATATTCCGGATGCCGGCGAAACCTGCTTAGGGAAATATCTTCAGTCAGAAAGAGCAGAAAGGCAGGGGAGGCCACCAGATCCGTTGCGCCTTGCTGAATCAGGAAGCGGGCGCGCCGGAAAACCTGAATAAGCATCGACTCTGCGCAAATTGACGTCTTGTGCAGATACACCTGCCAGTACATGATCCGGCGCGAATTAAGGAAGTTTTCGATACTCAGAATGCCCTTGGCTTCTACCACCAGCTGATCATCAACCAGATCAAGCATTTTGATAATACGGTCGGCACCGATAGTACCTTCTGCCACACCGGTATAAAAACAGTCGCGGTTGAGGTAATCCATGCGGTCCATGTCGAGCTGACTCGATATGAGCTGGTGAAAAAAGGGCCGTTCATAGGTCCCTTCAAACATCCGGATTGCGAGATCCAGCGTACCGTTCATTTGCCGGTTGAGGTCCTGCATTAACAGAAGTGAAACCGCTTCGTGCGGTACATCGTTGAGCAGGCAGGATTCCAGCACGTGTGAAAAGGGACCGTGGCCGATGTCGTGTAACAAAATAGCGGCCTGGGCGGCCGTGCATTCATCGTCTGAAACCGGATGCCCTTTGCTGCGGAGCGTCTGAATGGCCTCACCCATCAGGTGCATAGCGCCGAGCGCATGATGAAAGCGGGTATGCAGAGCACCAGGGTATACATATTCGGATAACCCCAGTTGTTTGATCCGGCGCAACCGCTGAAAATAAGGGTGCTCTACCAGATCGAACAAAAGTTTATTGGGTATAGTGATAAACCCGTAAACAGGGTCATTCAGTATTTTTCGTTTTATAGATGCTGACATCGGTCAAATTGGCTACCAGGGGGTGCTTCGTTTGTTGATTACGCAGGTTCCCTGTAAAGAAACGGAAAAATAGCCTGCATTCGTTTCTAAGCACCGGAAACGTACTGTTAACAAACCCGTAGTGTGGCAGACCGGTTAACTAATTTTCAGGAATTCTATTTATCCTGTTCGAAAAAAATGTAAATTTGCAGGGCTATGAAGGTATAAACTATAGCAACGGGCTTGTAACTCAGTCGGTTAGAGTGCCTGACTCATAATCAGTAAGTCCCAGGTTCGAGTCCTGGCTGGCCCACACAAAGCGATCCCCGCCGGATTTTTTCGGCGGGGATTTTGTTTTATTTGCCATTCTAAACCTTACTGATATACATACATGAAACTGCATACGATTGATACCGGTCTGTTTAAACTGGATGGAGGGGCTATGTTCGGCGTTGTGCCCAAATCGATCTGGAACCGCCTGAACCCTGCCGACGAACGAAACCTGTGTACCTGGGCATTGCGTTGCCTGCTCATTGAAGAAGGAAACCGGCTGATGCTGGTCGATACCGGTATGGGTAACAAGCAGGATGCTAAGTTTTTCAGTTACTACGACCCGCATGGCGATGCTACCCTGCTGTCATCCATTCGGGCAGCCGGTTATGATGCCGCTGATATTACCGATGTTTTATTGACCCACCTGCATTTCGATCATGTTGGCGGGGCCACCGTACGGGATGGGGCGGCAATCGTGCCTGCCTTTGCCAATGCCACCTATTGGGTGCATGCTGCTCACTGGCAATGTGCTGTACATCCCAACCCGAGAGAGCGCGCGTCGTTTCTGAAAGAGAATCTGCTGCCATTGCAGGAAAGCGGGCAACTCCGGTTTCTGGATGAAACGCCGGTTGGCCTGGCTGGCATACAGACGGAGTTTGTTGATGGCCACACCGAAAAAATGACCCTTCCGCTGATTGAAGTCGCTGGTAAAAAAGTCCTTTTCTGCGCGGATCTGATACCGTCTTCTGCTCATGTACCGCTGCCCTATGTAATGGGCTACGATGTGCGGCCTTTGCTGACTATGGAAGAAAAAGCGCGTTTGCTTGAAAGAGCCGCCGCAGAGCAGTGGGTTTTGGTGTTTGAACATGACCCGATTACGGAAGCCGCTACTGTCGAACATACCGAAAAGGGAATCCGTATAAACGCAAGTGGCCGTCTGGCAGATTTTATCTAAGACTTAAGTTCCTGAAAAACTAAATGATTTGCTTCGTCGTTGCTGGTAATATATACACCTATTACAACAGACAGACATGATTAAGTCTTGCCCATCAATATGAATATAGGCTTAGTTTTATCAGGAGGCGGAGCGCGCGGGATTGCGCATCTGGGCGTCATTAAGGCGTTGCAGGAACAAGGTATAACGGTAAGCCGTGTGTCAGGAACGAGTGCCGGAGCCATTGCCGGGGCGCTGCTGGCCGCAGGCTATCCACCCGACGAAGGGCTCCGGATTATTGAAAGTGCCGGTATCTTCAGGCATTTGCGGCCGGCCTGGAACCGGATGGGGTTGTTACGGATTGATACTGCTTTCCCGATCTATCAGAAATATTTTCCTCATGATTCGTTTGAAGGCCTGAAAATTCCGCTGCATGTCGTAGCCGTTGACCTGAATCAGGGAGAAGTTGTTGAATTTAACAGCGGCGAGCTGATCCGGCCAATTCTGGCGTCCTGTTGTCTGCCCGGTATTTTTGAGCCGATGCTGCTGAACCGGAAACAGTATATCGACGGTGGCATTCTGAATAACATGCCTGTCGAAGTGCTCGAAAACAAAGTTGATCATATCATTGGGTCACATTGTAATCCGGTACAATGGCAGAAGCCCGTTACGTCGATCCGTGGGGTAGTGGAGCGTAGTCTGGTACTGGCCGTACAGAGCAAAACCAAAGATCGTTTTGCCAGATGTAACGTCTTGATTGAGCCACCGGAACTCGCAAAATTCGATGTCTTTGATGTGCGCCGGGCCCGCGATTTGTTCCGGATTGGTTACACATATACTCATTCGATTGACGCGCAGATCAGTAAAATGCTCGCTGCTCCTGCCCGGCAACTTGTGTAGTTTTATTTTTTTTGTTTAAGCCCTGCCCCTCAGTCTTTTAACGCTGAGGGGCTTTTTTATGCCTCTTGGTTACCAGCCTTGTGTCATTTTCTTAACAAATTTCTTGGCTTAAGTATACTTGTGTTTTACTTTCTAAAAGTAGAATATAAATAATTTAATATTACTTAAATCTATAATAGTGTATACTTATAAGTATACTATAGATAAATTTATCGTATAAATACAAAAATTTTAAGTTGTTATATTTTTTTAATTTTTATAATTATTCACATTAAACCGATACAGATAAATTGTATACAAATTGTAAATTTTTGTTTAAATAAAATTGTTACACTAAGTATATTTAATATAATATTTTGTGAACTTCTAATATTGTAGAATAATATATCATTAATTTAATTTTAATCAATTGGTTGTTTTTTTAGGGTGCTCTTCTAAATTTGTAGAAAATTATCTACGTTTTCTTAACCTAATTTTATCTTCATCTATGAGAAAATTTCTACTGGTGAGCTTACTTTTCGTATGCTGCCTCTGGGTTCCGTCGTGGGCGCAGGATAGGAAAATTTCGGGAAAGGTGCTTTCGTCGGAAGACGGCTCGCCGATGCCCGGGGTATCAGTCGTGCTGAAGGGAACGACGAAGGGGACAAACACCGATGCACAGGGTGCCTATACCTTAATGGTTCCGGCCGGTGGCGGAAAATTAATCTTCAGTTTTGTGGGGTCGGCCACCCAGGAGGTGGAAATAGGTAACCGTTCAACACTGGACGTGAAACTGGAAAATGACTCAAAGCAACTGTCAGAAGTTGTCGTTACTGCCGTCGGTATCCAGCGGGATAAGAAAGCGTTGGCCTATGCGGTAACCAACCTGAAAGGCGGCGATTTACAGCAGCGCTCGGAGCCTGACCCGTTGCGGGCATTGTCAGGTAAAGTACCTGGTGTGAACATTACGGCCGGTAACGGAGCACCCGGTGCCGGTACACGGATTACCATTCGCGGTAATAACTCATTTACCGGTAATAACCAGCCCCTGTTTGTTGTCGATGGTATTCCTTTTGATAACTCGGTAAACGCCACACAGGGCTACAACCAGAATACCGTAGCCACCAACCGTGCGTACGACATTGATCCGAACAACATCGAGACAATGACCGTATTGAAAGGGGCGGCCGCATCGGCACTTTATGGTTCACGGGCCGCTAACGGCGTTATCGTGATTACGACCAAGTCAGGTAGCAAGTCGGCCCGTAAAGGCCTGGAAGTAAGCTATAACTCTTCGTATTCAGTCGAGAAGATTTCATCACTGCCGGATTATCAGGATACCTATACGCAGGGATCGAACCAGACATACAACGGTGGGTTTATCGGTAACTGGGGAACGGTATTCCCGGCAGAGGTTGACCGGATCAATGCACAGCTGGGTTTCGAGCGTTATTCAAAAGTAATCGACCCTGATTTCCCCGCCGGTACAATCCCTCATCCGTTGGTTGACCAGACTGTTTCATATGGCTATGCCCGCTATCCGTCGGCTTTCCCTGAACTGGTTCAGTCAAACGGCCGTGGTATTGCCGTACCACTTGTCCCTCATGACATTATCGGCGGCTTTTTCCGTACGGGTAAGGTAATGGAAAACGGGATTCAGATTAATTCTACAGGCGATAAAACATCACTGAACGCATCGGTATCACGAACCAAAAACGACGGTATCATTCCAAACTCGTTTACAGAACGGACTACCTTAAGCTTCGGTGGCAATGCTACGCTATCCAACAAACTGAACGTGGCAGGTAGTGTGGCCTATACCAACACCAATCAGCAAAGCCCGCAGTCAGGCGCCGGTTACTATGCTGACTACGGCGGACTGGCTTCTGCCGGTTCGATCTACAGCCGTCTGTTCTACCTGCCGCGTAACTATGATCTGATGGGCTATCCGTTTGAAAACCCGGTTGATGGCTCAAACGTATTCTACCGTGCCCTGGATAACCCGCTCTGGACGGCCAAGTATAACTTGTATAATTCGACCGTTAACCGGATCTATGGCAACATGACGTTGAACTACGACGTTACGCCATGGTTGAATCTGACAGCACGGGGGGGGATCAATACGTATTCTGAAACGCGTAAGAACGTAGTTCGCCCGGGTGGTACGTTTGTCCCGCTCGGTCAGGTAATACGTCAGGATCTGACACGTACGGAGGTTGATTTCACGTTTCTGGCAACGGCTCAGCATGATTTCTCTGAAAAAATCAGCACAAAGCTCCTGGTTGGTTTCAACCCGAACCAGCGTAGCTATACCGAGTCGGCTGTTAGCGGTGCACCGGTCATTGATCCGAACGTATTGACGATTGGCGGTACGCTGAACCAGACGTCCGGTGATTATAAGAGCATGCGCCGTTTATATGGTCTCTTCAGCGAATTTACATTCGGCTATAACAACATTGCCTTCCTGACGGCATCGGTTCGTAATGACCACTCGTCGACGCTGCCTAAAGCAAACAACAGTTATTTCTATCCGGCTATTTCAGGTTCATTCGTGTTTACGGATGCCTTCAACCTGCCTAAAAATATCCTGAACTTCGGTAAGCTGCGTGCTAACTATGCAAAAGTGGGTAAGGATGCTGATCCGTATCAGGTATTTACGGCTTATAACCTGAACCGTACTTTCTACAATGGTACGGCGATTTCAACAGCGAGTTTGCCAAGTCAGCTGAACAATGCCGTATTAAAACCGGAGTTTACGGCTGAGGTAGAATTAGGTGCTGAACTTCAGTTCTTCAACAACCGGATTGGTCTTGATATTGCCCACTTCGACCGCGTATCTACTGACCTGATCGTAACGCGTGAATTACCACGGACAACCGGTTTTGCAACAGAAGTAACGAACGCGGGTAAAATCTCTAATAAAGGATGGGAGGTAGGTTTGACACTGATACCGGTTAAAACGGCCAGCGGGTTTACATGGACATCATTCGGCGCGTTTACCCGTATCCGCTCAAGAGTAGAAGATGCAGGTCCTGGCGGTGAAATCTTTATCGGTGGTACGGGGCTGACGTCACTGGGTACTATTTTCCGGAATGGTATGCCGTATGGTCAGATCATTGGTTCGGTCAACGCCCGCGACGATCAGGGTAACCTGCTGATCAACCCGACGACAGGTCTGCCAATCCGTGCGGCTAAATCAGCCATCATTGGTGATCCGAACACGAAATACACTATCGGCTGGACAAATACATTCACCTACAAAAATTTCAACCTGAACGTCCTGATTGACTATAAGGCTGGTGGTAGTCTGTTCTCCAGCACAGCGGCTTCCCTGTTGCTCCGTGGTCAGTTGAAAACAACTGAAGACCGCGAAGGTATGCGGGTTATTCCGGGTGTGTTAGGTGATCCGGCAACGTACAAGCCGCTGGTAGGTGATGATGGCAAGCCCATCAAGAATACCATTGCCATGTCGGCATTCCAGTACCATTTTACAGATGGGTACGGGGCTTATGGCGCGGATGAGGTAAACATTTATGATGCGTCAGTTATCCGTCTGCGCGAGGTTTCTCTTGCCTACAGCGTGCCTAAAGCTTTCCTGCGGAAATACGCGAAAGTGCTTGGTAGCCTGAGCCTTTCACTGTCAGGACGTAACCTGTGGTTTAAGGCCCCAAACATGCTGAAAGGCCTGAACTTCGATCCGGAGGTATTGTCAAACCTGTCTGACTCAAACATCCAGGGCTTTGACCTGGGCGTTGCCCCTTCGACACGTCGTTTCGGTATCAACCTGAACGCATCATTCTAAATTATGTGCAGTGTGAGCTTGACTGTGTGAATGTAACTGCAACCATAACTTAAACTTATTGAGACATACATGACAAACTATAAGAACGTGTTCAGAGCCTTGATGCTTACTGGACTCATCAGTGTAGTCAGTTCCTGTAAATTTACCGAACTCGACATCAACAAAGATCCGAACCGTCCTGCTTCCGGATCACTGGCCCTGCTTATGCCGGTTGCTGAAAATGCAGCCATCAACGCATACGGAGCTGTAAACAGCAGTGCGATGGGTTTCGCGGGGCTATGGGGCGTTTCTGACTCGTATAACCTGAGTAACACCAGCTTCCAGGGCACATGGAACTCCGCCTACCAAAGTCTGCAAAGCATTGAAGAGATGCTGCGGGCCACAGAAGACGGTAAAAATCCGCGCTACCGTGGTATTGCGATGGTTCTGAAGGCCTATTCGATGGGAAACTACGTGGATATGTTCGGCGATATGCCTTACTCGGAGGCATGGCAAGGCAACGCTGCTACACCCAACAAATCGCCGAAGTTTGACAAAGACGCCGATATTTACGAAGCCCTGATTAAGCTTTGTGATCAGGCTGTGGCCGAGCTGGCCAAGGCTCAGCCGGTTGCGGTTGCCAACGATTATATGGGTGCCGGTAATGCAACTACCTGGACCCGGATCGCCCGGACCGTAAAGCTGCGTTTATTGCTGAACGCCCGTAAAGGCCGTGCCAATGGTAATGCTGAACTGAAAGCCGCTTTTGATGCCGGCGGATATATTACGACCGCTGCACAGAACTGGACGTACCTCTATTCGACGCAGGTATCGCCGGCGGATAACCGTCACCCGTGGTATTATACCTATGCCGGTGGTGGGGACCCGAACTATATCAACCACCAGTTGATGGGTGAAATGATCCTGAACAAAGACCCTCGTCTGCCTTTCTATTTCTATCGTCAGACATCGCGGGTACTGGATCCGAACAACTCAACTGACCGTGGCACCATTCCGTTTGGTGGTTCATACCTGCCCCTGCGGGATGCCTTTCTGTCAGAATATAAAACTGCATTTAACATAACGGGAGCCATTCCGACGGCTGACCTCCAGTATCTGGCAGGCTTCTTTGGCCGCGACCGCGCCGACGTATCCGGTGCACCGGCCGATGGTGCCTTACGGGCAACTCCCGGTGCCTATCCTGCCGGTGGCGTGTATTCAGACAGAAGTACAGCAGCCGTAGCGCTGACGGGCCAGGCCGCATTGAACTACGGTGGTAACGGGCAGTGGCCGATTATCAACAGCTGGAACACAAAATTCTGGCAGGTTGAGGCGATTCTGGACGGAACCGGCGTAACCGGCGATGCCCGTGCGCTGTTTGATGCCGCTATGCGTGAGCAGATCGCTGTTGTGGTTGCACAAGGCCTGAAATCTGATCCCAGCAAAGCTAAAGCACCGGCTACGACAGAAGTGGATGCGTATGTAAAAGCATGGCTTGACATGTATGATGCCGCGCCGTCTAATCAGGCCAAACTGAACGTAGTTGCTAAACAAATCTGGTTTGCTTCATGGGGCCAGGGCATGGAAATATGGAACCTGCAACGCCGGACGGGTTATCCGATTCAGGGTCAGTTCAAACAGTTCTCGGTAGGTATTCAGGCACCGATTTCGAAGCCTCCACGTCAGTATGCATTGCGTTTGCCTTATCCTCAGTCAGAAGGCGCGCTAAACCCGAACGCGTCAAAATACATTACCGATGTCGTGTTTGACCGCGATCCGCTATTCTGGGACAAAGTAAAGGTGAAGTGGGAATTCTAATTTTTACGGTACAATCTGGCCCCCGGCCGTAGGGGGCCAGCCATTACCAAACTAAAACAGCAATGAAAAAACTCTTTATATACTGTTTGTCGGCTGCTATTTCGTTGTTGATGAGCTGCCGTGATGAGTCACTTGACCCGAATAAAGCATGGGAACCAGGCGTACATGGGTTTGGCGTGTTTGATGGTATCTCTGAAGGAACCGCCGGCGGAACCGCAAAACCAAATATTGCGGCTAATGCTAAAAACTTCCCGCTGACAGGTCAGGATGCCGCTAAAATCGATTTTAAAATCCGTTGGGTGTCGCTGGATAACCAGTTGACTGTAAGCAAAATAGCGCTCAAGGTCGATATGATTGAGTCGTATACTGATCCGGATGGTAACCCGAAAACGGTCTCACTGGGTAACGGAGGGAAAGTATTCAAAACCATTGATGCACCTACCGGAAACCGCCAGTGGAACACCTTCTCGCTGTCGCCTAATGAAATTTATGCCTTGTTTAAAGACGCAACGGTTAAGTATGACAAGGTAAATGCGGTGAAGGTATTTGAAAATCCGGCTCGTCCTCGTCCGGCGGGTGCCCGTTTGCAGGGAGCGCAGGTAGTCAATGGCAAGACGGTTGCGAATGCCGATGCTTTTGTGCTGACATGGGAACTGACTACCACAAGTGGTCTGGTATTCAAGGTGTGGAACGAAGACAGTATCTGTCTTGACCCGACTCCTGTATCGCAGGCGAATGCAAACTGCCGTCTGAACTTTACTGTGAAATAAACCAATCATAGTGGAACAAAGGTTAAGCAGCAGCGGGATTCCCGCTGCTGCTTTTTTGTATATTTGACTACATGAGAGCAAGCCGTAACGTAAAGTGGATTATAGGCTGTATCCTGTTAGGCAGCAGCGCGCTTTTTGCCCAGATCCCTGTATACTACCAGCATGTAGAACCGATTATTACGAAAAACTGTGCGCAACCCTGCCATCATGCCGGCGGGGTCGGACCGTTCTCATTGATGAGCTATGAAGACGTATCGAAGCGGGGGAAATTCATTGCGAAAGTAACAGAGATCCGCTACATGCCGCCTTTCCCGGCCGACCGTTCCTTTCAGCATTATGCCAATGAGCGCGGATTAACAGAAGAAGAAATTACGACGATCCGGCAATGGGTTACCAACGGAATGCCCCGTGGCAACGCCGCCGCCCCCGCCCCCGCCCCCGTACGGGCGACCCCACGTGGTCGCCCAATCCCAGATGGTCGCCCAATCCCAGAGGATCGCCCAATCCCACGTGGTCGCCCAATCCCAGATGGTCGCCCACTAAAGGACGCATCCCGCCGGACTATGCGGTTCCGGATGTCGCGCCCCTATGCCATTAAGGGCGACGGCCGTGAAGACTTCCGGTACTTTCATGTTCCGATGAACCTGAAGGAGGATATCTGGGTCGAGGCTGTTGAGTTTATTCCCGGCAACCGCAAGCGGCTTCACCATAGCCGGTTGATGATTGACTCCACCGGTACCATGCAGGCAATTGACGGGATAGCGGAAGATGACCCGAAACTGCGCTTTTTTCAGCAGACCCCGCTGGCAGACGCCTTTCTGTATGGCTGGGTGCCGGGCAACGACAGGGTTAATTTCCCGGCAGGGACCGCCAAGCATATCAAGGCCGGCAGCGACCTGATTCTGAATATCCACTACGCTCCGTCGCCAGCGGACGAAACAGACCAGTCGGAGGTGATACTGCATCTGGCCCCTAAACCGGCGCAACATACCGTACAGACCCTGACGCTGACCGAAAACGATGTCACAAACCAGCCTTTTCTGCTGCCTGCGAATACTAAACCGACTTTTTTTGCCAAACACGGCCCGATACAGCAGGATATTCAGTTGATTTCGGTGCTGCCACATATGCACCTGCTTGGTAAAACGTTCCGGGCATTTGCCATTACGCCCGACGGGGAGGCGATCAATCTGATTAAAATTGATGACTGGGACTATAAATGGCAACTGACGTATCAGTTTAAAGAGCTCCTTACTGTACCGAAGGGATCGATTATCATTGCCGAAGGGCGCTATGATAACACCGCCCAAAACCCGCTTAACCCTAACAATCCGGTCAGAGACGTTGGCTACGGCTGGAACTCTACCGATGAAATGATGAACCTCGTCTTTTATTATATTGTAAAAAGCGAAAGAGCGGCGGGGGCTAAAGAGTGAAAGAGCGATGGGGGGCTTCAGTCAATGAGGCAGCCGATTGCCTCGGTTTTTGGGGTAAGGACAGGACGCCCGGCTAAGGCCGCATCCAGCGCATCCCGTAAGTAGTGCTGCGTAGGCTGGGGGCGATGCCTGCCCAGTGTGTAATACCAGTTATCAATAGCTCCCTGGTAATAAATCTGCCCTTTCTCATTCACAACAACAACCTCCGGTGTAATCTGTGCGTTTAATCGATGGGCCGTCTTCTTTTCAGGGTCAGAACGACCTTGAAAAGGTAGTTTGTACGTTTGCTGAAACGTGGCAATGATCTCAGCTGTATCCGTTGCCAGAGGGTAAACGGCTAGAAACGAAATGCCCTCAGGCGAATACAGACGGTGCAGTTCGGCCAGTCGTTTGGTGTATTGCTGACTAATCGGGCACTCTGTATTTAAAAAGACATAAACCGTAATTTTGGGAGACGAAAAGTTCAGCAGGCTCCACAGGCCTGTAAGCAAAAAAGCATAAAGAAGGGTAAAACGCATAGGTAAGACAGGCAGATTCGATAAGTAATTTACGCAGATTAAACCATAAAATACACTGGCTGATCTAAACGTTTAGACTGGGTAAACAAATGCTCCACAGACTAATGAAAAAGCAACTATATTGGATGTTGAGCGCTTTTCTGTTGCTATCGGTGACAGTGAATGCGCAGGTTGAGTATGTAACAGACCGCCCGAGGGTTGAAGATGTAAACGATCCGCAGGTAACCATCCGGCGGATCGAGCTCACGGATAAGTACACGGTTATTTACATGACCTTTCAGAGTGATAAGCAGCCGCGAAAACAGATGCAGCTGCCTCCCGGCTTTAAACTACCTCCGGGGTTTAAGCTGCCCGAACAGCAGGGTGACAATACAATTAACTTTGAGCCGGGGTCGCGGCTTTATGCCGATCAGGGGGCACGATCATTCAAATTTATTAAAGCGGAGAATATTCCGACAGAAAAGCGCCGGGACGTTGTCGCTGGTGAGCGGGTCGATTTTGCGGCTTACTTCGAGCGCCTTGATCCGGGAATTACTGTTTTTGACTTGTTTGAATGTAGTGACCGGCAGCGCCAGAATAGTACCTGTTTTAATTTCTGGGGGGTCCATGTCATTAATCCGAAAAAGCCGCCTGTCAGCAAACCGAAACCGGCAACCCCGACCCCGGCAAAACCACCGGTCCAGACCAAACCGGCCCCGGTAACACCCGCCCCCGTAGATACAGTTGTCGCTACCCCAACGCTGGCGCTGAAAGGGACTGTACTGGATCAGAAAACCAGAAAGCCGGTTGCGGCTACCATCAGTTACCGGCTGATTTCCGGAGCTGAGAGTACCGGCGGAGCCGCCGACTCTGTACGTACTCAGCCGGGCAACGGGCAGTTTGCGATTAATGCCGAAGCCTTGTCAGTGTATGCGTTGACGGTAACGGCGAAGGGGTATTTCGGGCAGACCGATACGGTCACCGTACTGAGGGTTGAGAAAGTCTATGATGTCAGTCTGGTGCCGATTGAAGCAGGCGCTAAAATTACCCTGAAAAATATCTATTTCAATGTGTCGAAATATGACCTGAAAACCGAGTCGTTTCCGGAGCTGGACCGGTTGGTAAAGGTAATGCGGGAGAACCCGGCTATGGCCATTCGCCTGGAAGGGCATACGGATATCCTGGGCGACTTTGACGCCAACGTTGAACTGTCGCGGAACCGGGTTAATGAAGTGAAGCGCTATCTGGTGCAGAAAGGCATTACCCCCGACCGGATTGAAACGATTGGCTATGGCCCGTCGCGGCCGATCAATACGAATAAGAGCCTGAAAGAACGCCCTGAAAACCGCCGTGTCGAAATGGTGGTTATCAAGGTGTGAAAGATAACATCGATATAACCAGCCTGTTTGCCCGGATCGAAGAAGCCGTACGACCGTTTCCGAAAGCGGCCATGTTTGATCTGGCCGACCGGGGGTATAATACTGTTTTCGAACAGCTCATGTCCTGCATTATTTCGATCCGGACCTTAGATGAAACAACTATACCCGTTTCGCTGCGGCTGTTTGAGCGCGCCAGAACACCTGAACAACTGCTGAAACTAGATGTGGAAACCCTCACGCGGCTGCTATTCGGAACAACCTATCCCGACCAGAAAGCGTATACCATGCTTGGTATCGCCCGCCGCGTTGTCGATGAGTTTGCAGGACAGATTCCTGCCGGCTACGCTACCTTAACATCGTTTAAGGGCGTTGGACCGAAGTGCGCTAACCTGACGCTCGGAGTGGCTACAGGGCAGGCCGCCATCAGTGTGGATGTCCATGTGCATCGCGTAGTTAACCGCTGGGGTTTTGTGTATACCAGACAACCCGAACAAACGTTAAAGATACTGGAAGACCGCATCCCGCGTGACCGGTGGATAGACGTAAACCGGTTGCTTATGCCTTTTGGTAAGTATATTTGTACAGGCCCGCTGCCACACTGCTCCACTTGCCCTGTATTTGCTGAGTGCGAGCGTGTTGGTGTGGTGAAGTATCAGTAGCCTCCGGAGACGGATGTGGTCATAACCTGCTTCCTGTAATGCATACAAAAAATCTATGAAATTCGTAAACCGTCAAATTAGTGCCTGGGTTGGTCTGTGGATGATCCTGTTGGTCGCATCGTGTACGCCCAAAGATCCGAATCCAACCAACACCTATCTGGTAAGCAGTGAAAAAATCACCCAGCTGACCAAAGAACAGATCATTACACAGATTACGCAGTCCGGCCTGGCCGGCGGTGTTCCGGTGAGTGCCTTCATTCAGAACGGATGTACGGTTTACCGGCTGACGTATCACACCAAAAACACCGATGGCACGGCCATTGATGCGTCGGGGCTGGTGTTAGTGCCGGATCGTTCGGGTGCGTTATCGATGATGAGCGTGCAGCATGGGACCATAACCACCAACAGTCAGGCTCCGTCTGTTTTTACGGCAGGGACGGAAGCTACGTTGGTAGGTCCGTTTGCGGCCGCGCTGGGGTACATTGTTGTCTATCCGGATTATCTGGGTTACGGGGCGAGCCAACAGACAGAACATCCGTATGAGCACCGCGAAAGCCTGGGAGCAACCAGCCTGGATATGCTCATGGCTGCTAAAGAGTTTGTGGCAACCAACGGCGTAAGCTGGAATAACAAACTGTACATCGCCGGTTATTCGGAAGGGGGCTTTGCGACGATGGCGCTTCAGCAGAAACTGGAGCAGCTGACCAACAGTCCGTTCCAGCTTAAAGCATCGAGCTGTGGGTCAGGAGCGTATGACAAAACGAGTTTTACGAAGTATCTGATCAACAATACAACCTCAGGGGCGCCTTCAGCCAATAGCCTGTATATTTGGGTGCTGACGACCTATAACCGGTTGTATAACCTGAAGCGGCCGATGACCGATTTCTTTAAAGAACCATATGCCACTCAGATTCAGAATCAGGGGCGGGCAGCATCGGTCGGCGTAAGCCTGAATACCATCATTACCGACAGCTTTAAAAAAGGGCTTAACGATGGTTCGGATACCGGTTTCCTGAATGCCCTGAAAGATAATGATGCCTATACCTTCGTACCGAAAACACCGACGTTACTAACCCACGGAACGAGCGATCAGCTGGTATTCTATCTGAACTCGGAAAATGCGTATAATGCCATGAAGGCCAAAGGTGCGACAAATGTTACGTTCACACCGTTTCCCGGTAAAGGTCATGACACGGCTCTGCCGGACTTCTTACTGGCAACCATTCAGTTTTTCAGTGCGAATCCTTAAGGATGTGTCAACACGGGCAAAAAGGCCAGTCTTCATGACTGGCCTTTTTGCTATATATTAATAAACCCTTGGAAACGTTATCGACAAAAAAGAATATCTTGCCCCAAAAATCATCCACGATCTATTAGTCGCACCGTATGTCTGTCAACTTTATAAAACCGCACCGGTTTGTTGTTGCTTTTCTATGCTGTTTCTTATGGGCAGGTATCTCCAGGAGCCAGAACGATAACAGCAAGGTTACTGAACCAAACGTCAGATTCGGCAAGATCGATCCCGCCGGGTTTTCACAAAAGTCAGCACTGCACGATTCGACGGCTGAAGCCGTTGTGCTCTATGAACGCGGAGATGTTCATTTCTCCATGGCCGGAAACGATATTCAGATCGTACTGGAATATCAAACCCGTATTAAAATTCTGCGGAAAGCCGGTTATGACCGGGCAACGGTGGAAATTCCGCTCCTGAAAGCTAAAAGCGGCCCTGCCGAATTTGTCAGTAATATTGAAGGATTCACCTACAATGAATCAGGCGGAACAATCCAGACCGACAAGCTTACTAAAGAAGGGATATTCACCGAAAAGGTATCGGGCGAGCTTTCTATTCAGAAATTTACGCTGCCTGATGTGCGTGAAGGCTCAGTTATTGAATACCGCTATCGGCTGACAACCCCGTTTTCGGTTAACCATAACCCACGGACATGGAAATTTCAGCAGCGGATACCGGTAGCCTGGAGCGAGTACCGGATCAATGTCCATGACTATTTTTACTACAAAATGATCATGGGCGGTTATCTGAGGCTGGCAATCAATGAAAATCAGCCCGGTACCCAGTCTTACCGGTTTGTGGTGCAGAATGCACCGGCATTCCGTGATGAAGCCTTTATTACTACCCCGAATGACTATATCTCCAAGATTGATTTTGAGCTGGCGAGTTATTCCATTCCGGGGGCTTTCCCGCATAAGATATCGGTAAGCTGGCCCGATATGGATAAAACCCTGCTGGCCGAAAATATCTTTTCAGGGCAGCTTAACGGGCAGCACAGCTTTCTGAAAGATGCCGCCAGGGCGATCATAAAGACGAACCCTGATACCTTATCAAGGCTACAGGCGGCTTGCCGGTTCATTAACTCACAGGTTGTCTGGGATAAGTCGAACAGCTTTTATTCGTACAACATCCGGAAGGCGTTCGAAGACCGCAAAGGTGACGCAGGTGACATTAACCTGATGCTGATTGCGCTGCTGCGTCAGATGGATTTGCCGGCAAATCCGGTTATTCTGAGTACGCGTTCACACGGGCACATTATGGAAGAGTATGCGTTGCTGCGTCAGTTTAATTATGTGGTGGCGCATGTGATGGTAAACGGAAAGGATATGCTGCTGGACGCGACAGATCCGTTTCTGAAAACGGGTATGTTGCCTTTCGAATGCCTGAACGGACACGGACGTCTGGTCGTTGGCCGCGATAGCCGGTTTTTACCAATCATACCCGCCGAAAGGGAAACGGAAGTGGCAGGCGGGACGTTCACCATCAGCGCTGAAGGTGACGTGAAAGGTGTTCTGAAAAAAACAAATAACGGGTATAGCGGCCTGAAACACCGCAGACAGTATGTGGTCGACGGAGAGGCCGGATACCTCGAAAATATCCGCAGGAACCGGCCGGCATGGCAGATAACCAGTGTTGAGTTTAATAACGTCAAAGAGGTTGAAAAAGGGTTTGAGGCAAATTACACGCTGGAGATCCCGGAAGCTTGTCAGCGGGCCGGTGACCGTATGTACATCAAGCCGATGTTGACAGAAGCACGGTTCAGTAATCCGTTTAAAGAGCCGGAGCGGTTGTTTCCGGTAGATATGGGCGTGCCGATGGAAGAAACATACTTCAGTACATTTACCCTGCCTGCCGGTTATGAAGTAGAAGAAGCGCCAAAACCAATGGTGATGTCATTGCCCGAAAACGAAGGCCGGTTTACGTATCAGGTAACGGTTGAGGGCAACCGGTTTACGGTTACCTCCCGCATGCTGTTGCGGAAAGCCCGGTTTTATGCAGAGCAGTACCATGTGCTGCGTGAGTTTTTTGACAAGGTAGTTGCCAAACAGGCAGAACAGGTCGTTATCAAGCGAACCGGCCCTGTGGCAGAGAAGAAATAACACCACCAAAGCCATGAACGTATACCCGTTTCGTTACCTGCTGTTGGCAGGGGCGTTGTCGGCCGTTGCTCCTGCATGGAGTCAGGACGAATATAAGGCATCGGCCATACCGGAACCGTTGAAAGTAAAAGCCCATGCCGTTGTCCGGCGTTCGGAAACGGTTTACACCGTTAAGTCATTGGGCGAAGCGGTAGAACAGACCCATACCATCATCACGATTCTGGATAAGGAAGGCGATTCGCATGCCAGCCTTCGGGTGCCTTATGATAAACTGTCAAAGGTGAACGAGATCGAAGGGGTGTTGTATGATGCTGCGGGCAAACTGATCAAGAAACTGCGGAAAAATGAGATTGTCGATTATAGTGCGATGGATGATGCCACGCTCTACAGCGATAACCGGATGAAAATTGCGCAGTTCCCGAATCAGCGCAGTTATCCCTACACTGTTGAATTTACCGTTGAACAGACAAGCCGGAACCTGATGTTTTATCCGCAATGGGCGCCTCAGGCCGATGAGTACCTGTCTGTTGAACAGGCATCGTTTCTGGTTGATATGCCGAAGGGACAGGCGTTGCGGTACAAGGAATACAACGTGGCTAATCCGGCAAAAATCGACGATCAGGGTGACCGGACGCGCTACCAATGGTCGGTAACGAATCTGTTGCCGGTTGAAGAAGAGCCGTTTTCGCCGGATGCCCGGGCGTTTTTGCCGATGGTACTGACTGCTCCGACGGAACTGGAGGTACAGGGGTATGAAGGTAAATTGCAGACCTGGGAAGACATTGGCCGGTTTTACTATCGCCTCAACAAAGACCGTGATGTGATTCCCGACGAACTCCGGCAACAGATTATTCAGCTGACGGCCAGCGAGCAGACAACGGCCGGTAAAGTGGCTAAAGTATATGCTTTTTTACAGAACCAGACGCGGTATGTCAGCGTGCAGCTGGGCATTGGCGGCTGGCAGACTATCGAAGCCGGCAAGGTTGCCGCCAATAAATACGGCGACTGCAAAGCATTGTCGAACTACGCCAAAGCAATGCTGAAGGCGATTCATATCCCGGCTTACGAAACCATTATCAGAGCCGGGAAGCAAACGGCAGATATTCATACCGATTTTCCGGGGTTTCAGTTTAATCACGTGATTCTGTGTGTGCCCGATGGGCGCGACACGCTTTGGCTGGAGTGCACGAGCCAGCATAACCCGTTTGGTTATATGGGTACATTCACAGGAGGGCGCCACGCGTTGCTGGTTTTGCCTGACGGGGGGAAACTCGTTATGACGCCAACCTACAAAGCGGCCGATAATGTCCAGCACCGGCATATCCGGATCACACTCATGGAAGATGGTGAAGCAAAGGCTGAGGTGTCAAGTGCGTATACCGGTATTCAGCAGGAGTCATATTTTGAGGCGATGAACTACATGAGCCAGGCCGACCAACGGAGCTGGGTGATAAAAAGGGTGCAGATACCCGCGTTTGAACTGGAAAACTACGCATTTAAGGCCGAGCCCAAACGCATTCCTGTTGTACACGAAAAGCTGTCGCTGCACGTGCGCCGGTGGGGAAATCCCAGCGGAACGCGGTTGTTTGTGCCCCTCAACCTGATGTCGCATCTGCCGGCAGTAACGCCGATGGATAAGCCGAGAAAGTTTGCGCTGATGCTGGGTCGTGAGTACGAATTTGAGGATGCCGATACCATTACGTATCAGCTGCCCAAAGGCTATGTGCCGGAGTTTATGCTGGAGCCGTTGGCCATCGAATCGAAGTTTGGCCGCTATGCCGTTGCGGCCACGGTAAAGGGCGAAACGCTGGTGTATACCCGCAAAGTAACCATGCACAGCGGTCGTTATCCGGCTGCTGCCTATACCGAGTGGGTCGACTTCCGGAAGAAAATTGCCAGGGCCGATCGGGCCCAAATGGTGTTTATTAAGAAATAATAACCGCAGAATCAGATTCTTTGGATAAACCAAAGGCAAATTGGCTTGTCAAAGATGACGTAAACACTACTTTCGTGGTGCCGATACGGCTAAAATTCGACATAGACGCATGAAACGATTTATTTTGCTGGCAGTGGCCATGCTGCCTTTGCTCTTAAGCCAATGTGGCGTTAATAAACAGGTTTCGCAGGCCAAAGCGCTCGGCGACTGCCGGTATTCCATAGTCTCGGCAGACTCTATTTTTGTGGCGGGCTATGATGTGCGCCAGTTCCGTAATCCGGAAGAGCTGAATCCGCTGAAATATCCGCGGATTGCCAGCGGGATTTTAACGCGCAGTGTACCGCTGGATGCCCGGATTAATCTCGATGTGCTGAACCCGACAAACCGGCTGGCGGCCATTAATCAGCTGGAATACAAAATCATTCTGGCCGGCACGGAGCTGTTCAGTGGGTTCCTCAATCAGCGTATTGAAGTACAGCCCGGTGGCGGCCGTACCCGCGTACCGGTCAGGGTAAATGCCAATGCCTACCAGTTGCTGACCGATCCGAAAACCCGCGACGCCTTTACGGAATTTCTGGGGAATCTGGCTGGTTCGGCCAATACCAAACCGACCAAGCTGACAATTAAAATCAAACCTACCCTGGATCTGGCCGGCAAACAGGTGAATTATCCCGGTTATATCACCATTGACCAGGAGGTAACAAACAAGATTTTGTTAGGCCAGTAACATACATCACCGGTTAGTGAAGCCTGTGCTCCTGTGAGTACAGGCTTTTTTATTAACACAATGTTAAGTTGATTAATAAATGTAAAAATAGTTAAAATGCTTATAATGAATTGTTTATATTTTTGTTGTGAATTTCCAATGTTAAGTTTTTAGTCATTTCTTAACATTGGCTTAACATTGCGGCGGCTTTTTAGTAATATTGTACAGACGCCCGAACACATGGTGCGGGTTGAATCAGCCATATAAAAACATAAAAAAGACATGAAAAAAGTACTCGCTCTAACTGGTTGCATGGTATTATTGATGGCAGGCGCGTATGCCACTCCGCGGCATACACCCGTGAAAAATGCGGAGCCGAAAGAGGCAAAGGCAATGCTGGAAAAGCAGTTGTCAACGTATATTTCGTGTCCTGAAGAATTACAGCAAACAAATCGTAACGGTGTGGTCGTGATCCAGTTCAATGTGAGCGACGAAGGCCGTATTTCAAAACTGGTTGTTCACTCAGGTAATGAGGCCGTGAATACCAATTTGATCAAGCAGCTTACCGGTCGTAAGGTCAACCTCCCTGATGTAGATCCCGAGCATACCTATACGGCCCGTCTGCATTTTAACGTAGAAAAATAAACCATGAACGATGCCAGGCAAAAGGAGTAAGATCAGTAGTTTCGGAAAACACGCTGGTCTTACTCCTTCTTTTTTTACATAATCTGGTGCCCGACAAACTGAGCTCCGTTGTCAAGGATCAATCCACCCCGACGGTACCCCAGTCCGCAGGCTTCTCCTGCAAAGAAAACCCCCGCCTGATAGGTATTACCGGCCTCATCGGTATTCAGCCCGGTATACGCCTGATAAATCTTCGGATAGTCGCCATACTCACCCTCAACGGCAAGCCGCTGACTACCGTCTGCTTCCAGAATCCTGACATTAGCCCCTTCGCGGCCAAACAAGACTTTTTCGACCATCGGTTTACCGGTCAGGGGCGTTGTACTGGTTTCGAGCAGCAACGGATGATTGGGGAACAGCTCCCATAATACTTTCAGAATGTATTTCGTCTGAAACAGCAGGGTATAGGCCGGATTCAGAACAATCACTTTGCGGTTGCGAACGGCTTCGGTCAGTATGGTGGTCAGTTCCGGTTCTTCTTCAGCAATATACTCCCAGGGAACGAGCTTAAACCAGTAATCGTAACGAACAAATTGTCCGCTGAAGCTGTCCTGCCGGAATACCCCGTCGGTTGCCGAAAACTCAACGTCATCGATATAGGCAAACGCTACATCAAAACCCGCTTCCCGTGCCGCCTCGCCCAACACAGCCACGTTGGCATCGTCTTCGGGCGAATCGCGCATGGCCGACAGCAACAGGCTTGGGTCCATATCCGGATTTTGCTGGCGCAGATACCGGAACTGGCTAACCAGTGTTTCGTATACGGCGTTGAATTGTTGCTTTTCGTCGAGCTTGTTGGCTTTCAGGTGCGCATACTGCACAACGGCCGTCTCCGGAATACAGGTCGCTGTGTCGGCATTGAACTCAAGCAGTTTGATGGGCTTGTAGTCTATACCCCCCGCCAGATCGAAGCGCCCGTACAGATGAATATGCCGGTCGTCGTCCCATGTATAGCGGATAAGGTCGGTCAGATTAGCCGGAATCCCCGCCTCCTGAAACCGGTTCTGGTCAATAATATGCTGCCCGGCCCGTACATACATGGCAAACAGCTCATTGGCAGCTTCGTAGTACGCGTCGGCCTCTTGCGGCGAGACAACCACCTGTTCGTTGACAAGGTAGGGCAATGTGTCGGTGCCCAGCATCCAGTCCCAGCCAATGGTATGCACTTGCTGGTCAGGGCCGGAAGCCATTTTTCGTGTTAAAATCATGTTGGTGGAAAGAAGGTTATGACGAGAAACCACGGCTCATACGGCTGAAAAAACCGCTGCGGCCACCGGATGGACGGCTGCTGCTCACCCGTGAGGTCCGTACACTTTCGCGGACGCGGCTGCTTTGCTCATACACCCGCGGGCTGCTGTAAAAACCGGAGCTATACCGCCGTTCGTCGTCGCGGTACCGAGGCGCCGTTGACCGGCCAATCATATAGCCCAGGCCACCCCAAAGCAGTGCATTGGCCAGGCCATTGCTGTGATGGGTATGATACGACGACGGATTATTGAAATACGTACGGGTCGACGGATCGCTCTGAACCAGCCTTCGGGCCGCCTCAACGCTCAGCGTATCACGGTGCCCGTCGTGATAGTTAACAATCGCACCGGCTTTTGACGGATCGACCTGTACTTCGTCGGTAATCCGGAAATTGCCCGGAGAGTTTTCAGTAATGTAGGTCAAAACACCGTTACCGAAACGCTCCGATGATCCCGACGATTCATAGTTTGAATCACGGTTCTCGTCACGGTTATTACCGCAGCTTTGCAGCATAACAGCATTGCTGAGCAGGGCCAGGCTAAGGGTTGTCCCAATCGAAATGTCTTTAATCTGGCGGATGATCGCCCTACGGCGCAGAGGTGTCATAGTTTTAAGGAATCGTTATACTGCTAAACTACCGGATTAAGGCAGGGGTTGCAAGCAATTAGGGATGAACATGGCCGGTAGATGGCCGGACGGTTGAAAATAGTGTTGATTATCAGTCTGGAAAGTAACTGAAAAAGAAAACCCTTCCGCTGTCTGAGCAGGGAAGGGTCATTTTATAGCGAGAGAATAAATGCTGTGTTTACTTAGAAGACCCGGTTCCGGTTACCGAACAGGAACGTCAGGCCGGCCGAAATACTAACAAACGAAATGGGTTTCATGCTCGAATACGTCGCTGTCTGTTCGCGGTCGAAGCCAGAGGAACTGGAGGTCGTCATTTCGCTGAATGTAACCTTTGAGTGGCTATAGTCGGTATTGACCTGTAAGGCAAAGCTCGTACCTAAGCGGTAGCGAACCGTCAGTCCGGTTCCGTATGCCGTTGCTTTCGACAAGGCCGAGTTGGTTCGGACCGCGATCGGAATATCGGCAAAGCTGCCTTCCATCGACGTGGCTGGACAGGTGGCCGTCAACTGACCGGCAAGGGCACGAACATCAATGGTAAACAACCTAACCGGAATGCTTACATAAGGTCCCGCCATGACAGTACTCAATGACCACTGCCCGGCTTTCGCTGACCACGAGGTGCCATCGGCCTTATAAACCAGGTCCAGCATACCCGAAGCATCCATTTGGTTACGGGTACGTTCATACCGAACCATCAGACCTACCGGCCCTACTACGCGGTAACCTGCTGAAGCATTGCTGGTAAACCCTTTAAGGGCCATGCCAGCCAGATCATTCTGAGATGATTTACTGCTAAAGTTTCCTGTTGGCAAGCTCACCCCTCCGTTCACGTTCAAAAATCCGTTTTTGCTTTGGTGGTTCAAAATGAACGCTTTCTGCGCATACAACTGACCGCCAACCAACAAACCAATACCAATAAGTACAATCCGTTTCATACCTGATTCTGTCTTTACATCTCTGAGCTAAGGCTGATTAGCTGAATCAGTACAAATACAATGCCACATTTAAAAAAACCTTTCGTAATCAGAGAGGTTTATATAATCAGATACTTAGTTACTATCAGAATCTGTTACTGGTCGTGCTGCCGGTTGCTAATGGTGTTGTATTCAACCCGAATGCAGACTAATCAGGATCTCAGCAACAAACAGGAACAAAAACTAAGTGTCGTTAAATCATCAACGTTATGCCAAATTCATCAGCCCTTTCCGATGGCGCTCAGCAGGCCAATATGGTCTCAAATGAAAACGCCGAATCAATGTACGGTGCCGATCAGGCCGAAACCAATATGGTAAAACTGGTCGATGGACGATTGCAGCCTATTGGCGACACAAGCGACGATGTGCAGGACGAACAGCTCCGGAATCGCTACAGCAGCGATGAAGAGCGTGCCTTGCAAAGTTTTGACGAAAACTCAGAGGATACTTCATACGAGCGTTCGGCGGCGGCCCTGCGGGTTGGTAACGGGTTTGAACAAACCGAAAACGATTCGGATGAGCCGCGCATCGCCGAAGATGGGATTACAGACAATCCGGAAGCAGGAGCAACGGTTCAGGCCGGCAACGAGCAGGATGTTACGCCGACTGCCGGTTTCTGGACGATAAACAGTACCATGCCGGTGCGGGGGGACATGATACCGCCGTCACCATCACCGTCGGTACCGGATCCGAACAACCCGGTTCCTCCTTCTCCGGATACACCGCAGCCTCCGGTGCCGCATGACCCGCAACCGGAGTTGCCGACACCGAACCCGATGCCAAACACCGAGCCTGAAATTCAGGACCCAACCCAGCCCGGGCGTTCACATGAGATAAATGCCGTTGCCGCCGCCACCACTGGTGATGTGACGTTTACGTCGACTTATTTCGGTATTGAACTGCCGGGGAAGGCAATCCCGAAAAATAACCCGCCCGCCGACCACGACGAGATTAAGCCTGTCAGGGTAAAGCCGGGAGAGGCGTTAACCGGAAATACCATGATTCCGGGTATGGAGGACGAAGGTATGGAGGAAGATCCGGCAACCGGTGACTCTTCACATCCCTACGAGGTCGATGCGCATATACCGACCGGCTACCAGTCATCTGAACGGCCACAGGAAGCCGCCCAGCTCCAGACACAACCTCGTGAGATGCTCGATGAAGCATCGGTAAAGAAGGCGGATATGGATGAAGATCCGGACGTTTCGCCTGCAGACGGTAAGTCAACCGACAATCTGGACCGGAATTATAACGATCCGGAAATAGCCCGCGAAATGGCGACATAGTCGTATCCGATAAATAATTAGTAGATAGGGTTGAAACCCTGCGTGAAAGAGCATAAATTTTGGCTCTGAAGCGTAGGGTTTCAACCCTATATTCTTTTATATCAAACCAAATCCAATAGACCGATGAAACGACTTTCTTTCCTGATTTCGGGCGTAATGGCAGGGGCTGTACTTATTGCAGCCACTACAGCCACTAAACCCGGTAAATGGACGACGCTTTTTGATGGAAAAGAGATTAAAGGCTGGCACAGCTATCACAAAGACAAGGTAGTAGGCTGGTCGGTAGAAGATGGCGCGCTGACGCCGGACGGTACCGGTGGTGACCTGGTCACGGATAAAGAATACGAAAACTTCGATCTGGAGTTTGAGTTTAAGATTCCGCCAAAAAGCAACAGCGGCGTGGTGTATAAAGTGATTGACGATCCGCAGATCAAGTCGACGTATATGTCTGGTCCTGAATTTCAGGTGATTGATGATAAGGGCTATCCGCTGGGCAATGGGGCTAAGCTGAAAGGGAGTCAGCTGACCGGGGCCAATTACGATATTTATGAGCCGGCCGACCTGACAGCGGTGAAGCCCGCCGGCGAGTGGAACAAAGGCCGGATTGTGGTAGAGAAAAATCATATACAGCACTTCGTGAACGGTAAAAAGGTAGTCGATTACGAGTATGGCACCGATAAATGGAAGGCTGATGTGGCGAAGAGTAAGTTTGCCAGCTGGCCTTACGCCACGGCTCACGCCAAGGGTAAAATTGCCCTGCAAAACCATAGCCCGGACGAAAAGGTCTGGTATCGTAACATCCGCATCCGCGAATTGTAGTCCTGTAAAACGGAATGATATTCCGTTCTGTGCATGAAAAACATAGAACGGAATATCATTCCGTTTTACATTTTACCTGGGGTAAATCTTCGGTGGCGTCTGCTTTTTCCGGAAAGCCCCTTGCCTTATGAAAGCCCTTTTTATATCATATCTGCTGCTGGCTGTTACAGCTGTAACGACGCTGGCCCAAAAGCAGTCTTCGGAACCAACCACGCCGGTAGTGCAGCAATTCGTACACTCGCTGAATCCCGAACAGCGGCAACTGGCCGTTCTTGCCTTCGACGACCAGGAGCGTTATAACTGGTATTATGTCCCGCGCGATCGTAAGGGCCTGCCTCTCAAAAAAATGACGCCGGAGCAACGGACGGCAGCTATGCAGGCACTCCAGACCTTGCTCAGTACGACCGGCTATCAGAAAATAACAGCCATTATCGATCTGGAAAACGTCTTGCGGGTTGTCGAAAACCGGCCCCCGAACGATACGTATCGTGATCCGGAAAACTACTATTTTACCGTTTTCGGCGATCCCGATCAGGCTAAAATGCCGTGGAGCTTCCGGATCGACGGGCATCATGTGGCTCTCCAGTTTTCAATGCTCAATGGGAAGCTCATCGGCTTTACTCCGGCATTTATGGGCAGTAATCCGGGCGTGGTCAGGGCAGAAGTGCCGCAAAAGGGTACGTTTATTCTGCAACAGGAAGCGGATCTGGCCTATAAACTGCTGAATGGACTGACGGAAGAACAACTGAAAAAAGCCGTAATTTCGGATAAGTGTCCGGGGGATATTGTAACCACAAACACCCGAAAGGCGAGTATCGACAAAAAAGAAGGCATTGCCTATGGGGAGCTGACCACCGCGCAGCAAAAGCTCTTCCTGGAGTTATTGACCACCTATCTCGACAATTACCACGTAACGTTGAAGAACCAGCAGCTTGACAAGCTCAGAAAGTCTGGATTAGACCAGCTGGTGTTTGCCTGGGCGGGCGATCGCGAGCCTGGCTACGGACCCGGGAAGGGGCAATATTACCGGATTCACGGCCCGACAATCCTGATTGAATTTGACAACAGCCAGAATCAGGCTAATCATATTCACTCGGTTGTCAGGGATTTAACGAATGATTTTGGTGAAGATATGCTGCGGCTCCATTATGAACAGCAGCACAAATAGCACAGGGCGGGCGCTCAGGCAACTGTCTGTGCATACGAAACTGTAAACGGTGCTGATGCAATACACAAAATAGTTTACCTTTGCGCATTAATCAGAAAAATTTGCCTACTAATGCCATATCTTTTCACGTCCGAGTCTGTTTCTGAAGGACACCCTGATAAAGTAGCCGATCAAATCTCCGATGCACTGATTGACCATTTCATGGCTTTTGACCCATCCAGCAAGGTTGCTTGCGAGACGCTGGTAACAACCGGACAGGTTGTGTTGGCAGGTGAGGTTAAAACCAACACGTATCTGGATGTACAGAAAATCGCCCGCGAGGTAATCCGTAAAATCGGTTACACAAAGAGCGAGTACATGTTCGAAGCCAATTCATGCGGTATCCTGTCGGCTATCCATGATCAGTCGGCAGACATTAACCAGGGCGTTGACCGTCAGGTAACGACTGAAGATTTTGAAACATTAGCCAACGCGCAGGGGGCTGGTGACCAGGGAATGATGTTTGGTTTTGCTACGCGCGAAACCGATAACTACATGCCGCTGGCACTTGATCTGGCTCATAAGATCCTGCAGGAGCTGTCATACATCCGCAACCACGACAGCAACATCATGTCGTATCTGCGGCCGGATGCCAAATCGCAGGTGACCATCGAATACAGCGATGATCATCGGCCAATCCGGATTGATACCGTTGTTGTATCAACACAACACGACGACTTTGCTGACGATGCCGCCATGCTGGAGCGTATCCGCGAAGATGTGATCAACATCGTTATTCCACGCGTGAAGGTGAAGCTGAAAGCAGAGTTGCAGGAGCTCTTCAACGACGATATTACCTATTACATCAACCCGACCGGTAAGTTCGTAATCGGCGGACCACACGGTGATACAGGGCTGACAGGCCGGAAAATCATCGTGGATACCTATGGTGGTAAAGGAGCTCACGGCGGTGGCGCTTTCTCGGGTAAAGATCCGTCGAAAGTTGACCGTTCGGCGGCGTATGCAACCCGTCATATCGCGAAAAACATGGTGGCTGCCGGTCTGTGCGATCAGGTTCTGGTACAGGTTTCCTACGCAATCGGCGTGGCTAAGCCTTGCGGATTGTTCATCGATACATACGGCACGGCTAAAGTTGATCTGACCGACGGCGAAATCGCCCGGAAAATCGAGAAAATTTTCGATATGCGTCCGTACGCCATCGAGAAACGCCTGAAACTGCGTAACCCGATTTATTCAGAAACGGCCGCTTACGGGCACATGGGCCGTCAGAACCAGATTGTCAAGAAGTCATTTACACGGAATGATGAGACGAAAGTGCTGGAAGTAGAACTGTTCACGTGGGAAAAACTGGACTACGTCGACGCGATCAAAGAATCGTTTAATCTTTAGTTACTTCCCGGTGTTTTCAGCTTCCTGAAAGCGGACCACACTGGTAGTTAATAAAAGCAAGAAGGCCGCCTTAATCACTTAAGGCGGCCTTCTTTATTCAGGATCAGGAATAATCAGAGGTCATCTATTTCTTCAGCCTCTTCTACCTCCATGCGGTCACGCGCTTCGGCGATGGCGGGGCTTGAGAAGTCGTTCCGTTTTTCTTTGGTGCGAACGAGTTTGTCCTTCAGAACCTCGAGAACGCGGTCAGTTGCGCTTTCAAATGACTTATCGCGTTCGGTCACAAAGAGGTCCTTACCGGGAATATGCAATCGGACTTCGATGATTTTATCTTTTACTTTGTTGGTTTCTGAACCTTCAAGTTTTAAAAACACCTCTCCGCCTGTTATTCGGTCATGGAAGGTGTCCAGTTTATTCAGTTTTTTCTGAATGAATTCAAGCAGCTTCTGGTCGGCTGCGAAATGAACAGCATGAATTTGCAGTCTCATATCCACGATTGTTAAAGTGAAACATAAACCGTTGGACTATCTAAGTTTGGTAAAAATGATACATGAGTCAATAGCATTCGGGAATTATCCAACTACGTTTCACGCAAAGAATTATAAAAAAGGGATAACTCTTTCTTTACATACGTTTTGCTGGAGGGCGTGAAACATCGAAAAGTGCAAATTCTTCTAAAAGTATAATTTCATGTGTGCTAATTTTGGGGAATATGACCCAAACAGATAGTTTTTTAATTCTTATTGTATGCGCAGCTTCCTTATTAGCCGGTTTTATTGATGCAGTTGTCGGGGGAGGCGGGTTAGTGCAGATTCCCGTTCTGTTCATTTTATTTCCTCAGTTTCCGGTGCCGCGGGTGGTTGGTACGAATCGTTTTTCGTCGTTTATGGGGACGGCTGTAGCCGCCAGTCAGTACATCCGCAACGTAAACGTTCCATGGCGGGCAGTAGCGTGGGCGGCTGTCGGAGCGGCTGTTATGTCCTATACCGGGGCGCAGATTTCGAGCCTGATCAGTACAGCGGTTATGAAGCCCGTAATCCTGGTGCTGATGACCAGTATTGCCGTTTATACGTACCGGAATAAAAATCTCGGTCAAACAGAACAACTGCGGGTATCGCCGGAGCAACTGCCGTACTATAGCCTGCTGGTCGGTATGGCCATCGGGTTTTACAACGGTTTTGTCGGGCCGGGAACGGGGAGTCTGCTGGTGTTTGGCTTTGTCAGTATCATCGGCTTCGATTTTCTGCGTTCATCCGCAACCGCAAAAATCATTAATGTGGTAGCCGACGTATCATCGCTGAGTTTTTTCATCATGAACCACCACATTGCCTATGAACTGGCGCTGCCCATGATGGCCTGCAACATGCTGGGTTCGTATATCGGCAGCCGTACGGCCATTTTCCGTGGCAGTTCATTTATCCGGATGCTGTTTCTGGTCGTTGTGTTCGGGCTGATTTTCCGGTTCGGCTATGAGATTGTGGCTGGGTGGCTGGGATAAACAGAGAACAATCACTGGAAATACGACCACCGGAGCATCAATCTTCAGTGCATTTTGCCTATATAACAGCGAAGAAAGTATGTTGATAGAATTTATTGTATAACTTGTTGTACGAAAGACTATTACCTATACTATAATCGTTTTGGCGTGTACAGGAAAAAAGGCAGTTAATCTGTTGCTGGGCGTATGTCTATCAATACAGGCAGGTGCTCAGTCAATGCCTTCGCAGGTTATTTCCGGATATGTTAATGAAAAAGAAACCGGGAAACCGGTTCCGGGGACGACTATTTTTATTCAGGAACGCCGGCAGGGGGTAACCACCGACAGAGAAGGCTTTTACTCGGTAACGCTGCCGGCCGGTACCTACACGTTATCTGCTTCGCATATCGGTTATTTGCGGTTTCAGCAGAAAATAACCCTCCCGCCAAATTTGTTTCTCAATAATATCAGCCTGAGTCAGGATACTCAGTTGCTGGAGGAGGTAACGGTTCGTACGGAGGCACCCGATCAACAGGTAAAACAGGTAGCGTTGGGCGTTACACAACTGCCGATCCGTAATCTGGTTAAAATGCCGGCATTGCTGGGAGAAGTCGACGTCGTCAGGAGCCTGCTTATGTTACCAGGGGTTACGACGGTTGGCGAAGGAGCAACGGGTATCAATGTCAGGGGAGGAAGTATTGATCAGAATCTGGTGCTGCTGGATGACATGCCGATCTATAACTCGTCGCACCTGATGGGTTTTTTCTCCGTATTTAATCCTGACGCAGTACGTGATGTAACGCTTCAGAAAGGTAGTTTACCGGCCCGGTATGGTGGTCGCACGGCCGCCGTCCTTGATGTCCGTACCAAAGAGCCCGATGCCGAAAAATTACGGATAAGCGGAGGCGTTGGCGTTGTCTCTAACCGGTTAGGTATTGAAGGACCGGCCGGCACCCGGAAGGTAACCTTTCTGGCAGACGCCCGGCTGGCTGTTAACAGCTTTTTGTTCCGGCTTGCACCGTTTAATATCCGTGATACGAAAGCCCGTTTTTATGATGTAACGACAAAGGTTAAATACCTGCCTGATGAACGGAATACGTTTTATGCATCACTATATGCCAGTAACGATAAGCTCCTGTTTTCATCGGACTCCCTGCTATCTGTTGATGTTGCTGCTACGCGGACAGGCTTCGATTACCAGACAACCAATGGTTCGTTAAAATGGTTGTTTGCAGTTAATAAACGGCTGACTATCAGCCTGACAGGCGTTTTGTCGCGTTACAGGTCAGCTACAAGTGTTCCTGATTCGGGAAATGCCTTTCGGCTACAGGCAGAGCTTTTGTCTAAAACCGGCAAAGCTGAATTAATCTACCAGGCGAGGCATCACCGAGTATCGGCTGGTCTGCAGGCTACCTATTACAGCTTATTACCCAATACGCTGACACCGGGACCCGTATCAAATCTCAACCCCGTCCGCCTGGCTTCTGAACAAGGACTGGAAGCTGCCGTATTTGCCGAAGACGAAATTAACATCTCAAGTACGATGGCGGTGGTTGCCGGCATACGGTATTCGCAGTTCCTGTATCTGGGTCCGGCCGAAATCAGGACCTATCTGCCGGACAAACCGCGCCGGCCGGAATATATCCAGGAACGTCATGTTATCGGTGATGGCGGCATTGTCAGTCAGAATGGTGGTCCGGAACCCCGGCTGGCATTCCGGTGGTCGCTGAAACCGGACCGTTCGCTGAAGTTTTCCTATACGAAAAGCCGTCAGTACCTGCAATTGGTTACAAATACAACGGCCGCCTTACCAACATCCCGCTGGAAACTGAGTGATAAGTACATCAAGCCCCAACTATCCGATCAGGTGTCGGGCGGGTATTTTCATAATGCCGGAGAAAACACCTGGGAAATCTCCGCAGAGCTGTATTACCGCTGGAACCATAATGCTATTGATTACCGGGACGGAGCAAAGCTCTTATTAAATAACACCCCCGAAACGGAATTGCTACAGGGCCGTGGCCGGGCTTACGGGCTGGAAGTCATGGTGAAAAAAAGCAAAGGCTTTTTAACCGGCTGGGCCAGTTACGCCTATACCCGCACGGAATTATTGATTAACGGTCCGTTGCCGATTGACCAGGTAAACAACGGTGCGTGGTATCCTGCTAACTACGATAAACCCCATGCGGTAAACTTACTGGGTATTTATCGTCCATCGAGAACGTTTACCTGCTCAGCCAATTTTACCTACAGCACCGGTCGTCCGATGACAGTGCCCTATGCCAAAGGCCAGTTATACGGCGTGCCTTTCCCGATTTATCTGGACAGAAATCAGCAACGAATTCCCGATTATCACCGGCTGGATGTATCCTTTACGTGGGAGAAGAATCCGGCAAAAAAAACGAACTGGTGGTATAGCTGGAATTTTGCACTCTACAACGTATATGCGCGTAAAAATGCCTTTTCTGTGTTCTATAAATTCAATAGCTATGCCGAAAGTACAGCCAATAAGCTATCCATATTCGGATCAGTTATTCCGTCGCTGACGTATAATTTCAAGTTGTAACGGTAACCGCCTATGAAAGTCGTAACGGTTTTTCTGCTTATCCTGTTGATTACCGTACAGTGTGTAACACCCTTCTATCCGGACGTGCAAACGCTGAAGCCGGGGTTGGTCATTGACGGGCTGGTAACCGACCAGCCCGGGCGTAACCGTGTTGCGTTGTCGTTTACGGCTGAGTATACGCAGTACGCGCTTAACCTGCTTGTGCGCGGAGCAACTGTTCTGGTGAAGGACAACGACGGTACAGAAGTCACGTTCAACGAAACGGCTCCCGGTTATTATGAGCCTAAGACCAGTAGCTGGCAAGGTGAAACCGGTAAGAGCTACACCTTATACATTACACTGTCGGACGGCAGGCGTTTTCAGTCAACGGCAGAAACGCTTTTACCGGCCACGCCTATGGATACGGCCTATACGGAATACACAGAAAAAATAAAACCGGGTACACTGGCCTACGACAAAGGGTTTGATGTCTACGTCGATGTGAAAGACCCGGCCGACATTAAAAACTATTACCGCTGGACCTGGGTTCATTACGAACCTATTGTTTACTGCGATGTGGTGACCGTGCCGGCCTGTCCGGGCTGTCAGAGCAGCAGTGATTTCAGCCGTAACTGCTGCGAGACCTATTGCTGGGATATTATCCGTTATTTTTCGCCCATTAATATTGCCAGCGACCAGGCCGTTAACGGAAACCGGATTAGCCGGCAGCCGGTGTTACGGGCTCCACATGCCAGCACGACTGTTTATTACGTTGAAATTGAGCAGTTCTCGTTAACCGAACAGGCCTATCAGTATTTGTATACCTTGAATGATCTGATCAAAAATACAGGAGGGTTGTTCGATGCCGCTCCTGCTACAATTAAAGGCAATGTCAGCGCTGTCGATCAGGGAAATGAACAGGTATTCGGCTTGTTTTCTGCTTCGTCAATGGTCGTACGACCGTTACTGATTGACCGGAGTACGGTCTCTGCCTTGCCCAATGTCGTGTATCACCCGCCTCCGTTACCGCCTCCCGGCGCCTGTGTATCATGCCGGGAGAGCGCTTTCCGCACAACAAAGCCACCCAGATGGTGGCGTTTCTAGCACATATCTCCGTATCGTGAGTGCTGTGATAACTTTGCTCCTGCTCCGGTTCCGGTTCCGGTATGATCGGTTTCCCGGGGAGAAGGATAATTTATGGCTGTTTTTTGAGACGCAATCTTACCGAAGAAGAATTGGTTATTTGTTACTTGTCTGTGATTCTCCGTCATAAGTAAGTTATTTCATTTTAAACAGCTTTACTGATATGAAAAATCTGTTTTATTGCCTGTTTGGTTTAATGATGATGAGCTGGACAGCCGGATGTAAGGATGAGGCCGCTTCGGTTACAACGAGAGCAGATGACCTGAAAGGGACCTGGGTATTGAAAAGCGTACTGATGGGGGATGCGATGGATGCGGCTTGTGGCTTCATGAATGAAGGTAAAGTACAGGAGATGAATGTGACGTTTACGCAGGAGAGTGTCGGTGATAAGGGTGAGTTGAAGCTATACGGACAATCATCCGTAAATACATTTGCGGGGAGTTATACAATTGACTCATATGATATGGCAGCTAAAAGAGGTAAGCTTAATATTGGGGCACTAGCGGTAACAAAAATGAATTCCCCAAATGCGGAGTTTATGAATTGCGAAACAAGATACCTGACCTATTTGTCGAAAGCAGTAGATTTCAGCATTAACGCTGATGGTCAGCTGGAGTTAAGCAATACCGTGAAACTGAACGGCAGCGGATCTCTAATTGGAGAGTCGTATAAAAGCGCGCTTTATTTTAGTAAAGTAGTTCCTTCTGGAAAGTAAGGTAGCCTGTTTGTTTCTCCTGTATAGTTATCAATCAGGGTTGGCATACATATGCTTATCCTGATTGATTTTGTGCCGGATAAACCTATTGCAGATCCTCTTAAGGTAGAAAAAGATATTACGTCTCCATTTTTGTGGTGCATGATACAGATGGATAGATTTTTCTGTTACTTATGACATGTAAATGCGTCATAGTTTAATTGTTTCATATTAAAAAAGACTTAATAATTATGAAGAAACTGGTTTATTGTCTGTTAGGCTTGGTAATGATGAGTTGGACGGCAGGGTGTAAGAATGAAACGGCTTCAGTTACTACACCCCCGGAGGTTACTACACCCCCGGAGGTTACCATAACCCCGGAAGAGATGACTAGAGCAGTAGAAGATATGAA
This sequence comes from Arsenicibacter rosenii, assembly GCF_001870735.1. Lineage (GTDB taxonomy): Bacteria > Bacteroidota > Bacteroidia > Cytophagales > Spirosomataceae > Arsenicibacter > Arsenicibacter rosenii. Next base: position 263,783 of record NZ_MORL01000005.1, on the reverse strand, counting down.
GGGCATATGGATATTGAAAAATGTACAGACAGATAATGTAATGGAGGTAGTTTGTAACGGCATGAGTGAAGATAAAATACAGATGAGCGTAAACTTTACGCCGATGGGGTACGGTATTGGAATATCTGGAAATGCAGTAGAGTATGATACGTATTCTAAATCGTTCGGAGGAAATTGTCTAATTGAGTCATATGATGTAACTGCCAAGAAAGGTAAACTAAAGATTACTGATCTGATGCAATACAAAATGCATTCCGCTAGCCCGGAGTTTATGAATTGCGAAACCCGCTACCTGACCTATTTGACGAAAGCAGTTGATTTCAGTATTAATGCAAATGGCCAGCTGGAGTTAAGCAATACAGTGAAAAAGAATGGTAGTAGCTCGCCAGTGTCTTATAAAAGCGCGCTTTATTTTAGCAAAGAAGGCTCTTCAGGAAAGTAAGTAACCTGTTGGTTTCTGCTGAGAGGCATCAGTCGGGGTGAGCAGATGTGCTCACCCCGATTTGTTTTAACCCAATAAGACTCCTGTTGCTAATAATACTATCTACAGATTATCACTAACCGGATTGGTTGCTTTGGCCGCAGCGTAATCAACGGCTGTAAACCAGGGGGACTGACAGGCGGGGCGCTTATGGTAAAGCGGCGGGCAAACAGGGCCAGCAGAATCTGCATCTCCATCAGCGCAAACTGATTGCCGATGCACAGCCGGGGGCCGGCTCCGAACGGAATGTAGGCAAACGGATGCCGCTCTTTGTCGCAGCCAGGCGCAAACCGGTCCGGATCGAAGCGGTCGGGGTCGGGCCATTGGACGGGATCGCGGTGCAGCAGATAGGGACTCACCAGCACCGACGTGTTGGCCGGAATGGTGTAGCCCTGAATGCGGTCGTCCTGCAAAGCCAGCCGGCTCATGATCCACGCGGGCGGATACAACCGCATCGACTCCTGCACAACCTGACCCGTATAGGGCAGCGCACGCAGATCATCAACCGTTAAGGGCTGGTTGCCACCCAGAACCTGATCAACTTCTTCGTGCAGTTTTTGCAGCACCTCTGGGTGTTGAGATAGCAGGTAAAGCGTCCAGCCCATAGAGACGGCCGTGGTCTCGTGACCGGCCATAAAAAGCGTCACGCATTCATCCCGCAGCTGCAGGTCCGACATGCGTTCGCCGGTATCGGCATCTTCGGCATACAGCAGCATGTCCAGCAAATCATCATGCCGTGCGCCGGTTTGCCGCCTTGCGTTGATAAATCCGTAAATGAGCTGATTGACCAGGCGGGTGGCTTTCTTAAATTTCAGGTTATCGGGCGTCGGCACCCATAGTGGAAAGCGCACCGGAATAATCAGCAGCTTGTTGGCCAGGTAATTGACCATTTCGAGCGAATACGATAAATCCTGGTTCAGGCGCTGACCGGCATCGGCGCCGAACAGCGTTTTACACACAATCCGCATGGTTGTATCCATCAGCGACTGCGAAATGTTTACCGGTTGACTACCCGCGACCGCCGATAGCTGCTCAACCCAGTAGTACCCTTCCTGAATCATGGTTTCGGCCAGGATCGCCAGCTTCCGGCGGTGAAATGCCGGTTGAGACAGCCGCCGCTGACGGAGCCAGAAATCACCGTCGCTGGTCAGCAGGCCCTCGCCCAGAAACAGTTTCAGGACCTGAAACGCCGGAGAGCGGCCGTAGTTCCGGTGATTTTCCTGCAATACCTGTTTGGCATCTTCCGGCCGGAACACCAGTTGCTGAATCCGTCCGCCGACACTCAGCCGGACAATATGCCGGCCGTCGTCCTGGTCGTACAGGCGGCGGTACATACGCAGGGCTCCCAGCGGGTCGCGGACAAAATCCAGCGAATTGCCCAGCAGCGGCAAGCCGGGATGCACAGGAATCGGATGGTTGGCAGCGGGTGTAACAGGCGTTTCCATAACTGGCAGAATAAGGTCCGAAGGTACGCATTTTGCGCCGCTTTACAGATGGCGCCGGTCTGCTACCGTACTACAGGTTGCCAGAGGTGAACAGCCGGTGAGTCTTTCACCAGAAAGACGTACTGAAAATAATCGGTTGTGACGGTCGGAGCCAGGGTATAGGGTTCGATTTTCGTACCAGTCAGCCCGCCGGTTTTGACAAGGCGTAAGGTCTGGCGATAAGGCGAATCGGGGGCATCCAGCTTGAATAACGTAACGGATGCGGGGTTGTTGACCGACGTCAGATCATCGAAATGATCAACCTTAAACACCTTGCCGTCGGCATTGAGTGCGCTGACTTCACAAAGCAACTCATTGCCTTTTCGTAGAAAAAACGGTAGGTGGTCGCGGTGTACCAGCATTTTACTGTCTTTGAACATGGTAGCCATGGTAATTACCCTTTGTCCGGCCTTTGCCAGCATGCCGGAGAACGTCGCCTGTTTGCCCGTGCCGGCCTGTAAAATGTGCGCATATCCCCATAACCCATATAGTTTTTCCTGTTCGAGGTGCATTTGCTCCGAATAAAACAACGTCATGCGGGCAGCAACCTGGTCGCGGTTCAGCTTATCCGTAGCACAGTTGATTAATTCGAAGAAGAGTGAGAAGGGCAGAACGTTGTCACCTAGCAGTTGCCGGTAGTAGCTCGGATTAGCCGTTAAATCCCGCCGGATTGAGGCCGTCAGGGGCAATAGTTTACCAAGCGAAAGGCTATCGCCGGTGAGCAGGGTCCGCAGGCTATCCAGTGTCGGCCGGTTTGTCGGAGTAGTTAGCGACTGGTTGCCGATGTGCTTCAGGAGGGTCAGGGCGAACCGGCCTTTGTTCTGGAACCAGTCAACGCCGATAAACCGGATTTGGGCGATTGCCGGTTGAGTCAGGTTATAGGTACGAATCGCCACAATTTTATCGTAAAACTCCTGATTTCCCCATTGCGATGTACCGGCATTTGTTTGTCGCCGGAAGTTATTAAACAACGAATCCAGCAGCGTGGTCTGTCCGGTTTGCAGGTATTGGTTCACCAGATCAGCCTGGGCAAAATCCATTTCGGCGAGGTAGTTGCGGAGGCCGGTACGCTGATTCAGGTGTTTCAGCAGGGTAAGGTCAATGGTTTGCGGGGCAGCATACCCATGTGGTTCGCCAAGCAGAAAGATACGGTTCCGGTAAAATGCGGAGTCAAACTGTGAAAAGCTGAGTGGCTCATCCGGTGCAAATGCAGTCTGATGCTGACGCAGGTAAGCTGTATAATCCTGAGCCTGCACCTGGGTGATCACAGAAAGAATAAGCAGAGAAAGTACGGTCAGAAATCGGTTAGTAGTCATGGAGCGTTTGTGAACGTTACTGTCACGAAGGTAGGCGCGCCATTTTTAGTAAGCGGAAAAAAGGGGCGTTTAGCCCTTTTGAGGGACGAAATGCCTTTTTGGGGACGTTTGGCAGGCAAATCGGGGGACTTTTGCAAGATAAGATTACCCGATTTGCCTGTACGCAGTCTGTTATTTACGAATTGACAACCTCGCCGCCGTTGACGTGAATGACCTGGCCGGTAAAGTACGAGGCATCTTCTGAGGCCAGAAAAACATAGGCCGGAGCCAGTTCGGCAGGTTGCCCTGCCCGACCCAGGGGCGTATCTTTTCCAAACTTCTCTACCTCTTCCGGTGTCTTGGTCGATACGATAAGCGGTGTCCAGATCGGTCCGGGCGCAACGCCGTTGACGCGTATTTTCTTCTCGGCCAGATTACTGGACAAGGCGCGGGTAAACGACATAATTGCTCCTTTGGTCGACGAATAATCGAGCAGGTCAGCGCGGCCCTGGTAAGCAGTTACCGAGGTGGTATTAATGATGCTGTCGCCCTCGTGCAGGTGTGGGATAGCGGCGCGGGTAACCCTGAAAAACGCGTAAATGTTGGTTTCAAACGTTTTTTGCAGCTCATCGTCGCTGATCTGTTCCAGCTCCTGATTCTGGTACTGCACGCCTGCATTGTTGACGAGAATATTGAGCTTGCCAAACCGCCGGACCGTGTCTTGCACAACCTGCTGACAAAAGACAGAGTTGCGCAAATCGCCGTTTAGCAGCAGGCACTGTCGGCCCTCGGCTTCAACCATCCGTTTGGTTTCCTGCGCGTCGACTTCTTCGCGCGGGGTGTAGACGATGGCCACATCCGCGCCTTCGCGGGCAAAGTGTACGGCTACCGACCTTTAGATTTGTCCAGTTGCACGTTTCCAAGATTATACGTGTACATTAATGCCACTCACAGTGTGTGAGAACCAACTCCGGAAGGAACACCTTAAGGCTTCGGCAAGGAAAGACCTATGGACGGATTCAGGGACCTTCCGGAACACTTTAGACATTTATCTCAGATAGAAATTTGGGTTAAAGACCCATTAGCAAGGTATTGAGGAGTCTAAGCGTTGGTCAACTTTTGTGCTTACCCTTTAAAGTTATGCAGCAATTCGACTATTTCGTTGGCGTGGATGTCTCTAAAGCTACTCTTGACTTTGCCGTTGCCAAAACCAACCAAATCTTATTTCATCAGCAGGTGACCAATGATAAGAAAGGCATCATACAATTTCTCAAAGCATTACATCAGCAGACGAAAGTCAATCTAAGACAATGCTTATTCTGTATGGAGTTTACGGGAATCTATAATAACCCTTTACTCACTGCACTTCACCGTCATTCTGCTCCTGTTTGGGTAGAGCGAGCCGCTCATATTCAAGAGAGTATGGGACTTACCCGTGGTAAAACCGACCAGATGGATGCAAAACGCATTGCCCTGTTTGCTTACAAGAATCGCGATGAAGCTCGCCTATGGACACCACCCAGAACTGTCATCGCTCAACTTGACCGACTTACAGCACAGCGTGCCCGTCTGGTTAAGGAGATCAAAATGCTGCAAACCCCACTGACTGACACTGAAGGTTTTGTGGGAAAAGCTGATCGTAAAGCTGATCAACAGGCATGTGCAGCCTCGCTCAAAGCACTCAAAGCCGACTTACAGTCGATTGATCAAGCCATTACTGAACTTGCTCAGCAAGATCCAGAACTCAAACGGCTCTTTGAGCGAGTTACTTCTGTGGTTGGTATCAGCCAAACAACCGCTGCTGAGATCATTGTAGCGACAAATGAATTCACTACCATATCAGACCCGAAAAAATTTGCGTGTTATGCAGGAGTGGTACCTTTTGAACGGAGTTCTGGCCAACGAAGAGGAAAACCTCAAGTTAGTCATATGGCCAATAAAAAGGTCAAGTCGTTACTGCATTTAGGAGCTATGTCAGCGATTCAACATTGCCCTCAATTGAAACTCTATTATCAACGTAAGGTAGCCCAAGGCAAGAACAAAATGTTAGTCCTTAATAATGTTCGCAACAAGATAGTCCATCGGATTTTTGCCTGCGTCCGGCAAGATCGGAATTATGAAGAAAATTATACGCATCAGCTTGCTTAGATCATAGAAATCCGTCCGATGCCACTATCGCCGCCCGTAATGAGGGCTACTTTGTCGCGCAGCTTATCGGCGCCTTTGTAGAGATACCGGATTACTTTCGGCTGTGGATCGAGTTCGGCCTCGATGCCCGGCTGTTCGGTTTGGTGTTGAGGGGGAATTTTGGTTTCCATAACGTTGCGTTTACTTGTAGTACGGCCCGGCGCACCGAAGTGGGGTCAGTCCGTGCTGTATGAATACGTCCGCAACGCATGTTGTTTATGAAATCTACTGAAATGATAGGATTTGGGGCTGACGTAGTGAGGAAACGGAACAAGTAGTAAACAGCCCTCTGCTGCAATGACCCTTTCGGGCCAGAACAGCAGAGGTTATATTTGGCCTGGATTCTACCGAAAAACAGGTTGACAGAAAAGTCTGGCGTAAGCCCACAAAGCCCATACAACACATGATGCTACCGGTGGGATATGTATAGGCTTCCTATATCGGTCCGGATTAGTTGAAGCAATTAATTAGTTTATAAGGTCCCCGGCGCTGAAGATTATTGTTTAAGTATTCCATATACATACCAAAAGCAAAGTCTAAGGAATATGAGTTGTTGTTGACATCTCCACCAGGAACCGCAGGATTCACGGCTAAATTAAGCGTGCTAGTTAATGCATATGAATGCTTGTTGTCTTTACTCTTGAGAATAGTAAATCCCCCCCGGCTATGTGAAGAAGGCCAAAGCTTGTCGATTTTGAAATTTAGTCCTTGACTTGGTCCGAATTCAAAAAGCTGATAACTGGTAAGCGGATATGTGCCTCCATTATATCCACGTTGAGCTGTTACTAATGGGGTTCCTCCAGTCACGACCAGGTCGAGCGGAAATAATGCCTGAGGAGCGTATGGTTGCGAATTATCATAGTCATTCTCTATAGCATACGCATCTCTGACAACAAAGTCCTGAAACGTATAATTACCTAAGTTTACAGTTGTGGCCGGCGGTAAGGTTTCGACAAACCGATGTATTTTACCCGCGTAATCTAATACATAATCAACGGGGGCCGGGTAAGGCGAGGCACTAGTAGATGCAGAGGCCCGTTTATAATCCTTTAAAAAACCTCGCTGGATTTTCTTTGCTTTTGCATTTCCTTGTAGTGGTATATTTTTGAGAGTTATTGCAGTGGCTAATGAAGCCTCAGGCTGATGTTCATAAACATATGTATACACCAGAGAGTCAGTGCCGATATAACTAATAAAGTTATAAGAAGCTACACTTGGACCACCGGACTCTCTCCAGTCTCCAACCAAGGTACATTCATCATCGCTGGCCGGTATCCTGGGTTGTGGCACAAGACGGTCCATTCTTACCGGGGTAGCAATAGTAGCCACCTGTGGATTAGCCCATCCATAATCAATGAGGTTAGTAGATACAGCAGCATTTGAACTAGGGAAGGCTGAGCTGGGCCCCTGTCCCCAACACCACCAATCTCCTGATTCGTCGGCAGCATATCCGGCACGCTGAGTAATTTGCATAGCTACCCATTTTTTATTTTGAGGATGTGGAATTTCCCGTAGTACCTGAAAAGGTTGACAATCCGGGTCATTGGCAGTTAACGTTAGCGCAGCTGGTCCTCCAAGTGCAAAACCTGATGCTGATAAACGCCCCCAATTATAAATTTTACCTTGGTCGCTGAGGATAAAAAATGCCTGATCTATTTTTTGAATAGCTTTGAATGTTTGTCCTGGGGCGCCCGCAAGCACGTTTCTGGCCGGAAATGCCGAGTACATCTTGTCTGTTCGTTGTGCATAGCCCGTCGGAAGAGCTGCTTGCGGGTACTGGCCTGCCAGACAATCTTCAAGGTTACCGCCTTTATTACTAACAACATCAGAATCATGCCAGCCAATATACACAATGCCTTCTTTTGAAATAAAACCCGAAATCCGGTTGTAAGTAGGTAAGTTGCGTGAGTTTCCCATTGCTCCGGAAAAATCCTTAGCATCCTGTAACCCGTTGCAGGGTATAGGCTCGCCCAGCACATTAGGCGTTGTGCTTGTCGGACATGTCGCGCAGACACCTGGTAATATTACTTCTCGCTGGGCCTGTGCATATAAGCTCAGACAAAGCATAAAACATATCAGATGGTAGATTTTTTCTTTTTTCATTTTATTGGTTGCTTTAGACACTACCTTACCTGGCAGTGTTGAATCGTCACTGTTCGGTTCACTTGTTTGTTCTCCTGATAAACCGCTTGCTTCAGGCTTGCTTTATGGATAAGCTCTGTTGCCGGCGTTAACGTCGATGCATAGTTTATAGGTAGCATCTCTTTGTGCGTTCTTATTGGTATGCCGCTCAACTATTTCATAACCTGCTTTATAGTCGATCAAAAAAAGGCAATTAAATAACATATGATAATTTATGCAAATAAATATTTATAGTTTTGTTGTTTTTGATAACTTGTGGTTTCTGCAATACGAGTAAGTGAGTTGTCAGACGTTTAGATGCGTATATTTTACGGCACAAATGACTAGCTGTGGTTAAAAGTCATAGTCCTGAAAGAGATAACGCATAGCAGTCAAACCGACAAATGGTTAATAGGTGCCAGAAGGGTTATTGGCATACACAATGCGAAAATTGTCTTACCTGGCAGGTGTTGAGCGCATTATCGATCAAGGTTAAATTACGGAATTGTTGAAGATTTTGTTTAACTGTCATTTCTAGAGCAAATTATTTTCCAATATAAGTGCAGTAGAATTTTCATTGCTTGAATTGATGGTAATTTTATCTGTATTTTCTTTTTTTTATTTCATATGGTGTTTTCGGGATATAAATAACGATTGTATATTGTTTGCCTATGTGCGATTTGTCAATTAGTGATTAGTAGGCCTTAATAACGAGTTTTTTTGCATAAACGAATAGTTTGACAACATGATTCGCAAACAAATAATGATTCATTAGCACGGTGTTTGCGCATTATAAATAGTAAGCTGTAAAAGAAACAACTGCTGTTACAGTCTTCGACGGCTATAACAGCAGCAATCCCTCATATCACAGCCCCAACACCTGCACCCCGCCCGCCATCACCAGCGTCGCTCCGGTGCCGGTAAAGCCATAGAGTGCCCGGGGGGCGGGTTCGCCGTATTGCCACTGGACAAAGGTGATCAGGAAGACAAGGCCGCACAGCAGCACGCCCAAACCAAGGCAAACCATGCCTCGCTTGCGGCAAAGCAGGTAATGCTGCGTTTTCAGGTTTTTGACAATCAGGGTAATTGTGTCAGCCGTTGCCGGAAAGCGTTCGGTCAGCATACGCTCTGTATCACTGAAGCTGTGACCGGCTTTGCGAAGGAGTATGGCTTCTTCGTGTAGGGAGGTTAGGGTTACGTCAAGCGGTTCCATATGTTGAAGGGTAAAGGGCGAAAAAGTGGTCAGTCTTTACTAATTAATCAAGATAATATATTGATAAATTAATGTCAAGGGTTGCGCTCTCTCCTTTGCTTCCTGCCTTCTGCTCGCCGTTTACTGGCTTATGTGCCTCTAAACCGGTACTTTCGTAGTTGTTAAGATGAACCGATGGAAACGCCCTTACTCACGAACGAAAAACAGCCGGTACCTGCCCTAAATCTCAATACCACAAACCACTATGATGCCATTGTCATTGGCTCGGGAATCAGCGGTGGCTGGGCCGCTAAGGAGCTTTGCGAAAAAGGCCTGAAAACGCTGGTGCTGGAGCGCGGACGCGATGTGCAGCACGTTACCGATTACCCTACCGCAACCCTCAATCCGTGGGATTTTCCGCACCGTAACCGGATGCCGGCCGAATTCGATGAGCAGAATCCGATTGCCACCAAATGTTATGCGCTGGATGAAGCAACGCAGCATTTTTTTGTCAAGGACGCTGACCAGCCGTATATCCAGGAAAAACCGTTTGACTGGATCCGGGGCTATCAGGTGGGAGGAAAGTCGTTGTTATGGGCGCGGCAAACCCAGCGCTGGAGCCGGTATGAGTTCGAAAACCCAACCCGCGACGGATACGGTGACTGGCCGATCCGGTACGAAGACCTGGCTCCCTGGTATAGTCATGTCGAAAAGTTTGTCGGTATCAGCGGCAATCGGGACGGTCTGGATACCTTGCCCGATGGCGAGTTTCTGAAGCCCTGGGAAATGAACTGTGTCGAAAAACACATGCAGCGCGAACTGCAAAAGCACTATAAAGACCGTTATGCCATCATAGGCCGGTGTGCACACCTGACGGCGCCCAAACCCATCCATCTGGCGCAGGGACGGGCACAGTGCCAGGCGCGGCATTTGTGTTATCGCGGCTGTCCATATGGCGGGTATTTCAGCAGCAATTCGAGTACGTTACCGTGGGCGGCAAAGACCCGAAATCTCACCCTGCGGCCGTTCTCAGTGGTGCATTCCATCATTTATGACGATGCAAAAGGCAAGGCAACGGGTGTTCGGGTGATTGATGCCAATACCAAAGTGGTGACTGAGTACTTTGCCCGTGTCATTTTTGTGAATGCGGCCTGCCTGAACACCAACCTCATTTTGCTGAATTCGATTTCCCGCCGTTTCCCCAACGGACTGGGCAACGACAGCGGGGTGCTGGGGCAGTACATTGGTTTTCATAACTACCGTGGCAATGCCGTGGCCGACTTTGAGGGCTATCCTGACGGTTATTTCTACGGCCGCCGGCCCACGTCGGTATTCATGCCCAACTTCCGGAACGTGCACAAACAGGATGCTGATTTTACCGGCAGTTATATGTCGTACTACGGGGCGAGCCGGGCAGGCTGGGGGCAGGGGTACGGGAAAGAAGGATTCGGAGCTGATTTTAAGGAAAGCATTACCAAACCGGGGTCGTGGAGTGTGTTCATGGGTATGCAGGGCGAAACCATCCCGAAAAAGACCAATCATGTCCGGTTAAGCAAAGAGCTGGATCCGTTCGGGCTGCCGCAGCTGATCACGTCGATTGATTACGACGATAACGACATCCGGCAAATGAAGGATTTTATGACGCAGGCGGCCGAAATGCTCGACAAAACAGGCTGCAAAAACATCCGTACCTACGACGATCACCGGAATCCGGGGCTGGATATTCACGAAATGGGTGGCGTCCGGATGGGCCGTGACCCGAAAACATCCTTGCTCAACCGGTGGAATCAGTTTCACACCGCGCCGAACGTTTTCGTGACCGACGGTGCGAGTATGGCGACCATGGGCAACCAGAATCCGTCCATTACCTTTATGGCCCTGGCGGCCCGCGCCGCCAACTACGCCGTGGCTGAAATGAAGCGGAAGAATTTGTAAAGAGATAAAAGAATGCACATTTATCATATAACCACAAAAGCCTGGTGGGAAACGTTTGCCGGCAAAACGCACTACCTGAGCCCGACCTTTGAGCAGGAAACGTTTATTCATCTGAGCAAACCCGATCAGGTGGCCGGTGTGCTGGAACGCTACTATGCCGGTAAGACGGGTTTGCTCAAACTGCATATTGACCCCGATAAGCTGACCGCCCCGCTCATCTACGAGCCCTCCACCAATCAGGAGCTGTTTCCGCACCTGTACGGGCCGCTGAACAAAGAAGCTATCGACCGCATTGAGGCGCTGTGAACGATTTTGACCGATAAGCAGTTGTCTGAAAACGACAAAAAACAGCGTCGGCATTCCGTCATGCACATAACCCCTCATCCTGTAAAGGACGCACTCTATCAGCAATGTCAGCAATACGTCCGGCAGCGGATCGATACCGCCCGGTCGGCTATGGAAGCCGCTCAGGAGTCGGCTAACGAAGAATCCAAAAGCAGTGCGGGCGATAAATACGAAACAGGGCGGGCTATGGCCCAGATCGAGCGCGACCGCCATGCACAGCTGCTGGCCGAAGCGCTGAAACTCGAACAGGACCTGCATCAGCTCGATATTGATAAACCGTCGTCGGTAGTGCGGGCGGGTAGCCTGGTCCTGACCAATCGCGGCCGGTTTTTCATTGCCATCAGCGTCGGTAAACTGGTGATAAATGGTGTGGATTATTTTGTCGTTTCGCCGGCTTCACCCATCGGGGCTTTGCTGATCGGCCATAGCGCGGGTGATACCGTAACGTTTAACAAAATGGCGTATCAGCTTCAGGAAGTAGCCTGATCTCTGCCTGTTCTTCCCCGCAAAACAGGGGAAGAACAGGGGGTAGGCTTAATTCCGGGCCGTCTGCTCGCGCTCCTGCACATCGGCCAGTTTGCTGCATGTAACGGTCAGGTTCATGGCCGTTGTCATGCCGTTGAATTTCTTCCATTTATCCTGACTGCCGTATTTGTAATAGTGAGTAGCGAAGGCAGGCATCTGCATCGGCATGCCCAAAAACGTTCCCTTTTCGCTGTTATCAATCCACTGAATTGAAACAATGACGTTTTTCCGGGCAACAATGTTGTAAGGCGTTAAATCCACTTCCACCCACTTTTTGCCTTTTCCGGTCACCGGCACATAAATGTTCTGGTCGATCAGCGGGTGCATATCGCCGGCGTCGTATACGTTAACACGGAATGTGACCGATTCAAAGTTCGACATGATATAGAACCGGTATTTTTCTAACCGGCAGGCCCCGGTAGGCGTGTTAAAAACGCGGCCTATTTCAGCTCCCAGATTCTGGCGCGGCTTTTGGCTGAGGGCAAAGTTGGTGTGCATTTTGGTGTCCGCCTTTTCGCTGCCGATGGTTTTTACCCTGGTGTCACGGCTGGAGATCCGTACCTCGTTGAGCAACTGAGGTTGTTCGTCCATGATCAGCGGCTGGTTTTGGGACTGACGCTGCTGCAGATCGGCAACGGTCAGACTGATCGACCGGTAGCCTAAGATGCTGAACCGGACCGAATCCTGCGGATTTACCTTGTCGGTGAGGTAAAGTGTAAAAGCTCCCTTATCATCGGCCACCGTTCCGACCGGGGTATTGATAATGCCGATGCTGACGTAGGCTAACGGCTGCTGACTCCGGTCGGTCAGACGACCCGATACACTACGATTTGGAGTGGTCTGACCAACGGCGAAAAAAGTGGAAAAAATATAGGCGAAAAAGGCGATGAGAGAGAATTTCAGAAGGCTCATGGCTATATGTGTTTAGTGTTTTCGTGGTCGGGTTTGTCCGTAACCGACAATGCAAACGTACACCGGCTGTGGGGCGCTGCGCAAGCACACAGGCCTGAGATAAGGGCTTTGACGGCTCAAATAAGGCCGGTTTCGTTATTTAAAATCCTGAAATGCCCGTAAACTTGCCCGAAATACGGGTAGATTTTACCTTTGATCCATGACCGGACAACCATCCCTCCATCTAACCTTTCGCGTCAAGCGGCAATGGCGCGCCTTTCTCATCACTACCCTGATCGGTATTGTGCTGTATCAGGTCATGACGTTGCAACGGGAGGACGGGGGAGAGTTTGCGCCACTGACCCGGGGCAATGTGCTGCACTATCTGAAAATGCTCTTCGGCTACTATTACCTGTTTGAGTTGATTTCGGTATTTATCTTTGTGCGGCTGGCTATGTTGTATGTGCGGCTGACGCAGCCGGGGCCGCTGGTGCTTTCGGGCCGGTCGGTCATTGGGTATGAGCTGAAATTCTTTCCTTTTATCTGCCTGGCCATTCCGGTATTTGGGCCGGTTACCAATACATTACGCTATCTGGCCATTTTTTATCCGGATTATGCCTGGAGCGACTGGTTCCCGGAGTATGTCTTTACCGGCCGGATGTTTGCCAACTATTTTCTGCCGTTTCTGGTGTTCGGCTATGGCTTCCTGAATCTGAATCTGTTCCTGGATTATAACGACTGGCAAAAACAACGCATGGCGGCCCCGGTTGAACCGGAGGCGTCACCAATAGCTGAAGTGGCTCAGCCAAAGCCGGAGCCTGCCTATCTGGCGCAACTCGAAGCGTCGGACGAGGAAGGAGAAACCCTGCTGGCAGTACGCGATATACTGTATGTTGAAGTCGAACAAAAGTTATACTACGCTTATACCCTTGGCCGGACATACGCCATCCGCAAAACGCTGACCGAACTCGAAGCCGAACTAAACCCGGAGCAGTTTTACCGGATCAACCGGTCAGTGATCGCCAACGTCCGGTTTGTGAAGAACTATTCGTATTGGGAAAACGATAAATACATCGTCCGGCTGACCGACAACAAAACCGAATTTATCATGCAGCGTACCCGTCTGAAAGGGCTCAAAGAGCGCCTGGGCACCGTATAAACCGGCTTATTTTTTCTTCTTTCTGTGGCCGGACAGCCATGACAGGAAGTCGGGCTCGGCGAAGGCGTTATCCCAGCTGTTGTGTTTTACGTCGAGGTATTCCGAATACTGCACATCGGCGCCAAGCGATTGTAGTTTTGCCACCATTTCCCGCGAATGCCGTGGATCGACTACGTTATCCTTGTCACCATGGAAAACCCAGACCGGCACCCGTTTCGCAAACTTTTCGCAGTAAGTGGTATCGCCGCCGCCACAAATGGGTGCGGCGGCCGCAAAAACTTTCGGGTAGCGCGCAATGAGCTCGAAGGTGCCCATGCCACCCATCGACAAACCGGTAATGTACAGCCGTGATTTATCGATCCGCTTATCGCGTGCCACTTTCTTTACCAGCGAGCGAACAGCTTTGAGCGGCCAGGTCATCGGGCGGTGGTAATCAAACTGCAAACCGAGCGGCGACTTATCGCGGTCAATCTTCACCGATGCCCAATAACTGTCCGTCGGGCATTGCGGAAAGAGAACGACTGCCGGAAAATCAGTCCGGCTGCGTTCCTGCAAAAACAGATTTCCGCCGTGGGTCAGTTGTTTTTCGTTGTCGTTGCCGCGTTCACCGGCTCCGTGCAGCACCAGCACCAGTGGGTATTTCTGCTTTTGCCGGCCCGACGCTTCGGCGTATCCTTTAGGATAAAGGATGCGGTAGGGTAACTCATGCCCCCCCTTTGCCTTAAAAACGTGTTTCTCATAGGCATCAGTCGATTGGGCCCGGCCAGAAAGGGGCGTAAACCAGATCAGCAGGCAGAGAAGCAGGGCAACAGGTGTTTTCATGAGTCAGCAGGGAATCGGATTATTGCGGGTGCAATACTACAATGATTTAGGTTTGTGAACGCTGAAACGCCGATAAAATGAGCGTACAGACAATTGCGCAGATTTTGCAGATTGAAAGCAAAAATTGCTGTTTATTTGTGGCAAAACCCGTTCTTTTCCTGAAAACGCAGCTAGTTAGCTGCCTGATGTTTCACAGCACATGACTAAATTTTTCTTTTCGCTGGCTCTTGCTGTTATGAGCATGCCAGCTTTCGCACAACAGAAAACAGACAAAAAGACCTCGGGCAATCCAATCTTTCCCGGTTGGTATGCTGATCCTGAAGGAGCTATTTTTGATAAAAAATACTGGGTTTATCCGACCTATTCGGCACCGTACAACCAGCAGGTGTTTATGGATGCCTTTTCGTCGCCGGATATGATTACGTGGACGAAACACAGCCGCATTGTTGACACGACCTCTATTAAGTGGGCGCGGCGGGCAATGTGGGCGCCGGCGATTATTCAGAAAGGGAAAAAATACTACCTCTTTTTTGCGGCCAACGATATTCAGAGCGACAAAGAGTTGGGGGGCATCGGCGTGGCAGTCGCTGATAATCCCGCAGGGCCGTTCAAGGATTTATTAGGTAAACCCTTGATCGACAAGTTTCATAACGGTGCGCAGCCAATCGACCAGTTTGTTTTTAAAGACAAGGACGGACAATATTACATGATGTATGGTGGCTGGCGTCACTGCAACATAGTGCGGCTGAAGGATGACTTTACGGGTATTCTGCCGTTCCCTGACGGCACCATGTTTCGTGAGATTACCCCGAAAGGCTACGTAGAAGGGCCGTTTATGTTCATGCGGAATAATAAATACTACTTCATGTGGTCGGAAGGCGGCTGGACAGGCCCGAATTACTCGGTGGCCTATGCCGTTTCAGATTCGCCGTTCGGGCCGTTTGAGCGGGTGGGCAAAATCCTGCAGCAAGATCCGGCAGTGGCAACAGGTGCCGGTCATCATTCCGTTATTCAGGTGCCGGGCAAGGACGAATGGTACATTGTGTATCACCGCCGGCCTTTGTCAGAAACTGATGGGAACCACCGCGAAACCTGCATTGACCGCATGGAGTTCGACGAAAACGGTGGTATCAAGCCGGTGAAAATTACGTTTGAAGGCGTTCTGCCCCGTAAATTACGGTAATGTAATAACACGTAGAGACAGGGCATGCCCTGTCTCTACAACATCCAATTAATGGTCAATCAGCGGCCGCGCCGCAGATACACGTTGTTGCTGATGGATTCCAGATGAACATCAGGCCCGCCACCGTTTACTGTTCCTTTCAGTAAATACCCGACCATCGCATGTTTTTCCCGTTTGCCGGTAAACGCGATATCCAGATCGGTATATACTTCACCGGTGATGGTCTTCATCGCCAGATTGGCTCCCTGCTTTCCCGGCCAGCTGAAGTCGATGAAACCACTGATGGATTTGGCAAAGACCGGTGCGCCCGTTGAACCCTGAATGTCGATATTGCCGCTGATGGTTTCGATGTTGAGTTTTGCCTGTTTCGGCAGGTAAACCACATAGTCGATGTTGCTGCACACAAAATAGGTCTGGCCGTTTGTGTTGGTACTCCAGCCATGTTTACTCTCCGGACAATCTTCGGCTTTGCCGTTTTTCAGCATGTCTTTGTCGAAGTCGGTTTTAAGGCCAATCTCGCCGGCGGTGGTCGTTGTACTGACCAGCAGTGCGTCGTTCAGACGGTTGCTGTTGATGTTGACCGAGATCTTGACCGATACCTGATCGTTGTCCCAGTAGCGGACGACAATGCTGTCGGCAAACCGCAGATTCAGGTTGACAAGCTGCCCGTTTGCGTAGGGGAGCTTTTTTTCAATGACCTTTTGGGCAAAAAGCGGGTTGATACCAACGAACAACAGAAGGATAAGGAAAAGGTGCGTTTTCATGGGATTGAGCAGGAAGAGTTATTTCTGTTTCCGGACGTAAATGTTGCTGCTGATGGTCTTCAATTGTATTTCGACCCCGCCACCGTTAATGGCGCCGTTGATGTTATTCCCGCCTGCTACTTTAGGCAACCCATCTTTGACGTTGTTTTTCAGGCCCAGATCAAAGTCGGTATACATTTCGCCGTTGATCGACCGTAGTTTCAGATTGCTCTTTGTATTGGCCGGCAGCGTTACGTCGATCTCCCCGCTGATGGTCGACAAAGCAGATGGTTTTTCCTGATTCAACGCCGAATACACCACGACGATTTCTCCGCTTGTTGTGTTGGCCACAACCGGCCCCGTTACGTTGCTGAGTTCGATGTTGCCGTTTTTCGTCTTGATTTCCAGATCACCATCGAAGTTATTGACCGTAATGTTGCTGCCGCCCATCCAGCTCATTTGCTCATACATCACCGCCGCTTTTTTAGGAATACGGATGGTAATGGCGTTTGAGCTCCGCGATGCCTTCTCAATTTTGAGGTTCCCGTTTTCCTGGGTAACCGCAACTCCCAATCCCGTATTGTCGACGGCAGAGTTATACAACGGTTTCAGACCCTTAGCCCGCTCCGGCGGTGTCTCGGTCTTCCCGCCTGAAATAATTACGTCATCGCCGTTATGGCCCTCAATTCTGACGTTACTGAAATCCATCTCAATCCAGACTTTCTGGTCTTTGCCCAGTTTTGTTTTATAATCCTGGGCCAAAAGAGTCCCCGTACACCACAAAAGTGCGGTGCTCAACAGCATTAGCTTTTTCATTAGTTTTTGTAT
The DNA here is from genome assembly GCF_001870735.1 of Arsenicibacter rosenii. Lineage (GTDB taxonomy): Bacteria > Bacteroidota > Bacteroidia > Cytophagales > Spirosomataceae > Arsenicibacter > Arsenicibacter rosenii. The sequence continues at coordinate 246,592 of NZ_MORL01000005.1, read as the reverse complement.
TTGAGGTAATTGACGTTTATTAAGAAGCAGAGTTCATGGTTTGACGGCTTAGCCGGCTGACGCCTTCTTCGGCCTTTTGCCGGACAACATCAATGGTTTGTTTACTTTGGGCCAGTTGCTGCATGGCATTCATCGCCCGTTTTTCCTTGATGGCCACCAGCAGTTCAATCAGCGTAATCTGAACATTGGCGTCTGTCTGCGATTTCAGTGACTGGATCAGCGCTTCCCGCACGCCCGGTTCGTTCTCAAAACTAACCAGAGCCTGACACGCTGCCAGCCGTACATTGACGTTATCGTCGGCATTCATTGTATTGATGAGCAGCTGCGTAATATCTTCATTGACCTGCGGCAGCTCGGTACACTGATTCACGGCCAGGATACGGTCACTGGCCGAGGTGTTGGCTTGCTGGGTCACCGACAGCACATTTTTGATTTCGGCGGTTTGCCCGTTTTCGGCTACTGTTTCGTTCGGCGAGCCGGTATAGTAGCGGCCTGCCGCAAAGCCCAGCAGCAGCAGAGCCAGCCCGGCGGCAATCCGCATGCTCCAGCCACCGATCCGGTGTATGACATCGTTTTTGTTAAGCCTGGCCGTTACCCGTGTACTGAATCCAGGCGATGGGTGTTCGGCACGTGCCCCGTCTGCATACCGGAAAAGGCCGGCGTCCGGTATTTGCTGAGGCGTTTGCTGGCCGGAGGCAAAATACTGCTTCAGCCATTGCTCCTCCTCCAGCGTCGTTTCTCCCTCGTAGTATCGGGCCAGTAAGGCATCAATATCCTGATGATTCATAATTGAGAACTTTAGTATAGTTGTCGCGGACAGTTTTCCGGGCCCTCGACAAGGCCACACGAATGTTATTAATAGATATACCGGTCACCTGCTCAATCTCCTCAAACGAATACTCCTCTACGTCGCGCAAGTGCAGAATCAGCCGCTGCTGTTCCGGCAATTCCTGAATCAGTTGCCGGACTACCGCAGCGGTATCGGCCGACTCCGTAAGCTGATGGGGTGTACCCATGTTTGCCTGAATCAGACTCAAATCTGCCTCGTCGGTCCGGCGGGCATATCCGTGCGATTTCAGTTTATCCAGGCACAGATTCCGCGTCATCTGAACGGCCATGGCCTCAACGCTGCGGTACTGATCCAGCTGCTGCCGGTTTGTCCACAGTTTTAGTAAAACATCCTGCAAGGTGTCTTCGGCTTCTTCGCGGTTTCGCAGAAAAAGCTTTGCCAGTCGAAAAAGCCGGCCTTGCACAGGAAGTATTTGTTGTTTAAAGGTTTGCAGGTCCATGTCTATGCAAAAGACGAGCGATCCGGACAAACATTACAGGGCCGGTGAAAAAAAACAAAAAAAAATTACTGAGCCTGTTACCATATAGAAAGTAGCCGTATTCATGTTAAACGTAAATCTAAGAAGGGAGCTTCATACGTATGTGTGCTACATAAAGTGCATCTTTTTTATGGTCTTTGTGCAACCTACTGTTACGATTCAGACTCTCTGCTATAAACAAAACATATACGTTGAACACGTATTTACCATTACCGTACAACCATACCCCCATGAAACTCAACTTTTCCCGGAACCAATACTTTGCTGTTTACTTTCAGCAAGGGCAGTACCATTATTTCCCGTGTCAGACCGTTGACGAAGGCATGCGGTTACTGAACGAACAAACCCATCAGGCAGGTGAATTACCGATTGGGGTTTTTGATCCGGTTAACGATGCATTTCAGTGGCATCCGGTCAAACTGGTACAGATTAATCAGTTTAGTATGGAACATCATGACCGCCTGATCGAGCATATTCTGATACTCTGCAAACGCCTGACGGCCTCCGCCTGAAGTACCTGATAAAGTCGCTGTACCCTGAGAAGAATCTATTGTACATAAAGCCTATTCGCTGACTGATAAAAGGTAGTTTTTGTACTTTACCAATATCGGTGAATCATTGTGTGCTATAAATGAGTTATTTAGCTGAAAGGCTTATTCGATTTTATATGGCGGATAGGTCAATGTTATACTAAATACTACCTATATGCAGACAATTCGGATTAACTGGAAAGGCCATTTGCAGGCACTGCGGTCTAAGTCTAATTGGATGTTTTCGACGCAAGCAGTACATGCGTTTGTAAACAAAAACGAACCGGCTTTTGAAGCCCTGACTCGTTTATCGGCGCCACATGGCGGAAGAATTTTTTAAACTGAAACGATAGATCAATCACTGGGAAGAGCCTCATTCGGGGCTCTTTTTTTTTACGATACCTCATTAGTTGGCCGCTCAGTCAAAAAAAAATAAACATTAAAATCCGGTTAAAGCTTATTCCCGTATGAAGTGGTATTACCCAATTCACAAATTCCTTTATAACTATTTCAGAAGATGTTTACAGCGAAAACAATTCAGCGCTTTGCCACACTGACCGTGCTGGCTGGTATGTTGCTGGGCGTAAACGCCTGTCGGGATGCCTCGTTCCAGCCCGATGCACCCTCAAACGGAGCGGCCAGAACACCCGGCAACACAGTTGCCTATGTATTAACAGACGGTAACCAACTCCTACAGGTCAGCACGGATAATCCGGGCTCGCCGGCTGCGACCATCAGCGTAACGGGATTGATGATGGACGAACGACTGACGGCCATTGATTTCCGGCCGGCAACCGGCCAGCTTTATGGGGTTACCAACCAGAGCCGGATCTATATGATCAACCATATGAACGGTATGGCCCGTGCGTTGAACAGCACGCCATTCTCACCGGCTATGACCGGCGACGTAACCGCGTTCGACTTTAATCCGACGGTAGACCGCATCCGGCTGGTGACAAACCAGGGACAGGACCTGCGGCTGAACCCTGAAACAGGTCTGGTCGTGGCGGTAGACGGGATGATCAACGGCGTGCCAGGGGCAGCGATTAACGGCGTAGCATACACAAATAACTTCTCGGGAGCCACAACGACAACCCTGTATGATATTGACCCGGTAACGGATAAACTCTACAAGCAGGATCCGCCGAACAATGGTACGTTGAGCGAAGTTGGCCCGCTGGGCGTCAACATCATCGGAGCCGGTGGTTTCGACATTGCGCCGAACGGAGTTGCGCTGGCAGCTCTTGGCTCAACGGGAGGCAGTCCGGTACTGTATGAAATCAATCTGGCAACAGGCCAGGCAGAAGCCATCGGGAACCTGCCGAACAGGAGCATCATCGGCCTGGCTATTCCGACAGATCCGGTCGCGTATGCGGTCGATGGCTTCAACCGGCTGATGATTTTTAACCCGCTGAATCCGGGTACACCAATCGTGAAGGCGCTTACAGGCCTGCAATCGGGTGAGATGATTGTCGGCATCGACTTCCGGCCGGCCAATTCGCAGCTGTATGCCCTGAGCAGCGGTAGCCGGATTTATACAATTAATGTTTCAAACGGCGCTGCTACGGCCGTTGGGTCGCCGTTCTCTCCGGCTTTATCGGGGATCGACGTGGGCTTTGACTTTAACCCGACCGTAGACCGCATCCGGGTGGTAACGAGCACAGGTCAGAATCTGCGGATTAATCCGGATAACGGAGCCGTGGCCGCAGTAGACGGTGCGCTGAATCCGGGTATGCCAACGGTAACGGGTGCGGCCTATACCAACAACTTTGCGGGTGCAACCACTACCGTTTTATATGATATTGACGCAAATACCGACCGTCTGGTGCGTCAGGACCCGCCGAATGCTGGTGGGCTGGTCGACGTAGGAGCCTTAGGCTGGAATGTTGAAGGGGCGAACGGATTTGACATTACAGGGACAACAGGAACAGCCTATGCGCTGCTACGGATGGGGACTGTAACGAAAGTATGCCGGATTAATCTGGCAACAGGCGCGGCTACCCCAATTGCTGACTTCCCGGCGCCTGTTCAGGCTATGGCAGTCGGCTTAGGATTTTAAGTCGAGTTGGGTTTACGCGTAAACGATACTATTATGGTTTAAAAGGAGCCTTAGCAGACATGGTTTCACAGTCATTACAGAATGTATTGACATCGTAAATCGTCCTTCGTAACTCGTAATTAGTATTGATGCGTTTGAATGCAAAACGGCCGCCGGAATTTCCAGCGGCCGTTTTTTATGGCTATGCCGTTTGCTTAGCGGCTCAGATACAAATTGCGCTCAGCATATACTTTCTGGAAGAACTCATCCTCCAGATCCTCAATGAAGTAGATCCCTTCACCGGTCGATTTCATTTCAGGACCAAGCTCCTTGTTCACGTTCGGGAATTTGTTGAACGAGAACACCGGAATTTTGATGGCATAGCCATGTTTTACCGGTTTGAAATCGAAATCCTTCACCTTCTTATCGCCCAGCATCACTTTCGTGGCGTAGTTGACATAAGGTTCCTGGTAGGCTTTACAGATAAACGGTACGGTACGGCTGGCCCGTGGGTTGGCTTCGATTACGTAGACCACTTCATCCTTGATAGCGAACTGAATGTTGATCAGACCAACGGTTTTGAGTGCTACGGCGATTTTCTTCGTATATTCCTCAATCTGGCGAATCACGTTTTCGCTCAGGTCAAAGGTTGGCAGTAAGGCATACGAGTCACCGGAGTGGATACCGGCCGGCTCGATGTGTTCCATGATACCGATGATGTACGCATCTTCACCATCACAGATTGCATCGGCTTCGGCTTCAATCGCGTTTTCGAGGAAATGGTCAAGCAGGATGTTGTTGTCCGGAATATCGCTCAGGATTTTCATCACGTGCTGCTCCAGTTCCTGCTCGTTGATCACGATCTTCATACTCTGACCACCCAGTACGTAGCTCGGGCGTACCAGCAGCGGGAAGCCAAGCTCCTTTGCCAGATCAATTGCGGCTTCCGATTCGCGAACCGTACCAAATTTAGGATATGGGATGTCCAACTTACGGAGCATTTCCGAGAAGTGGCCGCGATCTTCGGCCAAATCAAGGGCTTCCCAGCTGGTACCGATGATCTTGATGCCGTAGCGGGTCAGTTTTTCGGCCATTTTCAGCGCCGTCTGTCCACCCAGCTGTACAATCACCCCTTCCGGTTTTTCGTGCATGATGATGGCGTGTACGTGCTCCCAAAAGACCGGTTCGAAATACAGCTTATCGGCAATATCAGGGTCCGTCGAAACCGTTTCAGGGTTACAGTTGATCATGATCGTTTCGTAACCGGCTTCTTTGGCCGCCAGCACGCCATGAACACATGAGTAGTCAAACTCAATGCCCTGACCGATCCGGTTCGGGCCTGAACCCAGCACAACCACTTTCTTACGGTTGCTGGCTACCGATTCGTTGCCCGGCAGCGACGAAACCGGCTCCGGACGGTCAGTCGTGATCGGTACCTGGTTGTTGAAGGTCGAGTAGTAATACGGCGTTTTAGCTTCAAATTCGGCCGCACAGGTATCGACGCACTTAAATACCCGGCGGATGTTGTGCCGCTGACGGTATTCATAGATTTTGCTTTCGCGTACCTGCAACAGGTGTGCCAGCTGGCGGTCCGCATAACCTTTCTGCTTCGCTGTCCGGAGCAATTCCGGTGGCAGATCATCCAGATCGTATTTCTCGATTTCACGTTCCAGCTCGATCAGTTCTTCAATCTGACGCAGGAACCACTGGTCGATTTTTGTCAGCTTCTGGATGGTCCGGAACGACATACCTGCCTTAAAAGCGTCGTAGATATGGAACAGACGGTTCCAGCTCGGATTGGCCAGGCTTTTCTTCAGCGCATCCTGGTCGGTCAGCTCGCGGCCGTCGGCTCCCAGTCCATTGCGGCGGATTTCGAGCGACTGACAGGCTTTCTGGAGGGCCTCCTGGAAGTTCCGGCCGATCCCCATGGCTTCACCCACCGATTTCATCTGTAAACCCAGTGACCGGTCGGCGCCCGGGAATTTATCGAAGTTCCAGCGCGGAACCTTCACGATAACGTAGTCAATGGCTGGCTCAAAGAACGCTGATGTTGTGCCCGTAATGGGGTTCATCAGTTCGTCGAGGTTGTAGCCGATTGCCATTTTGGCGGCAATTTTGGCAATCGGATAACCGGTTGCTTTTGAGGCCAGGGCCGACGAACGGCTCACGCGCGGGTTAATCTCAATCGCAATGATGTCGTCGGTTTCGGGGTTAACCGAGAACTGAACGTTACAGCCGCCGGCAAACTTACCGATGCCGTCCATCATCATGATTGCCAGGTCACGCATCTTCTGGTAGAGCGTATCCGGCAGTGTCATGGCAGGGGCGACGGTAATACTGTCGCCCGTATGGATACCCATCGGATCGAAGTTCTCAATCGAACAGATAATGATGAAGTTACCGTTACCGTCGCGCAGAAGCTCAAGTTCGTACTCTTTCCAGCCCATTACACTCTGCTCCACAAGCACTTCGTGTACCGGTGAAGCATGCAGGCCGGCGGTCAGGGCTTTGTCAAAATCTTCAGGATGCTGAACGAAGCCACCACCGGTACCACCCAGCGTAAATGACGGGCGGATCACAAGCGGGAAGCCGATTTCCTGGGCAATTTCCTTACCTTCGAGGAATGAGCGGGCCGTACGGCCTTTACAAACGCCTACGCCCAGTTCGAGCATTTTCAACCGGAATTTTTCCCGGTCTTCGGTCGTTTCGATCGCTTTGATATCTACCCCGATGATCTGAACATTGTATTTTTGCCAGATACCGGCTTTGTCACAATCGATCGCCAGGTTCAACGCAGTCTGGCCACCCATGGTAGGCAATACGGCATCGATGGGGCGACCCATTTCCTGATGTTTCTTCAGAATCTCAACAATGGACTTCTTTTCGAGCGGTTTGAGGTAGACATGATCCGCGTTGATCGGATCAGTCATAATCGTGGCCGGATTGGAGTTAATCAGCGATACCTCGATACCCTCTTCACGTAGCGAACGGGCGGCCTGTGAACCGGAGTAGTCAAATTCACATGCCTGACCGATGATGATGGGACCAGAACCGATAATCAGGACCGAGCGGAGATTGGGATTTTTGGGCATTTTTCAGCGAGACCTTGAAAAACGAATAATGAACGTTTGAAAAAAGTACAATAACGTACTTTGATTGTCAGCGACTTGGATCAAGTATGGCTAAAAATCCCGCAAAATTAGTGGATGCAGCCGGAAATACGAAGCCGAAACGGGTAAAAACTTGCTTATAATGGATATTTAGCGCAAATACTGTATAATTACAAAAGAGTAAACGGAATAATGATGAACAAATTGACCTCATTGGAAGTCTGTGCGGGAGCAGGAGGACAGGCGTTAGGGTTGGAGCAGGCGGGCTTTGATCATGTTGCTTTAGTAGAAATAGAACCATTGGCCTGTGCCACACTGCGTTTAAATCGTCCCGAATGGGAGGTATTTAATCAGGATCTTAAAACATTTGACGCCACACCTTACAAGGGAAAGGTTGATTTGTTGGCAGGTGGCGTACCTTGCCCACCATTTTCTGTCGCTGGTAAACAGTTGGGAGAACTCGATGAACGTGATCTTTTCCCGGAAGCGATTCGTATTGCTGCGGAGTGTGAACCTAAAGCAATAATGCTGGAAAATGTAAGAGGTTTACTAGATCCGAAGTTTAAGCTCTATCGTCGACATATTTTATCAGAGTTGCGGAAGTTAGGTTTCTTCTGTGAGTGGAGACTTTTACAGGCATCTGATTTTGGCGTATCACAACTACGGCCAAGAGCGATTTTAGTAGGTCTGAAAGAGCCCTATTATCCATATTTTCAATGGCCTGCTATTGGTTTAATTAAACCCAAAACAATTGGTGCACTTTTGTATGAAGAGATGAAAGCCAATGATTGGGGTATGGTCGATGAATGGTCTAAGGAAGCAGATGGCATTGCACCAACCCTGGTAGGAGGCTCAAAGAAACATGGAGGGGCAGACCTTGGACCCACAAGAGCTAAGAAAGCCTGGGCAACGCTAGGTGTCGATGGAAAAGGACTGGCAGATACGGCTCCTGTACAAGATTTTCGGGGCATGCCCAGATTAACACTAAAAATGACTGCACTTGTTCAGGGATTTCCGAAAGAGTGGCAGTTTGCCGGTAAAAAAACGCCTGCATACCGGCAGGTAGGCAATGCGTTCCCGCCTCCGGTTGCCAAAGCATTAGGCGAAGCTATACACCAGGCCATAAATTACACCGAAAATGGACAAAACACCCGGATCCAAAGAAAAGCTGAAAGCCTTTTTATTGAATAACGTAGGGAAAGTAGTTGATTCTAATCGTTTGCGGGAAGTTGCCGGTTCCAGTGAATGGGGGCGACGTATCCGGGAATTGCGTAATGAAGAAGGGTTTGATATCATTACGCATAAAGATCGCAGTGACCTCAAACCAGGGCAATACATTCTGGTATCTGCGGAAAAGAAAGACAGAGCCTTTCAACGTAATATCTCAAAAGAAACCCGTGCTTTTGTAATTGACCGTGATGGAAATACATGTCAGATGTGTGGTGTGGCAGCAGGAGAAATTCATCCGTTTGACGGAAGACCTGCCCGAATGCAACTGGGGCATGTTGTCGATAAAACTAAAGGCGGCACAGACGATGCCGATAACCTGCGTCTGCTATGTTCTGTTTGTAATGAAGGGGCCTCAAATTTGACGCTGGTTCGTCCGGACTCAATCAGTCTTTTGATACAAACGCGCAGGGCTCCTAAAAAAGTACAGCTTGAGGTATTGGCATGGCTGATAAAAAAGTTTCCCAAAGAAGCTCAGAGGATTCAGTCAAGTTAAAAAGTAGGTTACAAAACAGTCACTCTGATCAGATAGGATGGGAAGGATGGGAAGGTTGATAATAGTGGGGATTTGGGTGATTAGTATCTGCTTTGGCTGCGGCAGCGACGTGCGGCCGAAGCTCCGGCGCTACGAAGAAAATCCGGACGGCATTCAGAAAAATCCGTTGCCTGAGCCTAAACGGCTCTTTCTGGATAATGGCAAGGTCCGGCTCGGGATCGACCTCAATGCCGGCGGTGCCATTACCTACCTCGCCGAAGGCACATCCGGGGTCAATATGGTAAACAATGCCGATCTGGGCCGGCAATTGCAAACCAGCCTGTATTCGGGGCCGGTGCCATACAGCGTTAATGGCAAAGACCCCGTTGCTAAATGGATCGGTCTTGGCTGGAACCCTGTGCAGACCGGCGATGTACATAATAATCCGGCGCAGGTGATCAGTCACCAGCAGACCGGTAATACGCAGCTCTACGTCAAAACGATCCCGAACATCTGGCCGCTGCTGGCCGAACCCGCCGACTGTGTCATGGAGCACTGGATCGAACTCCGCGACAACACGGTCCATGTCCGCAGCCGTACAACCATCAACCGCGCGGATACCACGCAATACGAGGCCCGTACGCAGGAAGCGCCCTGTGTGTACCTCAACGGACCATACACACGGATTATCACCTACACCGGCCTGAACCCCTTTACAAACGATGTCGTAAACGAGTTTAAGCCCGACCATGGTATCACCGACCGGTATGCAACCGAAAACTGGGCGGCGCTGCTCAATGCGTCGGGGCGGGGTGTCGGGCTGTACCGTGCCAATGAATTCCGGTTTATTACGGCTTATTTCGGTGCTCCCGGCGTGGGTACTGAATACGATGTATCCAGCAGTTATATGGCGGCGGTGCCGTTTGAGGTGCTCGACCACAACCGTGTCTATGAATTTGAGTATGACCTGATCATCGGGAGTCTGGACGATATCCGGCAGTTTGCCTACCGGCAGACACGGCCGGCAACGGTGCCTGATTTCCGTTTTTCCGGTAGCCGCGCCCGCTGGTTTTATTACAACACCCGTGATACCGGCTGGCCCGTCGGTAACGAACTCAATGTCCGTTGGGCACGTACTGATACCACCAAAGCCAGCTTTCAGATCAAGAGTCCGGCCGTTTACTGGAAAGCCACCGATGTACCGGTTCTGGAAATCGAAGCAGCTTTCTCGACACCGGCAACCACTGCCCGGCTAAGCTGGCGACAGCCCGGCGACGTTGATTTTCTGGCGCTGCCCACCCGCACGCTCGACTTCCCGATTACCGGCGACGGGGTTTACCGGACCTACCGAATCAGCCTGGCCGGTAAGCCGGGCTGGCAGGACATCATCAATCAGATCGGGCTGGAGCCAACGCCCGGCCAACCGGCACGGTCCACGGCTACTGTAAGAATCAGGCGCATCGGACTCGGCCGGTAGCAGGAAGGCCACTTACGAAGGTCTGCTTGCCGGCGGCCGCCGGAGCCGTTTTTCATTGTATCTTTACCGGCACAATGGGGAAAAGGTTTATGAAACAATGGGGGTCGCTGTCGGGGCTGGCAGTGTGTGTGATGATGATAGGGTATCTGACGGGATGCAGTGATGAAATCAGGCCCACAAACCGTCCTAAACCGGTGACGCCGGTTTCCAGTACAACACAGGTTGCGAAAGGGGGAGACGGGACCGGAACAACAGACCCGACAACGCCCCCCGGCCAGACCACTACCACCCCCGGTCAGCCAACTACGCCCCCCTCACCGCCGCCGCCGCCCACTCATATTTTTCTCTGGAACGGTAAAATCCGCCTTGGCATCAACCTGAATGCGGGGGGAGGCATTACATACCTCTCGGATGGCTGGAACGGCGAAAACATGGTGAACAACTTTGACCTTGGCCGCCAGTTGCAGACCAGTATTTACTCCGGCCCGATTCCGTTTACGCCCAATGGCAAACAGCCGGTCGCCAAATGGTGGGCCCTGGGCTGGAACCCCGTACAGACCGGCGATGTCTACAATAACCCCTCGCTCGTTGTTACCTCGCAGCAGATTGACAGTACCCGCCTGTATGTAAAAACGGTTCCCTATATCTGGCCCTTGCTGAAGGAGCCGGCCGAATGTACGATGGAACACTGGATTGAGCTGAAAGGCAACAACGTCCATGTCCGGAGCCGCACAACCATTAACCGGCGGGATACGACCCAATACGAAGCGCGGGCGCAGGAATTGCCCTGTGTTTACCTCAACGGCCCATATTACCGGATGGTGAGTTATACCGGCATGCAGCCGTTTACCAACGACGCCGTTACCGAATTTACGGGCGAGAGCGATCTGACGCCCCGCTATGCTACCGAAAACTGGACGGCCCTGCTCAACAAGGAAGGTAAGGGGGTCGGGTTGTATACACCGGATCAGTTTCGCTTCGTAACCGGTATGTTCGGGCGGATGGGAACGGGCAACGAGTATGATGTGCAAAGCAGCTACATGACCTCTGCGCCGATTATTGTAATGGGGTATAACGACGTTTTCGAATACGAGTTTGATCTGGTTGTCGGTACTCTGCCCGACATCCGGCTGTTTGCCCAGATGCAGCCAAGGGCATCCATTGCTCCCAACTACCGGTTTACGCGCAACCGGCTCGGCTGGCATTATTACAACACCTTCGATCAGGGACAGCCGGATAACGAGCTGGTGATTCAGTGGGGGCGGCGCGATTCGACCAAAGTCAATTTTCAGGTAAAAAGCCCGATGGTGTTCTGGCGGGCTGGTAATGTGCCAAAAGTGTATGTGCAGGCAGCGTTTGAAACGTCGGCCAATACGGCACGGTTTAGCTGGCGGAAACCGGAAGACGGTGATTTCCTGATACAGCCCGAGCGCTACGTTGATTTCCCGATTACCGGCGACGGCGAAATGCGGGTCTACGAAATTGATTTAGGCAGCCGCGCGGGCTGGAGTGGTGTTGTTTCGCAGGTTGCGCTGGAAGCCTCGCCGCGTTCGTTCAGTTCCGCAGAACGCAGGGAAGTGCTGAAGCTCCGGAGCGTTACCGTGTCGCGGCCCTAGAAGGCAATACCATCGTAGATGTCAGTTACGGATAGGGTGATGCCTGAGCTGCTGATATCAATGGTATCCTGTCGTTTATCCTGATGATCGTCCTGCGCGGTTGATTCTGACAGCACTTCGATCAGCATAATATGTATAGTACGGATAAGACGGGTTCGCTGACTCCATGATTATGTCTCATTTATAGTAAAGTAAACATAAATACAGTTTTTGCCGGAACAATGCCTTTACGAAGGCAGTAAGGCGGGTAGCCACAGATCAACGCGGGTGCCTGGCGCACAGTCGGTCGTTTCGACGCGGATGGCTTGCCGGTACAGTTGCTGGTAAACGGCTATCCGCCCTGCCGTGACATGCATCCCCATCGACCGGAACGCTTCGGGGCGTTGGGCGTTTAGCCGGGCGGATGCCTCCCGTCCGATGCCGTTATCCTGAATACAGACATGCATTGTTTCACCGGCAAGCCGGATCGTAATAGTCAGTTCACCGGTCGAGGGGTCAGGCAGGTGGCGCAGACCGTGTAGAATGGCATTTTCGACAAATGGCTGCACGAGCAACGGTGGAATCTGATAAGGACGCTCGTTCAGCTCCGGACTCACCAGAATCCGGTACCGGAAGAGATTGTTGAAGCGTTCGGCTTCCAGACCGATGTATAAATCAAGCAGCCGGATCTCCTGCGACAGGGCAACCAGCCGGCTTTCGGAGTTTTCGAGTGTAAGCCGGATCAGCTTGGAAAACCGTTGCAGAAACCGCGATGCCTGCCGGTTGCGGTCGGTCAGGATGTAAGCATCAATGGTATTCATACAGTTAAAAACGAAGTGGGGGTTGATCTGTGCCCGCAGCGCCCGGAGCTCGGTTTCGGTTTGCAGGCGCGCCAGTTCGGCTTTGGCCTGCTCGTCGCGCCAGATGCGGATGCGTAGCCAGGCAATCAGCGAAACCGTAAAAAGCAGTAAAAATACCAGCAACGCCCGATACCAGCGCGTTTTCGTAAAAGCAACTGTCACCTGTACCGGAATCCGGCGGGTGGCCTGAAGCTGTCCGGATGCACTCCGCGCTTCAACCAGAAGCAGAAAATCACCGGCGGGCAGGTTGGTATACCGGATCGTTGCCGGGTTACCGGTCTGTTGCCAGCTTTTGTCATACCCATCGAGCCGGTACCGGAACGTATGGCTGGCCGGGGCAATCGGATCAGGGATCACCCAATCGAGTAGAAAATCCTCCTGGCCGGGCGTCAGGGTAATGCCGTTACCGGTCAGGATCGCGGCCATCTGGCCGGCATCTGCCTGGTCTGCAATGCTCATCCGGGTAAGTTGTGGATGACCGGTAGCGGTAGTGGGTTTAATGGCCGGGTGGTAGGCAAACAAACCGGCCGGGCTGCCGAAAAACCATCGTTTCCCCGTCTCTTGCATAGCCGCCGCCGGTATGTAGTTGCCGGGCCGGATGCCGTCTGCACCGGTAAAATAACGTACTAAGTGCCCCTGCCCATTACCTTGATACAGCCCGTTTGTCGACAAATACCACGTATGCCGGTCACTGGTCAGGATACCGTTGAGGGGATGAGCTGTCCGGTATAGTTTTCCCTGAAGGGTTTGCTTATGAAACCGGAAAATCCCTTGTCCGCAGGCAAGGTTAAGTGAGTCGGCCGCGTTAGGGACGGAGGTAATCTGTTGTCCGAGGAGATCAATCCGTTGTTTGGCCACCCGTTTCCACCTGCCTGCATCCGTTCGCCGGAAGGTGTAAATCAGGTTGCCGTATTCACTCAGTACAAACATGGTTCGTTGTTCCGGATCGACATAAGCAGCGGTATTGACGACGGCCGCGCCTGGTATATCAGCGAAGTCAATCGGTTGCCAGGAAAAGGATCGGTCCGGATGAAGCGTAAGGCTGAACGCGCCATAATAGGTATTGATCCACCAGGAGCCGGGGCCTGTCTGAACGATGGCAAACACCTGATCAGCCGGGAAATGGCCCGGAAAAGGCAGTGGTGTTGGCTGGCCGGTCTGTGTATGCGCCAGAAAAAGTCCGTGGCTGGTACCGGCCAGAACAAAGAATTTGTCAACAGGTACCAGACTGGTAATACCGGGAAGCCGGTTTAACCGCTTTGCGGGATGGCCGGTTTGTGCTACCGACACCAGACCGTAAGGCGTACCCAGCAGCAGGCCTGTTGCTCCGGCCTGACAAACGGCACTGACGGTCTCATCGGGCAGGTGAAGGTTTGCGGCCTGTAGTTGTCCGTAAACCTGCCGGAAAGGAGTGGGTTGCAGGGACGTATAGCTTACCCCGCGTCCATTGTTCAGCGAACAGAAAATAAGGCCCGCCGAATCGACAAACGTTCGGTTTACGTTATCTCCGGCAATGCTGAGCTGATTGGCGCGCTGCACACTGAACCGGGCGTAAAAACGGCGTGTTTTTGTGTTAAAAAGTAACAATCCGCTACCCGATGAGCTGACGGCCAGTTGATGGTCACCAAAGGCCGTCAGGTGATTGATGGTGCCTGTCGGAGACAGCGCAGGTCTGAACTGCCTGAACTGTGCATTCGCTGTATTGAGCCGGATCAACCCTGCATCGCCACCCGCCCAGACGATGCTGTCGTTTTCGGGCACAAGCCAGTAGGAAAAAGAAAAAACGGGCGCAGGCCGTTTTACTGAGGAAGGATTAAAAAAGAGCTCCGGCTGAAGAACCTGCCCGTTCCGGATGCTTCGTTTAACGATTCCGCCCTGATCTGACCGGCTGTAAATAACTTTCAGGGGTTGAAACGGCTGTTGGGGATACGGAATGAGCCGGTCTGTCAGTTCGGTGCCCGGGCTGCGATACAGGACACGTAAGGTCCGGATGTTGAGAGTAAATACTGCCCATTTCGCCGGATAAAAAAACCAGAGCTGTTGCTGGTTATCAATGTAAAAGGGGGCAATCCACCCGGCAGTTAATCCGGTGAGCCCGGCGGGCAGCTGAATCAGCGTAAACCGGTCGCGGGTATAGGTGTACCGGAACAGGCCGCCTCCCGTACCAATCCACAGGTTGCCGGACTGATCTTCGTGGATGGCATTGATTGATTTGCCGGCGAGTTCGGTCAGGTAAGTACGGGTCCGGCTGCCATCGAACCGAACCAGTCCGGCGTTGGTGCCAATCCAGACAAATCCCCGTGAGTCGCGGAAAATGAGGTCAGTCGTGTTACTGGGCAGACCATTCTCAACGGTCAGGTGCCGGAACCGGCTATCGGCCGACGCAGTCAGAACACAGCAAAACAGACAGACTAGCACAAAAAGACGCATCAGACGAGGGAAAGGAATCGGGTACACCTGAACTTCCCGTAAGTATAGCTATATTTCGGAGTACTCACTAATACACAGGATCTGTGGCAGTTTTTACCGCTATTTTAGTCGATGATGAGCAGCCAAGCCTTGATGCGCTTATGGCCAAACTAGGCTTTGTCGCCTCTGATATTGAGATTCTGGGCCGCTATTGCGTAGCGCAGGAAGCCCTGCTGGCCGTCGAACGATTGCAACCCGATTTGATTTTTCTGGATATAGAAATGCCGGGCATGGATGGATTTACGTTTCAGGAGCGTGTCCGTGCATACGGGGCAGAAATTATTTTTACGACGGCTTACCAGCAGTATGCCATTCCGGCGTTACGGGCCTATGCGTTTGATTTTTTGCTGAAACCGGTTGATGAGGACGAGCTGGCAGGGGCACTCGGGCGCTTCCGGCAGAAAAGACGGGAGCAGCGCCAGCAGGTATCCGACCAAAAGCAAAATCAATCCCCGGCTTCCCTGCAAAAAATAGCCGTCCCGTCGGCACGCGGGATGTTGTTTGTACCGCTGGCGGATGTGGTTTATCTCGAAGCCCATAAGAATTATACGATCTTTCATCTCACCGGCAAGCGGCAGCTGGTGGCCACCCGCACCCTGAAAGAATATGAGCTCCTGCTCGACACACAGGGTTTTTTCCGGATTCATCACGCGGCTGTGATTAACCTGCAACACCTGACTGAATACATTCGCGGTGAGGGCGGGAGCGTTATTCTGTCCGATGGCAGTGAGGTGGAAGTTGCCCGCCGCCGCAAGCAGGAATTTCTGGCCCGTTTAGGTTAACGGAGAAATTACGGCGGTTTTATTTGGTCATTCGGCCGGATTTCTGTCATTTTGTATTATTGTACTCAATCAAAGCAAAACTCAATCCGACCCCGAATGGCTGTTCCTACCCTTACTCCCAAAACCAAAAGTACTGCCCAACATTTAATCAGCCTGCCGGTAATTGTCGCAGCACTGGGCTACTTCGTTGATATTTACGATTTATTACTTTTTGGTATTGTCCGTGTCCCCAGCTTACAGGATCTGGGTCTGAGTGGTGAGCAGATTTCGGACGTAGGTACCCGGATTCTGAACTGGCAGATGGGTGGCCTGCTCATTGGGGGCATCATCTGGGGTGTGTTAGGTGATAAAAAAGGACGGTTGTCGGTTCTGTTCGGCAGTATCATTACCTATTCACTGGCTAACATTGCCTGCGGGTTCATTGCCGATGTGACGTTCATGGACCCGACCGATTATTATGCCTACATGCGGTTCATCGCCGGTATCGGTCTGGCGGGCGAGCTGGGGGCGGGTATCACGCTGGTATCTGAAGTATTACCGAAAGAACTGCGGGCGATCGGCACCTCGCTGGTGGCCGGTGTCGGACTTTTCGGAGCCGTAGTGGCGTATTTCACGGTTGAGCTTTTTGACTGGAAGATGGCCTTCTTCGTGGGTGGTCTGATGGGCATCGGCCTGTTATTGCTGCGGGTTGGGGTGATTGAGTCCGGCATGTTTAAAAACGTAACCGAGCAGCGGCACGTTGAACGGGGTAACTTCCTGGCCTTTTTTACGAGTACAGACCGCTTGTCGCGCTATCTGAAATGCATCGGTATCGGCCTGCCGACCTGGTTTGTGATCGGTATTCTGGCAACATTCAGCAATGAGTTCGGAAAAGCATTCGGTATCGAAGAGCCAATCAAGCCCGGATTGACGATTATGTGGACATACGTCGGGCTGGCCTTCGGCGATTTGTCGAGCGGGGTCATCAGTCATGCCCTTCACTCGCGCAAAAAGGCGGTGTCGTTGCTGATGGGGCTGACCCTGGCAGTGAGCTTGTTTTATCTGTACGGCGGTCTGAAAAGCGCCGCTACGCTGTACGGAACAGCCCTGGTGCTGGGCTTTGGCATCGGCTACTGGGCCATGTTCGTGACCATTGGCGCCGAACAGTTTGGTACCAACCTGCGGGCTACGGCGGCCACAACCGTTCCGAACATGGTGCGTGGGCTGGTGATTCCGATGACACTGACCTATCAGGCGTTCAAACCATCCATGGATATTATCAATGCCGGTGCGCTGGTGGGCCTGATGGCCTTTGTACTTGGCTTTTATTCGATTCTGACCATTCCGGAAACGCACGGCAAGGATCTGAATTACCTGGAGGAATAGGAGCTTTCGCCCCGATAAAAAGAGCGGCCACCTGCTGTCAGGTGGCCGCTCTTTTTATGCACCGTAGTAGAGACGCAAAATTTTGCGTCTCTATATGATAGTTATGCCAATGCCTCTTTCACCGTCGCACGGACGCCTTTGTTGAGCATTTTATACAAATAACCGGATACCGCGTCAACCCAGCCTGGCAGGGCCGATAAGTCCGCTTTCCAGAAGTCTTTATCCGAACAAACCTTTTCCACAAAGGCCCGTACTGATGCTTCGTCGCTGGTTTGTACAGCAGGCCAGATGCCGTAGTAATAAGCGGCCCGGTCATCTTTAACCGGATAATTCAGCAGACCGGCCGCTACATCCACTTCGCCGTAGTAGGTGCCTTTATCTTCGTGCGTTACCTTCATAAACCGCAGGTAAGCCGCAAAGCCAAGGGCAAACCGGTCGGGTACTTTGTTGAAGAGTTCGTAATAACGCTGGAGGGTAGTTACATTCCGCGCCTGCATTTTAGCCGACTCCTGAACGGTAATGTTCAGCAACAGGTGCTCAATGCTCGGATTCCGGAAGCGGTCCAGCACTTCGTCGGCAAACTCTTTTACCAGCGCTACATCGTCGGCCGGGACCGTCGGCACGATTTCCTGCTGCATTACCTCCCGGATAAACTGACTCGACAACGGATCATTCATCATGTCGAGCACAATTTCGTGGCCCAGAAGGTAGGCTAGCGGTACGCTGATGGTATGGCTGCCGTTCAGGACGCGGAGTTTACGCTCGCGGTAAAACGTAATATCTTCGTCGATCACGATGGTATTCGGGTTGGCACCGGCAAACGAAAGGATTTCTTTCACACGGTCGTCGCCTTCGATGGCCCAGAGATGATACGGCTCCGTCATCGTCAGCAGATCATCTTCGTAGCCAAGCTCCTCTTCAATCTGTTTTTTGATACCCGCTTCCGGTTTGCCCGGGACAATGCGGTCTACGAGCGAGTTGCAGAAGCGGACGTGGAATTTAAGCCATTTGCTGAAGAGCTTACCCAATTCGTTGTGAGCCGCTAAGCGTTCGACCAGATCACGCAGCTTCAAGCCGTTGTCTACCACAAGTTCTGTTGGAATGACCACCAGGCCACGGTTCCGTGACCCGCCTACATCCTTAAACCGCTCGTACAGAAACGCCGTCAGTTTACCGGCAAATGATTGGGGAGGATTCTGGAAAATGCTCTCTTCTACATACTGTAAACCGACCTCTGTGGTGTTCGAGACAATGACCCGCAGGCTCGGGCTTTTCGCCAGATTCAGGATGTCGCGCCATGCTGTCTGGGCCGATAGTACCCGGCTTACCGACGTTACCAGCGTGTTTTCACTGATACTTTGCCCCTGCCGTACGCCGCGAACGGCAACGGTATATAAATTATCCTGTTGGGCAAACTCATCGGTTGTGCCGCCCGTTGATTTAACGATGACAACCGAACCATTGAAAAGACCCTGTTTGTTGGCCTTATCAATTTGATAGTCAACAAGTCCGCGCAGGAGGACGCCCGTGCCGAATTGTAACACACGTTCCGGGTTTGAGGAAACAGGGTGGGTTGTACGATTAAGTTTGGTCATAGTCAACATACGAATTGAGGGCATAAAATTAGACAGCTGCACCTGCTAACTCTTCTGCACTTACCGGCTCCAGCTTCGGCAATAAAAAGTGTATAATAATCAACGCTACTAAATAAGCACAACTTGCGATAATAAACATAGGCAAATAGCCAAAAGCTGTAATTATTCGCCCCGATTGCTGGGCCAGCAGAATACCGCCGACCGCTCCCGACATGCCGCCGATGCCCATAACCGAGCCGACGACACTTTTCGGGAATAAATCCGAAGCAAACGTATACATGTTGGCCGACCAGCCCTGATGGGCGGCCGTCGCCAGCGAAATCAGGGCAATGGCCATGGTAAGGCTATGAGTCTGGGCCACGGTAAAAATCGGCAGTACACACAGCGCACAGATGAGCATGGTGGTTTTACGGGCCCGGTTAGCCGACCAGCCCCGATGCATGAACTGGGTACTGAGCCAGCCGAAAAAAATACTGCCCGCGTCGGATACCACATAGATGATCAGGAACGGAAGACCGAAGCTGCTCAGGTCGAGTTTCTGGTCAAGGGCATCGTTTGACTTAAAAAAGTCGGGTAGCCAGATCATGTAGAAATACCAGATCGGATCGGCCAGGAACTTACCAATCACCAAAGCCCAGGTTTGTTTATAACTCAGCAGGTTAAGCCATGAAATTTTTTCGGGAGCCTGCGGGCTGTCGTCCCGTTGCCGGATGTACGCCAGTTCGGCAGGAGAAACGGCATTGCTGTATTCGGGACGCGTGTAGGTACGCCACCACAGGATGAGCAGGAAAAAGCCCAGAATACCGGTTACGAAAAACGAACTGCGCCAGCCAAAGTGCAGAATCAGGTACGGAACCAGCAGGGCGGTCAGGATGATACCGACGTTGGTGCCGGCGTTGAACAGGCCGTTGGCAAAGGAGCGTTCGTGCTTCGGGAACCAGATAGATACCGTTTTGATCGCCGACGGAAAGTTGGCGGCTTCTCCGATACCCAATACGGTTCGGGCCAGTGCTAGTCCCGAAATAGATTGTACGAAGGTGGTCATAACGCCCGCAATACTCCATACGAGAATGCCCAGTGAAAATCCGCGCTTGGTACCGATCCGGTCGATCAGGTAGCCGATGGTCAGCAGGCCCAGCGCATACGTAAACTGGAATGCCGCCACCACATCACCATACTGAATCCGGAACCGGTCGATGGCTTCCGGCGTCAACAGGTCGTCGGGACCAAGGCCGAGCATTTCGCGCCGGAACAGCTCGTCGGTCATCGTAAACGACAAAACCTGCCGATCGATGTAGTTGATCGTGGTAGCCAGAAATAAAACGGCAACAATTCGCCAGCGATAAGTGCCGGTGGGCGCGGTATTTTGCATGAAAAAGAAGGGCAATCCTTACATCCAAAGCGGAAACCTGTACCGTTTTACTGATGGAGTGACAAGAAGAAGACGGCGTCCGGATAGGTTGGGCTACCTGGCTGATGTGGTTAAAAAGACACAGAATATGGGGTAAATCGCACAGAAACGGCGTTTTTAGCAGGCAGGCTGACGGGGTTGACAGGAGTTAGTAACGAAAACTATCCTGCCAATCCCGTCAGCCTGTCCAATCTTACAGGGTCATTACCTGTGATTTGTGAGCGGCTTCATAGATAGAGCCGTTAAGTGTTTGCAGAAATGCATCGAGCGGAATGTCTTCCTGCTTCAGGAAACCCTGCTGCGGTAAACGGCCATCGGCAACCAGTTCCACCACGGCCGCTACTGACGCGGCTGTCGTCCACGAAATCGCCCGCCACCGCCGCCCTTCGAGGGCAATCGGGTGGTAGGCATGGGCAAACTCTTCGCGTTTCAGCTGCCCGTTTTTCCAGCCTTCGACAACGGCATATACGTAGACGACATCATCCTGAACCGGCGGTTTGGCTTCGGTCAGGATTTGCTCGGCCAGTTCCCGTTTATCTTTCAGGATAAGTTCATAGAGCAGAAAGCGCATCAGCTTCGCGTGGCCGGGATAGCGGATCGTCTTGTAGTTGAGCGTGTCTAGCTGTCCTTCGTAGGTCTCACACATGGTGCCCAGGCCACCCGACGTCGAAAAGGCTTCGAACTCCATGCCATGCATATTAATCACCTCCAGCCCGTCGAGGGCACTCACCCATTTCCGGACACCGTTCTGAATGACCTCACAGTCGTTCAGGTATTCGTTGATAACACCTGCCGGTGACCACGTAAACGAATAGCCCAGGAGGCCGTTCGGGTTTTGGGGAAGGGCCCCCACACGCAGTTCGATGTCGCGCAGGCGGTCGAAACGGTTGGCTAAGTCTGCCCCGACGATACCGATATAGCCCGGCGCGAGGCCGCATTGCGGGGCCATAACCGATGTGCCGGTTTTGGCCATGTCGCGGATCGCATTGGTTGTCGGAACGTCTTCGGTAAGGTCAAAATAGTGAACACCAAGTGTATGGGCAGTCTGCGCAATCGGCAAGTTCAGGGAATAGGGCAGACAGGAAACCACAGCGTCGAATCCCTGAAGGATTTTTTCGAACGCGGTTGCATCGGAAATGTCGCCCTGAAGCGTCGGAAAGGGGAGGTTTTCGTAGGCCGGCTGGTGTTTGTCGAAGCCCGTTACCGAAAACTTGCGGCCAAGCAATACACCTACCAGAGACCCTACTTTACCCAGCCCGACAACTAATACGTTCTGGATCATAAGCTTTACTAGTTTGCAATGAATTTGGTAAGCAATATACAGATAAGCTTATAATTTATCCGGGTTTTGTCCTTAAACCGAGTATGAAGAACCGTCTGTTTATTGTATATGCACCAAAAAAGCGAGACCGGTGGGGGCTCGCTTTTTTGGTGCAACAAACAGGTGATAAATGAGATGCCTGTATGCGTTTCTACTGTTTGTACACCTTACCGTCTTTCATGACAAATTTGACCTGTTGCAGGGTTTTGATGTCTTGCAGCGGGTTGCCGTCAACGGCGATGATGTCGGCCAGCTTGCCGGTTTCGATCGCTCCGATCTGGTCTTTCATGCCCAGCACTTCGGCGTTGACAACGGTGGCGGCCTTGAGGCACTCGACCGGCGGCATACCGCCTTCAACCATGTATTCAAACTCCTTGGCGTTGTAGCCGTGCGGGTAAACCCCGGCATCGGTACCAAAGGCGATTTTTACCCCGGCTTTGTAGGCTTTCGTAAACGTTGCCTGAATTTTCGGGCCAATGGCCAATGCTTTAGGCGTCACCAGGGCCGGATAATAGCCCATGATGCGGGCCGAGTCGGCGGCGGTCCGGCCGGCGATGATGGTCGGCACGTAGTAGGTACCGTGTTTCTTAAAGAGCTCAATGGCTTCATCGTCCATCAGCGTACCATGTTCGATGGTCGTTACACCGGCGCGGATAGCCCGTTTCATACCTTCAGCACCGTGGGCGTGAGCAGCGACGCTCATGCCATAATCTTTGGCGGTTTCCACGATGGCCTTCGCTTCTTCGTCGGTAAACTGCGGGCCCTGACCGTCCTTGGCGTTGCTCAGTACCCCGCCGGTCGCGGTAATTTTAATCACATCAGCGCCCTCTTTATACCGCTGACGAACAGCCTTACGGGCTTCGTCCGGTCCGTTGATGACACCGTCGATTGGTCCCGGATCACCGGCCAGGTCGCGGCGGAACCCGTTGGTCGGGTCGGCGTGGCCGCCGGTGGTGGCAATAGATTTACCACTGGTCATGATGCGCGGGCCTTCGGCCAGCCCACGGTTAATTGCATTCCGGAGCGAGATATTAACGCCTGAACCGCCCAGATCGCGCACCGTCGTGAAACCGGCCATCAGCGTTACTTTCGCGTGTTTAGCCGCCTGAAACGCCACATCGGGTACGTTCTGCGTAAAGCGGTCGTAGGAGCCACCCCGGCGGGTTTCGCTCTCAATGTGCACGTGCATGTCGATCAGGCCAGGCAGCACGGTTTTATTCTTCAGATCAATGACTTTATCAGCGCCGCTGGCTGCGGTAAAGCCTTTCTGGATGCCGGTAATTTTGTTGCCTTCCACGACAACGGTCACGTCGCGCTGGAGGTCATTCCGGACGCCGTCGAAGAGGTTGCCGCAATGAATGAGGGTGCGCTGGGCAAACAAGGGTGTGGCAAACAGGCTTAGCCCGGTAAGAATAAGTACTGGCAGGTAACGATGTTTCATTGTTAGAGGGAATTGTTTAGGTTATTCCATGCAATTTATTGGAGGTGAACGGGATTTCAAACGGCCAGGCGTGTAGATTGGGGCAAAATCCCAAAATCCGTAATCCGATTGCCTCATGAAAACTATTACGCTCATTTTCTGCCTTGCCCTTGTTGCCTTTAGTATGGCGGCGCAATCTGTAGACCCATCAACGGCACTTGCCAACTTTCGGTTTGAGCAAATTAATTACGCCGGCCTGGACACGCCTTCAACTGATTTTATTAAAGCCATCGAGCATACATTGTACCGACGGTATAATGCTGCGGAGCCATTGTTGCGGAAAGTAGCCCGACAGATTAATCACCCATTACATACAGTCGCTCAGAGTTATCTCTTCAATGATTTTTACTTTGTGCGGGCCAAATACCGGGAGCTAGTCACTTTTGCCGACGAACTACAGGTTAAGCCACCGGAATATACCCTGGCCAGCTTATTGGCCGCCAGGCCGCAACTAACCGTTACGCTGGAGGAAGACAGCGTAACGCTCCCTGTTGGGATTCATCGAAAAAGTCGTTGTCATGTTTTTCTGACTGTAATCATCAACGGAAAGCCCCGGAAGTTTATGCTGGATACGGGCTTTACCAAATCGGCCATTACCCAACAATTAGCGGATGAGTTGCACCTGTCACCGTTGCCGGGAATTGAAGTGGTAAACGCGCTTAATCGTTCGCTGAGTGTTCCAGCCTGTTTTATCGACTCGCTGAAAATTGGCCCTTTTGACCTCCACAATTTTTTAGCTCTCCGCTTAAACAAAAGCATGCCGGGTTTAAGGGTAGACGGCGTAATTGGATGGGATATCTTACAGCAGGTTGCGTATACTATTGATTTTAAAACCAGTACGCTCACTGTCCGCCAGTCCAGACCGGACGCTACGGCCGACAAGAATCTTTTTGGTATTCTTAAACCGTTTATGGTTGTTGAAACTGACGAAGGGCAACGGCTAAATCTGTTCTATGATTCGGGGTCAAACGGTTTAGAGCTATCAAACAATGGCCTGAAAAAGCTCAATGACTATACTACCCGTCGGCGGATACGGTTTGGTTTTGCCTTAGGACAAGCCGGTCTGTTTTGGGATAAAATAGTAAAGCGCTATCGTCTTTCGGTTAGCCATTCTCTGCTTACGGCTAATAAAGTTCTGATTACAAAGCACGAAAACTTCAACATCGGCATTCGGGAAGATGGGATAATTTCTAATAAGCTGTTCAATACAGGCCGTTTAACGATTGATGCCCTGAACAATCATTTTCATTATGAGCCGAACCCTGTTCACTCCCCGACAGTAATTCCCTCTTCATCCAGATAACGGGCTATGTTGAAGGTGTGTCCGTCCATGAGCTCAATATCCATGTTCCAGTCGCGCACCTGCCAGTTGCCGGAAACGCCGTCAGGGCCTGACTCAATGACCAGAACAGCCTGAATATCAATTAATATCCAGATGATCCGTTCAACGCCAAAGCCAAGCAGCTTATTCGTTTTTTTATAGATATAGCCAAAGTTCGTCAACGCTGATACGTCGGCCTCCGTGTCGATCTCAATGACCAGCTTAGGCGGAACGTCAGGGTACTTTTTATTGATTTTATCTGCAGTCAGAATGTTCTTGTCAAAAATGGCAATGTCGTTTGACAGGTTGTTATTCTTGTCAATGTGATTGCCGATTTCATTGGAATAGACACGGTATTTTCTGGTGTCGATAAAGCGGTAGATGATTCCCAGCAGGTAGCTGATGATTTCAGCCTGTAACGAGCTACACCCCATAATGTCATCCAGCGTTTTGGTTTTGTTCAGTACGGCCTGATAATCCCGGTAATACACAGGCTTCCCGTCCATGATTTCGTAGATCAGATAATCAGGGATTTGTTCCTCCGGCAGTATACTTGGTTTGGGTGCAACAGCCATAAATGCATAAACTGGTTTAAACAAATATACATAATTTATCTGTGCCTTTCTACCTGCTAAAACGGCCCGAAGGCTTATATTTAGCCTTCTCATAACAGACTACAAGCCTGAACTAATGAAAGTCCTTTCCCTTTTAGGTGTGCTGCTGTCGGCAGGGATAGCCACGGCCCAGTCGTTTAGCGCTGATGAAGTGGCCCACTGGCAACAACAAGCTCGTCAGATTACCATTACGCGCGATACATGGGGCATCCCGCACATCTACGGCAAAACCGACGCCGATGTGGTTTTCGGTGCGTTATATACCCAGTGTGAGGACGATTTCGCGCGGGTCGAAGCCAATTACATCGACGCTATCGGCCGCATGGCGGAGGTCGACGGTGAGGGCGCGCTGTACCATGACCTCCGCGCCCGGCTTTTTATGGACAGCACCATGGCCATTGCGCAATACCAGAAAAGTCCGGCATGGATGAAAAAGCTCCTGAATGCCTTTGCCGACGGAGCCAATTATTACCTCCATACCCATCCACAGGTGAAACCCCGGCTACTGACACGCTTTAAACCGTGGATGCCGCTGATGTTCAGTGAAGGCAGTATCGGCGGCAACATCAGCGCGGTCTCAACCGATCGGTTAAAGGCCTTTTACGAAAACCGTAAAACGTCGCAGGCTGATGATTTCGAGAGCCACTACGAGCGGGAGTCGGTCGGGTCGAATGGTTTTGCCATTGCACCGTCGAAAAGCGCGACCAAAAATGCCCTGCTGCTGATTAACCCGCATACGTCATTTTATTTCCGTTCCGAATTACAGATGGTCAGTAAAGAAGGCCTGAATGCATACGGTGCCGTGACATGGGGGCAGTTTTTTATCTATCAGGGCTTTAACCAGAACTGCGGCTGGATGCATACGTCGAGCTACGCCGATGTGATGGATGAGTTTCTGGAAACGATTGAGAAAAAAGACGGGAAACTGGTCTATAAATACGGCGAAGAATGGCGGCCGGTAACGGTCGAAAAAGTGTTGTTACCCTATAAACTGGGCAAAGGGGTTGAACAGCGCGAGTTCACGATCTACCGTACCCATCATGGGCCGGTTGTTGGTGAGAAGGATGGCAAGTGGATTGCGTTGAGCATGATGAACGACGGCCTGAACGCCTTGATGCAGTCATATCTGCGGACAAAAGCCAAAGATTATGCGGGCTACAAAAAGGTCATGAAGCTCAACGGCAATGCCTCAAACAACACGGTGTTTGCCGACCGGAAGGGGAACATTGCCTACTGGCACGGCAATTTCATGCCGAAGCGTGATCCGAAATTCGACTGGGAGCAGCCCGTTGACGGCAGCAATCCTGAAACCGACTGGAAGGGCTTGCATGCGGTTGAGGAGATTGTACAGGTAAAAAATCCGGCGACGGGCTGGATTCAGAACTGTAATTCAACGCCGTTTACGATGTCGGGTAGCAGCAGTCCGCAAAAAGATAAATTTCCGGCTTATATGGCTCCCGATGCCGAAAACTACCGGGGGATCAACGCCGCCCGGGTGCTGGCTGGTAAGCCGGTGTATACGCTGGACTCACTCATTGCCGCCGCCAACGATCCGCATCTGGCTGCCTTCGATGCGCTGATTCCGGCATTGCTGAAAGCCTACGAAAACGTAACGGATTTATCGGGCAAGCAGGCTGCTGATGTCCGGAAGGCCATTGAGGTGCTGCGGGCGTGGGATAAAAACTACGGCGTGAACTCAGTCGGTACCGCACTGGCCATTGTCTGGGGCGAAAAAATGCAGCGGATGGCCCGCCCGCGCGCCACAGCCGGGCAGCGGCTCGATAATCTGGGCATGACGGATCTGGTGGTTAATAATACGTCGGCAAAGGAAAAGATGCAGACGCTGGCAGAGGTGGTCGACGAATTTGAGCGCGACTTCGGCAAGTGGAACGTAGCCTGGGGCGAGATGAACCGCTTCCAGCGCCTGACGGGTCAGATTCAGGAGACATACGATGATACAAAACCGAGTATTGCTGTCGGTTTTACGCCATCGGCCTGGGGTTCTCTGGCGGCATTCGGGGCGCGGTCATATCCAAACACGAAAAAGCGCTACGGGTACGTAGGCAACAGCTTCGTTGCCGTGGTTGAATTCGGCAGGAAGGTAAAAGCGAGGGCCGTGGTCACGGGTGGTTCGAACAGCAATCCTAAATCGCCGCATTTCACCGATCAGGCTAGTCTGTACAGCCAGGGCCGTTTCCGCGATGTGTGGTTCTATCCCGAAGACATTCAGCAACACGTCGAAAAAACATACCACCCCGGCGAATAATTCATCTCACCCGTACGGGCGACCCCACGTGGTCGCCCTTTTTTCTGCCCACGTGGTCGCCCTTTTTCTACCTAGGAATGCTTACCGCACAGGGGCTTATTTCTTGACGATTACGCCATCAGCAACAAATGTCAGCGCCTTTTCCGGCTCCGTGATTTTTTCGATCTCAGCTTTGCTCTTACCCGCGTCTTCGGCATAGTGACGCAGTTCGGCAACCGGTGTCGTTGTCGTCTGGGCTACCCCTTCGAATACTACTTGTTTACCGGCAATGTCTTTAGGAACAAAAAAGCCGTAATCTTTGAACGTAACGCGCATAGTTTTGCCGTCAGCCGTTTTTACGGTCATCCAGCAACCTTTTACCTTGCAGACCTGATCGACAGTACCTTCCACTTTGGTCGTCAGTTCTTTTTTCTCGCCCATTTTCGTTGCCAGCTCTGTGGCAGGAATGGCGCCGTTGTCCGTAATTTTTTTACCGTGGTAGCTCTGTGCTTTAGCCGTCAGTGTAATGCCAAGGGCCAATACCAGTACAAGAATGTGTTTCATTGTGTGTCAGAAGTTTTCGTAAGGTAAATATACAAGCTATGTTCCAAAAAAACACAGGTGCTTTATCATACGTGAACGTTGCCCTTCACGCTGCCGGAATTATTATTTCCACTCCATAACGCTCAGTACGTGCGGGCAGAAAGCATACTCTTCCGGCTGGTTGGAGCCAATGAGCAGCAAGCGGTCGGCGCCGAGCTGCTGTACCTCGTCCAGATACCAGTTGGCCCCCTGCCGGTCGAGGTTAGCGGTTGGCTCGTCCAGAATCACCATCGGTGCATCAGAGAAAAAGGCCAGCCCCAGTTTTACCCGCTGTTTCATACCCGACGAAAAATATTTGATTTCCTTGTTGCGGGCATGGCTCAGAAACATCCGCTCCATCACTTCACCGGTGGCCATACCGGCTTTAAATGGCTTAAATGTCTGGTGGAAGGTCAGTAACTCCTGCAAGGTTAATTCCTCGATCAGTTCAAGATAAGGGGCTGCTATGTTAACTTGCCGAAACCAGTCGTCGGGTAAAAGTGTTTTATCGCCGAGGCGATAGGCTAATTTCCCTTCAGTGGCAGGCATTACGCCCGAAATTAACTGAAGAAACGTGGACTTACCACTTCCGTTGGGACCAACAAACGTGTAACTTGTTCCTGCGGTTAATGTCAGGTTAACGTGTCGGAATATCCATTCGCGACGATATTTTTTGCCGATGTCTTCGGCTGTAACGGTCAGCATACCGCAAAATTAAGCTAACTTGCTTGTACCTCATGCTTTTTGATAACCATAATCGCCCGATAACCTATTTGCGGCTGGCCGTTACCGACCGCTGCAACCTGCGTTGCTTTTACTGCATGCCGGAAGAAGGCATCCGCTATCTTCCGAAAAAACAACTGCTTACATTTGAAGAAATGGAGCGGCTGGTCGGGATATTGGCCGGTTTGGGGGTTAATAAAGTCCGGATTACGGGCGGTGAGCCCTTTGTGCGCAACGGGCTGATGGCGTTTATGCGGGCGTTGTCGGCTATTGACGGCCTGACGGAACTGGCTATGACCACCAACGGCGTACTGACTGCGCCGCACGTGTCAGAACTGGTCGGACTGGGTCTGAAATCGGTCAATCTGAGTATTGATACACTGGATCGTCAGCGCTTTCACCAGATCACCCGCCGTGATGAACTGCCAGCCGTACTACGTACACTGGATGAACTGCTGGCGCATAACATTGAGGTAAAAATCAATGCGGTGGTGATGGAAGGGCAGAACATCGAAGACATTCCGTTACTGGCCGAACTAACCCGTGATCAGCCCGTGGCAGTGCGGTTCATCGAAGAAATGCCGTTCAACGGAGAGGGGACACACTATCCGGTCCTGAACTGGACACACCGCCGGATTCTGACGGAGTTGAAATCGTTTTACCCGGATCTGCATAAACTGACAGACGGGCCTTTCTCCACGTCGAATGATTATCAGATACCGGGCTACCAGGGTACTGTCGGGATCATTGCAGCCTTTAGCCGTACGTTCTGCGGAAGCTGCAACCGTATCCGTATGACTGCGCAGGGCGTGTTGAAAACCTGCCTCTACGACAGTGGTGTCCTGAACGTCCGTGACCTGATGCGCTCAGGCGCGACGGATGCAGATTTGGTGGAGGCGTTTAAGCAGGCCTTTGCCAGCCGCCCGGCCAATGGTTTCGAAGCGGAGCAGAACCGTGCCCCCGTCTCCGAATCAATGGCGACGATCGGGGGTTAACGCTCCGGCCCGATTAAATCCCACAAATTTCCGTATAAATCAGCAAAGACTGCTACCGTGCCATAGACCTCGGTAACGGGCTGGCGAACGATGGTGATGCCATGATCAAGCAGATTCTGATAGTCACGGGTAAAGTCATCGGTGTGCAGAAACAGAAAGACACGGCCACCGGTCTGGTTGCCCACGCGCGACTGTTGCTCCTCATTGGCGGCTTTGGCCAGCAGAATGCCGCTGCCGGTTGTGCCCGGCGGAGCAATAACCACCCAGCGTTTGGTCTCGCTCAGAACGGTGTCTTCCCGCAGCGTGAAGTGTAGTTTTTGGGTATAGAATGCAATGGCTTCATCGTAATCAGTGACTACGAGCGCAACATACGCAATGTTTTGCTGCATGGTTTATTCGCTTAACACGTAGATCGCCGCGGTATTACGGCCCAGCCCATCATAATCCAGTCCGTAACCAACCACAAATTTATTCTCGATCTCAAAACCAACGTATTGCAGCTCAACCGGCTGTTTCAGGGCATCGGGTTTGTGCAGAAGCGTAGCAATGGCGAGTGACGCCGGTTCCCCGGCAAGCAGCTGTTTGCGTATATCATTGATGGTAAGACCGGTATCGACAATATCTTCCACCACAATCACATCGCGGTGTTTTACCGGTTCGGTCAGGCCCAGAATTTGTTTTACTGCGCCGGTTGAGCTGGTTTGCTGATAGGAAGACACCCGGACAAAGGCAATTTCGCAGGGAATCGTCAGTTTTTTGAGCAGATCTGCCGCAAACAGTACGGATCCGTTCAGGATACCAATAACCAGTGGCTGTTTGTCTGCATAGTCTTCATTAATCTGCTGAGCCAGCTGTGTGATGCGGTTCTGAATGGCTTCGGCCGGAATAAACGGCACAAACGACTTATCTTTGATCGTTATCTTTTCTGTAGGCATGAGCAAAGGTACGGCGGGCGGGCATGGTAAGGCAACTTTTTCGTAAATTTTATGAACGGTAAACTGATCGCCGGCTTTGTACGTTAATGGAAAGGTCGCACATAAAAAGATGTGGCAACCGTTATAGGTAAGGCGCAGAGAACGTTCAGCAGCGTAGCTAAATGACAAAGAAAATGAAGCAGTTCAGTTTGACGGTTTTATTAATCGTATTGGGCTATATGGCTCAGGCACAGTTATATGATCCGTCGGCTTTTGATAAAAAATACGATGGATTATTGAAGCACCCCGGTGTGCAGCTGGAATCGGCCGAAGCCATTAACCAGTTGTATAACTATAAATTTTATGAAGCCGATAAGGAATTCCGGTGGCTGAAGGTCCGGTACCCGAAACATCCGATGCCCTACTTTCTGATGGGCCTCGCTGAGTGGTGGAAAATAGTACCCAACACCGACATTGAAGATTACGATGACCGGTGTCTGGCGTATATGGACAGCACAATTACCCTGGCAGAAAAACTGTATGATGACAGCGACAATAAAGTAGAGCCTTCGTTTTTCCTCGCTGCCGCTTATGCCTTCAAAGGACGTCTGTATTCAGAGCGGAAGAAATGGGCGAAGGCTACGCTGGCCGGTAAAAATGCTCTGAAATATTTTGAGAAGTGCAAGGGCAACGGCGATATCAGCCCTGAACTGCTCTTTGGCGACGGGTTGTATAACTATTATGCCCAGTGGATTCCGCAAAACTATCCGTTGCTGAAACCAATCCTGATGTTTTTCCCGAAAGGCGATAAAAACGCGGGTATTCAGCAACTGGAAAAGACGGCGAACAACGCCTTTTATACCCGCACAGAGGCACGTTATTTCCTGCTGCAGATTTACAGCATGGAAAATCAGTATGACAAGGCCTATGATCTGGCAAAGTACATGACTGAGCAATATCCTGAAAATCCTTTTTTTGAGCGGTATTTTGCCCGTTCGGCGTTTGTCCGCGGGCGGTTGAATGAGGCCGAGGTGATCTCAAAACGGATTCTGGAAAAAATTGCCAGGAGCCAGGCCGGGTATGAGGCCGTCAGTGGCCGGACAGCAGCCTATATTCTGGCCTACATAAATCATAATTTTTACCGGAATACGGCGGTCGCTAAACAGTATTACCAACAATCCATTGATTTTGCAAAGCAGATCAAGGCCACCAACGCAGGGTATTACTGGTCGTCGCTGACCGGACTGGCGAAGATTGCTACCGATGAAAAAAATTATGATCAGGCGACAGCGTACTACAAGGAAGTGCTCGATTCGGCCGATAAGAAATCAAGTCAGTATGAGGAAGCAAAGAAGGCGCTGAAAGACAGTAAAAAGTCGCGCAGGGATGAGCGGCGGAAACGTCGGGATTAAACACGAAAAAGGGCCATTTACAGCAAATGGCCCTTTTTCATAAGCTATATACAGATCAAGGAATCGGCATTACCTTACTTTCCTTGAAGGTCGATAAAATCACCATGGTTTGTGTGCTGGCCACTTCTTCGATCTCATTGATTACTTCCAGCATCAGCTTCTGATACGAGTTGATGTCTTTTGAAATAACCTTCAGCAGGAAATCACCCGAGCCGGTAATGTGGTGGCACTCGATAATTTCAGGGATTTCGTTAACCCGCTGTACAAACGAATCGGTCACCATTTTTTTGTGGCCTACCAGGGTTACCATCACAAATGTAGTCACGCCCAGCCCCACTTTTTCGCGGTCGAGTTGTGCGTGGTAGCTTTGGATGATACCGGAGGTTTCCAGCTTTTTAACCCGTTCCAGGGTCGGGGCCGGCGAAAGGCCGATTTCCTTTGATAGTTGAGCGTTGGTTATCTTGGCGTTTGATTGCAGAATATCCAGAACCTTGCGGTCGATTTGGTCTAACTTTGAGCTTGACATAGTCTTCGTTGTACGCTAAGGTAAGTAGTTTAGCACGTCTTTTACAAAACTACACCTTTCCAAAAAAAATTTTAAATTTTTGGGTTTTTTTACTATTTTTTGAATAGAAATTTAGATTTACCCAAATATTGCGCGACAAAATTAAGCGAAAACATTTAGATGCCAAAATGTCATTCTCAACGTTTTTTCGACTGATTATGACTGATTTGCCGTTGTCGGGTACATTTAAACGTTTGATCATCAACGGCCGATGTGGCCCGGTGTTTAGTCTTACGGCCTTGTACGCGGGCTCGCCACATGCGCCACGACGATGGTTTCATTTCGCGTCGCATCAGGTCAATGACTTCCTGTTCGGCCAGGCCAAACTGTGCCTCAATGGCGTCAAAGGGTGTCCGGTCCTCCCAGGCCATTTCAATAATCCGGTCGATCTCGTCGTCAGTCAGGAGGGTAGTCTGCTGTGTTTTCATGGAGACTAAACCATTGGCCGCAGGGTAAGGTTTAGCGAAATAAAACGTTCAGGAAGCAGAGTATGAAAATGCGTAAGAAGTCAGACTTGCCGGTGAAGGTATGTCCTGTTTGTCAACGTCCTTTTAGCTGGCGGAAAAAGTGGGAACGGGACTGGGAGCAGGTAATCTATTGCAGTGATCGTTGCCGGCGGGAAGGCAAAAAGTAATTAATCCCGTACTTTTGTAGCCTAATTCGCTTTTTTCATGTTTCGGGCAACTGTTTTTTTTGTTTGTTTCTCAACACTTCTTCTTGCGATCGGGTGTCATTCGCGCCGGGCACCAGTGGTTGTAAAAACACCGCCGGCTGCTACCAAACCCGTAGCCAAAAAGCCGCCGGTGACGCCGCCCCGGTCAGCTTCGTCGGTAGCTGCAACCAGGCCCAGGCCGCCTGTTGATACCGTTGCCTACGAAATGCCGGATATGTCGGTGCCCGCCTCGCCGAAACGGGAGTTCAGAGCGGTATGGATCGCTACGGTACAAAACATTGACTGGCCCAGTAAAAAAGGACTGCCTACTTCACAGCAGCAGCAGGAAATGATTTCGATTCTGGATATGCACCGGCAGGCAGGCCTGAATGCCGTTATCATGCAGGTGCGGGCCGCCGCCGACGCATTCTATGCCGAAGGACCAGAACCGTGGTCGGAGTGGCTGACCGGTAAGCAGGGGAAAGCTCCCGATCCGTTTTATGACCCGATGGAGTTCATCATTGACCAGGCACATAGCCGTGGCATGGAGTTTCACGCGTGGCTGAACCTCGACCGGGGAACGTTCGGTAAAACCGCCAGCCTTGCCAGCGACCATATCAGCTACCGGAAACCGGAATGGTTTATTACCTATGGCGACCGGAAGCTGTTTAACTTAGGTTTGCCGGAAGTCCGTACGTATGTGGCCGGTATTGTAGCGAATATCGTGCGGAACTACGATGTAGACGGTATCCATTTCGACGATTATTTTTATCCGTATGCCATTGCCGGTCAGACCATTAAGGATGATGCAGCTTACCGGAAATATTACAACGGAATGGGTAAGGAAGACTGGCGCCGGAGCAATGTTGATAAACTGGTACTGGAGCTGCGCGACTCCGTAAAAGCCGTAAACCCTTACTGTAAGTTCGGGATCAGCCCGTTCGGTATCTGGAAAAACGTGAAGAGTGATCCCGATGGTTCGGCAACTACCGGCGGTCAGGCGTATTATGAGCTGTATGCCGATACCCGTAAATGGGTACGTCAGGGGTGGGTCGATTACATTGTGCCGCAGGTTTATTTCACCACCGAATTCAGCCGCGCGCCGTATAAAGTGCTGGTCGACTGGTGGGCAAAAAACAGCATTGGCCGTCACCTGTACATTGGCCATGGGGCTTACCGGCTCGGCAATACCCGCGAACGTGACCCGGCCTGGATGGATCCGGCACAGATGCCGTCTCAGATCAGATACCTGCGCAACAGCGCGCTGGCGGCAGCGCGCGGACCGGTTCACGGCAGTATTTATTTTAGCTCGAAATCGCTGACCACCAACCGTATGGGTGTGCGGGATTCGCTTCAGACCAGCCTGTATAAATACCCGGCGCTGGTGCCGCCAATGACCTGGATCGACAGTATTCCGCCGCTGCCGGTACGTGACCTGAAAGCCGCACGGACCGATCAGGGTGTTGAACTATACTGGCAATCGCCGGACGAGGCGAGAGACGGCGACCTGGCAAGTTATTATGTCGTTTACCGCTTTGAAGGCCGTTACCGGCAATACCGCACAGATAATCCGGAACGTATTCTGTCTATCTGCCCCGGCGAAGACAATACCCGGTTCATTGATCGTACGGCCGATCCGAAAAAGAAATATACCTACATTGTGACTGCCTTTGACCGGTTGCACAACGAAAGCAGGGAAATTCAGGTCTGGATTAACTAATCCGTTACCTTTTCCATCACCTCTTCGATAGGTCGGGCGGCCGGGAAAAAGCTGACCAGACGCATCAGGATACCCTCGACAACGGCGTCGGGGCAGGAAGCACCGCAGGTTAACAACACGGTTACCTGCTCCTGTTCCGGGATAAAGGCTTCCGTCACTATCTCCTGTTTGGTGTGCAGGTCGTAATGGCGGATCAGGTCGGCCGATAACATTTTCTGGTCTGATTCGATAAAGTAGGTTGGAAGCTTCGCCTCGCAGAGTTCGACAATGTGCGAGGTATTCGAACTGTTATAACCGCCTGCTACGATAGCAAAATCAGCCGGATAACCGAGCAGGGCATAGGTCGCATCCTGATTATCGTTGGTGGCATAACACAAGGTATCCCGGGTATTGGCAAAATGCTCGTCGACAGTATCCGGCGTTAGCTGGTAGGTATCTATCATAACCCCTTTCAGATAGTCGGCAATGCCCTGAGTATCCGAGGCGAGCATGGTTGTCTGGTTTACTACGCCGATACGCTTTAAATCGGCTGACGGATCAAATCCTTCAGAATACTGACCTGCAAAGTCGGTGTAAAACTGTTGGGCAGGTAAAGCACCGGTGATAAACTTTGCCAGATGCTGCGCCTGTTTCATGTCTTTGACCACCACTGTCGGGGCGGCTTCCTTACTGTGCGAAAACGTAGCCCGCGTTTCTTCGTGGCTTGGTTTTCCGTGGACAACCACAGAATATTGCTTATTGCCGATCTGGCTGGCTTTATTCCACACTTTTTCCACAAACGGGCAGGTCGTGTCGTATTTTTCGATATCCAGACCGATGGCCTGCAGGCGGGCATAGGTTTCCAGCGTAGTCCCGAATGCCGGAATGATCACAACGTCATCGGCCGTAAGCTCCTCCCAGGGGATCAACTGTTTGCCATGGGTATCCATCAGAAAGCGCACTCCCCGGCTAATCAGGTCGGCGTTGACGTCGGGGTTATGAATCATTTCACTCAGCAGAAAAAGTCGGCGGCCTTCATTCTCGGCAATGGCCCTATAGGCAATTTCGACCGCATTTTCAACGCCGTAGCAAAAACCAAAGTGGCGGGCAATCAGTACCCGTACCGGTCCGAAATCTAATTCGGTCGGCGTGAAATCACGTTTCAGCTTATCACGTTTCCGGCGGAATTCCTTGATTGGAGTAATAACGGCACTACGGTAATGCCTGGGAATGTTGAAAGACTTCATGACGATGCTGAATGGATCCTGCGCTTACGCTCTATGCAGGCCTTGACAAATAACCTGCTTCATTATAAACAGAGAGATAAAACGCTTTGTTCACTGCAAAACTACGATAACCCGTTTGAACTTCAAGACGCTTACCAATGGCAAGAAAACTACTGAAATATAAAAACTACGACGTTCACGCCATTACAACCGTAACCGGCGCCGGTACGCCCGACGCACGTTATAACGCCAACATTGCCACATGGGTGATGCAGACGGCCATGGGCGGCACTCACCTGACCGTGGCCCTGTATAAAATTGATTATACCATTACCCTCGTGCAGCAAAGCGGTATACTCAACGTCAATCTGCTGGCTGACGATCAGACAGGTCTCATCGGCCGGCTCGGCCGCAAAAGCGGTCGTGATCAGGATAAGTTTAGCCGGTTGCCGTATGCGCTGGATACCCGCGGTTGCCCTTTCCTGACAGACGCCATTGGCTATGCACAATGTCAGGTGATCGGGCAGATCGATTCCGGCGACCATGTACTGTTCGTATGTGAAGTGATCGGTCAGGTAGTACTTAACCCCGATAAAACGGTGCTGACAAACAATTTCCTGCGCGAAAAAGGGCTGGTCCGGGGGTAGTTAATCGACGTAGTCCTGATCCAGACAGTGCAGAATGTCGTCCAGATACTCCCGTGAATTGGCCAGACGGGGAACCTTATGCTGTCCGCCTAACTTCCCGCGTTGTCCCATCCAGTTGTAAAACGTGCCGCGCGGGACAGCATGAATGATTGGTGCCTGCAGCACCATGTCGTTGTATCGTTTCGCGTCGTAATCGGAGTTGACGAGGCGTAGGGTCTCGTCAAGAATATGGTTG
Source organism: Arsenicibacter rosenii (assembly GCF_001870735.1). Classification (GTDB taxonomy): domain Bacteria; phylum Bacteroidota; class Bacteroidia; order Cytophagales; family Spirosomataceae; genus Arsenicibacter; species Arsenicibacter rosenii. Next base: position 209,699 of record NZ_MORL01000005.1, on the reverse strand, counting down.
AAATACGACTGGTCGGCGGGTGGCTGCGAAAACTCAATAATCCATTCGTGCCGGCCGTTTTGGTTACCACCCATATAAACAGGCCCCGCCGTGTAGTCGGCGATGACTGCCCCGGTCGCCTCACAGGCTTTGGTTATCGCCGCCTCGGCATTTTCGACAATGACTTCCTCCCCGAATGCATTGATAAAGTGCTTGGTACGGCCGCTGACTTTGAGCCGGTGCGGATACAGAGAGGTAAACCGGACCGTATCGCCAACCCGGTAACGCCATAACCCGCCGTTGGTCGAAATAACCAGCGCATAGTTTTTATGGAGTTCGACTTCTTCAATCGTCAGCGCTTTCGGGAACGGGCTGTCGGCTTCTTCCATCGGAACAAACTCGTAGAAAATGCCGTAGTCGAGCATGACCAGCATCTCACCGATCCGCCGGACATCATCCTGAATCGCGAAAAAGCCTTCGGAGGCGTTATAAACCTCAAGGTATTTAATATCTCCTGACGGGAAGACGTGTTGCGTAAACAGTTCGCGATACGGCTGGAAATTGACTGCCCCATGAATAAAGACCTCAAAATTAGGCCATACGTCCAGAATATTGGATTTGCCGGTATTGGCCAGGATCTTATCGAGCAGCACGAGGGTCCAGGTTGGTACGCCCAGAATACTCGTCACGTTTTCGCGAGCCGTTACTTCGGCCATCCGTTCAATTTTCGACTCCCACTCGCTCATGAGCGCGACATCGATTGTTGGTGTGCGGATGTATTGCGCCCACGAGGGGAGGTTTTTCATCACTACGGCCGAGACGTCACCTGCCGCACCGCTTTTGCTGAACGGATTTTCGTGCAGACTTCCCCCAATAGAGAGTCCTTTGCCTTCAAACGTTTTGCTGTCGGGGCGGTTGGCGACATAAAGTGCCATCATGTCTTTGCCCCCTTTGAAATGACAATCGTCCAGCGATTCCTGCGAAACGGGAATAAACTTACTGCGGGCATTGGTCGTCCCCGACGATTTAGAGAACCAGTGAATAGGAGAGGGCCAGAGGAGGTTGTTCTCGCCTTTCATGGTTCGTTCAATATACGGGTACAGGTCTTCGTAAGAGGATACCGGCACCTGTGTCTGAAAATCCTTAACGGAGCGGATGCTGCCATAGTGGTGCAGCTTTCCCCAGTGCGTGCGCCGGCCACGGCGGATGAGCTGGTTAAAAACCTGCTGCTGCACCTCACCAGGGTGCTTCATCATCGACTCGATGCGGGGCAACCGACGTTCAAGAAGCCATTTAAGCGTAGTGTTCAGCAGTGTCATAAGCTACAATCCTTTTGCACGATCCGGATAATCCGTAATGATACCGTCGACGCCCCAACCTTTCAGCTTTTGCATCTCGCCGGCGTTATTTACCGTCCAGGGAATCACTTTCATCCCTTTCTGATGAATACGATTCACCTTTTCCTGACCCAAAAGTCGGAAATATGGACTATAAATATCGGGTATAAATCCTAAATCTTTTAAATGGGTATCCACACTTTTCAAATCTGCTACCAGGGCAGCAAGTTTGATTTTCGGATACTTACCGGCGTCAATCTGTTGTTTCCAGTGTTTTAAAACCGCGAAATCAAAACTTTGTATGGTAATCCGGTCCGGCGATATGTGTTCTTTAATTATGGCCAGCACCAGGTCAGAAAAAGCCGCAGGTGCCGGCTGGGATATGCCATACTGATCCGGCTCACTTTTAATTTCAATATTATAACCGAATTCCGGAAGATTATTGGTTTTCCGGTATGCTTCCATCGAGTCGAATACTTCCTTTAGCAATGGCTTATAAGCAGCCTGCTTTTGCTGTTCCGGATAGTTAACATTTCCCCGAAGCCCGACATCATACCGTTTGACATCGTTATAATCCATCCGGTATATGTTGAGCTCCTTCTGGTTTTGGCGCGAAACGGGCGTACCGTCAGGAGCCGTTGTAATGTCGGCGTTGAAATAGGGTTCGTGTGAGACAACGACCTGCTGGTCATTGCTGATCACGACATCTAACTCAAGCGTGGTGACGCCCAGATCTAATGCTTTCCGGAAGGCAGGAATCGTATTCTCGGGCATTAGCCCCCGACAGCCCCGATGCCCCTGTATGTCAAGTACCTTTGTGGTTGTTTGCCCCATAACATGCAGTACCGGTATGAACAGTGAAAGAAAGAAAATACAGCGCATAGGCAGATGTTAACAGCATGAAACTCCTTGCATAACACAAATTGCCGGACCCCTGTTGCAGACGCTTATGAAGTTTCTGTGAATTGCTGAAGCAAGTTAATTCACAGAAAGTTGCATTCGGGGTGATAAAGACTATTTTTTATTAAATAAAGAATATTTTACTTGCGGCCCGATTCCCTTAGCTTTATGAACAATCTGAAAGCCATTGGTAGCAGTGTACTGGCACTGACTATTGTTTTGGCACTTAACCGCCCCTGGGGGGCTATTCCCGCCTTTGGTCCTCTCCTAAGCCCGTTTACAGGCTTCTGGCAAAATGCCGAATCAGTTGCCACGACTGATCTGGAATTTACCATTAAAGGCACTCGGCAGCCGGTCACTGTTTTATTTGACGATATAGGCGTACCGCATGTATTTGCCCAAAATGACTATGATGCCTATTTCGCGCAGGGGTTTGTGACAGCGCGGGACCGCCTCTGGCAGATGGAGTTTCAGACGCATGCCGCTGCCGGCCGTATTTCGGAAATCGTCGGCGAACGGGCGCTCGAACTCGACCGTTTCAACCGGCGGATGGGCATGGGTTTCGGTGCCGAAAAAGCCGTAAAAGCGATGCTGGCCGATCCGAAAACCAAAGAGATTGTAGAGGCATACACCGCAGGCATTAACGCTTGGATTGAGCAGCTGAGCCCCGGAAAGTACCCGATCGAGTATAAACTGCTGGGCTATGCACCTGAGCCATGGACACCGATCAAATGTGCTTATCTCCTGAAACAGATGACGAGTACGCTGGCGATGGGAGCCGATGACCTCAGGATGACCAACCTGCTGAAAAAATACGGCGCCGGTGTGGTTGCCGATTTATTCCCCGATTACCCGACCCGCGAAGATCCGATTATTCCGTCGGGTACCAAATGGGACTTTACCCCGTTGCCGGTTCCGGCTACGCCCAAAGACTCTGTGATGCAACAGCGCCTGTTAGGCATGGCCGCTCCGGCATTCAACGCCGGATTGATTCGCCACGATCCATCCGTTGGCAGCAATAACTGGGCGGTTGGTGCTGAAAAATCAGCGACCGGTTACCCGATTCTGGCCAATGATCCGCATCTGACCCTGAGCCTGCCGTCGATATGGTATCAGATTCAGATTGTTACGCCGACGCTGAACGTATATGGAGCGTCGCTGCCAGGTGCGCCGGGGGTAATCATCGGCTTCAACAAGAACGTTGCCTGGGGGGTAACGAATGTAGGAGCCGATGTGCTGGATTTTTATACCATTCAGTTTAAAGACGATCAGCATTCGGCCTATCTGCACGACAGGCAGTGGAAACAGACTACCCGCCGCATCGAACGTATCAAAGTAAAAGGGAAGCCCGATGTGGTCGACACGGTATACTACACGCATCATGGCCCCGTCGTATATATGGGTGCGCAAAAGCCGTTCCGGCCGAATATTCCGGTGGGGCACGCGGCCCGCTGGATTGCCCATGAAGCCGCTAATGACTTACTGTGTTTCTACCAGCTTAACCGTGCAACCAACTACGATGATTATGTAAAGGCGTTGGCCCATTATGCGGCACCTGCCCAGAATTTTGTTTTTGCCGACAACAGCAGGAATATCGCCATTTCGCCCAACGGCCGTTTCCCGTTGAAGTGGAAAGATCAGGGCAAGTTTTTGCTCGACGGAACAAGTCCGGCCTATGACTGGCAGGGCTGGATTCCGGCCGAGCAGAACCCACGGGTTAAAAATCCGCCCCGTGGGTTCGTCAGTTCTGCTAATCAGTTTTCGACCGATCCGACCTATCCCTATTACCTGAACTGGCAGTTTGCGCCGGCAGAACGCGGCCGGCGTATCAACCAGCGGCTGGCAGCCATGAAGGGCGCAACGGCCGATAGTCTGCGTGGTCTGCAAAATGATAACCTGAACCTGCGGGCGGTCGATGCCTTGCCGGTATGGATGCCGCTCGTCGACGTAAAACGGCTGAGTGGTCTGCAAACGAAGGCACTGGGAGTGATGAACGCCTGGAACCGCTACAACGATGCCGATGCCGTCGGGGCCAGTATTTTCACCGTATGGTATGAGCAGTTGATGGAGGCCGTCTGGAAAGATGAATTTGATGCCGGTGATACGCTGCCTATGCGTTATCCTGGTTTTGACCGCACGCTGACACTCATGCAGCGTGATCCGCAATCCCGCTGGTTCGACAACACGAAAACGCCGCAGCGCGAAACAATAGCTGATATCGTAACGCAGTCCTTTCAGGCCGCCTGTGACTCGTTGCAGAGAAAACACGGCGAATTGGGTACTGGCTGGGCGTGGAGCAAGCATAAAAATACGTCTGTCAGGCACCTGCTGCCAGGCATGGATGCCTTCAGTGCTATTGGGGTTCAGAACGGGGGAGGGGCTACCGTGGTCAATGCGACCTCCGAAAAACACGGACCTTCGTGGCGGATGGTGGTGGCGCTTGGCCCATCGCCGAAAGCATACGGCGTGTATCCGGGCGGGCAGTCAGGGAATCCGGGCAGTCCGCTGTACCAGAACATGATCCAGACATGGGCAGATGGTAAACTGAACGAGTTGCTTTATTTTCAGCAAGTTACCGGGAAGCATCCTCGCCTGGCCTATAAGTTAGTGCTACAACAACGATAGATTCATTATGCGACTTATTCTGATTATCGCCGTATTAAGTTTTGTGGCCCAGCTCCTGTTGCCCTGGTGGAGTATGGCATTAGTAGCGGCAGGCTGTTGTTACTGGCAGGGGAAACATGCCTGGCAATCATTCGGACAGGCATTTGCCGGAGCTGCGCTGGTTTGGGCTGCCTATGCGTTGCTGATTCATGTACAGACGGGTGGGATTATGACAAACCGCATGAGCCAGCTGATTATTAAAAGTACCTCACCGGCAGGAATGCTGCTTTTGACGCCGTTAGTGGCTGGTCTGGTGGCTGGTTTAGCCGGACTGGCGGGTTACTATATCCGGCAGGCAATGGCGCCCTCTCAACAAATCGTAGGGAAAAGGGCGTAATTAGGCAATGATTTTGATAATTTTGTAGAAACTATTAACAATAACTAACTGATTATCTCGTGAAGAACGCTTCGTTGATTCTTAACATCGTACTGGCTGTTGCCGTCGCTGTACTGTATTATTTGCATTTCAAAGGGACCCCATCACAAGAAACAACAGCAACAGCTGTACCTACCGAATCAAAAGGTAAGTCGATTGTTTATGTCAACGTTGACTCCCTGCTGACCAAATACGATTTTTTCAAGGATACGCAGAAAGTACTTGAAAGCAAGCGTTTTCAATTAGATAACGACCTGAACACAAAAGGCCGTAACCTGCAGAATAAAGCCGCATTTTTCCAGCAGCGCGCTCAGACAATGACCATGGATCAGGCGCGTGCTACAGAAGCTGCTTTGCAGAAAGAGCAACAGGAATTGCTGCAATACCGTGAACGGGCTGCCCAGCAACTGGCTTTGGATGAGCAAAAGAAGAACGAAGAACTTTACAACAAGATTTTTGAGTATCTGAAAAAATACAACAAAGAGAATAAATACGAGTTTGTATTAGGCTATACAAAAGGCGGCGGTATTCTTTTTGCGGATGCGCCTAATGATGTAACCAAAAAGGTTCTTGAAGGGTTAAATAAAGACTATAAATCTACGCAAGAGACGGTTAAGAAATAATTTTGCTAAATTTGGAATAGTTAAATCCATTAGTGAGTTCTTTCCGTAGATGAAAAGCGGCGTTTTGTAGAGGATGGTAATACTGGTATTATTTTTGTTAGAATCAAAACAAACCAGTTGGTACCTCTAAAAAAGTAAGTGTTCTTTACAAAACGCTGAATCTATTGTATTCTTCTGAGATAAAATAAGACAGGCACAATTATTGCTTGTATTTTTTGAAGAATACTTTTGCTTTCCTTCATACATAAAGATATCGCCTGGAAGGTATCAATGCTGTATCAGGTCTTGAGGCTGTGACTTTGGTACCGTTTTTAAAAACGCACGCATTGATCCTCCGGGCGTCTTTTTTTATTGCTCTCCTGCGAACCTCTGCCGTCTTTCTCTGTTTATTCAGCATATTCATTTATCCTCATTGATTAGTTAATATGGCATCTGCAACGATTGCAAAAGAAGTAAATATTAAAAACCGCAGAGCGTCTTTTGAGTATTACTTCATTGATACATATACCGCCGGCATTGTTCTGACCGGCACCGAAATTAAGTCGATCCGGCAAGGAAAAGTTAATTTGCAGGATGCCTATTGTTTGTTTCTGGGTGACGAATTATTTATTCGCCAGATGAGTATTTCGGCTTACACAGAAGGTACCTACAATAACCATGAACCACTCCGCGACCGGAAACTGCTGCTGACCAAAAGGGAACTGCGGAAGCTCACGGAAAAACTCAAGGATCAGGGGCTGACAATTGTACCGGTACGGTTGTATACTTCAGAACGTGGCTTTGCAAAAATGGAAATTGCGCTGGCAAAAGGGAAAAAGCTTTATGATAAGCGCGACAGCATTAAAGAGCGCGAGGCTGAGCGCAGTATGCAGCGGGAGCGGTACTGATCAGGTTAAGAAATCAAGACGTTTCTGCCCGTTATGGCATTAAGTAATTTAACGGTGAGTACATCTTGTGGAAATGTGGACAACTCTGTAAATTGCTAAAAAACAGAGAAGTTTCAACCACGTATGGGCAGGAAAGTATTAATCTTAAACCAAGACTATAGTGCGCTTAGTATCTGTTCCGTTCCAAAAGCATTTTTGCTTGTTTTTCTGAATAAGGCTGAACTAGTTGCCGAATCTGATCAATTTAAGCTTCGTACTGTTCAGGCTGAATTTCCGATGCCAACCGTAATCCGGCTACACCGGTATGTTAATCTGCCTTATAAAGGCGTTATGCTGACCCGCCAGAATATTTTTAAGCGGGACGGGCACCGGTGCCAGTACTGCGGTACGACTGAAGACCTGACGTTAGATCATGTGATGCCGAAATCGAGGGGAGGAAAAACGAACTGGGATAATTTGACAACCGCCTGTAAGCGCTGTAATTCCAAGAAAGGAGATTACACACCGGAAGAAGCGAATCTCCACATCCGGCAACGACCGTTTAAACCATCCTTCCTGCTTTTTCTGCGCGAATTTTCAGGAGCTGTCGATGCCAGCTGGATGCCGTTTATTGCTAAACGCGAGCGCCGGTATGATTAACAGGTAGCATAACCACATACGTCTGTAAACCGAGGGGTTGCCATCCGGCTAAGGGTGAGATTGTTAAATCTTCCGGCTGGTTGGTAATCCCTCGGTTATTTATTGCTGAAACTCAAACGCTTTTTGCCCAAAGAGAACTTTTTGTTACGAAAAAATCTTACCTTTGCAGTCCTTTTTACAAAGATGTAAAACTAAAATTCAGACTGCCATTTGACCCACAGTCTGATGTAGCTAAGAGGGTCAAGCAACCAAACATTTATGAGCAAAACGCAGAAAAGCGACAATCTGCCAGAATTTGACTGGGACCGGGCAGATAACAAAGGATTCGGTAGCGGGTATACGGCTGACGAACGCAGCCGCATGGAACAACTTTACAACGACACACTGTCGCAGGTAAACGAAAAAGAAGTTGTTATGGGCACCGTGGTCGGGATTACAGATCGTGAAGTGATCCTGAACATTGGTTTCAAGTCAGACGGTTTAGTTCCTGCTTCAGAATTCCGGGATTTGCCGGACCTGAAAATGGGTGACGAAGTTGAAGTTTACGTAGAAAACCAGGAAGACCCGAACGGGCAGCTGGTGCTGTCTCGTAAGAAAGCCAAGGTAATCACAGCATGGCAAAAAATTCAGAAGGCTCTGGACGAAGACCTCATTATCGATGGTTTCGTGAAGCGCCGGACGAAAGGTGGTCTGATTGTAGATATTTACAGTATCGAAGCATTCTTACCAGGTTCGCAGATCGATGTGAAACCAATCCGCGACTTCGACATCTTCGTTGGTAAGAAAATGGAAGTTAAGGTCGTTAAGATCAACTATGCGAACGACAACGTGGTTGTGTCGCACAAAGTACTGATCGAGAAAGACCTTGAAGCACAACGTACTCAGATCCTGAACAACCTTGAGAAAGGTCAGGTACTGGAAGGCGTTATCAAGAACATGACCAACTTCGGTGTGTTCATCGATCTGGGTGGTGTCGACGGTCTGTTGCACATTACCGATATTTCATGGGGCCGGATCAATCACCCGTCAGAAGTACTGCACCTCGATCAGCGTGTGAACGTTGTTGTGCTTGACTTTGATGAGGACAAGAAGCGGATCTCATTAGGGATGAAACAACTGCAGGCTCATCCTTGGGATGCACTTGCTGAAGATATCCAGGTTGGCTCGAAAGTGAAGGGCCGGATCGTAAACGTAGCTGACTACGGTGCGTTCCTGGAAATCATGCCGGGCGTTGAAGGCTTGATCCACGTTTCTGAAATGTCATGGTCACAGCACCTGCGTAACCCACAGGAATTCCTGAAAGTGGGCGACGAAGTTGAAGCTGTTGTTCTGACACTGGACCGCTCCGAGCGCAAAATGTCACTGGGCATTAAACAACTGACAGAAGATCCCTGGACTCGTCCGGAACTGCGTACGAAATATGCCGTTGGTACAAAACACAAAGGTGTAGTTCGTAACCTGACCAACTTCGGTCTGTTCCTTGAACTGGAAGAAGGGATCGACGGTCTGGTACACGTATCTGACCTGTCATGGACGAAGAAGATCAAGCATCCTTCAGACTTCATCAAAGTTGGTGAAGAACTGGAAGTGATTGTACTTGAACTGGACGTTGAAAACCGTCGTCTGGCGTTAGGCCACAAGCAACTGGAAGAGAACCCATGGGATACGTTTGAGTCTGTATTCTATGTAGGATCAACACACCGTTGCACAATCCTGAGCAAAAACGACAAAGTAGCTACACTGGAGCTGCCATACGGCATCGAAGGTTTCTGCTCGATCAAGAATCTGGCGAAAGAAGACGGTTCACTGGCCGAAGTTGGTGAGTCACTTGACTTCAAAGTAACCGAGTTCTCGAAAGAAGAGAAACGTATCATGCTGTCGCATACAAAGACATGGCAGGAAAAAGACGAGCCTAAAAAAGAAGCGAAGCCTAAAGCCCCTAAAGCTGAGAAAGCCGCTCCTGCACAGGCTGAGCGTGGTGCTACGTTAGGTGATCTTGATGCACTGGCTGCATTGAAAGAGCAACTGGAAGGGAAAAAATAATCAATAGCCGTCTGCCTGTCGGGCACCGGATATTGAGGAGGGTCGGATTGGTCAGCGATACAGACACTGTCTTATCGTTGCCGGATTCGACCCTTTTTAATTTTTACGATATTTTTTGAGGCGGTATTGTGATAAAAACATTTTTCTTCTAGTTTTGCAGTCCCGTTTGTCAGCAATGACAGATGTGACATACAAAACGGTTCCGTGGCCGAGTGGCTAGGCAGAGGTCTGCAAAACCTTCTACAGCGGTTCGAATCCGCTCGGAACCTCAAAAATCCCTGTATCGACAAAATGTTGGTACAGGGATTTTTATTTTTTACCGATTTTGAATGCTGAAATCAGACAGTATAAGTAATGTTTATATGATTAAAATAATGATAGAATAGTTGAATTAATTAATCGTAGAAAAATTTATTTTTTACAAAGAAAAACTGGATAAACGGTAAGGAAAATCGCTCAGAAAACTGCCAATCAGCTAGTTGCTTAGAAAAGTTATAAATAAAGGTGGCATGGAAAATAAAAAAACCATTTTTTGACTGAATAGCAATCCTGCATTACTTTTGTGTGCCAATAATAAGTTGGTAAAAAGTATGTATCAACAGTCAATGAATAAGCAATTTGCAATGAGTCGCTTATCGACGTTTTGCGGAGCATTCGCTCTGTCACTGGCAATCCTGGTTGGTAGTGGTCAGGCAATGGCGCAGGACTCGGCTGCCGGAGGAGATCCGGCTGCGGCTACTTCGGCACCCGCCGGTGGTGGCGGAGACGTAGAAAAAGGGAAGTCGTTGTTCACTAACAACTGTGCCCAATGTCATGCTGCTTCCGATGAAGTAGTGGTCGGTCCTGGCCTGAAAGGCGTTCGTCAGCGTACACCTGGCGAAGACTGGCTTAAGAAATGGATCCGTAACTCGCAGGCCGTTGTGGCGAGCGGAGATGCGTACGCAGTAGGTGTGTACAACAAGTTCAATAAAATCGCGATGTCAAGCTTCCCGAACCTGTCGGATTCTGACATCACGAGCATTCTGGATTACATTGATTCAGCTAACGCTGCTCCGGCGGCGGCAGCTACGGCTGTTCCGGCGGCAGGTGGTCAGGCTACTGCTGCGGCAACGTCTGAATCACCATCAAACCTCTTTACGTTTGTACTGGTCGCACTGTTAGTGGTTATGTTACTGGTATTAGGTGTTCTGCTGGCGATTGTATCCATTCTGTCGAAGGCTGTTACCCCTGCAGGCGGGGAAGGTACGACTGAAGCTCCGTTTATGCAGCGCCTACGGGATGGCCTGACCAATACAATCAACAATCCGGTTGCCCGTTCAATTGTGATCTGGATTTTCCTGTTTGTTGTTGTTAAGTCAACGCTTGACGGCCTGTACGGTATCGGTATCCAGCAGGGATATGCACCGAAACAGCCAATCGCGTATTCGCACAAGCTGCATGCCGGTCAATACAAAATTGACTGTAACTATTGCCATACGGGTGCAAACCGCGGGAAATCGGCAACGATTCCTTCGGCCAACATTTGTATGAATTGCCACGGTGTCATCAAAAAAGAATCGCCGGAAATTCAGAAAATCTACGCAGCCATCGAGCAGAACCGTCCTATCGAATGGATCCGCGTTCATAACCTGCCTGATCTGGCTTATTTCAATCACGCCCAGCATGCCAATGTCGGTAATATTCAGTGCCAGACCTGTCATGGTGAGATTGAAAAAATGGAAGTAGTTGAGCAACGGTCCTCTTTAACAATGGGCTGGTGTATCGATTGCCACCGGAAAACAGAAGTTAACACAAAAGACAACGCTTATTACGACAAGCTGGTTGCCCTGCACCGTAAGGAAAGCAAAGAGCCGCTTAAAGTGGCAAACATTGGTGGTCTGGAGTGTTCAAAATGCCACTATTAATTTCCACCACTTCGGTGACTCAAAGAAAAGGGTAATCTGACGTATTAAAGCACGCATGGAAAATACATCTAAACGGTATTGGAAGGGTGTCGAAGAACTTCGTAACGATGTTAAATTTGTAAAAAACGCGAACAGCGAATTTTCGAATGTAAACTCGGCCGATGATCTTCTGGGAGGCTCTAACACACAACGCCGTGACTTCCTGAAAGCAATGGGCTTTAGCATCGCTGCTGTATCATTAGCAGCCTGTGAGGCCCCTGTTCGTAAGGCAATTCCTTATCTGAACAAACCGGAATTTACATTCCCGTCAATTTCTGATTACTACGCTTCAACTTACATTGAAGGTGGTGATTATGCCAGTATCCTGGTCGAAACACGGGAAGGCCGGCCAATCAAAATTGAAGGTAACCCTTCGTCGAGCATCACAAAAGGCGGTACAACTGCCCGTGTGCAGGCGTCGGTTTTGTCATTATATGACATCGACAAGCTGAAAGGTCCTAAAAAAGGTGAAGCTGATGCTGACTGGGCCACAGTTGACCGGGAAATCGTTAGCCAACTGAATGCTGTTGCTGGTCGTAGCGGAGCAATCCGCATCGTTACATCAACGATCCTGAGCCCTTCAACAAAAGCCGTTATTGCTGAATTTACGGCGAAATATCCGACGACTCAGCATGTTATGTATGATGCCAACTCATCATTCGGTATCGTACAGGCCAACCAGGCGTCGTTTGGTAAGGCCGTTGTTCCTTCTTATGATTTCAGCAAAGCAAAAACAATCGTAAGTATCGGGGCTGATTTCCTGGGTACCTGGGTTGCACCGCTGGAATTCGCAAAACCGTATGCGCAGACGCGTAAGCTGAGTGCGACTAAAAAAGAGATGTCGCGCCATTATCAGTTTGAGACAATCCTGTCGATGACTGGTTCAAACGCTGACTATCGCGGCACGTACAAGCCTTCGCAGGAAGGTCTGGTAGTTGCGGCTCTTTACAATAAAGTGGCTGCGAAACTGGGTGGTTCACCAATCAGTGCGCCTGCAGTAGACATTCGTTATCTGGATAAGGCAGCAAATGACCTGATTGCTTCACGCGGTGCGGCTCTGGTTGTTGCTGGTTCTAATGACCCGAATGTTCAGATTGTTGTAAACGCCCTGAACAGCTTGCTGGGCAGCTACGGAACAACAATCGATATCAATACACCGATCAATTACCGTCAGGGAAATGACGTGCAGATGAACGCATTTATTGATGCGGCGAAGGCAGGTCAGGTTCAGGCGGTTCTTTTCTTTGGTGCCAATCCGGTTTATGATCACCCGCGTGGTGCTGAACTGGCTCAGGCGTTACCAAAAGTACAGCTTTCGGTTTCGTTTGCTGATCGGGCCGAAGAAACGGCATCATTGTGTAAGTTCATCACACCGGCTCCGCATTTCCTGGAGAGCTGGGGCGATGCAGAACCTAAGGCTGGCTTCTATAGCCTGATGCAGCCAACCATCACGAATATTTTCAAGACACGCCAGTTCCAGTCAAGCTTGTTGACATGGGCCGGTAAGTCAGGTGATTATGCGGCATTCCTGAAAGGTTTCTGGCGGACAACGATCTTCCCTAAAGCCGGTGGCGGTTCATTTGAATCATTCTGGGTTAAAACACTGAATGACGGCGTGTTTGAGCCAGCTAAAGGAGTAGCCGCAGCCGGTGCATCCTTTAATACAGCCAGCTTAGCCACTGCTGCACCTGCTGTTGCTTCACGGTATAAAGCCGCTAACGACGGTATTGAACTGGCTATCTACGAAAAAGTTGGTTTAGGTACTGGTTCATCCGCTAATAACCCATGGTTACAGGAATTGCCGGATCCGGTCTCTAAAGCTTGCTGGGATAATTATGCTGCTATTTCACAGCGTACAGCATCTGAGTTAGGCCTGGAGCAGGGTGATCTGGTGAATGTAACTGTAGATGGCAAGCCGGCTATTGAACTGCCGGTGCTGGTACAGCCGGGCCAGGCCGATAAAACGGTAGCTGTCGCTATCGGATATGGCCGTGAAAAAGCCGGTAAAGCTGCCAATGGTGTTGGAAAAAGCGCTTTCCCGCTGGCATCAGTAGCGAACGGTTATGTTGTGTTCTCAGGTGTTAGTGCAAAAGTTGAAAAATCAAGCGGTAAACGTGAGATTGCTCAGACACAAACGCACGACACGGTAATGGGCCGTCATGCCGTATTGCAGGAGTCTGTACTGGCCGAATATAAAAAGAACCCGAAAGCGGGCCGTCACGAGCCGAAAGTGGTAACGTCGGAAGGCGTAACAGATGCTACAAACATTACCTTGTGGCACGGATACGGTAAGCCTAACCACTCATGGGGTATGGTTATCGACCTGAACTCATGTATCGGTTGTGGTGCCTGTGTCGTCGGCTGTAATGCTGAAAATAACATCCAGGTAGTTGGTCGCGACGAAGTAATTATGCGTCGTGAAATGCACTGGATGCGTATTGACCGCTACTATAGCAGCGATGCTGATGTAGAAAATATGGGGATGATTGCTGGCTTTCAGGCGCTTGAAGTAGCTTCTGAAAATCCGGAAGTTACTTTCCAGCCAATGCTTTGCCAGCACTGTACAAACGCTCCTTGCGAGACGGTATGCCCTGTATTGGCTACAACGCACAGCACAGAAGGGTTGAACCAGATGACATACAACCGTTGTGTGGGTACCCGTTACTGTGCGAACAACTGTCCATATAAAGTACGTCGCTTTAACTGGTTCAAGTACTTCGATAACGATAACTTCGATTACCATTTCAATAACGATTTAGGTAAAATGGTTATCAACCCTGATGTAACAGTTCGTTCACGCGGGGTAATCGAAAAATGTTCATTCTGCGTACAGCGTATTCAGGAAGGTAAACTGACAGCGAAGAAAGAACGTCGCCGGTTATTGCCTGATGAAGTGCAGACAGCTTGTTCACAGGCTTGTCCGACAGACGCCATTACGTTTGGTGACATGAACAATCCGGAAAGCAGCATTTCAAAAATTCTGGCATCAGAAGAACAGGGGCGCGCTTTCCACGTACTGGAAGAAATCAACGTCCGGCCACAGATCGCTTATCTGACAAAAATCCGGAATAAGGATGCTGAGCCGAAAAAAGAGGCTAAAAAAGAAGAACACGCGTAAACCGTATATCGTAAATTAGAAATCTATGTCGCATATCACTTCACCCGTAAGAACTCCGCTCGTCACAGGAGGTAAAACCTACGCTGACGTAACGGAGGATGTGAGCAGACAGGTAGAAGGCCGTCCGACCCGCGAGTGGACCATTGCATTTACTATCTCAGTGATAGTATTGATATACGGTGCCGCGTGCGTATTCTGGACATGGTGGGAAGGTCTGGGCGTCTGGGGTTTGAATAAAACCGTAGGTTGGGCCTGGGATATCACCAACTTCGTATGGTGGGTAGGTATCGGTCACGCCGGTACACTGATCTCTGCCATCTTATTGCTCTTCCGTCAGAAATGGCGGACTGCCGTAAACCGTGCCGCAGAGGCGATGACTATCTTCGCCGTTATCTGTGCTGCGAGCTTTATCCTGATGCACATGGGCCGTCCATGGCTGGCTCTTTGGGCGTTACCACTGCCTAATACCTTTGGGTCACTGTGGGTAAACTTTAAGTCGCCACTAGTTTGGGACGTATTCGCCATCAGTACGTACTTTACTGTATCGCTTGTGTTCTGGTACATTGGTCTGGTTCCTGACCTGGCTACCATCCGTGACCGTGCAAAAAGTAAAGTATCGCGTTATATCTACGGTGCATTCTCATTAGGATGGAACGGATCAGCAAAAACATGGGCTCGTTATGAGTACATCAGTCTGATCCTGGCGGGTCTGTCAACACCACTGGTATTGTCAGTACACACCATTGTATCCTTTGACTTTGCTACATCAGTTATTCCTGGCTGGCACACAACCATCTTCCCTCCATACTTCGTTGCGGGTGCGATCTTCTCAGGCTTTGCCATGGTGCAAAACCTGATGCTGATTATCCGTGTCGTATTTAAGCTGGAAGATTACATTACATTCGAACACATCGAGTCGATGAACAAAGTCATTACCCTGACCGGTTCGATTGTAGGTGTTGCCTACCTGACAGAATTCTTCATTGCCTGGTATTCAGGTGTTGAGTTTGAAAGCTACGCGTTTATCAACCGTGCAACCGGTCCTTACTGGTGGGCATACTGGGCGATGATGACCTGTAACGTAATTTCGCCGCAGCTGTTCTGGTCACGTGCCATCCGCCGGAGCGTAGTATGGACATTTGTTCTGTCAGTGGTTGTAAACATCGGTATGTGGTTCGAGCGTTTTGTAATCATTGTGACATCACTGCACCGTGATTATCTGCCATCGAGCTGGGCGATGTTCCACCCGACACTGTTCGATATCAGCGACTATATTTTCTCGTTCGGTCTTTTCTTCACGCTCTTCCTGCTGTTCTCGAAATTCCTGCCGGTTGTAAACATGGCTGAAGTGAAGACTGTCATCAAGTCGTCGTCAGAAACACTGCCTAAATCAGTGTCAGGCGTAGCAAAAGGGGAGCGGGTAACCAAACCAGCATTCAACAAGGATGCTGAATAACAAAACTGATCGGAAGTTAAGACAATGGCAGAATCTCACGGTAGCGCTAGTAAATTTTTAGTCGGCATTTTTGATGATGACGATGTAGTACTTAAGGCCGTAAAAGAGGTGAAGGACGCCGGTGTACGTATTCATGAAGTATACTCGCCGTTTCCTATTCACGGTCTGGACGTAGCCTTAGGTCATCCCCGTACACGGATCGGTATTGCCGCATTCCTGTTCGGTCTGACAGGTACATTAACAGCCTTAACGCTGACGATGTACACGGAAAAGCTTGATTGGCCAATGGTGGTTGGTGGTAAAGACTCTTACTCATTCCCGGTGTATATCCCGATTATTTTTGAGTTAACAGTCTTGTTCTGTGCGCTTGGCATGGTAGGTACATTTATTGTATCCAATGGCCTCGGCCCCACTGTTAAGCCACTGATGTTTGATCTTCGTACAACAGATAACAAGTTTGCCATGGCCATTGATCTGGGCAAAAACAAACTTGATGAAACGAAAATCGAGCAAATTCTGAAAGCTTCAGGAGCAGCTGAAGTAAACGTTAAACAGTTCTAATCACCAAAATTGGCAATGGCTATCAAGCATATCAGCATATCAGCCCTGGCAATCCTGAGCGTGGTCGTGATGGGAACTTCCTGCAAACGCGGTCATGATGATACAGGTACGGAATTTGCGCCGAACATGTATGAACCGGTTGGTTATGAGCCATATAAGCAGACACGTGAGCATCCTTACAACGCTTATGGTCTGAATATGCGCTTACCGGCAAAGGGTACAGTGGCACGGCCGAACTACCATACATCGTTTGGTACAGGCGACAGCACAGTGAAAGACCTAATGATTTATAACATCCCTGCAGACAGCATCGGCATTGCAGAACGTGTACTGAAAAACCCGGTTCCTTCGAATGAAAAAACATTGGAAGAAGGGAAAGTTCTGTACGGACGTTACTGCCAGCACTGCCATGGCGAGGGTGGCAAAGGAGATGGCTTAGTAGGCAAGATGTACAAAGGTGTACCAAGTTACTCCGCAGATGCCTATAAGACAATGAACGACGGGCATATCTTCCACGTGATCACAAACGGTAAAGGCCGGATGTGGCCGCATGGTTCACAGGTAACGCCTGAAGAGCGCTGGAAAATCGTTCACTACGTTCATAAATTACAAGAAGGATAATAGATTATTTCAGGTTTCGAGGGAGTGCCGGTCAAACTGGCCGGGCTGCCCCGAATCAACCGTTCCTGAAATCTAAAACTACTTAATACATTAAAAATGGCATCTGTTCACGCAATACCATCGCTCGACGAACAGTATGAGTTTACAGCAGAATCAAAACGCCGATTAATCATTGGTATTGTCGCTGGTGTAGCTTTGGTTGGTCTTGGCGCATACTTACTGGCATCTGGTGCCGGTAGTCATGAGGCTCATCATGGAGCGGCTCATGCTGCTGCCGGTCACGAGCATGCTGGTGCTCACCATGAGTACAAATGGACGACCCGTCTGTGGGCAAACGTTTGGGTTAATGCAGTATACTTTACCGGCGTTTCTGTTGTCGGTATGTTCTTTTTGTCGTACAACTATCTGGCGCAGGCGGGTTGGTCATCTGCTTTCAAGCGGATTCCTGAAGCTATGCCGGCCTTCCTTCCGGTTACAGGGTTAATTATGCTGGCCGTATTTTTTATTGCCGGCCATGATCTTTTTCACTGGACACACGAAGGATTATACGATCCGAACAGCCCTGAATTTGATCCGATCATCAACGGTAAAAAAGGCTTTCTGAATAAGCCGTTCTACCTGATCCGGATGGTAGCATATTTCGGGTTGTGGTACGGTCTGTGGCGTGTACTGCGTAATCTGTCGCTGCAGGAAGATTTGTACGGTGGTACAGAGTACTACAACAAAAGCATTAAGTTCGGAACTATCTTCCTGGTTGTATTTGGTGTAACATCATCAACATCAGCCTGGGATTTTGTGATGTCAATCGACACACACTGGTTCTCAACAATGTTTGGCTGGTATACACTGGCAAGCTGGCACGTAACAGGTCTGGCAGTTATGACATTAACTGTTGTGACACTGAAAGAGCAGGGTTATCTGAAATGGGTTAACCAGAGCCACCTGCATGATTTAGGTAAATTCATGTTTGCTTTCAGTATCTTCTGGACGTATGTATGGTTTGCTCAGTTCATGCTGATTTACTATGCTAACTTACCTGAAGAAACAATCTACTACCGTGAGCGTTTCAGCGGTTACGGCGAAAAGTATCTGGTAACATTTTGGGTTAACCTTTTCTTAAACTTTGCGTTCCCATTCCTTGTTTTAATGACAAGAGATGCGAAGCGTACAACAATCTTCCTGAAGATTGCTGCCTGGGGCATTATTGTTGGTCACTACTTTGACTTTTACAATAACATTATGCCGGGTACAGTTGGTGAGCATGGTGGTTTCGGTCCGATTGAATTCGGTATGATCCTGATTTTTGCCTGTGGTTTTATCTGGTCTTTATCGACTCAGCTGACGAAGGCTAATCTGGTGCCGAAAAATCACCCGATGTTAGAAGAGGCATTACACCACGATATTTAACCTGTCGAATTGTATGGTTTATCTTGTAGGCTTATTATCTATAATATTTCTGGCACTCGCAGCCCTGGTTGTATCCAGAATGGCGGCGGTGGTGCGGAATGTCAACGGTCCTGTTGAAGAAGGCCGTATTGGCATGAGCAACCGTATTAACGGAGCACTGTTTATGGTGTTTTTTGTACTGGCAATGATCGGCTTTGTCCTTTCATTCATGAGTGCAAAACAATACTTCTTACCTGAAGCCGGTTCAATCCACGGACGCCGGACGGATACGCTTTTCTGGATTTCAATGGCAATTGTAACGGCAGCGTTTGTGGTTACAAACGCCTTGTTGTTCTTCTTCGCCTATAAATACCAGTATCGTGAAGGAAAGCGGGCATCTTACTATCCGGAAAACCACAAGCTGGAATTGATCTGGACGGTTATTCCTGCGGTTGTTATGGCGGTTATGGTATTCACTGGCTGGAGAGCATGGCGTGATATCATGTCAGAAGCCCCTCAGGACGCACAGGTTATCGAAATCGTTGGCAAACAGTTTAACTGGATTACCCGTTATCCGGGTGTTGACGACAATAAACTGGGCGCATACAACTATAAGTTAACAGACAGCAACAACGAAGTAGGCGTTGATTTCAGCGACGAAGCTTCTTTTGATGATTTTGTTAACTCGCAGGGCGAACTGCATATTCCGGTAGGAAAACCTGTCTTGTTGAAAATCCGTGCCCGCGACGTGCTGCACAGCGTATTCATTCCGCACCTGCGGGTGAAGATGGATGCTGTGCCCGGCATGCCAACCCGTTTCTGGTTCGTTGCCGACAAAACAACGGAAGAAATGCGGAACGTAACGGGTAACCCTGACTTCAACTATGAATTAGCCTGTACAGAAGTTTGTGGCCGTGGTCACTTCTCAATGCGTGCTAAAATTGTTGTTGAAGACGAAGCTTCATGGAAGAAGTGGTGCTCAGAGCAAAAGCCGTTGCTGACGACATATCCTGAGTATGCTTCACGGATTCCGGCAAACCTGAAAGCAAAAGCAGCGAAGTATCTGCCAACAGAAACAGCCGCTCCTTCAGACAGCACAACAGCATCTACGCAGGAAGGTGGAGCGAGCTCTGCCAGTGTTTCACTTCGATAACTTAACTTAACTAAACCAATAACGATGGCGACTGTCGACACAAGCCTGGTGCATGACGCTCACACACATGAGCACGATCACCATGAGCCACAAAGTTTTTGGCGGACATACGTTTTCTCGGAAGACCACAAGACCATTGCGAAGCAGTACCTGATTACAGGTATCTTATGGGCGGTTATCGGGATCGGTATGTCAATCATTTTCCGACTCCAGTTAGGATTCCCTAAAATGAGTATGGCCTGGTTGAAGCCAATTCTTGGTGAATGGATTAATGAATCAAACCAGCTTGATCCTAATTTTTATCTGGCCTTAGTAACAATGCATGGTACCATTATGGTATTCTTTGTATTGACGGCAGGCTTGAGCGGTACGTTTTCAAACTTCCTGATTCCTTTACAGGTAGGTGCCCGTGATATGGCATCAGGTTTCCTGAACATGCTTTCATACTGGTTCTTCTTTGTGGCCGGGGTAATTATGTTCAGTTCATTGCTGATTGAAACAGGACCTGCAGGTGGTGGCTGGGTTGTTTATCCGCCATTGAGTGCATTACCACAGGCAAACCCTGGCTCAGGTCTGGGTATGACACTTTGGCTGGTCAGTATGGCACTGTTTATCGTGTCGCAGTTGTTAGGTGGTATCAACTACATTACAACGGTGATCAACCTGCGTACGCGTGGTATGACATTCAGCAAGCTGCCTCTGACCATCTGGGCATTCTTCCTGACGGCCGTACTGGGTCTGATTTCATTCCCTGTACTTCTTTCGGCTGCCTTGCTGCTGATTTTTGATCGTAGTTTCGGCACAAGCTTTTATTTGTCAGAAATCTACATCAACGGTGAGGCACTGCCAAACGTGGGTGGTAGCCCGATCCTGTTCCAGCACTTATTCTGGTTCCTGGGTCACCCTGAAGTATATATCGTAATGCTTCCGGCATTAGGGATTACCTCAGAGATTATTGCCACAAACTCACGTAAGCCAATCTTTGGTTACCGTGCGATGATTGCGTCTATGTTGGGGATTGCATTCCTGGCCTTTATCGTGTGGGCACACCACATGTTTGTGACCGGTATGAACCCGTTCCTGGGCTCAATCTTTATGTTCCTGACACTGATCATTGCGGTACCTTCTGCGGTAAAAGCGTTTAACTACATTACAACATTGTGGCGCGGAAACATCCGCTTTACACCGGCAATGTTGTTCTCAATCGGTCTCGTATCCTTCTTTATTTCGGGTGGTGTGACGGGTCTGATTTTAGGTAATTCTGCACTGGATATTCAATTGCACGATACCTATTTCGTAGTTGCTCACTTCCACCTTGTAATGGGTGCATCATCTGCATTTGGTCTGTTAGCGGGTGTATACCACTGGTTCCCTAAAATGTTTGGCCGGATGATGAATGAAAAGCTTGGCTACATTCACTTCTGGTTATCATTTGCCGGCATTTATTGCGTATTCTTCCCGATGCACTATACCGGTATTGCCGGTTTCCCTCGCCGTTACTACGCTTTCACAAGCTACGAATGGACGAAAACCATCTTTACCGACCTGAATGCCTTTATTTCAATTGCAGCCATTGTTTCGTTTGGTGCCCAGTTTCTGTTCCTGTTTAACTTCTTCTATAGCTTGTTCCGTGGCCGTAAGGCAACCCAGAACCCATGGAAGTCGAACACGCTGGAGTGGACAACGCCAATCGAACCGGGTCATGGCAACTGGCCGGGCGAAATCCCTGCAGTTTATCGTTGGCCTTACGATTATAGCAAACCTGGTGCAGCGGATGATTTCATCCCTCAAACCGTTCCATATTCTCAGACTCCGGAGTCGAACCTGCCTCATGAAAATGAGCTGATCGCATTCGAGAAAGAGATTGAGGAGGCAGAAAACTTAAATGACCAGTTCCGTCAACCTCACTAACAAGCAGGAACAGCAGTTCCGGAGACTGGCTCTTCTAACCGTAATTATCATCTACCTGGTTATCCTGGCAGGTGGTATCGTTAGAGGAACAGGCTCCGGAATGGGCTGTCCCGACTGGCCCAAATGTTTCGGGCAATGGGTACCTCCAACGGATGTATCGCAACTCCCTTCAAATTACCAGGAAATTTACAGTCACCGGGGATATGCCAATACCGCATTTAATCCGGTGAAAACCTGGATCGAGTACCTGAACCGTCTTTTAGGCGTCTTAACGGGTATATTCATCTTCCTTACCTTCATTACATCAACCCGTTTCTGGAAAAAAGACAGGACAATCACTATTCTGAGCTTTGCCGCATTTTTGCTGGTTGGCTTTGAAGGGTGGCTGGGTGCTAAGGTCGTATCCAATGTACTTGCGCCATGGATCATCACACTGCATATGTTGTTATCCATTGTAATCGTAGGTATATTACTTTATGTGACTGCACGATCCTATTCAACTGTAGTACAGATTACCACTCTGGAAAGCCGTCAACTGATAAACCGGTTTCTTGTTATCGGTTCGTTTGTGCTGTTGCTTCAGATATTGCTGGGAACACAAGTGCGTGAAGAGGTCGATTATGTCGCAGAACGGCTCGGTGAAGCCGGGCGGGGAGAATGGGCGGATCACTTAGGAATTAAGTTCATCATCCACCGTTCGTTTACCTGGATTGTGGTCATTTCACAGCTGATCTGGTACCGGAGCCTGCGTAAGCAAAAGGCACAGGGATTAGTAAGCACACTGGGAAATGCCATTATCGGATTAACAGTCGCACAAATTGCCACAGGTATTCTCCTGGCCTATTTCGGAATGCCCGCTTTCGGGCAGCCGATGCATCTGACATTGTCAGTTATTACGCTGGGGATTCAATTTGTGTTGATTTTGTTATTAAATCGGGAAAGGTTCTTTCCTGCAATTTATGATAGCCGGACTAACCCGGGAAAAGCGTTCGCATAATATGATTACGGTTGAGGAGCAAGTAGAATCGTCGCGACAGAAGTGGAGGGCAAAATTCAAGGCATACATTGAATTGCTTAAACTTAGACTAGCGGTCATTGTTGGTTTATCCGGTGCGTTAGGGTATATGCTTGGGGTAGAACAGGAATACTCGCCGGGTATGATTCTGCTCTTCAGCGTAAGCGGATTAATGATTACCGGTGCGGCTAACGCTACAAACCAGGTACTCGAAATTGAGCTTGACCGGATGATGAAGCGCACGGGTCAGCGGCCTTTACCATCGGGACGGTTAAGTAAACGAAATGCGTTATGGTTTGCTGCCATTCTGTTGTTTGGCGGCATTCTGATACAAGCCTTGTATTATAATCCGTTAACGGCAGCCATATCATTTATCTCATACCTGCTCTACAGTTTTGCCTATACACCATTAAAGCGTGTAGGACCGATTGCTGTTTTTGTAGGGGCTATTCCGGGTGGGCTACCACCACTGATTGGCATCGTTGCGGCTAAAGGCGTAATTGATCTTGAAGCAATCGTATTGTTTGCGGTACAGTTTGTCTGGCAGTTCCCGCATTTCTGGGCAATTGCATGGGTGCTGGATGAGGATTATAAAAAAGCCGGCTTCCGGTTATTGCCGCTGAACCGACCTAAATCGCTGGAGACGGCATTAATTGTGATGGTGTTTACCCTGGTTTTGTTACCATTAGGGATTTTGCCTACGCAATTTGGTTTTACCGGACAACTGGCAGCCTGGGTAACAACAATTTGCGGTATTGCTTTCCTATACCTTAATCTGCGGCTGGTACGGCAAGGAACCGACAAAAATGCGCTAGTATTGATGTTTGGTTCGTTTTTATACCTGCCAATCGTACAGATTGTTTACGTTCTAGACAAGATTTGATATGAATGAGGAGTTAGAAAGCGTAAATTTCATTGAGCAGGAGCCTGAAGAAACGTTGTCAATGAATCCACGGAAGTTTATTCTGTGGTTGTTTATTGTCAGTATCATCATGCTGTTTGCCGCAATGACAAGTGCATATCTGGTGCGCCGGGCCGAGGGAAACTGGCTGGAATATGATATTCCACCAATTTTTGGGTACAGTACAGCCGTTTTGATCGTAAGTAGTTTAACGATCCACTGGGCATACTGGGCTGCAAAAAAAGATCGGTTCAACACACTCAAGACGGCAATAACTATTACTTTTGTAGCCGGAATGGCCTTTTTATACATGCAGTTTCAAGGCTGGGTCCAGTTGGTTGATCAAAAAGTTTTCTTTGTTGGCAATCCGGCGGGGTCCTTTATGTATGTATTTACAGGATTGCATGCTTTTCACTTGATTTCAGGACTAATTGTTCTGTTATTTGCACTGAAAGCATCATTCCAGCTTCGTGTCCATGCGAAAAGCTTAGATCAGATTGAGATTGCAGCAACGTATTGGCACTTCCTTGACATTCTTTGGATTTATTTATTCCTGTTTTTGATCTATTTTCATTGATTTAATTTCTGACGCATGGCGGCTACTGTAACGACGGATTCAACCGAAGTGTTCGACAAGAAATCCTGGATGGGTGGGGTTGAGCCTATGAAGGTGAGCTACGGTAAACTGATGATGTGGTTTTTCCTGTTATCAGATACCTTTACCTTTTCAGCCTTACTTGTGACGTATGGCTTAATTCGCTTCAGCTTCCCGGCTTATGATCCGGCAGTACATGGAGCTTTTCAGTTTTCAGACCTTTACTGGCCGATTCCGGAAAAGGTTTACAACTCAGTACCGTTCCTGCATGGTGTAGATCTCCCGCTGGTTTTTGTGGGTATCATGACCTTTATCCTGATCTTTAGTAGCGTAACGATGGTACTGGCTGTTGAAGCCGGTCACCGTATGGACCGCGCTTCGGTAGAAAAATACATGCTCTGGACAATCATTGGCGGGTTTGCCTTCCTGGGCTGCCAGGCATGGGAGTGGAGCCACTTTATCCATGGCACAGACAATGGTCGTATGATCACAGATGTGGTAACAAAGGAAGTACGTACCATCTTTGGCGCCAACCTGACGGAGAATGAATATGGTCCGGCAGCCTTTGCTGATCTGTTCTTCTTTATCACAGGTTTCCACGGCACACACGTATTTAGTGGAGTTGTATTGAATATTCTGATTTTCTATCGTACTGCAACCGGCCTTTACGCCCGCCGCGGTCACTACGAAATGGTTGAAAAGGTTGGTCTGTACTGGCACTTTGTAGACCTGGTCTGGGTATTCGTGTTTACCTTCTTCTATCTTGTTTAATTGACGATATTCTGAAACATGGCAGGTCATAACTACACACATGATCACGAAGAGGTGGAAATTGCACCTCCGCAAACCAAAGCAATCTGGAGAACATTTTATATTCTGGGTGGCATCACTGCATTTGAATTTTTGATCGCCTTTACCTTGCACGCAAGCATTTTAAAGACATCAATCTTCATTGGCTTGACAATTGTTAAAGCATTTTACATTGTAGGTGAGTTTATGCACCTCAAGCATGAAGTAAAGAGCCTGATCTGGGCTGTTCTGCTTCCATGTATGTTCGTTGTCTGGTTACTGGTAGCATTACTGATCGAAGGAGAATCAATCTTCATGATCCGTTAAACTATGTCTAAAAAATTTAAAGCCGGGATCCTGCTAGTTGTGCTGGCGGTCCCGGCTTTGTTTTATATCGCATTGAAAGGTTTAAGTGAGAATCACTATAAACTGAGAAAGTACATACCGGTCATTGATTCAACTACCGGGGAGCCGAAGTATGGCCGGCAAATCAATGATTTCGGGCAGGAGGTTGAAGATACCCTGTTCAGGACAGTTGGTACGTTTAATCTGATTGATCAGAACGGAAAGCAGGTAAACGGTGCCCTGGTAAACGATAAAATTCATATTGCGGCTTTTTTCTTTACCCGCTGCGGTACCATTTGTCCTAAAATATCAACACAACTCAGCAGGGTGCAGGATGTGTTCCGGGATCAGAAAAGTATTGTACTCCTGTCATTCTCGGTGGATCCGCAACATGATACGCCGGCAGTTATGCAAGCCTACGCAAAGAAATATGATGCGATTACCGGAAAGTGGTATTTCCTGACCGGCGACAAAGAGCAGATATATACTTTGGCTCAGCATGGCTATTTTTTGCCGGTTGTTGATAAAGGCCTGGATTACGGCAAGCCTGACGAAACTTTCATCCACACAGAGAAGGTTGTTTTAGTGGATAAGCAAGGACATATCAGAGGATTTTACGATGGTACAGATAAGGAAGATGTCGATCGCCTGATCCTCGAAACCCGTGTCCTGCTCGATATTTACAGCAAACAATAGAACGTGCTATGGAAGCAATTCAAACGGAAAAAGAACAAAAAGCAAACCGATTGATCAACATCCTGGCCATTGCTATTCCGGTTGCAGTGGCGGTCTTACTTGGAATAAGACAAAAAGTTGACCTTGGGCAATGGACAACCTGGCTACCGCATATCAATGGGGTAATCAATTCATTGACAGCTGTGCTGTTGATTTTAGGACTGATCTTCATCAGAAAGCGAAATATTGAAGCGCACAGAATCACAATGTTGACTGCATTCGCACTGGGTTCTCTCTTCCTGGTGAGTTATGTATTGTATCACCTGTCCAATGAGTCAACGCCATTCGGTGGGCAGGGAGTTATCCGGCCCGTCTATTACTTTCTGTTGATCTCCCATATCGTGTTATCGGTTGTGGTGGTCTGGTTTGTACTGAAGGCCGTTTACTTTGCTACGTCCGGACAGTTCGAACGCCACAGGAAAGTTGTGAAGTGGGCCTACCCGATCTGGCTTTATGTCAGTATAACCGGTGTAATCGTTTATTTAATGATTAAGCCATATTACATTCATTAACCTTGAACCCCATGAAACGAATATCAGCATGCTTAACGGTATTAATTGCATTGGCTGCCAACCTGTCGGCATCGGCACAGTGTGCCATGTGTAGAGGCACAGTAGAAAGTACAGTGAGTAATGGCCGTAGTGTTGTTGCATCAGATTTAAATTTCGGGATTATTTATCTGCTTGCCATTCCGTACCTGATGGTAGCTGTCGTTGCTTTTGTCTGGTACCGGAATAGCCGAAAAGAATATGCAAAACGTCTCGAAATTACAAGCCGTGTCCGGCGGGCTATGTCCCAGATGTAGGAAAGGCAAAATCTTTGCAGCGCCTTTTTATAACCTGAGACGCTTTGATGACATGCACGAACATTGCCCGAATTGTGGCCTGCGGTACGAGATAGAACCTGGCTATTTCTATGGGGCTATGTACGTAAGTTATGCCATCTCAGGAGCAGTAGCTTTAGTGACAGCCTTTTCATTATTTTATTTTGCTAACGATCCGGATGGCTGGATTTATGTAAGTGTGATTGTACCATTAATGCTACTGATTGCACCGGTAAACTTCAGAATATCCAGAATCATCTGGCTGCATTTTGTAGCAGGCATAAAATACAGGCCAGACCTGTAAAGACGGGAAGCCGGAGTCGAACATGCTCCGGCTTTTTTTATAAAAAAACAGGAAGCCATGCAACCTCGGCCAGAGGAATCTGCATCTTCAAAACAAACGAACGGTGAAGCAGCGTTATGTTAAGAATTATACCTTTTTATCCGACAGAAGCAAAGCTTGTAACAGCTCTGAAGCGCGGTGAAGCCCGTGCGCAGAAGGTTGTTTATGAGCGCTATTCGGGTAAAATGTTAGCAATATGCGTTCGTTATGTTGCCAATAGAGCTGATGCTGAAGAGGTCATGATCGATGGATTTATGAGGATTTATGAAAAAATCGACCAATTCAGAGAAGAAGGAAGTTTTGAGGGGTGGATGAAGCGGGTAATGGTAACCGAATCGTTAATGTTTTTGCGTAAGAAAAAAGCATGGCGGCAGGAGATTCCAATAGAAGATATGGGCGTAGAACCGGATTATCACTGGGCCGAAACCTCGCTGGAGTCAGAAGATCTGATGCGTTTGGTAAACCAGTTACCGGATGGTTATCGAACGGTTTTTAACCTTTATGCCATTGAAGGGTACTCGCATGCAGAAATCGCAGAAATGCTTAAAATCAGCGAAGGTACCTCAAAGTCACAGCTTAGCCGTGCACGTACGCTATTGCAGGTTGGTCTAAAGAAAATTCAGGAATATCATTATGAAGAAGCATACAGAAAAACAGCCAATTGATGATCTGTTTGCCCGTAAACTAGGCGATATGTCAATTACCCCCGGGCCGAAATCCTGGGATGAACTGCAAAATCGTATGGGAAGGGAGCAGAACCCGCGTATCGTGCCAGTATGGTATCGGTATGCAGCAGCAGCGGCCTGTCTTGTGCTGGTCGGTGGTATTGGCTGGAAGGTCTATCAGACCAGCGAATCGGCGAAGCCGACCACCGCTGTACTGGCCAATGCCGGAAACGATAGCAATAAAGCCGGCAGCCGGAAGGCTGAAGCTGGCCGGATTGAAAACCTGACAACGGCAGATACCGTCAGACAACAAATGGCTCAGGTTGCCACAGAAGTGCCTGCATCTGCTCCGGAAAATATAGGAACAATTCAAAAGGTCAAGGCCAGGCAACAGCAGGAAAAGATACCTGTAGATGCACCAGGACCGTCACCGGTTACGAGCCAAACACCTGAAGAAGAGAGAATGGTGGCCCGGATTCCGGCACCGACAGAGAAATTACCGGTTGCCCCGATTGAAGCGCCAAAGCCAGTCGTTGCAGAGTCTCTTAAACCGGGCCTGCGCGAAGAACCTTCGGAACGGAAACTGGTCGTAATGATTAATACACCCGTACTGGCTACCTCCAAAGCCAGCGAAGTCGCAGGAGCAATCGGGGTAGAATCCGTAAATAAGCCCGAAACAATAGAAGAAGAGGGTTTGTCAAAGGCGAGTAAACTGTTTAAAAAACTAAAACGGATAAAGAACGGGGAAGCGTTGGCATATAAAGGCGAAACAGGAGATGAAGAAGATAGCGGTCTGATTTCACGCTTATATGGAAATGTCAGACAAAGCCTTGAAACAAAAAAAGACAGTAAACAATGAAATTATACAGCAGACTGATTGTCAGTTTCATCATTTTACTACTGGCAGAAAAGAGCATGGCTCTGACGCCCGGTAAGGCAGATTCACTGGTTATACAATTTGCCAATAAAACAAGGATTGTTGTCCATGCACCGGATAAGGCAGGGATTAAAGCGCTGTCAAACTATGATTTGAATAAAGTTATACGGGATATGGGAGCAAAGCTGGATTCCATCCCGGATGGACAGGAAGCCCGTATAACAATTGAAGGGGCTAATGGCCAGCGATACCTGCGTGATACCGTTATTGTCATAACCAAAGAGAAAGGCAGAATCAGTGTAACGATAAAAGCCGACAAGGATACGGTACGAAGTACATCGCCGGTGACCAGAGAAAATCCGAAGGTGACAGACAGCAAAGCCGAAAAGGCGCGGAAAAAAGCAACCAGTCTGAATTCATTCACAAGCTTCCAGTTAGGGCTTAACACGCTGCTTACAGAAAGTGAGATGGCTGCCTACCCGTCAAACCGCTATGATTTGAAGCCGTTAGGATCACGTTATTTTGCGCTGGGTATCGGCCAGCGTCCGACATTGATTAAAGGCAAGAAAGCACGGCTCAGTCTGCAATATGGCATTGAGGTAGCATGGAATAATTATTCATTTGAAAACGATGTAACGATTCAGAAGGGAACTACGCAACTCCAGTTTGTGGATATTCAGGAAGCAGTCAAGCGAACAAAGCTGACGATTTGCAATGTTCAGCTACCGATTGTCCCCAGAGTTAGCTTTTATAACGAATCCGGTAAAAAGATTCTTCATATCGGGGTAGGAGCCTATGTAGGTTATCGGGTAGATAGTTATACAAAAATCAAATTCGAGGACGGTTCTAAAAAGCGGGATCATGATCGTTATTATACAAATGATCTCCGTTATGGAATAATGGCACAGTTAGGTATCGTTAGAACGAACCTGTTTGTAAAGTATGAGTTAAATCCGGTATTTCAAGCAGGAAAAGGACCGGATGTAAGAGGGCTAAGTTTCGGTGTAATACTTTGATTAACAAGCTTGTCTGTTGTTTTTAACGATGTATGCTCAAAAAAAAAGTTGAAAATGAAAACATTTTTTTTGAGTTAGATATTGACAAAAGGCTAAAACCGTGTAATTTTGCAACTCCAAACCGAAACGCGGGGTGGAAAAGTAAATAAAAGCAGGGGAGTTTCCAGAGTGGCCAAATGGATCAGACTGTAAATCTGCTGGCGTACGCCTTCGGAGGTTCGAATCCTCCACTCCCCACAAGGCTTTTAATGTTCACGGGTGATAGTACTAAGCCTGTGAAAAACAGCAAAAGCAAACATAAATGCGGGAGTAGCTCAGTTGGTAGAGCGATAGCCTTCCAAGCTATAGGTCGCGGGTTCGAACCTCGTCTCCCGCTCCATGACAAAAGGATGTACAGTGTAAAATGAAAAATGCTTCTCATTAATCATTATACATTGTACATTTTTATGTTCGCCTTCTTAGCTCAGGGGTAGAGCACTTCCTTGGTAAGGAAGAGGTCGTCGGTTCAAATCCGATAGAAGGCTCCAGCCATCGAACGTGTTGATTTGCCCCGTTCGGGAAGAACAGTTAGCTGTTCTGCTCAGGCTAATGAAAAAGTGCTCTTGAGGGCACTTTCTTGTTTCTCAGCAAATTCAAAAATAAACTAATAGTTAATTCTTTAAGCGTTTTTTAACGTTTTTAAACATGGCAAAAGAGAACTTTGACCGCTCCAAACCGCACGTAAACATCGGTACAATCGGTCACGTTGACCACGGCAAAACGACGCTGACGGCTGCCATTACGAAAGTTTTGGCGGAAAAAGGTCTAGCCGCAGTTCGGGACTTCTCCTCAATTGACAATGCCCCTGAAGAGAAAGAACGTGGTATTACCATCAATACTTCTCACGTAGAATACCAAACTGCTAACCGTCACTACGCACACGTCGATTGCCCGGGTCACGCTGACTATGTGAAGAACATGGTTACAGGTGCCGCTCAGATGGACGGTGCCATCCTGGTAGTAGCTGCGACTGACGGTCCAATGCCACAAACACGTGAGCACATCCTGCTTGCTCGTCAGGTAGGTGTACCTCAGCTGGTAGTGTTCATGAACAAAGTGGATATGGTGGACGATCCGGAACTGCTTGAACTGGTAGAGATGGAAATCCGCGAACTGTTGAGCTTCTATGAATTCGACGGTGACAACATTCCGGTTATCCAGGGTTCTGCTCTGGGTGGTCTGAACGGCGACGCGAAATGGGTTGCTACAATCGACGAGCTGATGGCTGCTGTTGATAGCTTCATCCCACTGCCTCCACGTCAGACTGATCTGCCATTCCTGATGCCAATCGAAGACGTATTCTCGATCACTGGTCGTGGTACGGTTGCAACGGGTCGTATCGAGCGTGGTATCATCAACTCAGGTGAGCAGGTTGAAATCCTGGGTATGGGTGCTGAAAACCTGAAGTCAGTTGTAACTGGTGTTGAAATGTTCCGGAAGATCCTGGATCGTGGTGAAGCTGGTGACAACGTAGGTCTGCTGTTGCGTGGTATTGAGAAAACCGATATCCGTCGTGGTATGGTTATCTGTAAGCCAGGTTCAGTTAAGCCTCACTCGAAATTCAAAGCCGAGGTTTACGTTCTGTCAAAAGAAGAAGGTGGCCGTCACACGCCATTCTTTAACAAATACCGTCCTCAGTTCTACTTCCGTACAACTGACGTAACTGGCGAGATCAAATTGCCGGATGGCGTAGAGATGGTTATGCCTGGTGATAACATCACTATCGAAGTAACACTGATCAACCAGATCGCTATGGAGAAAGGTCTTCGTTTCGCGATCCGCGAAGGTGGCCGTACGGTAGGTGCTGGTCAGGTAACTGAGATCATCGAATAATATTTTTGAAACAAGTGCATTATCGCAAGATGATGCACTTGTTTTTTTATAATTAATTAGTACTTTTGCAGTCCGTTTCGACGGGCACAATACGAGGAAAGAACTTTCTACCAGCTTTCTTCACAAATCTACGGGTGTAGTTCAAGGGTAGAATAGCGGTCTCCAAAACCGTTGATGGGAGTTCGAATCTCTCCACCCGTGCAAATCCTTTTACAGATGGACAAGTTTATTTCGTTTCTGAAAGACTCCTGGGAGGAGTTTCAGCACAATGTCACTTGGCCAAAATTTAGTGAGCTACAGGCCAGTTCAACTCTGGTTCTAGTGGCTTCATTAGTTTTTGCACTCGTCGTTGGTCTGATCGATTTCTTGTTTGAGAATGCACTGAATGCCTTTTATCAGTCGTTCTAAACTGATTTACGAATAACGGTGGCAGGAGTACAATAACCTGAAATCGTACGTCCAAAATCAACAATATTATGAGCAGCGGCATTAATTGGTATGTCATTCGGGCGGTATCCGGGCAGGAAAAGAAAATTAAATCTTACCTGGATAACGAAATCATTCGACAAAAGTTAGATGAAGTTATTCCGCAGGTATTAATTCCGGCGGAGAAGGTATACGAAATGCGTAACGGTAAGAAGCGCATTCGGGAAAAATCATTCTTTCCTGGCTATATCCTGATTTCAGCTGATTTGTCAAATAACCGTGCGCTTGACCTGATCACAAATATGCCTGGTGTTCTTGGCTTCTTGGGCAATACAAGCGGTACGACGAAGATTCCTGTTCCACTGCGTCAGGCAGAAGTTAACCGGATTTTGGGTAAGGTAGACGAGGAAACTCAGGAAGTTGCCGCGCCTACCGTACAGTTCCTGAAAGGTGAATCTGTAAAAGTAATCGACGGGCCATTCAGTGGTTTTGTCGGTACAGTAGAGGAAGTATTCGATGATCGTAAAAAGCTGAACGTTGTCGTTAAGATTTTTGGTCGGAATACACCTGTTGAATTGAGTTACGCACAAGTAGATAAAGAGAGCTAGACAAAATCTGGTTTTCAGTTTGTTATTCAGGCTTCCCTCTGGAATGGCAAACACAAATTGAGTCTGTTTAAAGACACAAGAAAATGGCAAAAGAAGTAGGTGGCTACGTAAAGTTGCAGGTAAAAGGCGGTCAAGCTAACCCTTCACCTCCGATCGGTCCGGCTCTGGGTTCCAAAGGTCTAAACATCATGGAATTCTGCAAGCAGTTTAACGGCCGTACGCAGGATAAGATGGGTATGATCTTGCCGGTGTTGATTACTTATTACAAAGACAAAACATTTGACTTTGTCATTAAGACTCCACCAGCGCCCGTTCTGTTGAAAGAAGCAGCCAAGGTTAAAGGTGGTTCAGCTCAGCCAAACCGTACAAAGGTTGGTTCAGTATCGTGGGATCAGGTAAAGCAAATCGCTGAGACGAAAATGCCGGACCTGAACTGCTTTACCGTTGAGTCTGCAATGCGCATGATCGCTGGTACAGCTCGCAGCATGGGGATCACAGTGACGGGTACCGCTCCCTGGGACAACCAGTAAGCCAAACGCAATTTACGAGACATGGCTAAGTTGACAAAAAAACAAAAGGAAGCTTTATCGAAGTATGATGCTGCTAAAGAATATTCGCTGCTGCAAGCCGCTGATATCCTGAAGCAGATTTCATACACGAAATTTGACTCTTCCGTAGATATTGACGTTCGGTTGGGCGTTGATCCGCGTAAAGCTGACCAAATGGTTCGTGGTGTTGCCACATTGCCGCATGGTACAGGTAAAACGGTTCGCGTACTGGTACTTTGTACACCGGACAAGGAGCAAGAAGCGAAAGACGCTGGTGCTGACTTCGTTGGCTTAGATGACTATATTCAGAAGATTGAAAAAGGCTGGACGGATGTAGACGTGATTATCACGATGCCTAACGTTATGGCTAAAGTCGGTCGTCTGGGACGTATTCTGGGGCCACGTGGTCTGATGCCAAACCCTAAGTCGGGTACGGTAACACTGGAAGTTGGCAATGCCGTTCGTGAAGTGAAAGCAGGTAAGATTGACTTTAAAGTTGATAAAACCGGTATCATTCACACAAGCATTGGCAAGGTATCGTTCGATCCGGAGAAAATTGCTGAAAACGCACAGGAAATCATCGCTACATTGTTACGTCTGAAGCCTTCATCGGCAAAAGGTACCTATGTGAAATCGATTCACCTGTCGAGCACAATGAGTCCGGGCGTAATCATTGACAAAAGCACAGTAGCTGGAATTTAATCATGACACGGGAGGAAAAAGGAGTAATCATTGAGGAATTGGCTCAGAAGTTTCAGACCATTCCTTTCTTCTATATCACCGAAGCCAGTGGCATGACGGTTGACCAGGTCAACCAACTCCGCCGCATGTGCTTTGAACGTGGTATCGAGTACAAAGTGGTGAAGAATACCTTCATCAAAAAAGCACTTGAAACAGTTGCCGGAGCGGATTTTACTCCGTTTAACGATACGGTTCTGAAGGGTCAGTCGGGCGTAATGTTCCATGCTGAAAACCAGAAAGCACCGGCGCAGTTGATCAAAGAGTTTCGTAAAACAAACGATAAACTGCAATTAAAAGGCGCCTCAATCGACGCCAGCCTGTTTATCGGCGCTGATCAGCTGGATACATTGATCTCGCTGAAGAGCCGTCAGGAGTTGATTGGCGATATCGTTGGCTTGCTGCAATCACCTGCGAAGAATGTGGTTTCGGCCCTTCAGAGCGGCGGTGGCAAACTGGCCGGCATCCTCAAAACGCTTTCAGAGCGCGAGGAAGCATAAGCGTAAGACAGTCTTCGTACTGCGCTTACCAGTGCAAAACAATACTCGTGGCTCGAAAAAGAAAGCCACAAAATCTAACAAAATCGTAAAACAATTTAATCAAGAATACTAAAATGGCAGATTTGAAAGCGTTCGCTGAGCAGCTTGTAAACCTGACAGTGAAAGAAGTTAACGAACTGGCAGCTATCCTGAAAGATGAGTATGGCATCGAACCGGCTGCTGCTGCTCCGGTAATGGTAGCTGGTGGTACAGGTGGTGGCGATGCTGCTGCAGCCGCTCCTGAGAAAACTTCATTCGATGTAATCCTGAAGGCTCCGGGTGCTGGTAAACTGGCTGTTGTGAAGCTGGTTAAAGATCTGACAGGTCTGGGCCTGAAAGAAGCGAAAGAATTAGTTGACAGCGCTCCTAAGCCTCTGAAAGAAGGCGTAGCTAAAGACGAAGCTGAAGCGCTGAAAAAACAACTTGAAGAAGCTGGTGCTGAAGTAGAAATTAAATAATTTCAGCCCTTTTTCTGATATCACTCCAAGTAGAGGAGGCCTGGCCAACGTCAGGTCTTTTCTGCTTGGAGGCTTTTTTGTCTATGAAAATTCGTAGCAGTAAACTATTTTAGATTACTGTACGTTGTTCCTTTATGCCCCCACAGGACGGGTGACGTCTGGGGCATTGTATGACTACCTTCGCAGGAGTTATAACGAATATTCTCAGGGTAAAGTTATACAGTTTTGCTCACATTCTTGGCTACAAACGCAAAAAACAACAGCATGCGCAAAAACTTTGCGACAATCCAGCCAGTGATTGAATATCCGGATTTTCTGGACGTTCAAATTAAATCCTTCAAAGATTTTTTCCAGCTTGATACACCATCTGACCACCGCTCACAAGAGGGTTTGTTTAAGGTGTTTCAAGAAAACTTCCCAATCTCCGATTCACGGGAGAATTTCGTACTGGAATTTATCGACTATTCGGTCGATCCACCGAAATATTCCGTTGACGAGTGTATTGATCGCGGCCTGACTTATTCAGTGCCTCTCAAAGCAAAGCTGCGGCTGTCAAACAATGACCCGGATAACGAAGACTTTGAGACAATCGAGCAAGAGGTATTTTTAGGGAATATCCCTTACATGACCGAAAAAGGCTCTTTTGTTATCAATGGTGCCGAACGGGTAATCGTTTCGCAGCTTCACCGTTCACCAGGTGTGTTTTTCTCGATGAGCAAACACACAAACGGCACAAAGCTTTACTCTGCGCGTATCATTCCATTCAAAGGATCATGGATTGAATTTTCAACAGACGTAAACAACGTCATGTACGCGTACATTGACCGGAAAAAGAAATTTCCGGTTACAACGCTGTTACGGGCGATTGGTTTTGGATCTGATAAAGACATTCTCGACCTGTTTGGTTTATCTGAAGAGGTTCCGGCGACACCGGCTAACGTGAAGAAAGCCATCGGCCGTCGTCTGGCAGCACGGGTACTTCGCACCTGGACAGAAGACTTTGTGGATGAAGATACCGGTGAGGTCGTATCCATCAGCCGCAACGAAGTATTGCTGGAGCGTGACTCGGTTATCTCGGTTGATGATATTGACACGATTATTGAATCAGGTCAGAAATCGGTCATCCTGCATAAGGAAGACATGAACGTGGCCGATTACAATATCATTTATAACACCCTGCAGAAAGATAGCTCAAACTCTGAAAAAGAAGCGGTTGAGCAAATCTACCGGCAGTTACGTAACGCTGATGCACCGGACGAGCAGACTGCTCGTGAAATCATCCAGAGCTTGTTCTTTTCAGACAAGCGCTATGACTTAGGTGACGTCGGCCGTTATCGGATCAATAAAAAGCTTGGTCTTGATGTAGCCTCAGATACGAAAGTACTGACAACACAGGATATTGTGTCGATCGTGAAGTATCTGATCGGGCTGATCAATGCCAAGGCTGTAGTCGATGATATTGACCACCTCAGCAACCGTCGTGTACGGACTGTGGGTGAACAATTATATGCGCAATTTGGTGTTGGTCTGGCCCGTATGGCGCGGACAATCAAAGAGCGGATGAACGTACGTGATAATGAAGACTTCAAACCGGTTGATCTGATCAACGCACGGACGCTGTCTTCGGTTATCAACTCGTTCTTTGGTACCAACCAGCTATCGCAGTTTATGGACCAAACCAACCCGTTGGCAGAAGTAACGCATAAGCGTCGGATGTCAGCTCTGGGGCCTGGTGGTCTGTCCCGCGAACGTGCCGGTTTCGAGGTTCGTGACGTTCACTATACGCACTACGGTCGTTTGTGTACGATCGAAACGCCGGAAGGTCCGAACATCGGTCTGATTTCATCCCTTTGTGTTTACGCGAAGATCAATAGCATGGGCTTCATCGAAACGCCGTATCGTGTCATTGAGAACGGTAAAGTTTCGCCGGAGAAACCGGTGATGTATCTGACCGCCGAAGAGGAAGATTCACACTATATTGCTCAGGCTAACGCCCAGATCAATAATGATGGTACGTTCCAGGTTGACCGGATCAAGTCGCGCTTTGAAGGTGACTTCCCGATGGCTGAGCCGACCAACGTGAGTTACATGGATATCGCGCCTAATCAGATTGTATCGGTTGCGGCCTCGATGATTCCATTCCTTGAACACGATGATGCCAACCGTGCCTTGATGGGTTCAAACATGCAACGTCAGGCTGTACCACTGCTGCGTCCGCAGGCGCCGATTGTTGGTACCGGTCTGGAAGGTCGTGTTGCCGTTGACTCACGGGCATTGGTCGTAGCCGAAGCGGACGGTATGATTGAGTTCGTAGATGCAACGAAAATTGTGGTTCGCTATGAGCTGAGCGATGACGAGCTTGCAGTAAGTTTTGACGAAGACCGCAAAACATACAACCTGATCAAATTCCGCCGGACAAACCAGGATACATGCATCAACCTGAAACCGATTGTTCTGAAGAACCAGAAGGTGAAAAAAGGACAGGTGCTTTGTGAAGGCTATGCAACCCAGGGTGGTGAGCTTGCGCTCGGACGCAACATGAAAGTGGCGT
Source organism: Arsenicibacter rosenii (assembly GCF_001870735.1). GTDB lineage: Bacteria > Bacteroidota > Bacteroidia > Cytophagales > Spirosomataceae > Arsenicibacter > Arsenicibacter rosenii. The sequence goes on along the minus strand of NZ_MORL01000005.1, from coordinate 172,258 downwards.
TCATGCCTTGGCAAGGATATAACTTTGAGGATGCGATCGTAATTTCTGAACGCGTTGTTCGGGAAGATATCTTCACATCCATTCACATTGAAGAGTTTGAACTGGAAGTACGGGATACAAAACGCGGTGAAGAAGAATTAACGTCTGAAATCCCGAACGTATCCGAAGAAACGGTTCGTAATCTCGATGAAAACGGTATTGTACGGGTAGGTACAGAGGTGAAAGAAGGCGATATCCTGATTGGTAAGATTACACCAAAAGGAGAGAGCGATCCGACACCTGAAGAAAAACTGCTCCGTGCGATCTTCGGTGATAAAGCCGGTGACGTGAAAGATGCTTCGAAGAAAGCACCACCTTCACTGAAAGGAGTTGTAATCGATACGAAGTTATTTGCCCGTCCGTCAAAAGAAGACCGCGGCAAGCATAAAGACGAGGTAAAAGCGCTGATGAAGCGATATAGCCGTGATCTGGTTGCTATCCGTGAGCGGATGATTGAAAAACTGACGCAACTGCTTGACGGAAAAACAAGCCAGGGCGTACGGCATAAATTTGGTGATGAGATCGTAAGCAAAGGCGTTAAGTTCAACCGGCGTAACGTATCAGAAAACCTGTTCCCTGACAAAAACCCATACCGTGACGAAAGCGGTTATGCGGTTGCGGAAGAGGTGAACCTGCTGCTGGATCTGAACCTCGATGGCTGGACAGAAGATACGCATACCAATAAGCTGATTGTTCAGTTAATCAAGAATTACAACAACCGCCGTAACGAAATCACCGGCCGCTTCAAACGTGAACGTTTTACGCTTGAGGTAGGTGACGAACTGCCGGCTGGTATTGTGAAACTGGCGAAAGTTTACATTGCCAAGAAGCGTAAGCTGAAAGTAGGGGATAAGATGGCCGGTCGCCACGGTAACAAAGGGGTTGTTGCCCGGATTGTACGTGACGAAGACATGCCGTTCCTGGAAGATGGCCGCCCGGTGGATATCGTTCTGAACCCGCTTGGTGTACCTTCACGGATGAACCTTGGTCAGATTTACGAGACGGTATTGGCATGGGCCGGTGAGAAACTGAACCGGAAGTATGCCACGCCGATCTTCGACGGTGCTACCGAAGCCCAGGTTGTAGCTGAGCTCGACGCAGCCGGATTGCCTTCATTTGGCCGTACCTATCTGTATAATGGTCTGACAGGCGACCGCTTCGATCAGCCGGTAACAGTCGGTATTATTTACATGCTGAAACTGGGTCACCTGGTAGATGATAAGATGCACGCCCGTTCGATCGGACCATACTCACTCATCACACAGCAGCCGCTGGGTGGTAAGGCACAGTTCGGTGGTCAGCGGTTTGGTGAGATGGAGGTATGGGCCCTCGAAGCATTCGGTGCGGCAAACATCCTGCAGGAGATCCTGACTGTTAAATCCGATGACGTTGTTGGCCGTGCGAAGGCATATGAAGCGATTGTGAAAGGCGAAAACCTGCCAAAGCCGAATATTCCGGAGTCGTTCAACGTATTGGTACACGAGTTACGCGGTCTTGCACTCGAAATTACTTTAGAATAAAGGAGCTTGTCGAAAAGGAAGGATAGCAAAGGGGCAAATACCCGTTTGCTGCCTTCCCTTCCGGCATGTTCCGTTCTATCCTTAAACATAAAACTCCCGCTTCGGCGGACCGAACCAATGTCCTTCAAAAAGAACAAAAAACTCAATAGCGATTTTGCGAGCGTGACGATCAGTCTGGCATCGCCCGAGTCGATTCTGGAGAGTTCATACGGTGAGGTAACTCAACCGGAGACTATCAACTACCGGACATATAAGCCTGAAATGGGCGGCTTGTTCTGTGAGCGGATCTTCGGGCCAGTGAAAGACTGGGAATGCCATTGCGGCAAATACAAGCGGATTCGCTATAAAGGCATTATCTGCGACCGTTGTGGGGTGGAAGTTACCGAGAAAAAAGTACGTCGTGAGCGTATGGGACACATCGAACTGGTGGTGCCTGTCGCACACATCTGGTACTTCCGGAGCTTACCAAACAAAATTGGTTATCTGCTCGGTCTTTCGACTAAGAAACTCGACCAAATTATCTATTACGAACGGTATGTTGTCGTTCAGTCTGGTGTTAAGGAAGCGGATGGTATCAACGAACTTGACTTCCTGACAGAAGACGAATACCTCGATATTATCGATAAACTGCCAAGCACAAATCAACACCTTGACGATAAAGATCCTCAGAAATTTATCGCGAAAATGGGTGCTGAAGCGCTGGAAATGTTATTGTCACGCCTGAACCTGGATGAGCTTTCGTACTCTCTGCGTCACGCGGCTGCAACCGATACGTCGCAGCAACGCAAAGCAGAAGCCCTGAAGCGTCTGAAAGTAGTTGAGGCTTTCCGCGAAGCAAACGGCCGGATTGAAAACCGTCCTGAATGGATGGTTATTAAAATGGTACCGGTTATTCCGCCGGAGTTGCGTCCGCTTGTCCCGCTGGATGGTGGTCGTTTCGCAACGTCAGATTTGAATGACCTGTATCGCCGGGTAATTATCCGGAACAACCGTCTGAAACGTCTGATCGAGATCAAGGCACCAGAGGTGATCCTGCGTAACGAAAAGCGGATGTTGCAGGAGGCTGTCGACTCATTGTTTGACAACTCACGTAAAGTTAACGCCGTTCGCTCGGAAGGTAACCGTGCCCTGAAATCACTGTCAGACATGCTGAAAGGTAAGCAGGGACGTTTCCGTCAAAACCTGCTTGGTAAGCGTGTTGACTACTCCGGTCGTTCGGTAATTGTTGTGGGCCCGGAACTGAAACTCCACGAGTGTGGTCTGCCTAAAGATATGGCGGCTGAGTTATTCAAGCCGTTTATTATCCGCAAGCTGATCGAGCGGGGTATTGTGAAAACGGTAAAATCAGCCAAGAAGATCGTTGACCGTAAAGATCCGGTTATCTGGGATATCCTGGAAAACGTACTGAAAGGTCACCCTGTATTGCTGAACCGTGCTCCGACACTCCACCGTCTGGGTATTCAGTCTTTCCAGCCTAAGCTGATCGAAGGAAAAGCGATCCAGCTGCACCCGCTTGTATGTACGGCCTTCAACGCCGACTTTGACGGTGACCAGATGGCGGTACACGTACCGCTGGGTCAGGAAGCCGTACTGGAAGCGTCACTGTTGATGCTGGCCTCGCATAACATCCTGAACCCTGCCAACGGTGCACCGATTACCGTACCATCGCAGGACATGGTGTTAGGTCTGTATTACGTAACGAAAGGCCGTCGTAGCACCCCTGAGTACCCGATCGCCGGTGAAGGTATGACCTTCTACGGAGCAGAAGAGGTTATTATTGCTATTAACGAAGGCAAATTGTCGAAGCATGCCAACATTAAGTGCCGTGTTCAGGTACGTAATGAGCAAGGTGAGCTGGAGACAAAAATTATTGATACCGTTGCGGGTCGTTTGTTGTTTAACCAGTCTGTACCGAAGGAAGTAGGGTATATCAATGAGTTGTTGACGAAGAAGAAGCTTCAGCAGATCATTGCCCTGATCTTCAAAATTGCAGGTGGTTCGAAAACAGCCGCATTCCTTGACGAAATTAAAGAACTCGGATTCCAGATGGCCTTCCGTGGTGGGTTGTCAATCGGTCTGAACGACGTTAAGATTCCGGAAGCTAAACAAGGCTTAATTGAGGAAGCGAAACAATCGGTACAGGGCGTTTGGGATAACTACCTGATGGGTCTGATTACGGAAAACGAACGCTATAACCAGGTAATTGATATCTGGACACGGGTTAACTCACGGATTACGGAGACGTTGATGAAGCAGTTGGAGTCAGACCAGCAAGGGTTTAACTCAATCTTCATGATGATGCACTCAGGCGCCCGTGGTTCCCGCGAACAGATCCGTCAGTTAGGGGGTATGCGGGGTCTGATGGCTAAGCCTCAGAAAAACCTGCAGGGCTCTGTTGGGGAGATCATTGAAAACCCGATCCTGTCGAACTTTAAAGAAGGTCTCGACGTATTGGAGTACTTTATCTCAACGCACGGTGCCCGTAAAGGTCTTGCCGATACTGCCTTGAAGACGGCCGATGCCGGTTACCTGACCCGTCGTCTCCACGACGTTGCGCAGGATGTGATTATCTCTGAAGAAGATTGTGGTACACTGCGTGGTCTGCAAATTTCAGCTCTGAAAGACAACGAAGATATCGTTGAGCCACTGTCAGAGCGGATTCTGGGCCGTGTAACGGTTCACGATCTGTATGATCCGATCTCGAAAGAACTGATCATTGCTTCGGGTGATATCATTACGGAAGAAATTGCGGCTCAGATCGATGAAACAAGTCTGGAAACGGTCGAAATCCGTTCGGTACTGACCTGCGAATCGAAGAAGGGTGTTTGTGCGAAATGCTACGGCCGTAACCTGGCAACAGGCCGGATCGTTGATATCGGCGAAGCCGTGGGGGTAATTGCTTCTCAGTCGATCGGTGAGCCTGGTACACAGCTGACACTGCGTACCTTCCACGTGGGTGGTACAGCATCAAACATTGCGGTTGATGCGTCAATCCGCGCTAAATTCGACGGCCGCATTGAGTTTGAAGAAATGCGTACGGTTGAATCACAAGACAACGAAGGAAACTCACAAACCGTTGTGATGGGTCGTTCAGGTGAAGTCCGGATTGTTAGTCCGGAAGACCGCAACCTGGTCCTGATCAGCAACAACGTACCGTACGGTGCCTTCCTGCGGGTGAAAGATGGTGATATGGTGAAGAAGGGTGATGAACTTGCCGTTTGGGATCCATACAACGCCGTTATCCTGTCAGAACTGACAGGGGCAATCAGCTTCGACGCAATCGAAGATGGTATCACCTACCGCGAAGAGTTTGACGAACAGACCGGCTTCCAGGAAATGGTAATTATTGAAAGCCGCGATAAGACGAAGAACCCGGCTATCGTGGTAAGCGGTAAAAGTACATTACTGGAAGATATCACGGAAAAAGGCTATAACCTGCCGGTAGGTGCCCGTCTGGTTGTGAAGACTGGTCAGCAGATTAAAGCCGGTCAGCCACTGGCCAAAATTCCGCGTAACGTTGGTAAAACCCGAGATATTACGGGTGGTCTGCCACGGGTAACTGAGTTGTTCGAAGCCCGTAACCCGTCGAACCCGGCGGTTGTTTCGGAAATCGACGGTGTTGTTACGTACGGTACGATCAAGCGTGGTAACCGCGAAATCTATATCGAGTCGAAAGACGGCACGAAGAAGAAGTACCTGGTGCCTTTGTCGAAGTTCATCCTTGTTCAGGATAATGACTTCGTGAAGGCGGGTGATCCGCTGTCTGACGGGGCCATTACGCCAAGCGACATTCTGGCCATTAAAGGTCCGACTGCCGTACAGGAGTATCTGGTAAACGAGATTCAGGAAGTATACCGTCTGCAAGGTGTAAAAATCAACGATAAGCACATCGAAGCCATCGTGCGTCAGATGATGCAGAAAGTTGAGATCATCGATTCAGGCGATACCAACTTCCTCGAAGGCCAGGTTGTTGACAAGTGGACATTCCGCGAGGAAAACGACAAGGTGATGGATGCCAAAGTAGTTGTTGATGCCGGTGATTCAGAAAACGTGAAACCAGGTATGATTATCTCAGCCCGCCGTCTGCGTGATGAGAATTCAAGCCTGAAACGTCGTGACTTACGCACAGTAACTGTTCGTGATGCGATGGCTGCGGTTTCGCAGCCAACGCTGATGGGTATTACGCAGGCATCACTGGGTACTGAAAGCTTTATCTCTGCGGCATCATTCCAGGAAACAACTAAAGTACTGAGTGAGGCGTCGATCCGTGGTAAAAACGATACGCTGGAAGGGCTGAAGGAGAACGTGATCGTCGGTCACCTGATCCCGGCGGGTACCGGTATTCGCCGTTACCAGAAAACGATCGTTGGCTCAAAAGAAGAATACGATACCATTACCGAATCCCGCGAGCAGTTCTCACGGAGCAAGCGCCGGGCAACGGTATAGTCAGCAGGTTTATCGAAGGGTGAGCCGGATTGGCAATAAAACCAAAGCCAGCCTGGAAACAGGCTGGCTTTATTTGTATAAAGCTGGAACTTAAACTACACACAGGATGAACCCTCAACAACCCAATCAGGACACAACAATCGACGTTGAGTTACCGGAAGACATTGCGGAAGGCATATATGCTAACCTTGCCATGATTGCTCACTCAAACAGCGAGTTTGTGGTGGATTTTATCCGGTTAATGCCCGGCCTGTCGAAAGCTAAAGTAAAGTCACGGATTATCCTGACGCCGGAGCATGCCAAACGGTTATTAGCTGCCCTGAAAGACAACATCCGGAAGTATGAAGAAGCCTACGGTAATATTAACAGTGAAGACAGTGCGTTTCCGTTCCCCGGTGGTTTTAGCGGGCCGGTTGGACAGGCTTAACAAAAAAGGCGAAAGATGATCTCTTTCGCCTTTTTTGTTAAAACGGATAACCAACGGCTATATTGAGAATCAGGTTTTGCCGTCGCCAGTAGGGGTCACCGAAATCCATTTGACCAAACAGCCAGTATTTGCCATTTGTTTGATAGGGTTTACGAAGGGGAATACCGACGTCAGCCCTTATGAGAAAATAAGAAAGGTCTACACGAAGCCCTATACCACTGCTGACGGCAATCTGCTTATGAAAGTCTTTAGAAAAAATACTGCCCTTTCCGTTCAAAACCTGCTCTTTAAGCATCCATACGTTGCCGGCATCAACAAATAATGCGCCATGTAAATATTGCGTAAATTTAGTGCGGAGTTCTGTGTTGGCTTCAAGCTTCATGTCTCCGCCACCATCAAAAAAGAAAGGTACTTTACCGGTTGTATCACGAGCAGCTGGTCCAGGACCTATGGCTCTGGCACGAAAACCCCGGAGACTATTACTACCGCCGACAAAATACTGTTTTGTGATAGGCATAATAGTAGAGTTTCCATAAGGATTGCCAACGCCTGCAAAAAAGCGACTTGCCCAGGTTATTTTAGGGGATAGTTTGTAATAGTATCTAAGATCCAGATCTGCCCGAATGTATTGGGAAAAAGTATTATTCAAAATACGCTTTGTATCGTATTCATCTGCTTTTATAAGCAAAGAGGCCAAATTACCTGCTGTTTCAGCGGTAAACTGGATACGATAAGTGCTCTTTGAATTGGACCGTAACGGAGAGTTATAAGCCACAGAATAAAGAGTACTTAAAATAAACTGGTCAGTATTAAAATACAGGTTTTCGTATCTTGGCCTTGTTAATGTGTCCACTAATAATGGCAAAAAAAGGTCATTATTAGGGTTCAGGTAAACATAATTTATACTGAATGGGGTAAAGGTTTGCTCAATCTGCTGGTTTTTTCGCCAACTATAACCAAATGAGGTATTTAGTGAGTTTATGCTATAAAAGCGTCCTTTTCTGACAGAATCAGGAATATCAGCCACTCCCGCTGAACCCTGAATAATTCGCTCAGCGCCAACCGTAAAGACCGTTTTAGGCAAAAGCTGCCGTCTGTCGTAATGAAAATTGAGAGGTGACACCAGTCTCGGAAAAGTCAGTGATATATTGCCCCCAAAACGGAAATTACGGGACAAAGCCGCATTGCCACCTAGCTGAAAATCGGTTCCGGCAGTTCCGTTAATGGAAAGCTGCTCCGAGCGGCCAAAGAAGTTACGGTTAAGCCAGCCAAGCGTCAACTGCGAACCTGACAGCCCGTTGGAACGTGTAATACCATCCAGTTCGAGTTTAACAGAACGCTTAGGGTGCGGAGTCAGATAATAGTGTACATCCAGAAAGGCCGTATCACGTTCATAAAGGGGTTCGAAACGGTTCCTGACAAACTTAAATGCACCAACATTAATAAACCGGCTCAGGGTAATATCCTGTCCGCGGCTGTTAAAGCGCCGGCCGGGCTTTAACCCGAGAATGTCATTGAATAGCTGAGGCTTGTAGAGACGGGCCGAGTCAACAATGTATACCTGTCGCAGCGAGGTATCGCCCCTGGCAATATAGGCTTGCGTACGGTTTGTATCATTACGGGACAACTTATCAAGGCTGAAGTTGGTATAAACGTACAGATTACGGATGTAATACTGCTGAAGGGCAGCCGCAGAAATATCCGGCTTAATGGCTACGTAAAGCCGGACTTTATGGTTGTTACGTGCCGTATCGGCCAAGAGGGAAATATAATCCGGTTGAAAATAAAAGAACCCTCTGTTTTTCATGTTCTGGTTAATCCGTTCCCGTTCAACTTTAATATTTTCAAACCGGTAGGGATCTCCTTTTTTGAGCACCGTACGGGGTGAACCGGAGTAAAGTGCTTTGCGCGCATCACTTGAATCAACCAGAAACGTAACGGAATCAATATAATATCGGGGTTGGATGGTAGCCGTATAGACACCCTTTGCCTTATAGCCACTTTCTTTTAGCTCGCCTGTCGCGCTGGAACGGAAGTAACCTTCGTTTTCCAGATAAGCTGCCCATACGATTGCGTTCGAATTAATTGCTTTTGAGCTGGCAAATACCGGCGGCTCTCCCAGCTTTTTACGGAACCACGCTCTGAACCCGTTTTCGCTCCGGGGTTCTCCCGGTAAATAGTAAAGCCCGACTTTATACGGGTAGCCGAAAAGCGTCTTATTCGGTCGTGGCCGGGCCAGATCTTCCAGTCCGGTTTTCAATGCTTTTTGTTCGTCTTTGGAAACACTCGGATGGGCCTTGATGGAAATATCAGTGCCCACGTAAAGCCGTTCATTCGCCGGTAAGTGTTTGGCAATATTACAGGCATATAAAGAAATAAGCAGACCGCCTGAAATAAAGCTTCTGATGATGGAGTTCAGCGCAGGTATTCTCATAAGTCTGAGGCTTTATTTTTGTTAAAAACCTCCTTAAGGGTGTCAAAATCAACAGTGATAATAAATCCGACTCCCGTTTCAATAACATATCCGTAAATAACCCCCTGTGTAGAGTTGGAGGCACTGGCCTGATTTTGCCGGTAACCACGTAAGATATAGCGCCCGTCTTTGCTGAGGTTATAGTTTACAGATAAGTTGTCAAAGACTTCGTTGGGGTTCCGGTTAATGCCCGTGTTGTTTTCTAATTCAAAATTACGGCCAACCGAAACAGACAACCGACCGTCTAGAAATCGTTTTGACAGACCGACGTTTAGGTCAGTACGAGTACCTGTAGCACCTAACGAAGAGGTATTGGCCTGACTGGACGAGAGCAAATTAAAATTAACGTCGACCCCTTTGATAATGCTGGAGGCAAAGCGGTCTAATTGCTCGGTCAGCAGCTTACTGACGCTGGTCCGTGCAATATTTTCGGCATCAAGCCCACCTCCCGAACCACCTGAAAAGAAGTTAGATGAGTTTTCGGCAATAAAACTGTTCAGAATCAAGAGCGCAAATACCTGCTTGTTGATCTGTGACTGATCCTGCCGGAGTGTCGATAGTTTATTGTCGATATCCCGTTTTGTATTCGGATCGATAGCTACGCTGCCGGCTTCTTTAGGCGTTGTAATGTCAAAGCTAAGCTCCGGATTTGACAGGTTGCCGCGCATATTCAGCACAACGTTGAACGGAATGCGGTTTTGGGCTGCTGCACTGGTTTGGCCAGACGATTCATTGGCAATCAGATTGGCCGGCGAAGCCTGCGTTTTGTAGATTGCCGTGATGTTGACGTCAGCCTTCAAGGGGTCGCCGGTAAAGGTGATATAACTGCCCTTGTCAATGGCAAACTGTCGCTTCAACACCTCATAGGTCAGGTCATATTCCCCTTCGGTCACCTCATAGCGGCCAAGTACCTGCACCTCGCCGGCCTGATTGAGCGTAACGTTCAGATTGGCGTTTCCACGGGCCCGCAGGTTATCACCGTTACGCTCGTCAATAACGATGGTGAATTCCGAGCTGTCGTCTACCTCCAGGTTCAGCGAAATATTGGCATTACTCAACTGCTCAAACGCAATCCGTGGGATGGTATCGATTTTGGCCGGTTGCAGGTATTTGTTCAGGGCCAGCGTATCGCCCGGGGCAATGAACGTAACCACCTGACGGGCTTCGTTGGCGTCCAGTGTCTCATCGGGCAGAACCAGCGTTACTTTGCTTTCGCGGTCAACCTTGATGGTGCCTGTTACGGCCGGCTGTGTGCCTTTACCACGAATCCGGAGGTTAGTGGAAATCGCCGCATTACCGTACACATAGTCATTATCTTTCCGGCCGGCATTAAGCACCAGGAAGTTCTTCGCCGTAACGTTCAGGTTATAGCTCACATCCGGCAGTTCGTTCAGGACCACGGTTCCGTTAGTAGTCAATACACGGCCTAACGTATCGCGGACATCAAAGTTGTTGAGCGTGATGGTTTGTCCGTCGAACAGAATACGCTCCTGATCGATCCGGTAAGTAGCATTCAGTTGTTTGATGTTAAACGCTACGGTATCAAACGCCACTGACCCCTTTATCGTTGGTTTTGTCAGCGAACCGTTGATGTCCATGTTACCGGTCAGCTGACCATGCGCCTGCCGCAGTTCACCGAAGCTGAATGCTTCAATGGTACGGGCATCCAGCCGCTGGAGGTTTACCTTCAGATCGAGTGCCTGTTTTTCGTTGTTTGGATTGTAGAATCCGTTCACCTGGACATTATTGTACGGGCCAACCAGCGTAGTATTCACGCCGATTTTTTGATCCGATTGGTTCGTGAAGCGGGCTGTCAGGTTCCCAAGTGGTTTGTCCATCACTTTCAGGCTATCCACGTAGAGGTTACCGAGGAACGAAAGCTCTGAATCTCCCATGTAATCCCGGACAATGACTGTACCATCCATTTTACCGCTGGCCAGCGTGGTATCCTGATTCGCCAGTTTTGCCAGATTCGATAAATCGAGGTTACGCAGTGTAACACGGATTGGTGCATTCGGATACTGCTCAATGCTGTTCGCTTCAACCGACTGATTACTGGAGCGTAGGGCAAAACGGTTAACTAATAAACCTTGCGGGCCATACTGCACAAATCCGGACGTATCAGCACTCCATGGCTGGTAATTTACCAGTACGCCGCGGCGATCCAGCTGTACCTTGTACGTGTCTTTATTAATGGCTACCTGACCATTCACCCCATAGCGGTCGGTGTCAACCGAGTCTTTGGTCGCTACCTGAAACCGCACCAGGTTATTGGCCGCAGTAGCCTTAACCTCTGTTTTTTTGAGCTGAACACTTTGGTTGCGCAGGCCGCTCAGCGAACCATTCAGGGTTAACTGGTTATTAACTGCCCGCAGGCTCAGGCGCGGATTATCGACGGTCATGGTGTCGTATTCAATCACACCGCCAACCATCGTAGCCGAGAACGTTGTATCTTTTGTATTGTCCAGATAGGCCTGCAAACGTACCGGGTCCAGCCGTGTCAGCTCCGGCACAAAGGCTTTGATGAGCGGATGGTTTTTTACTGTGGCATCGACCTTAAAGTCATAGGGCGGGGTAACCGGTTTGTAGGCCAGCTGCGGCAGTGAAACATACCGGCCGATTTCCGACGCAATGATGTCATACAGGCGGTCATAGGCGAAGAGGCCACTCAGCGTCACCTGTCCGAATGGCATGGCTGCGACCACCTCTTTGCGCTCCCCGGTTGCGTTGGCGCGCAGATACAGGGAGTCAATCGGATAATCCTGCCCCTGGTAACGTACCAAAGCATTTTGTGCCTGAATAGTACCGATTGGCCTTGCCGGGTCAGTCGAAGTCATATTAATGACCAGGTTCCCGCGCATCGACAGCGGTTCCTTATAAAAATTAAGCTTCGTAACGTCCAGATTAGCGATGTTGACCGTACCGTTGATGCTCGGGTATTCGGTATTCAGATTTACCTGCGTATTGAGGGCTACCCGTGCGTTCGGATCGTCGAGGTTTCCATCAAGTACCAGATTGCCATTCGCCAGGCGTCCTTCAGCCTGTAGTTTGCTGTACTGGTATTTGTTGTAAGTGGCTTCGTCAATGACAACCTGAAACGACGTATTCATGGTTTTAACGTCAATCCCACGGCCATTTACCGTTGCTCGGCCTGTTGCCGGCCCATACTGCTGGCTCATAAGCCATTTGTTCAGGTCGAAACGGGCAAATTGCAGCGTGCCCTGATAACTTTGGTTTTTGCCGGCCATAAAACCTTGCAGCGTACCATCGAAGCTGGCAGTCCCCCAATCAGTCTGTAGCTTTGTATCAAGGGTTAAATTATTGAGTAATCCCTTCAGGTGACCGGTTAGTCGCAGCTGATTCGGGATACCGATTGAATCGGGGAGAGCGCCTTTCGGCACCAGTTTTTTAATGTCGGCGAGGCGGGTAGTCGCTTCTGAGATGGTCAGGTCAACGCCCATGCGGTCGGTATCCATGACATTGGTCAGACGGCCGGCCGCTTTCAGCCGGGTGCCCGATAGGGTCGACATATCAAACACCGGAATACTGAGGGCTGCGAGCGTTCCGGTAACTGTGCCGTTCACATTGATCGTTGCCCCCTGATTGCCGGCAAACGGCGGGGTCGTACTCAGCGAAGGGACTAACTGCAGAATATCATTAATTGCCAGGGCACTCTGCCGGAGATTGACCTGGACATTGACGCGGCTGGCCTGCGACGGTATACTCAGCTGGCCAAGGGAATCATATCGCAATACCATTTTATCCCGGATCACCGAAGCTTTCTGGCCGGGCTTACCGGTCTGAACCAGTAAATTGGTCAGAGAGGTTGTTGTATTGGCATAAATCACGTCTGCATCGAGCCGCTGGATGCCAAAACCGCTTTTATCCTGAAACTTTCCCTGCCGCAGACGGGCCGAAGTCCGGTCGGGTGTATACGAGATCGCCTGACCGGTCAGCGAAAGTCCGGTCAGATCGAGATGGCTGTAGTCAAGACCTTTGGGTTGGCGGGCCTGCGTCTGATCATCGAAGCGAAGCCGGTTATTGGCCAGCTGTAACTGTTTCAGCGCAACGGACCAACCCGGATCAGTAGATGCTTCCTGCTTCGCTTCCCTGACAATTTCTTTCTTCTGTGCCGTGGTTGTTTTAGCGATAGGGGGCAGCTTTGTAACCGGTTTGGTCAGAATGGCAGCAATATCCGAATGGCTGAGTTGTAGGGAGCGGATACCGATTTTTTGCCCGTTCAGGTAAAAAAAGTCTGATTCCATAGCCAGTGTACCCACCTGACCTCTTGACTGAAAGTTGGCCTCATCAACCTGCACATCCCAGGCAGACCGCCGGATCAGCCATTTGCCCAGCCCCAGATCAAGCGTATCACTGGGGTCAGGGTCACGCTCTTCGGTATCCGGTAAACCCGGATAAATGCGGGCCTTAGCCGTTAACCCGTCAACCGTAACGTTTTTAATATGATACACCGATTTATCCAGAATCGTTTTATCCATATTGGCCCTGAGGCTATCCACCGACGCATTAACATCGGCTCCGGCAACATCGTCTTTGTATTTTATGCGTACGTCTTTCAGGAAAACGGCGGCCAGGTTGAAATCAAGCGGGGCTGCAGCCGTATCCGCTTTCTGGACCTTTTCGCCGGGTTCTTCCGTATCGAACGCATCGACCAGATACTGAAAGTTAAAGGTAGTATCAGGGAGCGTACGGGTAATGTTTAACCGCACCCGTTCCAGATCGATCTGATTGAGCTGAATGCGTCCTTTGGTAAGTCCCCACATATCGAGATCAACAAACAGGCGTTGTCCGGAGAGCAGGGTATCCCCTTTGGGTGTAATAAACAGTACGTCTTCCAGGGCTACATAGTCGGGGATATGATAGGAAACGCGGCCGATCCGGAATGGCGAGCTTAGTTTTTTGGCCAGGTAATTATTGACCTGTTGCGTGACTAATTGCTGTCCCCAGCCGGTTGTGGCGATGACAACGACGAAGCCAGCCACCAGCAGGACAAGTGCCAGTATGATGAGCAATATTGTCGAAACAGCTTTTTTCACAAGTATAGAGGAATGATTGGACTAACGGTATTGACGGCCAAAATAACGATTTGTCATTTAGAAAGGGCCATATGTAAGGGCTAACGTCAATATCGCACATTATGTTACTAAAACTTAGCCAAAACCAGGGACAGGGCATGTCTGCGTAGCCAGAATTCAGGTAGAAAGCAAGAAATGATCCGGGAAATGTTTTGATTTTCAAGGAGGTTTACCTATCTTTGCACCTCAATTTTCGATAAGACTGTAATTATCAATCAATTCTTATAATGCCTACCATACAACAGTTAGTGCGTAAGGGTCGGGAGAAGCTGGTGTGGAAGTCGAAATCACCGGCGCTCGATGCATGCCCTCAGCGTCGGGGTGTTTGTACACGTGTGTACACAACGACGCCTAAAAAACCAAACTCGGCGCTTCGTAAAGTAGCCCGTGTGCGTTTGTCACATGGCAAAGAAGTTAACGCCTACATCCCTGGAGAAGGCCACAACCTGCAGGAGCACTCAATCGTGCTGGTGCGCGGTGGCCGGGTGAAAGACCTTCCGGGTGTACGTTACCACATCGTTCGTGGTGCGTTAGATACTGCCGGTGTAAACGGTCGTCTGCAAAGCCGTTCTAAATACGGTACAAAACGTCCTAAGCCAGGTCAGGCTCCGGCTAAAGGTGGCAAAGGTGCACCTCCGGCAAAAGGTAAAAAGAAATAAAATGAATTAACTGCCCGCCCTATACACAGGTGGCAGAGTAAGATTAACATCTGAAGACACAATGAGAAAGGCAAAACCGCCCAAAAGATATGTCTTACCAGACCCGAAATTCCGGGAAGTTCTGGTAACGAAATTCGTTAACAACCTGATGCTCGAAGGTAAGAAGAGCCTGGCCTATTCTATTTTCTATGATGCCCTGGACGTTGTACAGAAACGTACCAACGAAAACGGTATCGACGTGTGGAAAAAGGCTTTGAACAACGTAATGCCTTCAGTTGAAGTTAAAAGTCGTCGCGTTGGTGGGGCTACCTTCCAGGTACCTACTGAAGTTCGGCCGGATCGGAAAGTCTCGGTAGGCATGAAATGGCTTATCCGTTACGCTCGTTCACGCGGCGAAAAAACTATGGTTGACCGTTTAGCAGCTGAAATCGTTGCCGCTTCAAAAGGTGAAGGTGCAGCTGTGAAGAAGAAAGATGATACGCACCGTATGGCCGAAGCCAACAAGGCGTTCTCGCACTTCCGGTTCTAATTTTCGTTTACGACACCAATTTGAGAGCCTCTCCGGATTCCGGAGAGGCTTTTTTTGTAGCTTATTGCCGGAATCACCGGATGATATGAAAAGTATGTCTGTAATTTGTCCTATTTTTACGGGTAATCATCACATACTATTACCAAATTCCCATGCGTATTTTCAGACAAATTCTGATAACACTCTTTTTGTTGCTTATCCTTGCCGGCCTTAGTATCTGGCTCTGGCTGCGCAGCTTAAATCCTGACTATAACGCCGAGTTAACTCTGCAAGGACTGTCGGCACCTGTCGAAGTACTATACGACGACTATGCTGTACCGCATATTTATGCACAGAACGAAGGTGACTTGTTTTACGCCCTCGGCTACGTACATGCACAGGACCGGCTGTTTCAGATGGAAATGATCCGGCGGCTGGCCGATGGCCGGCTGGCTGAACTCTTCGGTCCTAAGGCCTTACCCTCTGACCGGTTTTTCCGGACGCTCGGTTTCCGTAAACATGCCGAATGGAGCAATGACTCGCTGCGGCGGGAAAATCCGGATGCACCGCACTGGAAAGCGGCCGATGCTTATCTGAAAGGCATTAATGCCTATATTAAGCAGGGCAAAACACCCGTTGAGTTTACGATTGCCGGTATTCCTAAAGCGGAGTTTACGCTGACCGATATGCAGATCATCGCCGGTTATATGGGCTATACGTTTGTCGACGCATTCCGGACGGAAGCCATGGCAACGATGATCCGGTCGACATTGGGCCCCGACTATTTTAATGATGTCCTGAATACATGGCAACAGGGCGATCCTAAAATTCCGGTACAGACAAAACCGGGTGATATTCTGGCGGCCCGGTCGCTGATGCAGATGAGTGAGCAGTTGACACAGCTGGAAAAAGAGGCACCGTTTCCGCCCTACCATGGTTCAAACGGCTGGGTAATCAGCGGACAGAAAACGAAATCGGGTAAACCGATTCTGGCTAACGACACACACATTGCCTTTGCGCAGCCATCGGTTTGGTACGAAGCTCACCTCGAATGCCCCGGCTTCCGGTTCTATGGTAATTTCCTGGCCGGTTCGCCGGTACCGTTACTGGGCCATTCCGAACATGGCGGATGGGGCCTGACCATGTTTGAAAACGATGATGCCGATTTTTTCCGCGAAAAGGCCAATCCGGCCAACCCGGACCAGGTGTGGTATAAAGACCGCTGGGAAAACCTGACTGTCCGCAAGGAAATCATCAAGGTAAAAGGCGAAGCCGACGTAACGCTGCCGGTGAAGCAGTCGCGGCACGGAGTGATTCTGAACGGTTCATTTGATAAAATCGACGGCGAAAAAGAACCGATTGCGTTGTGGTGGATTTATCAGCAGTTTCCGAGCCGGAGTCTGGAAATGTTTTATGGCCTGTCGCACGCTAAAAATGCAGCAGAAGCGAGAAAGGCCGCTGCCCTGCTGACGTCGCCCGGTCTGAATATTATGTGGGCCGATACTGCCGGTAATATTGCCTGGTGGGCAGCGGGGAAATTACCGAAACGTGCGCCCGGTGTAAACCCGATGCTGATTCTGGATGGCTCAACCGGTAAAGACGATCCGCAGGGATGGGTCGGTTTCGACCTGAACCCGCAGATTTTAAACCCCGTGTCCGGCGTATTGTATACTGCCAATAACCAGCCCGACGATATGGGCAATGGCCTGGTCGCCGGGTATTATGTAGCCGGCGACCGTGCCCGGCGCATTGACCAGCTGATTCGCACCTCGAAAAAAGACTGGACTGAAGCCGATGTACGGAATGTAATCAACGACGTGACCTCGCCCGTCAGTGCGTCGCTCATCCACGACATATTGCCTGTAGTAGATAAAAAGAAGCTTACTCCGCTGGCCGCAGCCATGGCGCAGAAGCTGGCTGCATGGAACGGCCGTCATAACCGCGAAGATGTGGAGCCGGCAATGTATTACAAGTTTATTTACACGATTCTGCGGAATACGGCAGAAGATGAACTGGGGGCAGAAGCCTTTAAGGCCTTCGAGCATAACATGAATATGGAACGCAACATGCCGCACTGGTTCCGCAACGATGCCTCGCCATGGTGGGATAACCGGAAAACCCCGGCCAGAGAAACGCGGGCCTTGATTTTTACCGCTTCGTTGAATGAGGCTGCTGCGGCTCTGGAAAAGCAACTGGGGAGTGATGTGGCCAACTGGCAATGGGAGCGTGTCCATACGGTCGAACACAAGCATCCGCTGGGGATTTTGCCGGTGATTGGCAAATGGTTCAGCGTGGGGCCATTATCAGCACCTGGCGGGCGTAATACCATCAACAACCTGGATTTCCCGATGGACTCAACCGGATTATACAAAGTGAGTTATGGCCCTGCCTTACGCCGGATTGTTGATTTCAGCCAGCCGGAAGCGGGCCGCAGTGTATTGCCAACCGGTCAGTCGGGCTATTTCATGAATCCGCATGCCAACGATCAGGCACAGTTATTTGTGGACGGCGGCTCGCGGCCTGAACGCATGAACCGTGCCGACATTGAAAAGGTCGCCATCGGAAAGACGATACTAAAGCCGTGATTGTGTGTACCTGCATGCATAAAAAGGGTGTGCAGGTACACGAAAATAAAGAATGACATAGCAGAAGTTCAAAATACGTTTATTTTTAAGGTACTATGAAAAAACTGCTGTTTAGCCTGACACTCATCACAAGCCTTGCCCGGTTGGGGCATGCTCAGTCATTGACGCCTGACCAACTGGAAACGATCACGCAGAAGCATGTTCGTAAGTCGTACGGCGATTTGTTCAACTTCCTGTCGCTGCCCAATAACGCCCACATAGATGCGCACATCCCGCCCAATGTCGACTGGCTGAAGCAGGCCTTTGCGCAGCGTGGATTTGCGGTAGAGGTGTTGCCGACAAAAGGCGGTCATCCGTTGGTATTTGCAGAACATAAAGCTGATGTCACACCGAAAGGCCAGCTGAAAACGCTGCTGTTTTACATGCACTTCGACGGGCAGCCGGTAAACCCCGCCGACTGGCAGCAGGAATCGCCGTATAAGCCGGTACTGAAGAAAAAAGTGGCAGAGGGTAGTCAGTGGGAAGCAATCGACTGGTCGATACTTCAGTCGAAATATGATCCCGACTGGCGTATCTTCGGTCGGTCGTCGTCGGATGATAAAGGGCCGATTGTGATGCTGCTGAGTGCACTGACAGCCATGCAGGCGGAGAAAATCCCGTTCCGGTACAACATCAAGGTGATTCTGGACAGCGAGGAAGAAATCGGGTCGCCGTACCTGGCCGATGCTGTACTGGCCTATAAAGACAAGCTGGCTGCCGACTTTATGATGATCATGGATGGAGGCCGGCATTTGTCAAACCAGCCGACGCTGGTCTATGGTTGCCGCGGCATCGCAACGGTTACGCTCACGACCTACGGCCCACGCGGGGCGCAGCACAGTGGTCATTACGGGAATTATGCGCCGAATCCGGCTCTCCGGATGGCTCAGCTGCTTGGAAGTATGAAAGACGAAGACGGACGGGTGACGATTCCTGGCTATTACGACGGTGTTACTATTGATGAAGCCGCTGCGAAAATTCTCGCGGCCGTACCCGACGATCCGGCCGAAATCCAGCAGAAACTGGGTTTTGCCGCACCCGACAAAGTGGGCCGGAATTATCAGGAGGCATTACAATATCCGTCGCTGAACATCCGTGGTTTGTCGAGCGCCAACGTCGGGAAGCAGGCCGGAACCGTTATTCCGGATAAAGCTATTGCCGAGCTTGACCTGCGGCTGGTACCTGAGTCGGACCCTGAGCGCCTGAAAGCGCTGATCCGGCAGCATATCGAACGACGGGGCTATCAGGTGATTGACCACGAACCAACGGAAGCCGAGCGGGCGCAGTACCCGAAGCTTATTCAGATGAAATCCGGTGAAGCAGCGATGTTACCGTTCCGGACCGATTTCGGCGGTATCGAAGACAAGTGGCTGACCCACGCCATGCAGCGGGCGTTTGGCCGTGATCCGATCAAGATCCGGATGACGGGCGGCTCGGTTCCGATTGTGCCGTTCCTACGCACCTTAAACATTCCGGCCATTCACGTGCCGATGGTGAATCTGGACAATAACCAGCATGCGGCAAACGAAAACCTGCGACTCGGGAATTATGTGGAGGGAATGAAGACCTGGCTGGCGATTTTTACGGAATAGTGATTGATAAGCAAAGAGCGGCCCAATAGGCCGCTCTTTGCTTATCAATCACTTAAAAATGCCCCCAGCCCTGTGCACGGAGCTGTGAATGCTGTCCGGCACGGGTCGACAGAATAATCTGACTCGGGTCGGCTGTCATATAGCCAATGGCAGTGATTCGGGCATGATTTTTCAGCACGTCAAACTCCTGCGGGCGGACGGTAAACAGCAGTTCATAATCTTCGCCGCCGTTAAGTGCGGCCGTCAGCGCACTGATCTTAAATTCAGTAGCGGCCAGATGCGTCTGATCATCAATCGGGACGTTTTCGTCAAAAATAACGGCACCGGTATTGGATTGCCGGCACAGGTGCATAATTTCCGAAGCAAGCCCGTCAGAAACGTCAATCATCGCCGTCGGGCGCAGGCCCATGTCCCGTAATTCGTGAACAATGTCGGTGCGGGCATCGGGACGAAGCTGGCGCTGGAGCAGATAGGAGCGTTCTTCCGACAGCTCCGGCTGCATGTTCGGATCGGCCATATAAGCCTGTTTTTCGCGTTCGAGCAGTTGCAGGCCCATGTAGGCGGCTCCTAAGTCGCCGGTTACACAGATCACATCGTTGGGTTGGGCCGTATTACGGTACGCAATCAGGTCTTTAGGTACTTTGCCCAGTACCGAAACCGAAATCGTAAGACCGGTCCGGGAAGAGGTTGTGTCGCCACCTATGAGGTCAACTTTATAGGCGTCGCAGGCTGCGCGGATACCTTCGTATAATTCATCAATTGCCTCGACCGGAAAGCGGCTGCTCATGCCGATGCTTACCGTTACCTGCGTTGGAATCCCGTTCATTGCAGCAATGTCGGACACGTTGACGGCAATCGACTTAAAACCGAGATGTTTCAGTGGGACGTAGGTCAGGTCGAAGTGTATGCCTTCAAGCAGCATATCCGTCGAAATAAGGCCGAACTCGTCGCCGCCAAAGTCAAAAACGGCGGCATCATCGCCAATACCCCGGATCGTTTCGGAGTGAACCGGCGGGGGCGTTGCCTGCCGTATCCGGTCAATCAGGCCGAATTCGCCCAATTCTTTCAAATCTGTCATAAGTATGCTGAATCGCTCTGGCTGAGCGGATGGTAATAACAAAAGCCGTTCCTGAAAGAAACGGCTCGGGAAGAAAATATGTTCGTTTCCGGTTACGGATTCGAAAGCGTATAGACGTTGATTGTACCGCCTGTTTTCTGGCTGGCCGTTGTACGGGTCAATTTCAGCTCAGTATCACTCAGGCTGTTGATAGTAAATTCAATCGTACCGTTGGTGCCGGTTGGCTGTGGATTCAGGTTGCTCAGTACCAGGCGGGTGTCGCTCGGAACAGACCATTGTCCTGTAAATCGGTTGCCGTCAAACTCAACTAATGTAGCTGTTGTGGCACTGCTCAGGTCGATTTTAAAACTTGAATAGCCCGGGCGAACATTGTTGGTACCTCCCCGCGTGTAAACAGTTGTCTGGTTTTCGTCAACGATGCGGGCGGTCCAGGCTTTAGCAATCCGCTCAGATACAGGTGGGGTCGGCGTTTTTTTGCACCCTGACATGATGACGAATAAGCCCACTAATAAAGAAAAGGCTACAAGCGAGGTCTTTTTCATGATTGTTAGTAATCGTAACACAAGTGGTTAAAGATACAGTAAATTTGTGTGCATTCGCAAATGGAGTCAGCGTAAGACGGATATTTGACGGGATGAACTGTCATTTATTACGACGATTTGCTGACGAGTGTTGCTAAATTAATAAAAGAACATTGAACGGATTACCGGTTTACACCCGCGCCCAGCTTGCTTTACGGAACGGATCAGACCGTGAAGAAATCTGGATTGCCTGTCGCGGCATCATTTACGATGTGAGCCGCTCAAGGCTTTGGCGTAATGGCAGGCATTATGAACATTGGGCCGGGCAGGACTTAACCGATGAACTGGCCGATGCCCCGCATACGGAACAGGTCTTCGGTCGGTTTACGGCAGTGGGCCGGCTGGCCTGATGCATATCTATAAACGAACGATACCCCCGATTCGTATATGAACTTACTTCATAAGCGAAAGAGGGACTGAAACCATATGATTTTACTAGCAGACAGCGGATCAACTAAAACAGACTGGCGGTTGTTGGCAACCCCTGATTCGGCGCAGCAGGTAATTAGTGACGGGATTAATCCTTATTTCGAAGACTCGGAACAGATTATTACAAAACTGCGGCAACAACTGATTCCGTCAATTGATCCGGAAAGCGTCAGCCGGATTTTTTATTACGGCACCGGATGCAACAGCCCGGCTTCCTGCGGAACGGTCGAAACGGCCCTGCGGACGTTGTTTCCGGGCCTGACGGCTGTAGAGGTCGCCAGTGATATGGTAGGTGCGGCAAGAGGAGCTGCCGGGCAGGAACAGGGGATTGTCTGTATTCTGGGAACGGGTTCGAATGCCTGTTGTTACGATGGCCATGAGATCGTGCGCTGGGGACAACCCCTTGGCTTCTGGCTAGGCGACGAAGGCAGTGGCGGCTATCTAGGCAAAACGCTGGTCCGCGATGCCTTTCAGCACCGGATGCCTGCCGGATTGCGGGAGGTTTTCGACCGGCAGTATCAGCTTGATCGCGCCACACTGCTCGAAAATGCCTACCGGAAACCCTTCCCGAACCGGTATTTTGCGGCGTTTACGCCGTTCTTGTCCGAGCATCTGACACACCCTTACGTACAGCAGCTGGTCCGGCAGGCGTTCCGTGATTTTCTCACTATTTATGTGAAGCCTTTTCCTGAAGCAGCCGATTGGCCGGTACATTTTGTGGGGTCAATTGCCTGGTATTTTGCGGAGATATTGCGGGATGAAGTAACCGGTAACAGCTGTCGCATGGGCGATATTCTGAAAGCGCCGGGCGATGGACTGGTGAGGTATCACCGGCAAATCAGCTCCCGAAACGGATAATTTTTTCTTTTTACAAACTACACCGGGTAGGTCGTTGTTACATAGGCAACCTCACTATTCAATTACTAAGCACAACATGCGCCATGGAGGCCATGTTGCATCGCGTCAATTATGGCAAGTCGTTATTTTCTGAAAGTAAAAGATATTACGCGTGAAACGCCGGATGCTGTAACGGTTAGCTTCTGGCATCCGATCAACGAAGAAGTCCGCTACCAGCCCGGACAATTCCTGACATTTCTATTGACGGTAAACGGGCAGAAAGTGCGCCGTTCGTACTCCATGTCGAGCTCGCCGCATACAGATGTGTCGCTGTCAGTAACCATTAAGCGGGTGCCGGGGGGCCTTGTTTCCAATTATCTGCTGGATCGTCTGAAACCGGGCGATGTGCTGGAAAGTCTGGAACCAATGGGAACCTTTGTTCCGAAACTTGACGGCAGCAACAGCCGGCAGGTGGTACTGATCGGAGCGGGGAGTGGTATTACGCCCTTGTTTTCAATGGCCAAATCGATTCTGCATACCGAACCGAAGAGTAAAGTATGGCTGGTTTATGGCAGCCGGAATCAGGAGTCGATTATTTTCAAGGCCCATCTGGATGCTATGGAGCAGGCATATGGCGTCAATCGCTTTCAGGTCACACACATACTGAGTCAGCCTGAAGCGGGCTGGAATGGTCTGTCGGGCCGTTTAAATCAGCACATGCTGGTGAGACTGCTGGAAGATATGCCGGCTTCAGAGCGGCAGACAGCCAGTTTTTATCTGTGTGGCCCGGATGGTATGATGGACGAAGTTCGTAGTGGCCTGAACATACTCGGCGTCTCAGCCGAACGTGTATTTAAAGAAAGCTTCCTGACAGCGGCTCCCACGCCTGGCGAGGTCGTTGAAAATACAACAGAAGAAAGCAGTGGTACGCCGGAAGTAACGGTACTGTACGAAGGCAGCGAATATAAGTTTCCGGTAGCGCCCCATCAGACCATTCTGGAAGCAGCCCTGGAGCTGGATATCGATTTGCCGTATTCGTGTCAGGCGGGCATGTGTACGGCCTGTCTGGGTATGTGTACGTCGGGTAAGGTAAAACTCGACGAAGAAGATGGCCTGACCGAATCAGAGCTGAAAGCCGGTTATGTGCTTACCTGCGTCGCTCATCCGCTGACAAAAGATGTGGTGATCGAGATTGAGTAAGAGGGAATTAAGGAATAATGAACAATGGATAATGAGTAAGGGGCGACTGTCATTATCCATTGTTCATTATCCATTAATAATCAATCTTCTTCAGGCTTCGGAACGTTGGCTGGAGCTGGTACGCGCTTCCACTTAGTCCTGGTCCGCGGTGCTTTCTGAATCCGTGGAGGAGCCGGCCTCCCTTCAATGGTAATCGGGTCAAGCGGGTCGGGGGGCAGGAGATGGCCTTCGACGGTAACGGGTTCCGGTGGAGCGGCCGGACTTAGCGCATGTGGTGGTTCCGGTGGCGTAGCCAGTGTCGGCACACCGCTTACGACGCGGGGAGCACGAGGTACCCGGGGAGCTCTGGCGGCTCTTGGCGTGCGCGGTACACGGGCGGTGTTGCCGGGCGTGACAACATACCCAAAACCAGACAGGTGTGCATCTGCGCGTGATAAAGCTTCAAAATGCCGTTCCTGCTGCCGCATCAATTCCTCCTGCTGCCGTTCGAGCTGCTCCATCTGACGCTCCAGTTTCTGATAAGGCTGGCGTGCCTCTTCCTGCGTCTGCTGCAGCTTTTCCATGTCTTTGCTCAGGGCTTCAATCTGCGCCTCGCTTTCCTTGATCTTTGCTTCGCCATCACGCATCAGCTTTTCCAGATCGGCCTCAGAGAGTTGTTGCTTCGTCGCGTAGAGAGAGCGCCGGTTTTTCTCAATGACAGCTGCCCGCTGCTCCATCAGCTTCTGTTTCTTCCATTGCAGGAGTTCCTCCTTCCGCTGAAATTCCTCAAGCTTAAAGTTTTCCCGTTCCTGTTGTCGTTGCAGGGCTTCCATCTGTCGGTGCAGTGATTCGGTAGCCTGCCGGAGACTGTCAATCATGCCCTCACTCAGCGTTTGCCGTTGCAACTGTTTCTCATACTGAATTTTCCGGTCGATCAGGGCGCGTTCTTTTGATGTTACTTCTACAGGAACCGAATCCCGTGAAATAGTGTAGTCTGTAACCTTGGCCCAGCCATTCATTGTTAATACAGAATCAGTTATCTGAACGGCTGTAAAATCGGGAAGTTTGCCGGCAAGGATATTGACACCGGATGAGGCGAAGCCTTCCAGCCCACTGGTTAGTGTAAGCGTTCTGTCTGCCATACCCCGACTGCTTTCTATCAAATTCCCCAGCAGTTCCTGTTCTTCCGGATTCTGTACGCTTGTGAGCTGGATGGCACCGGTTTCAAGGTCGCTCAGGAGTTTCTGCATTTTCTTTACACGCTCCGGCGAAAACGTTTCCCCGTTCCAGATAACTGATTCCAGTTGCTTCCCGTCCGAAAACACGATCTCGGTTTTTCCGGTTTTCTTCGGGCGGCTCGTCACTTTAGGTTTGGTTTCATCCGTTATATTTTCCTGAACGGCGTATACCGAAACGCTGAACAGCAGGATGGTTGCCAGGGTCAGACCGGCCAGACTGCGGTTGGAGATAAACGGTTTCACCGGCACACCCAGCATCCGGCGCACCCGGTGCAGCAACTGTTTCCGGTTGGAGGCAAGGCTCATGGCCAGTGCCGGTGACTGCGCAAACTCTTCCACATCGGCCAGTGCCCGGGCCAGAATACGGGCATCCCCGCATACATCAATGGCAATATCATCGCAGCAAAGTTCGCGCTCTTCGCGGACGCGGGCCGATAACCACCACAGCGCAGGGTGGAAAAAGAAGAGCACTTCAATTACCGACTGGAGGATATTGATAGCGAAGTCAGCCCGTTTGATGTGGGCGAACTCATGAGCCAGAACGGCTTCCACCTGGCGCAGGCTAAGTCCGTTGACCAGGCCAACCGGCAAGAGAACCACCGGTTTGATCATACCAATGACCATCGGGACGCGGATCGCCGCCGATTCGGCAATATGGATGACTCGTGTCAGGCCCAGGTACTCCTGCAAGGCAACCGCTAATTCGAGTACTGCCTGATCCGTAATCTGGTAAGCCGTACGTTTCAGGTGCTGAAGATACAGCCAGCCCCCGGCCAGCCGGACCATGAATACCGCCACGCCAATGAGCCAGCAAACCACAATTTCGGGCATATGAGCCTCCACAAACTGCTGTAACAGGGTATACCATGGCATGTGGGTAGCCTGAATCTGCATGGTTGGCGAGAAGGTATAAGGGAATGATCCGGTAGGCATACCGGTTGCGGCCGGCATTTCCCGGAGCGGCCAGTAGTAATACAGAAATGTACCGGCCGATACGATAACCTGTACCAGTAATGTACCAACCCCAAGGTTATAGCGTAGACGGGCACTGCGTTTCCGGAGCAGGTGGAAACCAATCGCCACGGGTAAAACCAGGGCAAACCCTTGCCAGAGGGCATGGACCAGCATCCAGCCAAGGGCCCAGACTGCCGGGTGTGAAAACTGCTGCATGTTCATTAGTGAAATGTGTTTAAGGTTTAGTCAGGGGAGTTCTGATTGAGCTGCTCGTTCAGCAGCGCACGGATTTCGTCCAGTTCCTCGCGGCTGGCTTTATGCTGGCCGAGGGCCTGAATGACCAGTTTCGTGGCCGATCCGCGAAAGGCTGTTTCTACAAAACGGTCAAGCAGGCTTTTCTGGGTTTCCTCTTCACCGATCAGGACGTGGTAAACGTGAGAACGGGCCTCCTCCGTACGGCCCAGAATACTCTTCTCCTGCATAATCTGCATGAGCTTCAGCGTAGTCGTATAGCCGACATCCCGTGTTTTAGTAAGTTCATCATGGACCTGCCTGACGGTACTCGGGCCTTTCGACCAGAGTACCTGTAGGATTTCCAGTTCAGCATCTGTTGGTTTCATAGTATCTACGAAAGATTTCGTAGTAAAGGTCTACGAAAGTCTTCGTAATGTCAATACCGGGGTGAATTTTTTTTTCTGACCTTATAATCAGGCGGGCTGCTTGTCTTTCAGAAAACGCAGCAACAATTTTTCGGCCCCATCGAGCCCATAGGCTTCGGTTTGCCGGTACCGTTTTTTTTGTTTGACATAAGGGTTGAGATCGCTGCATTCGTAGGCGTCCAGCAGTTGCGGATGAACATAATGTTTCCGGCACACAGTCCGCGTATTCCCTAACCGGTGCGAAACTTCGTCGAGGATGGTATTCACGTTTTTCTTCGCTTCTGTTTCTGACTGGCAAGGTTCCAGTTCGATCAGCAGGCGCAGTGCATTTACCGTACCGGCCCAAGTCCGGAAATCCTTGGCCGAAAATTCTTCACCCATGGTCTCCTGTAGGTAGGCATTAACCATGCCGGAATCGATACTATGGCGGGTGCCGTCATCACCGAGATACTGAAACAGCTCCTTGCCCGGAATATCACGGCAGGCTTTGACGAGGCGTGCCAGGCGGCGGTCGCGAAGTGTGATGTCGTGATAAATTCCCTTTTTCCCTTTAAAGCTGAATCGCACGGCGTTACCCTCCACGTTGGCATGTCGGTTTTTCAGGGTGGTCAGCCCATAGGAGCCGTATTCTTTTTCATAGGTGGCATTACCGATGCGGATCAGCGTTTGTTCCATCACACTCAGGGCAATCGCTATTACCTTTTCTCTGGAAAGTGTCCGCAGGCGTAAGTCATCCTGTATCCGTTTCCGCAGGAGCGGCAGTTTCTCGCCGAAGGAAATAATGCGTGTAAACTTGGATTCGCTCCGCATGGTATTCCAGCGGGTGTGGTAGCGGTATTGCTTACGGCCTTTTGTATCGATGCCGGTAGCCTGCAGATGCCCGTTCGGGGTAGGGCAAATCCAGACATGTTCCCAGGCGGGCGGGAGGGCCATTTTACGGATACGCTCCAGCGTTGCCTCATCATCGACGGGCTCCGCTTTGGCATTTACATAGATAAACCGGTCCTTGGCCCGCTGGCGGAGAATGCCGGGCATTGTATCGCTGACGTAACGTAGTTTAATGGCTTTAGCAGCCTGAGCAGGGTTTTGGAGATCAATGGGCGCGTTCATTTGTGAATTGTGCTTAGGTAATGCCGGACGGCAATTACACAGAAACTCACAAACAACACCGGTCGCCGGAAAAATTATTCAATGCGCTGGGTTGCCTTACCAAAACAGAGCAAGGCACATACCAGGGCGTAGTGGTAAAAATCGACAGGGTTAATCGGCCGGGGGAGCGACGGTGTTTTGGTGGCCAGTGCCATAATCATGACGGCGGCAATAATCCAGACCGACCGGATGTCGCGCTGTAGCAGCCCATAGACGCCCAGCAGCATCACAATCAGAATTCCCAGCGATGCCACGACTTTGGCAAACGGAGCCACCTGCGGGAGCAGCAGGATAAAGAAAAGGAATAAACCGATGATCAGCGAAACGGCAAAGGCAATGATTCCCAGCGATACGCGGCGGACAAGTGCCCATACGGCCATTACAACGCAAACGACGCCTAAACTGCCCGCCAGCAGCTGTGCCGACTCGTGGAGCCGGATAACACCGTCAAAACCGGCAAACCGAAAGATGCCTACCAGGGCCGTCAGCGAAATCAGTAAAAAGAAGAAGCCCCACAGCAAGCGGTTAAAGATCGGGGTTTGCTGGTGGTAATGCCAAAAAACGCCAATACCTGTGCAAGCCAATACGGCGTCGGAAATGACATTGGAAAGAATCATGCCGAAAGTTACAGTTATCGGCAGCAGAGTCAATAAAAACTACCGGATAAATTCGAAAAAAAGGACAGAGAAGGCGGGTATTTTCCATCGAAAATGTCGAATTATGGGCATGTCGATTTGAAATCCTGCCTTCTAAGGTTCACTGTTCAGCGATAATTACTACTTTTGCCCCGGCTTTTGCATATAATTCAAAGGCTTCCAAACGCAACGCCAACGATCTACGGACTTTATCATGAGTGTTTTAGTTAACAAAGATTCTAAAGTTATTGTACAGGGCTTTACCGGCTCTGAGGGGAGTTTTCATGCCCAGCAAATGATCGAATATGGCACCAACGTTGTTGGTGGTGTAACGCCTGGTAAAGGAGGTCAGACCCATCTTGACCGTCCTGTATTCAATACTGTTAAAGATGCCGTTGATACTACAGGAGCTGACGTATCGATCATTTTCGTACCACCTGCCTTTGCGGCTGATGCGATTATGGAAGCAGCTGATGCCGGTATTAAAGTGATTATCTGTATCACAGAAGGTATTCCGACGGCGGATATGGTAACGGCTAAATCGTACCTGCAGGGTAAGGATGTTCGCCTGATCGGTCCGAACTGTCCTGGCGTAATGACTGCCGAAGAGTGTAAGGTAGGGATCATGCCTGGCTTCATTTTCAAAAAAGGCACAATCGGTATCGTATCGAAATCAGGTACATTGACATACGAAGCAGTAGATCAGTTATCAAAAGTAGGGTTAGGGCAGACAACAGCGATCGGTATCGGTGGTGACCCGATCATCGGAACCACAACGCGCGAAGCCGTTGAACTGCTGATGAACGATCCGGAAACGGAGGCCATCGTAATGATTGGTGAGATCGGCGGTGGTATGGAAGCCGAAGCAGCCCGCTGGATTAAGGCTGACGGTAACCGCAAGCCCGTTGTTGGCTTCATTGCCGGTCAGACAGCCCCTAAAGGACGCCGGATGGGCCACGCAGGGGCTATCGTTGGCGGCGCTGATGATACGGCTGCTGCTAAAATGAAAATCATGAGCGAGTGCGGAATCTTTGTAGTTGATTCGCCGGCGCTTATTGGTGAAACCATGCTGAAGGCATTGGGCAAATAATAACCATACTATGTGTTTTAATCGGGGCCGTAAGGCAATCGAAAGTCAACTCGTTACGATGAAACCCGCTGACTCTCGATTGTTTTACCACCCCGATTTCGTTTTCAAAACTATGCTGTTGCGCATCTGGCTGCTTTTTTGGTGTGTGTTAGGAATTGGGCAGGTATCACCGGCACAAACCGGGCGTGGGGCGGGTAATACACGCAATGGCATCGGGCCTGGCGGACGCTATTATCCGGTACACTCCATCCGGGATGACTGGCAGGTATATGACGAAGCCAATAAAGCCTATATCCCGTTCATTGTTGAGCAGCATAGTGGAATACCCTCCGTCAGTGCGTTTATTGATCTGGAAAGTAACCGGAATTACAAACTGCTTGTCTGGAGTCAGGAAGACTGTTATGTGTTTCTGGATGCGGCACTGAAACAAAAACTGCGGGCAGGCAACTGGCTGGTTATGAGCATCGACAGCCTGTATCGGGTATATCGTAAGCCACAGCTTTTTCTGACCCTTTACGGCCCGCCCGGTATCGAAAACAAACAGGCGTTCATTGCTTATCCGAAGTCAGCCACGCAGAAGACCGTTGTGCTGAGCGACGATAACCTGAGTGTTTTGCCGAGGCCGCATATGGTCTACGATGATTTTTTCGGGCTGGCACTGATTTTTCTGCTTGGGACGCATGCTTTCCTGTTTACGTTCTTTCGCCGGCCGTTTCTCAGCTTTTTCAGCCTGCATGATTTGTTTGTCTTACGGCTCCGCGATGAGCAGTTTGTGATTAACAAACAGTTAAACCGGGCAACCATTGCCTTTACGCTGAATCTTAGCTTTGTGATCGGTTTTCTGGTTATGTTTGTTCAGGGACTGGATATCGACATTTTTGCATCCCGAACGCTTATGTTGCAGGGAAGCCAGCTGCCGTCGCTGATCATTGATTTCTTTCTGGTTAGTGGCATTGCTTTTTTATTAATGATGGGGAAATACGTTGCTCTTCAGGCAATCGGTAGTTTATATCGTCTGGAGAGTATAACGAATCTACATTATTTTAAAATTCTTCAGGCTTCTTCTATTTTCTTTCCCACAATAGGTATAATACTTACTGCGCTGGTTTTCAACATGCATGATCCGGCTTCGATAGGTGCTTACCTGCAAATTCCGTTTGTAATCTTCTACGTCGGACGGCTTGTATTACTTTACGTTGTATTTACAAATGCAGCATCTGTAAAAAGTCTCTATTTAATTTCGTACCTTTGCATCGTAGAATTAGTGCCCTTGCTCATTGGGGTGCGCTTTGCACTTTGAGCACTTCCTTTGCGGCATCCGACTCTGAACGTCAAAAGAAGTATTGTCAATGAATGAAATAAGCACGCAGTCATCGGCAAGCCGGCTGACAAAAGTTTCCAAAGTGCTGGTAACCCAGTCACGGCCCGCTGACGAGAAATCACCTTACTTCGACTTAGCCAGTAAATTTAACATCACCATTGATTTTCGGCCGTTTATTCAAATCCAGGGCGTATCGTATAAAGATTTCCGTAGACAAAAGATAAACATCCTCGAGCATACGGCTATCATTTTCACCAGCCGGAATGCGATCGATCATTTTTTCCGTATCTGTCAGGAAGGCCGTATCGAAGTACCGGCCGACATGAAATACTTCTGTATTTCTGAACAGACGGCAAATTATCTGCAGAAGTATATTGTTATCCGGAAGCGTAAGATTTTTTCGGGCACAAAAACGGCGGTCGAGCTTTTTGATCTGATCAAAAAGCATAAGACAGAGAAGTTTTTATTCCCTTGCTCAAATATCCGGCACAACGATATTCCTGAGTTTATGGATATCAGCGGTCTGCACCTGTCTGAAGCAGTAATGTACGAAACGGTGTCGACAGACTTATCGGATCTCGATATTCAGTCGTTCGATATCATTGCGTTTTTCAGCCCGTCGGGTGTAACCTCGCTGTTTAATAACTTTCCGGAGTTTAAACAAAACGACATTCGCATGGCGGCTTTCGGGCCAACAACCGCTAAGGCGATTACGGAGGCTGGTTTAATTCTTGATATTGAGGCTCCGCTGCCTAATGCCCCATCAATGACCGGTGCATTGGAGTTATATATCAAAAAGGCCAACAATCTGTAAGGATAGTGAGTTAAGGAAGAGGTCGGATTTTAGAGATTCGGCCTCTTTTTTTATGCCAATAATTTCAGAGATTTGGCGTTTAACAGATAAGTCAATGAAAATTGGAAGTTAACGGAACTCAGGAAGTTGGATTACTTAGACGGCTGAGCAAAAGTAAGGCGGAAAAAGTGGTCTGAATCCCTAAATTGCGTTAATTACAACCCGAACTCAATCCCTTAAAAGTCGAACATGGGGCGCATACTTTACGTTTTTACGTGCTTACTGCTTGGCGTGTCGTATGTTTCATACGGCCAGAACGATCCGCAGTTTAGCTTATTTATGTTTAACCCGCTGTATTACAATCCGGCCGCTGCCGGTTCGGAGGGTGTCAGCCGGTTCCAGTTAACACACCGTACGCAGTGGGCTGGCTATCAGTCAACCTATAATGACGGTGGCGCTCCCGGTACACAATTGCTTTCCTTCAATACACCGCTGAATAAAATTAAAAGCGGCATAGGGGTTTATCTCTTAAATGATAAGCTGGGGCCATTTATTAACCAGGCCGCTGAGGTATCGTATGCCTACCGCATTACGCTGAAACAAGGTACTTTAGCCATCGGCGCACAGGCTGGCTTGTATGCCCGCGGGATTGATTATGCCAAACTCCGGCCTGCCGATCCGACCGATCCGCTTATACCGACCGGACGTTTTATGGAAACCCGGCCCGATATTGGTGCCGGTGTCTATTATAACACAGTTGATTACTGGATCGGGGCCAGTGTGGTTCACCTCAACAAAGCCAGTGCCACGCTGGAAAACGGCCGCTCCATCATTCCCCAGAACCAGACTGCCTATCTAACGGCCGGGTACCGGCTAGGCATCGGCTATGATCTGGATGTACAGCCGTCGATTCTGTACCAATACGTTGTTGATCCGCAGCCCAACATGAAGGCGTCATCCATTACCGGCAATTTACTGGTTACGTATGATAACCGTTACTGGATCGGAGCATCATACCGGCAGGGAGATGCCTTCTCGGGAACAATCGGTCTGAATCTGCTGACCAACAAGTCATTGCGGCTGGGCTATGCGTTCGATTTTACGACAAATTCATACATAGGCAAAAGCCCGGGATCGCATGAAATTATGGTAAGCTACAATTTACCAACGCCGGATGGCCGTAAAAAGCCGATTGTACGGACGCCGCGATTCCGTTATTAACAGAAAGGGAAACAGAAAAGCTATTCGTACGTTGACGACCCAAATACTTCACAGTCAGTATAAAAAGGAACTAAATAAAGGTTTTGGGTATAAAAAACGGGATTATCAACAAATTGGCAGAATTATTGTTAGGCTGTTTGCAGTGTGGATTGTATTTTTGAGGTGATTGGGCTGACTGACAGGGGGTGACAATAGCCGGAAGCGGGTCGTTGCACAGGAATTATTGCAATAAAAAAGTATAGCATACAATAACCGTACTGATTTTCGTTTTTAGTTCGGTCTTGCACAAGAAGGATTTAACGTACCAATAAAGATGAAGTACAACTGGTTGACAATTCGCGCAACTCGCGGGGTAATGGTCGCGGCAGTGGTTCTGCTGATGCAGAGTTGCGGCTTTATCAAATCCAAGTTTGGGGGTGGCAAAGGTGGTAGTGGCGAAGTAGGAGTTAGCAACGGTGAAGTAACCGCAGACAAAGGCCGGAAAGGCTGGAAACAGACAACTCCATACGGAATGGTTCTTATCCCATCTGGCTCATTTATCATGGGTCAGGCC
The DNA here is from genome assembly GCF_001870735.1 of Arsenicibacter rosenii. Taxonomy (GTDB): domain Bacteria; phylum Bacteroidota; class Bacteroidia; order Cytophagales; family Spirosomataceae; genus Arsenicibacter; species Arsenicibacter rosenii. Next base: position 139,157 of record NZ_MORL01000005.1, on the reverse strand, counting down.
GACGAAGATGTTGCTGCTACTCAAATCAACATGAACCGTCGGGTGACAATCAGCTCATTCTACATGGATGACACTGAAGTTACCAACCATGAGTATCGTCAGTATGTCAATGCACTGCTTGCCGATTCTGTATCTGTTCTGGGAGAAGAAGAGATTATGACGAAGTTTTATCCGGATACTACTGTCTGGAAAAACGACTTTACTTATCACAATGGTGACCCGATGCTGGAGTATTACTATACACACCCTGCATTTGACACCTATCCGGTGGTTGGTGTGAGCTGGAAAGCCGCGCAGCATTTCTGCAACTGGCGGACTTCGCTTTACAACGATTACCGTACCAAAGAAGGTATGTTCCAGTCGCCTCGTTTCCGCCTGCCATCAGAGGCTGAGTGGGAGTGGGCCGCCCGTGGCGGTAAAAACGGCGCCAAGTACCCTTGGGGTAACCCATACGTAGCTAACGGTAAAGGTTGCTACCTGGCCAACTTTAAACCACAGCGGGGTAACTTCGATGCCGATGGCTATCCATATACGGCGCCGGCGAATGCCTACAATGCCAATGAGTACGGCCTGTATAACATGGCGGGTAACGTAGCCGAATGGTGCCGCGATGCCTATGCCGATAACAGCAACGCCATTGTCTGGGATATGAACCCCGACAACCAGAATCCGGATGAGCCTCGCAAAGTAGTACGCGGCGGTTCATGGAAAGATATTGCGTACTATCTGGAAACCGGTACGCGCTATTACGAATACGAAGATGCAAAACGTTCTTACATCGGGTTCCGTTGTGTAATGGATAACCTTGAAGGTCGTGCGGCATCGGCACGTGGAGGCGGACGCAGCAGCGGCCGGTCAAGTGCCAGCAGCAAGAGCAGTAAGAGCAGCGGAGGTGGCAGTGGTCGTGGAGGAAGCAGTCGTAAATAAGCCTTAAGATTTTTCCTTACATACAATCAATCAATTACCCATTTTAACAGTTTCCCTTTCATCATGGCAGCAGGAAAAACTAACTTTTTCTGGGATCGTCTAGTACCAACCATTTACAGTGCCGGAGCCGCAATCGTAGTATTAGGCGCCATGGCCAAAATTCAGCATATTACATCGCTCGGCTGGCTTCTGACAGCGGGTCTGATTATCGAAGCCGTTATCTTCGGTCTGTATGCTTTACAAAGTTTCCTGTTCCCTGTTGCTTCATCTGATTACGAGTGGGAGCGCGTCTATCCTGAATTGGCCAAAGACTACAAAGGCGAAGCCCGCAAGGCTGCTGCTCAGGCACCACAGGCTAACGGCTTAACAGCCAACATGGACCAGATGCTGGCCCAGGCGAAAATTACGCCGGACGTATTCGAGAAACTGGGCACCGGTTTCCGTAGCCTGTCAGACAGCGTATCCAAAATGCGCGACATCAGCGACGCTACTGTAGCGACGAACGACTACGCACGGAACGTAAAAACGGCCGCTCAGGCGATCTCTGACATGAACAAGTCGTATGGTACCGCCATTACGGCAATGAACGCCATGGCCGACGCTACAACTGACGCGAAAGAATACCGTACTCAGTTCCAGAAGGTAACACAGAGCATGGGCGCGCTGAATGCCGTTTATGAACTGGAATTACAGGATACCAACAAACACCTGAAGGCTATGAATGCTTTCTATGGTAATCTGTCAGCTGCGATGCAGAACATGGCTGATGCCAGCCGGGATACTCAGCAGTTCAAGAATGAACTGTCTAAATTGACGGGTAACCTGACTTCGCTGAACAACGTTTATGGCAGCATGTTGACTGCTATGCGCGGACAGAAATAAAAGCAAGGTATTAAGTGACAGCGTTTTAGGGCAGGACCTCTCCGGCTTTAAAACGCTGATCGTTAAAACACTAAACTTCACCAAGAAAAGTACCCATAGTATATGGCAGGTGCAAAAGAATCACCCCGTCAGAAGATGATCGGGATGATGTATCTGGTTTTGACCGCGCTGTTGGCCCTACAGGTCACATCGGCCATTCTGGAAAAATTCATTGTCCTTAACAATAGCCTTGAGCAGTCAACGGGGGCTGTCAACCAGGCAAACGACCAACGGTTAAAAAGTATTCAGGCGGCTGTTGAAAAAGCCGGTAACCGTCCGAACGACGTTGCTGTGTTCAAACAAGCCGGTGATGTCCGCCAGATCACGTCGGCGATCATCGGCGAAATCGACCAGCTGAAACAACGGATCATTGAAGAAGCCGGTGGTGGCCTCGACGAAACCGGTCACATCAAAAACGCCAGCGAAGAAGAAAAAGTAGCGCAGATCATGGTAGGTCCTAACCGGAATGGTTCGGCGTATCAGCTCCAGAAAAACCTGGACAGCTATCTGCAGAACATGGGTAAATACTCGGCTACGAAATACCCGTCACTGGCTACCGATGGCAAAGACGATCCGATCGCGAGCCGCTCACCAGAGCAGCGTACGAAGGATTTTGCTGAGCTGAACTTTGCCCAGACACCGGTTCCGGCAGCCCTGGCTGTGTTGAGCCAGAAACAGGCGGAAATCCGCCGGATTGAAGGCGAAACACTGAGCGCCCTAGCCCAGAAAGTAGGTGCCGAAGACGTTAAATTCGACCAGATTTCGGCGATGTTGAGCATGGAATCGAAAGTGGTCGTTGCCGGTACGAAATTCAAAGGCGAAATGTTCCTGGCTGCTTCGTCATCAGGCATTACACCACGGATGAGCCTGAACGGCGCACCGGTCCGGATGGATGGCGGTAAAGGTATTATTGAATTTACAGCACAAGGTGGTGCATACGACAAAAGTGGTCTGGCCCGCCGCGTGCTGACAGGTTCGATCAGCTACAACACGCCGGCCGGTATGAAAACGGTACCGCTTCAGGCAGAATACTTCGTAGCCAAACCTTCGTATCAGATCGAAACCGGTACATTGCCTCCGTTGTACTTAGGTTGTGCCAACAAACTGAGTGTACAGAGCCCGCAGTTAGGTGCGCTCTGGAACCCAAGCTTTACCGCTGATGGTGCTGCGGTTATCGAATCAGGCCAGAAAGGTAAGATTACGATTGTGCCTAGTGCGGCCAACGTAATGCTGAACATCAATAACGCCGGTAACCGGTTAGGCTCGGAGCCTTTCCGCGTAAATCGTGTGCCTAAGCCGACTATTGAATACTACGTCGGCGGGCAGAAAGCGGATAATGCAAGAGGCTTACCGGCTTCCAGTGCCCGTAACGTACGTGTTGCTGCTATTGCCGACGAAAGCTTCAAAAACTACTCGCCGGATGATGCTAATTACCGGGTAACGGGTCTGACGATTTCACTGGCGCGTGGTACCCGTCGTGTGAAAGCCGTAGAAATTAGCGGCCCGCAAGGCTCTCTGGGTGAAATTGGTGCAGAAGCGCAGCCGGGTGACCGTCTGATCATTGAAGTAAATGGCGTACAGCGCAGGAATTTCCGTGGCGAAATCAGCGAGGTATCCATGGGCCGTCCAATGCAGTCAGTGGGCTTGTATTAAGCCTGATAATATAGTTGAGCGGGTATGAAAATACCCGCTCAATATCTTAAAAATCAAATACTATTACCCCATACTCCACGTTGTAATAGTGAAAATGAAAGTCAGACAAGATCAACGATTGAAACGTATGTTGCGAATCAACACGATAGCGGTAGCTGCCGGAACGGTAGTATCCGCCTTACTGGTGACAGGAGGTAGTGCGGTGGCGCAGGAGAAGGCCAGTAATGGTACAAACCCGCTTTCGGTACGGGCAATCAACGAGAACGACATCATGATGAAGAAAACCCTTTGGCGTCGGATCGACCTGAAGGAGAAGCAGAATCAGTCGATGTTCTCGAAGAATAACGAAATTTCCAAGTACCTGATCGAAGCCGTTAAAGCCGGCTTACTGGTACCTTACGAAAACGATTCGGTGAAAACGAAGATGGCGCCGGAGAAATTCCAGCAGCGTCTCGTGCAGCCGAATGCCACAGGTGGCCTGTCGGCCGAAGAAATCGCTGCCGGTTTTAAGGAAGACGGTGCAGCCGCAGCTAACGATGGCTGGGATAAACCGAAGAAGGAAGATCCTAAAAAGGCTGCCGACGATGGTTGGGGTACACCAAAGAAAGAAGCCAAACCGGCTGATGACGGTTGGGGTACACCGGCACCAAAGAAAAAAGCTACGGCTAAAAACGCGAAAGGCAAAAAAGGTGCTAAGCCGGTTCAGCCGGTAGAACCACCAAAGCCGGCTGTTGATTCAGCAGCGCTGGCGGCGGCCGCTCCGAAGCCAATGTCGTCGGATAACGAATACCTGGCCCGCGAGTTCAGCATTCTGGAAGTGAAGGAAGACTGGATTTTCGACCGGAAACGTTCACGGTTGTTCTACGATATTCAGACAGTAACGCTTTACCTGCCAGCCGATAAAAACCAGGCTGGTCTGGAAGTACCGGTGGCTACCTTCAAGTATAAAGATCTGGACCAGCTGTTCCGCAGCGACCCTAAGAAATTTATCTGGTATAACCCGCAAAACCAGGCGCAGCACAAAAATCTGGCCGATGCCTTTGATCTGCGGTTGTTCTACGGCCGTATCACCAAAGTATCAAACCCGCAGGATAACGACCTGATTGGTATGTTCGGAGACCGCGACGGTCTGCTGAAATCATACCAGACAGAATACGAACTGATGGAAGTAGAGCACGGTCTTTGGGAATACTAATAGTCTCATTTGCTCATAAAAAAGCCGGAAGCCAGCGATCTGCTGCTTCCGGCTTTTGCTTTATACGGTTTCTACCAGTTAAGATCCGTTTGCAGGTCTACTCCCAAAAAGGCTTTGGCAATCGGTGCCAGTTTATCGGCCGGGCCTTCAAAATGAAACGTCCGATGGTGATGGGTTAGCGTTTCGCCTTTTTTCAGCGCTTTAACGGACGAATTAGACTCCAGCTCGTAAAACGGACCTAACTGACTGCCATCGGCTAGAGGGCCGTCATTGTAAGCATTCAGCGCATCTCCGCCATATGGGTCGTTATGCTGCTCCCAGGTCGATTTCAGGTAATCACCGGTCGGAGACAGGTCATACTGAACGATCGTCAATACGCCTTTGCCGGCATCGTAGCTACCTGCAAAGGGACGTGCTGACAGACCGGCCAGCCCGATTTTACTGCGGTGGTTACCGTCAGCCCGCATGATTACGGCCTGATCCAGTACTTTGAGGCGATCGGCCGGTACCTTGCCAAAATAGGTGTCAGTGAGCAGGAGTTTCTCCGAATAGGTGCTGGTAAAAGGCGCAATGATGGTGGTTTTGGGAGAAGGCGTAAACATGCCCAGAATCCAGATGCCCAATACCCCTTTGTCGCGATGCCAGTCTGCGCCGGTATTTTCGAGCGTATTGGCCGTTTCATAACCAACAACATTAACTCCGGTCAGATCGGTATCCGGGAACAGCCCGGCAATGGCTGTTTTAGAAAAAACGGAAACCTTCCGCTCAATACGGATATCAAACGTAACACCGGCATGGTTCGTCAGCGAAGCAGTTTTACTAAAAACAGCCTCCGATCCGGTTGCTTTGTCAAGCGTATAGGCCGTGGTATCGATAATAGCCGGTGTCTGCCATTCATCAAACGTAAACGGGGCAGCCGGCTTGAAATATACCGAAAACTGACCGCCTTCGGGCGAGAGCCAGATCCGGTCTTCTCCTCCGAAGGCATTCATATGGGGCTGATACCGGCCGGATTCGATCAGTTTGTAATTGATCCAGCCAAAGCTGTTGCCGCCGGCTCCGTTGGCCGTACTGGTCATTACCCGGCCCTGATATGCGCCGATTACGGCTATCTGAGCCGAGTCGTTATCCGGTGAAGTCAGGACCAGCACGTCCTGATGCCTTTTCAGGAACGCGACGTCATGGCCGAACGTACCTTGAGATGCTTGCATGGTCTGAGTCGTTTTCTGGTCGGTTTTTGTTCCGCCACACGCCAAAAGCAGCAGGCCGGTAAGCGTGCAAAGAGTGAATCGGGGGAACGTTTTCATTCGTGTAATCAGCGTTTAGCTAGTTTCTGGTAGCGGAGGAGGGCTTCGAGATAGTAGTAATCAGCATAAACCAGCGGGGTATCAATTTCTGATTTAAGCGGTTTCGCACCGACACTGTGTTTCAGGATGAAGTTATTGTTTTCACCAGGTTTTGCCAGGTAGGCATCACCTGACAGGCTTTGCAGCATTTGTTCAGCCGCATCGAAATAGACCTTTCCTTTCTTACCGGTATACGTACTTAACTCCAGGAGGGCCGAGGCCGTAATGGCACCTGCCGAAGCGTCGCGTTCTTCGTTTGGAATGTTCGGGGCATTGAAGTCCCAGTACGGAATTTTGTCGGCCGGAAGGTTAGGATGATTCAGGATAAAATCCGCGATTTTTTCGGCCTGAGCGAGGTATTTTTTATCCTTTGTTTCGCGGTACATATCCGTGTAGCCGTATAATGCCCAGGCTTGTCCGCGTGCCCATGCCGATTCGTCTGAATAGCCCTGATGAGTTACTTTGGCCTCCACCTCACCATTGGGGCCGTAACAAACGACGTGGTAACTGCTGTTGTCGGGGCGGAAATGATTTTTCAGTGTATTGTCGGCGTGTGTAACGCTCAGGTTGTAGAATGTTTTATCCCCTGATTCACGGGCTGCCCAAAACAGAAACTCAAGGTTCATCATGTTATCGACAATGACCGGATACTGATATTTTCCCAGCTTCTCCCACGATTTAATTAACCCTACTTTTGGATTGAAGCGGGTTGCCAGTGACTTTGCGCCCGTCAGCATAACTTCTTTATACTGCGGATTTTTAGTAAGCCGGTACCCATTACCAAACGGGCAGTAAAGCATAAATCCCAGATCGTGAGTCCGTGTATTATACTTCTCCTTTTCAACGGCCATGGTCCAGGTATGGGCGGCGTCTTTCCATTTCGGATCGTTGGTGTATTCGTAGATGTACCAGAGCGAGCCGCCGAAGAAACCGCTGCACCACCAATCCGATTTCATGTCGCGGGGCGAACCGTCAGGATTTGTTGACTGTGGGAAGCGGGTAAGATCCGTATGGGTCTGCAGCATACGGGTATAGTGCTGCTGAGCAATCGAAAATTGCTTTTTAACGTCAATCTTTGGTTGTGTAAACGCAATAAGCGGGGTAATCAATAGCGCAGTAAGCGCAGCAAATCGTTTCATGAACAAGGGGTGTTAACAAGACAGATGATACTTTCCCCTTAAAAGCCGTCGACTTGCCGCATTTACCGCTCTTGCCTATTGTTCCATGTTGGTGAAGTATGCCTTGATCTTATTCGCCCTGTCAGCCCCTACAATGTCAGCTACCTCCTCAACGGATGCTTCCCGTATTTTCTTGACGCCCTTGAAGAATTTGAGCAGCTTGGCGGCTGTCTTTTTGCCGACGCCTTCGATATTCTCCAGCTCGCTGATCAGGCTGTTACGGCTCCGTTTATCACGGTGGTAGGTGATGGCGAAGCGGTGTGCTTCGTCCCGGATGCGCTGGATCAGTTTCAGCGACTCCGATTTTTTGTCGATGTAGAGCGGCAGACTGTCTTCGGGAAAATAAATCTCTTCAAGCCGCTTGGCAATACCGATGATCGGGACTTTGCCGTACAGATCGAGGCCTTTCAGAGCTTCACAGGCCGCGCTGAGCTGGCCTTTACCACCATCGATGACAATCAGGTCGGGCAGGCCGGTTTCTTCATCCAGAACGCGCGTATACCGGCGGGTAACGACCTCGTGCATACTGGCAAAGTCGTTAGGCCCAACCACGGTCTTGATGGAGAAATGACGGTATTCACGGTTTGCCGGTTTGCCATCGATAAAACAAACCATGGCCGAAACAGGATTTGTCCCCTGAATGTTGGAGTTATCGAAACATTCAATCCGGCGGGGGAGGGTTTTCAGTTGCAGATCCTGCTTGAGCCGGATCAGCACACGGTCTTTTTTACTGGCGCTGGCCGATGCTTCGGCATTTGCTTTCTCCTGCCGTTCCCGCCGGAAGTACAGCACGTTTTTCAGCGACATATCGAGCAGTTTCTTCTTGTCACCGATCTGCGGAACGGTGATTTCGGCTTTCAGGTCGGCTTCGAGAGGTATGTTGGTGATGATTTCTTTGGCCTCGGCACCATACTGGTTCCTGAACTCAATGATGATCATCGTCAACAGATCGGCATCACTTTCGTCAAGCTTCTTTTTAACCTCAACTGTATGGGTCTGGATGATGGTGCCGTTCGCCACCTTCATAAAGTTGATGTAGGCGCATGACTCATCCGAGGCAATCGTGAATACATCCGCGTTTTCGATCTTCGGATTCACAACCGTTGATTTACTTTGAAAACGCTGCAGAATATCAAGCCGGTCTTTATACTGCTGGGCCTGTTCGAAGGCGAGTTCCTGCGCCGCTTCCAGCATTTTCGATTTAAAGTAATCCTGGGCGGGTTTCAGATTCCCCTTCAGGATATGGTGAACCTGCTCAATGTCTTTATCGTACTCCTCCCGCGACTGTTTCGCTTCGCAGGGCCCTTTACAGTTGCCGATGTGGTATTCCAGACATACTTTGAATTTACCCTCTTCGATATTGTCTTTTGAGAGATGATAGTTACACGTACGGATCGTAAACAACTGGCTGAACATTTCCAGTACGGTATACATCGGCTTCAGGTTAGCAAAGGGACCATAGAACGTCCCCAGCTTCCGGTCGATACGGCGGGTGGTCTGCACGCGCGGAAACGGTTCGTTTGTCACGCAGATAAACGGATACGTCTTATCGTCGCGCAACAGGATATTGTATTTGGGCTGATAGCGTTTAATCAGCTGGTTTTCCAGCAGCAGCGCATCAAATTCCGTATGGACAATGGTAAACTCAATTTTCCTGATCTGGCTCACCAGCCGTATTGTCTTCCGGTCATGCTGGTTCGACTTGACAAAGTAACTGCTGACGCGGTTCTTTAAGTCTTTTGCTTTCCCGACGTAGATTACTTCGCCGGTTGCATCAAAATAGCGGTAAACACCCGGCTCATGTGGGATTCTGGCTAATTCGGCTTTATAATCAAAGGGCGGCATAGGTAATGCTTTTAATGGTTCATTCAGTTGCAACCCCGGCAGGAATCGTTGTTTATGGGGCATAAACAGGCGATCTGCCGGGGTCGTATGGGATTGGTCTTCTCACTAAAAACCAATGACGGGCTAAAATAGTTACTGCAAAATATCTTCGTCTTCGGAGTTCAGCACTTTGGGTGGTACATAGCGCTGGGACGAATCAATATAGTAGCCGCCACAGTCGATTTTGTACTTGTCAGGCTTACGGAACGGCTCCGGTTTATACTTCCGCAGCGTCGGATCCTTATAGACGCGCTGCATGAATAAGCCCCATGCGGGCATAGCCAGACGGCCACCCTGACCAAGCTCAATATTCCGGAAGTGAATACTCCGGTCGTCACCGCCGACCCACAGGCCAGCTACCAGATGCTGGGTCATTCCCATAAACCAGGCATCGGAGTAATTGGAGGTAGTACCGGTTTTCGCCGCAATCTCGTTACCGCCTTCACTCAGTTTATACTGACTACGCAGTCTTGCGGCCGTTCCACCGGGTTCTTCGACGGCACCGCGCATCAGATAGAGCATATCGTAAGCCCGGTCGGCGCTGATTTCCTGCTTGGCTTCCGGGTTGAATTTCGCCAGCTCGTTGCCGTCTTTATCCAGAATTTTCCAGATCAGCATGGGCTTTACGCGATAACCACCGTTGGCAAAGGTGCAGTAGGCCGCCACCATTTCGTAGACAGAAACATCACTGGTACCGAGGCAAAGCGTTGGATTGGCCAGGAGTTCACTGGAAATGCCCAGGCGTTTGGCATAATTCACCACCGTTTCGGGCGTCGCTTTTTTTATCAGCTGTGCACTGACGGTGTTGATGGATTGGCCAATGGCTTCGCGCAGTGACAGGGAGCGGTAACTGTATTTGCCGTTCGAGTTTTTAGGCGTCCAGGATTTCGGGCCGTTGCCTAATTCGTAAGGCGCAAACGTCGTGGGCTGATCAACCAGATGGTCGCAGGGCGTCATGTAGTTATTGTCCAGCGCCGACAGATACACGAACGGTTTGAACGTTGACCCTGGCTGCCGCCTTCCCTGGCGGACGTGATCAAACTTCATGTATTTAAAGTTGATGCCACCCACCCAGGCTTTTACGTGGCCGTCGCGCGGGTCCATGGCCATAAAGCCGGTATTCAGCATCCGCTTGTAGTACCGGATCGAGTCAAGTGAGCTGAGTGTCGTGTCCTTTTCATGTTTTTTACCGGCATAGGTAAACACTTTCATCTTAACCGGTTGCCGCATTTCTTTCCAGATCGCCGCATCGTCGTCGGGGTACTGTTCTTTCAACTGCCGGTAGCGGCCTGTCCGTTTCGCTACCGACTCGATAAATCCGGGAATTTCACGGAATTTGCCGGTTTTGGCGTCTTTTTCAACCCACGGATTCCGGCCGCGCCAGTGTTCATAAAACTTGGTTTGCTGGTCGCGCATGTTTTCCATCACGGCTGCTTCGGCGTAGGTCTGCATGCGTGAATCAATCGTAGTGATGATCTGGAGGCCGCTGGTATACAGATCGAGCTCTGTGTCATTGGCCTCGTTATAACTATCGATCCACTGTTGTAATTCCTGTTTCAACACCGAGCGGAAATACGGCGCCATGCCGGTATTCTGGTTTTCGATGTTGAAATCCAGCTGAATGGGCTTTTCCTTATAGCTGATGTATTGTTCTTCGTTCAGGAAGCCATATTTCTTCATCTGCGACAGCACAACATTGCGCCGTTGCAGGGCGCGGTCTTCGTGTGTGCGCGGGTTCCAGAGCGACGGGTTCTGTAGCATACCCACCAGCAGGGCGGCCTCCTGCACATTCAGGCTCCATGGCTCCTTGTTGAAATAGGTTTTGGCAGCGGTCTTGATACCATAGGTGTTATTACCGAACGAAACCGTGTTCAGGTACATCATCATGATCTCCTGCTTGGTGTAGTTGCGTTCGAGCTGTACCGACAGAATCCATTCCTTGGTTTTTTCGATAACCGTACGGACCAGCGGAATGTGGCCTAACAGGCCGCGATATTTCTCGCCACGGGTTTCAAAGAGGTTTTTCGCCGTTTGCTGGGTAAGCGTACTGCCACCGCCTTTACTGCCGGTAAACGGAATAAAGCCCAGGGCTGCCCGGAAAATAGAGCGCGGATCAATCCCCGAATGTTTGGTAAAGCGGGCGTCTTCTGTAGACAGCAACGCCATAATCACGTTAGGCGAAACCTGCGTAATTTCAACCAGTGTACGGTTTTCAGTATAATATTTACCCAGTAAGACGCCGTCTTCTGAATAAAGGGCAGAGGCAATTTCACTTTGCGGATTTTCCAGCGTTTTCAGGTTCGGCATACCACCGAACAACCATAAAAAGTTAAAACTGACGGCCAGAATATACAAAATCAGCATGCCGAGGCCTATGAGGGTGCCTCGCCATAAGCGTCGGATCAACTTACGGTAGGGACCGGGAGCGAGTTCAATCATTGATGGCTGTTACATTAAACTTCGACATCAGAAAGTGGCAAGAAAGCCAAAAAAACAATAAGCTGCCACTTTTCTGACCGGATACTTATTTACGCTTAGCCGTTGTCTGGTCGGCTGTCGTCTGTAGTTCTTTTACGTACGGTAAAAGCGGGCTGGCGGGGTAATCACGCATGAATTCGGTAATCGCCTGCCGGAATTTTTCGGCACCGTGTACATGACCAACCAGCATGGTACGAAGCAGTGCCAGCTTATCTTCAATCTGTGTACCGGCAAAACTGGCCAGTGCATTTTCGGAGCGGGCCAATGCTTCTGAATAATTCCCGGACTTGTAGAGGGTATAGATATCCGTGTAGGTTTTGGTCGCGATGGCTTCCGCGCCGGTCGTTGGTTGATCTGACCGCGTGCTTTTATTAGCCAGACGTGCATACGATGTATTCGGGAATTCACGCAGGAGTTTGTCGCGCCAATCGGTCTGAATACCCAGCTGCTCATTCGTCAGATAGAGCAGATAATACACTTCCGGACGGTGCTGGCTACCCGGAAAACGCCCGGCATGGCTCTCAAACGTCTTCACGGCATCTTTCGGCTGATTCAGCTGGAACTTATAAATCTTACCGAGCTGGTACAGGGATTCGTCAAGCCGTTGGTTCGACTGGTTTTTGGCCTCGGCAGAAAACGGAATGGATGCATACATCGCATCGCGCCGGGCTTTCGCAGATGGCTGTCCGTTATTAAAACTACTGGCGAGTTCAGCCGGGAGGCCGGGGTTGGCAGTGTTACCTCCAGCCGTCGTAGCCGTGTTGTTTGCCGGTGACGTTACTGAGGTCGCCGCGATAACGTTCGGTGCATCTTTGGTCTGACGACGCCAGTTATCTTCCAGCGGCCGGTTACCCCAGCGTTGCATGAATTCCTGTTTTCCCTGTGCCATCCGGTTTGGGTTGTACAAAAGCCAACGCTGGTCCGGCGCGAGGTTGGAGTTGGTCGCGCCCGGCATACTCATACCGGCACTGGTTGACTGGCCGGTTGCTTTTTCAATAACCTTGCGGGCCAGTTCGGCTTTTGCTTCGTCTTCTTTGGCTTGCCGTGCAATGGCCGCGCTTAATACTTTTTCGAGTGCATCGGGGCTAAGCGCCGCCAGATGCTGGAGGCTGTCCTCTGTCCGGACAATAGTCAGGTGTTTGACAAAGTCATCCAGTGTCTTTTTACGGCCCTGAATAGCCGCAAAGTCAGGCGACTGCTGCGGCAGCAGGGCGAGGGCGCTGTCATAATAAGCCCGTGCGGTTTCGAACTGCTGTTTCTTCTCAAAATACAGCTTACCCATTTCCAGATAGGTATACGGTATCTGGGCCGTATTCGTTGTTGTTTCCTGAATCGAAATCCGGTATAAGGCAATAGCGCGGTCGTATTGCCCCTTACGGGCTTCGAGCAGGCCCATCGTATAGTAAATCTTATCTTTCAGGTCTTCGTTTTTGCGGTCGCGGAGCATCCGCTCAAAAGTGCTGTTTGCTTTTGCGGCCTGCCGTGGGTCGGTGCTTTGCAGCAAAAGCATGTTTGCGTAGAACGCCTGATCGTAGAGCGGCCGGTTTTTCAGCACGGCCTGGTAGTGATCCGCTGCCTTTGCCGGCTGATTCGCCATGTCATACAACTGGCCTGCCGCCAGGTGTAATCTGGCCGTTGCTTCTCCTTTCTTGAGCGAAGGGAACGTGGCATCCAGAATAGCCGCCGCGACGGCATATTCACCTTTGCGCTGGTGCAGGTTGGCTTTTGTCAGGTAAAAGGCTTTTGTATTTGCGGTGTTGAGCGGCTGGGTCCGCAAAAATTCAGCTACGTTCAGCGCATTCGGGAAGTCACCCATTTCCGTATAGGTCTGCATGAGCAGAATGAGGGCTTCGTGCTTATCATCCGGATCCGTGCCTTTGGTGTTGACGTATTTGAATACTTCGACTGCATTCGGGAAATCTTCCCGATAGAGCCGGACCTTACCGATTAAGTTATACGCATTGTCCAGCCACTTGCTGTTCTGGTGCCGTTCGGCGACCAGCGAAGCTTTTTTGATCACGTCATCGAGCTGGGCCTGCATCGGCTGCGCTTCCAGTGAATCAACGGGTAGCAGAATCGGCAGAAGCTGGTTGTAGTTTTCCTTACGGTTTTCAAAACGAAATTTTTCAACTTCGTCCATCTTTACTTTGGCAATGAAGTAGGCATTGTAATGGGCGGTAAGGTTATGGTAACCTTTGCTCATGGAGCGGTTGCTGTATTGCGAACAGCCGGCTAACCCCAAAACCAGACCAATAAACGCAGTCAGCGTAACGAAGTAGATAGAAACGTAGTTAGTATAGAGACGTCGCATCCGGGAACATAACATAAAAAACACGACCTTTACAAGCTGTGTGGCCGGTCGGGTGTGCACGTGTTGGAAAATCACCATTCATAAAACGTACCAGAATGGGTTTGCCGTATTGAAACCAAACCCAAAATAACAAAATAAAGGTCGAACGACCAGCCAGATAGCCTGTATCATGGAAAATAAAGAACAAAAACCAGATCAGGGTGAGGTCCGCAAAAAGCTGGATGATGCCAGCCGTAAAACCTCATCCTATGCGCAATACAGCAGTATCGCTTTTCAGATGCTGGGCACCATCGGGTTAGGTGTCTGGGGCGGGATGAAGATTGACGAATGGTCAGGGAATAAGTTTCCGGCCTGGACCGTAATTTTGTCACTGACGGCTATTGGGACGTCACTGTATCTCTTTATAAAACAGCTTCCAAAACAATGACAGGCTAAGAATGGTGAATAATGTATAATTTATCACGGAATTGTTCAGTGTTCATTGTTGCGAATTCATTTTTACTACCATAATGCTTCGTTCAGTTATCTTCTCAGCCGTTATCGCATTTGTATTTTTTATAGCTGAGTACTTTTACGGGAATCAGTTTGTACATCCGCTCTGGAAAGTAATGCTGCTCTTTTACGTCAGTCTTTCGTTTCTCATGCACCGGTTAGTTGATCTTGGAAATCAGGGTAAACCCGAACGGTTCATCGGGTTTTATATGACATTCATTATTGTCCGGCTGATCTTAAGTGTAGGGTTCGTTGGTTTTTTTCTGTATCGGGGGCTCGACGACCGCAAGATCTTCATTTTAGACTTTCTTGTACTATATATATTTTATACCAGCTTTGAAATGTACGGTCTTAATCGTAACTTGCGACGCGATTTGTAAAACCGCTTTCGATTGCATCATGATTCGTTCGCTGCTTCATAAAGTTTTACTGGTTTCAGCTCTGATAATCAGTCCGTTTGTTTCTTCTTACGCTCAGGAACACGAGCATGAGGGAGAAGCCACACATCAAGAACACCACGAAGGAAACGCCCACGGCGCTGAAACTAAAAAGGAAGGTTTCAATGTGGGGGATATGATTATGCACCACATCCGGGATGACCACGGATGGGAGTTTGCGCATGGTCTGAAGCTGCCTTTGCCGGTTATTCTGTACAGCAAAGACCGTGGCGTTGAAGTGTTCTCGTCATCAAAACTTGACCACGACGCGATTTACAACGACTATAAGTTAGTACACGGTAAAATTCATCGTGTCAATGCGGCCGGTGAAGAAGTACACAACGCACACGTTTATGATTTTTCCATTACGAAGAACGTAGCGTCCCTGCTGTTGAGCGCCGTATTGCTGCTGGTTATCTTCTCATCCGTATCAAAAGGGTATCAGCAAAACCGTGGTAAAGCGCCTAAAGGCTTACAGTCATTCCTGGAGCCGATTATCCTCTTTATCCGTGATGAAGTGGTTAAGCCGAATATCGGTCCTAAGTATGAGCGTTACCTGCCTTACCTGCTGACGCTGTTCTTCTTTATTCTGGTCAACAACCTGCTGGGTCTGTTACCGGGTGCGGCCAACCTGACGGGCAACATTGCCGTTACGATGACGCTGGCCGTCATTACGTTCCTGATTGTAAACTTCAGCGGTAACAAACACTACTGGATGCACCTGGTAAAACCAACCGGTGTCCCGCTGGCGCTGTTGCCGGTTATGGTTCCGGTGGAGATCGTTGGTGTATTCATGAAGCCATTCTCGCTGATGGTCCGGTTATTTGCCAACATCACGGCAGGCCACATCATCATCCTGAGTTTGTTAGGGCTGATCTTCATCGCGAAGAATCTGGGTGGTTCAGGCATTGCCTCGGGTATCAGCCCGCTGGTAGCGATCTTTACCATCTTTATGAACCTGATTGAGCTGGTGGTTGCCTTCCTGCAGGCGTTCATCTTTACGCTGCTGTCGTCGATGTATATCGGCAGTGCGATCGAAGAACATCACGAAGCCGATCACGGTCACTGAGCCGTCTGACCTGTTGCAGGGTCATCTGCTCACTGGTTTCAGTACGCATTTTTTTGTTCAACTATATATAAATTCAATTACGAGCATGTTAGCTATGTTGCTCTCTATCCTGTTGGAAGCTACAGGTAGTATTTCAGTTACAGGTGCTGCTATCGGCGCTGGTTTAGCTGCTATTGGTGCAGGTATGGGTATCGGTAAAATCGGTGGCAGCGCGATGGAAGGCATCGCCCGTCAGCCGGAAGCCGCTGGCCGTATCCAGACAGCCATGCTGATCATCGCGGCCCTGATCGAGGCCGTGGCCCTGTTTGCTGCCGTTATCTGTCTGCTGGTAGCTCTGGCTTAATCCAGACGAACCGGCAACTGACGTGCTGATTACATTAGGTGTCGGCGCAAGCGTCAAAAAAATCCGAAATTGCCTGTTCATATGGATTAGCCAGTGAACAGGCATTTCAAGATTTACGCCCAACGGTTTGTGAGCAGGTTTTCTTTTACCTCGTAAATGCCGGCAATCGTAAATCTGTGACATTCATACGTAAATCGTAATTCGTAAATACAATGGATTTACTTACCCCGGATATTGGGTTACTCTTCTGGCAGGTAGTTGTATTCCTCGCCATCTTCTTTATCCTGTCCCGCTTTGCCTGGAAACCGATTACCAGTGGCTTGAAAGAGCGGGAAGAAAGCATTCAGAGTGCTATTGACCTTGCCGAAAAAACACGCAAGGAAATGGCCCAACTGCAATCAGACAATCAGAAACTGTTGGCTGAAGCCCGTGCCGAGCGTGAAGCAATGCTGCGCGGCGCCAAAGAAACTGCTGATAGAATGATTGCTGAAGCCCGTGACAAAGCCGCTGCCGAAGGCCAGCGCGTACTGGAGCAGGCCCGCGAAGCCATGGCAAACGAACGCCAGGCATTATTGGCTCAGGTGAAAAAAGAAGTAGTTACGCTTTCACTTGACATCGCTGAGAAGGTTCTTCGTAAAGAACTTGCCGACAAATCGGCTCAGGAGAAACTGGTTCAGGACTTAGTAGCAAACGCAAGACTTAACTAAGCAAGGGGCCGGCAGCGAATAAAGGATTTCCTTGTTCGGCGCCAGGCATTTTGCGCTTCGAAGATATGGCTGTATCTACAGTAGCATTCCGGTACGCTAAATCATTATTTGATCTGGCGCAGGAAAAAGGCCTGACAGAAGACATTCAGAACGACATGTTGTTCTTCAAACGCACGTTGGCTGAAAATCGTCAGCTGGCACTGGTATTGAAGAACCCGATTGTGCGCAGCGAGAAGAAAAATCAGGTTGTTAACGCTGTCTTCGGAGGGCGTATTAACCCGCTGTCGATGGCATTTTTCGGTATTGTTGCCCGTAAAAACCGGGAGGCAATCGTTGACGCCATTGCTGACCAGTTCATTCGTTTGTACGACGAATCGAAAGGCATCAAGCGTGCCACAGTAACCACTACCGTACCGCTCACGGATGAACTGCGTACTGCTTTCAAGGCACTCGTAACTAAATCGACCGGTGCGAAAGGGGTTGAGCTGGAAGAGCAGACAAACCCGAACCTGATCGGCGGATATGTGCTCCGGATCGGCGACGAACAGCTGGATGCCTCCCTGCGTAGCCAGCTGAACGAACTGAAACTTGAGTTCCTGAGTTAATCCAGGTACGAAAACAATAGCAACGATTTATCGTTGATTCAAACGCCCGGCCATTGTCGGGCGTTTGCTGTTTATCAGCCACTAAATCGCTTAAAACTTCGTTGGTTCCATGTAATTTTACAGCATGAGGCTTTCACTTCGCAAACCGGTACAACAGCTTTTTTGCACCTCAGGGCAGGCTTACGCCCGGGCTGGTGCGTTTGCTTTATTTCAGGAAGCCGCCCGGAAACTGGTGTCAAGGATCAGTGAAGACGAAACGGAATTATTCCAGCGCCGGATCATCACCGGTTTCGTTGAGGATATGCAACCTGACATAGTCTGGCGAAGTGAAACAGATGCAAACGGTGTATTGCTGCTGACAGAGGCTGCTACGCCGGAAGACCCCCCTGCCATATTGGTTGTCAAGCGGGCCTTCGGTGCCGAAATGATGACACCGCTGAAATCCAATGTTAAGGCGTTGCATGCCCTGATTCTCTCATGTTTTGAGCAACTGGAGACCGGCGGCAGACTGCCCGCAACCCTGGTCGTAACCGATGGCATTTCGTGGTTTTGGTTTGAGGCGGACGATATCCAGACCTATTTTATTGACCATCCGCGCCTCCGGCGTATTTTTCAGCTGAAACAGCAGGGGAAAAGTGAAACGCTGGTCTATGGGGAGATTGCGAGGACTATCCGCGAAATACAGGCCGATATTCCGGTTATCTACCTCAACCTGCGCGATCTGGTGTCAAGCCGGAAAGACGACACGGCTGATTGGGTGAGCGCCTTTTTGTTGTTCAGAAACCTCTATACAAGCCCGGCACCGGGAGACGTGGTCGATCCGGAGCTGGTAGAGGCACTGACGGCTATCCGCGAGGTAATACCGTCTGATTTTGCCAGGTGGTTTTGCCGGCTATTCTTTTTGCGGGCACTGGAATGTAAACTGGCGGCTATCGGGGCACCGGTTCCTACAGCGTTGGGTGAAATCCGGACTGACGATGATCTGACCGCTGTTCTGTATGTTTGGCAATCGATGCATCCGGCATTGCTGGCAGCAGATGCCGGAGCATCGCCGACTGTCAACAACCCGAAAGAACGCCATTCTCTGTCGGCAACAGACGCTGCGTCGCCACTTGTGCAGCTGGCACAGATCATGGCAGCCTGCGAATTTGTTGACGGTATGCCACCATCGGTTGTTGCAGATGACCGGTTTGTTATTTCGGCGGCCGGTATCGACTGGCTGTTAGCATGGGTAGCGCAAGAAGCCGGGGCATCGCTGGCAACCCGTCGGGCAGTAGCCCGTGCTGCCCTTCAGGAGGCGCTGCTTAAGAAGTTTAACGAATTCTTTGGCTGGACAACGGATCAGTTTTCGCAACTGCCGGAAAAACTGGTGCAGGTGTCGGCGTCTGATGCCCTGGAGGTGCTCCGGAGTCTGTCTGTTTGTGATGTCTATGCGGGTTCAGGCCGTTTTTTACAAATAGTCCTGCAGGAATTAGTACGGGCTCAGCATGCCCTGGGGCTGCTGGCCGACGGACAAGGGCAGTCGTTACATCACTACGCACTGGTTATTGCGAATGAGCAGTTACAACTGGCAACTCTGGATGGCGAACCGGTGTATTATCAGCTCACAGAACCGTTTGACCGGCATACTGAGCCACAACGTATCCGGAAAGCCTTGTTTGAGGCTAAAAAGGCGCTGATGGCATCCATACTGTACGGGGTAGTGCCGGATGATGCATGCCGGACTATTGCCCTGACCCGTTTGTCGCTGGAGTTGCTGATGGATATGTATGCCATAACTGATAAAAGGAAAGGCATAACGTGGCCCGCTTTTCCCAGCCTGACGTGGCAACTGCAAAGCGGTCATGCATTACATTACCAACTGGATTTATCATTGCCTTTGTTATATGGCGAGGAGGAACTGAGCGGGCGGCTGGAGCACTTACAGCAGCAGATGCAGCTATATCGGGGTAAGGAAACGGCCGCTGCCGAACGAAAAATCGCCCGGCAACTCGATGAATTCCGGCAGCATTTACAGGCACAGGCTGCCTCGGCTGACCGGCCGCTGCTTGACCGGCTAACACGTTTACAAGCGATTTATAGGCAGCGGTATGCCGGTAACCTGCTCTTTCCTGAGCAACTCACCCCGTCACAGCAAGCGGACCAGGAAAAGTTACAGCTGGAAATAGCACGGTTGACGAACCGTATCCGGCAACGTCAGACCGAAGATCACGACGGGTTTGAATGGCGCATTCGCTGGCCTGCCCGACTGGATCAGAACGGAGCGTTTAAAGGCTTTGAAATCGTTATCAGTCAACCGCCTGTCACTTCGCCGGATGTACCGGAAAACAAGCTGAATGGGTTTAAAACACAGTACAAAGCCGTGTATACCGGTAAAGCTCCTGCCTTCGTGTATTTTGTGTGGCTATCTGTGAGTCTATTGGCAGAAAAAAGTACGGCATGGCTCGTATTACCAGATGGTTGGGAGACTAAAGCCAGCACAAAAAAGCTTCAGAAGTGGCTGGCTGAGCAGAGCATGGTCAGGCCGGCTACTAGCGTTGGCACAGAAGCCACAGTTGGGGTAATCCGTGTGGAGAAACAACCGGCTGAACAATCGGTAAATGCATAACCGGTAAAGTATCCCATGGCGGGTCCGCCGACAGCATCATTTTGTCGGCGGACCCGCCATGGGATAAGCTGGGATTATGGAAGCTGCAGGCCGGTAGGCAGAGGACCTTTCCGGGTCAGTTTTTGTTCGGCAACCCATGCTGCTGCGTGTGCGCACTGCTCGGGTGTCCGGCCGCCGATCCATGCCGTTAAAAAGCCGGCCCAATAGGCGTCACCGGCTCCGGTTGCATCAATTACCTCGATGGGCTTTGCCTGAATCCGGACCTTTTCTTTTCCGTAATCATACGAAACCCAGCTGCCATCGCCGCCCAATGTCAGGCAGACCAATGCGGCGCCCATGTCGTGAAAATCGCCGATGATGCGTTCCGGCGTTTGCGGACTCCCATAAAGTCGGGCGGCATCATCTTCGCTTAGTTTAACCAGCGCATTGGCTGAGCAATAGCTTTTCAGGATACGTTTGGCACCTTCGCGGTCCGGCCAGATCGTTGGGGCGTAATTAGCGTCGATACTTACCTGGCAACCTGCTTTACAGGCACGTTGCGCCGCATCAACAATGGCATCCTGGGCGGGTTGCCGGCTGAGAGCAAAACAGGTCGTATGAAAAATAGACGCCTGAGCCAGCAATGTGTCCGGAATATGCTCCGGCCGGATCATGCGGTCGGCTTCCCGATAGGCAATGAAATCAGGCGTACCTTTTGTCCGTGATACAATGACAATGCTGCTGGGCGCTTCCGGGTCGCGGGCAATAAACTGCGTGTCGACACCGGCTTCGCCGACGCGTTGGGTCAGGTAAGTACCGAGATTATCGTCGCCGACGCAGGCAACAAGGGCGGCTTTATTGCCCAGACGCGCCATATTGGCCGCCATGTTTGCGGGGCTTCCGCCCTGATAGCGGTGATAGTCCCGTGTGTCAAAAAGGCTGTTGGCGACCTCGTGGCCAATCAAATCGACCAGAAGTTCACCAACAGCAATAAGCTGATAATTTCTGTTTTCCATTACTCTCAGTGGCCGCCTGCTCCGATGGGGAATGCTGCTTTTTCGCTTTTACTGTCTTCTTTCACCAGGAAACACGCCCCGGCCGCTAAAAATAAGCATACACCGCAAAGCACGAGCGCATTTCGCGGATCGCTGCCCAGGAGGCTATCGTATAGGAACGGAATCGTAATCATATTGACAATCTGCGGCACCACAATAAAGCCATTGAAGATGCCCATATACACCCCCATCCGTTCCTGTGGAACGGAGTTCGACAGCATGACATACGGCATCGACATGATTGAACCCCAGGCAAGGCCGACCAGTGTCATGCCGAATGCAAAAATGTTCTTGTCATTCGAGAACAGCATCGATACAAAACCCAGACCGCCAAGGACAAGGAACAGCGCGTGGGTTGCACGACGGCCGATTTTGTCTGAAATGGAGGGCAGCAGAAACGAAATGCCGAAGCAGCCGACATTGAATAAGGCAAAGCAAAGGTTACTCCATTTGGTACCTTCGGCAAAGCCGGGGGAACTGGTGCTGGTTGCATCGAACGAGTGCCGGGCAATGGCCAGTGACAGATACTGCCACATAAGGGGTAAGCCATACCAGGTAAAAAACTTTACCCACCAGAGCTGTTTCATGGTAGACGGCATTTCGCGCAGGGCGTGTACCACTTCGGTGAAAGCACCGGCAACCCCGCCGCCTTCACGCTTCTGGCGCTCAAATTCGGCCATGTCGTCCGGCGGATATTCATCGGTAGTATAGACTGTCCACAGCACCGCACCGACCATGGCAATGGCGCCAATGTAAAAAGAGTAGCGTACGAAGTCGGGAATGTTGTTGTTACCCGATGCCACCATCGTCAGGCCGAAAACGGGCAGAATATACGGCATGAGGTTCGCGAGGGTCTGACCAAAGCCCACAAAGAAACTTTGTACGGCAAAACCCATGGTCCGCTGTTCTACATTTAGCTTATCACCGATGAAGGCGCGGAAGGGCTCCATGGTTACATTCAGGCCCGCGTCCATGATCCACATCAGACTGGCAGCCATCCAGAGGTGGGTTGAATTAGGCATCAGGATCAGGGCAATACTGGTCAGGATTGCCCCCGTCAGGAAAAAAGGTTTCCGGCGACCCCAGCGCGGCGACCACGTACGGTCGCTGAGGGCACCAATAACCGGCTGAACCAGTAAGCCCGTCATCGGGCCGGCCAGCCAAAGGGCCGGAATGGCAGCTTCATCGGCATTGAGGTAGCGGAAGATAGGACTCATGTTGGCCTGCTGTAAGCCAAAGCCATATTGAATTCCAAGGAATCCGAAACTCATGTTCCAGATTTGCCAAAACGTTAGTCTGGGTTTGTTTTTCATCATTTACGGTGTAAAGCAGTTCAAACAGCTAAGCTGACAACTTCACAGATTGTTAGGTAGGAGAATACTGAACAAGTATACGAACCTGATTGCAGGATTTAAAGAAAAAGTACGCTAAAATTTAAAGAAAAGGTTATTTTTGATAAATACTGTAACCAAACGTAACTTGTGAAATGCTTTTATTTACTGCGTTATTCATTTGTGGGAATTTGAGGGTTGGAGGGTTGGCGGATACCGTACGTATAAAGGAAACAACACCTGTTTCGGCTATTGTACAGGAAACCCGGCAGGCCACGCCCGTAAACGATTCGCTGGTTATTGTCCGGTCGGTCAGGCTTACCGGTAATTTCCGGACCCGGACCCGTATTGTGCTGCGGGAAATGGCCGTGCACGTGGGCGATACCCTGCGTGTAAGTCAGCTGGCGGAAAAACTGACCTGGAGCCAGCGCAATATCAACAACACAAATCTCTTCGTTACCGTTGATGTGGATGCCTGTGTGACCAATCCCGATTTTGAATACAAGCCGGTGATACCGCCCGGCGCCATCCAGCCGGTCGATGTAGAAGTGGTGTTGAAAGAACGCTGGTATCTCTTTGCCTTTCCCGTTTTTGATATTGCCGACCGGAATTTTAATGAGTGGTGGTATGAGCGGGGGCGTGACCTGCGCCGGACCGTGTATGGCGGGTATCTGAGCCACCGGAACCTGACCGGCAACGGCGACCGGCTGAATGTAGCCCTTGAATCAGGGTTTACCCGGCGGGCCGCCCTGACTTACCAGCTGCCATATCTGGATAAGGCACAGCGGACCGGGATGCGTTTCGATCTGTCTTATTCAACAAACAAGGACGTTTCCTATCGTACGCAGGCTGATAAGTGGGTATATACGCGCGCTGAACGCACGTTACGGGAACGGTTTAATGCCGGCTTTACCCTAACCTACCGGAATAGCTTCTACAATTACAATGGGTTTGAAGTCCGCTATGTCCGCAACTGGATTGCCGATACGGTAGCCAGCCTAAACCCCGGCTACTATCTGGATGGCAATAATCACCAGCGTTATCTGTCGCTCAGTTACACCTATCGCTATGATAAGCGCGATAATGTAGCTTACCCGTTGAGAGGGAAAGTGTTTCAGGTATCGGTAGGGCAATCGGGGCTTTTTTCCGGGGCCAACTGGAGCGTGACCAGCCTGAATGCTGACTACAGCCGCTTTTTACCGGTAAGGGGGCCACTTTATTATGGAGTTGGTTTACAGGGGCAGCTCACACTCGGTAAGCGGCAGCCCTACAGCTCTTTACGCGGTATCGGTATTGGTCCGAATGTGATGCGGGGCTATGAACTCTATGTTATAGACGGGCAGCATATGGGCCTTATGCGGAACAGCCTGCGCTACCAGCTGTTCAACGTCCGTAAACAACTGTCCTGGGTGCCTGTCCGTCAGTTTAATACCCTGCCGCTTGCTGCTTACCTGACCTTATTCGGTGATCTGGGCTACATCCGCAGCAATGTAGCGGCGCAGTACGAAAGCCGGCTGGCTAATAAACTGTTGTATAGCACAGGGCTCGGTCTGGATGTGGTGACGTTCTACAATGTAGTAGGCCGGTTCAGTTATTCCGTTAACCGGCAGGGGCAGACCGGTATTTTCTTCAATGTAACGCGCTCGCTGTAGTTTACCATTCATCATGGCCCGGCTGCCAGTCCGGCCTGACGGGGGCCAGTCATCCTAATTTCGTGGAGGTGTGTTGGCGGGTCTGCTACTTTTGATCCGTCAATCAAGCACAACTGCCCTGCACCGATGTAGCCGCTCGCTAAAACACAGAGCCTCAGGCTCGTTTCTGATTCTCCGAATGCCGAATTTGCTTTTGCTCAAACAGTAATCACCGGATTACTGATCATTGTTGCGCGCACATTTTCCAACTAAACCACAAACACAATTACAATGGATTTTTTAGCCTTTGGCGGCATCCTGATCTGGTTGCCTGTCATTCTTATTGCCCTTGTGCTGTACAAATGGGTATTACGCTTTTTGTTCGGGATGGTCATTGTCCCGCAGGACCGGATTGGTCTGGTCACGAAAAAATACGTGCTGGTAGGCCCGAACCGGGAGTTACCCGACGGCCGGATTATCGCGACGAAAGGCGAAGCCGGTTATCAGGCGCAGACGCTGGCGCCTGGTTTATACTGGTGGATGTTTCCATGGCAGTATGGCGTCGATATGGAACCGTTTACGGTGATACCGGAAGGGAAAATCGGCTTAGTACTGGCGAATGACGGGGCCGAACTACCTACCGGTAATATTCTGGCCCGGAAAGTGCCCTGCGATAATTTCCAGAATACCGAACAGTTTCTGGCGAGTGGCGGGCAGAAAGGACGCCAGACCGGTGTACTGACGCCCGGAACATACCGCATCAACACCTATGCCTTTGCGGTAACGGTGGCGCCGATGACCGACATTAAGGAAAACATGGTCGGCATTATTACCACGCTGGATGGGGCTCCGCTGATGCCGGGGCAGATTGCCGGAAAACAGGTTGAGGGACATAATAACTTTCAGGATATTGACACATTTTTACAACATGGCGGTAATCGCGGCTTGCAGCCGCAGGTAGTTCTGGCGGGTTCTTATTACATCAATCAGTGGGCCGTACAGATTGAACAGATTCCGATGACACAGGTCCCGATTGGCCATGTGGGGGTGGTTATCTCCTATATCGGTGAAGAAGGGGAGGACCTGACCGGCGATACCTTTAAGCACGGGAATATTGTACAGAAAGGCTTTCGCGGGGTCTGGATGGAGCCGCTGGGCCCCGGCAAATATCCGGTCAATACATACACGATGAAAGTCGAAGAAGTGCCGACCACGAACCTTGTGCTGAACTGGGCCAATGCCCGGTCAGAAGCCCACGCACTTGACCGTAACCTGTCGACCATCACAGTCCGGTCGAAAGACGGTTTCCCGTTCAATCTGGACGTGGCGCAGATTATCCATATTCCGGCTAATGAAGCCCCAAAAGTAATTGCCCGTTTCGGGAGCATGACCAATCTTGTGTCGCAGGTACTGGAGCCAACCATCGGTAACTATTTCCGGAACTCAGCGCAGGATTCGGATGTGATATCGTTCCTCAGTACGCGTAAAGAGCGGCAGGAATCGGCCCGGGAGCACATCCGCAGGGTATTGGAAATCTATAACGTAAACGCCGTTGATACGCTGATCGGCGACATTGTGCCACCGGAAGCGCTGATGAAAACCCTGACCGACCGGAAGGTGGCGCAGGAAGAAGAAAAAACCTACGAAACACAGCGGATGGCGCAGGAAAAACGGCAGGGGTATGAACGGGAAACAGCCCTGGCCGAAATGCAGCGCGAAATCGTGAAGGCTCAGCAAAGTGTCGAAATTGCTGAGCGGACAGCCAATGCTTCGGTGAAGAAAAGTGAGGGTGAAGCCCGCAGTATGAAACTTCAGGTAGGAGCGGAGGCCGAGGCTACGAAGCTGCGCGCCGAGGCAGAGGCCGAAGCCACGCGCCGTCGTGCGGCCGCCGAAGCCGAGTCGACTAAACTCAATGCAGATGCCGAGGCCGAGCGTATTGCCAAAACCGGTACGGCCGAAGCGGAGAAGATTCTGGCCATTGGCCGCTCAACTGCCGAAGCCTACGAGTTGCAGGTGAAAGCCATGGGCGAAGAAAACTTTACGCGCTTTAAGATTACCGAAGAAATTGCCAGAGGACATATCCGCATCATTCCGGATGTGGTCATCAACGGCAGCGGCGGCAGCTCAACCGACGGGTCGCTGAGCGGTTTGCTGGGCATGAAGTTGCTGGAGTTGACGGAGACCCGTCAGCAAACGGCTGACATTCGCCGTGTCCCGATTGTACCGGCTTCGGAAAAGGAACCGAAAGAATAATATATCCACCCATTCTGGAGCGGGTTGGCCGGTCGGCAGCGATTGGTCAGCCCGTTTTTTATGGATACCGTCCTAACTGGATTAGTAGCTGTCTTAAAATCACTAAATCGGGATGATTAAACCGGAAGATTTTTATACTCGCAGTCCCTATTTTAGTGTGAGAAGCGATTAGCCCGTTAGTTACCTGATAATGCTCATCCCAATTGTCTGTTCTTGGATTAAACAGGCGGACAATATCATTCTCCAAAATAGTCGCAAAATCGGAACCTTTATGTTGGTTACAGTGAGGACAGGCAAGTGCAAGGTTGTCGAGGTCATTGCTACCGCCATGTTTAACCGGAATAATATGATCTATCTCAAAAGACAGAAATAAATCATCACTGTGAATACGACAGTACTCGCATCTTGAACCTGCACGTAATACAACCTGTTGCCGAACCTTTTCCGGAATAGATTGTCTCATTGATGTAAAATAAGCCGCGCTCTTGCTTTAGCAAGGCTGATGAAAATGTCCAGCCCTAAAAATCGTTCTAGTTCAGCGGATTCATCCGGCGTTATGCTACCTTCCTTTTTTTTAGAAATTAACGCCTCTACCTGAGCGGACATAGTAGATGAGGCTTTCAAATTAATTACTTTCTCTGGAGCCATCTGAGCAATCAGACTGGCAATATCTCCAAATGCTTCTGTTACACTCATGTATTTCACTTTGAGGGTCTACACAAATATACAACTATTGGAATGCGGATTGAATAGTGTATTTGCCTGATCCGGATTTAAAACCGTGCGATCCACTGGAGAAGTGACTCGGGTTTGAGGAAAAACCAGACGCTCAGCAGGGCCAGGCCGACAGCCAGGCCGGTCGCTATTGGTGAAACCGTTACAACAGGTGTCTCTTCAACAGGCGATGGCCGGAAAAAGAGCAGAAACGGAATTTTGAGGTAGTAAGCCAGCGAAATGACGGCATTCAGCAGACCCCAGCCAAACAGCAGGGCCAGCCATTTATTACCCGAAGCCTGAAAGGCTTCGTAAAGGGCCGAAAAGACCAGCAGTTTGGCCGTAAAGCCCACCGTGGGCGGAAGTCCCACCAACGCAATCATAACCACTGTCAGCGCAATGGACAGCAGGGGCTGACGGGCTCCTAATCCTGCCAGATCGGCAATGGCCAGGCGGCCGTTGTGTTGCCGGCTCAGTAAATCGATCAGGAAAAAGGCGGCCAGGTTGATGAACAGATAGGTGGCCATGTAAAAGGTTGTGGCTTCAAAACCGGTTTTGTTCAGGGCCACAATCCCCACAATCAGGAAACCGGCCTGGGCAATGCTGGAATAGGCCAGCAGGCGTTTGGCGTCGGTCTGCCACAAGGCCGAGAAGTTACCCAGCGTAATGCTGGCAATAGCCACAAACGCCAGCGGGCTCTGTATATCAAAGCCCAGAGCGGCATCGGGCAGGGCCGTAACGATACGCATCAGCACCAGCACAGTTGCCGCTTTTGGGGCAATTGAAAAGAAGGCCGCTACCGGAATCGGGGCGGCGTCATAGACATCGGGTGTCCAGACGTGGAAAGGCACCAGCGAAAGTTTGAACAGAAAACCCGCCATCGTGAGCAGTCCGACCGCCGCCACTACCAGCGGCTCGTTCCTGGCCAGCTCAATGCCGAAGGCAGGGCTGGTGATGTCGAGTGTGCCGGTGATGCCGTATAACAGCGACATGCCATAGAGCATAATGGCCGAACTGATGGCACCAAAGAGCAGGTATTTGATTCCGCCTTCGACGGCTTTGCGGGTTTTGGTAAGCGCCGTCAGCAGGTAGGAACTGATTGAAATTAATTCCAGGCTGAGATAAATCGACAATAGGTTGACCGACATCGTCAGCAAAAACGACCCGAGAACCGTGGCTAGCAAAAGCGGATACCATTCGGCCGGTAAACGGTCTTTCCGGTCCGGACTATCCGTAAGCTGATCGTAGCCGATAACGAGAACAGCGGCCAGTAAAACGATCAGTTTGTAAAAAGCGGCCTGATCGTCGGAGAACAGTAAGTGGAGAAACAAAAATCCCTGACGCGTGCCCTGAATGACCAGAAAACCGGCAATCAGTAAAAAAACGATGGTCAGACTGCTGAGCCAAAGGCGGACTTGCGCGGTTTTCAGGCGGAGCAATACCAACTCGGCAATCAGAATAGAACAAAAGGCAATAGTGAGCCACAACTCGGGCCGAAAACCACCGAGGCTGTTTAAAATGTCTTGTAGTTGGCTTAACAGCGGCAATGTATGACAAGTGAAACGTGAAAAACGAAGAGTGGTTTTTCTGCCACCACTCTTCGCCCACGAAAGTTAGAGAATACCTTCCCGTTTCGCCTGCTCTTCGTATCCGTGAAGTTGAACTGGTTTCTGCGATTTACGCAGCTTCATATTCAGGAATTCGACCATTAGCGAGAACGCAATGGCAAAATAAAGATATCCTTTCGGTACTGTACCAATTTCGGAGTTGAAAATAACAACTTCTGACAGGTGAGCCCCTTCGGCTATCAGCATAAAGCCGATCATAATCAGGAAGGCCAGCCCCAATACCTGAATACTCGGATGCTCATTGACGAACTTACCGACCGGGCCGGCAAAGAACATCATGATACCGATCGACAGAATTACGGACACGATCATGATCGTAATATTCTGGGTCAGACCTACGGCCGTCAGGATCGAGTCAATCGAGAATACGATGTTGATGATCGCGATTTGGGTAACCACACCCGAGATGGTGGCTTTACCGCCGGTTTGTCCGGGCTCCGGGGTTTCTTCGTGCCCTTCGAGCTTGTGGTGAATTTCGGTGGTTGCCTTATACAACAGGAACAGCCCGCCAACCACCAGAATAACGCTTTGGCCGGTGAAGCCGGCTTTGAACCAACCCAGGTCAACGTGTGTAAACGGCTCTGAGAGGGCAATCAGGTACGAAATACCGAACAGGAGCACTACGCGGAAAATCATGGCCAGCAGCAGGCCGATGTTCCGGGCTTTGGGCTGATCGCCGGCAGCAAGCTTATTGGCGGCGATGGAGATGAAAATGATGTTGTCGATACCAAGAACGATTTCCAGAAAGGTGAGCGTCAATAAACTGACAATGCCTTCGGCGGAAAAGAGATGGTCCATGTGTTTAGATGTTTCTTTATGAAAGGTTGAACGCCTTTTGTGTTGTTTGGACTGCAAACATCCGTTTAAATCGGATTGCCTGCAAACGTTTTAGATGAAAGAATCACCTGTAATGAAGAAAGGTTTGTTTATGGCCTGAGCGGTAAGGAGACCTCTGGTGGTAAACTATACTTACGTCTACGTTTCCTGTACCGTATATCCCCGAATTTGAGGATACAAAATCATAGAACTTCGGGAGGGAAAAACGCGGCATAAAGGTGGAGTTTTACAAAAAAAACAACTGTTATCTAACATACCCGGAGGATAAGGGTCCTGTTTGCTTTTGTTGATGTAACTATGGGATTGATCATTAACTATTAGTTTATCATCTTGCAAATCAATGAAATATATTCATCTTTATGCGCATTCTTGTTGCCGAGGATCATCGGATTTTACTGGACAGCCTTGCTTTGCTTTTAGCAAGTATCGAAGGCATTGAGGTCATGTCGAAACATACCAATGGCCGGCAGGTACTGACCGCCCTGGAGATTGAACCTGATATTGATTTAATCGTT
Source organism: Arsenicibacter rosenii (assembly GCF_001870735.1). GTDB lineage: Bacteria > Bacteroidota > Bacteroidia > Cytophagales > Spirosomataceae > Arsenicibacter > Arsenicibacter rosenii. The sequence goes on along the minus strand of NZ_MORL01000005.1, from coordinate 109,060 downwards.
TCTGACCTGCAAATGCCCGTTATGGGTGGTATCGAACTCACACTACAGCTACGGCAGCAGTTTCCGCACGTTCGTATCTGCCTGCTGACCGTTGCCGACGAGCCAAATGCGATTAAGGAGGCGATCCGGGCAGGAGCCGACGGGTATGTATTGAAAAGTGCCGAACGGGAAGAACTGGAAATGGCGCTGACCATGATCAGCAAAGGCGGTAAATTTTACAGCGACCAAGTGCTGAGGCTGCTGGCCAGTGAACCTAGTATAGAGTTCTCGCCTGATCTTGATAAACCGGCAACCATCACCTTAACCAAACGGGAACTGGATGTCTTACGGCTGATCGCGCAGGAGTATTCCGGAACCCAGATTGCCGATAAGCTCTTTATTGCCCCCTCGACGGTTGAAACACATCGCAAGCACCTGATGCAGAAGCTCGGCGTGCAGTCGACCATCGGTCTGGTGAAATACGCCATTAAATTTCAACTTATTTAAATAAATAATTCACTATTAACTCACTACAAAAATGCAAAACGAAGAAAATACGCAGGAAGAGACAAAACCAGAAGAAAAAGACGAAAAGTATGTTTATGTGAAGTTTCAAGGGCCTGCACGAATAGGAGTCGGCGAGAAAGGTATTTTAACCGCTACCTTACTTGATTATGATTCTTCAGGGAAAACGGTTGTGCTGCCATTGACCATTTCTTTCGCGGAAAATAACTATCCGGAAAACAAAGGTCAGAACAATGGCTGTTTTATTGATATTGAAAACTTAAGTCTGCATGCCCGACTAGAGGAGCATGTGGATTTTGATGCTTTCAGCAGACAATTTAGAGGCTCAGCCAGTAATCATATTTTAGAAAAGGTTGAAGGGGAGCAGTTGTTTTGTATGAATGCAACAAACCCTCCTACATGCAATAAAATTGAATCAGTACAGCAAGATTAACGGCACCATTTTACTCCTCCCCATTGACCTGAAACGTTTCAATGGGGATTTTTATATTTATCCAGGTCCCTTTTTCCAGAGGCTGTATAAAGGTAAGTATACCCCCTAATGTATCTAGCCTGGTTTGAATATTTTGTAAACCAATGCCCCGTTTAGGATGGTGCTGCCCCATGCCTATGCCATCGTCTCTGACTGATAAGTCGAGGCCTAAATTGCTTCTGATCAGGCTAATGATAATCCGGGTAGCCTGTGCATGTCTGATGGCATTGTTAATGAGCTCAAAGACAATGATATAAACATTGTACTCAATTTTTACAGGTAATCGGTCGTGAATACCAGTGATTGTCAGCGAAAACCGGAGTGGGGTACTCTGGTTAAGCTTATCAATCAGTGTTGTCAGCGTAGCGGGGAGTCCTTTTTGTTCGAGTTCGGCGGGTAGAATGTTATGAGAGATATTGCGTACTTCGGTGTAGGCGTTTTGAATGAGGTGTTTGACGTTTTGATAGATAGCTATTTCTGACTCAGGCAGATTTTTGGGGTTAATAGATTGCATACTCATATTTACAGCGCTGAGCAGACTGCTTAAGTTATCATGAAGCTCCAGCGCAACCCGCTTCCGTTCAATCGTTTGTCCTTTAAAAAGAGCGGCTTTTATTTCTTCGTTTTTCTGAATCAGTTCCAGGTTAGCATTGACCAGTTCTTTGGTGCGTTCGTCAACCCGGTTTTCCAGTGTTTGGTTAATGTCGGCCAGGTCTTTTCGGGCAGCTTCAATCAAAACCCGCTGCTGCTCGATTTCACGGTTTTTGGCCTGTAACCGTCTGTTGTTCCATAAGAGCAGAACTGCAAGTACAAGAATGATGATCAGGCCTGCCACAAGGCGTCTGTTACCGGATGCAAGCTGCTCGTTGTGGATTTCTGTTGAATAAAGCTTGTTTTGTTTCAGTAACAGTTCGTTCTGGCTTTGTTCATATTTATACTGAGCGCTCAGTCGTTCAATCCGTTGGTCGGTTGTTTCTTTAGCCAGACTGTCTTTCAGGACTATATAATGTTCATAGGCTGTGAGTGCGTTGCCCAACTGACCTGTGTTTTTAAAGATTTTATACCGTTGTTCTTCACTTTCAGCCAGTACTGTACCATTCCGTGTGTTTAGTGCAGTTTGTTTCGCTTGTCGGCAATAGTCCAGTGCCTGTGGCCATTGTTTCATACGAATGTACACGCCGGCAATATTGGCCAGAATATTAGCTTCTAAATTGGTACGGCCTGCAAGGTCAGTACCCCGTTGCTGGCGTATTACCAGCAATCCTTTTTTGTTGTAGGCAAGGGCTTGAGCCATATCCCCCATTTCTTTATAGACCCATCCGATTGCTTGTAACCCCTGGGCTTCATGCCACTGTAAGCGCTGCTTTCGGGCAAAGGAGTATAAGCTGTCATTGACTTTCAGCGCATCGGCCAAACGCCCTTGTTCACGATATATAGCGCCAAGGTCGTTGAGAATCGATGCCTGCGTATCGGCGTCAGGATGCTCACGTAAAACGACTAATCCCTGTTTACCAAACCTCAGGGCAACTTCATATTTCCCCAGTCCTAAGTACGCATGGGCTAATCCCCCGTATGACCGGGCTAGCCGTGTATACTGCTTTAATTTTTTGGCTAACGTCAGGGCTTTATAGTGTATGTCAATGCTTTGATAGAAGTTCCGGTTTGAGGAGTACAGATAACCGGCGTACAGATAGGCATATAGCAGGCCCCTGTCAAGCTTTTGGTGTTGACAGAATTTGATTAACTGATCGCTGTAATGCAACGAGGAATCCATGTTCAGCTCGTCATAGTAGATCATGAGCTCCTTCATGGTCAAATACAGAAGGGTATCACGGGTATGTCCGGGGCGTTGTTTGTGGAAGGTGGCTAAAACTCGTTTGAGACTGTCAGGACGGGGTGTTTTGGCAAATCCGTTGAGGGTCAGCAGGCAGAAAAAAAGTAACAGTTTTTTCATGAGCATGTGGGTTTCAGCAAACATACATGCTATCATTTATTTACCAAACAGAATATCCTTAAATTATAGGATATAAAATACTTATAATCAAGGATTAAGGTATGCAGGTAAGGTGATGAACTTTGAGGTAGAGTTACACAGCGGGTTTAGCGGCCTTCCGCCTTAATTGATACTACGTCAGGCGCTGATAAAAAACGGTACATTCTGCTTCTAACCTTTTATAGCTATGGATCAAATTTTAGTGAAACTGTTATTATACGGACTGCTCGGCCTGCTTGGGCAAGGCATTCGGGTGATTGTCGGGCTAAAAAAGCTACAGGAGAAATCCGTGGCTAATACGGCGGGAACGGTCAATGATGCCAAAGCTGAATTTGATCAGCACTTTGACAGCAAAAAAATATGGCTGTCGCTTTTTGTCGGATTTGTGGCTGGCTGCCTGGCCAGTTTATCACAGGATAATGAGCTGCCGACGAAAGAAGTACAACTGGCGATTATTACTGCCGGATATGCCGGTACCGATTTTATAGAAGGCCTGTTGAAAAAAGCTTTACCGAATCAGTAACTCCCAACGCAAACCATTGATCCCATGTTAAATCAATTTGACCCGCAACACCAGACCCTGCTCGAGGGCATTCAGGGCAATATCCTGAAATCACATGGCCGCCATCATACGGCTAACCTCTTTATCCGGTTTGCCGGGATGCCTGCATCAACACCTGAACTTCGGAAAGAGGCTAAAAAGTGGCTGAAAAACCTGGTGGAATCAGACACCGTAAAATCCGCTTATGAGCAACTTCGTACGAATGCGCTTTTCAAAGACAGCGGTGGCAAGATAGATACCGGACTTTTTGCCTGTATTCACATCAGCGCGGCTGGTTATCGGTTTTTGTTTGCGGACGATCCTGATTTAGATACTAAGCTGGTTTCAATTGATCCATCGTTTGCCATCGGTATGAAGGCACGCGTCGCTGAACTTAGTGATCCGGAGATCAATCAGTGGGAGGCTGGCTTTCAGCGTGATATTCATCTCATGCTACTACTGGCACACGCTAATCCGGAAGAACTGGATGTAGCGGTAGCAGCCGTTCAGGAAGATATTCAGTCGTTTGGTATTGTGGCAACCATTGAAACAGGAGAAGCAATCTTTAATGATGAAGGGGCAGGCATTGAGCACTTCGGATATGTTGACGGTGTCTCGCAACCTTTATTTTTTGAAGACGAGTGGAATGCCTATAAGGAAAACCATGGTATTTTTAAAAGTGACGATGAACTGAAGAATACCGCACTTATAAAATTTGACCCGCGGGCAGACATTGAGCTTGTCTTAACACAAGATGTCTTTGCGAACGACAAACACGCCTTGGGTAGCTGTTTTGTTTTCCGGAAACTGGAGCAAAACGTAAAAGGCTTCAAACAGGCCGAAGCAGATTTGGCAACCGGGTTAGGTTTGACAGATGAGGATCGGGAGCGGGCCGGTGCCATGCTGGTAGGCCGTTTTGAAGATGGAACGCCGGTTGAGGTTCGTGGCGAAGAGAAACTGATTCATGGGGCGGTATTTAATAATTTTGATTATGACCCGGCTGATGCATCACGCTGTCCCTACCATGCACACATCCGTAAAACCAATCCGCGATCTGGTATGCCTGCCGGTGCTGGTGGCATGCAACAGTCAAAGACACATATTATGGCTCGACGCGGCATTCCGTTCGGTAAGCGGAATGATGATCCGAATGACGGTATCATTTTTACCAAACCTGAAAAAGAGGTTGGCTTGTTGTTTATGAGCTATCAGGCAAGTATTGCCAATCAGTTTGAATTTATTCAGCGCTCCTGGGTAAATAATGAAGGCTTCCCGAACTTCAACCCCGATCCGCAGCATGCAGATGGTATTGATCCGGTTATCGGTCAGGGAAAGGGAAGCCGCGAAGGCGTATTATTCACCCAATGGAGTAATCCTGCCAGTGATAAACGAGCCTCATTCGGGCAGTTTGTGCACCTGAAGGGGGGCGAATACTTCTTCACTCCGAGTATGCAGTTTTTGAAAACTATCTTACCCCCTTGTTCATCAATTGAACTCCCTGCCTAAGTGCAGACAATTCTTGTATGCCATGAAAAAAATATTGTTATCCATATTCCTTATCTGCTACACGATTCTGTACGCATCAGGGCAATCATATGACTTCCAATCGCAGAGGTTCCAGAACATAGGACCTGTAAAAAATGGTAGTAGGGTTGTCTTTAAGGTAGAGAATATTAACACATTTCGCTATAAGGTAAACATAGAAGGTGCTAACGTGATATATGTAACATCAGTGCCTGTTGTGTTACAGCAATTATTCGGGCTTGAAGAATCGACGGAAAAAGCCGCTAAAACAACGGAAGGGGTTGCTGAAGCCACGGGTGCGAAAGAAGATATGGCAAGTCTTGCCAATAGCCTGGCTGGAGTGGCACCTGCTGCCGGTTTAAAGCGGGAAATGGATGTGTTGGTGAGTCTATGCAAAACTTTCATTGATAAGGCGTCGGCGGTTAATAAGATTATACTCAGAAGAAACGAGTTAATCATGGTCTCAAAACAAAAATGGCAAACCCATACTGATTTGTTGAGTGCAATGCCAGGTCCTGCTTTCTCCATAAGTAGTATGCACAACAGTATTCAGGAGTTCTGGAATACATATCAGACAGCCGAAACGCAATATGAAATAGCACTGGAAGAGGCTAAAGCTACTCCGTCTGAGGCGGATGATAAACGTATTGCAATGGCGCTGGAACGTTTTGAAGAAGGCTATCACAAAATAAATGATGACGAAAACCTGCTGAAAATGGCCAAAGATGTAGCCGTCTTACAAAACACACTGATCAATCCGGCAAATTTTATGGTAAGTTCGGCTCCTATCCAGGCAACGGGCGACTTTTTGACGTTTAAAGTTACGATAGAGCCCGTGGAGACTAATGCATTATTGCCCTACGAAGCTAAGCAGGTGGCAGAAGTTGAGATTCCGGTAAAAAGTGGATTGAAGATTGATTTCAGTGTAGGACCGGCGTTTTCTTTCGGCAGGAGAGCAAATTCTGAAAGTTATACGTTAACTGCAGTTGAAAGTAATACCTCGTTGAATACACTGAGAGATGCCACAACACAAAACAAAGTGGTGCCCGGGTTAGCGGCCATGATGCATATGTGTAGCCGGATAGGCAAAAACTTAGCAGTCGGCGGTATGTTTGGGGTTGGGACGAACTTTACAACGGATAATATCAAGGTGAGTTATTACGTCGGAATCTCGGCCGTTTTAGGAAAAGCGCAAAAGCTGATATTTAGCGGGGGAGCGAGCTTATTATGGGTAGATAAGCTAAAGGATTACTATAAAGCGGGAGATAGCTATGATCGTTCGCTTTCTACGGCTGATTTTGTCGAAAAAGTCTATCGTTTTTCTCCTTTTTTGTCTATTTCCTACAATCTTGCTAAAAAGGAGCCAGGAAATTAGGGGACTTTGGGGTTATTCAGGAAGACGAATTGATCGTGTGCTGCTTTGCAAAATAAGATCAATTCGTCTTCTACAACTACGTAAGAGCCGATTACTTTAAAATCGGCTCCAGCGCCGCGCGGTTTTCGTCGAGCCACGCGTGAATATCGGTGACGATCTCTTTGATACCGAGTTCGGGCTTCCAGCCGGTCAGGGCCGTAACCTTCGTATTGTCTGTGACGTACAACCGGATGTCGGCCGCCCGGTTTTCGGTTACCGATTTGATCGGGATGGTTTTACCCGTTACTTCCTGGCAGATTTGCGTCAGTTCCTGTAGCGAAGCACTGCTCTCAACACCGCCACCGGCATTCAGAATTTCACCGTTGATCGCGTCGATGTTGTGCAGCTGCCAGTCGATCAGGCGGTACAGGTCGGCTACGTGGAGCATGTCGCGGGTTTGTTTGCCCGTTCCGCCGTATCCGATGTAAGCCAGCGACTGTTCGAAATAATGCTTGGCAATCCAGAGTACCATGACGCCCTGATCTACTTTCCCCATTTGCCACGGACCCGTGATCACACCACACCGGTTGATGACCGTTTTCAGTCCGTAAAACTCATTGTATTCCTGAATCAGTAACTCCGAGGCCAGTTTCGTAGTACCGTATAGCGAACGCGCGCCGTCGAGCGGGAAATTTTCGGCAATACCTTTCGAAGAAACACCCGGCACCGGCTGATCATCTGTCAGTACAAAACGGGTATCCGCCTCTGAATAATTCAGGGTTTCAATCGTTTTGATCGGATAAATCCGGCTGGTCGACAGGAAGATAAAGTTGGCTTTATGCTTCAGGGCGTAGTTCAGGCAGTTGACCGTACCAAACAGGTTGGTGTTGATGAGATAGTCAGGGGTACCGTCCAGACCCGCCAGTACCGACGGTTCGGCCGAGGCTTCAATGACTGTGTCAACTGCCGGCAGTGAGTCAAAATCTTCTTTGCTCCGGATGTCGCCGTGCACAAACTCAACCCCGGCCTGTTTCAACCGCGCGATATTCAGCTCAGAGCCGCGGCGCTTCAGGTTGTCAAGCGCAAAGATCTGATAGTCGGGGTAATTTGTTTTCAGCGAGATCGCTAACGAAGAGCCCACAAACCCGGCCCCACCTGTGATTAGAATTTTCATACGATTATTGGGCAATTGAGCAATTGAGCGATTGAGCGAAAATGGTTTACCAGGTCACTCAATCGTTCATTCACTCAATCACAATTAGCTTTGGATGCGTTTGAGTTTAACATTTTCGACAGGGCGGATGATAAGCGGCACTTTCTCGATCTTCACGGAGCTGCTGTCGAGCCCGAACCAGCGGTCTTCCGACGTTGTAAAACTCTTGATAAAGAAATAAAGATTCATGATGATCTGCTCGCTCCACGGCAGGTCGTTTTCAAAAGAGAGGAATTTCTCCAGTACCACAAACCGGAAATCGCCAATGACGTTCTGACGGCTCAGCGACTCATACCGGCTGGTAATGTCTACCTCCTTGTTCCGCACCATGTCTTCGATTACTTTCCGGAAGAAGAGGTTAATCCGCTGTTCGACCCGGAAGCCCAGCCGGAAAGTGACCTTATAGGCATCGTCGGGTGCCAGAGTATTGACTTTATACTCCATCGTATACGGATCGTCGGTTGTATCAACGTGGACAAACCAGTAAATATCGGCCCGTTTCGGCCGTTTCTGGAAGATGGAGTAAATGATTTTTGACTCGATTTCCGATTGCCGGGCAGCGTTGCTCATAAAGACCAGGTGCGTCGCGTATTTCGGAATGCTGATGTCGCGGCTCAATTCCTTGATGGTCTGCAGATAGCTGTCAATCCGGACATATTCGGTCAGACGCAGCTTAATCTGGAACGAGCGCAGCCAGATGTACATGACGGCAGCAATCGTGGCCCCGATCACCAGCGACACCCAGCCGCCGTGCGGGAACTTAATCAGGTTGGCTACCAGGAAAGAGCCTTCAATAGACAGATAAACGGCCAGGAACAGGACAATGCCCCAGGCTTGAAACTTCTTCACATAGAGGTAGTAGGCCGTGAGCAGGGTCGTCATCAGCATGGTCAGTGTGATGGCCAGACCATAGGCCGCTTCCATGTTCGATGATTCGCGGAAATAGAGCGTAATGCCGACGCAGCCCATCCACAGTAACAGGTTTACGCTCGGTACATATAGCTGTCCTTTCTGAACGGACGGATACCGTAACCGTACTTTAGGCCAGAAATTCAGGCGGATGGCTTCGCTGATGAGGGTAAACGAACCGCTGATCAGGGCCTGGCTGGCAATAACGGTGGCCGATGTTGCAATAACGATCCCGAAGATCAGGAACCATTCCGGCATCAGTTCATAGAGCGGAATCCGGCCGTTTAGGTTTTGACCGTTTTGGGTAATCAGCCAGGCGCCCTGACCAAAATAGTTGATCAATAAACAGATTTTGACAAATACCCAGCTTACCCGGATATTGCCCCGGCCACAGTGACCCATATCCGAGTAAAGTGCTTCGGCCCCCGTCGTACAAAGAAATACCGAGCCTAACAGCCAGAACCCTTCCGGATGGCCGGTAAGCATTTTGTAGGCATAGTAAGGGTTGAGCGAATACAGAATGGTAGGGTCATCGAAGATGTGTATGACACCCAGCGTGGCCAGCATAGAAAACCAAACCAGCATGATCGGGCCGAATGCCGTACCGACAACGCTGGTCCCAAAGGCCTGAATCAGAAACAGGAATGTCAGAATGCCGATAACGATTGGTACTGTCGGAATATCAGGATAAAGAATTTCGAGACCTTCGACAGCGGAGGAGACGGAGATCGGCGGGGTAATGATGCCATCTGCCAGGAGCGCGGCTCCGCCGATCATGGCCGGTACCGTGAGCCAGCGGGCATGTCGCCGAACGAGCGCATAGAGTGCAAAAATACCACCTTCACCACGGTTATCGGCCCGTAAGATCAGGACCACATACTTGATGGTTGTCAGCATGGTAAGTGTCCAGAAGATGCAGGAGACGGCGCCCCGGACCACATCTTCATCAACAACATTGTTTGGCCCGACAATGGCCCGGAGGGTGTACAGTGGGGAGGTACCGATGTCACCGTAAATGATGCCCAGCGCAACCAGAATGCCCGCGCCCGATACGGTATCTAAATGTCTTTTATCTTCCATATTAGCGGATAGAGCCGGTCCCTGAATTGGTTAGGGCTACTGAAAAACGGGGCAAATATAGAGTTTGTTTAGATTATTAGAACGGGAAAGGGCGAAAGAGTATGTACAGGGGGTCTATTTTCTGTATGTCAATGTGTTGTTTGGCTTAAAAAAGGGTTTGCCAGAGCAAATACCCGTTCAGAACGATAATCACAACGGCGACAACCCACGCGATTACGGTCATCCATTTCGGATTGACGAACTCGCCCATTTTCAGGTGGTTACCCGTAAACTGAACGAGAGGAACTACCGCAAAACTCAGTTGCAGCGACAGGATAACCTGGCTGAATACCAGCAGTTCGGCCGTCCCTTTTTCGCCGTAAAGCAGGGTAATAACAAGGGCCGGAACCACAGCAAGCAAGCGCGTAATCAGCCGCCGCAGCCACGGTTTCAGCCGCAGATTCAGGAAACCTTCCATCACAATCTGACCCGCCAGCGTACCCGTCAGTGTCGAATTCTGACCCGATGCCAGCAAGGCTACCGCAAACATAATACTGGCCAGCTTAACCCCCAGCAGCGGGTCAAGCAAGTGGTAGGCGTCGGTAATATCGGCAATGTGCTGGTTACCGCTGGTATGAAAGGCCGCCGCCGACAGGATCAGAATCGCCGCGTTGATAAAAAACGCCAGGAGCAGCGAGACCGTTGAGTCGATAGTCGCGAATTTGATGGCTTTCCGCCGTCCGTCAACCGTCCGGTCGTAATCACGGGTCTGTACGATACTCGAATGCAGATACAGGTTGTGGGGCATTACGGTGGCACCCAGAATGCCGATTGCGATGTAAAGCATACCCGGGGTTGTTACGACTTCAGGGCGAGGCAGCAGACCACCGGCAATTTGTTGTAGGTCGGGCTTTGAGACGTAAATTTCGTATGCAAAGCAAAAGAAAATCAGGAAAATAAGACCGGCAACGATGCTTTCAATCACCCGGAAGCCTTTGTGTTGCAGGTAGAGCATCAACAGCACATCCAGTACGGTAATGCTGACACCGATAGAAAGTGGTAAGCCGAAAAGCAGGTTTAGGGCAATGGCAGAACCAATCACCTCGGCCAGGTCGGTAGCGGCAATGGCGATTTCGGCCAGCAGCCAGAGGATGATGGATACCGGTTTGCTGAAACTGTCGCGGCAGGCCTGCGCGAGATCCCGACCGGTAGCAATACCGAGTTTAAGGGCCAGATGCTGAAGCAGAATGGCAAACAGGTTGGAAATCAGAATAACTGACAGCAGCTTATAGCCGTACCGGGCGCCGCCGGCAATGTCGGTGGCCCAGTTCCCGGGGTCCATATACCCAACGGCAATCATCAGCCCGGGTCCGAGATAAGCCATCAGTGTCTTGAGAAACCCTGCATTCCGGGGAACCCGAATCGTACTGTGCACATCTGGCAACGAATGCATGGCATTATCTTGCCGCCAAGGTTTCATAGAGGTAAATACTAACTTTTAGAGTGCTTACGAATAATTGTCCGAAATATAGAATATTAAATTTAGACGCGCCTAAATTTTTTGTATGATTTTCTTAAAAACTAACTTTGTCAGCGAATTGTTTCAAAACGTTCCTAAGCAAGTAACAACCAATGCATTCGTTCACCGAAGAAAATTATTTAAAAATCATCTATGCCCTGTCGACGCGGCAGAACGGCGAGGTTACGACCAACGCCCTGGCAGAGATGACGGCAACCAAAGCAGCTTCGGTGTCGGATATGCTCCGCAAACTGGCGGATAAGCAGCTGATTCATTATAAAAAGTACCAGGGCGTACGGCTGACGGCAGAAGGCGAGCGGCAGGCCTTGCGGGTAATCCGTCGTCATCGGCTGTGGGAAGTGTTTCTGGTGCAGAAACTGGGCTTTGGCTGGGATCAGGTACACGATATTGCCGAAGAACTGGAACACATCCGGTCGGAGGAGCTGGTTTCGCGCCTGGATACCTTTCTGGGGAGCCCGCAATTTGACCCGCACGGTGACCCTATCCCAACCCCCGCCGGAACGATGCCTCAAATCGAATACCGTAAGCTGTCGGATGTCAGCGTAGGCGAGGAGGTAACCATCATGGGCGTCCTCGAACACTCGCCTGAATTTCTGCAACACCTCGACCGGAGCGGCCTGACATTGGGCTGTGCTGTTAAAGTTTCTGAAATAAGTTCGTTCGACAAGTCGGTTCAGGTGCACTTATCCAGCGAAAAATCGTTATTTGTCAGTTGCGAAGTAACGAGAAACCTCTTAGTCAATTAGGCTGATACACAATTCATGAAATTATTAGACTGGTATATACTCAAGCGTTTTTTACAAACGTATGTCTTTGTGGTGTTTGTGATTGTGCTGGTTGTTGTCATGATCGACTACACCGAAAAAATCGAAGATTTCCGGCAGCATAATGCCCCGTTCAGCAAGATTGTTTTTGACTACTACCTGAATTTTATACCCTATTGGGCGAACTACATCAGTCCGCTTATGGTCTTTATTGCCACGGTTTTTCTGACCTCACGGCTGGCTGCCCGTACGGAGATCATTGCTATTCTGAGTAGCGGGGTCAGCTTTGTGCGGCTGCTGGTACCTTACCTGATCGGGGCGCTGGTGCTGAGTGTTGTGACCTATTTCATGGTTAACTACCTCATTCCGAAGGCTAACAAGGTACGGATTGCCTTTGAATTACAGTATACCAAAGACCCGTATAACTTCTCGGGCCGGAACGTGCACATCAAGATCGCCCCGGATGTATATGCGTATCTGGAAAGCTACAACAACTACAACCGTACCGGCTATAAATTTACGCTGGAACGGATTGAAGGCAATCAACTGAAACAGAAACTGACCGCCGACCGTATTGAGTGGGACACCACCCGCCGGAAATGGGCAATGTATGACTATCAGATCCGGACAATCGATGGTATCAGGGAAACACTGCAACCGGGTACCCGCGCCGACACAACGCTGAATCTGAAACCGTCTGATTTTGAGAACGACTTCAACCTGTTCGAAACCTTTACCTTGCCGGAGCTCAACAGTTATATTGATTTGCTCCGGAGCCGTGGTGCCGACGGACTCGAAATTTATCTGCTCGAAAAATACGCCCGTGATACCCGGCCACTGGCCATTGTGATCCTGACCGTTATCGGCGTAATTGTGTCAGCCCGGAAAAGCCGGCGCGGGGTCGGCTGGCAGGTAGCCCTTGGGTTCTTTCTGGCCTTCGTTTATCTGCTGTTTTTCATGCTGGCCAAGGGCGTGGCCCAATCGGGGAATATGGACCCCTTGCTGGCGGTCTGGCTGCCTAATATTGTATTTACCTTCATTGGTGTAGTTTTGTACAAAACAATTCCAAGGTAACTCCTTTGTGCGGAGTGGCTGGTTGCGCCCGAACGGGTCAGCTACTCTGTATCACCCCTTAACCCCGTAACCCGTAAAGCTGTGAAACCAAAACTACTCGATTACCTGCATCTGCATTTTCTGGTTGTTATCTGGGGATTTACAGCTATTCTGGGCCTGTTGCTGGATCCGCTGAATGCACCGGCTGTCGTTGCTTACCGTACGTTGCTGGCTTCCATCGGCCTGGGGCTGGTTTTGTTTTTCCGTAAAAACGGAGGCTTTGCGGTGGCAGCGTCTGACCGCTGGCGGCTGCTGGCTACGGGAGCCATTATCGGGCTGCACTGGCTGGCCTTTTTCGGGGCGGCGCGGCTGGCCAACGCGTCGGTATGTCTGGCCGGCATGGCAACGGGGTCAATCTGGACCAGTCTGCTGGAACCGCTCCTGCTGCGGCGGCGCGTCCGCCCGGTCGAGGTGATTCTGGGTATTGTGGTGATGATCGGCCTTTATCTGATTTTCCGGTTTGCCTTTGACAAGGTTCTCGGGTTGTCGGTCGCTATTTTTTCAGCGATGCTGGCCGCGTTGTTTACGATCATCAACAGCCGGTTTGCGCAGCGTATTCCGGCACTGACTATGTCGTTCTACGAAATGACGGGCGCTTTCCTGACCTCCGGCCTTTTTCTGCTGGTGTTTTACGTAACGGTTATCCAGGATACGGGTAGCGTTAATAATGGTTCTGTAAATCAGCAGTTTGTGCCGATATTTGCCAGCCAATGGCTATGGCTGACGGTGCTGGCAGGGGTTTGTACGGTATACGCTTATACGGCCTCCATGAGCCTGTTGCGTAAATTTTCGCCTTTTGCTGTGAATTTGACCGTAAATTTGGAGCCGGTTTATGGGATTTTATTGGCTGTCCTGATTTTCAAAGATAAAGAACGGATGACACCGGGGTTTTACATCGGTACACTCGTTATCTTAGCCGCCGTTTTAGCCTATCCAATTATAATGAAAAGTGGAAAGCCGACCGCCGCGCATACCGACTGATCTGTTGCTGCGGGCTTTTCCATGACTAGATATGAAGCATCCGATTGTGCGCCTGCTGATGCAACTTGGCGCAGTGTTCCTGTTTCTGTTTGCGTACCTTCCGCTGCTGGTACTATCGTTCTATAACCATCCGTCTGCTGCCGATGATTATTGCTTTGCCGACACCGCAATCAAACATGGATTCTGGCAGGCACAGATTTTTTACTATGACGGATGGACGGGCCGTTATTTCTCCAACTTTCTCGTACATGGCACGCCACTGGTATGGGGCTGGTACGATGGATTCCGGCTCATTCCGTTGCTGGCGGTAACCGGCTTACTGGCATCCGTCTATTCATTGTTGAGCGAACTCCTGCGCGGGCAGTCAAAACAAACGCTTATTCTGTCGACTGCCATCCTGTTTTTTATCAGCATTGTCTCTTTACAAAGCAGTGTAGAGGCTTTTTTCTGGACAGCGGCGGTGGCTTCCTACACCGTACCGACCGCTCTGACGTTTTACCTCATTGCTGTTATTATCCGCTGGTACCGGCTGCGCGACGGGCTCATTAAGTCATTAACCGTTGTCTGGGCCGGGTTTCTGGTATTCGCCATTGTGGGGTCCAGCGAAACCAACCTGATTGTACTGGTGCTGTTCTTACTGGCCATTGTTGGTTATCGGTTACTGTTTCAGCAAAAGCTGGACTGGTTTCCTGGCATACTGATTATCGTATCCTTTATCTCGAGCTGGTTGCTGTTCCGGGCGGAGGGTAATGCCGTCCGGATGGGAGGAAATCCCCACGGCGGTGAGTTTATTAATTCCCTGGTGTCCTCGTTAGGCTGGCTGGGAATGTCGTTTGGGATGTGGCTGGTCAAAACGCCGGTTATACCGCTCTCGATTTTGTATGTACCGCTGGCATTGCGGCTGCTGCGGCCGGGTAGTCCGGTACGCTACTTGTTTCAGGTACCGGCCGGTGTTGTTACGCTGGTGTATGTCGGTCTGCTGGGTGCGCTTATTTTTCCGTCGTACTACGGCATTGGCCTGCCACCCGCTTTCCGGACCATGAATGTGTTTTATTATTTCGCTCTTTATGGCTGGTTCTATGTGCTGACAACCTGGATTTACTTTGCCAACCGGCAGAGCTGGCAGGTTGAGCGGTTTACCGTACCGGTCGGCGTACCGGTACTGATGGTAATCTGGGTCGGGGTGGCTATCTGGTTCAGCCAGCCGCTGAAACTGATGTATAATGACCTGCTGCGCGGGCATGCCTCTGCCTTCAACCGCGAAATGAACGAGCGCCACGAACGGTTGCTGCAGCCGGGCAAGGAAGTTAAACTGAAACCACTCAGCGTGCAGCCGCCGAGCTTATTTGTGGATGACATCAAAGAAGACCCTGAGTATCTCTGGAATCGTTGCCAGGCAGGTTATTACGGACATCAGAAACTGATCTTAGAGTGAAAACGTGTATCATTGTTCCCTGCTACAACGAGGCCGAACGGCTGCCAGTAACTGCCTTTCAGGAATATCTGCGCGATAATCCGGGCATACACATCTGCTTTGTGGATGATGGAAGCCAGGACAATACCAAAGCCGTATTGCAGCAACTGGAAGCAGCTATGCCGACGCAGGTAACGGCGCTTATTCTGCCGCAGAATCAGGGGAAAGCCGGTGCGGTCCGGGCGGGCATGTTACACAAGGCACCGGAATTATACGATTGTCTGGGTTATCTGGATGCCGACCTGGCTACTCCCCTCGATGCGATACAGGATCTGGAGGCGGTTCTGGCCGCTCAGCCTGGCCTTGACCTGGTTATGGGGTCCCGGATCAAGTTTTTAGGGACCGATATTCAGCGTGATACTTTCCGGCATTACACCGGCCGTGTCATTGCAACGTTTATCAGCAATATTCTCCGGCTTCCGGTTTACGACAGCCAGTGCGGAGCGAAACTGTTTCGCCGGCGGGTAGTGACAGCTCTTTTTCAGGAGGCCTTTTTAAGCCCGTGGCTCTTTGATGTTGAATTACTGGCCCGCCTGATTCAGATGCACGGGCGTCAGCACCTGTTGCGTGGTCACGTGGCCGAAATGCCCCTGCGGCAGTGGATCGAACAACATGACTCACGGGTGAAAATGAGTTATTTTTTCCGGTTGTGGTACGAGATGTACCGTATCCATCAGAAATACCGAACTTAACGTAATTACTTAACCATGAATCGTATTTACCGGACGCTTACCTATCCATCGATAACCTGGTTGCTGATCCTGTTGCCGGTCGCCGGATTTTTTGCCTATTTCTTTACCCTGCGTTTCGATATCCCCTGGTTCGACGAATACGAAAACATCCCTTTCTTTTTACAACAGTTTCTGGATGCAGACTCCTTTCAGGAGCGGATCGCTGCGTTGATCCGGCCAAACAATGAACACCGCGTTGTGTATGCCCGGCTGGTAGTGTTCGGGCAATATCTGCTCACAGGCGGCATCAGCTATAGCGGTCTGATGCTCTGGGGCAATCTGGGGCTGGTGGTAATTCTGATCCTGCTTTACAGTACCATCCGGCGGCTTGGGTTGCCGGTGGCTTATCTGCTGCCTGTCCCGCTCATGCTTTTCTCTGCCCAGAATTACCTGCTGACCTTTACCGCCATTTATACCCTGCAATATCTGGCCATTATAATGCTGGTTCTGGTGACGTTCTTTCTGCTGGCGCAGGACGGGACACGGCTGTCGATATCGCTGACCCGTCCGAAAGAGCGGCCGGTCTATTTTGTACTGGCCCTTGTGATGGGTTTTCTGGCTACGTTTAGCATGGGAAACGGTATTCTGCTTTGGCCGGCAGGGGCCGCTATGCTGTTCATTCAGCGCCGCTGGGTTCAGCTGGTCATCTGGCTCGTGATTGGTGCCGCCAGTATTTACCTGTATTTTCTGGGGTATCCGGTACAGCAGGGCAATGCCGAAGGCTTTGCGTATGTACTGAAACACCCGTTCCAGACCATCGCCGGTTTCCTGATTTTTGCGGGTAGTATTTTTGATTTCTTTCCGGCCTGGCCTATCGAAAAACGGGTACACCTGCCTTTTCTGGCGGGGTTGCTGGTGATTGCCTTCCTGGTTTTCTGGACTGTCCGGGTGGTTTTCCGTAAAGACCGCAACACGTCATTTTCAGATGTATTCCTGCTGGGCTGCGTTTTGTTTCTGCTGGCCAATATGGGGCTGATTGCTTTCTTCCGGATACGGTTCTATTTCGGCATGGTGCTGCATAGCTCTTACCGGACTTATTCGCTGGTGTTGTGGGCAGTTGCCTATGTTGCGTTGCTGCATACTGTGGCCACCTCAACCCGTATCAGTATGCAGCGGCAGGCACTCATCAACCGGTATTTGCTGGTAGGGCTGTTTGCGGTTTTTGTCTTTGTGAGTGGCTTTACCTACAAAACATACATTCCGGAAGCCGTGCAGCGCCGGTTACACATGCAGGGGCTGACGTATAACCAGCAGCATAACCGGATTGGTCTGGGTGGTACCCGTAATTCGGCACTGGCCAAATGGATTATCGAACTGACGGATGTCATGACGCAGCGGAAATGGTATACCTTACCCGAACCGGCCATTACCGCCGATGAAAAGAAAATCAATGGCATGGTGCGCGATACCATCAAGGCAACGCCGTATACAATCGAATATAAGCCGGATTATGTGGTCATGAGTAGTGATGAGGCGGGCTATACCGTTGACCGGCATACGGGGACGTACCTGATATTCCGTTCTGATCAGCACGCCTATGTTATGTTTGCCGAACCCAATAAACCCAAAGGCCGACACCCGTTCAGGGCTTTACCAGGCTGGTCGGCAGCCATGCCGAAAGCCTTGATTGAGCCGGGCCGTTACCGCATCGGGCTGTTCCGGATGGACAACGGAAAAGGATCTGTTCAGTACACCAACAAATTTGTGTCGGTCGATTGAGCAACGACCGGACTATTGTTCAGTCGGTAACTCATTGACCAGCAGAATCATAGTGTCTAGCATGTTGTCGATCTGCTCCGCACCGGCAATGGCATCGAATTGTTGCCGTAACTCCTGCATGCACTGCGTCAGCGCAATAAACAACGATTTGCCGCGGTCGCTCAGGTAGATGATACTTGAGCGGCTGTCGTTTTCATTCTTCTTCAGGTATATATAGCCGGAGGCTTCCAGTAAGCTTACCGTCTTACTCATCATCTGCTTGGTTACGCAGGCATGACGAGCCAGTTCGCTGTTTGTAATGCCCGCCTCTTCAATATGCGAAAGAAAAGACAGGTAACTTACCTTAAAGTCATCAAAGCCCAGTTCATGTAGCTTGCCTTCCAGAAAATTCGCCATGTAGCGCTTCAGACGCATCATTAAGCGGCCGAACGAGCGTTCGCGCAAAGACCGGTAATGCGCGAAATCATAGGAAATATTGGCTTCTTCGGAGATCATGGCCGAAAGATACTGTTTTAATGAGTTTTTAATTCAATTGTGCAACACAAAAGTAGTCAATTTGGTTGACTTGATAGTCAACTTGGTTTACATTTGCACCACAATAGTCAAACGAGTTGACTACCTATTAAGTTGCATAAGCATTAAAATTACTCGTATCAAACCAGCATAAGTAATGTCAACCGAACAAGCCAATCCTGTAAAGAAATATTTGCCACGGCTTATAGGGCTCATCGTTGTGGTCGCTGCCGCTTTTTATGGATTTCAGTCGTATCGATATAACCAGAAGTACGAAACTACCGACAATGCGCAGATAGAAGGCAATACCGCCCCGGTTCTGGCCCGGGTAGCAGGGTATGTACAACAAGTGTCTGTCGATGATTACGCGAACGTTTCGAAAAACCAGACACTGGTCGTGATTGATCCGCAGGAGTATGATGTCGCCTTACAGCAGGCTGAAGCTGATTATCAGCAGACACTGGCCGACATCCGGACGGCTCAGGCAGATTTGCAGACGGCTCAGGCCAATTTGCGGAATGTATCCCAGAATATGCGCGTCGCTCAGTCAAATGCCAGTGTGCAGGCTTCCCGCCGTGATAAAGCTCAGAAAGACCTGCAACGTGACCAGAACCTCTACAACGAACAGTCATTAACCCAGAAACAGTTGGAAGATACCCGCAGCAATGCCGATGTGCAGGGCCGTCAGTACGAAGCCAGTCAGCAGCAGATTGCCTTAGCCCAGACGTCGGAAGGCGTTGCCAAAGCAGGTATTGCCAAAGCACAGGCGGCCATTCAGAAAATGCAGGCCATGCTGAAAGTAAAGGAAGCCGCCGTGCAAAATGCCCGTCTCCGGGTTGGGTATACTAAATTGATGGCACCCATTTCGGGTAAAATCGGCCGGAAAAATGTGGTGGTTGGTCAGTATGTACAGCCGGGCCAGAACCTGTTCACCATTGTCGCCGACTCAACGTTCTGGGTAGTCGCTAACTTCAAGGAAACGCAGCTCGAAAAAATGCGGGTTGGTCAGCCGGTCGATATCAAGCTTGATGCGTACCCTGACCTGGACGTTAAAGGCAAAGTGGTTTCACTTTCAGAAGCAACCGGCTCTAAGTTTGCGTTGCTGCCTGCCGATAACGCCACCGGCAACTTCGTGAAACTGACACAGCGTGTGCCGGTGAAGATTGAAATTGAACATCCTGAGAAATACAAAAGCCTGCTCCGGGCTGGTCTGAGTACCGAAATCGCTGTACAGGTAGCCCAATAACCGATTGCGGCTATACAATTAACAGGCCGCAGGCTTCGGACTGATGGCTGAGAAAACACAACAACATGGCTCAACAAGGATTTCGCCGGTGGATTGTCGTACTGACGGTTGTATCGGCGGCTATCATGGAGTTGATCGATACGTCGATTGTGAACGTCGGGCTTACCCAGATGGCGGGCAACCTGGGCGTAACGATTGAAGACATTTCGTGGGTGGTAACCTCCTACGCTATTGCCAACGTAATCGTCATTCCGATGACCGGCTTTTTTCAGAACTATTTCGGCCGGAAAAACTATTATATCGCATCCATTATCCTGTTTACCCTTGCCTCGTATGCCTGCGGAATTGCGGATGACCTCTGGACATTAACCTTTTTCCGGTTTGTGCAGGGGGTAGGCGGGGGGGCGCTGCTTTCGACTTCGCAGGGGATTATGTATGACTCCTTCCCGCCCCAGCAGCGGCCGATTGCCTCGGCAATTTTCGGGATGGGTATCGTTATGGGGCCAACCCTCGGCCCGACACTGGGTGGTTTTATCATCGATAATTACCACTGGAGCTGGATGTTCTTCATCAACGTACCCTTCGGGATTTTAGCCACATTCCTGTGCCTTAACTTCATCGAAAAACAACCGCAGGAGCATAACATTGACCGCAGCAAAATCAGTATCGACCAGCTGGGGATTCTGTTGCTGGCCGTCGGGATCGGTAGTCTGCAATATGTGCTGGAGCGGGGTGAGGCCGACGACTGGTTTGATGATCATACTATTCTGATGCTGACCATTATGGCAGCCATTTCTATCCCGATGTTTATCTGGTGGGAGCTGAAAACCAAAAATCCGGTCGTTGATCTGCGCGTACTGAAAAACCGCAATCTGGCCATCGGATCAATTCTGGTATTTATCATCGGCTATGGGCTGTTTACGTCCATTATGCTGTTTCCGCTGTTTGTACAACGGATTATCGGCTACACGGCGACCAAAACCGGTAACCTGCTCATACCGGGTGGTTTCATTACCATCTTTATTTTCCCGGTTGTAGGCCGGGCGCTGGCCAACGGGGTGTCGCCACGGATTTTTGTCGCCATCGGCTATATCGCCTTCATTGCGTTCTGTTTTATGATGGCAGGCTATAACGAAAATGCTACCGAGGGCCTTTTTACAATTGCCCTGCTCGTTCGCGGGGTCGGGATGGCGTTTATCAACGCACCGCTGATCAATCAGTCGATTTCGACGCTGAAGCCGCAGGAACTGCCGATGGGGATTGCCTTTACCAACATGATCCGTCAGTTGGGCGGGGCGTTCGGGGTGGCCGTTACCAACACGTACATTACCCAGCGTTCGGCTGTTCATCGGGGAGACCTGGTGTCACACGTGCAGGCCGGCGACATGCTCACAACCGAGCGGCTTAATGCCCTCACGCAAGGTCTTATGTCCCGCGGCATGAATGCTTTTGACGCCGCTACGGCCGCATACCGTAACCTCGATCTCATTATTCAGAAACAGGCACTGATGATTTCCTATCTGGATACCTTCCGGCTGGCAGGTACCTTTTTTATCGTCACGTTTCCCCTGTTGTTTTTCCTGCAAAACCGGAAAATGGATCCGGCTGCCGCTAAAGCTGCGGCTGATGCAGCTCATTAAACAGAACTAACAGTTATGAACCGAATACACATAATCATAGTGTTTGCACTCAGTTCGCTGACAGCCGTCGCCCAGACACTGCCGGATGACTTACGGACATTGATGCAGCAGGCAAACACAAATTTTCCCCGCCTGAAAGAGCAGGAACAGCAGGTGAAAGCGGGTGAAATCCGGCGCGATATTGTCCGGACAACCTTACTGCCGACTATTCAGGGTAATGGCAGTTACCAGTACATCAACCCTGTACCACAGGCTACGTTTCCCATCAACGGACAGGATGTGGCGCTGAAGTTTGTGCCGCATCATAACCTGAACGCCAACATCGGCATCAACGTGCCGATCTATGACTGGGGGCGTACTAAAGAAGCAATCCGCAAAGCGCAGGATGATATTCTGCTGGCCCGCCATAGCCTGGAGCTGACGCAGCATAACCTGGGTTTCCAGGTGGCAGCGGCCTATTACGGTGTCGGTTTTCTGCAGAAAAGCCTCTCTGTTCAGGATTCGGTGATTCAGACGGCTTCGGCCAATATCCAGACCATTGTTAACCGCCTGCGGAACGGAGACGCGCTGGAGTTTGACGTACTGACCCAGAAGGTACGGCTGGAAACGGCTAAAAACCGCAAGGTAGACATCCAGAATCAGCTGGATCGCCAGTTGGCCCTGCTGACCTACCTGACCGGCAATCCGTCGCCGGTAATCGGACCGGATGCCAGGGAGTTCAGTACCATAACGGGGCCTTTGCCGATTGCAGATGCCCGGTATCAGGCAGCTTTGTCGGGTAATAAAGACCTCGTGATTGCGCAGGACCGCGTACGGCAGGCCGAATCAGAAATCCGGGCCAGCGAGCTGAATGGCCGGCCAACGCTTGGTTTCGGAGGAAATGTCGGGTTTAAAAACGGGTATATCCCCGACGTAAATACCCCGAAGTTTAATCAGGCCGCCGGGGTTTCGCTGGTTGTGCCCATTTATTCCGGCAAGCGTAATGCGTTGCAGACAGAGGCCGCACGGGTTAACCTGACGGCGAGTAAATACGCGGTCGAAAATGCAAATGCTCAGCTGAGACAGAGCCTGGCTCAGATTAATGCAGATATGAAAGCGTATCAGGCGCGGCTTCAGAACCTGGAAACACAGTTGTTACAGGCCGGTAAGGCGCTGGATATTGCGCGGGCCCGCCTGAAAAACGGCGTGATTACGGCAGTTGAATTAGAGAGTGCCGAAACGGGGGTCGAAGAAGCTCGTCTGACGCAATTGTCGGTTCAATACCAGATTTTGTTGTCTCAGCTGGAATTAAAACGATTGCTGGGCGAAGGTTTGTAAGTTTGTTCTGCTAAGCTCAACACGCAGCGGTTCGCTTAAGCCGTAACAGTATATTCACAAAATGTATGCTGTTACGGCGCGCTTGTTTTCGGGGACGCCAGAAGGCTCCGGAAGTCAGAATGCGGTCAGTGTTTTGTTAAAAAAGCTAAAATATACCTTTATACAGTACAACAAAGCACCGCATTTTCCTGTTACAGAATTAAAAGGTACATCAATAAAATACTAAAAACGGGAAAGTTATGAAAGAGAAGGTTATTGACATATTGTGCAATTTCGGAATTAACCGTAACGCTATAACTGATAATGTACATTTCACCCGTGACCTTGGCCTTGATAGTTTGGATACGGTTGATCTGATCATGCAATTGGAGCAGGAATTTGGATTGCGTATTCCGGATGAAGATTACCCAAAGTTAACGACATTGGCTGGTGTAACGCACTATCTGCAGCACGAGCAGCAAGTGGCCGAAATGGCCTGATATACCTGAAAGGGAGTCAAAAAGCGGCTGATGTTCCGAACGTCAGCCGCTTTTTGAGTTAAGGGAGACCGGTTCTCAGATTTCCATATTGACAAGCGTGTTGCCCCGCAGCACCGGAACCACATCATACAGGTCATGCTGTAAACAATAAGCAATGTCTTTGGAGATGCCAAGGCGCTGCAACCGGCGGATGTGTGAAGAGTTGGCGAGGTAGCTTAACAGGTCGCCTTTGCCCTGATTATACAATCGCCAAGCCATGATGGCACTGTCTTCCGCAATCATATAGTTTTCTTTCAGCCGCTCAATCAGTGCACCGGCAAACAGCGTGTCTTCCATGTTAGGGCGGCCTTTCCAGCCAGCACACAGCACAATAACGTCGTAAGGCTGTGATTGCAGATAATGGGCAATGGCGCCCAGATTCAGAAAGGAGCCCACCAGCACCTTTACTGCCGACCGTGATTTGGTAATGGCCAGAGTCCCGTTGGTGGTCGTCATGGCTACTTTCGTATTTTCCATCCAGCTTTCCATGTAGCTGAACGGAGAGTTATCCAGATCAAACCCGTCGACCTTCATGGCGTTCCGTTCGGCAGCGGCCAGATAACCGCGCTCCTGTAGCGCCCGGCACTCTTCTACCGTTGCCACCGGCACGATGCAGGAAACACTATGTGCAAATGCCGTAACCATACAGGAAGTTGCCCGGAATACATCGGCGACAACTACAATTGCATTATCAATTTTATGAAGGTGTAATAAGTCCGGAGTAAGACAAACGTCAATGTTTTTCATTCAGAGGGAGACAGTAATTGTAGGCGCTGATCTGCTTGTTTAGCCGGACAGCGCCTGGTTTTCGTCAACAAAATTATCTAAAATCGGCTGAGGTTCCTACGGGCCAACCGCCCTTTTATACGGCTGAAGTCCGGTTCTTGCCAACTGAAGGATAGCCTGGTTGTCCGGTTAGCCGATTACGTGTATTTTTAACAAAGACTCAGACTTGTAGAAACCTGTACTCTTGGAAAAACTGAACGATAAATGGCTGCGTTTAATCGGTATACCGTTGGTTGAACTGTCGACCAACCTGCTGTACCTGGAGCAATACCACTATGACTGGCGCATCTACCTGCGCACCAGTTTCTGGGGAATGGTGTACATTTCGCTGCTGTGGGAATGCTTTACCCGCTGGCTGCGCTTTGTCCGGTTACGGTATACGCACATTGATCAGACGCGGCAGCGCATTCTGATTACGTTTCTGGGCTATTTCATGATCGTTACCATTGCCCAGCTTGGTGTGGTGTCGCTGTTCGGGCTGCTGGGAATTGCCGGTGTACCGATTACGATCGATGTATACCTGCAACAGCTGATCGGCGGTTATCTGGTGCTGCTGGTGGTTGGGGTCGCCTACGAGGTATTGTACTATTTTGCCAAACTGAAAACCGCGCTTGTAGAAGCCGAAATGGCCAAAAAAGTCAGTTTACAGCATCAGTATGATACGCTGAAGGCTCAGGTAAACCCGCACTTCCTGTTCAACTCGCTCAACTCGCTGTCGATTCTGATTGAGGATGAACCGGCAAAAGCGTCGGAGTTTCTGGATGAACTCTGTACGGTTTACCGGTATCTGTTACAGGCCAACAGCAAACCGACGACATCCGTACGGCAGGAAATCGGGTTTATCACATCGTTTTATAAACTGCTGCAGGTACGGTACGGGGAGGCTATTCAGCTCCACATCGCCGTTGATCGTACCGTACAGGAGGCCGGGCAAATGCCGCCGCTGACATTGCAGACACTGGTCGAGAATGCTATCAACTACAATGTAGTGACCCCGAAAACGCCGCTGGTTATCCGGATCAGGAGCGATGAAGCCGGGCAACTGATTGTCGAAAACACCATCAACCGGAAGACCCTCCGCATGAATCCGGGCCGGAATAGTCTGGTCGATTTAATTTCGCAGTTCCGGTTGCAGGAGTTGCCGGATCCGGTTATTATTGACAATGAGTTTATTTTTTCGGTCACGATCAATCCGGGCCTGAACCGTAAAACCAGTACGCTGTTCAAAAACCAAACATCCATGTTTCTGTGAATGCTGCTTCTGCGCTGAGGTATACCCGTCTGGACACCATCATGCAGGTGGTTGTGCTGCCTGTTTATGTGATTGGCATGAACTGGCTGCTATTGGGTGCCGTATACTGGCAGAGCTGGCGGGTATGGGCCGGCGCAACCGTGCTGGCAGGGATGTTTTCGTTCGGCAACTGGCTGCTTAACAATATACAGGCCAACTGGGTACGTGACCGCTTTTCGGCCTATTCACAAATTCTCGGCCGTAGTATCGTTATGGCCATCTGGCTTTGTCTGCTGGGAGCTGGCTTTACGGTCGGCATGTACAAAACCTTCATTTGGTTTGGTTTTACAGCTTACGACGGGCAGCGGCTTCAATATAGTATTTACTTTCAGGTGATTGTGATCCTGATCATACTGGCCATACATGAAAGTATTTTTGCCTTCGATGAGTGGCAACAGACAGTAACCGAAACCGAACGGCTGAAAAAAGCACGGCTGCAAAGCCAGTTCGAAAGCCTCAAGCAACAAATTAACCCCCATTTCTTATTCAATTCGCTGAACACCCTGTCGGTGCTGATCGAAGATTCGCCGAAAACAGCATCGCGGTTTCTGGACGAAATGAGCCATGTATACCGTTACCTGCTGCGGGCAAATGAAGAGGAACTGACTGAACTGAGAACTGAGCTGGCGTTTGTACGTTCGTACGTATACCTGTTGCAAATCCGGCATGGTGACGGGTTTGCCGTTCGCGAACAGATTAGTGATGCCTGGATGGACTACCGGATTGCTCCCCTGACGCTTCAACTGTTAGTGGAAAACGCCGTTAAGCACAACGTGATTCTGCCGGAACAGCAGTTGGTGATCACGATGACCGTAGGCGATGACGGCCTGTTACGGGTGCAGAACAACCTTCAGCGCAGAGCCGTGCCGGTGGTCTCTGATCGTGTCGGTTTATCCAACATTGTGGCCAAATACCGGTTACTGGGCGATCGGGAAGTGCAGGTGGTTGAAGCCGAAGGGAATTTCAATGTCGTTATTCCGCTGCTGGAGCCGGAAAAACACTGAAGCCGGCCCTACAGCCGGCTTCAGTGAAGGATTATCGTCCGGCACGCCGCCGCAGTTCATCTCGTTTGAGCGTAATCAGATGGCCGATCGGATTCCCGTTGCGGTAAGTGACCACCCGCAGGGTAACCGGCCCCTCGGGCAGCTCAACCGGTTGTGTAAATTTAGCCGAATGGCTGTCGGGCATTGTATCATCGATGGTATAGTAGATGTCCAGTCCCGGAATTTCTGACTCCAGAATCAGAGTCAGTTTTTCATCCTTAACCGTTGTCCGGACAATCGCGTCGTAAATGGCTTTTGAGTAGTTGATATCGGCTATATCGGCGCGCTCAAAGCGGTTTTCAACGCGCTGCACAAAGTTTTCCCAGTTCTTCACGGCTTTTGGTGACCAGAATACTTCGGACAGGGCCCAGGCGCGCGGATAGGTCATATACTCAGCATAGCGGAGGGTCGGGATCTGCTCCGTCCAGAGGTTCCCCTGACCACCCAGAATGTATTTCGGATCAACGCCGTCTGGGACCGGATCAAAGCTGTATGCCCGTTTCATCCGCAGGCTGGCATAAATCGGCGGGTCAATGGTATTCTCGCCCTGGTTATAGTCGAGGTAAGCAAAGGTGGTCGGTGTCATGACTACATCATGTCCCATCTGGGCGGCCTCGATGCCGCCTTTGATGCCCCGCCAGCTCATGACCGTTGCTTTCGGCGAGATACCGCCTTCCAGAATTTCGTCCCAGCCCAGCAGTTTTTTGCCTTTGGCATCCAGAATTTTCTCGACGCGGCCCATAAAATACCCCTGCAGGTCTTCTACGTGGCGGATACCCAGCTTTTTCATCAGGGCCTGGCAACCCGGATTCTGTGCCCAGTACCCTTTATAGCACTCGTCGCCCCCAACGTGAATATAGGGGTTCGGGAATAAGGCTGCGATTTCGGTAAAGACCTTGTCCAGAAAGATATAGACATTTTCATCGGACGGGTTCAAGGTGTTTTCTATGAGCATTTTAAACGTACCGTTGCCATACCATTCCGAGAAGGCTGATCCCGGATTTACGCGTACGGTCGTATCCTTTGTGCAGCTAAGTTCGGGGTATGCTGCCAGAATGGCCATGCTGTGGCCGGGCACATCAATTTCCGGAATAATCGTTACGTTGCGGGCCTGCGCATACTGAATGATTTCCTTTACGTCGTCCTGGGTGTAGAAACCACCGTAAGGCGTTGGTTCACCGGCTTTCGGTCTGGCCCGTTCGCCGAAATGCCCGGCCCGGGCTACCCGCCATGCACCAACCTGCGTCAGTTTCGGCAACGATTTAATTTCCAGCCGCCAGCCGTTATCATCCGTCAGGTGCCAATGGAGTGTGTTGAGCTTGAGCTGGGCCATCTGGTTGATGTACCGTTTTACTTCTTCTTTGGTAAAGAAATGGCGGCTGACATCCAGCATCAGGCCCCGCCAGCCAAAGCGGGGATAGTCGGTGACCGTAACGGCCGGTACGGTCCAGCTGGCTTTGGTCAGTTTGTTGCTTTCAATTTCTTTTGGCAACAGTTGCACCAGCGTCTGCATACCGTAGAAAAGCCCCGCCGGTTCGTTGGCCGAGATGGTAATGTTTTTAGGGGTTACTGTCAGCGTGTACCCTTCCTTTCCTAGCTGAGCAGCAGGCGTGCTGTTCAGGTTGAGGTGAATGTGGCCTTTATTACCGGCCTGTGCCCTGAATCCGTAGCCGGTAGGGGTATTGAGTTTTTCCGTCAGCATGTTGGCTACCACCTGCGCTTCAGGTTTGTTGTAGCTGATAGCCGAGGTTTTACTCAGCACAAAGGAACCCGTTGCGGGCTGAACCGAAACGGGTTGGGGAATGAGAGAAATGGAACTGGTTTGGGCTATGGCCTGAAAGCCGGTAAGCACAGAGGCCAGCATAAGGGCAATGATACGCATAGGCTGCACGTGGTTTTGTTGTGTTAAGGGATAGGAAGAAGATACGCTTCCTGGTGTCGCCGAAAATAGATTGAGGAGCTAATTTACAGTTTTCAGATGTAGAAAAGGCCGGTTGTCTCTAACGGACGATCATAAAAAAGCCCCGGCTCAGTGCTGAGCCGGGGCCATATCTGGATAAGGCCGTTAATAGGCCCGGACGAGTTTTCCTTCCATGAAGTTGACAAACGCCTTGTTTACCACCCGGTTACCGCCCGGTGTCGGGTAGTTGCCGGTGAAATACCAGTCGCCCGAATGGTTCGGACAGGCTTTGTGCAGGTTGTCAACGGTTTGGTAAACCACGGCCAGCTCGGCTTTCAGGTCTTTCGGGCGAACGATGTCGGCAATCTTCTCCGAAATCTCTTCGTCGGTAAACGGCTCAAACAGGGCGTTTACGTAGTTGTTCGCTTCGGCATTTCCTGATTCGATGGCCGCTACGCATTCCGCATACACTTCATCCATCAGGTGTTCCATGCTGCGTTCTTTCAACAGGGCCAGTACCGCGCGGAACGCCACAAACTCCTTCACTTTCGACATGTCGATGCCGTAGCAGTCAGGGAAGCGGATTTGCGGAGCCGACGACACAATGATGATCTTTTTAGGGCCTAACCGGTCGAGCATCCGCAGGATACTCTTTTCCAGTGTTGTGCCCCGGACAATCGAATCGTCCATGACCACCACATTATCCTTGCCTTTCTTGATTACCTCAAACGTAGTATCGTATACATTCGACACCATGTCGTCGCGTTGGGCTTCGTCGGTAATGAATGTCCGCAGCTTGACGTCCTTCGACACCAGCTTCTCAATACGCGGGCGGAAGGTCAGAACCCGGTCGAGTTCCTCTTCGAACAGGATACCGTCCATAATCGCCTTCTTACGCTGCTTCGCCAGGTGATCTTCCAGTCCTTCGACCATCCCGAAAAATGCGGTTTCCGCCGTATTCGGGATATACGAGAAAACGGTGTTTTCGAGATCGTAGTTGATTTCTTTCAGGATCTGGGGCACGAGCAGACGACCCAGTTGTTTGCGCTCGTTATAAATGTCCGGATCAGTTGCGCGGGAGAAGTAGATGCGCTCGAATGAGCAGGAGCGTTTTTCAATCGGCTTGATGAATTCGTACTCACCGTATTCGCCATACTTGTCAATGATAAGCGCGTGGCCGGGCTGAATCTCCTTAATCTGACTGTAATCGATGTTGAACGCCGTTTTTATAGCAGGTTTTTCGGAAGCTACCACCACCACTTCGTCGTCGGCGTAGTAGTAGGCAGGGCGGATCCCGGCCGGATCCCGTGCAACGAAGGCGGCTCCGTAACCTGTCATACCCGCCATCGCGTATCCTCCGTCAAAATCGCGGCAAGACCGGTGAAGGACACGCTGCAGGTCCATGTTATCTTCGATGATGTCCGACAGGTCGGGATTTTCGTAGATACCTTTGAACCGGTCAAAGACGCGTTGATTCTCTTCGTCGAGGAAGTGCCCGATCTTTTCCATCACGGTCACCGTATCAACCACTTCTTTGGGATGCTGTCCGAGTGAAACCAGCTTATTGAAGAGCTGGTCAACGTTTGTCATATTGAAGTTCCCTGCTACGACCAGATTCCGGCTTCTCCAGCTGTTTTGCCGAAGCATAGGGTGACAGTTCTCTATCTCGTTTGCGCCGTGGGTTCCGTAGCGCAGGTGTCCCATCCAGACTTCGCCGGTAAACGCCACGTTATTCTGCAACCACTGAGCATCCTTAAATTGTTCTTTGCCTTCTTTGGATGCTTTCTTAAACTTTTTGTTAATCTTCTGAAAGATTTTCGCAACGGGCTGTTGATCAACGGATCGGTATCGGCTAATGTACCGGTGACCGGGTGAAACGTCAATCTTGATATTGGCTACTCCCGCTCCATCCTGGCCCCGGTTAACCTGTTTTTCCATCAGCAGATAGAGCTTATTGACAGGATAAAGCGGGGTTTTGTACTTATCGATGTAGTACTGGTACGGCTTGCGGAGCCGGAGGAGGGCAATACCGCATTCGTGCTTAATAGCGTCGCTCATGAAGAAGATCGCCGAAGCGAAG
This sequence comes from Arsenicibacter rosenii, assembly GCF_001870735.1. Taxonomy (GTDB): domain Bacteria; phylum Bacteroidota; class Bacteroidia; order Cytophagales; family Spirosomataceae; genus Arsenicibacter; species Arsenicibacter rosenii. The sequence goes on along the minus strand of NZ_MORL01000005.1, from coordinate 78,835 downwards.
TTGGTTTTCGTTGTTAGAGAATGAACGCTTCCGTTCGTCCGATAGTTCGGGGAACATTAAGACAAAGTTAGGTAACAGGCGGGATTTATCGCTCTTTCGGTAACAATAACCCGGGGCCGTTCCCTATTTTTTTTATTGTTACCGGATGGAGGAAAATTCTATATCCGAAAAATCCAGTAGTTAATTTCCGGGGGAGCTTACAGTTTACTTAGTTTTTCACCGGCGCGCAATAATGTCTCATCATCCTTGGCAAAGCAAAACCGCAACAGCTTATGATCGGTCTGGTCGTGGTAAAAAACCGATACCGGAACCGATGCCACGCCGATTTCGTGCGTGAGGCGGATGGCAAGGTCATAATCGTATTCATCCGTAATCTGCCGGTAGGAGAGAAGCTGGAAAAAGCTCCCCTCGGCGGGGGTGTAGGTAAACCGTGAACCCTGAATCGCTGACAAAAACAGATCCCGTTTGGCTTCATAGAAGGCGGACAGGCTTTGGTAAGGCTCCGGGTGCTTCAGAAAGTCGGCGAGAGCGTACTGAACAGGCGTAATGGTGCTGAACGTAACATACTGGTGAACCTTCCGGAACTCGCGCGTCAGCTCGCGGGGGGCCAGGCAGTACCCGATTTTCCAGCCCGTAACATGATAGGTCTTACCAAACGATCCGCAGACGAACGTGCGCGCCTGTAAGACGGGATGAGTCATCAGAGAATGGTGTACCCGGCCGTCAAACAAAATGTGCTCGTATACCTCGTCGCTCACAAGGAAAATATCCTTATCCTGTACAATCGCTGCCAGCTCCTCCAGGTCAGCGCGGGTCCATACGCGTCCGTTCGGGTTCTGGGGCGTATTAACCATGATCAGCCGTGTTTTATCCGTAATCCTGCTCCGGACCTCCGCCCAGTCGACCGAAAAATCGGGCGGACTCAGCGGGATGTAAACCGGTATGCCGCCCGCCAGCTCAATGGCCGGGACATAGCTGTCATACACCGGTTCGAACAGAATGACTTCGTCGCCCGGCCGGATTACCGTCGTAACCGCCGAAAAAATAGCCTCCGTTGCGCCTGAGACAATCGTCACTTCGTCGTCAGGATGATAGGCTATACCGTAGCAGTCCGCTGTTTTCTGCGCCAGTGCCTCACGTAGTTTGGGCACGCCCGACATCGGGGCATACTGGTTGTGGCCGTTCAGGTAATGACCGACCAGGGCCGTCAGTTCAGGCGAGCAATCAAAGCTCGGGAAGCCTTGCGAAAGGTTTAGTGCGCCGGTATCGAGCGCCAGTTTCGACATAACCGTAAAAATGGTTGTGCCGACGTTAGGGAGTTTAGATTGCATTGTATCGGTAGCGCGGAACAGGACTCCGCGCCGTCGGTAAAAGAAGAATAGTCAGTTATTGGTCAGCAGTTCGAAATCTATGGAGTCGGAAAATCAACGGCATAGTACAGGTTCTCCAGCAGGATTGCACAATCGTCGATGGCAACATATTCTTCTTTGCCTGTATAAATATGTGTCAGCCACTCGGATTCATTGAGCTTTTTGTGGACGTCAACCCGCTTTTTATCTGAGGAAATCAGGATATACTCGCGGAAAGACGGAAGGGTACGGTAGCAGTCAAATTTTTCTGTACGGTCATAGGAAGCCGTTGATTCGGAAAGTACTTCGACAATTATCTCAGGGTTAAGCAGTGCATTAAGACCGTATGCGTTTTTTTCATAAACAGGTTTTCCGCATACAATGACCAGATCAGGGAACGTGTATTTGTCACAATCTTCAATTTTAATGAGTTGATCACTGTTGAATAAGACGCAGCCTTTTTGCATCAGACAATCCATTAGCCGGTAGGTAACATTGCTGATGATAATATTATGAGCGGGTTGTGCGCCGGCCATAGCTACAATTTCGCCTGCGTTGTATTCCAGCTTTGTGCCTGATTGGTGGAGTAAGCTGAAATAATCGGCCAGTGATGTAAGCGTCTGCGTCGCCATGATGGATGGGGTTTAATGTTTATCAAAAATAACGCTTTGGGTAAACGTGTAAAACAGGCTTTCGCCTATTGCACACGTTTACGTCGCGGAATATATGCCACGCTACATAACTTACTGCCGTGCGGTACCGAATTTAGTGCCGAAAAAGTCATCTTTATTCCAAACCGGGCGGGTCGGCGACTGACTGGTCAGGTAGCCAATCAGGAACTGAAGCTGTACGTGCCGGGCAGCGGCCGAAAAGTCAAACGGCTGGTTCATGTCGTCCTGCGGCGAGTGATAGATCGTAGCCCGCCAGTCGAGATTCAGCTTCAGGCCATCCAGCTGTGGATTGCCGGTCTGCGAGCCGCTTTTGACAAATAAGGCCGGAATGCCCTGCCGGACAAAGCTGAAATGGTCACTCCGCATAAAGACGACCTGCTCAGGCATCGGATCGGGTGAAACGGTGATCCCGAGGTATTTCGCAGCAGCCGTTACTTCGTTGTTCAGGCTGGAGTGTTGCGCTCCATAGGGCACAATGTCGAGCAGCGGGTGGAAAAAGAACGGCATATCGAGCGTCAGGTTGGCCACCATTTTGTCTTTGGGCACGGTCGGATTACTGGCGAAATAGTCAGAACCAAGCAGGCCCATTTCCTCACCCGTTACGCCTACGAACAGAATTGACCGCTTCGGGGCTTTCGGGAGCAGCGTAAACAGCCGTGCGGCTTCAAGATTAATGGCAATCCCCGATGCGTTATCATGTGCACCGTTATAGATCGAGTCACCTTTGACCGGCCGGCCGATGCCCAGGTGATCGAGGTGGCAAACGTAGACCACATATTCATTTTTCAGGACCGGATCGCTGCCAGGTAACAGCCCGATTACGTTATAGCCCATAATCGTCTGCGGACTCAGGGTTTCAGTATGCATCCGGACGGTCGCGTTGAGGGGGAAGGCCTGCGGCGTATTCCGGTGGGCAATGGCAACGGCTTCCTCAAAGTTTTTTGACGTACCGACAAACAGCGAGCGGGCGGTCGAATCACTGAAGGAGGCACTGCCGATCAGCTGCGGAAATGTGCGCTGCGGATTACCCTGGTTGTCCATCCACTTAAACACACCCTGACGGGCGCGGGGCGCGGCGGATTCCACACGGGCCCGGACATCGCTCGGCAGACTGAAGGTAATAACACCGACTGCGCCGTGGGCGGCCGCATTTTCCGGTTTCGACGATGAGTAGTAGGCCCGCTGGTTCGACGGGAAAGAAGTCGGAGCACCGTTGAAGTAGGCCACAATCTTGCCTTTTACGTCGATGCCTTTATAATCGTCATAACCCAGTTCGGGAGCCGTTACGCCAAAACCGACGAAAACCACCGGTGCCGAAACATCGGCCGACGGCTGGTTGAAATTAGGGCTCAGGATAAAGTTTTTGCCGTAAACGAGGGTCCGTTCGCCGGCTTTCGTCTGTATCTGGAGGTTGCTTTTCTGTTCATCAACCTGCCACTGCCGCAGGGGGACTTTTTGCAGGTAGGTATTGTTCTCCCCGGCCGGTTTCAGACCAAGCGCTTCAAACTGAGCTTTAACGTAATTGGCGATCAGTGTATAGCCACGCGTGCCTGGTTTACGACCTTCCATGACATCATCGGCGATAAACGTCATGTGGGCGCGGATCGCTTCCGGGCGCACGGCCGCCGCTGCCGTTTTGGCTTCGGCGGGAATGGTAAGGTCCTGCGCAGACAGGGGTGTAGTACCGGTTAAAAAGACTGTGGCCAATAAGGCACCCAGCTGTTGATGAGCCTTTTTTAAGGAAAACATGTATGATCAGTTAAGCAAAATGAGCCGTAAAACAGAGACGAAAATAGCCCATAAGCCGCGATTTTACATCGTCTGTCCTGACGATTTTGCGTCGCGGTGTTCATAAACTTCCGGAGATGCCCCTGCCTCCCGTGGAAACCTGCTACTTTTGCAGAAAACGGACGTAAACAGATGAAACGATACCTACTTTGCCTTAGCCTTGCTGTGTTGGCAGGCGGCAGCGTATTGATAAGCTGTCAATCAAAAAAGGAATCAACGCAGGTTGCCGACTCCACCGCCACCGCCGAACCCGCTGCCGAAGTGACGGTCTCCGGGCGGCTTGATAGCCTGGGGGTAACCACTGAAGGCCATTGGCGGGGCATTTCACTGGGCGACTCACTGGCCCGGGTTCAGAAGATCGAAAAGGCTGAGTTGTTTGAAACCGAGCCGGACCACGTTGGCTATTCGGTCGAATTCCCGAACCTGGAATCGATGGATGTGCTGTACTACCACAAGGGCCAGCCACTGGTGTCAGGCATTGTCGTTGATCTGTACCTGAATACGGCGCAGTCGGTAAAAGCCTACAGCAGTGACCTGACCGGTTATTTTACGGCACGGTATGGCAAACCGGCAACGGAAGACGGAATGACGGTCTGGACTACCCCGAAGCAGGAAAAAATAAAGCTGAAAGACGTATCAACCGGTAAGGATTTTGGCCTCAAAATCAGAATTGGCGAGACACCGAAACCAAAAACAAACGCCTGAAAATGAAAAAGCGCCGCCTTAACCGGGCGGCGCTTTTTCTGCTTTATGTCATTGGCTTATACTTTGTAAACCCAGCCGAATGAGTCGTCTGCCTTACCGGTACGAATCGCATCCAGTTGCTCTTTCAGTTTCAGGGCAATGGAATCCGACGGTGCATGTTCGGGCAGCATATAGTCCTGACCGTTAAAACCGATGAGTGAGTACGGCGATACCACGACAGCCGTACCGGCACCGAATGCTTCGGTCAGACGGCCGTTTCCGATCCCTTCTACGACTTCGGCAATAGATACTTTCCGTTCTTCTACCTCAATACCCATCGTTTTGGCGATCTTGATCAGCGTATCCCGCGTAATACCGCGCAGAATGGAGTCGGAGAGAGCAGGTGTTACGAGCTTACCATCAATAACGAACATAATGTTCATGGTGCCCGACTCTTCGATGTATTTGTGTTCGACAGCGTCTGTCCAGATCAGCTGATCATAACCTTGCTGCTGAGCGAGTAAAGTCGGATAAAGCGAGCCGGCGTAATTGCCTGCGCATTTCGCAAAACCCGTACCACCCGGGGCCGAACGGATATAATCGGTTTCCACTTTCAGCTTCGGCGGATTACTGTAATACTGACCAACCGGACAGGTGAAAATGCAGAACCGGTATGTTTTTGACGGTGCCACACCCAGGTAGGTGTCGGTCGCAAACATATACGGACGAATATACAGCGAGCTGCCCGGCGTCGACGGAACCCAGTCGGCGTCTACGCGTAGCAACGCCTCCAGACCACCCATAAACACATCTTCCGGAAGCGTTGCCATGCACATACGGTGCGCTGACTCGTTCATCCGTTTGACGTTATCCAACGGACGGAACATGAGCACTTCTCCGGCTTCGTTCTTAAAGGCTTTCATGCCTTCAAAAATGGCCTGGCCGTAGTGTAGCGACGATAGGGCAGGGCTAAGGGTGAAATTATCGAATGGAACGATTTGTTGATTCTGCCATTGGCCATCGACAAAATCCGCCACAAACATGTGGTCTGAGAAGTGCTTGCCGAAGGGTAGGTTGTTGAAGTCAACCTCCTGAATGCGGGAGCGTTCGGCCTTCCGCAACTCGATCTGCAATAAGTCCGTTGTCATGCTAATAATTGTTTTGTCACTTTTGTAAGTGATAAAGGCAAAGGTAAGAAAAGTGATTGGATAACAAGTTTATTTATGATAAAAACCAAAACTATACCAAACTTTTAACCAAATGCTCCTTTTGCTAGTTAGGTAGGGTACGTTATGCTAATGAATTATGTCTGGTTTTCCACCTGATAATACCACCGATCCCTTTGATCATGCGTCTGTGCGCTATTTGCGCCAGCTGCTGGAAGTTGCCCATCCGGCTGATGAGCCTTATGTACTGAATGATACCGAAAGCCGGCTGATCCGTCTGGTGACGATCCAGACCACGGTGATGGCTTCTCTTTTCAGTTTTTGCTGTATGCTGGGCTGGTATATGCCGCATCAGGCATTTCCTTCGTTTTTTGCCGTGGTCGAGTTTACAGTGCTGAATGCTGTTGTCAGTTTACCTATGGTATCAGTCTTATACGCTATTCTGCTGGCTTATGTGCTGATACAGCTGGTGGCAGGAGTTAACAGCTGGGCTGTCCGGAAAATAATGGATACGTGTATGTTTCCGCGGGCTTACGATGCACAATATGAACAGCATCTCCGGACACTGGAAGCAACGACCCGTTTACGGGGTATGACCGGTTTCTTCCGGTTTGGTCTTAAACCGTACCTTAACATACCCCGCTGGGGCATGACATTATACATTACGGTGAACATGGGCTGGGCGGCGCTGTGTCTGCTGGCAACATATGGACTTGTTCGTTTATCAATACCGTTCGCCGTTCAGGAACAGGTCCTTTTTGTGGCAGGGGCCGCCATCCCGGCGTTCTGGCTGAGCCGGGCCTCCCGTCAGATCATTCACGAAACCAAAGTCCGGGTGATGGCTCCGTTGACCATTCGTGAGTTTGTGGATGAGTTATACATGCAGTGGGCGCAACACACTGATTTCCGCCGGTTGATTGTTGAAGTACTGGCCTACAGCGAAACGCTTACCCGGCAGTACAGCTACGCGAACCTGTTACTGACAGAAACTATTCTGCACCGGTTCAAACTGGAAAACACCGTCACCAATCATTCATTGCTTCAGGAGATGGCTTTGCTGCCCAAAGAGGTACGTTGCGGGCTGGAGCGGCTCGTCATTTTCGGATTTGTCATTGACGGCGATCTGTCGGGTACTGATCGTAACAAGCTCGGGCAACTGGCCGATAACAACTTCCTTACTCACTCTGCGTCGCAGATCAGCGACATACTTCACCAATATACAGACGGCCACGGGCTTTGGGTCTAGTCCTGTTTTGGCTGAATTTGTTGGCAGGATTATTCATGCTGCTGAGAAACATGTAGTCGTTTTTCTTTTTATCCGCTATCGTTTTGTGTTCTGGCTGACAGGCTGCATTACCCATAATCTGATTCTTAAATAGGCCATAGAGTGAATGAGTCTGGCTCGGTATTTGATATGCAACATATGAGATATACTTGCTTATTGAATACTGATCAAAAGAACTCATGACTGCATGTGAACGTTTACGTTATCAGGCCCCGGGAATTATTATATTCGTATGCCTTTTATATGTATTTACAGGTATACGCGTTTATGCGCAATCCTGTACCATTGCTGTAAAACCAACCGTTTCGGGATGTTACCCGGTAAATGGTGCGAGTAAGGCTACCATAAGCGTTGAAGTAGCCTGGCAAAACCCGCCCTCCGGAAATATTGTCGTCCAGTATGCGGGCCAGAGCCGAATCATAACGCCGGGTGTTATCCAGGTAGATTACGGGTTTCAGGTTGGTGTGCAGAGCCAGACCATCGTTTCGCCGCAAGTAGTGGCGTTTGACGTAGATTTGGCGTCGACGGCCTCCGGGCAGACAGTGGCCGCCTCTTTTACAAGCGTATCCGGATGTTCAGCCGTTAGCGGCGGAATTACGTTGCCGGCGGCCTGTCAGCCGACAGTTTGTGTTGCCGGGCAACCAGGAGGAACCGTCTGGAATGATTTCAATGCCGATGGCAGGAAAGACATCGGTGAATCAACCGGTGTTCCTGATGTGACCGTGAAGGCCTACGATTGTTCGGGCGCTTTAGTTGGGACAACTACCACAGATGCCTTTGGTAAGTATGTCTTTTCATCAATTGCTCCTTCAGCTTATCCCTTACGGATTGAGTTTACGGATCTGCCCTCGTATGTTGGTCAGGGAACATTAGCCGGATCCGACGGCCGGACGACGGTACAATTCGTTGATGCGGCTGATTGTACGATTGATTTGGGGGTGTTAAATCCGGCCAATTACTGCCAGAGTTCGCCCATGGTATACGTTTCCTGCTTTGTAAACGGTGACCCGTTACTGGCCGGAACCGCAGCTGGTTCGGATGCGGTTGTCAGTTTCCCCTATTCTGCAAGTGGCGTACCTGGTTTGCCTTCCGGATATACTCCGCCCAATCACCTGGCCAACGCGTCGGAAGTAGGTTCAATTTGGGGCAATGCCTATAACAAATTCACGAAAAAGATTTTCATGTCGGCAACGCTACGCCGGCATGCTGGTCTGGGGCCGATGGGCCTTGGCGGTATTTATATACTTGATGTCACGAATCCTGCCGCTCCCACAGTAAGTCAGTTTGTCAATGTAACAGCACTGGGAGCGGTGATTGATAATCCGTCTGACCCGGTTCTGTCCAACGTTGCCCGTGGTCTGGATGCCGGCAAAACAACGCCGACTCATGACCCTGGCACGCTGAGTCAGATTGGCCGTGCTGGTATCGGTGATTTAGACATCAGTGCCGATGGCAATACGTTGTGGTTTGTCAGTCTGCATGATAAGAAACTGTATTCAGTGGATATTACGGCTTACAACGCAGATGGAGTTACCAAACCGACTGCTGCCAATACCCGGTCATTTGCGATTCCTGATCCGGGCTGTACCGGTGGTACGTACCGGCCATATGGTCTGGCCGTGAAAGATGGCGACGTGTTTGTCGGTGCGGTTTGTGATGCCGGTGTTTCGCAGAATAAATCAGATATGCGGGCATATGTATATAAGTGGGATGGAACCGCCTGGACAACTGTATTTGATTTTCCGCTGACATATCCTAAAGGTTTTCCGGATGCGAATGGCAGTATCATTAACCGGACAGGCTGGTATCCGTGGACAGATGACTGGGCCACCTATACGGCTGCGTTACGGACCATGGGGACAGATCATTATTCCTTTGTGTACCCAATGCCCATCCTGTCAGATATTGAATTTGATATTGATGGAGCGATGATTCTGGCCTTTGCCGATCGTGCTGGTTTTATTGGAGGTAACAGGAATTATTCACCTGATATTAATAATACAACGCAGTTCTACAATAATACGGCTGGCGGAGATATTCTGAGAGCTTTTTATGCTAATGGGACATATATTCTGGAAAACGCTGCCAAGGCTGGTCCGGCGGTCGGGTATGGACCTGCCAATAACCAGGGACCAGGTTTTGGTGAGTTCTATAATGAAAACCTTGTCTACCAGTATAATGGCAGTTCGCCGCTGATCGATCATGCCGAAACGGTTTTAGGGGCACTGGCTATCCGGCCGGGCTCAGGCGAGGTGCTGGTGACGGCTATGGATCCTCTGGGATTTGATACGCCTGCAAACTATTCCTACAATCCGTTTGATATCGGAGGTGTGATCCATGCAAACAATACCACAGGACAAAAAAACAGCGGATATGCTGTTTATCAGGGACGAATAGACTCCGGACTCTTTGGCAAAGCAGCCGGTTTAGGCGATATCGAGCTGGGATGCGACGTACCGGAATATATCGAGATCGGTAACCGTGTCTGGGTTGATAGTAATAAAGATGGTGTGCAGGATCCCTGTGAAAAAGCACTGGCTGGTATCAACGTTGCCTTGTATCAGGGGAGTACACTGATTGCCAGTACAACCACAAATGCTGCCGGTGAATATTACTTCAATAATAATCCTGTAAGCAGTACCGTTGCCGGAACCACATCCACAACGCTCATCCAGCCCAACACGGCCTATACCCTTGTTTTTGGTGTTAACGGTCAGTTTGCGGGTGGTATTTTGACAAAAGACAACGGTAAATATCAGTTAACCACTGCCAACTCAAGCGTAACGAGTGCCAGTGATTTAAACGATTCGGATGCAGTAATTGCTACGGTAGCGGGGATAACAGCGCCTGCTGTTTCTCTTACAACCGGTACAGACGGTTCGGTAAACCATACAATTGATGCCGGCTTTATCTGCCTGACAACGGCTGTTACCAGCGTCAGTACGGTAAAGGCCACGTGTTCAAACATTACCGCTAACAGCGATGCCGAGATATTGCTAACGGGTATTCAGAACGGCGATAAGGTATTTTTAGTAGCGGCAGGCAGTTCTGTACCAAGCTACACTGCTACGGGTAGTCAGCCGGTCAGCGCGTCGGCGGCTTCGTTTACCGGCTTAGCAAATCCGGCCTCATCGACCGGACAAAGCTATAGCGTCGTGGTGTACAACGGCCCGTGCTGCTATACGGTACTGACCACGGTGTTGCCACAGCAGGTGTGTGTATGTTCTCTGTCAGCTACCGTAACACCAATGGTGTGTAATTCACTGAATAATCAGTACAGCATTTCGGGAACAATCAGTCTGACCAATACGCCTGGCGGAACCGCTGTTATCACTGATGGGACCTACTCGGAGACATTGGCCATCGGTGCTTCAGCAACTTCGGTTGCCTATTCGCTGACAGGCCTTGAGTCTGGTACCGGATCGCATACGGTAGTCATAACACTGGCAGGCTGTAGTTCGGCACTCGCAACTTATAGTGCTCCGGCCAGCTGTACCATAGCACCATCGCTTGTGTTAACTTCAGCAACCATCTGTTACGGCAGTTCGGCCACCCTGACCGCATCAAGCTGTATTGGCACAGTAACGTGGTCGAATGGCACGACGGGTAACAGCCTGACAACGCCGGTTCTGACCCAGACAACGAATTATACAGCGACCTGTACGACCCAGACCGGTTCAACGACCTGGGCCGTTGGTGTGGCCACAGTAATGCCACAGCCGGTGCTGAGTCTGGCGGCCAGTTCAACAAACGTGACGGTGGGTACACCGGTCAGCCTGTCAGCCATCGGCTGTGGGGGCACGGTGACGTGGTCGACGGGAGAAAACACCGCCACCATCAGCGTGACACCATCGCAGACCACACAAACTTACAGTGCCACGTGCGTGACGGGTCCGGGCTGCTTAACGACGGCCACCATCACCGTCAACACCCAACCGGCAGCGAGTCTGGTGGTGGTATCGGCGACGGTTTGCTATAGTTCGGCGGCGGTATTAACGACAACGGGCTGCAATAACGGGACAGTAACGTGGTCGAATGGCACGACGGGCAACAGCCTGACAACGCCGGTTCTGACCCAGACAACGAATTATACGGCGACCTGTACGACCCAGACCGGTTCAACGACCTGGGCCGTTGGTGTGGCCACAGTAATGCCACAGCCGGTGCTGAGCCTGGCGGCGAGCGCCACCAACGTAACGGTCAACACGCCGGTGAGCTTGTCGGCCATCGGCTGTGGGGGCACGGTGACGTGGTCGACGGGAGAAAACACCGCCACCATCAGCGTAACGCCGTCCCAGACCACACAAACTTACAGTGCCACGTGTCTGACGGGTCCGGGCTGTCTGACGACGGCCACCATCACCGTCAACACCCAGCCAGCGGCGAGTTTAGTGGTGGTATCGGCGACGGTATGCTCCGGCAGCAGTGCCACCCTGACGGCTTCGGGCTGTGCCAACGGGACAGTAACGTGGTCGAACAGTACGACGGGTAACAGCCTGACAACGCCGGTTCTGACCCAGACAACGGCTTATACGGCGACCTGTACCCCACAAACGGGCCCGGCTTCTTCGGCCGTTGGTGTGGCCACGGTCGTTTTACCGGCCAGCCTGACCATCAGCCGCACCTCGGCCGCCAGTTCAACAGCCATTACCGTATCCGTACGCGGCTGCACCAACGGGAGCCTGACCTGGTCAACCGGCGCGGCTGACAACGGCAAAACCAGTATCATCGTACCGGCAGCCGTTAGTAGTCAATATAGTGTTACCTGTGTGACGACCCTGGGTTGCCGTTCTACGGCGCAGGTATCGGTGGGTAGTGCCAATACCAATGATTTAATAGTGGCTGATGCGATGGTTTGTCAGGGACAAAGCGTGACCTTGACCGCTACCGGCTGCACCGGCTCGCTGAGCTGGCTGGGCAACGGCATCAACGGGCAGACGACCGCCAGTGTGGTGGTGACGCCTACGCAGACACAGGGCTACACGGCCATCTGTACCACCGGAGCCAACAGCGTCGAAGTGGCCGCGCAGGTGACAGTGGTGGCTGTCCCCGGTGTCACTCTCACCACCGGTAGCCTGACCGTTGCCAGCGGCAGCGTGGTGAGTCTGACCGCCTCAGGCTGTACCAGCGGCCAGTTGCAGTGGAGTATTGCCGGCGCCAGTGGTAGTGTGGCATCGGCCACCGCCAGTCAGGGAACGAATGTCTATTCGGTGTCCTGCGTAGTGACGCCGACCTGTAGCGATGTTAAAAGTGTAACGGTGACGGGTATTTCGGGTGCGCCGATACTGAACCTGGATAAGGTCGTAAGTGCCTCACGGGCGCAGGTGGGCGATGTGATCAGCTATACGGTGATGATAAGCAACACGGGCAATGCGGCGGGCTATAGCATTTTGGTAAACGATGTGCTGTCGTCAGGGCTGACCATCTTGCCCGCGTCGGTAAGTACCAATGCCGGGACGTATTCGGTGTTTTCGAATCAGTGGAGTGTCGGGCAGCTGAATGGCGGGACTGTAGCCACATTGACTTATTCGGTGAGTATCACGGCAGACGGTGTGCTTTACAACACGGCGTCGATGCCGGGCGATACGGCCAACGTATGCACGAGTGTCCCGATCCGTGTCTGCAAGGACTCGGGCTACCAGATCCGGCTGAATGCGCCGGCAGGGTATAGTCTGTACCAGTGGTACTTCAAGCCCGTGTCGGGTGTGGAGACAAAGGTATACGAGGGGGCTCTGGGCAGCTACACCGCCACGCAGGCAGGGGAATACCGTTTAGTGGTGAATGCGCAGGCGGCGTGCCCTGACCAGTCCTGCTGCCCGATCATCATCGAAGAGCAGGAGGTGACCTCGTTTACGGTGGTGCCAACGGCGCCAACATGTGCAGCGTCGCAGGCCAATGCCGACGGTCAGCTACGGGTGACGGGTCTGGGGGCAACGCCGGGGATGTATCAGTATGCAGTTTCGGAAGGGACGAGCTTCACGGTTGCAACTCCGACGCTGACTGCCGTACCGCCGAACGGGGTAGTGGCGACGGGCCTGTCGGGCAATAAGTCGTATACAGTGCGGATTTACGACGCCTTGGGTTGCTACCGCGACCAGACGGTACTCCTGCCCGACACCTGTCAGTGCCCGCCGGCCGTCTGTATTCCGATTTCGGTGAAACGGATAATCCGTTAATTTTAAGTCGTATCAACGAAAAACGCAGGCTCATCACCTGCGTTTTTCGTTGATACTGGTTGAACGGAATGCTTACAGATCTTCGCCCCCTTTAAACAGATCTTCGTGATCTTTCAGGAACGGATGGGCAAATACATCAGCGCCGTTGTAGGTATGCCGTACCGGCTCTTCGTCCGGCTTTTGGCGGTGATGGCGATAGGCATTCTGCGAGGAATAATGACAAACAAATGATTTACGGGTCAACGCCGGGTTATTAATTGCATCGCCACCGTGTGCGAGGGCTGCGTGCCAGAGCAATACATCCCCTTTTTTAATCAGAAGCGTCTTGCGTTGCTGGCCAAGGGCCGTACAGTTTGCTTCGATAAACCGGGCAAAATCGTTTGGATCCCGGGCAGACTGACCATTAAAGAAAATACCGTTACCGAAATTAAATTTCTGATTGGTATGTGAGCCGGGGTAATAAAAAAGCGGTCCGGAATCGATGTGAATGTCTTCCATCGCTATCCAGGCCGCAGCCAGATGGCTTGGATTTTCAGATACCACATAGGCAAAATCCTGATGCGTTGCCTGCTGACTGCCATACTTAAAAAATAAGCTTTGCATCGCAATGACACGATCACCGAAAACCGCTTCCAGAAAAGACGCAATGCTTTTATGCAGCATGATTTTTTTGGCGGCAACCGAGCTATTGTGAAAGTCAATTACTTTAATGTATTGCCCATTGATTACGTTCTGAGGCAGGTCTTTGGCTATCTGAACGGAACGGCCCGTGTATTCAGGCAGGTCTACCTGGATTTTAATGGCGTACTTATCATTGTTGGTAAAGACCTCCTCAACTTCACTCCAGAGCATATCCAGCCAGCTGTCCGGAATCGCTTTTTCCAGAATAACATAGCCGTTTTCTTTCCAGAACTGAAGCTTCTCCCGCAGGTCATACGGGAAGTCATTTTTGCGTCCGTATTGCCTGATAAAAGCATCTATGTCAGCCTCTTTTTTATCGATCCAGGGAAGGGTACGGTATTCGAAATCCGTAAGGGGTTTAGGCTCAGGGCGGAGTACGCGCTTAAGTGCGGTTTTCAGTGTTGCTATCAGACTCATCTTCTTATTTCGCTAGAGATTGGCTTTACAAATTATTAAAATAAGATGATACAGCGCTTATATGTACATTATTTAGTAGGTTTTTTTAGTAAATGGCTTGTAATTCTGGTCATGATTCTTTTGACGCCACGGATTCAGGTCGTTCCTGCTCAGCTTTACGCGTAATTCTGACCTCATGAATACGCTTATGATCTGCCTTCAGTACATGAAAGGTAAGCCCCTGCGTACTGATTTCTTCCCCTTCGCCAGGCAAATGATTGAAAAGCGCGAGGAGTAAACCACCCAGCGATTCGCTGCCTTCCCGGATATCATCAAAAAGGGAAAGATCAATGTCGAGTGCGCGGCAGACATCCGATAAGGCGGTTTTACCTTCAAAAATAAAGGTGTGATCATTGATCCGGCGAAAAGGAGCCAGTTCTTCGTCATCGAACTCATCGTTGATGTCGCCCAGAATTTCTTCGATAATATCCTCCAGTGTTACAAGGCCCCGGGTTCCGCCGTATTCATCGACGACAATGGCCAGATGCACCCGTTTTTTCTGAAAGTCCTGAAGCAGGTCATCAACTTTTTTTTGTTCGGGAATAAAAAAGGCAGGACGGATCAGGTGTTGCCATGAGAAATCATGGTCGGCATTGAGGTGCGGAAGCAGGTCTTTAATGTAAAGAATGCCTTCGACCTGGTCAATGCTTTCCTTAAATACCGGAATACGGGAATACCCCGACACGTTGATCCGTTCCATGAGTTCGGTGAAGGTAAAATTAAAATCGACCGCTGAAATATCGACCCGGGAACGCATAACCTGACGCGCGGTCAGGTTGCTGAAGTTGACAATGCCTTTAATGATTTCGCGCTCTTCGGCCGTTGAGTCGCTGCCGGCCAGATCAACGGCCTGATTCAGTTCTTCGACCGACACCCGGTAGCCGCGGCGCTGGATGCGTTTATCAATCTGGTTGCTGAGGTTGACAAGCAGAATCGAGAAGGGCTTAAATAAAAACAACGCGAGTTGGGCCAGCGGAGCCGTCTGACGGGCGACCGTAATGTTGTTCTGGCTGGCATACAGCTTTGGAATAATCTCACCGAAAAGAACGATGGCCAGCGTTGTCAGCAGGGTTCCGCCAATGAGCCACCAGGCCGATGCCTTCAGGTGCTGGGCTGTATGCCAAGTCAGATAGGTAACAATAACGACGATGGCGATATTGAAGGTGTTGTTAAGGATAACCAGAGAAGCAAGCAGCCGGCGTGGTCGTTCGAGCAGCCGGGCAATCCGTTTGTCAGCGGGATCAGTGCTTTCCCGGCAACTGTTACGGTGTTCAGGAGTGAGGGTAAAGAAGGCCGCTTCGGTGGCTGAAGCTAAACTGGCCAGCACCAAAAGTAATAGCAACAGGGCCGCAAACAGGCCATATTCGTTGAAGTAGGTGCTCCAGCTGGCATCGGCTGCTGGTAACACCTGTCGTATCGACGGGTCTCCCGGATCCATTCAGGTTGTATTTGGTTCACACTGATTTCAGGTCCGTATACAACACTTCAGGCCGTCTGGATAATGACCGGCCTGAAGTTGTTGTATACGGACAACGTACTAGAAGGGGAGATCGTCGTCTCCGCCGTTGTTTTCAAAAGGTACCGGTTCGGGCTGTCGTCTCGGGGCTGGTGACGGAGCCGGAGCCGGAGCTGGTCTGGCCGCCGGTGCAGCCGGCTGGCTCTGGCTGGCCGCTGCCGGTTGTGCCGAATAGGCGGGGCCTGTTGACTCGCTGCCTTCGGCCGGATTCCGGAGCAGCGTCATACCGGTGCCCCGTACCCGTACACCGGTACGCTGAACACCGTCTTTATCCTGCCAGGTTTCGCTGCGCAGTTTCCCCTCGATATATACCTGATGGCCTTTGCGCAGGTATTGTTCGGCAATTTTTGCCAGATTATCCCATAACTCGACCCGGTGCCATTCGGTTTGCTCCACACGCTCACCATTACGGTTTGTGTATGCTTCGGTTGTGGCGATATTAAAACGGGCAACTGTTGAGCCTCCGTCAAGATAGCGGATCTCCGGATCACTTCCCAGATTACCGATTAAAATTACTTTGTTAACACCAGCCATATCTGTTGTTTTGTCGTTAATATATGAAAAAACTGCGTGGCACAGAGAGATTAAAGATACGCCGAAAAAAAGACTTATCCAAGCTGATTCTGAAGATAATTCGTGATCAGAACCGGCTTTGGCAGTTGCTCGGCTGCCGCCGGGGTAAACCATGAAAAACCGTCAGGTAGCCTTTCTGACGCCTCATACGGAACAATTAGTTGATAAAACCAGCCTCTGATACGTTGGTGTGACAAAAGTTGTACCAGCTTTACCGGATGGCCCTGCGCGACTGAAATTGGCAGAATGAATGACAAATTTTCAGGTAAGGAGAGCTCCCGCAGGCTTTCTTTCGGCTCATCGGTTTCAATCAGGTAAAAGTCGTACAGGTTCTGCCAGACATCACGATCGGTACGTTCCCGCATAGCCAGCTGCAGCCCCTGGTCAGGGTGCAGCCGCGTCAGTACGATATACGTAAAGAACCGTTCGCGGACGGCTGCTTTTTTGCTCTTAACGGGAAGCAGATGCTGCCGGCCGGTCTGAAAGGCCACGCAGTGTGCATGCACCGGACAGAGCAGGCAGTCAGGCGCAACAGGCGTACACTGAATCGCACCGAACTCCATGATAGCCTGATTATAGGTAGCCGGGTCATTGGCGGCCTGAATCAGCTGCTGAGCCAGCGTGGCAAAGGTTTTCCGTGCCTGAGTCGTGGTAATGTCTTCAGAAATGCCGAAAACCCGTGCCAGCACGCGGTAGACGTTCCCGTCAACGACGGCAACCCGCTCACCGAAGGCGAAAGAAGCAATCGCTGCGGCCGTATAGGCGCCGATACCTTTTAATTGTAACAGACTTTGGTAGGTATCCGGGAACTTACCGGCCCGTTCTGTCGTAATCTGACGGGCTGTCTGATGCATATTGCGGGCCCGCGAGTAGTAGCCGAGCCCTTGCCAGAGACGTAAAATATCCCGTTCATCGGCTTCGGCCATCGCCCGTACGTGCGGATAGGTATTTAAAAAACGTTCGTAATAGGGAAGTCCCTGAGCAACACGGGTTTGTTGCAGAATTACTTCTGAAAGCCAGATGGCGTAGGGGTCGCGGGTGTGCCGCCACGGCAGGTTTCGTTTATGCCGTTCATACCATGCTTCCAGAACCGGCGCAAAAGTGTCTTGAACGGTTACCTCGTTGGGTTTATTGTCTGATTGCCAATCCAAAATAAAATAAAAAATGTGATTAAAGACGGAAAAACACGAAAACCTTACTTTTAATTTCTAATGGAAAGCCATACCTTTGTACTCCCATTTTTGACACCTGATTTTTCAACAACTCAGTAAACGTTAAAGTTTTAGAAAGTCGTGACGAAAGCAGACGTAATCGCAGAAATTGCCGAAAAAACCGGAATTGACAAAGCTGAAGTAGCGCATACTTTAGAATCGTTTTTTACGGTAGTAAAAGAGTCGCTGGCCAAAGAGGAGCCGATTTATGTGAGAGGGTTTGGCAGCTTCATTAACAAGAAGAGAGCTAAGAAAGTAGCCCGGAATATCTCTAAAAATACGGCTATGGTTATCGATGAACACTTTATCCCGAGCTTCAAGCCGGCTAAAGTATTCGTAGAGCAAGTGAAATCAAGTGTAAAATCAGGCGTAGCTGCTGAATAAGCGCCGCCGCGTTTTGCACAGAACCTGGTTCTCTGATCGGGAACTGCTTAAGGGGCTGAAGGCGTTTGTGAATTAAATAGTGATCAATGAACAAATCCATTCTTCTTGTTGTCGTAGTAGCTTCAGCACTTACGGTTGGGTTATACAGCCTGCCGAAAGTGGCTGTCCGTAATGAAGACAAAAAGCTGGGTGGTCGTGTGACGGATCAGGTTTCATCACAGACGCCCTCAGACTCAAAGGCTTCGGAAATGCCTTCAGCCGCCCACAATGCCCCCCTTGCTCCTGAGCAGCAAAAGCGTGTGGATGAGCTGAAACAAAAACTGGCCACTGCCGGTGAAACGCAGAAAGAAGCCGTAACCGGCCAGCTGATGGCAGCCTTTAAAGAGGCCAGCCGGTATGACAGTGCAGCCTACTATGCCGGTAAACTGGCAGAAAGTATGCCCAATGAACGTACCAATCTGGTGGCAGGAGATGCTTATTTCGAAGCGTACGGTTTTGCCGTTGATGATCAGAAGTCTGCCTATCTGGGTGAACAAACACGCGCTTTCTACAAAAAAGCACTGGATGCGAATCCGGATCTGCTGACGGCGAAAGCCAATATGGCCATGACCTATGTCAGTACGCAGACGCCGATGCAGGGTATCATGCTCCTGCGTGAGGTGTTGCAGCAAGATCCGACAAATGAGCTGGCTCTGTTTAATCTGGGTCTGTTGTCAATGAAGTCGGGGCAGTATCAGCGCGCAATTGATCGCTTCCGGCAGATTCTGACCAATAACCCGGCCAGCCGCAAAGCGCAGTTTTATTTAGGTATCAGCCTGGCAGAGGCCGGGCAGAAAGAAGAAGCCCGGAAGGTCCTTGCTAAGGTAAAGACCCAGGAAAAAGATCCACAGGTTCTGGCCGCTGTTCGTGAATACGAAGAGCGCTTGAAATGAAGCAGTACGCGGAAGCGTAAATGAATAATGAGTGATGTATAATGAACAATGACAGGTATATGCCACATTATGTCAGGTTACATGAACCATTATTCCTCCTGAAGCGCTGCTGAAAGATAACGGGCTAATCGGGTGATTAGCCGACAATTGTTACATATTTAACCTTAAGACACGTATGCCTTGCGGTAAAAAAAGAAAGCGTCATAAGATCGCGACCCACAAGCGGAAGAAGCGGCTTCGGAAGAATCGGCATAAGAAAAAATAATGAGCAGTAGCAGTGACAGGAGCAGGTTGAGACGGCTCACTGCAACGGCAAGCTGCTACGCATATAAGAAGCCCCGTATTCAACGCGCGGCTTCTTCTTTTTTATTAAGACATGCCATCCTTAATCGCGTCTTCAACTTGTGAGCAATGAATTAGTTATTAGTTCAACTCAGAAAGGCGACCGGATTGCTCTTTTGCAGGACAAACGCCTGCAGGAGTATCACGTCGAAGAGTTGGACAGCAGCTTTACGGTTGGTGATCTGTACTTAGGAACAATTAAGAAACTGTCGTCGGGCCTGAACGCCGCGTTTGTCGACGTAGGCCACGAAAAAGACGGGTTTCTCCATTATCAGGACTTAGGGCCGAATATCAATTCGCTTAATAAGTTTACTAAGGATATTATCGCCAAGCGCGCCAATACCGGCCGGCTCAACAATTTCAAATTAGAGCCGGAAATCGAAAAAATCGGCAAAATCGATAAGGTGCTGGCAAAGGGAGCGCCGATCCTGGTGCAAGTAGTTAAGGAACCCATATCCACGAAAGGCCCGCGCCTTTCCTGTGATATATCGATTGCCGGGCGTTATCTGGTACTCGTGCCATTTGCTAACTCGGTCAATATCTCAAAAAAGATTACTGACCGCGCTGAACGAACCCGCTTGCTCAGACTGATGTCGTCGCTGAAACCTCAGAACTTTGGGGTCATCGTACGGACAGTGGCACAGGGACGGGAAGTGGAAGAGCTGGACCGTGACCTCCAGAACTCACTTGATAAGTGGGAAACGGCTATGCAAGCCCTCCGCGAGGCTAAACCCCGCGACCGGGTACTGGGTGAAATGAACCGCGCTTCGTCAATCCTGCGCGATATGCTGAACGAGTCGTTTGACAGTATCACCGTCGACACGCGGGAGGCCTTTGACGAAATAAAGCACTACATTCACACGATTGCGCCGGAAAAAGAGAAAATCGTAAAACTCTATTCCGGCAAGAGTAAAGTCTTCGAAGCCCTCGGGCTCGAAAAACAGATCAAATCCCTCTTCGGCCGGTCGGTGAGCTTACCCGGAGGCGGTTATCTGATCATCGAACATACAGAAGCCCTGCACGTCATCGACGTGAACAGTGGCAACAAATCGAACTCCGAGGAAGACCAGGAGGCCACGGCCATCAGCGTGAACCGCGAAGCCGCCAAAGAAATTGCCCGACAGCTGCGCCTGCGCGATATGGGAGGCATTATTGTGGTGGACTTCATCGACATGAAGCGGGCCGAAAACAAGAAATTGATTTATGACCTGATGCGGGATGAAATGAAATTCGACCGCTCAAAGTTCACCATCCTGCCGCTGACTAAATTCGGGCTTATGCAGATAACGCGCCAGCGCGTTCGCCCCGAAATGAACGTCGCAACCCGTGAGGTTTGTCCGACCTGCGGCGGAACCGGCACTATTCAGGCCAGTGTGCTTGTTACCGACGTAATCGAGAATAATCTCGATTATATCCTGACCCGACAAAATGAGCGTGGGATAACCGTGATTTTACATCCGTTCCTGCATGCTTACTTTACCAAGGGCTGGATTCGTTCGCGGCAATGGCAATGGTACTGGAAGTACAAAACCTGGGTTAAACTGATTCAGGATAGTTCGCTGGGTCTGATGGATTTCCGGTTCCTGCACAAAACAGGCGAGGAAATCGAACTTAGTGCTCAGGTTATCTAGTCTCTCCGAAGAAAATAGAAGCGGCCGCCGGGACATTCGTCCCGGCGGCCGCTTTGTTCTATACACTATGCCGGTCATTTACCCGGAAATGACCGTGCCAAGCAACTTCGCAATTTCTACGTCGACGCGTTTGTAATGCATGTACTCGACCAGCAGGTGGTCCTGTTCTTCGGGACTGCTGGTGTCGGACAGGCGGCGTTTAATGGCGTACATCCGTTCTTCGGCCATCATTTTTTTGATGCGCAGAATGTTGGTGTAGGCCAGATCCGACAGAATCTTCAGCTCATCCTCCGTCGGCACGTGGATTTCGTGCTTTTGCCAGCCGTCGCTGATTTCGTGCCTGGGCGTGGTCATATGGATGGTTTCGTGCTGCAGGTTATAATCGCCTGCTTCCGGTGGCCGGTTCAGAAAATCGTCGGCTGTCAGGATCTCACCCCGAACGAAAGCCTCACGGAAAATGGCCAGCATCAGGTTATAGGGCGGCGTCTGAAAATCAATCTCGTCGAGCTCGCTGAGCATATACTGACACAGCGAAATGCCGGGTTCCAGCTCCCGGTGCCCGTAGTTGATCAGTAACCGGATACATTCTTCTTCCTGATAGGAGAGCGGTGTGCGGTTGACGGGTTTGGCCGGCTGTAGTTTCGGGGTTGCGGGAGTACCCGAGCGGTTATCCGGAGCCGGTGGGGGCATATCCGCTGGTGCCGGGCCGCTGATACCAGCCCCCGCAAAGAGCGCATTCCATTCCTCCTCCGATGGTTCCATCGGCGGCGGGAAACCTGGTCCGGGGGCGTTGTTACTGCGATTACGCTCCTGCCGGCGGTTTGTTGCCTCTTGCCGGTCGGCGTCCTGCGCTTTCTTTTCGTGCTGTTTCCGGATGAGCCGGTTCCCTTCCGAAATGAGCGTCTGCTCGTCAACGTTCAGCTGCTGCGCCGTATTCCGGAAAAAAATCTGCCGTTTGAGCGGGTCCGGGATTTTGATAATGCTTTCGACAACCTCCGCGATAACCTCCGCCTTCCGGAACGGGTTTTCGCCGGCATCACGCAGGAGTGTCTCGGCCTTGAACCGGATAAAGTCGAGCGCGTTGTTTTTGATGTATGTTTTGAACGCTTCGCCCCCCACCCGGCGCACGTAGCTGTCGGGGTCTTCGTTGTCGGGAAACGTGACAATGCTGACATTCAGGCCTTCTTCCAGTACCATGTCAACGCCCCGGAGTGCCGCCTTAATACCGGCTGCATCCCCGTCATACAGCATGGTTACATTCTGCGTAAACCGGCTGATTAACCGGATCTGCTCCATGGTCAGCGAGGTGCCCGACGAAGCTACAACGTTTTTGATACCAGCCTGATACAATGAAATAACATCCGTGTAGCCCTCCGTCAGAAAACAGTTATCTTCCTGCCGTATGGTTTGTTTGGCCTGTGAAATGCCGTATAGGACCTGGCTTTTGTGGTAAACTTCGGTCTCCGGGGAGTTAAGGTATTTCGGCTGGTTTTTATCGGTTTTCAGAATCCGCGCGCCGAAAGCGATGACGCGTCCCGATACATTATGGATCGGGAACATAACCCGGCCCCGGAAGCGGTCATACTGCTTTACCTGACCGGGAGCATTGCCTTCACGGGTGAGAATCAGGCCGGCTTTTTCGAGCAGCGCACGGTTGTATCCCCGTTTTTCGGCTTCCTGCATCAGCGCATCCCATTGGTCAACGCTATAGCCCAGCTCAAAGGCTTCGATGGTCGGATTGGTAAAGCCCCGTTCACGGAAATAACTCAGCCCGATACTCTGGCCTTCGTCTGATTTAAGAAGGGTATTCTGGAAAAAGGTTTTGGCGAAATTCAGGACAATGAAGAGGCTTTCGCGCTCGTTCTGCCGTATGATTTCTTCAGGGGTCTGTTCCTGCTCTTCAATCTCGATGCTGTACTTTTGGGCCAGATACCGCAACGCTTCGCCATAGCCGATGTTTTCGACGTCCATCACAAACCGCACCGGATCACCTGCCTTGCCGCAGCCAAAGCATTTGTAAATCTGGCGGGTCGGGTTTACGTTGAAAGAGGGCGTTTTTTCGTTATGAAACGGACAGCAGGCAATGTAATTACTCCCCCTCTTTTTAAGCGAAACAAAGTCGCTTACCACCTCAACAATGTCTGCCGCCTGGCGGATTCGCTCAACGGTATCTTCTGGAATGCGCATGAATTAGTAAAAAAGCAATCTCTTAGCCGATCAGAAACAAATGATTTACGAGTGATGATGTACGAATTACGGTGTATGGATCGTATTCAGAAAGGTTGCTCAGTAACTTTTGAGCGTTACGTTTAACCGGCCTGAACCCGTAATCAAAGGTACACATTCCCGGGTACAGACCGATACCTGATTGGTGTTAGTTCGTCCGAATGAAATTAACGTGTTGGAAAAAGTCTCTCGTTTGCCTGGTTTGGCAACATATTTGCTTTAATGAAATCATAGTACCGTTTATGTACGAATCCTCTTATTACCAACGTATCTTATGGAACAACAATTACGTGTGCACAGTAAAGCGCGCCGTCAGGCTTCGGCTACGGGCATTGCGTTGCTGTTACTTTTGTTGAGTTTATTACAGTCTTGCCGGCAAAATCCGGAAAGTGAGGCTGTGAATCCCGGCGGCCAGTCTGCTGATAAATTAACGAATGAGGTTGCGCTGAAATGGTCGGCCATGCAGCTTCGTCTGGTGCGGCAGAGTGCGGGTTTTTCGCCGCCGGTTGCGTCACGGGCGCTGGGCTTTGCCGGTATTACCATGTATGAGGCAGCCGTGCCCGGCATCTCCGACCGCCGTTCGCTGGCTGGTCAGCTGCAAGGCTTAAGTACCTTGCCGCAGATCGAGGCCGGCAAAAGCTATAACTGGAACCTCAGCGTCAACGCGGCCGAGGCCGCTATTCTGCGCAGTCTGCATGCCAACGCATCGGCAGCGGCTAAAACAGCCGTCGATTCGCTGGAATCAGCGTTGTTTGCCCGGTTTAAATCGGCTTCACAGGAGGAAAATGACCGGTCGACGGACTTTGGTAAACGTGTAGCGGATGCCATCTTTGCCTGGTCGAAAACCGACGGCGGCCACGAGGGCTATACCCGTAACTTCCCCGCCGATTACAGTTTGCCGGTTGGCAATGGCTTCTGGCGC
This sequence comes from Arsenicibacter rosenii, assembly GCF_001870735.1. Taxonomy (GTDB): domain Bacteria; phylum Bacteroidota; class Bacteroidia; order Cytophagales; family Spirosomataceae; genus Arsenicibacter; species Arsenicibacter rosenii. The sequence continues at coordinate 54,842 of NZ_MORL01000005.1, read as the reverse complement.
CCTACCGAAAACGGGCAGAAAATTCCGATGCAGCCCTATTGGGGCCGCAACCGGCTGTTTGTTGGTGCTTCCAGTACAATGCCGGTTCCGGAACCACTGCCTATTTCAACCAGCCCGACGTCGCAGTATTATGCGCAATATCTGGAGGTATACACCAAAAACATGACGCTGACGCAGACCGAAAAAGAAATCTCAATCTGGTGGGCCGATGATCCGAGCGAAACCTTTACCCCGCCCGGCCACTCTTATAACCTGGCGCGTATTGCGGTTAAAACCAGCAACGCTAATCTGAGTCGTTCGGTGGAAGCATTTGCCCGCGTGGGTATGGCCGTAGCCGATGCTTTTGTGCACTGCTGGAAGTGTAAATATGCCTTCATGAATGAGCGGCCATACACGTTTGTGCGCCGTGCAATCGATCCGTCATGGGTACCGTTCTGGCCGGCACCGCCGTTCCCGGGGTATACATCAGGGCACGCGACGCAGTCGGCAGCGGCCGCTACCGTATTGACCGGCTTATTTGGCGACGATTTTGCCTTTACTGATGATTCGCACGTAAGCCGTGTCCGGGATACCAAACGGAATACAGATTTTAAAGCCCGGTCATTTAAGTCATTCTGGGAGTCAGCAGAGGAGTCGGCTTTTTCACGGTTCCTGGGCGGGATTCATACCCGGCAAGACAATGAAACCGGCCTGCGCGAAGGCCGGACGCTGGGGCGGAATATCAATACGCTGAACTGGACAAAGTAAGAGGAAAGCAGATGCTGGATCTGGTTGATGCCGGATAGCAGATAGCAGTGGTGGTATGACCGGCAGATGGTCCTGTTTAACAGGTTTGTCTGCCGGTCATGCCACCACTTTTTATTGCGTTGTTAGTTCCTTGCCGGCGGGTGGTTAGACGCAGAGCGAACCAGGAAGAAAATACCTAGTAACACAGCCGGTATGCTCAGAATCTGCCCCATGTTCAGGAACAGCGTGCTTTCAAACGAGACCTGATTTTCTTTCAGGTACTCATACAGGAAGCGAAGGGTAAAGACAACAATCAGGAAAATGCCCAGCAGGCTTCCGTGCGGCGTTGCTGCCTTCTTACGGTTCCAGACGGCAAGCAGAATAAAAAATAACACAAAGCAGGACAGCGACTCATACAACTGAGCAGGGTGCCGGGGTATTTTGGCAAACTCGTCGTTGTTGATAAACACAAACCCCCAGGGCAGGTCCGTTGGCCGGCCAACGATCTCGGAGTTCATCAGGTTACCCAGCCGGATAAAGGCACCGGCCAGCGCCACGACAATCGCAATGCGGTCGGTTACCCACAAAAATGTCTGCCCTGTCTCTATGCTGCGTTTCCGGCGTGAATAAAACCACAGGGCCAGCAAAATACCGATCCCGGCTCCGTGACTGGCCAGGCCGGCAAAAGGAGGCAGAATAACCTGCAGCGGGTTTTTAATCAACAATTCAGGTTCGTAAAACAGGAAATGACCTAACCGGGCACCTAAGACCGTGGAAATCACCATATACAGCAACAGGGTGTCGGTATCTTCCACCGGTTTGCCTTCCTTTTTGAAAATATGGGTCATAATCTGCATCCCGATCAGGAAGCCAAGTGCGAATAACAAACCGTACCAGCGAATGGAGAATGAGCCAATGTGAAAGATTTCGGGATTAATATCCCAGATAATGTATTGCAGCATATTGGATTGTTTTCAGAACCCTTGGTGTTAATGAACTAAACCGGGCAAAGATAAGGTAAGTCGGTTTAAGTGAGAAAAGATGAAACAGATAGTTATTTGGTTTGTACGATTTTATCAGGCAGCCGTGTCTCCCTTCTTCCCGAATGCCTGCCGGTATACGCCTACCTGTTCCCAATACATGATCGAAGCCGTGCAGAAACACGGGCCGCTCAAGGGGGGCTGGCTGGGAATGAAACGGATTAGCCGCTGTCATCCGTGGGGCGGGCACGGGTATGATCCGGTACCCTGAGCGGTAAAGGCTGACAATTTGGCAATCTGTAAAAAATTGCCTGATTTTTGCCGGTGCCTCCACCGCTGAAACACAGTGAGATATTGTCATAAACTACGTTGATAAGCCATTATGATTGAGATTACGGCCGATAATAAACTGAAACGCCTCATTATCGTAGGCGACCGCGTTCTGATTAAACCGAAAGATCCGGGCGACCGGACGGCCAGCGGACTCTACCTGCCGCCGACCGTGCACGAAAAAGAACAGGTCCAGTCGGGCTATGTGATTAAGGTAGGTCCCGGCTATCCGATTCCGGCGCCGGTTGACGATGAGCCCTGGAAAGAAACGGAAGAAAAAGTGAAATATATGCCTTTGCAGGCGCAGGAAGGCGATCTGGCCATTTATCTGCAACGGAACGCCATTGACCTGGAATACGACGGACAGAAGTACATTATCATCCCCCAGGCGTCGATTCTGATGCTGGAGCGTTCGGAAGATCTCTACTAAAAAACGTGCTGTGTATGGTCGTGGATGGCAGCACGGCTTAACATCATGAAAACACAAAGCCGTCTGCGATGGTTGTTAGTGATACATTTTAGTATTCTTACTCTCATCGTTATGGAAAGCATTGCAAACCAGACTAAATCGCTGAAGGCGATTCTGGCCGACAAAAAAGATCATCGCCGTGTGCTGTTGCTGTACGGCCGCGAAGATGCACAACACTACCTTATCGAACAGCAGGAATCGCTCCGGCAGGCCGACCAGCAGGTGGCCGAACGGGATCTGGATGTTATTGTCCTGATTAACTCCCTGGTCATGGAGCCCGACCGGCAGTTCCTGATGGGGGGCGATTTTAAACTAAACCCCGCAGATGATTTCGTGGGCTGGCTCATTGGCAAAGACGGTACCGTAAAGCACCGGTTTTCCGCGCCTGCCGCTCCCGATGAGCTTTTTAAGATTATCGACAGTATGCCGATGCGGAAGCAGGAAGCGAAAAAGAATTAAACCACAGAGTTACGCGGAGTTTGGCACAGAGTTACACACTAATTTATACGTCGTGTAGCTCTGTGCTTACTCTCTGTGATCGCTGTGGTTCTCTAAAATCAGCTGTGGTTCTCTAAAATCACTTGCCCGTCAGCTTCAGCGTTACCCGCCGGTTTTTGGCTTTATTTTCTTCCGTGTCATTCGGGGCCATCGGGTAACGGCTGCCGAAACCGGTTGTGGTCAGGCGCTCGTCCGTTACATCGAGGCGGCGCAGAAAGGTGGCCGTCACCATGGCCCGGTACTGCGACAGGGTCTGGTTTTTGGCCGGATCTCCCACATTGTCGGTATGCCCCATGACTTTTACCTGATACTTCGGATTCTTTTTCAGATAGGCCGCTACGGCCCGCAACACCTGGGCTGATTCCGGCATGAGCTCATAACTGCTTTGGCGGAAATAAATCGGCGGAATCGAATCGGGCAGGTTCAGGGCGGCTACGCCCGGAATCTCAAACGTAACGGCCGGCTCGTCGCTGACCGGAGGCGTTGCAGGAGAGGCTGGTTTTACCGTTGCGGTTACGGTAGGGGCCGGGGGCGTTGGCTTCGGCGTTTCGGCAACCGGCGGCAGTTTGATTTCCAGCATATTGAATCCTTCGCGCAGAACCACGTCCTGCTGATGGCGAATTTGCTTTCGGGCATCAACCAGCGCTAGCCGGTAGGCTTGCGGAAAAAACAGGTAGCTGCTCTGCCAGGTGCGGCCCGCATTAAGGGTAACCGGCGGCGCACCGGCCGCCACCGGCCGGATTTCGCACCGGAAGGTTTCAGTAACCGGCGTACCGTTGGCATTCTGCACCCGTACCGAAAAGCTGACCAGATCACGGAACAGGCGGTAGTCGTGCCGGAGCCGGCCATTCGCCGCGTCGATTGTCAGCATTCCCTGGTAAAAATCAAAGCCCGGCGACTTCACCTCCACCGTTAGTTCATCCTTTTCGGCAAAAGCCAGTTCAAAGCGGCCTTCTACATCCGGATCAAGACAGTTGGTCCAGTCGGCAGTCATGTAATGAAAACAGGTCCGTGCCCGGACCGGCGCTGTGGTATACACATCCGACATAAAAAATAAACTCCGCTGCTTCGACTTCGGATTCACCTTGGGCGACAGCAGTTTAAACTCCGCCGACGTCAGTGGCCGTACGCTAACCTGCTGAAAACTATTCGGAATCATCGGCACCGTAATGGCAACCGCTTCGCTGGCGGGCATGGTCAGGGTAGGTTTTACCAGCAAACGCTGGCTGCGGTAATTCGGGTGTTCGATGATCAGCGCCGTGGCATTACAATTCACATCGACGGTGAACCGGCCGTTTTCGTCGCTTTTACCGGCGTGTATACTGCCGCCCGGCACCAGCACGTAGAGGCTGGCCGAAACAGGCTGGCGGGTTGTAAGATCCTGAATGATTCCTGACAGTTTAAGACAATTCTGGGCCATAGCCGGGAGCGTCAGCAGGGTGCAAAGCAGGATGAATACAAGTCGTGTCATGTTGGGTAGAGAGTCAAATACCTAATGGTAACGAAATTACGGCTTAATCCTGTAATCCTGTCAAAAGATATTCCAGGAGCAGGGCCAGACAGTGGGCGTCGCACTGCCAGCGGAGCTGAACAAACGGGTGGTCGGCCAGTCGGTTCAGGAGCGGGTGTTCATAGGCGGTCAGCAGGCCGGCAATAAAGAAATGAAAGGACGAAAAGTCGGCTTCGATGCCGGTCAGGTCTACGGGTGCGGTCTGGTGGCGGGCAATGTCGGGAGCCAGCCGGTAGAGCGATGTCCGGAGCATGAGCCGGTCAATCCGGTTCGCAGCAAACGGCAGTTCGGTGAGCGTATCGGCAATGAGTCGCGGACGAATCGCCTCCAGCACCGGAAAGGCACCGGCCAGCCGCGCCAGATGGTAGATGATCAGCGAGGTACGGGCATAGTGTGGTGAACACCGGAAGGGATGTGTTTTGTACCGCCCCGACAGGACAATGTGGCGGAGGTAATGCAGACTGGCGGTCATCTGGGGTGTTTCCGGTGCATCGGCCGCATAGAGGTAATACAGCATGTTGCTCATGGCACAGGCATCGAAGTCGACGGGCATGTGCTTGCCGAACCAGGTCGAAAACGCAGGCAGGTCCCGGTACTCAGGGAACGTATTGCGGATAGGGCCGTGGGCCTGAGCCAGGTTCGCGTGTTGCGCCAGTTTACCGGTCAGCCAGCGGGCATCGGCGGGCGGGGGCTGACTGGTGAGATAGACCATGGCCGTATCGTCGATATCGTCCGGAATCCGGAAGTGGTCGAACCGGTGGAACAACCGCCCGTTTGGGAAATGGCGGGAAGGAGTAGTCGGCCAGAAATTATAGGTGGGCAGGCCGTCTTTATTCCGGAATTGCGGATAAGCCGCCTGTGCCCGTTGCCGGATGTGATCAATAATTGTCTGTTGGCCGGGTGGTAGCTGCGCCCGCAGTTGCTGCAGGACAAAGACAATACTGGCCGTGAAAAAGACATTGACATCGGCCCGCCGGTAGCCGCCCCAGTCCGGCTGAATCCGGTACGACGGAAACAACCCCGGCCCGGACACCGGATCGGTATCGGTCTGTAGCGCCGCCAGCCGGCGAAGGAGGGAGGAGGGAGTAACCATGAAACAAAAGCCGGGGTAGTATAGACGGGTTCCGGCAGCGAATCTGTAACGTCAGGATCGCCGCAAAACTATATACTCCCCCGGATTTTGCAGGCATCAGGCCGTAAAATTCAGCATAAACCGATCCGGGAAGGGCCCGTCGAACACCATTTTTCCTTCATCGCCGGTGGCTTTCCGGATGTTTGGTAAGCGCAGTAAGCCCGCCATTAATTCAGGAATCTGGGCCATGTTGATATACCGGCCCGAACAGGCATGCAGCCCGTAACTGAAGTGCAGGTATTCTGCCGTTCTGGACAGGTTGATCGTATCCGGCTGCTGAAATACGCGGGTATCCCACATGGCCGGCGCAATACCGATGTACAGGGTTGCACCGGCCGGAATGGCATAGGTCCTGGCGCCGCTGCTGATCGTTGTGGCCGACTGGTTATACCGCAACACAATGGGGTTATGCGGGTTAAACCGCAAGGCTTCCAGCAAATAACGGCCGATGGTTTTTGTGTCGTTCCGGAGGGCTGTCTGCACGGCATCGGCGGTATACGCTTTTTTATCCAGCAATACGTCCATGGCCAGCGCACAGCATTTACTCGTGGTGTCGACAGATCCGATGATAAAGCCGCTGATATTCCGGCGGATGACATCATTCGTGATCCAGGGCTCCTGGTCCTGTAGCTTTAATAACCGGTCGAGTACGGTATCCGATTCCGGAAGCGCGTAGGTGCCTGTCTGCCGGTATCGGGCAATATAAGCGGTCAGATAGGCAGAGAGTTCACCGGCCGCCGTGGTGGCTTTAGCGGCAATGGCCTCGTCGTTGGTCAGATTAAGAAACAGATGGTGGAAAAGAGCGCGCATCCAGCCCATCATCTGCCGGTCCTCGAATGCATCGAGCCCGAAATAATGCCGGATCAGGCTGACCGGTACCACACGCGCATAGTCGTTTACAACATCAATCCGGCCGTTGCTTCTGGCTTTCTCCAGGCATTCGGCCGCCTTTTGCCGGACAAGTGTCTGGATGAGGGCGAGATCCTCCCGTTTAACAACCTGCTGCATCATCCGGAGTTCGCGGTCATGCTGCGCACTGCGATCCATGCCCAGAAAGAAAGCCAGATCCAGCCCGTCCATCCGGGCCTGATTAATTTCAGCAATGGTAAAGTCGGTGTCCCGGGTAAGCGCCTGTACGACTTCGGGATACCCACTGATCAGCACGGTTTTGCGGAAGACAATCACCGGCGATACGGCGCGGAGTACGTTCCAGAAGAACCGTTGTACGCCGGGCTTTTCTAATAGACTGGTAAAGACAGACATAAGCTACGTTAGGTATAAGATGAGAACCCTGACCAGGTTGCATCAGGTTGGGTCAACAATACCTTCACCGATGCTGTTGAGGGCGGTCAGACTGGGAATAAAGAAATAGTCGCCCCCGCGTGTTTCAATAAACCGGGGAATCTGGCTCAGGAAATACGGCGCCGTATCCTGATCGCCCTGAACAACCATTCTGCCCTGGGGAACGCCGTTTAGTTCGTCATGATTACCCAGAATAGGGTCTTTGTCGTTGGCCAGTTTGAAGTCGTTGCCGTAATTGAGCCATTGCTGAAAGACAAATTCAAACTGGCGTTTAATGCTGGCGCAGATACTCATGACAATGGTACCGTGGTCGCCGTTATTGCTGGCCGGGTCCGGCGCGATGCCGTAGGGCAGGCCACGGCGGATCATCCGGCGGCGGTCATCCAGGGCGCTCGGGGTATTAAACGCCTTATCCTGACCGAACTCCAGCGATCCCCTCGGATTGGCCCGGCGGGTATGTGCTCCCACCGGACACCGGCTGCCTTCAATGTCTTTACTGTAGTCGAAGGCGGTGAATTTTTTATTGATTTCCTTAAACGCGGCCCTGGCGTTGACCAGCTCATCCGTTGTTTTGGCGGTGTTGATGGCCGCAAGGGCAAGCTGCCGTTTCAGGGCAATGGCGTTGGCGTCGGCTTCGTTGGGGAAACTGGTTAAGGGTGCCCCATTCCGCCACCTTCCGACAAATTTGGCCGCCAGCGCTTCTTTACCGCCGGGAAACACGGCCCCGCAGGTATCCAGATAGGCATTGAAACGGCCCACATATTCGTGAAACTTGCTGTAGGCCATAAACGAGCCGTTTTTGGCCAGCAACGGCGGGGTTGGCGCAACAGGATACTCCTGTGCTTCGTCCTGATAGCCTAAAATAAACTCACCGGTTTGCAGGGGAGCCCAGGTCGAAGGCTGTTCGGGATCACCGTAACGGACTTTTTTGCCGCCGCCCATCACATTGCCCAGGTCGTCGGGCATACCCTCGAAAAACGGATTGCTGATGCCGTCTGAATATCCGAAGTGTTCCTTGGCCGTCGGGATGCCTTTTTCGTACAGAACAGACGCCTGCTGGTAAGGCAGCGTAACCCCATCGACAGCGGTCCGGTGGCCGTCCAGCAGGTGAATCTCCCCGATTTCGGCAGCCATGGCGAGGATTTGGGCATAACGTTGTTCGAGGGCCTGATCCTCCCGTGCCTCAATCGATACAAAAACGTGAATGTCTTCGTGCCAGACCTTATCCCAGCATTCCGGATCGCTGCGGCCATCGTCGCCGAGGATGGTTCGCCGGCCACGCATGCCTACAATAAACTCATCGGGAAACGATTGCAGCGACAACACCGGAAGCCCCAGCTGCTTCAGGCCGTTGTAGGTAAAGGCCACATTGGTGGTGACGGCCGTGGCCCGGGTGTTTTCTTCAGAAAGCCAGACGGCCGCACTGGTGATAAGCGGAAGCAACTGCCGGACAAACGCACGGCCATTGTCTACTTTATTGATGCTGAAAAACAGGTAGCGGGCCTTGAAAAAGCCGAATTCAACGCTGTGTGCCAGAATGTTGCCTTGTATGTCTGTATAATTCAAGCGTACTTCCATAGGGACTGAAGGTTAAGCGGTTACGATGTGTTTTTCTGAAGAAATACCCGGTTTCCAGGTCGGCGCCTGCACATCAAACGGTTTGACCCGTTCGGCAAACGCGCGGTAGGCCGTCAGAAGCGCCTCCGGTTTGAGCCCCTGATGGCTGTATACAAACCGCGAAAACTCCTGCTTCAGATACAGTGACTTAAGCTGCTCGGCCAGGGGCGCATCGGTTGAGCCGTTAAAATAAAACGTGGTGTTGACCTGACACCGGCGGATGTATTTCTCGAAGGCATCGGCGCTCGTCACCTGATCAAAATCAATACAATACTGCCAGATCCGGTGAATGTCGTCCGGAATGGCGGCATACATCGTCTTCAGATAGTCGGTCAGGGCCGCTTCCGATCCGGCATGTACTTCGGCAACAAAGACAAGGTAGCTCGACCGGAGCTGATCATACTGGTTGGGGTAACCCTGAAAAAAAGCATCTTCCAGCAGGAAAAACCGGGCCAGGTAGGTATTGGGTACCGCTGCCATCGGACTGTTGCACCGGCCATCAAAGGAGTCCTGGGTGTCGGGCAGGGCCTGAAGGACTTTACGGGTCTCAATAGATGGCGAAACAAGGCCGCTTTCGGCGACTAAAGGGCATAGGACGGTCAGCCCGTATGCATTACCAGAGAGGTTGGGCATGAGTGTTAAAAGGCTATACTAGGGGTAAGGATAAGGTTACTCGCGGTCGGCTTCAATCCGTTTGCGCTTGGCAATGGCCTCATTGGCCAGACTCACAACCGGCGTTGGTTCCATCTGACTGAGGTCATTCTGCAGTGCTAACAGGGTGGCATTGTATTGTTTCTGAAAATCATCGGGCGAAATGGTGTTCAGGTTCCGGCCAAGGTCCAGCAGCGACTCCCGGACTTTCTTCGCCGATTTGATATCATTCGAAGACGCCAGCGGATAGGCGCTGTAATAATGCTCCGTCCAGATCTGATTGCTCAGTACATACTGGTTAAACGGCGTTTCGGGCACCGAATCGGGCCAGCCAATGGTTTTGTACCACAACAGATTCAGCCCGCCCGGGATTGCCATCGAAAAGGAATCGACGTATTGGGTCCAGCTGCCATTGAAGTTGCTGAAAAAAAGCATGTAGCCATAAGTCAGCTTTTCCTTGGGCTGTTTTTCGTTCAGCCTTGGCAAATCCTTGTCCTTGATAATAACCCAGCGGGCATAATGAATGAGCGAGAGGGTGATTAACCCGCCAAACGAGCGCTTCTGAAAAAAAGGCCGTCCGGCAATCCAGAAAATAGCCTTGTTGACCCAGACCATCCGACGCTTCAGCGGCGTCAGTAGATTCATGGCATACGCCTTGCCTGCAATATTTGACATTGTATAGAGGTAGTTAAGGGAATATCAACTAAACAAAACGTGCCTGTCTGCCCGGAAACAGCCGGGCCGGGTACACTGTCATCAGGTAATACAGACGGTTCCATCCACCCTGTGAAGGGCAAAGAGAGCGGCTGATCGAATGGGTTGGGAGGTTACTGATTCAGGTATCAAAATCAGTAAGCCGGAAGCTGGCTCAGGCAGGTGAGCCATTAAGATTACTTTACGAAATTATGTGTGGCGAAAAATAGAGAAAAAAACACAATATGTTTATTTTTATAAAAACTAAATTTTCGTTTTTAGGTATTAGTAGACTGATTTTTATTCTTGGTTTACAATGGTGAGCTATGCATTCACCGGCTCAATGTCTGTTGGCCCGGCCGGTGACCGGTGGAGAAGTGATGCAGAGAATGCATCGCTTCAAGCTATTAAACACGTCAAAGGTCTCAAAACCATCACGTTTTGAGACCTTTGACGTACATATTCTTCCAAAATAATTACTTCTTCACAAACGGTAGCTTCGCCACCTGCGCCTTCAGCAGGCGATCCCGTACGTTGACAAAAATCTCCGTGCCCGGCTTGCTGAACGCCGTCGGAACGTAGCCCATGCCGATGCCCTTGCCCAGTGTCGGTGACTGCGTACCCGACGTTACTTCGCCGATTACCTGCCCTTCAGCATCGCACAAGGCATAGTGGCCGCGCGGAATGCCCCGGTCAATCAGTTCGAAGCCAACCAGTTTGCGCGGTACACCGGCATCTTTCTGCGCTTTCAGTGCGTCGGCGTTGACAAAGTCGTGGGTGAATTTGGTGACCCAGCCCAGACCGGCTTCAATCGGTGAGGTGGTGTCGGTAATGTCGTTGCCATACAGGCAGTAGCCCATTTCGAGGCGCAGCGTGTCGCGCGCACCCAGTCCGATCGGTTTGATACCAAATGGCTCACCAGCCTGCATGATGGCCTGCCACACGGCTTCGGCCTGCTCGTTGGCCACGTAGATTTCAAAACCACCGGCACCCGTATAGCCCGTTGCCGAGACAATGACATTGGCGAAACCGGCAAAATCAGTCTTTTCGAAGGTATAGTACGACATAGCGTCCAGTTGCGCGTTTGTCAGCGACTGGAGCGCCTGCGCGGCCAGTGGGCCCTGCACGGCAAACAGACAGGTGCTGTCGGAAATATTGGTCAGTTCGACAGCCAGTCCGTCGGTATACCGGCTGATCCAGTTCCAGTCCTTGTCGATGTTAGAGGCGTTGACAACCAGCATAAACTCGACGGGGCTGATCTGGTATACCAGCAAATCATCGACCACACCGCCCTGCGTATTCGGCAGGTAGCTGTACTGGACTTTGCCGTCGTATAACAGAGACGCATCATTGGCCGAGACGCGCTGGATAAACGCACAGGCATCTGCACCCCGGACGATGAACTCACCCATGTGAGACACGTCAAAGATACCGACAGCGTTGCGGACGGTGTTGTGTTCGTCGAGGTCGGAGGTATAGCGCACGGGCATTTCGTACCCGGCAAAGGGCATGATTTTAGCCCCGAGCTGCTGATGAACGTGGTGAAGCGGAAGTTGTTTGAGGGTCATTGCGTTGACGATTGTTCCGCAAAAGTACCGTTTTTTTATTGCTTCACGATCCTGATACTTTTTCGCCGGGTTGGCGTGAAGGCCTGAATCAGGTATATACCGGATGATTGACCGGTTTTGATCCGCGTCCGTACCGTACCGGATGCTGCCGGAAAGGCTTGTTCGCTAATCACTTGTCCCTGTAAGGAAACTACCCGGAGCTGTACCGGCTCCTGTTGTAATCCATCCAGCACTACCTCCGCCAGATTCCCGTAAACAGGATTCCCGGCCACCTCAACCAGCAGCGGCTGTTCTGAAAGAGCGGTGCGGCCCGCTCCCTCCCCACAGGCGGTCTTAGGGTCCCACCGGAGCCGGGCCATTTCGTAACTGCCGTCTTCCTGCAGCTCGCGGGCAAACAGCATAAACGGCTCTATGAAAACAGCAGGGTCGCGGATATCCGCGATCAGGGCAAAATTCTGGATGTTGGTCTGGCAGTTGGTGGTCCAGCCCGTAATGGCAGGGCTCATAAACGATACCTGACCGCCGGAGCCGCCGGTTATCCTGAAGGTAATGACGCCGCTTGAACAGTCATAGACCGGGGCCAGCAGCCGGAGCGGTTGCCCTAATGTGCTGTCCGGACTGGCGCAGGGGTTCGCGGTTATGACCGGTGTGACCGTTGTCGATGACGGGGGAGCCGTTGTCGGCGGGCAGTTTTCCGGACAGGTTTGGGTATAGTTCCAGGCAAACGTCGTAATCGCTGTCGGGTCGCTGTCGCTGCGGGCCATGAGCGTAAATGGCCCGGCATCGCAGGCCGGTTTTACGGTAAACGGACCGGGTTTGTCACTCCACGACGTAATGCCAACGGCCATGTAGCTTACGGCACTCGTATCACCGCCCATGTGCCTGAACACAAAACTGCCGGTGCGGCAGTTGTATTCAGGGGCGATCAGGCTCAGGGAGCAGGGAGCTGCTTCTACCGTCACCGATTGGGTAAGGGTGATATTGGCTGCCAGCAGAATAAACGAAAAGGAATACCGGCCCGGCTTGACCGCTTCCGTTGTCAGCAGGAAAAGATTATTGTTGTCTGCTGCCTGCCGCAGGCTGGTACGCACACTATCGTTTTGCGGAACCGAGAAAATAAGCATGGAGCCTAGCGACCGCTCCGGTATGGTCAGCGAAATGGTTACCGGCTGGCTGATACAGGTCGTCAGCGAGGTAGCCGACACCGAAAAGTTTACGGGCGGTTGCAGGATACCGGTCTTCTGCCAGGCAGGAGCCAAATAGACCGTGTCAGTCCGGATAGCGGGTAGCAGGGTGTCGGCAGGGGTGCGCTGCCCCAGCGCACAATGTATGGCAGCCACGACCAGAAAGGTGAGGATGTAAAGATTTTTTTGCATAAAGGCTGTGATAATGAGAAGGAAAGGTAGATAAAATCTGTAGGAAAACCTATAGTAGATTTTTTGCCCCCCTGCCTTACCTGACCAAACGAAAACCGGTATGTTATCTCCTGACCTGCACGCGCTCCACCGCGAGTTGCAAACCGAACTGACAAACATCCTGGCCTACTGGCAGAAATACGCGGTCGATACCCGGCACGGCGGCTTTTACGGGCAGGTCGGTCTCGATAATGTGCCCGAACCGGATGCCGCCAAAGGCATTGTCCTCAACAGCCGTATTCTCTGGACCTTCGCTGCCGCTGCCCGTCACACCCGCCGCACCGCTGACTACCTCCCGCTGGCTAAACGGGCCTACGATTACCTCGATACCTTTTTCCGCGACCGCGACTATGGCGGTGTTTACTGGTCGGTCGACGCAACCGGTAAGCCACTCGATACCACCAAGCAACTCTACGGGCAGGCATTCGCCGTGTATGGCCTGAGCGAATACTACCGCGCCACGAAACACGCCCCTGCCCTGGCTTTTGCAAAGGAAGTCTACACCGCCATGGTCAAACACGCCTATGACGCAACAGGAAGCGGGGGCTTTTTCGAAGGATTTGCCCGCGACTGGTCACCGACCGCTCCCTATGCCATCAGCCGGAAAGAAAACGGTGAGTCGAAAACCATGAATACCCATCTGCACATTCTGGAAGCCTTTACCTGTCTGCTGCGCGTATGGCCTGAGCGCGGCCAGGGGATCTATGACCTCCGCACGCAGGTGCGCGGCCTGATCAACGTTTTCCGGCAGCACATCATCGACCCGGCAACACACCGGATGATCTTGTTTCAGGGCGACAACTGGGAAACCCGCCGGACGGCCATCTCTTACGGCCACGACATCGAAGCGTCCTGGCTGCTGCCCGAAGCAGCGGAGGTGCTGGGCGATCATGAACTGGTCAACGCGATCAAAAAAGAATCGGTCGCCATGGCGCGGGCTGCCGCGACGGGGCTGGCGGCCGATGGCGGGATGAACTACGAATTTGATCCGGTTACCGGTCACCTGAATCAGGAGCGGTCGTGGTGGGTAATGGCCGAAGCCATGGTCGGGTTCATCCATGCCTGGCAGCTGACAAAAGAACCGCAGTTTCTGGAAAAGTCGGTAGAAAGCTGGACCTTTATCAAAAAATACCTCATCGACCGGCAGCGGGGCGAATGGTACGGCGGTGTGGATGAACACCACAAGATCGTGGGCAACACCAAAATCAGCATGTGGAAATGCCCCTACCACAACGGTCGCGCCTGCATGGAGATGATGGACCGGATCTGATCTGAACATGATGCACATTCTGATTGAAACCCTGGGCTGGATTGGCTCAGTGCTGATCGTGGGGGCCTACGCCGCCAATATCTACGGCCGCCTCAAAGCCGATCACATTGCCTACATCTGGATGAACATGGTAGGCGGTGTGTTTTTTGTTGTCAATACCATCTATCACCACGCGTACCCCTCCGCCCTGGTCAATGTGGTGTGGGTGCTGATTGCGCTCAATGCCATTATCCGGAAAAAAACGGCCGCCTGACCCAAACAAACCGGTCTGCCCGGAAACACCCCCCGGACAGACCCTTTTATAAGCCGCAAACCCTTAGTTACCTGCCGGGCAGGCAGCACCGCCTACCGTTGTCGTATAGGTAGCGGCCTGGCTACCATTATCGGCGTTCTGAACAGACAGCTGACTGATTGTAGAAATTGTAATATTCAACTATGAAGGAAATCGATTTGTTAGTAACCAACTTATTTACTTGAACCGGTAAAAGAATAATTACTAGCTACAAAATTATAAACAAACAACTATTGTGCCAGATAATTATAAATAAATATAGGATAAGTCACATAAATAAAGGCGGATATGATTGTTCTGATTTATGATTTTTTGGTTAGGTTACGTATACGGTACGTCGTTCGCTGGGGGGAATTGTAATACAGGCGGAGGAGGAGTTCGGCCAGCAGTCCCATGCCCAGAAACTGAAAACCGCCGACAAGCAGCAGAGGCGCCAGCAGGGAGGGGTGCCGGACACCGTTGGTCAGAAAGTGCCAGCCGTCGTACGCGTAGAGCAGGCCGCTGACCGCCCACATGTACAGGCTGCCGTGCCCGAAAAAATGCATGGGCTTCAGGCCGTAGCGCTTCAGAAAAACCAGCAGCATCAGATCGCTGATGACCTTCATGGTCCGGCCCAGCCCGTATTTGGAAGCACCATGCAGGCGGGCGCGGTGGTGGACCGGCACTTCGGTCATGCGGGCTCCTTCCAGATGGGCCAGCACGGGCATAAACCGGTGCAGTTCGCCATAGAGCGGTAGCCGCTTCGCCAGGTCGGTGCGGAACACGCGCAGGGAGCTGCCATAATCGTGCAGGTAAACACCGGTCACGCGCCGGATGAGGGCGTTGGCGACCCAACTCGGTACTTTCCGGAGCCAGAAACCGTCCTGCCGCCGCGCTCTCACACTCCCGACCATGTCATACCCGCCGCTTTCGGCCAGCGTCAGCAGCCGTGGAATATCGGCCGGATCGTGCTGCAGATCGCCGTCGAGGGTCACCACCCAGGTGCCCTGTGCCACCGCAAACCCCGCCGCCAGGGCCTGGCTCTGCCCGTAATTCCGCGCCAGATCGACAATCACCAGCTCCGGAGCCGCCAGGGCGTCCAGCTCCGCCAGTGTCCCGTCTGTCGACCCGTCATTGACATAAATCAGCTCATAGCTACGTCCCCGCAGCGCCGATCGCAGTTCCTCTACCAACGGCCCGATGTTCCCGGCTTCGTTATAAACACAAATGACAACCGAGACTATGATTGACTGATTGACTGATTGACTGATTGAGTGGCGCTGCATGGTTTAACGCGTCATTGAGTGATTGGGCGAATGAGTGATTGAGTGAATTTGTGAATGAGTGATCCTTTCACTCAATCGCTCAATCGCTCATTCACAAATTTTACAATCTTCGCCGGGTGGTTGTCGTAGAGCATGAGGGTGCCGAGGGTTTGGTAGTGTTCGTTGAGGAGGCTGACGGAGTCGGCAAGATACAAGGCATTCGGGTGTTTCTGGCTCGTCAGGGGCAAAATCTGCCGCCGGACCACTTCGATATGAAACGTATTGACGTCGGTGGCGCCCAGTTCGGGCGTGATCGTCTGCCGGTAGACATAGAGGGGCAGCGGCCGCCCGCGAGGGTCGAGCGTCAGCCGCGCGGCCTGCTCAGAGGTCGCTTTGTAGAAAGCCCGCTTGGCCAGCCGGGGGGGCAATACGAGCGCGTTAAAGGCTATCCGGCCGAAGAGCAGATAGAACAGCAGGATCAGCAGCCGGTGGGCAGGCAGGCGCGTATAGGCATACCAGCACCCGCCCAGTACGACGGAGGCCCCCGCCGCCCACGTGAACCGGTACGGAATCCCCTGCATGTCGGGCAGAAAAGGCAGCCCCAACGCCCCGACAGCAATCAGCGCCATCAGCCCGCCCCAGATCCGCTCCACCCACCGGCGAACCCACACCCCGCGCTCTCCGCTCCCCGCTCTCCGCCCTACGCCCTCATACAAGTAGACCAGACAGGTAAACAGCAGCGGCAGAAACATCAGCAGATAACGGGCATAGACCTGCGGCGACGCCCAGTAGATGGGTATGTTCACCAGAAACACCAGCCCGTTGAAGGCCAGAAACGGATGCGCCCGCAGCCGGTCTGGGGCCCCCCGAACCGCGAGCAGGGGCAGTAGCAGCGTAAACGGCGCAAAATGGTAGATAAACTCAAACGGAAACGTCAGCAGGTGGAGCAGGGCCGCGCCGATGCCGAAGGTGAGGGCCGTCCGGCGGGTACTCTCAAACCAGAGCACATCCAGGGCTTTGGCCACCGGAAAACCCGCTTCCAGCGCCGCCGCCACGTAATAGCCGCCGACAAGGCCGGCAAACAGCAGCAGCCCGGCCACGTGGGCCGGATGCCACAGCCGCCGCCATTCGCGCCGCCACCCCAGCCAGCCAACCAGCGTAAGCCCCTGAAAAATAACCGATGGCCAGCCCTTCATCATAAACCCGATGGCCGTCAGCAGGTAGGTGGCCGGATAAAGCACCCACCAGCGTTGCCGCACCGACAGCCGGTAGAGCAGCATCCAGCTCGTGTAGGTAATCCACGCCAGCGTAATGTCCATGAGCCCGAACAAGGTCTCGAAAAACAGCACCCGCCCGTTGACCAGCTGCATCCCCGCAATCAGAAACGCCCTGTAGGCCCCCAGCTCACGGCGGACAAACCAGAAAATAGTCAGTGAAAAGCCGATGGCAGAAAGCGCCATCGGAAACCGCAGCGCCAGCGACGAAAAATCGCCCCAAAGACGGAACGAACCGGCGATCATCCAGTTGTAGAGCGGCGGCTTGTTGAAATAGAGGGCCCCGTTGAGGGTAGGGGTGAGGTAATGGCCCGACAGCAGCATCTCCAGCGCGACGACGGCCCGCCTCGGCTCGTCGGTCCGGACATCGACCGGCAAATAGCCGAGGTGGCTGAACACGGCTGTTGTGGCGAGCAAAACAAATGCCAGAGGCACCCAGCCCGGAAATGAACGTTGACTCACTGTAAAATTTATTTTTTACCACATAGCCTACAAAGAGAAAGATAAAACCTATGTTTTCTGTGTGGCTATGTGGTAAATTTTTGCGCAATACAAGTATATGATTACGATCAGTGATAAATATGAATTAACCACTTATGGCATTAAGTCCCCAAAAAGATATTCTTCAGATATTTGCGGCTACCGGTTAATAAACCCCGATAGTATAGGGTGTACCGGTTGTAATCGATATGGTTACAAGAATAAGGTAACATATAATCCTCAAAAATCAGTACAATTTTTACTGAAAGGGATAATTTAAAATTTATTATATGGCTAAACCAGTTGATTACCAAACAGAAAGATGGTTTCAGCCCTGTCAGTCAGATGAAAATAGCGTATAAATACGTATACGAGTTCTTATTAATTATAAACAACTTTGTGACGGAAATGGGGATTTGGTTAGCGGCGATAATGCTTTTGTACAATTTGTATAAGTAATATTACTTATCGCCAAATAAGACAAATTCTGCATATGACCCCATTGTAGTAACTATTTTTTCTATTTACTTAGTACTCGATTTCCGTAACGATCATTAGAAAAAAAGATACTATTGGTTACTGATAAAAATAAGAGGTAACAACTCTGACTATCTTATCTTAACATTAGTGATTCTATGTTCAAGTGTAAACAATGCCCGTATAGCGGGCAGGTATGGAAAGACATTAACGCAAACAGCCTATGACTCCACACGCACGCATCACCCGCACCGGATTCTGGCTGGCTTGTCTCTGCCTCTGTCTGACGGGCTGCATTTCCAGCAAAGAGCTGGTGCTTTTCCAGAAAACAACCGCCGACACGCTGACGGTCGCGAGCCGCTACACCCCAACCATTCAGACGGGCGATGTGCTCTCTATCCAGGTCAGCAGCCTCAACCCCGAAGCCACCTCTTTCTTTAATCCCTACGCAGTCATTAACCAGGTAAGTCAGACGCAGGCGTCAACACCAAATGCATCATTACCGTACATTCCCGGTTATCTCGTGGATAATGCGGGCAATATCGAAATGCCCCTGATGGGCAAAATAAAAGTAGCCGGTTCAACCACCTCACAGGTGGCCGACCTTATCCGGGGAAAAGTAACGACCTATCTGAAAGAACCAACCGTAAATGTCCGCAACACCAGCTTCCAGGTCAGCGTATTGGGTGAGGTAACGCGGCCGTCCATGTATTCGATACCAAATGAGCAAATAACGCTCCCGCAGGCCATTGGCCTCGCGGGTGACCTGACGGTCTACGGCCGCCGGGATAATGTATTAGTGATCCGTGAAGAAAACGGGCAGAAAATCTTTGCCCGCATCGACCTCCGCCAACGGGATTTGTTTAAATCGCCTTTTTACTACCTGCATCCGGGTGACATTGTGTATGTAGAGCCCGGCAATGCCCGGGTGGCTAGTGCAGACAATGCCTACCGGATTCTGCCCATCATCCTGAGCGCGCTGTCAATTGTTGCTATCATCGTTACCAGACTTTAAGCCCATACCGCATGTCCAATCCATCTAATTACTCGTACATCCCTTTTCAGGAGGTTGATACGGATTCTCAAAATTTGCGGGCGACCGTATTCCGTTACCTGCGCAACTGGCCCTGGTTTGTGGCTTCGCTCGTAGTGGCGCTGGCGGGTGCTTATGTGTATTTACTGTATCAGCAACCCGTATACCGTTCGCAGGCAAGCCTGTTGATCAAGGACGAAAAAAAGGGGATTGATCAGGAAAGCATTCTGAAGGAACTGGAGATTTCGGGGCCGAAAAAAACGGTGGAAAACGAAATTGAGATCCTGAAATCGTTTACCCTGATGGAAAAAGTGGTGAACAAACTGGATCTGGATGTCCGCTATTATACCGAAACGTCCTTTGGCAAACGCGATCTGTATGCCGCGCGGCCGTTCCGGTTTGTGGTCGAAGCCGCTAGCCCGGCCCTGTACAAAGACGAACTGCGGCTTACGTTCCCAACCATTAACACCGTACAGATCAACGGCAAAACCTATCCCGTTAACCGGCCGCTGATTACGCCCTATGGCCGGATTCGGGTAGACGGGCTGAAGGGGCTGAAACCAACGACTGAGCCGGTGATTGTACAGGTGCTGACGCGGACGGATGCCGTAAACGGCTATGTAAACGCGCTGAAAGCCGAGCCAACCAGCAAAGCCTCGACGGTGATTGTGCTGTCGCTGGAAGATGCGGTACCGGAGCGTGGCGAAGCGATTCTGAACGGCCTGATCGACGAATATAACCAGGCGGCCATTGCCGACAAAAATCAGATTGCGGGCAACACGCTGAAATTCATCGAAGACCGCCTGTCCCTGATTTCGGGTGATTTGGCCGTAGTGGAAAAAGACGTGGAGCACTACAAATCCTCCCAAGGGATTACCGACCTGAGCACGCAGGCGCAAAGCTTTTTGCAGACCCTGCAAACCAACGATGCGCAGCTAAACGAAACGACCCTGCAACTGGGTGCGCTGAAAGATGTGGAGCGTTATGTGCAGCAGCAGTCCGATCAGAAAGGCATGGCCCCGGCTACCCTCGGGCTGAATGATCCGGTATTGCTGGGGCTTGTCAGCAAATTGTCGGAACTGGAACTACAGCGGGAACAGATGGCGCGGACCACCTCCGAGCAAAACCCGATGCTGCAGACGCTGGACAGCCAGATAAAATCGACCAAAACCAGCATCCAGGCCAACGTGCAAAACATGAAGGCCATGCTGACGACCACGCAGAAACAGCTGCAGGCCAACAACGTAACGCTGGAAGGGCAGATCCGGACCATTCCGGGTAAGGAGCGCAACCTCCTGGAGATTTCGCGGCAACAGGCCATTAAAAGCAACCTGTATACCTACCTGCTGCAGAAGCGGGAAGAAACGGCGGTATCCTTCGCCTCTACTATTTCGGATAGCCGGACGGTGGATAAGGCACGCACGGCAGCTGAACCCGTTAAACCGGTACAACGGACAATTTTTTTGATTTTTGCGCTGGTAGGGCTACTAATTCCGGTAGGAGTAATGGCCGGCAAGGACATGCTGAGCAACCGCGTGATGCGCCGGACAGACGTGGAAGAAGGGACGCAGGTACCGATTCTGGGCGAAATTGTCAAGAGCAAAAAGCTGGAGCCGATTGTGATTTCGGGCCGGAAGCAATCCATCATTGCCGAACAAATCCGGACGCTCCGGACCAACCTGCAGTTTTTACGGACCGATCCGAAAGGCAGTCAGGTGCTCCTGTTTACCTCCAGCATCAGCGGCGAAGGCAAATCATTTATTTCGCTCAACCTGGGCGCGAGCCTCGCCCTGGTCAACCGCCCGACGGTGATTCTGGAAATGGACCTCCGGAAGCCCAAGCTCCATAAAAACCTGAATATTTTTCCGGGGCAGGGGCTGAGCAATTACCTGATCGGCGAAGCAACGGTAGATGAAATCTTACAGCCAGTGCCGGGCAACGAGAATTATTTTATCATCACGAGCGGGCCGATTCCGCCGAATCCGGCCGAATTGCTGAGCGGCCCGAAACTGCCCGAACTGATCGATGAACTGAAGAAGCGCTTTGACTATGTGCTGATCGACTCCCCGCCGATTGGCCTCGTGACCGATGCGCAGGTGATTGCCCCGTTGGCCGATGCAACCCTGTATGTGGTCCGGCACGACCATACACCGAAGAACTTTATCAAGCAACTCGATACCTGGAACCGCGAACACCGGTTCAATAAACTGAACGTGATCCTGAACGCTGTCGGCGAAGGCGAAGCCTATTACTACAGCTACAGCTACGGGGCCTACTACGGAGAGGGCAAAGACAAACGACTCACACGCCCTAGCTAACCCTGTACGGACATACATCCCGTCCCCTGCCCCGCGCAGGGTAGGGGGGATTATGCAACGAAGAGAAAAGACTAACCACAAAGACGCTAAGAACCGAAGGAGCGCAAAGAAGAATAACCACAAAGACGTTAAGAAAAGTAGAAGCACAAAAGCAGAGGCAAAAAAAACTTAGTGCTCCTTGGCGACTTCCAGTCTTAGTGGTGAAAATTAAAACTTAGTGCCCCTTCACGTCTTGCCGCCTTAGTGGCAAAACGAAAAAAGTTTCAGATCATTTGTTACTTATATGAATCTGTGGGTATTAATAAATACATGGTATTGATACAATCATAAACTAATCGTAAACAACCTAAAACGCTCACGCCAACGCCATGATCTCATTAGACTCACTTCCTACACCCGGACTGTTCCGGCCGGAAGACCGAAGCGCAGAGACGGAATCATCGCTGTACGTACGCTATGGAAAGCGTGTGTTTGATGTGGTGTTTGCCCTCCTCGTCACCGTATTTATCCTGTCATGGCTGTTACCTGTTGCGGCAGTCTGTATTCTCTTCTCCTCGCGGGGACCTGTGTTCTTTGTCCAATCCCGAACGGGAAAAAACGGGCGGAAATTTAAATGTCTGAAATTACGCACGATGCGGCACGAGCAGCCGGGTGAATTCCGGCAAACTACGCGGCACGATGATCGTGTCACAAAAGTGGGTAAGGTATTGCGGAAAACTAACCTGGACGAAATGCCGCAGTTCATCAATGTCTTAATGGGGCAAATGAGCGTAGTCGGGCCCAGGCCGCATGCCGTGGCCCACGACGCACAATTCTGGAACAGCTTTCCCGAATACAAACTTCGTTATTTAGTAAAGCCGGGCATTACGGGATTAGCACAGGTACGCGGTGCACGGGGTGAAACCGAAACACTGGTAAAAATGCAGCATCGGGTTCGGTATGATTTATACTATCGAGACCGGCAGTCATTGTTGTTGGATATGCGTATATGCTGGTGGACGGTAAAAAGTATGATTAAAGGAAATGTGAATGCGTGGTAAACAATTCAAAAAAGTAGAATGAAAAGAACAGATATTGTAGCATTGATAATAGGAAGGGGAAATAACACATTGAAAAATAAAAATATATTAAATGTGTTAAGTAGACCTTTGTTAGAATGGCCAGCAATTGCTGCAAAACGTTCAAAATATATTGGACGTTATTATATAAGTAGTGATTGTGAATCAATTTTGGAGGCAGGGAAGAAAGTTGGATATGAAAATATAAAAAGGCCGTTATGGTTAGCGGAACCAACATCGCAAAGTTCAGATGTTGTTAAACATGCATATGAAACCATATCAAGAAAAGACGAAGCAAAAATTATAATTGTATTTCATGCAAACGTTGGAACAATTTCAACAGAGATGATTGATGATTGCATAGAAATCCATTTAAGAAATCCAATGAGTTCAGCAGTAATACCATCACATTATAAAAATGAATATCATCCATATAGAGCAAAAAAAATAAATAAAGATGGTGAGTTAGAGCCATTTATAGATCTTTCGAATAAAAAGGTATCTGCAAATCGCCAGGATTTAGAGGGATGTTTATTCTTTGATCATTCATTTTGGGTGCTCAGTGTTGAGCGAGGAATAAAAAGCAAGGTTGGACAGCCTCCATGGCCGGTGATGGGGAATTCAATAATTCCATATATAACAGAGGGATGTTTTGATGTTCATGAGTATGAAGATTTATTAAGAACGGAGAAATGGATAAAAGAAAAGGGATTGGATGTAATTTATAAAAATGAAGGTTATTAACCAACAATTATATGGAAGTGTGTTTTAAAATTAAAGAATTACTGAAAGAGAATTTAAGTAAAATACTAGAATATAGGAAAAACCCAGTTAAAAAAACTGATGGAAGCTATGTGAGTGAAGGAGATCTATATACTGAAATGTTGATAAAAAATCTATTGGCAGATGAGTATCCTGATTTTAAATTAGTATCTGAGGAAACACCTGAAATAAATATCGAAAATATAAAACAAAAAGAAGTATTAATCTTAGATCCAATAGATGGAACAGAAAACTACATTTCAGGACTCAAAGAATGGGGAGTTGCAGTATGTCATTATAAAGACGGGAAACATCAAGAATCGATGTTAGCACTGCCAGAATTAAATTGCTATTTAAGTACAGGGGATAAAATTAAAAAATAT
Source organism: Arsenicibacter rosenii (assembly GCF_001870735.1). Lineage (GTDB taxonomy): Bacteria > Bacteroidota > Bacteroidia > Cytophagales > Spirosomataceae > Arsenicibacter > Arsenicibacter rosenii. Next base: position 31,360 of record NZ_MORL01000005.1, on the reverse strand, counting down.
GATTCGAGAATATGTGGAATTTCCTCAAGTTTAACAAAAAGCGATTTACTGAATCTTGAGGAAGGTTATGAATATAGAATTATTGGATGTTGTGTTTACAATATGTATAATGTAATCACAGGATCGTTCTATAGTTTTCAAAATAATAAAGGGGCATATATTTGGGATATCATTCCCGGACTGAATATTGCTGTTGAAAATGGATTAAATGTAACAGTAGAAAATGAACAATACAATGGAGAACTTCTTGAGCCAAATAAGAAATATCGTTTTAAAATCTCACAAAAATAAATTATTAATTGTGGGTAAAGGTGAGTCATCTCGAGAACTAGTTGACTATGATCTAAAAGACTTTTTTGTAATAAATATAAATGATTCGGAAAGAATCATACAAGGAGACATATCTTTATTTTATAAAATTGACTTTTTCGAAAGTATAAAATCAAATAATTTTAGTTCAGAGAAATATATTGCTCCATCATATTTAAAGATACCAGATCAAAAGCATATTGAGGTAAGTTATGAAGCTTGGAGACAAGATAGTCATGAGCATATTTTAGATTATTTACGTTCCGAAACATATTATTTAACAGATTATGTAATTTTATCTGCTATAAAATTTAGTCTTGAGTATCAGAAAATACTAAAAGAAAATATCGAAGTGTTTTTTGTTGGATTTGATTTTTATGCAAGTACATTATCACCAGAAGATAATGTGATGCATGATTTGAAATATAAAAATGCATTTTTAAAAACTCAAGAATCTCAATTTAAAGAGGTGATTGAGTATTTTAATATGTATTATAAGACAGTTAAGCTAAAACATGTCGGTGAAAAAGAGTTTAGTGAAATTTCAATACAAGGATTTAAAAAGTTCTTAGATGATATAAATTACGATTATCCAGTTAGAAGAAGAGTAACAAATTCAAGTTTATATAAAAAATTGACCAAACAAGTAGAACGAGATAACAAAGTAATTGTAGTTGCAGAATTTACAAATAATCACATTGGCGACCCAAAAAGATTAGTTAAAATGATACAAATAGCTAAGGAAAGTGGAGCTGATATGATAAAAGTACAAAAAAGAGATGTAAGAACTTTTTATACGGCTGAAGAACTTTCACGCCCCTACAAATCACCATTTGGTAAAACTTTAGGTGATTATAGGTTAGGTGTTGAATTAAATGATGATTTGTTCAGCCTTCTTGAAGCAGAGTGTATAAAGTATGAAATACCATGGTTCGCGTCAATATTAGATTGGAATTCATATGAATACATGACAAAGTTTGATACTGTATTATTGAAATTACCTTCAACTATATCAAACCATAAAAATTATTTACTAAAAGTAGGTGAAAGTTTCGTAGGAGACTTAGTTATTTCAACTGGCTTTACAGACAAAAGTTATGAGAATTTTGTGCTAGATAATTTTATATCTGACAGGAAATTATTTTTGCTACAATGCACCTCTTCTTACCCAACTCCGCCAGAAGCATGTCAAGTAGCCGTTGTAAGGCATTATGAGGAATTAAGAGGTTTAGGTTATAAAAACTTATATTCAGGTTATTCAAGTCATGATGTTGGATCCTTAGGATGTATGTTAGCAGTAGCAGCTGGGGCCAAAATGATTGAAAAGCACGTTAAATTAGGTGATCTTGATTGGGTCCATTTTGATGGAGTTGCAGTAGATCTATATAAAAATGAATTTAAAAGCTTTGTACAAGACGTCAGGAAAGCTGAAATAATGTGTGGATCAAAAAGTAAAAATATCCACGGCGTTGAACATCATAAGTATACACCGAATGTTACACATAATTAGCCTTTTAGTGATCAGGACTAAACTAAATGATAGCTTTTCTATAGACCGTATTACATGTTTTATGTTAGTATTGTTAATGAATATTTCTAATGATTTCTAAAAATAAAATAAATAATTTTTTTAAAAACGGTGTTGCAACGGCAATACAAAAGATAATAAAAGTGGCTGAACAATTAGTATTAGTCCCTTTTTTTATAAGTTCTTGGGGGACTGAATATTATGGTGAATGGTTGACTTTAACAATAATCCCAAATATATTCAGCCTAACAGATTTAGGATTTGGTACAGCTGCATCAAATTATTTTGTATTAAATTTTCTAAAAGGAGATAAAAAAAAAGCAGCAGATATATCTAAAAGTGCATTCATATTAATTACAATTATTCTTATAATAGGAATATCGTTAAGTTTATTAGTAGTATTAATTCTTAAAAAATATAGCTTTTTATCAGTTTCAATAATAAATGAGAATCAAGCCCTAGCAAGTGTCTGGATACTAATTGTTTCAAGATTAATATCTTTTTATACGCAAATGTTTGAAGCGTATTACAGAGCTGCGCGAAAAGCAGCATTAAGTATTAATCTATTCACAATACAATCATTTATGATAATTATATTGAATGCAATAGTGCTATATTTGAATATGAATATAGTTTATTTGGCTCTATTTAATTTAGTTGGAACGTTGATGTTTGTTATAACATATGGAGTAATTGCGAAAAGATTAATCAATTTCAAGCACCAAAAAATATATGGTACTATTAATAAAAATGAAATTAAAGTTATCGGAAAACAAGGTTTTGGTTATTTACTTTCACCCATTTGGCAAGCAATATTTTTTCAAGGATCAACATTAGTTGTAAGAATTACACTTGGACCTGAATCTGTAACAATATTTAATACTGTACGTTCACTTACAAGATCTGTAAACCAGATCATAAATATGATAGATACCATAGTTTTTCCTGAATTGCAATATGAAATTGGACGAGGTGACTTAAAAAAGGCTTCAAATATTTATGTTAACTCTGTAATAATTACTACAATAATTGCATTAGCTGGAATATGTTTTTTGTTAATTTTTGGAATCGATATATACAAATTATGGACAGGAAACAGTATTAAAATTGATAAGTATGTTTGGTCAGTAATTGTTATTGGGATATTATTCAATGCCTTATGGTGGATTGGTGGTGTAGTCTTCAGGGCATATAATAAACCATATATGTATACAATTGCAGGAGTAATTTGCTCTATTATATCGATAATATTATCATACTTACTTGCACAACATATTGGTTTACTTGGTATAGCTGTTGGAACACTAAGTTTAGAGGTATTAATGTCCATATATGTACTACCTAAAAGCTTGAATTTACTAAGAATCACTTACACCGTATTTATTGATAGAATATGGAATTTCTTGAAAATGGACAAAGTTATAACAACAAAGATTTAAACTTAATGCGCAATTTATTTGTCTGCCATACACAAGCTAATTTGATTTTAGCAATAGGTCTAGCAAAGATTAGATTCCAAAACCAAAAAAATGATTTAATTTTGTTTAAAGATTTTAATTTAAATGAACAAACTGAAAAAGCAGTACGATCTGCATTTACAAATGTACTTATAAGGAAAGGATCTTATCCTTCATCGAACAATAAGTGGTATAATAAATTGCCGATAATTTTAAATGATTTAGTAGCTATCAATAAATTTATAACTGATTCCTATGATAAAGTTTTTGAGGTTTGCGATACGAATATACAAGAAATGTATATTTTGAAAAAACTTTACAAAAAAAATAAGCACATTGAAATGATATGGCTTGAAGATGGATCATTTCCATATTTTAAAAATACTGAAAATGTGGACGGTTTTAATTCTAATGATATTACAAGAGCATTGAGAAAATTGATAATAAAATATATTTTTCAATTTGGTAAGATATATAATTTTAACGGTAATTACATTTCAAGTAATAAGAATTTAACAAAAATATATCTTACTTTAAAAGGCAAAGAGAGAGATATTTTTAGGGGAAGAGAAATAATTCAGATCCATAAGGAAGAATATTTAAAAGGTGTAACAAGTCTTTACTTAAATATTGATGAAAGTTTGCAAATGGCAGACTGTAGTATAGTGATTGCTCTTGATAAAATTGATACAATAAAAAATATTGATACACTAGTTGAATCAATCCAACATATAAAAGAATACTCTTCCAGTAAAAAAAATCAAATTTATTATAAGCTTCATCCAAAGGAAGAATATAACCTAGAAGTCCTAAATGACCTCAGATGTTTAAATAAGGATAAAGGCTTAGAATATTATCTTTCAAGCTTTAAAGATAAAAATGTCAAAGTTGTTGGGTATAAGAGCACAATTTTAATGAGTGCAAGAGTATTGGATATTAAAGTAATATCATTGACAAAATTAATAGGTGATTATTCACACGAACTAACCGAGTTTTATGATAAGATTGGCGTAGATATGCCAGATAATTTAATGAAACTGCAATCATTACTAAGTGAATAAGAAAATGAGTGTTTCAAAAGTTATATTATTAACTAATATTTTGACTCCATATCGAAAATATTTTTATGATATGTTGTATAAAGCATTTAAAGAACAGGGAATATCCTTTAAAGTGCTTGTTACAGCAGAGACCGAGCCTAATAGAAATTGGACATATTCTCAATATAAGACGGAATATACACATTTGATAGACGGCAAAGTTTTCGCCATATCTGGGATTTATTTTCATATAAATAAAGGGGTGAGATCTATACTTGAAAATGAAGATCCTGATGTAGTAATCTCAGCGGGTTCTTATCTTTATTTTGCACTATGGACAGTGCTTTATAATAAGAAAAGTATTGATTATAAAGTATATTATTGGAATGAGTCACATCTTAATGAAGAAAGGAATTATAGTTACTATAAGTTGTTATTGCGTGAACATATTAGGAGGTATATTTTTAAAAAGTTTGACGGTTTTTGGTATGCAGGTAGATTATCGCTTCAATTTATTATGAAATATGCTGCAAATGAAAATCATAAGATTTTAGTGCCAAATGTTATCGATAATGTAAAATATAATACTGTTTTAAATTTTGATGAATTTAAATTAAATAATGTTCGTAAAAGTTATAAAGTTGATAATAATAAGATTCTTCTATTTTGCCCAGCAAGATTAACCTGTGCTAAAGGACAAATGCGTTTTTTAAAACTTTTAGTTGAGTCTGAGTTTTGTGATAAATTTACTGTTTTACTAGCTGGAGATGGAGAATTAGAAGCCGATTTACGTAATTTTATTGATAATAAAGAGAAATTAGATATAAGATTATTAGGATATGTGGATCAGACAACTACTATTGATTTATATTCCATTTCAGATTATTTACTTTTACCTTCGCTTTCTGATCCTAATCCCTTAACATGTATTGAGGCATTATGGTGTGGCTTACCATTAATTGTGTCTGAACATGTAGGTAATCATCCTGAAGTTGTCGTTAATGATAAAAATGGATATGTTTTTAGCTACAGTGATGAAAAAAACTTTTATAATATTATTAAAAAAATTGTATCAAACTCTAAGTCATGGTATGATGTTGCCAAAATGACTTCACTTGAGATAGCAAATACTAGATTTAACGCTAGCGATGTTGTTTCTAATGTTGTATCTCAAATAATAAAAATCTAATACTATGTCACTGAATAAAATAATTTCTTACCCAATTATTCATACTATAATATTGTTGCTCATATTTTCCTTAAATAATGATATATATCTTTATGAGATTTATGTAATTATTCTTTCAAGTATGTTTATGCTTTTTGGATATTTATACGTTATTAGAAATGAAAGTATAGATATTTTTCATTCAATTCATATTGTTGTCGCTTTATATATGGCATTATTTGTCTATACACCTCTTTCATTGATTTCTGTCGGACGAACTGATTGTTTTGGTGTTGATGTCATGCCAGGTTGTATAAAAGCAACCTTTGTTTTTCTGTTTTCCTTTCTTTTCTTTCTTCTGGGTTATTATAAAGCTAGCTATCTACGATTTTATTCCTTTATACCTATAAATAAAAATAAAATAAAAAATATTATGATATTTTCATATGTTATCTGGGTTTTAGCTTTTGCTTTATCGATATATTACTTATTCCTGACTGGAAGGTCTTTTACATATATCTTTAGTATGGGCCAGGATGGAAATAAAATTGATCAAAATACAGATTTATTATTTTTGTCAAATTTTTCATTGTGTATGATTGTTCCATTAATTTATATATTTAAATTTAATAATAATAAATTTATCTTTATTGTATTAGCATTTATGACTTTTTCTGTTTTTTATATACGTGGATTTCGAATCTTTTTAATTATTATGATTGTATCTATTTTCTTATATTATTATAAAAGTAATAATAAAAAACCATCCACTAATATTTTAATATTTTTTACTATTACATTATTTTACTTAAGTACTTTACTCGGATCAACTCGTGGATCTTTGAGATCTGGAGAGAAAGCTAACTCGTCATTAAGTACTACTGATTTTATTTATACACTCGAAAGTAATTTTGATTTATATAAACCATTCTATGGTTTAATGATGAATTATCCTGATAAATACGATTTTACATTAGGCAAAAGCTTAATTATAGATACATTTACTCTTTGGATCCCACGTGCTTTCTGGCATAATAAGCCACTTGCACAAGATATGACAATGGTTGTAGGTATTCGGCATTCAGTTAATGATTTTGCTATTTTAAATGCTGCGATTGCTTGGCCTAATATTGGAGAGTACTATTTGGATTTTGGAATTATTGGATGCTTTATAATTTTTTTTGTTTTTGGTTATTTTCTCAAAAAAATGAATTCATTATATCATTCAAACAACTTAAATCATCTTGTTCTTTATTCTGTTTGCTACACATTATTACTTCAATTCATTACTCGTGGTGGACTTTGCTATTTTTCGGCCTTTTTTTTATTTACAACATCCCCTTATTTTTTAATAACCAAGTTTAGTAAAGTATGAAAGTTATTGTTGCTCATCCAGGTAAACAACATTCTTTGAGGTTGGCGTCAGCATTGAAGAAATCAGGCTTTTTGTATAAATATTGTACATCGATATATAATTCTAACAATTCGATATTAAATAAAATTTTGCTTTTATTTCTTAATTCGAATAATAAGAAAAGAATATTAAGCAGAAAGTCATACGAACTGTTTGATTCTGATATTTTGCAGTTTTGTGAGTTGGAAACTCTACTTTTAACTCTTTATACTAGGGTATTTGGTAATACTAAATTTTCTAATATTATTCGCACTGTAATTTCAAGACGTTTTCAAAAAAAACTTGCAAAATATATAATAGATAATAAAATAGATGTAGTTATTTCATTCGATACTAATAGTGAATTACTTTTTGAGATTTTAAAAACTAAAGCACCTAATGTTATTAAAATTATTGATCATGCTCAAACACCTCGAAATTATTTGCATGTTATTTATCAACAATATATTTTTTCAAGCGGTAAATTTGCCAAAACTTTTGAAGGTTCTGGTTTTGTTTTTGATAAATCTTTTAGTGAGAAATTTGTTAAAGAAATTTTGTTGGCTGATTATCATATTGTTGCCTCAACCTTTTCAAAAAAAGGCTTATTTTTTTCCGGAATTTCGAATGATATAATCTTTCAAATTCCTTATGGTGTTGATTTTGAAAAGTACGTTAATTCAAATGTAGTATCTAGGAATATTAATAAATTTTTTAAAGTTTTATATGTTGGTGAGATTAGTCAACGTAAAGGTATTTCTTATATATTAGAGGCTTCATGTAAACTTTTGAGTTATCCAATTCAATTTGATTTAATAGGTTCTGGCGCACAATACTTTCCTGATCTTTTTGAAAATATCCCAGACAATGTTTTTCTTCATGGTCACAAGTTACTGGATGAACTTAAACTTTTTTATTCTGATTGTAGTGTTTTCCTTTTCCCGACTCTTGGTGAAGGTTTTGGTCTTGTTTTACTTGAAGCTTTATCTGCTGGCTTGCCTGTTATCGTTACTAAAAATTCCGGAGGGCCTGATATAATAATTGATGGTTATAATGGATTTATTATCGAAGCAGGTGATGTAAATGCAATTTATGAAAAAATTCTTTATCTTTTTCTTCATCCTAGTCATTATCATGAAATGTCTTTGAATGCTCTTGAATCAGTAAAAAATTATTCGTGGGATAATTACGAAAAAAATATTTGTCAAGCTTTAAATAAAATTAATTTACTTTTCTGATGTATACAATTAAATTTATATCACAATTTCCTCCTCCAATGCATGGTCTTTCAAAAGCTGTTTCGACCTTATATAGTAGTGTATTACATAAAAAATTTATTTTTTCTAAATTAAATCTTACTAATAATTTAGATTTTGTCAAAAATTTACTTATTCTTTTGTTCTCAAATGATGATCTGTATTATTTTACAATTTCTCAAACTGTCGGCGGTAACATTCGTGATTTAGTTATCATTTTTATTTTGAAAATTAAAAGAGCTAAAATTTTGTTACATCTACATGGTGGCTATTATCGTACTCTAATTGATTCTAAATCATGTTATATACAAAAAAAGATTAATTATTTTTTGATAAATAAAGTTTCAGGCGTTATTGTTTTAAGTGAGAGCTTGAAATTTAATTTTACTGGTATGATTGACAAAGAAAATATTTATGTTGTTGAAAATTGTGTTGACGATTGTTTTCTTTTGAGTAATGAATTATTAGAAATTAAAAAAAAAGATATTATTACTTCTGGAATATTGAAAATATTATATTTAAGTAATTTTATTGAAAGTAAAGGCTACAAAGACGTTCTGCATATTGCACTTCATTCAAAAAATAAAAATTTGCATTTCGAATACCATTTTGCTGGTAAGTTTTTTTCTGATTTAGATAGAAACTATTTTTTTAATTTTATTTCCGAAAATAACTTAACTAATTATGTTTTTTATCATGGTGTTGTAGACGGGGCTAAAAAAGCTTGTCTTCTAAATGATTCTCATATTTTTATTTTATTATCCAGATATCCTAATGAAGGACAACCAATTTCTATTTTAGAGTCTTATGCAAACGCTTTAGCAGTTATATCTACTTATCATGCAGGCATTCCTGATATTGTTAATGTTCCCGATAATGGTTTTTTGATTGAAAATACTAATATCGACAATGTTGCAATAATTAATTATCTATTGTATTTATATAATAATCGTCCTGCTTTGCTTTCTATTGCAGTGATGAACCATAAAAAAGCTGTTGAGTTATTTTCTGAAGATAGATATATTTCAGATATGGAAAACGTTTTTTTAAAATATTTGTAATTAAATTTAATTATGTTTAATAAATCAGTTGTTCGGTTAGGAGAATTTGATTCCTCTTTAGGATTTACACTCGGCGCTTCCAAGTTTAAATTTGTTGTTTGGTATATTGTAAAATGTATATTTTTTCTAAACCCTTTCCCTTTTCCTAATTCCATTAAACGTTTACTTCTTATTTTATTTGGAGCAAAAATTGGCCATTCAGTTATTATAAAACCAAGAGTTAATATTCATTTTCCATGGAAGCTTGAAATTGGCGACTATGTCTGGATTGGAGAAGAAGTTTTTATATTAAACTTTGAAAAAGTTACTGTTGGTAATAACGTTTGTATTAGTCAGAGATCTTTTTTATGTTGTGGAAACCATGATTATTCGATTTATAATATGCCTTATCGGAATTCTCCAATCACTCTTTATGATGGTGTGTGGATTGGGGCTTCTTCCTTTATTGGTCCTGGTGTTGTTATAGGTAATGATACAATTGTAACAGCTGGGTCTATTATAAATGAAACTTTAGATAGTAATGGTATTTATAAAACCTATACTAAACCCTATCTTGTTAAAAAACGTTGGAAATAATTTTTGTGGTATGAGAATTTTGTTCTATGGGATCAATTATTTTCCTGAACTGACAGGGATTGGAAAATATACTGGTGAAATGGCTGAATGGTTAGTCAGTCAAGGTCATGCCGTTGATGTTATTACGGCTTTACCTTATTACCCGGAGTGGAAGATAAAAGAAGAATACAGCAGTAAAAGTTGGATGACTGAAATAAGCAATGGTGTTCGTATAATGCGTTGCCCTTTGTATGTGCCAAAAAACGTCACATCTATTAAGCGTATTGTTCATGAGTTATCTTTTGTTATCTCTAGTTTGCGATTCTGGTCGAGAGTTTTTGTGAGTAAGCCATATGATATTGTCATTTGTTTTTCTCCTCCTTTTCATTTAGGGCTTTTGCCCGTACTTTATACACAGCTACGTGGTGTGCCACTTTGGTGTCATATTCAAGACCTACAGATCGATATGGCAAAGGATCTAGGTATGATTAATAATAAACTATTTCTAAATCTTATGTTTTTTGTTGAACGCATTATTTTGAAACATTCAAGTGTTGTTTCAACAATTAGTAAAGGCATGATTCGGAAGATTTTGGCAAAGAAAGTATTAAATCAGGAATGTTTATTTTTTCCTAATTGGGTTGATGACAAACATATCTCTGTACTGCCGAAAGAAGCTTCTCTAAAAAGAGAATTTGGTATTCCGATGGAACATAAAATTATTCTGTATTCAGGAAGTTTAGGCGAAAAGCAAGGCTTAGAAATCATACTTGAGGTTGCGGAAGCTTACCGCACCCAATCTGACGTTCATTTCTTAATTGTGGGTGCAGGGGGTGGGAGAGAACGTCTTGAAGAGTTAGCTAGGCAAAAAAAGCTAGGGAATGTTAGATTTTTTCCTTTACAGCCTTATGATAAGCTAGGAGAGTTATTGGCATCGGCTGATGTTCACTTAGTTTTACAAAAAAAGTCGGCTTCTGATCTAGTGCTCCCTTCGAAGCTGACAAGTATTTTATCAGCTGGTGGTTGTTCAATTGTATCTGCTCTTCCCGGAACAACTTTATATGATATAATTGATGAGTTTAAAATGGGTATTTTAGTAGAGCCGGAATCCGTCATTGCCTTGAAAGAAGGTATTGATAAAGCATTGAGTACTGATTTAAATTGCTATAGGGAAAATGCCCGACGCTATGCTGAACAATTTTTAAGTAAAGAAACAATTTTAAGAAGATTTGAAATGGATTTACTTCTGCCATTTTCGAAAAAATCGGTAGTGGCTTAATCTTGTTGGTGCGTAAAGAAAAACTGGTTGATGAAAAGGCCAATAACCGCATCATGAACTAACACCGATTTCGAGAAACAAATCGTTCGCCGATACAACCGTTTAAGTCGGGTACCAACGTTAGATGCTTCCGTTTAAGACGCTGCATGGCCGCTTTGCCCCGGTTCGTATCCACTGATCCAGGCAGTCAAAATAGACCCACCACGAATCGGTAAACTACCGCTCCACCCCAATCTGAGCCCCGGCCAGAACCTGTAGCAACTGCTCAAAGGTGCGATGACTACGACGGCCAAAGACAAAAGCAAGTACTTCGCCTGTAACCGTGTCTTCACCCCACCACAGCCAGCGCGGGTACTTCTTAGCACCGGTGAATGACCACATTCATCTGTTTTTAGATTCACAATCAAGCCCTTATCTGCATAAGCAGGGTTGACCCGAACGACCTCACTGCTTTTTTTCTGTACAACTGATTTCTACCCTATTGATAACGAGTGCTTTGTGAATAGCCTTTTTAGCTCCTCCTGAGTCAATTGGAGAGCATGCAGTTTTTTGTCTAAGTGCTTCAGTTTGAGGATACGCTGCTTTGCCTGGTTCTGCTCCACTCGCTCTTTTTGATAGGCTTCCCCTTTACTGATCATATTCCAGATGATAACCGCCAGCTTGCGGGCGGTGGCAATAATGGCCGCAATCCGGCCTTTTTTGAAGGCAATGCGTTTGAAGAAGGGCGTTAACTCATGATCTTTCTGGTTGCCAATCGAGTTGGCCGCATGGCGCAACGCTTTGGCGATGGTATTTCGACCAGACGGTCGGCGATTACTGATGACTTTACCTCCACTGACCTTGTTATTGGGCACCAGGCCCAGCCAGCAGGCAAAACTTTTCGCGTTCGGGAATTTGTGAATGTCATGACCTAAGCTGGTGAGTAAGCACAACACCGTATTGTAACTGATGCCGGACACGGCAAACAGGTCGGTACGAAAATACTGGTAAGCCAACTGGGATAGATTAAAGCCAGGAGCATGTTTGCCCGCTCGCTTGCGATGCGTTTTTAGCTGCTTCTTCTCGGTCGGCGTTACCTCAACCGGGGGCGCATACTTGACTAGAAACGTTTCAATAACACCATCACATTCCTTGATCTTACTCTCGTAAAGCCGGTAAAAATCCAACGAAGCCTGTAGCTCAAACAGCAATCGCTTCGGCGCTCCGATCCTCTCGCCACCAGCCTTGCAGGGCATCCGCAATCTCCTGGCGGGATTTTTTCACCCGGTCACTTACCAGCGACACCAGATGATCCGTTTCCCGATGGCCTGATAGAATCGCTTCAATGACGGCCATACCAGATTGACCGGTGATATCATTGAGTGCCACATCTAAGCGGATATTCATCAACCGTAATGCCTTTTGCATCTTGCTGGAGTAACGAGCCGATTGCTGGACCAGATGCTGGCGATGGTAATAGTAGGTACGCAACTGCTGAAAGGTATCACTCAGAAGCAAACTGCCCGAAAGTAAGCCCAGCGAGTGCAGCTTTTGAATCCAGATGCAATCGATCACGTCGGTTTTGCGGCCCTTGACATTTTTGGTCTGGCTACCGCCCACTAGCAGCACGTCAAAGCCTGCTTGCTGAAGAGCATTGAACAATGTCTGCCAATAACTACCGGTACTCTCCATGGCGATGGTAGTCACGCCATGCTGGCGCAGATGACTAATAATCTCCAGATGGTCTTTTGTGTAGACCCCAAACTCACGCACATTGTCGGCTTCGGCCGTCCGATTTGTTCTGATCAATGGCTACCAGATGACTGCGTGAACCCACATCAATCCCGGCGGCATGGGGATGAAGAATCTTGAAGGTTACTTGGCTACTTTCCATAGGACATTAGTGGTTAATGACTTCCGGGAGCGCACCGTGACTGTAAGAGTTTTCTGTACGGGATTCGCCGAAGCGATCACCAATGCATTCACCAAATACCTTTCATAACGAAAGGCATTGTACGCTCCAGCCCAGATTTTAAGGGAGGACTCGATCGGGTACCAGTAAAAGCGGGAGGCTTGGTTCAGAAAGTCGGCCAAATTTAGGGCTTCTGCTGGGAACGTAAGTTGTAAAGGCTATTCAACAGCGTAGGCGCTGTACAACGATTTTAAAATGTCGGCTAACCGTATTCCGATTAATGCCATGCATACGCGCTGTGTCCAGAACGCCCCCGCCGTTAAGAACAAGGTCAGTAATCTGTTGGCTGACGAGCGGGTCGCAGGCCTTGTTGGTGTAGATTCGCACAAACGTCCGCTTACAATCACCACACTGAAACCGTTGAGTAGCAGCTGGTGTGGTACCGTAGCGTTTAACCAAATCGGTTTTGCCACAATGTTTGCAAGGAATCGCTTCTAAGACCATTGACAAAGATACATCTAACAACAAGATTAAGCCACTATTGATATTAAGAGTAAGTATGATGGATATGCTTCTTTCTTTGATTACTCACCATTTATTATATGATATTATGATATTTATTGCCATTTATATCTCTCTTAAGTATACAATATATTAGTCTTCTTCTAATTAAATTTGAATTTTAATGTAATAATAATGAAGCCATGCTTGTAATGAATGAATAATATTAATAAAGTTGTGTAGTGGAAACCATATTCTAATCTTATATATTATATGAAGATGAAATTTGTAATAGTCAAACTAATACGAAAGCCAGCTGCACTTTCGCATTCGCAAGATTTTACTTCTTTTCAGTTACTAACTGTAATTTATTTGGCATGGCAATCGCTAAATAAAGATATTGTGTTGTTTAATTCAAAATATTTCGGAGAGCCAGAATGTTTTAGTATAAAACATATTTTAAAGGTTATTAGCTTAAGATCTGTTTTACATAGATTTATTTTGATAGTTTCTGTAAATCTATGTTCATGCAAGACTCAGGATAAGTCATTAATTTCGACCTCAATTAATCCTGTTGGAAAAGAGAGCGATGCTGCTTTGGTAGCACCCGTAATTGATACAAAACCTTTGCCAACCTATGACTATGATCAACTTGATTTTAGTATGAACAATGGCATAGCAAGAACACCTAAAGGTCGGATTTGGTCATGCTGGGTTGCAGGTGGCGATGATGATAATGCTTTTTTTGTGTTAAACTATAGTAATGATAATGGAGAGTCTTGGTCGAAACCTAGTGTCGTCATTGACCCTCATGATACTTCTCTTGAAGATAAGCGTAGGTCAGTTGTTGGAAATTTATGGACTGATCCACAAGGTCATTTATGGCTATTGTTTGACCAGTCTTTGACATACTATGATGGCAGGAGCGGGACATGGTATACGCGATGTGATAATCCCGATAGTGACACTCCGATTTGGTCTAAGCCTGTCAGAATATGGCATGGCTGTTCGCTGAATAAACCTAATGTTTTTTCAAATAATACTTGGCTGGTAACTATCTCACTCTGGAATAGAGGGCTTATTACTCTCAAATATAAACAACAGTTTCGTGAACTAGATGCATTTCGTATGGCAAACGTAATTGTATCTTCCGATCAAGGCAAAACTTGGATACGCCAAGGAGGAGTACTGTTTCCTGGTTCAGAATATGATGAACATCATATTATTGAGCGAAGAGATGGTACACTTTGGATGACCGCGCGAACAATTAACGGTATATGGGAAAGTGTATCGTCTGATAAAGGTATAACATGGTCAAAGCCTGTAAAATATCAAGAACATGTTAACTCACGCCATTTTATTCGTCGTTTACAATCAGGCCGAATTTTATTAGTACGACACGGAGCTATTAATGAATTAACAAGCCTTCGAACTAAACTGACCGCTTATTTATCTGAAGATGATGGAAAAAGCTGGATTGGTGGGTTATTGTTAGATGATCGAAGTGTGGTTTCTTATCCTGATGGCTTTCAGTCATCTGATGGTACTATTTATATATCGTATGATAGGAATAGAAATAGAGATGCTGAAATTCTTTTGGCTCGGTTCACTGAAGAAGATATTTTATTAAAGAAATTTGCTGGTCAAAACTCAAAAGCAAGAATATTAATTAGTAAAGCACTTAAAAATAAATAATAGTTAGTGGCTTAGATATCTACAATTTATAACACTTACGTTTATACATTGTAAATGTCTAAGCCACTAGAAAATAATTGTTTACTTAGCTTGTGGTAACATTTTAGATTTAATTAGATTTTTAATAAATGGTGTTTGCTTTTCGAAACATAGCCAAAAGACATAACTAAACAATACAATTGAAGTTGAAATTAATATAAATATAATAAAATTATCTTTTGTGAAAGGTAAACGTTCTTTTATTAAAGCACTTGTTATTAATACAGCTAGTGGCATATGGATTAAATACAAGGTATAAGAAATGTTTGATAAAAACAGGGTGATTCTTTTTAATATATTTAAAGGCATTGTATAGTTAATTAAACTAAATATACATAAGCTTGTGACAAACCCAAGTGTATAATCATTAAAGAGGAAATTTAATTTATTTATTCTTACTACTGACATATTTACAAAAAACATTCCTATTATGACAGGTGTTAAATAGCTGAGGGCTTTATTGTTTTTAATGACCTTACTCAAGAAATATGGAATTCCACCCATTAGCCAAATTAAATAGTTGTTTCTTATGTCTGTTCCAATCAAGAAAAAAATTGACAGTATGAATACTAAATAAATTAAGACATTTATGGATTTTCTCCAGTTAAATATTAATAGATACATTAATGGGAAGAGACAATAGTACCAGAATTCGTAGGCTAAACTCCATAATGGCGAATTCGTTCCAAATGTAGGTACTAATATTTTTTGAATGAAAAACATATTGCCGAAGAATACAGCAAAAGATTGATTGTTGTTTAAATTTACTGCGGGTAAATATTCTAGTTCACCTTTATAAGCTAGAGATTCAGGAAAATATAATTCTCCAAAATTATCACATAGTACAGTGAAAAGCAAAGATGGAATCAATACTACCCAAAGCCTTACTATTCTGTCAATACCGTATCTTCTAAATGACCATTTATTATTTATATATGCTTTATCTATACTGCCAATTATAAAAAAACCACTTAGAACAAAAAAGATAATTACTGCAATATGCCCAAATCCTGTTATAAAATAAAAGAATTGGATAAAGACATTTTGTGACGTAGACGAGTAGTCTAAAAAGAACAAGGCTCTAACATGACTCAATAATACCAATAACGCAGATATACCTCGGATTAAATCAAGCCAGTAGTAGTTACTTTGGTGTTTCATATCTTAAACTTATAGTTATTTATTGAATGCTTAGATCTTACTTTTCAATTTTGACGTTCAAAGTACCCAACCTGTTAGAACATGAAACCCCTTTGTAGTTTCACGATCAGCCCTGACGCCTACACCAAAGGTAAACCCATTACTCAACTGATAGAGTAACGAATAGCGCTGAAACTGATGGTAATGCCGGATATACCCATTAAATGCAGGGACAACAAAATTCCAGGCATAATGCGCTTGTACAGTAAAACGTCCATACCAGAACTCATAGCCTGCCAAAATCGACGCCTGACGATATTGAAAGTTTGGTCTTGATAACATAAGCGTTTTTAAATATCGATCGTCAATATACTGTATGCCTACCGATACCGCATGTTGCCGTGTTAACCGATAGCCGCCAACCAGATCTGCCCCCCACATTTTCGTCACCCATTGCTCTTTTTCTTTAAAGAGGTCTTTGCTGGCATACGGATCAAAGCGCGAAATAATCCGGATTGAGCCAAAAGCCGTTGCCCGTGCAAACCAATGATTAAATGAATTTGGCGCATTGCGTATAAAGTTAACCGGTAAACCATCCGGTTGTGGGCTATAGATGGTGCCAATACCAATGGTGGGTAAATTAAGACCGTTGTTTGGTTGTTTAGTACCACCATTCGAAATATGGCCAAACTGAACCGATAAAACGCTCTGCCAGTTTGGTGTCAGGCGGTAATGCAGGGCGGCTCGGGCGGCAATCATGTTGCTCACCGGCAGACTGACAAACTGATTGGTTGGGTTGGTCTCGGCATTGAAATACCGGCTTAGATACGAAATACCTAGCGAGGCCCGGACAGATCCGTAAAGCCGGTGGCGGTAGCCTATCAAGGGTTCAAAAAAGATACCGGCTCCCGCTGTCTGCCCCAAAACGGTTGGATTGCCCAGCTGATAGTAGTTAACATATACCCCCGTTTTAGCAAAACAATTACAGGCTTCCCAGGCTTTCCGGCTTGTCCCGACGCGGCTATATGTGAGTTCGAGCCCAAATGGGTTATGGCTGGAGGGTGGATTGGTTTTGCCCGGACTGTTGAGGCCTGTAAGGATTGATCCTCCCCACTGGGTCAGGTTCAGCGTTGTATCAGTTTGCCCTGACGATATAAACGGGGTTAGACAGGAGAGCAGGATAACGATGAAGGTAATGCGTAACGGTGTATGCATAGAGCGGCTGTACAGAGTGTAGGGCTACCAGGTTTTACGAATGCCGATAAATCCGCCGATGGAATTGACGTATAGCTCGCCCTGGTCAATGGCAAGGGCGATGTTCAGGTCAAAGCGCTGCCCGGAAACAAAGATCGGCGCAATGGCTTTTAATATTCCTGAAAATTGCTTTGGCTGTTGTTTATTAACAAAACTCCCCAGGTTATGCGAATAGGAAGCCCGCCCTTCCAACAGTACTGCTGCGGGTAACTGCAACAAAAATCCCAGGTGCGCCACCTTAATTTTGTTGTTGGTAATGACGCGAAGATTGGGGTCTTTCGTATTTGTTAAGCCTGGCCGGACATCTTGCCAGCGGGTAATAAACGGCGTGCCGAGAATATTATGATCAACAACCCAACCGGTCCGGTATTGGGAGTGATTAAAGTAGTTATCTCCCCCCCCATAACGTTGGTCGGTACGGGTATGGGTAAGGCCGCTTTGATCGACAGTATACACATATTCAACGGTAAATTGCTTTAGTTGAATACCTTTTGCCTTTGTGTTTGTATTCTTCAGTCGTATGCCATAAATGCCATCCGGGAAGTTCATGTAAATCAACCCCGATTTATCTTCAAACGGATGTTGGTTGTAAAGCAGGACGTTCCAGTTTTTCACGGCAACCTCAATAGCTAGATCAATGTTGCCCAGATGATTGCCAATCTGATTCAGCGTATCAATAGACGACAGGTTTTCGGAAAAGCCTTTCGGTTGCTTAGCCACCAGCATATACAGATAATCACGGAACGAAGAGGGTAGTTTACCATCATCCCTGCCACCATATTTACGGATAACTCTATAAGTTGAATACCCGCCCCACTGCACATTGTGTAACAGTCCCCCATAGATGCGCACCGGCCACGATGGTTTACCAATCCGACCATACACCGCTTTCTGGTGAAGAAATGAACCACGAACTGAATCAGCAGCCGGAAACCAGCCGTGAGCCATAAAGGCATTAATGGCCAAAACGCCTTTGGTGAACCCAATGGGCACAAAACCGGTTGTGCCAAACTGCACCCGTGTAATCGGCAACGCATTGCCCGACCAGGAATAGGAGCCGGAGGTAAGCAGCGTATCGGTCAGCCCAATTACCTGCCGCCGTCGGCCTGCCCAAAGCTCCAGGGCCCCGCGTCGAATACGTCCGTAGGCTTCGGGTACCAGTACCTGATTGGTTGCGCCGACGTTGCCAACGACATAGGCACCGTAGCCCGCTGCCCACTTGCTCCCTTTTTTGAGGGGGCGCTCAAAGGTCGTGCCTAGCCGTAGCGTTGCCGAGGAGCCATTCAGCGGTACCAGGCCAAACTGATTGGCGCGTAACCAGAACGGGGTCCGGTTGGTGGAGCAAATGACACCGCCCAGCTCCGCCGTATAACTGGCCGGTTTGCTGGTGGAGTCTGGCACGGTTTGGGCCATCGCGGGCAGGGAGAGCAGCAAGCCTCCCAACAGGTTCAGTAATCGCGGCATTCGTTAATCTTTATTTTTACCACATAGCCACATAAGGAAACAAAGGTCTTATGCTAGTGTGATACGTGATATGTTGATTTTCCTCCCCCAACCCCCTCCAGAGGGGGAGAACGGGCAGCTCTCCCCCTCTGGAGGGGGTTGGGGGGAGGGGAATAAAGAGCGCTTAAGCGTTCTTTATTCCCCTCCCGAATCGTCGGCCCGGCCTGAAAAACAGGAGAGGGGATGTTTCCGGGCTTTAGAGCCCCTTCCCTTGACGTCTACTCTTGTAGGGGTTTTATTGGTAATTTTACCTCACCCCCTGCCCCCTCCCGAATCGTCGGCCCGGCCTGAAAACAGGAGAGGGGGAGGGGGTATTTTCGGGCTTTATAGCCCCTCCCCTTGACGTAAGGGGAGGGGTTGGGGTGGGGTTTTACTCAAAATAATTCAGCACCGCATGCCCGTTGGTGGCCAGCAACTGATCGCGGGTAAAGAGGTCGAGATCGGCAGTCACCATGTCTTTGACGAGCGCAGGCAGGTCGTATTTGGGTTGCCAGCCAAGTTTCGTCATCGCCTTGGTCGGGTCGCCAAGCAGCAAATCCACTTCGGTTGGCCGGAAATAACGCGGGTCGATACACAATACTTCCTGACCCACCGATACCGGATAGGCCGGATTGCTGGCCGAGACCACCACCGCGCGTTCGTCCACACCTTCGCCGTCGAAGGCCAGTTCAACACCCACTTCGGCAAACGCCATCCGGACAAAGTCGCGGACGCTCGTGGTGATACCGGTTGCAATCACAAAGTCTTCGGGCTGCTCCTGTTGCAGGATCAGGTACATGGCTTCGACATAGTCTTTGGCATGGCCCCAGTCGCGCAGCGAGTCGAGGTTGCCGAGGTAGACTTTGTCCTGCAGGCCGAGGGCGATGCGGGCCACGGCGCGCGTAATCTTGCGGGTGACGAAGGTTTCGCCCCGCAGCGGCGATTCGTGGTTGAACAGGATACCGTTGCAGGCATACATGTTGTAGGCCTCGCGGTAGTTCACCGTAATCCAGTAGCCATAGAGTTTGGCTACCGCATAGGGTGAGCGCGGGTAAAACGGCGTCGTCTCCGACTGCGCATGGCCCTGCACACCGCCGTACAGCTCCGAGGTCGATGCCTGGTAGATGCGGGTTTTCTCCGTCAGGCCCAGCAGGCGCACCGCTTCCAGAATCCGCAGCGTACCGATGCCGTCGACCTGGGCGGTGTATTCCGGTTCATCGAAGCTCACCCGCACGTGCGACATGGCCCCGAGGTTATAGATCTCGTCGGGCTGCACTTCCTGAATAATCCGGATGATGTTGGTCGAGTCGGAGAGGTCGCCGTAATGGAGTTTAAACCGTACGTTTTTGTCGTGCGGATCTTCATACAGGTTGTCGATGCGCTGCGTGTTGAAGAGCGAGCTGCGGCGCTTGATGCCGTGGACTTCGTAGCCTTTGCTGAGAAGGAGTTCGGCGAGGTAAGCGCCGTCCTGGCCGGTGATACCGGTGATTAGTGCTTTTTTCATGGTTGTATCGTATGTGTAAACGCTAGACGTAAACCGTCTGCTTATCGAGAAAATCCTGATACGTCAGCGCGAGGCCTTCGGAGAGGTCGATGTGGTGCTGCCAGCCCATGCCGTGGAGGCGGCCCACATCCATCAGTTTGCGGGGTGTGCCGTCGGGTTTGTCGGTATTCCAGCGCAGGTCGCCGGTATAGCCCACCACATCGCGGACCATTTCGGCCAGCTCGCGGATGGTCACGTCTTCGCCGGTGCCGATGTTCACAAACGGTTCGCCGTCGTAGGTTTCCATCAGGTACACGCAGGCGTCGGCCAGGTCATCGGCGTGCAGAAATTCGCGGCGGGGTGAGCCCGTCCCCCAGATTTCTACGGCGGGAGCGCCGGTTACTTTCGCTTCGTGAAATTTGCGGATCAGGGCCGGTAACACGTGTGAGCCCTGCAGGTCGTAATTGTCGTTAGGGCCGTAGAGGTTGGTCGGCATCGCCGAGATAAAGTTACAGCCGTACTGATGGCGGTAGGCTTCACAGAGCTTAATGCCGGCAATCTTGGCGATGGCATAGGGTTCGTTGGTGCTTTCCAGATAGCCGCTGAGCAGACTGTCTTCGCGGAGCGGTTGCGGGGCCATTTTCGGGTAAATACACGACGAGCCCAGAAACAGTAGTTTGGTCACCTTGTGCCGGTAGGCGCTGTGGATGATGTTGCTCTCGATCATGAGGTTATCATACAGGAACTCGGCGCGGTAGGTGTTATTGGCCAGAATACCGCCCACTTTGGCAGCGGCCAGAAACACATACTCTGGTTCTTCGGCGGCGAAAAAATCCTCAACGGCCGTCTGTTGCCGGAGATCCAGTTCGGCCGAGGTGCGGGTGATGAGGTTGTGATAGCCTTTGGCCTGCAGGTTGCGGACGATGGCCGAGCCCACCATACCACGGTGTCCGGCCACGTAAATCCTGGCGTCTTTTTGCATAGTTTACTGGTATAGTTTTTTTGTATTAGTTACCTACTTGCTATAGTATGCTACTGTATTTTTTCTTTTATAAACTAAATATAGTCGTTTGGTAGATACCGGAAATACCGGTTCCTCAAGACATGGAAAAGTTTATATAGATTGTTGTTATCAAGCAACTTTTAAAAACCTTCCAGGAAGGTTTTTACATCGTACATCGTAAATCATACATCGTAAATTAAATAGCCCCTTCCCCGAACAGGTGGAGAAGGGGCGGTGACCATGGATCGTAGTCAGAAAACGAACCTTAGTTCGGGCAAACCAGTGTACCCGACTTGATATTTACCTGAATGGGTTCCAGGGCGGTGTCGCTGTTGCCGGTTGTGAATTCATAATTGTATGAACCCTCAAAGTCAACGCGTGCCTGGTAAAGGGTATTGGGCTTCAGACCGATTAACTGCCCTTCGCCTTGTTTCACCACGGTCGAAGAGGTCAGTGGTTTGCCTTTTTCAGCATACCATACCGTTACGTTCGGATACAGGGCCAGGGACAGGTCGCTGCCGTTCAGTTTCGGTGTTTTGCCGTTGGCACAGGTTACGTTCGCTTTGAACGATACGTTGACCACACGCTTGGTA
The DNA here is from genome assembly GCF_001870735.1 of Arsenicibacter rosenii. Lineage (GTDB taxonomy): Bacteria > Bacteroidota > Bacteroidia > Cytophagales > Spirosomataceae > Arsenicibacter > Arsenicibacter rosenii. The sequence continues at coordinate 9,233 of NZ_MORL01000005.1, read as the reverse complement.
TACTGGACCAGTTTTTCCTGCTTGCCGCACAGGCTGTTGAGCGAAAGGGTACCAAACAGCTCGCCTTCCGAGTCAAACAGTTTCACCGTTGCCGGTTCTGACAGGGCGGTCGGGAAGTCGATGGATGAACTTGATGAGCCTTTTACTTTCAGGCCTTTCTGCTCAATTTCGTATGAATAGGCAAAGCCTTCGATTGATGTATTGCCGGCATTCACAACATTAATGTCCAGTGAGCCGGTGCACGTGTTTTTCACGATTTCACCCAGACCGATTGGCTTAGACACATCCGTAATGTTGAGCGGAATAAACGTGCTGCCGTTGATGTTGCTGATCGCTGTGCGACTGGCCGCGATAAACTGACCGGTTGCACCATCGTAGTTTACGATATCCACTCCGCCTGTGCCGTCGGCCGGTATCAGCATGGCAATGTCATTACCGGTAAACGTAACCGGCTTACCGCCGCTGGTAAACTGAATATCCAGATAATCATACAGTTTCAGCACCACGTCAGATACTTTATCGCCTTCTCTGAGCGAAACGCTTGAGCCCACCGGCGCACCACCGCGACGGATGAATACATCAACGCGTGAACCCTGAGCCAGTGGTTTGCCATCTTCGCCCAGGAATACGGTACCGGGCTTAATCGCGGCCTGAATGTTGCCGATCGGCAGTGATTTCAGGCTTGGGTTTACCCCGCCGGCGCCCACGGTAAAGTTGGTACGGATCACGGCAATATCAGCCGGCAGATTTTTTTCATCGACCAGTTTTACCTGGAACGGATCGTTGATGGCTTTCGTCAATACCAGGTTCGTGCTGCTTTCCATGTAGGAGGTGTAGCTTGGCGGCGTTACCTGTACCAGGATGCGGGCCGGCTTTTCCAGCGTCGGCACTTCACCGGTCAGATACAAGGCAATCGAGCCTTTGGTCGTAAAGGTCGACGGCAGTTTGTTGCCTTGTGAGTCAACCACACGGTCGGCGTCCGGACCTGAGATGGTAACCGTTACCCTCGCATCACTAATAGCGTCAAGGGTTTTGGCGTCGACGATGGCACCGGTTACCTGGGTAGCAGCCGGTTCAACACTTACGCGGGCGGTGATACCGTTCAGCGGCTTGAGGCTGAAGGTGTCGCGCAGGTCCTGGCATCCCGTTACCAGGGCGGCTCCGGCCACAGCAATCAGGGCTGTTGCCCGTGCTTTGCGGAGCGGAAACGATTTAATAATACGCTGCATAAATTGGTCAGTAAAGGTTTTACAGATGAATGATTAATTAACGATTAAACAGACTTGCCTTGAGGCGATAAGCCAGACCTATGTTTAGAATAGGATAGTACTTAAGCGGTTTCAGGTTGTTTTCTAATACAGCTCCCTGGTCACTGGAAGGAGCAAGCATACCCGTTGTACGGAAGTCGATTTTGGGCGAGTTCTGGAAAAACATCCCTAGGTCGACCATCAGTTTGAGGCGCTTGCGCAGGAACGGATGTCCCCAGCCCAGGCCTGCATATGGCGCGAATCGTTGAAAACGGGCAGTTCCTTCAATGGTACCAATGTCCTTAACCGTGAAGACCACATCATTAAACTTGAAGTCCTTCGTTGACTGACCAAAAAGTGAGAACCGGTTACGGTTGAAATAGGTCCCTGCCGTCAGGCGAAAGCCTAACCGCCGGAACGGGTAATAGTCCAGTAAGAGATTAAACGACGTCAGCTTAAACGAGTAATCAAACGCTAACTGCAGATCGTCGGTATCTTTACCTGCGTTATAGATGCCCTGGTAGTTGAATAGGTTGACGCCTGCCCGGGCGGCAATATGGCGGGAAACCGAGTGGGCCACCCCAACCCCGAATCCCGCGGTGCTTACCTGCAACATAGGTGCCAGTCCGGTTTGATACGCTGGCAGCGGGCGGCTTTTTTTGAGCGGCCCGTCATCCGCACTCTGACTGACAAGCGGCACTGTCAGCAGCCATAGCAACAATACGGTGTGGTTCATCCCGGTAACCAGTATCTAAATGGTTAATGATAAGATTCAGGTTTTTCAACATTGCCCCTCTTGTCTTTTCCGCCTCAATACCTGCCTCTCACCCAATAAAAGACCTCCGGATCTGATATAGACAATAGAATGTACTATAAGTCTACATTTATTCAATATGGTATCTTAAATGATGCATCAAAGTTAACGTATAGAAAAGAATATATAAATAGCTGTACTATGCTATTTCAAATTAATATATGTACTATTTGGGGATTCTTTTAAACGGTACTTTTATGTAACTAATTGATTATGGCTATTTTGCTAAAAAATGTAACCATTTAGTCGATTAAAAGGGTATGATTGAGGAGGGGTTGCTCAGAAAGTAACTGCCAGTCGGAGGAGGTAAACAGTTTGCGCATGTCGTTCAGATCGCGCGGTTGGTGCAGGTCGCTGCCGATAAAATCGATGGCCTGTTGTTTGAGCAGAAAGCGGGCCTGCCGCTGTACGGAACTGCCATAGCGTCCGGTGAGCGACATCCAGTTGAGCTGTAGTTTACAGCCGGCCTCGCGCAGGTGAAGCAGGGTTTCCCTGTGGTCGTGGTAGTATTTATACCGTTCGGGGTGGGCCAGAACGGGGGTATAGCCTTTGGTCTGAATCCGGAACAGGATGTCGTCGAGGTAGTTTGGGGCCGAAGCCCAGCCGGTTTCGACAAGCAGGTAACGCTGTGCTCCGAACGAAAGCAGGTCGTTTTCTTTCAGCAGGCCGGGAAAAAAGTCATCAAGCAGGTATTCGGCGGCTACTTCAACGGTCAGGGGCAACTGATGGGTTTCGATTAATTCCTGAACGGTTTTCAGGCCATCGCGGATGGTTTGCGAGCTGTTCGGATACCAGTCGCGGCTGACGTGCGGGGTGGTAATTACTTTTTTTATTCCCCAGCTGACGAGTTGTTGCAGGCAGGCGAGGGTATCGTCCGGATGCTGAACGCCATCATCGAGCCCCGGCAAGAGATGCGAATGAATATCTACTTCCCAGAAACAAGTCTCGGTTTGAGCTGACTCATTTCTGAAGGTAGATAGTATCCGGTGCCAGAGGGAGGTTTGTTGCATGCGTAAGGAAAAAGTACTGTCTGATGATAAATACGTAAAAAAAAGCGATAAGGTTGTGTCAGAAACAATATATAGTCATAATGTAGTTTATCAGACTTAGAGTATAGTAAGTTTTATTTGAATTAAATGGATATACGGCATACGAAAACGTCAAATAAACTACTTTTTAGACGAAGTAGTCGCAAATAGTATCGTATGGTACCGTTAAAAAATCAGCGTTTTTTTTTATGCCAGCTAATAAAACGCTGCAGGCCTTCGCGGAGAGGAATGGCGGGGTGGTAGCCGATCCGGCGTTGGGCGAGGGTGAGGTCAGCGGCCGTGTAGAGGACATCGCCCGGCTGAAGCGGAAAATGCTGGATACGGGTCGTCTGACCGGTGAGTTGTTCGAGCAGGCTGATGAGTTGTTGCAGGGAAATGGCTTCTGCGCCGCCGATGTTCAGCCGCTGAAAGCCCTGCAAATGGGTTAACGCCTGAAGAAAGCCCGTGACGGTATCGTCGATGTAGGTGTAGTTCCGCACGACGGAGCCATCGCCGAAAACGCGGATGGGGGTTTGGGTCAGCAGGCCATGAACAAACTGGCTGATGGCCATTTCGGGGCGCTGACGCGGCCCATAGACGGTAAACAGCCGCAGGCAGCTGATATCGAAGTGATACAGGCTATGGTAGGCGTGTGCCAGCAGCTCGGCCGCATACTTGGAGGACGCATAGGGCGAAACGGGCTGCTCGCCGGTCTGATCTTCCCGGAAAGGAATGCCTGGTGTATTGCCATAAACCGACGAAGACGACGCCAGAATAAGCCGCCTGACGCCGGTCTGCCGCATGGCTTCCAGCACAGATAACGTACCGTTGACATTCACATCTACATACAAGGCGGGCGCAAACACCGACGGGCGGACACCGGCCCGGGCGGCTAAATGAATGACCGTATCACACTGATGACCGGACAGGATATCGGCCACCAGTTCCTGCCGGCGGATATCCCCTTTAATGAAATGATAGGCCGGACTGCCGGTGAAGGCCTGAATGTGCTGCTGTTTTAAACCGGGATCATAGTAGTCGTCCAGGTTGTCCAGGCAGATAACGGTATGACCAAGTTGCAGGAGCCGCTCCGTTAAATGAGATCCGATAAAACCGGCACCACCTGTTACTAAAATGGTCATGGAGCAATTGTGTTTTTGGCAAAACTACGTAATCAGCTCAATTTTCACAGAAAAGGCCCCCTACAGTTTACTATAAGGGACCTTTTTCTGTGTATTAGTAACGAGGGCGTACCTTACTGGCGGATGACCTTCACCGTTTTCTGCTGCGTGGCGGTCGATACGTTCAGGAAGTACATACCGGCCGAACGGCCGAGTTTCAGGCGTTGCTGCTCGGCGGCACCGGCGCGGTCAACGGTTTGTGCGCTGATTTGTTTGCCTTGTCCGTCGACGAGCAGGAGCTGTACGGCCTGTCCTTCGGCGCCCCGGATTTCGACCTCCAGCATGTCAGACAGCGTCGGGTTACCCAGCAGGGTTACCTGGAGGGCTTCGCTGCGGGTCGCTTCACGGGCAGCACAGGCCGTCCGGAAGTTGAACGAACGGGTAACCACCACACCACTCTGACGGGCTTCCATCTGAATGGTCGCGTTATTCGGGTCGGCTACTACGGGCGCTTCAATGAAGGCAACCGGATTGGTACTCCAGTCGCGGACACCGATGGCGCGGTAGTCAACGGCGGAGCCATTACCCCCGGCGCTCTGGAACGTAATCTGACGCGTAGCACAGTTGTATTGCGGGGCCAGCAGCGACAGCGAACCCGGCTGTGTAGGCGGGGTTGTGGTACCGCCGCAATTGGCCGTCCGGAAGTTGAAGACGCGGGTAACGGTAACGCCGTTCTGGCGCGCTTCCAGCAGGATGGTCGTATTGTTCGGATCGGCTACCACCGGTGCTTCGATGAACGCTACGGGGTTGGTGCCCCAGTCGCGCACGCCGACGGCGCGGTATTCAACCGGCGACCCATTGCCGCCTGTCGACTGGAACGTAATCTGACGGGTGTCGCAGTTGTACAGCGGGTCGGTCAGGGCCAGTGTTCCGCCCTGGGCCGGTACCAGTTTCGTCAGGTCGAAGCGGGCCAGTACCGGGAAGTGGTCAGACGTGGTATTGCTGTAGTTCAGGATACCGGGCTGGAAGACAAACGCCGAGTTGGCGATGTAGGCCGGCTGTAGTTCGTTTGAAATCGTGATGTGATCCAGGAAACTGCCGGAACCGAATGACCGGCATCCCTGCGCTTCGAGTGCCTTCGTCAGGATTTCGTAGTTCGGGTTATCGCTGCCGTTATCAAGCACATCAAAAGCACGGTATGACGAAGGTTGACCACTGGCAATAGAACTCAGAATCTGATCGTTATAGTCCCCGGCGATAATGACGTTAGCATTCGGGTAGCTGGCATCCAGCTCGGCTTTCAGTTCCAGAATGTCGTCACGGCGGCGTGTGTAATCGGCCGTGGCCGACCCTGATTTCGCGTGAATACCGACAATGTACACTTTCTGCGTTACCCCGTTGACGGTCACATTGGCCGCAAACAGATACGGCAACCGGCCCGACGACCAGTTGTTGGCGTTCGGGTAGTTATACTTGCCATCGAACAGGGCGCGGCTTTCGCCTGCCAGGAAACTGACCGTGCTGTTTTTATAGATGACGCAGACCTTCTGCGCCAGCGACGACGGGCCGAAAACGGTACCGTCGCTGTTTACGGACTGGTCGCAATCGGCCTGGAAGTAGTACGAAAATTTGTCGGAACAGACCAGACTATAGCCGCTCAGGCTGTTGCTCACCACCTGAGCCAGCAGGTTCTGGTCGCTCACTTCTTCCACAACATACACATCCGCATTGAGTTTGTTCAGCACCGTAGCAACGTTTTGTGCCTGCAACAGCTCGTTGGCCGGTCCGTTGTCGGCATATGGCCGGGCGGTCGGCGACGTCGGGCAGGTAATCACACCGCTGTCGGCACCAAAGAATTCAAGGTTAAACGTGGCCAGGTCGAAGGTCTGATCCGGCGACAGCGAAATCGTCTGTGAACCGCCGCAGGTCTGATCGGCAAGGGCCACGCTGGTAGATCCCGGTACGTCCGGCAGGAAGCGCGGTATCAGTTCGGTGATGTTGGTACTGCCGCTGGTAAAGTGCTCGCTGATACCGGTGATGGTGAGGTTGCCGCCTGGTTTGGTTGAGCCGTTCAGGTCGGTTGAGGCACGGATGAACAGCGTACCCGACTGACCGCCGCCTGTCAGCGGGTAGGTGGTGGCGGTAAACACATCGCCGCTGCCGCCGATGGCTACCCCCTGTACCTGAACCAGCAGGCCTTCGTTGGCCGGCAACTGGTCGAGCGTAATCACTTTCGGAGCCGGAACCCGGTTCGGAACGCCCGACACAATAGTCATGCTGGTCACCACGATTTCTTTACCACCCTGGAAGACGGCGGTTGCACCGGCCACCTGAATAGAGTCGCCCAACTGTACCTGGTTGCCCAGTGCTTCGGCGCTTCTGAACAGCTGGATACCGCCGGTACCGTCCTGCATATAGAAGGTATTGCCGCCAAACTGACTGCTGACCGTTACGCGGCCGGCAGCTACGGTATTGATGCCCGTCGGGTAGCTCCGGATGGTGGCAATCGGCGTAAACCGGCTGCCCGGCGCACTGACCACACCGGTAACGCCGACAGAGGCAGTACGGTCACCGCTCTGCAGCGTAATGTTTCCGGAAACGGCACCGGCGGCCGCACCCGTTAAGCGGGTATAGACCGTTGTTGTGCCGGTTGACGCAGGCAGGCTGAGCGTAGCCGCAAACGTGGCATTGTCGAGGCTGAGTTCAACGCCTGCCGGGGCTGTAATCCCGATCGGAGCCGTCAGGCCGCTGGCCGTGATCACAAACCACTGTGCTGCTGACGGAGTGCCCTGGACGGCCGTAAAGTTACTCAGTGACGTAGGGTTGACGCTCAGAACGGTCTGCACCGGCGGTGTGCCGGTCGACGCCACAACGGTCAGATCGTCGATGGCCAGGCCATGGTCAGAACCGGTATGGTCGGGATCGTACCAGCGCAGCATGATTTCCTGTCCGTCGGGAATGTTCACGACAATGGTACCGGAAATCAGAACGCGGTTGGCCGCCGCATTGCCGTCGAGGGCGGCGGCTGTACCACCGGTAACGGGGCTGGTAAAGTTGAGCGCCGGCACCTGGGTATAACCGGCGGGGGCAGAACCGGAAGCCGGCGAGGTTGAGGTTACCGCGCTGGCAACAACGTAGGCAAACGTAATGGTCTGAGCCGCAGCGGCCGAGTTCCGCCACTGTTCGCCGGCGTAGCTGACAGCCAGCGAGGTAATGGTTGCGCCGGTCGTATTTTTAAACCGGAAGCCATACGAGAAGTTACCGGCGGCCGCATTGCTGGAGCCGATGGTCCCGAGCGCCCGGTCGGGCTGGTCGGTCGTCCCGTAGCTGAATACACCGCCGGAGTTGCTGGCCCCGTTGTTGGCTGTAATCAGGTTCGGGTTGTTGGCGCCTGTTTTCTCTACATACAACCCCGGGGCACCCGGCGTGGCCGCCGAGTTGGGGTTGAGGGTAGCCGTACCGGATTGCGGCAGGGTTGGTGCCGTAAAGGGCTGCGTGTAGGAGAGGGAAGACGGGGAAAACTCAATCTGGGCGTGAGCTGCCTGCGTCAGCAGCAGAACACCGGTGAGTACCCGTACCGTGGATCGTATAAAACGCATCATACAAATGGATTAGTTGCTGATTAACTACATCACAAACCTACCAGGTTTTTGGGTGTAAACGAGAACCGTCGCTCGGATTACTGTTTAATAATGCGAAACGTTTGTTGTTTTTTTATACTTCGGACGGTCAGCAGATAAACACCTGCCGACTGACCCAGTTCGAGCTGGTATGGTTTAAACCCTGAGGTGGCTGTGACTTCCCGGCTGCTGATTGTCCGTCCCTGTAAATCGGTGATGATAAGCCACAGAGGTAATCCGTCTTTGCCGGCCAGGGCAATCTCCGCATGGCGGGCCGATGTCGGGTTGCCTGCAAGGGTGACCGAAAAGCCGGTGTCTTCCACCGGCATTCGTCCTGCGCCGGCCGTACATGGATTGGTGAGCGTATAGGTCGTCTGCGCGGGCACCTCATTGGTTATCAGGTTTCGCTGGCGGACAAACGTCAGTATCACCGGATCGGCGTCTTGTACGCTGACGGTGCAGCTGGTGGTCCAGCCGGTAACTCCCGGACTCATAAACTCAAAAACGGTATTGGCCTGGAGCTGCCCGCCGTGGGGAAAGAAAGAAAGTATGCCGCCATTCTCCTGACAGGCCAGCGAGGCCGACAGCGTGAGGGGTTGCCCGAGCGTGGCTGCCGGACTGGCACAGGATTGCTCCGTCACCACTACCGTCTGTGTTACCGGCGGGGTGGTTGTGACAGACCGGCACTGGCTGCTGTAGTCGAACGTGAATACAGCAGAATTTACACCGTTCTGTTGTACCTGAAGCTGTATCGGCCTGCGTTCTGCAAAAACATCGTTATCGAGCACAAGAGGTTGACTGGCTGGCTGGAAACTGGTCACCAGCAGAATCCGCTGATAGACCGGAGCACTGTTGCCGCCGGTTGTCGATACGGTAATGATCCGGCTGTCGCAGCTGATACTGGCTCCGGCAATTTGTAAAGGCTGGGTGTTTGGTTCCGTTGCGATGGGGGTAACCGTTACCGGTAGCGGACGTGCACAGGCCGGTATCGGCAGTATATAGCGAACTATACTGACCGGATTGCCGGTATTGCGGACCCATATCTCAAGCGGAGCCGTATCATTGAAAACCGGAATGGTCAGTGGCCCGGTTTTAGCTGACCATGGGGTAATACCTGCCGCCGCAACTTCATAGGGTGACCCGTCCCCGCCGGTAGCCGCCACAAATACCGTAAGTTCACCGGGTTGGCAATTCAACACACCCGCCGACAAACTGAGCGGACAAGCCTGTACCTGAATAGTCAAGGTTGCGGTTGCCGCACAGCCATTGGTGGTGCCGGTGACGGAATAGGTCGCGGTGGCGTTGGGCGTCAGGTTCAGTCCGGCGGTATTAGCCCCGGTCGACCACAGATAAGTGCTGGCTCCGCTGGCCGTTAGGTTGACCGACTGCCCCAGACAGACCGT
>NZ_MORL01000049.1 GCF_001870735.1 Arsenicibacter rosenii | reverse complement strand
AACTCCTAACCACCTACTACGATGCCAATCTGGTTTCAGGGTAAAATCAAGTACCAAAAGGAAGTTATCGTCAATAGCCGTCAAGGTGATCAGGTAAAAGTAAAGACGTTTTCGGAGGTGTATCTGATTGATGCTGTATCGTTTATCGATGCAGAAACGCGACTTACAGAACAGATCGCAGCGAATATCCCGGATTTTACCGTGTCGGTTATCGGCAAAATGAAGCTGGCGGATGTCTTCTGTGTGGATGGCGGGCAAAACTGGTATAAATGTAAGGTCATCTTTACTACTGAAGATAACAAAGGACGTGAGAAAAAGCTGATCAACTCGATGCTGATCAATGCCGACTCTGTACGATCGGCCTATGACCGGCTACAGGAAGCGATTAAGACAATCCTGTTGCCGGCCGAAATTACGGAGGTATCTAAAACCCCGATTCTGGAAATCTTCCCGTACACAGAGCCAGCTGAGTCATGATGACCTTCTATCTGATCTTCGTATTTGTCTTGCTCGGTGTAGGCTCCTGGCTTGTCTGGGACTTACACCGGCTGACCCGCCACGCTAAAAAGTCGATGGACAATGAATAGCACCCGCCCGATCGAGCAAATCATGAATCTGTCGGAAGACCAGATACGGAAGCTGTCTATCAAGGAACGCTGGCAGCTGATCAGTATACTGGATGACGCTGTTGATNGTCTATCAAGGAACGCTGGCAGCTGATCAGCATACTGGATGACGCCGTTGATCAGCTGCAAAAGACGATGGTTGCTCTGGGGAAAGATGCTGTATGCTGCATCTCGCTCATGGAAGCCGATCGCAACAAAATTCGCGTCAAACGCCTGTTCATCTGGACGTCGATGCGCTCAAAACACNCTCGCTCATGGAAGCCGATCGCAACAAAATGCGGGTCAAAAGGCTATTTATCTGGACGTCGATGCGCTCAAAACATGCTTACCTGATTACCACCGCCAACCACCTTGCCGCATGAACTTACGTCCTGTTTCAGAACCGTATCAGCCCACAATTTGCAGCTCAGAAAACCTGAGCCGGATGGATGAAGCCTTTACGGTGCTCATTTCCGATCCTTCGGGTGTGGCCCAGCGGAACGCGCTGCGTAAACTGGAGCTCGAAGCCTACACTAAGCGGGTAAACTTAGGGCAGTGGCTGAAGGAGAAATACTACGGGCAGTTCATGGCCGAGATGGGCATGGTGGCGATGAAACCGGCTGAAGCACCACCAGTGGTGGTGGCTACGGAGCCGTTTACATGTCAGGTTTGCGGTCAGAAATTCAGTAGTCAACCGGCCCTGAACGGCCATCAGAAAGCACATCGGTCATGAAAAAAACGAACGGGTCATTACTGCGGCCAACCTACTTTGAGTACCGGATTGAGCTATTTGACCAGGCATTGTCTGAAGCATTTGCCAACTGGCAGCGCTGGGACAACCGGCTGAAGTGGTTTGAATCACGGCCCAAAATCGTCCGGTTTTTGCTGGGTGGATGGGCTACAAGGAAGATATTAACCGCCGGTGAGCAATCGGCAGCAGACCTGTACTGGAGCATTCAGCTTGAGTACACATAAGACAGCGAATAGAAGTGGAAATACAAGTTACGGTGGGATAGACTGGCCCTGCCGGATTGAGCAGGGTCAATCTTTTTAGTATGGCTTATTTAAATGGTGTGGATATAGATATGCTTTCCGGATCGGCTTCCGGTCCGGAAACATTTACACACAGATTACGCAAAGGCAGCGGATCAGTCTCCAAAACCGATTGTAGCAGGTTCGATTCCTGCAATCTGTGCAACCCATATGTAAGCGCGACGAACGATTGTACGGCTTATGTGACACCTACCGGTCAGGTTCTGCAACCGGAGACAGCCTGGAAAGAAGAATAGAGATACCACAGGCAGGGACGGGAGTAAAAGTCACTAAACGGCCACACAATCTGACAGCCGGAAAGACGGCGGTGAGTGGACGTCACCTTAATCGAAACCGGTATGCAACGCCAATGATAAGTGCTGACAGCCGGGAAAGACCGGCAACTATTGCCCATGTAGCCTAAGGGTAAGGCACAATGATTCAGGATATTGGGGGCAATGTTCTGACGCGTTGAAGATGGTGGTTCGACCCCACCTTTGGGCACCCATGTAAAAGTGGAAGGTTAAGGGTTTAGGAATTTTGGTTTCGGTCTTAAGGGGGGCTTTGCTCCCCTGACAGATTCCTGAATGACCGGCCCTGAAATGCAAACGTATATATGTTGCGTTAGCTGAGACAATACCCGAATTGTCTCTCTATGGCCGGATTATGCGCATAATTCAGCCGTAGGACGTCAACCCCGACAAAACAGCGTTCTGCGCTGAACGGGGGAAGTATGCCTTTTTTTTGCCAAATCCACAGTACTTATAAGTACTAGTAAGTACTATCAGGTACTTTGAAGTACTTCAGAACCTTTGAACTTCTGAACTTTTTTTTTAGGACTTATAGTACTTAGTAGCAACTGCAAAATTTTTTCGAAAACCAAAATTTCCTGAAAACCAATGAGTTATAATCCGTTTACCAGCGCCCCGAATGATAAAGAGAATGCCACGTTCCGCCATGTTGCTCACACGCTGTCCGGCCATAAGATCGTAGGCTACAGCAAAAAGGTAGGATTTAACGAGACGGCCGATAAGCGCCGGTTATTCGTGACAAGCATGGCCAGACTGATTCCAGGATTCTTCAGTAAACGCAATGATGTCTGGCAGGTGGAAGTATTCCGGAGACTTCCGGAGCGGACCAACGGGATGTATAAGGAAGCCCGGATAGCACTCTTCACCTCGGGGGATTTCCAGTTGCTGAATGGCTTTGAAAAAGATTCTGCCATTTCGCAATGTATGCGGTCTCTGTACGACGGCGATGTAAAAGGCTGCAATGATCTGCTTAAAACGTTCAATGACTTTGTATTTGACCCCAAACGGGAGACCTATGAAGATTTGTATAAACGCTGCTCTAATCTTTTGAATTTTCATGAACGTGGGGTTGTCGAGCGTTTTTTCTGGGAGATCAAGAAACGTTACTTCGCCGAGGTGCCAGTCAATCCGGTCAAGAATGAACCGGCACCCCAGCCAACGGCTTACCAGGCACCGGCCAGAACCCGCGAAACAGCCCCGCTCTCAGGCTTAATCAATATAGCGCTCCAGCAATGAACAAAACTGTTGAAATTGAAACATGGGTTAGCTACCCGGCCCGTACCGTAAACGCCGAAGACGGGCTTCGTGTCGAGTTTTCGATTCCGGTGCATATGGACCTGCTCCCGTTCATGAACGGCCCCAGAACGCAGCTTCTGTGCAAATACCGGGTAAGAAAGGGATTCACGTGGGGCCAGCTGGGCAATCAGGCCCACGTCCGGATCAAAGGCTACGTCGAAACGGGCAACCGTGGGGGCCAGTACTTCCACTGCAAGGAGGTGGAGATTCTGGAAGGCAAACCCATCAACAACGCCGATAAGGCCACCAAACGCATGGTCAGGCGGATGGAAAAGGCGGCAGGCGTTCCTGACGCCGGCGTTAAGCCGACAAAGAAACAAAAGTCAAAAATTGCTCCTGCACCACCGCCGTTTTCGGGCCAGCTGAATATCTTTTAAACGCTCGCAATCATGCTAAAAGTGACGATTAAACTATACCCTGTCGAGTGGCAGGCAATGGTGAAGCTTTGCCCAAAATACGACGAAATTGCCGGGATCCCGATGAAAGAGCTTGCCCTGGAGAACCTCCTGCTGGCTGAATACCGGAGCCGGATCACACCGGCACAGGTGCTGAGTTGGCAGTCGAAGTTTTCGAACCGGACCTACTGCTGCACACTGCCGGTGTCGGTTGCGCAGACACTCTGGAACGAAATGCAGCATGCTCAGCTGGATGCCCATGAGCAGCTGCTGCTCAACAAACTTGATCAGGCACTTACCAATTTTCATCTACCAAAACTCTAATCATTATGCCACAGGAAGAAAGATACGGCCGGCGAATGCAAGGCAATCTCGACCGGATGAAAACCCTGCTCACAGTGATCGCCGCCAGCACCGAAGTAATCGATCCTGAAATGAAGGATGCTGTCAGCAAGATGTGGACTGAAGTCAAAAAGCTACACGAGGAATGCTTAATGGATGCCGAGATATGAACCAATCCGCAACCCTGCGCCAGTTCTACGGCAAATACCGGTCAACCGATCTGAAAGACATTCTGGCTGGTTTTGAGAAGCTTTTCGACAGGGCATCGAATCCAGCTGAAGCACGGTGGCTCCCCAGTCCGGAGTATTTGAGTAATCGGATTCAAATATGTGTAACCATACTGGCCGAACGCGAAGAGCAGGCCCCTCATAAGAAATGAGTAAGATCAATAAACTACTCCATCCGATTCTGTTTTCCGATCCGATGATAAAGGCAGTTCATAGTGGCCGGAAAACACAAACACGGCGCATTATCAAGTTCCAGCCCCCGGATGACACAGATACGACTGTCTATAAGTTTGCTACCAATGTAACAGGCCCATCAAGTAAAAACTTCAATAAGCATCACTGGCTTGGATTTGACCGCAACGATGAGATTAAAGTTAATGATCCGAATCAACCATATTTCCGGTGCCCTTATGGTAATGTCGGAGATATTCTCTGGGTACGAGAGACGTTTTCCCGGATTCCAAAAACAGCTTACTGGCATGATTTATCCATCCCACACACCGAAAGCACTGACGATTATTCATGGTATATCTACCGCGCTGGCTGGAACAGAAGCAAATCAGGAATCTGCTGGAAACCTTCTATTCATATGCCTTATGAAGCATGCAGAATCTGGCTGGAGATTACCAATATCCGGGTAGAACGGCTTCAGGATATAAGCGAACAGGATGCATGGGCAGAAGGGTGCAAGCGTGGCGAACCTGCCGATAATGGCGGGTACTTTCCGGCTGACGAACCTGATCCGCGTGGGCGGGGTGAATTAGGCTGGGATTGTGCTCGTGATTGGTATGCTGACCTATGGGAATTAATTCACGGCGAAAATTCCTGGGATGCCAATCCGTGGGTATGGGTCATTGAATTCAAAATCACCGAAAAACCAGAGGTTAAATAAAATACCGGTCGCATAACCAACCTCCAATGCACGGATAATCAACTTTTAAACAAAGCTATAAATGGCACAATCACTTCAAATCACAGGTAAATATTTAGGGGCAGGCCAAATCCAAACGGTAGGTCAGAATAACACGATGATCCGGAAGTTCTGGATTGATGTTACGGATAATCCTGCATATCCAAACACACCGGAATTTCAGTTGCGCGGGGATAAGGTTTACTTGCCGGACAATATAAATAGAGGACAGACCATAACAGTCTCCTTTAATTTGGATGGCCGTAAGTATGAAAATCAGCAGACGGGTAAAAAAGGGGTATTCAATAGTATAAATGCCTATAAAATTGATATCGTTCAGATTCAATCCGCAGCGGTTCCACAACATGCGCAACCGTCGGCTCCTGTGAGCAATCCGTTTGCTTTTGCTAATGATCAATCTGATGATCTGCCATTCTGATGAAACCCTTCGACACCTATTTTGGTGGTAAGTCCGGAAGTGGCACTTACCAGACGATTATCAACCAGATACCACCGCATGAGCTATACATCGAACCATTCGTCGGTAATGGCGGTATCTTCCGGAATAAGCGGCCGGCAGAATGTAGCCTGCTTGCTGATCTGGACCCAACAGTGGTCGATGCCTGGCAGCAGGAAGGCATAAAGCAAATTGATGACATTTTCGACTTTGCTGCTGGCAGTAACATTTTTTTGGTAGATGCCCTGGATCTGCTATCGACAGGAAAGAAGTGGTTTGCAGGAAAGAAGTGGTTTGATCGAAAAAATGCCTTCATCTACCTTGATCCGCCTTATCCGCTCAGCACCCGAGCCAGCTACAACCGGTATAACCACGAGCTCACAGATCAAGATCATGAACTGCTTCTGAGGGTTATCGACTCGTACAGCGAAGCGCAAATTGCCATCAGCACTTACCCCAATGATCTGTATGGTACCATGCTGGCAGACTGGCGCCGGATTGAATACTCCAGCACCACCAGAGGCGGGCAGGTGACCGAGTGGCTGTTCTGCAATTATCCGGAGCCGACCGAACTGCACGATTATCGCTACGTCGGTGCAGACTATCGCGAGCGTGAACGGATCGCCAAAAAGGTACGCAGGCACGTGGCCAAATTCCGGAAACTTCCGGAGCTCGAACGGAAGGCAATCATTCAGGCAATTCAGGAAAATTAATCCGGTACCACAACGCCACAGCTGACACCGCCGGAAGCACCGGTCATCGATGACCACCACTTCCGGCGGGGCTGGCCATTGTAATAACAAATCTTAAAAGACTATGAAATTCAAAATCTTAAAAGGCACAGAAACCTTTCTGGCGTTATCAGCTGTAAAGGAAAAGTTTGATCAGGTTAAAGCCGAAGCATGGGCATTATGTCAAAAGCTGGGAGGCTATGATTATGTACGTTCAAGTCATGACGTCGCTGGTGGGATAGGCGGTATTTTCTTTGATCAGCAGCCGCCGGATGGATGGAAGGTAGTTGAGCCGAAAAGATTTGTAGGCTGCTATTATCCGCGATCAATCCCTAAGAATAAAGCCTTGCTAAAGGAAATTGCTGCCTTGCCAAAAGTCACCAATCAGGAGATAAATGAACCGGTGGATTTTCACTTTCAGGTTACGCCTGAGCTTATGGTAGTCCATCGGGTAGAGGTCGTATGGGGTAAAGATTATCACCTCGTGGGTGTAGCCGAAGGCTGCCAGTATAAGCCGAAACCCGACATGATTGAAATTACCTATTCGGAGTATGCTCAGTTAGAAAAGGCCATTACCCATGAGAATTCTGAACCATCAGCAGGTAATTGATGACCTTACCGAGCTTGAGAAACTCGGCAGGCAGCTGGCGCATACATTCGTTAATCCGATCGCCCATAATGAAATGGATGAGGAGCAGGTTAAACTCCTGATTCAGGGCGTAAATGAAATCGCCTTTCTGGCAAAGTCAGTTCAAATTAGTATTCAGCCATGAGTGAAATAAAGGAAATACAGGTCACAAAGTACCAGACATCGGATGGTACCGTATGTAATACCAGGCAGGCCGCTATAGATCGCCAGAATATTCTCAATACACCCGGCCTGCGGATTTGTCCTACCTGCGATTTCAAGGGAGGCTTCTGGTCGAATCCGGAATATGGTGGCGAAGACGGAAGAGTATACATCGCAGGTGGTTATAAAACCTGTAAAGACTGCAACGGTAAGGGATATCAAAAGCACCGTGAATTATGGGAGTGATGAAGTAAAACCGGTTTTTCTGTCCTGTTCAAAAGCGATTGCTGATCCCAGTTTTGGGCTGCAATCGCTTTTTTATTTATGTCTCATGCTCCGACAGGGGCGCTAACTTAAAAACAATGAATCTCGTACAATCAGCATTTCTGAACAACATCGCAGCTTTAAACCTTACTGAACTTGAAGAGGAACTGACATTCAAACAAACCTATCAGCCGAATAATACCGTTGACATTGCTGCCCTTCAGCTGGCAATCCAGGTGGCAAACGTAAGTCTCGGTGATGAGGTAACCAGCCACTTTACAACCCGCCTGAATAGCGGTCTGGAATTCACCGGTGTCGTAGACGGGAAATACACGTTTTCCGAACCCGTCATCGTTCTGGGCTCGTAATTAATTTACTTCCTGGAGGTACTACCAGACGCCCGGCTCCTGTCGGGCGTCTGTATTTTCAGTGCACAAAAAAGCCCGGACGGAACCGAACCGGGCTTTAATTCATTTATCCACACCAAAAATAGAGGACAGGCCTCTAGATTAATAGTGAAAGTTCCTCCTGACTGGATTCTACTTTTTTGTGTTGCACTGTTCCAGTGACCTCTGGCACTGTGCATGGAATGTGAGGGGAGAAACTTGCTGTTGCCGCGAAACGATGCGTGCTTTGTCTCAACGATAACACGCAGATAATCAAATGGAAACACAGCAGATTTTAAGCAACGCAAGCCTTACAAAAACTGAAAAAATCCGCCAGTTGTTAGCCCTCGGACTTACGCGCCGGCAGGTAGCTGACCTGACCGGAGGCAACTACGGATTTGTTCAGAACGTATTTGCCAGGTACTGGCCGGAGCAGGTGCGCAGCCGCCGGGCTGACGCCAGCGCCGATATTTTCCGCTTTATCCCTTTTAACCGCAAATTCGGGGTAGAGATTGAAGCCCACAACATCAGCCGCGAAGCACTGGCCGAAGCCTTACGGCAGGCAGGCATAACGGTAGCGGTTGAAGGCTACAACCATACAACCCGCCGCCACTGGAAACTGGTAACCGACGGGAGTCTGAGCGGCAATAACACATTTGAACTGGTAAGCCCGATACTGGAAGGGCAGGCAGGGATTGACGAACTTCAGATCGTATGCCGGGTGCTGAAGCAGAAGAACGCCTACATTAACAGAACCTGCGGCCTGCACATCCACTTCGACGCGGTAAACCTTGAGCTGGCACAGGTTAAAAACCTGATCGTAAATTACGCCCGCTTTGAGTCGATTATCGACAGCTTTATGCCTAACAGCCGCCGGGGTAACACCAACTACTTCTGCAAAAGCGTACAGGGGCTGGCCGACCAGGTAGACCAGGCGCGAACTATGAACGGGCTGATTTCATTACAGCGTACGCGTTATCAGAAAATAAACCTGCAATCGTATGTACGCCACCAGACGATTGAATTCCGCCAGCACAGCGGAACCATTGAATTTGAGAAAATAGCAAACTGGGTGTTATTTTTACACAACCTCGTAGAATTCAGCCGGACTAAACGGGTGGAGGCATCAGCGGCCACGATGCAGAGCCTGCGGGAATTTCAACAGCCGGAAATTGTAACGTATATCAACAACCGAATCAGCGATTTAGCCGCATGAAATATTTACTAGAAGACGGTAGCGGGGTGGTCGAAGCGGCCACCGCTACCGATCTGGTAGCCCAATTAAAGGGCGATGGCCGTTTTACGGCCGACCAGACCAACGAAGAGTATATGCGTGATTTTGCCATTCGTTTCCGGGAGTTCTACGGTGGCAACGTGATCCGGAACGACACGCCCGAAAACTTTATAGCCGACCTTGTTCGTGAAGGGTGGCTGAGTGAAGTACCCGAGTAACAATCCAACAATTATCTGCAATCAGAAAGCCCGGCTCATATTGTGCCGGGCTTTTTCTTTTGTCCTTTCCCGCTCCGGATCACACCGGCATTTTCGAAGAAAAAACGACGATGCCATCACGTTCAATTTCCGATCTCCATCCCGATCTGGCCTATGCCTACGGAGTAGCCTGCGGTCGCTGGATGCACCTGTATCCGAATGCGCCAAAGCCATTCCTGACGGCCACTCACCGGCCTGATGCCGAACAGGACCAGCTGTACGCTCAGGGCCGTACAATGCCGGGCCCCGTTGTGACCGATGCCAAAGCCGGTCAGTCTCCGCACAATTTTAAGCCCGCGCTGGCGCTCGATGTGGCCTTCAAATACCCCAA
>NZ_MORL01000048.1 GCF_001870735.1 Arsenicibacter rosenii | reverse complement strand
CAGACAGACCGTGGCGGCGCTGGCGTTGATACTGGTGACGGGACAGTTTACCGTGAATAAAAAAGCAACGGATGTAGCAAGGTTGCCCTGATCGGTGCCGGTGATGCTGGAGACAAATGTCCCGGAAGCAGTTGGTGTCCCATTGATGACGCGGGTGGCGGCATTGAAGGACAGCCCGCTTGGCAAACCCGCTGCGCTATAAGTTATAGGCAATCCTTCGGGGTCAGTAAACGCAGGGACAGTGTATGAAAACGGGCTGCCGACGGTTGCTGTCCGGGCTGGAATGGTGCTCGCTATAGGCGGGAAGTTTTCTCCGGCGCTGGCATTAATGTTTTTCGTAAAGCTGATCGGATAGCTCTGCCCCGCATTGATGTAAAACGTAATGGTTGCTCCTGTCGCAGTGCCTGTCGCTGTCAGGCTGGCGACGTTACCGGCTCCGCTGGTTGGTGTGATCACACCGTTTCCGCCGGTTACCACCCAGGACGTGATGCTGCTGCCGGAATTGAGCGAAAATGTAGCGGTTGACACAAAAGCAGCCGGTCCGGAAACCTGACTTTTAACGCTGTTGGTAGTGGTGGCTGTACTGCCGGCGGGGTTGAGCCAGTCGCTGAGCCGCGTGGCCGGACTGCCGCCGCCTGTCCATGACGTATAGATACGACCGTATTGGTCGGGCGAGGTAGGCGATGTGCAGAATGAACCACCGCCATGCAGTTGCCCGACTACCCGCCGGTCGGCGTTAAAAAGCGCCGAACCGGAAGAGCCCCCTTCGGTTACCCCAAGTGTATTCGGACTGGCATTCCAGGTGACGTTCAGGTGGGTAGCGCCCGGGCTGGTATAGTAGTTCCCGCCCGTTGTCATAACGGTGCCTATGAATGACGTTGCATTGTTGCTGAACGAAATCTTCTTGATATCGGCACTGGGATGATGAATGCCGAAAACCGCGCTGTAGTTGCTGTTGTTACGGTCCCAGCCCAGGTACGTGATGTTTTCGGATGGCGGCACCTGCTGATTGATTTCAAGTAACGTGAAATCGGAACTGGCGTAAGCTGCCTGCAAGGTGCTGCCGGTGAGTGTCAGATAAACATTGTCGGCAGCGGTAGGACTACAGACAGGACTTTCCCAGTGGAAGCGAACCTGCGTAGAGGCAGCCGCATTTCGTTCTGCTGTTTGCAGAGAGCCATCTCCCGAGAAGTCAAAGCAATGAAAGGCTGTCAGCAAAAAAGACCGGAAATTCTGTTGGGTGGCGTTCAGCATAGAGCCCGTGCAGGCATAGGTATAAGGGCTGTAGTAGGTCAGCAACATGGCCACGCCATCGGCTTCGTTCTGATAGGCGGGATAACAGGCCGTATTGATTTCGCAGGAAGAGGACGTGTTGAACCCGAACTTAGGCACAAAGCGATAATATTGAATGAGTTTCCCGACCTGCACAATGCTTTGACCGGCAACCGCCAGGGGTTCTTTCAACTCGACTACAACGTGTTCCCCCGTTACCAGATCCGACCAGAATTTGGTTCCGTTTTGTTTTTCCGTAACCGGCCCGATCAGCACGGTTTGGTCAGTGTTATAGATGAACAGCTGGGCGCCGCTGGCCAGGGTGAGTGCGTTAAACAGGACACTAAGCCCCTGTGCCGACGGAACATCGAACTGAAACCGGGCGATTTGCAGGTTCCCTTCGGTAGTTACCGCAGCGATCTGCATAAAGTCAGCCTGTACGTCAATGTCGACCCCCATGCGGTCGGGTAAGCCGAGTTTTGTGCGCTGCTCATCCTCCGTTAGCAGCGCCTGTGTATCAACGGCCTTCAGTGTGCGGCGGGGCAGAGCAGCGGTTACGCCTGACGCTCCGGCTTTATTGAAGTCGTTCACATTCCCGGAAGCTAAATGCCGGGTATATACCTGAGCCATAGCCGCAGGGCTCAGCATCAGCAGGAACAGATAAAAAAGGTAAAGTTGCCGGGGGCGCATAGATGAGAAGGAAAGGGTGTCAACGTTATATATGTCGGGTAAGGCAAAGCTATTGAATTCTAGAGATAAAGAACAAAAAAAACGCTCTCCCGTCTGTTGGCGGGAGAGCGTTTACCGTCAGGCTATCCTTTTGTCGGTTGCCGTTTATTGGCGAACGACCTTAACTACTTTGGTGCGTGTCGGCGAGCTTACCTGTAACAGGTAAACGCCGGCCGCACGGCTAAGCGGTACGCGTACGCGCTGAACCGCACCCGCCTGATCAACGTGTTGTTCGTTGATGGCGTTACCGGTTGGATCGGCAACGCGCAGACGGAGTGGTTCGCCTTCTGCACCACGGATTTCTACCTCAACCGCATCGCTGTTGGTCGGGTTACCCATCACCGTTACGTCGAGCGACGGCGTTACCCCCGCTGCTTCACGGGCACGGCCGCGGCAGTAGGCGCGGGCATCGAATGCATACTGCACGACAACGCCATTCTGGATGGCCCGGATGATGAACGGCTGAACGTTTGGCCGGTCATTCCGTACGTCAACAGATACTTCGGTATCCATCTGATCGTAGCAATCGTTGGTCGGAACCGTGATACCGATAGCGGCATAGGTGATGGTTGCCCCGTTTCCGCCGCGTGTATTGAACTTGATCACCCCTGTCTGACAGTTGTAATCAGGCTGCAATAATTCAAGCGGCTGACCGAGCGTAGCCGGATCGCTGCCACAACCAGGGTTCGGTAAAACCGTCAGCTGGTAGGTCACGCTGGCCAGACCGCCCTGCGGATCGATAGCCGTTACCGTGATCGGGTAGACCCCGTTGATAAGCGGGAAGCCACTGATGACGTTGCCGTTAACCTCTAACCGGCGTGGTGCGCCCGAGATGCTGTACGTCAGTGCCTGACCTTCCGGATCGCGGAACACGGTCGACGGAATCGTGTAGGTATAGAAAATACCTACCGTAGCGGTCTGATTCGGAATCGAGCCTGTCACAATCGGCGGTTGATTGCCGGCTGTCGGCTGGTTCACGGTAAACCGGAAGGTTCCCGTAGCAAACAGACGTTGCGGATCAAAGCCAAAGATATAAACCGGTTCGTAAACACCTGCTGTGAGCGGCGTACCCGAAATTACCCCATTCAACAGGATGATTCCCGGTGGCAGGCCACCGGCACCCAGTGTGATTGCCTGATTTTCCGGATCGGTAAACAGCGTCCTAGGCAGGGTATAACTGAACGGCACCCCGACTGTACCGACCAGATTCTGCAGACCACCGTTGTAAACCGGTGCCTGGTTTGGTGTCTGGCCTGAACATGGTGTGCGGAAGTTATACAAAAAGCTTACCGTCGATGTCGGATCGTTTACATAACGGACCATGACCGTAATCGTTGACTGGTTCTGGTCGTTCCGCAGTTCGGCTTCAATCGTACCGTTCGGGTTCGTGCTGTATGGCGCGGCATTGTTCAGCCGGACACCGATGGCAAAGTACTCAACCGTACGGTTCGGATCGCCGCCGAGGCGGTTGAAGACAATCGCACCGGTCTGACAGTTGTAGCTCACGACAGTAACGGCCAGCGGTGTACCGACAACCGGTGCCGGGTTAATCGTGATCGTGAATGTGCCTGTCGTTGAGGCTCCCTGCGGATCCTGCGCCAGGATCGTTACGGCATAAGCGCCCTGGAGCTGCGGTGTGCCGCTGATCGTACGGCCGCTTAACGTTAAGCCCGGTGGCAGACCAACTGCTGTAAACGTCAGGTTCTGACCTTCGGGATCGGTAAAGGCATTGGCCGGGAAGGTATACGTGAACGGCGTACCTACCGTACCGGTCTGGTTGGCCAGTGAGCCGTTATAGACCGGTGCGCCATTCCCCTGGCTACCGCAGAAGGTGCGGAAGTTAAACGTCGTCGTGACCACGCTGCCGGCATCGCCCACGTAACGGGCAAATACCACGATGCTGGTCATCGTCGGATCGTTGCGGATATCGGCGCCGATGGACGCAAACGGTGACGTTGTCCAGGCGGTGGCGTTCAGGGCCAGGTATTCAACCTGACGGCTTTGATCACCACCAACGCGGCCGAATGTAATGGCTCCCGTTACGCAGTCATAAGCAACAACCGTTACGCCCAGCGGGCCGCTGACAACCGGTGCCGGAGCCACGTTCAGAATGAAGACCGAGGTAGCCGTACCCCCTTTGCCGTCGCTGGCGGTTACCGAGATCGGGAACGTTCCTGATACCGATGGCGCACCACTGATGACGCCTGTATTCGGGTTAATGGCCAGACCCGTTGGCAGACCTGTCGCCGAGAAGGTGAGCGGATCACCGTTCGGGTCGGAGAAGGCGCCGGCCGTGGTGGTGCTGAACGCTACGTTGACCGTTGCCGACTGTGGCGACGGAATACCGTTGCCGACCAGAACCGGTGGCTGATTGGCGGCCGGAAGCGGGAACACGTTCAGCACGAACGGCGCCGATGCGATACCGCCTTTGCCATCGTTGGCCGTGACAATAACGCCGAAGTTGCCCGTAACGGATGGTACCCCGCTGATGACCCCGGTGGCCGGATTAATGACCAGACCCGTTGGCAGCCCCGTTGCCGAGAAGCTCAGCGGATCACCGTTCGGATCAAAGAACGCACCGGCGGTTGTCGTGCTGAAGGCTATCGTCACCGTCGCTGATTGTGGCGATGGAATACCAATGCCCACCACTACCGGCGGCTGATTGATCACCGCTGCCGGTGATACGTTCAGGATAAAGATCGACGAAACCGTACCCCCCTTGCCATCGTTGGCCGTTACCGAGATCGGGAAAGTACCCGATACCGATGGTACACCGCTGATGACGCCGGTTGATGCGTTGATGCTCAGCCCTGCCGGCATGCCGCTGGCAGCAAAGGTCAGCGGATCGCCGTTGGCGTCTGTAAAGAAGTTGCCTACCGGTGAACTGAATCCGATGCCTACCGTTGCCGATTGTGGCGACGGAATACCGTTACCAACCAGGGTCGGTGGCACGTTCACCGTTGGGGCAGGGAATACATTCAGGATGAAGGCCCCCTGAACCGAACCACCTCTTCCGTCACTGGCCGTAACGATAATACCATAAGTGCCCGAAACGGATGGTACACCGCTGATGGTGCCCGTTGCCGGATTAATGGCCAGACCCGTTGGCAGGCCTTGTGCGGTAAAGGTCAGCGGATCACCGTTCGGATCGGAGAACGCACCGGCCGTTGTCGTACTGAAGGCTATGCCTACCGTGGCTGACTGTGGTGACGGAATGCCGTTTCCAACAATTGCCGGCGGCAGGTTCACCGACGGTGCCGGGAATACAGTCAGGACAAAGATTGACGAGGCCGTACCGCCTTTGCCGTCATTGGCAAATACCGTAATGGCATAGGTGCCCGATACTGATGGAACGCCGGTAATCAGGCCTGTCGACGGGATGATACTCAACCCTGTTGGCAGACCGGTTGCCGAGAAGCTCAGCGGGTCACCGTCAGGATCCGAGAAGGCGCCGGCCGTTGTCGTGCTGAACGCTACGTTCACCGTCGCGGATTGTGGCGATGGTAAGCCGTTGCCGGTTACGACTGGTGACCGGTTCACGGTTGGAACCGGTACTACGTTCAGGATAAAGGCTGCCTGGGCGGTGCCGCCCTTGCCATCGCTGGCCGTAACGATAATCCCGTAGCTGCCGACGGTGGTTGGTACACCCGTGATCTGACCGGTTGCCGGGTTGATCGACAAGCCGTTTGGCAGGTTGCTGGCAGAGAACGTCAGCGCATCGCCGTTCGGATCGGAGAAGGCCCCCGCCGTGGTGGTGCTGAACGCTACGCTCACCGTCGCCGACTGTGGCGACGGGATACCGTTGCCAACGATTGCCGGAGGCAGGTTGACTGCCTGAGCAGGGAATACATTCAGGATGAAGATCGACGAAACCGAACCGCCTTTGCCGTCGTTGGCTACCACCGTGATACCGAATGTGCCTGAGACAGATGGTACACCGGTGATTACCCCGGTTGACGGGATAATACTCAGCCCGTTTGGCAGGCCACTGGCAGAGAAGGTAAGCGGGTCGCCGTTCGGGTCGGAGAATGCCCCGGCTGTTGTCGTGCTGAACGCTACGTTAACGGTGGCCGATTGCGGCGACGGGATACCCGTGCCCACCAGTACCGGCGGCTGGTTCACAACCGGAGCCGGTACTACGTTCAGGATGAAGGCTGCCTGAGCAGAACCACCTTTGCCGTCGCCGGCCGTAACGATGACTCCGAAGTTGCCGGTCACTGATGGTGTACCGCTGATCAGACCCGTTGCCGGATTAATCGCCAGACCCGTTGGTAAGCCGGTAGCCGCAAATGTCAGCGGATCGCCGTTCGGGTCAGAGAAGGCGCCTGCCGTGGTGGTGCTGAAGGCCACACCGACGGTTGCCGATTGTGGCGATGGCAGTCCGTTTCCTATCACTGTCGGTGGCTGGTTGACCACGGCAGCAGGGGATACGTTCAGAATAAAGACAGACGAAGCGAAACCACCCTTGCCATCATTGGCCGTTACCGAAACCGGGAAGGTGCCTGACACGGAAGGAACGCCGCTGATCACACCCGTTGATGGCGTGATGTTCAGACCGGCTGGTAAACCGGCAACTGAATAGGTCAGCGGATCGCCGTTGGCATCCGAGAAGGCCCCGGCAGTGGTGGTACTGAAAGCAACACCTACTGTGGCTGACTGTGGTGACGGGATACCGCCGCCCACCAGGCTTGGCGGAACATTCACGGTCGGAGCCGGTGCTACGTTCAGGAAGAAGAACGCCTGAGCGCTGCCGCCACGGTTATCGCTGGCCGTTACGACAATGCCGAACGTACCCGATTGTGACGCAATCCCGCTGATCAGACCCGTTGTGAGGTTGATCGACAGACCGTTTGGCAGGTTGCTGGCCGAGAAGGTCAGCGCATCGCCGTTCGGATCCGAGAACGCCCCGGCCGTTGTCGTGCTGAAGACAACCCCTACCGTTGTAGACTGCGGCGATGGAATCGTGCCGGCCATCGGTGGCTGGTTAATAGCAGGAGCAGGCGAAATGGTCAGCGTGAATGGTGCTGAAATGCTGCCGCCCTTACCGTCATTGGCAAACACGGTTACCCCGAATGAGCCCGACTGGGTTGGTACGCCGCTGATCACACCCGTTGTCGGGTTGATTGCCAGGCCACCGGGTAAGCCCGTTGCGGTAAAGCTGAGCGGATCGCCGTTCGGATCGGAGAACGCCCCGGCCGTTGTCGTGCTGAAGGCTACGTTAACCGTTCCGGACTGTGGTGAAGGCAATGAAGCAGTCACAACCGGCGGCTGGTTTACGGCTGGCAGCGGAACAACGTTTAGTACGAAGGCCGACTGAGCCGTACCCCCTTTGCCGTCATTGGCCGTTACAACGATACCGAAACTACCCGATACGGATGGTACCCCGCTGATCACACCCGTTGTCGGGCTGATAGCCAGACCGGTTGGCAAACCGGTGGCGGTAAAGCTGAGCGGATCGCCGTTCGGATCGGAGAACGCCCCGGCTGTGGTGGTGCTGAAGGCAATGGTAACGGTTGCCGACTGTGGCGATGGAATGCCGCCGCCCACCAGGGTCGGTGGCAGGTTCGTTACCGGTGCCGGTGCGACACTCAGGATAAAGAACGACTGAGCCGTGCCGCCTTTGCCATCGCTCGCCGATACCGAAACCGGGAAGGTGCCCGATACAGACGGAATACCACTGATGACACCACTCGCTGGCGAGATGGCTAAGCCTGCCGGCAAGCCGCTTGCTGCATACGTGAGCGGATCGCCGTTTGGATCTGTGAAGGCGCCGGCCGTGGTGGTGCTGAAGGCAACACCTACCGTGGCCGACTGCGGCGACGGAATACCGCTGCCGACAATTGTCGGTGGCAGATTGATGACCGCCGCCGGCACTACGTTGATCACGAGGGCTGCCTGTACTGAACCGCCGCGTCCGTCACTGGCAGTGACGATAACGCCGAAGGTACCCGATATGGAAGGTGTCCCGCTGATAATCCCGGTATTAGGTCCGATGGCCAGACCCGTAGGCAGGTTGCTGGCTGAGAACGACAGTGGATCGCCGTTCGGATCGGAGAACGCCCCGGCCGTGGTGGTGCTGAAGGCCACACCCACCGTTGCCGATTGTGGCGATGGCAGGTTGGCTATTAACACAGGCGGCAGATTCACGGCCGGTGCCGGCGATACATTCAGGACGAAGATCGCCTGGACCGTACCCCCTTTGCCGTCATTGGCCGTCACGGTGATCGGGAAGTTACCCGATACCGATGGTACGCCGCTGATCACGCCTGATGTCGGATCAATGCTCAGACCGCCAGGTAAACCGGTTGCCGTAAAGCTGAGCGGATCACCGTTCGAATCGGTGAAGGCGCCTGCCGTGGTGGTGCTGAAGGCCAGGCCGACCGTCGCGGATTGTGGCGACGGGATACCCCCACCGACCAGTGTTGGCGGGAAGTTCGTGGTTGCTGCCGGAGACACATTCAGGACAAAGACCGCCTGAGCGATACCACCTTTCCCATCGTTGGCCGTTACAACGATACCGTAGTTACCCGATACCGACGGTACGCCGCTGATGAAACCGGTAGCCGGGTTAATCGTAACGCCCGCCGGTAAGTTGGTGGCGGTAAAGCTGAGCGGATCGCCGTTCGGATCGGAGAAGGCACCAGCCGTTGTCGTGCTGAACGCAATACCCACTGTGGCCGACTGCGGCGACGGAATAATACCGGCAATCGGCGCCTGATTACCCGCTGGTGCCGGCAATACATTCAGGATAAATGTCGACGTTGCTGAACCGCCTTTCCCATCGCTGGCCGTAACCGCAATACCGGCTAAACCGGATGTCGTTGGTACGCCGCTGATCACACCCGTTGCCGGGTTGATAATCAGCCCGTTTGGCAGACCGGTGGCGGTAAAGCTGAGCGGATCACCGTTCGGATCGGAGAAGGCGCCTGCCGTTGTGGTGCTGAAGGCAACTCCTACCGTGGCCGATTGTGGTGACGGGATACCACCGCCCACCAGCGCTGGTGGCTGGTTGTTCACCGGAGCCGGCGATACGTTCAGGATAAAGAATCCTTGTGCCGAACCGCCTTTCCCATCGCTGGCTGTGACGACCACACCGGTCGTACCGGATACGGCCGGTACCCCGCTTATGATACCGGTAGCAGCATTGATGCTCAGGCCGGTTGGCAAGCCACTGGCCGTAAAGCTGAGCGGATCGCCGTTCGGATCAGAGAAGGCGCCTGCCGTTGTCGTGCTGAAGGCTATACCCACGGTTGCCGATTGTGGCGTAGGCAGTGCGTTCGTCAGTACCGGCGGCTGGTTCACTACGGCTGCCGGAGCAACGTTCAGCGTGAATGACGACGTTACTGTACCACCTTTCCCGTCGTTGGCCGTTACCGTGACCGGGAACGTACCCGATACGGATGGAGCACCGCTGATAACCCCCGTGCCCGGCGTGATGCTCAGACCGGCCGGTAAACCGGTGGCTGCATAGGTTAACGGATCCCCGTTCGGATCTGAGAAGTAATTGGCGGCCGGTAAGCTGAACCCAACGTTCACCGTGGCTGATTGCGGCGATGGTATACCGCCGCCAACTAATGCCGGTGGCAGGTTGGTTGGTGTTGCATTCACAACGCTTACGCTTACAACAGTACCGGTGCTTACACACGCGCCGTTTACGCAGATCGCGGTATAGGTAAAGACACCGGTTGTAGTTGTCGGAACCGTAATAAACGATATCTGGGCGCCTGTATTCACCGCGCCGCCGACTGAGCCGGTATAGCTCACGACGCCGTTCTGGCAGGAAGCCTGGAAGAGTACGTTGCCTGAGTTGGCCGTTACCGATACCGCTGTCTGACCTCCCGCATACGCCGTCTGACCGGAGATGGTCGTTACGGCTGGCGGAGGGGTACTCAGAACAGAAACCGGAACCGTGATGGTATTTACGGTGATACCGGCAATGCGGGCTGTCACGGTAATGGTTGACGTACCCGCAGGCAGGTTGCCGATGCTGACAACCCCGTTTGACCCAATGGCCGAAACCGTTGAATTAACCGGGCCGCTGACCGATAAGCTAACCACACCATCGTTGATGCCGAAGTTCAGCGGAACCAGCGTCAGGGCCAGCGGTGAACCTAAACAGATAGGTGTGTTGGTCAGGGTGTTCAGTAATGGCGAAACAACAGACAGGTTGACGATAGATGTCGGGCTGATACAGCCGTTCGCGCCTGAGCAGGTCAGTGTCAGGCTCTGAATGCCGGTTGTGGTTGTCGGTACATTGATAATGCCCTGTAACGGGTTAAGCAGTGTACCCAACGTACCGGTCGGACACAGACCTGACAACGACAGCGTGCTGTTGACTAAAGCCGTCAGCGTTGTCGGCAGGTTTGGTGCGGCCGGTAGTGGCAGTGCATTTACCGTTACCGGCAGGTTCAGCACCTGTACGCCGGCCACGCTTACGCTGACGGCCAGCGTTGTTGTTGCCGATGATAAACCAGACAGGGTAACAACGCCGTTTGAACCGATTGCCGAAGCCGTTACACCGGTTGGTCCGGTAATGCCGACATTTACCAGCGGATCGGTCAGGCCGAAGTTAACCGGCAACAGCGTCAGGGATACCGGCTGGCCAACGCAGAGGAGCGGGCCTTGCAGTACGTTCAGCAATGGCGATACAACAGACAGGTTGGCTACGGTCGACGGGCTGATACAGCCGTTTACATCCGTACAGACAACGGTATAGGACTGTCCGCCCAGTACGTTGGCAACTACCGGAATACCAACGCCGCTCAGGGCGGTTCCCGACGTACCGCCGGAAGAGGTATAGCTCAGTAGACCACCGGTCGGGCAGGTGCCTGCCAGAGTCAGTGTTGTGTTCTGAACGACCGTTTGTGTTGGTAACAGACCGGTAACTGCCGAGAGGCTGACGACGTTGACCGGCACGGTAATCGGTGTCAGCGGAATGTTAGAGACCGACGGTGTAATGGTCAGGTTACTTGTCCCGGCTGTTAATCCGCTGATACGGATCAGGCCGGGGCCGAGGACCGTAGTCGTCAGGTTCACCGGTCCTGTCACAGATAAGCTAACCAGATTGCTGGTCAGATCGCTCAGCGGGCCTGTACCTGTCAGTGGCAGGTTTAATACCTGGCCCAGACAGATCGGCGAAACAGCACCCGGAATCAGATTACCGCCGAGGACACTGAGATTCAGTACCTGTGTCGGGCTGATACAACCGTTGTTGTTACAGATCAGGCTGAGGGTTTGTACCCCCGCCGTTGTGGTGTTTATTGGGATAATACCACCTAAGGCCGTCAGGTTGGTGAGCGGCGCCAGTACACCGGTCGGACACAGACCCGACAGCGAGAGCGTACTGCCAACGAGTGTCGTCAGGGTGGTCGGCAGGTTTGGCAGGG
>NZ_MORL01000047.1 GCF_001870735.1 Arsenicibacter rosenii | reverse complement strand
GCACCGTACCGCTGCAACTGACGCTGTTGTCAGACGGCAGTACCGACCGCGATGGCGATAAGCTGACGTATCAGTGGAAAGTTACGGCTCCGGGTATCGCGCCGCGTAGCTTTTCAACGCCGAACCCTTCCATCACTTTCGACAAAGCCGGTGTGTATACGGCTACGCTGACCGTTAAGGACCCGCAAGGGGCCGAAAACAGTCAGTCGGTTAAGATTATCGCCGGAAATGAACCCCCTGCTGTCGCTGTAAACCTGGCCAGCAACCAAACGTTTTTCTTTAAGGATCAGCCGATTCAGTATGCTGTTCAGGTAAACGATCAGGAAGACGGTGGTCTGGAAAGTGCCGGGGCCAAAAAAATCAACCCGAAGCAGGTGGCCATGAGCATCAATTATACGTCGGAAGGCTTCGACTACGCCGAGGTAAAGCAGGAACACCGGAGTGTGGATGCCTCTACGCAGTACGCTGTTGCCCATGCGATCATCAACCAGAGTGATTGTAAGGTCTGTCACCAGATTGCGACCAAATCGGTTGGCCCGGCGTTTACAGCGATTGCCTCCAAATACAAGGGTGATGCCGGGGCCGCTGAGCGGTTGGTAGCCAAGATTCGGAACGGTGGTGTCGGCGTCTGGGGTGAAGTAGCCATGCCCGGACACCCGGCCATGTCAGTGGCTGATGCCGGTACATTGGTAGACTACATTCTCCACATTAACGATAAGACATACAGCAGCTTACCACTCAACGGCGCCTATTCGGTTACTTTGCCGGCGGGTGATAACGGCCGTGGGTCTGTACTGATTCGTGCCGCCTATACAGACCGTGGTAATACACTGGGTGCCGGGAAAAGTGTTCCGTCCCAAACGTCCGAGAAGTTGATCGTCTTGCGTAGCCCGGATGTGGATGCCTCAACCGCAGAGGTTATTAAAGGGGTAGAGGTGAAGGCCAAAGGCATGGGTAAGGGTGAAAATATCATTGCATTCAACAACGGCTATTTCGGGTTCAGGCAAATCGATCTGACGGGCATTCAACAGCTTGAAACCAATGCCGCTGCCCAGCGACGGGAGGGAGCTGCCGGTGGTAAGATAGAAATTCATATCGACTCACCAACCGGCCCGGTCATTGGCGAAGCCAATCTCGAACTGGCTCCCGAAGTTGACGTAGCGAAGCTCATGGCCCAGATGGAAGCTCAGCAGAAGGAGAACGCCAGGCAGGGCGGCGATGGGGCCAAGAAACCGGCCCAACCTGCGTTTAACCCGTTTGCGACAAAACCGGTCTTTGTACCGCTGAAAAAGACGGAGGGCAAACATGACCTTTATTTTGTGTTCAAAAATGAAGCCGCTACAGCGATTCAGCCGCTGTTGTCTATGTCAAAAATCAAATTTCTGGATAAGTAGTTAAACCAGCAATGTCTCCAGACAGCCTCTGCCGGAACCCCTCTGGCAGAGGCTGTTTTGTTTTATGCCAGCCGGGAAAACTGAAATAATCCACGCAACGCGCGGAACAAAATCAGACGCAATAAATCAGTAATAGATCAACATGACGCGGCCGGAAAATCCATCTCCGTTTCTGAAAATTTACACATAACATCCAGTAACTCGCTTAATTTCAACCCTGTTGGCGTTAAAGCGTACTCCACGCGGGCAGGCACTTCACGAAAATTATCATTCCGCGTGATCAGTTTATGCTGTTCCAGCAACTTCAGACGGTCGGCCAGGATGTTATCGCTGATGTATTTCAGGTCCTCTTTTAAGCTCGAAAAACGGTTATTACCTTCTTCAATACTGAACAGCACCTCAGTCAGCCAACGTTTGCTCAGTAAATGAATTAGCTCATTCAGGGTGCATTTTTCTTCCAGATACGCCTGGTTATGGTAGTTTGTCGAACTCACTTTTCTCATGGCTACTCACTTTTAGAGGAGTTACTCATAAATGAATATCCTCTTGCTTACCGATAGCTATTGTTTTTGTTTTACGACTTGAACCTACTTAAAAACAATAAGCTAAACAAGTAAATACCCCTTACTGGTTTAGTAGGTAAAACATATCCGGATGGAATACAGAAAATTAGGAAACACAAATCTAGAACTGTCAGTCATAACCTTTGGCGCATGGGCAGCCGGTGGCTGGATGTGGGGCGGATCTGAGCGGAAAGATGCCGTAAAGGCCATTCAAGATTCGTTTACCGCAGGAGTTACCTCGATTGATACGGCCCCTATTTACGGTCAGGGCCACAGCGAAGAAATTGTCGGAGAGGCCATCAAGGGTATTCCCCGGGATCAGGTACAGATTCTGACTAAGTTTGGCATGCGCTGGGATCTGGCAAAAGGCGATCTGGCTATGCATTCCACAAACAATGCCGGTGAAGCCATCGATATCTATAAATATGCCGGGCGGGACAGTATCATAAAAGAGTGCGAAGACAGTCTGAAGCGATTAGGCACTGATTTTATTGATCTTTACCAGATTCACTGGCCAGACAAAACAACACCGATTGAGGAAACCATGGAGGCCGTCAGCCGGTTGATTGAGCAAGGTAAAGTCCGGTATGCCGGCGTCTGTAACTACAGTGCTGAACAGATGGCAGAGGCGGAAAACACCATCTCACTGGCGTCGAATCAGGTTCCGTACAGTATGGTGAAGCGGGATATTGAGAAAAATGTAATCCCCTATTGCCTTGAGAACCACAAAGGCATATTGGCCTACAGCCCCCTCGAACGTGGTTTACTAACCGGTAAAATGAAGCCCGGCCATGCCTTTGCTCCTGGTGACCATCGGGCAAACCTTTATTTTTTCAAGGACGAAAACATAGCCAGGGTCGATGAATTCCTGTCGTCGATTCAACCAATTGCCGAGGATAAAAAAGCGACCATCGGTCAGCTTGTCTTACGCTGGACCATAGATCAGCCGGGTATAACCATTGCTCTGGCCGGTGCCCGCAACGCGGAACAGGCCTTACAGAATGCCGCCGCCGCGCAACTGTCACTTTCTACAGAAGAAAACCAGCTCATCACGGATAAATTAAATCAACTGGTCCTCCTGAAATAAAGTAATCCCCTGCCAATCAGGTAAAAATTCCCTGATTGGCAGGGTTTTCTGTTTGGGATACGTGATGAATTCGTGTCATAGATACTACCTTCACTCATCCGGGAGTTTGTCAAGATAGAGCTCCCTTGTCTTTTTGCGGGTATACATTTGTGTGGTATCAAAGCGGGCATGCCGCAGGTGTTGCTGCACATAGATTCCATCCACTCCTTTTTCCAGTAAGAGCTGAGCCGCTGTATGCCGCAGGCTATGGGCAGAAATACCCTCCCGCTTCAGTCCCGACTTCTCCAGGGCAGCATCTACCAGCCGTCTGACTTTCCGGGTGGTCAGTTCCGGAAATACGGGGTCTATGGATTGTAAATCAGGACGCTGGCTAAAAAGCATTCGTATAACGTCAATGCTGTGTTTAAAAAGTTTTACTGCTTCGCGGGTGTATTTGCCTTTGCCAAGGACATAGACAATACCGTTCGGCAAATCCAGATCCCTGACCTGGAGCCGGGTGAGTTCAACCGTTCGCAAGCCCGAATAAACCATCAGACTTATCATAGCCAGTGTTTCGGGATCATCGCATTCTGAAAGCAGCTTATCGCGGTTTTCAGCCGAGAGCGCATCTTTATACACGGTTTGTTCTAAACTGAGCGCACTTACCTTTTCAATGGCCGCCAACCCTTCGCGCGGCTCATCGTCCAGCTTAAATTTCCGGGGATGCTCAAGAACAAACCGCGCCAGTGCCTTGAGAGCCGAAAGCCGCAGGTTTATAGTAAAGGCCGAATATCCCTGTTGCCGCAGTTCAGACATGAACTGACCTACGCTGACGGCGTCGAAACCGGACAGATCGTTTCCCCATGTCCGCTGCTGTTGCATCCACTCAAAAAAAGCGTTCAGTGATTTCTGATAGGTAGCTTTGCTTTCGTCTCCCCGCAGATTAACGGCCTGATAGATAAACTGCAAGACCAGTTCATTACTGGCGGGCGGTGCTTTTTGGGCAACCGGGTCAGCCACGACAGGCGGACAGCCACGCAGCCGGTAAAATTCCAGAAATTTCCGGACCGGGCTCAAATACGCAGGCCGGGCTTCCGGATACGTTTCAAGACCATATGCCACGGGTACGTTTGTCTGCAGGCAGTGTTTCAGATACCGGGCAATCAATACCGGATAGTTTGATTTTGCTCTGGAAGCGGTTTTATTACCGGTAAAATACCAGTCAGCAAAACTAGCGGTAATCTGTTTTACGGTAAACCAATCGCCCCTGACATAACCCACCTCCGGTTTGCGTTTTCCGGTCAATGTAGATTTAGTTTCCTTACGCATCGGTGTTAAACAACTGTGTGTATTTGTATATTGTTGAACGAACCCTGTATCACATCCGCAATTTATATCAGACCTGAAGCTGTTTTGCCTGTCTGCTAATAAGCGTACAAGATACAACATTTTCAAGTTGCCGGAAATGTTGATTTCCGGATTTACTTGAAAAATGTTATTTACATGAAACCGGGGAATCCTTAATTATCGTAAACTCATCCGGCTTTTATTCCACCGTTTCATCTATAGTATCCGGACTACCAAAATTTTTTACCCGGAACATTAGTACGAACCCTTTCCAACCTTTTACCGGTAGTATGGCTCTATCACACACAACTATAGCCGAAAGCCGGATGAGACGATTGCTTCTTTTTACTGGTCTGTTTTTTATAGTAAATGCTTGTAAAGAAGAGCACCCCATTGACCCGGCAATACGAGTCAGACCGGTTAGTTTACAGATTTCTGTAACCGCCGACGGATACAAACTTAACTGGGAACCTGAGCGTATCGTCTGCATAACCTCTCCATGTCCTGACCTTGCAGATGTTGAAGCGGAAGAATATGAAATTCAGGTTGCAGACAATGAGAACGGCCCCTTCAAGGCCTATCAGACACTCAATGCTGATAAAAAATCAACCCTCATCCCGGCAGCGGGCCGTGGCGTACAATTAGTGGCACGAGTCGTATCAAAGGCAAAAGGAGCGCCCGCTGTGCCTTCGAATCCGGTTATGGCTACCAACGGATTTCTTTCACAGTCTGCCTATTATCCCGGATTTGGCTTATCGGCCGACGTTTTAGGAGGAGATGTTGCCAGAGACGGCTCTAAATCTACCTATATCGTATCGGTAGATAAAGGTGCCGGTCAGTATGAGTTTCAGACCTTTCTTACCCAACTGGTGAATGAACAGGTGATCTCCGCAACATTAATAAACCGGCAGGGGAGAGCAGGCAAATTTTCCCCCGACGGGCAACAACTGGCTTTTGTTTCTTTGGCAAATAACTCGCTGATTATATACGATTTGTCCTCCGGGCAGGAACGATCGGTTCCGGTCGCAGACCTGGCTTTTGCCCGCGATATTGTTTGGTCTCCCGACGGAAAATGGCTGGCTTATAATACGCAAACGAACGACGGGTCCCGTCTCTGGAAAATAGCTACCTCAGGCGGACAGCCAGTTCCGTTGAGCCCTGTGCTGCCGGTTTCAACCGAAAATGCCATCCGGAACACCACATTAACCTGGTCGCCGGATGGTCAGTTGATTGGCCTCTCCCGTGTCCGCACCGATAATAACGGTATGTCATGGCGCGCAGTTATTTCGTTTTATGCTGCCACTGGTTCCGGAGAAACACGATTTTTTGACACCCAACCCGGCTGGATCGACACAAACCCGCAATTTTCACCGGATGGAAAACAACTGGCTTTTCTTAGTACCAGAACGTCGCCTGCTCAGTTTATTTATAGTCTCTGGATAAGGGACCTGACATCCGGTACTATACGCCGGATTGAATTACTGCCGGGCCTGATTCCCTCCAATGATTATGCACCCCGCTGGCTCGGAAACGACCGGATCTTATTTATGGGAACCCAGCAAGGCAAAAAAGGCTTTTTTACCGTTTTTATCTGATTGTATCCGGTTTTGTGTACGCGAAAGGCCATACCGGAAACGTACGGGAGCCTTTTACCTCCTGAAATTATGAAGCGGCTCATTCTTCAATTTTTTTCGGGAGCAAACTTCGTTCTTCAGCGTTAAGCATCTTACTTTCAGCTACCTGTATGGTTTGCACCTCGTTTTTGTTACTCACCAGTAGTCCGACCGGGGCCATTGTGAGTTGTTTGGGTTGTTGCTGCTGAAGGTTTTCCAGTTGTTTGGGAAGAAACGCCAGCAAATTTGGTGAGCTGTCTCTAAACCAAACGCACACAATCCGCTGCAATAAATAATGAAAGAAGATTAGTTCCGGCTTAGGTGTTTCGAAGGTATACGGCAGGCTCAGTTTATTGATTAATGCCCATCCCGGCTGACCTAATAAAATTTGCTTTGTTTTGCCGATTTTACTCCGGATGTGATCTGCTTCATTTAACGCTTTTTTCTTCAGCGTTTCTTTTCTGAACTGGTTTTCTTCCAGGCCCACCTGATAATAATAATTTGAACGTACCAGCTTTTGAAGCGTCCGGTACGACCAGCCCTCGTCAGCAGCGGCATTCATGTAAAACGCCCGTTCCTGTTTATTATCAATCGCGATCAGCAGTCTGTAATGCGTCCAGGTCAATTCTGTGCGTAAACGGTCTTTTAATTCAAAATCACTTGACTCACGCGATGCGTGGGGTATTGGATATTCTACATAGAACTGCCGAAACCACCAAAGGTTGGTCGATTTATATCCTTTGCCGAACGTTGTCGTGAGTTCTTCTGACAGGTTTTCAATTAACTGAGTACCATAGTCAGCCCGTTGCTCTCCCTGTTGTTCCGTCTCAACTATGATTCTGCCGATGTGCCAGTATGCTTCGACACGTGCAAACGACGGATTTGACACCGCAGCTAATTCTTCCGGCGATACTAATTGCTTTAAATAAGCATGCAGTTCTATCATCGACTCCGATGATAGCTGCGACTTTACTTCTGTCATAATACAAAAATGACTTTAGGCCTAAAATAGCCCTATGTGGCTTATGTGCGTCCTGATTTTTAATATAATCACAAATATTTACATTTTCAGGCATCGTTCCATAGCCGGAGTGCGTATTCTATTTTAAACCAAGCGCCACTCACGTGTTATTCCGCCGTACGAAACATTTTATTCTGCAAGAGGTCATTGATGGGTGCCGCAAGGGTAAATCTTCTGCGCAGAAGATGCTTTTTGAAGCCTATTACAGTTTCGGTGTTAATATATGTTTACGGTATGCCAGTTCACGGGAAGATGCGGAGGAAATGTTTGATGATGGTTTTCTGAAAGTCCTCAACAAAATCACTTACTATGATCCGGAGCAGTCGTTTGACGCCTGGTTCAGAACGATTATGGTCCGGACAGCCATCGATCAATTCCGGAAGTACAAAAATGAGCCTTCTTTTATCGATGTTGATGATGCCTGGGACCTCGGTACAGACGATGAAATTCCGGGAAATATAGCAGCCGACGAAATTCTTCAGCTGGTACAGCGTCTACCCTCTTCTTACCGGACAGTCTTTTCATTGCATGTAGTGGACGGGTATTCGCATCCGGAAATTGCCGGAATGCTTGGTATTCAGGAAGGCACTTCCCGCTCTACTCTGGTAAAAGCCCGATTGAAATTACAGGAACTTTTACGTACATGGAACCACGAACATTCCATAAGCCGGCGCAACAATTATGTCTAACGAACGATTTGATAAATTCCTGAAAAAAAATCTGGAAGCTGTCCGGCCGGCCTATACGGTCAGTGCGTGGGAGCGCTTCCGAAAAAAAATGCCGGTTCCCCCGCTTGCTTCCTGGTTGCTGAACTATGGCGGCTGGGTGGCCAGTTCACTCCTGCTATCCGGCTGGCTGGTAACGTTTTACCTGTACTGGAAGCAAAACGAAACGTTAAAAACTGTTCAAAAACAAATCAATACGCTTATTGAAGACAGAACTTTACTTTCTAAAAAATCTCAGCATTCAGTCATTACCTCACCGGCAGAACCCCTGCACCGTATCGACACCGTGTATATAATCCATAAGACGATTATTGACACCAGCAAGCCGGTGTATGCCTCTACAAAATCCGCCGGTGAACCAACCCAACCGGTGACTCAACGACGCCGTTCCGAACCGGTTACCGGAACTACCCGGGAACCCGTTCTAACCAGGAATGAGGCTCTTTCTGCTATTCATCAGAAATCGCCTCTTACCGAAACTGGCGACCGGCATGCCTATCAGCGCCTAAAACAAGGTAATGCCGGGCAGCCAACAGCCTCAGCGCGCCCGTCTGCCCATAACAGTACTTTTCAAGATTCGCTGACCAAGCCAGTAACTACTTCTGTACCGACTGCTTCGGCGGATAGCGCTGAGGTGGTAGCGGAAACGCAGCAGCCCAAAACTCCTGACCTTAGCCTCCCAAAGGCGCCTCCGGTCTCTGAAGCACCGATGCAGCCAAAGAAGCCCGAAGCGAGTAAACCGCCATTCTCGTTACGGCAACTAAAGCCCCGTATCGGCATACAGGGGATTGCGGGCCTCAAAGGGGCTGGCGCCGGCTTTGTGCTTGATTTTCAGGTAGCTGACAGAACGAATCTGTCATTTGGCCTACAGGCACAACACATTCATACCGAAAACCATCACGCATTAGACGATTATAATTCGGCTACCGGGCAGGACTTTATGGAAATATACCGGAAATACCTGCCCCAAAAATTTGACTTCATTGAGGGGATCTCCATCAGTGAAACATTTATGACGGTCCCGGTTTCGCTGAATTATTACATTCCCATCCGGAAAGCATGGTCTGGCTTTATAAATGCCGGAACGCAGTTAAACCTCTCCGGATTTCAGGAAGTTTCTTTTGAAACCTATACGGGCAGCCGCGAAAACCATTATCGGTTTGACTTCAGGACACACCCGGATTTATTCACCAATTTTGTTTTTGGCGGCGGCATCCAATGGCAGCATAAAAATATTGCCCTTCAGCTTGGGCCTTCCTACAAATACATATTTCACCGTGATCATAATTCGGCCGCAAAATCATCGGCTGGTCTCAATGCGTCAATGTTTATTAATTTATTCAAATAGATACTTCATGTCGGCGTCTTTCTGTCTTCATACAATTATTGTACTTTTATATGCCTTTGTTTCAGGGCTTCATAACAAGTTTTCCGGAAGACGGAACGTATCGATATGCTCAGGCTTAAGTTGTATACAAAACGAGATGACATCGTAGCGCTGGCTATTTTACCCCTATACTATCTTTTTTTTAATCTTATGCTTTTTGGCAAGGATTATTTCGGTAATCTCAGAGTCTTTACCCTTGCCACTCTCAGTATCATTGTCTTCTGGACACCCATTTATTTTTTACATGCCTTACCAGCCATTTTCCTGAGAAAACGCTTTCCCGCAGAAAAGCAGGCACTTACCCGTTTGTGTATTGCCATTACCATCCACATGTTCATGAGCGGAGCAACGATCTGTGGCTTCTTTTACGGGTACCGGCTGATTGATTTTCCCGGATTTACGTTCAATCTTGTCAGCCTGCAGATTTGTTTAGCGGTCACCTGGTTCATCAATATCATTCTCAATATCCTGCATGAATACATCTATACGATGGACCGCTGGAAACAAACGCTGCTGGAAACAGAAGAGCTGAAGCGGGCCAATCTGCAAAGTCAGCTCGACGGGTTAAAACAGCAGGTAAACCCTCATTTTCTGTTCAATAGTCTCAATTCCCTCACGGCACTTATCAGCGAGGATCCGAAACAGGCCGAACTATTTGCGGAAGAGCTCAGCTCCGTTTATCGCTACGTGCTTCGTGCCAACGAGCGAACGCTGACCGAACTTGATCAGGAACTTGATTTTGTTCATTCCTACTATCAGTTGCTGAAAACACGCTACAACCGCGGACTTGACCTCACTATGGATATTGATAAGCAATACGGCCATTACCAGATTCCTCCCCTGACCCTTCAATTGCTGGTTGAAAACGCCGTGAAACACAACATCATTCTGCCCGAACAACCTTTACAGATACACATTCAGACCAGTAAGGAAGGCAAGCTTTCTGTTCAGAATAATCTGCAGAAAAAATCACAGCGGGTATTGAGTAATGGGGTTGGCCTATCGAATATCATCAGTAAATATCAGGTACTGGGCCACCCGATACCTATTGTGAAAGAAGCCAACGGCCAGTTTGTGGTTACCTTACCCCTGATCCTTTCCTGAATACCTGACACTGCCATTTTGCACTTGCATTACTGACTTTTTGCAGTTATTTTTACAAAAACAGCGAATCAGAAATGGCAACATTAACGCAACAGACGGCCGGCCGACGAACCGGAAAACAACCGGAAAAGGCATCCTTCAGTCCGAAATGGGCATCCGGGTTCAGCATTATTGAGGCCTCGCGGCAGGGCGTTCCGGCCAAACAGGCTGATGAGCTGGCTCAGCTCCTGAATCTGTCCTTTAAAGAGCTGGCCGCTATCCTGCAGATTGCCGAACGTACCTTACACCGCTTCCGGAATGAAGGACGGCTTGATGCCCACTCGTCGGAACGGCTTTTGTTGTTATCGAACCTGGCTGCTCATGGATTGATGGTGTTTGACAGTCGTGCCGATGCACTTGCCAACTGGCTGCGTTACCCCCTGAAAGAGCTTAAGGATCAGGCTCCGCTCCTGTTATTGAGCACCATCAGCGGTTTTAGCCTCGTAGATGATGTACTTACCCGGATCGAATACGGTGTTTACGCGTAGCTCCCATGCTGGTTTACCGATTGTATAAAAGTACGTACATCGCAGACCCGCTGTCGGCCGAAGGCGCACGGCGGGCCGGGGGCCGCTGGAACCCCAAAGGCTATCCGATTCTCTACACCTCTGCCACCCCGGAACTCGCCCTGCTGGAAATCCTGGCGCATCTGAATCCGGCCTATATTCCTGCTTTTCATTTGCTGGTGCTGGACATTCCGGATGTGGCCAGAAACGTATCCATGCAGGAACTCCCTGCTGACTGGGAGCACGACAGTCACTATGAAACCCTGCAAACCTACCTGATCGACTGGCTGCGCCATCCCGGCGAACTGGCGGTTTCGGTGCCCTCGGCCATCGTCACCCGTTCGGCCAACATACTGCTTCATACCCTGCATCCGGACTTCCATGACCTGGTCAGAATTGTTGAAAACGAACCCTTCCGCATTGACTCGCGGCTGATCTCTCCTTAAGCTGCTTTGCCGCCGGTATGCGAAACAACACCGGCAGACCGTTAATGGATCAAAATATTACCTGGTCAAGGCAGCGTTTAGCCTTGCGTTGACGTATAGTATCTTAAACCATCAGTCTAATCTCATGAAAACAAGCTCACTGGAAGAAACGCAAAGCCGCCATCAGTTTTTAAAGGATTTAGGATTACGCGGCTCAGCGCTTCTGGCCGTTTATTGTCTGGGTAATTCAGTGACAG
>NZ_MORL01000046.1 GCF_001870735.1 Arsenicibacter rosenii | reverse complement strand
CGGTTACGGGCGCAAGCGGTACGGTAGAGTACAGATACAGGGGAGCGAGCGGAAGCTGGACAACGGAAAATTCATTCCTGGTACAGCAACCCTTGTTCACAAAGGGGCCACAACCGGCGACCTACGAGGAGACGGTTCTGGTCGAAGTACGTACGTCAACGGGGCAATATACGGCCAAATATGTAACATGCCGATTGCCTTAACAGTGAGCAGTAACAACAACAACAACTATTAATGAACAACCCGGAATGGGAAGATTATCAGACGTAATTGCAGACTCAAGCGTCAATGCGGGTAAGTTCAACAACCCGGTTGGCGGTAAAAAGCAGCCAAAGGGCAAGTACATTGCCCTGGCGCTGGTGCCGAAAAACACACTCCCGGACTTCGGAGCCTCCTACACGCCGCCGAGCGGATCACCAACCACGCTGACCGGGGCGAACCTGGTGGGCTTTCTGAAAACGCTGGCCTTCAAGGGCACGGCCTGGTTTCTGGGTAACGGGTTGGTGAACGGCAAGCGGGCCAGGCCGCAGGAGATGAAAAACAGCGCCCTGTACGGGACGGAGACGATGGAGCGGCCGACGGGTGAGGTGAAGGAA
The DNA here is from genome assembly GCF_001870735.1 of Arsenicibacter rosenii. Lineage (GTDB taxonomy): Bacteria > Bacteroidota > Bacteroidia > Cytophagales > Spirosomataceae > Arsenicibacter > Arsenicibacter rosenii. Next base: position 11,017 of record NZ_MORL01000046.1, on the reverse strand, counting down.
GCCGTCGTGTTTGACATCAAGTGGTTCTACCAGAACCGCGACTTTTTCAACACGCTGCGCTACAACTACACCGAGTTTGATTTGTACATCTTTACGGACCGGTCGGTGGAGCTGGTACGGTACGATGACTGTTTGCCGGTTTTTTCGGATATCGGCGACGAGACACCGGGCGACATTAACCGGGATATTGCCGGTTCGTTCACGGTGACGTATAGTAACGACGGGCAGATACTGCCGGTATTCAGCATTAACGAAACCACACTGTCAGCCAGCAACTTCAAGATTACGTTCGGGGCGGTGACGGCAACGACGATTACCAACGTGGCCGGTACGGAGCGCTACAACATGACCTCGGGAGCGGGCGGTACGATCACGCGGGCAGTGAATGAGACGGACGCGGCCGGACTGAAGTACTCCATCTTCCTGCCGGACGGATCGGCTATCCCGAGCGGTCAGCCTGTGACGATTAATGCGAATACGGGTCTGGTAACGGTGGGCAATACGCTGACGGCGGGTTCGTACACGTACGTGGTGATGGTGGAGAATCCGACGGGGGTAACCGGCCAGCACACAATCTATCTGACAGTAGCCTAATTAACGCATGCTGACGCTTCCACAAATAGTGCCGTTTCTGAAACTGGATTCCGGTGGGAATCCGGAGAGACGGCACGAGTACTATAACCAGAGCGTCGCGCACGCGGAGGAGATTGCGAAGGTATTCGGGCGCAAATACCCGGATTACCTGAACGTGAACCGGCCGAAGGAACGGAAGGAGTACCGCGATTACCGGGCGAAGATCTACAAGAACCCGTTCAGGTCGCTGCATGGTAAGGTGCTGAAGGCGCTGAAGTACATCCGGCAGGCGGACGATTTCGACATCGTGTTTCCGACGCAGAAAGAGAAGACCGATACCCTGAAGGAGTACGTCGAGAGCCCGATGTTTTCGAAAAAAGGGTCGATGCAGGACTGGTTTTTTGAGAAGGTCGGGAAAGGGTACGTCAACGACCCGAACGCGGTAATGTGCGTGATTCCGATGCAGCAGCCGGCGAGTGATCAGGATTACGCGCGGCCGGTGGCGATGCTGATTCCGTCGGAACGGGTATACATGCACCGGGAGGGTACGTTTGCCGTGCTGGGGGCGCCGGAAAAGGTGCCGATACAGGGAGTGGAGGGCATAACGGCGGGCAAGGTGCTGATTTTCGTCGATGCGGAGAGCTACTGCGTGGCCCGGCAGGTGCAGGTGCAGCAGGCAGGAGAAAAGGAGTACGCCAGCTGGCAGATTGACGGATTGCTGATTGATGAAGTGACCGGAGAGGCGAGTTTTTCACCTCCGCTGCACAACTGCCCGCTGATGCCGGCGGTAAAGGTCGGCCAGGACTGCACGGAGGAAAACGACGAGGGGGAAACCTGTTACGAGTCGATTCTGTCGGGAGCGTTCGAAGCGGTGAAGGAGGGACAGGCGGTCGAGTCGGATATTCAGGTAGAACGGAATTTCCACGTGAGCGCGCAGGAGTGGCGATACTCGCCCAAGAGCACGGTCTGTAAGGCCAAAGGCTGCGAGGGCGGTACGATTACTGCGCGCGATCCGATAAGCGGCAATGTTACCGGCAAGATTGATTGCCCGACCTGCAAGGGTTCGGGCCGTGGGGCTAATTCCGGTTCCGGACTGGATCTGATCGAGGTCTCGCCGGCGACGGCTACGGGGTTCGATAACGAAGGCCGGCCGATGAATATTCCCACGCCGCCCGGCGGATTTATTCCCCGTCCGGTGGAGTCGATTCAGGAGCTGCGGAAGGAGTTCGACCGCTACAGCCGCGAGGCGTACGCGGTGGTAAATATGCAGTTCATGCGGGAAACGCCGATTGATCAGTCCGGGACGGCCAAGCGGTACGACCGGGAGGAGATGTACCGGGAGCTGAATACGGTGGGTGGCCACATCTGTAGAATGCTGGAAAACGGGCTGAAGTGGGTCGGTTACCAGCGGTACGGAAAAGTGGTGACGGATCAGCTGCCGACGGTGATTGAGCCGATCCGGTTCAATCTGGAAAACGCGGAGCTGACGCGGGAGGAGCTGAAGGAGGCAAAGGACAAGAAATTCGACCCCAACATCCAGAACCCGCTCACCAAGCGGCTGATTGAGTACCGGGCGGGTAAGGAGTCGGATTACTACCGGAAGTTTGAGCTGAAGGAAAAACTCGACCCGTACCCGGGGATGCAGCCCGAGGAAAAGCTTTTCCTGCTGAGTACAATGTACGTACTGCTGCGGGGCGATCCGGAGGCGCTGAAAGTATCGGTAGAGGCCGTGTGGCTGTCGATCAACTTCGACGCGCTGATTTCGGAGCTACAGCGGACGAATCCGGATTTCCTGACACTGGATCTGAGCGAGCAGTTCACAATGATGGTGGAGGCCAACAAGAAACGGGTAGGGACACCGACCGAGCAGCTGATCGACCCGGTAACGGGTGAACCTTTCAAGGGGCCGGCCGTGCTACAGCCGGTAGTGAATTTTAAGAATAACGGTAAAATCTGACCTGAACAGTGGACGAACTGAAGATCATCGACGAGCTGGAGCAGCAGCAGCCTGAATGGGAGGCGGCTTTTTTGGCGGCGCTGGTGGTGATGAATTCAGAGCTGTTGAACCGGTTGTACGCCTTCATCGACGGACTGGTGCTGAAAGGCAGGAGCACGGCATCGGCCGAGGCGATGGCCAACATGATGGCGGTGAACACGTACCGCAGCAGTCTGCTGAGCCAGATTCTGGAGGCAGGGCTGGCGGGGGCGATGACGGAGCTGACGGGCAACATGGGCAAGGGCGCCGGCTACCTGATTGAGTACTTCAGGCAGGTGTCGCCGGATTTCAACCCGGTAGCCTATGAATCGGTGCTGAGCAGCGTTGCCGCCCAGACGCGGAATATGCTGCTGGCCACGGTGGATGCGACCTACGGCAGGGCGATCGGTGAAGCGCTGACCATGGGCGTGATCAACCGGGCGACGGTGGACGAGATGCGGGAAATGATGCGCAGGAGTCTGGTACGGGACGGGCTGCCGGTGCGGTCGGTTTCCCGGCTGGCGTCGGATTCGCTCTACCAGTTTACGCGGGGCTACAGCCAGGCGGTAGCGGAGGGGCTGAACCTGAAACACTATTACTACATGGGTACGCAGATTGAATCGACGAGATCGTTCTGCAAGGCCCGTTACGGAAAAGTGTTTACGTCGGCCGAGGTGGAGTCGTGGCCCGACCTGCACTGGTCAGGAAAGATTCCGGGCACAACGAAGGTGAGTATCTACTGGTACTGCGGGGGATACAACTGCCGCCACCGGCTGATGCCGGTTTCGAAACGATTATACGATCAACTAAAACAACAGGAAAACTAATGGATCAGAAATTTAAGCCCACCGACAAGGTGCTTTTCAGGCTGGGGGCAAAAGTAAATCACGATATGTTAAGCGGCGAGACGCATACGGTGGATGCCGAGCGGGAGGTTGAATATCCGTGGGCCTGGTACCTGCAACTGCGGGAGGATGCCTTCAATGAAAATAACAACTACAGCACAATGCTGGGCCGGACGGTGGAAGTACTCGGGAAACCGGATTACGAGGATTACGAGGATACTACCGGCGTGATTATCAAAGTTCCCGTTCAGGCCAAAAAGAAAGCAGCGGCACAACCAGCCAACCCGGCCAAAGCAACAGCGGCACAGGTAAAGGCAGCAGCAGCGGCGGCGGCAACGACACCGGCAGTACCGGCTCAGACGACCGGAACGGCTCCGGCAGAAGATGCAGCACCGGCGGCTGAGTCAGACGAGAAACCGGCTTAATCCGGCACCATTCACTACATAGATGAGTATCGGGGCGAAAGCCCAAAGCAACAATACCGGCCCGAAAGGCAAATACTAATGAAACTGAAGGACTTATTTAAAAAAATGGCGTTACGGGCAGGCATTGCCGAAACGGACGCAAATCTGGTCGCCACGATTGAGGCTATTCCCGACTTCGAGGTTAACGACGATACGGTAGTAAAACCGCTGACGACCAACCTGATTACCGAATCCGAGGCCGAAAACAAGCCGACGATTAAAACCAAGTTTACTGCGCAGGCACTGAACGGCGTTGATGCCGTGATCGACCCTGTACTGGCTGAGTTTATGAGCGAGGAGGAAATCGCCCAGTTCAAGAAGGAGGAAAAGCCGACGTTCAAGAAGCTGAACAAACTTTCGGAGAAACTCAAAGAGCTGAAGGTGAGTAGTAAACCGGCGGACAAAAACGAGCTGAACAACCTGCAAAAGCAGTATAACGATGAGATTGCAAAGCTGAAAACCCAGATTACCCAGACGATTCAGGACAAGGACAAGGAAATCGATGATATACGCAAAACGCACAAGCGCGAGCGGTTCGATGATGGTCTGGCACGGAAGGTTCTGAACCGGAAGGATCTGGTCGATTTCGCTACGCAGAAGGAAGGCCGCCGGGTGGTGGCTGATGTCTACGATACGTTGAAGGAAATCGGCGCGCAGTTCGACTACGAAACGGGGAAGGTGGTACAGGCAGGTGACCCGAGTCTGGAGTTTTTCCTGGACAATAAAAAGGCCTCGATTGATGACATCATCAATAAGACGCTGGCGGATAACAACTATGTGAAAAAATCCGATCCGGCGCCGAAAAGTGAGATCGTCATCGAGCAGGAGAAAAACCGCCAGGACCCGAAGTCAAACCACGCGGTAAACAAAAATTTAAGTCGTCTGAAGGAGGACGAGGAGTAAGAGACCTCCCCCCTGCTGAAGACGGATTTTTAGGAATCTTTTTACAGTAAACAACAAATGGCTAGAAACGTAAATCTTTCGAATGCGCGGATTGCCTTGGCGGCGATTAACCTGACGCTGAACAACGGCAAGAAGTTTGAGAACCTGGGCTTTATGCAGGCGCTGCGCTCGCCGCAGCTGGCAGGCCTGATTGAGGAAATGAACCCGGTGAATGCCCAGAATGACGGCCGGTTGTCGATTATCGGCGGTCAGGCGACGCCGCAGGCACGGGTAACGCTCAACTACCGCCCGCAGATTTCGGCGACGGTGAAAACGACCCGTACGGTTGCTACGGGCTCTAACCCGGCGGATTCGGTGGCGCTGAACGTGGACTATGTGACGCACCGCGAGCTGGACCGGACGCTGCGTACGGTGGATCTGCTGAAGATGGAAAAGGAGGCGGAGCTGTATCTGGATCAGGTGAATAAGGGCATTATCAACGGCGGGGCAAATGATTACAAGCTGCTGGGCATCTGGGGTGAGGATGCCTGCCAGACAATTGAGAACGTACTGACGTCGATGAACTCGGCCGTGGGTACATCACTGATTGCCGGTGCGGGCGGGAATCTGCTGATTGGTCAGGTGTCACCGGCGAACGTGGCGGTACCGAACGTGATTGCGTTCAATACGGACGGCTCGCTGCGGCTGGATCTGTATGACTGGATTATGGACCTCAAGCAGGTGCACGCCATGCAGGGTAAGCCGATTGTGATCGGCGGCTCACGGGCGCTGAAGTACATGCGGAAAAAAGGGGTAGCCTCTACGGCTTCACTAGGTTACGATTACAAGGCAATGTACGATCTGCTCGAAATCGAATTCTACTACGATCCCCTGGTGGATACGCTTTCCGGCTCTAACCACATCATCGTGATTGATCCGGGTGCGGCCTGTCTGGAGACATTGCTGGAGCACGGTTCGGTGATTAAGCCGAAGAAGGTGGGTAACACCTCGTACGGCAATATCTCGGTGAACATCGCCCAGACGAACGCCCCGACGTTCACGATGGACATGGACTTCCGGGTGAAGGAGGACGACAGCACGTCGTACCCGACCTACACCTACACGCCTTCGTCCCGCTTCGGTACGTTCCTGCGGCCGGCCGGTTTCTTCAAGAACTACGGCGGCTGGGATACGGTAACGGGTGTATTCCGCGCGAACCTGACGATTGCCGCCTAAGGCAATGGATTTACAGCCTGCTCCTGGTGTACCAGGAGCAGGCTTTTCAATTCCCCATTCATGACACTACCCAATCTGACAGGCAAGACGTTCCGTTTTCGCCTGTTTAATATCCTGTTCATTTTTACGTTTTCGCGGCACTCGGACGGCTTTTTGTCGGGCTCTTTCGAGATCGGTACACCCGAGGCGACTCCTGCAGCGGATCCGGAGCCGGTGGCCGCTGAGCCGCTGAAGCTGGAGAAGCCGGACTATGATCCGGCGACCGGCGAAATTGAGTTCCGGACAAGTGGCGGTGACGGTTCGGCCGTCGAATTCTCGGCAATCGGCGTGACGCGATGGACTACTGAGACCAGACACGTTATCGAGGCAGGTATACGGAATGATCCCAACAGCGGCCCGATTCTGATTGAAGCGCTGCAGGCGGGAAAACTGGGCAGCTACAGCTTTGACCTGCACGAGGGCAGGACGAAGACCGTGCCGGCTTCGGATGCGGTAATGGTCAGCCCGCGTCCGGTGGCGGTACCGGACAAGGTGGCGGCCGGACCGGTTTCGTATCCGGAGGGACAGCTGGCCAGACCGGTTTTTTCGGATCGGATCGGCGAGTATGACCTGAAACGCTTCGGGACGGTGGGACCGTGGCCGGACGGATTCGTGTACTGCGATTTCATGCGGGACATGCACCAGCCGCTCGACGACCATTTCTTGCAGCAGCAGCTGGTAATGCAGCTGGGGCTGACCGGGCAGGAACGGGCCGACGAGACGCTGCGGGGCAAAATATACGTCGAGATTACGACCAGTGACCTGGGAGCGTATCAGCGGCACCGTGAGTTTGTGCTGGCTGAAGTCAGCACGGTACTGGCCAGCCTCGCGCTGGATGGCAATTACAAGGGTGTGGACAGGGTATCGTTCAATTTCGAAACGACCTACGCGCCCGCCTACGACTCGTACGATGCGGTTACGGAGATGTGGCCGCATGCGGATGTTACCTACCTGCGCTGCGAGAGCGAGGAGCTGAAAGACCAGTCGATGACGCTGAAGGAGCTGTGGGAGAAGGACGGCGGAAACCGGTTCCGGGCGGAGATTGCGCAGCGGATGGTGAACCGGCACGTGGCGCTGCTGACGGCGGTGAAACGGTTCTGCGGTCCGGATACGCTGGTGACCTGCGGGGACGGCTCGGTGTCGTACTTTGTCGGGGTGGCCCAGAATCTGGATCACTACGAGGAAATCAAGGCGCTGCGGGGCGGAGCGTCGTTCTACGATTACTACTACAGTCTGCCGGCGAACTACAAAGATCCGGTCTACGGCGAGTCGATCAGCGGCAAAACGTTCTGGCAGGCGGCGCAGTGGCAAAACCTGTATGTCTACAACAAAACGGGCCAGATGGCGATGGGCGACTGGCAGCAGGCACAGAACGAGAAGTACGGCGATTACCTCAACCTGTGGGCGAAAACGAATCCGTCGGAGGAGTGGTACGACGCATCGATACCGGCGTGGTTCGAGATCAACCGGCGGAAACTGGGTCAGTGCGGGGTGGTGATTCCGCAGGCTTTGCAGGTGCATTACCGCTACGAGGACGGGATCTATCCGGACAGTCAGTACGAAAAGTTCTCGAAGCATTTCGGGCCGGATGAGGCCGTTTGTCCGCCGTGGCATAACTACGGGGTGGGCGTGCTGGCGCGGATGTCGGCGACGATACCGCGTTCGGGCCTGACCAACTGGCGGACGGTGAAGCGGTGGGGGGATCCGGTCTGGGATGACGACATCAACGCGACACGGCCGCATTCGGAGAGTCTGGCCTACCGGGCGGCGATGGCGGATATGTTCCGGTATGAGGCGTTTTTTGATCCGGCGAACAGGCCGGTTTTCCTCTTTGAGAACTATGTGACCTACGCCGGTGATCCTACGTTCAGAAAGCGGACCGCGAAGGAGATCGCCCGCAATCCGGCGACGAAAAACTCGGTAAATGCGCTGACCCGGCTGATTCAGATCGGCGGCGAGTGGCATGTACTGGTGGTGGCAACCAACTGGCGGCAGCGGGAGGACGAGGAAACGACGTTTTCGCTGTCGTTCCTGCCTGAAGATGTGCCGGGCCTGAAGTCGACACGGCATCTGGAGAATCTGACCATTAAGGGCCGCTGGCCGTTCATTCAAGCCTTCAGACTGCCATGAAAACCTTTCTGAATCTGACAGTGCCGCTGTGGCTGCTGCTGGTTGCCGGACTGCTGTTTGGCGGCTGGATGATCCGCAGCGGGGTTAAGCACAGCCGACAGGTGAATAAGATGCAGACCCGGTTTGACTCGCTGGCGACGGTGGCCACGGACCTGCAATCGGAAAACGAGGCGCTACAGGACCGCGAGGTGCGGGTAGCGCAGGAGACGTCCCGCCGGCAGGAGCTGGAGCAGTACCGGATACGGGAGGTGCGGGATTCTCTGACCAGACTACGCCTGACCGCCCAGACGCGGTACGTGCAGCAGGTTTCCGGCGCAGCGCCCGAGCTGCCGGCCTACCTGTTACCCGCTGTCAGTCCGAAAATGACGGTCAGTCTGCGGGTGTGCTACGATTCCACGGCGTATATCCGGATTACGCAAAGTATGGGCGAGCTGAACTACTACCGGGAAACGAACCGGCTGCGTATCGAGCGGCAGGTCAGGACCGACGGCGTGATTCAGGAGACGGACAACCGGCTTTCCAGAATTGAGGAGCCGGGCTGGTTCAGGGGGCGGCGCAGGCTGGCCAGGGAGGCACGAAAACGAATCCGGATCTGGGCGGCACGGGAGCAGACGATTCAGGATTCGATCCGGGGCGCTCCGGTCAATTAACTTTTTACTACTCAACACTACCAATATGGATCAGCCTCCACAAGAGGAATTTAGCTGGTTCGGTTTCGTCAAGGATAACATCTGGACATTCATTGCGGCGAGTTTCATACCGCTGTTACAGTTTTTCCGGTCGAAAAAACGGGATCAGGCCGACAGCCGGAAGGCGGAGGTCGAAGCCGATTCGGCCGCGGTCGAACTGATGGAGAACGCAATGACCAAGTATAAGGCCAGATGGGATATTGAAATGACAGAACTGCAACAGAAGTACGACCGGATAAAGCAGGATCATGACCGGATAAAGCTGGATCTGGAAGATTCAATAAAGCGGGAGACAGCGATGAAGGCCAGAATCGACGATCTGGAGAAGACGGTAAAAACGCTCACAACCCAGCTGAGGCAAACCAAACGAAATCGTAAGAAATCATGATACGACAAACCATCATTCAGGTAGCAAAGAGTTTTGTCGGCCAGAAGGAAACGGCCGGCAACAGTGGATTTGTAAATGCAGACTTTCTGACCAAAATGCTGAAAGTAGGCTGGCAGAAGGGTTTTGCATGGTGCTCGTTTTTTGCCGAGCTGGTATGGACGGAGAGCTACAAAACGGTAGATCCGTCGAAGCTCGACGACATAGCCACAATTTTTTCAGGCTCAGCGGTGGAGACCTTCAGCCGGTTTAAAAAGGCCGGCTGGAAGACCTCCGCCAACCAGCCGGAGCCGGGCGACATTGTGATCTGGCGGCACGGGGACGGATGGCAGGGACATGCGGGCATCGTTACGGCGGTGGCGGGTAATGTGTTCCAGACGGTGGAGGGCAATACTAACGCCGACGGCGGCCGCGAAGGTGACACGGTGGCGCAGAAAACGCGCAAGGTAGGCGAGCCTTTCAAGGCAAAGGGACTTAATCTGGTAGGATTCATCAAACCGGCATAAGATGAGCAACCTAAAATGGCAGAAGCGCCCCGGTGAGCCGTTCGGTTTTGCGGCCGAGTTCAAGCGGAGCACTGGGGTGCACTACGACGCCTCCGAATGGCAGTTTTTCGTGGATGTGTACAACCGCTTCGGGCTGCCGCTGCGGATCGAGCTACAGGAAGCCACGACGATACCGGACGGACCATGGTTCGGCTTTTCCCTGCCGGGCGATACGACGAAGAATTATTCCGGCCTGACGTATATCAATACGGTGCGGAAAAACAGAACGTCGGGCGTCGAGATATACGACGTGTACGGGGTGGTGTCGTGGCTTGATCCGAAGGAGCGGTTTATTCCGGCGACCATACAGACGGGCCCTGGCTCGGTGACGGTTTCGGTGAATGAGACAACGCAGCAGGTATCGATTACGGCGGATACGGCCATTCTGCCGATTCATCAGGAAGATCTGGGCGTGGTGCTTCAGGCGCTGAATAACGCGAGGGATACGGCGGTAGGCGCAAAAGATGACGCGGAAGCCGCCGCACAGCTGGCCGATGACAAGCTGACCCAAATCCTGCAAATCGCCACCGATTTCACGGGCTGGATACCGGTTTTCGGGCTGGTAACAGACGGTGCGCGGGTAGTGGTGAAGGTAACCGACTGGGCAGGCGGACACGGTACGAAACCGGCGGTTAATGTGTATCTGGGTGCAACGGGTCCGGTGACGGACATTGCGCAGGCGGTAGACATTCGCGGCCCGATTGGCTTCAACTGGATGGGTGACCACTCGACCGGCACGAGCTATGCTATCGGTGACGCATTTGTGTTCCGTGGCTCTGCCTACCGGGTGAATGTTGCCTTTACGGGCGCGTTTGACCGGTCGAAGGTGACGCGGATTCTTCGGGGTACGAATCCGGTGGGGGTCTGGCAAGCCACAACGCAGTACTACATCGACGATCTGGTAACGGATTCGGGCAATACCTATCGCCGGTTGACGGACGGCGTTTCAGGCGCTTCGTTTTCGGGAATCGGTGCAGACTGGGCGATGTGGGCGCAAAAGGGCGATCCGGGCACGCTGACGGCGAGCGCGTTCGCAAATGTTTCGTTGCCGCTGGCATCTACCGACAAAATCGTCATCCAGCGCGGCGATAACACGCTGGGCAAGATCGACCCGTTCACGACCGGTTTCCCGGACTTGCGGCCCAGTGTGTTGTTCGATTTCGCGGGTTCCGGTGTTGTTTCGCCGCGTCTGATATATAGTCGGTCAGGTCAGGCAACGCGCTTCAACCGCGCGGGCAATCTGGAAACGGTCGG
>NZ_MORL01000045.1:4117-12118 GCF_001870735.1 Arsenicibacter rosenii | reverse complement strand
CGATCCGGCCAATCCATACGCCAACCGTGATCCGCGCTTTTATGCCGCCATTTTCCACAATACCGCCAAGGCCGTTAAACTGAATACGACGACCACCATGTATACCTTCGAAAACTGGACGGGAGCGAAGGATGCAGCCGGACCGGCGGTAAACAGCCGCACAAACTACCATATCAAGAAAATGGTGTTTATGGGCCTGAACTGGTCGGATAACTCGATCAACCGCCAGCCGCATGCCAAATTCTTCATCCGCTGGGATCACATGGTGCTGGCTTTTGCGGAGGCAGCTAACCAGGTCGAAGGACCGCTGGGCACACGGTTTGGCCTGTCGGCCAAAGAAGCCATGGCCTACCTGCGTACCCGCAACAACACGGATGGCGGCAAAGGCTTTACCACTGATCCGTATCTGACAGAAGTGGCTGCCCTGGGGAAGTCAGCGTTCAACGAGTTTGTGAAAAATGAACGCCGTCTGGAACTGTGCTTTGAAGGCACACGCTTCTATGACCTCCGCCGTTGGACAACCGACCTGAAAGACCTGAACAAGCCGGTGCACATGGCTAAAATCACGCGGAATGCCGACGGGACGTTTGCCTATAAGCTGGACGAAGTGGTTGAAACACGGGCATATTCATCAGCATACCTGCCAATCCCGTACGACGAGATGTTGCGCATGAGCAAGCTGGTGCAGAATGAAGGCTGGGATTTGTGGAAATAAAGACTAATCGGGATCATGAAAAAGTTAACCATCGTTTGTTTACTCTTAACCATCCTGATGACCTCGTGTTATGAGGATTACATCAAGGATTTTGACCATACCTCTATTTATTTTATGTACCAGACCAACGTCAGAACGTTTGTTGTGGGCGAAGGCATGAAGATAGAGGTTGGCGCGGCCCTGGGCGGAACACGCGCCAATACCCGCGACCGCGTGGTGAATTACACCTTCGACGAGACCTTACTGAATGCCAGTGTATTGGCGGCCATGAAAACCGGAGCCGGCTATATCAAGGATGCCATTGCCCCGGTGAACCAGCTGAAAATGCTGCCGGCTGATTATTTTANGGTTATTAAGTCGGGGGAGCATTCGGGTTCGGTGGTTATCAAAGCCGACTCGGCTAAGTTTCTGGCCGACGCTTCGACAATCAGTCCGGTGTATGCCTTGCCGTTCTACATCAAAACGGCTGATGCAGATTCGCTGTTGCCCGACAAACGGTATGCCGTTGTCGCCTTAAAATACGAGGCGATGCTGTATGGTAATTACTGGCATGGCGGGGGGACTACCGTGAAAGACGCTACCGGTAAAGTCGTGAAAACGACCAATTACTTTACCTCAATACCTTCGCCCGAAAGCAAGGTGATGGTGCTGAAAACGGTGGGTACGCATTCGTTGACTACCAGCAAAATCAGTGATCAGTCGGGTTCGATGATCATTACGCTTCAGGGCGGTAAGGTCGTGGTTAGTTCGGCGCCCGGATCAAAAGTAGTGGTTGAGGGTGACGGAGAAAGTACCTATAACCGGGCCAAACTGTTGCAGGACCGTAAGATTTTCCTCCGGTATAAATACGCCAATGCCGACGGAACGACTTCCTACGCTCAGGATACCCTCACGTTCCGGAACCGGATACGCGACGGGGTTAATGAATGGATGGATTCTGATCCGGCCAGGTACAAATAAAAATAATGAGCGGGGTGCCGGGAGGTACCCCGCTTTTGGTTTAGATCAGTTCTGCAAACAAAATGCCCGGAATTAGTTTGTTACTGAAAACAAATCCCGCAATGGTATGGAACAAACACCGACACCCGCAGAACCCGTCATTGAATCTACTCCCGAACTGGAAGACGATCCGCTGCTGGACCAGGAAGTAACGCAACCTGAACCACAGACCGGTGACCTTACGGGCACCGATAAGGACGAAACCGGCGGGAACGACACCCCGGCAACGGAATCGTAGACGGTACTCAAAAACAGGGAACACAGGGCTCATGCGCCGATGCAGCCGGAAAAATCCTGTCTATGCTGCGTAACTTTTCAGAGTAATGCGTTAATATGCGGCTATGGTTCGGTTTTAATCAGAGTTGGCATGATACAAAAAGAAAACCGTTTGCTGCGAACGGGTATTCTGGGGTGCGGCCCCATTGCCCAGTTCGCTCATTTTGAGGCCTGTCAGAAAGCAAGAAACGTTGAACTGTATGCCCTGTGCGATGCGGCGCCGGATTTGCTCTCACGGATGAGCACCATCTGGCAGCCGGTGAAGTCGTTCAGCGATTACGATCAGATGCTGGCCGATCCGGAGCTGGAATGCGTGATTATTGCTACCTCCGATGCTTTTCACCTTGCTGCGGCCCGAAAAGCGGTTGACGCCGGCAAACATGTGCTGGTGGAGAAGCCGGTGGGTACCTCGCTGCCGGCCTGTTATGCTTTACAGGATCTTGCCGTCCGAAAAGATGTAAAGGTCCAGGTCGGCCACATGAAACGTTTTGATCCCGGTATTCTGCATGCGCATCGGTTCCTCCGCGAAAAGGTGGGGCAGGTGCTTTCCTACAGTGGGTGGTATATGGACAGTACGCACCGGTATACCGTGACGGACAATGTGCAGCCCCTTCCCGTTTTATCCTCCAGAGCGCTGAAGCCCGGCTTCGACGAAAAAGCCGACAAAACCCGCTATTACCTGCTGGCCCATGGTAGTCATTTGCTCGATACAGCCCATTATCTGGCAGGCGAAATCGGTTCAATCGAGACTCGGCTTGTGCATCGGTTCGGAGCCTGGTGCTGGTCAATGCACGTTGATTTTAAAAACGGAGCGGTGGGGCATCTTAACCTGACTGTCCCCTACCGCGGCGACTGGAACGAGGGCTTTACCGTTTCCGGGGAGTATGGCAGTGTGGAAGGCAAAACCTATAATCCATGGTATTTCAGGGGCAGTGAGGTAAAATGTTTCCTCGATAAAACAGCCACCTATGAGCAGGTGCTTGGGGCCGATGCGCATTTTTACCGCCTGCAACTCGAAGGGCTGGCTGATACCATCTTGCAGGGCTCCCCTCAAATCGGAACAGATATGGCGGAAGGTATTCTGAATATCAAGGCTATGCTGGCCGTGCAGCAGTCTGTCCGGGATAAAAAACGGGTGTATCTGGACACGATACAGGAGGGGGAGTTATGATGGAGATCGGTGTGTTTGCCAAAACCTTTTCCGGACCGTTTGAGGCGGTATGCGGGCAGGTAAAGACCTCGGGTATCAACCGGATTCAGTTTAATTACGCCTGTGTCGGTTTGCCTTCGTTGCCGCAGGTAATAGAGTCGTCTGTCCTGAATTCCGTTCAGCAGAAACTGGATGACTATGCGCTGACCGTTGAAGCGGTTTCGGGTACGTTCAACATGATTCATCCCGATCCGGCGCAACGTGAATACGGACTAACGGCCCTGGAAACCATTGCCGGGAGCTGCCATGTGTTGAACACGAACCTTATAACGCTCTGTACCGGATCACGTAATCCGGACGACATGTGGAAAGCCCATCCGGAGAACAACCTGCCGGATGCCTGGTATGATCTCCGTCAAACGGTAGACCGTGCCCTGGCCATTGCCGAACGTTACAACGTTTTTCTGGGCATCGAACCCGAGACGGCTAATGTGATCAATACCGTCGGAAAAGCCGCCCGATTATTGAAGGAAGTTAACTCGCCTTACCTGAAGATTGTCTTTGACCCTGCCAATCTGTTTGACCGCGAGCCGGACAATGTTATCCGCTACCGCATTCAACATGGCCTGGCGCTGTTAGGGGATTCAATCATGTCAGCCCATGCAAAAGACCGTTCAGCCGGTGGCAAGGTGGTGGCGGCGGGAAAGGGGCTTGTACCGTTTCCGCTTTATCTGGAACAGCTTCAGGGTATGGGCTATACCGGCGGATTAATCATGCACGGCCTGGCCCCGGACGAGGTTGCGGAAACCCAACAATATCTCCGGACAGTATTATCCAGGATCACCAATACACGATGAGCCATCGCATTCACTATACAGAAAGAGGCATAGGGCCGGTACTGGTGGCCCTGCATGGCCTGGGCGGAGACCGGACCCA
The DNA here is from genome assembly GCF_001870735.1 of Arsenicibacter rosenii. GTDB lineage: Bacteria > Bacteroidota > Bacteroidia > Cytophagales > Spirosomataceae > Arsenicibacter > Arsenicibacter rosenii. The sequence goes on along the minus strand of NZ_MORL01000045.1, from coordinate 8,042 downwards.
ATGGATGAATATGCTCCCCGATGATTTTCCGTTCCGGGTATTATTCCCGGACTTGCCCGGTCATGGAGAAACCGACTGGCTGGCACCGGAATTATGTACTTTCGACTGGTATGCGCATGAGGTCTGGCGCTGGCTGGATGCGCTGCAGATCACGGAGCAGGTGCCTGTTGCCGGTATCTCCATGGGGGCGGGTATTGCCCTCAAGATGGCCTGTCAGCAACCTGAGCGGGTGCAAAAACTGATACTGGTACGGCCGGCCTGGCTCAACCACCCTTATCCGGAGAACCTCAGCATATTTGTCCGGATGGGAAAAAAGTGGGCAGAGACCAGCGCTGCTGATACGATGACGTGGCTGCAATCAGATGAAGGGTATCTCCGGCTGAAAGCGGTAAATCCGGCTTGCCTGTCCTCGGTTCACGGCCAGTTGGATCGCCCGCTTCCCAAACCGGCGATCCGGACGTTAATTGAAATGCCGGGTAGTACACCCTTTGACACCCCGTTTGAACTCGCAGAACTAACCTGTGACGTACTTGTAGCCGGTAACGAAGAAGATATGCTTCATCCCGTTTATATCGCTGAAACGACAGCATCCCTGATTCCGTTTGCCCGCTTCAATGTTGTCGCTCCACGATATACATCACCTGCCAATCATAACCGGGACGTATTTGAACTTTTGGCAGCTTTTCTGGTATGATAACTGATCGTATACTAAGATTACTAGTTGACCCGCCGTGTACATTGGATAGCCAGTAGCTGCGCGTTATGCTTTACCAGGGTAGCCATCCGCGACTCAATAGCTTCTTTTTCAAGGAGAAACATTTTCGTGTCTGGTTCTTTCGGAGTCTGTAAAACGGATAATTTTTTCAGCAGGACCGAAATCCTGGCCCGCCGTTTCTGTTCATTGGATCCATTAGTCGGAATCTGTTGCCTTTCCATAGCCAACTCCTGTTGTATCCGGCGGATTTTCGCCATTTGGTGTTGATAGATCTCAACTTCTTCTTCATAATCGAAAGTCAGATCTTTTAGCTTACATTCAAGTTTCCTATACTGTAAACCGAGTTTTTCAAAAATGGAACGATCACTATATCTGGGCATTTTTCAATGATAGTATTAAAGTTCAACGTAACGCTTTTCTTAATTCCTTTTATAAACTTCCTTTTTTAACGGTCTTGTTGATTAACAGCCGTTGCCTTGTTTACATACGCAAAATAGGAATAATGAAGTTCATTTCATGTAGTAAACTAACTATGTTTGTTAAAAAAAACTAAAAGATGGTTAATTTTAGGTATCAAAATAAACAAAAAGTTAAATAAAAAAGCGCATACATGATTATATATACTCTGTCTTTGACAGGCTGGATTTCCGGTTTTTAAAAAATAGTAAAAAAGTTGCATGAAGAGGGAAAGTTATTGCATGAACACTGTTCAAATAGGTACCGTGTTTAAATAAAAGTATTGTCATGCCAGGTTCTTGAAAGAAAACATTGTTTCTGCATTATGTCTGCATGAACAACTGTTTGGTTGTATTAATGATTTGACAACAAGTATTTTAGCATGTATGGTTGCGTACTTCTCTACTTTTGTGCCGGCAAATAAACGTACCCTGCCAGACTAGCCGGCCCCACTCGTGGCGTGTAGACAACTGGCAGGGTCTTGCCACCATAGTTTCGGCAGAACACCAATATGAATGGGAAAGGACAAGCGTTTGTCCTTTTTTTATTGCCCGGCAAGTGTTGATATTTCTTGTGTTAACCTATTGTTAATCTGTGGTATACAAATATAAAATGCCGGAAATATCTGATTCCTGAAATTTGGGACCAAAAAAGGGATTACCCCATTCTATCCGGATTTCATGAAAAAACTTTTCCTCATTCTATCTTTCTTTCTGGTTACCTGGTGTGCCTGTGCGCAAACGCCAACGATAACATTCAGCGGAACCAGCCGTTCTGTAATCGAGGGAGCAGGTCAGGTGGCTATTACCCTTAACCTGATTAATCCGAACGCATCGGCAGCCTCAGTTCAGGTTTATATTTCGTCGGCTACGGCGGGCAACGGGGCTGATTTCGTGCTTGCCAGTCCGGCAACAGTCACTTTCCCTGCCTCAACAAGTACCGCACAGACGGTAACCCTGACCATAACCGACGATAATCTGCCCGAAGCCGATGAATACATTATGCTGCGGCTTCAGAATCCCGTAAATGCTCAGATTGGTTCTGCCAACTCGTATCTGGTGCTGGTACAGGATAACGACCGGTTTGTGCCTGAACTGAACAGCTGCCTGAGTCTGTCTCTGCTCACCAGCTATAAAAACCCGAATGGCGGCTCGTCAGAGATTGTGGCCTACGAGAAAATATCAAAACGGTTGTTTATCGCCAATTCGGTGGCGAACAAAATTGATATTGTCAATTTTGCAAACCCTGCCGCCCCCGTTTCGTATTCGTCAATCAGCGTGTCGGCGCTGGGGGGCAGTATCAACAGCGTGGCCGTAAAAAATGGTGTGATTGCGGCAGCGATCGAAAACGCCAATAAAGTACTGCCCGGTAAAGTCGTTTTCTTTACTGCTGAAGGCACTGTCTTGAAAGAAGTTGCGGCCGGGGTATTACCGGATATGGTGGCTATTTCGCCAGATGGCAACTATGTCGTGACGGCCAATGAAGGCGAGCCGGATTCTTACCTGGCCACCGGTACCGATCCGGAAGGTTCTGTGACGATAATTGACATCAGCGGAGGCATCAGTAACCTGACACAAGCCAACGTGACAACGGTTAGTTTCGCGTCGCTGAATGGCTTCAAAGACGCCTTCCGCGCGCAGGGCATCCGGATTTTTGGCCGTAAGGGGAATGTCCCTAACGGCAGCTCGGTTGCCGAAGACTTTGAACCTGAGTACGTGGCGTTCACTGCTGATTCTAAAAAAGCCTATGTGACTCTTCAGGAAAATAATGCCATCATCGTCATTGACCTGGATGCTAAATCAATTGCGATGAAAGACGGTCAGCCGTTTGTTAAGAGCTTAGGGTTCAAAAATCACGCCCTCGACCAAAACAGTCTTGACCCGTCTGACCAGGGCGGAATCATCAGCTTCCAGAAATTACCGGTTTTCGGGATGTATATGCCCGATGCCATCGCTTCGTATGCAGTAAACGGGCAAACGTATTTTATCACCGCCAATGAAGGCGATGCCCGTGAATATGATGGCTTGAACGAAGTAGTCCGTGCGGGCAACACTGCTTATGTGCTGGACCCGACGGTTTTCCCGAATGCCGCCGACCTTAAAAACAACCAGCTGCTGGGCCGGCTGAACGTGACAAACCAGTCGGGTGACCTCGACGGTGACGGCGATTTTGACCAGATTCACGTCTTTGGCGGCCGCTCAATCAGCATCTGGGATGCCAACGGCAATCAGGTATGGGATAGCGGAGATCAGTTCGAACGGATTACCAGAGCACTGGTGCCGGGCATTTTTAATGCCAGCAATTCGACAGGGGCACCTGCCATAAAAAACCGTAGTGATGATAAAGGTCCGGAGCCCGAAGGAGTGACCATTGCGCCTGTGGGTGGCCGGTTCCTGGCCTTTGTGGCGCTTGAGCGTGTTGGTGGTGTCATGGTGTATGACGTAACAAATCCGGCTAACCCGCAATTCGTTACGTATACTAACAACCGTTCTGTGGCCGGTAATGGCAGCGATGATCTGGGACCGGAAGGCATCATATATATTGCTCCGGAAGAAAGTCCGAATGGCCAGCCGTTGGTGCTGATCGCGAATGAAATCAGCAGCTCGGTATCGGTTTTTCAGCTGAACACGACCGGGACGGGGTGCAATCCGCCATCGGGTACGCTGGCTTTGCAGGAGCCGGTTTACAACTGTGATACCCGGCAGATTACCTTCCGGATCGCCGGAGGGGATGGGTCACCGGTTGAGTTCCGCG
>NZ_MORL01000045.1:0-4081 GCF_001870735.1 Arsenicibacter rosenii | reverse complement strand
TGGCCGACCCGAATAATTCGACCATCTTGTTAGAAGCCCGTCAGAACGGACAGGTAGTGACTCGTTTGTTCAACTTCCGGACCTACAACTGTAACGGCACCACACCACCCACGCAGCCTGGTTCGTTGTCGTTGCTGGCTCCGGGTTATGCCTGTGCGACCCGTCAGATTACGTTCCAGACGGCGGGTGGCAATGGGTCACCGGTTGAATTCCGCGCGGTTGGTGTCCGTGACTGGGGTACGAATCCGGTAGCGACAATTGAGGCACCGGTGGTGGCCGACCCGAATAACTCGACTATCTTGTTAGAAGCCCGTCAGAGCGGACAGGTTGTGACACGCTCCTTTAATTTCCGGCAAGCTTGCGGGGCTGCCCGCGAGGCGGCATCGTTCACCAATGATCTTTTGATTAAGGTATTCGGTAACCCAACCCAGCAAGAACTGATTCAGGTAGAGGTGTCTGGTCTTGAGGAACAGGCTTTTACGGTAAACGTGATGGATCTGAACGGTCGGTTACTGGAAGAGCAGAACCATGCTGCCAACGGGGATAAGCAGCTGTTATCGGTCCGGACCGGCAAGCAGGCAGGGCTTTACTGGCTCAGAATACAAACGGCTTCAAAATCAAAAACGGTGAAAATAATCCGCCAATAGCTAATCCCGCCATGCTGTATCCAGAGTACATCAGGATAAAGATCTGATGAGGTAAAAGGCGATGCCGGTTCGGTGTCGCCTTTTTGGGTTTCCAACCATTAAAAACGGCACAAAGCAGCCTTTTAGGTTTACTAAACCCAAAAGTTGGCATACAGATATGCAGGATAACCAGTCTATAAAACGCCGTGAATTTCTTGGCAAAGCCTCCGCAGCCGTGGCAGGCTTCATGATTGTACCGCGGTTTGTACTCGGAGGGAAACGCCCCGACGGTACGAAATACCTGGCACCAAGCGACATCATTTCGCTCGGTTTTATTGGTACCGGTAAACAAGGCCGTGGATTGACCAACTCCTTTCTGACAACCAACGAAGCCCGTATCGTGGCCATCAGCGAGGTGTATAAGGCAAAGGCGCAACTGACCCTGGACCGGATCAAGGAGATTTACGCCAAAAATACGCAGCTCGGTAGTTATGCGGATATTCCGGTCTACAACGATTTCAGGGAGTTACTGGCCCGTAAAGACGTTGATGCAGTGGTTATCGCAACCCCGGATCACTGGCATGCCGCAATGGCCGTTCGGGCAGCCGAAGCCGGTAAAGACATTTACTGCGAAAAGCCGCTGTCTCTGACCGTCAGAGAAGGCCGGGCGATGGTGAACGCGGCCCGCAAACACAACCGGGTGTTTCAGACGGGGAGTATGCAGCGGTCCTGGCCGGAATTCCGGCAGGCCGCTGAACTGATCCGGAATGGCTATATCGGTGAAGTGAAGAGCATAAAGGTAAATGTCGGCCCGCCGCCAAAGCCTTATGATCTGCCGGCAGAACCGATTCCGGAGGGACTGGACTGGTCGGCATGGCTTGGCCCGAATCAGCCCGTCGCCTTTAATTCGGAGCTGGCCCCGCCGTTGTCGAAAGATGTGTTTCCGAACTGGCGGAATTACAAGGAGTTTGGTGGTGGAATGGTAACTGACTGGGGAGCACACATGTTCGATATCGTGCAGTGGGCACTGGATATGGACCATAGCGGACCGGTTGACGTAATCGCCCCGGACGGCAAAGACCACCCGTTCCTGACGTACAAATACGATAATGGCATCACCATGACACACGAAAAATGGGATTGGAACAATGCGATCCTGTTTACCGGAACAGAGGGAGAAATCCGCGTGCAGCGTAAGAAACTGGAAACGACACCGGCCTCTCTGCAAACCAAAGTGATAGGTGATTCCGAAAAGCACGTATACAAAAGCGAAAACCACTACAAGGATTTCCTGCAAGCCATGCGTAACCGGTCGAAACCCATATGTGATGTCGAGATCGGACACCGGACGGCTTCGGTTTGTAACATCGGCAACATTGCCTATCAGCTGAAACGGCCGTTGCAGTGGAATCCGAAAAAGGAGATGTTCAAAAACGACAAGGAGGCCAATGAACTGCTTGGACGGCCAATGAATGATACCTGGGGCATAAAACTCTAGGACTATGATTTGTGTGATTGAATGACGGACTATGATTACTATGATTGAATAACGGACTATGATTTGTATGATTGAATGACGGACTATGATTTGTGTGATTGAATGACGGACTATGATTACTATGATTGAATGACAGACTATGATTAAACCGTATAAAAAATCATAGTAATCATAGTAATCATAGTAATCATAGTAATCATAGTAATCATAGTAATCATAGTAATCATAGTAATCATAGTAATCATAGTTTAACCTTCACAATTTCTCCGAAGTAATTCATGTACACGGCGTAATCCAGCGTTTTATCGTTCTTTGGATCAACGAGATGCATGGCCAGAACAATGTATTTCTGACTGTTAAACGTTGGCTTATAGGTTACCTGCTGCAAAATGCTCGCCTCGATTTCTTCATCATTCTTCAGAAAATACGTCAGGTCCTCTTTCGTTAAAGTCCGTTTAAAGGCCTGCTGGCCTGACTTTTTGGTAGCCAATACGGTAATGGTGTTATTGGCAATACAGCCGGACGGCGTTTCAACCCAGGTCGAGTCCTGATCGAGTGTGAGGGCAAACTGTAGCGGTTTCGACGACTCTTTATAAATATCTGCTTTGCCTAATTTTGCGGCATCGGCCAATGATTTACAGTCTTTCCGTTTGACAACAGCAGCTGTCGTATCCGTGATTGTTTGGGTGTCGTTTTTTGCAGATTGCTGGTTACAGGCACTACCTAACAGCACCAGTAAACTTAAAAGCCAGGGATTTTTCATGTCACAAAGATCGGATTTACCGGAAGATCACCCTGAAAATTATACAAACCTTATCAAATGATTTGTTCCGCAACAAGTGATTATTGGCTAAGAACCGGCGAGCATGCCCTTGGTGATCAGGAGATTTTGAATAGATTTACCGCTCAAAAAACCACCTTATCATGTACAAATCAATTATAGTGTCTCTTATCGGTCTGGTTGTCCTGGCATCATGTGGTAATTCAGAAGAGGTTGAGCGTCTCCGCAAGGAGAATGCAGATCTAAAAGCGCAACTGGCTATACTGAATGACGCCAAAAAACCGAAATATATCCTGAAGCTCCGGCTGAAGCAATCGAGTTTTTCGCTGAGCATCAAAAAGCACATCCGGAATGCCGTTAACGCCCTTGAGTTTGAGTTACCTGTCGATAAGGAGTTTTACGACAGTGTTTCGGAGGGCACCGAGATCGTGGACAAGTTTCGTTTTGGATCGTTGATACTGTACGGCACCCTCGGCGACTGGGAAATGACCGTCAAAGGCAAGGAAATCAGGCAGTAACGGTCAGCCGGTAATTATTTCGGGGCGGCAAAGCTGGCCGAGGCATCATCCAGGATCAGAACCCAGTCTTGCCCATACCCTTGGGTTGGAGGCGAAAACGGCAAGGTGCCTTCATTAGGGTAAGAACCGGCTGGTTTCGTAACTCCTTTGCGGGGGTCATACCAGGTCGCCGTCAGGGTGGTACCACTGATTTTACCCGCTTTTACGGTAAATGGTCGTCCCGCTGCCGAGTAAATAAAGGCATAATTTTTTCCGCGTGTGGCCTGAATCCGGTCGGCGGGGCCATAATCTGACTCGTTGATGAACGACTGGTCCGGAATCCGGTCGAGCAGCGGGCGGGCAGTCATTAACCGGCGGACAAACTTCATCTGGTTAGCGGCAGGCAATTCCAGGGCCTCTGCCCACGGGATTTTGGCGCCGTTGACCGGCTTTCGGCCGGCAGCATACATCTGCCAGATGTCATGGCATCCATAGGTGTGACCAAATGCCCCGGCAAATAAATCCAGATAAGCATATTTCCGGACATCATAGGCATTGGATAGCCCCAGATCCGTTACGTTGAAGCACACCGGATGGTCTTCATAGATGGGTTCGGCATCGATCACCGGCTTAGCCGGCGTCCGGTTGTAGACAAAACTGATTTTATCATACGTCGGGG
>NZ_MORL01000044.1 GCF_001870735.1 Arsenicibacter rosenii | reverse complement strand
TTGGCGACCACAAAGGTGACACGACTATCTGCTTTTTTCAATTCCCCAACACGTTCTAAGTATTACTTGTCTTAAAACGATCAGTTAATGGTTGCATATCGCAGGAGGTTCATTTTCAGGTATATACCAGTGGATGGGAATGTGCTGGTTTTTTGCAGGTTAAAATGCTTTGTTTTTATTATTCATTCAGTTTTTTATTAATCGTTGTTTTAAACAAGGGATTTGTGATTTATAAATAGGGTATAAACTGTCGTCATGGAATAATCACTTGATTTCTACAGGACATCAGAGGGCCGTTCACTACTTCTTAGAGGCATGTGAAACGGCCTTTTTTCCGGTAATGATTTTTTCAGGACAGTTCCCTAACTTGTATCATGAACAAACCGATACCGGTGGCCCTGTTTGTCAGGGTATCAACGAAATCACAGAGCTACGACCGCCAGCTTGCCGATTTGCAGGCCGTAGCCGAACGGCAAGGCCTGCGGGTGCTACATATCATTAGTGAAACCGGATCGGCTACTAAACGGAGAAATATTGACCGTCCTGAAGTTGGCCGGCTGCTGGAGTTATGCCGGTCGGGCTCCATTAATAAAGTGCTGGTCAGTGAGTTTTCGCGATTCGGCCGGCGCAGGGGCGAAACAGCAGGATTACTGGAGGAAATTACGGAGCTGGGCGTTTCGGTCTATGCCCATAATCTGGGACTGGAGACTCTTATGCCGAATGGCCGGCGTAACCCTGTTGCCGGCATTGTGCAGGCTGTAATGACCGAAATTGATGCCATGGAAACGGAGCGGTTATCCGAGCGGATCAGCTCCGGACTGGATCAGGCACGCCGGGCAGGCAAGGTCTTAGGGCGTCCGCCCGGATCAGTACTGAACAGAAAAGCGATACTGGAGAAATATCCGGGTGTGGTCAGGGATCTGAAAGCGGGATTATCAATCCGGCAGATTGCGGCGATCCGGCAGGTGTCAAAGGCAACCGTGGAGAACGTTAAAAAAGCCTGTCTGACGCTATAAGCAGTTTTTTACTAAGCCATGAGAGCAGGAGAAACTGTCGTTCTGCCGGTTACCTGCCTGACACAGTTTAAAAATCACTCCCGTCATTGCTGAAGCGATCGGTAAGCTCATTCATAGCAAAAGTTTCAAAACCCGGGTGCAGAAAGCTGCCCGTTCTTTTTTGACCTACATCAAAGTTTTTGGTGTCAGGACCCCGCACTTTTGCAGCGTCGACTAATTAAATACGCTCAAATGAAAAAGAAATATTTTAAGTACATTAACACCCTGTTTGTGGTAATCCCGATGACATTGATCATGGCTTTCGTTGGCCTGATGCGTAACTACGGTTTCGGCCCCGACTGGTTCCTGAAGTTTCTCAAAGCCTGGAGCGTAATGCTACCGGTAGCCTATGCCGCTGCCTTCATTATCATTCCAAACGCCCGCAAACTGGCGGAGCGGGTAGCCACCAGACCCTAACTGAACAAACTCTGAGTGAATGCACGAACAACTGAGTCGGTATATCAACCGTCAGATTAAGGTCAGTGAAGAGGAGCTGAATACAATTCTTTCGTACTTCAGGCCACTAACGCTAACAAAAAACGAACTCGTGGTGACCCACGGACAAACCAGCCAGCGAACCTACTTCGTTGGCAAGGGTTGTTTAAGGGTATTCTTCATTGACGATAAGGGGCAGGAAGCTACCCGCTACTTCGCCTTTGAAAACCAGTTTGCCACCGCTTTGGTCAGCTTTATTACCGGCGAAGCGTCCGAAGAGTTTATTCAGGCCACCGAGCTCACCAAACTGCTCTATATCAGTCATCACGACTTTTATCATCTGCTGGATACGATTCCGCAATGGGAGAAATTTTATCGCTATTATCTGGAAAACGCGTATGTGAACAACACCAAACGACTGATGTCTTTTCTGGTTCAGGATGCTGCTGAAAAATACCGGATGTTACTGGCCGAAAACCCGGTTATTGTCCGCCGGCTTTCCAATAAACTGGTAGCCTCGTATCTGAATATTTCGCAGGAAACCTTAAGCCGGTTGAAAGCCAAAGTAAAATAAAAACAATAGTTGACCTGCATCAATGTTTTCCGATGGCGTTGGTGTCAGATTTGCAGCCATAAAACCTCAATTTTATGGGACACCGAAATGACCCGAATGACATGTACAGCGGTGTTATTCTGAAGAAAGAAAAAATAGCTGAACACACCTTCCACCTCAAGGTCCAAAGTAGTGATTTCGCTCAAATGAACTACGTGCCGGGGTTCACAGCCGATGTTTATGTAGGAAATCCGTACGATAACCCGTTTTGTGAACACCGCAAATATTCCTTCTGGAATTATGATCCGGTTTACCATACCGCCGATTTTGCGCTCTGTACGTTTTCCAATGGGAAAGGAGCTCGCTGGATTCAATCGGCTCAGGTGGGCGAACCGGTTTATTTCAATCAACCCCAAGGGAAATTGCTGGTCGATAACACGGCTGACAACTATTTGTTAATTGGCGATGTAACGTCTTTATCCCATCTGTATGAACTACACAGGGGGATTACTATCAGCAAAAACGTCAGAAGCTTTATCTATACAGAATGCAACGACGACCTGTTTGCCGACATCGACCAGAGTTTTCCGCTGGACTGTCATGTTATATCCGCTAAGTCGGTTACGGAAAACGTAAAACAAATTCTTCTGCTTTCAGAAAACGTTGAGAACACGATTGTCTACAATTTTGGAGATCCCGGCGTTTGTATGGCTATTCATGCCGCATTCAAAAATGAGTATCATGTGCCGCTAAAGAACCTCCGTACAAAACCATTCTGGAAATAAGTTACTTTCGGGCAGACATGGCTGACTCCTTCCACCTGGCATCGATTCAGGAAGACACTACAAAAACGATTGAATATGCACGGACAACTTCTAAAGCTTATTTCGAAAAACGAATCACTTTCCGAAAAAGACAAAGCGTTATGCGGGCAGTATTTCGAGCCTGTGCTTTCGCCCAAAAACCGTATTCTTGAAGAAGAAGGGAAAATTCCGAAGTACTTATATTTTGTGGTATCCGGTTTTGTGCGGTTGTTTCACTACAACGACAAAGGCGATGAAGTGACAACCCATATCAACTGTCCACCCGGTTTTATTACGTCCTATTTCAATTTCATCAATCAGGCAGACTCCAGCGAATATGTGGAGTGCGTTACTGACTGTGAATTACTTCGGATTACTAAAAGCAACCTGGATACATTGACGCAGCAAAGCACGGCGTTCAAGGATTTCAGCATTTTGATTTTTCAGCAGTCGCTCGCTTACAACGAAAACCGGTCAAACGAATTAGCCACACTCACGGCAGAACAACGATACCAAAAACTCATTGACAAGTATCCGCATATACTCCACAACGTTCCGCTGCAATACATCGCTTCATTTCTGGGGATGAATCCGAAAAGTTTGAGCAGAATCCGCAAGGACATGATTAAGTAACATTTGTGAAGCAGAGTTGCCCTGGCAAGCCTGAATTTTGTGTCATAATTAACCATCAAAACACATGACACAGAACAATCTGGCCCTGGTTACCGGGGCCAACGGACATCTGGGTAACAACCTGGTGCGATTACTGATTGAAAAAGGCATTCCGGTCCGGGCTTCGGTTCGTACCCTCAGAAACAAAGAACCCTTTGCCGGATTGAATTGCGAAGTAGTACAAGCCGATATCACCAACAAGCAATCACTGATAAGCGCATTACAGGACGTTGACGTTCTGTATGCGGTTGGAGCCGCGTTCAAACTTTGGGCCAGGGACCCAAAAAAAGAAATCTATGACGTAAATCTTGACGGTATAAAAAATACCATAGAGGCCGCAGCCGAAGCCGGCGTCAAACGAATTATTTATGTGAGTTCTATCGCGGCCCTGAACTATTCCAAACTTCCCGTCAAAGAAGAGTATGGCTACAATCCTGACCGCCGGGATATGTATTACAATTCGAAGAATGACGGCGAAAGGCTGGCCTTTGACCTGGCAAAAAAGCACAACATTGAACTGGTAGCCGTATTACCATCAGCAATGATTGGCAGCAGAGCCTTTGCCCCGTTAAATGTTTCCTATAATATCATCAATCTGATTCTGAAAAAACAGATTCCTGTCGAGACCAATATCACCCTGAACTGGATCGACGTAAAAGACGTCGCCGAAGGCTGCTATCTGGCGGCAACAAAAGGCAGAAATGGCGAACGTTATATTCTGGCGAACGAACAATGTATGTCTATCAAAGACACGACCCTAATTGCCCGCGGGCTTTTCCCCGGGTTAAAAATCAAATTACCTGCGGCCGTACCTAAACCTATATTGTTTACCGTTGCCTGGTTTATGGAAACGGGAAGTAAATTAACGGGGAAAGCCCCATTGCTCACCACCAAAGATATTGCCATGTTCTCAGGGCTGCAACAGAACTTTGACATCACAAAAGCACGAACAGAATTAGGATTCAATCCCAAAGATCCGGTACTGGCCGTGAAAGAAGCCATGCAGTATTTACGTGAACACGAAAGCCGGTTCAATGAATGACAGGCTTATGGCTTTTCAGCCATGATTGTATACTCACCAGGCCCAGTAAAATAGCGCCCACTCCAAACGTGACGGTCATCCCGTATAGCATATCCTCCGGCTTTGCTGCACGAATCGGTTTCGTGGCGACCGCCATTGAAAATAAAGCTCCCATGATCGACGCTCCCGTAACCAGTCCCAGGTTACGGGACAAATTCAGGATGCCAGCTATAATTCCATCCTGCCTGTTGCTGGTATGGGCCATCACAGCGGTGTTGTTACCCGCCTGAAATAACTGGTATCCCGGCGTCAGCAAACAAATCCCGATGATATACCCCGTCAACCCATAAACTGCCGGTAAACTGGCTAAGGCTATTGTACCCGCCCATAGACCATGCAGACCTATTTTTACAATCCGATCCGGACCTAGTGTATCGACTAATTTTCCGGCGGGTATTCCGGTCAGTATCGAAATCAACGGGCCGACCGACATGACTAACCCGGCATTAAATTCATTCAGACCTAAACCAACTGTCAGAAAGAAGGGGCCAACTACTAAGGTTGTCATCATGATCGTAGCCACCAGAAAATTAGCCAGTAACGAGTTTCGCAGTACCCAATTTTTAAAAACGCCGGCGTCGATCAATGGGTTACTACTGCGTTTCTGAACATAAACGAACAGACGACCTGACAGCGCGGCAACAAGAATCAGCAGAAGACTTTGTGGACGTATGGCTTCTTTTCCAAGCGTCATGGACAGCGCATAAGCGGCAATTGATACAACAAGCGTCACCACGCCCGGCACGTTGATCCGTTGGGTCTTGTTCACCATCTGATTGTCTTTACGGATATAGTGCATGCTCAACCTGGAGTTACTACATTTGACTGGAGACTTTTTTTGGGCACATTTGGGGAGCAAACCTTAATTTGACCATGGTTAAACGACGAGTATTCGCCGTTGCATTCAGGGAAATGGCCCGCCCCGGCGTACCGGTTGAGTTGTCCTATGCAAAAGGATGAATCCAAGAAGCTGCCCGCGAGTTGGGGATCGATCCTGGACGGATTAGTAATCGGACGGCCGACGCCGTGGAGACAACGCTCCAAGCAAGTAGATCAGCCCTTAGCCGGTAACTCTGCTCTTACAGCTGAGCAGCAACAGATCCGAAGGCTCCAGCGCGAGCTTCGAGAAGCCCAGATGGATCGGATGGCCGAAGCCACGCGATATACTAAAAAAGGTCGTCAGCATCTTCTCCAAGACCGACGGGAAGTATACCGGTTTATAAAGGAAAATTCCACTATATTTCCTGTTGAGAAGATGTGTAAAGTATTGAATGTGACGGGGCCGCCCGGCGGCAGTAGCAGTTATTATTACTGGTGTAAGCACCCCGTTGGAGTCAGACAACAAAACCAAAAGAAACTGGAGGAGCATATTCGGCGTGTACATACCCAGAGCAGGGGCCGTTACGGTAGTCCCGCGCCACGGTGGCCCGGATTGCTCAGGAGCTTCACGAGCAGGGCGTGAAGGCCTCCCGTAACCGCATTGCCAGAGTGATGCAGAAAGTAGGTATTCGGAGCATGATCTACAAAAAGTATCGCGTGCAGACGACCGACTCGAAGCACGATTACCCAGTGGCTAAAAATCTGCTGAATAGGGAGTTTTCGGCAGACAAGCCCGGCCAAAAATGGGTGTCAGACATTACTTACATTCCCACCCAAGAGGGCTGGTTGTACCTAACTGTAATTTTGGATTTGGCAGATCGGAAAGTCGTTGGCTGGGCTATGAGTGTAAGCTTAAAAGCGATGGATACCAGCGTGGCAGCCTGGCATATGGCACTTAAAAACAGAGCGATAGATGGTAAGTTGATGTTTCATTCAGACCGTGGGGTTCAATACGCCTGCACCGAGTTTCGCAATGAGTTGAAAGACTTGCCTGTTGACCAAAGTATGACGGGGCCGCCCGGCGGTCGTAAGGGTAACTGCTGGGACAACGCAGTGGCCGAAAGCTTCTTTAAAACGCTTAAAAGTGAGCTGGTCAATCACGCTCATTTTACGACGTGGGCAGCAGCTCGGCTAGCCACTTTCGACAGGGCCGCCTGAGCGGTATATTGAAGGGTGGTACAACCGTCAGCGGAAACATTCAGCTTTGGGCTACCGCACCCCCAATCAACAGGAAACTTATTTTTACACTTCCTCGATGGCGGCCTAAGAATATTCTCCAATATTCTGTTGCAAGTCCAGACGAAGCCTATATCAAAAAAACGGTAACCGACGAGAACCAGAAAGCCGAAATGCTCCGGCAGCTGAACGACAAATTTCTGTCCGACGTCGATGCCGCCAAAAAGAAACAGCAGGACGAAGAAGCTAAACGCAACAAACAGCATCGGGATCAGCAGTATAAAGAAGAGAAAGAGCTGTTCGACAATACCTATCAGGCCGAAGTGGCCAAGGCCAATATGTCGCTGGCGCTCACAAAAGACAACGCCCAGCAACAGTATCAGGCAAAACTAAACCTGCTCGAACTGGAAGCCCGCTACAAAACCCAAAAGCTCCAGCGTGAAGCGGCCGAAGAAAAAGCCCGGATCGAAGAGAGTATTCAGGACACCGACCGCCGTAAGCAATCCATCGAAGCGATTGACGCCCGGCTAACGGCTCAGCTGAAAGAAAACGAGACCAAGCTACAGCAGGATAAAGTTCAGCTGCAGCAGGAAGCCAATCAGAAACGTCAGGAAAACAACAAACAGTTTTTCGACGCCCTGAACGGACTTATGAAAGGCGATTACACAGCCTTCATGGGCTTCCTGAATGATAAGCTGAAAAACGATGCTGCCAAAAATCAAAAGCAGCTTCAGGATTTTACCCAGAAAGGTCAGGAAACCTTACAGGTAGCCTCGCAGATTGTCGGTTCGCTGCAAACGCTGAACCAAAAATACCTCGATTCTCAGCTGGCTAAAATCAAGAAAGAGAAAGACACGCAGGTTTCTAGCTGGAAGGCTCAGTACGATCAGGGTAAGATCAGCAAAGAGCAATATGACAAAGAAGTCGAACGGCTGAATAAAGAAGCCGCTGAGAAAGAGAAAGCCGAAAAGCTCAAGGCCTGGAAACGGGATCAGGCTCTGCAAATTGCGATGGCGCTGATTAATGCTGCAATGGCCGCCCTGAAATCTATGGCAACGATGGGTTTCCCGCTCGGTTTGATCGGGGTAGCAGCTTCGGCGGCGATGGCTGCCATTCAGATCGGGATCATTAAATCCCAGAAACCACCGGAGTATCGCCGTGGTGGTTATGTCCGGAACGCCGGTGTTCCGGAAGGCCCGTTACACGGCCGTGCTTATGGTGATGCCGGTATTGCCATGACCCGCCGCGATACCGGTGAAGAAATCGGTGAGCTCGAAGGGGGTGAACCAATCATGATTTTGTCCCGGAATACCTACCGGAACAATAAGCCGGTTATTGACCGGTTGCTGCATAGCTCATTGCATCAGAACGGCGCAAAGATTTACCGGCGTGGTGGCATCGCCGGATCAGATGGCGGCAGTTACGACACGTACCTTCAGCCAACCCGTTTCGGCAAAATGTATCTGAATGGTACCGAAGCCGATGTGGCCGAATCCGGTGATAGTGGTGGCGGTGGTTCGGCCTACTCACAAAGTGACAACGCCCAGAGCACTAACGACAGCGAGTATAGCAGTACGACCAACGGGTCAATGGCTGAGACGGTATCCATGACCGATGATCAGATTGAGAAATCTCAGCAGCTGATGTCCGGCATTGCCGATAATACCAAAGCAACGGTGGCCGGCATCGACAACGTAATCGGTACGCTCCAGACTATTTCGATGAAGCTCGACACCTCAAACAGCTACCTGTCCCAGATTGCGGCCAAGAACCTGTCAATCAGTGTGCAGAACATCATCAACGTGAATAACCAAATCGACGTTGTTGTCAACGCCTCAAACTTCAAATGATAGACATCCGAATTGAAGGTCAATCGCTCGACCTGGCATCCGATACCGCGTTCTCACTGGAAACGTTCAACCCGTTGTTCGACATGAGCGAGATCCAGGGCGCCCGTGTGTATCCGTTTACCGTCCCGTCGACGCCCCGCAACCGGCGAATACTCGGCTATTTCTATGACCCGAAGGTTGGTTACGACAACCGGCGATACCGTGCCGAAAAGTACCTGTTCGGCGAGCAGATCGAGCGCGGGTTTATCCGGATCATAGAGGTAAATGAGAAAGGTTTTTCGTTGTACTACACCCATAACCTGGGTGAGATCTTCTTTGACCTCCAGAAGACCAGGCTAAACGAAATGCTTGACCTTGGCAGTGAGCCGGTACCGGCATCGCCGGCGGTCAATCCGAGCCTTACCGACGCCGGTACAAAGTATTTCTTTCCATCGGTGATTAACCCTTCGTTTTACGGGAACAATACCACCGTCAGCTATAGCGGTACCGTCAACAACTGGAACGGAAGCGCGTTTCTGCCCAATGCGCGGGTACCGATGATCTATCTGAAATGGTTGTTTAACCGGTTCGCCCAACTGGCAAACTTCCGCTTTGCCGGTGATTTCTTTACGGACCCTACCTTATCACGGCTTTTATTGTTCAATCAATATGCGCTCGATGGCGCCACCACGCTCAGCTACACCAATCACCTGCCGGCAATGACCATGCCTGAGCTCATCTTAAATCTTCGGCTCCTGTTCAACCTGTACCTTGAATTCGATCCCTGGAACAGGATTCTGACTGCAGACTTTGCGAAAGATATCATCAGTACTCAGCATGTCATTGACTGGACAAATAAGGCGTTTCCAAACCACACCAAAATTCCTGAGCTTATTAACCGGCTCGATCTCGGTTATGAAATCGACAGCAATGACCTGCTGATGAATCCGGTTCCGGCCGATTTCGACAAATACATCACGCCAGAAACCTCGCTCAACCAAGGTGGTAGTATCCTGCCGGTGCGTTCACGGTTTTCAACGCTCAACACCGACGCCACCAGCGGACTGGCAAAAATTCAGCAGGCTGGCATTTCCGTCAATAATAAGGATAGCAGTCAGTCAGGCAGCCCGAAACTTCTGTTCTGGAACGGAGTCATCAGCGGCGTTCCAACTGCTACGAATCAGTACGGTAACGTCCGGTTAGCCTGGCATGGAGCCAACAACCTTGTCGACCGCTATTGGTCAAATTATGAAGCCATGCGGGAAAGCACCTTTCTGGTGAAGAAAATAGTTCACCTGACGCCGGGTGACCTTGCCCGCTTTTCCTTCCGGCAGAAAGTCCACATTCGAGGGGTTAATTATCTGGTAGGATCAATCAAGGCCAGCATTATCATGGACCGCCAAACGGTGCTCTGCGAAGTTGAATTGTACAAAGTGTAGCCCAAAAGAAAACCCCGATCACAGTGTAATCGGGGTTTCTTATAGTTACGTAGATACAGAACTTTTTGCCTTCAGCTATATCCACTCCTCAGACAGTGACCTATATCTGTTTTTAGATACGGTTACTGTTTTTTAAATCGGTCGAAAACATTGATCTGCTCTCTTTTACGTCTTTCAGATAGGTGGACGTATTTCATCGTCGTCTGGATTTTACCATGACCCATGTACTCTTTTAGAGTTACAACATCACCACCCAACTCGATAAACGTGGTTCCGAAAGTATGACGAGCCGTGTGCGTTCCGATCCTGACTTTCCAATTCTGAGCTTTTACTATTTGTTTTAGAATTTTGCGGCAGTGTTGATCAGTGAATGTATCGAAAAGTTTACCAACATTGGCGGTGATATACCGTAATGCAATTTCGTGCAGTGGAATACAAACGGTTTTGGCCACTTTGTTACGGGTTTTGTAAGCGTTAAAGATGATTTGGCCGTCAATGATATTATCGGCCTTGACGCGCATAATATCAGATATACGCAGGCCTGTGAAGCAACTGAAAAGAAAGTGCTGTAGAACACGTTTCCAGTTCTCAGGAGTCGATGCCGCCTCATAAAGCTCCATAAGTTGCTGTACCTGTTCAATACTCAGCACATCGGGCACGGTTTCTATATGCCTGACCTTAACTACCTTGAACGGATTGTCTATTACAATGCCGTCCTGAATGGCAAGGTTTACGTACGTGCGCACGTCCTTCATGTTCTTCTCTATTGTTGTGGCTGCATTCTTCTTCTTGGTCTTTAGCCATGCCCGGTAGTTCTCCAGAAGTTTAGGGGTTAGTTCGCCGAATGCAATTGTACTTCTGAACTCTTTCAGTTTTGAGAGTGAGGCGGAATGGCAGACATACGTCCCTTTTTCGATTTTTCTACGTCTATATCTGTCTTCCATCTCACGGTTCCAGAAGTCGAGAAAGTCCTGCTTCAGCCGGAAGTTGTAAAACTCCTTTTTCAGGATCTCAACCGTCAGCGGCTTTTCACTGAGCCGGTAGTACTTGAATATTTCATTAACTCGGCCCTGTTTGCTCTGGATGATAATCTGGTAGTCAGAAAGGTCTTTGTCGGTTTTACTGCGTGCCTTCAGCCGTCCGGCCGACTTGTCAAAAAACGGTGGTGGCCACGATATATCGAGCGGGAAACGGATCATTTCCTGATTGATAAACACCTGAAGATAGAGGGGAGAGGTACCATCTTTCTTTACGTAGTCGT
Organism: Arsenicibacter rosenii; assembly: GCF_001870735.1. Classification (GTDB taxonomy): domain Bacteria; phylum Bacteroidota; class Bacteroidia; order Cytophagales; family Spirosomataceae; genus Arsenicibacter; species Arsenicibacter rosenii. The sequence goes on along the minus strand of NZ_MORL01000044.1, from coordinate 1,674 downwards.
CCTTGATAATGACCTTCATCGAGGTTTTCATGTCGTAAGAATTTCGGAAGTACAGAATACCTTTTGTGTGTGTGATGGAATTCGGAAGTGCCCTAGGAAGCAGAAAACCCCGTCAAACGTTACGTTTGACGGGGTTTTTTAAAGTTTGCGGTCCGGACGGGATTGCTGGAACCGCGATAGATTCGAATCGTTGCCTTATAATATATTGATTTTGAGCCAATTGTCTGCGCTTGACAGATTGGTGTACCCCAAATTGTACCTCAAAGGAACAAAAAAACCGGCTTATGAGCCGAATTTTTTGAAAACCCACCCCAACTCAGCGCCCTGAATGACCTGAAAGGGAGTGTTTCTGATTCCTTGTGATACAACCTGGCTGCTGGAGACACCTTTAGACTTTCCCAGTGTCATTTCAAGCATGCGACTGAGACTTGCTATCTGGGCATTTTTCTCCTTCAGCTCTTCCTCAAACAGTCGCCGCACTTCCATTAAAACACGCTCGCCGAAATCACCGCCGTCAACAGGTTTGTTAACAGGAGCTGAAGTTCGGAACATTTCACCTTCACCCATAAGAAGCCAATCCCGGCTAACCTGAGGGTATCTTTTAAAGATGCTTTCTAATACATCATAACTGGGTTTCCCCTTACCATCAGAGATGTAATTTATCGCGGTCGATGATTTATCGATCGACTTTGCAAAAGCATTATTAGACATTTTCAATGTCTCAATAAGCTTGACTATTCGCTCATTAATGGTTGAGTTCATACTTCAGGTATTTAAGCTTTAGTCTAATTTCTCTGTTTCTGTTAAGCCCATAGCTTTATTGAAATTGAAATAACGCCGTTCTATGTTGAAGGCACCGAAACTATTCTTCGCACGGTACTTGATTACTACTTGAATGTAAGGTGAAGGCGTTTTGCTGTTTAAATCAGGCTTGACAAAAAACTTTTCAGCGTTGATCTCTTCATAGCTGTCTGGATCTTTTAGGCTCTGCTTTAAAACTCGCTTAGAGATAATGTACGCCTTGGTTAGAGAATCTTCTTTAGATTCTACCAACTTGTTATGGATTTCAGTCTCGGATTCTCTGGCCTTCTGTTCGCTTGTTTTACTGGAATTTATAATTTGCCCGATAATGTTAATCAAGACCACCGCTCCGATTACGTACAAAAGCCACTTGTAAGACTTTTTTTTGGGCTTAGGTTCAATATTTGTATTCTCTGTCTCCATATTTTTATCAAAAGCTAATGTGCTGTTTTACAGGATTTTATGGTTTATAAATCAGGTTTAGTGATTTTTTATTAGAAAATTGTATTGAAATGTTAGAGAATATTATTTAATATTGTTCCAACAATTCACCACAATTATACCAACTTTTTGTAAACGGCAAAGCAAAAAAGTTGATAAACGGCCAAAAACTATGAGATTCTTGGACGATGAGCTGATAAGCAAATATGACCGCCTGCCGAAATCAGGAAGAACTGTGATTACGAAAGCGGCAGAAAAGGAGCTCGGAACAGCACGCGGGTGGTCATTGATCAAACGATTGAAAGACAAGGTAAGACCACCGACGCCCGACGAACAAAAGTGGTTTGAGGAAAAAGTAAACGCTCTTTTTGCTCATTACTACCCGGAAGAAGTAACAGTACAGAACTCCTAACCACCTACTACGATGCCAAT
>NZ_MORL01000043.1 GCF_001870735.1 Arsenicibacter rosenii | reverse complement strand
AGAAACCCGGTATCGTCCCTGCGATCCGAATAATTCATCCCATTTTCGGCGCGGTTCACCCCATTTCGGCCACGGCCGCTGACAGGCGGGGTAGTTTTGCCAGAAACTTCGCGAACATGATGATGAAATACCTTCTGATGCAGGTCATTGCGCTGATGTTGCTCCTGCTGTGGCTGATTCCGTATGGTTTTGGTCAGCCTGCACAGGTTTTGCAGCGTATCCGGCACGTCGAATATGGTCTTGTTCCATCGGTCGAACTGGCAGGTGAGCCGGCCCAACGCTATACCCTTGCTGACCGGATGCGATACTATCACGTACCGGCGGTCAGCATTGCCGTTATCAACAACGGCCAGCTTGAATGGGCAAAAGCCTATGGACACCTCAGCGCCGACAGCCTGCAATCGGCCACAACGGAAACGCTTTTTCAGGCAGCGTCGGTCAGCAAGCCGGTTTCTGCCCTTGGTGTGCTCAAACTCGCCGAACAAGGCCGAATCGCGCTGGACAGCAACGTGAATACCTACCTGACCAGCTGGAAAATACCTGACTCCCGGTTTACGGCGCAGAAACCGGTGACCCTCCGTCAGCTATTATCGCACAGTTCAGGGCTAAACGTTCATGGATTCGGCGGGTATCTTCCGGGAAAACCCCTGCCGGCAGTCCGGCAGATCCTGAACGGGGAAGCCCCGGCCAATTCCCCCGCCGTACGCTCCGATACGGTACCTGGTGCCCGCTGGCGGTATTCCGGTGGCGGCTATATGGTTATTCAGCAGCTGACCGAAGACATTACCCGTCAGCCGTTTGCGACCTACATGCAACAAGCCGTTCTGAAACCGCTGGGCATGCAGCACAGTACATTTGCCCAACCTTTACCGGCGCATCTGCTTACCAAAGCGACCACCGGCCATGACGGCAAAGGCGCAAAGATCAACGGCAACCACCATGTCTACCCCGAACTTGCCCCTGCCGGTCTCTGGACCACCCCTACCGATCTGGCAACGTATCTTCTTCACATACAGCAGGCCTTCCGCAGCCAACAGGGCGGACTGCTGTCACAGGCAATGACCCGGCAAATGCTGACCCCGCAATCCGGCGGTTACGGACTCGGGCCGGGTTTGGGCGGACAGGAGGACAAACTGGCTTTCGGACACGGAGGTGGTAACGAAGGCTTCCGGTGTTTTATCTACGCCTTTGCCAATACCGGCCAGGGGGCCGTCGTAATGACCAATGCCGATAATGGCATGGACCTGGTGTATGAGGTTCTGCGGGGCATTTCGGCTGAGTACAACTGGCCGTCCTTCAAACCGGTCGTTAAAAAAGTGGTGCCACTGCCGGCCGAGCAGCTGGCGAGGCTCGCCGGCCGGTATGAAGGACATGGCAACAAAAAGCCTGAGCTGCATATTACCGTCAGCGGAAAAGGGCTGCTCGTCACTCAGGTCTGGAACGGCGACAGCTATACCCTGCTGCCCGAAGCAGGCCTTACGTTCTTTACCCGCGACGGTGGCGATCCCTTCCTATTTGAAACCAGCCCCGACGGCAGGATCACCAGCCTGCTTGCTTTCGGCAGCGACCGCTGGACGCGGAAGCAGGAATAATACGGCCGTATGCGCTTTTTCTGTTGCGACAAGCATGGCTTGTCGCAACATTTGTTTATTTTCCCCTATCATTTCCCGCCCTGTGAAAAAAAATTTCAGTTTTACTGTAACCTTTCGGAATTACCCCGGTTTCCACGTACAAATCACCCAAAAACAACAAATACGGTTGAACGCGCTATCGGATAACGCACTGATGCTTAAGGTCAAGGCCGGCGACCTCGACAAGATGGGACTGCTCTTTGAGCGTTACCACCGCCCGCTGTTCGCTTTCCTTTACCACATGACTGCGCAGGCCGATGCCTGCGAAGACATGGTGCAGACGGTGTTTTACCGCATGCTGAAATACCGGCACACCTTTACCGGCGACGGCGAATTCAGAACCTGGATGTATCACCTGGCCCGCAATGTGCTCAACGACTCAGCCCGATACACGAAACGATCATCGTTTCAGTACGATGTCAACGATTTCGCGGATAAGCTGGGGGGCGGGATGCCGGCCGACGAGCAGCTGGAAAAAGGGCAGGAAATCGATACGCTGCAGCGGGCCCTGAACAAACTAAGCCCTGAATACCGCGAAGTCTTGATTCTGAGCCGGTTTCAGGAACTGAAGTACGAGGAAATTGCCCGCGTGCTGCAAACATCGGAAGGGGCGATTAAGGTGCGGGTCCATCGGGCGCTGCACGAACTGAAAAAACATTTTTTTACCATTGAAAACGGAACGAAAGCCCATGAACTGTGAACAGGCAAACGAACGGTTAACAGGCTGGCTTAGTGATCAGATACCGGATACAGCGCGTAAGGCCATCGATGCCCATCTGGCCGGATGCCCCGACTGCCGGCGCGAGTACCAGCAAAGTCAGCAACTCTGGCAAATGATGGGCAACCTGCCCTCACCAGCTCCGGCGGAGTCGATGCGGGGTAACTTTTATACCATGCTCGAAACGTATAAAGAGACCGTCAGCGCTGAAAAGCAGGCATCAGCCCGGAGTTGGCTGGAAAAGCTGAAGGCATTGTGGCCGGCACAACCCGCGTTTCAGCTGGCCTATAGCCTGTGTGTTCTGGCCGTCGGTATACTGGCGGGGTTCTGGTTCAGCCAGCGGCAGGCTCCGTCTGTAGCCTATCAGCAGCAGATTGATACCCTGTCGAATCAGGTGCAGCAGATGCGGCAGATGATGATGCTTTCCCTGCTCGACAACCCCTCGGCCAGCGAGCGGCTCCGGGCGGTGAGCTATACAAAGGAAATCAGCGACGCCAACCGGCAGGTCACAGATGCCCTGCTTACGACGCTCAACAACGACCCGAACGTAAACGTCCGGCTGGTAACGCTCGAAGCGCTGGTACAGTATGCCGATGATCCGCACGTCCGGGAGGGGCTGGTGCAGTCGCTGCCCCGGCAGGAATCGCCGATGGTGCAGGTCGCGATGGCTGATGTAATGGCTAAGCTACAGGAAAAACGCGCCATCAAAGGCTTCAGAAAAATGCTCAAACAGGATGGGCTCAACGATCTGGTTAAGGCTAAGATTGAACAGACAATCAAGGACTTGTCGTAAAATAACCCTACCCCAACCCCTCCCCTTGAAATAAGGGGAGGGGCCTTAAACAAGGGCAGGGCAACAAACCGGATCAGCCCGGTCTTACTCAGGAACACTTAAACACAAATACTAATGTTTCTCTCGTACATCCCCCTTTTGGTGGGACTGGTGGTAGCTTGTACCCGGTCCAACGCACAGAATCCGGAATTCAAAGAACAGGTCAAGCGGGAGTTTACGCTCTCAAAGTCAGCCGAAAACAGCACGCTGGCCATCTACAACATCAACGGCTCTATCAAAGTCGAGGGTTATGCGGGTGATAAAATCGTGCTGGAAGTCGACAAAAAAATCTCGGCCAAAACCGACGAACTGGTCGAACAGGGCAAACGGGAGTTTCTGCTCCAGTTTGACCAGAATGCCGACAGCCTGATTGCCTACATTGCCGAGCCATACGATTCGCGCCCGAACCGGAACCGGAACCGCGACAATTACCGCCGGATCGACTATCACTACCACCTCGATTTTACGGTAAAAGTGCCTTACGGACTCAACTTATCCGTTTCGACCGTGAACGGTGGTGATATAACCGTTGCGAATGTCAATGGAAAAATGCAGGCCAATAACGTAAACGGGGCCATCCGGCTAACTAACATTAAAGGCGCTACCAAACTCCGGACCATCAACGGCGATGTAGAAGCCAATTACCTGACCGCGCCGCCCGACCAGTCGTCGTACTATACGCTGAACGGCAACATCAAAATTACGTACCCCAACAACCTGTCGGCCGACTGTCTGTTTAAAACCTTCCACGGCGAGTTCTATACCGACTTTCCCGATGTGGCTGTCTTACCGGCACAGGTAACGAAAAACGAAGAGCAGAAAGGCGATAAAACCGTCTATAAACTCAATAAGGATTCGCATATACGGATCGGTCGTGGTGGCCAGACACTACGGTTCGAAACATTCAATGGCAACATTTACCTCAAAAAACAATCCTGAAACGACATGAAAATGAATGCAATAACCACCGCAATGGCAGGCCTGGCCCTGCTGATGAGTACCAGCCTCCAGGCACAGAACGACATTAAGGAACAGCTGGTTGTGCCCCTGACCGACCCCGGCAAACCGGGACGGCTGGAAGCCAGCCTGATCAACGGCTCCATCCACGTGCAGCCACACAACGGTAAAGATGTTATTATAGACGCCGCCATGGTTCAACGGTCGGACCAGAGCAAACACAAAGGCCGGGAAGATGAGCTCGCCACGGGTATGAAGAAAATTTCGACGCGGGGCGGCATTGAACTGTCGGCTGAAGAACGCAATAACAACGTAAAGGTCTCAACGCAGTCGTTTAAGAGCAACATGCAGCTGGACATCAAAGTCCCGCAAAACTTCTCGCTGAAGCTACACACGATTAATAACGGCGATATTGTAGTGGAAAACATCAATGGCGAGCTGGAGATCTCAAACGTCAATGGCCCGATTACCCTCAATAATGTATCCGGTTCGGCCGTGGTCAATACCATAAACGGCAACCTGAAGGCCAATTTTAAAAACGTGAACAACGACACACCTATGGCGTTTTCGACGCTCAACGGCAACATCGACGTGACGTTTCCGGCCAATGCTAAATTCAACACAAAGCTCAAATCTGACCGCGGCGAAATCTACAGCGACTTCGACGTAGATGTGGACAAAAGCCAGCCAAAATCAAACCGCAGCACCGAAAATGGCATGTATAAAGTCAGCATCGATGATTGGGTACAGGGCAAGGTCAACGGTGGCGGCCGCGAGGTGATGATGAAAAACATGCACGGCAATATCTACATCCGTAAAGCGAAGTAAGCGGGTAATGTGTGCTTTTCTTCTTTACCCCACCCCAACCCCTCCCCTTAAATTAAGGGGAGGGACTTAAAGTCCTGGCAAACACCCCCTCTCCTGAAAACAGGAGAGGGGCAAGGGGTGAGGTAAACAGCCGGATTTCGCCCTTTAAAGGGGGGGCGGGCAAAGAAATATATTTTTTTCCACCACACCCTGCAACGTTTCCCCACCTCACTCGTCTTTTGCTTACTTCCGCACCCTGTAGGTAAAACAACAAATACTAATCGCCTTCCGGCGTAATCTCATGACACGTTTTCTATTCACCCTGCTCACGCTGGTGGGCAGCGCCAACCTTGTATTGGCTCAACAAACCAAAATCACGGGCCTGCTGCTCGACTCAACGGCCAACAAACCGGTCGAATTTGCTACAGTCGCCCTGTTGAAAGCGGGCAAAATTCAGGAGGGCGTTACGGCTAACGAACAGGGCCGGTTCACGTTTACCAAAATTGTGCAGGGCAGCTACGACGTTCAGATTTCGTTTATGGGCTACGAGACCAAAACGCTGAAAAACGTCAGGGCTATCGACGGACAAGAGGTTGAGCTGGGGATTATCAAACTTAGCCAGTCGGTACAGAAACTGGCCGAAGTGACGGTAACCGAGCAGAAAATGCTCTTCGAAGAGAAGTCGGACCGGATGGTGTATAACGCCGAAAAAGACATCAGCATCAAAGGCGGTGACGCCACCGACGTTCTGAAAAAAATCCCGTCTATTGCGGTCGATATCGAAGGCAATGTGCAGCTGCGGGGCAGTTCCAACATCAAGGTCCTGATCAACAACAAACCGTCGAGCATCGTAGCCCGCAGCCTGTCCGACGCGCTGAAGCAGATTCCCGCTGACATCATTAAGCAGGTCGAAGTAATCACCACCCCCTCAGCCAAATACGACGCCGAAGGAACGGCCGGTATCATCAACATCATCACGAAGAAAAACACCCTGCAAGGCACCAATGGCTCCATCAGCCCGAATTTCAGCCAGTGGAACAACTGGCAGAACGCCAGCATCAACCACCGGATGAAAAACGTATCGCTCTCTGCCAGCGGCGGCTTCAACGACTGGAAAAACAAACGGTCGATTCTGATGCGCCGGTCGTTTACGGCCGCCGACTCGGTGCTGACTCAGCGGCAGGATCAGTGGGTAACCGGCAACGGCCGCAACCTGTACGCCAACTTCAATGTCGACTGGGACATTGATACCCTGAACCGGATCGGGGCAGGCATCAATTACTACAACGGACTGAACACCAATAACTTCGACATGAATTTTGTCGAAAACTTCCAGAGTACCATCCGCCAGCAGTACCGCCGGGACATGAGCCGTACCTACGACTGGGCGGGGGCAACGGTTAACCTCGACTATACCCACCTGTTTAAAAAACCGAAGCGCGAACTGAATTTTCTGGCCATGTACTCCTTCGAAGGCGAAGACAGCGATTACTGGTCGAACCTGCTGAAGAGAAACAACACGATTTATTACCGCGAAAAGAGCCTGAACATCGGCAACAATCAGGAAGGCACGTTCCAGCTGGATTACACCAACCCGCTCGACAGCATCAGCAAACTGGAGATCGGTGCTAAGGGTATTTTGCGGCAAATCAAGAGCGATTACCGCATTTCGTCGGCGGTCGAAGGCTCCGACCGGTTTACCGAAATCCCGTCGCTGGCCAACGTGTTTGACTATGGCCAGCAGGTGGTATCGGGGTACATGGTCTATAGCCGCAATCCGAAAAAAGGCTGGGGCGTTAACCTTGGAGCACGTTACGAATACACCATGATTCAGGCTAACTTCCTGAACGGGACAGCGGCGTTTTCGAACAACTACGGCAACGTGATTCCGAACATCAGCCTGTCGCGGAGCCTGAAAAAAGACCAGCAGATCCGCCTGAGCTACACCCAGCGGATTCAGCGGCCGCAGTATTTTTACCTGAATCCGTACGTCGATCAGGCCGATTCGAAAAACCGGTATGGGGGTAACCCCTACCTGAAACCGGAGCTGACCCACTCGATCGAAGCTAATTACAGCATTTCGATCAAACAAACGAGCCTGAACGCGTCGTTCTTCCTGCGGCAGACTAACAACGCTATTGAGAACGTCAGCACGGTTGATAATCAGGGCGTACAGACGTTTAAATTCCAGAACGTGGCCCAGAACTCGGCCTATGGGGTGAACCTGAGCGCCAACACCAAACTAATGAAGCAATGGTCGGTCAACGGCTCGCTGAATCTCTTCTACAACGTACTGGAAAGTGCCGAACTTAAAACCCGCAACGCCGACTGGATGTACCGCCTGAATCTCAACTCCAGCGTCGATTTCGGCAAGGGGATTAAGGCCCAGTTCTTCGGCTTCTACAACTCAAACCGCGTCGGGCTGCAGGGCACATTCGGTGGCTTCGGGTTCTACAATGTGGTGGTTCAGAAAGAAGTGCTGAAGAAAAAAGGAACCATTGGCTTCGGCTACGACAATCCGTTCAACAAAACCATCGGCTGGGCCAACACCTTCACCGGCCCGAATTTCAATCAGGTCACCGATGTGGCCATGTACCGTCGCGGCTGGCGGATCAACCTGAAGTATGAATTCGGGAAAATGAGCGGTGGTCAGCGCCAGAAAAAGCGGATCAGCAACGATGACAAGAAAGCCAGCGAATGACGATGATTTGTATGATTAAATGATGACTATGATTTCTTTGGTTATGCCTGGTATGATTGAATGATGACTATGATTTCTTTGGGTTATCGCTATCCATCCGCATAATCAGAAGTTGTAAACGTACGTTATTGTAACCGGATAATACACCGGATATGATGACGTACGTTTACACCATTCTCGGCCTGCTTTGCCTGTCGCTCACGGGGGCCTTCGCCCAACTGACCAGCCGCATTGACTGTTTTTACCCCGCCAGCTGGGAGGGCCGCGAAACCCGGATTGTTGTGAAGCCGCGTGATCGGGAGATGTTTTTTGACACGGCGTTTGTGGTAAACCGGCATGCCATTTTTACGATCACCGTCGATGAGCCCTGCCCGGCCTACATCTGGATCGACGACTACCCCGAAGACGTTCAGTTGTTTATCGATGCCCCTGCCATTTCGGTCGCGATTGATCCCGTTAACCTGCCAGCCCCCTTGTTCACCGGTTCTTTCAGTACAGACATCTGGCGGCAAAAACTGCAGCAGGACCATGAACTGGCCGAAGAGCAGGAAGCGCTGCGGGTTGAGCGGATGACCAATCTGCCCCTTGACTCCCTGCATGCCGGCAGCTTTGAGCAGTTTACCGACTCACTGCGGGCCGGTGCGGAGTACCTGCTCCGAAAACATATCCTCGACCACCCGACCGCCCCGTCCAGCTGGTATTTGTTTGCGGCTAATTTTCCGATGGCCTCGTTTGCCGAAACCAAAAAAGCCTTCGATGCCTTGTCTGCATTTCAGGCCCTGCCTTCGTATCAGATAATCCAACAAAAGCTGGAGCACAACCGGCCGGGGCAACAGGCACCGGACTTTACCCTGAAGTCGGTAACCGGCAACGACAGCATTACGCTTTCGAAACTCCCCGGCGACCTGCTGCTCATTGACTTTACCGTTCTGTTTGGCGTTGACCGCGATACGCACCACAAACGGCTGACTCGCCTTCACAAGCAGTATCAGGCCGCAGGATTAACCATTCTCAGCATCGGTGCAGATTTTCTGCTAAAGGATGTTGAAAATGCGCCGGAACTGATAACGAAAATCCGGCAGCAGTACCCGTGGCGGCTGGGTGCGGTCGCTGAACAGGCAACTACGCTCGACGCGTATCTGTATAAAGGCTGGCACGATACGATCCTGCTCGACAAAAACCGGCGGATCGTTGCCTATAACCTGCCATTCGATGGGCTCGAACGCGAAATCCGGCAGCGGCTCAGCAAATGAGGAGAGTTTACCCTGCGTTGTCTTTTGTACATAAATCAGCTACATTGGGTCATGCAGAAATGGATTAAAGCGTGTATTGCACCGGTTATGGCACTGGTCTTTCTTATTACAGGGTTCATGTTCACCCGGGCAACTGCTCTGAACGGGCAGGTGGCTATCATCGGCAGCGGGCTGCTCATTAACTGCGTGCTGGCGTTTATTTACAGCTGGCTCACCTATAAACCGCGTAGCTTTTCCGACTGGCTGAAGCATTAACCGGCCTGTCCGCAATAGAACAACCAATGTCCGTTACCGGACGACCGTATTTCAGAAAAAGTGCCCTTACATGCCGTACGGGCACTTTTCGTTTACTGGCACCACATTTGATCGACATTATCGGAATAAATACCAACCCCATGAAACGTGCGTTCCTCGGCGAGTTTGAAGAAGTGGTTTTGCTTACTGTCGCCATCCTGGGTGAGTCGGCCTACGGCGTCACCATTACACAGGAAATTGAGCAGAAAACCGGCCGGAGTGTCGGGTTCAGTACCGTACATACAACGTTGCAGCGGCTCGAAGAAAAAGGGTTCCTCTCCTCGGCCATGGGCGGGGCCACGGCCGAGCGCGGTGGTCGCCGGAAGCGGTACTTTACCGTAACCACGGCCGGCAGCAAAGCCCTTGCCGAAGTCAAACAAGTACGGGATCAGCTCTGGAATGCGCTGCCGCCCCAGCTTATTAATGGATAATGTATAATGAGTAATGGACAATGGAACCGCCCCCAATCAAGCCACCAACCCACTGTCAATAAGACACTTACTCATTTATCCGCTATATCCTTTTCATTGTTCATTACTCATTTTCCATTGCTCATTATCCATTAAAACATGCAAACGCCGCCGCGCTGGGCCAGCTGGCTCCTGAAAACCTTTGGGCACCCCGACACGCTGGAAGAAGTGGAGGGCGACCTGCTGGAACTGTACGATTACTGGGTGCAGACCCACGGCAAGGTCACCGCCGACCGCCGGTTTGCGCTCAGTGCCCTGAAACTGATGCGGCCACTGGCCCGATCCAGACACAACGAACCGTATTCACCGCCTTTTTCGCTTAGTCTCGTTATGATCAGTAACTACATCAAAATTGCGCGCCGTCAGTTGTGGCGTAACCGGCTGTTTACCGGCCTGAACATGGTCGGTTTATCAATCGGCGTCAGTGCCTGCTGGATTATCTACCAGCTGGTGTCGTTTGAATTCGGCTTCGATACCCGGATTCCCAACCGCGACCGGATTGTCCGTGCTGTGAGCCGTTTTGTGTTCGACGGCAAAGAACAAGGCAACCCCGGCATTCCGCTGCCGATGCCGGAGGCGGTGCGGCAACAGATTGGTGGGGTAGAGCGGGTCGTGCCGCTCCGGCTGACGTGGGTAGAAACCATTCAGGTCCCGCAACCGGGCGGCAAACCACAATCGTTTCCGACCGAGGATGATCAGGTGATTGCCGTCGACAGCAATTATTTCCGGATGGTGCCGTATACGTGGCTGGCCGGAAAACCTGACGTTTCGCTCAACCAACCCAACCAGATTGTGCTCACCCAAAGCCAGGCAACCGCTTTTTTCCCGAAAACAGACCTCCGGCAGGTAGTCGGCAAAACCATCACACTCTGGGATACGCTGGCGGTACAGGTAACGGGTGTGGTGCAGGACCTGCCATTCCTCTCTGATTTCAGGGGAAAGGAATTCCTGTCGCTGGCGACCATCAAGCGCAAGTATGAGCCGGCTGAGTGGAGCAACACCAATTCTGATTCGCAGATGTATGCCGTCCTGAGTCCGGGGGCAGATATCAATCAGGTAGAAGCACAGATCAATGCCCTGTCGAGCAAGCATTCAGAGGAGTTTTTCAAGAAATGGGGCGGGGCCAAACGCTGGCACAAACTCCAGCCGCTGGCCGACCTGCATTTCGGCACCGACTACCGCGAACATGGCCACCGCGCCGACAAAAGCGTGTTGTACGGTCTGATGGGGCTGGCGGCGTTCATTCTGGTGCTGGCCGTGATCAATTACATCAACCTGGCCTCGGCTCAGATCCCGCAGCGGGCCCGTGAAATCGGGATCCGCAAAACACTCGGTAGTCGCCGCCGTACGCTGATTCTCCAGTTTCTGGGCGAAACGGCTGTGATCACCGGCCTGTCGTTTACCCTCTCCTACGGCCTGTCGCATTTGTTTTTCCGGCACTATAACGACCTGTTACCGGCCGGAGCGCGCGAGTTTGTCGACTGGCCGTTGCTGGTCCTGTTCCTGGCCGGTCTGCTGATCCTTATTACGCTCCTGGCCGGTCTGTATCCGGGCTGGCTCATTGCCCGTTTCCAACCGGTAACCGTCCTGCGCGGGCAGGGCTTTGCCATCGAAGGCAGTCCGAAACGGATTACGCTCCGTAAATCGCTGATTGTGTTTCAGTTTTTCATTGCCCAGCTGTTTATTGTCGGCGCGCTGATCATCAACCAGCAACTGCGTTATTTTATCCAGGCCGATATGGGTTTTGCCCACGACGCCATCATTACGGCGCAGATTCCGTGGAAAACCATGATGGAAACGAAACTGGACAAACGGGATGCGTTGCGGGATGAATTAAAACACATTGCCGGCGTATCGATGGTTAGTCTGGGCACGCAGCCTGCCTCACGCGGCTACAGCAGCAACATCCACGAATACAAGTCACGCAAAGGGATTGTTTCGTTCAATCTGTTCCGCAAATACGTTGATACAGAATACATTCCGCTGTACCAGATGCCACTTGTGGCCGGCCGGAACCTGCAACCGAGCGACACCACCCGCGAATACGTGATCAACGAAACGGCGGCACGGGAGATGGGATTTGCGCGGCCGGCCGATGCGGTCGGGGCTTTTCTGAAAGAAAGCGGCGGCGATGCCAACCGGACCGTACCGGTTGTAGGTGTGGTGAAGGATTTCCATGCGCAGTCGTTCCACGAAAAAATTAAGCCCATCGCCTTAATGGCCAACCGGGAGTCGCTCAGCATGCTGAATGTCAGGCTATCAGGTCGTTCGGACAGCTGGCCGAAGACGATCAGCGCCATCACCCGGACGTGGCAGAAACTTTACCCCGACATGCCGTTCGAGTATAAATTCTACGACGAAACCATCGGTGATTTTTACAGGAAAGAGCAGCAACTCTCGCGGATCATTAACCTCGCCACGGGCGTGGCGATCCTGATCAGCTGCCTCGGCCTGTTCGGGCTGGCGACGTTAACCGCCCACCAGCGGACGAAGGAAATCGGCATCCGGAAAGTACTCGGCGCCAGCGTGGCGGGTGTCGTGGCGCTGTTGTCGAAAGATTTCGTAAAGCTCGTTCTGATGGCTATCCTGCTGGCCTCCCCGCTGGCGTGGTATGCCATGCATCGATGGCTGGAAGGGTTCGCCTACCGTATCGACATTGAGTGGTGGATGTTTGCCGCTGCCGGTTTGCTGGCCGTAGCCATTGCGCTGATTACCATTAGTTTTCAAAGTATCAAAGCGGCCGTTGTCAATCCGGTTAAAAGCCTGCGGGCGGAATGATGTTGCGTCTCTTTTCGGATAAAATGAGACGCAAGATGTTGCGTCTCTACAGGTTTAACAAACTTTAACAGCCTGCTAATCAACAACGTCCGTACCTTGGTTGCCGAAACCGATACGGACGTTATGCTTCAGAATTACCTCAAAATTGCGTGGCGAAGACAAAGAGACGCAACATATTGCGTCTCTACATGGCTTAACCTGCTGGGCCTGACCGTTGGCATGACGGGCGGGCTGCTGATTTTCCTGTTTATCCGGCATCACCTCAGCACCGACCGCCACCACAGCCGGTTCGACCGCATCTACCGCGCCGTCATTGACCTGCACCTCGAAGATGGCTCAGTGGAGTATTATCCTGAGGCGCCGCAGCCGATGGCCAAAACCCTGCGGCAGGAATACCCGCAGGTCGAACAGGCCGCCTTTGTGATCGTCAACAAGTCGATGACACTCAGTATTAACCGGCCAGACGCAACCGGACCGGCCCGTTTTCTGGAACATGAAAAGACCGCTCTGGCAGAATACCAGCTCTTTCAGATTTTCGATTTTCAATGGATCAGCGGTAATCCGCAAACGGCGTTGCGTGACCCCAATACCGTCGTTCTGACCGAATCGTCGGCAAGGCGGTATTTCGGCGAACCCAATCCGGTTGGCCGCACGATTGAGCTCAATCATAAGGTGATGGCAACGGTAACCGGCGTGGTGGCCGACCCGATTCAGCCGACCGACAACCAGATTGGCCTCTACATTTCGATGCCTACCCTCCGGCAGCTCGACCCCGACTACAATCAGGACGAATGGGGGCAGCTGGTCAGTACCAACCGCCTGTATTTTACCACCAAAGACACCAATCCTGCCACGGCGCAGCGGATCGAAGCCAGCCTGCCCGCCCTGTCGAAAAAGCACTTTGGCGAAATGGCCCACATTTTTCAGTTCCACATTCAGCCACTGGCCGACATCCATTTTGACACGCAGCGGACAGGCGGCGTTATCCGGCCGTCGCTGCTCTGGTCGCTGGCGCTGATTGGCGGCTTTCTGGTCCTGATCGCCTGCGTCAACTTTGTTAACCTGGCAACGGCCCAGGCTTTCCGGCGCAGTAAGGAGGTCGGTATCCGGAAAACACTGGGCAGTTCGCGGCCCCAACTGGCCAAACAGTTTCTGCTCGAAACCAGCCTGATTGTACTGACGGCTACGGGACTGGCCATGTTACTGGCCAGTCTGGCGCTGCCCCTGTTCAATAATCAGGTGCATCTCCGGCTATCGTTCAACGCCGACGGACCGTTTCTGCTGTTCATCCTTATTCTGCTGCTTGTAGTCGTGTTGCTGGCAGGCGGGTATCCGGCCTTTGTGTTGTCTGGTTTCAGCCCTATCCTGGCGCTCCGGCGTTTAGGGGGAGCGTTCGTAAACACACGCGCAAACGGCTATTCGCTGCGCCAGGGGCTGGTGGTGCTTCAGTTTGTGGTTTGCCAGGCCCTGCTGGTCGGGGCGCTCGTGGTGATGCAGCAAGTCCGGTTTATCCGGCAGACGGATCTGGGCTACAAGCGCGACAATGTGCTGATTATTAATCTGCCAAACCATGAAAAGCAGGCATGGGAAGCGTTGAAAAATAACCTGAGCCAGTATCCCGACATCAAAGCCGTGACGCTGCAATACCGTCCGCCTTCGTCGAAAATGATGAATGGCGGGTCGTTTAAATTCGGGGCGAAAACCGACTGGCAGACCTACCCGATCCGCGAACGGCTGGCGGATGCAGGTTACCTGAGTACCTACAATCTGGAACTGATTGCCGGACGCAATATCGTAGCGAGCGACTCCATCCGGGAGTATGTCATTAACGAGACGCTGGCCCGCAAACTGGGCTATAAAAATCCGCACGATATTCTGGGCAAGCCCATGCAGTATTACCTGTCGAATGTGCCGTTGCCAATTGTCGGCGTTGTGAAGGACTTTCACCTGAAATCGCTGCACGAAGCGATTGCCCCCTGCTTCATTGCCTCCTACCCGAACATGTACCAGCAAGCCGGTATCCGGATCTCGGGCAACCGTCCGGACCAAACGCTGGCCCATGTACGACAGGTCTGGCAGAAACTCTACCCGACCGATGTCTTTGAGTATGAATTTCTGACCGATCAGCTAGCGCAGTTTTACGAAACCGAAACCACCATCTCGCAGCTCGTCAACGCCTTTTCGATCATCGCCATGCTCATTTGCGGACTCGGGCTTTACGGACTGGTTGCCTTCACGGTCGGGCAGCGGACCAAAGAAATCGGCATCCGGAAAGTGCTGGGGGCGTCGGTGTCGGGTATTGTGATGCTGCTGTCGAAAGATTTCCTGAAACTGATTCTGATCGCCATCCTGCTGGCCTCCCCCCTGGCCTGGTTCGCCATGTCGCGCTGGCTCGA
>NZ_MORL01000042.1:477-14839 GCF_001870735.1 Arsenicibacter rosenii | reverse complement strand
GATCCGCTCGTAGTTATCGACGGGCTGATGGGTGGGAACCTGAATACCCTGAACCCCAACGATATCCAGTCTATGGATATTTTGAAGGATGCTTCCTCCACCGCCATTTACGGAGCACGGGGAGCGAACGGGGTGATCATCGTCACCACCAAAAAAGGTCTTTCGGGTAAACCACGGATCAGCTACGACAGCTATGTCGGGGTTAAAGTCCCGGCTCACAAACTGAGGTTACAGACCAGCGAGGAGTTCTATAAATCAACGTATACCGACCGGGTACTGGAAGGCTCTACCGGCGCTACCTTTACCGCCGCCGAAATGGCCAATATCAAGGCCGGTAAAACCACCGATTGGGTAGATCTGATTACCGGTCCGGGTGTGCAGACCAGCCAGAATATCAGCGTATCGGGGGGCAGCGAAAAAACAACTTACCGGGTTTCGGGCGGCTACCTGAGCGAAGAGGGCAACGTATTGTATACCGGGTATAAACGCTATAACATGAATGCCGGTCTGGACAGCAAGCTGGGAAAGCTGTTTAAGGCAGGATTTACATCCTATGTTTCCTACAGCGACCAGAACGTTGGTTCGCAGGAATCGCTGCGCAACGCTTACCGTGCGCGCCCAACGGGTACGGTCTATTACAGCGATCTGGCCAATCCGTCGGAAAACAGCGATTTCAGCATCGACGGGTACGCTTACTGGATGGGGATCAATGACAAGCAGGTGCCCAACCCGCTGGTCGACATCCAGCCGCAGACCTCAAAATTACAGACAACCAACCTTTCGGTATTAGGAAACGCCTATGTAGAATTTGCCCCGGTGAAGGGCTTAAGTTTCAGAACCTCAATTTCGGCGGCCTACACCTCTGAGCGTGTCGGCGACTTTCGGGGACAATGGTCAAAATCCCAGATCGGTACTAAACCCCGGGCACAGTATGACAGCCGCCTGATGGGTAGCTACACACTGGATAATATCCTGACCTACAACCTCGATCTCGGCCAGCACAAGGTAACGGTGACAGGGCTGCAAAGTGCGTTTTACCAGCGCAACGAAGCGTATCAGATCGCGGTGAAAGACCTGCCGTTTAATTCGGACTGGTATGCGCTGAACACCGGTACCGTAACGGCCATTAACAGCTCTTTGGTAGAACGTTCCCTGCTGTCGTTTATGGGACGGATCAATTACTCGTTTGCCGATAAATACCTGTTGACCGTAACCGGCCGTTCTGATGGAGCGTCTCAGCTTTCTGAAGGCAATAAATGGGCCTTTTTCCCCTCGGTAGCCCTTGGCTGGCGGATTGGCGATGAAGCGTTTATTCAGAACCTCAACGTTTTTTCGAACCTGAAACTCCGCCTGAGCTATGGCCAGGTCGGTAACTCAACCATTAACCCTTACAGCACCCAGGCCACACTGCTCAACACCGGCTATGATTTCGACGGAACCGCAGCATACGGGTTTGCGCCCGCCAACCTGGCAAACAAAAACCTGCGCTGGGAACGGAGTAAGGAATATAACCTCGGGGTTGACTTCGGCTTTTTCAAAAACCGGATCGCGGCCTCGCTGGAGCTCTATGACCGTAAAACCGTTGACCTGATTCTGAATCAGAAAATACCGACCGTAACCGGATACTCCCAGGTGGTGGCTAACGTGGGGCAGATTCAGAACCGTGGCGTTGAGCTTACCCTGAATACGGTGAACATTGCCAAAAATGATTTCAGCTGGAATTCCACCATCACCTTTACCCGCAACCGCAACAAGCTGCTGCAACTATACGGGGATGGACAGCAGGTCGACAAAGGCAATAAGCTGTTTGTGGGGCAGCCGATCCGGGCCAACTTCGATTATAAATTTAACGGGATCTGGCAAACGGCCGACAAGGACCTGGCCACGAAATACAAGCAGGTGCCGGGCTCGGTCCGCGTAGTTGACCAGAATAACGACGGGCAGATTTCATCAACCGAAGGCATTGATGACCGTGTGGTGCTGGGTACGCAGCTGCCGAACTTCCTGACCGGATTAACCAACCGGTTTAAATACAAAAACATCGACCTGTCGTTTTTCATCTACTACCGCAACGGCACCCAGTACTACAACAGCACCCTGGCCGGCACAATGGGCGAAGTCAGCGGAACACGGTATAACCGGTTAGCGAATCTGGACTACTGGCGGAGCGATAACCCGTCGAATACCTACTTCGGCGTAGTGGCGGCAAACCCTTACCGGAATGCCATCAACTATCAGGATGCCAGCTTCCTGCGGGTTTCGGATATTACGGTTGGCTATACCCTGCCTAAAAGCCTGATGAGTAGCTGGAAACTGGCCAATGCCCGCGTCTACGGACAGGTGAATAACCCGTTTGTTTTCACGAAATACATTGGTTTTGATCCGGAATTTAACTCGGCGATTTATCAGGATGATGTGCCGTCGATGACGTTTACGCTTGGTGTTAACGTAAGTTTCTAACCCAATTCAGACCCTCACATGAAATTCATATATTCGATCCGGACCTCCGCACTCGCCCTTGCCTTTACCGGACTGATTGCGGCGGGCTGTAAAGACGACTTTCTGACAGAGACCCCGGTCTCTACCCTCACGACCGATGTATATTACAAAACAGAAGCCGGTTTTGAGGACCTTGTCCGCGCCTGCTACCCGTTGCTGCGGAACATTCACCAGAACCGGTCACTTGTGCTGAACGGCACCGACCTTTTTTCTCAGGCCGGTTTCAGCGACCCTAAATTCTCGACCCTGACGGTTAGTCCGCTGGAGCACTATGACGTGCGGCTGAATGCTACCCTGACCGAAGTCCAGAGTTTATGGACATTGCTGTATGCCGAAATTGCCCGGACCAACACGGTGCTGACACGGGCTGACGACATCACGACCATGGCCCAGGCCACGAAAGATGCCCGCATCGGCGAGGCTAAGTTTTTACGGGCCTTAAGTTACTTTTACCTGGTGCAGCAATGGGGCGATGTGCCGATGCCGCTGGTGGAAACGACCACGGCCAGTAAAGAAGCAACCCGCGTCGCTGCGGCCGATGTCTACAAGCAAATTCTGACAGATTTGCTGGATGCCGAAGCCAAACTGCCGGTTACGGCCTCCAACTACGGACGGGTTACCAAAGGAGCGGCTCAGTTCCTGCTCGCCCGCGTGTATCTGACCCGGGGCTGGAATTTCCAGAATTCCCTCGGTGGTTCTCAGGCTGATTTCGACCTCGCGCTGCAATATGCCGATAAAATCATTGATGCCTATCCGCTGGCGGCGACCTACAGTGCGCTGTTTCCGACGCATACCGAAAACCCGCTCAAGCAGTATACCGGCGCACAGAATGATAAAAATGCCGAAATCGTTTTTGCCGTGCAGTACAATACCGATGTGCTGACCAACAAAACCGACCCTGCCTTTACCCAGGACGCCGCCGGTGGCAGCAACCTGCATTCTGTGTTCGGGGGCAGCGGCGAAGGCTATCCGGGCACCAAAGGCCGGACCTCCGACTATAACCGCCACCAGCCCTTCCACGTCACCAATCCGGCTACCTACCGGTTGTTCGACCCCGATATCGACTCCCGCTACGACTGGAACTTCGTCGAGGTTGGCTATGCGCTTCAGGCCGTTTCGGGTTTCAAACCCTTGCCGACGGTGAATGCCAACCTGAAAATCGACATCAAGGCGGGTGATACGGTGGTCTATTTCCGCCCCTGGAACAAACCGGCCCTGAGCCTTGCCGAACGTGGCGTCGACTATGGCGGAAAGAAAAACTATTCGGTTGTTAACCTGGAAGAATACGGCGGCGGCTACGGATTCATTAATGGCAGCACGGTAAACGTCAGCGGTTTCCCCGGCGACTATCCGATGATGTGGAAGTTCTGGCAGCCCGGCATTCCGTACGGCGATGCGTATGGCACCTTAAACGAAATCATTTTCCGTTCGGCGGAGGCCTATCTGATGGCTGCTGAAGCCATTGTCAAAGGTGCTAAAAACGGCAAGCTTGGCGGGGCCGAGGTGTATTACAACAAAATTCTGGATCGCGCCCTTACCAAAAAAGGAGCGGATCCGCTGTGTGCCAAGGCACCGGAGAATCTGAAATCGCTGGAAACAGTGTCTTACCGTGCTACAGCCGCCAATATCAGCATTGACATGATCCTGGACGAACGCGCCCGCGAACTGATGGGGGAATACAACCGCTGGTTTGACCTGAAACGCACCGGCAAGCTGGTCGAGCGGGTAAAGAAATATAACCCGTGGGCAGCAAAAAGCGCGTCAATTGCCGATAAACATACTTTACGCCCGATTCCGCAGAGTGAGATCGACTTGTCGTTCCCCGCTATGAAGCAAAATCCAGGCTACTGATCTGCCTACCTACTCAATCTGAATACCCGGGGGAGAGCCTGAAAACCTCTTCCCCTTTTTTATGCCCAATTCACCGTTTTACTCAATGAATTTCCGGAATCATGAAGTATCTCCTTTTTTTCTTTCTTCTCTTTATCAGCGTATTATCTGCAACAGATTCCAGTGCACAATGGAAAGACCTCTTTAACGGTAAAGACCTCAAGGGCTGGGTGAAACGCAACGGCAATGCCGAATATAGAATCCTGAACAACGCCATTGTCGGTGTTTCTCAGCTGAATACGCCCAACACATTTTTATGTACCGAAGCGCTTTATGGTGATTTTGTGCTGGAGATGGAGGTAAACGTGGAGCCGGGCCTGAATTCCGGCATCCAGATCCGCAGCATCAGTGATCCGAATATCATGAAAGGGCGGGTGCATGGCTACCAGGTCGAAATCGATCCCGGTAACCGTGGCTGGAGCGGCGGGGTCTACGATGAAGCCCGCAGTGGCTGGTTATACCCGTTGTCCATTAATCCGTTGGGACAGAAAGCGTTCCGCAGCGGGCAATGGAATCAATACCATATCGAAGCAGTTGGACCACATATCAAAACATGGATCAACGGCGTTCCCTGCGCGGATGTGTGGGATGCGCAGACGGCCCGCGGACTCATTGCCCTGCAAGTGCATCAGATCAAGCGGGAAGAGCAAAACGGACTGACTGTACAGTGGCGGAATATCCGGATTGCGACCGAAAACCTGAGTGCCGTGCAATGGCAAAAAGGACCCGCTATCCGGGAGGTCAGTTACCTGCCCAACCAGCTGACAGAACGGGAAAAACGGCATGGCTGGCGGTTGCTCTGGGACGGCAAAACGGCACAAGGCTGGAAACTGGCCAACGCCGATCACTTTGCTGATGCCGGTTGGGTAATGCAGGATGGCATCCTGAAACTTATGGGGTCAAAAAAAGACAGTGTCCGCAAAGGGGGCGATATTGAAACGGTAGAGACCTTCTCGGATTTTGAGCTTGAACTCGATTTCCGCTTAACCACGGGTGGCAACAGCGGGATCAAATATTTTGTGGTAGATGATCCGGCCAAAAAACCGGGAACCGGCCTTGGCCCCGAGTTTCAGATCCTGGACGATACTGTGCATCCGGATGCCAAAGCGGGGGTAAACGGCAACCGGACAACGGCCTCACTCTACGACCTGATAACGTCGGAAAACCTGTCGGAGGGCAATACCGAAAAACGCATCAGCCCGCCCGGCAAGTGGAACAAGCTCCGGATTGTTTCCCGCAACGGTCATGTCGAACACTGGCTGAATAACCTGAAAATGGTAGAATACGACCGGTTCTCGCAGATTTTTAAAAACCTGGTCGCGAAAAGTAAATACAGTACTTACCCGAATTTTGCCCAGGCGCCGGCCGGTCATATCCTTATCCAGGACCACGGCGATGAGGTTCACTTCCGGAGCATCAAAATCAGGGAATTAGAGTAAGCGTTAAACACAACATACTATGAATCGTCGGCAGTTTGTCACCCTTAGTGCAACCTCAATCGGGTTGGTATCAATGGCCCCGTCGCTGGCATGGTCGCGGTCTGTCCCGCAGAAGCCTGCCTGGTTGCTGGACTGGATCCGCATCAACGATCAGCAACTGGCCGGCTACCGCCCGTTAAACATTACGGATCCGGCCAGTCCCTATGCCGGCGGGTATATGAACGAGGCAGAGATGCCCAATCCGCACACCACCAGTGGTTTTCTGATGAAAGGGAGCATGCTGTATGCCACCCCGGAGTCTGCCCATTTCCAGTCGGCAGACCTGCTCCGGAAGCTCACGGAAGCGGCACAGGCCCTGGTCAGGATGCAGCATACTGACGGAACCATCGACCTGCTCGATACCAATTTTCATTCGACGCCTGATACGGCTTTCGTCCTCGAAAATGTGGTGCCCGCCTATAAGTTTCTCAAACCCCTGAGCGGAACGGCAAAAGCCATTCTGCCGGTTGAGCAGTTTATCCGGAAAGCCGGTGAGGCACTGACGGTCGGCGGAATCCATACGCCTAACCATCGCTGGGTCGTGGCGGCAGCACTAACCAAAGTAAATGAGCTGTTTCCTGATCCGAAGTATGTCGCCCGGATCAATCAGTGGCTTGCAGAACACATCGACCTTGACCCGGACGGACAGTATACCGAAAAAAGCACCAATACCTACTCCCCGATTGTGAACCGGTCGCTGATCATTATGGCACGGGGACTGGCGAAACCGGACCTTCTGGAGCCTGTCCGCCGGAACCTGCTGATGACCCTGTATTTTGTGCACCCCAACGGCGAGGTTGTCACCGAAGCCTCGAACCGGCAGGACAAAGGCACGATTGCCAACATGGCCCGGTACTATTACGGCTACCGGTTCATGGCATTGCAGGACAAGAACGGTCAGATGGCGGCCATGTGCCGGTTAATCGAAGCCACCTGCCCGAAAGAGCAACTGGCCGGCTACCTGGATTATTTTCTGGAAGACCCTTCGCTCTGGCGCGACTTACCGGCTTCTACCGCTTTGCCCGTAGACTATGCCAGGGCGTTCCCGTACTCAGGGCTTGTCCGTATCCGGCGCGGTTCGTGGGATTGTACCTTACTTTCCAGCAACACCACCTTTCTGACCTTTCACAAAGGCAGTGCGGTATTGCAGGGCCTGCGGTTTGCCACTTCGTTTTTCGGGAAAGGCCAGTTTCAATCCGAAAAAACCGAACAGACACCCAATGGCTGGACCCTGCGCCAATCGCTGACCGGGCCATACTACCAGCCGCTGCCGCCCGACAAAATTGACCCCAACGGCGATCTGGAAAAGGCGCCCCGCTCACTACGTCAGCAAAGCGAAATCCAGCACCTCGAATCAGTGGTACAGGTCGCTGAAACGGCTACGGGCGTTGAGGTGGCCATCTCCATTTCGGGCACGGAAGGAGTTCCCGTTACCCTTGAGCTGATTTTCAGGCCGGGCGGGAGCTTAACTGGCGTAACCAGGTACGCGAAACGGGAAAATACCTGGCTGCTGTCGGGTCAGGAAGGGACTTATACCGTAGGCTCCGATGTCCTCCGTTTCGGCACCGGCAAGGTGCTCCACAAAGGCATTCAGTTACGGGGTGCCCTCCCGCCCATGGACGCGCCCGCGGTGTATATCACCGGCTATACGCCGTTTACACACCGCCTGCAACTATCGTAATGAACAATCTGAATGCCTGATAAAAAGAACGTTACAGCCTGTCCAGACAGAACAGTCTGGTCTTCTTTGTGGCTTTGCCATCAGGTAATCAGCCTGCTTGTAGTTAACAACAACCTGAATAGTATGTCTAAAAACCTTTTCTTCTTACTGCTGCTGCTCCCCCTTTCCGGTATAGCTCAGCGCAAAGACTACCGGATAAACCAGTTCGGTGCCGTCGCGGATGGGGAAACAAATAATGCGCTGGTGATCCAGAAACTCATCGACAAGGTGTCTGCTTCGGGCGGAGGCCGAATCATTGTCCCGCCGGGCAATTACGTTACCGGCACCCTGTTTCTAAAGTCGGGGGTTGAGCTGCATGTCGAAAAAGGGGGACGGCTTCTGGGATCGCCCAACCGGAACCATTATGATACCAGGCCTGTGACAGAGAAAAAATCCCTGGAAGACCCCGTTGAACTGAATGACCGGGTGGCGCTGATCTCGGCCCGAAACCAGACCAACATTGGTATTTCCGGACAAGGTGTTATCGACGGGCAGGGCCAGGAACTGATGCTGGACATTTTCAACAAACTCCGGAACGGCGAAATGAAGCAGGACAGCGCCTGGATTGTCAAACGTCCGGGACAAGGGCGGGCGTTTCTGATCAATATCGTTGGCTGTAAACAAGTGACGGTGAAAGACATTACCCTGAAAAACTGCTCGGAATGGGTGCAGGATTACCGGGAATGCGACAACGTGCTGATTGATCACATTACGGTACAGAGCACTACGTACTGGAACAATGACGGGCTTGACATTACGGATTCCAAAAACGTAATCATTAAAAATTGCTTTATTAATTCCTCGGACGACAGCATTTGCCTGAAGTCAGAAAATCCGGCCGGTGCCTGCGAAAACATTACGATTGAAAACTGTACGGTACGTTCGAGCGCCAATGGCCTGAAATTTGGTACGGCCTCCCACGGCGGATTCCGGCATATCAAGGTCCGGAATATTACCGTGCTGGATACCTACCGGTCTGCCATCGCCCTGGAATCTGTCGACGGCGGAACGCTGGAAGATGTGGATATTCAGTATGTCACGGCAAAAAAAACGGGTAATGCCATATTCATCAAACTCGGCCACCGGAATACGGGCGGTAAAGTCGGGACGCTTCGTAAGGTATACATTGCCCATGTACAGGTAGAAACGCCGCTGCACAAACCGGATCAGGGCTACCCGATTGAAGGGCCACCCGACCACCTGATGCCGGGCGTCGATAAAATGCCGAAACGGCCGTCGAGCTATCACATCTACGGCCATCCCTGGCTGCCGTATAACCTGATTCCTTCCTCTATTTCGGGACTTCCCGGGCATCCGGTTCAGGACATTGTTCTGGAAGATATCACGTTAACGTATGGCGGTCGGGCCAATAAGGCAACGGCGCATATTCCGCCGGACAAAATCACGACCGTACCCGAAAATGCCGACCGTTATCCCGACTTTTCCATGTTCGGAGAGTTGCCCGCCTGGGGCTTCTATATGCGGCATGCAGAAGGCATTCAGTTTAAAAATGTACAAATCAAGTACCTGGAAGAGGATTTCCGGCCCGCACTGGTCTTTGATGATGTAAAGAACATTACGTTGACGGATGTCCGGATTCCGGCGGCGAAAGAAATGCCGGTGGTGCTGCTCAATAATGCTGTTGAGGTAAAAACGAGCAACCTGCAACTCCCGGCCAACGAAACGAACGCGATCCAACGCAGCAATTACAAGTAGCCATGAAATTTATTTCCGCCTGCATGGGCACCCTGTCGGTGCTCGTTGCGCTGCAGACAGCGGCCCAGACAACCCGCAAACAACCCGTCGATTACGTCAATCCGATTGTGGACTGTGCCAACTCGCGCTGGTTTTTCTTTAACTCTGCTTCCCGCCCGTTCGGCATGGTAAACCTCAGCCCCGACAATGCCGTAAACGCCGACTGGGGAGCCGGTTACCGCTATCATGCCGATAGCATTAAGTGTTTTAGCCATATCCACGGCTGGCAGTTATCGGGCGTACCGGTATTGCCGACAACCGGTACGTTTAAAGGCCATCTGGGGGCGGGGCAGTATGGGTCGCCTTTCTCACACCAGAAAGAGGTGTTTAAGGCGGGGTATCACAAAGTCGTGCTGGATGCTTACAACATTACGGCTGAGCTGACGTCCACTACCCGTGTGGGTTTCCATAAATACACCTTCCCGGCATCGGCACAGAGCCACATTCTGTTCGATTTTGCCACGTTTCTCGGGCCTTCGGATACGCAGAAAGGGTTTGTAAAAAAGGTCAGCAATCAGGAAATTGAAGGCTATGCGATTATGGCACCAACCATCCGCCGTCCCAAAACACTGACGGTATTCTTCGTTGCAACCTTCGACAAGCCGTTTGACTCCTTCGCCGGCTGGCGGAATGGCAGGCTGGAAGCAGCCGGTTCGCAGATCGACGGGGAAAAAGTCGGAGCGTATGTCTCCTTCAAAACCAAAGCGGGCGAGGTTCGTAAAATGAAGGTGGCCATTTCCTACGTCAGCGAAGAACAGGCCCGCCTGAACCTCAACGCCGAATTACCTCACTGGGACTTCGACAAGGTGGTACAGGAAAGCCGCAGCGACTGGAACAACTGGCTGAGCCGGATTGAGGTGGAAGGTGGTTCTGACACCGTTCGCAGCCGGTTTTACACCGACCTGTGGCACGCCTTGCAGGGGCGCCGCATCATTTCGGATGCCAACGGCAAGTATGCTGACATGACCGGTCCGGAACGGCGGATCCGGCAGATTCCGCTCGACGCGTCCGGTAAACCCAGATTCAATCACCACAACTTCGATGCCATGTGGGGGGCACAATGGTCGCTCAACACGCTGTGGCACCTGGTTTATCCGGAGGTAACCGAGTCGTTTATCAACTCCATGCTGCTCATGTACGACGACGGCGGCCTGATTCCGCGTGGCCCGGCAGGCGGCAACTACACGTTTGTTATGACCGGGGCCTCGTCGACTCCGTTCATTGTCAGTGCCTATCTGAAAGGAATCCGTGGGTTTGATATTGAAAAGGCTTATGCCGGTATGCGCAAAAACCATTTTCCGGGTGGCCTGATGAGTAAAGCAGGGTATGAGCACAATACCTTTAAAGGCGGCGGCATTGAGTTTTACATGGATCGGGGCTACATTCCGCATCCGATGAGCGACAAACGGTACGGCTTCCACCAGGACGGTTCGACGCAAACGCTCGAATATGCCTACCAGGATTATACCCTCGCTCAGATGGCCCGAAAACTGGGTAAAACCGAGGACTATGCCCTGTTTACGAAGCGGTCGCAGAACTACAAAAACATCTACAATCCGGAGATCGGCTGGATGTGGAACCGGACACTGGACGGGAAATGGGCCGAACCGGTTGATATTCTGCGGTACGACAACGGCTGGGAAGAGGGAAATGCCGCCCAATATACCTGGTTCGTCCCGCATGATGTGCCGGGTCTGATAAAACTGATGGGCGGGAAGGAGGCGTTTACTCAAAAACTGAATACCTCGTTCGAAAAAGCGCAGACGCATGACTTTGTTTCCGGAAAATCGCACGATAAGGAAACGCTGGAGCAATTCCGGCGGGTGTTTATCAACTACGGCAACCAGCCTTGTATGCAGACGGCCTTTCTGTTTAATTATTCCGGTGCTCCCTGGCTGACGCAGTACTGGACCCGGCAGGTGATCGACAAGGTGTATAGCGGCATTTCGCCCGACTTCGGCTATAGCGGCGATGAAGATCAGGGGCTGATGGGTAGTTTATCTGTCCTTCTGAAAACAGGGATTTTCTCAACCAACGGCGGTACATCCCCCGATCCGTTCTACGAAATCGCCAGCCCGATTTTCAACAAAATCACTTTCCATCTCAATCCGAAATACTACAAAGGCAAAACCTTTACTATCCAGACCACCAACAACTCGGCCCGCAATCTGTATATCCAGTCGGCCTCGCTGAACGGTAAACCCCACAACAGCCCCTGGGTTCAACACGACATATTGGTCAATGGCGGTACGCTGACCCTCGACATGGGCCCGCAGCCGAATAAGCAGTGGGGAACAGAGCAGTGACGTGCCGGATACCGGATGCTGGTTGTGGTTGATTCCGGATGGGTTTGCATAACCGGTAATTGATGTGGCGACCGAACACAAAGAGATGCTTCTTTTTCGTCATGCTGACGCAGGAAGCATCTCTTTGCATGATGTGCCGTTGCACTGGTTTGTGTCACTGGCTTTACTGACCAACAGAAGACTGTTATTCTTCAAATCAGAAAAATAATTATTCCGAAAATCTAAATTTTTGCAGATTCGAACGTGGGGTAGAGGGCATAAAAACTGTCCTTAAGATATGCGTTACTACGAAACTATTCCCGAAAAACACCGCGTCAGCCCACAACAGATACTGACAGCAAACCGGCTGGTGTTAACGCTCTTATTCGTTTTTGTACTATCGGTTACGCTTGCCGCTCCCCCCCCCTACCGCTGGAAAATCAGGGTAAGTGTTTCCCCCGAAATGCGGCAATCGTTTCAGAAGGGCGGCCGGTTACTGCTCCACATCACCAGCCAGCGGGACCGGGAACCGCGCACGCGCTCAGAAATAACGATCGGGATTACTCCGGAAAACTGGGATGGTACCCGTTCTTTTGTCATTGATACCCGGGCCAAAACGCTCCGTGCCACCGGGCTCGACAAACCACTGGAAAAACCAGACGCCAAATACTGTTTTCAGGTCGTCTATAAACAAAATCCGGATGACGGGCAGGAAAATGTACCCGGTAACCTCTACAGCCATATCGACTCGGTTCTGCTCACCAAAAAGCTATCGCTCCAGCTCACCCTGAACACGCTCATTGAGCCGGTGCCGGTTATTGCGCATAAACTGGTTAAGCTGATAACGATCCAAAGCAAGCTGCTGACAGCCTTCCGGGGCCGGCCGGGCCAGTTGAAGGCGGCGGTGCTGCTGCCGTCGGGTTATTACGACAATCCGGCCAAAAGCTACCCCATCTGTTACCGGATTCCGGGGCTGAACGGCCGGTATACCGCCGTAAATACCGTTTTCGGCAATAAGGACTTTGCGGATTGGTGGCAGTCGGGGCAAGCTCCTCAGGTTATTTATGTGTTTCTGGATTCACAGGGGCCATACGGAGACACCTACCAGGTCGATTCTGAAAACAACGGCCCCTGCGGCCGGGCGCTGACCGAAGAACTGATTCCGGAGATTGAACGGCAGGTCGGGTACAATCCGGCTTCCCGGAAACGGTTCCTGACCGGCAATTCGACCGGAGGCTGGGTGTCGCTCGCCCTACAGATTTTTTACCCGGACTTTTTCGACGGCACCTGGTCATACAGTCCGGATCCGGTTGATTTTGAGCACTATGGACTGATTAATATTTACAGCGACAAATCTGTATTTTACAACCGGTACGGTTATCTCCAACCTGGCCGGCGAACCACCAACGGCGAACCGACTTTCTCAATGCGCGATTGGATTGCCAATGAAAATACGGCAAGCCGCACGAATAACTACCTTATTTCGGGCGGGCAGTTCGGGGCTTACAACGCCGTTTTCGGCCCCAAAGGGAAAGACGGGCTGCCCTCGCTCATGTTTAACCCCGATACCGGTGAAATTGACCATGCCATTGCCCGTCAGTGGGAGAAATATGATCTCAAAAAGGTACTGGAAACCAACTGGAGTACCCTTGGTCCGAAACTTCAGGGCAAAATCTGGATCTGGATGGGCGATATGGATGGGCTGTACTCGAACGTTGCGACGCGATACCTGGAAAAAATGCTAAACAAGACCGAAAACCCGAAGTCTGACGCAAAAATCAGGTTTACCCCGATGGCCGGTCACGGTCAGGAATGGAGTGATAAAGCGGTACTGACCATGATTGCCGAAAAAACGAAATAAGCAATGTAAAACGGAATGATATTCCGTTTGTGAATTGGCCTGAACAGAAGATCAATTCATTTGGGAAATGGTTTGAACGGAATATCATTCTGTTCTACATGAATACTTAACTGTACATGAAACGCATCTGTCTTTCTTTTTTATTGATAATGAGCTTATTCAGTCAGGTTCGTGCACAGCAGACACGAACGCTCTGGCTCGATGAGCTGAACATAAAGTCGTTTTCGGAAGGCATTCCGGCCGTATTGGGCAAAACCAATGCCGCCGGGGATTCCATGCGCATAGCCGGCAACCACTTTACCCACGGTGTCGGTGTCAATGCAACGAGTATTCTCGCCTTTTACCTCGACGGCCACGCTACGGCATTTTCGGCACTTGTCGGCGTTGATGATCTCGGCAACCGCGATTTGCCGCATACCTTTTACGTGATCGGCGACCGCAAAATCCTGTTCGACAGCGGCGAAATGCGGCTGGGCGACGCCCCGAAACCGGTAAATGTCCCACTCGCCGGTGTGAAACGCCTCGGCTTGCTGGTGACCGTAAATGATGCCGGCCGGACAAAAGTGTATTCAAACTGGGCCAATGCACAGCTGGTGATGCAGGAGAATCATCTGCCGCAAAACATCCCCAACGACGGGGAGCGCTATATCCTGACGCCGCCATCGCCCAAAACCCCGCGCATTAACTCCCCTGCGATTGTCGGGGCACGACCGGGCAACCCGTTCCTGTATACTATCGCCGCCACCGGCAACCGACCCATGACCTTTAAGGCAAAAGGCTTACCCAAAGGACTTTTGCTGGACGAAAAAACCGGCATCATCACCGGAAAAGCAGAAACCCGCGGAGCCTATACCGTTCAGCTTAGTGCCCGCAA
>NZ_MORL01000042.1:0-471 GCF_001870735.1 Arsenicibacter rosenii | reverse complement strand
CGATACAATCTCCCTGACCCCACCCATTGGCTGGAACGGCTGGAACTCCTGGGCGCGGAACATCGACCAGGAAAAGGTCATCGCCTCGGCCGACGCCCTCGTCAAAATGGGTCTGAATCAGCACGGCTGGACCTATATCAACATTGATGACGCCTGGCAGGGCAAACGCGGCGGACCGTATAACGCGATTCAGCCGAATGAAAAATTCCCGCGATTTAAGGAAATGGTTGATTACATACACAGCCTTGGCCTCAAAACCGGCATTTATTCAACACCCATGATTACCAGTTATGCCGGTTATGTGGGTGGCACCTCTGATTTCGAAGACGGGCACATTACCGACGGGATCATCGCCAATAAACGGGCGTACCGCTATGTCGGAAAGTACCATTTTGAGAAAAACGATGCGAAACAGTTTGCGGAGTGGGGCATTGATTACCTCAAATATGACTGGCGCATTGAGGTGCCGTC
>NZ_MORL01000041.1 GCF_001870735.1 Arsenicibacter rosenii | reverse complement strand
TGTCGTCTGATAAACTCCGGCCGCACGTAGGCCAGCACATCGCGCCAATAGCGCCGGCGTGCGTTGCGCACACCCTCCCGTGCGGTGCGCAGGGCAAACCGCTCGTGGAGGTCGCCCAGGACGTCCTCCCGCAGGTGGGGGGCACAAAACCAGGTCAGCAGCCGGTCGGCAAGTCGGGGAGGTCTCATGGGGTAAAGAGTGAACGAGTGGAGGAGTGAAAGAGCGACTACTGCGCGGTGATTGAGCGGTCACTCAATCACTCAATTACTCAATCACTATTTTAGGTCATCGCCATTCCAGCCGGATGGTTGGTACGATGCGGTCCCAGAGGCGGGTACGGACATCGTGCACCTCGTTGAGTACCCGGCCGCCAAGGGCTGTCACGGTGAAAAACCGTTTCCGGCGGCCGCCCCGTTCGGCGGTGGCTTCGCCCATTTCTGAACGCAGATACCCTTTTTGTTCGAGCCGCTGCAGGGCCGCATGAACGGCTCCCGTACTAACGGGCCGGCCGGTTTCCTGTTCCAGCTCTTCGGCAATGGCCACTGAATAGGCTCCCGGCGACAGGGCCGCTACCGTCAGCAGTACCACTTCTTCAAACTCACCCAGATCGCTTCGTCGCATATCGTTAACCGGTATGGGGGCCGGTGTTTATATCATCTATTTCGGTATGTCAAATCCTGCGCCAAACAAAAAAAAGCCCGTTCCTGAGCAGAAACGGGCTTTTTGAGAATAAGAAAATTAGTTTCATGTCCGCTTCCGGACAAACTTTGTACGCTGTCGGACAACGCCGGATCGGGCTGTTGGCATCCTGCCGTTAACTAACCCGCTTGTCGTGCATGAGCATGTCGACAGCATCGCTGAGCGAGCCGGCGCGGGTAACTTCTCCGGCATTGATAAAGAAAATCTCATCCGCCGATTCGATGGTGTTCAGGCGGTGGGCAATGATGATGCGTGTCGTACTTGCCGGTAAATTCCGCAGAATTTCGTCTAGCAGTTGCTCCGTAATGGTATCAATATTGGCCGTGGCTTCGTCCAGAATCAGCAGCTCCGGATTGCGCAGCACCGCCCGCATAAAGGCAATTAACTGCTTCTGTCCCAGGCTAACCGAATCGCCGGTGGTCTGTACGCGGGTATCCAGCCCCTGATCAAACCGCTCAACCAGCCCGTGCAGATTAGCCTCCCGGATCACTGTCACCAACTGCTCATTGGTGTACCCCTGATACGCCTCGTTGCCGTAGAGGATATTCTCGCGGACGGTGCCTGTAAACAGAAACGGTTCCTGTAGAATGAAGCCGATTTTGCGGGAACGCTCTACGGCAGACCAGGCGCGCATGTCCCGCCCGTCCAGCAGGATTGTGCCGCCGGTCGGGTCGTAGAGCCGGGCCATGAGTGAGGCCGTCGTTGTTTTGCCGCCGCCGGTCGGGCCAACCAGCGCATAGGTTTTACCGCGTTCGAGATCAAATGTAATGTTGTGTAACACGTCGATGCCGCCGGGGTAGCGGAACGATACTTCGCGGAAGGAAAGCAGGGCGGCCCCGGGTTCCGTTACCGGATCGGCAACCGGAACCAGATTGGTTTGGAAAGCCAGCAACTGCGAAATGCGGTCCCAGCCCGCCAACGCAACCTGAAAGTTGGCCCAAAGCGTAGCCAGTTGCCGCATGGGATTGTAAAAGTTGGTGATGTAGGCCAGAAAACTGACGAGCAACCCGATGGTAAACTGCCCCTGCGCAATCAGGTAAATGGCATAGGTCAGCACGATGACCTGACCCAGGTTGGCAGCTACCCCGATGACCGGCAGAAACACGTTGTTGGCCAGACCGGCACCGATGGCCGTGCGGTAATTGTCCTGGTTGGCAACGTCGAAGCGCTTCCGGAAATAGTCGCGCCGGTTGAAGGCAACAATAACCTTGAAGTTGGTCAGGCTCTCCTGTACTTCGGCGCTGAGGTTCCCCACACTCTTCAGACTGGCAGCATTCTTCTGCTTTACCCATGCCGACACCAGGGCGGTAAACACCCAGACCAGCAACGCCGGCGACAGGGCTGCGGCTCCCAGCGGCAGGTTGATAAACAGCAGGAACAAGCCCGCACCAATCATGATGAAAATGCTGCCGACAAACTGCATCAGCGACTGCGAAAAAAACTGATTCAGCTTGTCGGTATCGTTGTTGATGCGTGAGATCAGGTCGCCCGCTTTGTTCTGGTTAAAAAACGCCACCGGCAACTCCTGTACCTTGTTGAACACGGCGTTGCGGAGTTTAAACAGGGTGCGCTGCCCCACGGTGCCCATCAGGCGCGTTTGCAGGTAGTTGGTTACGAAGGCAACGGCGTACAGGCCCAGCAACAGGGCTGCATTCCGGACAATGCCGTCGAATTGCTTTGTCTGCACATACCGGTCGATTGTTTGCCCGATCAACACAGGGCCGACCAGGGTCAGACCCGAATTGACCAGAATCGCCACAAACGCCAGAATCAGCCGGTCGCGTTCATCGCTGATCAGCGCCAGCAGTTTACGAAGGGCTTTGACGGTGGCGTTTTTTTCTTCTTTCTGCCCGACAAACTGGTTAAGATCGTAATTCATACTGGTTGGTACTCCGTTGTGACTGATAAATCTGAACGTATTCGGGGCTGGTTTTCAGGAGTTCGGCGTGGGTGCCTTTGGCGATGATTTCGCCCTCCATCAGCAAAATAATCTGTTCGTAGTCTTCGACGGCGGCAATTTTCTGAGTCACCGAAATCAGCGTCAGGCCGGGGTAATTCTGCTGCACGTTCGCCAGAATTTTCTGCTCGGTACTGCTGTCAACCCGCGCCGTAAAATCGTCGAGCAACAACACATTTGGGTTAAGCGCCAATGCCCTGGCCAGCATGATGCGTTGCTTCTGTCCGCCCGACAGGCTATTGCCACGCTCCGAAACCAGCGTTTGCAGCTTGTCGGGCAAGGCGGCCACAAAGTCCTGCAACTCGGCGGTGGCAATTGCGTTGGCCAGCGCCTCATCGGTTACGGTATTGCTGAACGCAATGTTTTCGCGCAGGCTCAGGTTAAACAGCACACTGTCCTGAAACACAAACCCCACCTGCTGGTAAAATGCGTTCTGATCGTAGCGTTCGATGGGCTGACCATCATACAGGATCGTGCCCGATGTGGGCGGCATCAGCCCCGTCAGTAAAAACAGCAGCTGACTTTTACCGGCGGCAGTAGGCCCCACAATAGCGGTGCGGGTACCCGCTTTCACCGTAAATGAAACCGACTTCAGCGCCGGCTTTTCGCCATAGTACATTGATACATCCCGGTGTTCGATATGGCCCGTCAACGGGGTGGTGAGCGTCCCGGTGTTGGCGGGTTCGGGAGCGTGCAGGACCGCACTCACCCGTGTATACGAAGCAGAGGCCTGCGCCACCACATTGCTGATAAAGCCAATGACGACAATCGGAAAAACCAGCAGGGCGAGGTAGCTGTTAAAGGCCGTAAAATCGCCCAGCGACATGCTGCCGGTGATGACGAAATGCCCGCCCAGCACCAGAATCGTGAGCCCGGCCATGTTGGCGGTAAAGCTGATGACGGGAATGAGGGCTGCAAACAGGCGCAGAATCGACAGCCCCAGGTCTTTGGCATCGGTGTTGGCCGCCAGAAACTTGTCGATCTCCGGCTGCTGCGAGTTGAGGACCCGGATCAGGGCCGCGCCCAGGATACTTTCGTTGATGACCTTGTTGAGCCAGTCGATAACCTCCCGGCTTTTCATGAACAGCACCCGCACTTTTTGCAGCACCAGATAAAACGTGATGCCGATGATGGGCACAATCGTCAGCACGGCCAGGGCGAGTTGCCAGTTGATGCGAATCAGCAGAATGCCGGCCCCGATGATGATGCACAGCGACGAAACCAGCGAGACAATGGCCATCGACACAAACTGTTTGACCGAGTCGATGTCTGACGTGAGGTTGGTCAGGAGTTTGGCCGGGTTTGTTTGCTGGATGTAGGTGAAGCTCTGCCGGGAGATTTTGTCGGCCAGTTGGGTTCGCAAATCCCTGGCGACCCGCTCCGAGGCATAGGTCTGCACGACGCTTTGCCCGTACGAGAACACGAAGATGAACACCGAGGCCGCCAGAAACTCAATAAGCGTTGTGTTAAGCACAAACTGCCCGGCGGTATACGCATCAATGCCCTGCGAAATAATCAGCGGCAGGACCAGGTTGGCCCCGTTACCGGCGAGGGCCAGTACCACCAGCACCGCAATCAGCCGGGAATAGGGCCTGAGCAGGTTCAGCATGGAGGGCGACGGGGTTGACGGAGGGGTTTTAGGGGAGACGTTTTTTGCCATACAGTGACGTCAGAATAGACCGGGCCGTTAGGAAGACGTTCCCAAAGGTAACGAAAAGGGCAGGGCTAACCACGGGCTGGTGGAAAAAAGTGCCTGATAGTATTATGACGCTGATTTATAGGATTTTATAGCTTGCCTGCTTCACAATAGTAAATAAATGGCTTATTTCAGATCAACATCGGTATACCCTTGAATCTGTTTTCTGAAACCTATGAAAAAATACGTTTACTATTCGCTGCTGGCAATCCTGCTGCTCCCACAACTCGCCCATGCCCAGTCGTTCACCTTCGAGGCCATCAAAAGCTACCCGTTCCCGAATGAGCTGACCAGTTCGGCGCAGGGGGCGCGGATTGCCTGGGCATTCAACGAACAGGGCAAACGCAATGTCTACGTCGCCGAAGGACCCGCTTTTACGCCCCGTAAACTGACCAGCTATACCGAAGACGATGGCCAGGAAATCACCAGCCTGTCTGTTTCAGATGACGGCAAGTGGGTGGTCTATGTCCGTGGCGGTGATCACGGATCGAACTGGGATGATGATCTGCCGGTCAATACGGGGTCGATGCCGGTAGCGCCTAAAGTGCAGATCTGGACCGTTCCGTTTGCCGGTGGGGAGCCCAAAGCCATTGCCGAGGGCGACGAACCGGTAATTTCCCCAAAAAGTGACCGGATTGCGTTCATAAAAGGCGGGCAGGTCTGGAGCGCACCGGTTGACGGATCGGCACCGGCCAAAGTGCTGTTCACGGCCCGTGGCACCAACAGCGGCATTCAATGGTCGCCCGACGGCTCAAAAATCGCCTTTGTCTGCGACCGGAAAGACCATGCGTTTGTCGGGGTATTTACGTCCGAAACGGCTCCGGTTACCTGGATTGCGCCGTCCTTTGCCCGCGATGCCTCGCCCCGCTGGTCACCCGACGGGCAGAAACTGGCCTTTGTCCGGACGCCGGGAACCGGTGGCGCACCCGACTCCCTACTGGCCCGCCGCCACCGGCCGTGGGCGATCTGGACGGCCGACGTGACAACGGGTGCCGCCACCAAAATCTGGCAGGCCCCGACGACCCTCGCCGGTTCCGTCCCGACTACCCACGGCGGCACTAACCTGCACTGGGCCGCCGGTGACCGGATTGTATATCTCTCTTACGAAGATGGCTGGCCGCATCTGTACTCGCTGCCGTCGGCTGGCGGCAACCCGTTACGGTTAACGGCCGGCCCGTTTATGGCGGAACACATCACCCTGACGCATGACCGTAAGTGGCTTGTCTGTAGCGGCAACACAGGGCCTGATAAACTGGATATTGACCGCCGCCACGTGGTTCGTGTGCCTGTCGATAAAGCGGCGATGGAAGTCCTGACGCCCGGCACCGGTCTGGAATGGATGCCGGTGGTGACCGGCGACGGCGCGACTATCGCCATGATCAGTGCCACGGCACAACGCCCGCCGCTGCCGGCTACCATGCCGTTTGCTGGCGGTAAACCGGCGGTGCTGGCCGAAAACCTGCTACCGGCCAACTTCCCGTTGCAGCAGCTCGTGACGCCGAAGCAGGTCACCTTTACCGCGCCGGACGGCATGACGGTACACGGGCAGTTGTTTGAACCGGCCAACGGAACCGGCAAAAAGCCCGCGATCATTTACGTACATGGCGGACCGCCACGGCAGATGCTGCTGGGCTGGAACTACTCGGACTATTACGCCAATGCCTACGCGATGAACCAGTATCTGGCCAGTCAGGGTTTTGCGGTACTGTCGGTCAACTACCGGTTGGGGATCGGCTATGGGTATGCGTTCCATCAGCCGGCCAATGGCGGGGCCAACGGGGCGTCGGAGTATCAGGATGTAAAGGCGGCGGCGCTGTGGCTCACCAAACAGCCCGGGATTGACGCGTCGCGGATCGGTATTTACGGTGGTTCGTACGGCGGCTATCTGACCGCGCTGGCGCTGGCCCGTGACTCAAAACTGTTTGCTGCCGGTGTCGATATTCACGGCGTACACGATTGGGGGCAGCAACGGGCAACGGGTGCTTCGACGGGCTTTGAGAAAATTCCGGATGCCGAACTGGCCGCTAAAATTACCTACGACTCGTCGCCGGTTTCGTCGGTATCGGCCTGGACCTCACCGGTGCTGATCATTCACGGCGACGACGACCGCAATGTGCGGTTTTCGCAAAGCACCGATCTGGTCCGCCGCCTGGAAGCCAAAGGCGTTCCGATGGAAACCATGGTCATCGTCGACGATACGCATCACTGGATGAAACACGCCAACGCCCTCCGGCTGGGTAACATCACCGCCGATTATTTTAAACGGAAACTGAAGTAAAGAGCGAAAGAGTGGCCGCTGCCCTGCGCGGTCAAAGAGCGAAAGAGCGACTGGGCGTCCCCGAGCGCAAGGCGACCCTGTCAAACGGGGGCGTCCTGCGCTCGTGCCACCACTAAATATGGCCCGGTAACTCAGAACAACCAGCAACCCAGAACAACCAGTAACCATCAGAACAACCAGCAACCCCGAACCATCAATACCTAAAGACAACACGTAAACGAATCGTTTTCCGGAAACAAAAGCGGGGGATGCCGGTTTGTGTTACAGTACACAACAATACAGACATGAACGAACAAACCGCTAAAAAAGTAGCCCGTATCCTGCTGGGAACCAATCTGATTGTGGCAGGAATCAGCCATTTGACATTCGCCCGCCATGCCTTTAAAGCGCAGGTGCCCGATTGGGTACCGCTCAAAAAAGACGATACCGTCGTGTATTCCGGCGTCGCTGAAATCGCGCTCGGTAGCAGCCTGGTCTTGACCGACGATGCTCATCAGGAAGCGGTCGGGAAAGTGGCTGCTTCGTTTTTTACAGCGGTCTTTCCGGGAAACATTTCGCAATACGTCAATAAACGCAGCGCTTTTGGGCTCGATACCGATGAAAAACGCCTGGCCCGTCTCTTTTTTCAGCCGCTTCTGGTGTACTGGGCGCTGAAAAGCACGAATAATTTATAAAAAAGAGTTACTGGTGGTTGCTGGTGGTTACTGATTGTTGCTGGTGGTTACTCAACCATCAGTAACCCAGAACAACCAGCAACCCGGAAAAAACCATCAGTAACTCAGAACAACCAGTAACTACCAGCAACCCGAAAAAAACACCAGCAACCAAAAATAAAGACTATTCTGACTTTAACGACCTGACCGGGTTGATCGTCGCGGCTTTAATGGCCTGGAAGCTGACCGTCAGGAGGGTAATGAGCAGGGCACCGCTGCCGGCAGCGATGAAAACCCACCATGACAGGTCGGTGCGGTAGGTATAGGTTTGCAGCCAGCCATGCAGGAGGTACCAGGCAATGGGAGCCGATAAGACGCAGGAAATCAGGACTAGTACCACAAAATCCATCGACAGCAACCGCCAGAGTGACGGCACTGACGCGCCGAGTACTTTACGGATACCAATCTCCTTGGTGCGCTGTTCGGCCATAAACGAGGCCAGCCCGAAAATGCCCAGACAGCTGATAAACACCGCCAGTATGGCGAAAAAACTCGCCAGTTTTCCGATCCGCTCTTCGTTGCCGAACTTCTGCGCAAATTCCTGATCCGTAAACCGGTACTCAAAAGGCTGTGACGGATTATGCTTCTTAAACACGGCTTCAATATTGATCATGGCTTCACCCGCGCTTTTGGCCGGATTGATCTTCAGGACCGCAAACGTCGCATCCTGCCCCAGACTGAAAATCGTTGGTTTCACCTGTTCATACGGCGACTGAATGACGAGATCGCTGACAACACCGATGATGCGGTAGGGCTGCTGCCACCACTGAATGGTTTCGCCGACCGGGTGTTTCAGCCCCATAAACCGGACGGCAGTTTCGTTCAGAATAAGAGCGCTGGTGTCGGTGCCGAAGGCGGTCGAAAAGTCGCGGCCGGCCTTTAGGTTCCAGCCGATGGTTTTGCCGTAATCGTGGGAAACGACCATCACGGGGAAGTCAACCGACAGGTTGGGGTCTTTGCCTTGCCAGTCGAACGTACTGCTGCTCGACCAGATTTCGGTGGGCGGGCTGCTGGCCTGAGCCATGCTGACGATGGTGCCGGTTTGGAGCAGGTCATGTTTCACGGCGTCGAAATGGCGCTGGATGTCGCCCGTTACCAGCGGAACCGCGACCAGTCCGTTGCTTTGGTAGCCGATCGGCCGGTTGCGGGCAAACTGAATCTGCCGGAACACCATGATGGTGCCGATAATGAGCGTAACCGACACTGTAAACTGCACCACCACCAGCGTTTTTCGCGGAATTGCCGCCAGCCGACCGACCTTAAAAGTGCCTTTGAGCGTCTTAATCGGGTTGAATGATGACAGGTAAAACGCCGGATAACTACCCGCTACCAGACCGGTCAGCAGACTTACACCAAGGCAAATGCCCCAGAATAGGGGTTCTTCCCACAGAATCCGGACGTCTTTGTCGGCCACTTCGTTGAAAGCGGGCAGAAGCGCAACTGTCCAGAGCAGCGCCAGTACCAGTGAGAAAAGAACTACCAGGATTGATTCAGCGAAAAACTGATAGATCAGTTGCGACCGTACCGAGCCGATGGCCTTGCGGATGCCGACTTCCTTGGCCCGTTTTTCGGAGCGGGCGGTGCTGAGGTTCATGAAATTGATACACGCCAGCAGCAGCACAAAGGCGCCGATGATGCCAAAGAGCCAGACATACTGGATTTTACCGCCGGTGTTGATGCCGTTTTTAAAATCGGAATACAGATGCCAGCGCGACATCGGGTGCAGGAAGATCACCGGCTTTTTCTTAGCTAGTTCGGCACTGACCCGGTTCAGCTTGGCGTCCTTGATTTTAACCGATACCTTATCGAAATCGCTGTTTTCGGCAAGCTGTGCGTAAATGTGAAAAGCATTCGGCCGCCACGGGTCAGGCGCTGTTCTGACCCAGTCGTTGGTGTTGTAATAGAGCTGCCACGGGGCCATAAACGTCAGTTCGTGGAACGTCGAGTTGCGGGGCAGGTCTTCATAAATACCCGTCACCTTCACGTCCAGCCGGTTGTCCAGCCGGATGATTTTGTTCATCGGCTCGTCTTCGCCAAACAGCGCCTGTGCCGTAGAGGCCGACAGCAGCACCGAGGCCGGTTCGGTAAGGCCGCTGCGGCTGCCTTTCAGCATTTTCAGCGACAGCATCTCCGTAACGGCCGGTTCGAAAAACATCCCCCGTTTCGTGAATTTGTTGTTGCCGTAGGTCAGGATATGGTCGCCGTCTTCGCGCCCCAGCACCACGTGTTTGAAGTCGCTGCCGTAGTTTTTCCGGAGCTCTTCGGCGAGCGGATAAGGGGTTGTCGACCAGGTCTGAATCTCGCCGTTGTTGTTCAGGTGCTGCTTAACCTGCCCGATCCGGTCGTAGTTGTCATGGTAGCGGTTATAGGAGAGTTCGTCCCACAGCCACAGCCCGATCAGCAGCGCCACGGCCATGCCGACCGACAAACCGGCCATGTTTAAAAAGGAATAGCCCTTGTGTTTGGCCAGATTCCGGAATGCAATTTTCAGGTAATTACTGATCATGTCCATTAGCGTGATGTTGTTGTATTGGTTGGTAAAAAGAGGTGATTCATTCAGGTAGTCGTCATTGGTTTTCCAGCGGAAAAAGAGCGGGGTCAGGTGACAGATTACTGCCCATGCGTACTCACGGCGAGCCTTCGCCGGCCCGACCTCGGCGAGTCGTTTTTCGAAAAACTCGTATAAATCACCCTGCACGTCTTCGAGCAGGTAGGGCGAAACAAACCATTCCAGCAAGCGGTCGGCCCAGCGGGGCGGTGTATGTTGAGGGGCTTTGTGCATAGGGCATAGGGCTTTGTGCATAGGGCAGGGGGTATGGGGCTCTCTGCCCTACGCGCTATGCCCTATGCTCATCAGTTTACCGTTTGGAATTGCCTGCCAGAGTTGCTGACGCATGGCCTGAATATCGAGCAGGGCTTTGCTGCCGGCGTTAGTCAGCACAAAGAAGCGTTTCCGGCGGCCACCGCGTTCGGCCGTAGCGCCGCCCATTTCGGACGTGAGATACCCTTTTTCTTCGAGACGATACAAGGTGGCGTGCACCGCACTGATGGTAATTTGGCGGCCGGTTTGCTCCTGGAGTCGTTCGAGAATCATATTCCCATAGGCTTCGTCTGCACAGGCTGCTACTACCAACAGCACCACCTCTTCAAATTCTCCTAAAAATGCTCTTTTCATATTGTGAAACGGTCTTACCGGGGCCTCGTCTGATTAGTTATAATAATGCAAATCAAATCCGGTGCCAATGTCCGGAATGCCCGTTTGGAGCCGTTTTTTGAGGGTTGGCGGCCGGAGGTTGTCCCTTCCCGTACAGGATACTGTCCGTTTCTGGACACCGTACCTGAAATAATCCCGTAATACGGCCATAAAAGGCGGTATTTGAGGCCTGGCAATAGA
Source organism: Arsenicibacter rosenii (assembly GCF_001870735.1). Taxonomy (GTDB): domain Bacteria; phylum Bacteroidota; class Bacteroidia; order Cytophagales; family Spirosomataceae; genus Arsenicibacter; species Arsenicibacter rosenii. Next base: position 6,071 of record NZ_MORL01000041.1, on the reverse strand, counting down.
TTTGTGATACAAAACCGACAACATGTACGTACGACTGAACCTCAACAATAGCCCCTACTGACTATGTTACGGAATTACTTCACGATTGCCTGGCGGAATTTGTATAAAAATAAGGCATATTCATTCATCAACATTGGCGGTCTTGCCGTAGGCCTGGCCGTGGCCATGCTGATCGGTTTCTGGATATACGATGAACTGAGCTATAATAAATACCACGCAAATTATGACCGCATTGCGCAGGTCATGCAGCATGCAACGTTCAATGGCAAGGTAGAGACGCAGACCGCGAACCCCGCCGCCATGGGACCGGAAATCCGCGATAAGTACGGCAGTTACTTTAAATACGTGGTGCAGACGTCGTGGCCGGGGGCCTATGTACTGTCGGTCGGTAATACGCACGTGAGTAAAGAGGGTATGTTTATGGAGCCTGACGCGCCGGCCATGCTGGGGCTGCACATGCGCAAGGGAACCTACGCCGGTCTGAAAGATCCCTACTCGATCATGCTGTCCGAATCGGTAGCCAAATCATTGTTCGGAGCGGCCAATCCGGTGGGCAAAATGATTAAGCTCAGCCGGCGGTTTGATGTCAAAATTACGGGTGTCTACGAAGACCTGCCATACAATAGCTGGTTCCGCGACCTGAAAGTAATTCTGCCCTGGTCATTGTGGCTGATTGATAACCCGTGGGCGAAAACCATGAAAAATCCGTGGGGCAGCAACTTCAGCCAGACCTTTGTGCAGGTTGCCGACAATGTGGCGATTGAGGATGCCTCGGCGCGGATCAAAAGCGTGAAGCTGGATAACGTCGGCAAGGAAGAGGCGAAGTATAAATGGGTTGTTTTTCTGCACCCCATGAGCAAATGGGAACTGTACAACGAATTTAAAAACGGGATCAACACCGGCGGGGAGATTAAATACGTCTGGATGTTTGGCATCATCGGCATCTTTGTGCTGCTGCTGGCCTGCATCAATTTCATGAACCTGGCCACGGCCCGCAGCGAAAAACGCGCCAAGGAAGTGGGTATCCGCAAAGCCGTCGGCTCCCTGCGCTCGCAACTGATTAATCAGTTCTTTGCAGAGTCGTATCTGGTTGTTTTTCTGGCCTTTTTATTTTCGGTCATGCTGGTATTGGTTCTGTTGCCACCGTTCAACGAGGTGGCCGGCAAACGGATTGACTTTATGTGGGCAAACCCGCTGTTCTGGATCATCTGTCTGGCTGTACTTGGTCTCACCGGATTGCTGGCAGGCAGTTATCCGGCGTTTTATCTGTCGTCGTTCCAGCCCCTGAGCGTGTTGAAAGGTACGTTCCGGGTGGGCAAATGGGCTTCAGTACCGCGTAAAGCCCTCGTGGTGGTGCAGTTTACGGTATCCGTTACGCTCATTATCGGCACCATCATCGTGTATCAGCAAATCCAGCACGCCAAAAACCGGCCAATTGGCTATGATCGTTCCGGACTTGTCAGTATGGGGGTTGATAAAGAAGTAAGGGACCATTTTGATGCGTTCCGGAACGAGCTGAAATCGGCGGGTGCAATTGACGAACTTGCCGGATCAAACAGTCCGCTGACGGGCGTCTGGAACACAAACGGCGGATTCGACTGGGAAGGCAAGGACCCGAGTCTGGCCGTCGACTTCCCGAACTCAAACGTGACCTACGACTGGGGCAAAACCGTGGGCTGGAAGGTAAAGGAAGGCCGCGACTTCTCCCGCGAATTTGCTACCGACTCCTCGGCGTTTATCATCAACGAAGCGATGGTTAAATTTCTGAATTTTAAGGGGTCGCCGGTGGGTAAGATCCTGAAATGGAACGACAAACCGTATACCATTATCGGCGTGGTGAGCGATATCATGGCTGAGTCGCCGTTCTATCCGGTGCGTCCGTCGGTATACCACATCAATACCGAAAATACGTACAATATGGTGCTTCGCCTGAATCCGGCGAAAAGTTCAAGCCAGTCGATGGCGCAGATTGAAAAAATCTGGCGGAAATATGTAATTAATGTGCCGTTCCAGTATGAATTTGTGGATCAGCAGTATGGCAGCAAATTCGAATCAGAGGAGCGGATCGGCAAATTATCGTCCTATTTCGCCGTATTGGCCGTGCTGATCTCCTGCCTGGGTATTTTTGGCATGGCAAGTTTTGTGGCCGAACAGCGCACCAAGGAAATCGGCATCCGTAAGGTGTTAGGCGCCAGTGTGTTGAGTTTATGGCAATTGCTGACTAAGGACTTTGCCCTGCTCGTGCTGTGCTCTTCCCTGATTGCCAGCCCCATCGCCTGGTATTACCTCAACGACTGGCTCAGCGGCTACGACTACCGCGTGGCTATTTCGTGGTGGGTCTTTGTGATTGCCGCTCTCGGTGCCCTGCTGGTCACGCTGCTGACGGTCAGTTACCAAAGCCTCAGAGCCGCGCTCATTAACCCGGTCAAATCATTGAAATCAGAATAGTTTTTTGGTTCTGGATGGTTCTGAGTTGCTGGTGGTTCTGATGGTTACTGTTAGTTATAGTAACCCGGCAACTACCAGTAACCCAGAACAACCAACAACAAAAAAACAACAAAAACGTCATTCCGCTTTCAATGACTTCACCGGATTGATCATTGCCGCCTTGATGCTTTGAAAGCTGACCGTCAGGAGGGCAATGGTGATGGCCAGCGCACCGGCGAGGACAAACACCCACCACTCTACATTGATGCGGTAGGCAAAATCCTGCAACCACTGATGCATGCCATACCAGGCAACCGGTGTAGCGATGATCAGGGCAATCAGGACCGGTTTCAGGAAATCGCGCGAGAGCAGTACCACGACGCTGCCTACCGACGCGCCCAGTACTTTCCGGACGCCGATTTCCTTGGTCCGGCGCTGCGCCGTAAAAGCCGCCAGACCGAACAGGCCCAGACAGGCCACAAAAATGGTCAGGCCCGCGAAGATACCGAACAGCCTACCGACACGCTCTTCGGACTGGTACATGGCATTAAAGCGCTCATTCAGAAAGGAATAGGCAAACGGATTGCTGGTTTGCGCTTTCCAGATGGTTGCCAGTGTTTTCAGCAATTCAGGCAAGTTGCCGGTCCGGATCCGGATAGCCATCTGGTAGTTATCTTCGCCATAAAACATAATCAGCGGCGCAATGGCCTCGTGCATCGACTCGAAGTGAAAGTCCTTCAGTACGCCTACAACCGTATACCGGCGCTGGCTGTTCGGACTGCCGTCGCCAACCGCCCAGATTTGTTGCCCGACCGGTTGTTTGAACCCAAACCGTTTTACGGCCGCTTCGTTCAGCAGCACCGCCGACTGATCGGCGGGGTGGGCAGGCAGAAAATTCCGGCCCTGTGCCAACGCGATGCCGAGTGTATGAATGTAGCGGTCATCAATGTAAAAACTTTTTTCCCGATACAGGGTCGCCTGCGGATTGCCGTCTTCCAGCCGTATGCCATCGACCGAATGGTTGGTCGGGCCGGCGGGCATGTAGCCGCCGGACGTGACGTCAATTACCTGCGACAGTTTCCGGAGTTCGCTTTTAAACGCACCGGTCTTATCGCCCAGCGTGTAGGTGTCGTGGACCATCAGCACTTGCTCTTTGTCGAAACCGACTTTTTTGTGCTGGATAAAATGGAGCTGCCGGTAGACAATCAGCGTGCCGATAATCATGCTGATCGACACCATAAACTGGACGGTTACCAGTGAGTGCCGCAGCCAGCCGCTTCGGGCGCCGATTTGTAACCGGCCTTTCAGCACGCTGACCGGTTTGAAAGACGATAAGATGAACGCAGGGTAACTGCCGGCCAGTAAACCGATGAACAGACTGGACAGAAAAATAGCCGGTAGCATCCCGCCTGATACCAATACGCTGAATGTGAAGTCCGTGCCTGCCAGCCGGTTGAATGCGGGCAATGCCATGAATACGAGTCCCAGGGCAATGACCAGTGCCATGAACGTAACCAGCATGGATTCGCTCAGAAACTGTCCGATCAGCTGGCCCTGATGGGAGCCCAGTACTTTCCGGACACCCACTTCGCGCGCCCTGCCTGCTGACCCGGCCGTTGACAGGTTCATGAAGTTAATACAGGCCAGGAGCAGGATAAACACCGCGATAACCGAGAAAATATAGACGTACTTCAGATCGCCGTTCGGCTCGGCTTCCCCCTCCAGGTGCGAATGCAAATGAATGTCGGTAACGGGTTGGAACCCAAACCGGAAACTGTTGCCTTTCTGTTGAAAATCAGACAGGCTGACGCCGAGCAGTTGCTTCATTTCACTGCTGATGTGTTTCCGGACCATCTCCGGTATACGGGCTTCCAGCTGGCCGATGGCGTAGTTCGGCCGCAACACAATGTAGGTCATGATGCCGCTGCTGAGCCATGTTTCACGTAGCTTGAGCGAGCGTAAGGAGCCGATGATGTTGTAGTGAAAATGGCTGTTCGACGGAATATCCTGAAACACACCCGTTACGCGGTACAAGCCGAGCGTACCGAGCGTAATGGTTTGTCCGACAGGGTCTTCGTTGCCGAAGTACTTGCGGGCAGTTGATTCATTCAGGACAACCGTATTGGGTTGGGTCAGCACATCGCCGGCTCTGCCTTTCAGCAGCGGAATCGAAAACGTATCGAAAAAATTGGAATCGGCATGGGCAACGTGTTCTTCCTTAACGCTTTCTGTCCCGCGTGTGACAATGAAGGTGCCTTGCCTGTTGTCTACGCGGGTAACGGCTTCAACGCCGGGATAATCGTTGGCGAGTGTCGGGCCGGCGGGTACGCTGGAATAGGCGATGTTCAGGGCTTTCCCTTCAATTTGTCCGAGAATGGTCATGCGGTACATGCGGTCAGCTTTGGCATGGTAGCGGTCATAGCTGAGTTCGTGAACCACGTAGAGCATGATCATCAGGCAGGTGGCCAGGCCAACGGCCAGTCCCGTAATGTTGATGGCGGCAAAGGTTTTGTTGCGGAGCAGGTTCCGCCGCGCAACGGTCAGGTAATTCCGGATCATAGCTGGAGAAAGGGTATAGGTTGTTGACTGTTCGTTCGGTTGCCGTTTCAGCGCAAAAGGGCGCAGAAACGTAATGACTTCCCATGCATATTGCCGTCGCGCCATCGGCAGGCCGAAGAGGCGTTCATTTCGCAGAAAGCGCTCATACAGATCGCCCTGCACTTCTTCGAGCAGGTGCGGGGCGCAGAACCAGTTAAGGAGCCGGTCGGCCCAGCGGGGTGGTGTATGCATACGATAGAATGAATAATGTAAAATGTAGAATGAATAACCCGGAATGATGCTATTGGTGGTTAATGATGGACAGGGCGACACGCCATTATCCATGGTTCATTATCCATTTCACAGTATACCCGTTGCCGGTAAAGTGTTCGGAGCGATGTTATCCCAGAGGCGGTTGCGCATGTCGCGGATGTCGTGCAGGGTCCGGCTACCGAGGGCGGTCACAGAAAACAGCCGCTTCCGGCGACCGCCCCGCTCGGCCGTAGCGTCGCCCATATGTGAGGTAAGCATCCCTTTTTCCTCGAGCCGGTGCAGGGCGGCATGAACGGCGCTGATGCTCACCGGCCGCCCTGCCTGCCGGTCCAGTTCGTCGGCAATGGCGACGCCATACGCCCCCTGACCCAGCGTGGCTACGGTCAATAACACCAGTTCTTCGAATTCGCCCAGGTAACTGCGTTTCATAACACGATATTAATTTCACTTTTGTAGAACAAATCGTTTGCCAGAAACCAAAAAAGCCCGCTCAGGCGTAGAACGGGCATTTTTATCTGGTTCTGTGTTGGTTAGACTGTCCGTTTCCGGACGATCTGTTGTCCGGTTTTATTCCGATTTCAGCGACCTCACCGGGTTCATCAGGGCGGCTTTGACGGACTGGAACGAAATGGTGAACAGGGCCAGTAGCACGGCCAGTACAGCGGCCAGGGCAAACAACCACCAGTCGAGGGTGATTTTGTAGGCGAAAGCGTCGAGCCAGCGCGACATGGCGAACCAGGCAAGGGGAGAGGCCAAGGCAATCGCTGCCAGAATGAGTGTCAGGAAGTCTTTGGAAAGCAAGACCACAATACCCGACACCGACGCCCCCAGCA
>NZ_MORL01000040.1 GCF_001870735.1 Arsenicibacter rosenii | reverse complement strand
CACGCCCGATACGGTTACACCGGCCAGCAGACCGCCCAGTACTTCCGGACCGAAGATAAACCCAACGATCACCGGAACAGTCAGTGCAATCACACCTGGCAGCATCATTTCACGGATGGACGCCTGGGTCGAAATTTCAACGCATTTTTCGTACTCAGGTTTGGCGGTACCTTCCAGAATACCCGGAATCTCGCGGAACTGACGACGTACTTCCTCCACCATTTTCATGGCCGCACGACCCACCGCCGCAATCGCCAGGGAGGAGAAAATAAACGGAATCATGGCGCCGACAAACAGCCCGGACAATACGTCGGCCTTGTAAATATCGATGGCAGAAATGCCTGAAATACCCACGAAAGCCGCGAACAGGGCCAGTGAGGTCAACGCTGCCGAAGCAATGGCAAAGCCTTTACCGGTTGCCGCCGTTGTGTTGCCAACCGCATCCAGTATATCGGTACGGCCCCGGACCTCTTCCGGCAGTTCGCTCATTTCGGCAATACCACCCGCGTTATCGGCAATCGGACCGAAGGCGTCAATCGCCAACTGCATCGCGGTTGTGGCCATCATACCGGCCGCCGAAATCGCCACCCCATACAGCCCGGCAAACTTGTATGACAGGAAGATACCGGCCGCCAGTACCAGAATCGGTAATACGGTCGATTCCATACCCATCGCCAGACCGCCAATGATGTTGGTGGCGTGGCCCGTCGACGACTGCCGCACAATCGTCATCACCGGCCGCTTACCCATCGACGTGTAATATTCGGTAATAATCGACATCAGCGCCCCGACAACCAGCCCCGTAACGATGGCATAAAACACATCCATCCGATCGAACGCAACACCGCGGATTTCGAACGTAGTGTCCGGCAACAAATGCTGAACGAGGAAAAAGGATGCAATCAGCGTCAGGACGATAGAACCCCAGTTACCCAGGTTCAGGGCAGCCTGTACATTTCCGTTGTCGTCTTTAACACGTACAAAGTAGGTCGCAATGATGGAGAAGATCAGCCCCATACCGGCAATAACCAGCGGCAGTACAATCGGCGCGTGACCGAAAATATTTCCGTCAGCCGGCACTTCAATTTCACGGCCCAACACCATGGTAGCCAGGATAGTGGCCACGTACGAACCGAATAAGTCGGCCCCCATACCGGCTACGTCGCCCACGTTATCACCTACGTTATCGGCGATGGTTGCCGGGTTGCGCGGGTCATCTTCCGGAATACCGGCCTCGACTTTACCCACAAGGTCAGCGCCCACGTCGGCCGCTTTGGTATAGATACCACCCCCTACGCGGGCAAAAAGCGCAATTGATTCGGCACCCAGCGAGAAACCGGCCAGTACTTCCAGCGCCTTTTCCATAGGCAGACCGTTTACATCGCCCGAGTCGCCCACGTACATGTTATAGAACAGGATAAAGAGGCTACCCAGACCCAGTACGGCCAGACCGGCAACCCCGATGCCCATGACCGAACCACCGGCAAACGATACGTTCAGGGCCTGCTTCAGGCTCGTCCGCGCGGCCTGTGCCGTCCGGACGTTGGCTTTCGTCGCGATTTTCATCCCGACATACCCTGCCAGCGCCGAGGTGAAGGCCCCGACGGCAAAGGCAACGCCAATCACCCAGTCAGAATTTTCGACCAGGGTACCCGACCACGCCAGCAACGCGGCCACCACTATCCCAAAAATGATCAGAATCCGCCATTCGGCTTTCAGAAAGGCAATAGCACCGTTGGCAATGTACGAAGCAATCTCCTGCATCCGGGCGTCGCCGGGGTCTTGTTTAGAGACCCACTGAAATTTAAAAAACATCACGAGCAGGCCCACGATGCCCAAGAGAGGAACAACATAGAGAATATCCATGCGGGAAAAAGTTAAATGGGTTTAAGTAAGGTTATTTTTGTGTTCCCGCAAATATAATTTCTTATAAATGATCCCCAAATCTTTATACGCTTAGATTTGGGCATAGTTGATATAGAATTGCAAATTTTTTATAGATCCTGCCGGCAATCATAACCACTGTTTCCGCTTAAAATACCACCAGGTTCCCAGTGAAGAGATGACCATCAGCAAGATAGCAAACGGATAGCCGTATTTCCAGGTGGTTTCGGGCATGTTCGGGAAGTTCATCCCGTAAACGCTTGCAATCAGGGTTGGTGGCAGCAATACGAGCGAAACAACGGTGAATATTTTTACGACCCGGTTCTGCTCCAGATCAATCAGACCGAGAAAGGTGTTTTGCAGGAATTCGAGCCGCTCAAAAATAAAGTTTGTGTGCTCAATGAGGGAGTTGATGTCTTTGATCAGCGTCCGGAGTTTATGCTGCTCGTCTTCGGTAAACCAGCCGTCGGACCGGATCATGGCCGAAATTACCCGCTGCTTATCGACCACGTTTTCCCGGATCGACATCGTCAGATCCTGGTAGTCGTTGATCTGGAGCAGCATTTCGCGGTCGAGTTTGGCGTCGAGGTCGAGTTGTTTGTTAATAAAACGCACCTCCTGTGCTACAGCTTCAATCAGATCGGCGTCATAATCAATCCGGGACTCGAAGAGCGAAATCATGATTTGTCCGCCATCCTTAAACACCGCCCGCCGCGATTTGATTTTTTTGACCATGTCGGCAAAGGATTTCAGGTCGGCATTCCGGTACGTAAACAGCATATCGTCCTTCAGGATAAAGCTGACAGGCACATTAATGTAGCCGCTCTCTTTTGACGGAATCAGGAAATTCGTATTGGCAATCAGGTATTCATCTTCTTCAATGTAGCGTGAACTGCTTTCGATCTCTGCCTGCTCCTGCTGACTCTGGAAGCTCACATCAAATTTTTCCTCAACACTTTCCAGCTCCTCACGGCTAGGGTTCTGTAAATCAACCCACAGCGTCCGGTCGGTCTGCGAAAACGATTCAATGTCTTTAATTTTACGAACGGCGGTTTCGTCCTGCTGAAAAATGCGGATCATACATTACGTTTTTTGACGGCGTTGCTGACTCTATAGCAAAGTTCAGAAACTTTATTTAAGATTACTCCGGTGGCCGGTATCTTTCTGTCTTTGGCTGCTGACCTCAACGTCTAGTTTACTAATTGACAGCCGGTTACCTCCGCACGCTGTTTTGTTAAGAATTTGTGTTGCACACAGGCAAAGCAGAGGCAGGCTCTGTTTTCTAGACAAACTGCGTTTCCGGGCGTTATATTATCACAACTCAACGTTTCCGGTTATGAATTGTTCCCGTTTTTTTACGGGCTTGTGCCTCTTGCTGCTGACGATATCAGTTAAGGCCCAACGCCCCGGCTATAAACTCCCTGACGGGCTCATCAGGTATGCCAGTCAGCGCGGGGTAAAACCCGAAGCCGCCGGTACCGACAGTCTGCGGCTGGCCCGTTTGTTGTTTGCACTGGCCTATGGCACCAAAGACCGTACGTATTTCGACTACGCCGACCGCCTGCGCGTGCCCGAACAACCCGACACGGCCGGCATCCGGGCCGCTGCCATAGCCATTGCGCGTGGCAGTAACTGGGAGGCCGTTGTCAACAGGCTGGAACCCCGTTTTCCCGAATACCAGCAGCTGGTAAAAGCCAACAGTCAAACCGGTCTGTCGGCGCAAAACCGCAAATGGCTGGCCATCAGCCTGAACGGCTACCGGATCCTGAACCGCTACATGCCTTATGACCGGATGCTGCTCATTAACATTCCGCAGGCGGTACTTACGGTCATTGATAACGGATCGGCCACGAAGCTGCGGATGAACGTGAAGGTGGGCACCTCCCGCACCCCGACGCCTCGCTTTTATACACTGGTGCGGCAGGTAAATCTATACCCCTACTGGACAGCACCGAAACCCGAAATTGACGGGTATCTACCCAAAATCCACTCCAATACGCTTCCTCCGGCGTTTTATGTGGTCCGGAAAAAAGACAGCCTCCGTCTGGACGGTAATGACCGAAAACTGCGCCGGATTCCGGCCCGTAAGTTCAATAAAAAGTATTGGCTGAAGAAAGGCCCCGGCACCGACAATCCGCTGGGGGTAGTCCGGATTAATTTTCAGGAATCGTTTGAAGACATTTACCTCCACGACACCAACGAGCGCACAGCTTTTTGCCAGACCCCGTCGGCACTGAGTCACGGGTGTATCCGGCTCCAGAAGCCCCTGTCGCTGGCCAACCTGCTGCTGGAATCCCGCCGTGACTGGACGCCCCTCCGCTTTCAGGATCAGGGGTGTTATCAGGAGCCGTCGGGAAACCCGGTTGTCGAAAACCGGCCCGTGCTGGTGAAGGGGACCATTCCGGTGTTTATCGTCTATTTCCCCGCCTTTTATGACCCGCAGGCCGGCAAAGTTGCTTATCGTGATGTGTATAAGAAGTTTACGGAGTAATAATAACCACAAACTAACTCCCCGAGGCCGGGCCGCCTGGCGACCGTCCGCGGCTGCGGTTTAAAACCCTCGGGGAGGTGAACCGGTTGGCAGGTAGACGTGACGCATTGTGTGTGTTGGTAGTCTTTTGGGTAATACGGTGGTTTGCCGGAAAGCCCCGGACGCTATTTACGGTTGGTATTCGCTAAACACGCAAAAAAGAGTGTTACTTTGGAGGGGCAAGTCGCAGTCGTCAATATTTTGTAGTTTCGTCACCACAAAAAAAACAGGATATAGTGCCACTTGCCTTTTTTGTGAGAAAGCCTTGTATTATGTTATGAGTATATCCGTAGATTGAACCGACCAATTATAGATAAAAGGCTCCTGTCTTCATCGTGCTGTAAAAAGAAACCTTGGTTGTAGGTTTATGAAAATTTCAATTTAATTCAATGCCGGTTCTTTTCACAAAACGCACCTACGAAAGTGTGCTTATATTGTTACTTATCGCCCTAGTAATCACTTTTTTCAACCGGGCAGAATACTATGACGAGGCTTGGTTTGCTGAGCAATCTTTCTGGCTGATACGAGATGGTCGGGTGAGATCCGAATTGTTTCGGGATTATAATGGCTGGGAGAAGAGCATATATGTCTTTCACAAATTGTTTATCTACGCCGGTGCGTTGATTATGTCTGTTACAGGCGTAACCGTGGCGGCCAGCAAAGTAGTAAGTATCCTTTTCGGGTTACTCGGCGGGTATTTACTATGGCTGTATGGAAAGCGTTATTCGCTTGAACACCAGTGGTTGTCTCTATTCCTTTATCTTGGATGCGGCACCTTAATTCGCTACATCTCTGTTAACCGCCCTGAAACCATGTGTATGGCGTTGGGACTGGCATCATATTTAGCGCTAGATCCACCAAAGCAATCCCGGTCTAACCCAGTCATGGCAGGTATGTTAGCAGGCTTAGCTGCATTAACTCATCTGAACGGCCTGATTTATTTGATTGCCGGAACAAGCTGGCTTTTCATCAAAATAGATTGGAAATCAGCTTTTGTATTTGTGATAGCAGGTAGCTTAACGCTAAGTATCTACGGGTTAGATGCACTTCTTGACGGTAATGTGGCTTTGTTATTGCAACAATTCTTCAATGATCCTGCCACACAAGAGAATCTGCACTTTTCCGACAAACTTGCTGTCTTAGCAGACTATCATCAAATATTCTTTCATAGCCAGAATGAAGCAGCGCTAAGTGTATTATTCATTTTATGCGCTATTACTTTTCGAAAAAGAATAAGTTTATCACAACCTGTTTTACTATATACCCTCTTGATTCTTAGTTCGTTTTGGCTGTTGACAAAAAGTGATACGGATATTTACTTCTTACTATTTGTTCCCTGGCTGGCCATTATAACCGCTCACTGGCTAGTAACTTACCTACCGGATCAGCCTGTTTTGCAAAGAAGAGCTAGCCGGATTTTACTTTATCTGTATGCCTTGGTAAGCCTTATACAACTTCGTGAAGTGATCGTAGAGAACCAGACAGTACCGAACACAGAAGACCGTAATGCCTTATTAGCCAGTTATATGCCTGCTACTAACACCAAAGTAATTGCGCCATTAGCGTTTTTCTTCGGACAAATGGATAATTATAAAATAAGGGGGCTTACTTATTATTATCTACTTGAAAGGGAAAACAAAGAAATACCTTTGTCAACCTTTTTTAAAACAGCAAAAGAGGACAATGTAAAATACATCATCAGCGACTATGGACAGAATGCTAGTTATAATATTCCTTCCGATGCACCGGTTCAAATAGGAAATTATAAGAGGATTTTTCAAGATAGATGGAATTCAATCTATGCTCGTCAATAGAGAATAATAGCTATAAGTACAGTACAATAACATATTCTTCCGTTATCGCTCGCCTGTGGCGAGTAATCAATATCAGGAAGTCGCCTATCGGGATGTGTATGAGAAGTTTCCGGAGTAATAATAACAATAAACTACCACTCCTAGGCAGGGCCGCCTGGCGACCGTCCGCGGCTGCGGTTTAACACCCTCGGGGAGGTGAAACTCACTTTTGGCTACAACAAAAGTCGTTTAGACTAACTGCAACAAGCATATTAACAGGACCTTTGTATCATCAATGAAGTTGATCGTACAAAGGTCCTGTTAGTATAAGAATCTGTGTACGGCATTCCTGACATTCTTTCCGATACGGTTGCTGTATTTCCGACGTCTGAGCCATGAAAATAGCGCTTACCATTAATGCTGTAGCTTACACCTTCGACGCAGATCCTGACATGCCTTTGTTATGGCTCATCAGAGACGAGGCGAAATTAAAAGGAACAAAATTTGGATGCGGCATGGCATTATGCGGTGCCTGTTCCGTTCACGTAGATGGCGATCTGATCCGCTCATGTTCGTATCCCGTACAGCTGGCACAGGGAAAAACGATCACTACGATTGAAGGTCTGTCAACAGGCCCAACGCATTTACACCCTATCCAGCAAGCCTGGCGGGAAGTTCAGGTGCCACAATGCGGCTATTGCCAATCCGGATTCATGATGGCCGCTGCTCATCTGCTGGAGGTGAACAAACATCCGACGGAAGATGATATCAAAAATTCGATCACTAACATCTGCCGTTGTGGAACCCATCCACGAATCCTCAAAGCCATTCTTCTGGCGGCTAAATACAAAAAAGATGAACCCACCCAATAAAACGTCCGGAAAGGGATTTTCCAGGAGAAAATTTCTGGCCCGTTCAGGGGCTGCGATAGCCGGTTCCATGGCGCTGCTTTATTTCGGCCGGTCTAAAATACGCAGTGGCCTGAGCAAGCTCGCGGCCGAAACCACATTCGGTTCCGGTATTACCGACTTTGACCCTACCGTATGGTTTGCGGTTAATGCCGATCATACCATTACGATGAGGTCGCCCAAGGTAGAAATGGGGCAAGGCGTATTTACCGGTTTTGCGATGCTGGCGGCCGAAGAACTGGATGTCGCGGTCGATACCATAAAGGTTATGCATGCCTCCACCTCAGCAGGCCCGCAAAGCACTGCAGGTACCGGTATGAGTAACAGCACCGCTTCGTTGTACGTTAACATTAGAGAGGTAGCCGCTACCTTACGGGAAACCATCAAACTGGCAGCATCAACCTTATGGAAAGTGCCTGTCACGGCCTTACAAACTGCTGACGGCTTTGTTTATGCAGGAACGTACAAAGCGAGTTACGCAGACATTGCGAAGCAAACCAAAACATGGCAAGTAGCCCAAACCCCGCCTCTTCGCCCCGCCTCTTCGTTCAGAATTATCGGTAAGGAACAAAAACGGGTTGATTTGGACGATAAGATACTGGGTAAGGCGGACTATGGCATTGATACGGATATTCCGGGCATGGCCTACGGAGCGGTGTTGTATAGTCCCTATTTTGGCGGCGAACTGAAAACAGCCGATACATCACTGGCCGAAAAAGCCCCCGGTGTTCTGAAAATAGTACCGGATAAACGGTGGATTGGCGTAGTGGCAACCACACGATTTGCCGCCGAAAAAGCCCTGACCCAAATCAGGGCTGACTGGTCCTTTGAACCAGACTACGCGACCAAAGATGCGATTGAAGCCATTACGGTTGGTAAGGGGGATGCCGTTGTGATGCAGGACGACGGAAACGCAGTTGATGAACTAACCGGCGACATACTGACCAGCGAATACCGGACTCCCATCGGATTTCATGCTTCGATGGAACCAGGCATTGTGGTAGCAGACGTATCAGGCGACAACGTGAACATAGTCACGTCTACGCAGAATGTGACATTCATGCGGCAGACAATTGCGGACCAAACCGATCTCAACGAAGATGATATTCAGATTACGCCTGCCTTCTTAGGTGGCGGGTTCGGAAGAAGAGGGTATAAGCATAATGCCGTTGAGGCAATTAAACTTTCCCGGGCGGCAGGCAAACCCGTACATCTGCTTTATACTAGGCAGCAGGAGTTTCAAAACGGTTATGTCAGGCCTAATACCCATCATATTCTTAGCGGCCGGTTAGATAAAACAGGGAAAATCGCTGCGATCCAGCATGAGTTTGCAACCGGTTCCATGGCATTTTTAGCCCTTCCAATGGCAAAACCAATTCTAGGAGCTGATTTTATGGTGGCGGGTCATGGTGCCCGGATTCCCTATTCCATTCCGCACATAAAGACAACGATCTGGAACGGTGAGCTCCCCTTTGAGACAGGTTTGTGGCGGGGTGTGGGTATGTTTGCCAACACGTTTGCGACTGAGAGTTTCATGGATGAACTGGCGGGCAAAGCCGGGGCTGATCCGCTGACTTTCAGAACCGAACACTGCGGTGATACCGGGCTGCTCAGACGCCGGAAAAGCCTGTTGCTGAACCTTGGCAAAAAAGCCGGCTGGTATACGCCAAAAGCGGATACGATTGGTCGGGGTATTGCCGTAAGTGAAGACCGGAATACCATTTCAGCGGTTATTGTTGAGGTACAGCTTGTTGACCAAAAAATTAAGATCCTGCGTGTCATACAGGCTATTGATGCCGGTACCATTATAAACCCCAATGGCGTGCGACAACAGGTAGAAGGCGCGACAATGATGGCAATCAGCGCGGCTCTTTACGAAGAAGCTGCCATTGAAAACAGTCAGTTTGTACAGACAAATTTCCATAATTATCAGGTAGTTACGCTCAGGGATACTCCTCTTATTGAGGTCATTATTCAGGAAAGTACGGAAGCTCCATCCGGAGTAGGCGAATCCCCGCTTTCGCCCGTTGCGCCGGCAATTGCCAACGCCGTTTATAATCTGACGGGTGTACGCCTGCGGTCGCTGCCGCTACAGAGCGCTCTGGATACCCATTACCGGAAAGATAAGCGCGACCTGTAATCGAACGATCACCCGATTTAATTTTTTAACGGATCGTTCATTATTTATCAGACATTCCGGTTCCGATACGATTAACATACGTCTTAAGCCGAAAACCAGCATTTCACAATGGCAACCAGTAAACCGATACGGATTAAAACAATTACCGAAGCCCATCAGATGACCGGATTGCCCAAACCGGAACACCCCCTGATCAGCATTGTTGATTATACTGTACTTCAGTCTTCTGCCTCTAACAGTGTGGATATCGATCAGGGCCTGACCTTTGAGTTTTACTATATTTCACTCAAAAAGGGATTTTTGAACAAATTATATTACGGACAACAGACGTATGACTTTGATGAGGGTATGTTATACTTTGTCGCGCCTAATCAAGTACTGAGGGGCGCCGGAGTAAGCCCGGGAGATGATCTGTCGGGTTGGGTTTTGCTCGTGCACCCTGATTTCTTTTGGGGTACACCGCTGGCAAACAAAATAAAAAAATATGAATTCTTTGATTACGCTATAAACGAAGCCTTATTTCTTTCTGACAAAGAGAAAAAAATTATTAATAATATCGTCGATAATATCAGAACGGAATATCAATTAAATATTGATCCGTTCAGTCAGGATATTATTATTTCGCACCTCGAAACGTTGCTAAACTATGCAGAGCGTTTTTATCAACGTCAGTTTATTACACGAAAAATAAATAATCATCAGATTCTTAATCGCCTGGAGCAGCTTCTGACTGACTATTTCAATAACGAATTGCTGACAATACATGGATTACCGACCGTCCAGTATATTTCTGATAATCTGAATGTATCACAGAGCTACTTACGAGGACTGTTAAAAACCTTAACCGGAAAAAGCACTCAGCAACTCATTCACGATAAGTTAATCGAAAAAGCCAAAGAGAAACTGGCATCAAATGAATTATCGATCAGTCAGATTGCATATGAATTAGGCTTCGAGCATTCCCAAAGCTTCAGTAAGCTATTTAAAGCCAAAACCGATCAGAGTCCTTTAGATTTCAGACGGTCTTTTAATTAGTCCCTCCTGTCAAATGCGTATCATTTACCGTTTAACAGAACAATCGCTTTCCCGGTAAACTCACCCGTTTAATGTGGTCTAAATCACACCTTTCACTCGTTCAGCTATTTTGAACCTGCTGAGGGTTTCACTAACCAAAACTCCCCGAGGGTT
The DNA here is from genome assembly GCF_001870735.1 of Arsenicibacter rosenii. GTDB lineage: Bacteria > Bacteroidota > Bacteroidia > Cytophagales > Spirosomataceae > Arsenicibacter > Arsenicibacter rosenii. The sequence continues at coordinate 6,548 of NZ_MORL01000040.1, read as the reverse complement.
CAAAACCCTCGGGGAGTTAATCGCCTGACAGCCGTTAAACTACCGGACGATTATACCATTTATATTCATTCCAGGGCTTCAAACGAAGCCATATCTTTTGCTTCTTCTTCAATATGTCATCATCCTTGAAGGAACCACCTGCATTGATTAAGGCCCGGATTAATGACTCAACTGCATAAAACTGATTACTTTCCTGCCGGATTTCCATCTGATGCTCCGTTACGGTGAAATCAATCACATAAAACCAACAATCAAAACTTAGTGACTGAATGTGATTATAAGCCTTTAATTTATCGCGTTCAACGGCTGATTCTGTATATCTGGAATCCTGAAACAGGGCAATCTTATTACTCTGAACCTGACTTACAGGCTTATGATCTTCACACAATATATTGGTTATATCGGTCAGGCTCGCCGGATAAAGTAAGTGTAGACGCGCAACTATACCCAGTGGATATCCGGTTATTTTTTTATACGATTCAGCAATGGCAGCCATTGGCGGGAGACCATCATCAAAATATATCGATGTACGTACCAGTCCCATTTTTTACTGTCTTTTGACTGTAGAGATTGTTGTAATCTATGCGTTTCTGAACAACATCCCTCCTTGAGTGAAAACGTAAACCAGGTAAGCGCTAACAAAAACTCCCCGAGGGTTCATTACACTCGGGGAGTTACGCTACGCTAAAACAGGCAGATGCCTTATTTTTTCTCAGCCAGTGGTTTCTGGCCTTCGTACTTGTCTTTGTAGATTTTATACAGGCGCTTGTGCTTGTCGTCAAGGTCGACGGTGCGGCCCTGGATATACACCTGCTCCACCACGTTGGTACGCATGTCGAGCGCATCGCCTTTTGACACAAACAGGGTAGCGTGTTTGCCTTTTTCCAGCGTACCCACCACGTTGTCGACACCCATGATCTTTGCCGCGTTGGCCGTAATCATTTTCAGGGCCTCCTCACGGTCGGTTACACCGAAACCCGCTGCCGTACCCGCCAGAAACGGCAGGTTACGCGTCCGCCACCACTCTTCGTTGTAGCTCAGGGCCACCGTCACACCAGCTTTCTGGAGGATACCCGGCATCTTGTAGGGCAGATCCACGTCTTCGTCCTGCCGGTTCGGCAAACGGTGCAGCGGACTCAGAATGACCGGGATGCTGTTGTCTTTCAGGAAAGATGCCACCCGGTGCGCTTCGTCGGCACCGACCATGACAATTTTCTGCACACCGGCTTCCTTCGCAAACTTCACCGCTTCGATGATGTCCTTTGCATAGTCGGCACGGATGTACAGGTTGCTCGCTCCCGAAAACAGACCGCGCATGGCCTCAAACTTGAGGTTAATCGGCGTTACCGTTTTCTGGGCCGCATAGGCTTTGGCCTCTGAGAATGTCGCCAGCAGGCTGTTGATCGCGGCTTCGCGGCGGCTGTTTTTCCGCAGGCCTACCGAGAAATCTTCGAAGTTGAACTCGCGGCTGTAGTAGCCCGGCCAGTTAAGCCAGATCCCGTCGTCTTTCTTCAGCACGGCATCTTCCCAGTTCCAGCCATCGGTCTGCATGATCGACGAGCTGCCCGAAATAGTACCGCCCAGCGGCATAGCCTGCGTCAGCAGAACGCCGTTGTTCCGGATCGTCGGGATAACCTCCGAATCGGTGTTGTAGGCGACCAGGGCGCGGATGTTCGGGTTAATTACACCGACCTCGTTGAAGTCGAGCGTAGCCCGCACCGATGCGTATTCCTGCAAACCAACCGTTGCCGCCGGTGAAATCAGCCCCGGATATACGTGTTTGCCCGAAACGTTGATCACCGACGCGCCGGTTGTCGGCGTGTTGGCATCGCCGATGGCGGTGATGATGCCCTTGTCAAAGACAATGACGCCGTTGTTGATCACCTGGCCGGTGCCGACGTGGATGGTCGCTCCCGTCAAGGCAATCGCCCCTGCCTGCGGTTTGGCCGCCGGCGGGTTCTGCGCATACGCCCGACCAAGCGCTGCGACTGTTAATATGGTTAAAACGATCTTTTTCATCTGTGATTAAAGTGCGAAAGCGTGATAAACTGCGCGCAGCGATTACTTCTGTTCGGCTTCCTGATGTTCTTCCCCTTCGGCCATTACGCCTTCGATGTCTTCGCAATGGAACATCCGCTGGCGACGGAATGTCGGCCGTTGCGTCTGCGTACCACCGGCTTTCGCCGTCAGCATTTTCTGGATCAGCCGCGCACGCTCTTTCGACAGGTCTTCGCGCTTACGGTCTTCGTCCTGTAAGTCAAAGTAAACCGTACCTTCGATGATGGTTTTTTCCGGACGGGCATAGATCGACAGCGGGTTGTTGTTCCACAACACCAGGTCAGCGTCTTTGCCGCTCTTGATACTACCCATACGGCTGTCGAGGTGCAGCAGTTTGGCAGGGTTCAGGGTCACCATTTTCCAGGCTTCCTCTTCGCTCAGTGCCCCGTACTCAACCGTTTTAGCCGCTTCCTGATTCAGACGGCGGGCCATTTCGGCATCATCCGAGTTGATCGACACCACGATACCCTGACGGTGCATCAGTGCCGCGTTGTACGGAATCGCGTCTTTTACCTCCATTTTGTACGCCCACCAGTCAGCGAACGATGAACCACCAACCCCATGTTTCGCCATTTTGTCGGCCACTTTGTAGCCTTCCAGAATGTGGGTAAAGGTGTTTACCCGGAAGCCCAGCGAGTCCGCTACTTTCAGAAGCATGTTGATTTCCGACTGCACGTAGCTGTGGCAGGTGATAAACCGCTTTTTGTTCAGAATTTCGGCCAGGGCATCCAGTTCGATGTCGCGGCGCGGCGGTACGGCAGCGGCCTTCTCTTTGGCCGGCAGGCTGTTGTATTTTTTCCAGGCGTTATCGTATTCGCGGGCACGGTAGAAGTGATCGAAATACACCTGCTCAACCCCCATCCGCGTCTGCGGGAAACGGGTCAGCTGGTTCGGGTTCGGGTAGTTCGCCTGTTTTACGTTTTCACCCAGGGCAAACTTGATGAAGCCGTCGGCACCTTTGATCAGCATTTCTTCCGGCGAGGCCCCCCATTTCAGTTTCACCAGCGCCGACTGACCACCGATTGAGTTGGCCGAGCCGTGCAGCAGCTGCGACGCCGTGACACCACCCGCCAGCTGCCGGTAGATGTTGGCATCTTCCGAGTTGACGACATCGCTCATCCGCACCTCCGCCGATGACGTCTGCCCCCCTTCGTTGATCGAATACAGGGCAATGTGTGAGTGTTCGTCGATAATACCCGATGTCAGGTGTTTGCCTGTCCCGTCGATTACTTTCGCTCCGGCCGGCGCCGTCAGGTTTTTACCCACCTGCGCAATTTTGCCGTTTTGTACCAGTACGTCTGCATTCTGCATGATGCCGTCCGTTTCGTTGGTCCACACCGTCGCGTTTTTGATCAGCATCACTTCTGCCTTTGGTTTTTCCGGGTTTCCGAAGCCAATGAACGGATAAATTACCTTACCAATTTCAGGTTTACGGACCGGACGGACCGAGTCAGCTTTCGCCACATTCTCACCAGCCCGAACCGCTGTCCAGGTAATGCGCTGACCGTTTGGCAGATCACCGTCGCCTTTCAGGGTCGAGCCGTCGCGGTAGCCGGTCAGGCGGGTAGTGCCCGGATTCCGGCGGTCAAGCTGCACCTGCATCGAAATCAGGTCATTGGCTACCGACACTTTCGGCGTAATTTTAATGGTATCGCTGGCCACAACCTGATATTCCAGCTTATCGGCCGACTTACCGGTAATGTTCAGTTTCAGGTTTGAGCGGTTGCCAATAGTCAGGTTATAGGTCCCCCGCAGGTCGGCCGTCGGCTGCGCCGTTACGATGTACTGCTTGCCCTGAATCCAGTTTTCGAGGATGGCATTGTTGGCGCTGAACAGGTTATCGGAGGTAATGATAAAGTTAGCGACCTTTCCTTTTTGCAGCGTACCGATCTGCCCGTCGGCTTTGATCAGTTTAGCCGGCGCCGTTGTCAGGGCTTCGAGGGCTTTCTGCTCCGACAAACCATATTCGATGGCTTTGCGGAGGTTTGCCCAGAACTCGGTCTTGTTGCGCAGACCGGCGGTTGTCAGGGCAAAATTAATGCCTGCACCAGCGACCACACCCGCGTTTGCCGGTGCCATTTCCCAGTGTTTCATTTCGGCCAGCGACACGTTGTCGGCGTCCCATGCGTCTTCCACATCAAATGCCTGCGGGAAACTCACCGGAATAATCAGCGAGGCATTTGTCCCTTTAACCTCGTCGATCCGCTGGTATTCATCACCGCCGCCTTTGATGATAAACTGAACACCGAATTCGTCACCGATTTTATCAGCGCGCAGAATACCGAGGCGGTCAGGGGCTTCAAAAAACGCAGGCAGGCCGTTCAGTTTGTTCAGGGCTTCGAGCGACAGGTTGGTCTGCTCTTTGTTGCCCCCTTTTTTATACCAGTCAGCATCGTAGAACGCCTGACGCAGCAACGCTACCGACCCCATCGGTGAGTTCGGATACGCTTGCGTCGAGGTGCCTTTGCTGAACGAGTAGTGTGATGATACGGCCTCACGCAGGACGATTGCATTTTCCCGCTCATCGGCCAGTGTCACCAGTACGCCGCTTCCACGGGCGATGCCATCGTGCGGATGGGCCAGTACCGTACCGAAACCCAGTTTCCGGAGTTCATCGGCTTTCGTACTGTTGGCTTTAAACAGCAGGCTGGCACTTACTTCCGGCTGAACCGCCTGGTTCCAGTAGTAAGGGCCTTTTTTATTGGATTCATACTGAGGCGGGCCACCCATACCGCGACCACGGCCACCGGCAGCGCCCTGCGGCGGCTCGGGCATACCATAATCAGAATCCAGATCGATCAGTGCCGGATAGATCCGTTTGCCTTTCAGGTCTTTTACAACCGTACCGGCAGGGATGGTCACGTTTGTGCCCACGGCCTCAATGACGCCTTGCCGGATCAGTAAAGTTGCGTTGGTCAGGGTTGTTTGTGGGTCAACCACAATGGTTGCATTCGTGAATGCATAGAGGTTAGGCCGCTCGTCGGCTACGCCGTTGTTGGGAAACGTCGTCTGCGCCCACCCGGGAGCCGACAGACCAGCAGCAAGCAGCAACGTAAGTACTACTTTTTTCATAGAAACAGTTTTGATGAATAGGTACTCCGGTAAAAATACAAAAGGGATTCCAAATGATTGTTGTTATACCAATGATGATTTGGCGAATCCTCATAATTAACAAATTTATCCTTTGTTTATACTTATTTTTTATAAATCTGGTTAATAGCGCATAATAACCCGAAAAGCCCGGATAATGTGTCCGGGCTTTTCGGGTTCCACCTATCTATTATTTTGTTCAGCCCGGCCCGTCTAAAGGCACGACTGAACTACATGGCGCTACTGACAGGCCGTACCGGTTACGATCACCGTGCGCCGATCCTGGCTTACCCCACCGCAGGGGTTGGTATACCAGGCCGTGTAGGTATACGTGCCCGGTTTCGTGATCGTCACCGTCGTCGCAAACGGATGGGTGCCGCCCACACGGTATACCGTGCTGAACACATAACCGCCCGGTCCCGTAATCTCAAACCGGTCGCCGATGCCCGTACCCGTGATCTGCACCGAGCACGAACCAGCCCCCAGCACGCCCGACACCACCGCCTGCGTCGCCTGTGCCGTCAGCACGCTGTTGACAATCACTTCCACACTTCTCACCGCCGTACAGCCCGACGCATTGGTCACCGTTACCGAATACACATCCGTTGCCGTCGGCGTCAGCGAAAGGACCGGACCCGTTGCCCCCGTCGACCACCGGTAAGCACTGCCCCCCGAAGCCGTCAGCGTCGTCGACTGACCCGCACACAGCGTCAGATTCCCGCTCACGGACGCCGTCACCGCCGGATTCACCGACACCGTCACCCCCGTAGACGACCAGCAGCCCGTACCGTTGCTTACGGTTACTGAATACGCCGTCGTGCTCATCGGAGAGACCACAATCGCCGCCGTGTTTTCTCCCGTCGACCACAGATACCCTGTCCCCTGACCACCGACCGCGTCGGAAGCCGTCAGCGTCGTGCTGCCTGCCGTACAGATGGTCAGCCCGCCGCTGATCGCCGCCGTCACCGCCGGATTGACCACTNCTGACCCGCACACAGCGTCAGATTCCCGCTTACGGACACCGCCACCGCCGGATTCACCGATACCGTCACGCTGGTCACCGACTGACAACCCGAGGCGTTGGTGACCGTCACCGAGTAGGCCGTTGTACTCACCGGTGAAACCACAATCCCTGCCGTGTTTTCTCCCGTCGACCAGTTGTAGCTCACCCCGCCCGAGGCGGTCAGCGTCGTACTCTGGCCCGGACAGAGCGTCAGCGTTCCGCCGATGGTGGCCGTCGCCGCCGGATTGACCGTGACCGTCACGCTCGTGGTGGACTGGCAACCCGCGCCGCTGCTGACGGTCACTGAGTAGGCCGTCGTGCTCACCGGCGAGACCACCAGATCGGCCGACCCTGCCCCCGTTGACCATATCACCGTGGGGGCCCCCGAGGCCGTCAG
>NZ_MORL01000004.1 GCF_001870735.1 Arsenicibacter rosenii | reverse complement strand
AGCGGCTGTAATAAAATGATCAGCCAACAAAAAGGGCCGCATCCGTGGCCCTTTTTGTTTATGGTTTATTCGGGACAACATCTTTGAATCCACTTGTCAGTTGAGTATCATGAAGTAAATCAGGTTCTTTAGCCTGCAGAAACCGGAAAACAGCGTATGTATGCAATGGCTTAAGTAAAGGGCCATCAGCGTCGGGCTTACCAAAAAACTGAGGAAAATAGCGGTTAATAATCGTAACAAAAGGTACACAGATCAGTAAGGATATTATCGTTGTTAATGTACAGTTAAAAGTAATATACCACCATGAATGTTCTGTCAGGCTCCATTTGGCTATATATGAATTAATAAAATGAAAAAAAGCCCCATTTAAACCTAATAGAATTAAGGTATTTGCCCCCAGGTAATTCGTGACTTTATTGGGAGGTATAAGTAGGCCTATACTTATAATAAAGGCGGACCCCAGTAGGGCATTGGTGAAAAAACTAACAAATGTTCCGTGCTTTGACAGGCTCATAATCACGATATCAGGTTCATATAAATAAGTTGCAGAGAGCCATATAAAAGCCAGACTTACTGATAAGGCAACATAAAAAATATTTTTGTTATAAGCTGACAGGCTAGTGAGCAAAGTATAGGTTGAATTGCCGATTAAATAAAAGCCAAGTGCAATAATACTTTCGTGAAGGAACCAGAAATTTAATGCTAATCTGGTGTATATGGCGATTGATACAATATTGTCTGTAATTAAATAGCCAGCTAATATCAGACCTGAGCCAATGACAACATTTCTTGTTTTTTTTCTTAAATCAATTCCTGAACAAGTAGCTATAAACTCCGTTGTAAAGAGGCAGATTAAAAACCACGTCATGAAATTTAACTGAGGCTGCCCACCCAGGTACGCAAAACCTTTTTCTACAACCGTACGTATCATACCTTCGCCCTTAAACCGGTTATAAATCAGCCAAAGCGGAACAAACAATATAGCAAAGCTGAAAACAGGTATAAGACGTTGAAAAAAAATCTTTCTAATAAAGATTAAGCTAACCCTTTGTTGTTTTGCTGTAAATCCAGATACAATAAAGAAAAGAGGAATGTGAAAAGAATATATAAATTTATATTGTACGTAAGTTACTCCTGAATCCCCTTCAAGGTAATATAAAGACTCAACATAGTGCCCGTAGAAAACAAGGAAGATACCAATTGCTTTGATGGTATCTATCCATTCTATTCTATTTTTCATGATTGTTAATTTTGCTGAATGGATAGTGAGTTTATCTGGTTCATTGATATACAGGAAATGTATATATTTCCTGTAAACGAATGAAAACAAGAGGAATTATATAGAAGGTAGATCGTTTATGAGCGAATGGATAATGATTTTTATATTGGGTTTATTGAATTGATAATCAATTATTTACTACTGGTTTACTGTAATTTGATAACGGTATCATTGTGCTTATGGAAGTGATACTATTTCTGGTTATTTAAAATAATATTTATGCTCTAAAACTAGTTAAGGTCAGTATAATGATTTGTATGTATAATGACTTAGATAGTGCCTGCTTTTACTGTTTTTTTTGTATTTTTTAGTGTTAGTAATTAAGTTGATTTTTTTGTTTTTGGTATTATCGGATATATATATACTAAAAAAAGAGTGGCATTGATAAATACAAGTACTTGTATTTATCAATGCCACTCTTTTGGTTATGTTATAGGCTAATTCTCCGCCCCGCGAATCCGGAAAACGGCGCCCTCCATGGTTTCGTCGACGCGTAGCTGACAGGCCAGCCGGCTGTCGCTGTCGGCATCCGGCAGCGTATCCAGCATGTCGAGTTCGGCGTCGTTGCTACCGGGTAATTGCTCAAGGCCCTGAAGCACCTGCACATGGCAGGTTGCACAGAGGGCCATACCGCCGCAGGTTGCCAGAATGTTGTAGTCCGATGCCTTCAGGACTTCCATTAAACTGAGGTTGATACCTTCCGGAATTTCCAGTTCCTGCCGGTCGCCGGTGCGGTCTTCGATGGTGAATCGGATCATGGTTAAAAGGCGTGTACGCCGTTAACGGTGGTGTATTTAAAACTTAATTTCTGGCTCGGGTAGACGTACCGGAAGGCACTCTGACACATAAGCGCTGCCTCGTGAAACCCGCAGAGAATCAGCTTCAGCTTACCGGGATAGGTGTTGATGTCGCCGATGGCATAAATGCGCTCCACGTTGGTACTGTAGTCGTGCGTGTTGACCTCAATGGCCGATTTATCAATGCTCAGCCCCCAATCGGCAATGGGCCCGAGTTTTGGGGTCAGGCCAAACAGCGGAATCAGATAGTCGGCTGGCAGGCTGGTAACGGTTTTATCCTTTGCGGTAATTGTTACTTCTTTCAGGTGGCCGTTGCCGTGCAGGCTCGTGATGTTCGATTGCAGAATCAGGTTAATCCGCCCTTCATTGGCCAGTTCAACCACCTTTTCGGCAGAGTCGGGCGCTCCCCGGAACGACTCGCCCCGGTGAATGAGGGTAACTTCGCGGGCAATGTCGGTCAGGTATAGCGTCCAGTCCAGGGCCGAATCGCCGCCACCGGCCAGGATTACCCGTTTGTCGCGCAGTTGCTCCGGATGTTTGACCATGTAGGACACGCCCTTGCCTTCAAACTGCTCCAGCCCGGCGATTTCCGGTTTGCGCGGCTCAAAACTACCCAGCCCGCCCGCGATCACGACAACCTGGCAATGGACGACGGTACCGTCGCTGGTGATGACGTGGTACGAACCATCGTCCTGTTTCCGGAGCCCGTCGACGCGTTCACCGAGGCTAAATGTCGGGTGGAAAGGGGCAATCTGCTGCATCAGGTTATCGACCAGTTCCTGCGCTTTCACTTCGGGATAGCCCGGAATGTCGTAAATCGGTTTTTGGGGGTAAATTTCCGACAGCTGGCCACCGACCTGCGGCAGGGCGTCGATCAGGTGACAGCGCATTTTCAGTAAACCGGCTTCAAAAACGGCAAACAGCCCGACCGGCCCTGCTCCGATAATGCATATATCTGTGGTAATCATGGTTTGTTGTCTGGTATGCGTAGGCTGCAAAGGTAGGCACGGCAGGCGGGCGGGGCCAATCACTATTGGTTATGGGGGATAAACAGGGCGGGGGAACAAAAACAAAAAAGCCCGTTCCGGAGAACAGGCTTTCGTGTATCTATTAGTTGTAAAGAAAATCCGCAGACTAGCCGCGCAGCTGGCTCCGCAGTGCCCGTGGGATTTCTACAGAAGCAACCGGGTTTGAACCGCTTTCCAGCAGTTCAATGTCTTTAACTTCGATCTGGCTAACCCGTACAGATTTACCAAGATCAAGTTTAGAGACGTTTACGTCAATATAATCAGGAATGTTTTCGGCCAAACCTTTCACCCGGATTTTACGCATCCGCGTTACCAGTTTACCACCTTTCTGTACGCCCGGCGAGTTACCAACGATCCGGACAGGAACGGCAACTTTCAATGGCTTACCATCAATGATCTGCAGGAAGTCAGCGTGCAACAGTGCATCGCTTACCGGATGGTATTGTGTTTCCTGCAAAATGGCACGGTATTCTGTACCTTCGATGTTCAGTATTACCTCATAGGTATCCGGCGTGAACAACAGATCACGGAACAGAATAGCCGGTGCGAAGAAGTGAACCTGCTCTGAGCCACCATACAATACGCATGGAATACTACCTTCGGCCCGGATCTCTTGTGATTCACCACGACCGAGATTCGCTCTTTTATACCCTACAATCTCGAGTTTTTTCATGTTAATTATTTAGTGATTGCGTGAATGAGCGATTGCGTGAATTGTGGGCGAAGCTTAATCGCTCATTCACACAACCACTCATTCACAAATTAATATTTTATAAAAAGTGAACTAATAGATTCGTGATCACGGATGCGGCCGATGGCTTTGGCGAATAGCTCAGAGACCGACAGCACTTTGATTTTCGGATTGTCCTGCTTCAGCGGAATCGTGTCGGATACCACTAGTTCTTCCAATACCGAGTTGGCAATGTTTTCGTGGGCTTTGCCCGACATAACGGGGTGCGTACAGACGGCACGTACCGTCCTGGCGCCCTTATCCAGCAGGATCTGGGCCGCCTTACACATCGTACCACCGGTATCGATCAGATCATCGATCAGCACAACGTTGGCGCCTTCCACGTCACCAATAACCTGCATGGAGGCAATTTCGTTCGCCCGTTTCCGGTGTTTGTCACACAAAACGATGTCGGCATTGAAATGCTTGGCGAATGCCCTGGCCCGGGCTGCACCCCCAACGTCCGGCGATGCAATGATCAGGTTATCAAGGTTCAGGCTTTTGATATACGGTACGAATACCGATGCGCCTTCGAGATGATCAACCGGAAAATCGAAAAAGCCCTGAATCTGACCCGCGTGTAAGTCGATCGTCATCAACCGGTCAGCGCCGGATGCTTCGAGCATTTTGGCAACCAGTTTGGCCGCAATGGCTACGCGTGGTTTATCCTTACGGTCCTGACGGGCATATCCGAAATACGGAATAACGACCGTTACGTAGTGCGCTGAGGCCCGACGCGCGGCGTCAACCATCAGTAATAATTCAAGGAAATTGTCAGCGGGCGGCATGGTCGATTGAACCAGAAAAACGTCGCAGCCTCGTACTGACTCCTCAAAACTTGGCGACATTTCACCGTCGCTAAACCGGCGGCATGTATAGCCGCCTAACTCCTTACCATAATAGTGGGCAATTTTTTCGGCTAGATACGTCGATTGACTGCCTGAAAAAATTTTGACCGGATTGAAAGATGCCATCTGCCGGGGAAATTTGCCGCAAAGGTACGGAAAAATATCCCTGCATTAGCCGGAAACTTAGTTTAATTTGATATTGTAGTGGTAAATTTTTGAAAATGAGAAAGTTGAACTGTAGATGGTAAACAAATATAGATTTTCCGGTGTCTATGTACAAAATGGTTATTGACGGTTCGTATGAACCGTTTTTTGTACAAAGAATTACCCGAATAAGCCTGACTTAACCCCCGATCCGGCTTTTGTTCTGGTTTTTTGGGTATTATTGTGACAGCAAGTTTATTACCAGAATCGCATGAAAACACAATCGAGCCGCGGTAAAAAAAAGGCCGCTACAGCGTCGCCTGAAAGTACACAAACAGCCTTAGACCATGTACAGGAACAGCCGGTTCTGTTAAAAGGCATGCCCGGAAACGGACAGTCACGGACGGTGATTGAGCATGTGACCCCTGAAATCGACGGCGGTTTATTCCCTGTAAAAGCTGTGCCGGGGGATGTTATCACGGTAGAAGCCGATATCATTGCAGACGGGCACGATAAACTGGCGGCCCATCTCTGTTACCGGCATATCGACGATGCGGAGTGGCAGGAAACACGCATGGCCCTGACCGTCAATGACCGCTGGACCGGTTCGTTTACCGTTGAAAAACAAGGCGTTTATCTCTATACCATCGAGTCGTGGGTAGACCATCTGGCGTCCTGGCAACACGAAATTCACCTGAAACTGAAGGATGGACAACGGATTACCAGTGAGCTGCTGGCCGGTGCCAACTTACTGGAAGCCATTGCCGTCCGTGAGGAAGCCATCCGGCATACGATCGAGGCCTTCCGTGACGAAAACCGGTATAACGAAGCCATCCATCTGGCCGAAGAGCACCTTGATACCTGGATTGAGCAGTATCCGGTAAAGGTACATACTACCCGTTACAAGGAGCTGTCGGTTGATGTTGACCGCGCGAAAGCCGGATTCAGTACCTGGTACTGCCTGTTTCCGCGGTCGGCGTCGCGGGAGCCGGGCGTACACGGAACCTTCAAAGACGTTGAAAAGCTGTTGCCGCGTATTTCAGGCATGGGCTTCGACGTGTTGTACATGCCGCCGATTCACCCGATCGGGCATCAGTTCCGGAAAGGGAAAAACAACAATGTGGTTTGCCAGCCGGGAGAGCCGGGGGTGCCCTATGGCATTGGCTCCGAAGACGGCGGCCATGACGCCATTCATCCTGAACTGGGAACCATCGACGACTTTAAGCACCTGATTGCCATCAGTAAAAACTATGGCATGGAAGTGGCGATGGACCTGGCTATTCAGTGTTCGCCGGACCACCCGTGGGCCAAAAATCACCCCGAATGGTTTAAAAAACGCCCGGATGGCTCAATCCAGTATGCCGAAAATCCGCCTAAAAAATACCAGGACATCTACCCGATCTACTTCGAAACCGAAGACTGGCAAAACCTGTGGCTCGAAATGCGGCGCGTATTGCTGACGTGGGGCTCCTGGGGGGTACGCATCATCCGCGTTGATAATCCGCATACCAAGCCGTTTGTGTTCTGGCACTGGGTGATTGCGGAGGTAAAAAAAGAGTACCCTGACATGCTGTTCCTGTCTGAAGCCTTCACGAAGCCTAAGGTGATGCAGCAACTGGCGAAGGTTGGCTTTGCGCACTCATATACCTACTTCACGTGGCGGAACAACAAATATGAGATGCAGGAGTACCTGACCGAGCTGACGCAGACAGACATGAAGTATTATTTCCGTCCGAACTTCTGGCCGACCACCCACGATATTAATCCGGGTATTCTGCAAAGCGGCCACGAACCGCAGTTCCTGATCCGGTATTTTCTGGCGGCTACCCTGTCGTCGAACTACGGCATTTACGGACCATCGTTTGAACTGATGGAGCACGATCCGTTCCCGGGCAAGGAAGAATACCTGAACTCGGAGAAGTACGAAATCCGGCACTGGGACTGGGACAAAACCAATAAACTGACCTACCTGATTACCTTGGTAAACCGCCTGCGCCACGAAAACGAGGCCTTGCAGCACACCAACAACATTACGTTCTGCCGCGTAGACGATGACGCGCTGATGGCCTATCTGAAAGTTTCCGGAAACAGCCGGATACTGGCCGTGGTTAACATGGATGCGTATAACCGCCGCGCCAACATGGTGCAGGTACCCATCTGGCAGCTGGGCATCGCCAACGACCAGGAGTACCGGGTGCGGGACCTGCTGACCGACGCAACCTATACCTGGCGGGGCGAATGGAACTATGTGGAACTTGACCCGTACATGTTGCCGATGCACCTGCTGAGAATCGAGCTATAACCCTCTTTTTTGACTATGCCTCATCCATTAACCTACTCAACTCCCTGGACGGAACTACGGGATACCCCGGCGTTCTGGCAGGATCTGGAACAGCACGTGCTGCCTCCCTATGTGAATACATGCCGGTGGTTTGCCGGTAAGGCCAGGCATCAGACCGGCTTTCGGGCCGGGTCCATTTTTGAGTTTCCGGCCCGTGATTCGGTGGCATATATTCTGATCCTGGAAGCGCTCTACAGCGATGGCCCGCCGGAACAATACCTGTTGCCCTTGTCGTTTGTGACGCATGATCAGCACGATAGCCCGGAAATACCGGCCAAAGGGATTGTGACGGTCATGCATCTGGATGGCGTGCGGGGTTTGCTCGTCGACGGAATTTACGACGAACGCTTCCGGGCGTCGTTGTATAAACACATTGCGGAGCAGAAAAACCGGACGGTTGACGGCGGAAAGCTGGTTTTCCAGCGCGGACGGGGCCTTGATGCCGAAGACGTACACGCAACGGTATCGAGCCGGGTATTACCCGTTGATTCGAGCAACTCGGCGATGGTGTTTGCCGATAAGTACTTTTTCAAGTTTTACCGCAAGCTGTTTGAGCTGACCAATCCCGAAGTGGATATGGTGGCATTTATCACCGAAAACAGCGATTTTGCCAATATCCCGGCCTATGCCGGCAGCGTGACGTACGCGGCGGGGACAACCGACATCACCCTCGGGATGATGCAGCGGATGGTCGCCAATGAAAAGGACAGCTGGTCGCAGACGGGCGATTACCTGAATGATTTCCTGTATGCGGTACCCAAACGTCAGTTTGCCATTCGCGAGGATGTGTTCGATAAGGTGGAGTTGCTGGCCAAACGCACGGCCGAAATGCACCTTGCGCTCTACGCGCCCGACAGCGATCCGGCGTTTGCGCCCGAACCGTTTACGGAAGAATACCGGAACTTCCTGATCCATCGCTTCACGGACTTGCTCGACCGCCGGTATGCGTTGCTGGTCGACAACTACAACAAACTCGATGCCATCGGGCAGAAACTGGCATGGGTCTTTATGGAGGCCCGTGAAATGATTGAAGCCTTTGTTGAAGAGTTCCGGACACGGCCGCTGGAGTCGCTGCGGATCCGGATTCACGGCGATTACCACCTCGGACAGGTCCTGGCTACCCGCGACGACTTTATCATCATTGATTTTGAGGGGGAACCCGAAAGCAGCATTGCCGACCGCAAAATCAAGCACTCGCCGCTGAAAGATGTAGCAGGTATGATCCGGTCATATCACTACGCGGTCTGCGCCAAAATCTACTACTCGGCCGAAACCGAGACACTGGCACCGGATCACCTGCAACGGGTGTCGGACCGGTGGTTCCGGCTTATTCGTGAGACCTACCAGGACGCTTACCTCGACCGCATCGGCATGCCGCACCCGCTGTTCCGGAACAACAACGAAATCAACTTCCTGCTGCTGGTGTATCTGCTGGAAAAGGCCGTTTACGAGCTTGGGTATGAGATCAGTTACCGGCCGGCCTGGGTGAAGATTCCGCTGAAAGGAATTATCGACGTGATCCGGGAAATCGAAAAAATCCGGATCAGCGATCACGGGCTGAACGATGGGGTGCCGATGTTGCAGACAAGTATCTTATAACCAACAGCTATGCTTTTGTATCTTATGGCAGTGGCCTACATCCTGGCGGGCATGCTGCATTTTATAAAGCCACGGATGTACATGGCGATGATGCCGCCTTACCTGCCGGCACATTATGCCATGGTCATCCTGAGTGGCGTCGCCGAGGTGGTATTAGGTGTCGGGTTGCTGTTTCCGGCAACCCGACAGCTGGCTGCCTGGGGGCTTATCGCCTTGCTGATTGCTGTATTTCCGGCCAACCTGTACATGGCCACGTCCGGTAAGTTTCACCAGTTTCCGGCATGGGCGCTGTGGGCGCGGCTGCCGGTACAGGCGTTACTGATCTGGTGGGCGTGGTTGTATACAAAATAATGGATGGGTCAGCACACGGGCTTTTCAGTTGGGTCTGCACATGGGCTGACCCCTACAGGATTGATTCGATGCGGGTTAATTCGTCATCGGTAAATTGGATGTTGTCCAGGGCCTGTAACGAATCGGCGAGTTGTTCGGGGCGGCTGGCTCCGATCAGCACCGAAGTGATGCGCGGGTCTTTCAGGAGCCAGGCCAGTGCCATTTGGGCCAGTGACTGCCCGCGCTCCTGCGCAATGCCGTTCAGCGCCCGTACCTTAGCCAGCGTTTCGTCGGTGAGGCGGGTAGGCAGGGAGCCGGTCGTACGCGCGGCGCGTGAGTCGGCCGGTACACCGTCGAGGTAGCGGTTGGTGAGCAGGCCCTGCGCCAGCGGCGAAAAGGGAATACAGCCAACGCCTTGCTGTTCCAGCAAATCCAGCAGCCCGTCTTCTACCCAGCGGTCCAGCATCGAGTAGCGCGGCTGGTGAATCAGGCAGGGTGTGCCGAGGTCGCGCAGAATCCGGATGGCTTCGGCCGCTTCGTTGGGCGGGTAATTGGAAATACCGGCATACAGCGCTTTCCCCTGACGAACCACCTGATCCAGCGCCATCATCGTTTCTTCAATGGGCGTTTCCGGGTCGGGACGATGCGAATAGAAAATATCGACATAGTCGAGCTTTAACCGTTTCAGGCTTTGGTCGAGGCTGGAGATCAGGTATTTGCGCGACCCCCATTCGCCGTAGGGGCCGTCCCACATCAGGTAACCGGCTTTGGTCGAAATGACCATTTCGTCACGGAACGGCCGGAAATCGGTCTGCATCATGCGCCCGAACGTTTCTTCGGCCGAGCCTGGCGGCGGGCCATAGTTGTTGGCAAGGTCGAAGTGGGTAATGCCGCGGTCAAAGGCCAGCCGCAGGACCGCGCGGCTGTTTTCGTACCGGTCGACATCCCCGAAATTATGCCAGAGCCCTAACGAAATTTCCGGTAATTTAAGGCCGCTGCGGCCACTGCGCCGGTAACGCATCTGCTGATAGCGCTCCGGAACGGGCGTGTATTGACTCATTGTTTATTGAGTGATTTAGTGGTTTAGTAATTGAGTGAGCAGCAATATCAGGGCGAAGATACACAATCCGAAAACTACTGCGACCGGTCAATTGTTACCCAAACGTATGGCACCTTACGAACAGCAAGTACTCAATGAATTGCAGCGCTGGCAACAGCAGATGCAGAAACCACCGACCACTTTCGACCGGCTCGCCAAAGGTCTTCAGCGGCGGATGAACCGGTTTATTCCCCAAAAAGTCAGGACGGTGATTACGACCGTAATTAAACAGATGACGCGGGTGGTCCTGTTTGGGGCTGATAAGCTGACCCGTCAGCCAACGGTCGGCACCTCGCTGCAGGAGCGGGAGGCGGTGGTAAAAACGCGGATTGAGTTTTACAAAACAACCGGTGCGGCCGAAGGGGGGATCACCGGTGCGGGTGGTATTTTACTCGGACTGGCCGATTTTCCGTTGCTGCTGACGCTGAAGGTAAAGCTCCTGTTTGAAATAGCCGCGCTGTACGGGTTTTCCGGCAACGACTACCGCGAACGGCTTTACATCATGCACATTTTTCAGCTGGCCTTTTCGAGCCCCGACCACCGGCTGGAGGTGTTCCGGCGTATGCAGCAGTGGGATACCTATAGCCGGTCGCTGCCCGACGACATTCATCAGTTCGACTGGCAGACCTTTCAGGAGGAGTACCGCGATTACATTGATCTGGCCAAAATGGCACAGCTCATTCCCGGTATCGGGGCTGCCGTCGGGCTGGTGGTCAACTACCGGCTGCTGGACAAACTGGGCGTAACGGCCATGAATGCCTACCGGATGCGGATTGTACAACGGAGTGATGCTCCGTTGTACCGGTAACCTTATTTTTTTGTCACCCATTGAACTGCTTTATCCAGCGCAGCATCACGGCCGGCCATCAGATCGGTAAGTGTCGGGTTTACTTCAATATCAGGCTTAACGCCGATACCCACGAAGTCGGTGCCGTCGGCATAGGTGTCGCGCTTGGTACAGATGCGGGCTGAGCCACCGCCCGGCATCGGAAACATAAGCGGCTGGCCGGTGCTGCCGAAGGAAGGTTGCCCGATAACGGGGATTTTCCGGTCTTTCAGCTGACGGGCAATGATCAGAAAGTCTTCGGCGGCGGAGGCGGTATTGTTACCCGCCAGAATAACAACCGGCATCGTGAGCCGGGGTTCGGTCAGGTCATTGGTAAACTCGTTCGGGTCGGCAATATACCAGCTTGTTCCCGTTACGGTCTGGTACGACCGGCGATACCAGCTATCATTTTTATACTTTATTGAGTCGAAGGGTTCTTCCAGCAGAAATTTTCCCCATGCCTTGTAGGATGAGCGTGTTTCGCGGGTGCGCCATGCCGAACCGGTAAACGTTTTCTGGGCGGTGAAGTATTTCATGATCTCCGCGCCGATGGACGTGCTGCCGCCGCCATTCTCCCGTACGTCCAGAATTATGGCTTTCGCGGCCCGCAGTTGGGGGAGCATAGCCTTAAATTCGCCTATGATTTTTTCTTCCCCGAAGCTGTTCAGTTCAACATGAGCTACACCGTTGGGCAGTATGGTTAACCGGGATAGCTTAGTTTTAGGAACGTCCCGGCCGTTACCCAGCAGCCATGTTGAACCGTCCCGTTCGCGCTGCGAAAACAGCCGCGACTGAAAGCTGATCTCCTTACCCGCCGGCGTACGGAACGTCAGCGGATAGACGGTAATTGTGTCGGCGGTTGCACCCCAGATCCGGAACATGGCCGTATTCATGCGTTCGTGGGGCGCCGAGGAGGAAATGTAGGGCAATACCTCATCGCGGAGGTAGGTTTGCACCGGAATGCCGTTGACCGTGAGCAGTTCGGAGCCTACCGGCACCGAATCCGATAATCCTTTTAATACCCGTGTTACGTATGGTTTCTGGTCAATGTAGGTAAACCGGAACGGGACATAGGTTGAGTAGCCATATAGTGACCAGGGGGCATTGATGTTTGTATGGCCGTCTTTCAGCAGCGCACAGAACCGCTCCAGCACCCGATAATACTCCCAGGTATTCTTAGTGGCCAGTACCTTCGGGATATAGGCTTTATAGGTGCTGTCCCAGTTGATGTTGGCTTTGTCGAAATAGGCAAAGTTCTGACTGGCTTCTGCCCAGAAGGTGGATAGCCCCATGATTTTTTCGGCATCGCTCAGGTTCGCTTGCCGGGCAGTTTGGCCGGAGGCGGTCTGTAACAGGAAAAGGCAGACGCAAAGGGGAGTCAGGAAGAGTGATTTCATAGGGATATGTATGCAAGTAAATTTAGTGGAATGCCTGCTTGCGGCTTTTTTTGTAAACCTAATAAATTCCGCTACTGGCAAAAAGAGAATCATCCCTCGCCAATGCTTATTTTGCGATGGAATTTATCCCCTGGCCTTAAATCCCTGCCTGATATGAAAACACCCCGAACCCTTCGCCTGCTGGCCTTAACCTGTCTGCTGTCAGGCGTAGCACAACCGCTGCTGGCCCAGACCCGGACACTGACCATTACCAAACGATACCTGAATCTGCCGGTCGCGCAGGCGCAGGACCGAGGCACGATGCAACTGACCATGCCCGGCGGGGAGCGGTCGTTTAAAATCCGGCTGGCTGCCGGTAAGCCCGACTACTGGGTGTTCTGCGACATGGCCGGTGCGATGGGCAAAACCATCACCATCCGTTACGACGGCAAAGCCGATGGCCTCGAAACAATTTATCAGGACGACCGCTTTGCCGGCCAGGACTCCCTTTACCACGAGAAAAACCGGCCGCAGTACCACTTTACCACCCGCCGTGGCTGGATCAACGACCCCAACGGCATGATCTTCTACGACGGCGAATACCACCTGTTTTACCAGCACAACCCCTTTGAACGCGAATGGGAGAACATGTCGTGGGGGCATGCCGTGAGCAAAGACATGATTCACTGGCAGGAGCTGCAAACCGCGCTGCTGCCCGACCGGATGGGAACGATGTTCTCGGGGTCAACGGTGATTGATTATGACAACACCGCCGGCTTCAACCAGGGGAACGTACCGGCGATGATCGCGCTGTTTACCGTCGACAATCCGGAAAAGGAAGTACAGTGCCTTGCCTATAGTCTGGACAAAGGCCGGACGTGGACAAAGTACGCGCAGAACCCCGTGATCGACTCAAAGGCGAAATGGAACAGCAAGGACACCCGGGATCCCCGCGTGTTCTGGTATGCGCCCGGCAAGCATTGGGTCATGGTGCTGAATGAACGCGACGGCCATTCCATTTATACCTCGAAAAACCTGAAACAGTGGCAGTACGAGAGCCACACAACCGGTTTCTGGGAATGCCCGGATTTGTTTGAACTGCCGGTTGACGGCGACAACGGAAAGAAAAAATGGGTGATGTACGGCGCGTCGGCCACCTACATGATCGGGAGCTTTGACGGAAAGAAGTTCACTCCCGAGTCTGGCAAACATGCCTATACAAACGGCACCATCTATGCCGCACAGACTTTTACGAACATGCCCGGCAGTGATCCCCGCCGCATTCAGATCGGCTGGGGACGGGTACAGCAGCCAGGCATGCCTTTCAACGGCATGATGCTGTTGCCGACCGAACTCCAGCTCCGGACTACTAAAAACGGCTCGCGCCTGGTAAGTGTGCCGGTCAAAGAAGTCGAACAACTGTTTGCGCCGACCGGTCAATGGACGGCGCTGAGCGCAACGGAGGCAAATGAGCAACTGAAATCGGTCGGGTCGCTGGATCAGTTCCGGTTGCAGACTACCCTGAAACTGTCGCATGCCACGAGTGCCGGTCTTTCGCTGTTCGGGCAGAAAATCCTCGATTACGACCTGAACCACAACCTGCTGAACGGGGCGTTCTACTCGCCCGAAGACATGACGAGTATGGAGATCACAGCGGATATTTACGTTGACCGTACCTCGGTGGAAGTGTTCGTCAATGGCGGCAGCTTCTCCTATTCACTGGAACGGAAACCGAATCCGGCCAGTAAGGAAGGGCTGGTGTTTTGGGGTAACCGGATCGAGGTCAAAGACCTGACGTTCTATACGGCAAAATCAATCTGGAAGTGAGCAGGAGTATTTTCAGATTGGTACTAAAAAACAAGAGGCAGCGTTCCGGAGAGCGTTGCCTTGTTTTATAGGTTATCCGGCAAATTAGCCTACCGAATAAGGCTGATCATGCGTTGGGGACTGGAGGAAAAGGGGAGCCTTTGGCATCGCAATCCACAGAACGATATAGCTCAGAATGAACGGGAACGGAATCGGAGCGAAGACGCCCAGGACAAACAATACCCGAACGATCACCTTGTCGATACCGAAATAATCGGCTAAACCGGCGGCTACACCACCAATGACTTTTTCTGACGTGATCCGTTGCAATTTTTTAGGTTCCATGACTGTATGTTGTTTAACGTTCAGATTAATTTTTCTTTCTTGTTCTTAGCATTTGTTGCTGTTGTTGATTCAAAGGTACTAGGCAATGCCAAGTAGTGGAAGAAAGTTTATATGAATGGTATCCGGATTAGGCGAGTGGTCGAAAAACGGGCCGGATTGCATAAATCATTTCCGGTTTTCCGGTGTTTATAAGACAGACAAACAAACTTCAGCAATCAGGCATGAAACAAATCATTATGGTATGGAGTATAGCCGCCTTGTGGCTGATGGGCGGAACAGGCTGTCAGACCGCCGACTCCTCCAATCAAATCAAAGACACCGCGCTCGCCCAGCTGCCCAAAGCGCGCCCCGGCGAAGCGGTGGCCACGTTCGGGGGCGGTTGCTTCTGGGCAATTCAGGAGGAGTTTAATGAAGTGAAAGGTGTCCGCACCACGGTGGCGGGCTATGCCGGCGGTGATGTTGAATTCCCGACCTATGAGCAGGTGGGGACCGATCAGACCGGCCACGCCGAAACGGTACAGGTGTACTATGACCCAAAGGTAATTTCCTTTGAAAAACTGCTGGAGGGCTTTTTTACCGGCCATGATCCGACCACCAAAAACCGGCAGGGGCCTGACATCGGGCGCGATTATCGTTCGATTGTCTTTTACCGCAACGCCGCCGAAAAGGCAACGATTGATGCCGTGATCAAACGCGAAAACGCATCCGGCCACCATACGGGGCCGATCGTAACGGAAGTGGTGCCGTTCAAGGCGTTTTATCCGGCCGAAAAATACCATCAGAATTACCTGAAACAGCATCCCGATGAATATTACATCCAGAAAATCTCGGTACCGAAGGTGGAGAAGTTCAGAAAAAAAATGGCCGGCCATTTAAAGGACGGATTGATTAACTTGTAGGCATGGAGGCTTATGTTGTACAGATTGTTCCCGGGTTTCACAACTAGGTTTGTTTGAATGCCAGGGAACAAATTGTGCAAATTTGCAGTTGCGTGTATGAACAGTTGCATAATTTTGATGTGGTATCGCTATGGAAAATGCAGCAATAACTAAGGATAGCTTTATAGATATTCTCAGAACGGCGGAAAGTAATTTAGGGCAGAAGATATATTTTCTGTCTGAGTCAATTCAGAACGGAAGTAGTTTTGATAGTGTGAGGTGGGATAATTTTTCGCAGGCACTAAACCATCTTTATGAGCTTTCTGATCAGAATAAAGTAGATGTGAATAACACCTTAGCGCGATTTGCAGAATTACTGATGCCGAGTGTTCAAGCCCGCATGGAAGGTACAGCTAGTGATCAGAGCCATAGGTTTATGGATCAGATTATGGCCCCGGAGTTAGCAGAGCTGATCTGGAAATCAAAGCAAGGCAGTAGCCGTGAAGATATAAATGAAGTTGCTGACCTTGTCGGATTCACTAAAAAAGAGATGGCATTCATTCTTGGTGTTTCTGAGCGTCATTTATATAATCAGTCTGATAAGCCTCTTACTGTATTTCAGCAAGCTCATTTATTGATGCTCAAACGATTAATCTTGTTTGGGCTAAGCGTATTTGACGGTAATCAGAAAAGTCTGATTTCATGGTTAAGAAGGCCAAATCCACAGGTACAAATCGTCGATAGTGAAAGCAGACATAAATCAAAAGCACCCAAAGTGCTTTCTCTTAAAGAATTAGCTGAATCCCCTGATAAAGAAGCGATTAATACATTCTGGGCAAGAAGTAATGAAGCTGATAATCAGCCTGTGGTTGAACAGGTATATGCACCGATTCATGTCCTGGATAATTATTTCGGAATAATACTCGTCGAGCAATTACTTAGCCGGATCGAGTATTCAATCGGGTATTAATTAATAATGGAGTTATTTCGCTTAGTAAAAACAGCTTATAGTAGCGATCCGTTTAACCCGGTTGGATCTATCAAATCACCGGGTAGGTGGAATACAGACCAATATGGCGTATTGTATACGGCTACATCAGCGTCATTAGCTATACTGGAAGTACTTGCTCATCTAACATTTGATCCAAAAGCAGGCGCTCCGGCCTACAATCTCGTCCGCTTTGAGGTAGATGACCCGCTAATTGCTATGTTTCCGGTTCATTACCTGAGCTCAGACTGGAAGAGTAATTATACGAAAACGAATACACTATTAAGCATATGGTATCAGGAAGAAAACCCGAAATATATGGGTTTTAAGGTGCCTTCTGCTTTAGTCGATTTTGAATATAACTGTTTATTGAATCCTAATCATTCAGCATTTAAAAAGCTGACTATTGCGTCAAATTTCCCTTTCCCGTTAGATACCCGATTGTATACCCGATTTGCCATTTAGTCGGGGCATAGTAAAAAAGGTAGCACGGAATAGCATTCCGTGTTACAAAATCTGACAGAACTCCAGCCGCTCGCCGTCGGGGCCGAGGATGTAGCAGTACTTGCAGCCTTTCTGCCAGAAATTAAGAAATACCGGCGCCTCTTCAATGACATCGAAGCCTTCCTGTTTCAGTTGGGCAAAGGTCTCGTCAACGTCATCGACATCAAACGCAATATGGTCGATGCGGCCGTCGGTGCGCTGCCGGACGCGGCTCAGTTCCGGCTCGGGCATCTGGTAGAGTTCCATGATCATCTCGCCGCGCTTCATCATTGACACCTTGCCTTCGGCGCCTTCGTGCATGAACGTTGACCGCATAACGGGTTCAAAATCCAGCCGCTGATAGAAGGCTTCAGAAATGGCAAGGTCGGTAACAGGCAGACCGATGTGCTGGAGACGGTTGATGGCTATGCTCATAGTTTTTTATGCTGAGTTGCTGAGTTGTTCCGGGTTGGTTTTGTTCGCTGAGTGGTGCCGCCACTCAGCGAACAAAACCAACAAAAAATTAATGTTGTCCCTGGCAAATGCAGTGGACATTGCCGAAGCTGCGGGTTTCGGCGTGCCATTCGAAGGCGTCGTTGTAGCGGTTGGTTTCCCAGAAGAACTTCGCCCGCGGACGGCTGACCATGCCGGTTTCGTTCATCGTGGCGGCATCGTACAAGTGTCCGTTGGCCATCACATACCGGATCGTTTCGCTGTTGCGCAGGTCCTGTAGCGGACTCTTGTCGAGGATCAGAATGTCGGCCAGTTTCCCCGCTTCAATCGAACCAACTTCCTTGTCAAGTCCCAGGTTACGGGCCGGACCGATAGTGGCCTGCTTCAGCGCCTGCATGTTTGAGATTCCGCCCTGACCAAGCATCCACAGTTCCCAGTGGGCGCCGAGGCCCTGCAACTGACCGTGGGCACCCAGATGAACACTCACACCCGCATCGGCCAGTTTCTTGGCCGTCTGCGAGTTGCCGATGTGGCCGAAATCGTCGTCGGGCAGCATCTGACGGCGGCGCGACCGGCTGTCGATGACCGCGCGCGGCGTAAACCGCAGCAACCGCTCCTGCTCCCAGACGTTGGTTTTCTGATACCAGTAATATTCACCCGAGACGCTGCCGAAACTAACGATCAGGGTAGGGGTGTAGCCGGTTTTGCTGTTGCTCCAGAGCTGCACCACATCCTTATAGACCGGATCAACGGGGATGTTGTGCTCCACGGTCGTGTGGCCGTCCATGATCATCGTCATGTTGTGGTTGAAGAACGAACCACCTTCCGGCACCACCATCATTTGCAGGTCGCGGGCCGCCTGAATCACCTGCTGACGCTGGTTCCGGCGTGGCTGGTTATAGCTTTTTACCGAGAATGCCCCCACAGCTTTCAACCGGCGGAGGTGCGATTTGGCGTCGTCGAGGCTGTTGATAATGGCTTTAAAATCGCCGTCGGCCCCGTAGAGGATCGTACCGGTTGAGTAGATGCGCGGGCCAACCATCCGGCCGGCCTTTACCATTTCCGACTGACTAAACACCATTTCGGTATTCGACGACGGGTCGTGCACGGTCGTGACCCCGTAGGCAAGGTTAGCAAAATACGACCACTGCTGCTGCGGCGACTTATCGTTGCCGGTGCCGATGTGGGCGTGTGAGTCGATCAGGCCGGGCATGATGGTTTTGCCGGTCGCGTCGATTTCTCTGGCCCCCGCCGGAATCGTCACCTGCGACGCCGGACCGACGGACAGAATCTTGTTGTCCTGCACCACAACCGTTCCGTTTTCGATAACCAGCGGCTGCCCCTGCGCGTCGTCCTTCATGGTCAGGATCGTCCCGTTTTTAAAGGCGACAATACCTTTCGGGACATCGGCCGTCAGGGTCAGGCCAATCTGGATGCCGGTCGAGTCGATGGGCGGGAGTTTGTCGGGAGCGCCTTCCACAAAGGCAAAGCTCTGCTGCACGCTGCGGGTAAAATACTCCGGCCCGATGGTCCAGTGTAGTTTCTGGCTGTCGGTCGACCAATGCAGGTAATCGCCGGCGTCGCGGGTCACCTTGTAGACCGGAAACGACCGCGTGCCACCCGACAGATCAATGCCTTTTCCGGCTGCCGGGAACGGCGCAATGTAGAGCTGAAACAACTCCTGAAAGGCAATCCAGCGGCCGTCGGGGCTCGGGACAAATTTGGTGGCGTACTGCGACGTAAAATGCGTTTGCTCGTCGGTGTTGTTCAGACTGACGCTTTTGAGGGCGTTGGCAGCACCGCCTTCCACGAAGAAAATCCGGTCACCGGCCTTGTTGAACATCGGGTCATCACCGCCTTCGCGCAGCAGGCGGGGTGTGCCTCCGCTGATTGGCATCAGGTACAGCCCCGGCTCTTTGCCGTAGGCATAGCCCATGAAATTGTTACCGCTGCTTTTGCGGTAGACCAGCTGTGTCCCGTCCGGCGAAATGGCCGGTGCGTGGTAAAAGCCCTTTTCTTTGGTCAGGACCTCAATTTTGCGCGTAGCAAGCGTATACTTCCGGATGCTGCCCGTCAGCGAATCGCTCCAGGTTGTGTACAGAATGAATTTGCCGTCGGGGCTGAACGTAGGTTCGTACTCAAAAACGCCGGTATCGGACGTGAGGCGTTCGGGTTTGCCGTTGGGCAGCGTTTTGCGGTAGAGGAAACCGGCCGCGTGAAAAACAATGAATTTTTCGTCGGGCGAGGTGCGTGTGTGCCGGATCATTTTCGACTCGAAGGTCGGCGAAAACACCGTCTGCGGGAACCGGACAGCGTCCTGAACGGTCAGTTTGGCATTGACCGTAAACGGAATTTCGGTGGCTTTGGTGGTCGCCACGTTCACGCGGAAAAACTTGCCTTTGGCCCAGATGATGATGTCTTTGCCGTCGGGTGTCCAGTTGTAGTTGGTATACAGCCCCATGATGGCCCATGCCTCCTGCTGATCCTTGTTCAGCTGATCGAAGACCGGAAACTCCTCGCCGGTTTTCAGGTCATGGATAAACAGGACCGATTTGGTCCGCACCCGCCGGACAAACGCCAGCTGCCGGCCATCGGGCGAAATCTGCGGCCGGACTGCCCCGCCCGGACCGGTCACGATATTTTTGGTCTCGCCGGTTTGCCGGTCGAACCGGCGAATGGCATAAATCTGTCCGTTCGGGTCCTTGTTGTACTGAAAAATCGGTCCGGGACTCACATCTTCACTGTAATAGACATACCGGCCGTCGGGCGACACACAGGGCTCACCCGCATCCTGCTGATCGTTTTTGCGCTTCGTCAGCTGAATGCCTGAAGAGACGCCGCTGCTGTGGTACATCCACATCTCACCGGCACCCAGCGAGCGGGACGCCGTGAAGTGTTTCCGGGCAATAATGTACTGGCCGTCGGGTGTCCAGACCGCATTGTTCAGCAGCCGGAAATCTTCGTTGGTAATTTGCCGGAGCCCCGATCCGTCGCGGTTGATGGTCCAGATGTTATCCCCGCCGCCCCGGTCGCTGGTAAACGAAATGCGTTTGCCGTCGGGGCTGTAGCGCGGCTGCACCTCAAGGGCCAGACCGCCCGACAGCAGTTTAGCCTCGCCGCCGGTGATGGGCAGCGTATACAGATCGCCCAGCATATCGAAGACAATTTCTTTGCCGTCGGGGCTGATGTCGAGGTTCATCCAGGTGCCTTCACTGGTCGTGAACGACACGTCTCTGGACGGGCCGTGGGGTTTGGTTACGTCCCAGGTTTCCTTTTTCTGGGCCATTACAGAGCCCGCCGCCAGCAGGCTGCCGGTGAGCAGTACAGTACAAAGTTTGTTCATGCACCTAAAGATAAGTTACAAATCATGATTTCCGATGCAGTATAACCCACAAAGCCATGCAGCGCAGGACGTGTAAGGGGAAAAATCTTTATTTGGCTATGTGCCTGTGTAGTAAAATTCCATGCTTTGCGGCCGTCTATGAAATCGACGCACGAATGTGCTGCTTTAGGGCAATACCCATAGCAAAGCCAGGCCGGTTCAAGAGGCTTGCCAGAGCCCCCAAACTGAAGTTTGGGGTTAAAAAAGTAGAGATAAAACCCCTACCGACTTACTGCAATCTCAACGTAAATGTCAATCGTACATCAATCGTAATTCGTACCTCGTAATTCGTAAGTCAATCGTACTTCGTACCTCAATCGTAATTCGTCCCTCGTCAATCGTAAGTCAATCGTAATTCGTCCCTCGTACATCGTACATCAATCGTAATTCGTCCCTCGTAAATCGTACATCAATCGTAATTCGTTCCTCGTAATTCGTAAATCATCAGGGGCAGATAAATGACAATGGTGGGTAACGACATGAGCAATCCGCCGATGGTGCCGATGCCGAGCGCATACCAGAACGGTTCTTTTTCGTAGAGCAGAAACGGAATCATGCCAACAACCGTCGACAGAACGGTCAGCAGAATGGGCCTGATTTTGTGGTGAAATGCGTTGATGTAGAGCGAAAGACCGCTTGCCTGTGGCGCTGTCCGGCGTAGCCGGTTCATTTCGGCGATGATGAAAATACCGGCACATACGACATTACCCGCCAGCAGCACAAAGGCCGCATAGCCACCCTGATCGAAATTGCTGTCGGTCCAGTAAAAAGCCAGAAAGACGCCGGTGTACGAAAGCGGAATCAGACCGATTAAGGCAAGGGGTTGCCACAGGCTTTCAAAAATAACCACACAGACGAGGTAAATCAGCACCACTACCAGGCCAATCAGTTCGTACGGTCTGCGGCTGTCGGTGCCGAACCAGAACCGGTCAATGGGTTTGACCGAATAACCCATCGGGAGTTGCTGCCGGAAGGCCGTCAAGGTTTCGTTCAGGTATTTTTCGCCGAAGTGATAGCTGCCGAAATACTCAAAACTAATCAGCCGTTTATACTGCTGCGCTTCTTTCTGAATATCGGGGACGACCTTTTGCCGGTCCAGCGTACCGGCATCGCTCAGGAGAAACGGGCGGTTGCCTGCATTCAGCGGTTGGTGGGTCAGTTGCCAGATGTCGGTCGTGCGGTATTGGGCCGGGGCAATCGTAACCGGCGTATAGGTATCCCCGATAAACTGATAATCGTCGGGTTGGGGACGGGCGTTGAGGTCGGCAAGCCGGGTATAAAGCTGATTGGCCGGCAAATCGCGCAGGGCCAGTTGCTGTGGGGCTGTCTGTAGCACAAACTCATAGAGTCGTTTGCGCTGGTACAGGCTGGGGCTCCGGTTGGTGTTTACCTCCTGAATGCGGGGATGTTTTTCGAGCATCCCTTTGAGCCGGTTTGCCTGCTCATCCAGTTGCTGGTAATTATAGCCAAACAGCTCGACATTGAACGACGGCACCTCTTCTTCGTTTAACTGCTGACTGAAGCCCTGCCCGACACCATAAATGTTCCAGTCGATGCCGCTCATGTCGGTCGAGAGCATAATGGCCCGGTTTTTCAGCTGATAGGGAAATAACCCATCCTCAAACGGTCGTTTAAAATAAACCACCATGTAACCTTCCTGCCCGCTGCTCACCTGCGTAATGTATTTATCAATTTCGCCATAGCGTCCCATTTCCTGTTCCAGCCGCCGGAATACAGCGTCCATCTGCTCCGATGTGCTTTGGTTGGGCAATTCGGCAATGACGTATAAGGTGGTCCGTTCGGGAGTGCTGTAGTATGATCCTTCGTAAACATAGTTCACAAAAAGGCGCAGCGTGCCACCCAGCCATTTGTTCAATATCGGCTGAACCGTGTCGAGATACCAGTCACTGCCCAGTGTGGCGTTATAATAGGGGGCCATCGGGTGGTCGGTTTCGAGCCGGTTGGGAAGCCAGAAAAAAGGAAGCCCGAACAGCAGAACCGCCGGTAAGGCCGCTGTTTTGCGGTAACGCAGCAGCACGGTCAGAAAACGGGCATACCAACTCCCGAAACGACTGACGGTATGAGCAACGGGTACAGACAAGTCAGGCGTAACCGGCTGCGGTTGAGGGACATGCCGGATCAGGGCCGGTACAAAACCGACCGCCACCAACAGGGATACAAATAGGGTTACGGCCATCACAACGGCAAAGTCGCTGAGGGCCTGCCGGTTTTCTTCGGGCAGAAACCAGACCACAATCAGGCCCGCGCAGGTAGTCAGCGTGGCCCCCAGCAAAGCAGTAAACACCTGCCGGTCACCGTGTTTGCGGTAGTGGTCGATCATCACAATAACGTTGTCCATCAGGATACCCAGCGAGGTAGTTAACGCCGCGAGCGAGTAGAGGTGAATCTCGGTGCCAAGCAGCGCAAAGACGATGACCGACAACAGCAGCGTGACCACCGAACTGATGACAATGATGCCGACATAGCGCCAGCTGAGCGTGCTGAGGCCCACAAACAGGAGCAGAATCAGCACGGCCACTGCCGACTGTATGCCGGTCTTTTGCAGGTTTTCGCGGATAAACTCCGTGGCGTCATACTCGACCGATAGCCGGTAGCCCGCCGGTAGCCGGAAAGCGTTGATTTGCTGCCGCAAACGGGCCGCTACCTGTAGCTGATTAGCCCCTTTAGCGGCCGTGACCACGACATTGATGGCATCCTGCCCGTTGATGCGGTAGAACTGTGTCGCCTGCGGTTCCTGTTTGCTAACCGCCACCAGATCAGTCAGGTAGATAAGCCGGCCGTTGCGGTTCGCGACGGGAATGTGAAACGGATTGGCCGAAACAGGGTTTAACGCGACGCGGATATGTTGCCCGTTGCCGTTCTGCCAAACGCCCAGCGACTCCCGCCGGAAATGCTGCTGCAATGCCTGCCGCAGGTCGGCTTCGGTCAGGTGCAGGCTGTTGAGCTGATTGGCATCGTAGGTGAGCAGCCACTCTTCCTGTGCGCCCCCGAACGCCCGGATGGTTGCTACTCCCGTTGTGGTGGCTAACCGGGGCTTAAGCTGCTCATCGGCAAAGCGTTGCAGGGCTGCCGGTGCAACGGGGCCGCTAAGCTGTAAGACAAACAACGGCTTTTGGCTACCGGCCTCATCATCGGGTGCGTTGACCGAAATTTCGGGATAGCTGCAATCCGGCGGGAGCTGCCGGTAGACCTGCCGCAGCAACGCCGCTACCTCCAGCCGGGCATCATCCGGATTGGTTTGTTTATCAAACGTAAGGGTGATGTAGCCGCTTTTGTAGCCCGACACCGACGCGATTTTCTCTACGCCGCTGAGGGTGCTGAGAACGCCTTCGAGCCGGGCCGTAACCTGACGCTCCAGCGTGAGGGGCGACGCCCCGGACCAGTAATAGCTGACGGTTAACCCCTGCCCCCGATCCGACGGCGCGAGCTGCACCGGTAGTTTGGGCAACAGCGCCAGGCCAATCAGGCTCAGTACCGAGAATAAAATGATGAGTTGGTAACGCATAAAAATGGTGTAATGTGATAATGGTGTTATTCATAAGAAATTCAACCTTGTTTTATTTATTATGAATAACAAAATATACCATTACTGTCATGTGATTTTATGTATGAAGTAATGGGGATTTATTTTGTTGTTTACTTGCAAAGATGTTTTTTTTTTTTGTAACGTTGCGGTAAGTTTAACAAAACACATCTAATCGTTAAGCAACACCATGTGCAGGAGAACGCTCCAGATCAGAAATTTACCACTTACCGAACGCGAGGCTGAAACCTTGTTATATTGTGCAAAAGGATTAACCATTACTGAAACTGCCGATAAACTGTTTATCAGCCCGAAAACCGTACAGCGGCATCGTGAAAATCTGCGCGAAAAATTTAACCTGACTGAGCAAGGCTATCATGCATTAGTCTTATTGGCACTGGAAGTTAAAGAGGAGCTTGAAAAATTTTTGAAAAAGGAGATAAGAGGGTGAAAAATGGGTTATTTAGCTAATATAATCACCTTAATTAAGATCATATATTTGAAATGATAAATTTTTATCTCTTAATTATGTTTAAAATATGAAAACTAAATTAGGTAAATTAATTGTATTTGCTTCAATAGCAGCATTGAGTGGTTCAGCACCTTTTGCTAGTTATAAGTTTAATACTGGTGCTTTCGCACAAACGACGACTCCAGGCGAAGCATCTTATTATTTGTTTGATTACTGTGTGTGTGATGGATGTGGTTCACCTGAGGAACCAAACAAAGGAGGAAAGTGTACGGGGACCGGTAACTGTTTATCTAAGGTAGAAACTTGTAGCTAAGAACGAGAAATGATTAGGTGGTTAATTTAAATCACCTAATCATTTTTATGTATTATTTTTTTTGAAATTAGTTGCTTTTTGTGCTTCTTAATAATTAATAACGAATATTGTCAATATCTCATTTATAAATGATTTGTTTTTTGTAGAGTTAATATTTTATTTTATATGATGCCCCTGCGAAATATACTTTTTATAATGCATGTTTTTATATTACTTGGTCTTTTAGTTTTTCTGGGATGCTCAAATAGAAAAACAGTAGATAGGGAATTGTTTACTTTTGAGGAAGGTAAAATTGAGAATATTCCATTGGATAATGAGACATCCAAAAGTAATTTGGAGTATCAATTCTATGAGAAAAACAATAATAAATTCTTTTACTTATTAAGCTCTAGTTCTAAAAAGATAATTGTGTACGATTGGATTACTAAAGCAATATTAAATAAGATAAATTTAATTGAAGAAGGTCCAGATGGTGTAGGTCATCCAAATGATTTCTTTGTTAAATCTCCCGATAGTATTTATATATTGTCAAGATATCTTTACCGATTAAGTTTAATAAACTCAAAAGGGACAGTAATTGATAAATATAGACTACTTCCTTCTGAAACACCATTTGACGAGAAACAATTAAGTCGCCCTCCATCAAAATACGGTTACACTGCTTTGCCTACAGCTGGAAATGCAAAAAGTGGCGATATTATTGATGATGGGAAATTAATTACCTTGTTGTGTGATCCAAATTTAAACCATATGAATTATGAAGAATATTATAAACATGCAAAAAATATATTAATTTATGACAAAAAAACAAAAAATATAACTTATTCATTGCCATTTCCAGATATTTACAAAAATAATTTATTTTATCCAACACAATATGATTGGCGATACAGGACCTATAACCCTCGTAAAAATAAAGCAATTGTAAGTTTTCCAGCAGATAATAATATTTATGAAATGGATATTAATGGGTCAAATATCAAAGCAATTATGGCAAATAGCATGTATTTTGATGAGGTAAAGCCTATGTCTGCGCCTGTGAATAATCCTGAAGATAGATTTAAACATGCTGTTAATAATTTTTATTATGGAGGAATCTATTATGATAAATTTAAAGAGATATATTACCGATTGGTTAATCACCCTATGAATGTAGAGGGCGATATTCGTAATACTAAGTTGAAATCTTTTGAAACGTCGATAATAGTTTTAAGTAAAAATTATAAAATATTAGGTGAGATAAAAATCCCTAAGAAATACTTTTCCGGAGTTGCCTTTGTGAATAGTGAAGGTATATATTTAAAAAAAATGACGACATCTGATGATAGTCTTCCATTTGTTTTACTTA
This sequence comes from Arsenicibacter rosenii, assembly GCF_001870735.1. Classification (GTDB taxonomy): domain Bacteria; phylum Bacteroidota; class Bacteroidia; order Cytophagales; family Spirosomataceae; genus Arsenicibacter; species Arsenicibacter rosenii. The sequence goes on along the minus strand of NZ_MORL01000004.1, from coordinate 498,221 downwards.
AATATAAACCAAGAATAAATAAACAATAGATTATTATAATATACAACCTTTGTTTTGTCAGCAGTGCTTAATAGGCACTGCTGATTCTTTGTATATAATTTATATATTGTAATTTTAAGTCCCTATATTAGGACGTATATACAAATTGAAATATTAAGTATGACTTATGCGTTATTTATTATTAAAATTCACATCTGTAGTTATATGCGTATCAATATTTTTCTGTGTTTCCTGTCAGTTTGCGGCCTCTACCGCATCAACCGAAGCCGATAGCACGGCGCTGAACAAACCGGATGCCGAAAGTCTGCCGGTTGTGCAGGCGCAGCCGGTGCGGACCGGTACGTTTCTGCTGGCTTCGGCAGCAACGGGACTGATCCGGAGCGCCGCTCAATCGAAACTGCATTTCCGCAGCGGCGGCACAATCAGCCGTATTTTCGTGCGTAACGGTATGACCGTACAAGCGGGGCAGTTGCTGGCTCAACTCGATAAACAGGATCAGCAATTAGCCGTTCGTCAGGCCGAAGATCAGGTGCGGGAGTCGGTGGCGCAACTGCGGGGCCTGATTGCCGAATATGGCGGGCATGACCTGGATACCAACAGTCTGAAACCCAATGCCCGTGCCTTTGTGCTGACCAAAAGCGGCTATTACCGCGCCCACACCGCTCTTGCGCTGGCGCGGCAGAATCTCGGCTACACCGACTTACGCGCCCCGTATGCGGGCACGATTGCCAACCTGTCGGCACAACCCTACAACTTCATAACGGCCTATGAGGTCTTCTGCACGCTGCTGAGCACGGCCGGTTTGCAGGCCGAGTTTTCGGTGCTGGAATCGGAATTACGGGCTATCCGCGAAGGGCAACCGGTTACGGTTGTGCCGGTGGCACGGCCTGAACGCTCGTATCAGGGGCAAGTGACCGAAATCAATCCATTCGTCAACGGGCAGGGGCTGGTGCTGGTCCGTGCCGGTATTCGTCAGGCCGACCGGCAGCTGTTTGAGGGCATGAACGTGCGGGTACGGGTGGAACGGCGGGTGCCCGGTCAACTCATTATACCCAAAACGGCGGTGGTGGAGCGGTCGGGCCGGAAGGTGGTGTTTACGCTGGCTGAGGAGGGGGGGCAGCGCCTCGCCAAATGGAACTATGTGACCATCGCGTATGAAAACGATACAGAGGTAGCCGTCAGCGAGGGCCTGAAAGCCGGTGATCAGGTAATCATATCGGGCAACCTGAACCTGGCCCACGACGCGAAGGTGAAATGATTTACGATTTACGATGTACGATTTACGATTTGGGATGTATGATGTACGATTTACGAATTATGATGTACAATTTACGATGTACGATTTGTGATGTACGATTTACGATGTAACATTTGTGATGGAAATTCAGGATTTATGATATAAAAATCATTTATTTGGTTTTTATTTATTTGATTGGTTATGACTTCGGATGAGTTGAAAAGGAGGACGAAAGCGTTTGGTATACAGGTGATTGCGCTGGTTGAGGGCTTGCCTGATACGAAGGCGGGGTGGGCAGTTGGCCGACAGCTTATACGATGTGCTACGTCTGTAGGTGCCAATTACCGGGCCGCTTGCCGGGCTAAATCAAAAGCCGATTTTATTGCTAAGATTGATACGGTCGAAGAAGAGGCTGATGAATCGTTGTATTGGCTGGAAATCCTGGACGAAATAAAACTGACTAAACCTGAACTGGTAAAGCCACTTGCCCGGGAAGCGAATGAACTGACGGCCATTTTTACCAAAATCAGCATTTCGTCCAAAAAGAAATAAACGAAAGCGTCAGCGTACGCACCTGAAACAATCAGTCATAAATCAATCGTACTTCGTAAATCGTACCTCGTAAATCAATCGTACCTCGTACCTCGTAAATCAATCGTAAATTCCTTGACCCGCTATCTGCTGCACCGCCCGATTGCTGTTTGTACCGTAACGCTGGTACTGGTTGTGCTGGGCATACTGGCCTTGCGTCAGTTGCCGGTATCGCTGCTGCCCGACATCCCGATTCCCGAAATTACCGTTCAGGTGAGCTATCCGGCGGCCTCGGCGCGGGAGCTACAGCGAAGCATTGAATTGCCGTTGCGCAATCAGTTGCTCCAGGTCAATCACCTCGACGATATACAGTCGGCGGTTCAGGACGGGCAGGCGACCATCACCCTGCGGTTTGATTACGGCACCAACATCCGGCTGGCTTATCTGGAGACCAACGAAAAAATTGATGCCCTGCTCAGCCGGTTACCCCGCGACCTCGAACGGCCGAAGGTGATTCGGGCGGGGGCGGGCGATCTGCCCGTTTTTACGCTGAATGTCTGGCCCAAAGCCGGTAAGCCGCAGGATTTTCCGGCGCTCAGCGATTTCTGCGAAAACGTTCTGAAACGACGGATTGAGCAGCTTACGGACGTGGCGCTGGTAGACGCGACCGGTCTGGCTCAACCCGAAGCCGTGGTACAGGCCGACCCCGGCAAACTGGCCGCGCTGGGGCTGACCGACCGGCAACTGGCCGATCTGTTGAAACAGGCCAATCTGCAACCCGGCAATTTCACCGTCCGCGAAGGACCGTATCAGTACAGCGTGCGTTTCGGGTCGGTACTGCAAACCCGGCAGGACATCGAAAATCTGTACATTCCGGTTGGCGGAACAGCGGGCGGTTCAAACGCGGCCCTGACCGATCCGCGCGTTAGTTATTTTGCCGACAACGTGCAGCAATCGGGCAACGCGCAGACCGCCGCTCCGCGCCGGTTACTGGCCCTGCGCGATGTGGCCACCGTATCGATCCGGGAGCAGCCGCAAAAAGGCGTCTATGTCTTTAACGGGCAGCGTACGGTTGGCATGGCCATTATCAAACAAAGCGATGCGCAGTTGCTGCACCTGCGGCGGGAACTCGACAAGCTGCTCCGGCAGTTCCAGACCGATTACCCGGATATGTCGTTTGCGCTTAGTCAAGATCAGACGGAGTTGCTGGACTTGTCTATTTCCAATCTCGTCAGCAACCTCCTGACCGGTGCCCTGCTGACCTTCGTCATGGTCTTTTTCTTTCTGCGCGACCGCCGATTGCCACTGCTCATTGGCCTGGTCTTGCCCGTGTCGCTGGCCGTGACGTTTCTGGGGTTTTATGGATTGGGGTTGAGTATCAACATTGTGTCGCTGGCAGGGCTGGTGCTGGGCGTCGGGGAGATTATCGACAGTGCGATCATCATCATTGAAACAATTGAAGAGTCGCGGGAGGCGGGTGCATCCATCGAAGAGGCCTGCGTAACAGGGACGGAGGAGGTAATCCGGCCGCTGTTTACATCAGTGCTGACCAACTCCGCCGTATTTCTGCCGTTGCTGCTGTTGAGCGGCCTGGCCGGTGCGCTGTTTTTCGATCAGGCCGTATCGGTTTCGCTGGCTCTTGGCGTGTCGCTGCTCTGCTCGTATACGCTGGTGCCGGTGTTGTATTACCTGATGTACCGGAACCGGCGGGCGCATCCTGAGCGGCAGGGCATAGCGGTGCCGGACGAAGAGGCCCGGCAGTTGTCGTTTTCGCAGGAAACACGGGTCATGCGGTGGCTGGCGGCGGCGTATAATTTTCTGTTCAGGGCCGCTTTTCGCTTCAAGGGCAGTTTACTGGCTTGCATGGTCCTTTTGCTGGCGGGTGCCGTCTGGATGAGCGGGCAAATCGGGAAGCAGGGGATGCCTGCCGTCAGCCGCACCGAATCGGAGGTAGCTATCGACTGGAACGAGCCGCTGACGGTGGCCGAAAATCAGCGCCGGGTCACCACGTTGCTCGGTTTGCTGAAAACACGTCCGGACTATGTCAGCGCGTTTATCGGTCAGCAGCAGTTTGTTATTAACCGGATGGGATTACAACAAACTGAAAACGAAACCCTGCTGAGTATTCAGCTGCCATCCGTGCAAGCCTATGAAACCTTGAACCATGAGATTGCGCAGACCATGCGCCGACTCTATCCGGACGCCGTTTGCCGGATCAAACCGGCGGCAAACGTGTTTGAGCAGTTGTTTACGACCAATGAACCGGCTGCCCGGCTGAAGCTGTATAATACGCGGAGTGCCGAAGCCATTCCGGCAGATGATGCCGAACGGATTCGCCGGACAATGGGGCAGGGGCGGGGTGTAGGATACCGGCAACGGCTGACAGTCCGGCTGCTGCCCGACCGGTTATTGCTCTATGATGTAGACGATGAAGTTGTTATTCAGGCGCTTAAAACGGCGTTTAACAATAACCAGGTAACCACACTATTGTACGATCAGCGGCAATTACCCCTGGTGCTGTCGGGGAGCGGTCCGGTCGACTGGCAAACTGCATTTGTCAACAACCGGCAGAAGCAGCCGGTACCGTTGCGGCAACTGATTGACATTACGCCGACCGTTGATTACAAAACCCTGTTTGCCGATAAGGAGGGCGTATTTGTTCCGATAGATTTTGATGCGCTTCCCACCCTGAAACTGCCGGACGAACCAAATGTGCTGATGGTGTGGTCGGGCCGGTATGTACGCGACCGGCAGTATCTGACAGAGTTGGGCTGGATTGTCTGCATTGCCATTGCGCTGTTGTTCTGCATCCTGACGGCTCAGTTCGAGTCGTTGCAACAGCCGTTGATTGTGATGCTGACTATTATGCTGGGCCTTGCCGGTGCTGTCTGGGCGCTGTATCTGGCCGACGACAGCCTGAATGTGATGTCGGCTATCGGCATGGTGGTGTTAATCGGCTTGCTGGATAACGATTCGATTCTGAAAATTGACACCATGAACAAAGGCCGGGCCGCACACGGGCTTATGGAAGCGATCCGGCTGGCAGGACTACGCCGACTGAAATCGCAGATGATGACGTTTCTGACAACGGTTCTGGGGCTCTTGCCGGTCCTGTTCAGCGGCGGGTTGGGGGCGGAGCTACAACGGCCGCTGGCGCTGTCGGTAATTGGCGGCATGTGTGTGGGGGTCCTGATTTCGTGGACTGTCATTCCGTTGCTGTATTGGTTTCTGGAACGGCGGCATGGGCAATAAACCTGTTCCGTAGAGACAAGGGATGCCTTGTCTCTACGGTTTGTGTTCGTTAAAACAAGGCCATAAACCGACGCGGAACCGGGGTTTCGAAGCGGAGGCGCTGACCGGTGATCGGGTGTACAAACGACAGTGACCAGGCATGCAGCCCAAGCCGGCCGATCGGGTCGGCCGACGCGCCGTATTTCCGGTCACCGACAATCGGGTGGCCCAGGTCCTGCATGTGTACACGGATCTGGTTTTTCCGGCCGGTTTCCAGCGTAACCTTCAGCAGCGAATAACTGCTGTTCGACTTCACGGTTTCGTAGTGCGTGATGGCCTCCTGCCCGTGTTCCGGGTTTTTGTGCGAGTAAACAATCAGGGCCTTGCTTTCGTGCAGGTAGGAGATGTGCGTGCCGTTCGGCGGGTCGAGTTTGCCCTCAATCGCGGCCAGATAAATCCGTTCTTTGGTGGTTGGCCCCCACGTTTCCTGCACCAGTTTCTGCACCCGCTCACTTTTGGCAAACATCATCAGCCCCGATGTTTCGCGGTCGAGCCGGTGGATGATGAAGATTTTGTTCGACGGGTTGTCGCGTTTAACGTGGTCGTACAGAATGCTGTAGGCCGTCCGCTCGGAGCCTTTGTTGGTGGCCATCGACAGGATGCCTTCGTTTTTATTGATGATAATCAGGTGTTCATCTTCGAAGATGATCGTCAGACCGGGGTACTTGCGTTCCGGCCCGAGTTTGGTCCAGCGCACCACTACTTCCTGATTTGCCTTAAGCGGATGGTTGAACTGCGTAACGGCCTGATCGTTGATCCAGACCTGCCGGTCGCGCAGGATTGATTTGATATTGTTGCGGTTTTTATGCGGAAGTTTAGCCAACAAAAACACCATCAGTTCGGTGTCTTCTGTCACAATCAGGCGGGTTTCCTTCGGCGCGGAATCACGCTTACCCGGTTGGCTTTGTTTTGGTTTTTGTTCGTCTTGCATGCGTTCGAGGGTCGTCCGGCGGGCTGCCGGTTAACCATTAAGTAGGCTAAAATTCGCTAAATTTTCCGAGACTATCCGTATCCGGTACTGCAAATCCATAACAACCCATCCCCTAATTGGTTAGACTACTGTGGGTCTAGGCCCCATCCATCATCGTTATGAATCGCTAAGACTATGAAACGTTTTTTCAAAGATGCCTGGACGCTGTTGCTGGCATCCTTCAACGGATTTATGGATGACCGGTGCCTGAAACTGAGTGCGGCACTGGCCTATTATACCGTTTTTTCGCTGGCACCGCTGCTGGTGCTGATTATTTCGCTCCTGAGCCTGGTCTATGGCGAAGAAGCGACCCGCGGGCAGGTGTTCGGGCAGATTCAGGGGTTTGTCGGTACCGAGGGGGCCAAACAGATTCAGGACATGCTCAAGAGTGTGGAACTGTCAGGCAAAACAAACATCGCCCTGGTGTCGGGCATTGTGACGCTGATCATCGGTGCGACGAGTATCTTCATTGAGATTCAGGATTCGATTAACCTGATCTGGCGGGTAAAGCCAAAACCTAAACGGGGTTGGGTAAAGATACTGAAAGACAGGTTGTTGTCTTCTTCGCTGGTAGTGAGTCTGGGCTTTTTGTTGCTGGTGTCACTGGTCATCAACGGGGTTATTCTGGCCCTGAGCGACCGGCTGAGCCGGTATATTCCGGGCGGTGGTGTCTGGCTGGTCAGCGGGATTAATTTTCTGGTCAGCTCGGGAGTGATTACGGTGTTGTTCGGGGTGATCTTCAAAGTGCTGCCCGATGCTAAAATTGCCTGGAAAGACGTTCGGTGGGGTGCCGTTTTTACCGCTCTGCTGTTTATGCTTGGTCGTTACCTGATCGGGCTATACATCGAAACTACCAGCACCGGCTCGACCTATGGGGCTGCTGGTTCATTGATCGTGATTCTGGTCTGGATTTACTATACCGCGGCCATTCTGTATTTCGGCGCTGAATTTACACAGGCCTACGCCAACCTGTACGGCATCCGCATCGAACCGGCCGACTATGCCGTTTACGTCGAGCAAACCGAAAAAGAACGGGATGTTAAGGTGCTTCCCCCTCAGGAGCATGTGCTTGAAGCGCAGAAGGTAACGTCTGAAACAAAGTAGACCGGTAAAATGTCTTTTCAGGGTTTCCGGCTGGTACAACTTTAGCAAAATACAATCCGTTTCGGCCAATGAGGTACCGGAATGGGTAAAGCTACAACGCGCCTTTCTTATAGGATAATAACTGGTTTATTATGCTATGGAAAGGCGCGTTGCGTTAAAACGGCTGGCAACACTGGCGGGTGGGCTGGCTACCTTACCGGCCTGGACTTCGTGCTGGACGGCACAGGCGGTTCAGCAACAGACAGGCTGGTTATCGGCCCCGGAAAATGACCTGCTTGCCCTGGTGGTCGATACAATTATTCCGCCCACCGACACGCCGGGTGCCCGGGCGCTGGATGTGCATGTGTTTGTGGAGCGGATGCTGGCCGATTGTTACGAAAAACCGGCGCAGGAAGTCTTCCGAGCCGGCCTGTCGGGCATTGAAACCATGATTCAGCAGCAGTATGGGAAAGCGTACCGGCAGTGCGATATTCCGCAGCGGCTGTCGGTGCTGATGCAGTTTCAGGTAAGTCCGAAGGCGGCGGAAAAAGACTTTTTTGCGACACTGAAATCGCTGACCATTCAGGGGTACACGACATCCGAATATGTCATGACTAACCACCTGCATTACGTCATGGCGCCCGGTCATTACTACGGCTGCGTCCCCGTCGAATCCAAAACTGTCTCCGAACGGAAATAAAAGCTTACCACATAGCCACATAGGAAGCATAGTTTTTTACTGAATTCTTTTTAGACTTATGTGTCTATGTGTTTTATAATAAAGCAATTGTCTAATGATATGCGTGTATGGCAAATGTTAATATAGATGCCCGGAAAGCGGCTACCTACGATGCGATCGTGATCGGGTCGGGCATCAGCGGCGGGTGGGCGGCCAAGGAACTTTGCGAAAAGGGCCTCAAAACGCTGGTCCTCGAACGGGGCCGCGATGTGCAGCACGTCACCGACTACCCGACGGCCATGAAAAATCCTTGGGAGTTTCCACATCGGGGAACGGTGCCGCTGGCGACCCGCGAACAGTACGGTAACATCCGGTCGTTTATGCGCGAGGAAACCGTACACTGGGCCATAAAGCCAGACGAGCAGCCGTTTGTGGAAGAAAAACCGTTTACCTGGACACGTGGCTATCACGTGGGCGGGAAATCACTGTTGTGGGCACGACAAACCCAGCGGCTCAGCGATTTCGACTTCGAAGGCCCCGCCCGCGACGGGTTCGCCGTTGACTGGCCGGTGCGCTACGCCGATCTGGCGCCGTGGTATAGCCATGTCGAGCGCTTTGCCGGCATTTCCGGCAACCGCGACGGCCTGCCCCATCTGCCCGACGGCGAGTTTCTGCCACCCATCGAGCTGAACTGTGTGGAGAACCATCTGAAAAACACACTGGCCAAACATTATAAAGACCGGCAGCTGATTCAGGGTCGTTGTGCGCACATCACCAAACCAACGGAAACGCACATGATGCAGGGGCGCGGGCAGTGTATGCATCGGAGCCTGTGCAACCGGGGCTGTCCGCTGGGCGGGTATTTCAGCAGCAACGCGTCGACCCTTCCGTGGGCGGCCAAAACCGGCAACCTGACCCTACGGCCGCATTCGGTGGTACACTCGATTATCTATGACGACAAGCTGGGTAAAGCCTCTGGTGTGCGGGTCGTTGATGCCAATACCCTGCAAATGACGGAATTCTACGCCCGGATTATTTTTGTGAACGGATCCGCGCTTAACAGCAATCTGATACTGCTAAACTCCGTTTCGGATCGCTTTCCGAATGGATTGGGGAACGATAGCGGGTTACTGGGAAAATACATTGCGTGGCATAATTATCGGGGAAAAATCTCGGCGCAGTACGATGGTTTTCAGGACAAGCGAGCCGATGGCAAGAACCCGAGCAATGGCTATATCCCGCGTTTCCGGAATGTGCTGAAACAGGAGACGAGTGGTCCGGCGTCCCGTTTTCAGCGGGGATATGCGGTGGGGATCGGCGGCGGCCGGGGGAGCAACGCCAACCGCGAAGGCCTCGGGGCTGAGCTGAAAGAAAACCTGCTGCATCCGGCCTTAGGCCCGTGGCATGTCAGCGGCTGGATGATGGGCGAAACCGTGCCGACGGAGCAGAATCATGTCCGGCTCGACCCGTCTCAGAAGGACAAATACGGCATCCCGTTGCTGGTGACGTCAGCCGGCTGGACCGACAATGACGATAAAATGACGGAGGACTTTATCACGCAGCTGACCGAAATGTTTACGCTGGCCGGTTTTACGAATATTCAGGCCGTGGACACTCATTCAAATCCGGGCTCGGACATTCACGAAATGGGCGGCGTCCGGATGGGAAAAGATCCGAAAACGTCCATCCTGAATAAGTGGAATCAGGTGCATGGCTGCAAAAACGTGTTTGTCACCGACGGGGCCTGCATGACCTCAACGGCTACCCAAAATCCGTCACTGACCTACATGGCCTTTACCGCCCGCGCGGCCGACTTTGCCGTTCGTGAACTGAAAAAGAAAAACCTTTAATCTAAAATGAATAATGTGTAATGAACAATGAACGTGTCCGGCTCATTATTCATTTTTCATTGTACATTATCCATTAAAAACAACCCTTATCAGATGAAAAAACAATTGTTAGCACTCGGTTTTTCGGCCAGTATGCTCCTCGGCCTGACCGATGTCGTTGCCCAGAAAGGCAAACCGATCTATCGCTTCCCGATTGGTGTTCAGGCCTATACCTACCGGAACAGTTTCCCGAAAAATGTGATTGCCACCCTTGATACCATCAAGGCGCTGGGCATTACCGAAATGGAGGGTGGGGCACCGAAAGGCATGACGTCGCAGGAGTTCCGGAAACTGTGCGAAGAGCGCGGGATTAAGATTGTCGGAACCGGCGGTGGCTATGAGCAACTGGTGAAAGATCCGGAAAGCATTGCTAAACAGGCGAAAGAACTGGGTTCCAGCTTTGTTATGTGCGCCTGGATACCGCACAAGCGAGGTGAGTTCAGCCTGGAAAATGCGAAGCAGGCTGTTACGGATTTTAACCGGATCGGTAAGGTGATGAAAGACAATGGCCTTACATTCTGTTACCACAATCACGGCTATGAGTTTCAGCCTTACGAGGATGGGACACTGTTTGATTACCTGGTGAAAAATACCAATCCGGAGTACGTTTCCTTTGAAATGGATATTCTCTGGGCGCAGCACGGCGGGGCTGATCCGGTAGCACTTCTCAAAAAGTACCCGAACCGCTGGAAGCTGATGCACCTGAAAGACCTGCGTAAAGGCGTAAAAGGTGACCTGACCGGCGGTACTCCGCCGGAAAACGATGTTGTGCTGGGTGACGGACAGGTGAATATCCCTGAAATCCTGAAAATTGCCCGTAAAAACGGCGTGAAGCACTATTTCATCGAGGATGAAAGCAATCAGGAGTACGCTCAGATGCCAAAAAGCATCGCGTATTTAAAGGGGCTTAAGGAGTGATTTAAATGAATAATGAATAATGTAAAATGGATAATGGACGATGTCAGGCTGACATTATTCATTACCCATTTTACATTGTTCATTTACTTCACATACTCCAGTTTGCGGGGAATAGTATAGATTTCGGTTTGGCGACCGTCGATGTACCGGAATGTTTTACCATCGAAAAAGCCATCTTCTTCCAGCATAATCCGCACGGTCTTTTTCCACTCCGGAATTTCTACGGCGGCATTAAGCTCAATCGAATACGCTGTGTTAGGTAGCAGCGGGTAGTCGCCGGAGCCGGGCACACCCTTCTGCTGATCCCACATGCCGATGGTCGGGCCGGCGGCGTGGCCGTGTGCCCCGATGGGGTGCGTGTAAATGGTGCCTTTGATACCTTCCTTCTGTGCCTGGTCGAGGGCTTCTTTCAGAATCTGATTACCTGATTTTCCGGCCTGAAAATGTTCCGTCAGAATATCCTGTAAGCGGTTGCCTTGCATAAAGGCTTTCCGGATGGCTTCAGGAATGTCGGTTTCGCCGGGCTTCAGCACATAGGCGTGTTGCTGCTGATCGGTATTGAGTCGCAGGTAGGTAATGCCGAAATCGACATGGACCAGATCGCCGGGCATGATGACCTCACCGGCGGGGCGCTTGGAAAAGGTCCGCAGGTGATCGAAGCGGGCTTCGTCGGCGCGCTGAATGTCGACAGTCGGGTGGAACCAGGTGTCGAGTCCCAATTCGGTAATGCGTTGCCGGTACCACCACATCACGTCTTCGGTGGTCGTCACGCCCGGCTGAATGACTTGTTCCGAAAGCCCTTCCTGTACCAGCTGGTGCGACAACCGGCAGATGAGCGGATAAACCGCCATCTCTTTCGGGGTCCGTGTTTCGAGCCAGCCGACCGAAAGCCGTTCGGCCGAAACGATGCGTTTCTGGAGGTCTGCCGGTAGTTTCTGGGTAAACTCACCGTGTTCGGTAAAGGTCAGGCCGTCGGCATGGGCGTAGTTAGCCGAGAAGTTCAGGCCGATTTTTTTCGGATTCCGTTTCTGGATAATGTCGGTGAGGGCATCCCACTGGTTGGGGCGCACATCGATGTCCCAGGCGCCTTTCAGCAGATTTCCGACATCGTAGCGGGCGATGGCTAGTTTTTCGATGCCTTTTTCCGGCCCCTGATCAAAGAATACCATGATGGTACGCCGCCGTGCCGACAGCCACGTTGACGGGAGCATGGTTTTCAGGACGGGGTCTTCGTTGTATTCACGGGAAATGATGACCCACATATCGATTCCTTCGCGGCGCATAAGCTGAGGCAGGAGGTTGGTAAACCGGTCTTCCAGTACCTCATCGACGACGCGGGCGCGTTCCCGTTCGGTCAGGATTACCTGTTTGGCGGGTGTCTGGGCGTTGACCTGAACGGAGGCAAGGCTCAGGCCACAGAATAAGGTAAGTGCAAGTAGCTGTTGATGCATGTAACAGGGGGTTAATGAATTTTCTAAAATAATCTGAGATTATGTTCCAGTCAACAGATTGATCTCTTTGAGAAAAATAATTCATAACCTGGGAATGTATCCCGGGCAATAGATTGAGCCCCTTTGGGGCATTTTTGTATTTGCCCTGTAAGGGCTCAATCTATGGCATAGGGCAGAGCCCTATGAGATGAGAAAAATAATTCATAACCTGGGATTATATCCCGGGCAATAGATTGAGCCCCTTTGGGGCATTTTTGTATTTGTCCTGTAAGGGCTCAATCTATTGCATAGGGCAGAGCCCTATGAGATGAGATGAAATAAAAAATCAATCCCAGACATATCTTTCATCATAAGGGATTTTGTATGTCCTGAAAATCCCCCGGCATTCATCCTGAAAATTCTTTTTCTGATGATGCCGGTACTGGTTCTGAATGTACCGCTTAACGGTCTGAACCTTGTAGATACTTACCGAAAAAGCCGCATACCCGTTTTGCCAGTAAAACCCGGCATAGGCCGACCCTTTGGTCTTAATCCATTTTGAGGAGTTCTTTTTGACATACTCCATCAGCTTCATCAAAGGAATCTTCGGTGACAGGGTGCACAAAATGTGAATGTGGTCGTAATAACCACCAATCTGCACCGGATAGCATTCGTAATGCTTACAAATGCCGCCCATGTAGCTGTACAATTCTTCTTTGATGCTGTCATCAATGAGCGGCTGGCGGTATTTAGTGCTGAAAATCAGATGGACGTAGACGTGTGAGATGGATTGTGGCATGACCAGACAGGAATTAGTTATGCCGGTTTAGACGGTCAATGCCAGCGATGGAACATCCCGCTACACCACCAGCAACCCGTTTTCCCGAAGCTCCCTCCAGGTCTCCGATTTGAGAAACGCGTTAAAATCGCCCAGGCCGGCGGCTTCGAAACCAGCTTTGAGCGACTCAAACGATAAGACGTCATCCTGACCGATGCGCAGGCGCGGAATGATCGTTTCGAGCCACTCGCCCCACGCCAGGGTGGTTTCGAGGGCCCATTCGTTTTTCTTGTCGAAAAAGACCAGTTCTGCCATTTCGGTAATCCGGCGGCCTTGCTGTACTTCAATGATCGAGACCGAGGGCTCGCTACCCAGCCACACCACTATGGCGTTGGCACGGGGCTGGCTGTCGGCCTCATGGCGCAGGCTGTTCTGGATATAGGTCGGCGGTATGGTGGTTGGCGGCACTTTGAAGGGAAACCACTTTTTGAGCGGGAAATCAAAACAGACACCGTGCATGTAGTTAAACAACGATTTCCGGAGGCCTTCCGAAAACTGTTCATGAGGACCACCCAGCGGATCGTCATGGTCAAGGTCGTTGTCGGCAAAGGGGCCCCGGTCGGGACCCAGCCGCATCACGTCAAATTCGGCAGGATGGAGGCCCACCGGACTGTGGGAAGTCATGGCAAAGCGGTGCCAGAAGCCCGACTGCACAATGCCTGCCTGGAACAGCTGCCGTACCATTTCGAGCGAGTCGATGGTTTCCTGCGCGGTCTGCGTCGGGAAGCCATACATCAGATAGGCATGCACCATAATGCCCGCCTGCGTAAAGTTGTCGGCCACCTTAGCCACCTGCGCCACTGTTACCCCCTTTTTCATGCGTTCCAGTAACCGGTCAGAGGCCACTTCCAGCCCACCCGAAACGGCAATGCAACCCGACGCCTTCAGCAACCGGCAGAGGTCGGACGTAAAGCTTTTTTCGAACCTGATGTTGGTCCACCAGACTACCGTCAGCTTCCGGCGGAGAATCTCAATGGCCAGATCGCGCATTAGGGCAGGCGGGGCCGCTTCGTCGACAAAATGGAAACCATGCTGCCCCGTCTGCTCAATGATTTCTTCGATCCGGTCGCAAAGCAGGGTGGCCGTCATCGGTTCGTAGCGCTTGATATAGTCGAGCGTGATGTCGCAGAACGAGCATTTACCCCAATAGCAGCCGTGGGCCAGTGTCAGCTTATTCCAGCGGCCGTCGCTCCAGAGCCGGTGCATGGGGTTGACAATCTCGATCACCGACAGGTAGTCGGTCAGGCGCAGGTCGCGGTAGTCAGGCGTACCGGTCTCGCGCTGCGGCACGTCGCGCTCTTTCGCGCCGTTGTTGTAAATTACCTTGCCGTCGGTGCGCGTATACACCCGTTTGAGCTGACTGGCGGGCCGGTTGCCGGTCAGGTGATCGATGATGGACAACAGGGGAGCTTCCCCATCGTCGAGGCAAACGAAATCCACATAGTCGAACAGGCGGGGTTCGGCCAGCGACCGGAGTTCGGTATTGGCGTAGCCACCGCCCATGACGACCTTAATCGCTGGATAATGTTGTTTGAGGTATTTCCCGCAGGTAAGCGCCCCATAGAGGTTGCCGGGAAACGGCACTGTCAGGCAGACAACCGTGGGCCTGTATTGTTGGATATAGCCTTCCAGTGCCTCGCAGAGCAGGCTGGTAATGAGCGTGTCCGGCGCCAGCAGGGCGGCATGCAGGTCATCAAAGTGCGTGGCGGTGCGACCAAGGCGTTCGGCATAACGGCTGAAGCCGAAGTGCGGGTCAACCGCTTCAGTAATCAGGTCGGAGAGGTCTTCGAGGTAAAGCGTAGCCAGGTGGCGGGCCTTGTCATGGATACCCATCGACCCGAACGCCCAGTCGAGGTCTTCCAGATCGGCAAAACGTGAGGCTTCGGGCAGGTAACTCTGGTCGCAGATGCTGTAAGCCAGCGTTGGGTTTTTGTTTTGCAGAAACCGGATGACCGGGTCGATGGTATGGACATATTCGTCGCGCAGTTCGACAATACGGTAGCTGTTTTCAGACAGTTCAGCCTCTGCCGCCAGGAGATTATCGAACAACCGGCGAAGTGTCGGGCGGGAAAACAGTTTTAAAATGACATCAATCCCCAGATCCGCCTGATGAGCCGGTACGCCCTGTGTGTTCAGAAAACCCTTCAGGTAAGCCGTTGCCGGATAGGGCGTGTTGAGCTGTGTGAATGGGGGAGTCAGTAATAAAAAAGTCTGTTCCAACGTGTTTCCAAAATCGATCCGGCTACAAAGGTACGGGCTAATGGCCGGTTTTGGAGGCGTGCAGGATTAAAAAACACCAGCCCCTCCACCGGCCGCGCGTGACCGCATGGAGGGTAATGGTGTGTTGATCAGAGTTTTAGTTTATAGGTTATCCCGAGAGTATAGGTCGGATCCGGGGTCTCAATCAGTTCCTGCTCCGTAAACCCGTAGACGGTAATGGTATTGTGCTTATTGAGTTTAATATCGAGGTTTGCCCGGTAACGGATGACGTCAAAGCCCAGCCCGAAACCGTAGAAAAGATCCGCCGAAATGCCGGGCGTAAACCGGCTTTTGTTCGGTAAGGATACTTCTGCCTTATTTCGCAGGTAATCGCGGTTGGCCTGTTCGCGGGTTACGTCGGTAAACTGATTCTGATACCGGAGCCGGTTCTCAAACCTGATGATCCCGATTTTATGCTGGTAACTAAGATCAGCATAGAAACGATGCATCTGCTCGTTGACGTATACCTCACGGTTGGGCTTCCAGTTGCGTTTGCCGATAAACCGGTAATAGCCGGCCACCTCCCAGTGTTTGTTCAGTTTGTAGGCAGCACCCAGCTCGCCGATGTAGGAGCCAAGATCCGACACGTTTTCGATAAAACGGGCCTGAGCAGTAGCCTGAATGGTTATTTTTTTCAGCACTTTTTTTTCAACCTGAATACCTGTCCAGAGGCGGAGGCTCGGGTCCTGAGCCCGGACAGTGAAGCAAGAAGCAGTTAGCAGCAGAACGATCAGAGCGGTCAGATAGCGGGTCATGTATAGGAACGGTTACTGGTAGTAATAAACGGTTAAGCGCGCAGCATCCTTGAGCAGGTCGATTTCGTTGACTTCTACCCGATGCACATTCAGGCCGGTACGTATCCGCAGGTCGCTGAGCAGTTCATCACGTTGCTGGGGCGGAATCAGTTCAATCCGTTCGTAGTAAACCAGTTGCGCCGATTCTTTCTTCATCAGCATCGGGCTTTCGAGTAAGAACGTAACCGTCAGAATAACGCCGTTGAACAGCAGTTGCTCAACACCCCCGCCTTTGCTGATGGCCGAAATCAGCCCAAGGGCAATGACCAGAAACAGGTAGGTCATGTCTTTCAGCGAAATACTTTCCGTACGGTAGCGCAGCATCGAAAAGACAGCAAACAGGCCAAAGGCAGCCCCCATCGACATTTCAACCTTGTTGAGCAAAAACGAAATCAGGAAGATGATGAAGTTAAAGCTGAAAAACGTCAGAAACAGGTCGGCCCGCCGGTAGGTCCGGTAGTAGATTCCGCGTACAAGAATCAGAACGGCAGCCAGATCAATGCCCAGCCGGATAAGAAAGTTCAGGTTTAAGTCAGTGAACAAGGGATACGTTCCGGTTGAGTGGGTAGTGAGTTGTTGCAAAAGCAGCATGTTGTTGTTGGGTTTTGCGGATTGCCTGCCAGTGGCGTTTAAAGTTGTTTTGTTTTACGGAGGGGTAGAGGTTCATGACCCCGAAACAGTACTTGCTGATACCGCCCTGCCGGAGACCGGCCTGCTTCATCACCTGCCGGCAAACAGATACCTGAGCGCGGTTCTGTTTGAGTTCGATAATGACCAGTTCGGGATAGCCGACTTGCTTTGTGTCATTGCGGAAGGTCAGATTCAGGTCGATGGTCAGGCGTTCGGCCGTCTGTTTTCCCACCAGGGTCAGCCGCGTATAGTCAATCCAGAAAAGACCTTCGAGAGGCAGTGCGCCGCATTCCGGAAAACGGCTCAGAAAGTCGCGGACAGGTGCCGATAGCTGCGGACTAACGGCAGGCTGCGGAATCCGTTTTTTCACCGTCCGGCCTTTATTGTTCTTATGTTTTACCTCAAAAAAGCTGATAGCCGACTCCACATACGTACGCGCCCGTACTTTGAACCGGTTGAGCTTACCCGACTGATGCAGGTGATAGAGCCGCAGGTCAGCCGTGTCGTAATAGAGTGTCTGGTAGCGGCATTGCTGTGTGTCATGGATGGTCAGAAGCCGGTAATGTGCCGAAAAGGTATCGAGTAAGGCAGGAAGCCGCGCAAGCGGAACCAGAAACTTTGTGTCGGTCCGGTCCATTAGTTTGACGGCATCCATGTCGTCCAGCGAAATCGGGTCGAACTGAGAAAGCTGTTGTTCAATCGCTTCCTGAAACCGGTTCGTTGTCATGGCCCCATAGCGTTGAGGCGAAACCGGCTGTGCTCCGTTTGGGGGCTGAGCGATCCCGACAGGTAGTTGTCCGGTTATGGGCGTGATGCCGGGCGGATCACTAAATCGGTCAATGGGAGGGAAAGCCATCTTTTCGTACGTGTTTCAGGGGATAGATTCATATTGGTTGATAGTATACGTTACGCGGTTGATCAGGGAAACGTGGCAGAACCGGTTAAATTCCACTCATAAATTAAAGAGGTGTGTCTAAAAAGTAAGGTATTGTGTAGATAATTCAAGGATATCTATCTTTACAACCGGAAAATACACAATATTCTTGAACCGTAAGGCGAAGACGCAAGATCTGTCTGAGACGCAAGAGCTGTCTGGGTCTGAGACGCAAGAACTGTCTGAATCTGAGACGCAATATCTTGCGTCTCTACTAAATGTTTAAAACTATGGTATCGTTAAAACCTGTACTTAAATACCTTTCGCTGGCTGTCTGGACACTGACCCTGATGCTGGCGGTTCATGATCTGGCAACGGCGGCAAAAAAACAAAAGCAGACCTATGAAATGCGCATTTACCGGTTTAAGACGCCGGAACAGAAGAAGCTCACGGAGGCTTACTGGGAGCAGGCTGCGATTCCGGCCTATAACCGGGCCGGTATTCAGCAGGTAGGTGTGTTTGAGGAGGCCGATCAGAAAGACGGGCTGAAGCTCTATGTGCTGATTCCGTATAAGTCGCTCGACCAGTTACCGAAAATAGCAGCAAAGCTGGCGAACGACAAAGCCTATATGGAGGCCGCCGCACCTTACTGGAATACACCGAACACCGAACCGGCCTATGACCGGATCGAAACGATGATTATGGAGGCCTTCGACGAAATGCCGGTGTTAAAGGTGCCTGCCACAACAGCCCCGCGTGATAAACGCATCTACGAATTCCGCATTTACGAAAGTTACAGCGAGCGGGCGGGCCAGAAAAAGATCGATATGTTCAACGTCGGCGGCGAAATCAACATATTTGACCGGCTGGGTTTCAATGCGATGTTCTATTCCAAAGTGATCGCCGGCCCGCGGATGCCTTGCCTGGCCTACATGACCACGTTCGACGACAAAGCGTCGCGGGATGCCCACTGGAAGGCCTTCAGCAGTGATCCGGAATGGAAAAAACTGAGTCCGCTGCCGGAATATGCGAATACCGTATCAAAAATTGAAGGACACTATCTGAACCCAACGGCCTATTCTCAGCTTTAGTAAGCAGAACTAAACGGGCGTAATGTTGGAGAAAAAGCAGACATCCTCCTGGTCGGCGGTGAGCGGTTTAATGGTTCGGGCCGGCCTCGATTGGTTTTTACTGGCCCTGCTGGGCATGATCGGCCTGGCCTGGCTTTGGCCGGAACCGGGCATTCAGAAAGGTTTCTGGTCACTCGATACGTTTGCGGATGTGGGCGTATCGCTGATCTTTTTCTTTTACGGGCTGAAACTGAGCCCCGACAAACTTAAAGCGGGCCTGACAAACTGGCGGCTCCACCTGACCATTCACCTGACCACGTTTGTGCTGTTTCCGGTGGTGGTTTATGCCGTAAAACCCTTTTTCGGTGAAGGCCAGGCGGCTTTACTCTGGCTGGGAGCGTTTTACGTGGCTGCGCTGCCGTCGACCGTATCGTCGTCGGTCGTGATGGTATCGATTGCGGGTGGGAACCTGCCCGCTGCCATCTTCAATGCCAGCATTTCGAGCCTGATCGGGGTCTTTCTGACGCCCGTACTGATGGGGCTCGTGCTGACCGATACATCCGGAAATTATGACCTGGCCGGTGTCATCTGGAAACTTACCCTTCAGGTGCTGGTGCCGGTAGTGCTGGGGCTGGGGTTAAACCGGTGGCTGGGCTTTCTGGCCGACCGGTATAAAAAACAGCTCCGTTACTTCGATCAGCTTATCATTCTGACGATTGTGTACATCTCGTTCTGTGAATCCTTCAGCCGTCATCTGTTCGACGGGCTTACCCTGCCGGATTTGCTGCTGCTGGGAGTAGCGATGCTCGGGTTGTTCTTTCTGATGTACGGCATCGTGTATACCATTGGCCGGCTGCTGAACTTCAACCGGCCCGATCAGATTACGGCCTTGTTTTGCGGGTCGAAGAAATCGCTGGTGCAGGGGAGTGTCATGGCCAATGTGCTGTTTCCGGGTAATGCGGTCGGCGTAGTACTGCTGCCGATAATGATGTATCATGCCCTTCAGCTTATTGCCGCCAGTATTCTGGCCCAGCGCTTCGGTAGTGTCAACGAGCGTAATCCTGCGCAATGATCCGTACGTGCAAAATGGTTTCGAAAACCGGCAGACAAAAGCCCGCAGACGAACAGAATTCGCTGCGGGCTTCGCATTTTATTCAGGTTGTAATAGCGGATCGTTTATCCACGGCGGCCGTTATCCACGGCGGCCATATCCATAGCCACCGGGGCGGCTGCGGTACTGAGAGGCATATAGGCGGTCACGTTGTGCCGGGGTTAGCACCGACAGAATTGCCCTGTTTTTCTCCGAAATAACACGCCGGTATTCCTGAGGCGTCAGTCGGGCACGTTCCAGATAATCATACCGGTTTTCGATGCGTTTGATGTCGCGCTCCTGGCGTCTTGTCAAGCCCACGATGTTATCAATCCGGTCGATACGCAGGTCTTCCTGAAAATCGTCGGCGCGGCTTTGCGGAGGTGCCGGATAACGGCCCGGGCCCGGGTTGTAACCACGTTGTGCGAATGAAATGCCGGTTGTAAACAGGGCTAAGGTCAGGGCGGTGATGATTGTCTTTTTCATGATGAATATCAGTTTTTTGTTGTTTCTGATTCTTAGAGACAATCGGTTGGTCAGCGTTTAACGGGTATCCTTGCCCATTCGACCGGAAAGGGACTTTTGTCGATGAATGGTCTGTTTATACCGATCAATTCAGGATTAACCCGTAGCCCCCGTAGCCAACAAGCTTTCTCTGGTTGTATCCTTATTTGATCAGGTACGAAAGGCGGGAAGCGTCTGAATATCAGTCGTTCGCTATGTTTTTGGGCAAAAAAACCGAGAAAGTGGCGCCTTTGCCGGGTGCACTGCGGGCGGTTATGGTTCCGCCATGGTTTTCGGCGGCTTTTTTGCAGATAGCGAGGCCAATACCGGTGCCGGGGTAGGTATTCTGGTTATGAAGCCGGTGAAACAGCTGGAAAATCCGTTCCTGATAGTCCTGATTAAACCCGATACCATTATCCTGTACCGAAATGACATAATAAGCCTGCTGACTGGATTGAAGCAGTAGCGGAAGATCGTCAGCGGCAATCTGGTGGCAGCTAATGACAATTTCCGGTTTCTGATCAGGGCGTACAAATTTCAGCGCATTGGAGACCAGATTTAAAAAAAGCTGTTGCAACTGTACCGGATCGCCCTCAATAACCGGCAGGGCCTCAACAACAACCGAGGCATCCTGCTCCTGAATCTTAATTTCCAGGTCATCCAGTACCGTATCGATTACGTTATGGAGCGGAACCCTTTCGAAGGATTGCGGCTGGGTACTGATTCGGGAATATACCAGTAAATCCCTGATCAGGTTTTGCATGCGCTGGGCGGCGCCTTTCATCCGGTACAGAATGTCGGCCCCATCGTCGCCAACCAGATGACTGTATTCGGTAAGCATCAGGCCGCTGAAAGCCTGTATTTTCCGGAGAGGTTCCTGAAGGTCATGCGAAGCAATATAGGCGAAATGTTGCAGGTACTCGTTGGAGGTTTTTAGCTCTTTGATTGTATTCTCCAGCTGAATCTGCAGTTTTTTCATCCGCGTAATGTCAACAATTGTTGCCACAAATCCATCGCCGAACGGGACTGCCGTGATCAGGTACCAGTTGTTAAAGGAGCCAAGTTGCAGCAGCCACTCCAGTGATTGTGGTTGCTGAGTTTCGACGACGGCGACGTAAAGGCTGAAAAGCGGGTTCTCCCGGATACCCGGAAACAGGGTGGTCATCTTTACTCCCACAATGTCTTCGGGCGGAATGCCGATAACATCTTCAACCCGTTTGTTGGCCATCTGATACTCAAAATCAATGATCTGGCCGTCGGTATCTTTTTCGGATGAGCAATAAACAATCGAATAGGGCGAAGCATCCAGTACCCGTTGCAGTAACTGGAGTGCCTGTTCATTTTGCTGTTCGGTATACTTATGGTGCGTAATATCGCTGAATGAAATGATCACCCCCTGCAGGACGGGCGTAACGTTGGTCAGAAACCAGCGCTTTGTTGTGAAAATCTCAAACGAGGCAGCCTGTCGCTTACCGGCCGCCTCAAGGAGTCTGGTGAAAATGCCGGTTTGCTGAAACGGGCTGTTAACCTCAGTAATGGTTTTACCAATCACCGCTTCCTGTGGCAAGCCAAACAGGTCAAAAAGAGCCTGATTAGCCAGCCGGTACCGCAGATCAACCGGCTGCGCGGTGTCCGGTCCGATAACCATTTCACAGTAGGTAATGAGGCGTGACGAGGTATTCATGATGCCATACAACAATTCAGTAAGCTGCGAGGCATCGTTGCCTGCTGTTGCATTTGGTGTCATAAAAAAATAGTGTTACGCCCGTAAATGGTTACTGTTGGAAGGGAAGTGATAATTCTGAGTTAAAGGTATAATTTGTTTGTAATTTCCCGTTTATCAGATAACAGGAATTATCTTGTGTTTCCGGTCAGATAAATGCCGTCCGGCTTTAATTCGATTTTCCGGTCACGATACAGGGCCCCGACCGCTTTCTTAAACGTTTTTTTACTCATCTCCAGCTGATCATAAATCAGTTTCGGATCGGTGTTGTCTGTAAGCGGCAGGAAGCCGCCTGACTCGTTCAGGACCTGTAAAATCCGCTCTGCGTTTGGTTCTACGTTCTGATAGCCAGGTTTCTGCAACGTTACGTCAATGCGATTATCTTCCCGGATGGTTTTGACGTATCCTACGAGCCTGTCGCCCGGAAAAACCTTCTGGAAGAGTTCATTGGCGTAAAGTAAGCCCCGGTAGCGATTATCGATGATGGCATTAAACCCCAGATCTGTGGGTTCATATACCAGTAAGTCAACCTCCTGCCCGACCTCAAGGTCAAACGCGCGGTCATTGATAAACTTATTGATTTTGCTCGATGCCACGAGGCGGTCAGTCTGTTCATCAAGGTAGAGGTAGACCACATACCAGCGGCCAACACGCATCGGGCGGCTTTGTTCCTTGTGGGGTACCAGCAGGTCTTTCTCCAGCCCCCAATCCATAAAGGCACCGAAATTCATGACCGAAACCGCCTGCAGGGCCGCAAACTCACCGCGCTGGATATGCGGGACTAAGGTGGTGGCAATCAGCCGGTCTTCGGAGTCGCGGTACACAAAAACCTCGATTTCGTCCTCCGTACGCAGGCTTTCCGGCACGTATTTATTGGGTAGCAGGATGTCGGTGGCGTCTTCGGGATCGCTCGTTGGGTCACCCAGGAACATGCCTACGCTCGTGCGGCGCAGGGCGGTCAGGGTGTTCATGCGTCCAATTTTAAGCATGTACTGGAATTAGTTTAGTCAATTAATGCTGCAAAGTTCCGGTAATTTCCGGTAACCGGGTTGATTCAATCGTTTTTTTTAACTGAATAGCGGGCAGAATGGTTACGACCATGTATGTAAACGCCGCTGTTTGTCGATAGCTGCGAAACCTTCACCCTTCTGCTAACAACCATGAACGATTATGAATTCGGCGACTGGCAACGTATTCTGTTCGGCGATGTGCCGGGTAGCTTTCTGCTGGAAGTATTCGGGCGGACATTACTTATGTTTGTGGTCATTTTTGTCGCCCTCCGGGCCACCGGAAAGCGTACGGTCAGGCAACTGTCGGTCGTGGAGCTGGTGCTGATCATTGGTCTGGGCTCAGCCGCCGGCGACCCTATGTTTTACCATGATGTCGGTATGCTGCCGGCCCTGCTGGTTTTTCTGGTTGTGATAATAAGCTACCGGACTTTAACACGGTTAGCGGCCAAATCTCCGAAAATGGAAACCTTGCTGGAAGGCAAAGTCATTTGTCTGATAGACGAAGGTAAATTTGCCTATAAGGAATTCGGCAAGGAAGATCTTGGACAGGATGAGTTCTTTATGGAGCTTCGGTCGGCCGGTATCGAACACCTCGGTCAGGTCAGAAAAGCGTATCTGGAGACAAACGGCAGCATCAGTGTCTATTTTTATGAAGACGACAGGGTAAGAGCCGGTTTACCGGTTTTGCCGGAAATTTTTGCGCAGCGTACCAAAAAGATAGAGCAGGACGGCGAATTTGCCTGTACGTTTTGCGGTAATATTGACGCATTTGTTAAACCGGTGCTACATCCGGTTTGTAGCCGGTGCGGGCATGACACCTGGGTAAAAGCCCTGAACACAAAACGGGTTACATAAAAAAGCCCCGCTTTGGAGCGGGGCGGGTGTCTTAGTGCTGATGGCCACCAGGACCGTGCACGTGCCCGTGGGCGATCTCTTCGGTAGTTGCCTCCCGAACCTCAACCACCTCTACGTCGAAGTGCAGGTTCTGACCCGCCAGCGGATGGTTGGCATCTACCGTTACGGCATCCGGTGTCACGTCTGTAACGGTAACCACCTGCCCCTGATTGGTGTGGAACTGCATGCCCGGCTTCACTTCCTGTCCGCCGAATGCGCTCCGTGGCACCTGCTGAACCATCTCAGGATCAAGCTGACCGTAGCCTTTTTCAGGTGTAACATCCAGCTTCAGGCTAGCACCTGCCGACTGGCCTTCCAGTCCTTCTTCCATACCCGGAATCAGGTTGCCTTCACCGTGTAAATAATATAAAGGATCGCGGCCTTCGCTCGAGTCCAGTACATTACCGTTATCGTCGCGCAGTGTGTAATGGATGCCGACTACCTTGTGTCTTGAAATTTGCATAACCAGAATAATTGAGTCTGTTTTTAGTAAACCGGTTCGGTTACAGCTGTAAAGCAAATACCTTAAACGCTAAACGCCTAATAAAAGGTTTAGATTTTATAGAATGACCTAACGGTTTGGCAGACAGTAATTGTCTTCAGTTACCGGAACAATGACAGCGCTATCCTGGTTCATTGCCGGCTCTAACTCAATAACAGTGAGGACATCGCCCGTATTTTTCTGCAGGTACATCAGCCGTTTGATCAGGAAGGTCTGCGGATCAATCAGTACGGTAATCCCGCTGATATTGAGATCGGGAAGACTGCCTTTCAACTGATAAAAATCACGCCCTTTCAGCTGCAGGGGTTCCTTAACGACCCAGTCAGAAACACGGCCGATATTCCAGTGGATGTCTGTTGGCAGATTGTACAATAACGACAGAATGCTGAAGGCCGCACCGCCGGAGAACTCATTTGCGCGGGTAATGGCATCCTGTTTTGACAGGTAAATCTGCTGGTTTGCCGTTAGCCGGGCAAACGACCGGATCAGATTATTTTCGCTGACCACAGCAAAGCAATCAGCGACCCCGCCTGTATTGACCCACTGGCTTTGATACGTCAATTGCCCGGGGCTGCGCCGGAATTGGGTCTTAACGTGTATACGCTGGCTGCTGCTGCCTTTGCTGGTTTTATACCGGATAACAATAACGCCCTGATCCGTGTAGGTTTTACAGTGCTGATACGTTGTCAGGGTCTGCCGGATAATGTCCCCGGCTGTTCTGGTTTGGGAATAAGCCGTTTTGCCGGAAATAAGGCAAAGCAGCAGCAGGCTGTAAAGTAAATGTCGCATGAATGGGCAAAGTCGTACAAGCTTCCGTAAAAGTCGGAAAAGATGTCGGTGCCCTTTCGTATCCGTCCGTTAATTTTATGTTAATAAAAACATGTATCAGTAGCTGATTTCATCCGGCTTTACTTTACCTCTGAAGGTCCAGAATACGAAAACGGTGTATGTCAGTACGAGTGGCATACCGATGCCGGCAAAGAGCAGCATGATGCGGAGGGATTTATTGGTCGACGCTGCTTCGTAAATGCTGATATGCCCCGCCGGATCGGTATTCGACAGGACGAGGTTCGGATATAAACCCATGGCAAACAAGACGAGCATCAGCGCAATCGTAACCGACGAAGAAATGAACCCCCGCAGGTACCGGCGCTTTTCAATGCTTTGCCGGATATTCAGCACAATCAGGACGGCTGTGAGCGGGAGCACAAACAAAACCGGATGATTGTGAAAAATAGCCTGCATGTGGGGCACATAGATCAGCGTGGCCATAGAGGCGGTGATGAAACAAAGAATAAAGAATTTACTCGTGTTGTTGATCAGAATAGTCATGCGGGCATAGAGCCGGTCTTCGGTTTTCATGGCCAGATACATGGCTCCGTGGAGCATAAAGAGCGATAAAACCGTCACGGCAATCAGCACGGCATAGGGGTTAATGAAGTCGAGGAGACGGCCGGTGAATTCGTGATTGGCATTGAGCGGCATGCCCTGAATCAGGTTACCCAGCACCAGCCCCAGCAATAAGGCAATCGAGGTGCTCGACAGACAGTAGCTGATATCCCAGAACTGTCGCCACCATTTCATCGGTTCTTTACTCCGGAATTCAATCGAAATGGCCCGGAAAATAATGGCGACCAGCAACAGGATAAACGGCAGGTACAGCACGGACAGAATGATGCCGTAGACCAGCGGAAAGGCGGCAAACAGCGCACCGCCACCGATAACCAGCCACACTTCGTTACCGTCCCAGACGGGGCCGATGGCGTTGAGGGCAATCCGGCGGCTTTGCTCTTTCCGGAAAAATAAGTGCAACGCCCCGGCACCCAGGTCAAAACCATCCAGAATGCCGTATCCGCTGACCAGGGCACCGATTAATAAAAACCACCACGTAGGCAGGTCTATGCCAAGAAATGAGTCCATAATTACCGGGCGATTGTGTTGAATTTTGACGGCGGGGTTTCGGGGTCTTCGACTTTGACGTAGGGACCGTGCTGAATCTTCTTGTTGAGCAGGTACAGAAACAGCAGGAACAGCATGACATAAACACCCGTAAACAAGATCAGTGACACCATTACGTGTTCTGCTTTTACGGCCTGCGAAAGCGCATCAGAGGTACGCAGCAGGCCATACACTACCCACGGTTGCCGGCCCACCTCGGCCGTATACCAGCCTACCTGATTGGCGACCTGCGGCAACAGCACCGAGCCGGTAAACAGGATCAGCAGCCAACGGGTATCAAACAACTTTTTGCGGTAGAGCATAAACAACCCGAACCAGGTCAGGGCGATAAGGGTCATGCCAATGGCTACCATGAGGTGATACGTCTGAAAAACAAAATTAATGGCTGTTGGCCGGTCCTGCGGGTTAAACGCATTCAGGCCGGGGATCGGCTTTGTAAAATCGCCGTGTACCAGAAACGACAGCCCGCCGGGAATTTTCAGCCCGGTCGTTTGTTGTGTTTTGGCATCCACCCAGCCCAGCAGATACATGTCGGCCGGTGCCAGTTTATCGAAATGCCCTTCCATCGTGGCCAGTTTGGCCGGTTGATGGTGGGTCACTACGTCGGCGGAGCGATGGCCGGTAAACAGTTGGAGCAGGGAGGCAATACCCGCCACCCAGAGGCCGATGCGCATGCCTTTGCGGGCATGGTCAGTAAACCTACCTTTCAGCAGGTGCCAGGCGCTGACGCTGATAACCAGAAAGGCACCCGACAGAAACGCGCCGATCAGTACGTGCAGGTACCGGTCGACCGATGACGGGTTAAACACCATGGCCCAAAAATCGGTGATGACCGCGCGGGCGTGCATGCCTTCGCCTTCGATCCGGTAGCCCGCCGGTGTCTGCTGCCACGAGTTGGCAACCACAATCCAGAGCGCCGAAAACATGGAGCCCAGCGCAACCAGTACCGTCGACAGAAAGTGTACACGGGGGCTGACACGGTTCCAGCCGAAGAGCAGAATGCCTAAAAAACCAGACTCCAGCGCAAAAGCGAAGATGCCTTCTGCGGCCAGTGCACTGCCAAAAATATCGCCGACATAGCGGGAGTAAACGGCCCAGTTAGTGCCGAATTCAAACTCCATGACGATGCCGGTGGCCACGCCGATACCAAAAATCAAGGCAAAGACATTGACCCAGAAACGGGTAAGTTCTTCATAGACTTTCTGACCTGTTTTGAGGTATAAACCCTCCATGAAAACAAGGCAGACGCCGAGGCCGATACTGAGCGGAGGGTAGATGTAATGGAAGGCTACCGTGAAGGCAAATTGTATGCGCGAAAGTAGTTCAACATTGTCCATAGCCGGTTAAGATAGTGGAGAGGCTATCGCGGGCAAGTTACAACAGAAGACTATTTGTTATTCTTCAGTGACTAAATATTCATTAACATTCTTTGATTAACACCAGAACCGGTTTGATCGGTACAGTTGTCAGATTTCTTTCGATTGTTTTTACTTTTTTTCGCTTATTTAACGCAATTGCTCCCTTGACCGGATAATCATGAAACAAACGATTTTCTTACTCACTATCTGGCTTGTTCTGACAGGCAGTTTACGGGCGCAGCCGCCTGCCCTGAAAAACCGGCTGCTGGTGCTGACCGATATGGAAGCCGACCCCGATGATGCTCAATCGCTGGTACGGTTACTGCTGTATGCCAATCAGTTCGACATTGAAGGACTGGTCGCTACTACGTCTATTCACCAGAAAAAGCGGGTAGCCCCCGAGACCATTCACCGGATCGTTGATGCTTATGGAAAAGTGCAGCCCAACCTGACGAAGCACGAAGCTGGTTATCCGGCAGCGGCGGCCTTAAAGTCTTTGATTAAGAAAGGGTTGCCGGTCTACGGCATGGAAGGTGTGGGCGAAGGGAACGATTCCGAAGGTTCGGCCTGGATTATCCGGCAGCTCGAAAAAAACGATGACCGTCCGCTGTGGGTGGCTGTCTGGGGCGGACCGAATACGCTGGCACAGGCACTCTGGACGATCCGCAAAACCCGTACGCCCGAACAGGCCAGCCGCCTCTACCGCAAACTGCGGGTCTATACCATTTCGGATCAGGACGACAGCGGTCCGTGGATACGCAAAAACTTCCCGGACGTTTTCTTTATCGTTAGTCCGGGCTATGGCTATGAACATGCCACATGGCGGGGCATTAACGGCACTGATCCGGGCACGCATGCCGAATACATCAGCAATGCCTGGCTGGCCGAACATATTCAGCAGGGGCATGGTCCGCTCGGGGCCGAATATCCGGATGTCGCCTACGGGATGGAAGGCGATACACCGACCTTTTTGGGCTGGATTCCAAACGGCCTGAATGCGCCCGAACATCCTGATTGGGGCGGCTGGGGCGGCCGGTATGTGTTGCAGCAACCGAAAGAGGTGCTTGTCAGCCGGTTCCGGCCGGCCGGTGCACCTTCGGAGGAGCCCGAAACACGACCAATCTGGACCAACGCTGCGGATTCGGTAATTGCGCCACGGCCACCGTTCGGACCGCCGCCGGCCGATGAGATCAGACCCCGTAAAAGCAGTCAGGCAACGATCTGGCGGTGGCGCAGCGAGTTTCAGAACGATTTTGCGGCCCGCATGGATTGGTGTATCAAACCTTACCAGGACGCCAATCACCCGCCCGTTCCGCGGCTTGGGCATCCGGATCGTTTCACCGTCGCGTCCGGCGGGTCGTTCCGGCTTAGCGCCGCCGGTTCGGCCGACCCCGACGGCGATTCGATGAGCTATCGCTGGTTGCACTATCAGGAGGCCGGTTCTTATCCGGGCTACGTTAGCTTTGCGCCGTTTGCTTCTAACCTGTATGAAATTCCGGAGGTTAAAGCCCCCGTCGTTACCAGTCCGCAGACCCTGCATTTTATCGTGAAAGTGACTGACAAGGGCAAACCGGCTCTGACCCGCTACAAACGGGTGCTTGTGGATGTGGTGCCATAATAAGTGTAGCACAGAATGATATTCCGTGCATTCCACGAAGTAATATTGTAAGCACTACTGATTGAGCAGCAGTCTTGCATTGGTACCAAGCGTTAGCGTCTGCCCTGCCTGATAGGTGATTTTCAGCGCACGGGCAATCAGGTTATCGGGCACAGCTACTGCATGCCGAAGTTCGACAGCATCCGTTGCGACCGGTATGCGGTTACAGGACCATACGGTCGGGTCATTCCAGTTACCGGCTTTGACCGTATACATGGTATTGCAGGACACGCCCTGTACAAAAACCGTAAAGTCTTCGATTTGACCGGCACCGAAGCTGTTGCTGCCTGCTACCAGGCAAGGGCCCGAGGCGCTGGTGTTCGGCGCGTCGGCCAGCACACGGATGCGGAGCGGGGTATTGGCCACTGCCGTTTGCGGAATCGGAATGGTTACCGACTGCGTATTTGCGGATACTGCACTGAGAACCTGTTCGCCGGCATCGGTAAACTGACCGTTGTTGTTAAAGTCAATGTAGGCTTTCAGCGTATGGGTATTTGAAAACGCCCCTTTTAGCGTCATTGAGTAGCTGTTACCGGCTGTTACAGTTGTTGAATTCAGGCAGGTCCGGTCAACATACGTTAAGCCTTCATTACTGGCCGAACCCGATGTGACGTCGATGGTATTAAACCGGAAGGTTTCAACGCCATAATATATACTTGGACTGTTATTGGCCGTAACTGAACAGGCTGCTACCGGTGTGGGATAAGGGCAGAATGTATTCGGGTCAATGGCGACAACGGTGTAGCTGTACGGACTCTGGGTAATGCCATTGATTACGACGCCCGATACCTGTACGGAAAACGTTTTGTCGGCACTACCGTTCCACGCCAGGGCTGTCCCCGGATTGGTGAGGTCCCAGACGAGCGTGTTGTCGCCGTAGCCGTTGGTTGGTGTGTATCTGGTAACCGCTACGGGCGCATTCGTATCGTCCATGACTTGCACCGTGGCATTGGTGAAGTTGGCCGACGGGATGCTGATCGACCAGCGCTGCGGGACTAAAGCGCGGGGCACATAACCAGCTGGCGGATAGGCAACATAGGGCGGTAAACCGGCTGGTGTTGAAAAGGCGTTGAATACCCAAAGGGCATCGCTGTTGTTGGTCGAGCCGGTGCCGAAGCTGTTGGCCCGTGAGTACAGAATCCAGCGACGGTGGCCTGCGGGCTCGTTTCCGGAGCCGGGATCGTCCATGTACAGCTTGATGGCATTCGCCGCAAACGAGCCGATTGCTATGTTAGAACTGCCTGCGCCTGCGGCCCCGGTCGCTGTGTAACATAGCCAGCTGGTAGGCGGGCTATGGCTGAGGCTGTTATTGGCCAGCATCATCAGGGCCGCTTCCTGCGTGGCGGCATTCCGGCTCGGGTCAAGAGTCATGTTATCCGGCAAACCCACTAATCGCCGGTAATAGTTGATGCGCTGAATGACCCGGTTTTGGGCCAATGCCGAAATACTACCTGCCACGCAGCCGCTCACACTACCGGTCCAGCCTAATTCGGATACACTGACCGACGAACCGACAAAATTCTGGATGTAGTCGGTAATAATGGCTGTCCGGTTCCATGGCTGAGATACGGCTTTATTAAACGGTACAGAAAAGAGGCTTGTGTCCAGCGGGTTAGCGGGTTTCGGTGCTTCATTGAGGATGGGCTCGTTTACTACCTGTGCGTTTGCGGTTAACGGAGTCAGGCAAACAAAAAAGCCACACAACGTTATAATTGCCAGTATCCGGTAAAAATGAAGTTGCCTCATATGTTTTTTGCAATAGTTAATTGACTAAAAATAATTTATTGCCAGACAATACGCTAATCATTAACTTTCCGCTCCATTACTGAAAACCACAGGAGGGTATTTATGCTTTACAGTAAAGTGTATAGAAAATGCCTTAATCCAGCGAACTATGGCAAAACGTAAGACCCAAACATCAACCGATACGCAGGTTTCAGCTGCCGCCGAAACCACAACGACCGTAACTGTACCGGTTGCCTCTGAACCTATTCCGGAGACTTCAGTAGTACAGCCGGTTTCCGACGATTCTCTGGCATTGAGCAGTCAACCTGAAGGCGGGGCGTATTCCCGTTTTTCAGATTTCGATATTTATCTTTTCCGATCAGGTAAACACTCCCGGCTATATGAGAAGTTTGGCTCTCACGTCATCGAACATCAGGGCGTAGTCGGAACTTATTTTGCGGTCTGGGCACCGTCGGCCAAATATGTGGCCGTTATCGGCAATTTCAACGGCTGGAACAAAGGCGCTCATCCAATGGGTGTGCGCTGGGATGGTTCCGGTATCTGGGAAATCTTCATCCCGCATATTGGCCGCGGAGAAGTGTATAAGTATTTCATTGTGCATGAAAGCGGCCGCGAACTGGAAAAAGGCGACCCGTATGCCCATACCTGGGAAGTGCCGCCGCTGACTGCTTCGGTAGTCTGGGACAACTGGCATGAGTGGACGGATCAGGAGTGGATGCAGACCCGTCAGGCGAAAAACGCGCTTACAGCTCCGTTTTCGGTGTACGAGGTCCATTTGTCGTCGTGGCGCCGTGACCCGTCCGATCCGGAGCGGGAGCTGAGCTATGGCGAAATCGCTGATGCACTGGTACCGTATGTGCAGGACATGGGCTTTACTCATGTCGAGTTTATGCCGGTGATGCAGTATCCCTATGCGCCGTCGTGGGGCTATCAGATCACAGGCTATTTTGCGCCAAGCAGCAAATTCGGCAAGCCACAGGATTTCATGACGCTTGTTGAGCGGTTGCATAATGCCGGCATCGGGGTTATTCTGGACTGGGTACCGTCGCACTTTCCGGGCGATGCGCACGGCCTGTTCGAGTTCGACGGCTCGCACCTGTACGAACATCCGGATATGCGGAAAGGCTACCACCCCGACTGGAAAAGCTATATTTTCAACTATGGCCGTCCGGAAGTACGGTCGTTCCTGATTTCGAACGCATTGTACTGGCTCGACCGCTACCATGTTGATGGCCTGCGGGTAGATGCCGTGGCGTCGATGTTATATCTGGACTACTCCCGGAATCATGGCGAGTGGGAGCCGAATATCTTTGGTGGCCGCGAAAATCTGGAAGTGATTTCCCTGTTCCGCGAGCTGAACGAAACCATTTACCGTGAGTTCCCGGATGTACAGACGATTGCCGAAGAGTCAACGGCATTCCCCGGGGTGTCGCGTCCGGTCTATACCGGTGGTCTGGGCTTTGGCATGAAGTGGATGATGGGCTGGATGAACGACAGCCTCCGCTATTTCCAGCGGGATCCGGGTTACCGGAAATACCATCAGGATGAATTTACGTTCAGCGCGGTCTATGCCTTTACCGAAAACTTCATGCTGCCGCTGTCGCACGATGAAGTCGTATACGGCAAGAAATCGCTGATCAACAAGATGCCTGGCGACGAATGGCAACGGTTTGCGAACCTTCGTCTGTTGTTTGCCTACATGTTTACGCACCCCGGCACTAAGCTGGTTTTCATGGGTGGCGAGTTCGGGCAGCTGCGGGAGTGGAAATACGACATCAGCCTCGACTGGCACCTGCTCAATGAGCCGTCGCATCAGGGTATTGCGGCCTGTGTGAAGGCGCTGAACCACCTGTACCGCTCAGAGCCGGCATTACACGAACGCAATTTCCAGGCCGACGGCTTTGAATGGATCGACACCGCTGACCGCGAAAATACGATTATTTCCTACATGCGGAAGGGTGAGAATCCGGCGGATAACGTAGTCATTGTCTTGAATATGACGCCTATCCCACGGTTTAACTACCGTATCGGGGCACCGGCTGCCGGTACATACGAAGAGATTTTTAACAGCGATAACGTGGGGTATTACGGTAGTGGCGTTGGGAATGCAGCCCCGATAGTTGCTGAAAACCAAGCCTGGCAGGGTCGTGAATATTCTATGGAAATAACCCTGCCACCATTGGCAGCCGTTGTGTTCAAGAGTACCCAAACCCCGTAGGGGCAACCCCACGTGGTTGCCCAAAGACGAGGGCTGGTTGCCCGAATCGATGTTAATTGTGGTTGCCCAAAGCAAAGTTAATTACAAAAAGAAACCCCCCGGATGTTTTTAAACATCCAGGGGGTTATCATATCCGGTCAATGGGGCCAAACCCTTACATACTATCCCCTGCAAACTGAATCGTATCGAGCGTCAGCAGCGCTTTTGTACCGGCCGACGGATTAACGAACACGAAGTAGACAGTCTGGGCAGCACCACCCGGCTGACGAAGCGGCACCTCAACCGGCGACGTTGCATCGCCTTTGATTTCGGCTTCGCCGATGAGCGCACCAGTCGGTGAACCCAGGCGTACTTCAATCTTACCACCGGCAGCTTTGGCATCTTTCACCGGTGTCAGCGACAGTTTACGGATGCCGTTCAGGTCGATGTTGTTGAAGGCAATGTAGCTCTGTGTCGAATTGCTGATCACTACGTCGGCACCTGATGTTCCTTTTGTACGGGAAACGCCTTTGCCTTCGTCATACGTGCTGGCTTTCACCTTTGGATTACGCAGCGCCACCGACGATGTTGCCGTCAGCGGGCCCATAGCACCGTTACCGCGGTCGGTATAGCTGGCTGAGAAAATATAGGAGCCGTCTTTTGATTTCGGAGCCGGTACGTATTCGCCTTTCACCGGCTTTTTGTTTGCCGATTTATCATCGGCCAGCGACAGGATGTAGCGAACCATATCCTTCGTGTCGTCGATTGACAGTTGCGGGTGGGCGCTCATAGCCTGTTCACCCCAGACACCACCACCACCTTTGATGACCTTTTCGGCCAGGGTACTGAGTGCATTCCGGACGCCTTTGTATTTTTTAGCCACGTCGATATACGCCGGACCCACCGACTTGCGGTCGATGCTGTGGCAGGCTTTACAGTCAGACAGTTCGATCAGGCGTTTGCCGGTTGCAAAGCCCAGATTAGCCTGGTGGCCCTGTGCCAGAATCGTTTTGTCGAAGCCTTCGAGGTAGTCAACCGTTACCGTCACGTCTTCCGGTGCGATTTTGCCATTTGCCAGTGAACCGTCTTCCTTGTCGGCCACTTTGACTTCGTACTGCACCGGCTTATTATCGAAGAAGAACGTTTTGTTGCCTTTTACCGCTACTTCCACCTTTGGCTGGTCGTTACCAACTTTGATCTGCAGGTTTTTCGTCGAGACGTTGCCTTTCGCGTCGGTTACTTTCAGCACCGTTTCATACGTACCCGCTTTGGCGAACGTAAACGTAGGGTTGGCCTGGGTATTTTTAGCCAGACCTTTGCCAAACGACCATTCGTATTTAATCGCGTCGCCGTCCGGATCGCTTGAGCCTTTGCTGCTGAACTGAACCGTCAATGGTGCCGAACCAACAGTTTTGTTGGCCGAGGCGATAGCCACCGGCTGGCGGTTGCCGGCATTGTAGGTAATCCGCGACAGGCGGGCATCGTCGTTCTGGGCAAACCATGTCTGGCCATATTCGAGTACATACAGTGTGCCGTCGTTAGCAAACTGCATGTCAATCGGGTGGCTGAATTTGGTGTTCGGCATGAAGTGTTCCATCGTCACAAAATCACCTTCCTTAGTCATCGTAACCGGGTGAATGTAATCACGGATCCACTCATAGGAGAAGAACTTGCCATCGTAATGACGCGGGAATTTTACGGCGTTTTCCGGATAATCGTCGTAGTAGTATACCGGACCACCCATGGCATTCCGGCCACCCTTGCCAACAATCGGCCCGAATTCAGGCGAATCGGCATACGGATAGTAGATAAACGCTTTCTGGGCCGGTGGCAGCTCGCGCAGACCGGTGTTGTTCGGTGAATCGTTGATCGGCTTCATCGGATCGAAGGCCGGTCCCGACGTTTCCGTCGCAAAGTTATAATCGCGGTAAGCCTTGTTATCTCCTACGAAAAACGGCCAGCCGAAGTTGCCCGCTTTCCGGGCCTGGTTAACTTCGTCGTGTCCGCGCGGACCACGGCTTTCGCTGTTCTCGCCGGCATCCGGGCCCACTTCGCCCCAGTAGAGGAAGCCGGTGCGCTGGTCAACCGAAATCCGGTAGGGGTTACGGTTACCCATAACATAGATTTCGGCCCGTGCCTTGTCGTTGCCCGGTGCAAACAGGTTACCCGCCGGAATGCTGTATTTCGCATCGGTAGGGTGCGGTGTGATCCGCAGGATCTTACCGCGCAGGTCGTTGGTATTGCCCGGCCCCGCCTGTCCATCCCATCCCGCGCGTCCCGGCCGCTCGTCGATCGGCCCGTATCCGTTTGAGTTGAACGGGTTGGTGTCGTCGCCGGTCGAGAGGTACAGGTTGCCCTGGCGGTCCCACGCAATAGAGCCGCCGGTATGGCAGCAGTCGTTCCGTTTTACCGGTACCTTCAGCAATACCTGCTCGGTGTTCGGTACGATTTCGTCCTTACTGTCATCGTATTTCACCCGTACCAGCCGCTGGGCCGTATCACCTTCTGCGTTGGCAACCGGTGAGTAATACATGTATAACCACTTGTTATCCTTAAACTTAGGGTCGATATTCAGCCCCATAAGTCCGTATTCAAACTTGGTGTAAACCGGCAGATTGGCCACTACCTTAACCGCCTTTGTTTTCGGGTTAAAGAGTTTCAGGGCCCCTTTCCGCTCCGCAAGAAGGACGCGGCCGTCGTTCAGAACGACCAGTTCGGTGGGTTCGTCAAGGCGTTCGGCGAGTACGTGTCTGGTAAAACGGTTCTCTTCCGGAATCAGGTCATCCGCCTTTTTCTGACGGGCGTAATTGATTCCGCCCAGCAGGTGCTGCAAAAACATCGGATCGCTGTACGATTCGTCGGTATGTCCGCCGCCGGTGTAGAACGAGCGGCCGCCTTCGAAATCACGATACCAGACAAACGGATGGTCGTCGCCGTTTTTGCCGCCTTCGTAGGTTTTTTCGTCCAGCTTCGCCACCACGCGGATACCCTTGACAATGTTCCGGTAGTTATACCATTCGTCGTAGCGTTTCCAGCGGTCGGGCAGCATCTGCGTGGCCGGGTGCGACTTATCGGTCACCACGATTTCGGCATTCTGCTGTTTCGGGTGGCTCAGGAAATACGCCCCGACCAGCTGGTTATACCAGGGCCAGTCGTATTCTGTGTCGGCCGCTGCGTGAATCCCGGCATACCCTCCCCCGGCGTGAATGTAGTTTTCGAATACTTTCTGCTGGTCGTTATCCAACACGTCGCCGGTTGTGCTCAGGAAGATAACCGCATCATACTTTTTAAGATTGGCATCCGTAAAGGCGGAGGCATCTTCGGTTGTATCAACGGCAAAGCCATTGTCCTGCCCCAGCTTCATGATCGCCCGTTTACCGGCGGGAATGGAAGAGTGCCGGAAGCCTTTGGTCTTTGAAAATACCAGAACCCGCTGTGCCAGTGCCGATGAAGAGGCTAATGCCAAACCACCAACGGTCAGAAGACTCAGTACTGAAATACGTAGTTTATGCATAGGTATCGTAAAAGTGTTTCGAATCATGTTGAATGATCAGTGACATAACGGGAAAATTAGCCTATTTCTACTCATTTTAGTAAAATTTATAGACAGGAAAAGTACTCTTTTTTTTTACTTAGTACATGACTGAAAAGGCTACTGCGCCAGTCATAAACGCCGGAGCGCCTGTACTGCCGGATGCCTGTTTGAGAAAGGGGTATAAAAAAAGAGCAGCCCTGCTGCTCCCTGTCGGTTTCCTTGTAGGGTGGGGCCTGCATAGGCTGCATACTTCGCTCAATCACTCAACAGAATTAGTCCGGCTGTGACGGCAGGCGTTCGGCCGGGGAGGTGGCTTTGCCTTTGTGACGGTTAATCCGGTAAGTGAGGTTAAGAACCAGGTTATTTTTTCCGGAGCCGGAAATGGGTGTAAATACGCCCTGATTAAAGGTGGCAGGGTTATAGTTTGTCTGATTTACCCAGCCTGCCTGCACGATCAGACTTTTGCTGAACTGGTAGCCCAGACCGGCATACAGCCGGTTACGTTCGAAAGTAGGGCCTTTGGGGTTCAGAAAAATCTCGTCATAGACAGACAAAAAGAAGGCGCCCGGACTTACGGTTTTCTGATTAATGGGCAAAAAGCCGTTCAGGCGATAGCGGATCCGGTTGCGGTAGGAGATGGTACCGTCGCGGCTTTCCAGCCAGCGTTGTTCAACGCGGTAGCGATGTTCAAATTTTACTCGGGCAAGGTACTGATTAATAATTAACTGCTCCCAAAAACGCTTTTCCAGGGTAAGGGTGCCTTCTGAAACCGCTTTGTAGTCATAGGTGGCATATCGGCCACCGGCCAGCATGACAGTAAAGTTCTTGTCAAGGTCGTAGCTGACCCCACCTTTTAATTCATTATAGAAATATTGGGAAAACAGACCATTGGTACGGGCCTGTACTTCGGCAAAGCCGCCCCATTTTTTAGGCCCGCCCGGTAGCTGAACCGTACCGATGAACCAGGTTCCCCAGGGTGTTGACGGGGTAATGCTCGTCTGGGCAAAAGCAATGCTGATACTTGATAACAGAAAAAAGGCAGAAAGACTGGTCTTGAATAATTTCAGCAACACAACAGGAACGATTAATTACGGCAATATGGTGCACAAAATTAACGAAGTGTTAGGGATCGAGTATGATTGATAATGCAATGTTAATAATTTGGTAATATTGATCGGCTTTGTCTATGAATCAGGAGGATGGCGTTACAAACAGGTCCGTGCCTCCCGACAGGCACGGACCGTAACAGGGGTAAAACCGGCAGGAAAATGACATCAGTGGAGCGGAATGCCCAGGACCGGGATGGTCGTATGGTTGATGGTATCTTCGGTAATACTGCCGAAAATCAGGTGCGACAGGCCGGTGCGCTGGTGGGTGCCCATGGCAATCAGGTCGGCTTTCTGCTCACTGGCAAAACGCAGAATGGCATCTTCCTCATTGAAGACATTCTCCGCCGAAGCAAAGACCTCTACGTGTTGTAGCCCGACCGCCTCGGCCATGGCCAGCGCGCGCTGTTCGACCACATCATCCGCCTTCAGACTGGCCGGATCGTTCAGGTACAACAGCGAGACATTAAAATTGAACTGTTTCTGGAAGGCCGCCAGTTGCCGGAACGCAACCGCCTGATCAGGCAGTAAAGTGGTCGGGAAAACTACGTTTGCGAAACCGGATTTGCTGAACGACAGCGGGATACTCAGTACCGGACAGGTGGCATAGCGGGTCACTTTCTGGGTATTGGAGCCAATGAGTATTTCCTGCATCCCGCTGGCGCCGTGTGTACCCATGATCACCAGATCAACCTGTTTGTCGTCGATGGTGTTTTCGATCAGTGATACCAGCGAACCCGGCTCAACGGCGGTTTCGATAGCCAGGTCGGCAAAGCGGGCATCCCCCTTCAGAGTGTCGGCTGCGGCCTGCAGGCTATTCCGTACCTCTTGCTGGTACTGTTCATCAAACGCACGGTCATACGGATTATACTCGCCCAGCGGATTGCTGTAAACGGGTAACTCGTTACTGTTCAGCAGCAGAATGCGGCTGTTGTTTCGGAGCGCAACCTCTGCGGCGACGCGCAGCGCGTTTTTGGCGTATTCAGAAAGGTCTGTGGGAACAAGTATCGTTTTCATGGCCTGTAGCGTTTAGTTGTCTTACGTTTGACGAGTCAAAGCTACCTGATCATCAGGGTAATAACCGTGACCGTCGTCAACGCAGGCAATGATACCGCTCAGTCGGGAGGGTGTCTGTCATTTTTTGTCAACCCATTTTTTTGCCAACTTTGCCGGCCAACAACAAATTGATGCCTCACGCAATGACACCTCAGGAGCGGATACAGGAACTGACCGATACACTGAATTATTACAACTTCCAGTATTACCAGAATAGCCAGTCGGAGATCGACGATTTTACCTTCGACCGCATGCTGGAAGAACTGGTGGACCTCGAACGGCAATATCCGGAGTTCCGCCGGCCTGATTCGCCGACCTTGCGGGTGGGTGGTACCATTTCGAAGGAGTTTGCGACGGTTTATCACCGGTTCCCGATGCTGTCGCTCGGGAATACCTATTCTGAAACCGACCTGGTCGAATTTGATAACCGGGTCCGTAAAGGCCTCGACGGTGCTGACTTTGAGTATATATGCGAACAGAAATTTGACGGTGTGGCCCTCAGCCTGACCTATCAGAACGGCGTGCTGGTACAGGGAGCTACCCGTGGCGACGGGGTTCGCGGAGATGATATTACGGCCAATGTCCGGACCATCCGGACCCTACCGCTCAAGCTGCACGGGACAGATGTGCCGGCCTTGTTTGAGGTACGGGGTGAAGGGTTTCTGCCCCTGTCTGAGTTTGAACGGATCAACAAGGAGCGCGAAGACATCGGTGAGCCCCTGCTGGCCAATCCGCGGAATGCGGCCTCGGGGACGTTTAAAATGCAGGATTCGGGAATGGTGGCCCAGCGCCGGCTCGACTGTTATATGTACTCGTTCCTGATTGATCCGGAAGCGGCGCAGGCCGCCGGCGATCAGGCAGAGCCGGTGAAAACCCACGAAGAGAGTCTGCTGGCCCTGACCCGCTGGGGATTCAATGTGTCGCCGACGTGGAAAAAGTGTGCCGACATTAAAGAGGTGATGCTGTACATCAACGAATGGGAAACCAAACGCTTTACCCTGCCGCTCGCAACCGACGGTATTGTGATTAAAGTGAACCGCTACGATCAGCAGCGCGAACTCGGCTTTACGGCCAAGAGCCCGCGCTGGGCGATTGCGTTTAAGTTTAAAGCCGAAGCCGCCGCTACAACGCTCAACAGCATTACCTATCAGGTGGGCCGGACCGGTGCGGTTACGCCGGT
Source organism: Arsenicibacter rosenii (assembly GCF_001870735.1). Classification (GTDB taxonomy): domain Bacteria; phylum Bacteroidota; class Bacteroidia; order Cytophagales; family Spirosomataceae; genus Arsenicibacter; species Arsenicibacter rosenii. The sequence continues at coordinate 458,211 of NZ_MORL01000004.1, read as the reverse complement.
TGCTAACCTGACCCCGGTGCTGCTGGCCGGAACGGTGGTAAAGCGGGCATCGCTGCACAACGCCAACGAAATTGAGCGGCTCGGTATCCGCCTGCACGATACCGTATTTGTCGAAAAAGGCGGGGAGATTATCCCGAAAGTGACCGGTGTCGACCTGACGAAGCGCCCGGCCGACAGCGAGCCGGTCGTCTATCCGACGCATTGTCCGGCCTGCCAGACGCCGCTGATCCGGAAAGAAGGCGAGGCCCATTTTTACTGCCCGAACGAAAAAGGCTGCCCGCCGCAGCGGCAGGCCCGTTTTGAACATTTTATCCAGCGCAAGGCAATGAATATCGAAAGCCTTGGTGAAGGGAAAATCGAAATGCTCATCGATAAGGGTCTGGTGCAGTCGCCGGCTGACTTTTACGACCTGACCCACGGCCAGTTGCTGGGCCTTGAAAAAGTGTTTGCCGACGAAGAAACCGGCAAACGCCGCGTGGTAAGCTTCCGCGAAAAAACGGTCGATAATATCCTGAAAGCCATTGAGAAGTCGAAAGGACAGCCGTTTGCCAATGTTCTGTTTGCACTGGGTATCCGCTATGTGGGCAACACCACCGCCGAAAAGCTGGTCGATTACTTTGGCAACATGGATGCGCTGATGACTGCCCCCTACGAAACCCTGGTTACGGTGCCGGAAGTCGGGCCACGGATTGCCGAAAGCCTGGCCGCCTGGTTTGCCGAACCCGAAAACGTTGCATATGTGGAGCGGCTGCGCCGTGCCGGTCTGCAATTTGCAGGCGAACGGAAAGTTGTTGAGGTTGAAGGCGATAGCCTTGCCGGTAAAACGTTCCTGTATACGGGAACGTTTGCGGCCTACAGCCGGGAAGAACTGGAGGCAAAAATTGCGGCCAACGGGGGTAAACTGCTGAGCGGTGTATCCAAAAAGCTCAACTACCTGATTGTCGGTGAGGGCGCCGGTCCGTCGAAAATCAGCAAAGCCACACAGCTTGGTGTAACGATGATTGACGAAGCACAGTTTAAAGCCATGCTGGGCGAATGAAATTCATTTGCCAGGGCTGATAAACAGCTTTTTCCCGTCTAAATCTATTAACTTTGCCGTAATAACTCACTTGCGTGTGGTTAATATACCGGAATGCAGACGCGTCGGATGATGTTCTCCGCAGAGCCGGCCTGTTAACCGCCATATCACCCTAATTATCCTTTACATGGATACTCGTTTTCACGGCGTTGGCGTAGCTATTGTGACACCTTTCAACGCTGACCATTCAATTGATTTCGACGGTTTCGGTCGTCTGATCCAGCACGTCTCAGACGGGGGCGTGAATTACATTGTCCTGCAGGGCACCACCGGCGAATCGCCTACCGTTACGAAAGCTGAAAAGAAACAGTTACTGTCGTTTTTGAAGGAGCACAACACGCGGAAACTGCCTGTTGTATTCGGGGTTGGTGGCAATGTTACGTCGGAGGTAGTGGCTGGGATGAAAGACATCGATTTTGACGGGGTTGATGCCATCCTGTCGGTTTGTCCGTACTATAATAAGCCGGGTCAACGGGGTGTGATTGAGCATTTTACGCAGGTAGCCGACGCTTCGCCGGTACCGGTTATTTTATACAACATTCCGCCACGGACCGGGATCAACATGTCGGCTGAAACGGTCTGTAAACTGGCTGAGCACGAAAACATTATCGGTGTAAAGGAAGCATCCTGCATCATCGAGCAGTGTATGGAAATCGCGCGGGACAAGCCGGAAGACTTCCTGCTGATTTCGGGTGACGACGTACAGGCTGTCCCGATTATCAGCATTGGCGGTGTAGGAGTTATGTCGGTTATTGCCAACGCTTTGCCGGCTAAATTCTCGGCCCTGGTGAATGCGGCTCTGGAAGGTGACTTCGCATTTGCCCGGAAAGAACTGGGGCATTTCCTCCGGATCGACCCGCTGCTTTACGAAGAAGGCAATCCGGTAGGGGTGAAGAAGATTCTGGAAATTATGGGGCTGATTAATTCGGATGTCCGGTTGCCATTGATGAAAGCCTCGGACAGCCTCGGCGAACGCATTAAAGTGGTATTGAAGCAGGATAACCTGGTCGAACTGGTGGCCTGAGTCTTGTTTAGTCTATAAACAGAAACGCCCTGATCAGCAACTGGTCAGGGCGTTTCTGTTTTGTATATGATGCTATGGATTCCGGCTTCCGCCCCCAAAAAGTTTTGAAATAAGCCAGATAACTAATACAATGAAACCGACAACCGCAATGATACCTGTCCAGGCACCCGCTTTAAAGATATCACCAGCCAGCTCGCAGCCGCTTACTGTGATCGCTACCCAGAATGTGAGCAGCAACATCGTAAATTGTTCAAATTTGTTCATGATCGTCAACCGTTGAGTAAATGGGAAACTAATTTATTACTGAAACCGTTGACTGGCAGCATTGTTTGAAAGCGTTAGGGAACGTGTAAAAAAAGAGGAAGAACCATCGGGAAGCTGCTCTGCCCTCAGGAACTGCCGGAACGGATAGCCGCCCGTTTACACGTTCCACCAGTAGGTAAACTTCAGCACCAGCGCCCGGTTTTTGACCTTGAAGCTTTCCGGAAGGTAGTTGTCCGTATACACCAGAAACAGGTCAGAAGCCGGTTTGTAGCGCCACTGCACCCGGGCGTTGACGTTGACGTTTTTCGCCTGGTCGTTATACTGCACAAAGGTAGTCAGGTACAGTTTGTCGGTCATGGTTACGTCGAAACGGGGACCGACGAGCCAGAACACGCGTTTCCCCCACGGCTGCGGCAGGCGGATGTCGTTATAGCTGGCGGTCATGGCCAGACTTACATAGGGCTGGAAGCGGTAGCCGGCATTGGCCGTGATGTTTAACCGCTTGCCACCGGCGTAGTAGCCGCCATAGCGGGTAGAGAACCCATACGTAAACAGACTTTGCGGCTTTGAGACATATTCGGTACCCCAGGCTTTCCAGTTGTGTTTTGTGCCGGTAGCCAGGGTATCGATACCGAGATTTGTCGGATCGAACGGGCGAAGCAGTTTCACGTAATCGGTCGCCACCCAGGCATTGAATGTACTGCGGCTACGGAAGGTCCAGAGGTAGCTGAGATAGGTCTCGTTGTCGGTCTGCCGGAACGACTGGTCATAGTAATAACTGGAAACCAGGGTGGGGCCGTGGCTCAAGACCGTACCACCTTTGGGGAAAAAGAAATAGCCGAGTGTCGTTGTCCATCGGTTATAGCCTCTGCGGGGAACGTAGCCGGTTTCGGCCGAAAACCGGTTGCCAATGCTTTCAAACTGGCCGTTAATCAGCCAGCGGCGGCTTGAATATTGCAGGTTACCGGCAATAATGTTATTGTCTTTGCGGGTTTCCGGCTGAAACGACTTGACATACATCAGTTTGCCCGTCCAGAGGTTATTCGGCGAAGCAAGGTTGTATTCAAGCCCGAGATTCCGGTTGTAGCGCGAATAGGTTGGTTTGTCGGGCTGTGGTTCGTAGTGCAGCGACTCTTTGTTGACGAATAAAACGCCGATATTCGACCGGGAGAAAATACGCCGTTGCAGCGCGGCAACCGTAAAGTTTTGTTTGGGCAGCCGGGTTTCCGGCACCGCACTGGTCTGCATATTCATCAGCCCGATCCGCCAGTCCTTGTTCAGTTTACCGCTGAGCCGTGCCCCGAACCGGATCGGTACCCCAAGGCCGATCCGGCGACTGAAAAACGGACGTATGGTCTGGTAGCCGAAGTTGGAAAACTGATCTCCGTTTTCGATGAAAAACTGGCGGCGCTCCGGAAAAAACAGTTCGAACCGGTCGAGATTGGTGACCTGCTGATCCACGTCGACCTGCGAAAAGTCCGGATTAACGGTCAGGTCGAGGTTGAGCGATGACGTAACGGCAACTTTGGCATCTCCGCCGATGTCACGTCGGTAGGCAGTTGCTTTGCCGTTCAGGTAGTCATTGGTCAGTCCGCCCAACACATACGGAATCAGCGAGACGTTGGGCCCCGGCGTTGGGGGTGTTTCGTCCCAGACCAGTACACCGGTATAAGCCAGCGAGGCCGTCGGAAACTGGCGGGGTACCGGTGTCCACGACGACTTTTCGGTTGTTTTCAGATCGAGCCGGCTGAAGTTGATGCCCCAGCGGGTAATGCCCTTTTTGTAGCGGAGGGTTTTAAACGGAATAGCAGCTTCGAACACATAGCGGTCGCCGTACTGTTTTACCGCCGAAACCCATTTGTTGTCCCAGCTCAGGTTGGCTTTCCCGCCGTCGTAGAGCAGCCCGTCCCATTGCGCCCCGACCGCATTGGCACCGAAGGTAAACCCGTTGGTCTGGTCATCGAAGGTATCCATGAAAAGCAGGAAGTTGTCGTTTTTAGTAAACGACCAGTCACGCCGGAGCGATTCGACCATGTAGGGGCCCGGCATGCCGTCGAAGCAAACCGCGGTAATGTACAGATTATGCTGGTCGTAGGTCATCCGCACCTCGGTCCGGAGGTTGGCGCGGCTGGTATCCATGGGCAGCACCATATGGAAATCAGAGGCTACTTCGGCCTCCTGCCAGGCAGGTTCATCGATGGCCCCGTCGACCTTAACCGGCGAGCCGGCCCGTTTGATATGCAACTGATAGGCTTCGTTCTTTTTTTGTGCCGCGAGCGGCTGGATTAACAGATAAAAAAGTAAGCAGCAAAGTAGATTTTTCACAGATAAGCAGTTCTATACAGGCAAAAGGCAAAGGTAGGAAGGGATTTACTGAACCACCCGGAAACAGTAGAAAAGAGCCGGATGCTGATTAACAGAGCCACACCGGAGAGATACATATGACAGAAAAGCCGAAACCCGCTGAAATAGTGTTTTTCCAATCGGTAACCTTAAGAAAATAGCATTCAGGGCTTATTTTCCGGGTATTTTTTTGTATCTTTATAAGGTCTAAAGCGACGCAAACTGTGGTTTCTCCCGCCTTTTGCAATACGTAACAACTGTAATTTTTCATGATGAACGAACACGAACATCAGGAACCTCTCGATCACGAACAAACAGCAAATACTGAACAACAGCCCGAAGAAGTCCTGCACGAACAAACGGTTGTGTCAGGTCTGTATGAAAACTGGTTTCTGGAATATGCCTCGTACGTAATTCTCGAACGGGCGGTTCCGGCTGTGGAGGATGGACTCAAACCTGTACAGCGACGCATTTTGCACGCCCTGAACGAAATGGACGACGGCCGCTTCAATAAAGTAGCAAACGTCATCGGGCAAACCATGCAGTATCACCCCCACGGCGATGCATCGATCAACGAAGCGATCGTGACGATGGGGCAGAAAAGCCTTGTTTTTGATACGCAGGGCAACTGGGGAGATATCCGGACCGGCGACGGTGCGGCGGCTCCCCGCTATATCGAAGTCCGGCTGTCGAAGTTCGGTGCCGATGTTGTCTTTAATCCGCAGACAACCGAGTGGCAGCTATCGTACGACGGCCGTAAAAAGGAGCCGGTAACCCTTCCGGTTAAGTTCCCGTTGCTGCTGGCCATGGGGGTGGAAGGGATTGCCGTCGGGCTATCTACCAAAATTCTGCCGCACAACTTCAATGAACTGATCGATGCCTCTATTCAGCTCCTGAAGGATAAACCGGTTGTTCTGTATCCGGATTTTCTGACCGGTGGTTTGGTTGATGTCAGCAACTACAACGATGGCCATCGCGGGGGGAAGGTGCGTATCCGCGCCCGCATCGAAGAGTTTGATAAAAAAACGCTGATCATCCGCGAGATTCCGTTCGGAACCACAACGACCTCGGTTAAGGATTCGATTATCAAGGCCAATGACGACGGCAAGATCAAAATCAAAAAGGTAGAAGATCTTACCTCGAAAGATGTTGAGATTCATGTGCATCTGGCGCCCGGCGTTTCACCGGATATTACCATCGATGCGCTCTATGCCTTTACGGAGTGCGAAGTGTCGGTGTCACCGAATGCCTGCGTGATCATCGGCGAAAAACCACACTTTGTCAGTGTCCTGGATATTCTGCGGATCAACACAAAGCAGACCGTCAGCCTCCTGCAACGTGAACTCGAGATCCGGCGTAATGAACTGAAAGAGCGTTTGCTCTACAGCTCGCTGGAGAAAATCTTTATCGAGAAACGCATTTACCGGAAAATTGAAGAGTGCGAAACCTTTGAAGCTGTTATCGAGACCATCGATAAGGCGCTCAAACCATATAAGAAAGAGTTTTACCGCGAAATCACAGAAGATGACATTATCCGCCTGACGGAGATCAAAATCAAGCGGATTTCGAAATACGACGGCTTTAAAGCCGACGAGCTCATGCGGCGGTTACAGGAGGAGCTGGCCGAAACAGAAGATCATCTGGCCAATATCATCCGGTATACCATTGCCTACTTCAGGGAGTTGCAGAAGAAGTATGGCAAAGGCCGTGAACGCCGGACGGAAATCCGGGCATTTAATACCATTGCCGCCAGCATTGTGGCGGCGGCCAACCAGAAACTGTATGTCGACCGCGAAGGCGGCTTCATCGGGTATGGCCTCAAAAAAGATGAGTTTGTCAGCGACTGCTCAGATATTGATGATGTCATTATTTTCCGGCGCGACGGAAAGTGCCTTGTCACAAAAGTCCAGGAAAAAGTCTTCGTCGGAAAAGATATTATCTACTGTGCCGTTTTCAAGAAAAACGACGAGCGGAAGATTTACAACCTGGCCTACCTTGATGCCAAGTCGGGGATTTCGATGGTGAAACGGTTTCCGATAACGGCCGTTACCCGCGACAGGGAGTATGACCTGACGATGGGTAACCCGAAATCGAAAGTGCTTTATTTTACGGCCAACGATAACGGCGAGGCAGAAGTCATTCAGGTGAATCTGACAGCGCAGAGTTCGGCGAAGGTAAAACAGTTTGATTTTGACTTTGCGACCCTGAGTGTGAAAAACCGGGCGGCGCAGGGCAACATTCTGACCAAGTATCCGGTCCGGAAGATTGTCCAGAAAAGTGCAGGAACCTCTACCCTGGGTGGGGTTGATATCTGGTTTGACGAGCACCTTGGCCGCTTAAACCGGGATGAGCGAGGCCGGTTCCTGGGCAATTTTGATGCGAAAGACGGTATTCTGGTCGTTTATAAAGACGGGCAATATGAGCTGACCTCCTTTGATCTGCTGAACCGCTACGAACCGGCCGAAATTCTGGTGTTGCAGAAATTTGATCCGGAAAGTGTGTTGTCGGTGATCTACTATGAGGCAAATCAGAAGCTTTATTATGTGAAACGGTTCAAAGTGGAAACTACATCGCTCGACAAGAAGTTTAGCTTTATAGGTGATACCAAAGGATCGAAGCTGCTGGCTGCAACAGCCGATCGCTATCCGCGTATTGAAGTTGTTTATCAGATTAAAGACCGGGGCCCGATTGAGAAAATGGTGCTGGAGCCGGAAGGGTTTATCGACATCAGAGGCTGGAAGGCGTTAGGCAACAAACTGCCGTTCACGAAAGTCAAAGAAGTCAGACTGCTGGCCCCCCGTGAGGTAGATGCATCACCTGCTCCACCGATGGGCGGTCTTGATCCGGAGGCCGATGAACCGGAAACCAAACTGCCGGAAGCGGCTCCTGAGCCGCAGCCGGAACCGCTGAGCATTGAGCTGAATGGCCAGTTAGGCCTTTTCTGAAAAAACGGGAATGCTGGCAACAGATAACCCGATAGATGTTATGAACCCGACACTGTTCACTACTGACTATAGCGGAGACGAAACCAGGCGTCGTTTTCCGGTTCGGTTTGTCAAGCGGCTGATCAAGGGCAGCATCGCCTTTGGTTTCGGGCTTGTGCTGATCGTGCTGCTCTGCAATTGGTGGGTAGTGAACAGTACAGAGGGACAGATCTATTTTAATCTGCAGCGACTTCCCGCCAATGATGTCGGGCTGGTGTTAGGTACCAGTAAGTTTGTCCGGAGCGGCAAGGAAAATCTGTTTTTCCGTTACCGGATGGAAGCCACAGCCCTGCTCTGGAAAGAAGGAAAAATCAAGTATATTATTCTCAGCGGTAACAACGATTCGGAGTACTACAATGAACCGGCAGACATGATGCGGGCACTGCGGCGGTTGGGTATACCCGAAGATGTACTGATCCTTGATTACGCCGGCTACCGGACGTTTGACTCGGTTGTCCGCTGCAAGGAGGTTTTCCATAAAGATAAAATCACCGTCATCTCGCAGAACTTCCATAATGCCCGTGCCCTGTATATCGGCAACCATGAGGGAGTCGAAGCGATTGCGTTTGCCGCACAGGATGTTCCTGACGGGTATTCCCTGCGCACACTGATCCGTGAGTACCTGGCCCGCCCGCTGGCCATGCTGGATGTACACTTACTGCGCCCGCAGACAAAAGCAGGAAATGAAGCCTTCAAAATGAAATGGAAGCCCGCTGAGCCTCAATGATTAACAGGCCCGCCCCAAGCGTAAGTGCGCTCAAGTTCCGTTGACTGAAACGATCCAAATCACAAATTCCTGTAACAATCCCGGTAAAAAGCAGTAGTTTTACAGCAAACTTTTATTCAGTTCACAAGGATTGGTTATTTGTTGTTTCTCAAGAGAATAACAGACAAATGGCTACCAGTACCTGTAAACTGACAACTATTGTATGACGTTCCCTTTGATTGCGCCATCTCTGCTGGCCGCCGACTTTGCAAATCTGCAACGTGATGTAGAGATGATAAACCGGAGTGATGCCGATTGGTTGCATATTGACATTATGGACGGGGTTTTTGTCCCCAATATCTCTTACGGTTTTCCGGTGCTGGAAGCGGTTAAGAAATATACAGAAAAGCCGCTCGATGTACATTTAATGATTGTGCAGCCTGAACGCTATATTGAGCAGTTTGCCAGGGCAGGTGCTGCCTCCATTACGGTTCATTATGAAGCCTGTACACACCTCCACCGGACATTAGCGCAGATTAAAGAAGCCGGCTGCCAGGCCGGTGTTGCGCTGAATATGCAGACTCCCGTGACCGTGCTGGAAGATGTGCTCGATATGATTGATCTTGTCCTGATAATGACGATCAATCCGGGGTTCGGGGGGCAGAAACTGATTCCGATGTCGGTTCCGAAAGTGCGCAAAATGCGCCGGTTACTCGAAGAAACCGGACAGACAACTATTCTGATTGAAGTTGATGGGGGAGTTACTCTGGATAATGCCGGCATGCTGGCTGAAGCCGGAGCCAACGTCATGGTAGCCGGTACATCTGTATTTGCGGCAAAGGACCCACATGAAGCCATCCGTCAGTTAAAAGTGCACCCACAGCCTTTAATTGTCTGAACAAACTGAACGGGGCCGGCCTCAACTATCAAGATGAAAAAGCTATTATTGCTGGCAAGTGTATTCGGGCTGCTGATGCTGACGAATGCCTGCCGGAAATCGGGAAGTGATTCGCAGGAAGCAGAAACCATAACAACACCTGACTCCAGTTTGGCGGGGAATATGGCTAAGCCGCCTATGCCTGAATGGGCGCGGAACGCAACGATTTATGAAGTTAATATCCGTCAGTTTTCACAGGAAGGCACGTTTAAGGCTGTAGAAGAACAGTTACCAAGGCTTAAAGAACTGGGCGTTGACATCTTATGGTTTATGCCGGTTCACCCATCAGGCAAGGCAAAACCGGAAGATAGCCTGGGCAGCCCGTATGCCGTCACCAACTATATGGCAGTTGATTCTGCCTATGGTGAGACCGCCGATTTTAAAGCGCTGGTTAAGCGGGCCCATGACCTCGGTCTCCGGGTAATTATGGATTGGGTGCCAAACCACACGAGCTGGGAGCATCCATGGGTAAAGGCTCATCCTGAATTTTACACCAAAATCAACGGTAAAATCGCCTCCCCGCTCGATGACAAAGGCAAACCCTCGGATCTGACCTACGTGGCCGATCTGAATTACGACAATGCGGCCATGCGTCTTGAGATGATCAAAGCCATGAAGTATTGGGTAAAGGAGTGCGATATTGATGGTTTCCGCTGCGGCGTTGCAGGGATGATTCCCGGCGATTTCTGGGCCCAGGCCCGTCCGGCGCTCGATTCCGTAAAAACCATGTTTATGCTGGCTGAATGGGAGGATGACCCTAACCAATTCAGCACGTTTAATATGAACTATGGTTGGGGGATGTATACCGTTCTCAAGGCTATTGCGCAGGGAGCCCGTCCGGCCACGTCGATTGATACCTTGATTGCCCATAACCGGAAAAAATTTCCGCCCTGGTACTTCCAGATGCTCTTTACGCAGAATCAGGACATCAACCGGAAGTTTGGTACGTTGAAGGAAATCTTTGGCCAGGGCGCAGAAACGTTTGTGGTCCTGACGAGTACGCTGGAAGGCATGCCGCTGGTCTATAACGGCATGGAGGCCAGTCTGGAGAAGCGGCTTTCGCTCAGCGAACGCGACCCGATTTCGTGGGGCGATTACAGTAAGGCCGGCTTTTATAAGTCGCTGCTGACGCTGAAACACCGTAACCGCGCACTCTGGAACGGCACTGCCGGTGGCAGAGCCAACAAAATCCCGACAGACCACGATGAGGCCGTGTATGCGTTCTCGCGGGTGAAAGAAAACGACCGGATTGTGGTGATCACGAACCTGACCGACCAGCCACAACTGATCCGGCTGACCGGTGAGGGGTTTGACGGGATTTATACCGAAATTTTCACCCGCCAGCCTACCGAATTGAAATCCGGGATGTCCTTCTCGCTGAAGCCCTGGGAGTACCGCGTATATACCAACTAGACACGTAAAAGATAAGCTTATAAGCGCGGCGGCTAATGATTTCAGGTCATTAGCCGCCGCGCCTGGTTTTGTGGGATCAGACCAGAAAAAAACAGCGCGGTGTCATTGACTCCGGGCGTTGATACATTTACTCCGCCAGATTCAGCAGTTCGTTTAGTTTCAGCAGTGCTTCGATCGGTGTCAGCCGGTTTACGTCGATTGCCCGGAGTTTTTCCTTGATCAGTTCGGCTTTCGGATCGCCGGCCTCAAATATTTTCAGGGCCAGTTCCCGTTCTGCCGGCACTGCCTGTTTAATCCGTTCCTTATTTTCTTCGCGGCCGTGTGACGATTCCAGCTGAGTCAGAATCTGGTTGGCACGCTGCACGATACCCGGCGGCATACCAGCCATCTGCGCGACGTGAATCCCGAAGCTGTGTTCAGAGCCGCCTTCTTTCAGCTTCCGCAGAAACAACACCTTATTCCCCATCTCCTTGACGGCCACGTTGTAGTTTTTAATCCGCGGATTATCATTAGCCAGATCGTTCAGCTCGTGATAATGGGTGGCAAATAAGGTTTTGGCGCGGCATTGCGGATGGTTATGCAGGTATTCGGCGATAGACCAGGCAATTGATACCCCATCGTACGTACTGGTGCCACGGCCAATCTCATCCATCAGTACCAGGCTTCGGTTACTCAGGTTGTTAAGAATACTGGCCGTTTCGGTCATTTCGACCATGAACGTCGATTCGCCCCGCGACAGATTGTCGGAGGCACCGACGCGGGTAAATATTTTGTCGACCAGGCCGATTTCGGCTGCCGAAGCAGGAACAAATGACCCTGCCTGCGCCATCAGAACGATCAGCGCCGTTTGCCGGAGCAGCGCCGATTTACCGGCCATGTTGGGCCCCGTGATGATAATAATCTGCTGGGTTTCATCATCCAGGTAAATGTCATTCGGGACGTAGGCTTCGCCGGGGGGCAATTGCTGCTCAATGACTGCATGCCGGCCATCCTTAATGTTGAGCACGTTACCGTCGGTCATGACCGGGCGTACATACCGGTTTTTCTGGGCTACGTTGGCAAAGGAAGACAAAACATCCAGTACCGACAGCACACGGGCATTTTGCTGAATAGCCGCAACGTATTCGCCGGCGGCCAGCACCAGCTCGTTAAACATCCGCAGCTCAATGCCGAAAATCTGCTCTTCGGCATTCAGAATCTTTTCTTCGTAGACTTTCAGCTCGGGCGTGATGTATCGCTCGGCATTGACCAGGGTTTGCTTCCGGATCCAGTCGTCCGGCACGCGGTTTTTGTGCGCGTTCGTTACTTCCAGATAATAACCGAAAACCTTGTTGTAAGCGATTTTCAGGGAGGTAATACCCGTGCGCTGAATTTCGCGGTCCTGTAACTGAAGCAGGTAGTCTTTGCCCGAATAGGCCAGGGCATGCAGTTCGTCGAGCTGCGGATCGATTCCTGATTTGATCATACCGCCCTGATTAGCCAGGGTCGGCGGATCGTCGCGCAGTTCGGCTTCGATGCGGTCAAGTAAAAACGACACCGTATTCAGCTGATCTGCGTATTTTTTGAGCGACTTGGCTTTAGAGGCGTCCTCCGCCGATTCGGTGAAGGCGGGCAGGGTGAGGGCGGTAATCAGCAGTTCCTTGATCGGCAGTACATGCTGCAGCGACCGTTTCAGCTGCACCATTTCCCGCGGATTGATCCGGCGCACAGCTACCTTCGAAATAAGCCGTTCCAGGTCACCGATTTGCTTTAAATGACCAATCAGGGTGTCGGCCAGTTCCGGTTCTTCGTGTAGCAACTCAACTAGGGTTAGCCGTTCCTCAATCAGGGCCCGGTCTTTCAGCGGCAGCATCAGCCATTTCCGCAGCAGGCGGGCACCCATCGGCGTAACGGTCTGGTCGAGCACCTGAATCAGCGGCACACCGCCGTCCTGCTGGGCCGCAACGAGTTCGAGGTTACGGATCGTAAACCGGTCGAGCCAGACATAGCGGTCTTCTTCCAGCCGGGTGATGCGCTGGATATGCTGCAGATCGCGGTGTTCGGTTTCGTTGAGGTAATGCAGAATGACACCGGCCGCAATGATGCCGTCGGGCAATCCCTCAATGCCAAACCCTTTCAGCGATGTGGTCTGAAAGTGCTGTTTCAGAAAATTATAGCCGAAGTCATAGGTAAAGGCCCAGTCTTCGAGCGTAAACGTATGGAATTTGTCGGCCGCCGGTGTACCGCCGAACAGGGTGGCAAATTCATTCCGGTTGCGTTTGCAATACAAGACCTCAGAGGGGTTGAAACTTTGCAGGAGCTTGTCGACATAAGCCGCGTTGCCTTGCGAAGCCAGAAACTCGCCGGTCGAAATGTCCAGAAACGCAATCCCGAACTGGTCTTCCTGACCGACGCTTTTTCCAAAGTGAATGGAAGCCAGGTAGTTGTTGCGGCGGGTGTCCAGTACATTGTCGTTGAATGATACGCCGGGGGTAACGAGTTCGGTAACACCACGGCGGACGATACCTTTCGCCGCCGCCGGATCTTCCAGCTGATCACAGATGGCCACGCGTTCACCCGCCCGGACAAGCTTAGGCAGGTAGGTGTCGAGGGAGTGATGCGGGAAGCCCGCCAGTTCTTCCTGCGCCCCGCCGTTATTGCGCTTTGTGAGGGTAATTCCCAGAATCCGGCTGGCCTTAATCGCATCATCGCCAAATGTTTCGTAGAAGTCGCCCACACGGAAAAGCAGGAGCGCTCCGGGATACTTGGCTTTGATCTGGTTGTATTGACGATTGAGCGGTGTTTCTTTAACTTGTTTATTCGGCTTGCCGGCTGTTTCGGTTTTAGAAGAAGGACGTGCCATTTATCGTGTACATGCTGCCATAAAGCAGCTACTTTTGCAGAAAATATTCTTCAAATTTAACGAAAAATGCCCAAAAAATTAAGTCTGGACGAGCTAAACCGCCTTTCGGTCGATGCTTATAAAGAAGCTGATAAATTCGCTTATTGCCTGATTCTGGATGATATACGGAGTCTGAACAATGTCGGGTCAGTATTCAGAACAGCTGACGCTTTCCGGGCCGAACGCCTGTATTTATGCGGAATCACGGGAACCCCGCCGCACCGCGACATTACCAAAACCGCGTTAGGCGCTACCGAATCCGTTGATTGGGAGCACGCACCGGATATTGTGGCGCTGACCGGCAGGCTTCGGCAGGAAGGTTGGGTGATTTGTGCCGTCGAACAGGCCGAAGGAAGTACCTTTCTGTCAGATTTCAGGCCGGAACGTAACAAAAAGTATGCATTTGTGTTCGGCAATGAGGTTGACGGCGTATGTGAAGAAATTGTTGAGGCTGCTGATATTGTGCTCGAAATTCCCCAATTTGGCACCAAACATTCACTCAACATCGCTGTAACGGCCGGTGTGGTCTGCTGGGATTTTATTTCTAAAAATATAACAAAAGCTTAACACAACTATTTTGAATTCGTAAATAAATCCCTATTTATTAGCAGATTTTTTTATATAACAGGGTATCATGAAAACCACTAAAAAACAATTGTCTGCGGACCTTTCGGCGGCAATTTCGGAAAAAGTTAGCACTGGATCGGCATTAGCTAAAAAAGCAACCAGGGCAATTGAGAAGGCAGCTGAGAAACTGGCCGGGAAGCTGACGAAGATTGCCCGTAAAGCTGAAAAAAAAGTAGACGAAGATGCGAAAAAGGCTAAAAAGAAAGCCAAAAAGGAAGCGCATAAGCTGGAGAAAAATGCGGCCAAGGCCTTGAAAAATGCTAAGCGCACAGCCAAAAAAAAGAAAAAAGATCTGGCCGCGCTGCCCATTAACTCCATTACGCCAACAGAAATTAACCCGGTAGATAGTGTTTTGCCCCCCGCAGAAGATACGGTGACAGCCGTTTCTACGAAGGGACCGCGTAAGGGACCACGCTCTGAATCAGCAGATAAGGAAGAAGAAGCAACGGTATAAACCAATACTTTCTTGTTCATTAAGTAACCCGTTTGACCATCAAACGGGTTATTTTGTGTACTTTTATATTAGTTGTTGTTATAATTTTATAGTGACTTTTGGCCTGTTATATCGTCTGTTACTGATACAAGGATATTATTAATTATCCATGAACGGTTTCTTTAGGGAAACGGCTGTAACCGCTCATGCGCAATCTCTCTGCATCGAAGAATGATCAACAAGCAGTGGCAGGTGCGGTGTCTATTCCGTTAGATACCCTGCAAACGCTTGTCCACGAATTTCAGACACCGATTGCCGCAATACGGATGGCGGCAGATGTGTTGGCATCGCCGATTGCCCGCGACGATGCTGAACGCCAGGAAAAGTATGTCCGGATAATTCGTGAAGAAACAGAACGGCTTCAGCATCAGGTGGAGACCATTCTGGGGCTCGCCCGTGCACATCGCAATGAGCTTTTCGTTTGTGTGGCACCGGTAGATGTTCATGACCTCATCCGGAAAGTACTCGAACGGCATGAGGGGTACGTCACCTGTACGCTCGAAGGGGCCTCGCCCGGGATTCTGGCCGATGAACTGCATCTGACCAATGTGCTCCATAATCTGCTCGACAACGCCATTAAATACAGCGCCGGTAAGCCGGATATCTGTATTGCCACAACACTTACCGAAAACGAGCTGACGATCTCGGTCCGGGATCATGGCATCGGAATTCCGGAATCGCTGCAGCACCGTATTTTTGAACCGTTTTTCCGGGTTGGGGAGAAACATGTCAGCGCCAAAGGATTTGGCCTCGGCCTGAGCTATGTGCAGGAAATCATGGAAGCACACCAGTGGTATATGACCCTCAACAGCAAAGAAGGGCAGGGAAGCGAATTCAGCATCCATGTCCCGAATGCGTCCTTCACTTCACTGCCCTTCCAGCCGGCGTAAACCGGCTGCTTATTTTGCGTTTGTCGCCTGTGCCGGTGCTACGACTTTCATCACACCGTTCATGATGCGCCAGTGGCCCGGGAATGTACAGACAAACGGATACTCGCCTGCCTGTGCCGGTGCCGTGAAAATCAGCCGGTAGGTCTGATCAGGATTCACCAATGGCGTGCTGGCTACAATCTGCGGAATCGACGGTACGTAGTTCTTCTCGGCGCCATCCTTGGCGGTAATCATCTTGTCGGCGGCGGCACCGATCACCTCAAGCGTTTTGGGCTTGCCGATGACCAGGTTGTGCTGCATCGCATCCGGGTTCTCCAGAATAATCACAACTTGCTTGCCGGCCGTTACGGTAAACTCCTTCTTGTCGAATTTCATTTCTTCCCGGATCGTTTTCATCCGGACTACCTGCGCATTCGGATCCAGATCGTCGTTGGCCGAGCGTACACCCCATGCTTCGAGCAGGCGACCCATGCGGTTACGGCTTTCTTCCGGCAGTGAACTGCTCAGGCTGGCCATAAACGTTTTGTCTTCGGCCGACAAGGTCGCTTTCTTGCGCGGATTCCAGCCTTCCGACAGCCCTTTTACCATTGCCTGACTGTCGTCTGTACCCAGTTGCTGTGCCTGCCGGAACAGGCTGACAACTGATTCGGCCGGTGCGGTTGACGCATAGCTGCGCGCGGCACGCTCCAGGGCGAAGGTCGCCAGTTTCTGCGGCTGACGGAAGGTCAGCTTACGGGAAATCTGGTTGTTATTTTCCTTCGTCTCGGCAATGACGTTTTCACGGTCAACGACGATCGAAACCGTATAGTCGCCGGCAATGTCAGAACCGAAGCCCATGCCACCGGTCCACGGACCGTTGTTGGTCTGGCGGATTCCCACGCTCTGGCCCGGTTCGATCCCGTCTTTGTAGGCGACGCTGACCATTTCTACCTTGCGTCCCTGGCCTTCAATGCGGATCGCCAGCGGAATCACGGTGCCTTTCGGAATGGCAACCCCGCCCTGATTCGTTACGATGGCCGTCATGGATGTGCTTTCGCGGACAAACGGCGAGACAGGGTCCATTTTAATGTCGGTAATCACCAGATCCGGCTTGTCGCCCGTTGGGGTAACCGTCGTGGCCGCAGCAGCGGTCTGCCCGTGTCCGGCATGGTTCATGGCTGAGTGATCATGACCGGCCGGCATGGCTTTAGGCTGAGCCGCCAGTTGTTTCAGATACGCCTGCATCAGTTTACCATCCTGCGCGGTCAGGGCACAGGCAAAGGCATCCGGTAACCAACGGTCGTTGGCTTCAGTGGCTTGTGTCAGGCGGGTCAGTACGGCCGTTTCAGCAGCAGGCGTCAGCGGCATTTCGGTCATTGCCAGAATGCTGTTCAGGACAACCAGTGGTTCCTTATCGTTCAGCGTATTGGCCTGAAGCAGATTGTTCAGGGATGATTCGTTACGCGGAATGATCTGGATAGCGGTTTTCCGGACACCGGAACACGGGTGCTTCAGTGCGTTTACCACCGCCTGCTGTACCTGCGGATCGGTCAGTGCACCAAGGCCTTCGAGGGTCCGCAGGGCATGGATAGCCGATGGGTTAATACCGGCTTCGTCCAGCGACGTATCGTTGACCAGCGCAATCAGTTGCGGCACTACATCTTTCTGACCCCGTTCGACCAGCAGGCGCTGGGCCTGCATCCGCCAGAACATGTTGTTGTTTTTCAGGGCAGCGACCAGCTCCTGCGGCCGGTCTTTGCTCAGCGATAACGGCGTATAGGCTGGTGCTTTTTTGTAGGCAACGCGGTAGATACGGCCGTGCGTGAAGTCGCGCAGTTCGGTTTCGTAGGCGTTACCCGCTCCGTTTTTAAACCCTTCCGGAACGGGGTTGTGCTGGATAATGTAGCTGTACCAGTCGGCTACCCACACGGCTCCGTCGGGGCCCACTTCGGCAAACACCGGCGATACCCATTCGTCGGCACCTGCCAGGAGGTTAAAGCCTTCGGCATCTTCGTAGTCGGTACCTTTTTTCACCATGACGTTCTGGTGCAGGATGTGGCCGGTTGGTTCGGCCACGAAGGCAATCCGGTTCCAGTAGTTTTTCGGATAGGCACGGGCCGTATAGAAGTTATGCCCGGCGGCGGCCGTAAAACCACCGAATACGTCAACCTGACGGACACGCGGCGTAATCGGCTTCATGTCTTTATGCGAATCGGTGCCGCGGCTGCCGTTGTTGACGCCCGGGGCTGAGTTGAAATACCGGTGCGGAATGGCCATATACCAGCCGTGTGAGTTGTTGGCCGTTGAGCCGAATACATCACCGGTTTCGTTAAAGCCGAAGCCCCACGTATTGTTTGAGGTGCTGGTAATCCACTCGAGTTCTGAGCCGTCCGGCTTGAAGCGGAAAAATGCCTGACCAAACCGGAGGCTGTCGGCCTGCCCCACTTTGCCCCGGAAGCCTGAGTAGCCTACGCAACCCCAGACCCAGTTGTCGAATCCATAATGGAGATTACTCGGACCCGCGTGTGTATCAAACGTACCGAAACCGGTAAACAGAATCTTTTTGGTATCCGCCTTGTCGTCGCCGTCGGTATCTTTCAGGAAGAGCATGTGCGGCGCCTGGGAAACAATCAGACCGCCGTTGGCAAACACCATGCCGGTCGGAATGCTTAGTCCGTCGGCCCAGCGCGTAAATTTATCTGCTTTGCCATCCTTGTTGGTGTCTTCACACATCAGGATGTAGTCGCTGCCGCCGGTTTCCTTACGTTCGTTCGGATAATCTTTGGTAATCAGAACGAACAGGCGTCCGCGCTCATCCCATGTCATCGCAATCGGGTGCATCACATCCGGTTCATGGGCGAATACTTCCAGCGTAAAATCGGCCGGTACCTGAATTTGTTTTACCGATTCTTCCGGCGAAAGCGGGTTCTGGCGGAGTTGCGGTCCGGGGCGCTTTTCGTAATTCGGAAGCCGTGCTTCTCCATACGTAAACGGTTGCGGGTTCAGGGCGTCGTGCTGTTTCTTTACCGCATCGCCAACAGCCCACAGAATGCCTTTTTCCATCAGGTCCTGGAAACCCGGCTGACCCCACGTACGCTCGTCGTGACCATAAGCCGTGTAAAAAATCCGGCCTTTGCCGTGCGTCCGTGTCCACGTATAGGGTTCTGTTTTCTGATCCGGTTTATCTTTTGCCTGATCGGCTTTGATTTCGCGGACAGCCAGCACATTGTTATCTGGCTGCAGCTTTTCGTGGAGGTATGTCTCGTCGTAGGCCTTAAACGGTTTCAGGCCCATAATGGCCGGATGGTCGGGCTGTACGTGGAGGGTCTGAATGGTATCCATCCGGTGGCGCCAGAACTGACCACCCACCATTTTTACGTATTCCGGTGAGTTGCGGAAACAGAATGACGCACAATGAACCGGAATCAGCCCCTTACCCGATGCCACAAAGTCAAGAATGGCTTTTTCCTGCGGTTTGGCAATGGTATCCCAGTTCGCGTAAATCAGTAAACCATCGTATTTCGACAAATTTTCAGGATTGATGTCCTCCATTTTGTCGGTATACGTAATGTTGATTCCCCGATTCCCCAGTGCGGCCATCAGTTGCGGAACCCGTTCGATTGGCCGGTGATGGCCGTTATCGCCTAAGAAAAGGATTTCAGTACGCCGTGCAGCCGGCTGAGCGGCGGCTGTTTTCACTGTATTTGACGGACGACCGCCAAAGTCACGCGGATTACTCGAAGGTTTCCGGGTGCAATACATCAGGGTCAGCGACAGTAACCCGAGCAATACACCGTAAGAGTGTCTGTTCATGTTGGTTGATAGGTTGACTTCGGGTTTATGTTGTCAGGCCCGGTCCGGGCCTGACAAAAACGGGCTAAATGGCAAAGAAATCAGGCAGGTGCTTGATAGCCCCGCCCTCAAGGGCAGATTCGTGAGCCAGGATACCAACCGATGTCCAGTTGGCCGATTGAGCGGCATTAGGGAACGGATCACGGTCTTCGACCAGCGCCGTCAGGAACTCATGCACCAGGTGCGGGTGTGACCCGCCGTGGCCGCTGCCCTGTGTGAAAGACAAGTGTTGCTGTTCGTCCATGTCATAGACCCCTTTGGTGGTAAACGGCTGAATTTCTTCCGGCAGCAGGTGGGCATAATCAGGGACGGTAACATGCTCCGGAATTTCGTGCTCCGGCTTTTTCGCCGTATGAATCACCGGATCTTCGCCTTCGATCAGCGGCCATTCAAACGACTTTTTCGAACCGTAGACTTCAAAACTTTCACGGTACTGCCGGGCCGTATCGAACAACGAACGGTAGACGTAGGCCGATAAGTCGCTGTTTTTGAATTTGATATGTGCCGACTCAATAGCAAACGGCGAGTTGTGAATTTTTGCCAGCTCCTCGCGGATTGTTCCGGAACCAAAGCAGGATACGTATTCAGCGTCGAGTTTCAGCAGCCCGGCAACCGGCCCGACACAGTGCGTTGCGTAGTGCATCGGTGGCAGGCCCGGCCAGTAGTCGGGCCATCCGTCCATGTCCTGCTGGTGGCTTGCTTTCAGGAACTGGACTTTGCCCAGTTCGCCTTTTTCATACAATTCCTTCACGAACAGAAACTCGCGGGCATAAACCACGGTCTCCATCATCATGTATTTTTTGCCGGTTTCTTTACACACCTTCACAATCTCCAGGCACTCCTCAACGCTGGTCGCCATCGGAACGGTACAGGCAACGTGTTTGCCCGCGCGCAGGGCTTTCAGGCTCTGCTCGGCATGGTTCGGAATCGGCGAGTTGATGTGTACGGCATCTACATTCGGGTCGGCCAGCAGTTCGTCGTAGTTGCTGTACCGTTTTTCAATACCAAAGGCATCGCCGATTTTGTTCAGGTTTTCAACGTTCCGCTGGCAGATAGCATACATATTGGCGTTTGGGTGACGCTGATAGATGGGGATAAATTCGGCACCGAAACCAAGACCGACAATGGCAATATTAATCTTCGACATAGTGAAAAAAAGGGGAAAAAGCTTTTAAGTACGTGATCTGGTCTATGAATAAACGGGAAAACAGCCCCCTTATTTGTTAAGGATGCGTTCGGCCGTGGCTGCTTTCAGAAACGCCATGCTGTCGACCGCCAGTTGTTCCGGCGAGGCAAACATTTTGCGCCAGATATGAGCTGCCGAAGCCATTTCCGGCGGGGTCTGACCAAATGCTTCGATGGCAATCGGGCCGGTGTAGTTGATTTCCTGCAAGGTGTCGAAAATAGCATCAAAATCGACATGTCCCTGTCCCGGCGTTGAGCGGTCATTTTCAGACAGCTGGATATGCACCAGGTAGGGAGCCAGCGTACGCAGGGCTGCCGGTATGCTTTTTTCTTCGATGTTGCCATGGAAGGTATCAAACGCGGCCTGGCAATTCGGGTGATTTACGGCTTCCAGGTACCGGACAAGTTCGTCGGCGCTGGTAATGAGGTAAATCTCGAACCGGTTCAGGTATTCCACCGCCAGCGTTACGTCGCGGGTTTGGGCATGGTTGGCGATTTCGCGCATGGCCGTTACCGACCAGGTCCATTCTTCTTCCGTCGGCGCCTGTCCGGTGAAGGTGTTGAAACCGGCAAAGAAGGGACCCATCAGGATATTGGCCCCCAGAGCGGCCGTACAGTCAACGACGCCCTTCAGATAATCGATCCCGGCACGCCGCACGGCAGGGTCTGTGTCGATCAGCGACAGGTGAGCCGGCAGGATACTGCATGCCTGAATATCCAGCCCGTAAGAGCGGATTGTCTGGCCCAGCTGCTCCCACTTGGCAACGTTGGTATCGTTGATCGGGGTTTCAATAAAATCGTATCCGGCTTGTTTCAGAAAGGAAAAGGTTCCGGTCAGGTCTTCATCCATGGTGACTGTCCATGGAAATAAATTCATCCCCAGCTTATTCATATTTTACATAAGAAGATTACTACAAAACTACTTTGTATATTTGGAGGAATCTCGGCTTTATTTGGCTAATGATAGTTATATTTTAACCTGTTTTATATTAATCGTTTCTCTTTTAGGGTAAAAAGCAGTTTTTTATGCGTAGTGCGCTTCGTAAAGATTTAGAACCAGTAGCCGCCTCTTTTATTGTAAAACAGCTATCGGATCCCTTCTTTGATCCATATTGGCATTTTCATCCCCATTACCAGCTGTTTTTGGTCGAAGAAGGAACCGGAACCCGGTTTATCGGCGATTCGATTCAGCCGTTCGGGCCTGGTGATCTTGTCTTTCTGGGGCCGAATTTGCCTCACTTATGGCGAAGTGATCAGGCTTATTTCGTGAAAGATTCCGGGCTTCGGGTACGCGGCATTGTGGTCTATTTTCAGGAGGATTTTCTGGGTACAGACTTCTTCGATAAGCCCGAAATGCTGCTGTTACGTCAGCTGCTGAATAATGCCCGTCAGGGCCTGGAGTGGGGGGAAGGCCGCCAGCCGGATGCCACGCGGGAACACATTGCCAATGCGTTGCGCCGGTTATCCGGAATGCCGGTTGGCTTTGGCCGCGTTCTGGCGCTCCTGACACTGCTCGACGAACTGGCCCATACGGCGAGCCACCGCTTTATTACGAGTGCCGGTTATACCAACACCGTGAAGCCGCACGAAACCGACCGGATGCAGACCGTACATGACTACGTACTCGAACATTTCCACGAACACATTAACCTGGATACGGTGGCCGAACTGGCCGGAATGACACCACCGGCTTTCTGCCGTTATTTTAAGGCGCGGGCCAACAAAACATTTTCGGAGTTTGTCTCAGAAGTCCGGATCGGACACGCCTGCAAACTGATGATGGAGGGACGGCTGAACGTAACCCAGGTAAGCTATGAAAGCGGGTATCGAACCCTGTCGAACTTCAACCGGCAGTTTAAGGAAATCACCGGAAAAACGCCTATGGAATACGTACGTACGTATCGTACTATATAAAAACGCCGGTTAACTGCTCTGACAGTTAACCGGCGCCGGATAAACGAGGGCTGATTAATACATCTGGCTGGTTGTTGCCGAACGGGCTGCGACCGGTTCCAGAATAAAATCAATGAGGTCGCTGTTGAGCTGCTCTTTTTCCGTATAGAACAAACCGTGCGGTGCCCCATCGTATACCTTATACGTTGAGTTCAGTACCATCTGGGAGGATTGCTCGCCTGAGGCTTCAATCGGTACTGTCTTATCGGCATCTCCGTGAATAATCAGCGTCGGTACGTTGATCGTACCCATGTCCTGACGGAAGTCTGTTGACGAAAACGCTTTGGCACATTCCTGCGTCGCTACCGGTGAGGCAAAAGACGCAAGCATGCGGTAATAGTCCAGCAACGGTGTGCTGACCGGCCGGTTGATCAGGTTTACCCCGAAAAACTGCTTACCGAAATCATCTAGGAATTTAATCCGGTCTTCTTTCATATTGGTCAGCATCTCGTCGAATGTCTCCTGCGGCACTCCGTCCGGATTGTCGTCGGTCTGAAGCATAAACGGTGTCACGGCACTGACCAGAACGGCTTTGCTTACCCGTGCACCGCCATGACGGCTGAAATAGCGGGCCACTTCACCGCCTCCCATCGAAAAACCGACCAGGGTCACATCCTGTAAGTCCAGTTCGTCCAATACCGCTTTAAGATCATCGGCCAGGGTGTCGTAGTCATATCCGCCCCATGGTTTCGATGATTTACCGAAACCGCGGCGATCATAGGCAATGCAACGAATACCTTGTTTAGGAAGCTCGGTCATCTGGTATTCCCACATCTCGTGGCTCAACGGCCAGCCATGAATCAATACAACAGGTTTACCTTGTCCCCAATCCTGATAAAAAAGGCTAACGGGTTCGCCAAAACGCGAATCGTTGGTTTGTATGTAGCTCATAACGCTGATAAAAAGTGTTGATATCGCTACATTAACTCTACTCTATCGGAGTTGTTGATTAATTGATTGTTAATTGAGCGAAAGGGAAAGTTAGGTTCCGGTGCTATAACTTTTGGTCTGTTGAGGGGTGGAACGTTTTCCATGAGTGCCAGAACTCCTGATAAGCCTGTACGGGCTGGAGCTGCCTGCCCATCAGCGGCCCATCTTTGCAGACGCCGTTTTTGCCCCAGACCGAGCCGGTTTGCGTGTCTTTCAGCGAACCATCAGGCAGCCGTAAAAAGGTAAGCACCTGATCATCAAGTTGCCGCTTCCAGGCGAAAAGAGAGGCTTTATCGTTCCCAACCGTCAGCACGACCGGTACCTGCCCGACGGTGTCATTCACGATCCGGACCCGCAGGAGGCCATTCCAGTCGTAGGCGCGGGAAGCGCGGTTCTGGGTAATCCCGACAACCCATGACTTATCATGCCACGACAGGCTGTCGCGGCGGGTGAGGTCACTTTTACTCTTGCCGGTTTCGTAGGGTTTCATCTTGTCGTACGACTCCTGAAAATCGGCGTCCGGCTGCATCACGAGTGTATTCGGATACAGCGCAGCCCATTCCCTGAGCGTCATGTGCTGCGTAGGCAGCTCGGTCAGCGACTGACCGGTCAGCGGGCCGGCAATGGCTTTTCCGGTTGCCTGCTGCCACCAGCTGCCCGTGCGGCTGTCTTCAAACATGGCGTTAAAATGATCCATCCCAACCAGACGGAAATCATCAGGGTGTGTACCGACGAGCGGGCTGAAGGCACGGCCGGTGCGGCAGACAGTGCAGTAGGTAATCATCACCGGTTCGCCGCCAACGGTATCCCGCACCTGGTGGTGATAACCGATAAACTGAACCGGATAGGCCCGCGCTTCGTCGTGGCGGACAATGCCCATTACCAGCCTGTCCATCGGGACTTTGTTTTTGTCGAGATGCGTCAGTTGTTTATGCCGGGGCTGGTAAAACATTTTTTCGGCCAGCAACCGGAAATTGAACAGGTAGCCGACAACGAGATAAGCCACAAGGAGGGCGATGCTGAGCCAGCGGTGCCACGGGCGTTGCGGCCGGCGGAGAACCGGCACGGCAGTCAGCAGGATAATGATCCAGCCCGCTACCCGCAGAAACCAGACGTGTTGATGAATCCAGAAGGCCGCTTCGATGGTATTGGCCTGCTGGCTGCCCGGCATGGGCATGATGAAATACACCTTGGCTATTTCGAGGATGATCAGAAAAAAAATGCCGGAAACAAAGAGGGAAAGACGAGACATAATGTTGTGTGTTGCGATATATATCCCCCGGCCGAAAATCAGCCGGGGGAGTATTCCCTTAACCTATGATGAAAGTTGTGGTGTGTATAGAAATGCGGTCTATAAAAAACTGTCGCAAAAGCGAACGGTCGCCCTGAGTGTGTGTCCCGTATTTTTACTAATACGCCGCAGGAGCACATTCATACTATCCCTGGCTGCGTACATTACTAAAAGAAACAGATATCCGGAATCTATCTATACTCATGGAGTATCCTTCTTTTATACGGCATCGTCAGTGTGTCAGCGGTTGGGTCAGGGGCAGCGTTGCTTTTTCGTTTGGTTTGAGAGCCAGCCGGTTATACTGTATCGACAGGCTGAATCCTGAATAATTGCCCATGATCCCGTTACTCTGGTCAACATCACGGATGTTGATGATATACGGCGGTTTATGGAAAATACGCCGCCCGCTAGCCTGGATACTGGTATCTTCCTCGCTGGTAAAGCCCAGTTCGGTCAGTCGCTTCTGAATGGCGGCCGACTGGTCTTTGCCCTGAAACTGATACACCAGTACCGTCGACTTAGCGTTTGAAATGTATTCCATCAGCGTTGAGGCAGTCGAGGCACTTTGCATATATCCTCCCGGTTGTTTGGCATAAATGCAGAGCCAGCCCGTTACATTACCTACCCGTTTCTGGCAGGTAAAGCCTTGCTTAAACATGAGCTCATCAAACTGATGGGGCGGGAGCCTGACCCAGTTAAGCAAATCGTCCGCTGACTTGTTCTGCGCTGCCAGTTGTAAAAAAAGGCCGGTTGTGAAAAGAATGGTAAGCAGGTACTTCATAAAACCTAATTGATTTACAGAGAAAAACTAACGCTGACAACTCCGCTGCGGCCATCTGACGACCAGACGCCCGGACCCGGATAAAACGTCGGCCGCTTGGTAAAATACTGACGGTTCAGCAGGTTATTCAGGCTACCGCGAATGCTCAGATTCCGGCGGATACGCCAGGTGGCATTCATATCCAGGAGGCTGTACGCCGGCACCAGCCCTTTGGCCCCGTTGGCGGTTGGCTGAACGGTATTCAGGGCATCTGAGTAGGTTTCGCTCACATAACTGAACTGGGTTGTCAGACTGACAGTACGATAACGAATGGTGATACCGTTGCGTGAGGTCCAGCGCGGAACCGATTCTACGGCGTTGCCGTTGACGGATTTATTTTCGGTACCGGCCGACACCTTAGCGTTCTGATAGCGGGCGTCGATGAATGCCGTTGAGATAAAGCCACTGATCAACAAATGGTTGTTGCGGTAGATCTGCGCTTCTAGTAAGGCCTCGACACCACGGTTATGGCTGTCGCCGATATTGGTCCGTAATAAATACGATTGCCCCTGCGCGTCGTTCAGCACGAGTGTGCCTAACCGGTTCCGGTACAGGAGATCGAACGCACTGATGTTGAGGTGCAGACCTGACCATTGACCACTGATCCCTAACTCGGCATTGTAGCCGTAGGCATCCTTGAGGTTTTTGTCGACCTGCTCGTATACCGAGGCCGGAATAATGTCCTTAAAAATCACCGGCCGGTAGGCCTGCGACCAGCCACCATACAACCGTACGGCCGGGCTGAACTGATACTGCCCGTTGATTCCCAGCAACGCAAAGCGGTGACTGATGTTGGTTGGCAGGTTCTCCGGCATGTAATATGAGATTGTGCCCCGCATGCGCGTTTCCCCGTTTTCGACCCGGATACCCGGCGAAACCGTCAGGCGGTCGGTGAGGCGGATCTGCGATTCGGCAAAAAAAGCAATATTGTTTGTGTAATAATGCAGGTCGCGTTTGAAGGGGGCCGTCAGGCTCAGGGTAAAATCAGTTCCGGTGGTGCCCGTTCCCAGCTGACGGCGATGCAGGTCATTGTTCATGTACTGCAAACCGGCAACGGCAGTGGCTTCAACGCTTCCGATGCGGTACTGATGCAGCAACCGCAGTTCCGAGGTATAACTGTGGAAATTGTCGATATCTACCTGACGGGCCTTGTACTGGCCTGTTTTAGGGTCCATGACGTCGGCAACGGTTGCAAATGCATCCAACTGCACACTGTTACGGGCACCCAGGACCGCAGAGCTGGTCCAGAGCAACTGCGTACGGTCGCCGATCTGCCAGTTTAGTTTGACAGACGGCACATAGATGTCCGGATTAAAGTAGTTCCGGGCCCGTGTCGACTGGCGGGGATTGGCCGCAAACATGGAATCGGTCAAGGGGCCGGGAATCTGGTACAGGTACTGTGAGCGTCCGAACTCGGCGGTAATCCCCAGCCGGCTGGTTGCCTGGTAATGAATGCGGCCATACTGCGCGTTGGCGTCTGAGCGGCTGTTGTCGCGGTAACCATTCGAATGGCGTTTGTAGAAATAGCCGTAGTAGGTCACTTTGCCGACGCGTCCGCCGATGGCGTTGTAGCTGCTCAGCAGGCCAAACGAACCGGCCGATGTCGTACTTTCGAAGCCAAACCGGCGCGTGGTGTCGGCCTGCCTGGTCACGTAATTGATCATACCGCCAAACTGGGCTCCGTATTGCAGCGACGCTGTGCCGCGAATGAGTTCAACGCGGTCAATGCTTTCCATGGGTGCCGAGTAATGGCTGGCGGGGTAGCCGTAAATATCCGAATTGGTCATGATGCCGTTCTGGCGGATATTCAGCTCCCACGACCGGTGGGGGTCCAGGCCCCGGGTCGCGATATTGACCTGATTGCCCGTGCCGTCCATGTCATACACGAAAACGCCCGGAATACGGGCAAAAACCTGGCGTGCGTTTTTTTCGGCCACGTTTACATCCACGTCGGCCAGTTTAATGACTTCATTTCGTTTACCGGCTGTCAGGTAGGTACCTTTCACGGCCGGCATTTCTTCAACAACACTGGCCCGGACACCTTTAACGGTAACCTGATTCAGCATGCGGGCCTTGAGGGTGTCAGTAGATTGTGAGTAGGCATAGTTACCGGTTATTAAAAGGGCAATAACCGGTAAGCCGAGTAATTTCCGGGTTAATATATATTGATTCCCCATCGGATGTATTCATTTAAGTTGTTGTATTACAGGGTATTCTTTTGGGTATTCCGGCGTGTCTTTACTGGCTGCCGGGGCCGTGCGACAGTGTCGGCACGGTCCGGCAGCAGGAAAAGAAAAGAGCAGTTTATTCACAACGAATAACGTTAAGACTTACAGTCCGGAGCCATCGGCCTTGCCACGGTCAATGGCATACTGGCCCACATTTTTGCCGACTTTAAGCCCTACTTCACAGTCGAACCGGTAATGGATGAGGCCGTAGATCCGTGATACCGATGCTTCTGCTGCCTGCGCGCTGAATTCAGCCGCGCGCTCCGGGAAGATATACCCCAGTACGGCAGAAGCCGCACCCGAGAAGGTCGAGTGCCCGGAGGTATAAGACGGGAAATTTGGTAAACCTACAGATGTTTTCAGACCAAACTGCTGAGGACGAGGGTAGTAGTAGTAGTATTTAACGTCCCAGCACGAGATGCCGGCATCCTGAAGCGTAGTGCCTACCAGCGCTAACGTACGGGCCATGCGCACCTCGCTGTACCGGGCTTCGTGTGAGGCGTTGGCGGCCGTCCGGTGCCAGTGACCCGGCGGGGTGTAGCTCCCGGCACCATCCGCCCAGAAGTTGGCGATACGGGCCTGTTCGCGGGTTTGATTTTTCTGAATTGACCGCAGTTCATCAATGTTTTGTTGGAATTCTGTACTGTTCAAGGCAGGTGGCGGACCCGGGCGCAGCTTTACCAGTGCGGCTTTATCAAAGTTCCAGGTCTGTACGGCACCGTAATTTGGCAACATCGGCGGGCGGGCAGGAGTCTCCTGGCTCAGCCAGACTTCACTGAGGCCCATGGCTTTGGCCGTTTCAATCATACCGCTCGTGACGGTCTGGTTGTTGGCTGCACTCATACCGTCTGTTCTGGCACGGCCCATTACTTTGGCGGCAACCGCCAGCCCGAGGTCGTTACCGGCCGTAATATCGCTCGAAACGTTCATGCCCGCCCATTGACGGCTTTGTTTGTGTTCATTGTATTTGGCTTCCAGAAACGGTACTTCGCCCGGAAACATGGCTTTCAGAATGGTAAAGGAGGCTGCCGCCACAACGGCATCTTCAGATGGATACGTCGGAATGCTGGAAACAGGGAGGGCTACCCGAATGGTTGCATCCGTTTTTGAGGGGGCCTGCCGCTTAAATTTGTACTTATAATTCCAGGCGGCCACCAGCGCATCGTATTGGGCAACACTCAGGTAAGCCAGTGCCCGCGCGGTATAAGGCGGGTTGGCAAACGGGAATTTCGGGTCAGCCAGCGGGTTGTTGGCATCCGGGACCGGATATTTTCCTTCGGCGTTTGAGGCCGGTGGAATGTTATACCGGGCGGCCAGCTCACGGGCGATTTCGTTCCACCGGTAAACGGCACCGGCACCCCAGTAGACAACGGCTTCCTGCTGTTCCTGCGTCAGGCTGGCAGATGCCTGTTTGAGGGCAGCCAGTTCGGCCTGGTATTCGGTTGAGCTAACCGAAGAAGGGGTAGCAACAGAGAATTCCGTTGGCGACGCCAGCACATAGGTTTTCCATGAACCGGCCTTATCATCGACATTGGCCGGTGTGTAGCCGACACGCTGTGGCTCTTCGACCGTTTTGTCGCAGGAGTATAAGCCAGCGGCACCGGCAATCAGGGTAATTGTGACAATATGTTTGATATACTTTTTCATGATGCTGTTACGTTCGGGGGCTTACCAGTTGAATTGATACAGAAAACCAAGCATGTAGCTGGTGCTTTGACCGGCATTGACGCCGTCGATTACATACCCTACGCGGGCGTTCAGACCAATATTTTTAGGCTGGAATTTGCCATACCAGCCGATGGTCGTCGCCTGCATGTTGTTGGTCGGAAACGGCATGTCATTCCGTGCGATGTAGTCACCGCTCAGGCAGGCACCGTGTTCGCCCCATACTTCTGTCTGCCATTTTTTACGCAGTATACCGAGGCGAGCCGCGATATCATACGTATTCGGTACGTTGACTTCACGGGTGTTATACACTTTATCCCCTGATTTATACGCATCCCGGTCCACCGAAATATTGCTGCGCCAGGTAAGAGTACCGTGCGTGGTTACGTATAAGCCGGTTTTCGGATGGGTGTAATTCAGGAGCAGCCGGCCGCTGGCTGTCCGGCACTGCATTCCGATCGACATCGGCATAAAGTCCGGTACGTATTTGCTGACAGGAAGTGATCCGCCGGCCAGTGCATTCACCGAGAAGCCTTTAAGGTCAACAACTTTATACTTCAGCCATGCCGATACATCCTGAAAGCCCTTCTGGCCCATCAGGTTGCCGGCGCTTGCATCGGTTTTGACATACGGCAGGTTGGCAATGATATTGAAGCGGTTCGTAATGCCTGCGGCTGCCATCAGGGAAACACTTTGGGTCGTCAGCGTACCGATGTTGTAGTTTTCCCGTTTGAGGGTATGCTCCCAATATTCTTTCCAGCTGCTATGGCCATACATCAAGGCCGCGCAAACCGTTTTTTTAGGCATATAAATAGCGTCTTGCGGCATTTGCGCTTTCGCAGTCCCGGCTAGCCCGCAGGCTACCACCAGGGTAATAATTAACTTTTTCATGATTACGGAATTAGAATGCTCAGGCTTATTTTTTACGGTTACGGATGGTTGCTGATGGTTCTGATGTCTGATCGTTACAGGTCATTGGCAATACAGAACCCGGAACTAACAGCATGCAGAACCATCAGCAACTCAGAACCATCAGTAAGAAAAGGCTTAGAACCAGCGGCTCAGCGAGAGAGAAACCAGATAGTCAGCAAAAGCGGCATCCCCCTGACGGACACCCAGTGGGTCCAGACGGTCAGAGAAGCTTTTGATCCGGTTGCGGTAGAGGGCGATTGGGACAGTGGCCGTAGCCGAGAACTTACCTTTCATGTAAGCCAGACCCGGTTCAACCGAAATGATGTAACCAGGGCGGCGGAATCCGCTGCTGCCTCCGAATACGTCATACGCCGGAACGCCTTCCAGCCGGCCGCCGGCCATGATGGCCAGACCCGGAATAAACGGCAGTGACTGACTCAGACCAATACGGGCCGCAAACTGATCGGCAACGGAGAACGAACCCGTTACGAGGTCAATCGTTGTGGCTTCCGGGTTACGAACCACGCCGTTTGTTTCGCGTGGGTTAAAAAGGTAGAAACCATTAACGTAGGCTGTCAGTGTTTTGGTAATCTGCGCATAGCCCTGGCCTTCGATGTTGAAGCCGACACCGCCGTCACCCAGCTGAATAGACTGGTCAACGGGCTTATTAACTGTATAATCAACCCCTTCTTTAGTGAGTTTGTGGAAATCGTCGGTTACCTTGTAATTGCCTGTCGGCAGTTTGATGCCTGCGCCGATGGCGAAGTTAGCTTTGGTGATCTTCGCCGGATTGACTACCCAGTAGCTTGCTGAAAGGCGCAGATCGCCAATGCCCTGCGACCCTGTGTGGAAACGCTTCTGCTGCGGGTTGGCCGACACCGCATTGCCATAGTGCTCATACAGCGACGAGCGGTCGTTGTACTGAACCGGCAGGTTGACCGAGAGTGTCCAGCGGGGCGTAGGCATGTAGCTGATACCCAGATCCAGCGCATGCGAGAGGTTAACTACTTCGGTATGTTGTTCAAGGCGTTCTGTTTGTTCAACATCGCCTTTGTAGTGACGGAACGAACGGAAATACCGGTAACCGGCATTGATTTGCCACTGACCGGCTTTTTGCTGAAACAACTGGGATGAGTTGCCCGGCGCTGCACAGCTCATGTGACGAACGGCTACACAGCCCTGTGCTGATGCCGATTGAGTATAAAGAGAGAGGCCTAAGGCCGATATAGCTAAAGTAAAGAGTTTCGCTTTCATAGACATGGTTCATCTGCCGGTATACAGCAGGGTACAATACGCCTGTGTACACGGGATCAGCGTGAAAAAATAAATTGAAGAAAAGTAAACGGGAGGACTCTCCGGACAGAACCGGCAGTGATCGCCTGTATTGATCATACGGACCTGAACAGGGCTGTGATAGCCAACGCCTGATGCGTATACGTTGCACCGCTTCCCGGCCAGACGCCATAAGCGCATAGCCGGAGTGTACAGCCGGATAACAGCCTGTAAAGGTCGATTACAAGGTCAATCTGCCAGAATGGTTCGGTCTGAAGTAGTACCTGCACAACGCGGTTGTTGACTGGTTATGATAAACCAGCAGCATCAGCATTGACGCAAACCCAATAAACCGTCTGTTAAGCGAATCGCGGAGGGGGCGACAGGATAGAAAGCGAGCGCGTGGTAAAACGCAGGGTAGCGACCGGAATGCGCACAGAGTCGCACCAGTCATACAGGAAAAAATGGAGGATGGTTCGCGTATTGGGCGAATACTCTTTCAGTAACAGCTTCGCCCACTGACCGGCTTTCCGGCTGGTTTCCGAAGGTGTATTGAGCGTGTCTTTCATGAACGAAAGCAAATCACGCTGCCAGAAAGACGTATTTCTGTTTTCCAGACCGGCAATAAACAGGGTATTGCCTTTGATCTCCATGCTGACGACATCGTAATAATGGCCGCGATAGGTGAAGCCTTCTTCGGTGGCTTCAAGGATACCTTCATGGGCGGACTGGCCGGAAAGCGGAATCTGAAATTCAACTAAACTATCCACTGAACGATAAACAGTTAAGCGCTCAGACAGGTCGTGCTCTTCCTGCCACCATGTCCCGAACGAGATAAGCACCGTTCCGAGCGCGTGGTAGAGCAGCAAGGTCAGCAAACCAAGACTGAGTAACCGTTTAGCCATTGAATTGTTTAGTTTTTCCATACAAATATAGCAAAAGCCAGAAATAATAGCATGCCAGTTCAGTTGTACGTACTATTTTTAATTACTTTTTAGTGACAAGGTTAGTTCGGCGGCGTTAACATCCAGATTTTCAGCGCGTCAAAATTGAATGCGGTTGACCAGTTAATTTGCGCCAGATGCAGGTGCCGGTGATCCTTTTCCGGATTGCGGACCAGGTCCTGAAACATGTAACTTAATTCAATTTTACCCCATTTGCCGGTATTATAGCCAATGCCGCCGGAAACCCAGTTTTCGCCATAAAATGCGTTTTTGGCGCTGACGGGACCGTTTTTGGCGCCGGTCAGGCATAGAAACGCTTCGTTGGCTACGGTCAGATAGGGGCCCTGCTTTTGTGTCGACTGATCATAGAGCGGTAACGTAAAGCCAACGTGATAGCGAAACAACGTGGCGTAGGACCACTGTTGGGTCGATACCCGGAGCGGATACCGCTCTTCGTACCGGAGGCGATGGGTTAAGCGGCCCGTGCCGAGCGCATGTCCGGCCACGGCCTGCGCCCAGATCCGGTTTTCATGCTCATAAATGCCAAACAGGTTATGCTTGACATACGCGTAACCCAACCCAACCTGCACATTCGGTGATACCTTATAGTGTAAACTGGGTTGCAGGTACATCTGCAGGTTAGTGGCCGGAAATTGTTTTTGTTCAATAGTCCGGTCAACAGCACTGATGGTCGATGATGCAAATACGTTATAACTAAGCCGTTTGGTAATGCCGCCCGTCTGGGAGTACTGCGGAAAGAACCCGTAGAACACCCACCGTTGGGCCTGTGCAGACGTGCATGCCAGTAAGCAAAGGATGAGTAACCGTATCTTCATAAGCGTTTGAATGGGCGCGTAACCTTACGCTGGCTACTTTGCAACAAGTATGCCAAAACACAAAAACAAGCTACTTTTTTTTGAAAAACGCAGGCTGCCCGTTCGTTTAGAAAAACTTTTCTAAGTTGATTGTATAGGGTGTTCAGGTATGCTGTATCGGGCTACCTTAGCGGTTGTAATCAACCGGAACCATGCACGAGATTTCGTTAGTCAGAAACATTTTCCGAACGCTTGAGGATGAGTTCCCCGGTGACATGGATCGTGTCAGGGGGATTTATCTGAAAGTAGGGCTGTTGTCGAATGTACAGCCGGTTCTGATGCAGAATGCATTCGACGCCGTCTTAACGGATGAACCCCGTTATCAGAAAACATCGCTGCACGTTGAGGTCCTGCCGATCCTGATTCATTGCGGGCATTGCGGGCAAACAACCGAAGTGGCCCAATACCGGTTTATCTGCCCGTGTGGAAAGCCTTCCCGTACGGTGGTGCAGGGCGAAGAATTGCTGATTGCCAAAGTTGATTTCGACGATTAACCGACTTACCTGACCTTAATCATGTATAAACCTAAATCAAACCGGGCCGCGGTAGGCTCAATCCAGTGTGATAATACGACACTGCACCTGCTGAAGGCAAACGATTTTGTGGCCAAAGCCATCCGGGAGCGTCTGCCCGATACGCTTATTGTTAACGTTTGCTCGTCGCCGGGGAGCGGGAAAACCACCCTGATGCAGGAAACCGGCAAACGGCTGGCCGGTAAACTTAACATGGCCGTGCTGGTCGGTGATCCTGAAACAGAACGCGATGCTGTCCGGATGCGCAATGTCGGCATCAATGCGCTCCAAATCGTAACGGGTGGCATGTGCCACATCGAAGCCCAGATGATTTATCAGGCCCTCGACCATATTGAACTCGGTGAGACCGACCTGCTTTTTATCGAAAACGTAGGAAATCTGGTATGCCCCGCAGCCTTCGATCTGGGCGAAGATTTCCGGGTAACCGTACTGGCCAGTACCGAAGGCGACGATAAACCTAAAAAATACCCCCGCATGTTTCTGACCAGTGAGCTGTTGCTGGTCTCCAAATCGGATCTGCTGCCGTATGTCCCGTTCTCAGTAGATGCTGTAACGCAGGACG
Organism: Arsenicibacter rosenii; assembly: GCF_001870735.1. Taxonomy (GTDB): domain Bacteria; phylum Bacteroidota; class Bacteroidia; order Cytophagales; family Spirosomataceae; genus Arsenicibacter; species Arsenicibacter rosenii. The sequence continues at coordinate 423,570 of NZ_MORL01000004.1, read as the reverse complement.
CCCGTGACATTAATCCGGATATTGAGGTAATGACCATTTCCAGCCTCAAAGGCGACGGTCTGGATGCCTGGTGCGACTGGCTCCTCAGCCGGGTAGCGGAGAAGAAAGCCCGGCTCGAAACCGCGTAAGATGCAGCAGGTGCCTGGTTTTTGCATTCACCTGAACGGGTTGGTGCAGGGGGTTGGTTTCCGGCCTTATGTGTACGCGCTGGCAAGGCGGCAGGGACTGCCTGGCACGGTCAGTAACGGGATGAATGGCGTGCAGATACGCTTACAGGCTACAGAGCAGCAGGCCCGCGCGTTTTTAGACACGGTGCTGGTATCGCCGCCTGCACAGGCCACTATCACCCGCACAGAAATCCGTCCGGTGATGATGGCGGCTGAGACTTCCTTCCGGATCGTTGACAGTGAGGCAGCCGAAACGGCCTCGTTATGGCTGCCCGCCGATTTTTCCCTTTGCGCCGATTGTGAGGCTGAGCTCTATGATCCGGCCAGCCGCCGGTTCCGGTACCCGTTTATTACCTGTACACAGTGCGGGCCCCGCTATTCGGTCATTCAGGCGTTGCCCTACGACCGGCCGAATACAACCATGCTGCCCTTTCCGCTCTGTCCGGACTGCCAACGGGAATACACCGACCCCGCTGACCGGCGCTTTTATGCACAAACCAATGCCTGTCCGGTTTGCGGGCCAACGCTGAGCTGGTATAAAACGGAGACGACCGGGGCGCGGCTCCTCTCTGCCCTACACGACGACCGGTGGATACTGACCCGCGTCCGTTGGGCGCTGGAGGCCGGTAATAGTATCGCGGTGAAAGCCGTTGGCGGATTTCTGCTGCTGTGCGATGCCCGGAATGAAACGGCCGTAGCCCGGATACGGCAGCGGAAACACCGCCCGACTAAGCCATTTGCGTTGCTGTATCCGTCATTATCCGCCGTCGGGCAGGATGTCTGGCTGCATGAACCGGAGCGGGCAGCCCTGCAAAGCACCGCGGCCCCGGTGGTATTGCTCAGGCAACGGAGCGATGCGGTGACAAGGCTGGCGGCAGGGGTTGCGCCCGGCCTTGCGCACTATGGGATTATGTTACCCAACGCGCCCCTGCTTCACCTGATCGCAACCGGTTTCGGCGGGCCTCTGGTAGCCACGAGCGCAAACATCAGCAGCAACCCGGTTATTTATACGAACGAAAAGGCCTTGTCGGAGCTAAACGCCGTTGCCGATTATATCCTGACGCATGATCGGGCTATTGCCATGCCCCAGGATGATTCAGTAGTCCGGTTTTCGGCCCGCCACCGGCAGCGCATTGTTATCCGGCGGGGGCGGGGATGGAGTCCGAACTATACGCCTGGTCTGCCCACCGCCGCCCGGGCGCACAAGCTGGCATTCGGTGCGTCACTGAAAGGAAGTTTTGCCTTGCAGCTGGGTCCGTGTGCGTATGTAAGTCAATACCTCGGCGATGTGGAAAGCTACGAGACGCAGCTGAATTACAGGACCGTCTTAGATACCCTGCTAAACGCCTGTCTGCCCGGCATTCCGGAGCCGGTTACGACCATGAGCTGTTTGCTGGTCGATGCACATGAGGGGTACGCTTCTACGCAGATGGGCATCGGAACAGGGGCACAACGGGGGATTGCGGTCCGGAAAGTGCAGCACCATGAAGCCCATTTTGCCGCTGTGCTGGCCGAAAACAACCTTCTTCCCGGATCGGATGCTATCCTGGGTGTCATCTGGGACGGTACCGGCTATGGTACCGACGGGCATATCTGGGGTGGCGAATTTTTTGTCCGGACACCTGATAACACGACCGGTACGTTTTGCCGGAGAACCGCCCATTTTCCGTATTTCGATTCCCTGTTGGGCGACAAAATGCCGCGTGAGCCGAGACTATCGGCTTTGTCGCTGGTGCATGCGTTTTCGGTTTCAGATCCGTTTCCGGACATACTGACGCAGCTGTTTTCGGTATCCGAACTGACTTTATACCAGAAAATACTGACGCAGAACAAGCAAAAGACCAGCAGCATAGGCCGTTTATTCGATGGGGTCGCCGCTTTGTTGGGGTTAGCAGGAAACAATACCTATGAGGGAGAAGCGGCGCTGCAGCTGGAAGAAGCAGCCGGAGCGTATATCGGCAAACATGGCCACGAAACGCTGACCTCATTCGCACCGGATCCGGCAAGCTGGATTGGTGTACTGCTCGGCGAACGGGTATCCGCTCAACCGGTTCCGTATCTGGCAGCCCGTTTTCATGTCTCCCTGGTCGAATGGATTCGGCTGGTGGCCGCCGCCACCGACTGCCGTCGGCTGGCATTCAGTGGCGGGGTGTTTCAGAATGCCGTGCTGGTTGATTTGCTCATTGACCGTCTCGGAGCAGACCATGTGCTCTACTTTCATCAGCAATTATCGCCAAACGACGAATGCATCTCCCTGGGGCAGCTTGCACTGGATGCCGTTGTCACTACGATGTCTGAGCGGGATTAGAAAAACTTTTCTAATAAAAGGCTCGTTTCTTTACTCCGCCTGGACAAATAACTAGCTTTGACTTTCTTCAATCCTCAAACCCACGGTAACAATGTGTCTGGCAATTCCGGGAAAAATAAAGTCGATTGACTACCAGTATGGCGGTGCCGTACGCATGGCGAAAGTGCTGTTCGGTGGTATCACCAAAGACGCTAGTCTGGATATGGTACCTCATGCGCAGGTCGGTGATTATGTACTGGTGCACGTGGGTGTCGCGATCAGTGTGGTGGATGAAGAGGAAGCCGAAAAAAGCTTCCGGTACCTTCAGGAGATCGGCGAACTCGATGAACTGATTGACGCCAGCCAGATTGACGCCCCTAATCCGGATACTGACCGATGAAATTCCTGACCGAATACCGCGATCCTGCACTGGTTGCCCAATACCTTGATGAAATCCGGAAGACCGTCACCCGCCCGTGGACAATCATGGAAGTATGTGGCGGACAGACGCACAGTCTGGTAAAAAACGGAATACTCAACCTGTTGCCGGAAGCGGTACAGATGGTGCACGGTCCCGGCTGTCCGGTCTGTGTTACACCGCTGAACCTGATCGACAAAGCCGTTTATCTGGCCGAAGAAAAAGGGGTAATGCTGTGCTCATTCGGTGATATGATCCGGGTGCCGGGCTCAACTAAAAGTTTACTGGAAGCCAAGGCGAACGGTGCTGATGTCCGGATTCTGTACTCACCGCTCGAAGCGGTCCGGCTGGCGCAGGAAAACCCGGACCGTGAAGTGGTGTTTTTTGCCGTTGGTTTTGAAACAACTGCTCCGGCCAATGCGCTGTCGGTTTTACAGGCACAGCGTCTGGGCCTGACCAATTACTCGATTCTGGCCTCGCACGTGCTGGTACCACCCGCGATTGCGGCGGTAATGAACGACGATGAGGTGCGCATTCAGGCTTTTCTGGCAGCCGGCCACGTCTGCACGATCATGGGAGTCGGGGAGTACTATGCGCTGGTTGAGCAGTATAACATTCCGATTGTTGTGACCGGTTTTGAGCCGGTAGACCTGCTGCATGGCATTCTGATGACGGTTCGCCAGCTGGAGGCGGGCAAGGCTAATCTGGAAAACCAATACAGCCGCGTAGTGAAGGCGGAAGGCAATCCGGACGCCCGGAAGGTGATCGGACAGGTGTTTACTGTCGCTGACCGTGAATGGCGGGGCATCGGTACCATTCCGATGAGTGGCTGGGAGGTTCGCCCCGAACTGGCTGCGTTTGATGCCGGTAAGAAGTTTGATGTCCGCATTGCTAAAGCACCGGAATGCGCCGACTGCATTGCCGGACTGGTGCTGAAAGGCATCCGAAAGCCGGTGGAATGCAGCCAGTTCGGTAAAGCCTGTACGCCGGAAAATCCGTTGGGGGCTCCCATGGTCTCCTCCGAAGGGGCTTGCGCAGCCTATTATCACTACGCGGAGGTGTAGAAGCGAAGGGCTTAGCGCCTGGTCCATTATTCATTGTTCATTATTCATTACCCACTTATGACATCGATAACCAATCTCGCCTGTCCGATGCCGCAGTTTGACTTTGAGGTCATTACGCTGGGGCATGGGTCGGGGGGACTCTTAACCAATAAATTACTGGAATCGGGGGTGTTTTCGGTGCTGAAAAACCCGCTGCTCGATACGCATCATGACGGCGCCGTTTTTACACTGACCGGCCCGCTTGCGTTTTCTACGGATAGCTACGTGATTTCGCCGGTCTTTTTTCCGGGCGGCAACATCGGGGAGCTGGCGGTCAACGGCACGGTCAACGATCTGGCGATGTGCGGGGCTATTCCGGCATATCTGTCACTGAGTTTTATTATCGAAGAGGGCCTGACCATGCACGAGTTCCGGGATATTCTGGTGGCTATCCGGACGGCCGCTGACCGGGCAGGAGTACAGATCGTGACGGGCGACACGAAGGTGGTCGAAAAAGGAAAAGGCGATAAAATCTTTATCAACACATCCGGTATCGGGCAGGTACATCCGAAAGCGGCGATTTCGGCCCGACGCGTAACCGCCGGCGATAAAATCATCGTCTCAGGGCCGGTTGCTACCCACGGCATTGCTATCATGTCAGTGCGGGAAGGGCTTGATTTTGAGACGGATATTGTGAGCGATACGACTAGCCTGAACCATACCGTAAAGACGTTGCTTGATGAGTTTGGCGAAGCCATTCACCTGCTGCGCGATCCGACACGGGGTGGCGTGGCAACGGTTCTGAACGAGATTGCCCGAGATACAAACCTGGGCGCAGACATCCGCCAGGCACAGATTCCGGTGCACGATGAGGTGGCGGGTGCCTGTGAGCTGCTGGGCCTCGACCCGCTGTATGTGGCCAACGAAGGCGTATTTATGGCCGTTGTCGCGGCTGATATGGCCGATGCGCTGGTAGCCCGGTTGCAGACACTACCCCACGGAGACGGCGCGGCCATCATCGGTGAGATGGTGGCGGATCATCCCCGGCAGGTGGTCCTGACGAGCCGGATCGGTGGCCGCCGGGTGGTGAATATGCTGGTTGGCGAACAATTACCCCGCATCTGCTGATATGGACATCAACGTAACCGCCTCTGTTGCCGGCCGTGAATCTCTGGTCAGTTCGGCCGCAATTTTCCGGGGCGAAGCAGGGAATCCGCTGCTTGCCCCGAGGGGCGTCTGGATTGCCGGACAGAAGCTGATTGTGGCTGATACGGGACAGAACCGTGTTTTTATCTGGAACAACCTGCCGGATGCGGACTATGCCTCTGCTGATGTGGTGCTGGGGCAGGAGTCGGCCACGCATACCGGCCGTAACGGCGGGGCGGGTGTCAGCGCGCAAACCCTGCAATACCCGTCGGGCATCTGGTCGGACGGGCAGCGGCTGATCGTTGCTGATGCCTGGAACCACCGGGTATTGATCTGGCACCACTTCCCGACGCAGCATGGTCAGGCAGCTGATGTCGTGCTGGGCCAACCGGACTTCGCCCATAATCAGCCGAATGTCAACGGTATTGGCGCAAGTCCGGCGGCACAGACGCTGAACTGGCCATACGGTGTGTTTTCGGACGGGCAGCGGCTTTGGGTGTGTGATACCGGCAACCGGCGGATTTTGTTTTACCACGCCATTCCAACCGAAAACTTTGCTCCGGCCGATGAAGTAATCGGCAAAGCCTCATTTACCGAACGCGATTATGAGCCGCTGAGCCCCATCTGGCCGTATGCCGTGCGGGTTTCGCCTGCCGGACAAATGCTTGTAGCAGACACGCAGTATTACCGGACCATGGTATGGAACAACTGGCAGACGGCCTTTACACAACCAGCCGATGTGATTATTGGCCAACCGTCGTTCGAGGCCAATGGTATGAACCAGTACGGACTTTTTCCGGCCCAAAATACACTTAGCTGGACCTACGACGCCTTTTTTTACGGCGACGGCCTTTTCGTGGCTGATACCGGCAACAGCCGGTTGCTCTGGTTCGGCACCGTACCGGATCAACACGCTGCGCCGGCTGACAACCTGATCGGTCATGCCGATTTCCGGACCGGCAGCGAAAATGCCAATACCCGGTACGGTACTGACAAACAACTCTACTGGCCCTTTTCAATCTGCATCGACGGAGACCGGCTGGCCGTTGCCGATACCGGCAACCACCGGATTATTCTTTATCAGTTAACCGAAACGCCGCTATGGAGTTAGTATCGTTACTTTTCGCGGGTGTGGTTGGGTTTACTCACGCCTTTGAAGCCGACCATCTGGTAGCGGTGAGCAGCATTGTCACCCGACGGAATAACCTGCAGACCGCTGTGAAGGACGGTATTTACTGGGGTCTCGGGCATACCTCAACCATTTTACTTGTGGGCGGAGTGTTTCTGTTGGGCCGGTTTGCCGTCAGGGAGGAAGCATTCCGGTACCTTGAGGCCGGTGTCGGCGGAATGCTGATCATGTTAGGAGGGTTCCGGTTAAACAGTCTCGTGCAGGGTGCTAAACCACAAGTACACGCCCACAACGGCCATACGCATGCCCATAAGCTGGCGTATGGGGTTGGGCTTGTCCATGGGCTGGCGGGGAGCGGAGCGCTGATTTTGTCGGTGCTGACAACCATTAACGGAACCCTGGGCGGGCTTATTTATCTGACAATTTTTGGTGTCGGATCAATTGCCGGTATGATGCTGGCGGCCGGTTTGTTCAGCGTTCCGCTGTCCGGACGAATCATCCGGCACCCATCCGTGCGTATGGGTATCACACTGGTGTCGGCCCTGTTGTGTATCGGATTAGGGCTTTTTGTCATTGTTGAACATCTGAGTTGAATATGCAGTACAACGAAGCAGATTTTGTTGCTTACGCCCTGAGGGAAATGAATATCACGGTCGTCAACCGTGACGGGAAGTATTTTGATCTGGAAAAAAATTTCCGGATCGAAGTGGAAAGCCGTGACCTGTACCGGTTGTCCTGCGAAGGATGGGTTATTTCGCCCTTCGACGACATCGGCCACCTCTGCTCATTCCTCAAAGCGAACCTGAGCTAGCAATCAGTTATCAGTAAAGCCGGCACCCTCTTTATGCAGCGAATGACTTAAGTGCCTTGCCACAGCCTGTAGCTCGTTCACCGCAACGGCGGGCCGGCCGCTCTTTCAGTCTTTCGCTCTTTCACTCTTTACCAAATGTCCTCTCTCCACGAACTCTGGATTATTGCCTTATCAGAAAGTCAGTCACAAGCCGGTCAATATGCGTTGATTCTGGAAGAAACCGTAACCAAACGCCGGATTCCGCTGATTATCGGCCTGACCGAAGCCCAGGCCATTGCGATTGCTATGGAAAAAATGCAGCCGTTTCGTCCGCAGACCCATGACCTGATGGCTTCCATCATCCGGCAATTGCAGGCTACCGTTATCCGGGTTGTGCTGAACCGGATTGAGCAATCTGTCTTTTATGCATCCGTCTGGCTGAAAACGGCGACGGGCGAGCTGGAAGTAGATGCCCGCCCGTCGGACGCCATTGCGCTGGCTGTCCGGATGGGTTGCCCACTGTTTGCCACCGGCGAAGTCATCGAACAATCCGCTTACTACCCCGATGATAAAACCCGCGAAAAAAAAGGCTCCTATGCCGAGTATACGCTGGAAGAGCTCGAAGAGTTACTGTCAAAAGTCATTGCTAAGGAAGATTACGAAAGCGCTGTCCGGATTCGGGAGGCCATTGCACGCCGGAAAAACGGCCGCTAACCGTACCTTTGCGGTATGACAACGAAGGAGAAGATAGTTGAGTCGGCCCTGTTTTTATTTAACCGTTTCGGCATCGTTAGTGTGCGCCTGCAACATATTGCTGATGAGGCACAGCTCAGTGTTGGCAATCTGGCGTATCACTTCCGCACCAAAGATGATCTGGTTGAGTTTATCTATGAACAGATTGTTTTACAACAGCAGCAACTTCTGACCGATCTGCGGGTGATGCCTCTGTTTGTCAATCTGGAACGCCATCTGCAGAACACATGGCTGATTCAGCAGCGGTATAGCTTTTTCTTTACCGATACGCTGGAAATCATGCGTGCCTATCCGGCCATCAAACGCAAACACCGTGAGCACATCGGCTGGCAAAAGCTCCAGATTCAGCTGTTTCTGGACTTCAACATCAGCCGTGGGGCTCTTCAGCCGCCGGTCACCCCTGATACCGTCGGGCAACTGGCTGACCGCTACCTGCTGATTACCGAAACCTGGATGAGTTACCAGGTAATGCAGGGGACACCGGTAAAAGAACTGGAAGAAGGCGTGTTCAAACAGGCAATCTGGGCCATTCTGTCGCCCTGTTTCTCTGCTGAGGGGAGAGAAGAGTACGAGTATATGCGGCAGCTCCCCTTTGATTCCTTAGGCTAGGTATTAGAAAATATTTTCCATTCATACCGGCTTTTTTGTAGCTTTGTTCAGGAACCCTGTTCAGAGACGTGTGATGAAGCCGAAATTTCAGATAGATGCAGCCGCTTATACAGCCCTAATGCAGGGGCTAAACAGCCAGTATTTTGTCGAAAGAAAAGGCAATATGACCGATTTCCGGCTGTATTATGATGATCTCTGGCTGGCTGACACCGCCGTTATTGAAAACATTCACCGGTATAAGGGCGAGTGGGCCGTTGATCTGGTATTTGCCCACATTCATAATCCGCTGAAATTTATCCGCCGCAACATTACATCCCATCCATGTCCTAAACGCGCTGCCCAGAAAGCAGAATTTATGCGCCGTTTAGCCGCTAAAGATCAGCGGGGTACGCTGTCGATTACCATTCAGTCACTCAATTTATCGCACAATTAAGCGGCCATGTATAACACGAAGCAACGGATTCTGGAAGCCTCGGTACGGTTGTTTAACGAAAACGGCATTGATAGTGTCCGGCTTCAGCAAATTGCTGAAGAGGTGGGCATCAGTGTAGGCAATCTGGCTTATCACTTCAAGAATAAAGAAGCCATTGTGGAATCGGTGTATGAACAGCTGTTTGAGGACTTCAATACGATTTTCCGGCAGTACCTCGCCCAGCCTGCCTTAACGGATTTCGATGCACAGATTGCTCAGTATTACCGCTTCTTTGCCAAAAATCACTTCTACCTGTCTGAGTTTTTCAAAACAGCCGGTCTGACAACCCCATATCACCAGCAGTGGCAGGAAAACATGACCAAAATGATGATTCAGCTCAAAAGCCGCCTGCAGTTTCTGGTTGCTAAAGGAGATTTACTCCCTGAATCACAGAATGGTCAGTACGAAACCCTGGCCGAGCAAATCTGGATGGCGCTGATTTTCTTTATTCCCAAAGCGCAGATGATGGCCAGATCAGTCGATGAAATCAGCTATAAGTCAGGGGTCTGGAACCTGATCAAACCCTTCTTCTCTCCTCAGGGAAAACAAGAGTTTTCCGTAACGATTCTTCCGCAACTCTACTGGTAAAATTACCCCTACTGATTACCATCATAGTCCTTTTTCGGGGAGTGTCGTAAACTTGAAAAAAATTAGAAAAAATTTTCCAAATTAGAAAATAGTTTCTAATTTTCCGGAGTTATAAAAATGCTCCTTTAAGTGCAATTTCAAACCAACTCTTAACTAGACTCCTCTCATCATGGCAAACGTACTCTGGCTTCAGGGTGGGGCATGCAGCGGCAATACCATGTCGTTCCTGAATGCTGAAGAACCCACTGTGGTCGATTTAGTAACCGATTTCGGGGTGAACATTCTGTGGCACCCTTCGCTAGGTCTGGAAATAGGCGAACAGGTTACCCACCTGTTGCAGGACATTCTGGCCGGTAAAGTACAATGCGATATTCTGGTGTATGAGGGGAGTATTATTAAAGGCCCGAAAAACACCGGTACCATGAACTATTTCTGCGACCGGCCCATGAAAGACTGGGTGCAGGAGCTGTCGAACGTAGTTGGTTTCGTGGTGGCCATCGGCGATTGTGCCACATGGGGTGGTATACCGGCCGTGGAGCCAAACCCGTCGGAGTCAACGGGTGTACAGTTTCACAAAGAGAAAAAAGGCGGCTTTCTGGGCGCTGACTATGTGTCGAAAGGCGGGTTGCCGGTTATCAATATCCCCGGCTGTCCGGCCCACCCTGACTGGATTTCGCAGATTCTGGTGGCTATCGCTACCGGCCGTATCGGCGACGTGCTGCTGGATGATTTCCACCGCCCGAAAACGTTCTTCACTGACTTTGTACAGACCGGCTGCACCAACGTGGTCAACTTTGCCAATAAGGTCGACGGAGGCTTCGGAAAGCGGGGTAATGGCTGTCTTTTCTTCGAGGTTGGCTGTCGCGGACCAATGACGCGGGCAAGCTGCAACCGGATTCTCTGGAACCGGCAATCCTCGAAAACGCGGGCCAACCACCCGTGTCTGGGGTGTACGGAACCGGGCTTCCCGCATCACGATCTCGAAAAAGGGAGTGTCTTCAAAACGCTGAAATACCTCGGCTTCCTGCCGAAAGACGTACCGGCCGGTAATTCGAAGATCGGCTATTACATGCGCGCCGGTTTTGAGAAAACGATGCACTACGCCGAAGTGGCCGTGGGTATCGAAAAAGCACACGCACAAGGCTCTAAGTAATTCCGAACTCTCACTTTACACAAACATGGCAATCCGGAAAGAACTCAATATTTCACCGGTCGGACGGGTCGAAGGTGACCTTGACGTAAAAGTGTACATGGAGAACGGCGTCGTAACGCGGGCTCACACCCAGGCAGCGATGTTCCGTGGCTTCGAAAAAATTATGGAAGGCAAAGACCCGCAGTCGGGACTGATCGTAACGCCGCGTATCTGCGGGATTTGCGGCGGTTCGCACCTGTACTGTGCTTCGTCGGCCCTGGATACCGCCTGGAAAACGACATTGCCGCCAAACGCCCTGCTGCTGCGCGCCATCGGTCAGGCAACGGAAACCATCCAGTCTATTCCGCGCTGGTTTTATGCCATCTTCGCGACCGATTTAGCCAATAAGAAATTTGCCAATAAACCGCTGTATGATGAGGTTGTACGCCGGTTTGCGGCCTACGTCGGTACATCGTTTCAGAAGGCGATTGTGACCTCCGGCCGGCCGGTTGAGGTGTACGCCATCTTTGGCGGGCAGTGGCCGCATTCGTCCTACATGGTGCCGGGTGGCGTTATGTGTGCTCCCACGCTCAAGGACATTACGCGCGCACACGCTATCATGAACGAGTTTCGTAAGGAATGGCTGGAGTCGATGTGGCTTGGCTGTTCAATTGAGCGCTACATGCAGATTCAGACGTGGGACGACCTGATGGCCTGGGTAGACGAAAATGAATCGCAGCGCAATTCCGATTTAGGCCTGTTTATCCGTGCCGGTATGGAATTCGGGCTGCACAAATTCGGACAGGGGGTAGGCAAATTTGTGGCCTACGGGACTTATCTGCACAAAGATCATTACCAGCATCCGACAGTAGAAGGCCGCAACAAGGCGCTCATCAGCCGGTCGGGTTTCTACGACGGTAAAAACTACCATGTCTTTGATCATCTGCAAATCAAAGAGCATGTGGCCCATACGTGGTTTGAAAACGTACCGGCCGCCCACCCGTGGGATGAGCCGCTGCCGACGCCGGTTGCCTCGCAAAATCTGGAGCATACCGATTTCTCCGGCAAGTATTCGTGGTCGAAAGCACCCCGCTACATGAACTATGCCGCCGAAGCCGGTCCGCTGGCACGGGTATTGATGAATGCAAACCCCGACAACCTCGAACCGCATCAGGTATACGATCCGCTTTTTGGTGATGTGTACGCCAAGATGGGTCCGAACGTGTTTACGCGGGCACTGGCACGGGTACACGAAGCGGCACGCCTATACCTGCAAATCGACCAGTGGCTGCGCGAAATTGACCTGAACGGCGATTTCTACATCAAGCCGGAAGAACGCGACGGCAAAGGGTTCGGAGCGACCGAAGCCGCCCGTGGTTCACTGGCACACTGGATTGAGATCGAAAACGGGGTAATCAAAAACTATCAGGTGATGGCACCCACAACCTGGAACGTTGGTCCGAATGATGAACAAGGCAACCCCGGGCCGATCGAAGCAGCGCTGGAAGGTACCGAAATCGAGGATCCGCACGATCCGGTCGAGGTCGGCATGGTTGCCCGCTCCTTCGATTCGTGCCTCGTCTGCACCGTTCATGCACACGACCAGAAATCCGGCAAAGAACTGGCGAAATTTAAATTGTAAACGAGCGAATGAGTGAAAGAGCGACTTTATATCACTCTTTCACTCGTTCATTCATTAAAAAATGAAACGTACCGCCATCATGGGGTTTGGGAATCCGGTCCGGTCGGATGATGCCGTCGGGTGCTATGTGATTGATCAGCTGCAAAACGAGAATGTCGCTTCCGGGTCGGTTAGTTTATTCGATATGGGGACGGCCGCTTTTGAGGTGCTGTTTAAGTTGCAGGGCCACGAACGGATCATCATTGTCGATGCGGTGCTCAATACCGGCGAACCCGTCGGAACCCTGTATAAAGTGCCTGCTGCTGAGGTAGAAGCTGCCATTATTGATGACCCGATGGTGTTTCTGCACAGCCTGAAATGGGATCAGGCCCTGAGTTATGCCCGCAAAATCCTGCGTGAGACGTATCCCGAAGATATTACTGTTTACCTGATTGCGGTCGAAAACACACGGCTGGACATTGAGCTTTCCGGGCCGGTAAAGGAGGCCGGTGACCGTGTCGTCGGGTATATCCGGGAAGCGTTATGGAATTAAAGAACGGACACCTGATTATTCCGGCGGCCTTGTTTCAGGACGTCTTGCAGGGCGAACCCCAGATCAACATGGTTTATTATCCGGAGCGTAGCCAGTTGCTGGTGGCCGCCAAATCGAAGGCTTTTTTTGAGAAGCTGCACCAGCCGGTATGGATGATGCTGAAAGATAAAAACCTGGCGGGTGACAAGGCCCTGTATGTCCGGGAGCTGCTGATTGATCACGATCTGGATGCCGCCGACCGGGCATTGCCCTATTCGGTTAAAGAAACCGGTATTATTGCCATCAGCTTATAACCCTTAACCAAACGATGCTTACCATTTTTGTGCCGCAGGCAGAAAAACTGCCCGTTCAACAGCTTATCGATGCCGAATACCGGCTGAATGAGGTCGTTTTTATCAACGATTTGTTGCAGGTGGGTGAGCAGCAGGCGGCCCGGCATCTGATTGTTAAGGAACATGAAATCCGGCTTCCCATTGACTGGCGAAACGAAGCCCCTCCGTATTTACTTGCTTATCCCCTGGTACTGACCCCCGACAATCTGCTGGCGGTCGTCTACACCAAACTGAATAATTACGAAAGCGCGTATGAGAAGGCAGCGGGCAACCCTGCCTTACTGCGCGATATTGACCTGCTGAACTGTATACAGCACGGGGTTGCCGTCGGGTTTCCGCAGGAGCCGGAGGCGTTTGATTCGCCGTTTGAAGAATATCGCTTCTGGCACAATGCAGCCGTGCTGGGCCATTACGGCGAGCTGACCCGTTTTGTGCATTACAGCGTTATCCGCCGGTATTACGAGCGGGCGTTTGATCTGGCACCCAATGACGAATGGCGGGCATTTACGGGGAAGCACTGGGCAACGCTGCTGCTGGATGCCGACGAACTGGCCGAAGCCGGAGTGCTGCTGGCCGACTGTATCCGGTTTGCGGTTTCTGAGGATGCCCTGTATGAACTGAAAAATGTACAGTACGGCGTCTGGATGAAACAGCTCACGGCCCCCTATGATCCGGCCCTGCTCAGCCAGATTAAAGAAACGTTGTGGGACGTGCTGCAATACTACGAACGCAATCAGCAGTCCGTACAGGCGGCCTTGTTACTGATCGATGCGGCTCAGATTGCCAACTACGCTGATAGCTTTTCTGAAGCACTCGGCTATGTGAACCGCGCTATTCAACTGCTCGAAGAGGAGGCCATTCCGGAGCTGGTGGCCAATGCACAGTACCGGAAAGGAACACTGTTGTATACATGGGCACAGAACGGGAATCCGCAGTTTTACCGCGCGGCCATGGAGGCTTACCAACAGGCCTTAAGGGTGTTTTCAAAAGAAAATGCGCCGGACGTATTTGCGGAAATCCACCATCACCTCGGCGTAATTTTCAGTGAAATACCCGATGAGGTAAAAAAGAAAAGTGTTTGGGCGGCCGTGTCTATGAGCTCGTTCCGGGAGGCGCTGACGTTTTTCACCCGGGAGACGCATCCGTATGAATACGCCCGTATCTGCAACAGTTTTGCCAACGCGCTGACCAACTTCCCGGAAGCAAAACTGTCGGATAATTACACCCGTGCGTTGTCGTACTACGAAGAAGCGCTCGACATCCGGACAGCAGACGAGTACCCGTATGAACGGGTATTGACAATTCTGAATTTCCTTGAAGCCGCCTGGTTTGTGTCGGTGCCCGAAGCAGATCAGCAGCAGGCATTATTTGCGAAAATGACCCGGCTGGCGCAGGAAGTGCCTGATCTGGTTGATGATCCCAAACTCATTGCCGAAGCCGATAAACAGCTGGCGATGCTCGCGCAGCTCAAAAACGACTGGCAGACAATCAACGCCCTTTAACCAGACCGGTCGACAGCAGGTCGTGCAGCGATTCCAGCGACAGCATGTTTTCGTGCTCGACAAGGTGGTCCACCGTTTCGTGAACCCAGGTCGTATGGTAGGGAATATGAATGGCTCTGCCGCCGATTTCCAGCACCGGCAGCACGTCAGATTTCAGCGTATTGCCAATCATCAGAAAGTGCTCCGGCCGGCAATCGAGGTGGCGCAGGAGCTTCTGATAATCTGGTGCTTTTTTCTCACTCATGATCTCGATGTGGTGGAAGTAATGCGCCAGTCCTGACTTTTTTAGTTTCCGTTCCTGATCGATCAGGTCACCTTTGGTAGCGACCACAAGCCGGTAGTCATCTTTAAATGCCTCCAGAACGCGCTGCACATGATCAAGCAGAACGACGGGTTTGGCCATCATCTCCTTGCCGATTTCCAGTGCCTTGCTGTATAGAACAGGATTGGCTTTGCCGTCGGTCACCTGCCAGATCGTTTCGATAGCACACAGGACAAAGGTTTTGATCCCGTAGCCATACAGCGAAAGATTCTGAAGCTGCACCTTATACAGTTCCTGCGAAATGGCGTGATGGGGGAGGAAGTCTTCGAGCAGGCCGCAAAACTGATCTTCGGCTTCGCGGAAATAGGGTTCATTGACCCAAAGCGTGTCATCGGCATCAAACGCGATAACCCGGATGTCTGAAAAATGCATAGTGTATGGCAGGCTGCAAAAATAAAGGATTAACTAGTGTTTGTACGATGTGAGGTAACACTAGTTTAATCGGATTGCCGTGGCACAAAGTTATTGCTGAGCGGCATTACTCTTTAATCGTCAGGTCTGAAAAATAGCCCTCTGTACCGACATCGACCCAAAGGGCAATCCCGCCTGATACATCACTGCCCAGCTTGAGGTCATTAACAAGTAACGAGGGTTGTTGGCTATCATTTACAAAGAGCCGTGCCTGCTGCCCTTTAACAACAATTTTTATGGTAATCCACGCATTAAGGGTCATGTCAGTATAGGATTCGTAGCGCTCGGGAGCCTCTTTTCGCAAACGATCGAACTTATAATCAGGGTATGAATAATACTGAATGCTATGGTTTCGCCTAACCTGATCATCAGCGCGGGCATTGGTCGGGCGGAGGTAGATACTTTCGTAACGGGTATTGTCGTCATTGATCCGGAAGGCAACCCCGATAAATCCACGTGCCAGCGACGGAGCTGTTTTCAGTAACCGGCTTAAGACTTTTACCTCAATGGTGCCGTTGGTGAAGGTAATACCCTTGATACGGATAAACGTTGGTTCGTCAACTTTCTCTACTGTTGAATCTTTCACCACTCTCAGTGCTTTTTTGCCGGATAACGCTACGAATGAAAACGTTGCCTGATTAGGTATCAGGTTGGTTGTTTCCAGACGGATTTTCTGCGCAAACAGGGTTGGTGAAAAGAATAACAGGCCGGCAATCCGGAATAAAGAGTTATACTTCATGCGTTTATTGTATATCAAGCGTCAGAAAGATAAGGTATTACGTCAGAACAACCAGTTTTCCGGCGGCGAGGTTGTTTTCCATAAAAAGGTGTGCGTCAACAAGCTGATCTAGTGTAAATACCTTGCTGATTGGCAACTTTACCGTCCCGGCTTCTACCTGATTGATAAACTGCTGAAAGGCTTCTGTCGTACTACGGAGCTGACCGCTGTCGTATACGGAGAGGTAGGTCATTGGCGGAATAAACTCCATGGGTGCAAAATCAGGCACTGACCAGGTTTCGGACAGCATACCGCTCATGCAGCAAACGCCCCCTGGTCTCAGGCATGTCAGCGAATCTCTGAGTGTTTTGGTGCCAATCAGTTCCAGTACCTTGTCCACGCCATCCGGCACCAATTGGGTTACCGGTGCCTTTAGCGCCCCGTCATCAATCAGCACATGCGTTGCCCCGTTTTCCCGTAACGCCGTTTCTTTGGCAGGATTGCGTGTTGTCGCAATAACGGTAAGACCGGCCTGCGCTGCAAGCTGCGTCGCCAGCATCCCGACCGACGAAGTGCCGCCGCGAATCAGCAGGGTTTGCCCCGACTGAATAGCCAGCGTCATAGTCAACGAGCCATGAGCGGTTTGAAACATCTCCGGTAAAGCACCCAACACCTCCCATGGCAGATTGCTGGAGACAGGGTGCAGCAGGTGTTTGGCTAACAGGGTATATTCGGCATAACTTCCGTCAAAATCTCTGCCCATTCCGCCCATCAGTGCCAGTACCTGTTGTCCTTTCGGGAACGTACCGGACGGATCATAAACAACTTCACCGGCGCACTCAATACCCAACACCCGGGGGAAGCGGACCATCGGCGATAAGCCTTTCCGGGTCATTAACTCGGAGCGGTTTAATCCGAAGGCTTTTATGTTGACTAATACCTGATCGGCTCCGGGGACAGGAATCGGCCGGTCTTCCAGGACAAATGCTTCCGGTGAACCGGGCTGATAAACAACAGCAGCTTTCATGTGTGATCGTTGATTAAGGTTTCAAAAAAAACGTATTGTCGGATCGTTTTGCAAACGCTGCAAAATTGGCAGGACGGCAGCGATCGGCCAATAAACTATCTTAAGAAATAACCTTAACCTGGTTTAAGATGCTGCGGCCAGTTCTTTCCGGATTTTACTCAGGAATTCGGGGGTAATGCCCAGATAGGAAGCAATCTGAACGTTGGGTAAGCGCCGGGCTAAAGCAGGATACTGTTTCAGAAAGGAGAGGTAACGCTCCTGAGCGGTTGAACTAATGGTTTGCAGTATCCGGTTTTGCAGTTCAACAAATTTGTTTTCGACAATAACCTTGAAAATCCGGTCGAGTTTGGGAATGTTCAGATAGAGAAAATATAAATCCTGCTGTTCAATCTGTAAAATAACGGATGGCTCAATGGCTTCGATGAAAAAACCGCTGGGCGTTCCGGCGTGAAAGCTGCCGATATCGGCAATCCACCGTCCCTCCGGCCGTTCATTCTCTGCCGCAAACAGGATATTGTGTTCCACCCCTTTGGTATCAACGGCAAACATCCGGAAACAACCCTTAACCACAAACGTGTATTGTTTACACGGAAACCCTTCCTGTAAAATGCTTTGCCGGCGCCGGATGTGCCGCTCGCTGACGCGTCCGTTCAGCAGTTGTTTCTCACTGTCTGTCAGCGGAAGGTAACTTTCAAAATGGTCGGTCAGCGGTTGCAGGTTCACGTTGATAAGCCGGTATGAGCATTCGTATTAACCGGAAAACAGGCAAATGTACAGAAAACTGTGGTGGCACGAGCGGCGGATCGCCCCACTGACAGGGCTGCCTTTTCGTGCCACCACTACAAAAGCCTTATTTCCCTGCCATCACCTGCACCGGCCCGATCAGACCGGAAGGCAGCAGCTCCCATTCCTTGCGGATGGTGACGTTGGTTTGGGTCAGGCGTTCGGATTGCGGCTTGCCCCGGTCGCCCACGAGCCGGTTGCGCCATGTATTAATGACCTCTACCTCAAGCTGATTACCCGTTGGCCTGACCAAACCACTGATTGGAACCCGAAACGGTGGTGCCCAGACAATGCCTAAGTCCTTGCCGTTCAGGCGGACGCGGGCAACTCCGACATCCAGCACCTCGCCCAGATCCAGAAACAGGTTACCGGCCGGCAGGTTCGGGGCGTCAAAGGTTTTGCGGTAAACGGCTTTACCCGAGTAAAACTTAATGCCTTCTTCCGGCCGGGCGGTCCAGCTGTCCAGTTTGTCGAACGTCACCGCCGAAGGACCGGTGCTGATCCATTTCGGATCAAACTGCACCTGCCAGCTGCCCGAAAGCGTCGCCACAGGGCTGTAGCGGAGGTAGTTGGTCGGGGCAGTACCTTGCTGTGTGGCCGGAACCGGCTTGCGGAACACCACAAAAACGGACCCATACGGATCAAATTCCAGCTTTACCGAGGTCTGCCCGTTGGCTTGTGTATACGCTTTAGCCGGTTTGATTTCGCCCGTGACCGGATTCCAGAGCTCCGGCAGTTTACCGGCCATCCGGAAGGTGGCAGTCACCGTGGCGGCTTCTTTATTCTGGCTGCTCACAAAGTAGTAGTCTTCGGTCGCCAGTGTTTTGTGCATGAAATCAAACACCTGATTCGTTCCCGCTTCCGTGAATAAAACATCAGGTTTAACGCCGTCGGCCAGCAGCACTTCGCGGGCGGTTTTGCCCCATACAATCCGGCCCGTCCCGACCTTGCGTTGCCCGGCAGCCGCGGGCGATTCGCCCCAAAGCGCGTCGGCAATGGCTTTGCGTTTCGCTTCCGAAGCCGGATAATGGCTCTGACTCACAATCCGTTCAGTTTTCGGGCCGATAACGGTCGCACCGGCGTTGACCAGCGCCTGTACTTTTTCGAGGGCGGCCAGCGACAGCACATGATGATCGGGCAATACCAGGACACGGTATGAGAGTCCGTGCGGCAGCACAATCCGGCCGTTTTTCACCGTAAGTGCCAGTAAGCGGTCTTCATTGGTAACGTCGTAATCAAACTCAGGCAGCGCCTTGGCGGGATCATCCGCTTTCTGGCGGGCAATGTTCGGTACGTGGTCGCCATAATAGTAGAGCACGTCCGACACCGACTGCCCCTGCTGCAGCATGTACTGACAACGGGCGAGGTAGTCGATGAAGCCGTTCGATAACTCCCACCACGTAACGTTCGGGTTAAAGTGAGTACCGGCGAAATATTCCTGCCCCGGCAGTCCCATCTCTTTCGGCGAGCAGGTGAAGGTATGGAGGTAGACCAGGTTCAGACCGGCGCAGAATTCATGATCCGCGCTCGACTTCATGGCCGACCAGATCACATCGTTCCAATGCGGACCGATGGTCGTAAACGACTCCGCACCGACCAGCGGCTTATTGTAAATATGGGCCGCGCTGGCGGCCTGTTTCACGAAAAAGCGGTTGACCGGTGTCGGGCGGTGTGGCGACGGTGACCAGAATTCACTCATCATGATTTCGCTGAAACCGTAATTTTTGATCCCGTCGATCGGACCGGCGTGTGGCCCTGCTGATTCGGGTTGCAGGCCAATGCCGTATTGACGGGCGCGTTCGCCGAACAGGCGGTAATGGTTGTCGGCGATGCAGTCGCTGATGGTTTTGCGAAGGTCGGCCAGGAAGCGGTTGCTGGCGTCGCGGTTTTCAATGATCTTACCGGCAATGACGGGCAGGTAGGGGATGATATCGTATCCCCGCCGTTTCTGAAACTCCTGCGCAAACTCGTCGGTCCAGTTGCAGCCGCCTGCTTCCCAGCTATCGGTCTGGAGGTAACGAAGCGTTTTGCCGGCCATTGGCCCGATCAGTTTCAGCAGCGGATCAACGTGGGTGTTCCAGTAGCGGTTAAATACCTTTCGACTCATGTGGTCCATGACGCGGCCCTGCCATTTGCCGCTGGAAGTGGAGACTTCGGCATCGGTTGAGGTATAGCCAAAGCGCATGATGGTCCATTCGCCCGCCGGTACCTGCCATTCAAGTATGCCCTGCGCATTCATTTTAGCGGTCAGGTTCTGCATCTGGCCCAGCGTGGCATGTTCTTCGCCCGCCGTGGCCGGAATATCGTTCAGCAGGAACCGCGTATCAGGGGCAGAACCGCCCAGTTCAACAGTTCCCGACTTGGCGGTCAGGTCTTTGATAGCGGTTGGTTTGGTGGGTTTAGCCGGAAAGGCCAGAACGGCAATGTCGCGGTAAAACGGATCTTTGTGCAGTTTGGGTTGTGGCAGGGTCTCGCGGTAAGTCATTGGCCCTTTCACGGTCACCTCCGACCACGTCACCTGCTTGGCCGCCTCTTCGGGCGTGATGTCCGGCCCGCCGAGGTTCCATCCGCTCTGGATACTCATGCTCAGCACCAATCCCAGCCGGTTAGCTTCTTTAACGGCATGCAGGTACAGGTCGCGCCAGGCGGGACTACCAAACAACGGCCCTTCCGGTACCTGGGCGTTCCCGCGTTGTTCGGCACCACCCGCATCAAAAATACAGGCTCCGCTGAAGCCCTTGGCTTTCATCGCTTCCAGGTCGCGGGTGATAACCTCTTTGGTGACGTTGCCATTGAGCCACCACCACCAGCACCGGATGCCGTACTGGGACGATGGGCGCAGAAACTGTTGCTCAGACAAACCAGCCGGGGCGGCCATCGGGGCAGTCACCATAGTGGCAGTGTCAGCTGGCCGGTTGAGCGGGACGGGGCCTGTAAACGCGAAAAGAGAGAAAACGATGAGCGGGAGAAGGCGCATAAGGGACTATGATTCGTATGATTCCTGTGATGACTATGATTGACAGGATTGCTATGATTCCTGTGATGACTATGATTGACAGGATTGCTATGATTCCTGTGATGACTATGATTGACAGGATTGCTATGATTCCTGTGATGACTATGATTGACAGGATTGCTATGATTCCTGTGATGACTATGATTGACAGGATTGCTATGATTCCTGTGATGACTATGATTGACAGGATTGCTATGATTCCTGTGATGACTATGATTGACAGGATTGCTATGATTCCTGTGATGACTATGATTGACAGGATTGCTATGATTCCTGTGATGACTATGATTGACAGGATTGCTATGATTCCTGTGATGACTATGATTGACAGGATTGCTATGATTCCTGTGATGACTATGATTGACAGGATTGCTATGATTCCTGTGATGACTATGATTGACAGGATTGCTATGATTCCTGTGATGACTATGATTGACAGGATTGCTATGATTCCTGTGATGACTATGATTGACAGGATTGCTATGATTCCTGTGATGACTATGATTGACAGGATTGCTATGATTCCTGTGATGACTATGATTGACAGGATTACTATGATTCGATTGGTCGCTGTGATGATTATGATTGACAGGATTTCGGGATTAAACAGAAAAATGATTGACACGACACCCCTAAAGGTAATCATGCCAATCATTCTGTCGCTATATCATCGCTGAGAAATCATTTCGGAATGAGCTGCATTTCGCGGAGCGGGTAAGGCAGCGTGAGGCTGATGGTCTGGTAGGCGGTGTTGATTACGTATGACTTGGCCGCCTTTTCACGGGCAGCATGGGCGGTCATCACTTCTACCGCTTTTCCGGTTCGGAGCAGGTCGAACCAGCGGTGGTTTTCAAAGGCCAGCTCAACCTGACGCTCTTTGGCTACGGCCTGCCGGAAAGCCTCCTGACTGGCCACCTGGCCCGCTGTTTTATCGGTCAGACCAGCGCGGCGGCGTACCTGATTCAGGTAAGTAAATGCCTCGCCACCGGCCGAATAACCGATTTCATTCAGGCACTCCGCCAGCGAAAGCAGGACGTCAGCATACCGGTATACCGGAAAGTTGCTGCCCGTCTGATACCGGATCGAATGTACACTCTGGTATTTCCTGACGTAAGGTACGACCTTGTTGGTGGCTGGGTCGGTGAAGTCAAGGCCGATGGAGGCCGCTTTGCGCTGGTCGTTAGCTTCGTAGGCATCGAGCATATCCTGCGTCGGCATGTTCCAGCCCGCAGCCGCACCGCTGGCCACACCCAGGGCCGCTACCTTAGATCCTGAATTCCACGGTGCAAACGTGTAAATAAAGTTGCTGAACTCGGCGTTGGATCCTTCGATATACTGAATTTCGAAGAGTGACTCCGGTCCGTTTTCTTTCGCAATATTGAAGTTATCGGCATAACTGGCATTCAGCTGATACTTGCCCGACTGCACAATAACCTGTAGTTCTTTGGCCGCTTCGGAAAAGTTTTTCTGGGTCATGTATATCTCGGCCAGCAGCATCCGCGCGCTGCCTTTGGTCGCCCGTCCCTTGTCGGTGTTTGCCGTGTAGCTGTCCGGCAGGTTGGTGATCGCCGTCTTCGCATCATTCAGTATCGTCGGATAAATCTCGCCTGGTGCTTTAGGCTGCGCGATGGCAAAGGCTGCATCGGTTGAGGTGACTTCATCGAAGACCGCCGGTACGTTGCCATACAACCGGATCAGATTAAAATAGTAGAACGCCCGCAGAAAACTGGCCTCGCCAATGACCTGGGTTTTGGTAGCGGCATCAATCTGCGCGTTCTGGATCCGGCCCAGAATAACGTTGCAGCGGGCAATACCACTGTAACTCCGGTTGAAGAAATCGGCTACGGTTGAGTTGGTGTTGATTTCGCGGAATTCGTCCAGCTCTTCCAGCGGGAAACCAGAACGGTCACCGGTATTGTACTGGTACGATGTATTGTCGGAACGCATTTCGGCCAGGGCCCAGAACGAACCGCCGGGGCCGGCGTTTGTCCCGCTATACAGAAACTGCAACGGGGCATAGGCTCCGTTGGTCGCCTGAATAAACTGGTCTTTGGTCTGGAAAAAATTACCCGCACTCTGATACGTTTGCGGACTCACGGTCAGGAAATCGCTGTTACAACCCATCAGGGAGAGTAAGGCGGCAACAACTAAAGTATATCGTTTCATGAAAGGGTTGTCGGTTAGAATTGGAAGTTAGCGCCGAGGGTGTAGGTGACAGGTACAGGGTAGCCGGTGTAGTTGACGCCCGGAGCCAGCGAGTTATTCCCCTGGAAGTTCAGCTCCGGCCAGCCGCCTTTGTAAGGTGTAAACAGCAGCGGGTTCTGGGCGCTGGTGTAAATACGGGCCGAGAACTTCCACGGCGTTTTCAGGTTGTAGCCGAGTGTGATGTTGCGCACCGCAATAAACGAGGCATCCTTCACCCACAGCGAGTTAACCTCCCGCGACCACGACGTGCTGCCGTTGGTGGTCGGAATTTCGCCGTTACCCGGCTGTTCCGGTGACCGCCAGCGGTCTTTTACCGACGCTTCGACGTTAAACACGCCGTCGATGTTGGTCGTAAAGCGCTTATAAACATCCATGATTTTGGCACCCTGCACGCCGCTGATCAGAATTGACAGATCGAAATCGCGGTATTTCAGGCGGTTAGTCAGGCCCCAGATGAATGTCGGATACGGGCTTCCGATGATGGTCCGGTCGTTGGCGTCGACCTTGCCGTCTTTGTTGGTGTCGGCATACTTTACTGAGCCAACCACCTGTCCGCCGTATTTCGGGATGCCATCCAGCTCCGTCTGGGTATTTACAATGCCCTGAAAGACATAGCCATAGAACATACCCATCGGTTGGCCAACAACGGTAATGTTGGTGCTAACATCTCCTGAAATCAGCTGAGCTTTACCGCCGATGTCGAGTACTTTATTCCGGTTCGCCGAAATGTTAAAGTCGGTATCCCACTTCAGCCGGCCCGTCGTATTGTGGCTGTTGACCGAAAACTCAACCCCTTTGTTCTGGACATTGCCCAGGTTGGTGATGGCACTGGAGAAGCCCGATGCCACCGGAATATCCAGCGATTGCAGCATGCTTTCGGTGTGTCGCTGGTAATATTCGGCCGACACATAGATGCGGCCGGCCAGAATAGAGGCGTCAAACCCTACATCAAACTGGCGTGAACGCTCCCAGCCCAGCTGGTTGTTGGCCAGTGAGCCAAGCAGAAAACCGCTGGCCAGTGAACCGCCAAAATTGTAATTGTCGGTACTGATGCCGGGAATGTAGGTATAGTTGCCGATGGAGTTGTTGCCCGCCAGACCATAGCTGGCGCGTACTTTGATTTCATCAAGCCAGTTTACTTTCGGGAAGAAAGGCTCGCTTGTCAGACGCCAGCCCGCCGATACCGACGGGAAATTGGCAAAGCGGTTGTTGGGTCCGAAACGCGATGAACCGTCGCGGCGGATGGCCGCGCTCAGCAGGTAACGATCCGCAAAGTTGTAGTTCAGACGGGCCAGGTACGACAGCAGTCGCCACTCCTGATAATCAGCGCTGGCGGTGATCTGAGTCGCTGCGTTAACGGTTTGCACATTATCATTCGGGAACTGGCTGCCGTTGGTGGTCGTCGACTGAAATTTTTCTTTCTGAACCGTATAGCCGACCAGTACGTCTGCATGGTGTTTACCGAAATCGCGGTCGTAGGTCAGGGTATTTTCGTTCAGCCAGTTCAGCAGCCAGTTGGCTGTTGCCGAACCGGTGGCTGGTTGCGGCGGCGGGTTCCGGAAAGCACCCACCGTCGATGGCTTGAAAAAGTCGAACCGGGCGGTGGTGAAATCAATGTTGAACGTCGATTTCAGGTGCATGCCTTTTACCGGCGAAATGTCGATAAAGGTATTACCCAGTGTCCGGAAGGTTGACGATACGTTTTTGGTATCCATCAGAATGCTCAGCGGGTTGGCATTCACAAACAGATCCGTGGAGGTAATGTTCTGGTTATACGTGCCGTCGGCGTTGTATACCGGCGCTACGGGGCTGTTCAGTAGGCTTTGGGTCAGCAACGCGTCGTTGAAGTGACCTTCGGTGTTGGTCAGCTTGCGGTCGACAAACGATGGGTTGAGGTTCAGGCCGACATTGATGTTTCTGCGCGGCGAGCCTTCAACATTCAGGCGGGCCGAATAGCGTTTAAAGGAAGTATTTTTTACCGTACCCTGCTGGTCAAAGTAGCCCACTGAGAGGAGGGACCGAAGCGACTCGCTGCCTTTGGAGAACGTCAGGTTGTAGCTCTGCTGCGGGGCCGTACGGGTCAGAACATCATACCAGTTGGTGCCTGCGCCAAGGGCGGCAGGGTTCTGATAATCGGCCGGAATGGTGGCCGGGTCGAAGGTTTTGCCCTGGAATTTGGCCAGATCCTGACGGGCTTCTACCCGGAACTGTGCCCATTCCTGCGCATTCATCATGTCGATTTTCCCACGCCCTGGAATAACCTGCAGGCCGGTGTAGGCACTGAACTCCACTTTCGAGGCCCCGTTTTTAGCCCGTTTTGTCGTAATCAGAATAACGCCGTTCGAGCCCCGCGATCCGTAAATTGCCGTCGAGGCCGCATCTTTCAGGACCGAAATCGACTCAATGTCGTCGGGGTTTAACAGGCTCAGCGGATTCGATGAACGGCTGTAGGAGTTATTGACCGGAAAGCCATCAATGACATATAACGGGTCGTCGCCCGCACCGATTGAACCGGCTCCGCGCACGCGGATAACCACACCACCGCCGGGCGTCCCTGTTACCTGACTTACCTGTACCCCCGCAATCTGGCCCGCCAGTTTCTGATCGGCACTGGTCACCGGTAAATCCTTGATGGCTTCTGCCTTGATAGTGGCCACCGCACCGGTTACGTTCCGGCGTTCCTGATTCCCATACCCGATGACCACTACTTCGCTCAGGCTCCGGTTATCAGACTGTAACGTCACATCAATACTGCTGCGGCTACCTGCCGCCACTTCCTGACTGACGGAGCCGACAAAGCTGTATACCAGCACGACGTTGTCGTCCGGAATCACCAGCTTATACTGGCCGTTGGCGTCGGTGGTTGTGCCGCGTGAGGTACCTTTGACCACGACACTAACGCCCGGCAGTTTGTTGCCGGTCTCATCGGTCACCTGACCGGTAATGGTCCGGTCGGCCGGTGCCATGGCCGCAATGGCCTGCTGAAGCGGTTCGATGGAGGGAATCGCCGACGTTTGTGTGGATGTACCAGGCTTCAGTATTATCTGGCGGCCCTGAAGCCGGTAGCTTAACTGCAATGGCTTGAGCAACATATCCAGTACGTCGGATAAACGCTGATTACTGGCATTGACCGACACCGGCTGGTTAAGCTGTGACAGTCCCGAGCGGTAGGCAAACCGCACATCGGCCAGGCGTCCGAGCTGGTTCAGCAGGGTTTTGACGGGCTTGTTTTCGGCCTGAATCGTAATACGTTGCTCCATGATGCGCTGGGCTTCCACCGGTCGGGCGGTTGCCAGGCTTGTAAAGAGCGCGGCCAGCAGTAACTGGTAAAAAGTCAGTCTCATAAAACTACGCAACAGACGAAACGGTTGTCGACGTTTTTTCATACTTTTAAAGGTTTTTTGACTATTTGGGTTTGAAATGGACAAAAAATCCCCCTCCCTCACCAAAATGGGGTCCTTGCCAGGGGTAAACACAGGGTCAATGATGCCGGAATCATCATTGACCCCTTTTTATAACCGGTATTCAGGGGTTATACACAACACGGGTTACTGACAGCCTTTACTGTCAATAACAATCTGACCGTCGATGACTTCAAATGAAGCCCCGACCGTCTGGCAAATGACATCGAGCCGCTCCATGAGGTTTTCCTCCGCGAAGGAAATCGTCGCCCGACATCTCATTAAATCGTCTTCGTTAAAAACCAGATCAACGCCGTAGGTTTTTTCAAGCGCCAGCAGCATTTGCGCAATCGGCATATCGTCGAAAGTCTGTTCGCGGCTCGGAATGGTCGCCAGAATCGCCATGGGCCGCTCCACCAGGCTTTTATCGAGCCGGTCGCCCTTGATGTTGTAGGTCACCTGCTGGTTTGGCGTCAGTACAACGCCGCGCAGCTGACGGTCGCCGGTTTGCCGGGCCCGTTCGTAATCGTTCTGGGCATATACCGACACGCGTCCCGTCCGTACGCTGACCTGTACATCCGGCTCGTCTTCATACGCCCGCACGACAAAACTGGTGCCTAATACTTTGGTAATGGTGTGATTGGCATAAATCAGGAAAGGGCTCGCCGGATTCTTGACGACATCAAAAAAGGCTTCTCCCTGCAGATACACCGTCCGCGATGCCTTGTCGAAGCGGGCCGGATAACTGATGCTGCTGCGCGGGGCCAGCGACACGACACTGCCATCGCTCAGGAGTATGTTCAGCGTTTGGGCCGAGGTATTGGTCTTCTCAATAAGGGCATTACCGGCCTGCTCAACGCGGGCGGCATAGGTGCCGGAGACGGCGGTCTGCTGCGTATCGGTCCGATACTGCCAATAACCAAAAGCCGCCAGCAGAACAACACAGGCGGCGGCTGTCCAGCGCCACACGGGAGATGCATACCAAAGCGGCCGGACGGGTTCTTCTTCCTGCGCTGAACGGTCAAGGGCGCCGAGCATCAACCGGTTCACTTCCTGCTGAATACGGTCTTCGGTCGCATCATCGGCATAATAGTCAGACAGGTTACGGGCCAGCCTGCGGGCCTGCCTGACTACATCAGCACGGTCGGGATGCTGTAACTGCCAGGCCTCCCAGAAGGCTGTTGCCTGCGGGTCTGCCTGAAGCGCCCATCGCCGGAACGATTCATCAAGGATAAAGTCTTCGGCTTCGTATGTGCGGTAGTCGATCATGGTTTGTGGCTTTCTTCGGCCTTCTAACCCATAGTGACATCAATGCACCGGCAATACTCAGAAAAATGTGAAAAAATTTTAGGGGATAGTGCAAGTCTCTTACCAGCACATCTGTAACAGCAGCAACAGGAGGCTGGACGACCAGTGTTCGCGGAGTTCTTTCAGGGTGCGGTGGAGCAGGTTGGCCACACTCTGGCGTTCCATGCCCATGATCTGGGCAATTTCGTGGTTTTCCAGATTCTGGTAGAAGCGGAGGTACAATACTTCCTGCTGCCGTTTGGTCAGCGACGCCATCAGCCGCTGAAGCTGGGCCATCTGCCCGGCCATACTTTCGTCGTCGATGATCTGCTGCTCTACCGGCGATTCTGAAGGGGTGTTGGTATAGGTCAGTTCATCCGTACGGGTCGGGTATTGATTTGGTAGACGGCGTAATAGCTTGTATCGCAGGGATTTCAGGAGGTAAGTTTTGACGAAAACCGCATCGCCCACCTTGTCGCGGCGATCCCAGAGTTCAAGCCAGAGGTCCTGAATCGTGTCCCAGACAAGATCTGAATCGGTGGTTAGCCGGAGGCCGTAGTTATACAGGCTGCGGTAATGGAGTCTGGCCAGTTCACCCAGTGCCCGTTCATCGCCCGCCTTAAAGCGCAGCCATAATTCACCTGAGGGGTTACTGGTCGCCATTGCTCATGATAAGTTTAGAAAATAAGCACAAAGATGGATTATTCTAATGAAAAATGTTTCCTGTGCCGTCCTGCTACCGGTGAGAAAAATGGATAAAGGAACAGTGAAAAAAGAATAAGGTCGTCCCGCAACAGTAGCGGCGCGGGAGAACATAAGCGCGGTTACCGGCGCACGTCAATGAGGCCGGATTCAATAGCTGCTTTACCTGCATATAGCCTTTTAAGTCACTGAAAAAGTATATAGTATTGTGAAATATTCCTAAACAAAGACTGCACACATGATAGTTACCCGCACAATGCTGGGCCTTGGCTGCCTGAGCGTATGGCTGTTTAGCTGCCAGACCGAGAGTACACAGCAATCTAAATTAGACGTAACTTCTTTACCCAAAGCCTCTGCCGAACAAATGGAGGGGCTTGTCGAAAAATTCATCGAGGCGAAGGAAGGAGAAACGATTCAGATTCCGGAAGGCTATTTCGAACTGAATACCCAGCTGATTCTCGATAAGGTCAACAACGTGACTATTCAGGGGGCGGGCATGTACAAAACGGTGCTGTCGTTTAAGAACATCACAACGGGGGGCGAAGGCATGAAGGTTGCCGGTAATCAGATTGTTTTACAGGACTTTACGGTCATGGACGCTCCGGGCGACTGCATCAAAACCCAGCACTGCGAAGGGCTGACCTTCCGCCGGATCAACACGACCTGGACCAATCAGGACCTGAGCAAGAGCGGTACGTACGGGATTTATCCGGTACAGTGCAAAAATGTGCTGGTCGAAAAATGTGAGGTCTCGCACTCGCGGGATGCCGGTATTTATGTGGGACAGTCGGAGAATATCATTGTGCGGGATAATGTCGTTTTTGAAAACGTGGCAGGCATCGAAATCGAAAACTCCGATAATGCGGAGGTATACAATAATCTGACGGAGAACAACACGGGCGGGATTCTGATTTTTAACCTCCCCGGCTTGCCCAAACCGTTTGGGTCGCGGACAAAAGTCTACAAGAACACCATTAAGAACAATAACCACGAAAACTTTGCCGTCGCCAGTGCCGGTCAGAACGGCAATGCCATTACGATGGTACCACCCGGAAGCGGCATTATTGTGCTGGCTGGTAACGAAGTCGATATTTTCGATAACAAGCTGATTGACCATAAGACGATTGGTATCGCCATTGCCAGTTATCACATTACCGATTTGCCGATTCCGAAACATCCGGGCTGGTCGCCGTTTACTACCAATGTGTATGTGCACAACAACAGTTTTGAGCGTTCGATCAGTGTACCGGATCTGACCAAGGACATGGGTAAGCTGGTGGCGGCCAAGTGTTTTAAATCGCAGGATGTGGTCTACGACGGCATCATTGACGATAGCAAAGGCAAATCCATTGCGCAGAACCCGATGAACATCTGTGTGCAGGAAAAACAGGAAGACCTGCGGTTTACGCGCTTCGAAATTCCGGCAAGCGGTAAGCTATCGGAAATCAAAGCGCACAACGATGTCAATAAATTTAATAGCTGTACGGTAAACGTCCGGACAGCACCGCCGGCCCTATAAATGGGCGACCACATGGATCATATTAGATGGGCGATCACATGGATCATATTAGATGGGCGACCACATAGATCACATTAGATGGGCGACCACATGGGTTACATGTGTGCCTGCCGGTTAGATGGGCGATCACATGGATCATATTAGATGGGCGATCACATGGATCACATTAGATGGGCGACCACATGGATCACATTAGATGGGCGATCACATGGATCATATTAGATGGGCGACCACATGGGGTCGCCCGTACGGAATATCGGATATGAAAGGATGGATATGGCAAAAAAGAATGTATTATTGATAGCCGTGGTAGTATTCGCGGGTAGTGTGCTGCATGCCTGCTTCGTGGGAAATCAGGCGGGTAAACACCCGTCACTGCTTGATTTTACCACGTTTCCGCTGAAGAAGTTATCGGAATATGGTTTTTATGAAGGGGAGATGCGGCAGTTGACGCCCGCTGACAAGGTGCTGCCCTATGAACCTGTCGCTACGTTATTTACTGATTATGCGTTTAAAAAGCGGTTCGTCTGGATGCCTGAGGGTACCGCCGCCACCGTTGACGCCAGTCAGCCTGACGACCCGCTTCGGTTTCCGGACAAAACGATCCTGATCAAAAACTTTTATTACCCTGCTGATTTCTCAAAACCAACCGGCGAGCGGCGGATTCTGGAGACGCGGCTGCTCGTAAAAAATGATGGCGTCTGGAAAGCGTATCCGTATCGCTGGAACGATGCGCAGACGGATGCTGACTATAAGGTAACCGGCGATGCCATACCGGTAAGCTGGCAGGACGAGCAGGGCGCTGCGCATCAGATTACGTATGCGATGCCGAACAAGAATCAGTGCAAAAGCTGCCACAACCAGAAAGACGCCTTTGTCCCGATCGGTCCGAAAGTCAAGCAACTGAACCACAGCATCGCCTATGGCGATACAACCGAAAATCAACTGGAACGCTGGATGAAGGTCGGTTATCTGAAAGCAACACCGGAGGTAATTGCGGCCATTCAGCCACTTGTGGCCATGCACGACCCGAAGGCGTCACTTGATGCCCGCGCCCGTTCGTATCTGGATGTCAATTGCGGACATTGCCACAACCCCAAAGGCCCCGCCTCAACCTCGGGCTTATACCTGAACTACGAGCAGCGGGACCCGTTTCATTGGGGCGTGCTGAAATCGCCGGTAGCCGCCGGTATCGGGGCGGGGACGTTTAAGTTTGACATTAATCCGGGCCACGGAAAGGCGTCGATCATGACTTACCGGATGAATTCAGTCCATCCCGGCATCATGATGCCCGAAATCGGCCGCGTCAGCATCCATAAAGAAGGCGTCGCGCTGATTGAAGCATGGATTGACGGGCTGGAGAAAAAGTAATGGTCAATGGATAATGAATAATGAACAATGAGTAATGTACAATGATGAAGAGCCGATTACATTATCCATTACTCATTAACCATTATTCATTCTTAATGCGTAAACCAGCTGTCGGGAATAGCAGCGGGGGCGGAGCCGTTGACGCTGTATTTGAGCTTGAGGGTGAAGCCACCACCGCCTTCGATGAAATCGGCTTCGAACGGATGCATGCCCTTCGCCAGTGCGACCTGTCCGCTTTTTTCAATCGGGAAATGATTCCCGTCGTTATCAACCACCAGCCGGTTAGCAATCCGTAGCACACCGCCGTCGTCGCAGGTATAGAAAAAGCTGTAAACGCCGGTTTCGGGCACACGCAGATACCCCCGGAAACGAGTGCCGAAGCTCGGCGCCGTGACGGTTTTCGGTACGGTCAGGTTATTGATGAGATACGTGCTGTCGGCGGGCAAGTCCTTCATAAACGTGGTCGCCTTAAAGTATTTTTTCAGCAGGTCACAGGTTAAGCCTGCCTGTGTGCCGGCTGGAGTAACGGGTTGAGCATAAGCCTGCTGTTGGTAGCGCAGGGCATACACATCGCCACGGACACCCGAAGGGGTAAACGCCGCCACCTGAACCGTCTGCGGCTTATCAATCGTCAGGGCGGCGGGCAGTTCCGGTGAGGTTGCCGTTGGTGGTGTACCGTTGGTGGTGTACCGGAGTTTGTAGCTGGCAAGCGGTTTCCGGATGCTGAGTGCGGCCTTGTCGACAAAGACATTTTCTTCGGCAAAGCCGGTCAGGTCGGGGAGCCGGTAGTGAATGCCCATTTGTTCCATCCGCAGATAATGCTGTAACAACCGTTTCTGGTACGACGGATAATCTTTTTTCGCCGACCAGACCATCTCGGCCAGGGCTGTCATGCGGGGCATGCTCATGTAATCGACGCGGTTCTCCGTCGGAATGTACTCGGTCCAGATGTTTGCCTGAGCGCCCAGAAACCGGCGTGCCTGGCTGGCCGGAATATCCTGCGGGACCACCGGCAGCTTGTAGACGTTTTCGACGGACTGACTACCCGGCGGGCTGTCAAAATACAGGTGGCTGACCGGTGTCATCACGATGTTATTGCCGTTTTGGACCGCCTTTTGTGGCGCGTTTTTCACCCAGCTGCGCCAGTACATTACCGTTGATGAGGGCTTCAGACCGCCTTCCAGTGCGTCGTCCCACACCATGAGTTTCTTGCCCTTCGACTGCACAAACTGTTCAATACGGTGGACAAAATAGCTTTGCAGTTCTTCCACATTTTTCAGGTTTTCGCGCTTCATCAGTTCCAGACAGGCCGGTGTTTGTGCCCAGGTCGATTTTTCTACTTCGTCGGCCCCGATATGCACGTACTGACTTGGGAACAACGCGATTATCTCGCTCAACACGGTTTCCATGAAGGTGTATGTGGGCTCGTTGCAAGGGCAGACGGGCACCGAAAAGGTTTTGCCCCAGCCATCCTGACCGGTGCAGCTCAGAAACGGATAGGCTTTGATGGCGGCGCTCAGGTGCCCCGGCATGTCGATTTCCGGTACGATGTCGATGTGCCGGGCTGCGGCATAGGCGATCAGGTCCCGCATCTGTGCCTGCGTGTAGAAACCGCCGTATTGAGTCTGTCCGTCCTGTTGGCGGAGAAACTGTTTCGGCAAGTCAAAATCGGGGTTGGTAACCGCCCGCTTCAACACGACGGAGTCCTGGTTGTTAAACGTCCGCCATGCGCCAATTGTGGTCAGTTTAGGATAGGCGTTGATTTCCAGCCGCCATCCCTGATCATCGGTCAGGTGCAGGTGAAAGGTATTGAACTTATACAGCGCCAGCCGGTCGATAAAGGTTTTCAGGTAGTCGATGGAGTAAAAATGCCGCGAAACATCGAGGTGCATACCGCGCCACGCATAGGCGGGCTGATCCTGAATCGTAACGGCCGGCAGCGTCAGGGAGGCAAGGGGTTTCGCGGGCTGTTCAATACCAATCGGCAGCAGCTGACGAATGGTCTGAATGGCCCGGAACATACCCGCCGGCTGACCGGCTTTGAGGGTAATCTGTTGCGGCGTGATGCGTAAGGCGTACCCTTCAGCAGACGTAATGGAAGGGTCATGCTGTAACAGGATTTTTGAAGCCGATGCATTGGCTGTCAATTGTTTACCAAGGGCTGGTTGTAGCAGTTCCTGCAACTGCTGTCCTTCATTGGCAAACCGTTTGTCCTGAACAAGGAGTGCTGTGTTGGCCGTAATGGTAAACTGTCCGGTAGCCGGCACCAGCGACGACGGAAACGGAATAATCGGATAGCGTTGAGACGGGTCCTGCGCCCGTACGAGAATGGAGAGGGTACACAGGGAAATAAGGAAAAAAAATCGTTGCATCGGAAACACAGGGTAGAGACAAGGCACGCCTTATCTGTTTGCAGTACGTTGATTGTTGGCTGGCAAAATTAGCGGATAAATCACGATGGGGTATAAAAAAATGTAGAGACAAGGCATGCCTTGTCTCTACGGGGTATTATCAGAAAAACAGGTATTACAAATTCTGTTTCTTCATCTCCTTCACCGCATAATCGGCTGCGCGGGCGGAGAACGCCATGTAGGTCAGGGACGGGTTCTGTGTCGAGGTAGAGGTCATGCTGGCCCCGTCGGTGACGAATACGTTTTTACAGGCATGGAGCTGATGCCACTTGTTGAGCATCGACGTTTTAGGGTCTTTACCCATCCGGACGCCGCCCATTTCGTGAATATCAAGGCCCGGATTCCGGTGATCATCGCGGACACGGATGTTTTTGAAACCCGCCGCCGTAAACATCTCGGTCATCTGCTCCTGATAATCCTTCACCATCTTGTCGTCGTTTTCGTCGTAGTCGATGGAGATTTTGAGCTGCGGAATGCCGAACGGATCCTTCAAACCCTTGTCGAGCGCCACGTAGTTGCTTTCCTTCGGAATGGTTTCGCCCATCATGTGGGAGCCGACATACCAGCCGCCTAACTGTGGGTTCACCAGGTTTTCTTTCAGACTCACACCGTGGCCTTCCTGATTGGTCCGCGAACTGCGGCCGGCCGAGAAACCGGCGGCATACCCACGAAGGAACCGGGACGCCGGACCGCTCGTCTCCTGCTTAAATACGTTCCGGAAACGCGGAATATACGGGCTGTTCGGCCGGCGACCTTCCGTTGTCGAGTCAAGGAAACCGTCGTATTCGCCCGAGATACCACCGCGGTAGTTGTGGAAAGCCACGTATTTACCCAACACCCCACTGTCGTTGCCCAGACCATTCGGAAACCGGTTCGACGTAGAGTTCAGCAGGATCAGGTTGGAGTTCAGGGCCGCCGCGTTCACAAAGATGATGCGGGCGTAGAACTCGATCATCTGTTTGGTGTTGGCATCAATAACGCGGACACCCGTTGCCTTGCCTTTTTTCTCGTCGTAGATAATTGAATGCACAACCGAGTCCGGCCGCAAGGTCAGTTTCTTGGTTTTCATCGCCCACGGAATGGTTGAGGCGTTGCTGCTGAAATAGCCGCCGTACGGACAACCGCGTTCGCAGATAGTCCGGTGCTGGCACTGAGCACGGCCTTGCTGCATGTGGATCGGATTCGGTTTGGTAATGTGCGCCGCCCGTCCCATGATCACGTGGCGGTCCTTATACTTGCCGGCTATCTGCTGGCTGAAGTATTTTTCGACGCAGTTCCATTGATGGGCTGGCAGAAACTCGCCGTCGGGCAGGGTGGCCAGGCCATCCTTGTTGCCCGAAATACCGGCAAACTTTTCAACGTAGCTGTACCACGGAGCGATATCGGCATACCGGATCGGCCAGTCAACGGCAAAACCGTCGCGGGCCGGGCCGTCAAAGTCGAAGTCGCTCCAGCGCTGGGTCTGACGGGCCCACATCAGCGATTTTCCGCCTACCTGGTAGCCGCGTATCCAGTCAAAGGGCTTTTCCTGCACATAGGGGTGCTCGGCATCTTTAACAAAGAACTGGGTGGTGCCTTCGTAAAAGGCGTAACATTTACTAATGATCGGGTTCGCTTTTTTTACGTCCAGCGGTAACTGGTTCCGGTGCTCGAATTCCCACGGCTGCATCATCGTCGTTGGGTAGTCGGCAATGTGGCGGACATCGCGGCCCCGTTCCAGCACCAGTGTTCGTAATCCTTTTTCGGTTAATTCTTTGGCAGCCCATCCGCCGCTAATGCCGGATCCGATGACAATCGCGTCGTAGGTGGTTGCTGCTTTTACATCAATATTGAAATTTGCCATGATAACAGGGGCAATGAGAAGCTGATTAACTTATTTTTTCTCTGAAACGGCTTTAGACACAACCGGTACGCAGCCCAGATAACGGGCAGGAGCAAACTCATAATGGGTCAGGTTCGTCATGACGTACTCCGACGACATATAGCCACGGATGGTCAGCCCCTTTACCAGCGAATAAAAGCCTTTCTGCCCCCCGTCTGCTGACGTGGATAGCTTCGTGACCAGTTCATTCCGTTGCGTCGGCTGGCAGCTGACAAATGGCTTGCCGTAGCTGATTTGTGCCATTTCCTCCACAATGCCAACACCTTTTTTAAACGATTCCTGCGCCGCCGGTTCATAGCAGTCAGTAACCATACGTTCCACAAACTGATGAATACCCAGTGATTTTGCCCCCGGCGTTTTGGTCTCAGGGATAATTACCTCGACAAATTCGGCCAGTAATTCGTTCTGGGCGGTAGTGAGCAAAGCCCCGTTTGCGGGCATTGACCCTCTGGCCCAGCCATTGGCCCAGCCCGGCAGGCTGATGAGGCCACCCGCTGCCACAGCCAGGCTTTTTAATGCAGTACGTCTTTCCATGTAACAGGTAATTCAGCCACAAGTGTCTGAAAACAAAAAGTAGGTTAATTGTAATTGTGCGTACTATAAAGACGCATAAATGCTAAGAAAATTACAAAGGCTGGCGGGAACAGCCAAATAGTTGATGGCAGAACCGCCGTTGAGTATTGCTTTTTGTTGAAATTGTACAGAAAAGCATAGAAATTTTTACAGGACATTTAGGACAAACCATAGGACATAAAGCAGAACGCACCGGCATGCGCGGGCATACCGGTGCGTTCTGTAAAGGATTGTCCGGATCGGTCAGGCAGTGGCCTGCTGCTGTTCGGCGGTTTGTTTGTGCGAAACCGCCAGCATGCCCAGAAACGTAATAAGCCCGTTCAGAACAAGCCGCTCGAAGCTGAATTTATAGCCGTTAAACCATTCGGCTGAATGGTTATTGATATACAGGGTCAGCAACGGAGAAACAATGCAGATAAACGGAACAACCCTGTCTTTAACGCCCCGTTTGGTAAACAGGCCGAATGCGTAGAGACCCAGTAAAGGACCATAGGTATAGCCGGCCAGATCGAATACGGCCGTTACAACGTCCTGACTGTTCAGTTGGTTGAAGATAATAATTACCACGTAGAACAGCACCGAAAAACCGATATGTACCCAGTGCTTGATTTTAGCCCGTTCGGTTTCGGGGCGGCCTTCCACGTTCATAAAGTCGATGCAGAACGAGGTAGTTAAGGCGGTCAGGGCCGAATCAGAACTGGCATAGGTAGCGGCCGTAATGCCCAGCAGAAACGTAATACCAACAACCATCCCGAAGTGATTCAGGGCCAGTTCGGGATACAGGTTATCGGTTTTGGCCGGAATGCTGATGCCTTTCGATTCTGCATAAAGATACAGTAACGTACCAAGGCAAAGGAACAGGAGGTTAACGATGGTCAGCGTAATCGTAAACCAGAACATATTCTTCTGAGCCTCCCCGATGTTCTTACAGGTCAGGTTTTTCTGCATCAGATCCTGATCCAGCCCCGTCATCACAATGGCGATGAAGGCTCCTGAAATAAACTGCTTAAAGAAATTCCGCGGATCATTAACGTCCCAGAAAAAAATCTGTGAATACGAGCTGCCTTTTACCACGCTCACCATCTCGCCGAAACCAAAGTTCAGTTCGCTCGAAATCAGGATGATAGTCAGGATAACGGCTGTGACCAGAAACGTAGTTTGCAGGGTGTCTGTGATGATAATGGTTTTGACCCCACCCTTAAACGTATAGAGCCAGATGAGCAGAATGGTGATGGCCACCGACACTTCAAACGGAATGCCGAGGCTGTTAAAAATAGCCAGCTGGAGCACACCGGCCGCTACGTAAAGACGCACTGCCGAACCAACCGTACGGGCCAGCAGGAAAAAACCGGCCCCGGCTTTATACGACCAGAAACCAAACCGTTTTTCCAGATAGCCGTAAATCGAAATCAGGTTCATCCGGTAGTAGAGCGGCATCAGTACGGTTCCAATGACGTAATAACCAATGATATAACCCAACACAACCTGAAAATAGGAAAAGGCCTTGGTTCCCGGAAAACCGGCGACGGGAGCACCCACCGCACCCGGTACCGAAATAAAGGTAACGCCCGAAAGCGAGGTGCCGATCATGGCAAAAGCCACTAAGTACCAGGGTGACTGGCGGTTGGCCGTGAAAAACGTATTCGTGTCAGCTCCGCGCGACGTATAATACGAAACCGTGATGAGCATCCCGAAATAGGCAATCAGAATGACGAGGGCGATGGTAGCGTTCATTGAGTAAAAAGGCAACTTTTCCGGCCGGATCGGGGTTGTTTCTATAGCGTATCCATACCGCATTTACCGGGTTTCTCCCCGTATTTTAGGTGATAGACGGATCCTGCGCTACTGGATTTTGTGGCCGAATTTCAGTAAATTTGCTAAACAAATACAATTTTCTTTTACATGCAACCTTTCGAGGAAAACGACGTAGCGGTCCTGGACGAAGTCATTGAAACCGACGTTTATAACCTGGTAGTTTTTAATGACGACATTAATACATTTGATCATGTTATTGATACCCTGATCGATGTCTGTGGCCATACACCGGAACAAGCCGAGCAGTGTACGCTGATTATTCATTACAAAGGAAAGTGTACAGTGAAGAATGGTTCATGGGACGAGCTGGTCCCGATGCGGAATGAAATCTGTCGCCGGGGCATCAGTG
This sequence comes from Arsenicibacter rosenii, assembly GCF_001870735.1. Lineage (GTDB taxonomy): Bacteria > Bacteroidota > Bacteroidia > Cytophagales > Spirosomataceae > Arsenicibacter > Arsenicibacter rosenii. The sequence continues at coordinate 385,236 of NZ_MORL01000004.1, read as the reverse complement.
CCGAAGTATTGTAATGATGTATTGACTGGCCGGGACGCCTTATATACCTGATACCGGCCTTCTGCTTACAGACTTTATTATCAAGCTGATATCCATTGGATTTTCCATCAAAACTAATCGAAGACGCGGTTAACGAGGTGTCTAAATTACCCGGTATTGGTAAAAAGACCGCCTTGCGCCTGGTGTTGCACCTCCTGAAGCGGGATGAAGAACAGACGCAGGCGCTGGCAGACACCCTCGTCGCCATGCGTAAGAAAACACAGTATTGCCGGAAGTGCCATAACCTGGCCGATGGCGAGCTTTGTACGATCTGCGCCAGCCATCGCCGTGACCAGGCCGTAATCTGTGTTGTTGAAGACACCCGCGACGTACTGGCCATTGAGAACACAGCGCAGTTTAAAGGACTATATCATGTATTGGGCGGAATTATTTCGCCGGTAGAGGGTATTGGGCCCAGTGATTTGCACATTGATTCGCTGCTCGAGCGTTTACAGGGGCCTGAAGGGCAGGAGGTGCGGGAAGTGATCCTGGCACTCAGTCCGACGATGGAGGGAGATACTACGGCATTCTACCTGCAGAAAAAACTAAAGCCGTATAAAATCAGGATTTCTACGATTGCCCGTGGGGTACCCATTGGCGGAGACCTCGAATATGCCGACGAAATAACCCTCGGCCGCAGTATCCTCAGCCGGATTGCCTACGAGTAACGGGAGGCGGCTTGATGCCGGATGTTTGAGACCAGATACTGGATAGTTAAGATGCTGGCTTTCCAGCATCCAGTATTCATCATCTAGTATCCGGCATCTAGTATACTTCCCCCTTCCGCCGCTTTTACCTCATAAATACTACGCTACATAGTTTTATGAGACAACCTGTATCTATATTACTCCGCTCTCTGTTTAGTATCGCCTGCCTGACAACTGCTCTTGCGCCGGGGGCTGCGGGAGCGGGTCGGGCCAATGATCCTGTTAAGACCGGCAGACACGCGGCTCCATCAGCTGACAAAGTATTCAGCAAAGCGTACATCAAATCGACAATGGTGAAGGTGACGCAGTGGCAGCTGAATAACCCGAAACACGCCCCAACCGACTGGACCAACGGCGCGTTTTATGCCGGTGTGGTAGCGGCGTACCAGACGACTAAATCACCGCTGATTCTCGATTCGCTCATGGCGCTGGGGCAACGTACCGGCTGGAAACCCGGCCGTCGCTACGACCATGCCGATGACATTGCCATCAGCCAGACCTATATTGACCTGTACCGCCTGAAAAAAGACAAGGCCATGATTCAGCCGACCATTGATACGGTACAGCGGATGCGGACAGTGCCGGGGCGGGAGGTCAGGAAAAACGGCATTATCTGGTGGTGGTGCGATGCGCTGTTTATGGCCCCGCCGACCCTGGTTAAACTAGGCGTTACCCTGAACGATCCTGCGTATTTTCAGACAAACGACCTGCTGTTCAGAGAAACGTACGAACGCCTGTATAACAAAACCGAACACCTCTATGCACGGGATGCCAATTACCTGGTCAACGCGCAGGGAGAAGGTAAAAAAGAGTCAAATGGTAAGCTTATTTTCTGGTCGCGGGGGAATGGCTGGGTCATGGGCGGTCTGGTCCGGCTGCTGAGTGAGCTGCCAAAAAATCATGCTACCCGTGATTTTTACCTGACGAATTATAAGGAAATGGCCGAAAGAGTGGTGTCGCTGCAACAGGCCGATGGCTTGTGGCGGGCCAGCCTGCTCGATCCGGAGGCGTATCCGGGGGGTGAAGGCAGTGGTTCCGGCTTTTTCTGCTATGCTTTGGCATGGGGGATTAATCAGGGTATTCTGGACAAAGCCACCTATCAGCCGGTTGTGCGTAAAGCATGGGAAGGGCTGAACACGCTGGTGTCGGCGGAAGGCCGCGTGGGGTGGGTGCAGCCGATCGGAGCCGACCCGCGCCGCAATTTCAGCGCCGAAAGCTGGGAGGTATACGGCACCGGAGCGTATCTGCTGGCTGGTTCGGAAGTGATAAAAATAAAGTGGTAAGCGGGTATTATCGTACCTTTGCGGTTCTAAAACCGTATTCGATTGCTTACTGCTCATCACCTGTACAAATCATTTAACGACACGTTTGCTGTCCGGAACGTATCGCTGGCGCTGGAAAGCGGTCAGATCATGGCCCTGGTCGGCGCCAGCGGTTCCGGCAAAAGTACCTTACTCAACCTGCTCGCCGGCCTGATGGATCCGGACGAAGGCGAGGTCCGGCTGAACGACGTGCATGTGGCCACGCCCAACGAAAAGCTGGTGCCTGGCCATCCGGATATCCGGCTCGTGCATCAGGAATACCAGCTGATGCCCAATATAACGGTGCGCGAAAACATTGCGTATGCCGTCCGCTATTATCAGAAGGCGTATCAGACTTACCGCGTTAATGAACTCCTCCGCCTGTGCCGGCTGGAGGCTGTGGCCGACCGGATACCGCGCCGGATTTCGGGCGGCGAAAAGCAGCGGACAGCCATTGCCCGCGCCATTGCCGAACCGTCGGCCGACGGGCGGACGGTGGTTTTGTTGCTGGATGAGCCCTTTAGTCACCTTGACCTGCCAAACCGGACGCATATCCGCGACTTGCTGCTGGATCTGGTCCGCGAGACAGAACCGGACGAACCGGCCTCGTTTGCGTGCCTGTTTGTAACCCACGATGCGACGGATGCGCTGGCCTTATCAGATACAGTGGGGGTGATGGAGAACGGGGAAATTATTCAGCTGGGTAGCCCGCAAGTGGTTTACGGACAGCCCCGGACCGCCTATGTCGCCCGAATGACGGGACCTGCAAACATCATTCCCGGCAAGTGGTTACCAACACTGCGGCTGCCCGCTACGACTGATCCTGAGCAGTTGGTCTGTATCCGTCCGGAAGCCATTGAGGTGAGTGCAGCAGGGGTGCCGGTTACGGTCAGAGCTGTGTTGTTTCGTGGAGGCTATACCGAATTACTGGCCGATGCCGGTGAAGGCCTGCCGCTTCAGCTATTTACGACCGATCCGGCGGTCAGCGTTGGTCAGCAACTGTTTATCGCCGTTAAACCGGAGCAGGTCCGCGAATTGCCCGTCTACCTACAGGCTTAACCAGGCCGAAACCTTAATCGCAAACGGCGTAACTGCCTTAATGGTTGGGTCGAGGCTTGACGTACGGTACGTTAACCGGTGAATGGCATCGACGCGGAACAGTTTGAAAATATTGTCGATCCCGTAGCCTACCTCAACATATGGCATGCGGGAGAAGGTCCGGAATCCCTGCACCAGATTTCCTTTTTCATCCACCGTAGGAGACAGGGTAGCGTTGGCCTGACTGAGGCCGCCATAATACACTTTAGCCGTAGCCAGTGTCCGCCATTTTAAGCGGCGGATGGCCGGAATGCGGTTGAACAGCAGTCCTTCAAAGTTGTGTTCGATCATGGCCGATACGTACTTGTCGCTCACAAACTCAAAGTAGTTCATCAGGTTAAACGCATTATCGACGCGGAACCAGGACTCGTTACCCAGCGGGATGAACAGCAGCGGATAGGGGAGTGTCGACGGAATGATGCCTGCCCCGATGCTGTATGTTGTGCGGCCCAAGACACCCAGACGCAGTGAGTGGCGGATATCAAGTGTAAACTTATGATACGGCTGCGGACTGTTGCAGAATAAACCGAAATTGTAGCGGAAGGTAATGATCGGTTTCCGGGTCGCGCCGAAGCTAAGCCGTTCATTATCGTTTTGCAGGATAATTTCATCCGGTGCAAACCGTGTTTCCCAAACCAGTTCTGTGGTGTTGTAAGTCCGCTGAATAGCCGGATCGGCCGGATCGTTGGACAGGCTCTTGAAGGCAAAGGCAAACTGCGGGTCAAACGACTGCTGGCGGAGGCCGATCATCTGGGTAAAGCCGCGGCCCATTTCCTTGCGGATATACGAAAACGTTTGTTCCTGCAAATATGGCCGGCGGATGGTGCCAAAACGGGAGTAGGCCAGAAAGAAGGAGCTTGGCCCGGCATTTTCGGCCGAAATCCCGAGGCGTTCCAGGTCGTATTTATGGGATAAACCAATGACTGTCCAGGGTTTCCGTTTTACAACAAACTCACCGCCAATGCCATATTTAAAGCGATCGTCGAGTGTGCCGTATGCCACGTAGCCAGTAAAGACCCAACGGCGGCTAAAACCGGTATTGGTTCGTAAGCCTACCCGGAAACGGCTGCCTTCAACGGAGTTAAAGGCATATGTGTAGAGCAGCGGCCCGAAATCAAGATTCGAACGGCCAAGCGGCTGATACCCGTTAAAGCCGAGTTTCAGCACCTCACCGGTAAACTTGATAAAGGGCACATTCCGGACTGAGTCAACTACCTGCATAGCCCGGTACTGTTCGGCAGACATAGTTTCGGGGCGTGCATTTTGCCAGAACTCAGCCGAGGTTTCCTTATAATTGTCAGCCAGCTCAATGGAAGGAGTGTAAAAAGAAGGCTCCTTTGGCTGATTGACAACAATGTTTTTGGCGGAGGCAAAGAAATGAACCAGGGCGCCCGGTGAGCGGGCTGTTACTTCGTCGGTATCAATGACCACCTGTGTCCGGACCGGCAGCAACGCTCCGGCGTCAGTCGATTCCCATTCCTGATCAATCCGTAATTCGTCAACAAAGTTGATATTGGCCCGCTTCCCGACCTTTGTTTCAATTTGTACTAAGCCAAGGCTCAGGGTGTCAATCCAGACGGTGCCTGTAAAGGCAAGGTCGGTTTCCCGTTTAGGCTCAAAATCGATTTCATATACCGTTGCATTGCCAACCATGGTGGTATCCATCATGTGGAAGGTATAGATGGTCTGCCAGCTCTGGCCTATGGGCGACGGAATGTCTTTCTGGAGAACGCGGACAAAATTCCGGTAGAAATTGTATTGCTGAAATGAGGCACCGGTAAACTGCGAAACCAGGCTGCCGTCTGTAATGCCCACCGCGCGCACCTGTGATTTCAGAATGCGCTCTTTGGTATAATCAGGCTGGTTGCGCTGGTAGAGTTCCGACACATTCTCCGAAATAAAGACAGGGACGGCCGGATTGCCGTTTTCGTCCGTTACCGAAGGCAGTTTGCCCAGCAGGCGGCCAACCGGTCCCGGCTTGCGATTGGGCTTACGCGGCTTACTGAATTCATTGACGTAGGCTTCAATTTTGGTGTAACTATCGTATTGATAGGCAGAAAGTTTGTCGGGGTTAAACTGATCGGTTCGGGCAACGGCCTGCCGTAGTACCCGATAGGCCGGATCGCCGCCTTTTCCATACACCTTTACTTCCTGAAGTTTAGTGGCTGCCGGCTGAAGCGTAATATCCAGTTGTTGATCCGCTACCTTTTTCAGCGCAACGGCCCTGGTCTGATAGCCAAGGCTCGCAACCAGCAGGGAGTCGCCTAACTGCTTAACTTTTAATGTATATTTTCCGTCAACATCCGACGTAGTGCCGCTTGTAGTGCCCTTGATGGAAACTGCGGTAAACGGAACGCCTTCGTTCGTCGATGCATCTGTAATTCGTCCTGAAATCGTGAAGGTGGTTTGCGCCGCTGCAGCCTGAGGCAAAAGCCCTGCCAGTACCAGCCAAAGTCCCGTCATCAATCGTATACCATTGCCCATATAATGCAGACATTTATCTGAATGTGTTAACGCACAGATGGTCAACTTGGTTTATCGAATTATTGTACTTTTCTGAGAATTAGTTGATATGTCAGCTATTTTATTGGAAAAACATACGGAGTAGCCAATAACGTAAAGACAGATCGTGGATAAACCGACCATTTCAGGTCAGTACGCTACTTTTCCCTGTTTCGTTTCAAACGTCCCTGCCCCATTAATTTTTCGCGGGTATGTTTCCAGCGTTTATGTGACCAGAGCCATTCGGCCGGGTGGGCATTGATGCTGCGTTCGAGCTGGTCGCGGTAGCGTTCCAGCAGCTCGCCGAAGGGCAGGGTTTCGTAAGGCGGTTCGGCGAGCGGGAAGAAGGTTGCCTCGTAGCAGCCGCGTCTGACGCGGACCATCTCGACGAAAACGACTGGCAGTTTAAGGCTGCGGGCCAGTTTTTCGGTACCGTTGTAAAAGGGGGTGTCCTGATGCAGAAAGCTGGTCCAGTAAGCATTTTCGGGAATATCCGGAACCTGATCGGCGACAAGGGCAATGAGGCGCTTTTCGTTCCTGCGTTTCACCATATCGCGCAGTAACTGATGCATCGGAATCGGGTTGGCCCCGAACGTAGAACGGATAGAGCGCATTAGTTTTTCGAAAAACGGACTGCTCAGCTGCTTATACACCGAGTCGGCCGGAAAACCATTGAGCAAAGCCGCCGGCGGTAACAGTTCCCAGTTGCATTGGTGGGAAGCCGTAATAATGACCGGACTGGTTTCCAGTAATTGCTTTACAACCTCCGGGTTGGTGTAACGGACGCGCTGTTGCAGCTCAGCGGAGGTAAAGGAAGGCAGTTTGATGGTTTCGACGATCAGATCGGCCAGGTTTTTATAAAAGCCTTTCTGATAAAGGAGACGCTGTTTCGGAGAAGCTCCGGGAAACGAACGCTCAATATTAGCCGCAACAACCGCCCGGCGATAGCCGATGAGGTAGTAGAGCAGGAAGTATAAAAAGTCGGCCAGACGGTATAAAATAAACAACGGTAGCCGGGAAAGCAATCGGAAAAAGAACATTCGCTGGTTACTCCTCTTTTATTTGCATAATTCTGCACAAAAGTATTTGACTGTATCGGTTTTTTCTGTTAATTGGGAACAATTACGTGTAGATTTATTGGAAAAGTACCAAACGCCGACTGAATTATCTGAACTATTGATCGAGTTGCATTACTGGCCCGGCCTTGACTTTTTTTCGGGACTGCTGACACACGATCAGACATGGATTGAAGCGCATGAGCATTACCAGAAGCAAAGCTACCGGAACCGGTGTTATGTACTGACTGCAAATAAGATCGATTGTTTGACTGTACCTGTACAAAGCCTTGCCCCTCATCAGCCCATCCGGGAGGTACAGATAGATAACAGCCAGCACTGGCAGGACCGTCACTGGCGCTGTTTACAGGCCGCCTACGGTAAAGCGCCTTTTTTTGACTACTACGGCCCCGATGTACAGGCCGTTTTCCGTAAGAACTGGACGTATCTGTTCGATCTGAATTGGGAAATACTGACAATTTGTCGGAAGTGGTTGCGTACTAAACTGCCTGTAAACCTGACAGAATGTTATGAAAAGGTCCCGGCTGCCGGTATTTTTGACGCACGCTCACGGCTCAATGCCCGTAAACGGACCGGAAACTATACCTTTTACCAGCCCAGCCCGTATGCGCAGAACTTTGGCCCTGATTTTGTACCAAACTTAAGTCTGCTGGACATAATGTTCTGCCAGGGGCCGGAAGCCAGGCGATATTTGATTTAGTGATTGAGCAAGTGAGCGAATTAGTGATTTTGACAAGAGATATACTATTAGTGATAAATCGGGCTGTTTAATTAGCTGTTCACTGATTCACTCAATCGCAATTCACTCATTTTTCTCTTGGTGAACAAACCCAAAATAAAATTCGTTAAGCTATTAACACCGCTTACGACAGGAGAGCCAAAGCGAATGGATGCAAAATTTTCAAACCGTGTAAAAGAAGTTATCTCGCTGAGTCGGGAAGAAGCTTTGCGGCTGGGGCACGACTATATTGGTACGGAGCACCTGCTGCTGGGTATGATTCGCGAAGGCGAGGGTGTAGCCGTAGGGCTGCTGAAAAAACTGGGCCTATCGCTGGATGAACTCCGGATCACCATCGAACAGGCTACCAAAGGAACCGCCACAAATAACGTCAAGAATCTGGCGAATATCCCGCTGACCCGTCAGTCGGAAAAAACGCTGAAGATTACTTATCTCGAAGCTAAAATTTTTAAGAGCCCGCTCATCGGAACGGAGCACTTATTGTTGTCAATTCTGCGCGATGAAGACAATGTTGCCACGCAGATTCTGAATAAGTACAACGTCAACTACGAAGTAATAAAGGAGATGCTCGAATATCAATCATCCGGAACCCGTCCGCATATGGGCCCCGAAACAGACGACGACGATAACGATCGTGGTATGTTCGGTGGCAGCGGTAGCTCTGGTTCGGGCAAGGATCCTAAAGGCACCGAAAAATCGCGGACGCCTGTGCTGGATAACTTTGGCCGTGACCTGACTAAACTCGCCGAGCTGGGCAAACTTGACCCGATTGTCGGCCGTGAAAAAGAAATTGAACGTGTGGCCCAGGTTCTGAGCCGCCGGAAGAAAAATAACCCGATCCTGATTGGTGAGCCGGGTGTCGGTAAAACAGCCATCGCTGAAGGACTGGCCCTGCGGATCGTTCAGAAAAAGGTTAGCCGCGTCTTGTTCGGCAAACGCGTTGTAACCCTTGATCTTGCCTCCCTGGTGGCCGGTACCAAATACCGTGGTCAGTTCGAAGAGCGGATGAAAGCCGTCATGAACGAACTGGAAAAATCACCTGAGGTTATTCTGTTCATCGATGAGTTACACACGATTGTAGGGGCAGGTGGCGCTTCGGGCTCACTGGATGCCTCCAACATGTTCAAGCCGGCGCTGGCTCGTGGCGATATTCAATGTATCGGAGCTACCACGCTGGACGAATACCGTCAGTATATCGAGAAAGACGGCGCCCTCGCCCGTCGTTTCCAGATGGTGATGGTCGATGCTACGTCGATCGACGAAACCATCGAAATCCTGAACAACATTAAGGATAAATACGAGGATCACCACCACGTAAACTATACGCCGGAAGCCATTGAGTCTGCGGTGAAACTGTCAGAACGCTATATTTCTGACCGCTTCCTGCCCGATAAGGCCATCGACGTTATGGACGAAGTAGGGGCCCGCGTACACATCAGTAACATTACCGTTCCGGAAGATATTCTGAAGCTCGAAGAGCAGATCGAGAATATCAAGAAGGAGAAAAACCAGGTTGTTAAGAGCCAGAAATACGAAGAAGCGGCTCAGCTGCGCGATAAGGAAAAACGCCTGATCGATCAGCTTGACCGTGCTAAGCAAGCCTGGGAAGAAGATACTAAGAAACGCCGGTATACCGTTACGGAAGATAACGTAGCCGAAGTGGTTGCGATGATGACCGGTATCCCGGTTACCAACGTATCAAACGACGAAGGCAAGAAGCTCGTGAAAATGGGCGACGAACTGAAAGGTCGGGTTATCGGTCAGAATGCCGCCATTGAAAAACTGGTGAAAGCCATTCAGCGGACGCGCGTTGGTCTGAAAGATCCGAAGAAACCAATCGGTTCATTCATCTTCCTCGGCCCGACAGGGGTAGGTAAAACGGAGCTGGCGAAAGTACTGGCAACGTATCTGTTCGATAAAGAAGATGCGCTGGTGCGGATCGATATGTCGGAATACATGGAGAAATTCAGTGTAAGCCGTCTGGTCGGAGCGCCTCCGGGCTATGTTGGTTACGAAGAAGGTGGCCAGCTGACCGAAAAAATCCGTCGGAAGCCATACAGCGTGGTGTTGCTCGATGAGATCGAAAAAGCACACCCTGATGTATTCAATATCCTCCTGCAGGTACTCGACGATGGTATCCTGACCGATGGTCTGGGACGCCGCGTTGACTTCCGGAATACTATCATCATCATGACATCGAACATCGGTGTACGTGACCTGAAAGACTTCGGTTCTGGTATTGGTTTCAGTACGAAGGCCAAAGTGGAAAGTCAGGACGAGATGATGAAAAACACGATTCAGAACGCATTACGCAAGGCTTTCTCGCCTGAGTTCCTGAACCGTCTGGACGATGTGATTGTGTTTAACTCGCTGCAACGCGAAGACCTGCACCGTATCATCGACCTGATGTTAGGCAAACTGCTGAACCGTGTCATCAACCTGGGGTATAAAGTAGAACTGACCGAAAAAGCGAAAGACTTCCTGTCGGAAAAAGGCTACGACCCGCAGTATGGTGCCCGTCCGCTGAACCGGGCGATTCAGAAGTACCTCGAAGACCCGGTCGCCGAGGAAATTCTGAAAGGTGACCTCAAAGAAGGCGATGTCCTCATGGCCGACTACGATGGTACCGGTGAAGCGCTCACAATTACCGTCAAAAAACCTGAAGAAGTAACGGAGTAATCAGGCTCAATATATCAACTCCCCGGGGATCTCAGATCCCCGGGGAGTTTTGTTTTTATTAGTATCCTCCCCGCAGGGTTGTTTCTGCAAAATGGGCCATAGCCTGTTGCATGAATGCCGCAAAGGCCGGTTGGGCAAGACCATCGTGTCGGGTAAAGCGCGGATCGTCGACATACAGCTGGCCTAAACCGGCATACGCTTCGGCCATGTTTTTGTTACGGCAGACAGCCTCACCCCAGAACTGCCGGATCAGGGCGTAATGTCTGGCAATAAGCGACTGCACGTCCGGACTAGCCGGTGCCTGTTGTTGTTTGGAAAACAGCGCCTTGCTTACGGCTTCCAGCTCAGCTTTCAGGCGGTTCAGGTCTGCTTGACTTAATTGGCGCAGGCTGGCTTCTGAGGCCTCAACTTCAGCGGTACCATAGGCACTGATAGCTTCCTGCCGGTATTTTTCCGCCTCTCCGGGCGGGAAGCCGGCATATAATTCTTCGTCTGTGAGCATAATTGATTCTCCTGTTAACGTTAGCATTGTTTTATCAATGGTGATCAGCAATGCCGATAATCGCTCCCGGCGTGCCTGAAGGGCGTGTTTATGCGCCTTCAGGGCCGCCAGCTGATCGAAGTCCGGATCATCGAGCAACTGGCGGATGTCAGCCAGCGAAAAGTCAAGCTCTCTGAAAAACAGGATTTGCTGTAGCCGGTAAAGTTCTTTCTCCCCATAGAGCCGGTACCGCGCCTCGGTACGGACAGACGGTTTTAACAGGCCAAGCCGGTCGTAGTAATGGAGTGTGCGCACACTCACACCCGCCAGTTTCGCCAGTTTATTTACAGAATACGAGCGCATACGTGTTTTGATCAGCATTGATGCCGTAAATGTAGGCTATGACGCAAGGTCAGAGTCAAGAGAAATTTTTGTTTTTTTGGTAAACCTGCCCGATACCGCCTAATTTTGACAAGCTAACTCAATCACCTATTTAGTGACTCTATTTTTTACCAGATACATGCGTTTGACGGGATTAGTGGCGGCTGTGCTTTTGGGTACGTTTAATGCGGCTTCATCACAAACTGTAATTGCGGATACTTCAGATCGCCGGACTCTGTACGAATTTTGTCAGGACTTTCAGCAGCTCTATGTAGAAATCCGGGAGCAGACGGTCAGTCCTGATTCGGCACGGATGCGGTTCAGCAGCATTATGCACGGTTTGCAGGCCCGTCTGCGTTCCGACGAAGATACCTTGAAACAGGATAGCGTTTCGGTCCTGAAAGCCGCTGTCGGGGCTATGGTGTTCCCGCTGCGTAATTATACCCCCAAAGCCATCGGAGGCACCCATGGCGAGGGGTACCGCGACAAAGGCTTCGACCTGTTCGATTATAAGGTGCGGGGTAGCCATCCGGCTCACGACATTTTTATCACCGACCGTAATCAGGATAGTGTTGACGACAAAACGGGCGAACGGGTAGATGTGGTGGCCATGACAGCCGGTATTGTACTGGGTATTGAAACCGGCTGGCAACCCGGCAGCGAATACCGCGGCGGAAACTGGATCTGGATTTATGACCCGGTGTTACACGGTCTGTTTTATTACGCCCATAACAAAGTGGTGGCCGTAACGCCCGGGCAGTGGGTGCGGGCGGGGCAGAAAATAAGTGAAGTAGGCCGTACCGGATTTAATGCCTATAATCCAAGGTCACCAACGCACCTGCACCTGATGTACCTCGCCATTCAGCCAAACGGCCTGCCCGTACCGCGCAACACGTATACGTGGCTGCTGACAGCTAATCTGGCTAATTAGAGAACCGGTAAATGACCCGGGGTTTTGTATATTGGAGAAGAAAAAACGAGGCCTGACACCGTGTGTCAGGCCTCGCTCTGGCTAGGTACGGTTGATCAGGCTCACACCGGCAATGAAGAACACCATACCGACCAGAAACGGTACGATGGCTTCGCCCAGATTTTTAACTCTCATGCCCAGTACGGCCTGTCCGTCTTTCAGGAAGGCAACCAGCGCAAATAAAATAACAAACGTGCCCAGAATGGTCAGAAAGGCACCAAAGAAGCGTCGGAAGTTTGCGTTATCCATTTTTTCAGTTTGACTAAGTTGTGTCAGGCCGACCGGTAATGGGCCGGCCAGCCGGGTTGGTATTTATGCATTTACCTATGTCAGGCACAAAATTAAGCCGAATTTGGGCAAAAACGGCTTTACCGGTTATCAGAATGCCCCAGACTCTTTTCAGGATTAACAATATCCCTGACTAATTGCTTTAGTTCTTTTATTTCGGGGAACCGGCCGGCCACCTTGCGGTTAAAAATTTCCTGTCCGTCGATACTGATCGTGAAGCGCCCGCTGACCTCCGATGGATGGAGCAGTACGCCGTGCACGTCGCCGGTAAACGTGGTCAATAATTCCTGCGCCATCCATGCTGACCGGAGGAGCCAGCCGCATTTCGGGCAATATTCGATAGTCACAGTTGGTTTCAAACGATTTTTGGGCGTGTTTATCGGTTGTACGATCAAATTTAGGCAGATTTGCCTTCTTTACAGAAACGACGATCATGAGTTTAGTAACAATACACCGAACGACGGCGGCCGATCCGGCCTTCATCGCGCTGATTGCCGGACTGGATGCCGATCTCCGGATCCGGTACCAACCCTATCAGGCCAAATACGACGGGTTCAATAAGGTAGACACCTCCGCCCGTGTGGTCATTGCGTACCTGGATAAACAACCGGTTGGGTGTGCGTGTTTCCGGCCCATGACCGAACGTGAGGCAGTGGAAATCAAACGGATGTTTGTCAAACCGGAGGCCAGAGGCAACGGCCTCGCCATGACCATGCTGAAGGCACTGGAAGAGTGGGCGGCCGAAGAACAGTTTACAGTAGCCCGGCTGGAAACCGGTAATAAACAGCCCGAAGCGGTAGGGTTATACCAAAAAGCGGGGTATATCCGTACTGCCAATTACCCGCCGTATGTTGGTTTTGAGACCAGCATCTGCATGGAAAAACCGTTATCCGTAATCGCATGAAACAACTCTTTGGCTTTCTGCTGCTCCTGACAGCAGCCTATGCGCGGGCCGATGTGTCTCTGCCCGCTATGCTGAACAGCAATATGGTGCTGCAACAACAGACCGACATTACGTTGTGGGGCTGGGCTAACCCTACGGAGCAAATTACAATTACGGCCGGCTGGGACAACAAACCTGTCAGCATCACCTGCGCCGAAAACGCAACGTGGCGCGTTACGCTGCATACGCCGGCGGCGGGTGGCCCGTATGAGATTACCATCAAAGGCTACAATAAAATCGTGCTGTCCAATATCCTGATCGGCGAGGTCTGGCTTTGCTCGGGACAGTCGAATATGGAGATGTCGGGCTATGGGGCAAGAGATGCCCGGGCCGAGTTACCCATGGCCTACAATCCGATGATCCGGTTCATGAAAGTCCCGAAAACAGCCGCCGATTATCCGCAGTCGACCGTTAGGGGCAGCTGGGCCGTCTGTGATTCCAACAGCCTGAAAAACTTCAGTGCCGTTGGCTTTTTCTTTGGCCGGAAGCTACAGCAAACCCTGAATGTGCCGATCGGGCTGATTGATGCAAGCTGGGGCGGATCCTACATGGAAAGCTGGGTACCGGAGCCATTAGTGATGTTATACCCTGATCTGAAGCAGTCGGCACAGGCCATCGGCAAGGCACCGTGGAGCCCGAATAAGGCCGGGGTGTTGTATAACGGCATGATTGCGCCACTGACGCAGTTCCCGATAGCAGGCGTTATCTGGTACCAGGGCGAATCGAACCGGCACGATCCCCGTGCTTATTACCACCTGACCCATGTGATGGTCGATAGCTGGCGGGGCTTGTGGCAGAAGGAATTCCCGTTTTACAGTGTGCAGATTGCGCCGTACACTTATAACGGAAAACATGAGACTGCTGCCGTGCGCGAGGCGCAGGTACGGGCCACAGATCTGCCGAAATCGGGCATTGTGATCACTACAGATCAGGTTGATAACATCAGGGACATTCATCCGGTATATAAAAAAGAAGTCGGGTTAAGGCTCGCCAACTACGCCCTGGCGGAGACATACGGCAAGGCGGTTGGGCCATACAAAAGCCCGCAATACCGCTCGATGCAGATTGCCGGAAATGTGGTACGGTTACTGTTCGATAACGTACCCGACGGGTTTATGGTGAAGGGGGCCGACATTACGGAGTTCGAAATTGCCGGTCAGGATAAGGTGTTTACCAAAGCACAGGCACGGGTTAAGGGGAATACGATCGAAGTGTCAGCCCCGTCGGTAGCCAATCCGGTAGCGGTTCGGTTTGCGTTCCGCGATGCACCGGAGCCTGTTCTGTTCAGTAAAGGGGGCCTGCCCGTCATACCGTTCCGTACGGACGACTGGGACTTATGACCGGATTTGTCTATTTACATGGCTGGCAGGCTTTGCCTGTCTGACTTTATAATTCCGTGTAAGAAATTATTATCATTTTTTGATGGAATTAGTGCTTCCTTCGTGATTTGATAAGTGTATACATATGGCAGAAACAAAAGAAGTCTGGTTACGGGGGGCTTTGCCCGATATGCCGGCGTTATTACAACCGGTAGCGCATGCCTTGTTACAGGCGCGTGAAGAAGTGAATGCGTTGATGGAAGGGGTGTCCGACGATCTGTTGTGGGAACGGCCGGCCGGTCTGGCATCGGCCGGTTTTCATTTACAGCATCTGACGGGCGTCCTTGACCGGTTGCATACTTATGCGCGAGGGGAAATGTTATCGCCGGTGCAGCTCGACGCATTGGCGCAGGAGGGTAAACCGCAGGCAACCGGCACCTCAGTGCAGGAACTGGTCCAGGCATTTAACCGGCAGGTTGACAAGGCGGTCGCCCAGCTCCGCCAGACCGACGAACAGACCCTGACCGATTTTCGTGGCGTAGGTCGTGCACAGGTCCCGTCGACTGTATTGGGTTTGCTGGTCCATTCGGCCGAACACACGATGCGGCATCTGGGGCAATTGCTGGTGACGGTAAAGGTGGTACAGGCGGCTCGTTAGCAACTGTTCTGCGTTTAAACGTGTTTTACAGGAAATACTAATGAACATGAAAAACGCAGTTAAAGGAATCATCGGGCTCTTTTTGATAACCGTTATCGGCTGCTCGCCCTACCGGATTGTGCAGAACAAAAATGACCGGTCGGCAACGTGGTCAGATTACCGGACCTTTGCCTTTATTGATACAAACCGGGTTGCCTCGGAGCCGGGAACCAACTATATGGCCGCCATGGAGCGTATTAAAAAAGAGGTGGCCGCACAGATGTTACGGAGAGGATATCAGCAGACGAACGATAATCCCGATCTGCTGGTGAATTTAGGCGCGGTCGTCAGAGAAAAGACCCAGACCCGTCAGACAACGATTCAGGAGGCACCGCTTTACGTTGGGCAGCGGCGTTATCACTGGCAAAGCCAGGAAGTGCCGGTGGGTAATTATCAGGAAGGGACATTGAATGTGCACATTGTTGACGCACACCGGAATGCATTGGTATGGGACGCGGCTATTTCGCGGGTAATCACCTCGCAGCCACTGGCCAATGACGAGTTGCAGCAGGCAGTCGGCAAATTATTTGAGAAAATGCCGAAGAGTTAACAGGCCCGACAGACACAGCAGCGCCGCTGCCGGATTTCCGGCAGCGGCGCTGCTGTAATCAGGCAATCTGCATCTTATCGCCGATGGCATAAATTCGTTTCAGGCATTCGGCGGTCAACACGGCATCTTCCAGCGCATTATGAAAGTCATCTTCCCGCTCAAGGCCAAAATGTGCGGCAATGGCGGTCAGGCTTAGCCGGTCCGGAACCCGCTGGTTATTCTTCTTCAGTACACGGAAGATAAAATAACTCAGCGTATGCAGGTCAACGAGGGTGCGGCTGTAGGGCCATTTCAGTTTTTCGAGCCGGTAAGCCTCTTTCAGAAAATTGATGTCGTTGATCACGCTTTGGCCGCAGATAATGACATTTTTCAGGTACGGCGTATTATCAGACGTTTGCTGCGTTTTGCGGATGCCAAGGTGTTCGATAATCCATTCTTCCATTTCGGGCAGAACGTCGTAGATCATCGGCGCATCCTCCAGTTCGGCCAGCGAGATATTGTGGATCTTCTCAGAATAAGACGAAAAGGCTTCTTCATTTTCGGGGTATACATTGGTCAGATACCGACCCTTTTCTACCCAGGCATCGTCGTATAAAACGGCACCAATCTGGATGATTTCATTCCAGTCCGGCTCGGGGCCGGTCATCTCAAGGTCAAGAACAAGAAAGGGCATTCGTGTTATTGGTTCAAGTTAGGTTTGCAAAAAGACTTAAAAGAAAGGCTTTTTATTTACGAACGAAGATAATTGGTAATAACGAGAATATTTGTGAAAAATAATCGGACTATTTTTCTGACAGGAAACAAATTGATGTGCCCCGGCGTTTTACTACTACAACTCGCACATAAGAAAAATCCCTTGCTGTTAACAGCAAGGGATTTTTTGTTTTACCCACTCTGTATTGACCAGACCGTACCGGTTTTAGCGGAAAAAATAATTTTTTTTTACGGCCCTAGTACATTGACAGAAAGTAGCTTACCCGTCAGTTGCCTGCTACACTGCCCGGAATTTGCCCCGGGTATTCCAACGCTTTCCCGGAAGGGAGGGTCTTTTTCTCAGATCCCGGGATTGATTTTACTTTAACAAACTCAATTTTTATGAAGCGTACATTCATGTATGGCCTGCTTGGCTTAGCGGCTTTAGTGTCTGCTTGTCAGCAGGATAATGATTCAGTCACCCCGGATAATGGTGTTGTGGTAAATTCTGATTTTAAGCAGAATATGGATAGCTGGACGGGTGATTTTACCGATTACAGTACTCAGCAGGATAGTATCATGGCCTTTAGCCTGACGCATGCCGCGTTACCGGCTCCGCTGGATACGACCAAAAAAGCGTTACGGATTAGTGGCAGTAACCGCAGCGACGATATGTTTATGTTTGTGAAGCGCAAGGTAACCGGCCTTACCGCCAACACTACCTATCAGCTTCGGTTTGATATTGAACTGGCGTCAACGTATGCCGATAACAGCATTGGCATCGGCGGTTCGCCGGGAGGCAGTGTTTACCTGAAAGCGGGTGCGTCGGCAACCGAACCGGTCAAAGTGAAAGAAAACGATTTCTATCACCTCAACCTTGACAAGGGTAATCAGGCAGAAGGCGGTAAAGACCTGATCCTGTTGGGCAATGTCGGGGCCGGAACCGACGTAACACAATACAAACTGATTCAGCGCGATAACGCCACCAAAACGTTTTCGGCCAAAACCAACGATAAAGGTGAGTTATGGGTCATTGTGGGTACAGACTCCGGATTCGAGGGAGTGACCACCTTGTATTATAACAAAATTAAGGTGACGGCAACGAAAGTAACTAATTAGAGCTGGGGGCTCTACAAGTCAGAAACGACTCAACTTCGGAAAGCTCATCCACAAAATGGTGCGTGTGGTGTCGGATGGCTTTTCGATAGTTGGGTCGCTTTCTTTTTTCAGGCATCCAGTAACTGAATGCGGTGTTGGTGCCGGCCACCTTCAAAGGGCGTATCCAGCCAGATCCGGACAATCTGAAGAGCCATTTCTTCGGAGACCATCCGTTCGCCGATAGAGATCACATTGGCGTCATTATGCAATCGGCCGAGCCGTGCCGACTCTTCGTTCCAGCACAGCGCACACCGGACACCCTTGATGCGGTTGGCCATCATGGCCTCCCCGTTTCCGGAGCCGCCGAGTACAATGCCCCGCGCAACGTCGCCCGCCGCAACGGCCTCAGCCACAGGACGTATAAATACCGGATAATCAACAGGAGCTTCGCTGTCGGTGCCCTTATCGACAACCTCATGGCCGAGATCAGTCAGCAGTTTCTTGATGGCTTCCTTATACCGGAAACCCGCGTGGTCGGATCCAATGGCTATTTTCATAAGAATAATTTCATGTTAAAAAGGCGATTTTTACGCAGAATATAACGTTTTTGCGGGCTTGGCTGTTACAAAGAAAACAAGCACAGTTTACCATGACTGCAACTACAAAACGACCACCCGCCTCGATTGTCTTTATTTTTGGCGGAAGTGGTGACCTCAACTACCGGAAATTAACACCTGCACTTTACAATTTATCGCTCGATGGATACCTGCCGGAGCAGTTTGCTGTGGTCGGTATCGGCCGTAGTAAATATAGCGATAGCTCATACCGTGACCGCTTGCTGGAAGGCATTAAGGCATTTTCGCGGCAGAAAGATGACCTTGATACAAACTGGGATGTCTTTTCAAAATCGGTTGCTTACCTGAACATGGATGGCGAAGATGCCGACGCCTACAAAAAGATTGCCGATTGGGTTAATGATAAGGAAAAAGAGTGGAAGACACAGGCGAATGTTATTTTTTATCTGGCTGTTGCGCCCCAGCTGGTTCCGGATATTGCGACTAATCTGGGCAAATTGCCCCTCTGCGGCGATACGTCGCGGGTACGGATTGTGGTCGAAAAACCGTTTGGCCACGATCTGGAAAGTGCCCGTTCGCTGAACAACCTGCTGGGCGGACTGTTTGCCGAAAAACAGATTTACCGGATTGATCATTACCTTGGCAAAGAAACCGTACAGAATATTCTGGCGCTCCGGTTTGCCAATGCCTTATTCGAACCGCTATGGAACCGCAATTATATTGACCATATTCAGATTACTGCCGCCGAAACCGTCGGGCTGGAAGGCCGGGGCGGATATTACGAAACGTCGGGGGCGCTACGGGATATGGTACAGAACCACCTCCTCCAGATTTTGTGTCTGATTGCGATGGAGGCACCGGTATCATTTGATGCTGACGAAATCCGGAACAAGAAAGTCGACGTGCTGAGTGCGATCCGCCATTTTACGCACGAAGCCGTGCGCGACAATGCCGTACGCGGACAATATGACGCGGGTGTGGTAAAGGGCAAAAAGGTAGTGGCCTACCGCGATGAAGAAGGCGTTAAACACGAATCAGCGACCGAGACGTTTGCCGCCGTGAAGTTTTTTGTCGACAACTGGCGCTGGTCGGGTGTACCGTTTTATGTCCGTACGGGTAAGTTTCTCCAACAGAAAAAGACCCAGATTACCATTGAGTTTAAGTCGGCCCCGCATTTTGCATTTCCGCAGGAGTCGGCCGATACATGGCGTCCTAACCGGTTAATTATCAGTATACAACCGGATATGGATATTCGCCTGCGCTTCCAGGCTAAACGGCCCGGGCAGTCGATGATGCTGAATCCGGTCGAGATGGTGTTTAACTACATGGATGCCTTCGACGGGCAGCAGCCGGAAGCTTACGAAACCCTGTTACTGGATGTGATGCAGGGTGATGCCACCTTGTTTATGCGGGCCGATCAGGTCGATCAGGCATGGCAGGTCGTTACCCCGATTCTGGACGTCTGGCAAAAACGCCAGCCGGTCGATTTTCCAAACTACCAGCCGGGTTCGTGGGGCCCCGAAGATGCAGAAGCGTTGATCGCGCAGGATGGACACCATTGGGTAAATGTAAAGGTCTAGAACAGGATGATCATTAAAACAAAAACGGACGAACTGGCCACCCGCGTGGCAGACTGGCTGATTGGCTATGCCAACGAGGTCATTCAGCGGCAGGGGCGGTTTGCCATCGCGCTGTCGGGGGGGAGTACGCCGAAAACGCTGCATATGCTGCTGGCGGCTGAGCCGTACCGCTCACAAACCGACTGGTCGAAATGGCAGGTATTCTGGGGTGACGAACGGGCCGTTCCCTTTGCCGATGAGCGGAATAACGCCCGGATGGCCTACGATACGTTGCTGAACCATGTGCCCGTGCCGGAAGAGCATATCCACGTGATGCGGACCGACCTGGAGCCGCTGGAAGCGGCCCGTGAGTATGCCTACACCCTGCATTCGCTGTTCGACGGACAGCCTGCCACCTTTGATCTGGTGTTGCTCGGCATGGGCGACGACGGCCATACGCTGTCACTCTTTCCGGGGCAGGATGTAGTCCATGAGCAGGATGCCTGGACAAGTGCGTTCTGGCTGGCGAGTCAGCGTATGTACCGGATTACACTGACCGCACCGGTCGTCAATCAGGCTGCCTGCGTGGCTTTTCTGGTGGCCGGAGCCGGCAAGGCCGAAACACTGAAAGCGGTTCTGGAAGGCCCATACCTGCCGGATCAGTACCCCTCGCAGGTCATAAAACCAACCGATGGCCAGCTGATCTGGTTTATCGACGAGGCGGCAGGGGCTTTACTCTAAGCCAGTAAATCAACCCCAATCTATAGGGATTGACCAGGAAAATTTTGAATTACCGGCCAGGATATTGCCCTGTGCTTTACCTTTGCAGCGAAATTTACGAGAGTGAACGGGCGATGGATGTGTCACAAAATCGCTCATTCACTCATTCACTCTTTCGCTCTTTAACTATACTATGGAATTTCGCATTGAAAAAGACACGATGGGCAAGGTGCAGGTACCGGCTCACGTTTATTGGGGAGCCCAGACCCAGCGGTCCATCGAAAACTTTAAAATTGCGCAGGACATCAATAAAATGCCCCGCGAAATTGTCCGTGCGTTTGCTTATCTGAAAAAGGCAGCGGCGCTGACGAACTTCGACGCGGGCGTATTGCCGAAAGAAAAATGCGATCTGATTGGTCAGGTCTGCGACGAAATTCTGGACGGTAAACTCGACGACCAGTTTCCGCTGGTGGTCTGGCAGACAGGTTCGGGTACGCAGTCGAATATGAACGTGAATGAAGTGGTTGCCTACCGCGGTCACGTTATTCAGGGCGGCGAACTGGCAGATGAGAAGAAGTTTCTGCATCCGAACGACGACGTGAATAAATCGCAGTCATCGAACGATACGTTCCCGACAGCGATGCACATTGCAGCCTACAAAATTCTGATCGAAGTAACGATTCCCGGGATTGAAAAGCTCCGGAACACGCTGCATGCCAAGGCTGTGGAGTTTAAAAACGTTGTAAAAATCGGCCGGACCCACTTCATGGACGCCACGCCGCTGACACTGGGGCAGGAGTTTTCGGGTTATGTTTCACAACTGGACCATGGTCTGCGGGCTATTAAAAACACGCTGGCTCACCTGTCGGAACTGGCTCTTGGCGGTACGGCTGTTGGTACCGGTATCAACACCCCGCCGAACTATTCAGAGAATGTCGCTAAACACATTGCTGCGCTGACCGGCCTGCCATTTGTAACGGCGGAGAATAAATTCGAAGCCCTGGCTGCCCACGACGCCATTGTGGAAGCCCATGGTGCCTTGAAAACCGTAGCGGCCAGCCTGATGAAAATCGGGAACGATATCCGGATGCTGTCGTCGGGACCACGGGCCGGCATCGGCGAAATCTTTATTCCGGACAACGAACCGGGTTCGTCAATCATGCCGGGTAAGGTGAACCCGACTCAGTGTGAGGCAATGACGATGGTAGCGGCTCAGGTAATGGGCAACGACGTGGCGATCAACTTTGGTGGAGCCATGGGTCACTTCGAACTGAACGTGTTCAAGCCGGTAATGATTTACAACTTCCTGCACTCGGCCCGCCTGATCGGCGATGTGTGCGTGTCGTTCAACGATAAGTGTGCGGAAGGCATCCGTCCGATTGAAGAAAACATTACGAAGCACGTAAACAACTCGCTGATGCTGGTTACGGCGCTGAACACAAAAATCGGCTATTACAAAGCCGCTGAAATTGCTCAGACTGCTCACCGCGACGGATCGACGCTGAAAGAAACCGCTATCAGACTGGGTTACCTGACGGCCGAAGAGTTCGATCAGTGGGTGATTCCGGGCGATATGGTGGGTGAGATTAACGTCTAGTTTCGGGACAACGGTATTTCAGAATTGGCACGAGCGGAGGGTTCCCCTCCGCTCGTGCCAATTCTTTTTTGGGCGATCCTTATCGTCTGTATACGGCAAACCGGCCATCGGTATAGGTGCGGCGGAAATCGCCGAGCTTTGTTGTTTTTTCGTCGGGTACGAAGTCTGCCCGGTCATATTTATAATCAACCAGCATAAAGCGGAGGTTTTCGGCTTTGGCCCATGCGGCGAGGCGTTCCTTGTTGCGTTCTGACTCGTTAAACTGAAACAGGAAACTTTCGTAAGCAATCAGCTTGTCATAACGCGCATAGTCGTTGAAAAAAAACGTAAGCGGGACCAGACCGTGGGCATGAGCCGGAATCTGAGTACGGAGTGAGGCGTAGGCTTCGGGGAGATACGGCTTTGAGAAATTCTTGTAAATGATCTCCACAATTCCATAAAGCCCGATGATAAAGTAAGCCGCCAGTACAACATATAACCCCCGGTTCCGGAACGGATTCAGCCGGTACAGTTCATAGAGTAGTATAAACATGAACGGCATAAACAGAAGGGTATAAAAACCGGAGTTCTTTTTGGTAATCAGCCAGAAACTAATAGTCAGAGCGAGAAAGTAAACGGAAAGCTTCGGCGGTAACGTCCGGATCAACTTCCGTTGGGTGTACCCGACAAAAAGGAGAACCAGTGAAAGCGCCAGAACCTCAAGCGGCTGGAAAAACATTTTCGGATAGGTGAAAAAAACCAGTAGCTTTGGCCAGAGACCGAACGCATTTTGGGTCGCCGGATCATGGAGGAACTGATAAAGCCAGGTAGGAAGACCGCTGTTGGCACTAAATATATCGATAAAATAACACAGGCTGACCAGACCGGTACTGATGCTGAAAAGGAAGGCTGATTTATAGTCGCGCTGATACAATAACAGGGCCAGTCCCGCAAAACTGTAAATGGTGCCGTTGAGGTGGGTCAGAAACGCCAGACCGGCGAGAATGCCGGCCAGAATAGTCCGTAAGGATTTGGTTTGGGCGCCATTCAGGCAAAGAAAGGAGCCGAAACCCAGAGCGGCCAGCATCATTTCTGGCCGGTTTTCAAAGCTCATCCGGATCAGCAGGCGGTTCGAGAAAATCAGGATCAGGATGGCGAGCAGGTAAAATGACTGCCATGACTGCTCCCGTTTATAGACATACGAACCGATCTCCGCCACCATGATCAGGAAGAAAATCAGGCCGCTTAGCTGAACGGCAACAAGGTTGTTGCCGAACAAAGACATCAGAACCGCGCCTACGCACAGAAATAATTTGTGACTGACCAGCAGTTGTGTATCCCAGCCCAGAACGCCGGTAAAAAAGTTGGACCGAACGATACCCGTCTGGTTTAGCCAGTACGATTGTTCGGCAAACCAGGCATCGTCACCCGATGGATTCCGGAACACATAAGTTGCTATAGCCAGGCAGACCAGGAGTAGCAGGCCCACTGTAAGCTTATCTGATGAGAGGTTGAATGGATTTTTCAAACAGGTAGATAATAAGATTTAACTGGCCGGAAGGCGAGAAGGTATTGTTTAGCTGGTTATGGATTTTGTCTCAAATATAATGTAAAACTTTAATGGTTGTATTAGTTACATCATAGCCTGTTTTTATTTAAACTTCTGGATGGTTATAAAAAAAACGTCCGACGAAAATGGCCGGACGTTTAAGAATAGGAATATAGAATTAGCTTACTCTTTGTCTAAAGTAACAACGCCGTTGATTACCGACATACCGTTCCGGGTGTCGATGGAGTACACACGGCTGGTTTGGCGGACATTAGCCTGCGTCGCGATGACCTCGGCCAGTTGGTAGCTGCGGCCATTGGCAACAAAAACGTAGTCTCCTTTGGTCAGGGAGCCCATCGCCTTGCGTCCGGCAGCTGTCAGGATCGGGTGATTAGCAGTTGCTTCGAGGGTAACCAGCGTATGGGCAGTATGGGCGGTTGCCAGCATGCTTTCAACAGGGCGGATAACTACCTGACTGATGGCAAATGAACCGTAATGGGTTGTAACCTTCGCCACGGTTTGTGTACCGAAACCGGCAATTTCGTCGCCGGGCAGAATAGCGTCCATCCGCTTTTCAAGGCCATTCGCGAGTGACACGTACGTATCGGCCGGGAAGCAGAACTCGTTATGGTCTTTTTCTCCGGCTTTTTCCCCCTCTGCCTTGGTGCCGCCCGAAAATTCACGCGACAAGGCAAAGGCCAGGCATACGGCGAAACCGTCAGCCTGTTTTGCACCGTCTTTCAGGTCGTCGATATACTGCCCCCAGATGGCTTTGTCGGCCAGCGTGTTCGGAATGCAAACCAGCAGTGGTTTCGGACTTTTTGACCACGTAAAAACGGCCAGTGTCCCTACCGACTTCATGTCTTCGGCGCCAAAGAGGCTGTAGAGATACACCTTACGTTCGAGCCCGTCGCTGAATTTGAAGGTATACGGCGGTTTCTCATCGTTGCGGTCGAACACCAGACCGCCCGATTTGAAATACGAATCTTTCTCAATGTTTTTAAAGGTGGCTGCTTTCGCGGCGGTAAATTCGGCGGTTGTAATACCGCGTTTTTCTTCCTGAGCCCATGCCGTGACGTGCATCAGCAGGGCGAGACTTACGTAAAGGAGTTTTTTCATGGTATTATTGTTTGCTAGCTGTCTGACTAACGCGTTTGTGTAATTGCCCGACTACCATCCGGGCAGATTCGAGTGCACCGGCCATCCATGCCGTCAGGTAGCTGACGTGTTCGCCGGCAAAGTAAATGTCGTCATCGGGCTGGGTCAGGGCTTTGTAATGGCGGTTCCGTGCTTCGGTTGACCAGTTGGCCCAGCCGCCCTGATTGTACTGTATTTTTTGCCAGGCCAGCGAAAACGATGACGCAAACTCCTGTTTGTATTGCGGGTGAATTTTGCCGCCTTGTTCCAGTGCCAGGGCTTCCCGCTCTTTCAGGGACATATTGCCGAGCTTAACGGCTTTCTCATTGAAGTTGTAATAGCCCCAGAGCACGCCGCCTTTACCCATAATATCCTGCGACGGGTAAATAATCTGGTTGATATCCATGTTGGTTTTCGACAACCCGCCATAGATGTAGTCGTCTTCTTCCCAGAAGCGGCGTTTGAACGACAGACCGATTTTACCGGTATTAACATACGGTACAAAGTCGGCTGCCCGCTGAACCGCAGGGGAGAAGTCGGACTGCATTTTGCGCAGTACCGGCAGCGGAATGGCACAAATGGCATAGTCGCCGGTCAGCTCTTTTTTGGCACCGGTTTTCTTGTCGGTATACACCACCCGGACGCCCGGCTGCGTTTTCCGGATTTCGGAAATTTCGGCCCCGTACAGGATTTTACCCGTCAGGTGTTTCTCAAAGGCTTTCGGAATTTCGTCCATACCACCCGGAGGTTGCAGCATGGGCGGTTGCTGATAGAGGGTATATTCGCCGTAATTGGAGAGCGAAGGATGGAAAATTCCCGACCGGATATAATCGAGCAGGCGATGGGCGTCGCTGAATTCTCCCGGTTTATCGCCGGCTCCCTGCGGCGTTTTAAAGCCGCGTCGCTCGGTTGTTTTATAGAGTAAATCCGGACTCAGATCCCCTTCCATGCGCAGAAAGCCGATGAGCTGTTCCACATCGTCTTTGGTCATGGCACTGTCGAGCGATTGCTGGTTGGCCACTTTGGCAAGCAGTTCGGCGGTGAAACCGCGCAGGTCATTGTGGAACTCCCGTTGCCGGATGGCCCGGTTAGCGAGCGGGCCGCTACCTTCCATGTAAAGGTAGGCCGATTCATTTACGTTCAGAAACGGAACGAGCTTAACACCCAGTTCGCGGCAATAGTGCAGGGTCAGCGCATGGGTATGCGGAATCCGGCCGGCACCGGCATTGAAAAACAAGCCCTGATCATACTGACAGGTCTGCGCCGTGCCGCCGATTTCGGTTTCGGTGGTTCCTTTCCGGACGGTCCATACGCGGCCCCCTACCCGTGGCCGGGCTTCGAGGATGGTACATTGGTAGCCCAGTTTGCCCAGCTCATACGCTGAGCACAAGCCCGCTAAACCACCACCTAAGATTAATACTTTTTTGCCGGTTACTGTCCGCTCAAGAGCAAACGCGTTGGCGGGGGCTTCCGGAATCATGCCCAGACCCATAAGGCCGAGCGAACCCAGACCGGAACGTTCAAGAAAATCACGCCTGGTTAACATACAAAATCAAATGTGTTGGAAGGTAAACAAAGGGCCAGGCGAGGCCAAACATGGAGATAAAGATAGCGAAATTCATGATTGAGTGATTGAGCGAATGAGTGAATTGCGATGTTTTATCGCTCATTCACTCATTCGCTCAATCACTCAATGGATTTAGCTTACCACTTTCTGGAAAGCTCCTGCGAAGGCTTTCATCTGGTCGAGCGTGCCGATGCTTACCCGACACCAGTGCTGGTTGTCGAATTCCCAGCGGCGGACGCTGACGCCTTCTTCCATCATCTTCGCCATGAAAGGTTGACTCTTCATGCGAAGCGGGAATAAAACAAAGTTTGTTGATGAAGGTAGCCAACTGTAGTCGGCTTGTTTTAAGAAGTCATACAAAAACTTCTTCGATTCATTTGTTTTCTGAAGTGCAAAATTCTGAAACTCGGTGTCTGCTAAGCTCGCAAGAGCTGCTGCTGCCGACGGTGTAGAGATGGAAAAACCACCTGAGCAGTATTTCCGGAGTTCTTTAATCATCGCTGGCTGAGCAATGGCGTAGCCTACGCGGAGGCCGGCAAAGGCATGCAGCTTTGACATAGTACGAAGCACGATGACGTTTTGTCCTTTACGGATGCAGTCGACCATGCTGTCGGTTTTCGGGTTAGGCGCATAGTCAATGTAGGCTTCGTCAACCAGAACCGGTGCTTTGGGCGACATGCTTTCACAGAACGAACGGAGTTGTTCGGCGGGTAACATGACACCGGTCGGGTTGTTTGGGTTACAGATATACACCAGACTTGTCTGCGACGACACGCGGGGTGCCATGGCGTTCAGGTCGTATTGGTAGTCTTTCGTTAAGGCCACTTTATCGAGCTGCATCCCGCTGCTGTCGCTTTTGTCATCGCGGCTGGAGATGTAGCAGGGGTCAGCCATCAGGATTTTTCCTTTCGGAGCAGCCATCATTACACTGGCCGACAGCAGTTCAGACGATCCGGCACCCAACAGAATGTGTTCTTCCGAAACACCGGCTTGTTGGGCAATCATCTTCCGTAGTTCCATCACAACCGGACCTGCGTAGAGAAAGGATGTATCAACCGACTTAATCAACGCTTCTTTGGCCTTAGCAGACGGGCCCCATGGGTTTTCGTTGGCCGAAAGACGTGCTTTCAGTTGCGGAGCGGCCGCCAGGGCCGCTTCAAAAGCCAGTTCGCGTTCGCGGTCAGCATATACGGTGCCGTACGGACCGGTGAGTGCCGTGGCATAGGCTTCGTTAACAAATGCAGGCAGAGCCATCGTACCGGCTGATGCTAAAAGACCGGATTTCAACCACTGACGACGAGATAAAGAATTTGACATAACTACGCTTGTGTTAGGTTGCGGTTAATGATTTGTAATTCGGATCGTTTAAAGTCAGAGATAAATCGTCTTGCCTGGTTTATCTTGAAGCATGCCTGCAATCAATTGTTGCTGCTGCGATACAAAAGTAATAAAGTTCAATTTATATGTTGCATAGAGAAGTTTAAATTTTCGGTATTTTTTTTGAAAAATGTGTTAAATGAAGAAATATTGGTTGAAAAATAGCCTGTATACTGCAAAAAATGTCAGATATTTATAAATATAGGTTTTTGTATATTTGGTCAGGATATTCTTTTTGAGAATTGTGTATACTTGTGATTTAGAATAAAAATTGGTTAAAATGTAGAAATACTTTAATAATGAACTGAATAATGGGATTTATAAAAAATATTATGCCTTAAAAGTTGATTAATGCTTTCGGATTATATAAGTTAGCTGACGTAATTAGAAAAAATACAATTTAACGTTGCTCTGAAGAATCCTTTTGGCCGCACTTGAAGGGTTTTATAAAAGCCAGCCAACGACACGAAAACGCTGTTCGTGTATATAAGCGATTGGTTAGTAATGTATTCTCAAAACAGAAGTATTGAATTACGCATCCGGCAGGATGATACGATAAGGAGAGTTACCTCTCTTGCCTGGTCACGCTTGCCCGATTGTCGCCGGGAATGGGGGACATATGCGGCCTGTTCTTCGGCCCCGTCGCAATCGGGTTAAGCGTGCTTTAACGATGAAAACAAATGACTGAGTGGTAAACTGAAAACGGGGTTCTGATTAACATACGGTAAAATCATGTATCTATCGATCGTACCATGGCGTTTAAACGATGATTATCATAGAATAATAGCTTAGAAGACAATCTGATAACAAACAGAACCCCAATAACGAAACGAGGCACGGCTCCTAAGCCATGCCTCGTTTGTATTACCGGAGTACCACAACCGGCCTTCCTGGCTGGTGGCATCCGGTATCCAGCATCTAACAGTCGTACTACCCGTATCCGGTATCAAGAAAGCATCCTCCTAATTAAAAATTTTCTCCAGGCATTTTACCGTAATCAGGTACGTAGGCTTAACGCCGATGGTGCCCAGACTGCCCGAGGCGAGCGTAGCGCCGGTGATGAGCGGGTTGTCAGACGCATAGTATGCGTACCGTACCTTAACGTTGGCCGAAATACTTTTCCGGATTTTCGCCTGTGCCTGAATCGCTTTCTGGTAGTGGGCGCCTTCCATTTCGAGTCCGATAGCCTGCCACGAAGCGTTTTTGAAATAGCTCAGGACATCCTTATTCTGCAATGAGGTACCCAGAACGGTAATCATGGCTCCTTCGAATGCATCAATGCCGTACTGCTCAAAGTCGGCTTTGGTAAAGTCATTGTCCAGCGGATAGTTGTCGGCTGTACCTTCGAAAATATGCGAAGTCGGGATCATCAGATCGCCTTTGTCGCCGGTCAGGATGCCGGCTTTGCCCATGATCGAAATCGACGCCACATTCAGGGGGAACGACTCGCCGTTTCGTTTGAACGGCTTGAGGAGTTCGTCCATTGTTTCAAAGGCCTGTTCGCCGAAGGCATAATCCATCACCAGCAGCAGTGGCTTTTCGGTGGCGATAATAGCCGGATTGTGCACAATGTCGGGCGATAGCTTCGGGATCTCGATTTGGGCAGTATCAATCAACTGAACCAGCAAACTGGTACCGGCCTGATCTTCGAGTACATGCAACCCGTGCTCGCGGGCGTAGCTGAACACCCGATGCCCCAGCGTCCGCTGCGATGGCTGGCTGAGGGTCAGGGCGAGGTCATAGATGTTGTCCCACGAAAGGCTGTCGGCCAGTGCGGCCGGTGCATACAGGCTATTGACGACACTATGCGGGTTGGCACTGATGATATGAATCGGACGGTCCTGTAAGCCCTGGGCCCAGATGTATTCCTTGATACGGGTAGCCCAGCGTTCGCCGTAGAGGTGTTGACCGATGCGTTCGCGCAGCATCAGCGTAAAGTTGATCTCACGGTCAATGCCTTCGTTTGCTTCCCGGATCGACGTGTTGCCAAGGCCGTACACAATCTGAAAAAGACCGGTGTTGGTGCCCGCCGTTTCCTCAAAGCGTTGATAAGCCTGCTGCGTTTCTTCGAACGTGCGGCCCAGAATAGAGCTCAGGTACGTCAGGGCCAGTTCGCGTTCGTCTTCGGCCACCTTTCCGCCCGATTTAACAATAGCTTCGAGTTTTTCCCATTCCCGTTGTTTACTGCCACGGCCTTCGAAGGCGTTGCGCCGGATTTTGTCGGCCTCCATGTACATAAACGTCAGGTGGGTCAGGATATCGTAAATTTCGCTGCGGCCGTTGGTCACTTCAATCACCATTTGCTCCTGATCAATACGATAGCAGTTACGGCGGCGTTTGGCCGGAATCAGAACCGGAAAATGGGAATGCTCATAGCCTTCTTTCGACGCCAGGGTAATGATCCGGCATGATTCGATGCCCTTCGGCAGGCGGTCCATCACATAAACAAGGCCGTCGAGTTCGACGCGCTGCGGGTCGTTGACGGAGCCGTAAATTTCGGGACTGAGTGTCAGCAGGGCCCGCCGCATTTCTTCGGCCGATACGCCTGAGGGTTTATAAAAACCACGGTTAAATAATTGACGCATCGAGATGTATAATCGTTCGATGGCGGTGCGCGATGCCTGCGCGCGCGTGAGAGGCGGAGACTGATGCATGAGTGGGTAATGACTTCGTGATGGGCGAAAGATACGGCGATTCTTCCTGATTTACGATGGGGGGCAGATTATCAAACCGTAATCTCCGGTTGCAGACCGTTGCCTCAGGCGGGGAAAAACTTTCGGGGAGCGGGGAGCGGCTGTCAACTTTTTGCCCGAACTTCGCGGCATGAGTAATGTGCGGAAAACCATATGGATGGGGTTAGCCGGCTGGCTGTTGATGGGGCCGGTTATGGCGCAGTCGCTGACACCGGTTCTTGCGCCGCCGGAGCCTGCGGGTATCCGGAAAGGCCGGTTTATCGGTGTTGTGGCTGGTACTGCTGTCTTCTACGGTCTTACCTTACTGATGCTGAAAAAGCAGTGGTACAAGAAAAGTGTCCCGTTTCATACCTTCAACGACAACCGGGAATGGTTGCAGATGGATAAGGTCGGGCATTCGGCAACGGCCTACCTGATGAGCCGGGGCGGCTACGAGCTTTTTCGCTGGAGCGGGGTCAACGAACGGGCTTCTATTCTGACGGGTGGCTTGCTGGCGCTCCTGTTTCAGTCGACGCTGGAAGTCTACGACGGTTATTCGGAAGGCTGGGGGTTTTCGAAGGGCGATATGATTGCCAATGCGGCCGGAACCGCCTTGTTTGTCGGGCAACAGTATGCGTGGGGCGAGCAGAAAGTGAACCTGAAATACGGCTGGCGCAAAAGCATCTATGCGCAATACCGCCCGAACCTGCTGGGCAAAACGACTGGTGTGCAACTGCTGAAAGATTACAATGCCCAGCAATACTGGTTGTCGATGAATGTGGCATCGGTGTTGCCGGTGGGCCCGCAGTTCCCGCGCTGGCTTAACCTTGCCGTTGGCTACAGCGGGAGCGGGATGATCGGCGGTCACGAAAATCCACGGGTACTGGATGCGGCGGGCAAGGAACTGCATTTTGAGCGCTACCGGCAGTTTTTTCTCTCGCCGGACGCCGATTTTTCGCGTATCCGGACCCTGAACCCCTCGTGGCAGCGGTTTATCGGTACCGCCCAGTTTATGAAAATCGCGGCCCCTTCGCTGGAATACAACCGCCTCAACGGCTTACGGTTTCACCCGTTGCTGGTCGGGAAGGAGTAAAATGACTTTGGAATAATTGCTACGTCAAATACTAAGTTGGAGTCAAACACCGGAAAAAGTTGTTATATTCAGAGAATAAATTCCATAGTTTATGAGGATGCTGATAGTTAATGATCAGGATTTTGAAAAGGCCATAAAGGTTTTGGCTGATAACGGAATTGATACAGAGGCAATCAATGAACCGTCAATTCCATTAATAAGGAAAAGTAATGCAACGCCGGACGATTCGCCCGCTTCTTTTGGGGGTATCTGGGAGAATGATGATCGTACCTTTCAATCCATCAGAGTAAAGGCATGGCCCGGAAGGAGATGATTCTCTGCGATTCAAATGTCCTGTTTGATTATTTCCGGGGTGTTCCTAATATGATTCAGGAGTTAGATGCAATAGGTTTTTCCCGTTTATACCTGAGTGTAATTTCGGAAGCAGAGATGTATGTAGGAATGAAGCAAAGTGAAAAACGGAAAACTATAGAGACAATCAATAAGTTTAATGTCATCGGCCTTGATGGAGATATATCGCGTCAACTACTTCACCTGACGTGGGAACACTACACCAGACGTCCGGGGATTGCGGACATGATCATTGCCGCAACTGCGTTAACATATCCTGTTCACTTATTTACGTTTAATAAGAAGGATTTCAATTTTATAGATGGAATATCGTTTTACCGCCCAAGGTTCAAACATCAATACGGTACACAGTAAACGAACCGTTGATGATCAACAGGCATTATAAAGATAAGCTGCCTGATACCAGAATGCTTTTGCGAACCATCATAATGTAATTTTAGTATGCTTGATAATCCCTTAGTACAGCCGTTCCGGACCCCGCACGAAACGGCTCCTTTTGACCAGATAAAAAACGAACATTTTCTGCCGGCCCTGCATGAAGCGCTGGCCGAAGGACGTAACGAAATAGAGGCGATTACGGGTAATCCGGATGCTCCGACGTTTGAGAATACCGTTGTGGCACTCGAACATTCGGGCTTTCTGCTGAATCGGGTAGCCTCGGTGCTGTTTAACCTGAATGCAGCTGAAACCAGTGCAGAAATTCAGGAAATTGTCCGGACCGCTTCTCCGCTGCTGAGTGAGTATGGCAACGACGTAACGCTGAATGAAGCCCTGTTTGCCCGGATTAAGGCGGTTTGGGACAAACGCGATACCCTGAACCTTGATCCCGAGAGTAGCATGTTGCTCGAAAAGGCATACAAGCGGTTTGCCCGCAACGGTGCCAATCTGGATGCGGCGGACAAGGAGCGTTTGCGGGAAATTGATAAGGAACTATCCCGGTTGTCGCTGCAGTTCGGCGAAAACGTCCTGAACGAAACCAACGAGTATAAGATGGTCGTGACAGACGAAAACGACCTGGCCGGTTTGCCGGACTTTGCCCGCGAGGGGGCCAAAGCGCTGGCCACGGCAAAAGGTGTTGACGGATGGCTATTTACGCTTCAGATGCCAAGCTACATACCGTTTATGCAGTATGCCGACAACCGCGAATTGCGTAAAAAACTGTTTGTCGACTACAACAGCCGTGGTGGCCGGGGCAATAAAAACGATAATCAGGCAATCATTCAGCAAACGGTGGCGCTGCGCCACGAACGGGCCAACCTGCTGGGTTACAAGACCCACGCCGATTTTGTGCTGGAAGAGAGCATGGCCGGTTCGAGTGATAAGGTAGAGGCGTTTCTGAATGAGCTGGTGGAGTATGCCAGACCGGCCGCCGAAGCCCAGCTGGCCGAACTGAATGCCTATGCAAAAGCCAACGGCTTTACCGGCGAGAGCGTTCAGCAGTGGGATTATGCCTATTACAGTGAAAAGCTGAAAAAGGAAAAATACGAGCTGGACGATGAAACACTGAAGCCGTATTTTGAGCTGGATAATGTACTGGAAGGCGTGTTTCTGGTGGCGAACAAGCTGTATGGTTTGACCTTTACCGAAAATAAAGAGATACCGGTGTATCACCCTGAGGTGAAGGCCTATGAGGTATTCGATGCCGATGGTAGCTTTCTGTCGGTATTTTACGGCGATTATTTCCCGCGTGAGGGTAAACGCGCCGGTGCCTGGATGAACGACCTCCAGGGACAGAAAATTGTCGACGGTGTAAACATCCGGCCGCACATTGTCAATGTCTGCAACTTCAGCCGCCCGACGGAGACTAAACCCTCGCTGCTGACATTCATGGAGGTGACAACCTTGTTCCATGAGTTCGGACATGCGCTGCACGGTATGCTGGCCAACGGGCAATATGAAAGCCTGAGCGGAACCAACGTGCCGCGTGACTTCGTAGAGCTGCCGTCGCAGGTAATGGAAAACTGGTGTTATGAGCCCGAAGCGCTTAAACTGTTTGCCAGACATTACCAGACCGGCGAGGTAATCCCGAATGAACTGATTGACAAAATTAAAGCCAGCCAGAATTTCATGGCCGGCATGGCGAACCTGCGTCAGCTGCGTTTCGGCCTGACAGACATGTACTGGCACAACCAGCCGCCAACGGGCGAATCTGTTGCGGAGGTCGAAGGCCGGATTGATGCCCTGGTGCAGTTATTGCCGCGGGTGGAAGGGGTTGCGTTCAGCCCGTCGTTCTCACACATTTTTGCCGGCGGCTATTCGGCTGGTTATTACAGCTATAAGTGGTCGGAGGTACTCGACGCCGATGCCTTCGACGCTTTTATGGAAAACGGCGGTATTCAAAACAAAGCGGTAGCCGACAGCTTCCGGAAATATGTACTCGAAAAGGGCGGCAGCGAAAAGCCAATGGACCTGTACAAGAAATTCCGGGGCCGCGAACCGTCGCCGAAAGCCATGCTCCGCCGGAGCGGATTGCTGGCGTAAACGAATTTTACCACATAGCCTCACCGGATTCATAAGCAGAAAGCTATGGTTTCTATGTGGCTATGTGGTGTTTTTTTGTATAAGTGCTTAATTATTAAGCCACTGCTTAAAGCCTTCGGCCCGTTCGCGGCTCACATAAATTTCTTCATCGGCAGGGCGGTTTTTGAGCCACAGCCGGAGCCGGCCGTTGAAGTAGGGTTCGATGCGCTCAATAGCCGACAGGTGGCAGATATACTTGCGGCTGATGCGGTAAAACAGCTTCGGATCAAGTTTCGGGGCCAGTTCGTCCAGCGTTTCGTCGATGACGTACTTCCGCGACTGGCTGGTGACCAGAAAAATGACCTTATCGTCGGCATAGGCGTAGAGGACATCGCTCGTATCTACCACATCAAAGCGGCCGTTCTGCCTGATCAGAAACCGGTTTTTGTACTGAATCGGTTTTATGCCATAGGTCTCCAGCATGTTGATCAGACTGTCAGACATGGCGCCCCGCTGCCGTTGCCGGAACTTATCAATTGCGGTTTTTAGTTCGTCTAATTCGATGGGTTTCAGCAGGTAATCCACGCTGTTGACTTTGAACGCCTTTAAGGCGTATTCGTCGTAGGCCGTCGTAAAAATTACCGGGGTATCAACGGCAACCTGCTGGAAAATCTCGAAGCTCAGGCCGTCGGCCAGTTGAATATCCATCAGGAGTAAATCGGGCTTAAGGGCCATGTTGTCCGGTAGTTGTTCCCACCATCTGACCGCTCCCCGCACGGTATCTATCTGGCCAACCACGCGCAGGTCAGGGGCTGCTTCCTTGAGCAAAGATTCGATGCGTTTTACGGCAAGTGGTTCATCTTCAATAATCAATACGTTCATAGTAGTGGCAGTTTTACCATAAAAGCAGTGTCTGTCTGACTGATGCTGACTGGTCGGTCGGCAGCCAGCCGGGCGTAGCGGTCCTGCAGGTTCTTCAGGCCGATGCCTGTTGAGTCAGTCCCCAGTTTGCCTTTGGGTTGATAGTTATTGGTAATGATCAGGTACGCTTCCTCAGCGCTAACCTGGATGTGCAACGGCCGCTCCCGTGAGCATTCGTTGTGTTTCAGGGCATTTTCCAGCAAGGTTAGCAGGCCCTGGGTGACAATGCGTTTTGGTTTATCGGCATCCGGCAGATCGAAGTCATACGAAAAGTTGTCGCCAAACCGCATCTGATTGATAAACAGGTATGATTCGGCAACTTTGAGCTCAGTGGCCAGTTCGACCGTATTCTGATCAGCGTGTTGCAGGCTATACCGGAATACTTTCGACAACCGCTCCACAAACTGCACCGATTTGGCCGGATCTTCAGGAATGAGCGCACTCAGGATATTTAGTGAATTGAACAGGAAATGCGGATTTACCTGATTTTTCAGCGACTCAAACTCGGCTTTCAGTACAGCTTGTTTCAGCCCTTCTTCCATCAGCAACAGGCTTTTCCAGCGCTGCACAAACGATCGGAGCGAGTAAATGGCCGTTACCCCCGCCGCAATGACGCTGAACAGCCCGATGTTATAGACATAGTCGATTGCCGTCAGGTGCACCCCGATCAGCCACTCAAAGGTGATGGTCGCAAAGGAGCCGATCAGCGCTGCCAGAAAAACGCTGGAAGAAACCATATTGGCAATGATCTGCTTAGGCGTCAGGCGTTCGGCCGAGCGGGTGATCAGGTAATTGATCGACAACGCCAGCGACCGGTAAATGATCACGGCCGACAGTAAAACCAGACCAATGATTTGCAGCCGTGTTGGAAGCGGCAGCGGGGTTTCGATCAGCAGCAGAAAGGTAATGACTCCGGCGGCGGGGATGACAAGCTTCGCGAATCGGCGCATAGGTTCCGGAATTAAACGCGGCTTACTGAACTGGCCCCTGCCGATTTGACATGCATCATCGGCTCACCCTGATACTGTACCCGGCTGGCACCCGCCAGCTCGGCCGTTAGTTGCCGGCTGACTTTTACCCGTGCCGAACAGGCTCCGGCGAGTTCAAGGCTGGCAATTTCGGCGGCATAATGCAGCGCATGGAGTGAAGACGCCCCGGTGATTTCGGCGTTCAGGTGTTGCCCCGCTCCCTGTAAGGTAAGGCGCGACGCCCCGGTAATTTCCGTGCTCAAAAAGCCGACCGTTCCTTCAAACGAGACGTTGGAGGCGCCGGTGATGTTCATATCCAGCGAGGCCAGATCCGTAAAGCCATTGACCTGCACCACATTCGCGCCTGAGATTTCCAGATGCCGCAGCGTAGGGGTAGTGATGGTGATAAACAGTGATTTATGGTGCCCCCATGCCTTCAGGAAAAAGCGATTGCCAATCTTGAGGGTCTGACCATATTGCCGGACACGCAGCCACGACAAGGCTTTGCGGCTGCCCCGTAGTTTAAGGGTGGTATCGTTGCTGGCCAGCACCAGCACATGCAATGCCCCGGACAGATCAATGGTATCGAACGGGCTGATCGTGACCGTTTCGCTGTTTTCTTCCTCCGAGGCCGTGTCGATCTGCCACCAGATTGTGGCAATGAGTGTAAGCAGCCCGACGGAGACAATGACGATCTGAAAGTACTGGTTGGCAGGGTTGGTCGACATCAGTTCCATACTGAGGATCGAACCGGCGATTGCGTTCATGCTTGTTGTTCGTTTTGGTTATACAAAGATGGCAGCTAACCAACCGAACCACAATCGGGAAACGACGAAGTGTAGAAAATTGCTGACGAGCAGCGGGCAGAGAGCGACGGGGGAAACAATAACGCCCCCGTCTGAAACGGGGGCGTTTGATCAGGCTTCGAGAAGGGCACAGCCGTAAGCCGGTAACCTGAGTATACCGTCGGCCAGTGATGTGCCCTCTATTGTTTGGAAAATAATCGTATTGAGTTCGGCTTCGGTCGGCGAAAAAACTACGTCAATCGCTTTTCCGGTCAGATTCTGCACCACCAGCAGACGCTGCCCGTTTGAGCAGCGGATAAACGACACGATGCCATCCTGCCGGATGCCTGCGTGTTCGAGCCGGCTCAGGTTGTCGTTCAGTACCGGATGCTGATTCCGGAAATGAATAAACCGCCGGTAGTGGTGATAGAGCGAATTCGGGTCTTTCTTTTGCCGGGTCAGCGGCCGCACCGTCCGGCTCGTTGAGTAGCGGGCTTTCCGCCAGCGGGCCCGTTGGCGGTCGTTTTTCCCGATGTCCCAGATAAAGGGTTCCCGGATGTATTCGTCAGGCTTGGGCCCGAGCATCCCGATTTCCTCGCCATAATACATGTATGGGTTGCCCGGCAAGGTCATGAGCAGGTTGGCCCCGACTTTCAGGTGGTCAATATTACCGTTCAGCGAAGAACCAATCCGTTCCTGATCGTGGTTCGACAGAATCAGGGCGTCGATAAACTGCGGATTGACGTTGCTGAATGCGGCATGTACATCGTTGAGGTACGGAATGATGGATTCGGTATCTGCCTCGTTGCGGATGATTTCGACCAGTGCCAGCTGAAGGTCAAAGTTGAAATTGGCATGCAGCCCCCGGAAATAGGGCGCAATCCGTTCGGGACGGGTCCATACTTCGCCAATCAGGTATACATCCGGTTTTACCGATTCCATTTCCTGCCGGAACTCTTCCCAGAACGCGTGGTTCTTGGGTTCTTCCCAGTCCGGGTAGATATGGCGGGCCGCATCAAGCCGGAATCCGTCGACCCCGATTTCGCCCAGCCAGTATTTTCCTGCTTTATAGATTTCGCGCCGGACGTTCGGGTTGTCGTAATTCAGATCGGGCATCCCGCTCCAGAACAGGGCATAGTACCGCTCGTCATAGGCCGATTTCGGCACTTTGTGCCACGGATTTTTCTCCTGCGAGTCGGCCGTAATTTCGCGGGTGGCAATGTTCAGGTCTTTGATTTGCTTCGGCGTCATCCAGACATACCAATCCCAATACGGATTATCGGGACCTTTACAGGCTTCCAGAAACCACGGGTGCTGCCGGCTTGTGTGATTAATCACAAAATCCATGATTACCTTTATGCCCCGGCGATGGGCCTCCTGTACCAATCGTTTGAAATCCTCCAGGGTGCCGTATTCGGGATCAATGCCGTAATAATCGACCACATCGTATTTATGATACGATGGTGACGGGTTTACCGGCATCAGCCAGATAGCCGCTACGCCCAGGTCTTTCAGGTAATCGAGGTTGGCCGTTACGCCATTCAGGTCGCCAATGGAGTCGCCGTTAGAGTCGGCAAAGGCACGGACAAAAATCTCATAGTGAACGCCGGTATGGCCCATTCTGGCCGCCGTAACGGATACATTACTGGTTGTCATAGGTGTTTTCTGAACTTATTTCGCTAAAACCGCCATGCCATACGCGCCTAACTGCAGCGCACCATTGACGACGTTGGCCGAATTTGTCCGAAATAACACCTTTTTGTATGATTTAGTTGTAGAAGAGAATGGAATGGTCTTCATTTCGCCGGTCAGATTCTGAATCACAACCAGATTCCCTTGCTGATGCGGCCGGATAAATGACAGAATGCCATCCTGATCAATTCCGGATTCTTCCAGATTGACCGGCGTCACCTGTACCAGTGCCGGCTGGCTTTTCCGGAAGGCAATCAGCTTTTTATAGTGATTGTACAGTGAGTTCGGATCGGCCTGCTGAACGCTCAGCGGCCGTACGGTCTGATCGGTCGAGAAGCGGGGTTTTTCCCAGGTTGGCCGGCTTTTGTCAGTGGCCTGAGCCGTCCACAGGAATGGTTCACGGAGGAATTCATCCGGTTTTTCGCCCAGCATCCCGATTTCTTCGCCGTAGTACAGATAGGGTTCGCCCGGCAGGGTGAGCAGCAGGTTAGCGGCCGCCTTCATCTTGTTGATGTCGCCGCCGATCACCGTTCCGATCCGCGTTCCGTCGTGGTTACTCAGAATCGGGGCGTCGATAAAGTTCGGGTTAGCCGCCGCATACGTTTTGTAATCACTGATCAGCTTTTTAACGAAACCGTGTTCGTTGCCGGTTTTCAGGATGTCGTGCAGTTTCAGGTGCGCGTCAATATTAAAATTGGCCGGTAATCCTTTGAAGTAAGGGGCTACTTTGTCGGGTGTTGTCCAGACCTCACCGATCAGGTACACTTCCGGTTTTACACTGGCCATTTCCTTGTAAAACTCCTGCCAGAACGCATGTGATTTCGGGGCCTCCCAATCCGGGTAAATATGCTTGGCCGCATCGAGCCGGAAGCCGTCGACGCCGATGTCGCGCAGCCACCACTTACCGATTTCGTAGATTTCTTTCCGGAGTTGCGGGTTGTCGTAATTCAGATCAGGCATCATTCCTGTGAAGAGGCCGTAATATTTTTCGTCGTCACCCTTGTTGGCAAAATGCCATGGGGTAAGCTCCCATGAACCACCGGCAGCTTCGCGCGTAGCGATCCCCAGCGAGTCAATGGTTTTAGGCGGCAGCCAGTTGTAGTAGTTGCGGTACGGACTTGTTTTTGCGCTTTTGGCCGACACAAACCACGGATGCTCACTGCTCGAATGGTTAATGACAAAGTCTTTGAATACCAGAATACCCCGTTTGTGGGCCTCCTGAATCAGCCGCTTGTAATCCTCCAGGGTACCATATTCCGGATCAATGGATTTGTAATCAACGACATCGTACTTGTGATACGAAGGCGATTTACTGATCGGAGTCAGCCAGAGGGCATCCACTCCCAGGTTTTTCAGATAATCCAGTTTGGCAGTGATGCCGTTAAGATCGCCCAGACCGTCACCGTTGGAGTCGGCAAAGGAGCGGACGAAAATCTCGTAGCAAACCTTAGGCGTTTTAGGTTGTGCGTAAGCCGCCTGACCAATGGCCAGGGCGCTGGTAAAGAGAGAGAGAATGAATCGTTTCATACAAAGTAAAAAAAAGCAGCCCGGTTAGGGAGCCGGACTGCCGGTTCGTTATGGACAAGCGGTTCCGGTAACCACAATGGAATTGGTAACCGAACAGCCGCCGAGGTAGGTGGTAAGCCAGTATGTGCCCGGCTTACGAACATTCAGTGCAAACGCTGTTGTGCTTACCGGCACGCGGTAAACATTGCTGAATACATAGTCATTCGGGCCCCTGAAAACGAAGTTGGTCCCGGTGGCTAAACCTGTGATTTTGACGGCGCAGGTATTACTGGTCAACGGACTGCTCAGCGTCAGGCTGGATACTACCGGAGACTGTGTTGTTGGTGCAACGGTGATGGTGCTGGTTTCCAGACAGCCGCCATTCAACGTCGCAATGGTATAGGTACCGGCCTGACTTACGGTAGCGATTCCGCCCGGCATCGGCTGCGTTCCGCCCGGGCCGGTCAGCGTGTAGCTTCCGGGTCCGGTAGCCGACAGTGAAACCAGTCCGCTGCCGTTACACATCCAGCCGCTTTGGCTTACCTGTAATGCGGCTGCCCGGTTGCAGGGCGGTGTGCCGGTATAGGAGACAGTAGCGGTAGCCGTGGCCGAACAACCGGACGATGTGCCTGTTACCGAATAGGTTGCTGAGCCGGCCGTGGCTGATGATACCGAAATCTGTGGTGTCATTGCCTGGGTTGACCACAGATAGCTGTTGGCAGTGGCGGCCGACAGGGTTACATTTTGTCCAGCGGCAACGGTTATAGTGGCCGGTGTAATGCTGACAACCGGCGGTGCCGTAACGCTGACGCTTTGGTTTGCTGTGGCTGTACATCCGTTTGTGCCGGTTAGCGTAACACTGTAAGTGGTGCCTGCCGATGGCGAAACCGTACGTGTCGGACTGGTAGAGTTGTCCTCCCAGCGGTACGTGCCGGAGCCGGTAGCGGTTAAGGTTATCGACTGACCGGTGCAGAGTGATGTACTGCCGGAAATACCTGCGACAGGAGGCGTTTTATCTTCAGCGACCTGAATGCTGGCGGTGTTGGTGCATCCGTTGGCGGCGGTCAGCGTAACCGAGTAGGTGCCCGACGTGCTGACGGTGCGGGTGATGTCCGTAGTGGCGTTGTCCCACCGAATGTTGCCCGTTCCGTTGACCGACAGCGAGGCCGTCGGGCTGGCGCAGGTCAGGGTGAGGGCAGACGGGCTGATGCTGACCGTTGGGGCGCCCTGATCGGCGGAAACCGTCAGGCTGGCGGTGTTGGTGCATCCATTAGCGGCGGTCAGCGTAACCGAGTAGGTGCCCGACGTGCTGACGGTGCGGGTGATGTCCGTAGAGGCGTTGTCCCACCGAATGTTGCCCGTTCCGTTGACCGACAGCGAGGCCGTCGGGCTGGCGCAGGTCAGGGTGAGGGCAGACGGGCTGATGCTGACCGTTGGGGCGCCCTGATCGGCGGAAACCGTCAGCGTTGCGCTGGTTAGGCAAGCTGCGGTATTCTGACCCGTCAACGTGTAAACGCCTGCCGAAGTAACAATGAAGTCCGTTGTGTTTTGCGCCAGACTGTAATTATCAGGGCCTGCAAGTGTATAACTGCTGGCTCCGGAAGCAACCAGGGTCGCCGGACCGGCACAGGTTATCAGGCCACTGCCAACGGCGCTCAGCGAGGTAACCGGAAGGGCGTTGACCGTGACAGAAGATGCATTACTGATGGCCGTACAACCATTGGCGTCCGTTGCTGTGACGGTATAGGCGTAAGTGCCTGCTGTCAGAGTCAGGGAAAGAACAGGGCTACTGTCACTGGTCGTCATGCTGTTACCGGAAAACGTGTAGCTGCTGAATCCGGTAGTGGCCGACAGGCTCACCGGTGTACCCGCACAGATTGGGGTGTTGTTGCTTACGACCAGAGACGATACGCTATATTGAGCAATAACCACCGAAGCAATGGTTGTTAAGCCGAGGGCATCCGTGACCGTAACGGAGTAGGTTCCGCTTGCCGTAGCCGATACCACACTGCTGCTGCCCGTGGCCGTAGCGTTCGATGAGAACGAGTAGCTGTAAGGAGCCGTTCCGCCAACGGCGTTAATGGTCAATGTAGCAGACTGGCCAGGGCAGATCGTACCGTTGGCCGGAGCGGATGCCAGCGTTGCTGATAGGGGAGTCGCATCCCTTACCCAAACCGAATAGCTTTTCGCCGGCAGTTCGATATACATCCGGTTTTGGCCGTCGACCACGCCAAACGGAAAGGCCGAGCGACCCAGCACATCCAGAAAACGGGTACCGTTCCCGATGCCGTTTTGTGTGGCAATGGCATGATCAACCTTTAACGGGTTCGAATCGAAGTTGATGGCCACAATAACGTCTTTACCACCGGCGGCGCCGGTTCCGTTCAGCTGATAAATCAGACACCGGTTGTAATCGCCGCTGATGAAGTTGGTTGGTGAAGCGGGTGCGTTGCCGGTTCCGCCATAGTGGTTGAGGTAACTTACACCCTGTGCGCCGGTGATGTATTTTTTTAACACCAGCATTAACTGATCAATCTCCTTCTTCATCGGACTTAACCCGGCCGGATGATAATCGAATGGATAGGTGTCGGAGCCAAAGGTTGTATTCCGGGCCGGATACCCGTAGTAATCAGGGTAGAAGACCGAAGGAACCCCAAGCTGGTTATTTGTCAGCAGGTAAGCATACCCGAGTATGGGGTTAGTGTGTACCAGGGCATCGCCGTAAGACTGGTTCGATGACCGGAAATCGTGGTTATTGAGGAAAGTTACGATGTTGAAACCCGACATGCCTTTACCATCCCGCAAGCCGGAGAAATAGACCTGCCGCGCATTGGCCCCGTTGTCAATCGCATCTTTCAGGGCGCGGCGCAGCGAAAAGTCAAACACCTTAACCGGAATAGCACTGGCCGCCGACGGGTTGAGCAGGTTCAGGTGGGTGGAGACGTTGTTGACCCAGCCTTGCAGTTCGTTCAGGTTTTCGCCGTACCATTCGCCAACAACCAGGTTGGGGACGCGGCCGCTGTTGTACATGCTGCTGAGCATATCGGCAACGAACTTAGGGTCAAAGTGCTTA
The DNA here is from genome assembly GCF_001870735.1 of Arsenicibacter rosenii. Taxonomy (GTDB): domain Bacteria; phylum Bacteroidota; class Bacteroidia; order Cytophagales; family Spirosomataceae; genus Arsenicibacter; species Arsenicibacter rosenii. The sequence continues at coordinate 342,094 of NZ_MORL01000004.1, read as the reverse complement.
ACGGCATCCATCCGCAACCCTTTAGATCCCAGCTGATCGTAGGCCCACTTTGTCCAGGCAATCAAGGTATCGCGCCCGCTCGACTGCGAGTGATCGTAGTCGTTAAAATAGTCCATACTTTGCTGACTCCAGGCCGGGCCGAGACAGGTGCCGGTAGCGCCGCCAAAGCCATACCCGCCCTTGCTGGTGTCGTGGTAGCCGCTGCCGTTGGTAGCGGCTATGTTCTGGGCGTTCCAGTTGGGGCGGAACGCGTTCCAGTTGAGACCACCTCGTTTGCTGGGTAAGCCGGTAAAATCGGTATAGGTCTGGAACAGAAGTTTATAGTTGGTGCCGTTCTGAGCCCCCTGATCCGCAATGTCGTAGTTGCCGGCGCCATACCATATTTTCCAGATGCGGTGGTCGGTGTAGTTGCCGCACAGGTTGACTGCCTGGATAAACAAACTGTCGCCGTCGGCATTAAAATCAGCGGCTTGCAGGTTCAGATCAAACTCAGTTTTGTTGTTGTTCATTTCCACCCAGTAGCCCTGCCGCAGACTGGCTGGATAGGTGCCATTAGGGGCGTTGACAGACGTTGCAGAGGAAGAGGCGCTACAGCCATTGGCAAAATCCCAGGCCGAGCCGCCGCCTGCTTTGTTGGTCGTGATGTACAACAGATACCGCTGTCCTACATAACCGCCTGACCGTGAGTTGATGTTGATGTAATAGTGCCCTGCCCCAAGGCCGGTTGATCCGCCAACGGGCACAACCATTCTGACACGGTCGGAGGGAAACGGCTGCTTGTAGGTGGTTGTTTGCGTGGTGTTATTATCACCATAATTGCAGCTGCCATTATTGGCACCGGCGTAGTTCAGCATATACTCCTTAACGGCAGGGTTATTTTCGGGCCGTCCGCCGTCACGGTGGTTATATACCATGTCGGCCACGGGCGTAATGCCGTTGGTAGTAAACGAGTTAACCATTGCCGTAATTTGTGGAAGTGTGCCCAGTGAGGTCTGCGAGTTACCGATAAACAGATCTTTCGGATCGTATCCACCGCTTTTGTTGCCATTTCCGGCAAACGGTGGATACCATACGTGGGTAAAGCCAGCCTGTCCTAGTTTCTGCGCTTTCAGGCGCAAGGTATCTGACCAATTGAAGCCCTGACCTGTTTTAGGGTAATCCCAGTAAAACCCCTGTAGCATAACCTGTTGTGCATGAGCAGTCAGGCTGAGGGCGCATAGTAAGCAGCAAATCCAGAAATAAACCTTACGCATAATGAAATAAAGTTAGGGTACCATTCTGTTGCGGTGGATGCTCAAAAGGGTGTAGACGCCTGTCCGGAGCCCGTGCGGGCCGGCAGGTTTAAGCGGGCGAGAAGGTGAGAGAGAAGAAAAAGGAAAATAATAAAAACGAGTGGAGACCCGAAAGCCCCCACTCGCCCCGGGAAGCAGATTACTTCCTGGTTAGTTTATAGGTAGGTTTGCTTGCAATGGAAAAGTCGAGGGTGATGTCATACGTGCCGGCTTTTACCACAATGTTGTCACCACCGGCGTCCAGGATACCGTCTGCTTTGGTATCGCCGTAGTTTACATCCCATGCATCATTCTGACGGAATTTAATTTCGCCGTCAATCAGTTTGATGCCTGTCAGCGTCCAGATACCATCGTTGGCAAAATCCGGTTTAAATTTGGCATCAGGCCCGTTCCAGCCGGCCGGTGTTGCACTGCCGACCACACCCCACACTTTGTAGGCTTCGATGGTGTATTTCAGTGTTTTAAAATCAACCGTAATCAGGTACGTACCGGCTTTTACAACCATGTTGTCGCCACCGGCATCCAGCACGCCGTCAGCTTTTGTGTCGCCATAGTTAACGGCCCAGTCTTCGTTCTGACGGAACTTGATCTCGCCGTCTTTCAGCGTGGCAATCGCCCGCCACTGATCCGAGGATGGGTCGTAGAAGAACGGTACATCCGGCGCTGCCCAGCCGCTTGGTGTAGCACTGCCGACAATACCCCACGAATACTTCTCAATGGTGTATTTCAGCGCACCCTGATCGAACGTGATCTTGTAGTTACCGGCAGTTTTTACCGCGATGTTGGCGCCACCGGCCTCAAGTGTTCCGTTTGCTCCGTCGTCGCCGTAGTTAACGTCCCATTTGTTATCCTGCCGGATTTTGATTTCACCGACGGCCAGGTTTACATAGGCAACATATACGTTTGCCTTATCGGATTTGTAGAAAGGCATATCCGGCCCGTTCCAGCCGTTGGTAGTGGCACTGCCGACTACTCCCCAGTTCGAGCTTAGGTCCAGTTTGTCGAGGTAAGGCGTCGCTTTAATCGAGCTGACGGCCGACGAGAGCGTCGTTTTCGGCCCCAGCACCGATTGCACCCGGATGTCGATATCACCGGCGGTGGCGGCTTTCAGCCCCAGTTTCAGCAGGGCCGGGTTCAGTTCGGAGGCTTTGAAGACTTTCTGCAGGTTGCTGCCTACGGCAAAACTAACCGCATTGGCGAAGTCGCCGCCTTTTTTGTCGACTAATACGGTGTAGGCCGATGCTGCCTGGAAACCGTAATCGGGCTGGCTCCATTTTACCGTCAGTACATCCTGAGCGGCATTATCTTTCGTCAGAACGACGCTTTGCGACGATACTGAAATCACCGGCACAACGCCCGGGTTCAGCGTGGCTTTGATTTCGTCTTTTTCGCACGACCACAACACGGGCAATGCGGCCACCAATAAGAGTAATTTTTTGAACTTCATGGCGATCTATATTGGGTTGGGCTCTGCCTGCGGGGATTCAGGCCGTCAGGCAGAGCACGATGTCTTAATAACCGGGGTTTTGCTTCAGGTTTGGATTGGCGACGATGTCGGTTGCCGGAATCGGGAACAGATTCAGGTTGTCGGCGACTCCTTTCCCGTCTTTTACATTGCCTTTCCACGGCCATACGTAGCTGGCATCGGTAAACTTACCGAACCGGATAAGATCGGTACGGCGGTGGCCTTCCCAGTACAGTTCACGGGCACGTTCCTGCAGGATAAAGTCCAGTGTCAGGGCCGTTACGTTGCCGGTCGTGTTGCCATAGGCCCGCTGACGCAGTGCGTTCACGTACTGCAACGCCTGTGCGGTTGTACCACCTGAACCGCCGCGAACAACGGCTTCGGCATACATCAGGTACACATCGGCCAGCCGGAACAGCGGGAAGTCAGTGTCCACAAAGTCGCCGGTCAGGTCAGAGCCTTTAGCACCACCCGAGGTGATGTTTTTGTACTTCGTAATGGCGTAACCATCCGTAAAGGTTGAGATATCGGCGATTTCGAGGTTCTGGCCTGTTGTGTAGAACATAGCCCGCTTGTCGATTCTACCCGTCGGATCGCTGAACAAATTCACAATGTTTTTGGTCGTGCGGACACCACCCCAGCCGCCGTTGATACCGAAATCAGCCGGGTTCATCGACCCGCCAACCGGTGCATGTACCAGGAAGGTCATGCCCCCGTAGGTTTTCGTATTCTGGCCGTCGAACGTAACCGGGAAAATCATTTCCGGCGATTTGTTGTTGTCGGCCAGGAACAGCTTACGGTATTCCGGATCCAGAGTATAACCGGCCCCGATTACCTTGGCGGCATATGTGATCGCCTCCGTATATTTTGCCTGTCCGATATACACCTGCGCATTTAGATAGAGCTTCGTCAGCAATGTCCAGGCCGCCGCTTTATCGGCGCGGCCATATTCATTCTGACGGGCCGCTACCAGGTCGTTTTCGATGGCTTTCAGTTCTGACTCAACGTAGTTGAACAGTTCGGCGCGGGTTGTCTGCTTAGGCAGGAATGAACCAACGGCGTCGTTTTCGGTCACGAACGGTACATTGCCGAACATGTCGAGTGCGTGGTAGTAGCTCAGGGCGCGCAGGAAACGAACTTCGGCGCGGTACGCTTTGGCCTCGGTCGCGGTCGTTCCGGTAATGCCTCGGCTGCTGAGTTTATCGTCGGTTGTTTCGCGGATGAACTCGTTGCAGAGCGCAATCTGGTAGTACAGCCGGTTGTACATCGCCGCGATAAATTCGTTGCTCGATGTCCAGGTCATGCGGTGGTAGTCTGGTAAGCTACCGTCGTTCCAGCCGATAACGGCTTCGTCGGTTGGTAGTTCCTGCGCTTTCCAGTACTGGCGCAGGTAGGTCGAGAACCCTTCGTCGATACCGCTGATATCCGGCTGACCGGCAGGCCCCTGCTGACCGCTTACGGCCAGACCGGCATAGACTTTCGCCAGAATTTTCTTGTAATTGGCCGGGTCATTATAAACCGTTGCCGACGTAATGTCGTAGAACGGTTGCCGGTCAAGGTCTTGTACACAGGACGAAACGGTCAGCATTGCCGTCATAATGCCCAGTGCAGAAATATGTTTTAGTCCGAATACTTTCATCGTTTTCTAAAAAACAAAGTCAGAAGAGTTTGAGTCGTTTGCCGGAGCATACCCAATAAAAGTTGTTGCCTATTCACCTCTTGTTGCGCTTTCGGCAAACGTCAAACTCTTCCGGCAGATTAGTTTATGTCTAGAAGCTTACGTTTAACCCAAGCGTTAGTGTCCGTGGGCGCGGATAGAAGTTATTATCAATACCGCCAGGGATTTCAGGATCCAGACCTGAGTACTTCGTCAATACAAACAGGTTCTGCGCTGCTGCCGTAAGGCGTGCATTGGCCCGCTTTGACTGATAGACGTTGTAGCCGACGGTCAGGTTTTCCATGCGGAGAAACGACGCGTTTTCCAGATAGTAATCGCTGAAGTACTGGTTCGTCTGGAAGTTGGTCGACAACACACTTGACGATACATTCGACAGGTAGTTGTTGGTATTGAACACGTTCTGCAACGCACCGGCACCTGAGTTGATGTTGTTATACACGTAGTTGCCGATGTTGCCGCGCAGCGTGAACGCTACCGTAAACTTATCCATTGTAAAGTTCGAGCTGAAGCCCAGATACACCTTCGGGTTCGGTGATTTGTAGCGGTAGCGGTCGGCCAGGTTCAGGATGCCATTGGCGTCCTGATCTACGTACAGACCTTCGATTGGCTTGCCGTTGGCGTCATATACCTGCTTGTAGAGGTAATAGGCAAATGTCGGATAACCAACGGTGTGAATCTGTACGGTATTACCCACACCGCCAGAGATACCCCCAACCAGTACGCCCGGATCATTCGGCGTCGGTACTTTCGTCAGGTTCGTGATTTTGTTTTCGTTGTAGGTAATATTAAAGTTAGCATCCCACGTAAACTTGTCGGTCGAAACCGGCGTCGCGTTCAGCCCCAGCTCAATACCACGGTTTTCGAGGTTACCTACATTGGTCAGGATACGGTTGGTCAGGTTAGAACCGGCAGGTACCGGAATCACGCTCAACAGATCCTTTGTCTTTTTCTGGTACACGTCAATGGTACCGCTGAGTTTGCCTTTGAACAGGGAGAAATCAAGACCGGCGTTGTAGGTCGTCGTTGATTCCCAGCGCAGGTTGGCGTCGTAGCCTTCCGGACGTAATGTCTGGATAAAGCCATTGCCTAACTGGTACTGAGCGGTGCTCTGCCCGTATGTATAGCGGGCCAGATACGGGTAATCGCTACCCACGTCCTGCTGACCGGTAACCCCGTAGCCTAAGCGCAGTTTGAGGTCCTGAATAACGGTGGAATTGCGCAGGAAAGACTCTTCCTTAATTTTCCAGGCAAAAGCCGCCGATGGGAACAGCCCCCAGCGGGTGCTCGGGCTGAAGCGCGATGAACCGTCATCCCGCAGTGTGAATGTTACCAGATACCGGTCTTTCAGTGTGTAGTTGGCACGGCCGTAGAAAGACACCAGCGTATTCTGAGTCTTGAACGGAATACCGGCAGGGCTGATCACCACGTTTTCGGCGTTCACGTCCGGATAAGCCGGGCTTTCGCGGATAAAGTCCTGGTACGAATAACCACCCAGTACCTCGATCCGGCTGGCAATGCTGCGCAGATCTTTGGTGTAGTTCAGGTAGAATTCTAACAGTTTGTTGGTCTTCGTCTGCGAATACTGGTTGTTTGTGCCTTTACGCGCATACTGAAGCCCGGCAAACGTAGGAATATAGATCGTGCCTTCACTTGATGAAACGTCGTAACCGAGGTTCAGGTTAGCACGCAACTCCGGCAGGAAGTGGAATTTATAGTCAAACTGAGCATTACCGATGCTGCGTTTTACCGTGCTTTTGTCCTGTTTCAGGTCCAGTATCGCTACCGGGTTTTTGGTAGCCAGTGTATTCGGCAGTTTGGTTGACGGATCCAGCCATTCGAAATAACCGCCGAAATTATTGTTTCCGCTGTAGATTGGCTGTGTCGGGTCGAAGAAGGCGGCTGCACCGATTGCGCCCTGATCGGCGAAACGGCTATTGGCGATGGTACCTTTCAGGTTTACATCAATGCGCAGGTGGTTGTTGAACAACATCGGCGAGATACCCAGAGAGCCCGACGTACGGCCCAGATCCGAGGTTTTCAGAATGCCTTTCTGGCCCAGATACCCTACTGATGCCCGGAACGGCATGCCGGCCAGTGAACCGGTAGCACTCAGGTTGTTGTCGTGGGTGAAACCAGTCTGGAAAATAGCGTCCTGCCAGTTGGTGCTTTCCTTGCCCATCAGCGCCTTTTGAGCGGCCGTACCTTTGCTGTTGACCAGCGCGCGGAAATCGTCGGCCGACAGAACATTCAACTGCTTGTAGTTTTTCGACAGCGACTCCTGTGAGCTGAAGTTGAACCGGATACGGTCGCCTTTTACGCCTTTTTTCGTTGTGATCAGGATAACCCCGTTAGACGCCCGCGAACCGTAGATGGCCGTGGCCGACGCATCTTTCAGTACGGTCATCGTCTCAATGTCGTTCGGGTTGATCATACCCAACGGGTTTGGCGAGCCTGAGATACCGTTGTTATCCACCGGTACTCCGTCGATGACGATCAGGGGATCGTTGTTCGCGTTCAGCGATGAACCGCCACGGATACGGATCTGGCTGCCCGAGCCCGGTGCTCCACCGTTTGAGGTGATTTGCACACCGGCTACCTTACCGGCAACCAGTTGCTCCGGGTTAGTGATCTGTCCCTGTACGAAATCCTTTGATGAGATCGCGGCTACCGAACCGGTCAGGTCTTTTTTGCGCTGCGTACCGTAACCAATCACGACTACTTCGGTAAGCGACTTGGCATCGTCTTCCAGTGTTACATCAATCGACGTACGGTTACCGACCACCACTTCCTGTGGATTCTTGCCAACGAAGCTATAAATAAGCGTGGAGTTAGCCGGAGCGATGAGTTTGTACGTGCCGTTAACGTCTGATTGTGTACCGCGGGTAGTGCCTTTAACGACGATATTAGCACCCGGTAAAAGTGCGCCGTCTTTTTCGCGGATGATACCGGTGATGGTAACATCCTGCGCCATTGCTGCCATGCTGAGCAGTCCGAAAACAAACAGCATCATCAATGACGACAACCGCCGGAAACGACGGTTAACATCCACTTGCCGGAAAGGCTTGTAATGTTGTTTCATCATGAGTAGAGTGTACGAAACTAGTATGTTAAGAAAATGAGCCGAGGGTTCTTTTGTTCAAAAAAGGATGACAAAAGTCCTATTTCAGTGATGCAAAGGTAAAGTGCCGATACCGGCCAGTCGTTCCACTTTAGAAAGAATGGTATTTTATCGGTAAAAAATTTTAATCAATTGTTTTTCAGTAGTTTGTCTATCATGAGTAGGAGCTTTTTAGGAAAGTGGCACCTGAGTAATTAATGGCGAATGAGTGATTGGGCGAATGAGTGATTAAACACGGCATCCTTATAGATCAACAGGTCCAAGGCGGTGATTGAAGTCCGCATTTGCGTTAGCCGGTCACTCAATCACTCTTTCACTCAATCACAATTTATTGTTTAATAAAGCGCTTCGTCGCCTGTTGGTCGCCTTGTCTGACGCGGATAAGGTAGGTTGCTGTCGGCAGCGCTTTTGTCGGGATCAGCTGGCGGAGCTGAGGACTGTTTTTCTGCACCTGCTGTGTCATCACCTCCCGCCCCTGCATGTCAATGAGCGTGATGGCGACCGGACCACGGTATCCGTTTGTCAGGTTCAGCATGACTTCATCCGCCGTCGGGTTTGGATTCAGCTGCAGGTCGAGCCGGAGATCTTCCGGTACGGCCGTAATCAGGCTTGAGGTTAGCGTAAACGGCACGATGCCTGATTCCGGAGCGGGTAGTTTGGTTTGGGTAAACAAGTGGAAGGCGCCGGGTTCAAGCACCAGCGTCATGTTCGGGTCCTGAACGTTGATTTCCTGCCCCGTGAAGTAGTGATACCAGATGCCGCCCGACGGGAAACCGGCCTTCACTGTTTGACTCCGGGTTTCAAAGTTACCGATCAGAAAAGCACTGCCACTGACGTTCGGCAAGGTTAACCGTTTGACCGTCGTGCTGAAATCCATCGTAAAATCGGTGGAGGAGAAGGCCGGCAGGCTTTGCTTGAGCTTAATAAACTCGCTGTAGGTTTTGTAGAGCTTGAGCCGCCGGGCATCCTGCGCATAGTTCCAGCGGACAGGCTTGGCAGCGGTACGGCAGTCGTTCAGGATGGTTGTTCCGTCAGAGCAGGTATTGATCGACAGATCGTAACCGAGTTCACCAAACTGCCAGATCAGTTTCGGGCCCGGTACCGAGAGCAGAAACGCCGCAGCCAGCTTTGAACGATCCAGGGCAGTGGCTACAGTTTTAATATTGTAATTACCGTCGATAATGCCGTTTTGTGCCAGATCAAACATGATCCGCTCCTCATCATGGCTTTCGGCATAACCAATCAGATTCGGGGTCGAAAAGCCGCGCTTCTGGTAAGAAATGCCTTCGAAGTTGCCCCCCTGACCACGCGCTGCCCCGCGGAAATCATAGTTGTGATTGCCCCAGAGCATCATGCCATAATTGGCCAGTTCTTTTTCTTCCTGATTGTCCGCAAAATGTTCCAGCATGACATACGCAGTTTTGTCGTAGCTCCGGATCTGATCGTAAATCCGTTTCCAGATCGCTACGCGGCTGGCATCATACGTACCCCATGCATTGACGTCATTGCCGGTATTTTTCTGCGTAAACCCTTTCGAGAGGTCGAAACGATAGCCGTCAAATTTATATTCCTGAATCCAGTATTGGCAAACACGCTGCACCAGTGCCTGTGTGGCCGTGCTTTCGTGGTTAAAATCAAAGAAAACGCTGAACGGGTGCGTGGCCTGCTGGTTAAAAAACGGGTTGTTGGCCGCCGGGCGGTCGTTGTTCCAGTACATTTTTACGTACGGGAATTCATAGTCGGCCTGGTTGAGTACCATGTCGAGTACGACCGCAATGCCGTTGCTGTGGCAGGCGTCCACAAAGCGTTTCAGGTCGTCTTTTGTGCCGTAGGCTTTGTCGGGAGCGAAGTAAAAAATAGGGTTGTAACCCCATGAGTCATTTCCCGAAAACTCCATAACCGGCATCAGTTCAATAACGTTTACGCCCAGCCGTTTCAGATACGATAAGCTGTCGGTCAGGGTTTTATACGACCGGTTCGATGAGAAATCGCGGACGAGCAGCTCATAAACGACCATTTTTTTCGGGTCGGAACGCTGGAAACTAGCCGTTTTCCAGGCAAACGGCGTCTGGTTCGTTTGTAACACGGAGACAATACCCTGCGCACCCTGCGGATATGCCTTCAGATTCGGATAGGTTGTTGATGAAATGTATTTGTCGTTATTCGGGTCCAGAATCTTATCGGCATACGGGTCGGCAACGGCCAGGGTACCGTTTACCAGATACTGATACGCTACCTCCTGACCAGCGGGGAGGCTTCCCAGTTCGATCCAGTAACGGTTACCGTCCGGCGTACGGTTCATGAGGTAGGCGGGGCTATAGGTCCAGTTGTTAAATTCACCGATGACGTGAACAAACTGCTTTTCAGGCGCAAAAAACGACAGGATAACGCGGTCGGCAGCGAGATAAGTAATCCCGTCTTTCACACCGGCCGGTAATTCGGCGATTTTCGGCTGCGGCCGGATACTGTAATAGAACGTATCCGCTGCTGTTTCGGACGCGGTTTTGGCTTGCACAATGACGGGGAAAACCGTGTTTCCAAGGTTACCCGCAGAAAACGAGAAATTGACCGTATCGCGGTTGGAGGCAGTAAAAACCGTGGCTCCCTGACGGGTAATCGTAAAGTTTGCTTTTTGTGAAGCAATCGCCTGCACATCAATTGTGCTGTTTGCCTCAACAAAAAAGCGCTGCTCAGTGGGTTTTGTGAAAATGACCGACAATTTAGTGTCGAAGACCGAGACAAAAAGATCTTCGGTCTGGAACCGGCCGTCCCCGCTTTTAACAACGAGTCCCAGCCGTTTAATGGCTTTGGCCGCCGGTACGTTGAAATAGGTACGTGGCGTTAGCTTAATCTGCCACCGGTCATTGCCCAGTGCGGTCATACGCCCCGGCTCAAAGGGCTTGCTGAAATCCGTTTGCCCGGCCGGCTGGAACTCCCACGGGTTAGTGTCGGTACTGCCCGCCCCCGACCAGAGATAGACATCGTTGGTTTTGCCCAGCAGCCCTGCCGCACGGCTGTCTTTCGCCTGTCTGAGGTCAACGATGAGGGTTACTTCCTGATCGGTCGTCGGGAAGGCTGGTTGTGTGGTGACAATCTGTGCCGGTGCCTGCGCGAAAACAAACAGCCAGCTGAATAAAAAGAATAAAGATCGTTGCATTGAGTCTGATCAACAAAGAGCCGCTGGTCTTTGTCTGGTTAAGAAAACACGAAACTGAAGTATCGCTATAAATAATGGGATTATAGCCTGACAAAAGTAAGGTGATTCGCCATGGGAATCGTTCCACTTTCGTGTTATCTAAAGAAAGAGGCGGGGGCAGGTAATTGCTTAGCGGTAAGCCGATTACTGTTCCGGGTAGGAGCAGATTAGGAAAGTGGTACTACAAACTATGCAGCGGAAGACCGGTAAATGAAAAAAACACGCCGGAGGCGTGTTTTCATCGGAAGAGCTATATCGAAAGATTAAACGAGTTCAACGTTAACGGCATTAACGCCTTTTTTTCCACGCTCTACTTCGAACTTAACCTGATCGTTTTCACGGATTTGGTCGATCAAACCAGAAGCGTGAACAAAGATATCCTCACCGCCGTTTTCCGGCTTAATGAAACCATAACCTTTGGTTTCATTGAAAAATTTGACTGTGCCTTTTTGCATTATTTTATTGGTATTGGCCTGCAATATAGGATGCCAAACGTTACGAACCTTGCTTTGGGAAAATTAATTTTATGTTTTGTCAAATATTAACCTGCTTTCAGAAGTTAAATCCATTCGTTAGGATAATACGTATAGTTTATTGGACAAACTGTTTAAGGAGTTGGTAGACCCGATGGGTTGGTAAACCCATCACCGTATAAAAAGAGCCTTCCAGCCGCTCAATACCGACTAAACCAATGAAATCCTGTGCGCCATACGAACCGGCTTTGTCGAAGGGTTGGCACTCACGGATATAATAACCGATTTCTTCATCAGTCAAATGGGCGAAATGAACGATGGCTTCGTCCGTAAATGATTGCCGGCCTTGCGGACTGAGAAGGCAAACGCCCGTCCGGACGCGGTGGGAGTGGCCCGCCAAATCACGGAGCATACGGTAAGCCTCAGCGGCATCTGCCGGTTTATTCATGATCCGGTTTCCGAGAATGACCACTGTATCGGCACAAAGCACCAGCCGGTCGCCCAGGTCAGCCTTAAATTCGGCTGCTTTCTGGCAAGCCAGGTACTCGGCAACGTCGTCGACAGGCATGGTCGCCGGAAAGAGTTCATCGGTTGGGCGGGTTTCTATGGTAAAATCGAATCCGGCGTCGGTCATCAGTTGTTTACGGCGGGGAGAACCCGATGCTAAAACAAGTGGGTAACGAAGTTGCAGCATGTCTGGTAAATTTTGTAAGTTGTCAGAACTGTACAATAGGAACCCAAAAGTACAGATAAACTCATCATCCGGCCCGGAAAAACGACTTTGAACCGGATCGGTATACGTTGCCGGGCCTGTTACCGTTGAGTAGGTTTTGCCAGCTCAGGCCGTATGAACAGGCTGTTTGTATCCGGGTAGTGTCGTGACATTTGCCCTTTAAATGAGTTATAAGAGATAATGACCGCGTTGTGTATCCCAATGAAGAAACTTATCGGAATCGTTTCTGTAAGCCTGACAATCTGCTGGATTGTCACAGGCTCGTTGGCCTATGCACAAAAAGATACCCTGTTTGGCAAACAGACCGATTCGGTTCAGGTTCGCTTTAAAGTACCTGTGACTGACAGCATGCGTCGCCGGACGGATAGTATATTGTATACCCGTTTTAAGCAGCGGATGTATAAACGCCGGCTTACCCGCCAGGTGTATGATGCCCTGTTTCGTGACGTGTATAACAGCCAGTTAAGAACAGGTGAGGTCGATGCGCTGGATAACAATCCGTTCCGGGAATATGCCGATAAGATTATCGGGACAATTTACATCCGGCGGCTGGATGTGTTCGGGCCAAGTGTTTACGATACCCTCCGGCAATCGCACAACTGGTTTGAACGCTTTGGGAGCCGGTTGCACGCCAACACCCGCGAAAGTGTTATCCGGCGCCAGTATCTGCTTTTTCAGGAAGGTGACCGCGTCGATCCGGTAAAACTGCGGGACAATGAACGGGTGCTCCGGAACACTTCGTTTTTTCATGATGCCCGTATATTGGTGGTGAACCGGCCGGGAAGCCGGCAGTTTGTGGATGTATATGTGATTACGCAGGATGTCTGGTCATTACTGCCGGATGGAGGAGTAGGGGGGCTGGACCGGTTTACACTGGGTCTCGATGACCGGAATTTCCGGGGTTTAGGCCATGATTTTTATAACCGGATCGCTTATGACGGGAAAAATCCGCAGCAAAAACTGGAGTATCAGGGCCGGTATATCATTCCCTACATCAACGCCTTTAACGTCAAAACCTTTCTTACCGCGCAGGGCGATTTTTTCTATCAGCGGGATTTAAAGCAGATTTCGCTGAGACTGTTCCGGAATTTTATTACCCCGGATACCAAATATGCCGGCTCTGTTCAGCTAAGCCGGAATGTAGTACAAAACTATATTTTTGACCGGTTCGATAGTTTGCAGACCGTAAAACTGGACTATCTCTACAGTGATATCTGGTTAGGCCGGGCCTTTAAGCTTTACCGGCTCTCCAACGATTCGACGAGGGCAAGGCTGGTTATCGCCGCCCGCAGCAGCAGCTATAAATATTTTTTGCGACCGGAACTGAGAGCTGACACCAACCAGCTTTACCAGAACACACGGACCACGTTGTTTAGTATCGGGTATTCCCAGCGCCGGTACGTACGCGATGTACTGATTTATGGCTTTGGCCGCACCGAAGATGTGCCGGCAGGAAATTTACTGTCTGTCGTCGGCGGGATTGACAGAGCGGAGTTGGGCGAGCGGATATACGGAGGCGTTAATTTTTCGCGCGGACAATACCTGAAAAAGGCAGGGTATTTATATACGTTGGTTAGTATGGGGGGCTTTTTCCGGTCCAATAACATTGAGCAGGGGTTGTTTGGCTTTATCGGAAATTATTTCAGTCCGCTGCACAAAACCCATTGGGGGAATATGCGGCACTTCCTGAACGTAAGATATACACGTGGGATCGACCGTTTTACCAATGAATACATTACCCTGAGCGGGCGGGATGGATTAGGAATCAATAACGATAACCTGCGCGGAACGAAACGGTTGCTGCTCAGCTACGAGAACGTGTTGTTCTCACAGCTCAACCTGATTGGTTTCCGGGTGGCTATCGTTTCGTTCGTAACCTTAGGGCTAGCCACCTTTCCGGAGAAGTCACTGCTGGCCGGACCTTTATACCAGGGGTATGGTATCGGCTTCCGTTTCCGGAACGAAAACCTGACCTTCAACAGTTTTCAGGTCCGGGTGGCCTACTATCCCAACATTCCTAACAATGCGCAGGCGCTACGTTTTGCCTTCGAAGCCGTTCCGGTTCTGCGCTTGCGCGACTTTGATATCAATGCACCGGAGATTATTCCATACCGCTGAAACAGAAAGGCGGGGAGATACCTCCCCCCGCCCCGGATAAACATCTGTTATCTTATTATTCCTGACAGGCTGTACCCGTAACTTCAACCTGAGCTTTAGTCTGGCAACTGCCGTTATCAATGGTCAAGGTATACGTACCGGGTAGTTTTACATCAAGGGCTGAGACATCATACGTACCCGCCAGGCGATATACATTGGTGAATAAGTAGCCATTCGGGCCGGTAAAGGTGAATGTCGGACCTGTACCTGTTGCCGTCAGTTTTACTGAGCAGGTACCATTGCCAACCGGACTGCTGGCGAGGAAGTTGGCAATAGTTGGTAACTGATCGCCAAGGGTGATAGAAGCCGTTGCCGTATTGCTACAGCCATTGGTGGTAACAGTATACGTAATGGTTGCCGGGCCCGGAGCGCCGGCACCTGGCGGAACGTAACTATTCCCGCTGATTGAGCCTAAACCGGAAACGGAGAAACTACCACCAGCGGTTGCCGGTGTTAACAGTACAGGTGCTGCACCGAAACAATACGTAGCCGGTAAACCGGTAAAGGCAGGATTTGGCAATGGTGTAAAGGCGGCTGATGCCGAAGCCGTATTAGTGCAACCGTTTACATCCGTAAGGAAAACACTGTACGTATTGGCCGTTGACACCGTAATCTGGCTGGTGCTTTGACCGGCAGCTGGTGATGGTGACCAGCTATAGGTATAGCTGCCAACTGCTGAAGGGATTGCGGATAAGGTCAGCGTCTGGCCCTGGACCTGGCAAGCTGTTGAAGAGATTACACTAACGGTTGTTGCGGCTGTTGTCGAACCACTCAGACCAACCGTAACGGTAGCGACTTCACCGCCTGAAATAGTTAATTGGGCAGCTGACGTAACGGATCCCGGTGTCAGCCCACCAAGACGACGTACACAGATTGCCTGATTTATGGTTCCGCTGGTTGGGCTCACGGTTGTGGTTGAAGCATAACCGGTTGTCGGGCAGGAGCCGCCTGTCCGGGGGGCTAATTCAAAGCCGGTTGGCGCATTCACGCTAACGACCCCGGTTGCATTGGTCGCTGATAGGGTGAATGACTGAGCGGTTGAAGCGGTGCTGCACGTAGCGTTTAAGCCGTTGAGTGACGATGGCGTTGTGGCGATTAAAGTACCATTTACTTTTAAATTATCAAGATTTAAGAAAATGGTATTTTCGCCGAAGCTGCTACCACCTCTATAGCCATATAGCCTGAATGTAATCGTACCTGTTGTACTTAACGGACTTGCAAAGGTCATAGATATAGGCGTTAACACCGTTTGCGAAAAGCCTGTAATGACAGAACGATCAGTTGAAAAGTTGTCAGCACTTGATCTTATCGAAAGGTCAAGCGGACCCGTACCTTGATTATTTGATGCTTCAACGCTAATAGATCTGATACGGGCTGTCGTATTGGCTGTTGGTGTTATACTAAACTCAATGTAATCCGTTAAATCCGGATTGCTGTTTTTTGTCCATCCTTTAGACGTAAAATATGTAATTGATATAATCGTGCCGAAGTAGCTGTTACCAATAATATTTCCTACCGAGATTCCGGATCCGGTACTAATTGAGGAGGCAGTAATACCTGTTACGACTGAGGCGGCCGTCGGGGCAAACGTATTATTTAAATTCCATCCGGCCAGATTGCTCTGTGCATGACTCCTGCCAACAAAAAGAGACAGAATAAACACTGCATATAAAAACACATGAATGGCCTTCACTGAAGAAGGATCTGACGACTGGTAATCTGATTGGGGTACAAAAGTTGACATAACCTTGGATATTTGGAGTGTTTAACATGGTAATGCGAGGTTTGTTGAGGTACAACTACGGAGGGTGAGAGGAGATTAACGAGAAGAGTTAATGTTCATAAACGTTATATTGTATATCGCAATAAGATAATGATTACTTTAATATACTCAATATTTATTAAAAGCAACTATTAAGTAAGTAATATATTTTATATGAAGCTATAAAATGTAGTATAAATTATAAATGGTAACTTTTTGCCTCATTTCTTTATTCAGCCTCTCATCCCTTTTAGAAATTTTCTGGCTAGACGAACTTTTTTTTGATTAACTGTTGTTACATTTAATGTAATGACATTATATTTGCATCGTCATCAACTAATACTAAAGATTAGTACTGGCATTGATAGATGGGTGTGCTTATTTTGTAAGTTAAATAAGGTGACTTTACAACGAACCCCCGATCGAAAGAACCATGTCAATTGAAACGGATATAAAACAAACAGCATTCCGCAATCCCTATCACAGGCTTCTGGTCAATATTATGTTTACCAGCAACTGGATCGGCGACGGGCAGATGCAGATTCTGAAACCTCATGGCGTAACGCTGCAGCAATATAACGTGTTGCGTATCCTGCGGGGTCAGTATCCTAACCCGGTGAAAGTGAGTGATATTACGGAGCGGATGCTGGATAAAATGTCGAATGCCTCACGCCTGGTCGATAAGCTGTTGCTGAAACAGCTGGCCGAACGGACCGAGTGTCCGAGTGACCGGCGGGCTGTCGATGTAGTAATTACCCAAAAAGGGCTTGACCTGCTCAAAATGCTGGATGATTGCCAGTCAGGCTGGGAGGATGGCTTAAAAGAACGTTTGTCGGAAGAAGAAGCCGTAACGATCAGTCTGCTGCTGGATAAGCTCCGGAAGGGCTGTGATTTGTAATTAATAGTTTACTTTTTAATAAATACCTGGAAAACAATCCCTATGAAAACTCGTCAATTTATCGCCGGCCTTGCTGCCATTGTTTTAGTTGCTGGTAACTTAGCGTTTATCGGTCCTGACAAAACGGCTAAGAAAGCAGCTACTCTGAAAGTTGATACACAGAAAAGTGTATTGAACTGGAATGGTAAAAAAGTAACCGGAGAGCACTCAGGCGCGGTGAAAATCGAAAACGGTACAATCTCAGTAGATGGTACTAAGCTGGTTGGTGGTACGTTCCTGATCGACATGAACAGCATCACGTGTTCTGACCTGACTGATGCCGGTTACAATGCTAAATTCATCGGCCACATGAAGTCAGAAGATTTCTTCAACACAGCGAAATACCCGACTGCGAAGTTCGAAATCACCAAAGTTACACCTAAAGGCGGTACTAACTTCGATATCACAGGCAACATGACAATCAAAGGCATTACCAATGCCGTTACGTTCCCGTCTGTTGTAAAAGTGACACCGGCTGGTCTGGAAGCTACAGGCAAGGCAACCCTGGATCGTACCAAATACGATATCCGTTATGGTTCGAAGTCATTCTTCGAAAACATCGGCGACAAAGCGATCTACGACGACTTTACGGTTGACCTGAAACTGGTTGCTACAAAGTAAGCTGTTTCGGAACAGATAGAAATCCCGGCTTTGCACTGGCAGAGCCGGGATTTTTTGTGTCTGCTGCTCACACCGGAAACGCCGGAAAATCGTCCAGGTAGCTAACGGCGTCTGTGTCAAAATCGATGGCGCAGCAATAATGGGTATTACCGTTGGTAATGACCAGAAAAGGGGCTTTGTGAATAAGGTTGTACCGGCCGATCTGATCAAAAACAGACTGGGTAAGGGCGATATGGGGGGCTTTGCATTCGACAAGCAGGAAGGGCTTGCCCTGCCGGTCAAAAGTAACCAGATCAGTACGCTTCTGTAACTTGTTCAAGGTCAGGCCACCTTCGCACCGGATCAGGGTTTTGGGATACCGGTAATGATTGACTAACAGGTTAATAACGTGCTGACGTACCCACTCTTCGGGGGTTAACCGGATATGCTTTCGGCGAAGTTGGTCAAATATGTAAGGTTTCCCGTCAATCTGCTTAAGTTTGCAGTCAAAGGAAGGCAAATTAATGTCGTACATGTAACGAATATACGACGAAAAGCAGCAATTTCCTGCCTCATCACTAATTTCAGTTTAATCTATGAAGACAAAAGAGGAAATCGTAAACAATTGGTTACCAAGGTATACCGGTACGCCAATTGAGCAATTCGGCGAGTACATTCTGCTCGTCAACTTCATCAACTATGTCGAAATGTTTGCGAAAAAGTTTGATGTTGAAATCTACGGAATGGGCCGTGCCATGCAGACGGCAACGGCAAACAATATAACCATCATCAATTTCGGAATGGGTAGTCCGATGGCTGCCACCGTCATGGACTTGCTGACGGCCGTGGACCCGAAAGCCGTATTGTTTTTAGGCAAATGCGGCGGGCTGAAAAAAACGCAGATCGGTGATCTGGTGCTGCCGATTGCGGCCATTCGCGGAGACGGTACGAGCAATGATTACATGCGGCCTGAAATTCCGGCACTGCCTTCGTTCCGGTTACAGCGCGCTGTTTCGTCGATGATCAAAAAACACGAACTTGATTACTGGACAGGAACGGTTTATACGACAAACCGCCGGATCTGGGAGCACGATGAAGCGTTTAAGGAGTATCTCCGCGAAATCCGTACGATGGCCATTGATATGGAAACGGCAACAATCTTTACGGTAGGCTTTGCCAATTCGATTCCGCACGGCGCATTGTTGCTGGTATCGGATAACCCGATGGTGCCGGAAGGCGTAAAAACGGAAGAGAGCGACAAACGGGTAACCTCCAACTTTGTCGACAAACACCTCGAAATCGGTATCGACTCGCTGAAAGAGCTCGGCTCGTCGGGTGAATCAGTCAAACACCTTCGGTTTGAATAAAAAACTGAGGTTAGCGGGCTTCATGCCCCGCTAACCCCGTTGAGTCGTTTAGTTACAGTATTCGCTGATTACTTTATAGGCAGGCGTGTAGCCCAGTTCGCCCGCTTTCGACAAATCAAAACAGCCGCCGTTTTCGTCGCCGAGGGTGTGCCTGATAATGCCCCGGACATAAAACGCCTCACCATATCGCGGATTGAGCTTAATAGCGCTGTTGCAATCCAGAATAGCTCCTTTCTGATCACCTTGCTGTGACTTAATCAGTCCCCGCGTAAAATAGGCTTCGGCATACGTCGGATTCAGTTCAATGGCTTTATTCAGATCCAGAATCGCATTTTTGGGGTCTCCCTGTTTACTGCGGGTGATGCCCCGGCTGAAGTAGGCTTCCGAACGCTCCGGCGACAGATCGTTGATTTTATTCCGCTCCTGCACAATGTTCCGGAGGTTATCCAGAATTGGGCGCGTGATTTTTCCGGAATAATAGACCTTACTGTCGGCATTGGCATTGTTAAACTCAATTGCCTTGTTAAAATCAGTCAGTGCTGATTTCTGATCACCGAGTTTGCTGTGGCAGAAACCCCGCCCGTAATAGAATTTATAGTTAGAATTATCAATCGCAACGGCACGGTCGAAGTCGGCAATGGCGGTCTTGTAATCTTCCTGCTTGCTATGGGCAAAGCCACGGAAATAGAATGATTCGGCGTCGTTGCTATTTAGTTCGAGTGCTTTATTCAGGTCTTGAATGGCCCCGGTAAAATCATTTAGTTTTACCCGTGACATCCCGCGGGCAGCATAGGCTTGTGCGCGTTTGGGGTTCAGTTCGGCCACTTTAGTGAAATCGGCCAGACTACCCGGATAGTCGTCGAGCTTTTGTTTGGTAATGCCGCGGGCAAAGAGCGCATTGATATTGCTTGGGTCGAGTTCGATGGTTTTGCTGAAATCCTGGAGCGCCCCCCGGTACTGTTCGAGGTAGCTCCGGCTAATGCCCCGGTTGTAGTAGCCTTGCGGATCGTTGGGGTTGAGTTCGATGGCCCGGCTGTAGTCGAGTAACGCTGCGCGGTGGTCGTCCTGTTTGCTTTTACTAACCCCCCGGCTCAGAAACGCAAGTGCGTCTTTCGGGTTGAGGTCAATGGCTTTATCGTAATCCAGAATAGCGCCCCGGTGGTCTTTCAGGTTTGCTTTGGCCAGTCCGCGATTGTAGTAACTGGCTGCATTATCGGGATTCATCGTGATGGCCATGCTGAAGGCTTGCAGGGCACCGGTAAAGTCGTTGGCTTTGCTTTTGGTAATGCCGCTTTCAAAATAATCAGCAGCCGTTTGCTGGGCGTTAACTGTCTCGGGTAAGACCGACAGGCAGACTCCTGTGCAGAAAAGTAACCGGAAAGAGACCCTCGCCAGCGGTTGAAAAACGTGCTTCATTGAGCTTATAGATGGTTTTTGGTACCGCAGAGTCGTGAATGAAGCGCTAAAATTAGCCCTATTAGCTACGCTTACCAAGCTAAATTCCGTCAAAATTTAGGCAGTGGCAGCTAACTTTCACCCGCTCTGCAAAATAGAGTGTATCTATTTTCAACGTTGAAGACCCCTCATCTAATGTATAGATGCTCAGAAGATAGATGATTTTATAGTACATACTGCCAAAAAAGCCAGAAGCATTCAGGATTTATATGACAATAAGGCAGTGTTTTGCGCGATTTAAGTCTTTTTAGTGTCAAAATGGCGTATTATTCTGTTTGGTACATGATTTGTAAATCAGATAGCGAAACAGAAAAGAACTAAAAAACAAGAAATACAATGGCAACGCTAATTCGCTCAAACCAGGTCCCGACTATTTTTGATCAATTATTCAATCAGGAAATCAACCGGCTGGCCAAACATCCTGTTTTTGCTCAACCCGTCATTTCACGTTATCAGAAAGGCGGCTCAGTGCCGGCCGTCAATGTGAAGGAGTCAGCAGAAGCATTTACACTGGAAGTGGCTGCTCCCGGATTGGTTAAAGAGCAATTCTCTGTAAAAGTTGACAACAATATCCTGACATTGGCCTATGCTCCCGCAGAGACGGAAGCCGAAGGAAAACAGGAAAAATATACCCACAAGGAGTTCAGTACCGGCAGCTTCACCCGCTCGTTCCGGTTGCCTGAAAACGTGAATAAGGAGGCCATTCAGGCTGCATACACAAACGGTATTCTGACGGTGTCGGTACCCAAAGTGGCGGAACAAAAGCCTGAACCAAAACAAATTCAGATCGCCTGATGCTGACGGAATAGTATTCCGTTTTATATAAAAAAATCCCGTCAGCATCTGACGGGATTTTTTTGTGGTGTTATTTGCCGCCGGGCCGGGTTGGCCGGATTTCAATTTTTGACGGCAGTGTGCGGGCCGGCATATGAATCAGGTCCGACACAAGCTGACCGATGTCTTCCGGCTGAATTTTCCAGGCATCTTTATCATTCGGCTCGTGGTTGTTGAAATAGGTAGCCACGGAACCCGGCATGATGGTCGTTACCTTAATACCTTCGCTGCGCAGATCAAGCATGACCGCCTGCGTAAAGCCAACCAGCCCGAATTTGCTGGCATTATACGCCGAGCCTTTTTCGAAAAAGTTGGTGCCCGCCAGACTGGCAATTGTGATGAAATAGCCCTCTGACGATTTCAGGGCTCCGAGCGTCGTTTTGGCGGTATAGAACACACCGGTCAGGTTAATGTCGATGGTTTCGTGCCACAGTTCCGGCGTAAGCTCCTGAATGGAAGCGAAATGACCCACACCGGCATTGGCAATGACATAGTCAATACGTCCCCATTTTTCGAGAACCGTATCAACGGCTTTCTGCTGCGAAGCAAAATCACGGACATCGGCTTCAAGACCGAGGGCGAAATCCGGTTTAATGGCGTTAAGTGCTGCGGCCGCCGCGTCTGCACTTTCCTGCGAGCGGCTCGTGATGGCCACCTTGATCCCTTCTTTTATTAACACTTCGGCAATTCCGTAACCAATACCTTTGGAACCACCGGTGATGAATGCCGTTTTACTAACGTCTGCCATAATTTTTGTTGCTGAGAAACATAATGCGGACCAGGCAAGCATGCCGGTCAGAATCGTAACTCCCCGTCCGGCCGGAAAGTTTCGGCCATTCAGGAAGCATTTTTGTCTTTAAAATGCCGGCGTGTTTCGCCGAAATCCATTTTTTGGGTCATGCCCATAATGGCTTGTGTGATGCGTTTGGCTTTTGTACCAGGTGTTTTGGCCGATTCAATCCACCGGGTGTAGTACTTCTGATGACTGCCCGGCAGCTTGTCGAAATAGGCTTTGGCCTCCGGCGCATCGTCCAGACACGCCAGTAAATCGGCTGAAAGCTGCACGTCTGACTCATCAAGGGCCAGTGTAACCGTCACCCTGGCACCGGCTTCCTTCCGCAGGGCTTTTCGCATGGTGGTATTGACGGCCAGGATAAAATCACCCTCGCCCATCGGCACCAGGGCGACCTGCCTGAGGGCGTATTGATCAATCGACCCTTTGACGCGGAATGACGTACGGGTGCCGGGCTTTAGCTGCCCAGCCAGCGAAGCCGGAATCTCAATATACGTCCAGCCCGACTTTTCGCCTTTGGCTCCGAACTTAAGCAGTTCTGTCTGAAACGTTAGCATGCAGAAAGCACGTTTGTTTCCGGCAAGTTACTGACTTGCGCTGACATGTGCATGTCAGTAGTAGAGATACAGCAAATGAAATGTCCGCTTTATTGCGGCATGAACGGGCAATGCGAAAAGTGAGGCCATGCCGGTTGCAGATGCTTGTAGCAGACCCTAAACTTTTGTTTAATGGCTGCTACAAGCTTAGCGATAGGAGGGTGCTTTTGCCGTTATCAGTTAGCTGCTACCGGTTTTACCTTCCGGACGCGGTACCGGTTCATCGCGATGATCGCGCCGAGCATGATAACGATGCCAATGAGCTGGGTGGTAGTCAGCTGTTCGCCCAGCAGAAAATGGGCAGTAATGACGGCAACCGGCAGTTCGGCCGTCATCAGAATACCGCTGATTCCCGCCCCGACATGAGGAATACCTTTAGCAAACAGCACCGGTGGAATCACCGTCCCGAACAGGGCGAGAAACAACGCCCACTGACCGAGTGCGAATCCTAAATGGCTTTCGGTCGCCAGCGATGGCAGGTTGACTAACCCGATGGCCAGGGCCGACCCGGTCATGATCCATGCACTTTTCGTCAGATTCGGCATGTGTTTGCCTGCGCGGCTGTTGGCAACAATGTAGCCTGCATACAGAACGGATGCCAGCAATACGTAGAAAATACCGGTCCACGAGACATGAAAATCAGTATTTCCCCATAGATTACCGGCCAGGACTGTTCCGCCGATAATAACTGCCGAAATACCGGCTTCCATCAACGAAGGCCTTTTCCTGAAAAAGAGCCAGTCGAACAGGAGCCCCATCCACGTAAACTGCATCAGCAAGACAATGGCGAGCGATGCCGGTATATAGTGTACCGAAACGTAGTAGTAAAAGGTAGCCAGACCGATGGTCGCTCCGGTACCCAGAAGTGCTGCGATTTGCCGGCGGCCAACCGACCGCACCGAAAAGCCCGGCGACACGATCCGGGCCAGCAGCCAGAGCAGAAGAGCACCGGTAAAGGCTTGCGAAAACGAGATTTCGGCCGGGGAATACCCCTGCTGATAGGCAATTTTGACAAAAGAAGACAGGATACCGAAGCTGACCGCCCCGGCTAATACCATTAGAATATATTTAGTCATAAAAAGGATTGTCTAGCTGGAATGCATTTGGTTTGCGAATCGGCTAAACAACCTGACTGACTGGTTGAACGGCACAGGAAAATCTGCCTTCTGCGGGGAGAAGGCCTGCGCCCAGAATCACATCCGGTTGTTTAGCTTAGCAGCTGACCGGTGGCGGAAGAATGGTATACGTGACAGGTTGCATGCTTGTTCAGGTTTCCTGCAATCTAAGAAAAATACGCTATATGGCGCAACCAGTGGTTAGTCTGTCAGGAAAGGGCGGAGATTGTCGAGGTATTTCTGCCCATTGCCGGTGTTGAGCAGCAGGACCCTGTCCGTTGCCGAGAGCCAGCCCTGACGGAGCAGCTGCCGGGCGGCGGTCCATAACGCAGCGCCCTCAGGTGCCAGAAACACACCCTCAGTTTTGCCGATCTCACGCACACTGTCAACCATATCAGCCTCTGAAATGCCCAGTGTCAGGCCCCGTGATTCGTGTAGTACGTTCAGCATCAGCGGCTCGCCAATAGGGCGGGGGACAGCCAGCCCGTTGGCCAGGGTTGGTTTTCCGTTATACTGCTGTGCATTGGGCTGTTTGCCAAGCCAGGTGTCTACGAGGGGCTGGCAGTTTTCGGCCTGAACCGCCACCATACGCGGGAGCCGGATATCGGCCGGTAGCCAGCCCAGCTGCTGCATTTCGCGGAAGGCTTTCCAGATGCCGATCAGCCCCGTTCCGCCACCCGCGGGATACAGAATAACGTCCGGCAGCTGCCAGTTCATTTGTTCGGCAATTTCGTAACCCATCGTTTTTTTGCCTTCAATCCGGTAAGGTTCCTTGAGTGTTGACAGATCGAGCCATTGTCCGCTGCTGTTGAGTTGCCGGACTTTGGCGGCGCAATCGTTGATGAGTCCGTCGATGAGGTGCACGTCGGCACCGTACCAATAACATTCTTCCTGGAATGCTTTAGGCGTATGTCGGGGCATGACTACAACGGCCTGCATGGCGGCCCGGGCACAGTAAGCGGCCATTGCCACTCCGGCATTCCCGGCCGTTGGGATGATGCATCCTTCAACGCCGTATTCATGTGCTTTGGAAATGGCCATGCTCAGGCCACGGGCTTTAAACGATCCGGTCGGATTTTTACCTTCGTCCTTCAGCCACAGGTCGCTGAAGCCATTTGCCGCACCGAGCCGGTTGAGGCCGAGCATGGGCGTAAAGCCTTCGCCAAGGCTAATCTGATGCGCTGCCGAGAAGACCGGCAGCACTTCCCGATAGCGCCACATAGTGCCTTCGCGATGCAGGAGTATGCGTTTATCCGGTCCGCCGGTAAGCGTATACTGAGCCAGCAGCGGCATGTGGCAGCAGGGGGAAAGCGTATGCAGAACAGCCGGGGTATACGGCTGCCGGCAGGCCGAACAGATCAGGTGATCAAACAGGCTGTAGGTCGTTGGTGAAGCAGGCAAAGCGGACATCATGCCCCAAAAGACCGCACTATCGGGCACGAAAGCAATCTCGTTTTTGGAATGGGTTATGCCGGTTTGGCATAGAAGCGTTTCGTGAACCGGATAAAATCCTGCAAGGCATGCTGGTTTTCGGTACCACGGCGCTGTATAAAATGAAAGGTCCGGTTGATCTGTAAGTCCTTGATCGGGAGGTGTATCAGTTCACCTGACTCAAGCTCCTTTGCCACCGCCTGACGCGGCAGAAACGCCATCGCCGTATCGACGCGGACAAAATTCTTGAGGGCTTCGGTACCACCCAGCCGGACACGCACCGGTAGCTCAGAAAGATCGATCTGATGGGAAGCCAGGACCTGCTCCACAACGGCGAGGGTGCCCGAACCCGTCTCCCGCAGTGCAATGGGGGTATGGCGCAGATCGGCAATGGTCAGTTTCTGGTGCTTCAGCGGGCTGGTTGGCGAACAGACAGCAATCACCTCATCGGTCAGAAAAGGCGTGGAGGTAATGTTGTTGGCTTTGCTGGCCGCTTCCACAACCCCGAGGTCAATTTCGTGATCGAGCAGGGCCTTCAGAATATTTTCGCTGTTGCGGTTTTTCAGCGTAAGCTGAAGTGTCGGATGCTGTTGCAGGTAGGCCGAAAGCACTCTTGGCAACACATAGAGCGAAATGGTTGTGCTGGCACCCAATATCATGTGCAAAGGTGGAGCAAACGCCTGACTCAGTGCCTGCATATCCTGATAGAGCGTTTGCTGCAGCTGCCGCGCTTCGAGCAGCCGGTCGTACAGAAGCCGCCCCGCCGGGGTCAGATGAATGCTGTTGCCTTTCCGTTCAAACAAGCCGGTTTTGTAAAATGCCTCCAGCGCCTGTATCTGTTTGCTGATAGCCGACTGACTGATGAAAAGCGTCTGGCTGGCCTTTGTAAAACTCAGCTGACGGGCCACTTCAATAAATACTTCGTGCTTGTAGGAGATCATGTGTGTTCTGATGAAGGAATACAAAATAAAAGCCCTTTACTGAACCAGTAAAGGGCTTCGCTATTTGTGAGAGACCGCGCGGGTCTTCCGCTTATTTCACTTCTTCGTAAGGAACGTCAGACACGTTGTCTTCCGTTGCCTGGCCCTGAGTACCCTGAGCGCCGTTGAAGTCGGCACCAGGAGCGCCTTGTGCACCGCCACCTGCGTTATAGATGTCCTGCGAGGCCGCATTCCAGGCTTCCGTGATTTTCGTCATGGCAGCGTCGATAGCAGCGGCATCCCGTGAACTGTGAGCCGATTTCAGCTCCGCCAGTGCACTTTCAATCGCCGATTTATTGGCTGCCGACAGCTTATCACCATATTCTTTCAGCTGTTTCTCAGTCTGGAATAACATCGAGTCAGCCTGATTTACTTTTTCAATTTTTTCACGTTCCGCTTTGTCCGCCGCTTCGTTGGCTTTCGCTTCTTCACGCATTTTGTTGATTTCGGCGTCAGTCAGACCGCTTGATGCTTCAATCCGGATTTTCTGCTCTTTACCGGTGCCTTTGTCGCGGGCTGTTACGTTCAGGATACCATTGGCATCCACGTCGAAGGTAACTTCGATTTGTGGTACACCGCGTGGTGCCGGCGGGATGTCTGACAGGATAAACCGGCCTAACTGGCGGTTCTGTGTTGCCATCGGACGCTCACCCTGCAATACGTGGATTTCTACGCTTGGCTGGTTGTCTGAAGCGGTTGAGAACGTTTCTGACTTTTTGGTCGGAATTGTCGTGTTCGCTTCGATCATTTTGGTGAACACACCACCCATTGTTTCGATACCCAGCGAAAGCGGGATAACGTCAAGGAGCAGTACGTCTTTCACTTCACCGGTTAAGACGCCCCCCTGGATAGCGGCACCTACGGCAACGGCTTCATCAGGGTTAACGCTTTTCGATGGTTTCCGGCCAAACAGTTTCTCAACTTCGTCCTGAACGCGTGGAATACGGGTCGAACCACCGACCAGGATCACTTCGTCAATCTGGCTGGCCGCCATACCGGCGTTTTTCAGGGCGCGACGGCAAGGCTCAAGGCTGCGCTGGATCAGCGAATCAGCCAGTTGCTCAAACTTAGCGCGTGACAGCGAACGTACCAGGTGTTTCGGAATACCGTTTACCGGCATGATGTACGGCAGGTTGATCTCGGTCGACGTTGAACTCGACAATTCGATCTTGGCTTTCTCCGCTGCTTCTTTCAGACGCTGAAGGGCCATCGGATCCTGGCGCAGGTCAATGCCTTCGTCTTTCTTGAACTCGTCGGCCAGCCAGTCGATGATCACCTGGTCGAAGTCATCACCACCCAGGTGAGTATCACCGTCGGTCGATTTTACTTCGAATACACCGTCGCCCAGTTCAAGGATAGAAATATCAAATGTACCGCCCCCTAAGTCGAATACGGCAATCTTGCGGTCCTGATCTGTTTTATCCAGACCATAGGCAAGGGCGGCAGCGGTTGGTTCGTTGATAATCCGTTTAACCTCCAGACCAGCAATCTGACCGGCTTCTTTCGTTGCCTGACGTTCTGCATCGTTGAAGTAGGCAGGTACCGTAATAACGGCTTCTGTTACTGTCTGGCCGAGGTAATCTTCGGCCGTCTGCTTCATTTTCTGCAGAATCAGCGCCGAAATTTCCTGTGGTGTATATTGACGGTCACCGATGCGTACGCGCGGGGTATCGTTCGGACCACGCTCTACGTCGTAAGCTACCGTTTTAATCTCATTCTGAACTTCAGCGAAGCGCTTACCCATGAACCGCTTCACTGATTGAATCGTATGCTTAGGGTTGGTGATGGCCTGGCGTTTGGCCGGAGCACCTACTTTACGCTCACCGTTACCGTTGTCCATGAAAGCCACTACCGAAGGTGTGGTGCGGGCTCCTTCGCTATTTGGAATAACGACAGGCTCGTTACCTTCCATGACGGCTACACATGAGTTTGTAGTACCTAAGTCAATGCCAATAATCTTTCCCATGATGGTTTATTGCTATGTTTATGCTTTGTGTTCTAAATGTCAGTTATACCTATCCTATCAAGCAATATGCCAGCCCGTAAATTTGCGTAAAATCGTGACAGATTGGCAGGGGAATCCGAACGAACGAGACAAGTCGACGGGTTATCCTGACAAAGTCAGCCGTCCTGGCGGATTCGGGTGATAGCTGTTGCATGGCAAGTATGAATAAAGCTGGTCAATGCTTGCGGATCAAAATATAGAAATAGCCGGATAGGGTAAAGAGCAGACACGGGAGCCACACCAACAGTGATGTCTGGCTAAACGATAGGAAAGGGGTGGCCCGCAGGAAGGCTAAGCCAATGGGTAAGGCCAGCATGATAACCACTGATACCGTTAACTCGCTTTGCCTGAAACGGGAATACAGGGCGGCTGCCAGCAGATAGCCCCAGCAGGCGAGAATCAGCAGCGTAATCAGGTTAGCTACTGTAGGTACGAATAAGTAAAGGAATAGCCACATAAGCAGTGGCATAAAGATGGTTCCGTCACCGGTATGGATAAATGCGAACGAACCGGCGGGCAAGGCCGGTTTCCATGAAAAAGATCCGGTTTGAGGTTGTACCGGCGCGCAGAATCAGATCGTGTTTACGGAATTGTTGTGGTGTCAGAAGAGTACTTAGTTCCTGTTCAAAGTTATCGGGCATGGGTTTGATCTGTTGGATCAGCGCAAAAAGTGTCTGCATAGGCTGGCTGGATCGGAAAAAGTAAAGGCAAGCTTATGCTTGCCTCAACAAAAAAAGCCGGAAAGGAGAATGAACGCGACTATTTGCCGCCGAACAGACCGCCCAGCAAGCCACCAAGGCCACCTGCCTGCTGACCGCCGCCTGTGTTGCCGCCGCCCATTAAACCACCGGCCACGCGCATCACATCGCTCATATCCAGTTTTCCGTCGGCCATGGCGGTAGATGCCATGCCCATCCAGTCGATATTGCCGGCATTCTGATTGCCTGTAGCGGCGCCCATGATGCTGCCCACATCAACACTTGAATCGTTCGGGTCGGTTGCTTTGGTAAAAAGTTTGCTGAGTACCATCGGGACAACAGTTGCGGCAATGCCTTGCGCAACTGTCTCCGAAACACCAAGTTTGCCCATCAGATTGCCGACGATGTTGCTGACCATGCCGTTAACCATCGGATTGGAAGCAGACACACCGCCGCCCTGGCCTAAAATGGTGCTTAGCAAACCACCAATGTTGCCGCCTTGGGCTTGCTGCTGCAAACCGTTGGTAATACCGCTTAATACGGTTTCGATAGCGGCTTCATTATGCTGGTTAGGGATGGCTGGGTTGTTAACAATGGCGTCGCCGGATGATTCGCGCACCAGATTCAACAGGGTTTCTAACATGAGTGTAACTGTTTTTAGGGTTAAGCCCGGTTTATACGAATATTGAGAACAGGCCTAAAAATAAATGAAAAAAGACACAGCAATCAGCATATCTGTTTAATTTGCTGTAAAGCTTTTCGATCTTATGACGGACAATACCGAAAATAGTAACATATCCGAAGAAGGAAATAACCAATTAGAATCTCAGGTAACGCCTTTGCTTGAAAACGTCTTATATCCCAGTGAATCTGACGAGGCTGTTACCTACGTAACCTGCTACCTGAAGCAGGAAGAGCCCTTAACCGTCAGTCAGATTAAAGAATGGCTGATGCTGCCGCCTTCGGTTTACGTTGAAGAATCGACAACGGATTGGTTCTGGGAGCCGGTAACGACAGAACAGGACTGGTACGGCGATGAAGAAAAGGCACGTACCGCTACGTACCGCCGGATTCAGGAAGCACTTGCGTCGCTGACGGACTGTCAGGTATTCCGCGTGGGCGATACGGAGGTGGATGTATACCTGCTGGGTCGTTTGCCCGACGGGTCCGGCCGTGCCGGTCTGAAAACCCGCGTTATCGAAACCTAACACCAATGGGCTGGTCCATGCCTTCGTTCGGGCGACCCCACGTGGCCGCCCATGTTGTTATCATGTGGCCAATCCAAAAGATGTTGCGTCCCATGAGCATAGCATAACAAAAAAGGCGGGCCATGTCGGCTCGCCTTTTTTGCATCTGGAATGACCAGTGTTTGTGTCGGGCGCTCACGTGGACGTGATGAACTCAATTCGGGGAATCGGGCGCCCACGTGGACGTGATGAACTTAATTCGGGGAATCGGGCGCTCACGTGGACGTGATGAACTCAATTCGGGGAATCGGGTGCCCACGTGGACGTGATGAACTTAATTCGGGGAATCGGGCGCCCACGTGGACGTGATGAACTCAATTCGAATCGGGCGCCCACGTGGACGTGATGAACTCAATTCGAATCGGGCGCCCACGTGGGGGCGCCCCTACTTGACTTTGTCAACAATGGCTTTGAACGCCTCGGGATGGTTCATGGCCAGGTCAGCCAGAACTTTGCGGTTCAATTCAATTCCCGATTTGTTGAGGGCACCCATCAGGGCTGAGTATGACAGACCGTTGATGCGGGCACCAGCGTTGATACGCTGAATCCAGAGAGCACGGAAATCCCGTTTCTTGGCGCGACGGTCGCGGTATGCGTACTGTAAACCTTTTTCAATAGCGTTTTTCGCTACTGTCCAAACGTTTTTACGCCGGCCGAAATAACCTTTGGCCAGCTTCATGAATTTTTTCCGGCGTGCGCGTGACGCAACGTGATTGACGGAACGTGGCATTTTGTAATAGTTGTTTTTTGACTGCCGGTGGCATTAGACTGCACTTAAGACCGACCATCGGGTGAAACGTTAAACCAGGAGCGGTGCTCCTAATAATTTAGCAGGGTACAGACGCCGGCAGGCGGCGCTACCCAATCGGACAAACCGACAATTACACTTTCAACAGAGCCTTGATCCGGTCTTCGTTGCTGGTATGAACCAGTGACGTATGAACCAGATTGCGCTTCCGCTTTGTGCTTTTCTTAGTCAGAATGTGACTGTGGAAGGCATGCTTCCGCTTGATTTTCCCGGTGCCTGTCAGCTTGAAACGCTTTTTGGCTGCCGAGTTTGTTTTTAATTTAGGCATTAGATTGAACCGCTAAATGTAAAAAAGTAAACAGGCCGCAAAGATACGGAAAAATAAAGAAAGGGAGAAGCAATGCTTATCCGGAAAAATTAAAAACTTTCCCTGAAAGCGTCTGCTTCTCCCTGCTCCTGATCAAACAGGTTATTTTTTTATCACTTGCTTAGGCGCCACGAAAATGCTCATGCGCTTACCTTCAAGCTTTGCTTCTGATTCTAGTTTGCCATGCTCTTCGAGCCCTTTTGCAAAACGATCGAGTAACTGGAAGCCGCGTTCTTTAAAAACGATAGCCCGGCCAACAAACTGAACGTATGCTTTTACTTTCGCTCCTTCCTTCAGGAAGTTGATGGCGTGTTTTAGTTTGAATTCAAAGTCATGGTCATCGGTGTTCGGGCCGAAACGAATTTCTTTGATAACAACTTTCTGGGCGTTTGCCTTTATTTCCTTCTGCTTTTTCTTTTGTTCGTACTTGAACTTAGAATAATCAATGATGCGGCAGACAGGAGGGGTTGCGTTAGGCGAAATTTCTACCAGATCAAGGTTTTGTGCCTGTGCCATGGCTTTCGCCTGCTGGATATTGTAAATACCTTGCTCTACGTTTTCTCCGACAACCCGCACTTCACGGGCCTGGATACGATCGTTAATTCGGTAGGGTTCTTCAACCACGCGACGTGGTGGCCTGCGCTGGGGTAATGCCATATAAACTGGTTAGTGATACAAATATTTCCCTGATAACGTCAGGTCCCGTGAAAAGTTTCGGGAAAATACTGAATTTGTTAATTCAGCGCAAATTTTATCAAGGATTACAAATCAGGTATCAGTAGCTTGTCTGTCAGGAGCAAGCTGCTGATACCCTCTCTTATTTATTAAACTTTTACTTCCGCTTTGAAAACGTTGACGAACTCGTCGATGGTCATGCTGCCTAAGTCGCCCTGACCTTTCCGGCGTACAGAAACCTTGCCTTCGGCCTGTTCCTTCTCACCAACGATGAGCATGAACGGTACCTTGGTAACTTCCGCATCCCGGATTTTCCGGCCGATTTTTTCGTCGCGGTGATCCACAAAACCACGGATATCCTGCTCCTGAAGGATAAAGAACAGCTCGTTGGCATAGTCTTCAAACTTCTCGGAAATCGGCAGAATAACGATCTGTTCCGGCGACAGCCACAGCGGGAAATTACCGGCGGTGTTTTCGATCAGAATCGCGATAAAGCGCTCCAGTGAACCAAACGGCGCCCGGTGAATCATAACCGGACGATGCTTCTGGTTGTCGGCACCGGTATATTCCAGCTCAAAGCGGTTCGGCAGGTTATAGTCGACCTGAATCGTGCCTAACTGCCACTTCCGGCCCAGCGCATCGCGTACCATAAAGTCCAGTTTCGGACCGTAGAAGGCGGCTTCGCCAAGTTCGGTTACGGTATTGAGGCCTTTTTCGGCGGCAGCTTCGATGATGGCCGATTCGGCTTTTTCCCACAGATCGTCGGAGCCGATGTATTTGCCCGGCTCGTTCGGGTCGCGGAGCGAAATCTGCGCGCTGAAGTCGTCAAAGCCCAACGACCGGAAGACGTAAAGCACCAGATCAATTACCTTGATAAACTCTTCTTTTACCTGATCCGGGCGGCAGAAGATGTGGGCATCGTCCTGCGTAAAGCCCCGCACCCGGGTCAGGCCGTGCAGCTCGCCTGACTGCTCGTAGCGGTATACGGTCCCGAATTCGGCCAGTCGCAGCGGCAGGTCGCGGTAAGACCGTGGCTTCGACTTATAGATTTCGCAGTGATGCGGGCAGTTCATGGGCTTGAGCATGAACTCTTCGCCTTCTTCCGGCGTATGGATCGGCTGGAAGGAGTCTTTGCCGTACTTATCCCAGTGGCCGGAGGTTACATACAACTGCTTACCACCAATGTGCGGTGTTACAACGGGTGAGTAACCGGCCCGTACCTGTGCCCGGCGCAGGAAGTTTTCCAGACGTTCGCGCAGCAGGGCTCCTTTGGGCAGCCACAGCGGTAAGCCCTGACCAACCTTTTCGGAGAAGGTGAAGATTTCCAGCTCTTTACCCAGCTTACGGTGGTCCCGCTTTTTGGCTTCTTCCAGCCGGTGCAGGTACTCATCCAGTTCCTTCTGTTTGGGGAACGTGATGGCATACACCCGCGTCAGCATTTTATTTTTTTCATCACCGCGCCAGTATGCACCAGCCACGTTCATGATTTTGGATGCCTTGATAAAACCGGTGTTCGGGATGTGCGGACCGCGGCACAGGTCGGTGAAATTGCCCTGGGTATAGAACGTAATGTTGCCATCCTGAAGGTCCTGCAACAGCTCTACCTTATACGGATCGCCTTTTTCTTCGAAATAAGCGATGGCTTCGTCTTTCGGCACGGCTTTCCGGACGTAGGCATTTTTCTGACGGGCCAGTTCCAGCATTTTGTCTTCAACCTTCTTGAAGTCTTCCTGCGAAAAGTGCTGACCGTTCAGGTCGATGTCATAATAAAAGCCGTTTTCGATCGGCGGACCGATGGCGAATTTTACGTTCGGATAAAGCGATTCGAGTGCTTCGGCCAGTAAGTGGGCCGATGAGTGCCAGAACGTAGACTTACCTTCAGGGTCATTCCACGTCAACAATTGCACCGTAGCATCGGCATCGATCGGAAGCGTTGCATCCTGAACAATTCCATTAACCTTGGCGGCCAGCACATTGCGGGCAAGGCCTTCGCTGATACTGGTGGCAATGTCGAGGCTGGTACTTCCTTTGGGGTATTCCCGCACGCTTCCGTCGGGGAGCGTCACACGGATCATTACGTCCTGTGCAGTCATAGTTATAAATAGTTAATCATTCATACGGTACCACCGGCCATAAAGGACTGATGGTACCCTACTTAATTTTGTCCGATTGGTTTGATGGTTCGGTTAATTGAGTCACCACGGCTTGGTATCCGTGTCCGCGACGGCAGGGCCTGAATGCGTAACCGCGCCGTGTCGGCCGGATTAATGGCCGGCGTATTGTTATCGGTTCCTCCTGTCGTCTGCTGGCTGTTGTAATAATAGCCCATCTGCCGGCGTTGCGCCCGGTATAAGCCGGCTACGGCCAACTGATCACCCGGATCGAGCTGACTGGCTTTGGTATACGACGCAATGGCTGCGTCGAGCTGACCAACCTGTTCCTGGCACTGCCCGATGTAGGTATCAATCCGCGGGTAATCCGGTTTATACTGTTGTACTTTCTGGAAATTAGCCAGCGCCGGAAAGTAACTCTTCCATTTCTGGTAAATCAGACCCGACTGAAAATGAGCCTGATAGTAGTTGGTCTGTAATTTTACGGTTTGCCGGTAACAGCCCAGGGCTTCTTCCAGTTTCCCGCCGCTCTGCAGGGTGAGGCCACGGGTATACCAGAGTTCTGCATTATCAGGGAAATAGGTAGATGCCTTTTCGTTGTAGGCAAGTGCCTGCTCTATGTTACCCAGCGCGCGATAAATATTCGACAACTGATTATAGGTAGCCAGATAGCGGGGCTTCAGGCTGAGCGAATGTTCGTAAAGGCTGATTGCCTTGCCGGTATCCCCCTGATAGGCCGTAATAATCCCCTGGAAAAAATACGCTTCTCCGTCATAGGGGGCCATTTGCAGGGCACGGGCAATGTGCAGCCTTGCTTTACCGAATTGCTTTTGCTGCTGGTATAAATCGCCCAGAATCGTATAAAGCTCGGGGGTGTCGACGCCCAGAATCTCAGCCCGCTGTGCATTTTCAAGCGCCTTCGGGATTTGCTTCATGAGGCGGTACACCTGCGACCGGATCAGATAAAAACTACCGACGTTGGCATTACGGCTGATGGCTTCATCAATATCTTCGAGCGCTTCCTGTCTTTTCTCCATAGAAAGATACAGGGCAGCTCGTTTGGCGTAAGCGTAGGGAGAAGAGGATTGATTGATAGCCCGGGTCAACGCACGTAAGGTGGCTTCGCTGCGGCTGCTGTCGGCCCAGTCGGGCAGGGGAGGAATACGCGCCTGGCGGCGTTCGTTATCGCCACAGGCTACCAGTGACAGCACCAGCCCAATTAATACTATGTATTTAAAAGCGTCCCCAAGGCACATCCGGTTTAACTGACAAAAAAAATTGTAAGACAGGATTACAGGCTGAACAGGATTTTTAGTACCAGATACCGTCCTGTAATCGTGTCCGGTAATAAACGTGTTATTCACCTTCCGCAAAGATACGTCTTTTAAATGGAAGAAAACCGATAAAAGACACCAAGTGGCAGGCGTTTCTTGTGTGAATCGTTCAGAAACAGTTCGCCCCATTCTGCTTTGGGCTGGTTTCCGAAGTGTTGCTGAATCAGGTTGTCGAGGATAAGTGCCGAAAAACCAAGTGAATACAGGTTGATGATAAAAAAGAAGTTTGTTTTATCGAGCAATTCTGCACAAGACTGCAACAGCGTATTCAGATGTTCTTCGAGCACCCATTTTTCGCCTTCCGGACCGCGTCCATAGGCCGGCGGATCAAGGATGATGCCATGGTAGGTATTTCCACGGCGGGCTTCGCGGCGGGCAAATTTGAGCGCATCTTCGACAATCCAGCGGATGTTTTCGAGCTGGCTGTTTTCCATATTTTCACGCGACCAGCTGATCACCTGCTTCACCGCATCAACGTGGGTGACGTCTGAACCGGCCTGACGGGCGGCCAGGGAGGCGGCTCCCGTATAGGCAAACAGGTTGAGCACCTTCGGGCGTTCGACACCCTGCTGACGCAGCGCCTGAATCCGGTCATGGATAAAGGTCCAGTTGGTTGCCTGTTCCGGAAAAATCCCCACGTGCTTGAACGTCGTCAGGGCCAGCTTAAAGCGTAAATCAAGGCCTTGTTGTCTGAAATTAATCATCCACGGAACTTGCATGCCCGGGCTGATGGTCCAGTCACCGCGCTCAGGCGATTGTTTGTCGCGTCGGAAAGATGCGTCGGCCAGCCGTTTCCATTCCTGTTCGGAAAGTGATTTGTCCCAGATGGCCTGCGGTTCGGGCCGGGCGAGTGTATAGCGGCCGAACCGCTCTAATTTTTCGAAATTACCGCTGTCCAATAGTTCGTAATCCGGCCATGGAGCGGGTGTTAACAGTTGCATAGGCTTGAGATGAGGTTACTGAAGACCCATGGCCAGGATCAGTTCAAACTCGTCGGGTTTTACCGGCATAACCGATAAGCGCGACTGGCGGATCAGTGAGATGTTGCCGAGCAGCGGCTCTGCCTTGATTTGTGCCAAAGTAACGGGCCGGGCAAAGGCAATTTCAGGAATGAGCTCGACCACCACCCAGGGAGTAGGCTTGCCGTTTGCCGCCGGCGGATCGGTCGGATCGGGATAGGCTTCGCGGTCAACAAGGGCCAGACCCACAACGGCCATCCCCGTAACGCTGTGATAAAATAAAACCTGATCATCTTTCCTCATGGCGTTCAGGTTGTTGCGTGCCTGATAGTTCCGGACGCCGTCCCAGATCGCGCGCCCTTCCCTGACAAACCGATCCCACGAATAGGCATCGGGTTCTGATTTAACTAACCAGTAGTTCAATGGAACGTAAAATGAGTTAATAAAACGGGGCATCCGTCAACCGGTGCCCCGGGATTTAATCAATAATAATCGTCGTTGTCGTAAGCGCCGCCGAATTCATCATCATTGTAGTGGCTCGACATTCCGGCGCTTTTGAACGTCAGTGCTTTCCGCAGAATGGCAATCTGCCCGGTATGATAGACATCGTGGTTGATCATCCCATGCAGCAGGTCATAATAGGTATAGGGCCGGCCTGGTACAATGTCTTCCAGAAATTCGTCGTCGTCCCGCTTGTCAAGTTCGTTGATGAGTTCTTCCTGGCTCAGACTCAGTTCCATCTGAAGCGCTTCCCACTCAAAATCGTCGATTTTATCAGGCAGCGAACCGAAATTTTTCTCCGGTGTCAGGATATCAAACGCCGGGTCACCCTGCATTTTTTTTACTGTGAAAATGCGCCAGCTGGTCATGTGAAAAACCAGTTCGGCAATCGAGTGTGTATTCGGGGTAATGCGTCGGCCGGCCATATCCGGCGTTACGTCCCGCAGGACTTCCACCACCGAAGGGCCATGCCAGGTTTCTTCACTCTCGTAGGTTGTATTTAAAAGATCGATGATCCGTATGAGTTCGTCGTTTTGAGCAGTTTCCATGAAATAAAGAGGTTGCCAATGGGATTGTATAACATCCCGCCATCAAATAATGTGCAAAGTTAAGGCAATAATTAATGGTTTGTTTATCGGAAAATGTACAGAATTAGCCCATGATATGGAATTCTGACGGGAACGGCAGCTTTATGTTCAAAAAAAGTTATTGATCGTTAAACCTTTGATTGTGTGTTTCGTCTAACTATCAGACATTGATTTTGATCACATAAAGCCATGAATACGCAACGGAGTGCCCGCGTTATTTTCCGGATTTTACTAAGTGTACTAGGCCTGTCCGTTG
This sequence comes from Arsenicibacter rosenii, assembly GCF_001870735.1. Classification (GTDB taxonomy): domain Bacteria; phylum Bacteroidota; class Bacteroidia; order Cytophagales; family Spirosomataceae; genus Arsenicibacter; species Arsenicibacter rosenii. The sequence goes on along the minus strand of NZ_MORL01000004.1, from coordinate 304,624 downwards.
CCTCCGGTGCAATGGCGCAGACCAGCTACGACCCGCTGTATGGCGGTCAGCCCCAGCCCGGCTATGGCTATGACCAGCCCGGCTACGATACCGGTTATGATCAATATGGCGACTATACAGTAGACCGGCCGGTTGACAGTTTTTATGATGAACTCAGCCCGTACGGACAGTGGGTCAACACACCGGAATACGGTCGTGTCTGGATGCCGCGTGTCGAACCCGGCTTTCAGCCTTATGCGACCAACGGCCACTGGGTCATGACAGAATACGGCAATACCTGGGTTTCTGACTATGCCTGGGGATGGGCACCGTTCCACTATGGCCGCTGGTATTCTGACGCCTACCGTGGCTGGGTATGGGTACCGGGCCGTGAGTGGGCCCCTGCCTGGGTTGCGTGGCGGTCGGGTGGCGGTTATTACGGATGGGCACCGCTGGGCCCTGGTCTTAACATCAGCCTGAACGTAAATATCCCTTACAACTACTGGGTGTTTGTGCCCCAGATGTACATTACCAGTCCACGGGTCTACAGCTACTGTCTGCCGCGGAACAACTATGGCGCGTTTTTCAATAATACGGTGATTATCAATAACTATCACCGGTATAATAACCGCACGTATTATTATGGACCAAACCGCCGTGATATCGAATATGTGACCCGTCGTAGCGTACCGGTTTACCGCAGCCACGAAGTATACCGTTCGGGAGGCTATTCACGGAATAATAACAGCTGGTACGAACGCCGTGGTGGCAGCTACAGCACAAACAACGGCTGGCGCAATAACGGCCCTGACAATTATCCGTCGCGGGGGCAGTCAAACCGGACCGGTACGTATCCGGGTCCTTCGCGTGATATGAACGACGGGGCACGTGCGTATCCCGGCAACGGTAATAACGGCCGTTATCAAAGCCCGAATGCTCCTTCGAACGGTGGGTATGACAATAACCGGGGCCGGTACCAAAGCCCGGACGCTCCCTCGAACGGTGGCGCCGACAATAACCGTGACCGCAGTCAGCGGCCTGAGTATCAGCCGCAGGACAATGGCCAGACCACCACGCCTGACCGTCGCAGCGAATCGGGCTGGGGCCGGCGTGATAACGGTGGGTTCCGTGGCCGGCCGGCCGATGCCGGATCGAACAATACCGGTGGCTATGGCGGCGACGCACAGCGGGGAGGACAGCCCTCACGCCGGTATGAGGCTCCGGGTCAGCCAACCATGCCTCAGGCAGGCGGGGGAGGTCGTCAGGAGTCCGGCGGCGGACAATATCAGCAGCGCGGTGGCGGACAGGAACAACGTTCGGCGCCCAACCCGGACCTGGGCGGCGGTCAGGGCGGAAACGGCCGCCGCGGACCAAGATAATTTTCATGAGAAAGTAGAAAGTAGCGTTGCGGAAACGCCGGACGGGTAACCTGTCCGGCGTTTTTTTGTGTCTGCGGGGCAAACACTTCACGGATTATTTCTGCCTGTTCGTCTGGTCTGATTGTCGTTTCCGCCAGATGAACGCTGGTTTCATGACGTTGTCGCCAGAGTTTTGTCCAGTCATCCGGTAAAAGGGTGCCGGATACAATTCAAACAACAATACTCATGAAAAAAGTACTCAGAATCATTGGCCTTAGCATCGGTGGATTCGCGCTGATTGTGGCCGCGTTTTGTGCGTATTTGTCGGTATGGCGGATGCGTACGTATGCTCCGCCGGTTACGCCCGAAATCCACGTCGACGTAACGGAAGCCCGGGTGGCGCTCGGATCGTTTTCCGGTACAGGCATCGAAGAAGGAAGCGCCTCTGGCTGCGTATAGCCTGGTCGCCAAACGGCTGCCATGGACCGTACTAAAACCCGGCAACTATCCTGAGCAGCTGATTCCGATGCCCGACACCACCAATCCGGTGCAATTTATGACTACCTGAAACCAGTACCGAAACTGAAGAATAACATCGCGCAGAAAAATACAGCCGCGCAGCTGGCTGCTAAATAGCCACTTTGTTAACGGACATCAGCAAAATCAATTTATAAACAACAAATCAAGGGGGATGCCCCGCACATAACATGAAACGTATACTTTTTTCAGTAGTAACAATGGCCATGCTCTGTATGAATTGCCAGACGAAAGACAATGTAATTCCCGGTGGCAGAATGGATACCGGGGCGGTCGGGAAATGGATGTATGGTTCCTTTGCCATGAGTGAGTTCTGGTCATACGACGGGGCCTATCAGGGGAATCCGTTTGAACTGGCTGTCGTGTTTGACTTTAAGGAAAACGGGACCTATGAAAAATATTTTGTGGCCGCGACCCGTGATTACAGCAACTGCCGGACAGAGGCGTTTTCGTACGAAAAGGGGAGTGTTGACTTCGATCAGGCTAACGGGTCGTTCACAACAAAGCCGGCCGAAGGCAAATACCGCGGCTTTTATTCCTGCATTCCGGGTAAAAACGTAAACCGGCCTATGGAACGCTCTGAACTAAAGGTTCAGACCTATTACTATACCATTCAAAAAGGGAGTAACGGGAAACAAAACTTTGTCGTGCGCTTTAATAAAAACGACACAAACGTAAGCACGTTTCTACCGACCTCCTGGTAATAAATGTCTTTACGGATGCTATCCAGACTAATGCCGTCCGTATCAGGCTTCTGAGCAGGAGCCTGATACAGACATTTCAGAGCGTGTTCCCGGCGTGTTTGCTACTTACCGGTGAAACTGATGCGGATCAGCAAAAGACATAGCGACATACCAGCCAACTGCTATCAGATTTAGTATCAACAGCTGGTTACTTGTTCATTTATAAGTCTATGTTGGGTTATTGTTAATATGCAAAAATATATTTTGTTAAACAATAAATAGTTAAAATAATATTATGCGTAATCAAGGTGTTGCCATGTTTTGTAAACAATGATACTCGTCAGGAATTAAAAAATATTAACTCTTTTTAATCTGAATACCTGCATTTTTTAATATAGTTTTAATATGAGTCTACTTGGAATATTATTCTGTATATTTGTGTAAAATCAAAATTTATGATTGTTAAAAACAGGTTAATGCGAATTTGTTGAATGGTTTTGAGGGAGTTAATTTGCCGGACAACACATTTTCTTAACTAACCAAACAATCATGATGAGATCTTTATTTGTGAGCATGCTGCTAGTGTGTTCACTCTTTGCCACGGCATGGGCGCAGGAAAGGAAAATTGTCGGCAAAGTGACCAGCTCAGAAGACGGTGCACCTTTGCCTGGTGTATCTATTTCGCTGAAAGGGAGCAGTAAAGGCACAACAACAGACGCTAATGGTACGTATACCTTTTCGGTACCGGAAAAAGGAGTAGTTGTTTTTAGTTTTGTAGGCTTTGCGCCAAAGGAGATTGCGGTCGGCGCTCAGTCAGAACTGAACGTGGCGCTGGTCTCCGATTCCCGGTTGCTGAATGAAGTCGTGGTAACCGGTAGTGGGGTGGCCACAAGTAAGGCCAACCTGGGGATTGCGGTAGAAAGTATCTCGGCCGCAAAACTGCCGCAGACACCAACCGCTTCAATTGACCAGGCGTTGATCGGGAAAATTCCCGGAGCGCAGATCTCGTCGGTCAGTGGTAACCCCGGCGACCCTGTCAACATCCTGCTGCGTGGTATTAACTCCGTGCAGGGAGGCACCAAACCGCTGATCATGGTCGATGGGGTACAGGTAGCCGCCACGGATATCAATTCACTTGATCTGAGCAACGTCGACCGGATTGAGGTGGCTCAGGGGGCTGCTTCAGCGTCTATTTACGGGGCACAGGGCGCCAACGGGGTTATTCAGATCTTCACAAAAAAAGGGAAAAAAGGCCGGACGGCCATTAACTTCTCGACAAGCTACTCGACAAACGAGTTCCTGAACACCGGCAACGTACACAAGGCCGATAAGCATCCGTACCTGACCGATGCCAGCAACAACATCGTGGATTCGAAGGGAACTATTCTGGACTATACCGAATATGGGGCTATCTCCGGCATTTCGTATCAGTATGGCGGGGCTACCCGGTATGCTATTCAGGATATCCGCAACGATGCCAGCAAGGCCTACAATGCCAATCTGAAGTATTATGATCACTTCAAGCAGGTGTTTCAGACCGGTCGCACCGCCAACAATACGCTGAGCATTTCCGGTGCGTCGGATAAGAGCGACTATAACATTTCGGTTGCCAACAACCACACAACATCGCCGATCCTGACAAAACAGAACGGATATGTTGATCGCAGCAACGTATCGGTAAACCTGGGTACGGAGCTGTTCAAAAACTTTACCATCCGTTCGTCGACGCAGCTGGTGTACACCAAGAATACACTCAAGCCCGGACTGGGGGCCGTTTTTGGTACAGGAACCGGTAATGTCGGCTCCGTCTACGGCTTTCTGAATACCTCCCCGTTCTTTGATCTGACCCGCACGCTGGCCGATGGTACCTATCCGGTTTATCCGACGGCCGACTTCCTTAGTGTGAACGCCGGTAACCCGTTCTATCAGGCGGCGTATACGGATGCCGTCAATAACAAGGTAAACGCGATTCAGAACTTCAACGCCAACTATAAGGTGAATAAGTTTGTGGAGCTGGATGCTAAATATGGTATCGACTACCGTACCGAAACACTGCGTCAGACGTATTACAACCAGTCGCAGAACGGGAGCTCGGAGTATTACGAATCATGGGCCAGCAACTTTGCGCCGGATAATAAGGGAGAGATCAACAACTATGTGTATACAAATACGTTCCAGAACTTCCTCGGTACGGCCTACATCCGGACCAACTTTAAGGACGATTTCAACATTGACCTGCCTATTCAGACCAGCACCCAGATTACGTTCGATTACCGCAAAAACAAGTCGTCTGAGTATAATACATACGGCATCGGCCTGAGTACGGCACCACCGTATAACATTGCCGCAACCAAGTCACAGGCAGTGGATAAAGATATAGTAACTCCCTTTATTACATACGGGTATCTGGTCAACCAAAAAATTGACTTCGGTGATTATGGCGGGCTGACGGCCGGGTTCCGGAGTGACTGGTCATCGGCTTTCGGGGGGGGCTCAACGCCATTTACGTTCCCGCACTTTGATGCGCACGTAAATCCGCTGTCGTTCCTGAAAAACAACCCGATCGGCAATTCAATCCCATACTTTAAGTTACGGGCCGCGTATGGCGAGGCGGGTATTCAGCCCAACGCTTTTGACCGGTATCCGGTGTTAAGCCAGCAAAACCTGGGCTCGTCGCTGGTTTATACTATCCCGACAACCACGAAGAATCCGAATCTACAGGTAGAGGTGTCCAAAGAACTTGAGATCGGTACCGATTTTACCGTCAATACCAATCCTGGCGGAGCCTGGCTGCGGCAGGTAAATGCCAGCCTCACGTACTGGAAACGCAAGAGCGGTAACGTCATTTACACCGTGAGCGTACCGCCGTCGCTGGGGTCTACCGGTCAGCTGACCAATGCCATTGACATGTCATCAACGGGGGTTCAGTTCTCACTCGATATACCGGTCTTTAACGCCCGTGGCTTTAAGTGGGATTTTACGACAAACTTCGGCCATCAGGTATCTAAGATCGACGCGATTTCGGGCGGAGCCGACATCATCCTGACTACATCAGCCGGCAGTACGGCCCTGGTACTGACACCGGGTCAGCCTATCGGTCAGATTTACGGCTATAAAGCACTGACCAGTCTGGATTATAAAAATCAGGAAGGACAGCGTTACATCGCTGCGAGCGACGAAGGTAAATACACCTTAGTGGATGGCCGTGTCGTTGACAAATCGACCTATCAGATTCAGTTTACTAACCAGACGTATGCCTTAGGTAACCCGAATCCGAAATTCAATGCTTCCTTTATCAATGGGTTTACTTACAAGGATTTTGTATCCCTGAATTTCCAGTTTGACTGGGTATATGGCAGCCACCTGTATAACCAGACCAAAGAATGGATGTATCGTGACGGTATCAGCGGCGACTTCACCAAACCAGTAACCATCGACGGCAAAACAGGCGCTTATACGGCTTACTGGTCAAGTGCATATTATGGTCTTTGGGGAAGCTTACGTGGTGCCGGTAACAACGCGACAAAGGATTTCTTCTTTGAAGATGCCTCATTTGTCCGGTTGCGGAACGTATCCCTGGCATTCGATCTGGCCAAAGTGATCCAGACACCGTATCTGAAGAAAGTACAGCTCGTGTTTACAGGGCGTAACCTGCTGACGTTTACGAAGTACACAGGGTATGATCCGGAAATCAGCTCGGGTGCGTCGAACTCTTCATTCGACCGGGGCGTCGACCACAGCACACTGCCCAACACGAAGTCGTACCAAATCGGCCTGAACATCGGGTTTTAATCATTAATTCTTCAGACTATGAAACTGTTTAATAAACATACATTTTATACTTCCGCTCTCTGTACTGCCCTGTTATTCAGTAGTGTGTCCTGTAAGGATCAGCTCGATGTCGGTAACCCGAATGCGCCGACACTGGCGGCTAACGTGAATACCGAAACCGGTCTGTACCAGTTTGCGCAGGGGGGCGTCTACATCAATGGTTTCCTGAACGGAGACGGCTGGCTGGGAAACAGCTATTTCTCCCTGCCATGGGGCTACAGTGAACTGATGGCCGATATGGTTGGCGCCGATGCATCTAACAACCAGGTAACGACCATCGGGCAGCCGGATTACATTATTCTGGACGATGGCACCAAACAAACCAACTCGGCACCGCAGGTGGGCATTATCCGGGCCTATAACAGCCGGGCGGCCACAGGCGCAGGTAACAACGCCATCTATTACCAGTGGCTGAACATGTATTCGCTCAACAACGCCTGTAACCAGGTGCTGGCTCTGGTAGACGGCATTCCGTTTACCGGCGATAAAGCTTCGAAAGCCAACACGGTAAAAGCCTGGGCCTACTGGTGGAAAGGGTATGCCTATGCCTCAATCGGCTCCATGTACTATGCCGGCCTGATTCAGGATGAAGCCGGTAAGACCAACAGCAATTACGTGTCGCACGATGCCATCATTGATGCCTCGAACAAATATTTCAATCTGGCGGCGACAACGCTGGGGGCTGTCACCAGTGCTACGGATTATACAGAAGCCTTGTCAGCCATGATTCCGGAAGCCAATCAGGTTGGTCTGGGAGCAGTACCGGGTATTGCCGAATGGAAACGCAGCATCAATACCATGCTGGCCCGTAATATTCTGGTAAACAAGCTGGCTCCGTTTGTAAAAAGCAGCCTGGGTGCTACGATCTCAAAATCGTCGATGTCGGCGATGACTGCAGCCGACTGGAATAACGTGTTTACGCTGACTACCAACGGGATCCAGAAAGGGGATAACGTATTTACCGGCCGCAGTACCTCGTCGAACTCGTTTTTCTCCCCGTCGGGCGGAACGGTGGCGTCGCTTACATCAGGGGTCAATACCTCAACGACCTTTAAGATCAGCGAGCGCTTTATGCAGAACTACAATACGGGTGATCAGCGGGTGGCCAACAACTTTAACACCGCCACGACCTATAAAAACAACTACATCTATACAACCCGCTATAGCATGATTGCCGACGGTAAAGGGTTGTCAGGGGTGTATGTGTATGGTAGTAAATCGGCTGGTGCGATTGAGGTTTACATTGCCGGCAGCTACGAAGAAAACGCACTGATGCTGGCCGAAGCCAATATCCGCCTGGGTAAAACGGAAGACGGGCTGAAACTGATTGATGCGGTACGTACGGCACAGGGAGCGGGTGTTGCTGCCGTTGCCGGTAAAGGGCTGACCGCCGCCGCCGCCATGAGCGAGCTGACCAAAGAGCGCCGTGTGTCGCTTTTCAGCCGTGGCCTGGCCTACTACGATAGCCGCCGCTGGGGCTGGACATACGATATCTCCGTCGGTGGTGGTAGCTACGGAAACACCGTGGTGACAACGGCCGGTGTGGTGAACAAGAACGTTACGATCAGCTATAACTTCATGGACTACTGGGATGTACCGGCCGACGAGGCTGAACTGAATCCGACGACGTCGAGTGTAGCAACCCGCAACCCGAACTACTAGCGGGTAAGGTTAACACACAGCCTGTAGCTGACCCGTGGAGCCGGTTTAATCAAACCGGTTTCCACGGGTTTTTCGTTTGGGAATGCTACCGGGCTACCGGCGTAAAGCCGTGTTGCCGCCCGATTTCGAGCATAAACGGAAAGGCCTCTTCCATCGTATTGGCCACTTTACCATCCAGAATAGCTTCCCGGATAATGACTTTGATGTTGCCGACTTCGCGCGACGGTTGTAGTCCGAAGGTCTCCATAATCAGCTCACCGGTAATGACCGGCTGGAAACTCCGGAGTTTATCCCGTTCTTCAAGGTCATACAGTTTCTGTTCGACCCGTTCGAAGTTCCGGAGGTGTTTCTGCACCTTTTCGTAGTTTTTCGACGTAATGTCGGCGCGGCAGAGTGTCATGAGCGCTTCCAGATCCTCCCCCGCATCGAACAGCAACCGGCGCAGGGCCGAATCGGTAATCTGCTCTTTGACGAGGGCAATCGGCCGGAGGTGGAGCTTTACCAGTTTCTGCACAAACCGCATTTTTTCGTTCAGCGGGAGCTTCAGGCTCCGGAAAATGCCGGGCGTCATGCGCGCGCCGAGGTCTTCATGGCCGTGAAACGTCCAGCCCACCCGCTTGTCGAAACGTTTGGTAGCAGGCTTGGCAATGTCGTGCAGCACTGCCGCCCAGCGCAGCCAGAGATCGTTGGATTGGGCGGCCACGTTGTCGAGTACCTGCAGGGTATGGAAAAAATTGTCCTTGTGTCCTTTGCCTTCCACGAATTCGGCCCCTTTCAGCGCCACAAAGTCGGGGAAGAAGCGTTGTAGCAGGCCGGCCGCATCCAGCAGCCGGAAGCCATACGACGGTTTGGCCGACAGGATGATCTTGTTCAGCTCATCCGTAATCCGTTCCTTCGAGACAATATCGATCCGCTCGTTCATCCGGATAATGGCGTCGAACGTATCCGGATCGATGTCGAAATTCAGCTGGGTAGCAAACCGGATGGCGCGCATCATCCGCAGCGGATCGTCGGAAAACGTAATATCGGGATCCAGCGGGGTTTTAATCAGCTTGCGGCGGAGATCAGCCAACCCGTCAAAGGGGTCGATCAGCTCACCGAAGTCGGCCTGATTCAGGCTGATGCCCATGGCGTTGATCGTGAAATCGCGCCGGTTCTGATCGTCTTCCAGCGAACCGTCTTCCACAATCGGCTTCCGCGATTCGGCGCGGTAAGATTCTTTGCGGGCGCCTACAAACTCCACCTCCCAGACGTCATTTTCGTCGGTAAGGCTGGTTTTGAGCATGGCCGTGCCAAAATTTTTAAATACCGAAACGGGTACGCCCGCTTCCCGTCCGACGGCTTCGGCAAGATCGATGCCGCTGCCGAGACAGACAATATCTATATCCTTAGAAGGCCGCTTCAGCAGCAAATCCCGTACGAATCCGCCGATCACGTAAGCCCGCACATTCAACTGATGCGCTTTCCGGGCAACGAGACCGAAGATAGGATTTGTCTGTAAGGTTTCTGAAAAATTCATACGTACTGTGGGTCTGTAGCCAGCTGTTTTCGGGACAGCCGTACGGAACCGGCCTGCGGTTCCGGATTGACCGCTATTTTCTGATAAACTCAATTTCGCCCGTTGCTCCCAGTTTCAGGATACGGGGCAGGTGAACTTTGTTGGGCAGTACCCCGAAATGGCCGCTAACAGCCGATTCGGCTACTTTCGGGAGCTGCGTTTTGCCGAATGAGAGTGTGAGCAACCCACGGCCGAAGCCACCAATCAGGCGCTGAATTTCGGGGTTCAGCGCTTTCCGGATAGCAATCGGCGCTTCCGGACCGGCTTTTTGGGAGATGTTTTTCCCTTTCTCAAAAATGACGATAAGTGGTTTCTCCGAAAAATCAACCAGTTCCCAGGCGATGTCGGGGAGTTTGGCAACATACATCACCAGCTGGTCGGCGTGCTGAATCACCAGTGAAAGGTCGGTACCGGTTTCCTGCTGAATGGCGAGCAATTGCTCAACGGCGTTATCATTAATCGGGTCGGCCGCAACGGACCATCCGGTTTCGTCGGCGATGGCTACTAACTGGCCCTGGCGCAGGGCATAGCTTATATCACGTGCAGTTTGTGTCATATCCTTGTTTAAACCCACAAAGGTACGGGAAGTTCAGACATTCGGGGCAGGATCGGAAAGAATAGATGGCCAGGACGGTCGCCTGTGTAACCTGTAGCCGGTTCGCAAACACTAATTGAGTAAAGATCCGTACACTCTATAAATACCTTATTGCTGATTTAACGTATGTATTGTAACTTCCACCACCCTGCTTCATAACTTATCTATATGTCTGTTAGCTTTTTAGAAAGGGTTAGGCCGGTTTCGTCGGTTTGGTAGCCTGATGCCCCTGATGCGTGAACCTGTTTGTTAACGCCTGATGGAGATTGTGTATACATAGTCACTCATCAGTGGTTTTTCGGAGTATAATGCCATATGTATTGTGTAATTTAGGACTAACATCTGTAATGAATTTATGCGCGCTCTTTTCTTCGGATGTATCGGGTCTTTTGTCGTAGCCTTTTCGCTGAGCCTTTCGACTGCAATGGGGCAGGCAGCCCAACAGCTTGATTCATTAGCCAACCGGCTTAGCGGCAGAGTCTATGATTCGGCCTATGTCGATACGCAGAATCGGTACAGCTGGCAACTCCTCCAGCATTCCGGATTTAAGCGGGCCGATTCCGTCTTCAGGGAAACCGAACGCTTAGCCAACCGGATTGATTACCCTGCCGGCCTGCATCAGATGTATTATAACCGGGCGCTTAGCCTATACTATCAGGATCAGTCGGCCAAAGCGCTGGCCCATGTGCAAAAGGCCCGTGCGCTGGAGCAGGCTTATCCGAACCGGATTCCGGTTCAGCACCGGCCAATGCTCCTTAGTCTGACGGGCGTACTCTATTTTGCCAATCATGCGTATGCGCAGTCGCTTCATTATTACCTGGCTGCCATAAAACTTGCCGAACAACGGCATATTACCTACCGGATTACGCCCGCCTACCTGGGTGTTGGCAACGTACTGAAGGTAATGAATAAGCCGGATCAGGCCCTGAGTTACTATCAAAAAGCCCTGGATGTTTCCCGCCTGGAGCCGGAGCCGCGCATGCGGGTATTAGCGGAAAATCACATGGGAGATGCCCTGAGCGAATCGGCCAGGCCCGACTTTCCCAAGGCGCTGATTCACTACCTGAACGCGCTACCTGTGGCCGAACGCTATGGGGTGCGGGGGCCTTTGTCAGACGTACTGACCAATATTGGCCGCGTGCATCTGGTCCTGGGGCATTACCAGCAGGCCCTTCGCTTTCTGAAACGTTCCGAAGTTATCTGCCGGAAAGACTCACTGAGCGATCAGTTAGGCGCTGTTTACTGGATTGCCGGACAGGCCTATCAGGCCCTCCGGCACTATCCCCTTGCTGAAAAAAATCTGCTGAATGCCCTGCAAATTGCCCGTCAGATTGGTGATGCCGACGAAACCCGGAAGCGAATGCAGACACTTGCCGGTTTTTATCAGAAAAGTGGCCGATACGAATTGGCCTACCGGTATGAACACCAGACTGCGCTCCTGAATGATTCTCTGTTTAATGTGCAGGCCGCCCGACATACGCAGGAACTGACAACAAAGTATGAAACCGCTCAGAAAGAAAGCCAGCTTAAACTTTTACGGGCCGAATCGGCTCAGGCCCGGCTGCGTACCAGTGCTATCCTGATTGGTGCCATCTTGCTGATGCTGCTGGCCGGTGCTGTAACAGCATATCTGCTGAACAGGGCCCGGCTTCGGCGGCTCGAAGAAGCCCAGCGGCTGCGGCAGCAGATTGCCCGGGATCTGCACGATGAAGTGGGCAGTACGCTGAGCAGTATTTCCCTTCTGAGCGGCCATACCGATAAGTTGCTGAGCGAAAACCGGCCGGAAATGGCGCAGCGCATGGTTCAGAAAATATATACCGATGCCCGGCAGATTCTCGAATCCATCGACGAAATCATCTGGACCATCAACCCCGGTAATGACTCATTGCAACGGATCATGCAGCGGTTGCGGGAGTATGCGCAGCCCTTGATGGAATCGAAGAATATTCGCTTTACGTTTGATACCGATCAGTTGCCGGAATCGCTGCCGATACCAATGGATGTACGGAGAAATCTGTATATGATTGGTAAGGAGGCGATTAATAACCTGGTAAAATATGCCGATGCCACAGAAGCAACTGTCCGGTTTGAAAAGCAGACAAACCAGCTGGTTGTCCGGATTGAAGACAACGGAAAAGGCTTTGATACCGAAGCCGTGAGCATACGAAACGGCCAGCAAAGCATGAAACGACGTGCGGAAGAGATGGACGGGCAGTTGATCATTACCTCGCGTGCCGGGCATGGGACGGCATTGCAGCTGACCGTAGGCTTAGCCTCTACGCTATAATCGATTACTTAACTATTTATGAAAAAAGCAGTACTGTTTTGTCTGTTTGCGGGCCTGAGCCATATCGTTTCTGCGCAGCAAGCAACCATCGACAGCCTTCGGCGGGTGCTCCGAAGCCATCCGCAGGCGGATACGTTCCGCGTCAACCGGCTGAATGACCTGACCAATATCTGGGGGCTGCCGTTTAGTCAGTATGATTCACTGGCTGCTGAGGCCCTGACCCTTTCCCGTAAACTGGGGTATACCGAAGGCCAGGCCAAAGCCTTATTTACGCGCGGCATGCTGCTGTATTCGATGAACCGAAATAATCCGGCGGCTACCGATAAGGCGAAACAGGGGTTTGCCTGGCTGGAGGAGGCCGTCCGGCTGTCGGAATCGACCGGGAATAAGCCGCAGACGGTTCCGCTGCTGACTGGCCTGGCTGCTGCGGTACGGATGAGTAATACCGAAAAAAAACAGGCGTTTGCCTATGATCGCCGGGCGCTGGCACTCGCTACGGCACTGCATGATCAGCGGATGATGGCGGATTGTGAACGACTGCTGGCCATGGATTATGAAATGGTCGACGGAAACTATCCGGCAGCGCTGGCATGGAACATGCAGGCGCTCCGGCGTGCGCAGGCGATTCCGTGTCCGGAATGCCAGCTGTTTCCGTTACGGGCGATGGGGCATTTGTATACTGTGCTGAATGATCACAGGCAGGCGGTATCGGTGCTGAACCAGGCGCTCCGGGTGTGCCGGCAGCAGGGTGGTGAAGCGGGCCGCCATATGGAATTTTATGTCCTGTCATCGCTGGGGACGGCCTACGAAGCACTCAGCCAATACCCGAAGGCATTACGGGCGTTTGACGAGGCCGTGGCTGTCCGGAAAAAAGAGTATCCCGAAATAACCAATACGATATTCGATACGCGGTTAACGGCAATTTATGCAGCTATGGGTCAGAACCGGGAGGCTATTGCACATGGTACGCGTGGCCTCGTAAAGGCGAGGCAGGACGAAAACGACTGGTGGACCGCCGAAATTTCATCGACACTCAGCGAGGTCTATCGTCGGTTGAACCGGCCCGACAGTGCCCTTTTTTACGGGAAGCAGGGGTTTGCCGTTGCCATGCGGACGCATAAAAAAGACCTGATCCGGGATGCCAGTGAAGCCCTGGCTGTTTTGTATGCCAGCCAGAAAAAGTTCGGTCTGGCCTATCAGTACCAGACCTTGTTTTACACCTATCGCGATAGCCTGGTCAATGAGGAAGTAACCCGAAAGGCGGCAGCCGCGCAGTATGCCGGTCAGCTCAAGGATCAGAAGGCCAGAGTGGCAGTACTTACCCGTGAAAACGAGCTGGCTGCCTGGCAGCGGAATGGTATTCTGGCGGGAGCAGCCTTGCTGCTGTTGCTGGCGGGAGCGGTGGCGGCCTGGCTGCTGAACCGTTCGCGGTTGCGGCGCCTCCGGGAAGCCCAGCGGCTGCGGCAGCAGATTGCCCGGGACCTGCACGACGAAGTAGGCAGTACGCTGAGCAGTATCTCTTTGCTGAGCGGGCATACCGACCGGTTACTGAGCGAGAACCGCCCCGAAACGGCGCAGCGCATGGTTCAGAAAATATATGCCGATGCCCGCGATATTCTGGAATCCATCGACGAAATCATCTGGACCATTAACCCCGGCAATGACTCAACCCAACGAATCATTCAGCGCTTGCGCGATTATGCCCAGCCCCTGATGGAGTCGAAAAATATCCGCTTTACGCTGACGGCTGAGCCGGAAATCGAGCTGCTGCCGATTACGATGGAGGTACGCCGGAATCTGTACCTGATTGGTAAAGAGGCGATTAATAACCTGGTGAAATATGCCGACGCTACTCAGGCGACCGTCCGGTTTGAGCGTCGGAAAGACCAGCTGGTGGTGATTATCGAAGACAACGGGCGTGGGTTCGATACCGGTCAGGCGAGTATCCGGAACGGGCAGCAAAGCATGCAGCAACGGGCGCGGGCCATGGACGGCGACTTCTCGGTTAGGTCGAAACCCGAGCAGGGAACAACGCTTACCTTATCTGTTCCGATCATATAATTATCCGATAGACGGTTAACGGGGCTTGGTTTACCTTTGTTAACAAAACTGTAATGTTCCACTGCTGACTGCTGCCAATATGATACGGGTTTCCATCTACGACGATAACCATTCCCTGCGTGATACGCTGGCGTTACTTATTGACGCTACCGACGATATGCTGTCGAAAGGGCTGTACGACAATGCCATGCGGGTTGTTGACAATGTACGGGAAGACATGCCGGACGTAATACTGATGGATATCGACATGCCGGGACGGACGGGTATCGAGGCCGTAAAATTGCTGCGTCAGACCAGTTACCAGCCTAAAATACTGATGCTGACGGTATTCGAAGAGCCCGACCGGATTTTTGCGGCTATTTCAAACGGAGCCGTCGGGTATTTACTGAAAAAAACACCGGCCGACGAGATCATTGATGCCATCCGGACGGTCATGAACGGTGGAGCAGCCATGACCCCGACAGTAGCCCTCAAGGTGTTAGCCTCCTTTCAGCAGCCAAAACCCGTAAAACTGGAACTGACCGACAAGGAACAGGCCGTGCTGCGTCGCCTCGTTGAGGGCGACAGTTACAAGCTCATCGCCTACCACTGTGACATCAGCATGGGAACCGTCCGGACCCATATCTGCAATATTTACGAAAAACTGCACGTCAATTCAAAATCGGAGGCTGTGGCCAAAGCGTTGAAAACGGGCTTGTTCGGATAAGCAGAAACGCGTTTTTTGGGGCGATTGTTGCTTAAATTTGAAGGGCATAAACCCCCAACTAATCGAATACATGCATGCTCTCATCAGATCAATACCACATGCGGAAGCAATACGGTGAGATGTTCGGCAAGTGTCCGCTGCTGCATGGCAAACTGGTAAACCGGATGGTGACCGGCAACACGAGCATTGATCACGAGCAAGAAACGTGTAGAGACAAGGCATGCCTTGTCTCTACACGTTTCTTGTATTACGGGCACCGGTTTCCGCTGACCACCACGGTTTGGGACACCGTATTGGTTCCGCAGCTGTTCGAATACAGGGCGGTCAGGGTGTAGGTACCAGGCTCCTTAATGCCGGTTGCCGAAACCGGCTGCGAAGCGCCGCCGTCCCGGTATACATTGCTGAACACATACCCGTTGGGCCCCGAAAAAACAAACCCGTTGCCGGTTGCCTGCCCGCTGAGCGAATAGGGGCAGCCGCCGGTGCTGGCCTGCAGGCTGGCAATAGCCGCCGGTGGTGGAAAAACATTGCTGCTGAAAGTGGCCGTCCCGTTTGCGGTTGCGGTGCAGCTGTTAACCGTACAGGTAGCCGAAACACTGCCGGCCGTGGCCTTAACAAACCGATCAGCGATAGACCCATCTTCCCAACGCACTGTTCCGCCGGCCGGACAGCCACTGGCTACCAGCGTAGCGGCTTGACCCTGACAAACGGTTACGCTGGCAACCGTAAAACCGGTAGGCACCGGATTAATCGTAACCGTTGTGCTGGCCAGCTCGGTGATGGTGCCGTCGGTCGCTCTGACGGTATAAGTAGCGGTGGTTGGGACCGAAACCGTACCTGCTGTAGCCGTGAGTGACGAAGTTGTGAAGGTAGCAGAAGAAGAGCCCGGTAGTGAGCTGCTTAGGGTAAAGCTGGTTGGGCTGAAACCACCTCCTGTGGCCGTAAACGAGAGTGGGCTATTCGCACAGGTTGACGTGATCGATGCGGCTACCGTCAGGTCTGAGCTGGTTAATACTAAACCGCTATGCCCGACGATATACCCCGTTTGGGAATCGGTGAAGAAAATTCGTCTGAGTACATTGGTTGTCCCCGATGTTTGCGATACCCATGTGGTGCCCCCGTTGGTCGTTTTCAGCAGTACACCATTGCTGCCGGCAATCCAGCCGGTTGTTGCGTCAACGAAAAACGTACTGTTAAGATTAGGCACAACATTTGATGTCTGAGCCGTCCAGGTTGTACCGCCATCGGTGGTTTTCCGGATAACACCGCCTGCGCCAACAACCCACCCGGTCGAGGCACTGGTGAAATACATGCTGTTGAGGGTCTGGGTTGTATTAGACGTCTGCGTGGTCCAGTTAGTACCGCCGTCCGTTGTTTTACGGATCAATCCGGCCTGACCGATAAACCAGCCTGTATTAGCATCTGCAAAATAGATGTTGGTCAGCCCATTGCCCGTTCCCGATGATAGTGTATTCCAGGTCGTCCCTCCGTCGGTTGTTTTGCGGAGTATGCCCGAGGCTCCCGACATCCAGCCGGTCGATGCATTCAGGAAATAAACCCAGTAGATATCATTCGTGGTATTTGCGTTCTGGGCAACCCAGTTAGCGCCGCCGTCGGTTGTTTTGTAAACAATTCCACCCTGCCCGGCAGCCCATCCTGTTGACGCGTCAATGAAGTACACACTATTAAAGATATTAACAGTATTGACCGTTTGTGCTGTCCATGTTCTGCCCGCGTTGGTTGTTTTCCGGATAACACCGTTTACGCCAACTCCCCAGCCTGTCGTTCCATTAACAAAGAACATACTGTTGATGTCGTAGGCTGAGCCATAGGTCTGTACGTTCCAGTGTTGTGCCGACAGAGGGACGCTTAATAGCATAACCATTGCACAAGCGTGTAGGTACTGGATAAGTTGAGATTTAGCTACCATAGCGGTAGCGTCGGGAACGTTTTTTTTCTTAATAAGCGGATAAAAGAAGTGCAGTAATCCTGGATGCATTGGGATGGGAAGTTTAATTTTTTGATTAAAGCTAACCAAGGGCTTATTGGCTGTCAGAAAATTGTATACGACCAACTGCCTTTGGTATGTGAGTAGCAGGAACTGGTATGTGGAGGAAATTAAATTTTGCAAATAAGTACCGATATGAATGATTGCGTTTACCGTTTACGTGTATCTTAGCAACGCCATGCAGGATGTGGAAAGCGGAAGCGGAATATGGCCTGAAAAACTGAGTGAGCCGCCGTAAAACTATGACATCCGTTTACCCCCGACTTGAACCTCCGGTCGTAAAAGCTGGTTGCCGTCCGCTGCTGATACGATTTATCATTTATCTTCTTGTCGTATTACCCTGGCTGGCAACAGCTCAGACCCGGCCGATTATTATAACTGATCAGTACTATACCGGAACGCTCGAAGGCTCTGCTGAGGTGCTTCAATCAACAGTTACCAGTACAGAGATCCCCAACTTTCAGAACGCATTTAAACCGTTCCATGCAACGTCATTAGCTATTGGGAACAGTGAAAAGATTGTTTACTGGTTACGCTTTTCCGTTCGTAATGAATCACATGAGCACCTTTATGGAATGCTTACGCACGGGGGGTATTCGAAAGCTGACCTCTACGAATGGGACGGGAAAAAAACTAAGCTGCTCAGCAGGGGAGGGATGGATGTATCCGTGAAGGATCTTTACATTCCGCATACATCGGCTTTAATGCCACTGGCACTGGCGCCTCATCAGCAAAAAGTATACTTACTGCGGATCGAACGAGTCTGGATAAAGCAAAGCCCGTTACGGATTTACACGGAGACCGGCCTGTTGCGGGCCACTCAGTTGCAGGATATATCGGAGAGTATTTTTATCGGATACTTGCTGGGTATTTGCCTGTTCATTCTGTCTGCCTGGTGGTTGAGTAAAGAAACAGCCTATTTATTGTTGTTTCTGCATATTGTCATGCAGTTAGTGCAACACATAGTTGGTGCAGGACTGATAACAGGTTATTTTAATTTACCCGCCTGGCTTTCCGGCAGTACATTATTTACAATATTGTTGGGTGTAGTAGGAATTACATCCTGTCTGTTTCAACGCCATTTTCTACAGGTCAACCGGTATGGAAACCGGTTAATACACTATGGCTATTACGTGCATGGATTCGGGTATCTTTTAATCAGTATTATAGCCCTGTTCGATACTAAATTAGTCCTGGATCTGAATAGCGCATTCAGCGGAATGTGCTACTTTTTTGTGCTTTATTCCGACTTTTATGTAGCCCGGAGAGGATATAAACCGGCAAAATACCTGCTGGTTTCACAGATATGGCCGGTCATTTTCCTGCCCATTGCTCTTTTGCCTACCGAGGGCTACCTGACAGTTGATATTCAGCTCATGCTGAACATCTTTGTCATGCTGTCGCTCACCGGTTATGCCTTTACCGTCGGTTATAAAGTGCGGCTGTTTAAAGACGAGGCCGAAGCAATGATTCTGGAACAAAACCAGAAACTCGAAGGCATCGTCGCTGATCGGACAAAGGAGTTAACGCAGGAACGGGACCGCGCCGATGTGCAGTCGGAACGGTTGCGGCTGGCCCTTCGCGAGCTGAATCACCGTGTCCGGAATAACCTGGCCGTGGTGTCGAGCCTGCTTAAATTACAGAGCAACAACATTGATCCCGACAAGACAAAACAGGTGTTTGCCGAGAGCCGGCAGCGGGTAGATGCCATGGCCCTGATTCATCAGCAACTGTACCAATCAGAAGAACTGACCACCATTGACGTACCGGTCTTTATCACCAACCTGGTACAGGTGCTGTCGGACGCGTATGGCTATACGCCGGCCACACTGCGGGTACAGCTTAGTCTGGAAACGGTCATTCTGCCCGTCGAAAAGGCGGTACCGTTGAGCCTGCTGCTGAACGAGGTGCTGACCAATGCCTTCAAGTACGGACTTTCCCGCGCCTCGCAGCCGACGCTCAGCATTGCGCTACAGGCGGGCGGGGAAGCGATCCGGCTTGACATTACCGACAATGGTCCGGGCATTGATCTCAGCATCTGGCAAACCAAAATCAACTCCTTTGGCCGCCGCCTGGTCGACGGCCTGACCCGGCAGCTGAAAGGCGAATACACCATTGAAAATCAGTCCGGAACAACGTTCCGGTTTACCTTACCCATACACCAGGACTTACTTGTACTTGAATGACAACCTCTGCTATTAAGATTTTATTGATTGAAGACGAATTTATTCTGGGAATGGATATTGCCGACACGCTTACTGCCGAAGGTTACAGGGTAGTTGGCGTGGCAGAAGATTATACCACTGCCCTGGAGTTGTTTCAAGCCCATACCCCTGATCTCGTACTTTGTGATGTGCAGATTCAGGGACCATACGATGGCATCGGTGTGATCCGGAGACTGAGTGCGATCCGTTCATTTCCGGTTATTTATCTCACGGCGTTTACAGATACCGTTACCTTTAACAATGCGAAGGAAACCCGGCCGGCGGCGTATCTGGTAAAACCGTATCAGCTATCGACGCTCAGGACATCTATCGAACTGGCTCTGCATCGGTTTACCGAAGAAACTATTGAGGCCGGCACTCCGGACGAGGAAGTGCCTGAACATGAGGTTACGCTTGGCCGTGACAGTATCCTCCGGATCGATGAGGTTATTTTTATCAAGAAAGACGGCCGGTTCATCAAAATACAACTGACCGACATCATCTGCATTATTGCGGAAGGAAATTATGTGATGATCAAACTGGCAACGACGCGTTATCTGCTGCGCTTGTCGCTGGGAATGTTTCTGGAGAAAGTGAACTACAGCCGGCTCGTGCGCACACACCGGTCTTACGCGGTGAATGTGACAAAAGTCGATAACTTCACGGAGAGTGAAGTCATGATTCTGGACCAGACCTACCCGATCAGCCGGCAGTACCGCGATGACTTTCTGCGTAGTTTCATGATCCGGTAAACAGGCGGAATAAGGCCGCCAACAGTGCGTAAATTCACTTAGAGCGGGCAATAGCGTAGTTTTCCGGTCATACATTTATCCGATTGATTGCGGTTTGTTGCCGGAGTAGCTTTGTCAGGGTTTGTAAACGCTCTGTCTATGCGCTACGTTTTACAGCATGCTTTCATGGTGGTTTTGTTAATGATGGCGGTTCATCCGCGGTTATTGGCTCAGGCAAGACCGGATTCGACGGGGAAGGCGGCCAGAAAGCCCTCGCCCGTCAGGCTGTCGGGGGGACTGAATGCTTACGCCGGTCTCTACATGGCCAGCGGGATCGAGGGCCGCAACCAGCCATCGCCCTTCGGTATCAGCGGCAACGTGACGGTGACCCTGCCGGGCGGCATTGCGCTGCCGTTTTCGGCTGTGCTGGGCAATCAGGGTACCAGTTTCCGGCAGCCGTTTAACCAGTTTGGGGTATCACCGACGTACAAATGGGCTACCGTACATGCGGGCTACCGGAACGTAAATTTTTCGCCGTTTACACTGGCCGGTCATACGTTTCTGGGAGGAGGCGTCGAACTCAATCCCGGCAAACTGCGGCTGGGGGCCGTGTATGGCCGGTTCAATAAAGCCATTGCGTCTACCCTCGCCGAACCCGATGTCATTCCGTCCTACAAACGGACGGGCTACGCCGTAAAAGTCGGGTATGGCACTGCCGGCAATTATGTCGATCTGGTCATGCTGCGGGCCGCCGACGATTCAGCGTCCATTCAGTCTGTTGCCCCAACGGCAGCACAAACGGTTAAGCCGGCCGAAAATCTGGTGGTGGGTGCTACCTCGCGGTTGCTCATTCTGAAACACATTACCGTCGAACTGGATGCCGCCGTCAGCGCTTATACGCGGGATGTGCGGGCCAGCGAGGTCTCGGCCGAGGGCAAATCGCCGCTCGTCCGGTTTTTCGGGCAACTGTTTACGCCACGACTGTCCACCCAACTGACGCAGGCGACGCAGGCTGCTCTTGGCTACAAAGGCAAAAACGCGGGTATCAAGCTGCAATACAAGCGCATCGACCCGAATTTTCAGACAATGGGGGCCTATTACTTTCAGTCCGATATTGAGAGCTATGCCGTTGCCCCGAACCTGTCGGTGCTGGAAGGAAAACTCCGGCTATCGGGCAGTTACGGAATTCAGTTTGATAACCTCGGCAACAATAAAAATGCCCGCACCGGCCGGAAAATCGGCTCACTGGTGGTGAGCTATAATCCTGGTACCAAATTCGGGCTTGACCTCCAGCTGACCAACTATGGCATCAGCCAGCAGGCGGGCATCCGGCCCTTGATCGACACACTGAAACTGGCCCAGAATAACCTGGCCGCCACGACTAATCTACGCTATACCCTCCAGAAAGAAGACGTGATGCAGGTCTTCACCCTGACCACAACCTATCAGAAATTAAGCGATCTGAACGCCAGCACGGCCGGTCAGACCGAAAACACGAATATCAATTTAAATCTGGGCTATTTTTATCAGCAGACAGTGACAGGGTGGGGTGTTAATGGCATGGTGTCATACACCGAAACACAGTTGCCGGTGGCCGTGGGGACCGAAAACCGTCTGGTCCGGTTTTTCGGCCCCACCATCGGCGCTACCCAGTCGTTTCTGAAAAATAAACTGACGACCTCGCTCAACGGCAGCTACCTGGTCAATCAGCAGTCGGGGATTACGGGTAAAGTCATTAATGCATCGGCCAACGCCGGCTACCAGATCGCGAAGCGGCAGACCGTTAGCCTGTCACTGCTGTATCTGAACTCAAATACTGGTATTGCTTCACAAACCTTTAATGAATTCCGTGGGAACCTTGGTTATGGCATTACGTTCTAACGTCCGCTCCGCCCGCTGTTCGGGATTTACAATCCCGAACCATCTGAAAGCGGATTTGCAATCCGCCTGCCAACACCTTCTGTTGGCCCTTGGTTGTCTCCTGTTCCTGACTGGAAACCATGCTTTTGCGCAAACCTTTCCGCTTCAGATTCAGGTCAGTGTGGTGCCGCCCTACAGCGCCTATCTGCAGGATTATGCCGGTGCGGGGCAGCAGGTCCGCATCGTGATTATCAACACCAGCCAGACAACCTATCAGGTCCGGCTGACCGGTCAGCTGACGGGCGACAACGGCGTCGAGATCCGGACATCGGCCAACTACCGGCCGTTGCGGCCGCTGACGGTGCCGCCCGGCCAGAAGCTCCTGACCCGCGCCGACCTGGAGGGGCTTTTCGACCTGAACCAGATTGAGGTGGCGGGGATCGACAAGGCACGTTTGGCGCAGGGGCTGCCGTTGCCGGATGGGTTTTACCAGCTCTGCGTCCGTGCGTATAATGAGGGCCGTTCGGCAACGGGTGCTACGTTGTTTGGCCAGCCTCTGTCGGCAGAATTCCCGATTGGCTGCTCGGCCCCGATCCAGGTGCGGGCTGTTGAACCGCCGATTCTGGTGGCCCCGCTCTGCGATGCAGAAGTAATGCCGGTCAATCCGCAGTCGCTGGTGTTTACCTGGACGCCGCCGGTGGGCGTATCGCCCGCGCAGGTTGAGTACACGCTGCGCGTTGTGGAACTGCCACAGATAAACATAGACCCGAATGTATTTATTGATGCCGTAGCCCTGCCGAAGTCGGGAGTAGAAGTGCGTAATCTCCGCACCAGTACGTTTCTGTACGGCCCGACGCAGCCACCGCTGATCCCTGGCAAGCGGTATGCCTGGCGCGTACAGGCCATCGACCGCAGCAAAAAGCTGAATTTTCTGAACGACGGCAAAAGTCCGGTCTGTGTGTTTACGTACGGGAGCGGGCCATTAGGCAATCTGAAACCAGGCATGGAGGTTGCCCAGACACCGATTATCCCGATACCGGGCCTGGGCGGAACGAATACCCCACCGGACGGTAAGACAGCTGTGGCCTACAAATCAAATCCGATTGATGCTACCTGTTCCTGTAAATACACTGTCTCTGATAAAACGGTAAATAACAAACCGGCACTGGAAGCTGGCAAGGCCACAGTGGCAGGCTTTCCGGTAACGTTTCTGAAGACAGCAGATGGTGTCAGGGAAGTCAACGGAGTATTGACCGGCAATGCAACGATACCTATGCCGCTGGTCAATAATGCCTATTTCAAGTTGCGGGTAGAGCTGGTCAATGTGCAGTGTAATGCCACAGGAGAGGTGATCAGCGGGTATATCCAGGCTATTCGCAGCGGGGATTTCCCCGGTATTTTACCTAAAGCCAGTAAACCAGCGCTCGAACCACCTAAAATGCCGGAGATCAGTACCGCCAATGCGGACAGTGTCGGGAGTCAGATTCAGAAGCTAAGCGATCAGATGAAGGCCTTTCCGGGGCATATGCTGTCGCAGGCAGGAGAGGTTGCCAAAAGTGTCGGGATGGAAGTACCTTTCGGCATTGATAAAAAGATAGGGCCCGTCAGCTCAAATATTGCCATTACCGATGTGTATTTTACGCCGGAAGATGCCTGGCTGAATGCCACCACCTTTATTGAGTCGCCGGGCCTGAGTTCGCAGTTTAACGGCATTCCGCTGGCGGCCTATCACCTGTGTATTAAGCCGGACGGTACATGCGGAGACAAAATTCTGTACCTCGCCAAAGACATGGTGGCGTCGAGCCTGCTGACGCTGAAAGGCGGAGCGGTAGGCCTTAAAGCACTGCAAAGTAAAGTCACCCATGTTATTTTTGACCAAAGCGGGTTTAAAAGTCTGCATGTCGCAGCCGGTATCAATACTCCGGGGCTGCTTCGGAAAGTAGATGACCAGCCGCTTGAGTTACTGACTACATTTGATCTGCCTGCGCCAGAATTCAAGAACTGGACAGCCGAAGTACAAACGGAAGAAGACTTCTACGTAACGGGTTTGTCGGATTTCGTCTTATCCATGAAGGATAAAGATGGTAAGATTCAGCCTGCTATTTATGATCATGATGATGCAAAGAATCCGGGAACGATGCCCGCCGGTTATGAGCCTGGTAATGACCCGACATGGCATGGTTTATTCTTGCCGGATCTATCAGTGAGTTTACCCTTTATGAAGTCACTCAATAACGGTAACGATGTTCCGGTTGGGGTTCAGAACATGATTTACGATGCCAATGGCTTTACCGGTATTGCTTATTCAGGATCGTCACAAAAGCCATTGATTGCCTTGGAGGATGGAAGCCTGGGCGGTTGGTATTGCTCGACAGATCAGCTATCGATGACGTTTGTGCAAAGCAGTTTTGTGGGTGGCGGATTAAACGGACAGGTCGTGTTGCCGATTTTTACCCATAAAAAAGAAGACAATGCCGGTACTCCGTCGGTGTGGCCATGGACGTGTACATACACAAAAGCCGATAAGTCGCTTCAGTTTGTCGTGTCTCCGAAAGAAGAAGCCAGTGTAGATATCTGGATGGCGCAACTGACCATTCAGAAAGAGGGTAAAAACCTGAAAACGCTGAAGAACGGAAAACCGAATACTACCGCAATCACAGCCACCTATGACGGAGCGGGCTTTAATGCCAAAGCTGTGCTTAACATGACCCTCAGCCTGAATACGGGTGTAATCGTGGCACCTGGTATGAGCGTAGAAGGGTTGACGGTTCAGACAAGCCCGCCCCCGGGCGAAGATTACTTCGACCCGGGCATGTTTACGGCCGGACTGAATTCACCGCAGCGGTATATTGCCGGAGACAGCCCCGACAATGGATTGCCGCTTGAGTTGAAAAGTGTCAACGTAGCCAAGGCCGCATCAAAAAAGTCAGGAGAATATGATATTAATCTGGTTGGCGGTCTGAACCTCACCAAAATATCGTCACTGAAGGCAGGTGCTACGGGCTTTGTACGGTTTTGGGTAGGTAATAACAGCAAAGGGCGACCTGACTGGAAATACGTCGATACCGGTATTACGAGTGCGTCGGTGAACGGAGCTGTCGGGCCTATGACCGTAGCCGGGCAGCTGGAATTATTCGGGTTCAACGGACAGGAAGATAAAACATATGGTAAAGGGGTAAAAGCTGCCCTGGAGGTATCGGTATTGGGCGCGAGTTTTGGCGCAGGGGCTAAATTAGCCGGCTATTTTGGCTCCAAAACCGATGCACAGGGCCAATTCCGGTACTGGCAGGTCGGTGGGTATGCCGAATTACCCGGCGTGGGTGTGCCCATCGCTCCGGCGATTAACCTCCGGAAATTCGGGGGCGGGGGCTTTAATAACATGGTGTTGTCGCTTGATACGACCAGCAAAGGGGAACCCAACGGTAATGTAAATTTTAAACCGCAACGGGGAGGCTGCGGCTTTCAGGCCGCTGTGGGTATCACTACGGCTGATGGGACTGCCGTAGGCCTGACCGGGCGGCTAACGGTTGGTTTTACCGGCTGTGACGGCGATTTGAATCTGAACAATGTCACGATAGATGCCAATGCGCAATTGTTAGTGGCCGACAAACCATTGGCGGAAGGGCGCGGACTCTTCTCGGTTGATTTTGTGGATAATAGCCCAACCCTCATTACGGGAGTTGCTTCGTTAAAGGCGGATTATAGCTTATCCGGTATATTCAGTGCAAAAGGTGAGGGAACATTCGGCTTACACATTGACCTGACGAATCCTGAGAATTTCTACGTCTATCTGGGATTGCCCAAAGGCGAAGATGAACGCGTAAAATTAAGTTTAGGTATGCCATCTATCAACGCGAACCTCACGTTTGCTTCTTATTTCTTCTTAGGAAAAGCGCAGCTGGCAGGCATCAGTAAACTACCGCCCGATCCATATAAGGTAGATCCGGCGTTGTTAAAGCAATTAGGGTATGTAGGCGGTTCGGCTGTTCCGGACGATGCACTGGCCTTTGGTGCAGGACTGGCGTTTGACTATAATAATACCTTTGGCCCGTTCTACATTGATTTTTCGGCCCGGGTTGGGTATGATCTTGTTCTGCGGAATGGCCTTACCTGTGCCGGTGATCCGTCGGCCCCGGCTAATTCGCCGGCGGCTGCCGGCAACAACAATCCGGGCATTAACGGGTGGTATGCCAATGGTCAGCTCTATGCGAGTCTGGACCTGGCCCTGGGAATTGAGGTTGATTTATGGTTTTACTCCGGTAAACTGGAAGCACTGCGGGTGACGGCCGCCGCTTTGCTCGAAGGCGGTATGGTCAATCCGGTTTGGTTGCATGGGAGTGCTTTGTTAAAATACAGAGTATTGGGTGGCCGGATTAAAGGGCAGGTTAATGCTGAGTTCTGGTATCGGAAGGAATACCGTTGTGTGGTAGCCGTGCAGCAACCTAATCCGTTTGCCAGTATGCCGATTATTTCGATGGTGTTGCCGACGGGAAAAGACCCGATTAATACGATCTCACCGCTTTTTGCCAGTTTCAATTATCCCATCCGGACGCTGATTGAGGTGAATGATGTGGATGATAAAGGAAATGTGCTGGATACCTACCGGACTTTCCGCCTCGACTTTAAACCTGGCCAGCAGTTTAAGCTGACGCCTGAAAATGGCGCCATAAACAGCCAGTATGCCAAATGCGCCAACATCGAAACCGGACGGTTAGTGCTTGATCAAACCGCCGGTAATGATTTTGAAGAGTCAAATTATAATGCCACCTACTACCGGGATGCAGCCATGATGCCAAATACGAGCTATTCGTTAACGGTTGGTATTCAGGTATATATTAAGTCGTCGAACTGCGTTAATACGCCCGTTAAAAACTGCGGCGCGATCAACGGTGGCTGGGCGGAATACCTGTTTGCCGGCAAAGGAAAAGATGGTAAGCTGGGTACGCCGCAGAGTATCAACGAAACACAGACGGTACAGTTTACCACAGGTGACTGCAACGGCACACTTACCCGGGAAGGTGAAAAACCAACAGTTAGCTATTCATTTCCCTTTGAAGGGCAACGGTATTTTACGGTAGGAGATGCCTCGATGGGATTTGTCGAAATGACGGCGGTTAATTGCTGTAATCAGTCAATCAAAAGTGATGACAAATTCGATTTGAGTGTACGCTTTGTACCGTTTGCCAGTTTTACGGGCACGCCGTTTAATACCGACAATGCGCTGATGGCCACTAATGTGAAATACGATGACATCCGGTTGTCGTATACGATCCCTTCCGGTCTGAAAAAACAAACCCTGTACCGGCTGGATGTTGTCCGGATTCCGAATGAGAAGTATGTGCAGGAGCAAATGGCCGAGCTTGAAAAACAAAAGAATCTGGCTATGATCTATAAAGTGGCTGCGGCAATGGCGGCCACTACGCAGCAAACCATGGTTTATGGTGGCTTTGCGCCGTTAACTACCGATAACAGTTCACCAAATAAAGCCCTTTATACGGTTGGGAATGCATCGACGGGTATCGCTGATAAGGTGAACGGTGTATCGGTTAACAATGCTGCAAAACCCGGCCAATATCAGGTAGCTTCGTCTGGTGGCCAGACCCAGCCGGCTGCAAACAATGCAGGTCTTCTGTCCTCGGCTAAGCCGGGTGCCGGTTTAGGCGCACAGGCGGGAGCAATCAATGGTCTGGCTACCCAATATGTGTCAGACTACCTGGATGTGCAGCAATTGGGTAAGGGTAAGTTGGGAACAACGCTGGCAACGGGCATCACCTCATCGACCGTGACCGATAAGAGCAAGGTGAAGCTGACCCCTGAACAGCAGGCGGCGGAAATCAAAAAGAAATTTGAGCAGATACTCTATAGCTATCCGTTCCAGACCAGTAAATACAACACCCTGGCTGAAAAACTGGAGGACACCAAAATAGTAAGTGGAGAGGTGAAAAATCTGGTAGGCAATAGCTCCGTCTTTGATGGCTATTTGGTCGTACCGATGCAGGGGAAAGAAGGCTTTGATACCTATGAACTCGAGTGGGACAACCTGAGCATGGGCAAAGTTCGTCCACCGTTGGTGCTCTTCCGGCCCGACGATATAGGCAATGCCTGGTTCAAGGAGTTCGTCAAGCCAACGGTTGATTTTATCAATAATCTGGCAACGGCTACGAAAAGTAACGGGCAGAAACTATTCACCAACAAAGGGGCCGGTAGCCAGCAGTACGGACTTGAAAAGGTTGATTACGATGAATTAATGCGGTCGGTCATGTCATTCAATTTCCTGTTCGAAGCGGCTGAGCCACCCATTAGCAAAAACGAACTACTGCTTCTGAATCCGAAAAAATAACACGCACATGAGGACGAACGGAATGAAAGTAAGTGCGGCTCTGGTAGGGATCTTACTGGTTACTATGCAGGTTAGGCTACAGGCACAGGCGACTTTCCCCAAAACGACAGTGCCGAATATGTCTGTGCAAGACATGACGTTGCTCGTTAATGCGGGGGCGCTGGGTAGTCAGCCTACCCAACCGCCAAAGAATACGTCGTATGCGGGTTTTGCCGATAATTCAACTGTATTTAATCCGGTAAATAACAAGGCGTCTAAAGCGGATGACTTAACGAATCCCTCCATAAAAGGCGTGATTGGGGCCATGAGCAATCATATCAGCACGAAGCCGGGTAAGTACGGAATTGCTTTTGATGCGACGGTGGTGCAGGAAATGTACAAAAAACGGGTTTTGAATAACCTGGATATGCTGGTCGAAGCAGCAAGTGTCAACCTGAATCCAGGCAGTAAGGACATAACAGAACTATTGCTGACGAAACTACTGACTGATGCGGCCGCAAAAGAGAATACAACTTCTGCCGAATTAGCTAAAAACTACGGGCGGTTTATCAATTCCTTTCGGACGCAGCTGGCGAATCAGGATTATCCGAAAATTATGCAGGGTGATGTAATTGCCTTTTTTTCGGAGGTCATTAATAAAGCAGGTGTAGATCAATGTATTAGCTATTGCGAATACACCTTTCTGGAGTACACTACCTTTTATGGAAACAGTAAAACGACGCCGGCAGGTGTAGCCGCTGCTTTTTATGTGGCCTATTTGCTTGGGTACGAAAATGTGTGGAAACAAAACGATGCAACCTACAAAACCATCTACGAATCCTATGTTGCCAAAAAACAAGGAAAACAGTATGGTACGTATCAGTATATCTCAAGCCGACACGGCATGCCGGTTTCCTTTACCCGGTACGGGGTGCAATTTGGCGCCATTGCTCCGTTTATGATACTCTCTAAAAGTGCGCAGGCAACCAGTTATTTATGGGATCAGGACTGCGATTGCCCTGATAGTGACTTGTTTAATGTCTGGTCTTCTTCGCAAACAAAAGCAACGTTTATTATTCCCTAGATCAGCTATGAAACGTGCATTGGTAGTATTGCTTTGGGGAACGTTGTCAGGAGCCGTACAGGCGCAAAAAGCTCCTAACCCAACCAAGCCTCCTTCGCTGACGGCGGCTCCGGTAACCGATACCTCAAACCGGTTTCAGGTCGTGTTATTAACCCGGTCGTACGGAGATTCAATTGTCTTGCGATGGGCACCCAATAATGCGTTGTTATTCAGAGCCGCTGTCCGTGGAGGAGGATATGTGCTGACCCGCCGGAGCCTGGGGCCGGACCGGAAACTGAAAACGGATTTCGAACAGAAAATGGCGCCATGGACCATTGATCAGTGGAAGCAGAAAGCCGGTCCACGCGATACGCTTGCCGGAGTCTGCGTGCAGTTGCTTTACGGGAAAAACAGCGTTCAGCGGCCTGGCCAGCCGGTAACGCTCGATGATCTGGTTCAGCAAAAAACGCAGGATGATCTCCGGTTGATGATTGGCCTGACCCTGGCCGATGCCAATGCCCGGCATGCTGAAGGCATGGGATTGCGGTTTACGGACCGGAACGTGCAAAAAGGCGAGGTCTATTTCTACACACTGTATCCATTGGCTGACGCGAAGAACTATCCGACGCCCATTGAAAAAGCAACGATCGTAAATGATGGCCCTGGCGAGCGGCCGGCTATGGTTCCGGTAATGGCCGATCCGGCCGACCGGACCATCAAACTGCGTTGGTCGCGAATGGCGACGCAGGAGCGTTTTTCGGCCTATTATATCGAACGGTCAGACGATGGAGGGCGTACATTTAAGCGGTTAAACCGGCGGCCCTGGATGCAGTCGTCAGTGGCGCAGTTTGCTACCGTATTTGAGTATAAAGATTCGGTGGCCCAAAACTATAGACCTTATCAGTATCGTGTGATTGGCATTACACCGTTTGCAGAATTGAGCCAGCCATCGCCCGTTCTAACCGCGCAGGGCATCGACCAGACACCGCCAAGGGCTGCATCCAATGTTACGGTGAAGCACAAAGGTGGAACGGAAGTTCAGTTAAGCTGGCAGTATGGTAAAGCGGCCGGTGATTTTGCCGGTTTTGCTGTCGGCAGAAGCAATGCGCCAAACGGACCGTTTACGCCCGTAACCAATGCGTTACTGCCCGCCGGTACGACTACCTTTGTGGATAAAAACGCGGACCCTTATGACAGGGCATACTACGTGGTGGTGGCCGTAGATACGGTGCGTAATGCGGCATCGACGCCAGCTATTTATTGCCGCTTTATGGATGTAAATGGCCCGGCCAAACCGAAAGGGCTGCAAGGCTATATTGATTCAACGGGTTTTGTGCGCGTGGTTTGGGAGCCTAATACCGATCGCGATGTCATGGGCTATACCGTATTATTTGCCAACGACCCAACCCACGTGTTTACACCCGTTACGTCGGGGTTCCTGGCAGTCAGTACATTCGATGACCGAACCACACTAAAGACCTTAACCCGGAAACTGTATTATCGGGTTATTGCCTGGGATCAGAAACATAACCCGAGTCCACTGTCTGATATACTGACCCTTACCCGTCCGGATAAAGTGCCACCTGCTGCCCCGGCCATTGAGTCCTTTGCTGCCAGTGATTCGTCGGTACGTATACTGTGGCGAGTCAGTGCCAGCGATGATGTGCGTGAGCAGATACTATTACGTCGTTCAGAACCGACTGAACGCTGGAAAGAGTTGCTGAAAGTGCCTGCAAATCAGTATGAGTTCAGTGATACAACCGTTAAAAGCCGTACTACCTATCAGTATGCCATTGTGGCGGTCGATTCCGCAGGACTCCGCTCGGCTGAATCGTTCCCCTTGCAGGTGCGGACACCCGCCACCTATCCCCGTGCGGCACAGCAACTACAGGCAAACCTGGGCCCCGATCAGAAGTCGGTCGTGCTTAACTGGAAATTAACGAATGATTTTGCACGATATGTTATTTATCGTGGCGAAGCAGGTCAGCCATTACGTACCTACGCCGCTTCGAATCGTTCACGGACCTATACCGACAAGTCGATGTCTAAAGGCTGGTTTGAATATGCGGTAAAAGTCATCTACCCTGACGGAACAGAGTCCGGTTTGTCAAACAGAGTAAAAATTGAAATCAGATAGCTATGAAAAATAGTCAGTGTGTATTCGCAGTATGGCTACTGGTTTTGTTTTCCGGTAGATTACTCGCCCAGTTTACCGCGCCGACCAACCTCGCCGGTACAGCCCCGGCCTACAACCGCGTTGTGCTGACGTGGCGGGATAACTCGACGGGGGAGACGAAATTCGAAATCGAACGAAATAACTTCACCACCTTTGCCAAAATCGGGGAGGTTGGTGCCAATGTGACTACCTATACCGATAATTCGGTCGGGGGCGGAACCTATCGGGTGCGGGCCGTATTCGCAACCGGTGCTTCGGCCTACTCCAACGAATTTACGATTAGTACCCCGCCCGAACCACCCGGTGCGCCAACCGGACTGGCCCTGACGTTGCAGGGCAGCAGCATCCGGCTGGTGTGGAACAATGGTTCGGGCGGTACGGCAACCGATTACCAGATTGAACGCAGCAACAACGCGGGAAACGGATTTGTCCTGATCCAGACGGTTGCCTACAGCCGGACACCGGCGTATACCGACAACGGGATAGCCAGCGGCACGCAGTATTGCTACCGGGTACGTGCCCGGAACACTGGCGGAACCTCCGGCTACTCCAATGTGCCTTGCCTGACTACCCCGCTGGCGCCGACCAACGTTGTTAACCTGCAGGCGCAGGCCCTGTCGGGGACCTCAATCAAACTGACCTGGAACCGGTACGGCAAGGAAAGCGGCATTGCTATTGAACGACGGCAGGGGCAGAACGGCAACTGGGCACGGATTGCTACCACCCTGGCTGATGGCGGAGAATATACCGACAACAGCGGACTCTCGCCCGGCACCGAATATTGCTACCGGATTTATGAGGACGGGCACGACTATTCGTCGGTCGCCTGTGCCACGACACCACAGGTTGCCCCGACGGCCCCCGCGCGGCTGGTAGCAACCGTTATCTCGTCGACGCAGATAGATTTGCAGTGGGCCGATCTGGCCAATAATGAAACGGGCTTTGAGGTCGAACGGGCGAGCGTGCCGGGCGGACCGTTTACCAAAATCGCCGATCTCGGCATCAATACCCAAACCTATTCTGACCGGAACCTGACGCCGAATACGCAGTACTGCTATCGGGTGCAGGCTAAAAACAGTTCGGGCGGGTCGGGCTTTTCCAATACGGTCTGCGCCACAACCCCGGCGCCGCCGGTTCCGCCACCGGCTGCACCGGCCAACCTGGTTGCTACAGCGGTGTCGTCTTCTCAGATTAACCTCAACTGGACCGATAATGCAACCAATGAAACGGGTTTTGAACTGGAACGCTCGACCGATGGCACGAACTTTACCAAAATTGCCGACCTGCGCCCCGACATAACCACCTACCAGAATACCGGGCTGAATCCGGCAACCCGCTACTATTACCGTGTCCGGGCCATCAACCAGGGGGGGCAGTCGGCCTACTCAAACGTGGCTGATGCGACTACCGCCGATGTGGTTCCCAACGCACCCGCCCGCCTGACGGCACAGGCAACCTCCTTTTCGGCCATCGTACTAAACTGGGCCGACTTGTCGAACAACGAGACGGGTTTTCAGATTGAACGGGCACTTAGTTCAACAGGCACGTTTACCAAAATTGCGGATGTCGGTGCCAACGCGACCACCTACACCGATGCCGGACTGAATGGCTCTACCCCGTATTGTTACCGCATCCGGGCTATGAACGCGGTTGGTGCCGGTGCGTATTCCGACGTAGTGTGTGCGACAACCCCGGCTGCTCCGGTACCGCCGCCATCGGCTCCGACAGCCCTTGTAGCCACGGCGGTGTCGTCGGCCACGATCAACCTGTCATGGACCGACAATGCGGCGAATGAAACAGGTTACGAGATTGAGCGCTCGGCCGATGGTACGAACTTTACCAAAATTGCCGATGTGCCGGCCAATACGACGACCTACCAGAGTGTGGGCCTGAATCCGGCAACCCGCTACTATTACCGTGTCCGGGCCGTAAATCAGGGCGGTGGCTCGGCCTACTCAAACGTTGCCGATGCTACCACGGCCGATGTGCCGCCCGCCGCACCGGCGCGGTTGGTAGCGACGGCGGTATCGTCAACCCAGATCAACCTGCAGTGGGCCGATCTGTCGGGCAACGAAACCGGTTTCCAGGTTGAACGGTCGGCCGATGGTACGAACTTTACCAAAATTGCCGATGTGGGGGCCAACGTGACGACGTACCAGAACACCGGCCTGACGTTTCTGACCAAATACTACTACCGCGTCCGGGCGGTCAATGCCATCGGGCAGTCGGCGTACTCAAACGTAGCCGATGCCACGACCCTGCCGCCGCCGGTCCCGGTTGCGCCGCAGAACCTGACCGCCGTAGCCACCGACTTCGACCGGATCCGCCTGAACTGGTCGGCCAGTACCGACATTGTTTCGGGTTATGTGCTGGAACGGGCCTTATCGCCGGCGGGCACCTTTACCGTCGTTGCGGAAGTGGCGTTCGGCACCAATTCGTATCTGGATACGGGCTTGCAGGAGCAAACGGTGTACTATTACCGGCTGCGGGCGAAAAATGTGGCGGGGGCCTCGCCCTACAGCAACCTTGCCAGCGCAAAAACCGAAGAAATGGTGGTGGCCGTCAGGAAAGAGCCGGTGGCGCCGATGTGGCAGGTAACGCAGCTCGGCGACGAAGCACTGATCCAGTTTGCGCCGGAAGTGACGGGCCTGGTTCCGATCACCATCTACGACCTGCAGGGCCGCCCCCGGCAGACGCAAACCGTACGGGTAATGCCAGGCCGGCAGGTCTCTGTATCAACCATCAGCCTGAACGGAGCACTGTTTATCATGACCGCCGACACGAATAAAGGCCTGTTAAGACATAAGCTGATGAAGCCATGAGAAGCATAATGAATAATGGACAATGGAGAATGTTTAATGCACAATGTTTAATGCACAATGATCAATGGAGAATGAATAATGAAACAGGACATAAGGATATCAGTGCCTTTATTGTGAAGTGGAGCACATTATTCATTATTCATTTAACAGTATTCATTTATTCTTCCTGCCAGCCCAAACAGGTGACACCGGTTGACGGGCTGATCGGGAAGGTATGGAAGGCAAAGTCGGTGAAGGAGGGGACGACGGTGGTGTATACCGATGGGGGCACCGGCAACGTAAAACCGGGCTATAGCGGTTTCCGGCTCGACCTGACCAAAAAGGATCAGGTGACGCTGAAAGACATCGACGGCCGGACGCTGACCGGAACCTGGAGTGTGTCAACCGATAACACACGGCTGATCCTCGAAAAGCTGCAGCCGAACCCGACCGGCACCGTAGGTACTATCGAATATCTGTTTCTGAGTCTGCCGACGGCAACCAATATGAATATCCAGCGAACGGCCGAAAGCCGGAAGACCGGCAACAGCATCAATGAATATGAACTGGTGCCGGAGTAATTGTTTGTTCTTCCCAGCCAATAGCCTTAATTTCGGGTCCTTAATTGAGTAAACCTGATTATGGCCGAAGTATCTAAAGAATCAAATGAAAAAGCGGAACGTTCGCTTAATTTCATTGAACAAATCGTAGAAGAAGATATTGCCAGCGGCAAAAACGGTGGTCGTGTGCATACGCGTTTTCCGCCGGAGCCCAATGGCTACCTCCACATCGGGCACGCCAAGTCGATCTGCTTGAATTTCGGCCTGGCGGACAAATATGGCGGGCAGACCAACCTGCGTTTCGATGACACGAACCCCGTGACCGAAGACACCGAGTACGTTGAGTCGATCAAGGCTGACGTACGCTGGCTGGGCTTCGACTGGGAAAACGAATTCTATGCATCGGATTACTTCGACCAATTGTATGCGTTTGCCGAGTCGCTGATTCAGAAAGGGTTAGCGTACGTTGACGATTCGACGGCCGAGGAGATTGCGGCTCAGAAGGGTACACCTACGGAGCCTGGTACGCCGAGTCCGTACCGTAGCCGGTCAATTGACGAAAATCTGGATCTCTTCCGCCGGATGCGGGCCGGTGAGTTTCCGGATGGCGCAAAGGTGTTGCGGGCCAAAATCGACCTGGCGTCGCCGAACATGCACTTCCGCGATCCGATCATGTACCGGATCAAACACGCGCATCACCACCGGACGGGCGACAAATGGTGCATCTACCCGATGTATGACTTTGCGCACGGGCAGTCGGATTCCATTGAAAACATTACGCACTCGCTCTGTACGCTGGAGTTTGAAGTACACCGGCCGCTGTATCAGTGGTATATCGAAAAACTGGGCATTTTCCCGTCGCACCAGTACGAGTTTGCGCGGCTGAACCTGACCTACACGGTGATGTCGAAGCGGAAACTGCTGAAACTGGTGAACGAAGGGCATGTCAGCGGCTGGGACGACCCGCGGATGCCGACAATTTCGGGTCTGCGTCGCCGGGGGTATACACCGTCGTCGGTGCGGGAGTTTGCCGACCGGATCGGGGTGGCCCGCCGCGAAAACCTGATTGATGTCGGGCTGCTGGAGTTTTGTATCCGCGAGGAGCTGAACAAATCGACCAGCCGCGTGATGGCCGTGGTAGATGATCAGCCGATTAAAGTCGTGATCACCAACTATCCGGAAGGACAGACGGAGATCATGAAGGTCGAAAACAATCCCGAAGATCCGTCGTCGGGCGAACGCGATGTGCCGTTTGGCCGCGAAATCTGGATCGAGCGCGACGACTTCATGGAGAATCCGCCGAAGAAATACTTCCGCCTGGCACCGGGTCAGATGGTGCGGCTGAAAGGCGCGTACATCATCAAGTGTGAGGAGGTGGTGAAGAATGATGCCGGTGAAGTGGTTGAACTGCGGTGTACATACATTCCGGAAAGCCGTTCGGGCTCCGACACATCGGGCATCAACGTGAAAGGCACGATCCACTGGGTATCGGTTGCCCACGCCGTTGAGGCCGACGTACGGCTATACGACCGTCTGTTCATTGTCGAAAATCCGGCCGCCGACGAGCGCGACTTCCAGGAGCTGCTGAACCCGAACTCACTCGTCACGGTGAAAGGGCTTGTCGAGCCATCGCTGAAAGACGCCGTTGCCGGCGAACGTGTGCAGTTCATGCGCAAAGGCTACTTCTGCGTCGATGCCGATTCAACCGCCGACAAGCTGGTGTTCAACCGTACCGTCACGCTGAAAGACAGCTGGGCCAAGGAAGCAAAGAAAAATTAACCGTACGGGCGACCCCACGTGGTCGCCCTTTTCTTATATCACCGGATTGGTTTTGGTCGCCCTTTTCTTATATCACCGGATTAGTTTTGGTGGCCTTTTCCTATATCGCCGGATTGGTTGTGGTCGCCCTTTTCCTATATCACCGGATTGTTTTTTTCGCCCTGACAACACAATTATCCTGTCGTCAGCTTGGCCCGGATCACCCCCACGGCGTCTTCATACGACGCGCCGATGGGAATAAGATTGCCCGCCACGGTAATGTCCTGGCGGGCAATTTTTGTGATATGATCGACCGACACAATGAATGACCGGTGCACGCGCACAAATTGCCGGGCGGGCAGCAGTTGCAGAATGTCAGACATGGTTTGCCGGCTCAGGAGCTTGCGGCTGGTCAGCACAAATGACAGGTAATTACCTTCTGCTTCGATATAGAGGATGTCGTTCAGCAGCACGCGCTCTTCCTCATAGCCTGTTTTAATGAAAATAAACGGCGCAGCCTGATCGCCGGAACGGGCGTTTTTCTGGTCGAGGGCCTTGTTGCAGGCTTTCAGGAAACGGGCCAGCGAAAACGGTTTCAGGAGATAGTCAACCGCATCCAGATCGAACCCCTGCACAGCATAGGCCGAATAGGCCGTTGTAAACACAATCAGCGGCGATTTGGGCAGGCAGGTGGCCACATCAATGCCCGAAATATCCGGCATGTTGATGTCCAGAAAAACCAGATCGACCTTATTGCCCTGTAAATAGGCAATGGCCTCGAAAGCATCCGTGAAGGTGGCCGCCAGATGGAGAAACGGAACCCTGGCAGCATGTAAGCGGATGACTTCCAGCGCCTGTGGTTCATCATCAATGGCAATGGCAGTAAGTGCGTGCATAACTCAAAGGCAAAAATCGTCGGGCAAATTAAACCGGTAGCGCGTAAAAAGGAACGGCTACCAGTAAACCAGCGTCAGCGAAACAAAGAAATCCTGCTCCGACTGCTGAATATCCAGCGTATAGCGGTTGGGGTAAATCAGGTCGAGGCGCTTGCGGACGTTGTCGAGGCCGACGCCTGTGTTATGGCTCTCCGGATCGTTGGCCAGCTTCGGATGCCGCGAGTTATGGACCTTAAAATACAGCCGCGTGGCGTCGAGCGTCAGGGTGATAAAAATCCACGACGGGTTACGGAGGCTGACACCATGTTTAAACGCATTTTCGACAAACGGCGTCAGCAGCATCGGCGCCAGATAGATATCCCGTTCGGGTTCCTGCAAATGCACACGCAGGTCAAATCCATGCGAGTCGTCGAGCCGGAGCCGCTGAATATCCACATAGTTGTGGAGGTATTCGATTTCTTTCTGAAGCGGAATCCGCTCGTGGTTGTTCTCCTGCAACATAAACCGCATCATGTCGCCCAGTTTCTGGATGCCGTCGGCGGTTTTTTCGCTGTTTTCTTTCAGAGCCGTGGCATAGAGGCTGTTCAGGGCATTGAACAGAAAATGCGGATTAATCTGTGCCCGCAGACTAGCCAGTTCGGCGGCCTTGCTCGTTACTTCGGTTTTCAGCTGCGTTTTTTCGCGGCCAAACGTCATGCGGAGGTAAGCGATGAGCGCCGGGGCCATCAGCGAAAAGAACAGGTGCGGGGCCAGTACACCCGGAAACATGCGGCGGTTGCTGAACGGCGTACTGCCGGCCCAATAAATGAACAGGGCACCCGACAAACCGGCAAACAGAAAGATGACCACCCGGATCAGAAAGGACGTTGTATCCGGATGCTGGATGTAAGGAATAACAAAATGAAACAGGTACGTTTGCAGCAGGTAAACCAGAATGCCGGAACTACAGACGATCAGGATCGACCGGAACGGTTCGTGCCAAAGCGTTTGAGGGACATAGGCACTCAGGGCAAAGGTGAACAAAAACAGACAAAAACCACTGATCAGCAGGAAGCTCATTACCTTGAACGGGCGGGCAAACACCGGAGCCATTGTCCGGCGGATAAACACATACCCCTGAAACAAAAGCTCATAGGCATAGATAATGATCAGCAGCGCAAAGGTATCGGTAACGATGGTGCGCTTCCGGTAAAACGATTCCACTTTTAACCCGATTATAGTCCCCTGCATATCCTCCCTGAATCGCACATGCAATTTAAAGTAGTGGTAGATAAAGGCGCTGATAAACAGGGAAATAAGTGCAATGCCTGCCAGGGTTAAGGTCTCCCGGTCAGGTCGTTGTTGCGGAGAGACGCGGGACTGAAGACGTGGAAAAACCTCTTCGTGCAGCAGATAAAACGCAACCAGGAAAAACAGCATACCGCCGATGAGCGGAACATTGTTGTTGAGCGTGTGATCATAGCCCGCCAGGTGACGATTAATAACGGAAGCGGGTACGCCGTTACGGATACAACTCTCAACGGCGTTATTGATGTAGGAAATTTCGAAAATCAGCCGGCGGGTCACATAGATGACAGCCGCGCTGAGCAGCAGCATGAGTTCGTAGCGTCTGTGCAGGGTAAGTTGTTGCATCGTTTTTCGGATTGATGGCTCAAAACTACCCTAATCGTACAGGCAGTGGTGTGAAATGGGTTGAAACCGGCTGAAAATGGGATGAATGGCGTGCGTCACCCGTTGGTTATTTCGTACATTCGCCGGTATAAACCAGTAAACACCAGATTACTATGATCCGCAAAATTACCGGCGCTTTCCTGTCGGCCCTGCAAAACATCCGCAGCCGCTTTTTTCACACCATCTTGTCCATTCTGGGCATCGTTATCGGCGTGGCCGCCCTGGTCGCTATTCTGTCACTGATTGATGGACTGGAAAAATACGCACAGGAGCAACTTACAAAAACCACCTCGATTAAGGCCATCATGGTGGCAACGGAAAATACCAGACTCATCAACGACATTCGTGTGGCCAAACCGGATTACAATTATTTTAACTACGACCGGTTTGCAGCTATGACAAAATCGCTCAAACATCCGGCAACGGGGTATATCATGACCCGGGAGTCGGCTGAGCTTGAAGTTGTCGATATACATTTGCCTGTCGGGGCTATGGTGCGGGGTACAGCCTTACCGTTACCACCACCATCGACAACGTTTGTGGCCGGGCGTGCCTTTTCGGAAGAAGAACTCCGCAGCCGGAAACCGGTTGCGTTTATCAATCAGCGACTCGCCGAAAAGCTGGCGCCGAAGAATAAACCGGCAGAGGCTATCGGTAAACAAATCCGATATGGTAATCTGCTGTTAACAGTAATAGGTGTTGATAACAATGACGATTTTAAAGCCGGTCAGCTTTGTATACCCATCACTTTACTGGACGAAAGCGCCCTGAAAACCGAAATGCCGCAGGTGATTGTGGAAGCTGGTAAGGTTGAAGATGTACCGGTCCTGAAAAAAGAAATCGAAGCATGGATTACGGCCAACATGGCTCACAAAATGGACGATTTTTCGCTGTATTCTAATGACCAGCGTGTCGAACAGGCCGCGAAGGGCTTTCTGGTATTTCGGGTCGTGATGGGCATGATCGTCGGAATCTCAGTACTCGTCGGTGGCATCGGGGTGATGAACGTGCTGCTGATCTCGGTCAATGAGCGCACCACCGAAATCGGGGTCCGGAAAGCATTGGGCGCCAAACGGCGTGATATTCTGTGGCAATTTCTGTCGGAATCGATTACCATTTCAACCTTCGGCAGTTTGCTCGGGCTTGGGCTCGGTATCCTGATTTCAATGGCCGCGATTCCGATTCTGACCATGTTTGTAAAAGTGCCGTTTGCGGTCGCCTATACCTGGAATACGTTCATCATTATCATGATCATTGCCATGGTCATCGGCATCGTGTTCGGGACATACCCGGCCATGCGGGCCGCCAGGCTTGATCCGGTCGAGGCCATTCGCCGGGAATAAACAATGAGCTGCTTATTAACCACATAGGGCACCATAGAAAAACAAAGATTTTTTCTTTCTATGGTGCCCTATGTGCCTATGTGGTAAACTATTATTTCCTGCTACCGGACCCAGAAGCGGTTTTCCTGATCAATGTCGGCAGAGAATACCTGTGCGTTAACAATCTGCCCGTCTTTAACCGTATACACATCGATATTGTCGACGTCCAGAACTTCACCGGTAGGTCGGGCGGCGGTCCAGTGCAGGAGGCAGGCAATCTCGTTGCCGTTTTCGGCTACTACCTTAATATTGGTCAGGCGCATGGTATCTTCGGTGAGGCTGAACATCCCGCCAACCATCTGAAACACATCGGTTTTTGAGCGTTTGACGCCCGAAAAGGCATTGTTTCCGGGCTGATTCCACGTAATGCCATCGTGAAGAGCGGCGGCTAATGTGGCCTGATCGCCGGTCTGAACGGCTTTCAAAAAGCGGGTGACGATCTGAGTGGCTTGGTTTTTCATTGGTACTGAGCTTTTTTGTGGTTGATAAGCAATGGATTGGCTGACTAAAACCGATTGTGTTGGCGGCAGAATAGCGGCGTCGGTCACCGGAAGCAGCGCCGTAAGAAGCAAAGCAAGTGTCTTCATGGCTATTGCGTTTTGTTTCGGCAAAAGTACCGGAGCAACCGGGGGCATAACTTATCCGGAGCCGCCAATCACTTGTCATTTCACGCCAGTGTTTTCCGGAGCAGGCAGACGGGCGTACCTTGCAGAAAAACTACGGTTTATGAACGCCTACCAACACCAGTTTATGTGGCATTTACTGGCTTATGCCGTGCAGCGGAATGTTTCATTGCCGGCACTGTGCAGGGCCAATGGTATCGACGAACCGGCATTCCGTGCGGGGCGATTACCGGATCTGACCGAACAACAGGTGGTAATGATCTGGCAGCAGATTGGTGCAGCAACCAACGATCCGTTGCTGGGCCTTCATCTGGGGGAATCACTGCAGCTGGCAGCCCTTGGGGTGGTGGGCGATCTGGTGAAGTTCAGCCGGACCATCGGGGAGGGGGTGATGCAGGCGGCAGCGATGCTTCCGCTCGTTACGGAACTTTGGCGGATGGACGTAGAAACAGAAGGTGCGGTTTGCACCATTCGGTTTACGCCTGAGCGGCCGGAGGGGTCGCAGCCGCTTTCGTTTCTGCACCGGCACATGCTGGACATGCTGCTTGCCTTTACCCTGCACGAAGTCAATGGCCTGGTATTTAGCCGGATCGCTCCGGTAACTGTCGGGTTGCCTTATGAAACAGCGGAGACGGCCGAATATGCCCGTGTGCTGCGGTGTGATGAGATCCGGACGGGAGGTGCCTGCTACCTGACGTTTGACCGCCACGTCTGGCATGAGCCGGTATTGACCGCTAATTATGAAATGCAGCAGTATTTTCTGAAAAAAGCAGGGGAGATGATGCAGGAAAAAGCCCTGCGCCAGTCCCTTCGGGACCGGGTGGAATCCTACCTGATGACCAATGCCTATCTGGGAATACCGACGATTGAGGCCATTGCCGCTAACTTTAACACCAGTGCCAGGAGTCTGCAACGGCATTTACAGGAAGAAGGCGTCACGTACCAGCAACTGGCCGATCAGGTCCGGAAAACGCTGGCACTGCACTATCTGGAAGTCCGGAATTATCCGGTAAAAGAAATTTCGTATTTGCTGGGCTACAATGAGTTAAGTGCCTTTACGCGGGCCTTCCGGCGGTGGACAGGCACTAGCCCGTCCATGTACCGGTCATAAGGCAGATCAATCAGCTGATGGCGAGTATAATCTTGCCGGTGTGTTCACTGCTGGCCATCAGCCGGTGGGCCTCCGCTGCCTCACTAAGCGGAAAAACAGCATGGATAACGGGTTTGATATCGCCACGGGTGACCAGCGGCCATACATGCCTGGCCACGTCGGCGGTGAGTTGCGCCTTGAATACTGCATCGCGGGGTTTTAGGGTGCTGCCACTGACAATCAGTCGTTTGGTCATAATATCCATGATGTTGATTTCGCTTTTGGGCCCATTCATGGCGTTGATAAACATCAGTCGCCCGCCCGTCCGCATCAGCCGCAGGTTTTTGGCCGTATAGTCCCCGCCAACCATGTCAAGGACAACGTCGATACCATAAGAGGTAAGTTCGGCTTCAAAATCGTGGGTTTTGTAATTGACACACCGGATGGCTCCGAGTGACTCGCAGAAAGCGGCTTTTTCGTTGCTGCCCGCCGTGGCAAACGGTACCGCCCCGAATGCTTTTGCCAGCTGAATGGCCGTGATGCCAATGCCGCTGCTGCCACCATGCACCAGAAAATGCTCACCCGCCCGCAAGGCCGCCGACTGGAAAATATTAGACCAGACAGTTAGCAGTGTCTCGGGCCACGACGCAGCTTCGGTCATGGGCATATCCGACGGCACGGGCAGGCAATGCCGTTCATCGACTACCACATACTCCGCATAACCGCCGTTGGCAATCAGCGCACACACGGCGTCGCCGGGTAGCCAGTGATTGGCGTCGGGGCCGCAGGTTTCGATGATGCCGGCCACTTCGAGACCAGGAATCTGCCCTGACGGATCGCCGCCGTATTTACCTTCGCGTTGCAGTAAGTCGCTGCGGTTCAGGCCAGCGGCTTTGACGTGGATCAAGACCTGCCCCGGACCGGGCGTTGGTTTCGGAACATCCTGAAGCTGTAACACATCGGCGTCGCCGGGCTGTGTGATCACAATGGCTTTCATAAAGCAGAATTGTTTTGGCGATATACGTTGCCAATATAACTCCCTTTCTTTGTTCTTTTGTTTTGGAAACGTTTTGAACGATGGACTAAACCACGAAGACGGGAAGGCGTGAAGGGGCACGAAGTTTTTTCTTCTTTATGCTCCTTGATTCCTTCCCGTCTTCGTAGCGAAAAAAAGATATG
The DNA here is from genome assembly GCF_001870735.1 of Arsenicibacter rosenii. GTDB lineage: Bacteria > Bacteroidota > Bacteroidia > Cytophagales > Spirosomataceae > Arsenicibacter > Arsenicibacter rosenii. The sequence goes on along the minus strand of NZ_MORL01000004.1, from coordinate 261,046 downwards.
CAGACAAAAGAACACTCTTTCTGGCAGGATCATGTGAATCTGATCCGGTTTGTGGGTAAATGGGCCCTGCTCATAACGCCCGTCGCCATTGCAGGCGGAACGGCCAGCGCGCTGTTTCTGTGGATGCTCGATGAAGCAACCAGGCTTCGGATCGCCTATCCGGCCTTGTTGTACGGCCTGCCGCTGGCCGGTGTGTTGATCGTTTGGGTGTATCAGCAAGCCGGTAAACGGGCTGAGCAAGGCAATAACCTGCTGATCGACGAGATTCACCAGCCGGGCGGAGGCGTACCGGGGCGTATGGCACCGCTGGTACTGCTGACGTCGGTGCTTACGCATCTGTTTGGCGGTTCGGCAGGCCGCGAGGGAACGGCGGTCCAGATGGGCGGCAGCCTCGCCGGGGTAATTGGCCGGTGGCTGAAACTGTCCGAAGCCGATCTGCGGATGCTGCTGATGGCGGGCGTGGCGGCTGGATTCGGGGCCATTTTCGGGACGCCGCTGGCGGGCGCCATCTTTGCGCTCGAAGTACTGACCATCGGCCGGATGGAATACAGTGCCATTGTTCCCTGCCTGATGGCCAGTATAGTAGGTGATGTCGTTTGCTCGGCATGGGGTGTTCACCATACGCATTATGCCGTCCTGTTTTCGGGCCGTGAACTGCCCGTTTTTTCCGCGGAACATACCTGGCTGGTCGGCAAAACAGTGCTCGCTGGCTGTGCCTTCGGCCTGGCGGCGCTCCTGTTTTCGGAGATGAACCATGGCTTTCAGCGGTTGTATAAGCGATATGTTCCCTCGGTTTACCTTAAACCGGTGATCGGCGGACTGGTGCTGATCGGGCTGGTGTACGCATTGGGCACCCGCGATTATCTGGGGTTGGGCGTAACGGCGCAGCGTCCGGGCGGGGTATCTATCCTGAGCGCCTTTGTCTCCGGCGGGGCCGATCCGCTCAGCTGGTGGTGGAAGCTCTTATTTACCACCATTACGCTCAGCAGCGGTTTCAAAGGCGGCGAGGTGACCCCCTTGTTTTTCATCGGGGCCTGTTTGGGCAACTGGCTGGCGGGGCTTATGAATGCTCCCGTTGACCTGTTTGCGGCCATCGGGTTCATTGCCGTTTTCGGAGGGGCTGCCAACACCCCGCTGGCCTGCACCATCATGGGGCTTGAGCTGTTCGGAGCCGACAACCTGATTTTCTTTGCCATTGGCTGCTTTGTCGCCTATCTGTTCAGCGGTCACCGCAGCATCTACATGGCCCAGCGTATCGGCCTGTCTAAAACCGACGATGCGATTCGCAGCACCATTCAGCGGCTGAGTGACCGGTAAAAATAGGAGTCGTCTTTCCGATATTTAGTGAATCTTACGAAATATCATGATAGAACGCTTTGGAAATGCATAGTTAATGCTTTTAAAACTTTTTATAGGATTCATGTATAATAAGTTTTCGGGAGTATTTTTATGAGTTATACGAGTTTTTGTTAATAGAATGACTGAAAATATAAACTAAATTTGATTAGTAATTTTTTTTATTTTCTTGATTATATGTTGTTTATGGTTTTTCTATGTTTTTTAGGTAACTTTTTTGTTATAAATTGAAAATAACGTTCATGAATAATGGAATAGTTTTTGTTATAATTTTGAAAATTAATTGTTTGTTCATATGCTGATTTGTGTCGGTTGAATATGAATTTTATGTGTCACATTAACTTTGTATTATTTATGAAAAAAAGTTTTTTTATACTTAATTGCGTAATAATGTTCATAATATGGCTGTCTTTGTCTTGTACTGAAGATCATCGTATACCAAATTATGAAGAGCGTATTGTTATTGCCAATAGAGGAGGCAGTAGTATTTCGTTTGTTGATGCTAATTCGGATCAAGTTATAAAAACGTTGACTATAACTGGTTCAGAACCAATGTACGTTGTATATGTAGCAGCTAAGGATAAGCTATATGTAGGAGACCGGGCAGGGAAGAAAGTTCATGTTGTAAACCCTCAGACAAAAGAAGTTGAAAACGCCATTCCTGTCGGAAATGGTGTTTTTCATATGTGGGCAGATGCCCTGGGTAAGCAACTTTGGGTTAATAATGATATTGATAATACAATATCAGTAATTAATCTTACCACCGATAAAGTTGAGACATTGATAAAACTAGACGAGAAACCACATGATGTTTTTCTTACAAAAGATGCAACAAAAGCGTATGTTTCGATCTTAAATCCTGATGCAGCCACACCGGATAAAATAGTTTTATTTTCGATGCCGAGTTTTAAAAGGATAAATGAAGTTAATGTTGGAAAAGATCCGCATTTATTTCATTTATCGAAGAGCAATAAACTAGTTGTTCCTTGTCAATCCGGTCAGGTATTTACACTGAACGGGAATGATTTAAACGTATTATCAACTAGTTCGTATGCAGGAGCTCATGGTATTTTTCCAGCACCCGATGAAAATACAGTCTTTGTTACAAATATTACCGGTGCACAAATATATTCTATTAATCCGGCTGATAATATACAAAACAGAACTGTAACAGCATCATTAACTGCTACGCCGCACAATGTTGTTGCAAATGAAGCCGGTAGTAAATTATTTGTGACGCATTCAGGCGCAGCAGCAAACACAGTTTCTACCTATACCGTTGGTTCGAAGTCTTTAACACCAGGTACAACTATTACTGTCGGAACAAATCCTTTTGGTTTAGCTTACTATAAAAGAGAAGCAAAATAGCGAAAGCTACAGCACTAAAAGCAATGTTCAGGCCTCCACAAATTCCATATTTTATATGCAAAGTTTGTTCATATCCGTAACTTGACGGATAATTATAAAATCCCATTTCTATTTTAGAGATGGGATTATTTTTTTAAGGATTATATGACTTCTGCCCTAACTGCCACAGCCCCGTCCGCCAAACGGGTTTTGTCCATTGACGTGTTTCGTGCCGTCACGATGCTGACCATGATTTTTGTCAACGACCTCTGGTCGCTGTCCGGGATTCCCGGCTGGCTGGAACACGCGCGGGCCGATCAGGATTTTCTGGGGTTTTCCGACACCGTATTCCCGTGTTTTCTGGTCATTGTCGGCATGTCTGTTCCGTTTGCGGTGCAGCAGCGGCTGGCAAAAGGCGATACCTACGGCAAACTGCTGCTGCATATTGGTCTGCGCAGCGTGGCGCTGATCATCATGGGTGTATTTACCGTGAACATATCCGACCTGAACGAAGCCGCATCGGGAATGCGTAAAGAGTGGTTTCAGATCCTGATGGTAGCCGGATTTTTCCTGATCTGGAATCAATACCCGAAACAGGACGGCATGCTGAAAGGGCTGTTTACGGGGTTACAGCTTTTCGGAATCGCCCTGCTGGTCTGGCTGGCTTACCGCTTTAAAGGGGGGGCGGCCGATAACCTGACGGGGATGACGCCGCAGTGGTGGGGCATCCTCGGCCTCATTGGCTGGACTTATCTCACCTGTGCTACCCTCTACCTGTTTCTCCGTGACCGGTTTAGCGCCCTGGTGGTTTGCTGGGTTATGTTTAACCTACTGCCCGTTGCCGGTCATGCGGGCTGGCTGCGGCAACTGTGGCCGGAGGGGCCGCAGGACTGGATATTGGGCAACGGTGCATTCAGCGCGTTTACCTTTACGGGCATCCTCGCCACACGGATGGTGACCCGCTGGCAGGAGCAGCAACGGGCCACACACATCCCGCTATACCTCATCATCGCCGGTGGCCTGTTCGTTATGGCCGGACTTCTTTCCCGTAACTTCTTCCTTATTTCCAAGATTCAGGCTACCTCCACATGGATCTGGTTATGCTGCGGAATTGCCCTGATTGTATACGCGGGCATTTACTGGCTGGTCGACCTGAAAGATAAGGCCGGCTGGTTTACGCTGATCAAACCCGCCGGTACCAGCACGCTCACCTGTTACCTGATTCCGTATGTCTACTACAGCGTAGCCGATCTGTCGGGTATTTCGCTCCCTGCAATCCTCACAACCGGTGGAGTGGGGTTGCTGAAATCGTTGGTATATGCCTTGCTGGTTATCGGTATTACGGCCCTCCTGGGAAACGTGCGGATAAAGCTTAAACTATAGTTCGTCGCGTTGTTTCACATCCGGGTAATCATTTCTGCCAAAGAAAAAACGTAGATTAGCGCGAATTTCTAACCCTTATCCTGATGCTGAATCGTCGTTTACTTTTTCTGTTTTTACTTTGTTTCGTATGGCCCGGTACTACACTGCTTTATGCGCAAAGTGATGCCTTTATAACGGGAGATGCGTTACCCGATGCACCGGAACTGGCTTTACGCGGAGCGTATAAGGTAGGTGTCCGGACCCTGAAACTGACTAATCCCGGACAGCTTGATATTCTGAAGGCAAAAGACGGGGTTGTGCCGACCTACGACCGTCCGCTGACCCTCGAAGTCTGGTATCCGGCTCAGATACCGCAAGGGCAGACCGAACGGACAGTCTATGACCAGGTAATGGGGCAGGCCAATAATCCCCAGCGGCCGATTATTCCCTATACGTTTGAGGGGCGCGCCCTGCGGGATGCCGAGCCGGTCCGGGAGGGGACGCCTTTTCCGTTGGTTATTGTCTCACACGGCTATCCCGGCACCCGGTATCTGATGACCTACCTGACCGAAAATCTGGCCTCCAAAGGGTATGTGGTGGTGGCTATCGACCATACCGAATCGACTTACCGCGACATGGCCAATTTCAGTAGCACGCTGCTTAACCGTCCGTTCGATGATCTGTTTGTGCTGAACGAAATGGCCCGGCTGAGTACGAAAGGAAGCAACTCATTTCTGGCCGGTTTATCCGATGCCAACAACACGGCCATCATCGGGTATTCGATGGGTGGGTATGGGGTGGTGAATGTAGGTGGTGCCGGATACAGTGCACAGGCCGTAGCCTTTTTTAAACAAGCTACCGGTGGCAGCGACGCCCTGAAACTGCGTGCGGCGGGTTCACCGGCCATGGCGGCGGGACCTGATCCACGCATTAAAGCCGTGGTTGCCTTTGCGCCCTGGGGAATGGAGCGCGGCATCTGGGATGCCGAAGGACTGAAAGGATTGCGGTTGCCGACGCTGTTTATTGCGGGCGAAAAAGACGATGTGTCAGGCTACGAAAAAGGGGTTAAAGCCATTTTTGACGGAACCGTTAACGCCGACCGCTATATGCTTTCCTACATTAATGCCCGACACAATGTCGCCCCGAATGCGCCGACGGCAGCCGTTATGAAGCCCGGTGTTTCCTGGAACGAATACATGCACTACGCCGAGCCGGGCTGGAACGAACGGCGCATCAACAACATCAACCAGCATTTTGTCACGGCTTTCATTGGGATGCACCTCAAAGGCCAGGATAACCGCAAATACTTCGATGTCCCCGAAAAAATAACGGACGGCGTCTGGCCCGGCTTTAAACCCAGAGCGGTTGGGCTGGAAATGCGGCACCAGAAACCATAAAAACGCTTGAGCCGTTGCGGATTCACGCAACGGCTCAGTCACTCATTACCGATGATTCCTATTGATACGATAACCTCATTTCCGCTTGAGGAAACACTGTTTGTCTTTGCGCTCGAATCCGAAGCCGGGACCTCATTCGACAACCGCCATACCCTGTTTACCGGCATTGGAAAAGTAAATGCCGCCGTCAAACTGACCCGCGCCATATACCGGTCGCGGCCGAAGCTGATCGTTAATCTGGGATCGGCGGGGAGCAATGTATATAAAAAAGGAGAGGTGGTATGCTGTACAGCGTTTGTTCAGCGGGATATGGATGTCAGAGGACTGGGCTATGCCCTTTATGAAACGCCTTTGTCGGGCATTCCGATGGTATTATCGTATGGCCTGACGCTGGACGGGCTGCCGAAAGGTGTCTGCGGTTCGGGCGATAGTTTTGACATGAGCCACGCTGAGACGATTTACAATGTGGTCGACATGGAAGCCTACCCGCTGGCGCTCATCGCCATGCAGGAGCAGATTCCGTTTTTGTGCCTTAAATACATTACCGACGGCGCCAACGATGCCGCCGCCGAAGACTGGAATATGCTGGTACACCGCGCCTCGGAAGCGTTCAGCGGGTTGCTGTTCGCCAAAGCCCTGACGGTGGAGGAAACAAAATAGGGGTTAATATATACCAGATAGCCACATAGGACACAAAGAGAAAAGTAACTAAATCGTTGTGTTCTTATGTGGCTATGTGGTGTAGTGTTTTTATAAACAGACAGCTGTGTGTTTCGCGGTAAGGTCGCAATTACTGGTACCTCAATTCACCGCCATGGCTTTTTTCACCGCCTCGTACGCATTCACGATTCCGCCCGAACGGCTGAGGGTACTGAAAGGGACCGTCTCTTTTGCCGCTGCGCCTGGCCGCTGTACCGTCAGGTCTGGCTTCCAGACGGTCTGCATCAGCAACTCTTTTACCTGCACAGCCGTCAGCTTCGGGAAATACGACCGGAGCAGAGCCGCCACGCCCGCTACGCAGGGGGAAGCCATGCTCGTGCCCGAAAATTTTTCGTATTGATTCCCCGGTGTTGTCGACAGAATTGCAGTACCGGGGGCAAACAGATCAACAGTCCGCTGTCCGTAGTTTGACGAACCGGCCGGCAGGTTACTGTTGGCTTTCCAGGTCGAATTACCGACCGTAATAAAGTTGCGGGCCTCCTTCCCGTTTTCGTATACCGGTCGCGGGTAGGCAGGAATCGTATCGTAGTTTTCGCCGTTATTACCGGCTGCATGCACTAACAAAACATCCTTGTCTTCGGCATATCTGATGGCTGCATCAATCTGTTCCTTATACGGTGACAGCCGCTTGCCAAAGCTCATGTTAATCACTTTCGCACCGTTATCGACCGCATACCGGATGGCATTGGCCACGTCTTTATCCCGTTCATCGCCCCCGTTCGGCACCGCTGCCAGATACATCAGCCGGACATTATCAGCCACGCCATCGACACCAATGTCGTTGCCGCGCTGCGCCCCAACGATACCGGCAACGTGGGTGCCGTGTCCGCCGAGTCCGTCTTTGGCCACGAAAAACGGACTGCCGTAGCCGCGTTCATCGGGATTCAGCGGGTTATCGCCAACCAGCTCACGGGGCTTTAAATCAGCGTTGTAGGTTGCGTCGATGTCTTTCAGGATAATTGATTTCAGCACGCCGTACCGCGCTGTCAGCAGCTTTTCCATTTGCGTGAACGAGCCGAACTGTGGTGCAAATACTTCGCTAAGTATGGCTTTCACCGCGCGGCCCACCGAGTCGGTTTCCGTTGGCTGTATCAGATTCAGACTTTCACGGGCGAAGGTTTTATCGCTGATTTGGGCCAGTTGCCCTTTCATGGTTTCGATAAACCGGGCACTGTCGGCCATGGCCAGGCGTTTCTGACGCACCACCTTTGAGCGGTCCATAAACCGCTTTTTCGCAATCTGGTAGACCTCATATTGCCGCCGCTCAACCTTATTTTTCAGCTTGCCCGGGTCAATGGTATCGAATTTGTCTTTCCACATGACATAAATCTGGGTCACTTCTTCCTGATCATTGACGTAGGTTTTGCCATCGGGAGAAGCCATGAAGTTCCAGCCATGTACGTCATCGACGTAGCCGTTTTTGTCATCGTCCTTACCGTTGCCGGCAATCTCCCTGGTATTGGTCCAGAGCACGTTTTTCAGGTCTTCATGTACCAGATCGACTCCTGAGTCAATGACACCGACAACAACGGGCGTTGATGGCCTGCCTTTCAGCAGCTCGTAGGCACGGTATAGGCTGATACCGGCAATCGAGTCTTTCTGTGGGTCAAGGTATTGCCAGTCTTTGGGCGGGGTTCGTTTGAATGTTGGAATTTGTTGGGCCCATGCGCCTGAAACGGTCAGCAGGGCAACAAAAGGGAAGATGAGTTTTTGCATAGGTAATAATGGCAATCGGCGACATACACCGGCCGTTTATAGTAAACGTTTTTCTGACGGATTTTAACTCAGTGGCGGATAAAAATGTGGTAGCTTGTGACACAGTACCGAACCTGAATGACTGCCGGAAAAGGTCCACGCAGCGCGTAAATAAAAAAACGGAGCGGCTTGTTTTTTTGCCGCTCCGCTATGAAAACAGGTTAAACCGGTTCTGCTACCAGACCGGCACCGGCTTCTTCTTTTTCTTCCGGTTTCAGGTTCGCAGACATATAGGTATAAACCGCCGGGATAATGTACAGGGTCAGCAACGTCGAGAACAACAACCCGCCGACCACCGCAATACCCATCGACACCCGGCTTTCTGAACCTGCACCGAGTGCCAGCGCGATGGGCAACAGACCCAGGGCCGCGCAAAGGCTGGTCATCAGAATAGGCCGGAAACGGGCAACGGCTGCTTCCAGAGCTGCCTGATGTTTGTTGTCGCCCTCTTCTTTGCGCTGATTTGCAAACTCCACAATCAGGATACCGTTTTTGGTTACCAGACCAACAAGCGTGATAATCCCGATCTGGCTGAACACGTTCAGGGTCTGGCCGAAATCCCAGAGCGACAGCAGGGCACCGCACAGGGCAAGCGGAACCGTCAGCAGGATAATGATCGGATCCACGAAGCTTTCGAACTGGGCGGCCAGAATCAGATAAATCAGGACCAGGGCCAGGGCAAAGGCAAAATAGAGTGATGAGGAGCTTTCGCGGAATTCCTTCGCCTGTCCGTCGAGTGCCGTTGAGTAGCTGGAATCCAGGACTTCTTTGGCAATCCGTTCCATCTCGTCGATACCAGCCCCGAGCGTTACGCCTTTTGCCAGACCGGCCGAGATCGTAGCTGCCGAATAGCGGTTGTAGCGGAAGAGGGTAGGGGGCGTACTTTGCTCACTCACCCGGACAAGGTTATCCAGCTGAATCAGCTCGCCGCGATTGTTTTTTACGTAGAGCGACTTCAGGTCGGTTACGTCATTGCGGTCGTCGCGCATGATCTGACCGATAACCTGATACTGTTTGCCATCCATGATGAAATACCCGAACCGGCGGCCCGAAAGCCCTAATTGCAGGGTCTGGGCTACATCCTGCACCGATACGCCCAGGTTGAGCGCCTTGTCACGGTCAATGTCAAGCCGGATTTCCGGTTTCGTAAATTTCAGGTTGACGTCGGAGGCTGAAAACTTGTCGGACGACTGCACGAGTTTCATAAACTCAGGCACCACCTTGCGAAGCTTGTCGAAGCTCGTGGCCTGAATCACAAACTGCACCGGCAGACCGCCGCCGCCGCCCACACGGGCTCCCGACTGTATGGTCTGCTCCTGAATAACCAGCGCCTTCGCGCCCGGAAACTTCTTGATTTTCGGCGTAATGTCATCCACCATCTGTTGTTGAGAGATGGTTCGGGGTGGTTTGTCGCCCAGGACAATCCGGAACGCGGCTGAGTTGGTGGCACCGGAGCCAAAGCTGGGCGACGTGATGGCAATCACACCGGCCACATCTTTTTTGTCGAAGTTTTTACGCAGGAATGCCGCCACCTGATCGGTATAATTCAGCATGTATTCATAGGTTGCCCCCTCCTGAGCGGTTGCCTGAATCCGGAACCCGCCGCGGTCTTCCATCGGGGCCAGTTCCTGCGGAATCGCCTGAAATTTAAAGAGCGCATAGATGATGCCGCCGAAAGCCAGAATCAGCACCCATGCCATCCAGCGTATTTTGAGGAAACCAGCCAGAGAGTTCTGGTAACCGTTGATCATCCACTCAAAAAACGGCTCGGTTACCCGGTAGAGCCACGGCTGGCGATGGCGGTTTTTTAACAGTTTCGACGACAACATCGGCGTCAGCGTCAGCGACACAAAGGCCGAAATCAGGACCGATCCGGCGACCACAATGCCGAATTCGCGGAACAGACGACCCGTAACCCCCTGCAGGAAGATAACCGGCAGAAACACCGCCGCGAGCGTAACCGTCGTCGAAATAACGGCAAAGTAAATCTCTTTCGACCCTTCAATCGCTGCCTGCATGGGCTTCATGCCTTCCTCGATCTTGGTATAAATGTTCTCGAGTACCACAATGGCATCATCCACGACCAGACCGATGGACAAGACGATACCGAGCAGGGTCAGTACGTTCATCGAGAACCCGCAGATGTACATGATAAAAAACGACCCGACGAGCGAAACCGGAATGGCCGTCAGCGGAATCAGCGTACTCCGCCAGTCGCGGAGGAAAGTAAAGATAATCAGGGCCACCAGGGCAAAGGCAATGATTATCGTTTCCTCTACTTCTTCGATTGATTTCCGGACATAGCGCGTGTAGTCAAAACCCAGAATGAGCTTCACATCCGGCGGCAAGTCCTTCTGAATCTGCTCCTGTTTTTTGTATACATTGTTTACAATCTCAATCTGGTTGGCACCCGGCTGCGGAATAACGGCAACGCTGAGCATCGGAACGCCATCCCGTTTGAACAGGGTTTTTTCCACTTCCGGGGCCAGCTCGGCATAACCGACATCCTGAAATTTAACCACCTGATCGTTGGTCTCCTTCAGAATCAGGTTGTTGAAATCCTGAGGTGTGGTCAGGCGGCCCAGTGTCCGTACGGTCAGTTCGGTACTGGCGCCTTCCACGCTACCCGATGGCAACTCAATGTTCTGCGTCCGGAGCGCGTTGGATACATCAATGGCCGTCAGCCGGTAAGATGCCAGTTTCACCGGATCGATCCGGAGACGCATGGCGTATTTTTTCTCTCCCCAGATCTGGACGCTGCTCACGCCCGGAATGGTCTGAAAGCGTTCTTTAATCTGACGGAGGGCAATGTCGTTCAGCTCCAGCAGGGAGCGGGTTTTCGACAGAACCTGAATAAAGTAAATCGGGCTGGCGTCGGCGTCGGCCTTGGCCACGATCGGCGGATCGACATCGGGCGGGAGGTTGGCGATGGCCCGGCTTACGCGGTCGCGCACGTCGTTGGCGGCGTCCTCAATGTTGACGCTCAGTTCAAATTCTACCGTAATCTGGCTCCGGCCGTCCCGACTCGATGACGTCAGGGTCCGGATACCGGCAATCCCGTTGATGGATTCTTCGAGCGGTTCGGTAATCTGTGATTCGACAATATCGGCGTTAGCACCCGTGTAAACCGTCGAAACGGTCACGACCGGCAGGTCGATACTGGGGAACTCGCGCACCCCCAGATAGGCAAAGCCAATGCCGCCAAAGACTAAAATCAGCAGAGACATCACAACCGCCAGTACCGGCCGCTTGATGGATGTTGTTGATAGGTTAGCCATAAAAAATTGAGTGATTGTGTGAAAGTGCGATTGAGTGAATCGATGGCGTTTTAGTTCGCTCAATCACTCAACCGCCCAATCACTAATTTAAGTTTCTGATGTCAACTTCGCCGCCGGGTTTGACGAGCTGGGTGCCGGCGGTGATGAGCGAATCGCCGACGTGGAGGCCGCTGCGGATTTCGACGGTCCGGTCGTTGCGAAGGCCGATTTCAACCGGGACCGACTCGGCTTTGCGGTTACGGACCACAAATACTTTCTGGCCGGCCTGTTCGGGAATGATGGCCTCCGTTGGCACCACAATGGCGTTGCCGTGGGAATTGAGGACAACGTTGATCCGGGCAAAAGCACCCGGTACGAGTGTCCGGTCGTTGTTCGGGCTGACGGCACGCAGCAGCAGGCTTCGTGTTTCGGGATCCACTTTGGTTTCGACAGCGTAGACCGTTCCGCCATATTGCCGGGAGGAGCCCTCGACCAGAAACTGGATTTTGCTGCCCTGACGAACCAGTTGGGCGTATTTTGCCGGTACCGAAAAGTCGAGTTTGGCAGGGTTGGTATTGGTAAGGGTCGCGATCCGGCTTGCCGGTGAGATATAGCTGCCGCTGCTGATGTACCGCAGCCCGATGGTGCCATCAAACGGCGCACGGATGACGGTTTTGCTGATTTGTACTTTCAGGTTTTCAATATCGGCCAGAATCCCGTTCAGGTTGGTCTGGGCGATGTCGTATTCCTGGCGGCTGATGGCTTCTTTTTCCAGCAGTCGTTTCTGCCGCGATTCATTGGTCTCGGCCAGTTGCTTGTTCGACAGCAGTTTCTGCAACTGTGCCTGCAGGTCGGCGTCGTTGATGCGCAGTAAAACAGCATCCTTTTTAACGTATTGGCCTTCTTTGAAGAAAATGCCGGTCACCCGACCGGAAATTTCACTCCGGACTTCTACTTCTTCATTCGGGATAATGGTACCGGTAGTCAGGATTTTCTCATCGAGCGATTGCATATTGACGACCATAACGTCGACAGATGCCTTGCCGCCGCCTTTGGCATCGCCGCCGGGTTTGCCGCCACCCGTCGCCGCTTTTTCGTCGGGTTTTGGTGCCAGGAGTGGTTTTAGTTTAGGGTAAAAAGCCAAAGCCCCAACCAGCACAATGATGATAGCGGTCAGTAGTCGTTTGGTAAATGTTGTCATAGGCAGTGAAGGTAAAAGTAGCGTCGGTTTTGGCTACTAAACTAGGCAAAAAAGTGGATTTAAACGTGAATCTGTCTGCCTCAGATGAAAATATCGGCACCTGCTGATTGCATGTAACCAAAATAAGGAAGTTGCGGATTAACAGGTTGTTGGTATGGGATGTACGCGTATAAAAAAAGTGGCCAGTCCGGAAACTGGCCACTCATTCAGCGATTAAGAACGGACAACGGTTTTAGTTGCGGACGGTAAACGTAAACGTTTTGTAGTTTTCGCTTGGATTGATATCCGTTGACGTGGCCAGTGTCGTTACCAGCGTCACTGTTTGCGTAGTCGGAGCCGTAGCCGGAATGCCGGGCAGGAACCGAACCACCAGATATCCGACACTGCTGTTTGGCGGAATGGTAACCTGGCCTTTGGTACCAACAATCTGATAGTGCGTACCTTCAACAGCGGTGCTTGTCGGATCAATGTTATAGTTGATCGTCGTAGCAACGGGGCGTTGCGGACCAACCAGCTGGACCAGAATACTGTCGCGGCCGATGCCCTGACGAACGGTACGGGTACGGACGCCATTGGCCACGTTGTTGGTTGGCTGCGTGGCAAAACCACGGCGCGGGTTGCTGAACTCAGCCACGGTAGGGCCTTCGTAGGTCCATGACGGATTTTCGAAGCAGGATGTCAGGCTCAAAACCATAGCCCCGAATCCAAGAATATAACTTAATGCTTTACGCATGTCTTTTACAAATTTTGAGTTACGAGATTAATAGCCTGGGTTCTGCTTTAGTTTGCTGTTCAGCTGAACCTGTGCATTTGGCAGCGGGGCCAGAATCCGGAAGTCTGTGTACGGAACAACCGCCGACAGGTTGGCTTTAGTGATCGTTAATCCCTTACGCTTCAGGTCAAAGAACCGGTGGCCTTCCAGTACCAGCTCCAGACGACGCTCGGTCAGGATCAGATCAACCAGGCCCTGACCGGTAACGGTTGACGCGATCGGCGTTGCGCCGCTGCGAGTGCGGATACGGTTCAGGTCAGTGATTGCCGCCGCGCTGTTGCCCGACATGGCATACGCCTCCGCCCGGATCAGCAATACTTCTGAGTACCGGATCACCGGAATGTTATCGGTGAATGGCCCGCGTGAACCAGAGAATTTACGGCTAAAGAAGACCGCTTCACCTGATTTCGTTGACGAGTAGAACATTGCCCGGCGAACGTCGGCTGCCTCATACAGGTTCAGCAACTCTGTAGTCGGCACCACATCACCCCAGTTACCGGTTGTCAGGTTGGTAGTCAGCGAGTGCATTGACTCATTGGCACCCAATGACTCCGTAGCCTGCACATAGTTGATTTCAAACAGTGACTCCGGATTCGGTGCTGTTGTAAAGGCTGCCTGATAGCCTGTGCCTGAAACCAGGGTAGCCGCTGTGCCCGCCAGGGCATCCGTAGCGGCCTGGATAGCTTCCGGGAATTTTTCCCAGTACAGATACAGACGGGCAAGCAACGCCTGAGCAGCGGCTTTATTAGCACGGAGACGGTTGGCAGATGCGGATGCCGGCAGGTTGGTGATGGCATCCTTCAGGTCTTTCTCAATCAGCTGATAGGTTTGCTCAACGGTTGAGCGTTCCAGGAAAGTTGCCTGTGACGCATCTGACGTTGGTTCTGTCCGGAGAATCATGCCTAAATTGAAGCCGTTAACCACTTTAGTAGGCTCATAGGCGAAAACCCGTGCCATATCAAAATAGAGTAAGGCCCGAAGGAATTGCGCTTCACCTTTGATCTGGGCTTTCTCGGCATCCGTTGCATTTGAGCCATCGATCCCTTTAATGATAAAGTTGGCTTCGTTGATAGCGGCATAGTTATCCCAGAACTGCTGCATGTGTACCCCAACGGCATTCACCCGCTCGTTGAAGTAGCGGTTTGAGTTACTGTTAGTCAGACGAACATTGTCGGCCATGATTTCCGGTGCAATCATCATCCGGGCACCGTAATAGGTATTTGGCTGCAGACGGTCATACACGGAAATCAACAGGGAACGTACACCGGTTATGTCCTGCAAGGCCAGATCCGAACCAACAGACTGTTTAGGCTGTGTAATGAGCAGATCGCTGCATGAGCTGGCTGCCAGCACAATAAGGCAGCCGGTCAATGATAGACGAATATGTTTAAACATGATAGTTGATGCTGTTTGTTGATTAGAAACCGAACTGAATGCCACCCATTACCTGCTTGCTTTGTGGGTATGTACCGATTTCGGTGTTCAGGATTTCAGGGTCAAAGCCGGTGTAAGCTGTCCAGGTCAGGAGGTTAATTCCCTGCGCAAATACCCGGATTTTGTCCATTTTAATTCGGCGGGTCAGGCTGGATGGCAGTTCATAGCTTAGCGTAATCTGCTTCATCCGGACATAACCGGCATTCTCGACTTGTTTCGACGAGAATGTCTGGATTGATGAACTGCCCGGTACCGAACCCCCTTCATACGGGGCTGCTACACTGGTGATCTGACCTGGTGTTGTCCAGCGGTTCAGCTGACTGGCCATGTTGTTCCAGCCGGCTGTTGCCGAGCTTTCCATAAAGAAACCGTTGTTGTTCAGTACGCGGTTACCCCACTGCCCCTGGAAGAATACTTCCAGCGCTAATCCTTTATAGCGGAATGTGTTCGTTACACCACCAAAACCTTTTGGAATCGGTGAACCCTGAACCCGTGAATCGCGTGTCTGTAGTGTATAGGTAATATTCCCCAGTGTATCTAACCACATGGCGCGGCCATCGGCCGGGTTGACACCGGCATAGGTTGGATACCAGTTGATGTTAATTGGCTGCCCAACCTGTAAGGCTGTACCGATCCGGTTCTGGCCCGGTAGCAGTTGAAGAATCCGGTTCCGCTGGAACGAAGCATTCCAGTCTGTTTCCCACCGGAAACCGCCTTTGTCAATATTGACGTGTTTCAGACTGATTTCGAGACCACGGTTTTCAACCTTACCGAGGTTTTCGAATATCGAGCCAAAACCGCTGTCATTTGGTAACGGACGGGATAACAAGAGCTTGTCATTGATTTTGCGATACGCATCGATGGCGGCACTGATACGGCCATTAAACAAGTCAAAATCAACACCGACGTTCAGCGTACGCGCAACTTCCCATGACAGGTTGTTGTTACCCAGCTGGCTTGGGCGAATACCCGGTAAATCGATATACTGACCACCCAGACCGAACAAAGCGCGTGAGGCAAAATCCGAAATCAGGTTATTCCCGGCTTCACCATAACCTGCCCGGATTTTCAGATCCTTGATGACCGGAATGTTTTTCATGAATTCTTCTTCCGAAATCCGGTAGCCAATAGAAGCCGACGGGAACAGACCCCAGCGGGTATTGGCACCAAAACGTGACGAACCGTCATAACGCAGGGAGGCCGTCGCCAGGAATTTATCACCGAACTTGTAGTTCGCGCTGCTCAGCAAGCTGGCAATCCGCCAGGTTGTGTATGTACCCGTTGTGGTAATCGGACGGGCAGCTGCTGCCAGCGTCGTGAACAAACCGTTCGGGAAACCCTGACCGGTTGCTGAAGCCGTCTCACGAACTTCCTGGCGATACTCGGCACCGGCCAAGACGTTGATGTTGTGGCGTCCGAATGAGCGGTTATAGTTCAGCGTCTGGTTCGTATTCCAGTTGAGGGTATACCGGTTGGTTACCGTAGCCGAACCGCCGGTTGACGCAAACTGTGGTACGATCTGATCCCGGTAGTTGTTGTCCAGGTTGTTGGCATAGTCTATGCCATAGAACGACCGGAAACGCAGACCACGGATAATTTCGTAATTAACGGCAATGTTACTGACCGTTTGTACCGTAGTACCCAGACGGGTTTCGTACTTTACACTTTGTAGCGGGTTATAGCTGAATGCTCCGGAAAGTGGGGCATTAAAACTACCGTCTGTCTTGTAGATCGGCTGGTTTGGCAGGATCAGAGCCGCTGCAAAGAACGGACTGTTAATGAATGCGCCATCAGCAATCGCTCCGTTCAGACGGGTCGCTGATAAACCGATGGATGTTTCAATTTTCAGCTTCGGCGATGCCTGGTGGTCCAGGTTTACCCGCAGGGTTCCACGGCGGAAATCGGATTTGATGACCTGACCTTCCTGGAAGTTATACGAACCGGCAATGTAGAAGTTTGTTTTGCCGTCGCCCCCTGATGCTGAGACATCATACATCCGCAGGCGGCCACGCTGGAAAACGGCATCCTGCCAGTCGGTATTCTGAACCGTTGACGGGTCACCATATTGGGTAATAGCTGATGTACGGGCGGTTTCAACCGATGCATTCGTCTGAATAGCACGGTTAACAAAGTTTTCAATTTTCAGCGTCGCAAACTCCGATGCGCTTAATACATCCAGTTTTTTCAGGACGTCAGTAAAGCCATCCTGTACGGATACGTTGAATTTGGTCCGGCCCGAACGACCCCGTTTTGTGGTGATTACCACTACGCCGTTAGCTCCCTGTGCCCCATAGATGGCGGCGGCGGCCGCATCTTTCAGGATGTCGATTGACTCAATATCGTTCGGGTTTAGTGAGGTCAGTACGTTTGAGCTGGCCTGGCCGGATAAGCCACCGTCCGATACCTGTACCCCGTCGATGACGTACAGTGGGTTGTTACCGGCGTTGATAGAGCCGACACCACGGATACGCACGTTCAGCGCACCGCCCGGCTGACCGCTGAGGGCTGTGACTTGCACACCGGCCGCACGGCCTTGCAAGGCACGGTCAACCGACTGCATCGGGAGGTTTTCAATGGTTTTGCCAGTCACAGCGGCAACCGCACCGGTGATATCCTGACGGCGAGCGGCATTTCCGTAACCCGTTACGACAACTTCGCTCAGTTCCGAGGCGGATGCCTGCATGACAACATTAAGCGTAGTCCGGTTGCCGACCGCGATTTCCTGGGGCGTAAAGCCGATATAGCTAAATACTACACGAGCGCCGGAAGGGGCATTGAATTTGTAATTACCATTGGCATCGGTTGTTGTTCCGCGGCTTGACCCTTTGAGCTGGACACTAACGCCCGGCAAACCTGCGCCATCATCTGATGAAGTGACCCGACCACTGATGGTTATGTCCTGCGCAAGCAATGGCAGCGCGAAGAATAACGTCAATAACCAGGATGAAAGTAGTAATTTTTTCATCTGAAGTTAGTTGATAGAGTTGTAAGTTTATTTAGTTAACGGGGTGTAAAATTATCGTAAAGAACGAGTTTTGGAAACTATTGTTTGGGGATAAGCATAAATAACCAATTATTGTAAAGTGTATACAAGGGATATTTTAGGGCAATTCCCTGGATTATTCCCGGTATGGGATTGTATTAAAATTGCATTAAAATGGATTAAGTGAAATTTATCGGAGGAAAAGTATAGTTGAAAAAAACTTAAAAAAACTTAAAAAATGTTGGGGTATTACACAGAAAAGTTGCGGAGGATTCAGGATTAAAGGAGGCAATAGCACGTAAATCGCTTAATTGAAATATGATTGATATTATGTTTTTTGTCGATGTTTTTCTTATGTAGATGCCCTGTAGGTGATGAAAGAAAGGTAGATTAATGTGTCTCTTGAAAAATGAAGAACTATTCATTTTTCAAGAGACACATTAACAGATTAGGTTAAGTGTATTTAACATAATCCGGGTTCTAAGTATAAATAGCAAAAAAAGTGTATCGTTAATTTTAGCTAAGCAATAATTAGCTTTAAAACTATTTTTACCACTCAGGAAACACTGTAAAAAGAGTATGAAAATACGAGTAATCGGAAGATAGAAAATTGAATTATTTTGAGTAGATATACCAGATAAGTTGTCGCAATAATAATTGATTGGGCGATGTTTGTTTTGAAAACTAGTTAATATGACAAATATTGTTCTACATATGCCTTGATCAGAGAAAAGTTTAAATATGACACGGAAATGGACATTTATTGCAGGTGAATAATCTAAATAAATAGACACTAGTCTATATAACTAAATATTTTGACTACAAATTAAAACCACATTAAATATTTTATATCTACCATAAAGTTTACTTAAATGGCGCCTTTGTTTTCTGATCAGCATAATTAATAATTGTATTATAGTAATGTCTACCCAATAGATAAGGTATTAGGCCTTATTGGTTGTTGGTTATGAAATGCAATAGATTATTTTGGTAACAAATCGAATAAGTATATTAAATCTTTGTGTAGGTTATTTATAATAATACTATATTTGGTGCTCAAACAATAATATTCATTAACTTAAACTATGAGTCTATGAAGAAGAGCATACTTATACTATGCTTTCTGGCCGCGCTTACACTCATAAGCAATTATGGCTGGGCCCAGCAACGCAGTGTGTCGGGCCGGGTGACCTCATCAGAAGATGGGTCTGCTTTACCAGGTGTAAACGTCCTGATCAAAGGAACAAAACAGGGCGTCTCAACAGACGGCGACGGTCGGTACACAATTAATGTTCCATCAACAAACGCAACTCTTGTCTTTTCATTTATCGGCTTCGACCCGAAAGAGGTAGCCGTCGGCAATCAGACAGGCATCAATGCCACCCTTACGGCGAACGCCAGTGAGCTGAATGAAGTCGTCGTAGTCGGTTACGGTACGCAGTATAAGCGGGACGTAAGCGGCTCAATCTCGTCAATCGGCGGTAAGCAGATTGCGCAGTTACCGGTTCAGAGCTTTGAACAGGCATTGGGTGGCCGGGCAGCCGGTGTAAACATTACCGTACCAAACGGTTTGTTAAACAACCCGCCGGTAATCCGCGTGCGTGGGGTCAACTCCATTAACCTGAGTTCGTTCCCGCTGGTGGTAATCGACGGTATTCCTGCCTTTACCGGTGATAATTCATCAACCAACGCGCCGAACAACCCGCTGGGCAATATTAACCCATCGGATATCGAATCCGTAGAAGTGCTGAAAGATGCGTCTGCCAGCGCGATTTACGGTTCACGCGCGAGCGCCGGGGTTATTCTGGTTACGACAAAACGGGGTACCAAAGGCAAAGGCAAATTTACGTATGATGCATGGGTCGGGGTAACCCAGCCTTTCCGGTTGTTTGACATGCTGAATGCGGATCAGTACATGCTGATGAAAAATGAGGCGGTCCGTAACCTGAATGCCAACGTACTGGCCGTGAGCGGTAAACCTGGTACCAACATCGAAGGCTTCCGGCCAAGCCTGGACGCCAACGGCAATCAGGTGAATACTAACTGGTATGATTACGTCTATCAGAATGGTTTCTCACACTCCAACTCAGCCAGCTTCTCGGGTGGTAATGACAATACATCGTATTACCTCTCTCTGGGGTATACTGGCCAAAAAGGGATGTTGCAGAAAAACGAATTCAAGCGGACATCGGCCCGTCTGAACGTTGACCATAAAGTGTATAAAACATTCAAGGTAGGTACCAGCTTTGGTTACGCAAACAGCTACAACAGCTCACCAAACAGCGGTTCTATTCCTGGTGCGGCCTTCTCAACAGCCGGTTTGGGCCGTCTGCCGCTTGTGTTGCCGCCAAACGTAGCCCCTTACAACAACGATGGCAGCTTCAACATCAATGGCTCTAGCTTAGGCGCAGGCGCTAACGTAAACCCGGCTTCTGGGGCCGCCCTGCTGCCCGGTTACTACAACCCGGTAGTTGATCTGGCTAAAAACTCGTTTACGTCAGAAGGTAACGATATCCAGGGCAGCGTCTACGCAGACTGGGAGGTGATCAAAGGCCTGAACATCCGTACGCAGTATGGTATCAACAACATTGGTTTTGAAGATAAGTCGTTCCTGACCGGTCTTTCGGGCGACGGGTATTCGTCAGGTGGTTCAGCCACAAACACTTACCGTACGCTGAAGCGCTGGAACTGGCAGAATACAGCCCAGTATTCACGTACTATCGCTGAAAAACATAGTGTATCCTTACTGGTTGGTGCAGAAGAGCAGCGTACACAAATTGAACGCTGGGGCGCTAACCGCACAGCGGTGGCCGACGTTTTCTTCGAAAGCTATCAGGGAAACTTTACCAACATTGCCGTTTCCGGTAGCCAGCAGACTGAAAACTATCTGGTGTCGTATTTCGGCCGTCTGAACTACGACTTTGGTAAAAAATATTTTGCTTCGGTTAACTTCCGTCGCGACGGCTACTCGGCATGGGCCAATAAGTGGGGTAACTTCTACGGCGCTGCATTAGGGTATACTATCTCGGAAGAAGCATTCTGGAAAAACTCGGCATTCCTGCAGAATATCAACCACCTGAAACTGACCGGTAGTTACGGTGAAGTTGGTAACAGTAATGGTATCAATGACTTCGCCTCACTACAGACATATTCCTCAGGTCTGTACGGTGCAGTGGCAACCCTGGGCTATAACAGTGCCGGTAACTCAGCCCTGACCTGGGAGACCAGCAAGAAAACAGACATCGGCTTCTCGTTCGGCTTGTTACAGGATCGTTTACAGGGTGAGTTCTCATACTACAAAAACCTGGTGGATGGTCTGATTCTGGACGTACCGCAGGCGCCGTCGAAAGGGGTTCCGAATAACTCAGTACCCGCCAACGTAGGGTCGATGCAGAACACCGGTATCGAGTTCAGCCTGCAGTTCAACGCCATCACGCAAGGTGATTTCAAATGGACGATCAACGGTAACGTAACGACCCTGAAAAACCGCGTATTGGCCCTGAGCGCAGAAGGACAGCGGATTGGTACGGCAACCAGCCTGGAAACCATCAACTATACGACAGCAGGCCGCTCAGTGGGTGATCTGTTAGCGGTTCCTACCGTTGGCATCAACCCGGACAACGGTCGCCGGATGTTCCGTAAGGCAGATGGTACCATCGTGCAGTATGATCACCTGGGTACCGGCTGGACCAAGGTTTCTGACGGTAGCGGTACAACGTCGCCTTCACAGCTGGCCGACGGGGTATATTATGGCCCGGTACTGCCTAAATGGTACGGTGGTCTGGACAACACGTTCCGGTACAAAGGCTTTGATCTGGGTATCTTCCTGCAGTTCTCAGGCGGCAACTACCTGTACAACGGTACAAAAGCCGGTCTGCGCGATCAGCGTTTCTGGAACAACCACACCGACATCCTGAACCGCTGGACACCGGAAAACAAAAACGGTACCCTGCCACGCGTTGTTTATGGGGATAACGTATCTAACGGTTCGGCACTGGTTATTTCAGAGAACGTCGAGAAGGGAGACTTCCTGCGCGCCCGTAATATCTCGCTGGGCTACACATTTACCCGTGGTTTGCTGGATAAACTGAAAATCCAGAACGCCCGGATTTATGGTCAGGTGCAGAATGCGTTTATCCTGACGAAATACACAGGTATTGACCCTGAAATTTCGACAAACGGTAACAGCAATACAGGCGCTGGTGTTGACCGGAACTCAATCGGTCAGGCCAGAACATTCACGTTAGGTATCAATCTCGGTTTTTAATTGAGTCAGGATAATGAAAAAATACGTCAACAATAAATTTGCTGCAGTCGCACTGACAACGGCCCTGGCGTTTGGCCAGTTCTCGTGCCAGACGGACTTATTGAATCCAGTACCCAAAACCCTGTTCTCCGACCAGGTCGTGTATGATACTCCTGCCCGTGTGTTGCTGCAGGTAAATAACATGTATACGTCTGTAAAAAGCGGGAACTTCCTGGGTGGCCGTTACTATGTCTATGGTGATGTCCGGGCAGACGATTTTCTGAACCGTACCAACAACGGTGTAACCGCACTGGGCGTATGGAACCACACATTGACCGAAACGTCGCAGAACGATGTCATCAACATGTGGGGAGCGGCCTATGCCGCCATCAACCAGATCAACGTGTTTCTGGCTGGTCTGGACGCCAATACCGCTAAGTATGTAGTGCCGACCTTCCCGGCAGATTTTGCTACCGTTACAGCGAATCAGTACAAGGGAGAAGCGCGTTTCCTGCGCGCGCTGTGCTACTACTCACTGCTGCAGTTCTATGCCCGTCCGTACGTAGACGGTAACGGCAGCAAGCCGGGTCTGCCGCTTCGTCTGAAAGCGGAGACTAACTCACTGAACAATGAGCTGGCCCGCAGTACCGTGGCAGAAGTATACACGCAGATTCTGGACGACCTGAACTTTGCGGAACAAAACCTGCCATTGACATACGGCGATGCAACAACCCGCACGACACGCGCACATAAAAACTCGGCAATCGCTCTGAAAACCCGCGTTTACCTGACAATGGGTAACTGGGCAAACGTAGTGACTGAAGCAAACAAAATTGTGCCGGCTTCGGCACCGTTTGCCGCTGCTACGGGTGTTCCGCATGCACTGGCCTCGTCGATTGCCAACGTATTTGCGCCGCCGCAGGAGACAACTGAGACGATCATGTCGTTTCCGTTTACAGCGCAGAACGCCCCGGGTACGCAGAACCAGCTGGCCTATTACTTCCTGCCTTCGTCGCTGGGCGGTAACGGTGAGTTTAGTCTGAACCCGGCCGGTATCATTTCGAACACCGCTGTGTTGGGTGCAACGGATGCCCGCCGTACCAACTTCGTGGTGACGTCTGGTACGGAAACATTCCTGAAAAAATACCCGACCGGTACCCCGTATACCGACCGCGCGCAGGTAATCCGCTATGCAGAGGTATTACTGAACCTGGCAGAAGCCAAAGTACGGGCATCAAACACGGTAGATGCCCAGTCACTGGCCCTGCTGAATGCCGTACGCGGCCGCTCTAATCCGGCAGGGGTTTATACCGCTGCCAGCTTTGCCAATGCGCAGGCGTTTATTGATGCCGTGCTGCTGGAACGCCGCGTTGAGTTCCTGGGCGAAGGCCTCCGCAATACCGACATCATGCGTCTGAATGCCACCATTCCGGCTAAAGGAGCAGTTGGTGCGGTTCCGCCGTCGGATTCACGCTATGTATGGCCGATTCCGGCAACGGAGTTGCAGACCAACCCGTTGGTAGTACGTAACTAAACGGTTTATTCCGGTTAAATACTTTGTAAAAAGCGGCTGTCTCATTAGTTTTGAGACAGCCGCTTTTTTTAGTACAATAATTTGTAAGAATTAAAGAAGCTACTATATTATTTTGTCAGCAAAGTAAATTTAACAACTTCCGACGATTGTACAGACCTATGAAAAAGTTTATCAAGACAGTAGGAATTGCCGCAGGCGCGCTGCTGCCCATGGCCGTTTCGGCTCAGACGGCCGGCCTGAAAACCAAAATGGATAAGATGGCCGACGGCATCGAAAAGAAGGTGGTTGCCTGGCGTCGTGACTTTCACCAGAACCCGGAACTGGGCAACCGCGAAATCCGGACGATGGGCATCATTGCCGCCCACCTGAAATCGTTGGGCATCGAGGTCACAACGGGCGTTGGCAAAACCGGCGTAGTGGGTATCCTGAAAGGCGGAAAGCCAGGGCCGGTCGTTGCCCTGCGCGCCGATATGGATGGCCTGCCGGTGACGGAGCGTGTCGATATCCCCTTTAAGTCTAATGTCCGGACGGAGTATAACGGCCAGCAAACCGGCGTGATGCACGCCTGTGGGCACGATACGCACGTGGCCATGCTGATGGGAGCCGCCGAAGTAATGGCGGCCATGAAAAGTGAATTGAAAGGTACGGTTAAGTTTATTTTCCAGCCGGCCGAGGAGGGAGCGCCGCAAGGCGAAGAGGGTGGTGCGGCCCTGATGGTGAAGGAAGGCGTGCTGGAAAACCCGAAAGTCGACGCGATTTTTGGCCTGCACATCAATTCGCAGACCGAAGTCGGTACGATTAAATACCGCCCCGGCGCAACAATGGCGGCCGTAGATTCCTATGCCATTAAAATTAAAGGCCGTCAGGCACACGGTGCTGCTCCGTGGTCGAGCGTTGACCCGATTGTAACGGCGTCGCAGGTGGTTTTGGGCTTGCAGACCATTGTGAGCCGGAACCTGCAATTAACCGAAGGCCCGGCCGTTGTAACGGTTGGTGCGATCCACGGCGGTATCCGGCAGAACATTATCCCGGAAGAAGTGAACATGATCGGCACGATCCGGACGTTCAGTCCGGAAGCCCAGAAGCTGGTGCACCGCCGGATTGATGAAATCGCGACGAACATTGCCGAAAGCGCCGGGGCTAAGGCTGAGGTGAAGGTTGACGTAATGTATCCGGTAACCTATAACGATCCGAAACTGACCGATCAGATGATTCCGACGCTGGAAGCGCTGGCCGGAAAGGATAACGTGAAAATTACACCGGCCCAGACGGGGGCCGAAGATTTCTCTTTCTTCCAGCAAAAGGTACCTGGCTTCTTCTATTTCCTGGGCGGAATGCCAAAAGGGAAAAAGGTGGAAGAGGTGCCATCGCATCACACCCCCGACTTTTACATCGACGAAGGTGGTTTTGTCCTGGGTGTAAAAACCTTCTGCCACCTGACAGTTGATTACATGGAGCAGTTTAAGAAATAATCGTTACTGGTTGTTCTGGTGGTTGCTGTGAACAAGGAGTGGTGGCACGACCGCCGGGCGATCCTGTCTAAGTCGTGTTACTACTTTATTAAAGACGTAGGGCCGGTTGTCTATCCGACAACCGGCCCTACGTCTTTTACTCAGCAACTAACAGCAAATCAGAACAAAAAATTAATATCCCGAATTCTGAATCAGGCTTTTGTTGGCCAGAATTTCGCGCTGGGGAATCGGGTACACCAGACGATCGGCATTATAACGGATATTTCCGATGCTGCGGCGTGTACGCTTGATGTCATGGATCTGGGTGCCCTCAAAAGCCAGTTCGAGCCGACGCTCTTTTAGAATAGCATTCAGGTTCAGTTGGGCGCTGGTTAAAGCACCTAAGCCTGCCCGGCTTCTGATCAGGTTAATGTCGGCCAGTGGGGTGGCACCGATGCTGGAGCCGTTCTGAAAGTTAGCTTCTGCGCGTGTCAGGTACATTTCGGCCAGGCGCAACACCTGAATATTGCCGTATTTATTCACAAATTTTGCCGTCCGGATCAGTCCGGCATCATCCTGATAGAAAAGGCCTCCCCGGTTATCTGCCGTTTCATACTGACTCAGGTGGCGGTTTTCAATGTAAATATCGCCACGTCCGCCCCATCCTTCATCGATGTAATATAAATTCAGGTTGTTGACACCATCCTGGTCCGTAACCTGCATCGAAAGAATTGTTTCTTCCGTATCCCGGCCATTTACAAAAAAGCGCAGGTCAAATACGTCTCCCAGATCAACAAGCTTATACTGATTAGACTGAATCACGCGGTTGGCCGCATTGGCCGCTGCGGCATAATTGCTTTGTTGTAAGTAAACACGGGACAACATAGCGGCTGCGGCGCCACTTGATGCATAAAAATCATTGCTGATCGGAATTTTGGCTTCCGCATCGGTCAAGTCTTTGATAACCTGGGCGTAGACCTGCGCAACGGTACTGCGGCTGACAAAATCGCTGTTCGAAATGGTCGTCGTCGGCGTTAATACCAGCGGGACTCCGGGGTTTGTATTGGCGTCACCGTCGCCCCACGATTTAGCAAACAACCGGACCAGTTCGAAATACATCGAACCGCGGATAAACTTCGCCTCGCCTTCAATGCGTGTTTTTTCGTTGGCATCGGTTGCGAGGTCAAGGTTGGCCAGCACGGTGTTACAGATATTGATGGTGCTGTAGGCTGATATCCACATGTTGGCTACATCCTGATTTGTCACCAGAATCTGTTTGCGGTAAATCTGACCCGGGTCAATGAATGTACCATCCCAGGTCGCTTCGCCGTTATCGCCCAACAGTTCGGCATTACGCTGCAGATTGCCGCCATACAGATCGCCGTCGCCCAGGGCATCATAGGCACCGACGAGCAGCGCCTGCAGATCGGTCTGGGTTTTAAGGGCATCTTTGGAATCAAGTGAGTTGCGGGGCTGAACATCCAGTTTGTTGTCGCAGCTGCTAAACAACAGACCGCCCACCAGCAGCGAACCCGTTATGAATAACTTGTAGGTTTTCATGAGTGTATATGTTAAGCGCTTTCCGGCCAGGCCGAAAGGGAGCGTCTACGATCTTAGAAATTGATGTTTAAGCCTGCAATAAACGATTTAGGTTGCGGAGCGGAGTAAAAATCGTTGCCCAGTCCGATGTTTCCTGCGGCGGCATCGGTATTTACTTCCGGATCCCAGCCGTTGTATTTAGTCAAGGTATACAGGTTCTGAGCCGTTGCATACACCCGGACGCGGTTCAGTTTTACCTTGTTTGTCAGGCTTTTCGGCAGGATGTACGAAAGCGTTACCGTTTTCAGCCGCAGATAGTCACCGCGCTGCACATACCGCGATGAGTTGGTGTTGCCGTTATCGCCGCCGTACCGGGCCTGAGGCACATCCGTAATATCGCCTGGTTTCTGCCAGCGGCGCAACTGATCCGGTGTCTGGTTATCAATCAGACTGGCATTGGACGACATGTAGGTACCGGCCGCATTAAAGATGTCATTGCCATACTGCCCCTGAACCAGGAATGTAAGGTCAATGCCCTTATACGACAGGTTGTTGGTAATACCACCGATCCATTTCGGATTCGGGTTGCCAATGACCACCTGTTCGGCCAGGTTGGGGTTGTTGGTGGTGGAGCGATCACGCGAACCATCACCGTTCAGGGTATTTTTGTAATACAGCGCGTCACCGTTCTGCGGGTCTACACCGGCATACTCATAGGCATAAAACACCCCGATCGAATAGCCTTCACGGGCCTGGTTAACAAACCCTCCGTCGATTACCTGCCCATTCAGATTCGTGATTTTATTCTTGTTCGTCGAAATGTTAAAGCTGGTATTCCACGTAAAGGCACCCCGTACGTTCTGGCTGTTTAAGACGACTTCTATCCCTTTGTTTTCCAGATTACCCACGTTACGAAGCTGAGTAGCATAGCCCGTTGTGGCCGGAATGTTAACATTCAGTAAGAGATCGCGGGTGTTTTTGATGTAGTAGTCCAGCTCACCCGACAGGCGGCCGCCAAATAACCCGAATTCAAGCCCGACGTCGGTCTGTAAGGTTTTTTCCCAGCTCAGATCCGGGTTTGGAATCTGGGTAGGAGCCTGCCCCGGCACACCGGCATAACCGGCCGTACCCGAATACAGCGAACGGGAACCAAAGTTTCCTACCTCCGCATTACCCGTCAGCCCGTAGCTGGCCCGCAGTTTCAGGTTGCTGATCACCGGAATGTTTTCCATGAAGGACTCTTCGGAAATAATCCAGCCTAATGAAGCAGACGGGAATGCACCATACCGTTTGTTTACCCCGAACCGTGATGACCCGTCAATCCGTCCGACCAGCCCGAGAATATACCGGTTGTTATACTGATAATTCAGACGGGCAAAGTAAGACAGGAACGTAAATACAGTCTCTGTAGTAGAACCATCGGTAATACGGGCCGCCGATGAAATCTGCCGGTAGGCATCGTTCGGGAAATCCTTACCCGTTACGTTGGTGAAATTCGTCTGTGATTCCTGAAACGACATACCGGCCGTTGCATCAAGTGAATGCTTCTCTGCAAACGTACGGCCATAGCTGAAGAAGTTGTTGGTCGTATAGTTGGTTACCTGCGTAAAGTCATTGGTGGCCAGCGCCTGCGGATTCCCCAGCAGGGTTTCGCGGCCATAGTACTGCTGCTGGTTCTGGTTGAGCAGGTCGATCCCCCACTCCGAACGGAACGACAGGCCTTTGAACAGCTTGTAATCGGCATAGACATTGCCGATTACCCGATTGACAAACGTCGTGAATGAAGCGTATTCCTTATCCCGAAGCGGGTTGTAATACGGTGTATTTTCATTGAACTTGCCGGTAACCGGGTCGGCTGCCGGTGCGAATGGCGGTAATGCCACAATCTGCATGGGTGTTGTAAACGAGTTATCGTTGGCCAGACGGTAGTTGGTTGTCCGGGCAATATTCATGTTGACGCCCAGGGTTAACTTATCGCTGGCAGAGTGGTCGAGGTTGACGCGGCCGCTCATCCGGGTAAACCGGTTTTTGGCCAGAATACCATACTGGTCCGAATAAGACCCCGATACGTAGAAGCGTGTTTTGGCATCGCCGCCACGGGCGCTCAGGTCATACTGCTGCATAGGTGCATCCTGGAACGCAAGCGACTGCCAGTCGGTATTGACGGTGGCCTGTTCCCAGGCCGAGCGGTTGTTGAGGGCGTAGAAGGTAAAAAAGTTTTCCAGCTGGTTCTGCGTGATGCGGGTTAAACCCAGGGCGTTGGAGTTGTTAACGGCCTCGCGGAACAGGGTGATGTAATCTTTGGTACCCAGAAACTGACGTTTGTGCGTGGGCGTACTGGCGCCGTAAAACGCATTGAGCTCAAACTGAGTCGGCCCGCCTTGTTTCCCTTTTTTGGTTGTAATCAGCACCACCCCGTTTGAGGCGCGGGAACCATAGATGGCTGTAGCTGCCGCATCTTTCAGGATTTCGATGGATTCAACGTCGTTGAAGTTCAGATCGGCAATCGGGTTGGTTGGCGCGCCGTTGGTCGAGAGGTTCTGCGACGTCACCGGAATGCCGTCGATCACGTATAGCGGCTGGTTGCTGGCCGTCACCGACGATGAACCCCGTACACGGATCTGAATACCCTGGCCGACTTTACCGTTCAGCGACGTAATCTGTACCCCTGCCGCGCGGCCCTGCAAGGCCTGTTCGACACTTGGTACCGGAATATTCTGGATTTCGGCGCCGCTTACTTTAGCGACGTTACCCGTTAAATTCCGTTTCGACTGGCTTCCGTAACCAACTACAACTACTTCATTAATAGAGCGGGTATCTGCGGAAAGGCTGACATTGATGGTAGCGCGATTACCGATCAGGAGTTCCCGGGTCTGGTAACCGATAAAGGAAAATTGAAGTGTGGCGTTGGCGGGCACGTTCTGAAGCGTAAATTTCCCTTCATTGTTGGAGGTAGTACCTCTGTTGGTACCTTTAATCTGAACACTGACTCCCGGCAAAACAGACCCTTCATCTGCCGAGGTGATAACACCCGAAATGGATCGATCCTGAGCCAGCGCCGGCAGCCAGAAGGCAAAGCAAACCAGTAAGCTCAATAGTAATTGTTTTCTCATACTCAACGTGCAGTTAATGAGGGTTTTTTGCAAATTATAAATAAAAAACAAGTAACCTAATATGGCTTAATGCTATAAAAACCAGGCATAACAGGTTTCCTGAATACCCAATACGCAAAATGTTCGTAAACAGTTAATTATTAGTGTGAAATAAAATGAAAAAAAATCGGCCCGCCGAAAAAAAATGATTTTACAGCCTGATTCTGAAGCAGAAAATTGGGCTTATTCCGGTTTTCGCCGACGAAGAATATAGGAAAGCAGTCCGGGAAAGAATCGTTGCAGGTAGATACCCACCACTTCATACCCGCCGATATACACTTCATTTTTGCTGCGCAGGACGGCACGGGTCAGTTTCCGGGCAAAGACCTCCGGTGCCATGCCTTTGGTCTGATTGTCGTCCATACGGCCGTGTTTTTCACCCTTCGCATTGAGTGCGTGCAGCGAAATCGGGGTGCGGATATAGCCCGGGCAAACGATGGTAACCCGTAAGCCCTGTTCATACACTTCGGCCCGCAGCGAGTCAAAGAATCCATGCAGGGCATGTTTCGTGGCGCAGTAGCCCGACCGCATTTTGGTGCCGATCTTCCCGGCCACACTGCTGGTCACCACAAAATGACCGCTTCCCTGCTGTTGCATGACCGGTAATATCGCTTTCGTCAGCGCCACAACCCCGAAAAAATTGACGTCAAATAATTGCTGAAAAACCGGCAGAGCCGTTTCAGAGACCAGGCCGCGCTGGGTAATACCGGCGTTCTGAAAAACATAGTCGATCTGGCCAAAGCGGGCTGTAACGGCCTGTACAAGCTGCGGAAAATCATCGGGCCGGGCCATATCGAGGGGCAGGATAAACAGATTGTCGGGCAGAATCCCGGCCAGACCCGCTACCCGCCGGAGCTCATCTTCGCGGCGGGCCGACAGCACGAGCCGCGCACCTTGCCGGGCCAGTTCAATAGCCAGTGCCTCGCCAATCCCGGACGAGGCACCGGTAATCCAGACTACTTTTTCCCGGAATGACATGAACGAATGGGTTTTGACAGGATTACAGGATGGTATCCCTACAATAACTCATTTTAGTAAAAAAAGTCTGACCCGTAATCAGGTTATCCGACAAATCAGCAAATGCTGTCAGATAAACCGGAGCTGGTTTCCCGCATTGGCATCCACCTGAAGGCGTACGGTCCGGCCCAGCGGCAGCGTCAGGTTATGGGCAACATGGCCGGCCGGGAAATCGTAACAGACGGGGTACTCATAGCCGGCAACGGCATCTGCAATAATCTGGTTAGCCTCTTTTTCAAACGGCAACGACAAGCTGAGCTGCATATCTGTAAACTGTCCGGCGACCAGCCCGGCGAGTTCGGCCAGCCGGCCCGAACGCTTGAGCTGACACATCATCCGGTCAAGTGAAAACAGCGTCTCGTCAATATCTTCGATAAACAGGATTTTATTCCGGTAATCGAGGTCTGTCGGGGTATCCAGTGAATTAATTAACAGCGTTAGATTGCCGCCAATCAGCTGACCTTCAGCTAGTCCTTGTCTTTCGAGCGGATGGGATGGAATGGCGTAGTGTGCGGGTAGCTTACCGAATAACCATTGTTTCAGCGAGGCCAGAGCGCCTTCCACGCCCTCGTTGCCGAACTGTTTCGGCATGATGCCGTGCAGGCTAACGACTCCATGCCGGGTCAGCCAGCTGTGGAGTACGGTTACATCGCTGAAACCTACCAGCCATTTCGGCGATTGCCGGAAGGCGGTGAGATTGAGCTGATCAACGATGCGGTAGCAGCCGTAGCCACCCCGTGCGGCAAATACTGCCTTAATCTCCGGGTTGTCGAGCATGCGCTGAAGGTCGTCGCGGCGCAGGGTATCCGAACCGGCAAAAGGCCCGTCAGCTGCCTGTACACTTTCGCCTTCAATGACGTTGAGTTGCCAATCCTGACGCAGTAAGCGGAGGCCTTCCTGAAGCTCTTGATACGGAAACCGGCTGGCAGGTGCCACAATGCCCACGGTATCGCCCGGGGCCAGAAAAGGGGGAGTAATCATACTTAATTTAAGGGTACCAGATCGTATTCATCCAGTTTGTTGAGATCGACGGTAACCATCGTTCGGGTGTCGCCGTTAAACATCGGCCGGAATTTTGCGCCCCATACCACTTCATCGCAGCGGTACGAATACCGCAAATGTACCATCTGAGAGAACGTATCGTCAATAGCCCGCAACAAAATCAGAAATTCGGCGTCGGAATCCATTAGTTGCTCCTCCGTACAATCGTGCATCGGGCTGTCGGGCGTAATGGCATGCACAAGGGTCCAGTTGTTCGGGAAAAAGGCCACCTTGTTCCGTTCCAGCTTCAGAATAGAGTACTGACGCGACCGGCTGCCATCGGGTTTGGTGACCATTCGTGAATAGGACACTTCGATTTCTACATCAATCAGCTGATTACTGCGTTCATTGATGATGCGGAACATCCAGCCGTTGACATCCAGATAGGGCGCAAACACCGCTACTTTTGAAAAACGTATGTGCGGGGTCGGCCGTGAGAAACGCGCATAAAGCAGACCGGTTGCCAGGGCGAAAGACAGCAGCCCCAGCATCGACTCAAAAGCCGCAATGGAGCTCATCAGAAAGCCACGCGGGGCCAGATGGCCGTAACCGACCGTAGTCAGGGTTTGGGCACTGAAGAAGAAAGAACTCCAGAATGCCGAGACCTGCGTGTTTTCGGCCCCCATCATGTTATCTACCCCGACCCCGACATAAATGAGCGCAAAAAACGTATTGGCGACCATATAAGCCGCAAAAATCCAGCCCAGGAAAGGCAGCCAGGGCATCGTTATAAGCCGGGGATAAATATTCAGCCGGTTCCAGAACCCTTGATTGATATGCCGGACATTAAACGAACCGTCTTTATTGAGTAGCCGGGAGGTCGTATCGGCCCGTGTTCCGAAACCGAGGTCCTGGCGATTGCCTTCCTGCTCGACCAGCCGGCTGGCCCGGCCGCCTAAATTCCGGTTTTTCCGGTTTTCGGCTGAGTGAATTCGCTTTTTCAAGGTAATAGTAAGTCGATAGGCGTTGTGATTTAACAGAATTCTAATGCTAATCTAATGAAGAGAAATCATGAAAGTTCTGGAAAGACATGTAACTTTGTGGTTAAAGTCAAAAAACCGGACTTGTATAAATCTTATCATGAAACCAGTAACAGGATTAATCAGCCTTATTGTTCCGGCGTACAATGAGGAAGAAAATTTACCTGTCTTAGTTGATCGTTTAACAGAGGTCATGTCGCCCTATGATCAGTATGAAATACTGGTGATTGACGATGGGAGCTCCGATCGCACCCGGCAGGTTTTACGGCAATTAAGCCAGGCTTATTCAACCGTACGGTTTATTTCGTTTTCGCGGAATTTCGGTCATCAGATGGCATTACGGGCGGGCTACGAACATGCGCGCGGACAGTGTGTCATCAGTCTGGATGCAGATTTGCAGCATCCGCCGGAATTAATTCCGACTCTGATCGAAAAATGGCGCGAAGGCTATGAGGTTGTTTACACGGTCCGGGAGCCCGATTTTAATGCTTCCTGGTTTAAACGGACCACTTCACAACAGTTTTACCGGCTTTTACGGAAAGTATCGGATCTGTCACTGGAAGACGGAGCCGCTGATTTCCGTCTGCTCGACCGCGTTGTGGTTGATTCACTGAACCAGTTCAAGGAAAACGACCTGTTTGTGCGGGGAATGATTTCCTGGATGGGTTTCCGGCAGGCACGGATAGTGTACCGGCCGGCGGCACGCTTTGCGGGCACGACCAAGTATTCGCTCCGGAAGATGGTTAAACTGGCCCTGATGGGTATTACCTCGTTTTCGACCCGGCCGCTGTATCTGTCCGTATTTCTGGGTTTCCTGATGTCGATCGGGGCCGGTATCTTCGGACTTGAAGTGCTGTACGAAAAATACTTTACCAATCAGACCGTATCGGGCTGGACAACCCTGGTGCTGTTGATGGTACTTATGGGCGGTATTCAGTTTATCGTTATCGGGATCATGGGGGTGTATTTAGGAAAAACATTTATTGAAGTTAAAAAACGCCCGTCATTTATAGTAAGTGATTCGAGCGAGATAGAAGAAATTGCGGAGCTGGAATGGAAGACCGATTCTTATTATTCACCGTCGATGTAGAAGAGTTTGATACAGCAGTGGAGTTCGGCCATGCCATTTCGCTGGATGAACAAATTGCTGTATCAACCCGTGGTCTGACCTTATTGGCCGACCGGCTCGACGTATTGTCTGTTCCTGCAACGTTATTTACGACGGCAAACTATGCCCTGCATGAGCCGGACCTAATCGTCCGGCTCTCGAAGCAGCACGAGATCGCTTCTCATGGCTATTACCATACAACCTTCGAACCCGCCGACCTGGCCACCTCGAAAGAGGCGCTCGAAAAGCTGACCGGGCAGCGGGTCATGGGGTTTCGTAAGGCCCGCATGGGGGCCGTGGATGTGATGGATGTAGCCCATGCCGGGTATGTCTACAATTCCTCGCTGCATCCGACCTATCTGCCTGGCCGTTACAACCATTGGGGTAAGCCCTGCCGGCCGTTTCTGGAAAAGAGTGTATTACAGATTCCGGCTTCCGTAACACCAACGCTCCGGATTCCGCTTTTCTGGCTAAGCCTCAAAAATTTCCCGTTCAGCGTCTACCGGCAGCTTTGCCTGCAAACCCTGCGCCGTTTTGGCTTCCTGAACCTGTATGTACATCCCTGGGAGTTTACGGATCTGAGTGAATACACGAAGATACCGGATTATGTCCGCCGCCATTCGCGTGACCTGCTGCTCGACCGGGTCGAACAACTGCTTCGGTTTCTGCAGCCCCATGGCGAATACGACACGATGGCCAACTATGCCCTGCATAGTCTGTCTAAACTGCCTAGTCCAACAAACACCGTCAAAAAATAATTGCTGATGAACAAGGCCATGAACTGGCTGCCGCTCAACCGCCTGATGGTGGTTTTTGTCTTCATTCTGGTAGCCGCCTCCATTCAGAAATTCATACTCGGGTATTACAACAACTACCTGATGTTTGCCCGTCCGTTCGACTGTCTGCTTACGCACCGTTCCATGTATGTGCTGCGGCCGGAGTTATACAGCGACCTGTATAAATACAGCCCTGTCTTTGCGTGGCTGATGGCACCGTTCTATTACATGCCCGACTGGCTCGGTGTTACCCTCTGGAATTTGCTGAATCCGGTTGTGTTGATACTGGGGGTATGGTATTTTCTGAAAGACGAGTACCACGCCGACTGCAAACGCTGGATTGCCCTGGCCATCATCTTTCCGGAAGCCCTGATTACGGCCCAGAACATGCAAAGCAACAACCTGATTGTCGGGATGATGCTGCTCGGGATTTACCTGCTCCGCAAGGAGAAGGTCTGGCTGGCTGCGTTGCTGTTTACGCTCTGTTTCTACATTAAATTTTACGGGGTGGGGGCCGCTATCTTCTTTTTGTTTTACCCCAGAAAGGTGCAGTTCCTTGTCGCAATGGTTGTCTGGACCGTTATTTTTGCGTTGCTGCCGGCTACCGTTATTTCGTTTGCTGAACTCGGGGCCGAATACGAGGCGTGGCTGAAAATTGTGGTCGATAGCAAACTTGGTCTGTTAGTGTCTGTACCGGGCATTCTGGTCTATTGGTTTGATATGGCCAAAACAGATGGTAACCTGCGGATTGTGGAGGCAGTTGGCATTACGCTCTTTCTGTTGCCTTTCCTGCGTTTTAAGCAATGGAAAATGCCGGTTTACCAGCAACTCATGGTGGCCTATTTTCTGCTGTTTGTGATTATTTTCAATAAGATGGCGGAATCACCGACCTATGTGCTGGCGGTGGTAGGGGTGGCAATCTGGTGGGTAACGGCCGCCGAACGTAATACACTGGACCGGATCCTGCTGGGGCTGGTGGTGGTCTTTACCTCGCTGTCGCCCACAGATTTGTTCCCGCCGTTTATCCGTGACGAGTACATGAATCCCTACAGTATCAAAGCGGTTCCGTGTGTGCTGGTCTGGCTGCG
Source organism: Arsenicibacter rosenii (assembly GCF_001870735.1). Taxonomy (GTDB): domain Bacteria; phylum Bacteroidota; class Bacteroidia; order Cytophagales; family Spirosomataceae; genus Arsenicibacter; species Arsenicibacter rosenii. The sequence goes on along the minus strand of NZ_MORL01000004.1, from coordinate 225,530 downwards.
GATGCAGTATCAGCTCTGGACAATACAGTCGTTTCAGGAGCGCGGAAAAACGGGGCAGGCGGTCGCCGCAGAAGTTGCCCTCAAATAAAGATGACGTCTTCAATCACGTCGGTACCCATGTCGGTGTTAATCAGTTTGATCATTTTCTGCTTGGCATTGACGAGTTCGCTGCGAAGCGGTGCCGATGTGATTTCAATGTACAGAATCCGTTCCCGGACGTAGAGCCGGCTGGTACGCGAAGCAATAGCCGATCCCATCATTTTCTCCCAGAACGCTTCCAGATAGGTCTCATTAAAGCGGGCCTGTAGCTGGTACGATTTTAATAACATACCAATGGCATCTTTAACGCTTGTCACATCGGAGCGGCGGGAGCTTGCGTCTTTACGGAATCGATATACTTCGTTCATCAGAAAATCTTGCTTTAAAACAAAAGTACACAACAGACGCTGATGCGCCAAAGTTTCAGCGCTGAATGTTCCGGCAACAATAAGGTGCACTAACTGTCCAAAGAATATCTTTTAGTTAATTACTACCGATAGCTGCATTTCTTAACCGAAGTCAATGCATGGCTGCTGGCCGCAGGGGTAGTTTTGCATCATCATAATCAATTCGTAAACAACTGATGAAAGCCATTGTCTGCCCTGCCTACGGCACCCCCGATGTACTGATGCTACAGGAAATAGCAACCCCTGAACCTGCCGCCAATCAACTATTGATTCAGATTGTGGCAACGGCCGTTAATACCGCTGATTGCCGGTTGCGGCAGGCCGACCCGTTTGCCGTCCGTTTCTTCTTCGGATTGACAAAGCCTGCATACCCGGTCCTGGGTGGGGTTTTCTCCGGAATAGTGGTCCAAACCGGTAGTGCCGTGTCCCGTTTTCAGGTAGGGGATGAGGTCTTCGGGTCAACGGATTTGCGGTTCGGAGCCTATGCCGAATACATTACCCTGGCCGAAACAGAGGCCATTGCCTTAAAACCGTCATTTTTATCCCATGAACAAGCAGCGGTTATTCCGTTCGGCGCAACAACAGCCCTGTATTTTATCCGGAAGGCTGCCATCAAGCCGGGACAAAAAGTACTGATCTACGGTGCCTCCGGTGCGGTAGGCTCAGCGGCAGTGCAGCTTGCCCGGTATTTCGGGGCTGAGGTTACCGGTGTTTGTAGTGCGGCTAACGCCGGTCTGGTCAGACAACTTGGCGCACAAACCGTCATCGACTATGCCCGGACGGATCTGGCATCGCTGACGGAAACGTATGACGTAGTGATGGATACAATTAATAAACTATCCGTCAAGACAGCCGTAAAGTTGTTGAATCAACAGGGAACCCTGATTCTGAGTGCTGCTCAGCTCAGCGAGGTGTTACAGGGTGTTTGCAGGACGATGGGTAACGGTAAAAAACTGCTGATGGGTATGATTACCTCCACCCCGGCAGACCTGGATTTTCTGAACGAACTCATTCAAACCGGGGCATTAACACCCGTGCTTGACCGGACTTTTCCGCTGAGCGACATGGCAGCTGCCCACCGGTATGTGGAGGCGGGGCATAAACGCGGAAATGTAGCCATCAGCATGGCTTAATGCTTCTGTAAAATACGCTTGCGTATCCGGCTCAATGATTCGGGCTTAACGCCGACGTAACTGGCAATCTGGTATTGCGGGACGAGCTGAAACAGATTGGGGCGGGCGGCCATAAGCCGCAGGTAGCGTTGTTCGGGCGTTTCGGTCAGGTATGTAGCGAGAATTTCCTGTTGTTCAGCAAAGACACGCTCCATAATTTTCCGCGAAATGGTCTCAAATTTCGGAAACTGCCGGTATAGACCTTCTTCTTTATCCCGATTCCCGACGATAACGTATGAATCGACACAGGCATCCAGAAAATGAGCGGCTGGTACCTGCTCGTTCAGGCTTTTGATGGAAACGACCCACTGCTCATCGGTAAAAAAGTTGCTGGTTTTCTCGGAACCGTCGATCAGGTAATACTGCCGGATACAACCCTCCAGGACGAAATAGGCTTCTGCCGAAATGTCACCTTCGTGCAGCAGAATCGTGCCTTTTTTGACGTGCTCAATATGGATCGTCGCTGCAATGGCATCGGCTTCTTCCTGCGTAAGCGGCATAATCCGCTGAAAATAGTTCAGTAATTTCTGATGCATAGGCTTACCGGCTTAGTGCCAGGCACCGATGATGGTGCCCATAACCGTAAAGGTCACGACCATATATCCGCCATTGATCAGGATATAAGCCAATGGACGGGATTCGAACAAGGCAATGATTGCCACCGCTAAGGCAACCCATCCGAAGCCGGTCATAAAACCGGCCGTTGCGCCAAACGAGACATCTGCCTGCCCGATGAATAAAGCCAGATTCAGCGCCATTACGAAGGCAAAGAAAAACGCCAGACCGAAAACGACCGCAGGATTGCTTTTGGGTAAATTTGCAGGGTCGAAGCCATTGGCACGTATCCAGCTTTTCTGGAAAAGTACCGGCGAATACCATAATCCGCCAATGAGGAAGGTAGAAAAGGCCGCCGCAAAAACGGCCGGCCAATTGAGATGCTGGAGGGCCACGGTAATGTTCATCAGTAAAAAATCGTTCAGGTAAAGGGTTTGTTCCGCTCAGGTAACCGACAATTGAGCCTTACCAAAAATACAAAAAGAGGCCGGTTAACAACGAAATTGCAGGAAAGAATTTTCATGAATAAACCTGAAAAAAGGCGGGATACAGGCCGTCCTCATCCGTTTATCTTTTGCTTGTGACCGGCACTTTTATAAACCGTCCCCACGCCACAAATGCGGCCATCATGGCAAAGAGGAGATTCGGGGTTATAAGGGCCGCTTCGCCGCGCTGAATATGAAAGACGGTGGCGCATACCATCAGCACCAAACAGCCGACAGCCGCTATCGGGGTCAGGATGGGTTGAATGCGCAGCAAGGCAGGCAACAGCAGGCCAAGTGCCCCCAATAGATCAACGATAGCTGTAAACATAAGCAGGGATCCGGGTACCTGGCCGGTCCAGGGCCACATCTGCGCCAGCTGGCCGGCAGGTTGTATGAGTTTCATCAGCCCTCCCCAGGCAAAACCGGCAGCAAGCAGCCCCTGTACTGTCCATAAGGCGATGTGTAACCCCTTCGGAAATGTTGATTGATTCGTCATCTGTAGTCTGCGTTTGTGAATGGACAAAACTAACTACCTTTACTTTCCGCCGGATAGTACTATCCCGTCGGATAGCGCTATCCGACGGGATAGCGTCGTAAACATAAACTGCCGGAAACTATGCTGACCAGTGGGGGATGCCCTAAAAATATGCTGTCGATCAAAGATGCGCTTGAGGCACTTGAAGGGAAATGGAAACTGTTGATTTTGTTTGCGTTATCCGGAGGGCCAAAGCGGTTCAAACAGATTTCGGCCGAAGTGGGTGGCATAACGGATAAGGTGTTGTCGAAGGAGCTGAAAGCCCTGGAAGCCAATCAGCTGATCCGGCGGCAGGTATATGATACATTTCCGCCAACGGTCGAATACGCCATTACACCCCACGGCTTATCGCTCGAAAAAGTGATGGAAGAGCTGCATTACTGGGGCCTTTCCCATCGTAAGCAGATTATAGGAAAATGAGCGTCCGGCAATCTGCCAAACGCTCACCAATCGGAGGGGTTAGCGGGTAATCCGTTTCCAGAGTACGCCGTTTTTGGTGACCAGACTGGTCAGCATTTGTTGGTGGACTAGCCGGAGGAGCTGCTGGTCGGCCTCCTGAAAGGACAGACCGCTTAATTCAGCAAATTCACGGGTAGTGAGGGTGGGATAGGTGTTAAACAGGTATTGCCAGCTTGTATCGTACGGTCGTTTACCGGCTTTGGGATATAGTTTGGTAATGCCGGTTTCATAGGCCGCATAGGGCTTAAAGCCATAGATAAACTCCCGGTTGCCGGTCATGTCGGTGATGTATACGCTCGGGAAGCCACGGACGCCCAGTTTGCGGGCGAGTTCAAGATCTGCCCGAAACCGTTCCTGCGCCGGACCTTCATAGTCTTGCTTCAGCTTCACGGCATCCAGGCCGGCATCGATGGCCGCCTTCGACAGGTGTTCCCACTTCGTGATGTTCTTTTTCTCCAGAAACACCATTTCGCGGATTATCCGCAGGAAAACAAGGGCTTTTTTCTCATCCTGTAGCTGGGCTGCCTTAAAGGCAATCGATGGCGGATACGAGGAGTGGAGCGGATCTTCGAGCCACACATCCCCGTCAATCGGCATCTGGTAGTACCGGCTGACCTCGTCCCAGTGGTGCGCTACATCCGACGGTTTGCTGATACCTCCGCTGTTATAGCTCCAGTCGGGCAGCAGGCCTCCCATGTGATAGTCGATATGGATGCCATCCCCGTATTCGAGTTTAAGCTTGCGCAACTGCGGTTCAATACCCCAGCAGGTTGAGCAGATAGGGTCGGTAAAATAAGTGATTGTCAGGGGTTTCTTGTCAACCCGGACACTAACCGGTGCGGTTGCTGTCTGTTGGGCCGGTAGCTCACAGATACCTGTTTCAGGATCACAGAGCAGAGGATTGTTGTTGACCATAACGTTCTTCTTGTCTTGTCCGTTGCAACTGCCAAAGAGTGCACTCAGTAGGGTGAAGCAGGCAAAAACGGCTTTTAGCATGGTTTTGTATTAACTTTGTTACAAAGTTGGACAATTACACCAGCCGGGTCAATTAGTCAGAAAAAGTTGACCGGGTAAAATCTCAATATGGAATCAAAGGATGAATGCCCGGCGCAGGGTTTATTAAGAGCCGTTTCCGGAAAATGGAAACCGCAGATTTTTCAATTGGCGGCCGAATCGCCGGTGCGGTTTAATGCGTTATTACGGCAGTTGCCGGGAGCGAATAAGCAGTCGCTCGCGAATGCCCTGAAGGAGATGGAGGAAGAAGGGCTTCTGGATAAATCCGTTGTGAGTGAGAAGCCGTTACACATCGAATATACACTGTCGGCCCGTGGTCAGTCGCTGATTCCGGTTTTCCGGCAGCTGGAGCGTTTGCTGGAGCAGTAGGGGCTGTTGGCTAGTGTTGACATCACTAATACACTTATCCGCCCATTGTCCTGACCGCCCAATCGTCCCGACACTAACAACCTTCACGCCGCCTCTCCCGGAGCGGTTAAATTTGCATTCGAGCGTTTTCTGCCGTATACTTGCGCCATCAAGTCAATTCGAACGTGCCTGACACTCCGGCACGGATTGATTTATACAGAAGAGGGGAGAGATCGGGCTCTGTAAACCTCTGGCAACCTACCGCATGGCAAGGTGCTAATTCCCGCCTAAGACAACCGCAGGTAGCGGCGCTAGGGACTATAAATCGTTAACAACATGATCAACTATCGACGTTGTATGCCCCAAAGGGGCCTATGAACCTGTATCACTGTCTGTCTGAAACCAGGAGCGTTTCCGGCAGGCCCGAGCCTGCACGCTTGCGCTGAATCTATAGTTCATCATTTCTTTTCATTTTCCTATAATCATGGCCGATCAATTGCATTTTGACACCCTCCAGCTTCACGCCGGACAAGAGGTAGACCCGACAACAAATTCACGGGCGGTGCCCATTTACCAGACCACATCGTATGTCTTCAACAGCTCAGAGCACGGGGCCGACCTGTTTGCGCTGAAAGCGTTCGGAAACATCTACACCCGCATTATGAACCCGACAACCGACGTGTTCGAAAAGCGGGTGGCTGCCCTCGAAGGCGGCGTGGCCGCGCTGGCCGTCGCCTCAGGACAGGCGGCGCAGTTTATCGCCCTGAACAACATCCTGAATGCGGGCGATAATTTTATTTCGACCTCGTACCTCTATGGCGGTACCTATAACCAGTTTAAGGTTTCGTTTAAGCGACTGGGTATCGACGTACGGTTTACAGATGGCGAAAGCATCGAAAGCTACGAAAAACTGATCGATGACAACACCAAAGCCATTTATGTCGAAACCATTGGTAATCCGGGTTTTAACATTCCGGATTGGGAAGGCTTGTCGGCGCTGGCGAAAAAATATGACCTGCCGCTGATTGTCGACAATACATTCGGTGCGGGCGGTTACCTGTTCCGGCCGCTGGAACACGGCGCGGCCGTTGTCGTAGAATCGGCAACGAAGTGGATCGGTGGTCACGGTACGAGCATCGGCGGGGTAATTGTCGATGGCGGTAACTACGACTGGGGCAATGGCAAATTCCCGCAGTTCAGCCAGCCGTCGCCGGGGTATCATGGGCTGGTGTTCAGTGACGTGTTCGGGGTAAACGGGCCATTCGGCAATATTCAGTTTGCGATCCGGGCACGGGTGGAAGGTCTCCGCGACTGGGGGCCGGCCATTTCGCCGTTTAACTCGTTTATGCTCCTGCAAGGCATTGAAACGCTGTCACTTCGTGTCGACCGGACTGTGCAGAACGCCCTGGCGCTGGCGCAGTGGCTGGAGCAACACGAGCAGGTCGAATACGTAAACTATCCGGGTCTGGAAAGCAGCCCGTACCACGAACGGGCAAAAAAATACCTTAAACGCGGGTTTGGCGGAGTGTTTATGTTTAAGCTGAAAGCGGGGAAAGAGGCCGCCGACCGCTTCGTAAACAGCCTGAAGCTCGTGAGCCACCTGGCCAATGTCGGAGATTCTAAATCGTTGATTATCCACCCGGCCTCCACAACGCACCAGCAGCTGTCGGAACACGAGCAGGCTGCTGCGGGCGTAGAGCCGGGCCTGTTGCGCGTATCGGCCGGTACGGAACACATCGACGATATCAAAGCCGATTTTGAACAGGCTTTTGCTCAGCTGTAGGCCTGAGTCATCTTGTTTGATCTACCTACGGTCAGCCCGCGCAAGCGGGCTGACCGAAACTGTTTAAGTTTTGAACCACTTCGACTACAAATACTCTTTCCCCCTCGAAGCAGGCGGAACGCTGCCGGGCTTTCGGTTGGCTTACACAACCTATGGGACATTTAAGCCGGACGATCCGAAAAACGTGATCTGGATTTGCCATGCCCTGACCGGCAATGCAGACCCTGCTGACTGGTGGAGCGGGTTAGTGGGACCGGGTAAGTTTTACGACCCGGCTCAGCACTTCATCATCTGTGCCAACGTGATTGGTTCCTGTTACGGGTCTACCGGCCCGCTTTCGATCAATCCGGAAACGGGCGAACCGTTTTATCACGATTTTCCGACCATTACCATCCGCGATATGGTCAATGCGCTGGATTTGCTGCGGCAGGAGCTGGGCATTGAAAAAATCTACAAGCTCATCGGCGGATCGCTGGGCGGGCAACAGGCGGTCGAATGGGCTATTTTACGGCCGAAGCTGGTCGAAAACCTGATCCTGATTGCGTCTAACGCGGTCTTTTCGCCCTGGGGCATTGCCTTTAATGAGTCGCAGCGCATGGCCATTGAGGCCGACCCGACCTGGCGGGAGCGCCGCGACGATGCAGGCGTGAACGGCATGAAAGCAGCCCGCTCCATGGCCCTGATTTCGTACCGGAACTACGATACCTACGGCTTTACACAGGCCCTTGATAATAACGAGCAACTGGCTGATTACAAGGCTGCCAGCTACCAGCGGTATCAGGGCGAAAAAATAGCCGCCCGCTTCAATGCCTTTACCTACCGTGTACTGACAACGGTGATGGATTCCCACAATGTGGGCCGTAACCGCGGCAGTATCCTGAACGCCCTGGCGCAGATCAAAGCCAATACGCTGGTGGTGGGTATCCGGTCCGATATATTATTTCCGCCGTCGGAGCAGCAGTTTCTGGCCCGCCATATTCCGAATGCGGTGTATGAGGAAATCGACTCGCTGTATGGCCATGATGGGTTCCTGATTGAGTTTAAGCCATTGGCCGGGCTGATCAGAAAATGGGTGACTGCTATCGAACAGGCAAAGAAAAAGGAACAGCAAAGCGCGTAACAAGAGCATGTTCTGGTACGAAGAAGAAGTTCGGCAGCTCGAAAAAAAAGTAAGCAATAAACCACCGCTTTCGGGCCGGACTGTGTTTTATGGTAGTTCGTCGATCCGGCTATGGTCGTCGCTGGCGGTTGATTTTCCGGAGAAAAAACCGCTGAATCTCGGCTTCGGCGGCTCCACGCTGGCTGCCTGCACATGGTTTTTTGAGCGGCTGGTTGTACCGGCTAATCCGTCGTCCATCGTGTTTTATGCAGGCGACAACGATCTGGGCGATAACCGTCATCCCGAAGAAGTATTTCTGTTCTTCTGTACCCTGGTCGATAAAGTAGCGCAGTACCTGCCGGGCACCCCGCTGGTCTACCTGGCCATCAAGCCAAGTCCGGCGCGGTGGGCTATTGTCGACCGGATTCATTACACCAACAAAATCATTTCCGAAAAAATACAGGAATTGCCTCATTGTCATTTTGTTGACCTCTACACGCCTATGCTGAACAATCATGGATTGCCGCGGCGGGAACTGTACGAGGCCGACGGATTACACCTGAATCCGAAAGGATACGCGCTGTGGCGGGACGTGTTGTTGAATAGTGCCGTTACGTTTTAACGATTTCTTTACAACCGATTACCCGAAAACTGCCGAAATTCGGCCGTTGAACTGAACTTGTTATGCATCGCGAGTATCACGAATGGTATAGCCCGAACCTCGGCCGGAAGATGGAACTGTTGATATTCGGTCATGCCGGCGCCCGGGTGCTGGTGTTTCCGACGCGTTGCGGCCGGTTCTACGAGTACGAAAACTTCGGGTTGGTAGAGGCGCTGGCCGACAAGATCAATAACGGCTGGATTCAGCTCTTTTGTGTCGACAGCATTGACGCCGAAAGTGTATATAACCTGTACGCCCCGCCAAAAGACCGGATCCGGCGGCATCTGCAGTACGAGCAATATATTCTGGATGAAGTGTTGCCGCTGACGCGGGTAAAAAACGATCAGCCGTTTATGATCTCGCACGGATGCAGCCTGGGTGCGTTCCATGCCATGAATATTGCCCTCCGGCATCCGCATTTATTCGGCCGTATTGTGGCCTTCAGTGGCCGTTACGATTTGTCGACGCCCGTTGAGGACTTCCGCAGTCTGTTCGACAATGCCTATGACGAGGATATTTATTTCAATACGCCGGTTCATTTTCTGCCCAATCTGCAGGATGAATATACCCTGAGCCTTATTCGCCGGATGCAGATCACCTTTACCATCGGCGATCAGGATCCGTTCCTGGGGAACAACATGGCCCTCCGCGACATCTTCCACGAAAAACAGATTCCCCACGAATTTTACGTCTGGCAAGGCCGCGCCCACAAAGCCAAATACTGGCACAAAATGGTACAGATGTACCTTTAGTAATTGGTGAATGAGCGATTGAGTGAAAGAAGTCGCTCAATCACCCATTCGCTCAATCACAATTATTTTATGTATCTGAAATCCTCATTGCCCTGTAATGCCAGGAGCGTCTGGTACATGAGCTGGATGACCGACTGTACGTCGTCTTTGTGAACGGTTTCGACGGTCGTATGCATGTATTTCAGCGGCAGAGAAATCAGGGCGGAAGCGATGCCTTCGGTGGCGTAGGCAAACGCGTCGGTATCCGTACCGGTCGACCGGCTGACGGCCTGACGCTGGAAGGCAATCCCGCTTTTGTCGGCCACATCGATGATAAAATCCAGCACGTTGTTCTGCACGGCCGGTCCGTAGCAAAGCACCGGACCACTGCCCGCTTTCAGGTCGCCCTGCTCTTTTTTGTCGTAGCGCGGCGATTGGGTATCGTGGGTCACATCGGTACAGATGGCGAGGTCGGGGCGCAGGCGGCGCGCGATCATTTCGGCACCACGCAGTCCGATTTCCTCCTGTACGGCATTGACAATGTAGAGCGTGAAGGGCAGCGTTACGTTGTTTTCCTTCAGCATCCGCGCTACTTCGGCAATCATGAAGCCACCCATACGGTTGTCGAGCGCGCGACCCACGTAGTAGCGGTCGTTCAGTTCGAACAGGCCGTCGACAAATGTACAGACCGTACCGACATGAATGCCCATTTCGGCCACTTCCTGCTTATTCGCCGCTCCGACGTCGATGAACAGGTCCGTTACTTTCGGCGCAGTATCTTTGGCCAGGTCGCGGACGTGGATGGCCGGCCAGCCGAATACGCCCGTTACAACCCCCTTCTTCGTGTGCAGATTTACCCGCATCGACGGCGCAATGACGGCATCGGAACCACCGTTCCGGCGGACGTAGATATAGCCGTTGTCGTCGATGTAGTTCACAAACCATGAGATTTCGTCGGAGTGAGCTTCGATCACTACTGTATAAGGCTGCCCCGGATTAATAACCCCGACGGCCGTACCATAGACGTCGACAATGTACTCGTCAATGTATGGCTTCAGGTAATCAAGCCAGATTTGTTGCCCCGAAGCCTCGAAGCCGGTCGGTGAGGCATTGTTCAGGTAAGTATAGAGAAACGCTTTACTTTGATCAGTCATGATAAAAATAACAATGGACTTCTTTGTTTGGCAAGTTATTGGCAAACGGGCATAATCCATAATAAAAAGAATTTACCAATGGATAAATTCGCATCCGGCAACTCAGAAAAGATCACCGAATTTCCGGCCTCATTCGTAACCCTGTACCTTCTTTATGTATAAATCAGTGCTCTCGGTCGCTATCGTTGACGACGATGCTGACGTACGTGATGCTTTACACTGGATTATAGACGACGCTGACGGATTCTCGTGTCAGGCTACCTACCGTTCGGGGCAGGAAGCGCTCGACGGTTTGCAACCCGATGCCTTGCCGGATGTAGTCCTGATGGATATTGGACTGCCCGACCAATCGGACGGGCTGTTACACATAATTACGCCGGCCGCAAAGACGTTTCCGCAGGCTACTTACCTCGGGCCAATCTATCAGGCGGCGAACTACGGCGATTTGCTCCGGACATGGATTATGCCCGAAATGATGGACGTGCTGGCACCGGTTGGCCTGACCGACATGCGCACGGGCAGTAATCCGGCACGCCTCGACAAGGTACGGTGGTTTGCCCGGAACGCCCTTCAGGGCGGTAACGGTCTGTTTATGCAGCGGGCAACCAACCGAAGGCAAACGTTAACCCGCCCGATCCGCGACCGAATCTGCCGACGACCTTTAAAGACAATTCATTGAACAAAATTCTGTCACGGTCCGACTGGACGGCCAATGCCACCTGGTTTAACTGGCAATGCCACTGGACATCCATCAATCACCAGTCGGGGGATGGCAATCAGTTCGAACTCTTCCGGAAAGGGGAGTGGCTGATTAAGGAGCGGAGCGGTTATACAAACGATGGCATTGGGTACACGTCTGAATTTCACAATACGCTGGGTTTGCAGAACGACGTGCCTGCCAATATGCAGTGGTTTGAAGCAGCAACATCGCAGCGGGGCGGGCAGTGGACCAACGGTATGGGGGCCGGCGATCCGTCGGTAATCAGCAGCTACGCAACAGATTACGTCTATGCTACGGGTGATGCTACGAACCTGTACAACCGTGCTAACTCGGCAACCGATATGTTGTACGCTGTGCGGTCTATTGTCTGGCTGAAACCGGACCATGTCATTGTGTACGACCGTGCACGGAGTAAGACGGCCAACCGGTTCAAGCGGTTTTTCCTGCAATTTACGGGGCCGCCGCAGGTCTCGGGTAAAAACGTGGCGGTGAATACACCTGGTGGCCAGAAGGTATACCTGACCAGCTTACTGCCTGCCGCCGGGGTGCTGACGTCGTCGGTATCGGAGGTATTGAATTCGCTGGCTGAACTGGAGACCACTACGCATGAGCTAAAAATTGAAGACCGGTCTAATCCGGCTAATATCCGTTTTCTGAATGTGATTCAGGGTGCCGACGGGACTGTGGCGCAGGATGCATCGGTACTGGTGCAGAGCACCGCCGGCGATGCATTTGAAGGGGCTGTCGTGAAAAACACAGCCGTTCTGTTCCCGAATGTCTGGGGAAATGGCTTTACGACAACGACCTACACCATTCCGTCGGTGGTAACGATGCAGCTCATTACGGGCTTAACACCGAATACCGGTTACGCGGTCGCATCGGTCAATAGCGGTGCCACCACCACCGTGACCATTACGCCGGGCGGCAGCCTGATGACGGACGGTGGCGGCGTTTTACGGATTGCTGGTGCCGCCGGTCGGGAGGCCACAAACGCTGATCTGACGCTTACCGTAATGGCGATGCCAAACCCGGCGCAGGACGAGGTGACGGTGCAGTATACCATGCCGAAGGCAGGGCCGGTCACGGTGGATATTATTGATGTTCCCGGGCGTAAGGCAGCGGTTTTAACGGCATTGCCGATGCAGGAGGCGGGCCGGCATACGTTACAGGCCCCAACGCGGCAACTGAGCAAGGGCATGTACCTGATTCGGGTACAAACCGCCGATCAGCAGGCGACCTATCGTTTATTGGTGCATTAACCGGCAGATCGATTGCCTGTATGGTAACCGGCCCTGCTGTCTGATCAGACGGCAGGGCCGGTTCGGGTTAAAACACAATCCGGTAGCTCAGGATAGGCAGCAGACCGGTCATGAAATAGGTTTTGGTGGTGCCGGAGCGGGGCTCGAAATATTGCCCGAAGACGTTCTGCCGGTTCGTTACATTCTGAATGTCCAGCGACAGCGTACGGGTCGAATGCAGTTTGTTTTTCTTCCAGCTCAGGCGGATATCCGTGCGGAAATAGTCCGGAATTTTTAGCGTATTCGTCAGCGCATCCACGTAAACCGTTTGCTGCTGCCGCTGCGATTCGGCGAGGTTGATGGGCGTGTCGCGGTAACCGCCGAAATACGTCAGTTTGACGTTCAGACCCAGCACACTGTTTTTGAAAACGCCCGTTTCGCCCATGATAAACTCTTTGCCCGCCAGGAGGTTAGTCGCGTATTTCCCGTCGTAACGGGTGCTGCGCCAGATTTGGTCTGAGCCCTGATATTCAGATCGGTAAAGTGATGCCGACCACAGAAAATAGAGGTTATGGTGCAGAAACTGCTCCAGGGTCAGCTCCGCGCCGTAATTGCGGCCCTTACCGGTATTGGCGAGCGGCCGCGCCGAAAACCCGTACATCTGGTTAACGGCCGAAAAGGCGTCGCGTGTCCCGGCGCTGACCGGCAGGTTAAACAACGCCTGATAGTAGGCTTCGGCCTTCAGCCGCAGATGGTCGTTGATGGAGTAGTCGTAGGCCAAAACCGTATGGTGCGATTTGCTGAGGCCCAGGTGCCGGTTGGGGGCCATCAGGCTACCGTCGGCGGCGGGAAGTTTGATAAAATACAAGGCCGGATTCTGCAACTGACTGTGCAGGCCATAGCCGAGGCTAAGCGTATGTTTCGGCAAAAATGCCCACCGGACCGACGCACGTGGCTCCACCGAATGGGTGCTGTTGAGCATGAAGCCGAGGTAATGCAGCCCCGCATTCAGCGTTACCTGCTCCGACAGGCGGTAATTCCATTGCCCGTAGGCTTGCAGGGTATAGGCCGTCTGGTTGTTAACTGAAACCATCGTCCGGATTTGCTGTACAGTGTCTACCCACGTGTTATTCCGGAGATCGTACCGGATTTGTGCACCAATCAGACCCGTCCGGAAGGTGTTTTTCGCATTCAGTTTGTAGGTCAGGACACTGGAAATAGTCCGGCGCTGCACGGTATAGCTGTCATCTTCGCGGAGCTGCGGTTTCAGCTCATCAGTCAGGTAGTTGCCTTTGAGTCCGTTGCGGTAGCCCGACGCCAGTATGACCGTTTTCAGAAAGGCTTTCCGGCCGATATTCAGCGAATGGGTGGCTCCGACGGCCCCCGTGTTGGCATAGTACTTCTCGCTGAGACGGTCAAATTCGCTTGTCCAGGCGGTCGAATCGCGGTTGGCTTCGATATTCTGGCTACTCAGCCCGCCGAAACCAAACAAGGTAAAGGTTCCCGCCTTGTTGGTAGGCAGATACACATTGAACGACAGGTCCTGAAACGTAGTCACGCCCGACGTTACATTAACCCCGACCTTCGACAGGATACCTAGTGTTGAATACCGGTAGTTGAACAGGTAAGACCCCTTGTAGTTCTTCGAAAACGGCCCTTCCGACGAGACATCAATACCCAGTACGCCCGCCTGCACGGTACTTTCACGCTTCTGGTTGTTGCCACGGCGGAGTTTAAGGTCAAACACACCGGAGAGCGCGTTGCCATATTCGGCGGGAAAAGCGCTGGTCATGAAATCGGAGTTGGCGAGCAGCTGAGCACTCAGGATCGACACCCCGCCGGCGGCCGTACCGATGTTGGCAAAATGGTTCGGGTTCGGGATCTCGACACCTTCCATCCGCCAGAGCAAGCCATTGGGCGCGTTGCCGCGAATGACAATCAGGTTATTACCGTCGTCGGCCCCGACCACACCGGCGTAAGCGGTTGCCATACGGGCAGGGTCATTCACGGCAGCGGCAAATCGCTGGGTTTCTTCGACCGAAAAGGTGCGCGCCGAAACGGTAGCCATTTCATTCAGCGGCTTGTCTTTTTCGAGGGTTGGCTTTACCGTTACTTCCGTCAGCTGATTGATTGTTTCTTCCAGATTGATGCTCAGGATCAGCTCTTTACCCGCGTCGACTACCACGTTGCTGAGGACCGCATCTTTATAGCCGACAAACGAAATCTTAATCGTGTGGCGACCAACCGGTACCCCGGTCAGCCGGAACGAGCCGTCGGCTTCGGTCAGCGTACCTTTGATCGGGGAGAGGCTGACCAGGGCTACGGTTGCCACGGGGATGGGGGTCTGTAAACTTTGATCGACAACCGTGCCACGGATCGTCTGGGTAAATCGTGCCTGGCCGCAGGCAACGGATGAACAGAGGAGGAGGGTAAAAAAGAGGAAACTACGCCGTGCGTTCATGAGGTGATTTTTGTTGTTTGCTCCCCCATGACAGCCGTAAGCGTGCTTACCCCTACTTTTTTTAATGAATAATGAGTAATGTTTTTAATGAATAATGATTTTTCCGGCCATTTTTTTTAATTATCCATTATCCATTATCCATTATCCATTATCCATTATCCATTATCCATTATCCATTATCCATTAATCACTCCCATTCCCAGGCATCGTCATTAATCAGTTCGGCGACGATGGCGGTCCAGCCGGTTTGGTGGGAGGCACCGATGCCATGAGCCGTATCCCCGTGGAAATATTCGTAGAATAAGAGCAGGTCCTGATTTTCCGGTTTCTGGTAAAAGCCGGCATAGGGGCCATGAACAGGCCTTTGCCCCAGAGGTGTTCTGGCGAAAATATGGACTACGCGTTTAGCCAGTTCGTCCGACACTTGTTCCAGCGTCAGGAAATTGCCCGAACGGGTCGGGAATTCAACTTTCAGCGAGTCGCCGTAGAACTGGTGGTATTTTTTCAGTGATTTGATAAACAGGTAGTTGATGGGCATCCAGACCGGCCCGCGCCAGTTAGAATTACCCCCGAACATAGAGGAGTCTGAGTCGCCCGGATTGTAGCGGACACTATATACCTGCCCGTCGAGCTGTACCGCATACGGATGTTGCTCATGAAATTTCGATAAGGCACGGATGCCGCCCGCCGACAGAAACTCGGTTTCGTCGAGCAGAATTTGCAACAGTTTTACCAGCCGTTCTTTGGAAACCAGCGACAGGATAATGTCTCCCTCGTCAGATGTTTGCTCGTTGGGCAGGGGCTTGCCCAGGCGCTGGTGGTATTTGTGGAAGTAGTCCATCCGTTTCAGAAAATCGGAGAGGGGTCCGCATTTGCTGCGCTTGATTACCGACACGGCAAAAAGCACGGTCAGCCCCACAACCGAGCGTACTTTCAGGCGGGTAGCGTCGCTGTGGGCGGGGTACAGCAGGTCGTAGTAGAAGCCGTCTTCTTCGTCCCACAGCTCCTGATTCAGGGATTCGGCGATGAGGATAAAATGCTCGTAAAATTTAGTGGCTACGTCCTCAAACGTCGGGTCATAAACCGTTATTTCAAGCGCAATATCCATCATATTCAGCGCATAGAGTGCCATCCAGGCCGTGGCATCGGCTTGTTCGAGCAGGGTGCCCGGCGGCAGGTGACTGCGGTCAATCACTCCGATGTTGTCCAGGCCGAGGAATCCGCCCGAAAAAACGTTGTTTTCTTCCTCGTCGTGCCGGTTGGCCCACCACGTAAAATTGATGAGCAGTTTCTGGAAAATGCGTTTCAGAAAGTCAACATCGGCATGCCCGTGGATGGTGCGTTCGATGCGGTAGACCGATAAGGCTGCCCATGCATGTACGGGCGGATTCACATCCGAGAAATTCCATTCGTAGGCCGGAATCTGCCCCGCCGGACTCATATACCACTCGCGCATCATCAGAATCAGCTGATTTTTGGCAAAAAGCGGATCAATCATCGCCATCGGGACGCAGTGAAAGGCCAGATCCCAGGCCGCATACCAGGGGTATTCCCACTTGTCGGGCATCAGCAGAATGTCTTCGTTGTTGAGGTGCATCCAGTGATGATTCCGGCCAAGGGCGCGTTCGGGAGGCGGTTTCGGAAAACCCGGATCGCCCATCAGCCAGCGGGGAATGTCATAGTGGTAATACTGACGGCTCCAGAGCAGACCGGCCAGGGCCTGCCGCTGGATATTTTTGAGGTCGTCCGAAGCATCGGCCGGAGCCATTCGGGCATAAAAGGCGTCGGCTTCCTGCCTGCGCAGTGCAAACTGTTCGGTAAACGCGGAATCGAAAGGCTGATCAATCGTTTCTTTAGTAAGCCGGAGCGAGATCGTAACGGTGGTATTGCCCGCCACTTTGAGCGGATAGACAGGGGCAAATTTGGTGCCGGTTGCCTGCTGCTGCAAGGCTTCGGTAAGGTAACTGTTCTGACCCGTCAGTGCATCATGGAAAGCGTCTTTAACAAACGGAGAACGGTTGGGAATACCGTACAGCCGCAAGGTGTTCGACTCATTTTCGGTCATAAACGCCGTATCGGTAGGCTGGTAGTACAGCCGGTATTGGCCAACCTTCGCATGCATCAGCAGGACCGAGTTGGCGGCGTCGGTGGCCGTCTGGCGGGAGATAGCCGGTTTGGGGTAGTCGTTTTCAAACGCCCAGCGATTGCGGCACCAGAGCGTCGGCAATACATGAATGCCGGCCGTTTCGGGGCCACGGTTTGTCACACTAATCCGGATACACAGGTCGTCTGAATGGACCTTCGCATACTCCACCTGTACGTCGAAATAGCGGTTTTCATTGAAAATGCCGGTATCCAGCAGTTCAAATTCAGGGTCCTGGCGCGTCCGGCGGGCATTCTCCTGCCGGAGCTGCTCATAGGGAAAGGCCGACTGAGGGTATTTATACAGAAACTTCATGTACGAATGCGTCGGCGTGTTGTCGAGGTAGTAATACAATTCCTTGACATCTTCCCCGTGATTGCCTTCGTAATTGGTCAGACCATACAGCCGCTCTTTCAGGATAGGATCTTTTCCGTTCCAGAGTGCCAGGGCAAAACAAACGTGCTGGTGATAGTCAGAAATACCGCCCAGCCCGTCTTCGCCCCAGCGATATACGCGCGAACGGGCGTGGTTGTGCGGGAAAAAGTCCCAGGCATTGCCATCGGCACTGTAATCTTCCCGGACCGTTGCCCACTGACGATCTGAGAGATAGGTACCCCATTTTTCAAGGGGCACCGCCTTTTTGGCGTTCTCAAGGAGGCGCGCCCATTCTGCTGAATTAGTCATGATGCAGACATTTAAACGGCTCAGCCTCCGGTTGCAAAGCTTTCAAAAACGGTCATGCCCCCATCAATCAGGATACTGGTGCCGGTAATGTAATCCGAATCGTCGGAGGCCAGAAAAACGGCGAGTTTACCAATATCGTCGGGCTGCCCGATGCGGTTGTACGGGATCAGCGACATGAGGCTGTTGAGCGCCTGCGTTGTTTCCCAGGCCGGTTTGTTGATCGGTGTCTGAATGGCCCCGGGCGCAATGCTGTTTACGCGGATTTTCCGGTCGCCATATTCCTGCGCCAGCGACTGCATCAGGAGTTTTACCCCGCCCTTTGAGGCCGCATAATTGACATGGCCTGCCCACGGAATTACCTCGTGAACCGAACTCATGCAGATGATTTTGCCGGTTGCGAGCGAAACCTCCGGCCGCGGGCCACGGCGCAGAAACTCGCGGATGGCTTCGCGGGCGCACAGAAACTGACCGGTCAGGTTGATGTTGATCACCGTTTGCCACTGATCAAGCGTCATTTCGTCGAATTTGGCATCTTTCTGCAAACCGGCATTGTTGACCAGGATGTCAATGGTACCAAACTGCTCAATGGCCTCTTTAAACATGGCCTGTACCTGCGCTTCCTGACTTACATCGGCCTGGACGGCGATGGCCCGGCTACCGGCCGCTTCGATTTGGGCGACCACCTCCTGTGCTCCTTTCAGACTTGAACTATAATTGACCACCACATTGGCCCCGGCCTGACCGAGTGCAAGGGCTACCCCTGCACCGATGCCGGAGCTTCCGCCGGTAACCAGAGCTATCTGCCCGGCTAATTTCTTCTCCATAAAATTTGGTTTAAATGGTACCACTTTTGTCATGCTGACGCAGGAAGCATCTCATACGCATTTACTGCCGAACACCTCCAAATACATTCTGCCGCTCTGTCAGACCGGTCAGTCTATCCAACTATGTTATGTATGTAAAACAAGAAGTATGATCTTTGGGTAACCGGTGCCTGTAGCAAAGGTTATTGATTGTGTGCTATTTTAGCGAAAATTTAATGATCCGGATACGGATCTATCCAGGTAATTATCTGACAATTGACCGAACGGGTCGCCCAGGCACTGATTATGAACAGATACCTTATTGTCGTTTTGCTGTTGGCTATCCGGGGCCAATGCTGCGGCCAGTTAACCTACCAGCAACCGAACATAGATGTTTTGTTCTACCATTTTTCGCTGACTCTGTCGGATGAGTCAAACCAGATCAAGGGCGAAACACGCATCCGGTTTAACCAGCGGTCCGCACAAACCGACCTCGTTTGGTTTGACCTGGCCGGACCGGCATCGGGCACCGCCACAACGGGTATGCGTGTGACGGGCGTATCCGCTGCCGATGGGAAAGAAGTCCTTTTTTCGCACCGGCAAAACCGCGTGTACCTGACCCTGACCGGTCAGCCCAATATCCCGCAGGAGGTGATTATCCGCTACGAAGGTATTCCTGAAAAGGGCCTGATTATCAGTAAAAACAAATTCGGTGACCGGACCTTTTTCGGCGATAACTGGCCCAACAATGCCCGCCACTGGTTACCGGTCGTTGACCATCCGTCTGACAAGGCCACCTGCGATTTTATGGTCACGGCGCCGGCCCGGTACCGCGTTATAGCCAACGGCAAACTGGTCACTGAGCATGTCATGCCAAACGGTCAGAAACTTACACACTGGCACGAAGGTTCCCCCATCCCGACCAAAGTGATGGTGATTGGTGCGGCTCAGTTTGCCGTTGAGGAGGTGGGCCGTGTAGCCGGTATTCCGGTACAAAGCTGGCTTTATCCCCGCGACAGCACAAAGGGATTTATCGACTACAAACCTGCCCGCGGGATGCTACAGTTCTTTATCGATAAAATCGGGCCGTATG
Organism: Arsenicibacter rosenii; assembly: GCF_001870735.1. Taxonomy (GTDB): domain Bacteria; phylum Bacteroidota; class Bacteroidia; order Cytophagales; family Spirosomataceae; genus Arsenicibacter; species Arsenicibacter rosenii. The sequence continues at coordinate 205,945 of NZ_MORL01000004.1, read as the reverse complement.
CCTATGAAAAACTGGCCAATGTCGAATCTACGACGATGTTTGGCGGAATGGAGAATGCAAGCTGTATTTTTTACAACGAAAAAGCGATTGTCGGGCGCAAGAACATAGACATGGAAGCGCTGCTGGCCCATGAAATTGCGCATCAATGGTTTGGCAACTCCGCTTCAGAAGCCGACTGGCCGCATGTCTGGCTCAGCGAAGGATTTGCCACCTATTTCTCTGCGCTCTACCTCGAACATGCCTACGGGCGCGACACGCTCAACCGCATCCTGAATACCAACAAGGGACAGATTTTCCGGTTTGCAGGCCTGCGCCCAACCGGAACCATCGTTGATTCAACCGCCACGGATCTAATCAGTTTGCTGAATCCGAATTCATATCAGAAAGGAGGCTGGGTGCTGCATATGCTGCGCCATGAAGTGGGCGACGAGGTATTCTGGCAGGGCGTCCGGGCTTATTATGCCCGTTACCGCGACAGCAATGCGCAGACAGCAGACTTTCAGCACATGATGGAACAAGCGGCCGGCCGTTCGCTGGCGACGTTTTTCCGGCAGTGGCTCTATCAGCCGGGGTATCCGGAACTAACCTGGCGCTGGCGATATGATGCCTCCCGGAAGGTGCTGGTTATCAACGTAGCCCAGCAACAGGCGGTGGCCACTACGTTTACGTTGCCGCTGGTGTTTAGTTTGCAGGACGGTATCAACCGCGATCTGGCGCGCTCGGTCAGGGTTGTGCTCGACAAACGGCAGCGGGAGTTCACGGTTCCGCTGGATCAAAAGCCGGTGCTGGTTGTGCTCGACCCCGACAATACGGTGCTGATGAAGGCGACACAGGCAAAATAACGCCACAGACATTCACTACTCCCATATAGCTTATCTATCCAAATGACCCATGTTCTGCCAGCGGCCAAACGGCCTGTTATTGTCCTGTTTATTTTGTTTTTCCTTTCCGGCTTTGCGGCCTTGCTCTATCAGGTTATCTGGCAGCGCCTGCTCGTTTTTTATACAGGTTCGGATACGGTCAGCATCAGTCTGATTGTGTCGGCATTTATGACCGGTCTCGGGCTGGGTTACCTTGTCGGGGGGCGGCTGGCCGACCGGGCAACGCCATCCTTAAATCTGCGTTATTTTGTCGGTGCCGAAGCCGGCATTCTGTTGTTTGCCGCGTTCAGTAAAGGAATTCTCTACGACTACCTTTTTCAGTCGGCCCCCGATTTCGGGGATAATGCCGTTGTATTGTATGCGGTTGTTTTCGGGGTGCTGCTGGTGCCGACGTTTCTGATGGGCTTCTCGCTACCGGCTTTGTCCAAAGCGTTCCGGTTTGCTGATGGTACCGAACAGGCCCGATACATTAGTCTGCTTTATTTTGTGAACACCCTCGGTGCGGCCGTCGGGGCATTTGTTACCGGATTCGTGCTGGTGCGGCAGATGGGCTACGCATCGTCGATCTGGGTTGGCGTGGCATTGAACGGTATTTGTGCGATTGGGGCATTAGGGCTGGGACGGCAGCATCGGCAGGTTGGAGCCGGGCCGGTAACCGACACCGAAACGGGTAGCCTCCCGTTTACCGCTACGCTTACGCTGTGGTCGACCCACTATTTTCTGTCGGGTCTCGCTGCCCTGTCGCTGGAACTGATCTGGTTCAGGGTCCTCGAAACGCTGATTAAGTCGGTTTCGCTGACGTTTTCGGTGCTGCTGGCCATCTATCTGGGGTCTATGGCCATTGGCACATGGGTGGGTGTGCGGCTGGTAAAAGGCCGGGCCTATCAGGTACCTGCCCGTCGCGAACGCCTGTTTCTGATTGCCCAGACGATCCTGTACAGCTATACCGGGCTGTCGGTCGTGATTTTCATTGCCGGTGTCAGTAAGCTGCCGGCCCTGCGTTTTCTGTGGGATTATTTTCTGAGCGGGGAGCCGGTGCTGAACGCGCGGTTTACGCTGTTCACCTACGGCCTGATTCCGCTGTTTTTACTGTTTGTCCCTACGTTTCTGATGGGCCTGAGCTTTGCCGTGTCGCAATCCCTGATTCAGGACCGCTACGAGGAAGTGGGGCGCAAAGTGGGCTGGCTACAGTTTATCAACATCGTCGGGTCGGCGGTCGGCGCGTGGTGGGTCACATGGGTCGGCTTTCCGTTGTTTGGCTCGGCAGAGTTGCTGCGGCTGATTGCCGGGCTGAGTCTGGTCTATGGGTTTGTACTGTTTTTCCGCAAGCACATTCATCCGGTGGCAATGATTGTGCTGGTGATTGTTCAGCTGCTGGCCATCCTGACCATTCCCGATAATAACCGGTTCTGGCAGCTCATGAACGGGGTCCGGTCAGAAAAGCAGATTCTGTTCAACGAAAATGAATCAGGTGTGTCGGTCATTAAGCTGGATAGTGCCCAAAGTAGCGGAGTTGTATTTGTCAATGGATTGGGTCAGAGCGGGTTGCCGTTTTATATTGATGAGGTACATACCCTGCTGGGCGGGTTGCCGGTGATGATTCACCCGAACCCGGAAAAGGTAGCCGTTATCGGGCTGGGGTCGGGCGGGACGGTGCAGGGCATCGGTGGCCGCGCCGAAACCCGGCGGATCGACTGTTTCGAAATTGTGAGCAACCAGGCGCAGCTACTGGCCGAATATGCTGCCGTGGCCAATGACCGTGCCGTTGAGTATGTATTGTCTGACAAGCGCCTGCAACTTATTTTCCGGGACGGCCGGTATGCGCTCCGGCAGCGGCCGGACCTGTACGATGTGATTGAGGCCGATGCGCTGCGGCCCTCGTCGGCTTTCTCCGGGAATATTTACTCGAAAGAATACTTTGCCTTGCTGCGCTCCCGCCTGAAACCAAAGGGGCTGGCAGTTACCTGGTGCCCGACGGGCCGCGTGCTGAATACCTTCCGGCAGGTGTTTCCCTATGTATTGTATGTGGAGCATCTGGTGCTGATTGGCAGTAATGAGCCGATTCTGCTCGACTGGGGGGCCATTGAGCAGCGGGCAACGAGCGTGTTCAGTAAGCAGCATTACGGAATGGCGAACGTCGATCTGTGGAAGCTGATTGAAAAGTTCCGGCCGGTTACCCAACTGCTGCCACGGCCAACGACGGTTCCGGACGAGATCAATACGGATCTGTTTCCAAAAGATGAATACAGCATCCGGCAGCGGGATAAGGTAGGGTATTAAACGGCAACACTGATTGTATGGCTTTTTTGCCGCACATCGTCCCGGGTCCTCCGCTTCGTCCTCGTGTGCGGAGGTACTTTACCCGAAAAAGACTGGCTGGATATTGCCCTGGCATGCGGATACTATGATTGTCCGCACATCCTGAAAGACTTCCGCCAGTTTGCCAACGACACCCCGACCCGCCTCTGGCAGCAGAAAAAAGCCGGTATCGACCACTGGGCTAATCCGTCCTGAGGTTGAGGCTGACCTGCCACAACGGTTTTTGCCTTACCTTTGCGGCATGAAGTTTACTCAAACACTCATCGGCATACTGGCTGTTTCCTTATCGGCCTGTACCCCAAAAACATACACAAAGGCACCGGCCAGTTTAGCAGAATTCTGGGCCCCCAAAGTGACCCGCACCGGCATGATCTCGGCGCACCGTGGCGGCGGCGACATTAAAGGCTATCCCGAAAACTGCATCGAATCCTTTGCTTACCTGGCCAAACGCCTGCCGGTTATTATTGAATGTGACATCGACCTGACCAAAGACAGCGTGCTGGTCATGATGCACGACCAGACCCTGGACCGGACCACCAACGGCACCGGTAAGCTCATCGATAAAACCTACGCCGACATTCAGCAATACCGGCTGGAAGATAATGCCGGTAACCTGACTGCCTTTAAAATTCCGACGCTGGAGCAGGTACTGCGGTGGGGCAAAAACAAAGTTACCTTTACGCTCGATGTCAAACGGAATGTGTCGTTTGACAAAGTGGTCGATATGATCCATAAAACCGGAGCCGCCACCTATGCCTGTGTGATCACATACAATGCGCAGGATGCTGCCAAAGTCCATAAACTGGATCCGTCGCTGATGATTTCCGTAACCATCCGTAACCGCGCCGAATATGACCGGCATCATGATCTGGGCATTCCCGACAACCGCATGGTGGCGTTTGTGGGTGTAAAAGAGCCGGATACGGAGCTGTACCAGTTCCTGCACCAGAAAGGTATTCCGTGTATCCTTGGTACGCTGGGTAACCTCGATAAGCAGGCGGTGGCAAAAGGCGATCAGGTGTATCGCCGGTTTGTGAAAAACGGGGCCGATATCATGTCAACAGACCGGCCGGTTGAGGTGTGGCAATCACTGACGAAGCAGTAGGTCAGCTCCTTCTTCACCCGTTAAACTACCCAACGCAACGCCCATACCCTGCATTTTAACGGCACAGACCACGTGCTCCGTTACTTGCCGGACGATGGGCGTTTGCTGTTTGCCAAACCCCATAATCCCGCTCCAGCGCAGGTCAATTTCGTAGGGCTGATCGGGCAGAATTACCTCGTCGAGTAACGAAAGAAGCCGTTGCTGTATCGTCTCAGACAGGCCGAATGCGGTGGTTGTTTCACCGGCGATGTCCAGATGCCGGCCGCCGCCGAGCAGTACCCGGCCGTCGATGTCGCGGAAATAAACATAGCCCTGATCCATATGAAACGTGCCTTTGAGGGGCAGGTTCGGGACCGGTTTTGTGACGAGTACCTGCCCGCGGCCGGGCGTCACATCCAGCGCCGGCAGCAGCTGCCGGGCAAAGGCATTGGTGGCCACCAGTGCTTTCCGGCAATGAATAATCCCCGAAGCGGTCACCAGCTGTACACCCTGACTAACGGTTTCGACTGCCTCAATGAGGGCACCGTTGAAGACACAGATGCCGAGCGTCTGCGCCTTTTCCAGCAGAGCCGCCATCATCGTGCCCGTATGGATATGGCCTTCGTATTGGTTGAAGATGAGGTGGTTTACGTGTCTGAAGCCAAAACGGGCAATATCGGTGTCGGCCGGCCGGTATACATCGGGGCCGATTTCGTCCCGAAGCAAAGCATTAAAATAGGAAATCCGGTCGGCGCATCGGGCGTAAAAAGCAGCATCGTCGAAGAGTTCATACCCGCCGACGGGTTCAAACCGCAGGGCTGCGGTGCCGACATTAGCTTTCAGACGCTGCAAACCCTGCCAGCGCTTGGCAACCAGGGCCATGACCGCGGCTTCGGTATGGGTTTCGAGGTCCATCAATAACTCAGAAATGCTACCGAAGCAGGCAAATCCGGCATTTTTCGTGCTGGCGCCGCTTGGTAGCATTCCCCGTTCAAAAATAGCAACAGTTACGGTTGGTTGTTGTCTTTTCAGATGGATGGCGGCCGACAGACCGACAATCCCGCTGCCTATGACGGCGATATCAATGCCGCTCAAAAACGTTTGTTGTTCCCAATAGCTAAACATCCGGACGGTTAACAGCAGTTAAACCGCCAAACTAGTCAATCTGCTCAAACCGGCAAACGAATGGTAGCTGGTTAACTTGTTGATTATGCTCATAAACTGGTCCGCGCGCTTGTTCCATGTATGCTGGCGGGCAAGGTCGATTCCCTGGTCAATGCTAAAATAAGGTTCGTACAAGGCTTCGTCCAGCTGTTCAAAAAACATGTGTTCATCAACGGCAAGCCGGATCTGATCAATGTGATCAACCATATTGCCGAATGTCGTGGCCACTACCGGCATGCCGGCCGCCAGGTACTCGTTTACCAGTGCTGTCTGTGAGGGTTGTACGTTACGGTGGAACGGAATGATGGCAACATCCATGTGGGCCATCATTTCCGGTAATACGGTAGACGGGTGATCTCCGGCAAGCCAGACATTCGACAGTTTCGATAAGGCTTCATCAACACGCTTGCTTTTAATTTCGCCGATAAACCAGAAATCCGTATTGGGCATGTGGTTAATGCTATATAGCAGCAGATCCAGATCAATGCGGTCATCAACAGTGCCGATGTAACCGGCTACGCGGCGGGTGGCTGTTTTTGACCGGGCTGCCCATGATAACTGGATCGTCTGACGGATGCTCCGTAACCCCACGGCCTGGTTAAAAAAGTCGAAGTTTACCCCATCCGGTAACAGAAATGCATGTCTGGCAATTCCTTTTTTGGTGGTCAGAACGTGTTCTTCGTTCGTAATCAATGCATCTGCCTGGGCAATAAACATGTTTTCGGCCTTCTCCGCCATTGAACCGGCAGGGGCCGCTGCCTCATTCCCATCCAGGTAATAGATCGAAAGCTGTTCGCCCAGAACCTTCCCTGTATTGAGTCCGGCTTCTGGTTGCCCCATATTAATCAAAAGGGGCTGGTCAATTTTTAAGGTACGCATGGCCGCACAAACATCGTCCATGAGCCGGCGGGCATTGATCTGTCTGGTCCAGTTGAACGGATGAGAGCTGCCTAGCCAGTTTACAGGTAGCGCAGGACGCGGATGCAGGACATAGATCGACGCGGTTTCCGACAGCCCGATTTTTTCGAGATGAGATTTCGCGGAATATGTCCGGGTGATGTCTACCTCGTTTGTGATACCGATGGTGGCTTTGATCAAATCAGCGTACGTTGGTTGTGGATTCACGTACAATACGGTGGTATGTTGAGCAAGTCCGTTCATAAGTTGGCCGGCTGCCTGCAAACCATTCATTTCCCATGATTTATTGGCGAGACCGATAATTGACGGATTGGTTGATTCAAAAGCCATGGTTAACAAAAACGTTAAAGGTATATGGTTGACTACATGTATCTACTCTTTACGCAAATGCTGTGCTAATGGATGTGTGTGTGTTTAAGTTTTTGATTATCAGGATATTTATTCTTTTGGCATCAGGCAAAATATTCCAGAAACTGGACTTCAATGCATTCACTGGAGTTCTGTACCTTTATATAGCCTTAAAATTTGTTTACAGTACATTAATATCATATATTTTGCCGTATAAATAACAGTACCTAATTGCAACGCTTGACACACATAGATAGATAATCGATGAAAGGCATTGTTTTTACCGAGTTTCTGGAAATGGTTGAGGAAAAATACGGCTATGAAGCAGTAGACAGAATTATCCGGCAAAGTAAGGTGCCGAATGATGGTGCCTATACGGCAACAGGTACATATCCGTCATCTGAAATGCATGCTTTACTGACAACTCTCTGCAACGCTGAACAACTGTCAGGAGATGATGTACTGACTGCGTTCGGAGACCATTTATTCCGTGTATTTCTGAAAAATTATCCCTGGCTGATTACAGCGAGTAAAGATTCTTTCCAGCTTTTGGAAAGTGTTGAGGGAACGATTCATGTGGATGTACTGAAATTGTATCCGGATGCGGAATTACCCCGGTTTCAGACGACCCGGCTTGACGAACACACGTTAGAGATGATTTATCAGTCTGATCGCAGAATGAGCAGTTTAGCCGTTGGGTTAATCATGGCAACGGCCAGACACTTTCAGGAGCAGATCACAATAGAGACAGAATCATTGGAAAGTACGGGAAAATCAGTACGATTTTTGATAAAGAAATAGCGTAAAATTCAGTAACGACCGTAATATGAATGTAGCAGAAGAGGTAGAATTGCTTAAGCGACGGATTCAGCGTGAAATCAATGCCCGGAAACAGGCAGAAAAACTTCTTGAAGAAAAGTCGCTGGAGCTCTATCGCGCAAACGAAGAGCTGAAGCATATGAACACCTCCCTGGAAACAGCCGTGAAGGAGCGGACTGATTCATTGTTGCTGTCGGAAATGCAGTACCGGTCTTTGATACAGAACCTGCATTCAGGGGTATTGCTGGAAAATGAACACCGTAAAATCGTTCTGACCAATCAGATCTTCTGCGATTTATTTGATATACCAGTCAACCCCGACTTACTGGTCGGCGCCGACTGTTCACAATCTGCTGAGCAGAGTAAGCACGCATTTGAGGACCCTGACGGATTTGTGCGGCGGGTAGATACATTGCTACAGGAAAAAAAGCTATGCATCGGCGAGGAACTGAAAATGAACGACGGCCGGATTCTGGAACGGGACTATATCCCGATCGTGGCCGGTGATCGTTATCTGGGGCACCTCTGGCGCTATGAAGACATTACCGAACAGCGCAAGGTCCAGGATATCATCCGGTACAGCGAGGAAAAGTACCGGGGTATCATCGAAAATATGGAGCTGGGGTTGATTGAGGTAGATAACCATGATATTATCCAGAAGGTTTATCCGCGTTTTTCAAAACTGGTCGGTTATGCGCCGGAAGAACTGGTCGGAAAGAGAGCCAAGGAGGTGCTGTTACCCGATGATTCGTTCCGGCGGATTATTGATGAACAGAATAAACACCGGCTTTCCGGCGAACCCGGGGTTTACGAAGTTCCGTTGCGCCGGAAAGACGGGCAGATTATCTGGGTCATTATCAGCGGGGCGCCCATTATTGAGCCTTCCGGCAAAGTGACGGGTTCGATCGGCATACACCTGGATATTTCGGAGCGCAAGCGCACACAGGAAGCCCTGGAGGAGGCCCGGCGCATTGCGGAAGAAGCCCGCAAGGCCGAAAAACGTTTTCTGGCTAACATGAGCCATGAAATCCGGACGCCGATCAACGGGATTATCGGCATGACGCACTTGCTGTACGATACTGAACTGACCGTATTGCAGCGTGAATACCTCGATGCAATCAGCCATTCGGCAGATTTGCTGCTGGCGCTGGTATCCGATGTGCTGGATATTTCAAAGATTGAAGCCGGAGAAATGCAGTTGACAGAACGGCCGTTCAATCTGCCGGATCTGCTTAATGAACTGACCAAAACGTTTAAACTGCGCCTGCGGGATAAACCTGTCAAAATAGAATCCCTGGTAGATACGCAGATTCAGCGGACGGTCATGGGCGATGCGACGATGCTGCGCCAGATTCTGATGAACCTGATTGGTAACGCAGTCAAATTTACAGAGAAAGGTTCCGTTCGCGTTCAGGTAACACTGCTGGATCAGTTAGGCGATTTCCTGATGACCGAAGTTAGTGTTACGGATACCGGTATCGGCATTGCCCCGCAGCACCTTGAAACCATTTTCGAAAGCTTTAAACAGGCCGACCGCGATGTGAAAAGTAAATATGGCGGCACCGGCCTTGGACTGGCTATCGTGAAGCAGCTGGTAAACCTTCATGGTGGCGAAATTGCCGTGGAAAGTGCACTGAATCAGGGGGCAACCTTTACGTTTACACTGCCGCTGAAAATCGCCGGCGACGAAGATCTCAGTATCGTGGATGAACACGGTAAAATTGACAGCGCCTGCCTTGAATCCAAGAAAATCCTGATCGTTGAAGATAATCCGCTGAATAAAAAGTATGTAGAAGGTCTGTTGCGGAAGTGGAAAGCCGAATATGATGTGGCTGACAACGGCCTCGAAGCGATCCGGCTGGTTGAACAACATACGTACGATCTCGTTCTGATGGATTTAATGATGCCCGTCATGAACGGTTTCGAGACGACCGTCAGGCTGCGTAGTATGAAGGCCAATCCGAATGCAGCCATTCCGATCATTGCGCTGACGGCAACTGCTTTTGCTAAGGAGCAAAGCGAAGCCATTGCGTCTGGTATGAACGACTGCCTTAGTAAGCCGTTTACCCCGGATCAGTTGCTTCAGTTATTACAGCGTTATCTGCCGACGCCGGAAACGCCTGCCGTAAAGACCGGATTACTCCCGGACCCGTTCAACGAGCCCGCCGACCCGTCAGAGCCGTATACCTACAGTACAGCACTGGATGTTGAGCAGTTAGAACAGTTCTATGGCCATGACTATTCCTACGCACACATGATGTTTTCGCTGTTTATGGAAACAACGTTTCCGGAGCTGGGGAAAATTGAAGAGGTGATTGCGGCACAGGACTGGAAACAACTGGCTGCCTTGTCGCACCAGTTCAGGCCTTCACTGGTGATGGTCGGGCTGACCGAAGTGGCCAATACCGGAAAGCAGTTTGAACTGTTGCTGAAAGCATCGCCGTCTGATGAGCAGGTGCCGGTCGCTGCCGCTGCGTTAGGTCGGATCGTAGCCGAAAAACTGCCACTCATTAAGCAGGAGTTTGCGCGGCTCGGTAAGGCAATCGAATAATCGGCTCAGCGGTTGACCAGGTGCCACTTAACGGCTTCCCAACAGCCAACTCGCTGCGGAATTTTGCCGGCATAGGTGTAGGCCAGTATATCCCGGAATGTAATAAGGCATAAGTAGCTGAGAGTGACCCAGCGTCCGGGGCCCCGCCGCCAGCGACGGGCCAGCAGAATGCGGTTGCGGGTTTTATAATACACCTGAAACGCACTGGTTTTACTCAGGCTCACTGATCCTTTGTGATAGACGACGGACTCGGGGACGAAATAAATGCGGAATCCGGCTTGTTTTATGCGCTCACACCATTCAACCTCCTGATAGTAAAGAAAATACTCCTCCGGCATTACACCTGCCCTATTCACCGCTTCGCGTCTGACAAGCAGCGCAGCGCCATGTACATGATGCGTATAGCCTTCCTGATCAAACTGTCCTTCGTCCTTATGTCCGTTTCCGATAAGTTGCGGAGCCATGCGTAAGGGGTGCAATGGCGTCGAACCGGCAAACTGAATGTATTCCGGTTTTTCGTATGACCGGATTTTGGCTGCGCAAATCCCGACATCCGGATGTTGCTGCATGGCATTGACTAACGGGAGCAGAAAATCAGGGGAAACTTTCGTATCGTTATCGAGAAGCATAAAATAATCGCCCCGGGCGATGCGCAGCCCCAGGTTAACCCCTCCGGCAGAGCCAAGATTTGTTTCGCTCGAAACAACACGGACATGGGGGTAATTTCGGTTGATAACCGGCTCGCAGGAGTGCTGCGAGCCGTTATCGACGACAATAATCTCAAATTGAGAAAAACAAGTTACGGATACGGTAAGTGAATCGAGCAGGTCGCAGGTTACTGCGGTTTGGTTATAGTTTACGGTGATGATTGAAACAAAAGGGAGTGTGGCCATCGGTACATTAACGGCTTGCTTCTATCTGCTGACAAACCTGTTCGAGCGTTTGACAAACCTGATTGGTCAGCTGGGTGAAATCGGTTCCGGGCTGCGGTAATTTAGCATTGGCTTCCAGGTCGCGGACGGGACGTTTAAGCGAGTTAACATCCATTAGGTCAACCGAAGCTTTGATCTTATGAGCAAGCTTGCTGAGGCGGTCCCATTCCTGATTAAGAAGCGATTCCTGCATTTGCATGATGGTGTCTCGTGCCTGCTGAATGAACAAATTTTCCATTTGCAGTATGCGTCCTTCGTCGTTGTTTAGCATCATCGCCAAACGCCCCTTGTTAAAAAGAGGTACAATCGCGTGACTCATGGCTGTACTTTTTTGAAAATCAGTTGATTTTGCTTTAGGTTTGGGGATAAACGTTACGAGTTTTTTCCTCAGTTCTTCATTCAGAAATGGCTTAATAAGATAGTCATCCATGCCCGCCTGCCGGAACAGGTCAATGTCTTCACGAGCAGAAAGTGCCGTTAATGCAATAATCGGCGTGTTCAACCGGTGGTGCTGACGAATCATACGGGTAGCCTGGAGCCCGTCCATACGGGGCATCTGGATATCCATCAGAATTAAATCATACACCTGCGCTATAACCATCTCGACTGCTTCGACTCCGTTCTGAGCAATGTCGACAATTATATGCCAGTCTTCCATCAGTTGCCTGGCAAAGAACTGATTCATTAAATTGTCCTCTACCAATAGCACCCGACTGCCGCGTATATGGTCCTCGTTGAAGGCAGAAAAATGCATATAGGCCTATTTTCTGCTGATTATGCACAAAGTGTGCCATCGCTATAAATTGCAGAAAATGAGGAGATTGGTGATTTTGTCTGTTGTGTTATGGTTCCACAATCTGGAAATGAAGTCCAGATTGTGGGAAACAAAGAGGTGTTAAATCAGGAGAACAGCTACAGGCTATGAGGTTAATTCACCTGATTTCAGCATGTTATAAATCGTTGATTTTCCGATATCCAGTTTTTCGGCAACCAGCAATACATCGTTGTCGTATTTGTCAAGGTAAAACCGGACGATCCGGCGCGTATATTCCCGAAGAGTCATCTCCTGCATCAGAAAAGCGCCTTCCGGACGAATCGACCGGAAGGTAATGTCCTCGGCCTGGATCACTCCGTTGTCGGCCATTACGCAGGCCAGTTCGATAATGGCTTTCAGTTCGCGGACATTGCCGGGAAACGGATAGGGAAGCAGCTTTTTAAGGGCTTCAGCCGATAAGTTCAGCTTGCCAAGTTTATTCTTTTTGGCGTATTCGTCCATGAAATACCGGCTCAGGATCGCAATGTCGTTTTCCCGCTCGCGGAGAGGCGGAAGCTCAACCGACAACCCAAGCAGCCGGTAGTATAAATCTTCCCGGAAACGGCCGGACCGGACTTCTTCGGCCAGGTTCTTGTGGGTGGCTACAATAAGCCGGAAATCACTTTTAACGAGCTGGTTACTGCCGATCCGGTTAAATTCCTGTTCCTGCAGCACACGCAGCAGCTTCACCTGCATTGTCAGGTCCATTTCGGCTACCTCGTCCATAAACAGGGTGCCTCCGTTAGCCTCCTCAAATTTGCCGATCCGGCGGTTAACGGCGCCAGTAAACGCACCTTTCTCATGGCCGAACAGCTCACTCTCCATCAGATCTTTCGGAATAGCTGCCACGTTGACGGGCACAAAGGGCTTTTTCTGACGGGTAGAATTGTAGTGAATGGCCTTGGCAACGAGTTCTTTACCCGTTCCGGTCTCGCCATGAATGGACACGGTGATGCTGGAACGGGTTGCTTTTTCCATGACGGCGAAAACCCGCTTCAGCTGCGGACTGTTGCCAACAATGAGGTTGCCGAAATCATACTGTTCCCGTACCTGCTCCCGTAACTGATCCACTTCTGCCCGCAGCTGCTGGGTTTCCCGTGCTTTAATTAAGGTACTCCACAGCCGGTCTTTGGTGTTGTCGTCTTTAACGATGTAGTCGTATGCCCCGTTTTTGAGCAGGGTGACTGCCGTCGAAATATCTTCCTGACCGGAAATGATAATGACCGGAACATCGGGAAACTGCTTCCTGACCAGTTTAAGCACCGCTTCGCCGTTCATGTCGGGTAAGGAATAATCCAGGGTGATAACCGATGGTTTGCGATGCAGGTTGTTCAGCAGGGCTTTTCCTGTCTCAAACCGGACTACCGAATAATCGGGGTTCAGGGTGAGATGATACTCCAGCATGGTACCGTAAAACACATCGTCTTCGACAACAAAAATGGTAAAACCGTTTTCCATGTTCAGGCAATCAGTCAGTGAATGGGAAATTTTCCAAAAATAGATATAAATTCCTGATTTTGGATAAATTTAGAGCCTAGAAAATAAATATTGTTCTGATAATAAGGGTGTTATGTGTTTTTAAATTAACTGGTACGTATTTGGATTATAGAAAAATACGACAAACCCATAAAAATTCTAACACGATGAAACCGACTGTAGTAGTAGTTGACGACAATGAAATGATCCAGATGCTGTTGCAAAACTATTTGTCATCAGAGTACAATGTACAGGCTTATTCGGATGCTTCAGGGGCTCTTTATGCAATTGATCATGGTGTACAAACGGATGTAATCGTCACCGATTTATCAATGCCGGGCGTTGATGGTCAGGAGTTACTCCATAAAATCAAGAACGATCCGAAGCATAGCCACATTCCGGTGTTAATCTTATCGGGTAACGAAAAAAGTGAAGTTCGTATCAACTGTCTGATGGACGGTGCAGAAGACTTTATCCAGAAACCGTTTCATCCGGAAGAAGTAAAGATCCGGATTAAGCGGGTGCTGAATTAATAAACCTGACATAAACGTTTACCCACGAATTTAAGGGTCAATCTAAGCAAAAAATCCTTGGGTAAGGATATTGTTCGGCAGTCTTTTACACAAAAAGGTGATAAGACCTCCATTTCCTATCCTTATGATTAACCGAAGAGATTTTTTAAGACAATCCGGTGCCGGCGTATTTGGGCTGGCCATGGCACCGGCCCTGGCCCGGAAGGTGGCTCCGAGCGACCGGCTGCGGGTGGCCCACATCGGGTTGGGCGGCATGGGAACCAATCACCTGAAGTGGTTTGCTAACCTGCCCGAGGTTGAGGTAGTGGGGCTGTGCGACGTTGACAGCGACCATCTGGCCACCGCCAGAAAGGTGCTGCAGGGCATTCATCCGGATACAAAAGCGGAAACGTTCGACGACTTCCGGCGTATTCTGGACCGCAAGGATATTGACGCCATCACCTGTGCAACCCCGGACCACTGGCACGCGCAGGTAGCTATCCTGGCGTTTGAGGCCGGCAAAGATGTGTACGGCGAGAAACCGCTGTCGTTCAGCGTGCGGGAAGGGCAGCAGATGCTCAAAGCAATGAAACGGCATAACCGGATTTTTCAGCTGGGTACGCAGATTCATGCCGGCGACAATTACCATCGGGTGGCGGAGCTGATTCAGGCCGGTGCAATCGGAAAAGTGCATACGGTAAGGCTCTGGAAAACAGGCTTCCCACCCGTTTTGGGACCGTCGAAGTATCAGGACCCGCCCGCAACCCTCAACTGGGATTACTGGCAGGGACCGGCGCCCAAATCACTGTATAGCCCGGAGCGGTGCCACTTTACGTACCGCTATTTTCTCGATTATTCCGGCGGGGTGTTTCAGGATTTCTGGAGCCACATCGCCGACATTGTCTGGTGGTCGGTACAGCCAAAAGGTCTGACGCGGGTGAGTGCCAAAGGCGAGCTGCCCGAAGGCGTTGGCGATGCCCCGAAATGGATTGATATTGAATACGATTTCGATAACCTGAAGCTGTACTGGACCAGCACACCGCCCAACGTACCGGGTGCGGCAAAACGGGGAATCGGAGCCTATTTTGAAGGTGATAAAGGAACGCTGATCTGTGATTACAGCAGTAAAGAAATAACCATCAACGGAGTGGCTATGCCGGACATTGCGGATATACCCGTAACAATTCCACGCTCGCCGGGGCATCAGCAGAATTTTGTGGATGCCGTGAAGAGCCGGAAGCAACCCGAGTCGAACCTGGAATACGCCAGAGAGATGACGTTGCCGATGCATCTGGGATTGATTTCGTACCGGTTGGGCCGCCCGTTAGCATGGAATGCAAGGAGAGAGAAATTCAGGCACGATGCGGAAGCCAATTCGTATTTGTCGCGTGAATATAGAACAGGATGGGACTGGATTTAACCGGACAGCCGGTCGGCCATATTGCTGACCGGCTGTTTTTTTTTACGCCAGTGTTGCGTTTAAGGTAATGTCGATGCCCGGACTCAGGGCTTTCGAGATAATGCAGTTTTGTTTTGCGCCTCCGGCCAGTTCCTGAAACTTCGCCTCATCGATGCCGGGAACCGTGCCGGTCAGGTTTAGTTCGACAGCCGTGACTTCCAGTTTGTCGGTGTCGAGTGTCAGTACGGCTTTGGTTTCCAGTTTGTCAGCCGTAAAGCCCGCCTGCCCGAGGGCTACGCTGACGGCCATGGTAAAGCAGCCGGCATGGGCAGCGGCCAGTAATTCTTCCGGGTTTGTACCGGCGGTGCCGTCTTCGCTCACGATCCGGGTTTTAAATGAGAACGGCGTGCTGTTCAGGACGCCGCTTGTTGCCGATACGGTACCTTTTCCTTCCTGAAAATTGCCTTCCCAGGTGGCTGATGCTCTTCTTTTCAGCATAATGTTGTTTTGAACGTTTTCTACACAACCCGGCAGGCGGCCGATTGTTCGTGTGTTAGTTACCTTTTGGAATGTTCAGCCCTGACTCGCAGGATTCATCAGCACCTGTATACCGGTAAAGCCGTATTTTTACGTATTGACTTCGTCGCTTACCATGTCTACATTTGACCTGATGGCCAGTCAAGGGTGTTCCGCCCGCTACAACGCTATCACCAGATCCAAACCAGCCTATTCTGTTTTACACCATGAGACACCATTTTTCTGCCATCATTCTGCTTACCCTGCTGCTTCCTGCCTGCAACCCGGACAAGATTGTAACTAAAACAGATGCGGAGGGAGTAGTAGTTCAGCTATCTCCTGTGTGGCGAAGCTCTGTTTCGGAGCAGACAAAATACATTGCTGATGGGATCGGGCAGGCATTTATTACCGAAAGAGGCATTTTATTCCCTAATGCAACGGCTCTTCCGGGGAAACCACAATACGCGCGGTCGTATCTGGTGTTAAAGGATAAAGATACCGGTGAAGATATCTGGACCTGGAATGATTATCTGACCGATTTTGAACGGCTTGATATGTACAAAAACCGCCAGGCTAATGTTAACGGTACGTTATTTTACGCGAGCGGTAACCGTGGCTACGGCATTGACATGCAGCAGGGACGGACGATCTGGAAGACGACTTATGCAGACATGTGGTCTAGTGTGGCTACTGTAACAGGTCCGGATAAGTTTTATCTGACACTGAATCCTATCGAATGCTACAATCAAAGTATTTTTAAGCCTCAGGTTAATCAGGGAGAGTTGAGCAGCGGCAGAATCATCCGGATGTTGCCGCTGGTATTCGAGGCCGATAAGGGAAAACCGGGCGGTGGCTACAAAGAAGACTTTGGTCAGGTAAACGGGATGCGGCTCATTAGTATCAATGGCGAAGAACATCTTTTGTTCAATTACTATGATTCCACGCCTCCCACAGCCAATTGGTACACTCCCCGCATGTCGCTGTATAACCTGGTCCGGAAGACGTTTGTCTATGAAGGTCTGGCGATGAAAGAAGCGGGTTACATGCTGGCGGTCAACGGGCATCTGCAGGTAACTAATGGCAAGGTGTATGATGCGATGTCGCGCTATACGGTATGTCATGATCTGCTGACGGGCAAACAGCTCTGGGAGCGGGTGTTCGGTTCGCTGTGTGATTATCAGCTGGCGACGGGAGACAAGCTGCTGACCTACATTTCGGATGGGTATTTATATTGTCTGGACGCGAATACGGGTCAGACCCGTTGGCAGCAGGAGTATGTGGTGACGAGTAACCTGACGGAGCTGAACGGTGTGGTGTATTACACGGCTAACCAGCGGCTTTATGCCACGGACCTGCAAAGCGGCAAGCTGCTGTGGAAGATTGATTCGCCGGATGCGAACCGCAACAGTAATGCGCAGTTCCGTGGCTTTGTGGCGGTGGTGCCGGGGAAGGAAGGCGGCAAAGGGCGGGTGTATGCGCACACGGGTCTGAACGCCTATTGTTACGAAGCGATCCGGTAGCAGCCGGGAACGTATAGAGTCCGGTTAGCAGTCGCTAACCGGTTTTTTTATGTGGTAAACCGCAAAACGGATCGTACCTTTCGGCCATGAAGCGCGTTCGGCTGTTTTCCGGAAAAACAATACTTTTTGTTATGCTGATTTGTCACGGGGTGGCGGCTCAGCAGACTGGTTCCCCGATCTTTTCGCCCTGGAAAGCGGGTTATCTGGATATTCACCAGATCAATACCGGGCGGGGCAACGCAACGTTCTGTATACTGCCCGATGGCACAACCCTGCTCATTGATGCCGGTGCCATCGATCCCATCAACTGGCGGGATAATAAGCCCCGCAACAACCCCATCCTGCCTAACGATTCGCGGCAACCCGGCGAGTGGATTGCGCGCTACATCCGGCGCGTTATGCCGGTTAAACAAACGTCAGGTATTGATTATCTGCTGATTACCCATTTTCACGACGATCATGTGGGTACGCCGAAACATGCCTCCCGTGCTGCCGCGGGCGGTTATAAACTGAGCGGGGTTACCGAACTGGCGGAATTTCTGCCCATTCGCCGGATACTGGATCGTGGCTGGCCCGACTATACCTTTCCGCAGACCTTGCGGCAGGATTCGATTGTGATTAATTACATCCATTTTCTGGAAAACCGGAAAATACCCGCCGAACGGTTTGTCGCCGGTCGGCTGAATCAGATCAGGCTGGTGCATGAGGCCGGAAAATACCAGTCGCAGTTCAGCATCCGGAATCTGGCCGTGAATGGCGATGTCTGGACAGGAAAAGATGAAGATACCCGACATGTATTTCCTGACTTGACCGGTGTATCCGCCAATCAGCAACCTAACGAAAACATGTGCAGCGCGGTTATGGTGATGCGCTACGGCAACTTTGACTATTTTGCCGGGGGCGATATTCAGGGCGTTTTGCCGTATGGTGCACCGGCCTGGCATGATGTCGAAACGCCGGTGGCGGCGGTGGCCGGACCGGTCGATGTGCAGCTACTGGACCACCACGGGTATGCCGATTCGCAGAACGGGGCGCTGATGAAGGCCCTGCGGCCGAGGGTGTTTGTGGTACCGGCCTGGGCGGTTTCCCATCCGGGACCGGCCGTAGCGGAACGTTTGTTTGATGCGTCCATTTACCCCGGTGAGCGGGATGTGTTTGTGACGCAGCTTTTCCCCGAAGCAGAAGCGGCCCTGGGACCGGCAGCGGCTAAACTAAAGCCCGAAACGGGCCATATCGTTATCCGCGTACAACCCGGCGGGACATCGTATCAGGTACTGGTCCTGGACGACGCTGACGAATCCATGCGGATCAAGGCTGTGTACGGGCCGTATCAGTCGCGGTGAGTTAATCAAAGTCAGATTCGACTGACTGCTATTGGACCTTTGGATGGCGCGAAACAGTTGATGATCAACAGCCTCGTGCCATCCGAAAGAGGTTTATAAACTCCGCTCGATACCCAGCTCCAGACCCCGCAGTTCGGCAAGGCCCCGGAGGCGGCCGATGGCCGTATAGCCCGGATTGGTTTTCTTCGACGGGTTGAGATCATCGAGCATGCGGTGACCGTGGTCGGGGCGGAAAGGCAGGCGATAATCTTCGCGGCCTTCGGCCTGGCGGCGGCGCTGTTCGAGTACGAGCGCTTTCATGACTCCGTACATATCCACATCGCCGTCGAGGTGATCGGCCTCGTGGAAGTTGCCCTGCTCGTCGCGTTTCGTTGCCCGCAGGTGAATGAAATTGATGCGGTTGCCGAGCCGTTCGACCATTCCCGTCAGGTCATTATCGGCACGGACGCCATAGCTGCCGGTACAGAAACACAGACCGTTGTGCTTGCTGTCGGCAGCGTCGAGCAGTTGCCGGGCATCGGCTTCGGTACTGACTACGCGTGGTAAACCCAGAATCGGGTACGGCGGATCGTCGGGGTGAATGGCGAGCAGAATACCGGCATTTTCGGCAACAGGGGTGATGTCGCGCAGAAAACTGTACAGGTTCTGCCGCAACTCCTGATCGCCGACGTGATCGTAGGTCCGCAGCACCTCGGCAAATGACTCCACCGTAAAACTTTCTTCACTACCCGGCAGACCGGCAATGATGTTCCGCGTTAACCGGCGGACATCGTCGTCTGTGGCCTGATCGAGCCATGCTTTGGCTTCCGACAGCTGCGCGGCGGAATAGTGAGCCTCCGCGCCGGGACGTTTCAGGATATATACCTCAAAGGCGCAGAACTCCGACATATCGAACCGGAGAGCCGTCGAGCCATCGGGCAGTTTGTAGTCGAGATCGGTGCGCGTCCAGTCGAGTACCGGCATGAAGTTATAGCAAACCGTATCGATGCCGCACTGTGCCAGATTCACCAGCGATTCCTGATAGTTCTGAATGTACTGCTTATAGTTGCCGGTCGCTTTTTTGATGTCTTCGTGGACCGGTACGCTTTCCACGACCGACCACGTTAAGCCGACGGCTTCAATTTCGGCTTTGCGCTTACTGATTTCGTCGACCGTCCAAACCTGACCGTTCGGAATATGATGCAGGGCGGAAACGATACCCGTGGCACCGGCCTGCCGTACGTCCCACAGGCTTACAGGGTCTTTCGGGCCGTACCACCGCCATGTTTGTTCAAGAGGCATTGTGAAGAGGTTGTAATGTTGTTGTAACGTTTTGGAATAAAAGCCGCCGGTGCGTCATTTTACCCATATGAGCGGCAGGTTTTTAAAAACTTACCTGGCTGTGGGCTCCAAAACATTACAACAACAGATTAGCGACCCATCCAGCCACCGTCGACGGTCAGGACGGTGCCGTGTACGTAGCTGGATGCATCTGAGGCCAGAAATACGGTCGGGCCTTTGAAATCTTCCGGTTCGCCCCAGCGACCGGCCGGAATCCGGCTCAGGATGGACTGGCTGCGTTCCGGATCGTTGCGGAGGGCCTCGGTATTATCGGTAGAGATGTAGCCCGGCGCAATGGCGTTCACATTAACACCCTTACCGGCCCACTCATTGGCGAATGCTTTCACCAGACTGCCTACCGCGCCTTTGCTGGCGGCATAGCCCGGCACATTGATGCCGCCCTGGAACGTTAGCAGCGACGCGGTGAAAATGACTTTTCCGCTGCCACGGGCAATCATATCGCGGCCAATTTCGCGGGTCAGGATAAACTGCGCCGTCTGGTTGATGGCAATCACTTCGTCCCAATACTCGTCCGGATGTTCAGCGGCGGGTTTGCGTAAGATCGTTCCGGCGTTATTGATCAGAATGTCAATCACCGGATGATCAGCCTTTACCTGACTGATGAAAGCGTTCAGCGAAGCACGGTCGCCGAAATTAGCCTGATAGGCGTAGAATTTGCGGCCCAGGGCTTCTACACTTTTTGATACGGCGCTGCCTTCCAGCTCAAGGTTGGCAGATACACCGATAATATCGGCACCGGCTTCGGCAAGTGCTTCGGCCATGGCCTTACCAATCCCGCGCTTGCACCCGGTTACTAAGGCAACTTTGCCTGCTAAAGAAATTGAGATCATACGTTTGTCGTCCGGAAGGATACTCCGGCTTATATAAAAAAGCCCCGGAACACTGTTCCGGGGTGTCTGATTATTTCAGTTCAGTAATCGCGCAGAAGTCCATGTCGCCGTAGTCGAGGTTTTCGCCGGCCATGCCCCAGATGAACGTGTAGTTTGACGTGCCTGCGCCGGAGTGAATCGACCAGTTCGGTGAAATAACCGCCTGTTCGTTCTGCATCCAGATGTGGCGCGTTTCCTGCGGCTGCCCCATGAAATGGCACACCGCCTGACCCTGCGGGATTTCAAAGTAGAAATAAACCTCCATACGCCGGTCGTGGACGTGTGCAGGCATGGTATTCCAGACACTGCCCGCCTTCAGTTCGGTCATGCCCATCTGTAGCTGGCAGGTCGGTAATACACTGTTTACCAGTAATTTATTGATAACGCGGTGGTTGGCAGTTTCCATGCTGCCCAGCTCCACACGGTCGGCATCGTCGCGGGATACCTTACGGGTTGGATAGGTCGTATGGGCAGGGGTAGAGTTCAGGTAAAATTTGGCCGGAGCACTGCTGTCAACCGACTCAAACTGAACATCCTGCGTGCCACGGCCGATGTAGAGGGCTTCCTTGTAGCCCAGTTCGTAGGTGTCACCGCCGGCCGTTACCTTACCGGCCCCGCCAACGTTGATGATACCGAGTTCCCGGCGTTCCAGAAAGTAGCTGGCTTTCAGGTTTTCGGGCGCTTCGAGTTTAACCGGCCCAGCTACCGGCAGGGCACCGCCGGTCATGTAGCGATCAAAAAACGAAAGAACCCACGAGCATTGATCTGCTACAAATAGGTTCTCAATCAGAAAATGCTTACGGAGAGCCTCCGTATCCATCTGCTTCACTTCGTTCGGCGAAGAAGCATAACGGCTTTCAAACATAAGTAAACGTAGTTTGTAGCGGCGGACTCAACCCAGGGTCGGGCCCGCCACCCGTTCTTACCAAAATATTGTATAAATCAGGACAATAGCGGCAATAATGGCAAACGCACCGGCTTTGAATCCCGGTGTTGTCCGGAACGATGATGCCGGTACATCAAACGCTTTCGGACTGTCTTTTCCTTTCGACGTCAGCAGGCTGATGGTAATGTGCACCAGCGTACAGATCCAGAACACGACACCCATGCGGTTCAGGAACGGCATATCGGGAGCATAGTACTTGAACAGCGTCGAAAGCGGAATACTCAGCAGGGCCGCCACCAGCGCACCGTTGGCCGTTGCTTTCTTCCAGAAGAAACCCAGCACAAAGATGGAAAGGATTCCCGGAGAAATAAAACCGGTGTACTCCTGAATGTATTCAAATCCTTGCCCGAAGTTCTTCAGAAACGGACTAATCGCCAGGGCAATAATAAACGAAACGACAATGGCTACACGTCCTAACCAGACTGTACGCTTTTCGTCGAGGTTCGGGTTGAAGAACTTCTTATGGATGTCCAACATATAAATAGTCGAAATACTGTTGGCTTTACCCGCCAGTGACGCAACAATTGCAGCGGTTAAGGCTGCGAACGCCATTCCTTTCAGTCCGACCGGCAGAATATTCAGCAAAACAGGGTAGGCATTGTCGGGTTTGATGATGCCGTTTTCGGTAATGCCGTTGATAATGGCCTGATCGGCTTGTTCCTGGAAGAGAACGTAGGCCGCCAGCCCCGGCAGCACGACGATGAACGGCATGAGCACCTTCAGAAAACCGGCGAACAGTACCCCGTTACGGGCTGTGGTCAGGTCGGCACCGAGGGCCCGCTGCGTCATGTACTGGTTACAGCCGAAGTAGTTAAAGTTTACAATCCACTGACCGCCAATGATAAACATCATCATGCCCGGCAACTGTTTGTAGGCGTCAATGGTGCCGCCCTTGCCGTCGTAGACCTGATACTGCCCTTTCTCAAACATCATGTGCAGGTGATCGTCGGCTTTCTGACGGATCAGGCTCAGCCCTTCAAACACGCCCGCACCCGTACCGACTTTGGTCGACAGCAGTTCCAGCGCCAGATAGGTAGTTGCCAGACCGCCAACCACGAGGCAAACCACCTGAATGACGTCGGTGTAGCCGATTACCTTCATACCGCCCAGGGTGATGATCACGGCGAAAACGGTCAGGAAAATGGCGCAGGGCATGAAGCCGAAACCGGTCATTTTTTCCAGACTCAGCGCTCCCAGGTAGATAATGGAGGTGAGGTTAACCAGGATGTACAGAAACAGCCAGAAAACGGCCATGATGGTGGCCAGCCGGCCGTCGTACCGCATTTCGAGAAATTGCGGCATGGTGTAAATCTTGTTCTTGATGTACATCGGCAGAAAGTACACCGCGATGATAATCAGCGAGAAACCACCGACGAGCTCATACACCGAAATGGCCAGACCCAGCTGAAAGGCCTGCCCGCTCATACCGATAAACTGTTCGGCCGAAATGTTGGAAGCGATGATCGAGGCGCCGATGGCCCACCACGTCAGGGAGCCTTCGGCCAGGAAAAAGTCTTTGGAGTCGGCGTTCTGGCTACCCTTGTTCTTGTAGACCCAGAAGCCATACGAAGCCACAATGACGAAATAAACCAGAAAGATAATGTAATCGAGCGTTTCTAAGCCAAGCTGCATGGGTTGAGGTTTAGGTTTAAAGGCCACACAGGCACATAATTAGCCGCAGGGTGTTTTCTACTGTAACCATGTGCCTGTGGAGCAAAAATTAACATCCTTGTCCGTAATAGGCGTTTTTGCCGTGTTTGCGTTCGTAATGCTTCATCCGGAGCGTGTCCTTGATGCGTTCGGTGGCCGGATTAATCTGAAGCGTCAGGTAAGCCATCCGGGCCACTTCTTCCAGCACGGCGGAGTTATAGACGGCTTTTTCGGCGGTTTTTCCCCAGGTAAACGGTCCGTGATTCTGCAATAGCACCATTTCCATTTCCTTGTGCGATAAGCCCTTATCGGCAAAGCAGTTAAAAATCTGGTTGCCGGTTTCATACTCATAATCGCCGTCGATCATGGCGTCGGTCAGTACCGGGGCGCAGGGAATGTCCTGATGTGTATGATCGGCGTGGGTCGTTCCGAAAATCGGAATGTCCATACCGGCCTGTGCCCAGGCCACTGCGTAGGTGCTGTGCGTGTGCGAAATACCGCCGATGTCTTGCCACGTTTTATAGAGCAGCGCGTGGGTTTTGGTATCCGACGAGGGCCGCATTGTGCCTTCCACCACGTTTGCATCGTAATCAAGAATCACGATGTCGTCGGGTTTCAGCAGGTCATAGGGCACGCCGCTGGGTTTGATGGCAAACACGGCCCGGTCGCGGTCGACGGCGCTGACGTTGCCAAACGTAAAGAGCACCAGCCCCAGCTTCGGCAACTGCATATTCGCCTCGAAACAGGCTTCTTTTAAGGATTTATACATGAGTTCGTTATTCCGGATGGTTCTGGATTGTTGCTGATGGTTCTGTGTTGCTGATAACAACCAGCAACGCAGAACCATCAGCAACCAGAATTACGCGTTTTTGTAATACATCTCATTCCACCGGAGCTCGTTGCGGAGCTGGCGGAGGTTTGTGTCTTTGTCGATAACCACCAGTTCAACGCCAACCATGTCGGCGAAGTCGTTGATGTACTCGGTCGTCAGGTTCTGGCTGTAGACCGTATGGTGGGCACCACCGGCATAAATCCAGGCGGCGCAGGCGGTCTGCATGTCTGGTTTCGGTTTCCAGAGCACGCGCGCTACCGGCAGTTTCGGCAGTTCATGTTCGGCGGCTACGGCATCGACCTCATTGACCAGCAGACGGAACCGGTTACCCATGTCGATCAGTGACACGTTCAGCGCCGGACCACCGGCCGTGTTGAACACAAGCCGGACCGGATCGGCTTTCCCGCCGATACCCAGCGGGTGAATTTCGCAGGAGGCTTTCCCGTCGGCTATCGACTCGCAGATTTCGAGCATGTGCGCACCGAGGACCAGCTTGTTATTCGGGTCGAAGTGGTAGGTGTAGTCTTCCATGAACGAGTTACCGCCCGGCATACCGCTGGCCATCACTTTCAGCGCCCGTACCATCGCGGCTGTTTTCCAGTCGCCTTCACCGCCGTATCCGTAACCGGCAGCCATCAGCCGCTGCGAGGCAATGCCCGGCAACTGCTCCATGCCGTGGAGGTCTTCGAAGGTGTTGGTATACCCCTTGTAGCCGCCGTCCTGCAGGAAATGCTGCATACCCAGCTCAATACGGGCCGCTTCGCGCAGGGACTGATGCTGGGCACCGCCTTTGTGCAGGCTCTCCACCAGCCGGTATTTCTGTTCGTATTCGATCACGAGCTGATCAATCGACGCATCGGATACCTGGTTGATCACCTTCACCAGATCGCCGACCCCGTGGGTGTTTACGGCGAACCCGAATGTCATTTCGGCCGCTACCTTATCGCCGTCGGTCACGGCTACCTGCCGCATGTTGTCGCCGAAACGGACGAATTTTGCGCCCTGCATGTCGTACCGCGCTGCTGCCACGCGTGACCAGACGTTAATGGCCTGAATCACATCGTCCTGCTGCCAGTGACCAACCACTACTTTGCGGTTCAGGCGCATGCGGGTCATGATGAAGCCAAACTCGCGGTCGCCGTGGGCCGACTGGTTCAGGTTCATGAAGTCCATGTCGATGTCGCCCCACGGAATGTCGCGGTTAAACTGTGTATGTAAATGTAACAGTGGTTTTTTGAGCACATTCAGGCCCCGTATCCACATTTTGGCAGGGGAGAAGGTATGCATCCAGGCGATAATACCGATACAGTTAGGCGCCACGTTGGCTTCCTGACAGATGGCGTAGATTTCGTCGGGGGTTTTCACCACAGGTTTAAACACGACCCGCACCGGAATCTGATGTGACTGGTCAAATGAGTCGGCAATGATTTTCGAATGCTCATCGACCGTGCGAAGCGTTTCTTCGCCATACAGATGCTGGCTGCCCGTAACAAACCAGACTTCAAATTGATTTAGGTTGATCATACTAGTTCTATTGGCAACAAATTAGGGTACAAAGCCCCGGTTGCTTGCTAATCTTTGAATAATGTTCTACGTACCTTTGTCATCCCGAGCCTGCGAGGGATCTGATAACATTCAATGGCCAGGTAGCTCTTCTTCGCCGGATGACAAAAAAGTATTACCCCTCAATAAACTGCCCGATCTTCCGGTATTTAGCGTACAGCGCTTCGTAGACCGGCACCAGCGCAGGGCGGGGATGGTATTCAGCGTCGAAACCGGACGACATCGATGCCTGGGCATCCTGCATGGTCGGGTACAGACCCGCCGCCACGGCTGCACACATGGCCGCTCCCAGCGCACAGGCCTGGTCTGAACTCGCTACCTTGATCGGCATGTTCAGCACGTCGGCCAGTGTCTGCATCACAAACGGCGACTTCTTGGCAACCCCGCCGATGGCAATCACTTCCTTAATCGGTACACCTTCGCTGAGGAAACGTTGTACAATGCTTTTCGACCCGAAGGCCGTGGCTTCCACCAATGATTTAAAGATCTGCACGGCATCACTGCCCAGATTCAGACCGGTGATCGCCCCCTTCACCGTATGGTTGGCGTCGGGTGTGCGGCGGCCGTTCATCCAGTCAACCGATACCGGATCGTTCTCGGTAACCGGCAGGTTGGCGGCTTTCTCCGACAGCGACGGAATAAGCTTTTTGGTCAGTGCTGCCAGTTCATCGGCAGGCAGCAAGCCGTCCAGACCGCTCAGAATAACGCGCTGGAACCAGGCATAAATATCGCCGAATGCTGACTGACCGGCTTCCATACCCAGCATACCCGGAATGATCGACCCGTCGACCTGACCGCAGATACCACGGATCAGCAGGTGACCGATTTCGTCGTTCGGTGCGATCAGCATGTCGCAGGTCGAGGTACCGATCACCCGCACAAACGAATACGGCTTAATGTCGGCTCCGACCGCTCCCATGTGCGCATCAAACGCCCCGACCCCGATCACCACATCGGCTGGAATGCCCAGTTTTTCCGCCCATTCGGCCGAAATGGTGCCCATTGCTTCGTCAGCGGTATAGGTGTCATGGAATAACCGGCCGCGCAGTCCGCCCAGGAGCGGGTCAAGTTTTGTCAGGAAATCTTCGGCCGGTAAGCCGTTGAATTCAGCATGCCACATGGCTTTGTGGCCGGCCGCGCACCGGCTGCGCTTCATCGTCAGCGGATCGGTGTTGCCCGTCAGCACCGCCGACACCCAGTCGCAGTGTTCGACCCAGGAGAAGGCCTTGTCACGGATGGTTTCGTCGGCCCGCAGGGTACGCAGGATCTTCGCCCAGAACCACTCCGACGAATAAATACCGCCCACGTATTTGGTATAGTCGGTATCCCAGTGATGGGCCAGCTGATTGATTTCTTCCGCTTCGGCGTTGGCGGTATGGTCTTTCCAGAGGATAAACATACCGTTGGGATTTTCGGCAAATGCCGGCAGTAAAGCCAGCGGCGTACCGGTTTCGTCGACCGCGCAGGGTGTTGAGCCCGTCGTATCAACCGAAATGCCTTTAATGTTTTGTCGTACTTCGTCGGGAAGATTGGCCAATGCGCCTTTGACCGAGGCTTCTAATCCCTCCAGATAATCAAGGGGGTGCTGGCGGAACTGCGAAGCCGAGGGGTTGCAGTATTTGCCCTGTTTCCAGCGGATGTATTCGTGGACATGCGTGCCAACAGATTGGCCGGTTAGTGCATTCACGACAAGTGCGCGCACCGAGTCAGTGCCATAGTCGATGCCTATGACGTATGCGTGTTCCATGCTAAAAGCAAATTTGGGAGCAGGATGGAAAAAAAGCTTAGAATGTGTCAAAGAAACACATTTTTGATTTGCAGAACAAAACCAATAAGAAATATATTTTTAGCATGATACAGGGTTCTGCGGAAGGGGTAGTAAAAACGGGCGGCAGTTTCCTTTCTAAGTTGCCATGAATCAACAGGAAACGCATAGATTGACCCGTCCTCATCAACGAACAGGGTGGTATTTTGTATTGGCAGCCCTTCTCAGTATCAGCACAGGGGGCTTTGCCCAACAAATGGCCGGTAAAGCTACGGCCAAACCCATCACAACCGCTGCGGCCTATTCGGCCGACAAAACGGTGATAGCCAGGGGGCAGGCGCTTTTTCAGGCAACCTGCACCACGTGCCATAATTTCCGGCAAAAAGGAATCGGACCCAATCTGGCCGGTATCACCGGTGAGATGTCGGGGCCCTGGATCACTGCGTTTATCCGCAATGCTCCGGAAGTCATCAAAGGGGGCGATGTACGGGGCCTCCGGTTGTTTAAGGAGTACAACCAGTATATGCCCGCCTTCCCCGACCTGTCGGAGAGTGACCTCAGCGCTCTGCTGGCGTATCTGCATCAGCAGCCGAAACCGAAAGCGGAAACTGCAGACGCAAGGCCGTCGGTCCCGGACCCGATACCGGCCCGTATTCAGAAATCAGGATTACGGGTCACCCTGACGGAGGTCACCACCGCACCCGCCACGGCCAAACAAACGCCTCTGGCCCGCATCACCAAAATGCTGGTGTTGCCTGGCGCGAACGGCCTGCCTGACCGGCAGTTTGTGGTTGATATACGGGGCTTGCTGTACGAAATGAAGGGGGCCGATATGCTGGTCTTTATGGACATGGCTAAGGAGCGGCCGGCGATGATCAACTCGCCCGGACTGGGGACCGGCTTTGGTAGTTTTGCGTTTCATCCGGATTTTTACCGGAACGGTCTTCTCTATACATCGCATACCGAAAAAGCGGGGGCAAAACCTGCCGATTTTGCGTATGCCGATTCGGTAAAGGTAGCCTTACAGTGGGTGGTAACCGAGTGGAAAATGACGGATCCGGCGAGCCCCGCCTTTGCCGGAACCGGCCGGGAACTGTTCCGGGTAAATATGGTAGCGTCGATGCATGGCATGCAGGAACTGACGTTCAACCCGCTGGCGAAACGCGGCAGCCCTGATTACGGCTTGCTGTATATCGGAATCGGCGACGGAGGGTGTACCGAAAACGGTTTTCCGTTTATCTGCCGCGATAAAAGCCGTATCTGGAGTTCGGTCCTGCGGATTGATCCGCTGGGAAATAACAGCAAAAACGGACAGTACGGCATTCCGGCATCGAATCCGTATATGGGCGACGGTGATCCGGCTACGGCCGATGAAGTCTACTGCCGTGGTTTCCGGAATCCTAACCGTATCTGCTGGGCGCCCGACGGTAAAATGCTGATTTCAGACATTGGTCAGACACAACTCGAAGAACTCAACCTGGGTATTGCCGGTGCCGATTACGGATGGCCGGAACGCGAGGGGACTTACGTGATGAACTATCGCGGTAAAATGGACAAAGTCTATGCCTTACCGGCTAACGACCGGTCGATGGGTTATATCTACCCCGTTGCGCAGTATGATCACGACGAAGGCAATGCTTTCTCGGGGGGCTTTGTTTATGCCGGCAAAACCATCCCGTTGTTGACCGGCAAATACGTGTTCGGCGATATTGTAAACGGGCGGGTGTATTACGTAGAAAACCGTGAACTGGCCATCGGCCGGCAGGCTGTCGTGCATGAGCTGGACATTGAGCTCAACGGTAAGCTAACCTCTTTCCGCGAGCTGACCGGTACCCGGAAAACCGACTTCAGGATTGGCCAGGGGCTCAATCAGGAGCTCTACTTTTTTACCAAAACAGACGGGAAAATCTACAAGGTGACGGGTTGTTCGAAATAAAAAGAAACCACAGAGTACACGGAGTTCAGGCACTGAGTTGCACAAAGTTTTTATCTGTGTAACTCAGTGCTCAACCTCAGTGTACTCTGTGGTTAAAAACCTTACTTAAAAAAACGAAAGTCCTGCTTCAGTCCGCCGTAGTCGCGGATGTCCATATCGAGGGAGCCGATGGCGAGGTCGACCTCCACCTTCATCGGTACTTTATTGTTATCATCGGAGACCCAGATCCGGATGGAATCTTCATCTTTAAAGAAGCCGTTGGGCGGCATAACCGGATTTAGTTTAATGACATTGATCTTGCCGAATTTTGTTTTCAGGACGGCTTTCCCCTGATATTTGACCTTCATGTTGTAGATCTTATCGTCGAAAAACGCCGGTACTTCTATCACCTGACCAATGCCGAATTTGTTGAAATCAATCGTCCGCAGGAAGAAATAGCCGCTGACGACATCGTGGACATTGTCAGGTACTTTGAAAACGTCAGTGTCGACTTTTTCTTCCGACTTAGCGGTATTGGAAAAATGGTTGAACGTCACGTTTTCTTCTTTCCGGTAATTTCCTTCCTGAATATTCCGGTAGAAACGCTGCGGCAGAATGGCGCCGGTATCGACGTAGGAACGCCACGTATCCCGTACCCGTGTGACCAGATCAAACGCGCCGGTTGTACGGCCAAAGACATTGACTTTAAAACAAGGCCGGTCATTGACTTTATAAAGAGCAGGGGCCACATCGACGGTTGCTTCGGCTGCATTGATAAACCCGTAATGGACCCGGTATTCAATCCGCTCGCCTGGCCCGAAGCTGTTGTTCACAATACGGCGATAGGCATTCGCCAATGGATTTTCAATCGTTGTAAATCCAAACGCGACAGTCACTGCCAATAAGAGCCCGCCCAGCAATTTCTTCATAGTGCCAAAACCGTCTCAGAGCGACGGATAGGTTTGTTTAAGGTATGTAAAATAGCGTGTAAAATTACCCCCGAATTTTTGCTCAAACTCCGTTCTGAACCGGTTCTGTTGTTTCCGGTAGGTCAGATAGCCAATGAAATAGGCATTATTCGGAAGATTCTTCCTGTTTAAACGACGTTTTTTGAGCATGGATTGTTCCCGTTGATCATATAACGAGTCAGACGTTGCCACAATCTGCCGGATAAGCTGCCATTTTAACGTATCTTTTACCGGAACTGACATAGACGGCGTAAAAGAATGATACAAACTATCCAGTTTACGGGTCCCGCGCAGCACATGTTCATCGTACCGGTCAAAGAATGATTTATCGGCCAGATACTCCTTATACGGCCCGGACCCGGTACCGTATCGGGCTGCCAGAAACCGGAGCGCCCCGTACTCACCTACGAAATCGGCGAGATTTTCGTTGTACTCCAGGCTATTTTTAATGAACAGCGTACCGTGCGTCAGCTCATGGATGATCAGCTCGGCAAGACTGCCCACGGGCCGGTCGGTCATGCTCGACAAAATCGGATCGTTCAGAAAACCCAGCGTCGACCAGGCCGATACTTCACCGATCCGGGTGTCATATCCTTCTTTTTTGAGTTCCTGTTGCTGCTGATCGGCCCGGTCTTTGTCAAAAAAGCCCTTGTACGAAAATGTACCCAGAATCGGGAAGGTCCATTCGCGGGCGACCAGCCGGTAAGGTTCCGCTGCCGTAATGACCCAAAGGATCGGCTTTCCCTGCTGATCATAATACGACTCGTAGCTTCCGGATGGGTTTAATCCAAGAGAATCAATGGCAAAACGCTTAATTTCCTGAATTAGTTTTATTTTTTGTTTTGTTGAATCAGGGATTGCCGGATCGCTCAGGACGTCGGGAACAGGCCGTGTATTCCAGAGAATCCGCAACTGCCCGCGCCCCTGCATCCAGCCGTAACTAATCAGTTCGCGCTGCCAGATACCGGCAATAAGCAGCAGCCCCCCCAATCCAATCCAGATTTTTTTCCACATACCGGCAAAGATAACAGTAGAGACGCAACATCTTGCGTCTCCTCACCGGCAGGCTGATTCGTGGCCGTCAAAACGAGCTGCGCGATGCAAAATGAGCCGCAAGCCGCAAGCCGCAAAACGAGCCGCAAGCTGCAAACCGAGACGCAAGATGTTGCGTCTCTACAGATCGGACAGTTCAGGAATCAGGGTAGCCTGAAAACCGGCTTTTTCAACGGCGGCGATAATTTGCTCCGATACGCGGTTGTCGACGGTTTGTACGGTTAACAGGTGATCCTGATGCTGCGGATCAATGTTCCAGCCGTCAAGCGGTTCAATAGCATTCAGCGGGAGGGTTACCGCCTCAATAGCGTCGTCAGTCGTTATATTTGTTTTGAAATTTAAGGTCTTCATGGCCTCGTCACACATGGTTCATGGCTCATAAACTCAGCCGACGGCATTTTGGTCAGATAAACGAGCGAATGACACCCGGAAAGCCGGTTAGCGCAGACAGATGCGGTGTTCGCCATCAGCAAACGTATAGGTGATGGTCAGACCGTAGCTGTCGCCGATTTGTTTGACGATGGCCAGCCCCAGCCCGACTGAATTCATCGGGGCGTACTGTTTCGGGGCGTTTTCTTCTCCAATTGTTTCCATACCCTCATTATCATGGGGCGTAGGGGAGACGTAAGGTGTTGCGTCTCTGCCTTTTTTGAACCGTTCGAACAGGCGGTCGGGCGGGATGGTCGGGGCGGGGCCGGTGTTGCTGATACACAGCTGGCCGGTAGTAGATTCGATGCGGATCAGCCCGCCGGGAACGTTGTGTTTGATGGCGTTAGAGACCAGATTGCTCAGCAGGACTTCGGCCAGAACCACCGGCAGCATACGCGGGAAGGTGGCAGTGCCTTTGGTGAAAACCCGCAGTTGTTTATGCTGTAGAACCTCATCCATGTCGCAGAGTTTTTCGGTAATCAGCACGTAGAGATCAACCAGATCGACATCGGCAAACTGGCGGTTTTCAATTTTGGCCAGCAGCAGTAAGCCCTGGTTTAGTTTCGACATCCGCCGTGAGGCCCGGTAAATCTCATCCAGCCAGTAAGACTGGGATTCGGTCAGGGTGTCCGACTGGATCAACTGCTCAACCCGGGCGTTGATCAGGGCGAGGGGCGTCTGGATTTCGTGGGACGCATTTTCGGTAAATTCCTTCAGGCTCTGGTAGTCCTGATGAATTTTTTCCGACATCTTCTGTAACACATCGTTCAACTCGTTGAACTCAGTAATTTCTTCGGCCGGCAAGTGGAGGGGCGTACTGCTGCTCAGGTCAAACTTCCGGACTTTTGCTAAGGTGTTGTAAAACGGTTGCCACAACTGACCTGAAAGGCGGCTCTGGAACCAGAAGGAGCAAAGGAACAGCAGACTCAGAAAGGCGATCATCGACACCGTGATGACTTCGATCAGCCGATAGGACTGAATAAGCGACTTGCGGATCGATACGCGGTGGGCCTGCCCGTTGATGCGGGTATAATAAGTCAGTTCGCGGAAGGGGACCAGTTCGTGGTCATACCGGTTGAGGATCAGGGTATCCTTAAAGTCTTCGGTGGGTAAAGCGTGTTTAACGGGCACCACCGCAATTTTATTCTCCACAAAGTAGCCCCCCTGCCAGCTGTTATGGGCCTGAATGTAAGCTTCAAAATCCCGTTTCTCGACCAGCAACCGGCTCTCGACTTCGTCGTAAATGACCAGCTTGATGATGGCATAGAACGCCAGCGCCGTCAGCAGGTAAATGCCCGTCGAAAAAGAGAGGTAAACGCGGTTGGTTTTGGTCAGCAGCTTCACGAAAGTCCGAATTTATACCCGATGCCGTAGATGGATCTGACGTAGTCGGCAGCTCCTTTCTCAATGAGCTTCCGGCGCAGGTTTTTAATATGCGAATACACCATGTCGAGCGAGTCGGCCGAGTCGATGTCGTCGCCCCAAAGGTGCTCAGCGATCGAAACTTTGGTCAGGGCTACGTCAATGTTCGACAGGAAATAGAGCAGCAGGTCGTATTCCTTGCGCGACAACGGGGTTTCGCGGTCATGAATATACACCTTCCTTGAATTAGGTAAGACCTGAATTTCCTGAAAGCGGATTTCATTGTGCCCGCCGAAATTCCGGCGACGGATCAGCGATTTGACCCGCGCATTCAGCTCCGACAGGTGGAAAGGCTTGGTCAGGTAGTCGTCGGACCCGATTTCGAGGCCTTTGATTTTGTCTTCGAGCGCGTCGCGGGCCGAAATGATAATAATGCCGGTGGTTGCCGAAAGGGACTTCAGGCTCTTGATCAGTGAAAAGCCATCGCCGCCCGGCAAGGTCAGATCCACCACTACGCAGTCGTAGCGGTAGAGGAAAATTTTCTCATCAGCCTCGGCGTAGGTCGACGCAATTTCGCAGATAAACCCTTCTTTTGTTAAATAAGCGGAAACGCTTTCGGCCAGCCCCCGTTCATCTTCAACAACCAGCATTTTCATAACATTGTAACGGCGAATTTGGGAGGAGACGCAAGATATTGCGTCTCTACGGGATAACGAAAGTAGGCATCAATTCTGGAAACAATCTGGAATATTCCCCAAATTCCCCGCCCCGCCCCCGTACGGGCGACCCCACGTGGTCGCCCTTTTAATAGCCACGTGGTCGCCCTTTCCGATTAATAGCCACGCGGTCGCCCTTTTAATAGCCACGTGGTCGCCCTTTTCCTGAATCTTCTGCCAGCATTACGGGATTGACGGGATTTCCGGAACTTTATAGGGAAAAGGCAATAAATACGGTCTGATTTACCGATTCAGGCTCCGGATTCCCAAATGTTTCCAGAATTGAGCTATTTTTTTGCGGCTACAACCTGAATGTACTTGTTGCCTGTTATGCTCTGTTTTGAAAAACTATTGATGAATACGCATGCCGGCGGCTGCCGGCTACGGCCCTGGATTGGCTGGCTGGCTGCGGTCTACATGGCACCGCTACTGCCCGTGGCGGGTCAATCGCTCTCCTTATCCCAGGTACTTGATCAGGCCACGCAGCAATATCCGTTTCTGAAAGCCAAACAGGCCGAAGTCAGCAGTGCCAAAGGCCGGTTGCAGGCCAGCAAAACGGACCTGCTGCCGGTGGTCATTGTGCAGGACCAGTACACCTATTCTACCAACAATAGCCTGACCGGCTCGTTTTTTCCGAATGAAGGGACGAACATTTCGACCTCGGGGGGCATACGACCGGAGAACATCCACCAGGGCGTTTTCGGCAGCTTTACCTCCGCCGTTATTGAGTGGCGCGCTGTCACGTTTGGCCGGGTAAAAGCCAGTATCAATGCTGCGCAGGCCGATGTGAACCGCTCGCAGGCCGATCTGGACAATGAACTCTTTCAGCATCAGATCCGTACGGTCGATGCGTATCTGGTCCTGTTGATTCAGCAAAAACTCGTAGACATTCAGCGGGCCAACCTCGAACGGGCGCGCACGTTCAAACGGACGGTTGATGCGGGTGTACGCTCCGGGATGCGGGCGGGTGTCGACAGTGCGCTGGCTACTGCCGAACTGGCCCGTGCTCAACTGCTGCTGCTCGACAGCCGCCAGCGCGCCCGCGTGCAGCGTCTGCGCCTGTCGGAGCTGACGGGCAGGGTTCAGGACAGCGTGCAGGTCGACAGCATGCGGTTTTATACGGCGCTGCCGGTGCTCCCGGCCAACGCAGCCAATGCCTTTCTGAAAAATCCGTCGCTCCGCTTTTTCCAGTCGCAGGTGGATGCCGCCCGGGCCCGTAGCCTGGCCGTGCAGCGGTCGGGGATGCCGGTGATTTCGCTGGTCGGGGCGGGCTGGGCACGCGGGTCGGGCGTAGCCAATAACGGTGATGCTTACCGGACCGATCTGGTCAGCGGAATTTCGTATCAGGTATCCAACTACCTGCTGGGCGTAGTGGCCCGCTGGAACCTGACGGGCATGTTACGGGCTAGGCAGGATTTTAAAAGCGAACAGTTTCAGGTCGAACGTTTCCGGCAGCTCTACCATGACCAGCAACTGCGGCTGAACCGCCAGAGCCGTGAGGCCGACACGCAGTATGAGGTGGCCCTCGAACAAGCCCGGCTGGCACCCGTCCAGCTGGTGGCCGCCCGTAAGGCCTACGAACAGGCCCGCGCCCGCTACGGAAACGGACTGACCGACCTGCCCACCCTGGTGCAGAGTTTCGTAACGCTGAACCGTGCAGAAGTAGACTGGTATGTGGCCAACAGCAACGTCTGGCGTGCTCTGTTGCTCAAAGCGGCCGCTGAAGGCGATCTGCCGCTATTCATGAATCAGGTAAACTAAGGCCGGTCCGGCCCAAAACCAACATCACGCAAGACTATGTATCAACTCATTCGCTCGGCGCTCCGAAAGCCGATTTCGGTGCTGGTG
Organism: Arsenicibacter rosenii; assembly: GCF_001870735.1. GTDB lineage: Bacteria > Bacteroidota > Bacteroidia > Cytophagales > Spirosomataceae > Arsenicibacter > Arsenicibacter rosenii. Next base: position 170,092 of record NZ_MORL01000004.1, on the reverse strand, counting down.
GCTGTTATCGGTATCCTGTTTTTCTCCGTTATGTCGCTCCGGACCATTCCGGTCGATATTTTTCCGGCACTGAACCTGCCCACCATTTATGTGGTGCAGCCTTACGGCGGCATGGCTCCCGACCAGATGGACGGCTTCATTGCGACGCGATATCAGGACCACTTTCTTTACGTGTCGGGTATCCGCGATGTAGAGGTGAAAACCATTCAGGGCCTGTCGCTGATCCGGCTTCAGTTTTATCCGGGTACCGACATGGCCCAGGCAGCGGCCGAGGTAGCCAACAATGTATCGCGGGCCAAGGCGTATATGCCCGAAGGCACGGTGCCGCCGCAGGTAGTCCGGTTCGATGCCAGTTCGGTACCGGTCGGACAGCTGGTGTTTGAAAGCCAGACCCGTTCGCTCAATGAAATTCAGGACTTTGCGTCGTCGCGGGTGCGGCCGATGTTCTCACGCATTGAAGGCGTATCCAGCCCGCCGCCGTTCGGAGGTAATCAGCGTACGGTCGTGATCAAGGTCGATCCGCAACTGGTCCGGAGCTATAAACTGACGCCCGAAGAGGTTATTAAGGCCATTGTGTCTAACAACCAGCCCTCGCCGGCCGGCAATATCCGGATTGGTGACCGGGCGCTGATGACGCCGGTGAACTCGCTCGTGCGGCGTCCCGAAGATTTTCTGAACATTCCGATCCGGACCGGAACGGGCCCGACCGTGTTTGTCCGCGACATTGGTACGGTCGAAGACGGAGCCGATATCACGGTAAGCTACGCGCTCGTCAACGGGCGCCGGGCGGTGTACATTCCGGTGGTGAAAAAGGCTGATGCCTCGACGCTGGATGTGGTCAACAACATCCGTAAGGCCATGCCGGCGTTACAGAATGCCGTCCCCGAAGATGTGAAAATCGCCTATGAATTCGACCAGTCGGTTTATGTGACCAACGCGCTGAAAAGTCTCGTGACGGAGGGTATTCTCGGGGCTGTGCTGACGGGGCTGATGGTGCTGCTGTTTCTGCGCGACTGGCGGAGTGTGATCATTGTGGTGCTGACCATTCCGGTTTCGGTGCTGTCGGCAGTGCTGCTGCTCAACCTCTTCGGGCAGACCATCAACATCATGACCCTGTCGGGGCTGGCACTGGCCATCGGTATTCTGGTCGATGAATCGACGGTAACGATTGAAAACATTCACCAGCACATGAGTATGCAACGGGGCGCGTTAGCCAAACCTAAGGCGGTGGCTATCTGGGATGCCTGTAAGGAAATTGCGTTTCCGAAGGTGCTGATTCTGTTGTGTATTCTGGCCGTGTTTGCCCCGGCGATGGTCATGACGGGCGTGCCGCGATCCATGTTTCTGCCGCTGTCGCTATCGGTTGGTTTTGCCATGATCGCGTCGTTCCTGCTGTCGCAGACTATTGTTCCGGTATTGTCGAACTGGCTGCTGAAAACCCATCACAACCATGAGCCGGCCACGCTGGCACTCGATCTGGAGGAGGAAGCAATGATGATTGACGACGACCTGCATCCGTCCCGAAACGCCACAGGATTCGAACGATTTAAGCAACGGTATACCACGACCCTGCGCCGCCTGCTGAAACACCGCACGCTGGCCGTGACAGGCTATTTTGTGATCAGCCTGGTGGTGATTGTCGTGTGTTTTCAGTTGATCGGAACCGATATTCTGCCGCATGCCAACAGCCATCAGTTTCAGATGCGGTTACGGGTGCCGGACGGAACGCGGGTAGAACGAACCGAAAAGGCCACGCTGAAAGTCCTCGACATCATCAAGGCAGAAGCCGGGGCGGATAATGTAGACATTTCATCGGCCTTTGTCGGGAATGTACCGTCGAGTTATGGCACATCGAACATTTTCGTCTTCAACAGCGGCCCGCACGAAGCGGTTTTGCAGGTGTCGCTCAACGAAGACCATGCCGTAAACATGGATGCGTTCAAAGAAGCGCTGCGGACACGAATCGCTAAAGACATGCCGGATACACGGGTGTCGTTTGAGCCGATTGAACTGGTGGATAAGATCATGAGCCAGGGCGCGTCGACACCGATTGAAATCACCGTGGCGTCGAAAGACCTGAAGGAAGCCGGCCGGTTTGCGCGTCAGATTGAGGCGCGGATGAAGGCAATTACTTTTTTGCGGGATGTGCAGATTGCCCAGCCGTTGTCGTACCCCGTGTTGCGGATCAATATGGACCGTGAACGGGCCGGTCAGCTGGGCGTAACTTCGACCCAGGTGGCCCGGTCGATGGTAGCGGCTACCTCATCGAGCCGGTTTACCGACAAAAACCTGTGGCTCGACGATGCAAAAGGATTGGCCTATCAGGTGCAGGTGCAGATTCCGGAGTACGAAATGACGTCGGTTGACGACATCGGCAACATTCCGCTGCGGTCGGGTACCATGCGGCCGGTCTTGTCAGATGTGGCGACCTTCTCGGAAGAAACCACGCCGGGGCAATACGACCGCTCAGGCCCGAACCGGCTGGTAACGATTACGGCCAACCTCCACGACATTGATCTGGGTACGGCTACCAAAGCGGTGCAGCAGGTAATCCGCGAGGCCGGCGATCCGCCGCGAGGTGTGCTTGTCGAGATGCGGGGGCAGACCAAACTCCTGACCGATACGCTGAGCAGCCTGCAAATGGGCCTGCTGGTCGCTATTGTGATCATCTTCCTGTTGCTCAGTGCCAATTACCAGTCGTTTAAGCTGGCGCTGGTCATTCTGTCGGCCATTCCGGCGGTAGTGGCCGGGGCGTTGCTGATGTTGCTGGCCTGCGGAGCCTCGCTGAACCTGCAATCGTACATGGGGCTGATTATGTCGGTCGGGGTGTCGGTGGCCAACGCCATTCTGATGGTCACCAACGCCGAAAACCTGCGGGTTACCCTGGGCGACGGCCGGCGGGCGGTGCTGATGGCGGCCAACAGCCGGATCCGGCCGATTCTGATGACGAGTATCGCTATGATTGCCGGTATGCTGCCGATGGCGTCGGGCCTCGGCGAAGGCGGCGACCAGATTGCCCCGCTCGGGCAGGCCGTGATTGGCGGGCTTGTGGCATCGACGATTGCCGCGCTGCTGATTTTGCCCTGTGTATTCACGCAGTTCCAGTCCAGCGCATCGGTGCAGTCGGTCTCCCTTGATCCGGAAGACCCTGACAGTAAATACTATGACGAACAAACCGTCTTAACGGCATAATCATGACCCGCTTAACAACTTATCAATCGACAAAGGCCCGTAGCGGCCGTATCTGTTCCGGTATGAAACGATTCAGTGGCTTATTGGGAATTATGCCGGTAATGGCCGGTGTCGTCTCCTGTACATCAGCCGTCAGTGAGAAAAAAGAAGCGGCCAGAGAGCCGGTAATACAGGCGGTTGAGGTCGCCGAAGTTCGTGAACTACAGCCGCGTAAGCAGGTAGTGTTGCCCGGCGAACTGAAGCCCTGGAACCGTGTAAACCTTTATGCCAAAGTAAAAGGCTATGTCAGCGTCATCCGCGTTGACCGGGGCACGTGGGTACGCAAAGGTCAGGTACTGGCGCGGCTGGAAGCGCCCGAAGTGCTGGCCGAAATCAGTCAGGCAAAGGCCGAAATCGAGGCAAGGGAGGCGTCACTGGTGGAGCAGCTGTCGCGGTACCGGGCCAGCAAGGCTACGTATCACCGGCTTCAGCTGACGAGCAAAACAGAAGGGGCCGTGTCGCTCAACGAACTGGATCAGGCAGAAGCCCGGATGCAGGCCGACAGTGCGATGGTGGTAGCCGTCCGTGGAAACATCCAGTCGGCGCGCTCCAACTGGCAGGCTAAATCGCAGCTGGCCGGTTACCTGACCATCATGGCGCCGTTCGACGGGGTGATCATTGAACGGAACATCAGCCCCGGTGCACTGGTCGGTGCGGGCGAAGCCGGAAAGCCGTTGTTTATTCTCGAAGACAGCCGGACGCTGCGGCTGACCGTGGCCATTCCCGAGTCGTATGCCAATCAGTTGCCGGCCAACAGCACCGTGTCGTTTGGCGTCAATGCCATGCCGGAGCGGGTGTTTACCGCAAAACTGTCCCGCAGCGCCCGCAGTCTGGTCGAAGAAAACAGGGCGATGATGGCCGAGTTTGATGTCAGCAACCAGGCGCAGGAGCTAAAAGCCGGGATGTATGCCGAAGTACGGATGCCGGTCGAACGGTCGATGAAAACCATGTTTGTGCCGAAAACCGCCGTGGTGAGTTCGAGCGAAAAGGTATTTGTCATCCGCGTGCAGGACGACAAAGCCATCTGGGTGCCGGTCGAAAAAGGGAGTGTGGTGGATAGCCTGGTGGAGGTATTCGGTGATCTGCATACGGGTGAACCCATTGTGAAGGTGGCCTCGGAAGAGCTGCGCGACGGGCAGGCCATAACCCGTAAGAAAAAGTGAAACAACAAAACCAATGGACGCTGGCGGTGCTGGTGTGGGCGGCGGGACTCCTGATGGGTCAGGGGTGTCGCCCCGCTGCCCCGGCGCTGACCATCATCACCCGCCACAAAACCGGTGTCGTCAGCGAGGGCGGTCCGGTGCGGTCGGTAGTGTATCGGGAGCGTACCGGCCTTGTCCGTGTTGTGGATACAAGCGGGCGGTCGGCCTTGGTTTCACCCTTGCAGGTCTGGGGGTACCGCCATGCGGGCGGGAAAACGTACCGGCTGTATCAGGGATCATTTTATGAAGTACTGGAACAGGCTGATGTCTGCGTGTACACCATGCAGGAGTTCGGCGAGGCAGCGAAGGATTACTACTTTTTCAGCCGTACGCCCCACGGCGATATCCTGACTTTGACCCGCAAAAACCTGCTGGCCGCCTTTCACGACGAGCCGTGTATGCTGGCCTTTATCGCCCGTTCCCGCCCGTCGGAGTGGTTGGCGGTGCAGGGAGCGAAGGGCAGCGGGCAGCGTGCGGGGAGCGAAGGGCCGGGGGCAGCGGGAAAGGGGCATCTGGGGATTGTGACTGCCATGATGGGTTGTACGGTCGCGCAGACAAATCTGTAAAACGGAATGCTATTCCGTTCAGTACGGAAAAGGAGCGTGCAAAACAGAGCGGGCCGCTGGTCCGCTTTTTTTATGGGTTCATACCAATTGGTTTGTGGATTGGACCGCTTGTCTGCATCTTATCTGCTCAACCATTAAACACACTAATGATGAGCTTCCTGTCCAAACCACTTCTCCTGCTTCTTTGCTTTAGTCCCTTATTCAGCTGCGAACAGAAACCCAAAACAATCTCGGTAAAAGGGAAAATACCCGGATTGCCGGACGGAAAAGTGCTGCTGCATGAGCCGTTCAAAAATAACATTTATGACTCTACCACTTCCCGCAACGGTGAGTTTGCCTTTCTGCTGTCCGCCGAAACGTATCCGGAACCCATTCCCGTTTCGCTTCGCCATGTTGCTGCCGATGGCAATATCAGGGATTTTACTTATAACGTTAAAATGAATAATGGCAGTGCCAACTGGGTATACGGTGATTTTATGCTCGAAGACGGGACCGTATTCAGTAAAAAACCAGTCAGCGAAATGAAAGTCCCCGACGGCAGAATCCTGTACATGTTTGATTCTACAACACAGTTTGGCCGCCAGACTCAATTGATGCATAAAGACCAGCAAACGTTTTATAAAACCGGCAGCATTGCGCGACTAAAGCAAAAAATTGAGGCAGATCCGTATGCGTTTCACTACCTGTACACCCTGAAAGAACGGATATGGGGCTTTTCCGACGCGCAGTTCAAGACGCTCTTTGCGGCCTTCGACAAGGAGGTGCAGGACAGCAAAACCGGTAAGGAACTGCTGAGTTTTGTGGAGACCCGTTCGTCAAAAAAGCTCAATCATACCACCGAACTGTTCGGGCTGGACGGCAGGAAAACACCGGTGCTCGAAAAAGATGCCAAATACACGATGGTGATTCTCTGGGCTTACTGGTGCGGGCCATGCCGCGCCGAGATACCGACGCTCAAAACCATTTATACGCGCTTTGCCGGAAAACCACAGGTCGATATGGTGTCGGTCACGGTTGATGCCGATGAGGCGAAGTGGAAACAGGCGCTCGCTGCTGAAAAGATGCCCTGGAAGCAGCTCCGCATAACGCCTGATGCCGAACTGTATATGCATGAGCTCTTTAGTTATACCAATGCCATCCCGGTCGTGATTCTGGTGGATCAGCAGGGTAAACTACTGAAGCGGATCGAGGGCTCCGACAAGAAGGCACTGCTCGATATGGCGGATTATATTGCGCAGCAGGATGTGTAGCCTGCCTGAACGCAACGCATAAAAAAGCGGCTGCACCCGGATCGGGGCAGCCGCTTTTGCTGTCTGACGGAATTACTCAATAATGGCTTTAATCACCACCGGCTGGTGGTCGGATGGATAGCGCTGTTCGTTGGCGTCGGTCAGGACACCGTATTTCAGAACCTTTACATTTTTGCTTACAAAAACATAGTCGATGCGGTTTTTCATCGGCGCGTCGAACTTAAAGCTGTTGAAGGTACCCTCCGGTCCGTATGGCGGCATTACCGACACCAGTTTGGAGTCGCTCAGCAGTGTCTGGATCGTTTTGATCTGCTCGGTTTCCGGGGTCGAGTTAAAGTCGCCGGCCAGAATCGTAGTGGCGTTTCCGGCGATTTCTTTCATCTTTTTCACCATCAGATGGCCCGACTGGCGGCGCGCTTCCACGCCCTGGTGGTCGAAATGCACGCTGAAAAAGAAGAACTCTTTTTTCGTGATCAGGTCCTGAAACTTACCCCACGAGCAAATCCGGTTACAGCAGGTCGCATCCCAGCCTTTGCCTGGTTTGTCGGGTGTTTCGCTCAGCCAGAAGTTGCCTGATTTCAGGAGTTTAAACCGGTCTTTGCGGTAGAAAATGGCCGAGTGTTCACCAGCCTCTTTCCCGTCGTCGCGGCCGGCCCCGAAAAAGGTGTATTCCGGCATTTCGGCCAGATCATTCAGCTGCCCGCGCAGGCCCTCCTGCGTGCCGAAAATATCCCATTCGTGGTACCGGACCAGTGCCTTAACGTTTTCCTTCCGGTTCGGCCAGGCATTCGGTCCGTCGTTCGGTGTATTATACCGCAGGTTATAGCTGGCGATATTGATCGGGGTATTTTTCTGCGCAAATGCCACCTGAGTCAGCATGAGGCAAAGCGCTAAAAAGAATTTTTTCATAGAGTACTGAAAAACAAAAGGAAAGGTAAAGCGCCACGTCGGACATGGCGCCGGTTTACCAGGAAAAGACAAAACAACCCTAAATCAACTCATTTGAATTAATGGATAATGAAAAATGTAAAATGATCTTTCAATCTTTTTTTTAATTATCCATTATCCATTATCCATTATCCATTATCCATTATCCATTAATCACTCCCATCCCGGATTCTGGCCGAGTTTCGGGTTCATGAGGCGGTCGGTTTCGGGGATCGGGTAGAGGTAGTGTTTTTCCTCCCATTTCCGCGGAATGTTGGTCAGCCACGTCAGTTCGCCGTAGGTATCGTTTTTGAGGCGCTGCGGGTTGGGTACTCCGTTGATCGTTTCGGCGACGTTGACGTACGTCACACCAGCCAGCTGGGTGGCGGGTTTTACCTTGTAGAACACCACGTCATTCTTGCCGTCTTCGTTCAGGTCGAGCGGTTTGTCGAGGGCAGGTACATAGAAACCGTTCCAGGTCTGTTCCATCAGCTGGCCACGGTTCCAGCGAACGATGTCGTAGAACCGGAAGCCTTCCAGTACCAGCTCAATGCCCCGTTCGCGCCGGATTTCCATCAGCGACGCATCGCTGATCTCCGGGAAATAGTTGGCTTTCATGTACGGATCAACCACGGTTGGCTTTGCCGTCAGCCCCGATGTAATGCCCGCCCGCTTCCGCAGCGCCCCGACCGTTTTGGCCCAGTCGTCGTTGGTCAGCGTCCCCAGTTCGGCTTTGGCTTCGGCGTAGTTCAGCAGGATTTCGGCGTAGCGCATCATGGCAATCGAGTTGTCGTTCCGCGAGCCACCGTCGTAGTACGTATCGTCGAGGGACCACTTGATCGGCATGTAGCCGGTATAAGTGTAGGAAAACACCGGCGGTCCCGGTTCGGTGGCGCCCCCGTTGATCCGGGTATAGTTGCCCATCCGGATCGTCTGCTGCAGGCGCTTGTCGCGGTTCTTCACTTCGTCCATGAATGTCATGGTTTCGTAACCCTGCCGGTTCGTAAACGGCGTGCCGTCGATGTTCAGGTAGGTGTTAATGAAGGTACGGATAAAGCTGACACGGGCCCCGTAGGTTGCGCTGGTCCACCACCAGTTGGCATCGTTGTAGACGCTCAGCGCCGGATCTACCACCGCCGACAGCATGACCTCGTTGGTCACCGGCGTTTTGTTGATAAACAGCTGCCGGTACGACTTATCGGTACCGCCCGTTTCGTTCAGGCTGAAACCGCCTTCGGTCATGACGGTCGTGGCCGACGAAACCGCTTCGTTCAGCCATTTTTCGGCCGTACTGCCCAGATTATAGCTTTTGTGGTAGCGGCGGAAGGTACCTTCGAACAGACAAACCCGCGATTTAAAGCCCAGCGCTACATATTTCGTAATCAGACTGCGGCTGTTGTCGGTCGTTGTCCGGATGTTCTGCGAGGCATAGTTCAGGTCGGCCAGCACCGAGTCCATCACCACCGTGCGCGGGTCGCGGCCGTTGAAGAGCGCGGGATCCGTTACGTCCATCGGGGTGTTGATCCAGGGCACATCGCCGAAGCGTTTTACCTTATCGACGTAAAAATAGGCCCGGAAAAAGCGCGCCAATCCGTTGTAATGGCGGCGGATCTCAACCGGCACGGCCGGATTGGTATTGTTGGCGATAAAGTAGTTGATGTTCCGCAGGGCCGTCCATGACCAGCCCGAGCTCTGACGCGGGCCGAATGCGCCTTCCCGCAGGAAATCAGGCACCTGGGTTCGGGCGGCATAATCGGCCATGGCGTCGCTCTGGTGAATGTCGCTGGCTCCCGGCAGGTTATCGTAAAATGAGTTGGCGTATAACTCTAAGCCCTTCTCGCTGCCGAAGACCGCGTCGCGGGAGGCCGTCGCTTCAGGCACCTGGTTTAAGTCGTTACACCCTGCCAGCAACAGGCCGGCAAATGATAGGGCGAAAGCGTATTTTTTCATGAGTAATGACAAGTTGAGTACTGGTTAAAAGGTGGCTGACAGACCCATCGTGAAGCTCTTCAGGATCGGGTAGTTGTGGCCGTTGCCGCTGGTGCCCGAGGTCAGGACCGCATCCGAACCGCCGAGGTTTTCAACGTCGAGGTCGCGGGTGAGGCGATACAGCGGTGACCATGACCACAGGTTTTCGCCCGACACAAACACCCGTGCATTGCTCATCCCGATCCGGCCGACCACCGCGCGGGGCAGGTTATAACCGATCTGGATGTTTTTCAGCCGGATGTAAGCCGCGTTCTGCAGGTATTTAGTCTGCGTCTGCGTCAGCTCACCGGAACCGTTCTGGGCTGTGTAGCCGCGCAGACGGGGCAGGTAGGCATCCGGATTGCTTTCTGACCACATGTTGTCCAGCTGCCAGGTAGGGACGCGGTTATACGGGCGGTTATACGGTCCCCAGAACGTACCGGCTTCGGCACCCGGCCACCAATCCTGCTTGCCGACTCCCTGGAAAAAGGCCGAGAAGAAGAAATTGTTCCAGTCGGCACCGGCCATGATGCCGTAGGTGTAGCGCGGCGTAGCGTTCCCGATGATCTTACGGTCGCCCGGATTACCGACGGTATTATCGCCGTTGTTGATCACGCCATCGCCGTTCAGGTCGCGGAACTTAATATCGCCGGGTAGCAACTGACCGGTGTTCGAGGCTTTGTACAGCGTCTGTTTCGGGGAATTTTTGATATCATCGGCCGAGGTAAAGAAACCGGCTGTTTCGAAGCCCCAGATTTCGCCTACTTTCTGCCCTACGTAGTAATCGCTGAGCTTTTTATCGGGGTTGTTGTAGCGGTCGATGGTTGCCTGGTAGTCGGCCATCGTCAGGCGCAGTTCATAGTTCAGCGGCTTCGACGATACCGTGAACTTGTCGCGCCAGCTCAGAACCGCTTCCCAGCCCTTGGTCGTCATGTCGGCGTAGTTTCCTTTCGGTACGCCAGTGCCAAATACGGCCGGCAGCGTCATCCCCACCGTAAACATATCCGTAGTTTTGCGGATGTAGGCGTCGGCGGTCAGCTGGAGGCGGTTGTTAAACATGCCCAGGTCGATGCCCAGGTCCTGCGTCGTTGAGGTTTCCCACGTCAGCCCATCCGGCAAAACGCTTGGCTGACTGGTTCGCTGAGGCCGGACACCATTCAGGATACGGCCCGATTGGCTAATGGAGAACTGTTCCTGGAACGCATACGAGCCGATGCTGCCGTTGCCCAGGGAGCCGTAAGACGCCCGCAGTTTCAGATCGGTGATCAAACCCGGCGAGACTTTCCAGAACGGCTCGTTCGAAACGCGCCAGCCGGCCGATACCGACGGGAAGAACGCATACCGCTCACCCGACGGGAATTTCGATGATCCGTCGTAGCGGCCGTTCAGTTCGAGCAGGTAACGGTCTCTGAAGCCATAGTTTAACCGGTAGAACCCACCGACAACCGCCCATTTTTCCCAGCCGCCACTGGTCGTAATCGACTGACCGAGGGCAAGGTTAATGTCCTGTGCACCTTCGTAAATCAACCCGTTCCGGACCGCTTCCAGCCGCTTGTAGGTCGACTGCTCATAGTTATAACCCGCCAGTACTTTCAGGTAGTGATTCGGGTGGATGGTTGGCTCATACTCCGCGTAGAGGTTTGAGGCTGTATACAGCGTTTCGCGGTAAATGTTCTGGAGGTCGTTGGTGTTGGTACCAACGTACTCAATGACCCCCGGTTTGCGGCTGTACGGCACCGGCACCCGTGTCCGGAACTCGTTATCATCTGTGTTCTGAAACGTAAAGTTGCCTTTTACCCGGAACTTGTCGTTGAAAAACTGCGAGGCAAAATCGACGGTATTCCGGAAAACACGCTTGTCCATGTCGATCCCGTTTTTGCCGTACCAGAAATCGCCCACGGTATAAGCGGCCGAGTAGGAAAGTGTACCGTCGGGGTTGAACATCGGCGACATGTTGTGGCCTTCGTCCGAGATGTTCCGCCAGATACTGCCACCCTCACCGACGTTCAGCGGGTTGTGGTATTTCATTGAGGAGAAGTCGGCGTTGTTGGTGATTTTCAGCCACGGATACAGCTGGATCGAGCCTTTTGCCCGCACGCTCAGAATCCGGTAATCGTCTGAATTATAGCGGAACAGTCCTTCCTGACCATAATAGCGGCCCGTCACGTAGAAGTCTGACTTGCCGCTGCTGCCCGAGAACGACAGGTTATGTTCTGTGGCGCTCAGGTTCTTTTTGTACAGTTCTTTATACCAGTCCGTGCTGGCATAATAAACGTATTCGCCGTTGGCACCCACTTCGACCTGCGGCAAGCTTGGGTCTTTTGACCGGCGCTCTAATTCAGCCAGATAGGCAGGGGAGAAGCGTACTGTTTTGTTGACGTTCTGCGGCGTCTGCGAATAGTCGTTCCAGGCTGTCCAGGCTTCGTTGAAGACCTTGGCGAAGGTGTAGCCGTCAGTCACGAAATCGGGTACGGTTGTCGGGCTTTTAATCGAACGGTTGAGCGAATACGTTACGCTGGTACGGTCTTTGGCCGGGCTTTTAGTCGTAATCAGAACTACGCCGAATGCCCCCCGCGCTCCGTAGATCGCGGCTGAAGCAGCGTCTTTCAGGACCGAAATCGAAGCAATGTCGTTCGGGTTCAACCGGCTCGGATCACCTTCTACACCGTCAATCAGCACAAGCGCATTGCCGCCCTGACCGATTGAGGTATTACCGCGGATGTTATACCGCGGCGACTGCGTGGGCTTGCCGTCGCCCATTGTCAGGTTGAGGTTGGGAATCACCCCTTGCAGGCCCTGCGAGAGGTTGGGCAAAGACCGGTTTTCGAGGACTTCGCTCGTGACCTGATCGACTGCGCCGGTCAGATTCACCTTTTTCTGGGTGCCATAGCCGACAACCACGACCTCATTCAGTGCCTTGGCATCGGTTTTCAGGCTGATGGTGAGGCTGGTCTGATTGCCTACCGTCACCTCGCGGGATTCATACCCCACAAAGCTGAAAACTAAAACCGCATTAGCCCCCGGAACCACGAGTTTGAAATTACCGTCGGCATCGGTGGTGGTGCCTTTGGTGGTACCTTTCAGGACAACACTGACACCGGGAAGCCCGCTGTTCTTTTCGCCGTCGGTGACTTTGCCCTGGACAGTGATATCGGCTGTCGCTGTCACGCCCGAAGCTGTCACGCGCCGGGATGGTTTTGCTTTTTCGTAAGCCAGCTGAAGCTGCTGACCCGATGCCCTGGATGCTGGAGAATACGCCAGCATCCAGGCTACTCCGCTAAGCAAGAGTATTGTTTTTTTCATAAGCGATGATGAATTACAAGGTAAGATTAATAGCCACCGGCAGAACTATTACATATTGACTTATTTATGTGTTTTTTGGAATTAGTGCAATAAAAACACAGTATAGTTATATGTAAAGTGTGCTGATAAGTTGAATAAGTTAAATTGTTGTTTATTTTACTTGAATTTTAGATACATATATGGACGGATGCTGTATCCGTAACGGCCCGTTTAGCTTTCGGGAAATCATAGGATACCCGGGGTAGGCGCCTGACAGTACCGGTTACAAGTCCGGAAGTACAGCCAGCGGGTTAACGTGGGTTCAGGAATAGCCGAAACCGCTACGTGTACGGTTTCCGGCTGCAAAACTCGGTGAAACGGCCCGATTTCGTTTCTGATTATTGGTTATTAAAATGTGAAATTAAGCTACTAAAAAGTAAATAAAATGTAATAATTTGGTAAACTTAATGGGGCGCTCAGGTACAGGAATACCATAGGTCTGGCCCAAAGCTTGTCGCACATGTTTACTACAGAGAGAGCCCTGTTTTGAGTCTATCCCGCTCATGCCGTATGATAAATTATCGGCGAAAAAAATAAATCAGCAGTAAGAAGATATGCCTGATAGTAAGCTGATAAGTAATAAAAATGGAAAATAATTTAATTTATAGTTAACGGAATAACTCTGACGAAAGTAATAGGTCTACAAAATATTTACTTTGAATATAAATAAAAATAACCGCTAATGCTGTGCTGATTTTTTTATGGGTAGTGCTACGGAATTATTTGGAAATATTACTGTTAGATACAAAAAATGAACGGTCTCTGTTTTAAGGCCGGATTGATAAAGCAAAGAGCTGATAAAAAACGATGGAAAAGAAAACAGCACGGATTGAAGCGTTTAGTGATGGAATTTTTGGTGTAGCAATTACACTGCTGGCAATTGAAATTGGCATCGATGAATACCAGCAGCCAACTAACCTTTCTTTGTGGAATAAAATAGTTGAAAAATGGGCCGAATATTTTACCTATTTTAATTCATTTGCTACTGTTCTGCTCATTTGGATGGGGCATCATAAAATTCTGAATAAAATATGGCGGGCAAATCATTGGGTGATATTATTGAATGGCCTGGTATTATTGTTTGTTGTTCTCTTCCCGTATCCGACAAAACTGGTTGGTAATTTTATTGATACAGAGGCTATAAATACTGCCGTTGGTTTTTATACAGGCTTCACCGGACTTATTGTATTAACTATGCTTTTGCTGAACCTGGGCATAATAGGGGACCGCGGGAAAATTATTAATCCTGAAAAAAACCTGGAATGGTTTTTTAGTCAGATTAAGCAGCAGATGGTAGCTGTTCTGGTGTATGGCATAGCAACGATAATCGCTTTTTACGCCCCGTATATAGCGCTATCAATTACGTTTATGATGTGGATTTTCTGGGCTATTGTAACAAAAGATACTGACGATGAAGAATAATATATACTGTCTTTTTTTATTGATAATTAGTGTAGGTACGGTGTCCGGACAGAATTTAAAAAATGAATCAGTTCTTAAGCACTACATGCCGTTATACCTGGACATCCCTGCGGAAATGAATGTCAGAAAGGGATACAAAGAGATAAACGTGGCAGGAGGCTACGCCAGCTTCAGGGATTTTAAAGGGCAACGGGCGCTGGTGGAATATGATTTTGCCCCGACTAACCGGCTCGGTTTTGAAATTGAAATGCCGTTTGTTTTTGTACAGGAAAAACACATGATTACCGAAAAAGGTCTCGACGATGTGATTGTACCGGAAGAGGGCGGTACTCCCGAAAGTGCCAACGCACTACGGTTAGGGGTTAATTATGCGCTGTATTCGTCGCCGGAATATAAGACAAGTGTCAGCGTCGGGTTCTTTAATGAACTGGAGTTTACCCCGTTTAAGCATTTCGGACATCCGCTTTTTGAAGGGAATGTATATAATCCGTTTGTCGCGGTGGCCAAAGTTTTCGGTACCCGCCTGCATACGATGATCTATACCGGCACGGCAACGAAACATTCATTTGAGCACCAAAAGCTGGCAACCGCTGTCCGGTTTAATACCATACTTGCCTATCGGTACGGAAAAGGAACGAGGGAAAGTTTTTTAGGTATTGAGTCGAATCAGACCTGGTCCGGGCATGAAGCCGGGCAGATGGTTTTGCGACCTCAGATTCAGGCATGGATAACGGAAAAATGGAAGCTGGGTTTTGTGTATAGTGTTCCGGTAGCAACCGCAAATCAGTTACAGGCAAGCGGGTTCTGCCGGGTTATTTACTCGGTAAACTAACCGCGCGTGCTGACCGGCGGATCGTTAACCCAATGGTTCCGGGCTAACGATCCGTCAGTGAGTGTGCTGGTAATCACGCGGTCAACGCTGTCAGGATCCGAAACGTCGCAAACGATGGGCAGGTCACCGGCTGCCTTAAGCAGTCCGGCTTCGTCACGGTCGATCATGGCAACCTGCCGGCAGTCCGGCTTCGTCACGGTCGATCATGGCAACCTGCCGGCAGTCCGGCTTCGTCACGGTCGATCATGGCAACCTGCCGGCAGTCCGGCTTCGTCACGGTCGATCATGGCAACCTGCCGGCAGTCCGGCTTCGTCACGGTCGATCATGGCAACCTGCCGGCAGTCCGGCTTCGTCACGGTCGATCATGGCAACCTGCCGGCAGTCCGGCTTCGTCACGGTCGATCATGGCAACCTGCCGGCAGTCCGGCTTCGTCACGGTCGATCATGGCAACCTGCCGGCAGTCCGGCTTCGTCACGGTCGATCATGGCAACCTGCCGGCAGTCCGGCTTCGTCACGGTCGATCATGGCAACCTGCCGGCAGTCCGGCTTCGTCACGGTCGATCATGGCAACCTGCCGGCAGTCCGGCTTCGTCACGGTCGATCATGGCAACCTGCCGGCAGTTCGGAATCTGCCGGCAGGTTGGGCGCCTTGAGGCGGGTAATGTCAGAACGTAATGGTATTCACCGTAGCCGACGACGAGGTAGTCGGGCTTGATTTCAGGGTTGCGCCGGTACTTGAGTAGGTTCCGCCGGTATACAGACCCCAGCCGGATGAGTTGCCCGTGAAGCTGCCGCCTGAATAGGTGCCGCCGTAGTAAATTTTGTACTGGGCGTTTTTTACCAGATCAGGGGTTGAGCAATGGAAATAATAAACCGCATTTTTAGGTTTAAACGTAACCAGATCCTTACCACTTGCATCTTCGATATGCAGCACTGATGTGGCCGCCAGCTGTGCACTCGAAGTAATGTAAAAACCTACCTGCGAAGACCCCGTGCTCATTGCTTTTGTCATGCGGGAATTTGAGCCGCCTGCAATCAGCACTCCGCCGTTTACCAGGAAATTACCGTTGAAATCCAGCCCTTCTTCCGGTTGGCTGGTCGGCCCGCAGATGATGGCAGTGCCGCCTTTCATGGTGATGTTTCCGTTACTGTCAATGGCATCGCTGCCGGCAACAATCAGGATACCACCGTTAATATTGATACTGCTGCCATCATTCGATTCTGTGCCACCGGTAACCGTACCCATAGACGCATTAATGCCATCATTAGAGGCTGTGACATTCACTATCCCGCCATTAAACGTAATGATCTTTGACTCAATACCTTCCGTTGCCTTTGTGATATTGACGGTTCCGTCGTTGATGGTAATGGACGTTTCTGATTTAATGCCGTCGTCGGTTGCCGAGATAGTCAGCTCGCCGGTTGTCATCGTAAAGGCGCCATCACTTTTAAAGCCTTTGGCTTCGCTGGTAAGGGCGCTGCTGTAGGTATATTTTGCGCCCGACGCCGTAATGGTGGTTTTGCCTCCGCTAATGGTTGCTGTTCCGTCGACGTTGATACCTTTACCACCCGCTCCACTGCTGACGATGGTTAACGTACCACCTTTAACAGACAGGTTTTTATCACAGTTAATGCCTGCCGGTGAAGCGATATCGGCGTCAGCCGTGACGTAGTAGGCGGCCCCTGAGGTGGTAATGTTCACGGTCCCTGCGGTCAGGGTGAAATCCCCTGCGGTTTTAATCCCCTTGGCCCCTTTACCGCTGACTGACAGGGTAACCGGGTCGGCGGTATTGATGGTTGTATAGCCCTCGCTCTTCAGGGCATTTCCCTTGTCGCCGGTGGTGGTTACCTTAATGACACCGCCTTTGATGGCAATATAGGGCGTAATGGCCGTGTCGGTACCGTCGTAAGGAGCGGTGATTCCATCATCCACGCTGTTTACGGTAACGTTGCCGCCGTTGATGGTTACGTATCCTTCTTCGGCCACGATGCCGTCACCCGAAGCCGTTACAGTAACCGAACCGTTATCCATCGAGAAGTAATCATTGGCATGGATGCCGTCTTTTACCGCCGACTTCACCACAATCGTCGCCTGGCTGACCGAAATATAATCGTCGGCCACAATAGCGTGTTTGTTGTTGCCGGTCACATTCAGCGTACCCGTACCAACAAAACTCAGCTGGCCTTCACTGAAGAACGTTCCTTTCTGATCTTCACTGCTGCTGGCATATGTTGCTCCGTCGACAAGGGTGTTGGTGGTACCGGCCACTACGTTGATGGTTGCTTTCTTACCCGACTGGCTGTTGATGGCCGGACCGTTACTGTTGGTCAGACTGACACCTTTCAGGGCAATAGTGTATTTGTACTCGCTGTAAATCTTGAAGCTGCCTTTCGAGGCTGTACCCGATAACAGATATACGATTTCCTTCGCCGTGTTGGTCAACGTGACCGTTACATCGGCGCCGCTTACCGCCACTTTAACTCCGTCGCTCTGATAGGGATTGCTGACCGAGGCTGTTGTACCGGCGTAGGCAATAACCACCGTATCTTTGGCCGTGGTGATGGCCGTATTTTCGGCAATCGTAATGGTGATGGTGCAGCTCTGGCCGCCAATGCTCAGCACAAACGAGGCCGTTCCGGCAGATGCCGGTGTACCTGAAATTTTATAAACGAGCGTTCCGGAGCCGTTAGCCAGTGTACCCGCGACGAGGGTTGCGGTCAGGCCCTCGACACCCGTTGAGGCTGCCATCGACACATCATACGAGCCGCCGTTGCCGCCGGTATAGGCCATTGTTGCAGAACCGGAATAGGCAAGGCCGTTTGTTCCTGCCGTCGGGGCGGCAATGCAGGTCAGCGATGAAATACTGGCTTTTGAGGCAACAACCGGCAATGATAAGGTGCAGGTCTGGCCACCTAGTGCAATGGCAAACGTAGCGGTGCCGGCCGCTGACGGCGTTCCCGAAATTTTAAAACCGGCGGTGCCGCTGCCGTCGGCTAATGTGCCGGCCGATAAGGTGGCTGTCAGACCCGTTACGCCGGTAGAGGCCACGCCGCTTCCTTCGGTATACGTGGCTCCGTTGCCTCCCTCATACGGCACACTGGCCGTTGCGGCAAAGGATGTTCCGCTTGTGGCCGTAGCCGAAAAGGTAGCAGAAGAACAGTTCAGGGCTGTGATGGCGGCTGTCTTAGCGGTAACGTCATCGATCTTACACGACTGAACAACAAAGACAAAAAGTAGTAACAGGCTAACTACAAGGGTGCTTCCTTTAAACATATTGGTCGTTTTAACTTTTCAAGGGGGTATTACCTCTCTTTACGACAATATGAAGAAAAGTGTGGCAGGCAGGGTGAAAAAAGGTTATCGCCCCGGGTGCTCCCGCAGCCATTTGTACCAGTCATCGCCTACTTTATCCCAGTTATACACACTGTAATCAATGCTGCCGTCGGGCCTGACCGGAAAGAAATTATGCTCGGTACCTGGGTATGACCGGAAGGTAAAGTTTCTGCGTTTCCGGCGGATTACTTCGGTGTGCAGGTAATCATTAAAGGGTGCACTGTCGTCTTTGGTACCAAAGGTGACCAGCACCGGAACAGAGAGGCTGAGCAGGTAGCCGAGCGGCGGGATAGAGAAGCTGAACGTGGCCTTGTGGGAGTCGCCTTCGGGATGAACCGTTTCGGGGTGTAACACAACCTGCTCCCAATAGCTGAACTGCTCATTGGTAAGGTGGCTGGTTGAGTCGGTTTCGTGCCGGCGACTCTGCTGGATAATCGAGTTAATGCGTCCCAGCGGATTGCCGCCGGAATAGATAAGATGCGTTACGGCCGGGCTGACCGACGCCATTTTGGCGCATATCGTACTGCCCTCTGAGTGACCGGCCAGGACCAGCGCTTTCCGGCTGACCCACGGCTGCTTTTGCAGGAAGCGGATAATGTGCAGATTGCGGTTGACGTAATAGTCCAGATTGTTCCGTTCATTGTAGGTTGTCGGTACAAGGCCTTTCGCATCGCGCCATGTGTAGTTGCGGCCCAGTGTTTTAACGTCGGCCACGACCGGAATGTACGGTTTGCTGACGATGACAAGGTGATAGGTTTTGGCCAGGCTGTCGGTCGGAAAGGTAAACACGCCATACATGCCTTTTTCGTCGTACTTAATGAGGGGTTGCGGCAAACTGCCCTGTACGTAGAAAAATAACGGCTTTGGTTGCTGCTCATCACCGTTGCGGCTTTTGATGAGTATGTCGACCGGATCGCCGTTGAAGGTGGTGGTCAGGTGGCGGAAACCGAAGGATTCAGGGGTTTTGGGTTGAGCAATCGCTCCGGTAAACAGGAATGAGAGGGCGAAAATGGCTGAAAAAAGACGCATGCGTTTGGGATAACTTACCAGTCCGGACTAAGACCGGCAAGTTATCGAAACGCCGTGGCAGTGCTGTCTGCCAGTGTGTTAATAAAGCTTAAATCACTTATCCTGCCGCTGGTAGTTTCCCCGTTGCCGCTTGTCCGATTACCTGTGCGGCGGCGCGGACGGCGATGGTAAAGCCGAAAAACGGGCCAAAGTCATTTCCGGCCGGAAAACTGCTGAAATACAGGCCCGGTACACTACTCTCGAAGACTGTATTAAGTTGCGGAAAGCCATTCGTTTGGTCGATCTGAGCCAGCAGTCCGGGCGCCAGGTAAGGCAACCGGTTGATATTGACCTGATAACCGGTCGCCAGAATTATGTCGTCAATTAAGAAGGTTTCGCCGGATGACAGGGTGATTGTCAGAGAATGATCCGGATTTTCTTTGGCGGACTGTAATTGCGTTTGCGGGTGCAGAAAAACTTTGTCAGCAGGTAACCGGCCGGCCAGCCAGGGCTCCACTTTCAGGCGTCCTTCGGCCCATAACCGGTAGCGGTGGGTTTCCTGTTCATCGGTAGCGGCATTGCGGAACCAGGCCGGTTCATCCACAATCCGGTCAACAAGGGGAGACACCCACGACCAGTCGGCTTCGGCGAAGGCCGGGGTGTGATGCCGGTAGGTCAGGTGAATGGCTTCGGCACCGGCTTCTGCCAGCAGGGCCGCCCACTCGAAGGCACTTTGCCGGCCTCCGATCAGCAGCACGCGTTTGTCCCGGTAAGCCGCCATATCGACCGCATCGACGGCATGCCGGTAACGACCGGTGGGTAGCAGGGCTTTCACCGGTTCCGGTTCATGCGGGAAGTAGCCGAAGCCGGTTGCCAGTACGACCTGATCGGCCTGTATGACTGTTCCGTTGGTTAGTAAGGCCGTAAACCGGTCTTCGTCTTTCGACAGTTGCTGCACGTACGTTTCCCTGATGTTGGGTTTAATCTGATCCATAAACCAGCAGGTGTAGCCCAGGTACCACTCCAGCGAGACCGGCATGACCGAATCCGGGGATTCGCCCCGGCTTGCGGCATAGCGTTCGATGGTAAAGACATTGTCGGGGTCAAGATGCCAGTCGGTGCCTGACCGGAGATACATACCGGCCGGCATGTGTTTCTGCCAGAACTCCATGGGCTTTCCAACGACGAGATAGCCGGCCTGCTGGTGTTGCAGGTATGCTGCCAGAGCCAACCCGAACGGACCGGCTCCAACAATAAGCAAAGGCGTATGTTGCATGATGATTAAGGGCGAACGGTCTGTTTGGGAAACCGGTAGTAAAAGCAGGTAGCGGCCGTTTTTTTACTTTAGACGCGTACCGGTTTCCGGAGGCAGATCCATTGCTCGACACAATCCGGTTCATTGTCGCACCATCAGCGCCCGGCTGCATCGATTGGCAGATACGTTGCGTCCTGTAAAGAAATGCTGATGTGGCGGGGCAGGCAGTTCCGGTAAACGGGCTGTGGGTGCCATTGGCTTTACAACGAAAATAATGCGGTTAAGATAGATAGATTACCTGCCGGTGCGGTTACTGACCTGATACCGGCAGGATGAACTGTTTTCTGTCGCTACCCCTGTCTGAATTTAAGGGGTGTCGTAGCGGTATGCTTTTTAAAAAAGTTGTTAAAATGCGTCACTTCCGTAAAGCCCAGAGAAAAGGCAATTTCGCCTATATTCCAGCTACTATGTTTAAGTAATTGCTTTGCTTCCTGCAGGATTCGCTCTGCAATGAGCTGTGAGGTAGTTTTCTGCGTTGTTTCTTTGACCGCCCGGTTAAGGTGATTGACATGCACATTCAACTTATCAGCAAATCCCGACGGCGACCGCAGCTGAATAGCAGGATGATTTTCGTCAATCGGAAACTGACGCTCCAGCAATTCCATAAATAAGGTTGAAATACGCTGGCTGGCATTTACCTGCTGCTGATGAACGAGCGTGGTCGGCTGCATTTTCATGGCAAAGTGCAGCAACTCAAAGACCAGATTCCGTAATACGTCGTACTTGTGAATGTATTCGGAGCTGATCTCGTCAAACATACGCCTGAAAACACCGCTCACATAGCCGATTTGCTCATCCGTCAGTTCAAAGACATGATTAGTTGCCGGCTGAAAAACGGTATACTGATCCGGATTGCCGAAATGATGGAAAAACTGCTGGTTAAATATGCAGAAATAGCCGGTTTTTACCGTTTCGACATGCTCCCATTGGTAGGGAATCTGCGGATTAGAGAAGATGAGCGCCGGATTCGGAATGTCAATGGTTTTGTCGGCGTAGTGGATACGCCCCTTGTCGAGCAGCAGCGTAATTTTATAGTAGTCGCGTTTGCGGTAAGGCAAGGGTTTTCCGGCTACAAATTCGTGCGTAAAGACGTTGAAATGACCGATTTCCTTTTTGATAGTTTCGGGCATCCAGTCAAACTTCCGCCTGTATAAATCTTCAATGCTTTCAACCTTATCCATACAATAATGGCATTTTAAAACGTATGCGAATGACGTCGGGCCTGGTTAAACACGGGTATAAGTTCGCTGAAACGAATAAATTAAACTAACATTCCAGACAAATGGCTTACCGGCGGTGATATCCGACCGGATTTGCTGATTTACAATTGACTGAATAGAAACCGGAAACCCTTTTTTGGTCAATGTGAATGAGGAGGTAATGAAAACGCCTGCCTCCTGATCCAGTTTCAGGTAATACAACTGAGGGCTCATGCGCAGGGAAACGGCTTTCAGGATGGTAAGCCCGGAAAGGTTGGTGCGCAGCGCCAGAAAATGCGTATTCCGGGTTACGCCCGTATCATACCCGTGCGAATAAAGGTAATAAAGACCAACACTAACGTGCTGGTTAATTGTATAGTTTGGTGAAATCTCACCGGCCAGAAACCGCTTAGCGACCAGCGGTTGCGGCTCTGTTTCATTAACCGGTTTCCCGGTTTTGAAGGCGATGGCAGGGTGGGCACCCAGGCCGATCTGCCACTTAGCCGTGCTGACCAGTCGGTAACGCCACCAGAACAGAAAAGACCACGGCTTGCCTTCAAGCGAAAAACGGAACTGTGGTTCAAAACTCAATCGCTTACCACCCATCGACAAATCAAAAATAGCCGCCGGTTTACCCAGGGCAAAGGTAGGCAACAGCGAAATGCCGTTGTTGGTCACACTGACCCCGCCTGCAACCGAGCGGACAGTGTGTAGACTATCGGGGCTTTGGGCATTTCCGGCAATGGTAAAAATCAGCATGAAAAAGATAAGATAACTTGTACGGTACATCAGCGTCGTTTATGCAGCTTGTTAAGTATGCGAAACTACTTGATGTACAGAGGTGTGGGCTAATGAAAATCAAAGAGAAAGTTACGAAAATCAAACAACGCCGGATAGGCAGGTATAAAAAAAGGGCAACCCCGAGGGATTGCCCTGTACATGATGTTGCTTAGTGCAGAGGCCGGCTCTTGACCATACCTCCTTTGGCATCGTCGATGCTGTGATTGACGATAAAGGCTTTGGCATCGATTTCGCTGATGCGCTCCCGCAGCCGGTGTAGCTCCAGCCGGGTGACCACCGCGTAGATGATGTTAATATCGTTTTCGCGGAATCCCCGTTTGCCGTACCCTTTTTCCCCCTTGAACACAGTGACGCCCCGGCCCAGGGTTTCCGTAATCATTTGCCGGATCAGTTCATGATGATCGGAAATGATAATGACCCCTGTGTATTCTTCAATCCCGTGGATCAGAAAATCGACGGTTTTGGAGGCTGAGAGGTAGGTCAGCATGGCGTATAAGGCCGTTTCTATGTTGGTCAGCCAGGCGGCCGAGCCAAACACCAGGATATTGATAACCATGATGACATCGCCTACCGACAAGGCCGAGCGGCGGCTGACATAAATCGCCAGCACTTCGGTTCCGTCGAGAACACCGCCCCCCCGGATAGCCAGCCCGATGCCGGCTCCGAGGAAAAAGCCGCCGAACACCGAAATCAACAGCTTATCGCTTGTCACAATCGGGTAGGGCACGACCACCAGGCAAACCGCCAGCATGCTGATGGCGATAATGGTGCGGATGGCAAAACCCGGCGAAACCTGCCGGTAGCCAATCCAGATAAACGGAATGTTTACCAGAATGACCAGAATCGCCAGCTCGGCACCGGTAACCATTTCCAGCAGCAGCGAGATACCCATGGCCCCGCCGTCGAGGAAATCATTCGGGAGCAGAAAACCTTTCAGGCCCATTCCTGCGCATAAAACTCCCAGCAGCAGCAGGACAACATCTTTGGCTATACCAGCCCGGTTGGTTTGAGAAATCGTTGGTGTTGTGGTACTCATTGATGAATTGGTGTTACACCCGATAGCGCTTCAGCGAAAGCAGAAGCGCCGGTAACAGCACCAGATTCGTTAAACAGGCCATCAGAACGGTTGTTGCCACTAAAATGCCAAGCGCAGCCGTGCCCCCGAAACTCGATGCGGCAAATACCACAAAACCACCCGCCAGCACCAGCGCTGTGTAAATCAGGCTGATACCGGTTTCATGAATGGCACCCGTTATGGCTGCCGGTGGTTCGAGTCCGAAAGTCAGTTGGCGGCGGTAACTGGTCAGGAAGTAGACGGTACCGTCAGAGGCCAGTCCGAATGCAATGCTGAAAATCAGGATGGTAGATGGCTTGAACGCAATATCCGTATAACCCATGATGCCGGCCGTAACGACGAGCGGAATCAGACATGGCAGTTTCGAGAGAATAATGATCGGAATCGACCGGAACAGAACCATGCCCACCAAGGCAATTAACAAAATAGCGATAACCAGACTTTCGTACAGGTTACCCAGCAGATAATCGTTGCTCTTCAGAAAAACCAGACTATGGCCGGTCAAACTCACTTTATACGGGGTACCGGCAAACAGCGAATCGATACGCGGACGCAGGCTGTTCATTGTCTTCTGTAACCGGATCGAGCCGATATCAGCCATCTGGTAGCTCACCCGGATGGTCTGCTGTGTGCTGTCCATCAGGGATTTTGCCAGCGACGACTGGTTATTGCCCGTACCCAGCGGGCTGTCTTCGGCCAGCTTTTTCAGTTCCATCGCCGGTGGCAGTACAAAATACTTCGGATCACCGCCACGATATGCCTGGTAGCCGAACCGGATCACATCGACCAGCGAACTTGGCTTCGAAAACTCCGGATAGTCGTCCATTAACCGTTCCAGTGCCCGAACCTTGTACAGCACCCGTCCGGCGTCGGCAAAGACCCCTTTAGGCTTACCGGTGTCGATCATGATTTCCAGCGGCAGCGCGCCTTTGAACTGCTGTTCGACAAACCGGAGGTCTTCGTATACCGGATCGTTTTTCGGCAGATCATCAACGACATAACCTTCTACCCGGACCATTAACAAACCCAGTGAGCTGATGATGGTAATGACGGTAATGGTCACGTAAATGAGCTTACGACGGTTATGTACCAGAAAATCAACCCGGTTGAGCAGTCCGCGCCACCGGCTTTCGCTGAGGGTATGCCCGCCTGAGTCCGACGGTACCGGCAGATAGCTCAGGATAATCGGCACCATGATCATGCAGATGACGTAAACGGCCAGCACGCAGATCGCTGCCACCACGCCAAACTCCATCAGCAGCCGGCTGTTGGTAAAGTAAAAGACACCGAACCCGATGGCAGTGGTCACATTGGCCAGTAAAGCCGACAACCCGATTTGCCGGATCATCACTTCCAGGGCCCGCTGCTTGTCTCCGTGCGCCGCCAGTTCTTCATGGTATTTGTTTACCAGAAAAATACAGTTCGGCACGCCGATGACGATCAGCAAGGGCGGCAGCATACCGGTTAAGAGCGTGATTTCATACCCGAACGCAGCCAGTGTACCGATGCAGACCGAAACGCCCATGATCACTACGGTCAGCGAAATCCAGACTATCCGGAATGACCGGAACATCAGCCACACCATCAGACCGGTGACGAGAGCTGCCAGCGCCATGAACAGTTTCATTTCGCCCGACACCTTTTTCATGACCTCCGTCCGGATCGATGGCAGGCCCGAGTAGTGAATCCGGATATTATGTTTCTCCGAAAACTCCTTACCATACTGCCGGATGGTTTCCACAATGGCAATCCGGTCGCGGGAATTCAGCTTCTTTTCGTCAAACGAAATGGCCATCAGCGTGGCATGGCTTTTCGGATTGTACAGCAACCCTTCATAAAACGGCAGCGACAATACCTGATTCTTCAGGCTATCGACTTCGGCCTGTGTGTCGGGACGTTTGCCGGTCAGTGGCCGGATGGCCCAGCTTGTGTCCTGCTTTTCGATCGTATACAGGCGGGTAATCGACATGGCTTCCTTGACACCACTCAGTTTGCGTACCTTTTCGTTCATGTCATACCAGCTCTGGTAAACCGGTAAGTCAAACCAGCGGTTATCCTGCCAGCCAACGACCATCAGGGTACCGTCGGCGCCAAAGCGTTGCTTGAAGCGTTCGTACTGGTACTGGGTTGAATCCGATAAAGGTAATACACGGGCAATCTGATACGACAACTGAATCCGTGTACCGAGATAGGCCATAACGGCCGTTAAAAGAACCATAGCGCCTACCCAGAAAAGCCGGTAGGCAAGAAGTGTACGGGTTATTTTAGACCACATGAGGTGAGTAATTAATGAACAGTAGCCTGATTAACAGATAAGATAGAAAGGCTACCCTGCCGACAGCCTGGCAGATGAAGAGAACGATTGGATGACACCCGGTTAGGGGGCGTTGATCGCAATCTGATGTTCAAAAACCGAACGTAGAAAACAAAATAAAAAGTAAGACCGATGGGGTTGTTGTATACGGCTAAACGCCGGAGTGCCAAAAAACGGCACAATAAGATGGGGCGCAAGATCGGGTGAGGACAGGGGCGGCAGACTGATCCGGACAGTTGCCAGGGCATCGGCCGGATGCTTATGGAGTGTCGGATAGTTGCCTGGTTCAGACGTGACAGGCTCCGCTTTAACATACGAGATAAACGCCTGTTTCTGAACCAGTGGTCTGGAGCCGGCAGAGCGGGTTGGCAACAGAAGACAACACAGCGCCACTGCCAGATGACTGATCAGTTTAATCCACTGTTGTATGTGACGTTGCGCGCTCTGCATAATTAATCTGCAAAATACGGCCTATTTTTTCAGAGGTGCAACCTAAATCAGGAAGCGGGGCCGGGGAAAGAACGTCGGCTTTTACCGGATTTAAGAAACTTTAGGAATTTGGTGGAATGTGCCGTTCAGGATACAAAACAGGTTGTCCGGAGCAAAAGCAGGCTCCGGAAAAAGCCGGACGGATTGAAGAGCCGCCGGCTTTTCCGGATAAGGCCTTGTTGTTGCTGCCTGCTAAACCGATTGTGACTGACTGGCCGGCATAAAATCAGACACATCAACGCCAAGACCGGCCGCTACACCTAGACCAAGCTGGATGTCGGCGCGGAAAAAATGACAGAGCTGCCGGTTGATAATCATGTCTTTTTTCGGACCTTCGATCCCTTTCATGGCACCGGCAATGTTGTTGATCAGATTTTTCCGGTCCTGCTCGTTCAGGGCCTTGCGATAAAACCAGCCCGGCTGGGTGTAGTGATCATTTTCGCCCGGCGCATTCCGGTCATACCAATCCGCCAGTGTCGATTCAAGCGACCATGCCGGTTCTTTATAGGACTGATCCACAACGATATCGTCAACGCTGTTGGGGAAGTAGTTTGGTGAACTGCCTCCGTTATCATCTACGCGCATGTGGCCGTCGCGCTGGTAATTCCGGCCCATGTACGGACAACGGTTCACCGGAATTTGTTCGTAATTGACGCCCAGCCGGTAGCGGTGCGCATCCGGGTACGATAACAGCCGGCCTTGCAGCATCTTGTCCGGCGAATAACCGATCCCGTCGACAATGTGGGCCGGGGCAAAGGCTGCCTGTTCAACCTGGGCAAAATAGTTGGCCGGTACTTCATTTAATTCCATCGTGCCGACATCAATCAGCGGATAATCGGCATGGGGCCATATTTTCGACAGATCAAACGGATTGAACGGAAACGCTTTGGCCTGTACTTCGGTCATCACCTGAATTTTCAGGTTCCAGCGAGGAAACTCGCCACGATCAATTGCCTGTACCAGATCACGCTGGGCATGATCCAGGTCCTGCGATTTCATGGTTGCCGCCTCATCGTTTGTGAAATTTTTTATGCCCTGTGCCGTCTTAAAGTGGAATTTCACCCAGACCCGTTCGTTTGCGGCATTAATCATACTGAAGGTGTGGCTGCTGTAACCGTTCATGTGCCGGTAGGAAAACGGGGTTCCCCGGTCGCTCATCAGAATCAGGACCTGATGCAGGGATTCCGGATTGAGCGACCAGAAATCCCACATCATCGTCGGCGATTTGCAGTTGGTGCGCGGATCGCGTTTCTGCGTATGGATAAAGTCTCCGAATTTTTTGGGGTCCTTCACAAAAAATACCGGTGTATTGTTGCCGACCAGATCCCAGTTGCCGTCTTCGGTATAAAACTTTACGGCAAATCCGCGCGGGTCGCGTTCGGTATCGGCCGATCCCTTTTCGCCGCCTACCGTTGAGAAGCGGGCCAGCATGCGGCACTGGTTGCCAATTTTGCTGAACAGCTTCGCCTTGGTATACTGCGAAATATCGTGAGTTACCGTAAACGTGCCGAACGCGCCTGAGCCTTTGGCATGCACGACGCGTTCCGGAATCCGTTCGCGGTTGAAATGGGCCATTTTCTCATGCAGAATATAGTCCTGTAGCAGCAGCGGGCCACGTGGACCAACACTCTGTGTATTTTCATTCTCCGCATAAGGCCGCCCTGAAGCTGTTGTTAATTTCTGATTCTGTTCGCTCATGTTCAAGAAAAGTTTTTACAACTATCGGCAAGGTAGGGGCTTTCGATGCATGATGAAAATCAACTTATCTGGTGGGCCTGTGCCATGATTATACGGTAACGGTCAATCCATTACTCCAGAGCCTGATACACCGTCGACCGGAATTTACGGACAAAGTCGCCGTAATAGGCATACGGGTGTACATTGGTGAAAATCAGCATAATCAGGTTTTCTTTCGGATCAATGGTAAATTCAGAACAGTACATACCACCCCACGTGAAAGAGCCGGGTGTGGCCTGGTCTCCGTAGTGGCTGTTTTCGGTAATCAGCTGAAAGCCAAGCCCGTATTTATCCTGCCGGTCCCAGACAGATGCTTCGCCGATCTGGTTACGAAGCATCTGTTCAACGGTCTTGCGACCCAGGATCCGTTTGCCGTTAAAGGTGCCCTGGTTGAGCATCATCTGGCAGAATTTTGCATAATCTTCGATGGTACTCACCAGCCCCGCGCCGCCCGAAAAGTAGGTTTTGGCACCGGTTACCGGATAGGTGCGGTAGGTGTTGTTTTCGTGAACGGTCAGGGGGGCGCCGGTACTTCCTTTCGTATAAAGCTCTACCAAACGGCCCGCCTTCGCCTCTGGCAGGTAAAAATAGGTGTCGTTCATGCCCAAGGGCTCCAGTACCCGTTTCCGAAGGGCTGCATCCAGCGACTCTCCTGATAAAATCTCAACCAGCCGGCCGACGATGTCGGTGTTGAGCCCATACGTAAACCCATCGCCGGGGTCTTTAATAAGCGGACGCTTCGCCAGTTTGTTGATTACATCTTCGAGTTTATCCGGATCGGTAGAATTGAAAAACGGAATCCTGAACTGCGGCAACTGATCGAGCGGGTGCTCATACGGAATCCCTGCGTTGTGGGAGAGGAGTTGCCGGATGGTAATTTCGCTTTTGGCCGGCCGGGTTTCGTAGGTGCCGGCCGCCTTGTCAAAACTGACCAGTACCCGCGGGTTTTTAAAGGCCGGTATGTATTTGGCGATTGGCTCATCCAGCATAAACCGGCCTTCCTCAAACAAGGTCATCAGCGCGGTGGTCACGAGCGCTTTGGACTGAGAGGCAATCCGGAAAATAGCATCGCGTTTAAGCGGGATTTTCTTGTCAAGGTTGCTGTAGCCAAAGGCTTTATAATGGACGATTTTGCCGTTGTGGGCCACAAACGTAACGGCGTTAGGGGCAATACCGGTATCGACCCAACCTTGCAGCAAAGTATCCAGCCGTTGCAGCCGTTCGGCCCGGAAACCGGTTTCGGCGGCGGTGCCGGCAGGCGTGAACTTCTGGGCTACAGGTTGGGCAAGGGCCACATGGCAAGCGACAAGCAGGGCAGGGAGCAGGGATCTGTGCATAAAAAGTTTCAGGTTTATATACAAAGAAAAAACGGCATGGCTCATAACCGAACCATGCCGTTAACCTATATAAAATTTACACCTAAAGCTTATGCCTGCTTAGCCATCTGGATGTTCAGAACCAGTTTAACGTCGTCAGAAACAACAACGCCGCCAGCTTCGGTTACAGCATCCCATGACAAGCCAAACTCTTTCCGTTTGATTTTGCCGCTGATTTCAAAACCAGCCTTGGTGTTGCCGTAGAAATCAACCATCTGTCCGCCGTATTCGACGTCAAGCGTAACCGGTTTGGTGGTGCCACGGATGGTCAGGTCACCGGTCAGGGTATACTCGTCATCACCTTTTTTGGTAAAGCCGGTTGAAACAAATGTCAGTTGAGGAAAGTTAGCTGCATCAAAAAAGTCGCCTGATTTCAGGTGGCCGTCGCGCTGCTCGTTGCCGGTTGAGATGCTGTCGATATCAGCTGAGAATGAGATTTGTGCGCCTTCGAGCGAATCACCTGTCGTTTCCATCGTAGCGTTGTAGCTGCCGAATGAACCGGTAACGGTTGACACCATCAGGTGTTTTACTTTGAAATGAACTTCTGAATGATACGGATCGACGGTCCAGGTTGCGGTTGAAGGAGTTTCAGTTGCCATGATTTTATGTGTTTTTGATCTTAATGTTAATACATTCAATGTATATACATGTAAATATCTGAAAAGGTTCTGAATTCTCAAAAAAATCTCAGGATATTTTTAGAAGGATAGTCAGACAAACAAACAAGGCCACCCCGAATGAGTGGCCTTGTTTGTTTGTCTGACTGTATGTCAGTCGATTATCCTTCCTCCTGCATTTCTGCGTGCATAGGCTGGCTAGCCGTCGCTTCGTTCCGGTTTTCGCAGTTTTCGCGGGTACAGCTTCCATAAAAAATCAGCGAGTGGTGCATCACGTTAAATTTTAGCATCTCACCAACCATATTCTGAATGGTTTGCACACGCGGGTCACAGAACTCCATCACTTTATGGCAGTCCGTACAGATCAGGTGATCATGTTGCTTATAGCCATAGGATTTTTCGTACTGAGCCAGGTTACGGCCAAACTGGTGTTTCGTAACGAGGTCACAGTCTACCAGCACGTCGAGCGTATTATAGACCGTAGCCCGACTGACACGGTATTTTTTATTCTTCATGGAGATATACAACTCATCGACATCAAAGTGGTCTTCACGGTTGTAGATTTCTTCCAGTATGGCGAAACGCTCCGGCGTTTTCCGGAGGCCTTTATTCTCCAGATACGCAGTAAATATCGTTTTTGCAGCTTCGAGGTTTGATGGTTTCGGCGCAGGCATAATAATGCAAAGTTAGTGAACGCGGGGAGTAACCGGAATCCTGTGGCTAATTTATCAAAGAATTCCGGTTATCCGGCGGAGTTAGTCAAAGCGGACGACCTCAAAGACACCATTCACGCGTTCGAGTTTGTGCACGAGTGTTTCAAGGTGGCCGGTATCATGTACATACAACTTAATGATTCCCTCAAAAATTCCGTCCTTCGAATCGATCGTTACCGAGCGCATATTAATGTGCAGTTCGTTACTGATGATCCGCGTGACGTCGTTGACCAGGCCAACGCGGTCGGTACCCGTAATGCGGAGACCGGCCAGAAACGCCAGGTCACGTTGTGATGTCCATTTAGCCTTAATAATCCGGTTGCCGTGATTCGACATCAGTTCGACGGCATTCGGGCAGGAAACGCGGTGGATCTTGATCCCTTCATTGATTGTCACGAAACCAAACACATCGTCTCCCGAAATCGGGTTACAGCATTTGGCCAGCGTGTAATCAATTTTATCCATGTCCTCGCCAATGAGGAGCATGTCGGCATCTGCGCGGTCTCCGTGGATTTTTTTGAGTTCTTTCTCAAACGTTTTACCGTCCTGGATCTTATCGGTATTGAGTTTGTTCTGCCGGTTTTCCTTAGCATCCTTATCAATCTTAAACCGCTTAAGTTCATTGGGTTCAATGTGTCCTTTGCCGACGCGGTAATAAAAGTCATTTACCGTTTTGGAACCGAAAAACGCCCGGAGCTGATTGAGGGTTTCGTTGTTTACCTCGACCCGCAGAATCTTCATCTTTTTAGCCACAATATCGCGGCCATCCGTGATGTAGCGTTTCTTTTCCTCCTTCAGCAGATCCTTGATTTTGGTCTTGGCCTTCGAGGTGACCACAAACCGCAGCCAGTCTTCACTGGGTTTCTGCTTATTAGACGTAATGACTTCGACCTGATCGCCGTTGTGGAGCACGTGGCTCAGCGGCACCAGAATGTTATTGACTTTGGCGGCCATGCAGCGCGCACCCACCTGCGTATGAATCTCAAAGGCAAAGTCAAGCGCAGTGGCACCGCGTTGCAGTACTTTCAGATCACCTTTCGGGGTAAAAACGAACACCTCTTCGCTGTAAAGGTTGCTCCGGAAATCGTCGAGAAACTCAATGGCTCCCGTTTTTTCACCCTGAGTCGTGGTTTCGAGCATATCCCGGACCTGACTGATCCAGACGTCGATCCCGGCGGCGGTGCCGGTTTCGCTGCCTTTGTATTTCCAGTGAGCGGCATAGCCTTTTTCGGCAATTTCGTTCATCCGCTCCGTCCGGATCTGCACTTCTACCCATTGGCCGGTCTTGCTCATTACCGTTGTATGCAACGATTCGTAACCGTTGGTGCGCGGGGTACTGATCCAGTCTTTGAGCCGGTCCGGATTTGGTTTGTAGTGATCCGTCACGATGGAATACGCCCGCCAGCAGGCCGACTTTTCCTCTTCCTGGGGAACGTCCAGCACAATCCGGACGGCAAACAGATCATAAATTTCCTCAAACGGCTTTTTCTGTTTGTTCAGCTTGTTCCAGATCGAATAAATGGATTTAGGACGGCCTTTGATGACAAACTTTATGTTTGTTGAGCGCAGGTCTTCTTCCAGTGGCTCGATAAAGCGGGCAATAAACCGGTCGCGGGCTGCTTTCGTTTCGCGGAGTTTGCGGGCAATGTCTTTATAGGCCTCCGGTTCAACGTATTTCAGATAGAGGTCTTCCAGTTCCGACTTAATGGCATACAGCCCGAGCCGGTGCGCCAGCGGAGCATATATATATATGGTCTCGGAGGCGATTTTCAGTTGCTTGTCACGCGGCATCGAATCGAGCGTCCGCATGTTATGCAGCCGGTCGGCGAGCTTGATCAGGATCACCCGAACATCATCGGAAAGCGTCAGCAGCATTTTCCGGAAGTTTTCGGCCTGCTGTGAGGTGCCATACTCGAAATAACCGGAGATTTTGGTCAGACCGTCGATGATTTTAGCGACTTTAGGGCCAAACAACCGGTCAATGTCCGGTATGGTCATATCGGTATCCTCCACCACATCATGCAGCAGGGCAGCAACGATAGATGTTGTACCAAGCCCGACTTCTTCGACGGCAATCTGGGCAACGGCAAGGGGATGGTATATGTAAGGTTCACCAGACCGGCGGCGCATGTTTTTATGCGCTTCAGCAGACGTATTAAACGCTTTTTTTATCAGTTTGGCGTCATTATCCTGCAATAGTGGCTTTGCTGCCCTCAGCAGACGGCGATACCGTTTAAGGATTTCGCGGCGTTCCTGCTCCAGATCAATATAGGGCTCTGCAGTTACGTTCATATCGGTAAGTTCGGCTCTGGAAGATGTAGATTTTAGTAACCTATCCCTTCTGTTTGGTTGTACTCTTAGTTCCAAGTTACGGACTAATCAGTATGAAGTCAATGTGAAGAAATCAAAAAAAAAAAGTTTGAGTAAAAATTTGCATTCAGAAAAAACATACCTACTTTTGCAGGCCGATTCAGTTAAACGGTTGTTGCAGGACAAGTCAAACAGTTTCTGCAATCCATTCTGAATCAACATACCGAAATGCGGGCGTGGCGAAATTGGTAGACGTACTTGACTTAGGATCAAGCGCCGTGAGGCATGGGGGTTCGAGTCCCTCCGCCCGTACCAACTCTTTGAATGAGCGATTTGTGAATTAGTGAATGAGTGAATTTTTAAATTCATTTTCTGTTCGCTCATTCACTCAATCGCTCATTCGCAATTTATAACGAGCATAAACGTGGATATAGCCTTAGACAAAGCAAGCGAAACGCAAGCCTCTCTGAAGATCACTCTGAAGCCGGAAGACTACAAGCCGGAGGTTGATAAAAAATTAAAGCAGTATGGTAAGACAGTGGCCATGAAAGGCTTCCGCCCCGGTCACGTGCCTGCGTCTTTGATTCAGAAAATGTATGGCAAAAGCATTCTGGTTGACGAGATCAACAACTTGCTGGGTCGTACGGTCAGCAATTATATCCGCGAAAACAAATTGCAGGTAGTTGGTGACCCGATTCCTGACCGGACTCAGGCTGAGTCAATCGACTGGGATAACCAGACTGAGTTTGTTTTCAGCTACACACTGGGTATGGCTTCTGAGTTCGACGTTCATTTCGATCAGATGCCGTCGGTTACGGAATATGCCATCTCAGCCGGTGAAAAGGATGTTAACGAAACGATTGACAACCTCCGCCAGCAGTTCCACAAGCATGAGCACGCTGACGAAGCCGCTGAAGGGGATACCATCTTCGGGGAACTGAAGCAGCTGACCGGCGCAACAGAAGGCGAAGCGGAGCCGTTCTCGGCCAAAACCGCCCTGCCGCTGAAGCAGGTAGCCGCCGATTACCTGCCAACCTTCATTGGCAAGAAAAAAGACGAAACCTTTACATTCGACATCGTCGCTGCGTTCCCTGATGACAAGTCACGGGCACACGCTACAGGTCTGAAGCCGGAAGAAGCCGCACAATTGAGCGGTGATTTCGAATTCACAATTGAAGACGTAACCCGCCATACCCCGGCTGATATCGATCAGGATCTGTTCGACAAAGCACTGGGCGCTGGTCAGGTTGATTCGGAAGAAGCGTTCCGCGAAAAAGTAACCGAGATTATCAACGGTAACTTCAACCGCGAAGCCAAGAGCCTGCTGCGTTACGACATCGAGCGTATCCTGTTAGAAAACATCCCGATTCTGCTGCCGGAAGAATTCCTGAAAGACTGGCTGGTTGAAAACAACGAAGGCAAAGTATCGCGGGAGCAGGTTGACGAGCAGTTTGAGGATTTCGCTAAATCGGTGAAACTCCAGCTGATCAAAAACAAAATTGCCGAGCAAACCGATATCAAGGTAGAATTCGCTGAAGTACTGGCCGCTACGGAGCAGATGGTGCGCGAGCAGTTTGGTTTTGCCAATTCGGACGACGACGAAATCAACAAAACCGTTGAGCGTATTGCCCGTAACTACCTGGCCGATGAGAAAAACAACGGTCAGAACTACACAACGCTGTATAACCGGATTTACGACGACAAAGTACTCGACTACGCGAAAACACAGCTGAACGTGGAAACGAAAGATGTTTCGTTTGACGAGTTCAAAGAGATCGCGCAGAACCGTTAATGATAGCCCGTCTGGGGGAAGGCTAGTGGACATTCCACTAGCCTTTTTTTATGGCTAAAAACCGATGCGTTCGCGGGCAGGGGCCGGCTGGGGTGTCAGCGCGTTAATCAGCTCGCGGGTTAACTGCTCCTGGGTAACGGCGCGTTCATACCGGCGTTTCCAGTTTTCAACTTCCAGCGTAAGTTTCTCAATTTCCAGCTGCTGTTTTTCGAGCAGCAGCTGAATGTGATTCATGTCGGGTGTTGGCGGAGCCTGATGCGTAACCGGCACCGCTTCAAATGCCTGCTGACTTACGGCGGGGAGCGAAGGCGGTGAGAGCAGTAAGGCACTGTCTACGCCTAAAACCTGCGCAATCTGCTCAAGCCGGCTGATGGTAATGTCGGTTTTGCCACGTTCGATATCGCCATAGGCCGTTGTCGATAAATGGAGCAGATCGGCCATATTTTCCTGCGAGTACCCCCGTTGCAGGCGTAGTAAACGGATATTTTCGTTAATTTTTGTCTTCATCTTAAGTATCAACGATAAATTCTCAACCTAAACTGGCAGTACTTTTCAATTGCATAACGCATTTTTGCAACAGAAGAATTCAAAACGGGGTTTAGGATTATGGAATCAGGGTTTACCCTTGTGGTATTAACAAGAATCTGTTCGTAATCTTTTACTGATATACCCTAAAACCACAAACTAAGTAAAGCAAAGCATGAATTTCGGACAAGAATTTCGCAAGTACGCCGTTCACCACATGGGCATGAATGGGTTGACAGTAGACGGATACATAAACCATACTGTCGAAAATATGACACGATCGGTTATTGAAGAGCGCCCGATGAACTTCCGTGAGGTCGACGTGTTTTCACGCCTGATGGCCGACCGGATTATCTTTATGGGTATGGGTGTCGACGACAACATTGCCAACATTATTGTGGCGCAGCTGTTGTTTCTGGAGTCTGCCGATCCGCGTAAAGACATCCTGATGTACATCAACAGCCCTGGCGGCTCCGTGTATGCCGGTCTGGGTATTTATGATACAATGCAGTACGTTCGTCCGGACGTAGCCACGGTTTGTACGAGCCTGGCCGCATCAATGGGTGCCGTATTGCTGGCCGGTGGTGCTGCCGGGAAGCGGTCGGCCCTGCCACATGCCCGTGTGATGATTCACCAGCCATCGGGTGGCGCACAGGGTCAGTCGGTTGATATCGAAATCACGGCGCGTGAGATTGTCAAACTGCGCGACGAATTATACAGCATTCTGGCCCTGCACAGCGGACAGACCAAAGAGCAGATTGAAATCGACTCAGACCGCGACAAGTGGTTCCGCGCCGAAGAAGCCAAAGCCTATGGCCTGATCGACGAGGTACTGCGCCGCGAAAAATAAGCCGGTTTCCGGTTAGTAAGCATCCCCGCTTCTTCGCAGGAAGGAGCGGGGATTTTTTATGCCTGAATGGTTTCGGTTTGCTGTTGCCAGAAATGGCGGTAAACCTGCCCGTGAGCCAGCAACTCGTTGTGAACACCTTCTTCCACAAGCTGTCCGTTGTCAAGGACCACGATTTTATCGGCATTACGGACGGTGCTAAGCCGATGGGCAATGATAATGATAGTCTTACCGGCTTCCCGCAGTTGTTGTATGGTTTGTTGAACAAACTGTTCGGAGCCGGAGTCCAGCGCTGACGTAGCCTCGTCAAGAATCAGGATTTCGGGTTGGCGATACAAGGCGCGGGCAATGGCAAGGCGTTGTTTCTGACCACCGGACAGCATGGCACCGTTTTCGCCCAGGTAGGTATGAAAACCGTTCGGCAGCTTTTCAATAAAGGGAAGTATGCCTAACTGACGGCATAAATCAATAATCCGCTGCATGTCCGGGAGGGGATCCCCAATCGCAATGTTGTCAACGACATTGCCGGCAAACAAATCAATTTTTTGCGGAACAACGCCTGTTATGCTGCGCAGACTGTCGGGGTTGAGGTATTTTATGTCGTAGGAACCAATCTGTATGCTGCCTTTTTGTAAGGGATATAGTCCCTGAATGAGAGAAAGGAGCGTTGACTTGCCCGAACCGCTTTCGCCCACAACCGCGGTGATTTGTCTGGCCGGAATGGTTAACGACAGGTTGTCAAAAACAGTGGTACGGGTGCCGTAACGAAAGGAGACATTCGTAAATGTGATATCGCCGGTCATTTCGGGTTTCAGCTCAATGTTGTTGTCAGACGATTCCTGGGCCAGATCCATGATCTCAAAAAGCCGGTCAGCGGCAATCAATGCTTCCTGGATATTGCGATTAGCTCCGATTAGGCCCGAAGCTGGGCCCGTAAAGTAACCGATCAGAGCATAAAAAGATAGCAGTTCGCCGGGTGTAATTTCCCGTTCCAGTACATAATATCCACCAACCCATAGCAGGATGATGGTAAACAAACGGGTGACCAGTTCGGATGTTGAACCCAGATAGATACTGCGCTTGCCCGAAGCAAAAACCGTCATTAGTAACTGTACAAACCGATCCTCTGTTTTTTCGCCGGCATGGTTCTCTAATCCGAAACGCTTGATGGTGCTGATTGCGTTGAGCGATTCAACAAGTTGGGTTTCCAGATCGGCGGCATTCTCCATTAACTGACGCTGAAAACGCCGGTTGATCCGGTTGGCGAGCCAATAAAGACCAACGTAGAACGGAACAACCAGCAGCATTACGACGGCGAGTTTCCAATAGTAGGTAAACATCAGGCCAAACGAAAACAGAACAATCAGCAGATTAACGATCAGGCCAAGAGCTGTATCATTGATGAATGCACGGATTTTGACGGCATCGTTAATGCGCGAAATGATTTCACCGGCCCGCATGGTATCAAAAAACGATTGCGGTAGCCGTAGCAGGTGTTTATAATAGCCCAGAATCAGGGCGGCATCCATCCGTTGGCCGGTTTTCAGGTTAAACAGGCTTTTAACGGCCCCGATGAACAATTGAAGCAGCAAGGCCGCAATCATGACCACACTGAGCAGATTCAGTAGGTTCTGATTCGCATCAGGAAGTACGTTATCTATGATTTTCTGGACATAAACCGATGTCGTTAAGCCAAGCAGGGTATAGACGACGGCACCGACCATGGCTTGTATCAGCACGATCTTATGCGGTTTAATGAGAAGCCAGAACCGTGTGGCAACAGACGTGGTCTGATTTATTTGCTGAAATCCGTCGTCCGGTAGCAGTAATACCAGAACACCCGTCCATTCTTTTTTAAACTCACCAACTTCTTTGCGGTGCATCCGGCCATCGCCGGGGTCCATGTAGGTGATGTGTTTGCGGGTAACCCGGTAAATGACCACGTAATGATGCAATGTTCCCCGAACGACTACATGAGCAATGGCGGGCAGGGGAATTTTGGTCAGGCTCTCCAGCGGATCAGCACTGCCGTTTGCTTTTACGCCTTTGGCCTGAAAACCCATCTGCGTAGCGGCCTCAATCAGGCCCAGCACATTGGTGCCTTTCTGATCGGTACTGGCAAGCTGACGGATGCGGGCGACGGGCATGAGCAACCGGTAATGCGCCGCAACCGACGCCAGACAGGCTGCGCCACAGTCGGTAATGTCGCGTTGTTTGATCTGAATGCGTTTCATGAACGTGCCGGGTTTAGCCAGTTATCGGCTTTATCGTAAAGCAATTGAAACAGCGACCGGCGGGTTACGGTGGAACGTGTCTGAACAGTCATGCCTTTTTTGAGATACCCGCGGTAGCCGTTTTTTAACTGTAAATAGGGTTGATCGATCCGGCAGCGCACTTTAAACGCCGGTTGCTCTTTATCGACCAGGGTGAAATCATTGGCAACCTCCATGACACGACCCACGACCATGCCCCATTGATTATAGTCGAAAGCCTCCACCTGAAAACGAGCCGTTTGGCCGGTTCTGACCAGGCCAATATCCTTCGGAGGAACATAGCATTCGACCACTAGTGTAGAGTCCGGAGACACGAGGCCGACCACTTCGCCGGCCTGAATAACACTACCGGCATACCGGCCGCTTAATTGGCTGATGGTACCGCCAACGGGAGCTTTGATGGTATAAAGAGCCTGTTCCTGCCGGAGTTGCCGCGTTTCGCCCTGTAACCGGGTGAGTTCGAGCTGATGTTGGGCAAGTGCCTGCTGCCATTCAGCCCGCTGCCGTTCGACCAGAGTTTGGTGCTGCGCTACCGCCGATTGCAGGGCAAATTCCTTGTCTTCGTGTTCGGTGCTGGCAATCACTTTGTCGGTCAATAATTTCTGGCTTGTCTCCAGCTCCCGTCTGCGTTTGGCCTGTGTCTGCAGGTTTTCGCGGTTCAGAAACCGGAACTGCTCAAACTGTTGCCGATAAAGAGGGGAATGCAGCCGTAACGCAGGAACCAAATCAGGAGTTGTTGTAAAAGACTCATTAGAAAGTGATGTTAAGAGTTGTAAATCGTGAATGAAGGTTCGTTTTTCTGCTTGTTGCAGTGCGAGCAGGTGTAGTTTAGTGTCAAGCATTTCAGTTTGCAGGCGCAGCAGCGGTTGTCCGGCCCTGACGGGTTGCCCT
The DNA here is from genome assembly GCF_001870735.1 of Arsenicibacter rosenii. Lineage (GTDB taxonomy): Bacteria > Bacteroidota > Bacteroidia > Cytophagales > Spirosomataceae > Arsenicibacter > Arsenicibacter rosenii. The sequence continues at coordinate 130,734 of NZ_MORL01000004.1, read as the reverse complement.
TCCCGGACATACAGACTGGCAACGATACCGTTTACCTGAGCCTTTACCTCAGAGCGCTCAGCGACCGGCCGTATCAGGCCACCGGCCCGCACCGACACATCGACATATACAAACGGCAAGGCCGCTGCCGTTGCCAGTACTGTAAAGAGAATCGTTGTATAGATGAGCTGTGAACGCGTCGAGACGGTGGGGAGGTAGGAAAAAGTATCCATCGTTCATTAGCTTAATTATATGACTCTTTTATTGCCTGATTTTATGAAGATAATTGCTGACATGGTTTATGATTAAAAAAGTGCCATGACATATTAGACGTTGTTATGTGATTCTAAATTAGGGACATATTGGCGTAATTAATTAACTGACATGTGGTTGTTATTGGAAAATGATAATTAAAAGATAAACTATTTTATTGTAAATTATACTTAAATTTAATTATTCTTTACATTGCAATAAGCCTATTAAGAGCTACAAAAAAGTGAGACTCTCTTACTAGTTGAAAAAATGATTTAAGATTAAAGATTTAAGATTTAAAGTGAAGTGTATGAAAATCACTGAAATGTTTGCGCCTAGTATGTTGAATTTACTACGGAATGTTAAGTACGTATAAGACAGGAAGATACCTATTGAAAAGCTAAATAATATATAATTGATACTATAAAAATGCCAAAGTCCAAAAAGAAGACTGGAACCAATGATAGAAAAAGAAATACTTTTGCTCTTACTATAAATAAACTCAATGACCAGATACTGGAAAAGTAAACTTTCAAGAACAGGTGCCCATATAAGCACTTCATACAGCTCTTCAGATATTGAATTGAAATTGTGGAAACTTTGTACAGACTTATTTGGGATAAATATGAAGAAAAATTTGGAAAATATATGATGGAGACAAATTGATATTAAAGTGTATTTGTATATTTTATTTAAAAAAAAATTATTAGAAATTAATTTATATAGCGTGAAGTATAATTGTTTAAGTATATTTTGATGTCGCATAAACTATTAAATAAAATTGCTTTATAAATTTATTTAATGGCGCACAGATTCATAAATCTGCGCGCCATTAAATATTATTTGCCAAATCCAGTTTCTCTACGGTAATCATCATAATGGCTAGCGCCATTCCCCCAACCTGTAACAATTGCTCTTACAAATTGTCCAACTAAATACCCAAACTCACAACCCTGACACTTTACATCTTGGCCACCATTAATGAATATTATATCTTCACCCAGGTCTTCAAAGCCAGCTGCTAATGATAATGAGCATATATTTTCCATAGATTTTGTGGAATTTACTGGTTGAAGAATATCTATTTTTTACAACAATCATTTGGCCGGTTAAAAAAACCGTTTATAAAGCCTCCGACAAACCCATATGTGAAGTCTTTAAGGTATTCTTCCACACCTTTTTTTATCCCTTCAAGAATAGGATTATTGGGTTGATCACCTCCTCCATTAATCTGACTTATTTCACTAAACATCATTTCGTCAAAGCCAGTCGTACTGAGCTGTAAGGTATTCATTTTTTAAATGGTTAAGTCTCCCAATCGCCCGACCTTGCGTCACCTCCCGGGCCTGTGCGCCTTGCCGTGATTGGTTGGATCAAAATTGTACTAAAGTAGAGGCGTAACCAACTCAGATTTGCATAAGCTGATGCAGATATGAATGATTTTATGCAAATATGGATTGGAAATGTTATAAAAGATAGTAAGGGAAATGATTTTTTATTGAAAACATGAAAACGTGTGACAATATTGTTTCGATTTCGTCATTATCTTACTATAACTATTACTAACACCATCGTTTGTATGCCTTTTTGCCCAACCAAACTACGCCGTCTACGTGAGTTGTTCGGCTACTCACATGCCGCGGTTGCTTACTCGCTGTCCATCGCCCAATCAACCTATTGCCGCCTCGAAACAGGCAAATCAAAACCGGACCCCGATCAGTTAGAGGCTGTTGCGCGGTTCTACGGCTTATCGGTCGGCGAGTTTCTGGAACATGACTCAAACCAGCTTGTAGAGTTAGTTGTCTCAAGGCCAATATTTGTTAAGTTACGTAAAGCGGGGGGGGGAGTTACTTTAAGTGATTTTCACGAAGCCGTACTATGATTGATTTCCCTGCCGTTGCCTAAACCCTGCCTTCCGGAATGTAGATTAGCTGTTCTGCTTCTTGACAAGTCCGGTATTTTTCCCCACGTTCGTGCTTCTATCTCAAGGTCGATCACGAAACTACCGTGCCTATGTCATACCGTTTCCATTGGATACTTATCGGTTGTCTTACTGCGGCTTCAGTGGTCGCCCAACCCCAACCGGCTGAAAATAGGGTCAACTATGCGGCAGAAGCGGGATGGTATGCGGCCGGTGATGACCTGATGCCGTTCTGGCTGCGAACCAATCAGCAGGGGACCGTACCACTAAAAGGCTCGCTGATCACGACGCGGCTAAACGTCTCGCAGGCGTACCGGCAACGTACCGACTCGTCCTCCCGCTTCGACTGGGGCTTCGGATTCAATGGTGTGGTCAATGTTCAGCTAAAGCCTGCCAACGAGCCGTTGCGTTATTATCTGCCAAACGCTTTTCTGAAAGCCCGTTATGGCAAGGTCGAGTTGTTTGCCGGTAACCGCGCCGATGTTGTCGGGATGGTCGATACCTTGCTTTCGTCGGGGAGTGTGGCGTGGTCGGGCAATACACTGCCCATTCCGAAAATACAACTGCATACACCAGACTATATCTCCCTTGGTTTTCTGAAAAACATTCTGGCATTCCGGGTAGGGTATGCCCACGGCTGGTTTATCAATTCCTACGTGAAGAGCAGTTATCTGCACCAGAAATATGCCTATTTCCGGCTTGGAAAGCCCCATTGGCGGGTGCGGGCCTATGCCGGGCTGAACCATCAGGTGCAGTGGGGCGGGCGGGCCGATTATCTGAAAGATACTCCGTTAGCCGTTAACGGACAACTGCCGGCTACCTTCCGCGACTATCTGTCGGTGGTGACGGGGCGGTATCCGGAAGCGCTCCAAACGGACCGGTTTACCGATTTTGACGGCACTAACCGGATCGGTAACCATATCGGCAGTATCGACCTGGCGCTCGAATGGCGCGGCAACCGCATGAACTGGCAACTCTATCACCAACACCTGTATGAAGACGCCTCCGGACTGGCATTGCGGAACGTGCCGGATGGGCTGACCGGCCTGCGTCTGCTGAATCAGACGAAAGAACCAACGTCCTGGCTCCAGATCAGGCGGCTGGTACTCGAATGGCTGACAACCCTGAATCAGAGCGGACCCACCTTCGATCCGGCCGCACAGTACCAGGGCGGGGATAATTATTATAACCACAGCCAGTACCGCGAAGGGTGGACCTATCAGGGACTGAGCCTTGGCACACCGTTTATTTTTCCCTATACGGACCTCAGCGCATATGCGGCCGGTTTAGGCGGACCTTATTTTCCGAATAACCGGGTGTCGGCCTGGTATATAGCGCTCGATGGCGTTGTGCTGGGCGGTCCTTCGCTGGTATTCAAAGCGTCGGTCTCCCGCAATCGGGGAACCTTCAACCGCCCGTATCCAGAACCGTTGCAACAGCTATCGGCTTTGGCGGTTATCCGGTGGCCGTTAAACCGCCGCCAAACAACGCAGTTAATCCTCTCGTTTGCCATTGACCAGGGCGATTTATTGCCGGTTACTGCCGGCAGTAACTTTGGATTACGGTACACATGGTGACCAATAAAGAGTTTCTACTATTCTATTTAGATAACAATTTTGTAGGCCTTATTTGAAAAAAGACCATTAAATCATTGGTTCTTTGTTTGAAATTCTATAAGCCGTTACTTTACTCAACTCTCCATTAGTCCACTTTAATTTTAAAAAAAAGCCTGTTCTAACCATTCTTCGTATGAAATTTAACTACTCCATGCGCCAGTCAAGCTGGCTGATTCTGTTACTTGGTGTTTTATTGGCTGGTGTTTACGGTTGCGTGCTACAGGACCACCGGATTCCTAACCCTGCTACGCTGGCGGCTGTGCCGGGACCTCCCGTAGCCTCAGGCCTCAAAGCGCCCATCGGCATTTCTGACGATAACAAAGGAAACATCTGGGTAACCGAAGCCGGTAGCGGAACCGTAAACGATGGCCGGGTAGCGGTTGTCACGCCGTCAGGGGCCGTTTTTCCGGTCATTACCGGATTTGTTTCAGCGATCAGTCCGGAAGGCTCGCCGGAAGGTCTGAATCACCTGTTGTATCGCGATGGTAAGCTGTACATCCTGCATAGCATTGACGATAAGATGTTTGTAGCCGATGTATCGAACTTTGTGCCGGGCGTCACTGCGCCGATTCCGGCAAGTTCCCTGAGCTTTGTTGACATTGGTACGTTTGTGAAAAATGCCCGTCCGAATGCGCCGGATCCGGCTGATTCAAACCCGTATAACCTTACGTTCGGGCCGAACGGAGATATTTTTATTGCAGATGCAGGGGCTAATGCCATTGTCCGCGTGGCAAAGGGCACGAATGCGCTGAGTATCTATGCCGTTTTCCCGGATGTACCTAACCCGACGTATCCGGGTGCACCGGTCGGTCCGCCAACCATTGATGCCGTGCCGACCAGCATCGTTTTCGACGGTACTAACTTTCTGGTGACGACGCTCGTGGGCTTCCCGTTCCCAACCGGTAAATCAACGATTTATCAGGTAAGCGGAAGCGGCGCGGCACCGGTTACCCCAACTGTTTACAAAACAGGTTTCTCCGGTATCACGGATATTACCTTTACGCCGGGCGGTAAAACGCTCATTACAGAATTCGGCTTTTCGACACCCGGTCGGGTAGCCAGCGGTGATAACTCCGCAACGACCTTATTTTCACCGGCCATTACACCGGTTGATATACATCTGAGTACCGTAAATGCAGATACCTATTACCTGCTTTATTATGGCCCGGGCATTATTGTTAAGCTGAATGCGACCAACTAACGGGAGTGCCGGTATCTGATGAGCGGGAGAGCATCAGGTAAACGCCGGCAGCCATCTGATTGTCATCAGTGTTCGTAATTCTGAAGGGGAAAATCCAACGATTTTCCCCTTTTTTGTATCTTTAAGTGAATAATAACGCATGACAAACAGGCATGAAGGGACGTATGTGGAAAATGATACTGTTGGGAATAACCGGCCTCTGGCTGGCAGGGTGCAGTAAGGGAAATGAACCTGTAGTGGAGGACCGCGTACGGCTTAAAAGCGTGACAGACCGGTCGGATGTGACGTTTATTCAGGTTTATACATACGATGCAAATAACAGAGTGACGCTGATTCAGAGCTATTTTGATAAATCAGGTCCGTTTCCGCCGTTCAGCCCCGATCAGGCAAACCGGATGGTGTATCAGTATGATGGGCAGGGGCGGCTTACCCAGGTTGACTATCTGGATTATCAGAGCAAGCAGAAGGTCGGGGAGTCGCGAATCCGGTATCGCTATGACGGAACCGGAAAAGTAGTAACTGCTACGTATGTGTCGATGGGCGTTGATGGTACATTGACGGATACCCGGCAGTTGGTGTATGAGCTCGATGCGCAAAACCGGCCGGTAAAAAAAACAGAATATAAGCTGCCCGTGGCCGGACAAACCGGACTGGTGACGACCTACACCTATACGGATGGCAACCTGAGTGTCATTGATGCGCCTGTGTACACAGCTTCTGACTGGGTAGAAACCGGGCGCTTTCGTACCACCTATACCTACGGAACGCAGCGGAGCCCATATTATGGCTTGCCGGCCGCAACCATCTGGGGCGATCAGATGGCATTCCGGTATAGCCAGAATACTGTGACGCAGCAAACAACGCGCAACTATGATAAGGCCGGCGTGCCGGTGACTGCGGCGGTGACGAAAACGTATGCTGTAACCGCACGTGCCGATGGCCGGGTTAGCCAGTGGACCGAAGGCACAGGCAGTAGTGCGTTCGGCCTTTTTTATGACTACGAAACTTATTAGGTAACGGTGGATGCAAACTTGTCTGTTCAGCATGCAACACGTACCTTTGCTTACCTACTACGGCCTGGGTATCCTCAGGTCGTTTTTTATGGATGATAAAAGGATGACAACAAAACGGTTTGTTGTCAGTTTTACGAACATAAACATCAAAACACTCTGATCACCAATATGCCAGCGGTTAGTTGCTCGTTCTGCGGCCGTCGAAAAAATGAAGTAATGCTCCTGTTGTCGGGCATGGACTCCCACATCTGTAACTATTGCATTGAGGAAGGCCATCGGGTGGTGCTGGAGGAGATGCGGCCCCGCCGCTCCGAACCGGCAGACATTAAACTGAACCTGATTAAACCGCAGGAGATGAAACGCCATCTTGACCAGTATGTCATTGGTCAGGACGAAGCGAAGAAAACGCTTTCGGTCGCCGTTTATAATCACTACAAGCGGCTGATGCAGCCCAAAACAGAAGATGATGTGACGATCGAAAAATCGAATATCATCATGGTGGGAGAGACCGGCACCGGTAAAACCTATCTGGCCAGAACCATTGCCCGAAAGCTGGAAGTGCCGTTTTGTATTGCCGATGCCACGGTGATCACAGAGGCCGGTTATGTCGGTGAAGACGTTGAAACCATTCTGACACGTCTGCTGCAGGCCGCCGATTATAACGTTGACGCTGCCGAGCGGGGAATTGTCTACATCGACGAAATTGACAAAATCGCCCGTAAGGCCGATAATCCGTCGATAACCCGCGACGTGTCGGGAGAGGGTGTGCAGCAGGCCTTGCTGAAACTGCTGGAAGGATCGATGGTGAATGTCCCGCCGCAAGGTGGCCGCAAACACCCTGATCAGCGGATGATTTCGATTAATACCGAAAATATTCTCTTTATCTGCGGAGGCGCATTCGACGGGATTGAGCGTCATATTGCCAAGCGCATCAACACGCGCCCGATTGGGTTTTCCGGCGACCGCCGTTTGCATGAGTCGTTTGACCGGGAACATCTGATGCGCTTTGTATCGGCGCAGGATCTTAAATCGTTCGGCTTGATTCCGGAACTGATCGGCCGCTTGCCTGTACTGACTCACCTCGAACCGCTGAACCGGCAGGCACTGCGTACAATCCTGACCGAGCCTAAAAATGCCATTACCCGGCAATACGAAAAACTGTTTGCGATGGAAGGCATAGCCATTGAGTGGGAGTCAGATGTGCTTGATTTTATCGTTGAGCAGGCGCTGCATTTCAACCTGGGGGCTCGCGGATTACGGGCTATTTGCGAATCAATCATCACCGATGCCATGTTCGAACTACCATCCCGGACTGATCTGACTACCTTTACGGTGTCGATGGACTATGTACAGGAGCAGTTTGGCAAATCCACCTGGCAGGTACTGAGGTCGGCAGCGTAATTCATACGGAATGACCCTGTTTGACAGACTATGTTATACAGATAACGTCCAGAAAGCCCGGCTTTGTACCGGGCTTTTTTATTTCCGGAAAGCGCCTCTTTTTGTTGCAGATAAGGGCATGACCGTCTTAAGATTGATTGGGACAGAACCGATAGATAGAATTTATGCCAGTTAGATGTTTATATGTTGTTATAATTTTTAATATTACGACTGTAACTTCTATGTATAACCAACAGTATAAACTTAGACAAACATGTACAAGACAACTCGCAATGGACTGTTATTTTTAGCCTCAGGGGTTATGCTGACGGCCTGTAGCCAACCATATGCCACCCTTCAGCGTACACAAGCTGAACGTTTTTATTCGGAAACGAAAACGGCATCGGCTGAAGAAACAAAAGTAAAAGAATTCGTTTTGGCAACACCCGTTGAGATACCGGCAACTGCCGAAGTTTCTGTCGCTGCTCAGGCGGAAGTAACGAAACAGGTAGTTAATCAGGTTGAAGCCTATGCTGCTAACCATAAAGAACTAGCTTCAAACAAAAAGCTGGAAAAACGCATGGTCCGTGTGAAGCAACTGCTGAACGAAGCCACAACAGCTAAGTCGCTCAACACGCTGCAGACAACGAAAAAAATGACGTTGATGGAGCGCATGATGACTAGAAAAATTGATAAACAAATCAAAAAACACATGGCTTCCGATCAGGCTCAGCAAAGCAATAAACGGGCCGTACTGATTGGCGGTATTGCTGCTGTTGCCGGACTGGTTTTATTATTACTTGGCGCAGGAGGTGTGCTAGGCGTAATCGGCATTGTCGGACTGGTTGGAGGAATTGTTTTATTAATTCTAGGGTTACTAGGCGTAATTTAAGGCCTGTTTTTTTTGAATACATGGTAAAGCCCGGCCCATAAGCCGGGCTTTACCTTTTTATCGGTTTCCGAAACAATCATATGAGTGGTTGGTTAGTCGAGTGAACACTAAATTATGTTTCACTCAACGTCCTTCTTTTATGAAGCGCATAACTACCAATGCATTCTATGCTCTGGCCATTGGAATGCTTATGACGGCGTGTAATCACCGCCCTTACGCTACCCTCCAGCGTACCCCTGCTGCTGTTGCCCATTCGCGTGCACCGCAGCCGCAACCGGTTGCGGCTGCACCGGTGACCATACAGACGGAAAGTATGTCTGTAGAAACGATGCCGGCACCGGCTGCTGAGATGACCCCTCAAACCGTAGAGGCGGCACTGGCGCGGTATGAAGCCGTTGCTTCGGCAGATAACAACCTGTCGGTTTCCGAAAAACAGAAACTCGACAAACGCATGGGCCGGATTAAGCAGTTGCTGGCAACTACATCGTTTACGGAAACATCAGCTAAGGCGTCGACGCACAAGACAACGGCGATGGAACGGATGATGGTGAAAAAGATCAACAAGAAAATCCAGCAGAAGATGTACCCCGAAAAAGCACAGAAAGCTCAGCTCAACACGGGTGTGTTGACGGGCGGCGCCGTGCTCGTAATTCTCGGGTTGTTGCTTCTGTTACTAACCAGCGGTACGGCAGCTACCTTAGGGTTGGTATCGTTAATTGTCGGGGCTGTCTTGTTACTGATCGGTCTGTTATAGGGGCCAGTGGCTCAAAAACAGCGTTTGAAACACGCATTCAATCACTTTTCTTTACACACAGGTTTTTCGTTTCCAACATTTAATTACGTTTGGGCGTTCAAACCGTAAATTCACTAAAACAACACAATTTATGAAAACGTTGACTCGCAACGCCTTTTTTGCCTTCGCTGCTGCTGCCATGATGACTGCTTGTAGCCGTCCATATGCCACTGTTCAGCGTACACAGACAGAACGCTTTTATTCGGCAGCGAAACCGGCACCGGCAGCAGAAGCCAAAGCTGTAGACGTCGCTGTAGCAACACCGGTAGAAGCACCGGCAACGACCGAAGCACCAACCGCGGCGCAGGTTGAAGCGACTAAGCAGGTAGTTGACCAGATTGAGGCATATGCCGCAAACAATAAGGAACTGGCGTCGAGCAAAAAGCTGGAAAAGCGGATGGCCCGTGTGAAGCAACTGCTGAACGAAGCCACAACGGCTAAATCGCTGAACACGCTGCAGACAACGAAGAAAGCGACGCTGATGGAGCGCATGATGACGAAAAAGATCGATAAGCAGATCAAAAAACACATGGCCCCTGACGAAGCGAAAGTAATGGACCGCGCTACGCGCGCCGGTATCATCATCGGTATCGTTGGTTTGTTATTGTCGCTGCTGTTTGGTGGTGTATTGGGTCTGTTAGGTCTGCTGATGCTGATCGGTGGTATCGTACTGATTCTGGTTGGGGTACTGCGTACGGTATAGGTACCGGTACCGGATCACGTTAACGCGCTTTGGCACGTGCGAGATAACTCCCGCGGGAGACGTCCCGCCCGTGCCATTCTTATTTTTAACCAACAATTTACTTTTACCGCAGCCTTTTGGTTGCCAGCTATATGACAGATCAACCCACACTTTGCCTGATTCACGGTCATGGCGTAGATCCCTCGATCTGGGATGCGGTGTACGACGAATTATCAGCCGACGTTCAGATCATAAAGCCCAATTTTTCAACCTCCTCAAGTCATGAAACGGTTGAGGCCTATGCCGAAGAACTGTATAGTCTGCTGCAAACGGCCGGCATACAGAAGGTTGTGCTGATCGGCCATTCGATGGGCGGCTACATAGCGCTGGCATTTGCCGCGAAGTATCCGGAGATGATGGCCGGTCTGGGGCTTTTTCATTCAACCGCCTTTCCGGATGACGAAGCGCGTAAGCCAAAGCGTGAACAGGCGATTGCCCGGTTAACCAGCGAAGGGACATCCGCCTTTATCGATTCGGCGGTTCCGAACATGTTTTCGGATGAGCATAAAACATCTATGCCGGCACTGGTTGACGCAGTGGTTACGAAAGGAAAACAACTTCCGGCGGAAGCGTTGATTGCCGGGATAAAAGCCATTCAGGCACGCCCTGACCGGACTCTTGTGCTCAAAAATGCAGCTTATCCTGTGTTGATTATCGCCGGAAAAGACGATAAACTGGTGCCGTTTGAGAAAAGTAAGGAGCTGTTTGATATGCCCTCAAACGTACAGACAACGGTACTCGAACATTCCGGACATCTGGGCATGCTGGAAGAACCGGCTGAATCGGTCAATGCGATCCGGCGTTTTCTGATCAAAGTGTTGGCGGTTTAATGGCCGGGCAGCCCGAATGAGCATGGTGAATACCGAATTGGAAGGGGCTCAGGCCCCTTTTTTCGTTTTTTTCAATGATTTAGGGTACATAATTTGTAAACTTGCAATCTTTTCTAATTATCCTGTTGAATTATTCATTCAGGGCTACTATTTGTTCAGACAATGTCACAACTCTTTAATGTTTATCCGCTGTATGATATCGAGCCTGTGCGGGCACAGGGGAGTTATCTGTGGGATTCAAAAGGCGAACGGTACCTCGACCTGTATGGGGGCCACGCTGTCATCTCTGTAGGGCATACCCACCCACGATATGTCAGGGCAATTACTGAACAATTAAACCGGATTTCGTTCTACTCAAACTCTGTCAGGATACCGTTACAGGAAGAACTGGCCGAAAAACTGGGCGCGTTGTCGGGTTACCCTGAATATGCGTTATTTCTCTGTAATTCAGGTGCTGAAGCCAATGAAAATGCCCTTAAACTGGCGTCTTTTCATAACAAGCGCACGAAGGTAGCAGCGTTCCGGAAGTCATTCCACGGCCGGACCGCCGGTGCGGTTGCGGCTACCGACAACCCGTCGATTGTGGCTCCGGTAAACTACAGCGAGCACGTAACATTTTTGCCTTATAATGATGTAGAGGCAGCCGTTGCCGGAATTACCGATGAGGTAACAGCGGTTATAATCGAAGGCATTCAGGGCGTAGGCGGTATCCATGTGGCAACGGATGAGTTTCTGCAAACGCTGCGCCGCCGGTGTGATGAAACCGGCGCGGTCCTGATCCTGGATGGTGTGCAGTGTGGATATGGCCGTTCCGGAAAGTTCTTCTCGCACCAGTTCAGCGGCATCGAGCCGGACATTATTTCGATGGCCAAAGGCATGGGCAATGGCTTTCCGATTGGTGGTATCCTGATTTCGCCGAAGTTCAAGGCAAGCTATGGTTTGCTGGGCACTACCTTTGGCGGCAACCATCTGGCCTGTACGGCCGCGATTGCCGTACTCGACATCATGAAAGACGAAAACCTGATGGATAACGCGGCGAAAATGGGTGATTATCTGATGGATGGTCTGCGGCAGGTTGGCGGCTACAAAGAGCTGCGCGGCCGGGGCCTGATGATCGGAATTGAGTACGATTTCCCGGTCGAGACGCTGCGGAATACCCTGCTTTTCGAGCACCATATGTTTACCGGAGTTGCCGGTAAAAATACCATCCGGTTGCTGCCGTCGCTGGCGTTGGGAACCGACGAAATCGATCAGTTTCTGGACGCTTTAGCGAAAGAGGTTAAAGCAACGGTTTGATTAGCAAAAAATGACCAATTTCATTTCCATTCACGACGTAACAGACCTTCAGGCACTGATCAAATCAGGCCTGGAGGCTAAAGAAAATCCCTTTGCCGACCAGCATCTGGGAAAAAATAAAACCATCGGCCTGATTTTCTTCAACTCCAGCCTGCGGACCCGCCTCAGTACTCAGAAGGCCGCGCAGAATCTGGGGATGAATGTAATGGTGCTGAACGTAGGACAGGATAGCTGGGGCCTTGAACTGGAAGACAGCGAGCTGGGTAACCCCGTGATTATGAACGGCGATAAGGCCGAGCACGTTAAGGAGGCCGCTGCGGTTATGGGCCGTTATTGCGATATCATTGCCGTACGGGCTTTTGCCGGACTCCAGGACCGCGATAAGGATTACCGTGAGCAAGTCATGACGCAGTTTGTGAAGTATGCCGGTGTTCCGATTGTAAATCTTGAATCTGCAACGCGCCATCCGCTGCAATCGCTGGCAGACTGCATCACGATTGAAGAGTTTAAGACGAAAGCCCGCCCGAAAGTGGTGCTGACGTGGTTGCCTCATTTCAAGCCGTTGCCACAGGCGGTTGCCAATTCATTCGCCGAATGGATGAATCACAACGATGTCGAACTGGTGATAACGCACCCGGAAGGATACGACCTTGCGCCTGAGTTTGTGGGGAATGCGCAGGTAACGCATAACCAGAACGAAGCCTTTGAGGGGGCCGACTTTATCTACGGCAAGAACTGGTCATCGTATACGCACTATGGTCAGGTGTTGGTGCAGGATCCGTCATGGGCGGTTACGATGGACAAAATGCGGTTGACCGATAACGGTAAATTTATGCATTGCCTGCCGGTACGCCGGAATGTAAAGGTAACGGATGAGGTGCTGGATAGTCCGCAGTCGATTGTGATTGATCAGGCCGCCAACCGTGAATGGTCGGCGCAGGCGGTGTTAAAAGAGATTCTGCAGAATGGGTAAGGTAACGGTCATCAAAATCGGCGGGAACGTCATTGATAATCCGGAGGCGCTGAAACGGTTTCTGGGGTCCTTTGCCCAACTGCCCGACGACAACGTGCTCATTCACGGGGGCGGGAAAGTGGCGACGCAGGTAGCCGAAAAACTTGGCGTTCAGACAACAATGGTTGACGGTCGCCGCATTACTGACAGACCCATGCTTGATGTGGTCACGATGGTGTACGGTGGGTTGGTTAACAAACAGATTGTAGCGCAGCTGCAGGCGCTGGGAACCAATGCCATTGGCCTCACCGGTGCCGACGGTGGAACGGTTCTTGCCCATAAACGGCCGGTGAAAGAGATCGATTATGGTTTCGTTGGTGATATTGAGGAAGTAAATTCCGGTCAGTTACAGGCTTTTATCCGTCAGGACCTGACGCCGGTATATGCGCCGCTGACCTACGACAGGGAAGGTAATATCCTGAATACCAATGCCGATACCATGGCTTCAGCCATTGCCGTTGACCTGGCAGCACATAATGAGGTGACGCTGGTGTATTGCTTTGAGAAAAAAGGCGTACTGAGTAATCCTGACGATGACCAGAGCGTCATTGCTGAGCTGACACCATCGGTCTATGCTGAATATAAAGCGTCTGGTGCCATCAATAAGGGCATGATTCCAAAACTGGATAACGCGTTCAGGGCGCTGGATAAAGGCGTTTCAAAAGTCATTATCTGCCACGCCGACGAACTGGCTCTGGCGGTGGCTTCGGGGGCGGGGACAACGTTGACCCAATCAGTCTGAAGTGACATAAATAAAAATAAAAAAGGCGGGTTTACCCGCCTTTTTTATTTTTCTGCCAGCAAGGAAACGACTCTGCGAACACCGACAAACCGGCGTTTGTAGTAATCGGCATGCAGCCAGTCATATCGTACGCCGCCATTCCAGGCGGAGTGAATAAATTTAATCCGGTCTCCTTCTACTTCAACAATCATGCCGACATGGCCGATGCGGCTGCTGCCGGCACTATGGCCTTTAAACAGGATCAGATCGCCGGGCTGGGCACTCTCTTTCTCTACTGAGATCCCGACACTACCCTGTGCCGCGCTGGAATGAGGGAGCATGATGCCGAATTTATTGAAACAATACCGTGTAAAGCCGGAGCAATCAAACCCGCGGGGCGATGTGCCCCCCGAACGGTACCGGTAGGAGAGGTGTTTTTTTGCAAAGGAAATGATGTCGCTTACAATCGGAATCTGTTCGTAAAGCGCCGGTTCGGCTGCTTTCGTGTCAACTGCATTGGGCAACGTCTGGGCCTGAACAATGCCAAACGAGACTGCAAGTAAGGCAGTCAGGAGCATTTTTCTCATCTTCTGTTCAAAGGTTAAGTTCAAGTTGGGATTATCCCCGCAAGTCCTCAAAAATAGACCTGAAGCCCTTTAATGCCAAATAATTCTGTGGAAAATATTCTACATGCCAAATAATTTAATTTTATCCTGTTGCTATGCTGTACATTATCAGTGACTTATAAATCTGTTGACTGTGGAATTAAAGCAACAGTTAATGTGCCCAAAACGAATAAAAAAGGTATTTTTTAATTTTTTTAAAAATTATGATCTGATTCTGTAAATAAAATAATAATATTGTACTTCAAATTGTTAAAAGAATGAAAGACCAACAAGCTTTATGAGATAGAACCTTGGTCCACAGGGTTCTATCTCAATAAACTTTGTTATTGAGTTGGTTAAGTAGACACATAACTTTTTGGAAAACTTTTTTTTTCGACGCAATATATAGGTTACTCAATGTTATGAGCCAGCCTGAACGTTGCCGGTTCCGGCAACGTTCGACTGGCTGTTTATTTACGAATGCCGCTCACAAATTCCATCATCCATTCCACTAAAAAGTCCGGTTTGTAAAGGGTGACTGCCCGTGTAGGCTGGCAATGATATCATCAGAAATTATGGAAGAAAGCATTGCTTTATCAGTCGTTGATGCCAAAAAAAATAAGTTAAAGCGGCGAATCATTGACTGTCTGTATCGCGAAGGAAAAGCTACCGTATCCCAGCTCGCCAGGCTTCTTCACACGAGTGTTCCGTCGGTTGCGACGTTATTAGACGAACTAACGGCTGAGCAGTGGCTGCACATGGTCGGTACGGCTGATGCCCAATACGGCCGTAAACCAACGCTTTATTCGCTGAATGCGGCGTACTATGCGATTGTTGTCATTGACATACGGCTCAATGACACGAAGCTGGCCCTTTTTTCGCTCACCAACGAATTACTCTATAAAACAACCTTTACCTTTTCGCTAGGACCCGATTACAGCCGTTCGGATGAGCTGGCGGATGCACTGGCCGATATTGCCCGCGAAATCGAGGTACGGCAGATGCGGGCCATTGGTGTGGGCGTTGCCGTACCAGGACTGGTCGACGGGCAACGCGGGGTTAATTATACCTATCAGCACCTTGATCGGCCCGAACTACCGTTCCGTGAGCTGATCCGGCAGTATATTCTGGCACCAACCTACCTGATCAATGACTCCAAGGCAATTATTCTCGGCGAACATTGGTTTGGCCTGGCCCGTGCCAAAAACCAGGTCATCTCTGTCAATATTGATTGGGGAGTAGGCATCGGGGTGATTACCGGTGGCCGTGTACTGCAGGGCGCTTCGGGATTTGCCGGGGAGCTCGGACACATTCAGGTGCAGGAAAACGGAGAACTCTGTCTGTGCGGAAAAGTCGGTTGTCTGGATACGCTGACAGGTGCTTCGGCCCTGATCCGGCGGGCCAGAACAGGGCTGGACGCCGGACAGGCGTCCCGGCTGGCAGAAGAAAAAGCCGACGATATCGACGTTGAAACCATTATCAACTACGCGAATGCAGGGGATGGGTTTGCGGTTGACCTGCTCACCGAAGTCGGTATGCATCTGGGAAAAGGCTTATCGATAGCCGTGCATTTGTTTAATCCTGAGCTGATTATTGTAAATGGTGTGCTGGCAAAAGCCGAAAAACTCATCAGCCGGCCGATTGAACAGGCCATTGCCAAGTACTGTCTGGCTGATTTCCAGGGAGAGTTGAAAATTGAGATTTCGCAGCTGGGCAGCCTGGCAAAAATGTCGGGTACGCAGGCGTATGTACTTCAATCCTTACTAGAACAAGAACAGATTCCGTAACATGAAAAAAAGCTGGATAAGTGTCGCCATTGCGTTATGCTGTGGCCTCTCCGTACAGGCTCAGCAGCATTCGGAGCAAAACCATTCGAAGTATGTGTGGCCGGCCGACGCTGCCGTCAAACAAAAACTGGGTCAGTGGCAGGATATTAAATTCGGGTTGCTGATGCACTGGGGGACCTACAGCCAGTGGGGTATTGTAGAGTCCTGGTCGTTATGCCCTGAGGATGAGGGCTGGTGCGTGCGTCGGGGACCACATGCCGGAAACTGGTACGAGTACAAAAACGCGTATGAAAAGCTGCAGACGACCTTTAACCCGGTGCGTTTCAACCCGGAACGATGGGCGCAGGCTGCTCAGCAGGCCGGTATGAAGTACATGATCTTCACGACCAAACACCACGACGGCTTTTGTATGTTCGACTCGAAACTGACCGATTACAAAATTACCGGTACAAAATCGCCGTTTGCGTCGAATCCCAGAAGCAATGTAACGAAAGAAATTCTGCAGACATTCCGTCAGCAGGGCTTTATGGTTGGGACCTATTTTTCGAAACCCGACTGGCATACGGAGTATTACTGGTGGCCCTATTTCCCGCCGAAAGACCGGAACGTGAGTTACGATCCGAAAAAATACCCTGAAAACTGGCAGAAATTCAGCGACTTTACCTACAACCAGATTCAGGAACTGATGACCGGCTACGGGAAAGTAGATATTCTGTGGCTGGATGGCGGCTGGGTTCGTCCGGCCAGTACCATTGATTCAACGGTGAGCTGGCAGCGGACCATTCCATATAGCCAGGATATTAATATGGCAAAGATTGCCGGGATGGCCCGTCAGCATCAGCCCGGGCTACTGGTGGTCGACCGGACTGTTTCGGGCGAGTTTGAAAACTACGTTACCCCGGAACAGCAGATTCCCGATCATTACATGCCGATTCCGTGGGAAACGTGTCTGACCATGGGTGACAGCTGGTCGTATATCCCGAAGGAAAACTTCAAGCCGGCCCGCAAACTGGTTCAGACACTGGTGGATATTGTAGCCAAAAACGGTAACCTGTTGCTGAATGTTGCTCCCGGACCGGATGGTGAGTGGCACGAAGAGGCATATCAGCGGTTGACGGAAATCGGAGCGTGGATGACCGTCAACGGAGAGTCGGTGTATAATACCAGGCCGGTTGCGCCCTATCGTCAGGGACAATGGGCCTTTACGGCAAATGACCGGGCTACGTATGCGTCCTACCTGCCGAAAGATGACGAGAGCCACCTTTCAGCAACCATCGAGCTACCCCTTTCGCCGGCAAATGCTAAAACGCAGATCAGCTTGTTAGGCGTGAAACAACCGCTGAAGTGGAAAAAGGCGGGGGATAAAACAATCGTGACCGTTACAGAAACCGCGCGGCAGCAGTTGGCTAACCAGCCGGTCTGGGTGTTTAAAGTGAGCAAATAAATCAATTCCTATAACTCAATTTCTTTTTGACGCTATGAAAAAAACGTTCTTTACGCTGACCCTCGGCGTATTGCTTACTACCCGGTTGGCGCTCGCCCAGACGGCGGATTATGCCATTTTGCCAAAACCTGCCCGGCTGGATGAGCAGAAAGGTGAATTTTCGGTCGGATCGAATCTGACGCTGGTACTGGAGAAAGAGAACGCCGACGTGCGGAAACTGGCCGAATCGCTGGCCGCTCAACTGAAGGCCTCGGCAGGGATTTCGCCTAAGATCAAAACCGGAAAAGGGGGCAGCAACAGTATTTATTTTGATACCGAGCAAAGCGACAAACTGGGGGCAGAAGGCTACTTTCTGAAGGTATCGCCAAAGCAGGTGGTTATCACGGCACAGGAGCCCAAAGGCTTTTTCTACGGGATGCAATCCCTTCTGCAGCTGATGCCGGCCGAAGTGTTCAGCCCGTCGGTTGTGTCGACCGTAAAATGGAAGGTACCTGCGTGCTATATTGAAGATAAGCCCCGCTACAGCTACCGTGGTCTCCACCTCGATGTGGGCCGTCACTTTTTTCCTGTGTCGTTTGTAAAGAAATACATCGACATGATTGCGCTGCATAAAATGAATACGTTCCACTGGCACCTGACGGAAGATCAGGGCTGGCGGATTGAGATTAAAAAATACCCGAAGCTGACGCAGCTGGGTTCGCAGCGTAAGGAAACCATGGCGGGCCGCTATGGCGACAACAAATACGACGGTACTCCTTATGGCGGGTTCTACACCCAGGACGAAATCCGGGAAGTTGTCCGGTATGCGCAGTCAAAATATGTAACGATCATTCCGGAAATAGAAATGCCGGGGCACTCCATGGCTGTCCTGACCGGTTATCCGGAATTAGGCAGCAGTGCCGATAAAATTGTGCCGGTGGCAACCAAATGGGGTGTTTTCGACGATGTTCTGTTCCCGCGCGAAGAGACGTTTACGTTCCTGCAGGATGTGCTGACGGAAGTAATGGACCTGTTTCCGGGGCAATACATTCACATCGGCGGCGATGAGTGCCCGAAAAAGCAATGGAAAGAAAGCCGGTTTTGTCAGGAACTGATGAAGAGGGAGGGGTTAAAGGACGAGCATGAGCTGCAGAGCTATTTCATCCGCCGGATCGATCAGTTTATTACCGCAAAAGGCCGCCGGATGATTGGCTGGGACGAAATTCTGGAAGGCGGCTTATCGCCGAATGCAACGGTTATGAGCTGGCGCGGAACCGAGGGTGGGATTGCTGCTGCCAAACAAAAGCATGATGCCATTATGACGCCGGGCGGTTTTTGTTACCTTGACCACTATCAGGCCGATGCAAAAACACAGCCGATTGCCATCGGTGGCTTTACGACGCTGGAAAAAGCCTACTCCTATGAACCGACACCGGCCGAACTGACCCCGGATGAAGCCAGACATATCATTGGCGTTCAGGGTAACGTATGGACTGAATACATGCGGATTCCGGAGTATGTAGAATACATGACGTTTCCACGGGCAATCGCGCTGGCCGAAGTGGGCTGGACCGAAAAAGACCGTAAAAACGTAGACGATTTCAAGCAACGCCTGGAGCTACACAAAAAGCGTCTGGACTATCTCAACCTGAACTATTTTGGTGCTCCGATCAACGGTAAATTCAATTACCAGTGGCCGAAAGAAACTGCTCAGAAAAAGTAGTAATACGCGTAATCATGAATTAGGTTAAACAATTTATTGAACAAATGTTAGTAATGGCGCGGCATGACCGCGCCATTACTTTTTGGGGTAAACCCTAAAACGAAATCGTAGCAGCCACCTTAAGGGCAAACGGGCTGACCATTGTATTGTCATTATACGTCAGTCGGTGAATGGCCTGAATCTGAAAAAACTTAAATATATTTTCAATACCATACCCAACTTCCACATAGGGTTTTGCGCCGTCAGGCATACCAAACCGGGTAGGGGTTTTCCCGTCGGGTAATGGGTCTTGCGTGTCAAATTGTTGGTTTTCAGAAGACCGGCTTCCCCAAAGAACATCTGCATTCACAATGAAACGCCAGTTAAGCCGACGAATACCTGGCAGACTATTAAACAGTAAGCCCTCAAAGCGATGTTGCACATGAGCGGCTATAAAGCGATCACTGGCAAACTCAAAGAATTGCAATCGGTTGAAAGCAAGGCCCGAATAAATTAAGGCGGGGTTTCCTACATGTGCGAACAGTAACGGAACGGGTAAATGGGAGGGTGTAAACCCTGTAGAGAGCAGATAAGAAAAGCGCCCTGATGCCCCCAAACGGAGCGATTGCTGCGCATGCAGGGTGAACCGGTCATAGTGAAAATCCCCGCCGAAGTACTGTAAGCTTCGCGTATACCGGAAGGTAAGAACCGGAGCGCGTTTGGTGCCTAACGTTACCCGTTCGTTGCCATTTATCAGGTATTTTTCTTTTCTTGCTAACCGGGCTTCAAACGTCCAGTATGAGTCGTAGATAGTCGATTCCAACGGCGACAAATCTCCTAGTGTTGGTTGTAAGCGGTATCGGAATGGAAAGAGGGGATTAAAAATACGGCTTCCTAAGGTGGCTGTCAGTAAGATACCGCGGACAGGTTCTGTACGCATAAATAATTCATCCTGTGTATTCTGATAAGCACCGCCTAGCCGGCCGAACCGATTGAATGCATACACCAGATGATTTCTGCCTGTCGATTCGGCGTTAAAGCCTAGCCGCTCAATGTCTTTCGTGAGGCGAATACCGGCCACTGTCCATCGTTGCCGCGAAAACAGATACGATAATTCGGCCGTGTATTTTATCTGCCGGTCAAGGGTACCATAAGCTAAATACCCTTTAATGATCCAGTTTCGGCTAAACTGGTCATTGGTTCTTAACCCAATCCGCATTCTGAGTCCTTCCATCCGGTTTACGGCCAGCATATAAGGATAAGGCCCTATGTCGATACCGCCAAGTCTGTAATAGCCTGTTAATAATACCTGACCTATATTTTCTGCGGTTTTAATGACAGGAACATCACGGAGTTTATCAATCATTTCACGGGCCTTCACATCAACCTCAGACAGTGAATCGGCACCGGCCAGGTTTTTCCGGGCTATCTGCCAGTATGTGTCATTTGCGGTGGCTACGGTGTCACTCGGTTCAAGGGGCTGTTGGTAGAAGTAAAGCGGGCGCGGTTTGTTGATGATGTAGTTACTGCTGCGAAGCACGACAGCTGCCTGTAAACCCGATACCTGTTTGCTGACGCCGGCTATGCTGGCAGATAACCTGATAACAACAGGAAGCCATCCGGCATGACCAGCCGAAATGCTATCGTTAACTGGCTCCAGCTCCTGTTCAATCGTGATTGCTTGCACATAATTCAGGTTAGCTTCATTACCAACATGCGCTTCAATCTGACATAATGCGTAAGTAGTGGTATCAATCCAGGCTTTACCGGTAAACGCAAGATCTTCTTTTCGTTTGGGATCAAATTGAATTTCATAGCAGATATGATCACCGATCTGAACAGTATCGGCCAGAAAAAACGTATACCAGACTTTCCCGTTCTCTCCGATGGGAGAGGCGAAGTCTTTTCCAAGTATAGGTATGTAGGTATTATAGAAATTCTGGCTGAGCAAGTTGGTGCTTCCTAATAGTTGAGAACTAAACTCTCCATCGTCAACAGCCACTCCTTTGATACGTGTTTTGAGCATATGATCGCGGCTACTTTGCGGATTGCTGCGGTGGTAGTAGCGGGAAACCGATTCGGAGACAAAGAAAGGAAGCAAGCGTTGACCATCATCGCCGATCAATGAGTCACTGCTCATGGCTGCCTCTATTCGTTTAAACAATCGGCTCTTGGCATGCTTTTTCTGCCGGTCGCTAAGGGCAAGCTGCGTTTTAATGTAATTGTCACACTCGTAAGCAGCCAGGCGGTTTCTGTCGTTCAAGTGGCGGTTGTTCCGGATATTGCGCAGGATGCGGAAAGCCGGGTTTTCTCCGGCTTTAACAATAATTTCCTGTAAAGCAGTCCCGCTAACCTGTAACTGAATATCGATTGTCTGAAATGGGCGTTTCCGGTTAATCGCCTGATGATATAAATGATAGCCTAGAGAACTCGCTATAATGGTATCGGAAAGGCTTTTTGCCTGTAAAAGATAATGGCCTTGCTCATTGGCAACAACACCGGTTCTACGGTCTGCCAGCATCACACTGGCAAAAGGAATTGGTTCGCCAGTATGAGCATCTGTAATGATGCCGGTGATCGTGAATGAAGCAGGTAGTGGATTGGATTGTCCACAGGCAACCGAAAGTAGTATGCAAGATAATATGAACTGAGTGGTGATAAATTTTTTTATGTTCATGTCTTTAGCAGATTGTCTTGCTTAGAGACTCATGATTTTCCGCGCAGGTTGGAATTCAAGGATAAATGAATGTGAACGTTAAAAAAATATATATGAAAGATATATTATATGCTATAAAATCATGGGAAGGGCATTAAACCTGGCAAAGAAATTATTTCCTGCAGATGTTGACTGTAAACAAAAAGAGCCCGTTTACGGGCTCTTTTTGTTTAGGGCAGATCGTTGTTGCCGGTCGTATCCGGAGGCGCAGTCGGAGCCTCCGTTGGTTCCGGAATAATGAGTGAATCACCGGCGGCCTCAATCGACGTTGAATCGCTTTCAGCGCTACGGTCATCGTCGGAGTAACCACAGTTGAGGTAATTCTTGGCAATCGTAAATGACGGTTTCGGGAAAGGGCCCTGCAGGTTCTTGAATTTCGGATCGGCAAATACTTTTTCGAGAAAGGCCCCAACCAGTGGCAGCGCCGTTTTTGCCCCTTCTCCGAGGTCGGTCGTTCGGAAGTGAATACTCCGGTCGTCGCCACCTACCCAGGCACCAATAACCAGGTCCCTGGATACACCCACAAACCAGCCATCGGAGTTATTGGATGTCGTTCCGGTTTTACCGCCCATTTCAAGGTTATTCTTGAAAATATTGAACGACCAGAGGTTTTGAGAAGTACCGCCCGGTTCCTGCAAGCCCCCTTTCAGCATATGGATCATCAGGAAGGCCGATTCGGTGCTGATAGCCCGCTTGCGCTCCGGCGTAAATGACTCGATTTCGTTTCCGTTCCGGTCTTCAATCCGCTGGACAATAATCGGCTCGGTATGCATCCCCTCGTTGACGAAGGTACAGTAAGCCGAAACCAGCTCGTATAGCGATACATCCGATGAGCCCAGGCCAATCGACGGCACGGCCGCCAGCGGACTTTTAATTCCCAGGCGGTGGGCATACTCGACAACCCGCTCCGGACCTACGCGGTCGGTTAGCTGGGCGGTGATTGAGTTAATCGACCGCGCCATGGCCCGCCGCAGGGTCATGTTTGAATAGGAGAATGTACCGGTTGAGTTTTTCGGACGCCAGACTTTCATCTCGCCTTTTTCAACGTATTCTTTTTCAAACGGTTCGTCGCGGATACGGTCACACGGGCTCAGGTTGATCGTGGAATCGTCGATGGCCGTCGTATACACAAACGGCTTGAAGGTCGATCCGGGCTGCCGTTTGCCTTGTTTAACGTGGTCGTATTTAAAGTAATCGTAGTTCAGACCGCCAACCCAGGCACGGATAAAACCGGTGTGCGGATCCATCGCGACCATACCCGCCTGCAGGAAGCGTTTGTAATAGGCAATGGAATCGAATGGCGTCATTTCCTCATCTTTCTCCCCATCCCAGTCAAAGACCTTCATTTTGAATTTCTTGACCTTCATGTAATAATTGACCGAATCGGGGTTCTGCGGGAAACGGCGTACCAAACCTTTATAGCGGTCAGTACGTTTCGCCACGGAGTCGATAAATCCCGGGATTTCGTTTCCATCTTCATCGGTCCACGGGTTACGGCCTTTCCAGTGGTTATTAAACGTCCGCTGGAGCTGCTTCATTTTCTCATCGACCGCATCTTCGGCATACGACTGCATCCGCGAATCGACGGTGGTGTAAATTTTCAACCCATCGGTATAGAGGTCATAGCCGTTTTCCTTACCCCATTTTTCGACATAATCGACTACCGCGTTTTTCAGGTAATTTGCCGGCCCGGCATACGGGTTTTCCGGGGTATAGTCGGTAATCAGCGGCATCGCACTGATGGAGTCAGCCTGTTTCGGTGTCAGGAAACCGTATTTGGCCATCTGTCCCAGTACCGTATTCCGGCGTTCGGTAGATCGTTTCGGATTGCGCAGCGGGTTATAGGAGGTCGTTGCTTTTTGCAGCCCCACCAGCACGGCCCCTTCCTGAACATTCAGGCTATCGGGGAGTTTGTTGAAAAACGTCCGTGCGGCTGTTTTCAGCCCAAAAGAATTACTGCCGAAATCAACGGTATTAAAATAATACGTCAGGATTTCGTCTTTGGTAAATGTGCGCTCCAGTTTAATGGCCATGAGCCATTCTTTTGACTTGATGATGAGCGTCCGGACAACCGGAATGTACATCAAAACCCCTTTCGACGCATTCCGGCGGGTTTTAAAGAGGTTTTTGGCCAGCTGCTGGGTAATGGTACTCCCGCCCCCGCGATCACCACCGGTCAGTACTGATATAAAAACGCCGCCAAGAGCCTTGGTATCAATCCCCGAGTGTTTGTAAAAACGAACATCTTCCGTAGCAATCAGCGCGTTGATCAGGTGTTTCGGAATGTTTTTATACGTAATCGGGGTACGGTTTTCGGTGTAGAATTTTCCGATCGGAACCCCATCGAGTGTATATATTTCAGAAGACTGGTTCAGTTTAGGGTTTTGCAGATCTTCGAGGCTGGGCATGCTACCCGTCAACCACAGAAAATTGGTTTCCAGGGTGAAAATGTAAAGCGCAATGGCAAGCAGAAAAAAGGCAAAGCCTTTCCAGAGTTTGCGGAAAACCGGATAATACCTGGCCTCTGTATCGACGTACCGGCCAATGAAGGCGCGTTTTTGGTCCTGAAAATGGTGGTAGCGTTCGGCTACCGTGTCTACCCGGTCCTGACCTAAGATCCGGACCGATAGTTTATAGAGTAGTTGGCCTAGTCCATGCCAGATCCGGTGCCAAAATCGGCTGATCGCCCGACCAATAGCGCGAATCCGTTCCCAAAGTGCAATCATCTGATTGACAGAAAAAAGTGAATTTTTGTGCTACACCTGTTTTTGCCAGGCCGGAAAACCAGCGCTGTCCATAAAGCGCATGGCCTGCAAGGTGTGTATGTTCATTTCGTATTGTTCCGTTGTAACAGGCGTTCTGTGTGGCAACGGACCGCAAATATAACGGAAAAAAGCCCTTTTTTATACGCAAAAAACCGGCCTCCGCGGAGGCCGGTCATAGAAAAAACGTGCCGTACGATGAATAGGCGTTACGGAAGAAAACCTTACTTCGGTTCAAATTTGAGCGCTACGCCATTCATGCAGTAACGGAGGCCGGTTGGCTTCGGACCGTCTTCAAAAACGTGTCCGAGGTGTCCGTGGCACACGCTGCATTCGACTTCCGTACGCACCATGCCATAGCTGTTATCGCTTTCTTCAGCTACGGCATTTTTGGCGATAGGCCTGAAAAAGCTGGGCCACCCCGTACCGGACTCAAATTTAGCATCGGAACTGAACAGCGGGTTATGACAGCCGGCACAGTAATAGATGCCTTTTTCTTTGTTGTGGTTCAGCGGGCTGGTGCCGGCGCGTTCGGTTCCTTTTTGGCGCAATACGACATATTGGTCAGGGGTCAGGATTTTTTTCCATTCAGCATCGGTTTTAACCACCTTCCGTGGTGGGTCAACCTGCTTATCCTGCTGCGTCACCGAAGCAGTGGCCTGCGGTTGCGGAAACACAAAAACAAACAGTAGCCCGATCAGGGTCAGGCAGCCGGCAATCTGAAAAAGTGTTGTAGGTTTCATACCTGAAAAACGTTTTTTTTAGGCGGAAAGTTTTAAAACGCCGGACAAGAAAAAAGACGCAGCTGTACGGTAACCCGCTTACAGTCTGCGTCTTAGTTTATTGAGCCGGAACTTATGGCATCAACACCGTATCAATCGAGTGAATCACGCCGTTTGACTGATACACGTTCGCAATCTGAACAACGGACGTATTGCCTTTTGCGTCAACAATGGTCAGCCCTTTGTCGGTCATTTTAGCCGTCAGGGTTTCGCCGTTAACGGTTTTCAGCTTCGTCATGCCTTTGCCGTCCTTGATTTTCATCATCAGTTCCTTTGAGTCCAGTTTGCCCGGCACAACGTGGTAAGTCAGGATGCTGGTCAGCGTTGATTTGTTTTCTGGTTTAACCAGATTATCAACAGTACCGGCCGGAAGTTTATTGAAGGCCGCATTCGTCGGGGCAAATACCGTGAACGGGCCCGGGCCTTGCAGCGTTTCCACTAAACCAGCTGCTTTCACGGCAGCAACCAGCGTTGTATGGTCTTTCGAGTTAACAGCGTTTTCAATGATATTCTTGTTTGGGTACATCGGCGCACCGCCAACCGTAACCGGAGCCTGTGCCTGTGCACTGATTTGTAAGCCAGCTGCAATTACGATGGCAGCCATTGCTTTTTTTACGAATTCCATAAATGAAATAGTCTTTTAGATTTTTAGATGTTTGACGTCCGTCAGGGTTTAATCTGTCGGTTTCGGGAATATATACGCGCTGTGAAAGTAAATAGTTTTAAAAAGAGCCTAAGTTTTACGAAGGCAGGTGTGCCTTTAGATAGGCGATCAGTACATCAAGCCCTTTTCTGTAATGAATATTGTTCGGCACAACCAGGTCTGCTTCAGCTTTATACGGCTTGATAAACTGCTGATAGGTAGGCCGCACATGGTGCTTCCAGCGGTACAGAACATCGTCCAGATCATAGCCGCGTTCTTCAAAATCCCGTTTAATCCGGCGGTCAAGTTTAACCTGATTTTTAACCGAAATGAATACTTTGAGGTCCAGCAGGTCAGCAATTTCCTTGAAGTGAAATACGAAAATACCCTCTACGACAATGATCGGAGCCGGCCGGAACGTGAGAATTTTTGGCGTAACATTGGGTTTGTTGAAGGTGTATTCTAACTGTTCTACAATATGCCCCGCCCGCAGTTGCTGAATATGCTGGGCATACCGGTGATGATCAATAGTTTCCGGCAAATCAAAGTTATGAACACCATTTTCGTCAACCTGAATGCTGTTCAGGTCGCGGTAATAATTATCCTGAGAAATCAGACAGATTTGATCTTCGCTAAACGCACTCATCAAATCCCGCAAAAACGATGTTTTGCCAGATGCGCTGCCGCCGGTGATACCGACAATAAACGGTTTGGTTATCATAGCGCAAAGATAAATACCGGAAGTGAGTCCGTGCAGCAGGCTGTAAAAAAAGTAGGGGAACGGTTTACGGAACCATTCCCCTGCACGAAGCATCACATAAACAGACCTAACTCCACTCGCGGTCCCACGAATCCTTTGTGTTCCAGACATCGGTCGGGGCGAACCACGTTCCTCCTTTTTTCAGGAAACGTTTCGCGGCTTCTTCATTTAACTCAACGCCGAGGCCCGGCCGGTCCGGTACTTTCACGAACCCGTTCTGAGCGATCGGCTTCAGGCCGGTCACGATATCTTCCCAGCCCTCAACATCGACGCCGTGGTGTTCCAGGGCCACAAAGTTTTCGGTAGCAGCCGCACAATGTACATTGGCCATCATGCAGATTGGCGAACCGGCAAAGTGCATGGCCATCGGAATGCCTTTCTCTTCGGCGTAGTCGCCGATTTTCTTCGTTTCCAGCAAACCGCCCGAGGAAGCCAGATCGGGGTGAATCATGTCGACGGCACCGGCGTCAATGAGCTTAATGAATTCCTCCTTGAGGTAAATGTCTTCGCCCGTCAGCGTCGGCGTATCAATGGCGTCGGAAATCTGTTTCCACTGGTCGGTGTAGAACCACGGCACCAGGTCTTCGAGCCACGCCAGCCGGAACGGTTCCATCGCTTTACCGATCTGAATGGCCGTATTCACATCGAAATGCCCGAAATGGTCGGCCGACATCGGGGTGTCGTAGCCTACGATCTCGCGGACACGGCCTACGTGGTCTACCAGCTTATCGATTCCTTTTTTGGTTACCTGTACGCGGGTGAACGGGTGTTTGGTCATGCCATAGTTTCCCACTTTCATCTGTTTGCTGTTGCCGTACTGGTTTTTTACATCCCAGACGTCAGCGCCCACCAGCATGCCCGGCTGGCCGGCCAGCATCCCGATCCCGAAATCCATTTTCAGGAAGGTGAAACCCTGCGCCTTGCGCTTTTTCATATTTTCGGCAAACTCCTCATAGGTTTTCCCTTCCGGTGTGTCGGCATAAAGGCGTACTTCATCGCGGTATTTTCCGCCCAGCAGCTGGTAGGCCGGTACGTTGTAGGCTTTGCCTGCAAGATCCCACAGGGCCATTTCTACCCCGCAGACCCCGCCGGCTGCCCGGCCGTGGTTGCCAAACTGCTTAATCTGCTTAAAAATCTGCTCAACGTTACACGGATTCTGTCCCAGTAGGCGGCTTTTGAGCATCAGCGCATAGTTGGCACTGGCTCCGTCGCGCACTTCGCCCCAGCCAACAAGACCCTGATTGGTGTCGATCCGGATAATCGGGCTGGTAAACGGAACACCCTGAAGAATGGCAATCCGCATATCGGTTATTTTCAGATCCGATGGTTTAGACGCCCGGTTTACATTCTGAGTGGTATATTCAAGTTCCCGCTCAGGCTGGCCGTCAAACATCATGCCCAGCGACAAGCCGCCCAGCGCTGAGTTGCGCAGAAAGGTGCGCCGGTCACCCGACGACGGGGTAGGTGAGGGGGACTGCCCGGCCCGGACAGGTAGTTTCAGCCGCTCTAAAATAGTCTTCATGAACAGATAAGGATTTAGGTTTACTACATTCCTATAAACCTGTAATGGTCAGTATTTTACTTATTCCAATGTCTTTTATCACTAAAACCTAAATCTTTACTCATGAAAAAAAGTACGTTACTTGTTTCTTTACTTACCCTACTGACGATCACCGCCCGGGCACAGATCCAGATGACCAAAGAGCAGATCCTGTTTTACACCGCCGAATGGAAAGGCGAACGCATGGCCGACGGCCGGCCTAAAGTGTCGGATAATCTGCTGAAGCGGCTTAAAAACATTTCGCTGGAAGAAGCCTGGGGGATTATGCGGAAAGACGGCTATAACAATCAGTTTGAGGGAAACTGGCAGATCATCCGGCCGGAAAAACCAATGGTGGGCCGCGTACTGACGGCCCAGTACATGCCTGGCCGGCCCGATATGGACAAGCCGATTAAGGAAAAAGGGAAAGCCGAGGGACGCAAAGGCAATACAAATTCATGGCCGATCGACCTGTTGCAGGAAAATGATGTCTATGTGGCCGATGGCATGGGGAAAATTGTATGGGGAACGCTGATCGGCGACAACCTCGGGAATTCCATTTATGCTAAATCCAAAACAGGGGTAATTTTCGACGGCAGCGTGCGCGACCTCGAAGGGCTGGAAGAAATTGAGGGATTCAATGGCTGGGTACGGGGATTTGATCCGTCGTATATTCAGGACATGACGATGACCTGCATCAACTGTCCGATCCGGATTGGCCGTGCCATTGCGATGCCGGGCGATGTGGTACTGGCCAAAAAAGAAGGGATTATCTTTATTCCGGCGCATCTGGCCGAAAAAGTAATTCTCGAATCAGAATTTGTGTCGATACAGGATGCGTTCGGGCATCAGATGCTGCGCGAGGGCAAATACACCCCCGGGCAGATTGATCAGCAATGGACCGCTGAAATTAAACAGGATTTTATGAAATGGATTGATCAGAATCCGGCCCGTGTGCCAATGCCGCGTGCTGATTTAGACAAACTGCTGAAAAGTAAAAACTGGTAGTAACCGCAACAAAAAAGGCCCCGTTCGGGGCCTTTTTTGTTAAGAAGCTTTGGTTGGGGTCATCGCAATCAGCGATTCCAGATGCGGTGTCGGACTGCCGCCCCGTTGTTCAATGGTTATGGCAAAGGCATCAACGGTGCCCTGCTGAATAGGGTGCAGATGATGAACCCCCGTAATAGGATCAAAGACACCGGCATCGAACGGTTTGCCCCCTTTCAGCGTCCAGAGCTGGTACTGCTGCGACGACGGCAAGGCCGGCAGCGAAGAGATGTCAAGGGCAAGCTGACCGGTTTGCTGATTCCAGTATACGGCAAGGTTTCCGTCCGGGGCTTTCTCATTGCCTTTCAATTGTATGATCTGTGTGCCGGGCTGCCGCAGCAGGGCCATTACCTGGCTTGAAGATGACTGCTGGGTTTTAAGCGCATTTATATCCTGCTGAAGCGCAGCATTCGTACTTCTGAGCGAGGCTAACGCTTGTTGGTTGTCCCGTAATCTGGTGATCAGGAAAAAAGAAAACGCAAGGAGTAACAAGCCAACCGAAGCGGCGGCAATCCACGTGAAATTATAAATCGGCCTAGTATCTGGCATTGGAAGAACTTTTGTTTCTGGTTCTTCCTCGTCCGCCGCCGTTGTTTTTTGAGTAACGCCAAACGTAAGCTGGCTCATAATCTGTTCGCGCAGGGCCACAGGGGGCTCAACGCTGAGGGCCATGGCATAATCTTCCAGTGCCAGGGCCAGCTGATCTAGTTCTTGTTTGATTTCAGGATAAATAGAAGACAAACACTCTACTTCCCGGCGCTCCTGATCACTGGCTGCACCGAGGATGTAGGCTTCTAACGTGCCTGAAGCGATATATTCCGCAACATTCATGAATGAAATAGCTGTTTCAGTTCTTGTAAGGCGGCCCTTATTCGTGTTTTAACGGTTCCCAGCGGTAGATTCAGCGATTCGGCTGCCTCTTCGTGTGTATACCCCTTAAAGTATACTAAGTCGATTAATTCCTTCCTTTCGGGCCTTAATTGATCAACAACATCCTGAACGCCAATGTGATCCGGATTGACAGGAGGCGTGTTATGCTGACCATCTACGATATATACGTTTTCTTCGTCAGTTCGGATTGCTTTACTTGGATTTGGACGATGAGCGGCTTTGCTGGCACGTATACTATCGATAGCCGTATTGCGGGTAATGTTCAACAGCCAGGTGAATAAACGCCCTTTGTTGGCATCATAAGCATCCAGATTGTTCCAGATTTTGATGAATGCTTCCTGAAGTAAATCTTCAGCTTGCTCTTCTTCTTGTACTATTTTAAGAAGCACCCCGTAAAGAGCAGCCGAGTATTGATCGTAAAGCCATTGAAATGCCTGTTGATCGCGCCTGCTTAGCTTTTCGATCAATACGCTTTCAGAAACAAAAGGCTGCGTACGTTTCACTGTTTAGCTGTATTGTTTTCAGTCAAATATATTAAAAAACACATCTAAGCAATACACAAACTCTATTCTTTACGTAATTTTTGTGTAGAAAACAGGGATTTATTGGCAAATAGCCTGTTATGATGCTATTTACCAATAAACAGTGTTACTAGAAAGTAAGAAAGAGAATATAATTTGTATGCATAAAATGCTCAAACGTTGCGATTTGGCATGGTTATAGCAGGAATACGTTAGAAAAATAGCTCAATTTTAAGGGTTATTTGACTTTTTGGGCGTCAGTACTGCTGTGATGCCGTGCACAATTCCATTGGCCTGCCGTTCGTCAGGCGTATCAATCAATGCTGTCTGTCCGTTTTCATCCAGTAGGATTATTTTATTATGACTGGTAAGCATTGCTGTCAATATACCACCGTTAAGCGTTTTTAACTGCGCTTTTCCCTGATTAGCCTTGATTTGCCGGGTCAATTCGCCGGCATCAATAGTACCCGCAACCACATGGTATTTCAGCGTTTGCGTCAGGGCATCGCGGTTTCTGCCTTCCAGCATAGTATTCTGCGTTTGGACGGGTAATTTTTTAAAGGCGGCATTCGAGGGAGCAAACAGGGTATAAGGGCCGGCCCCTTTTAGCGTCTGATCCAGATTTACCGCCTGTAACGCATTTTGAAGGGTCGTATAGTCAGGTTGAGAGCTGGTAAAATCGCCGACCGTAGACCGTGGAGACGCTACATCAGTCGGAACGGTCGGTGCTGTTGTTACCGCTTTACTGATCGCCGTACCGGTACCGGTTGCGCCCCGTTTCTTCAGATCCGGGCTTTCTTCGCTTTTCGGAGACACCGATTCGGCCGGCAGGGCTGCTGTGGCAGCCGGTGTTGCATTGACACCGGTTGAAGGGACAGTAACCTGCTGGCTGTTATAATTCGATACATTGCTGTTGTTCATCATATTGCCGCTGTTAACCGACTCCTGCCGGTACGAGGCATCCTGATTCTGCCCGACACCTGCTTCCATGGATTTATTGACCTGCTGACCGGATGGCGGAGACGATGGGTTGTTGACCGTATAATCGGCCGTTGACGGGTTTGTTTTTGCCCGGCTGTTATTGTCCATGCCCCGCTGCATCCTGCGTTCGTCACGTTCGCGCTTACGCAGGGCTTTTTTCTCCTGTTTACTTTGTTTTTTGTCAGTGAGGGTGGTGCCCGATTCCTGATTAATCTGACTTTCAGGAATAATCTGAGCGTATAAAGATTGGCCGGCCAGCAGTAAACCGCCGCTGAGGAGGCCTGACAGAATGATTTGTTTCATGGCGTTGAGTGGCTTTAGTATTGTTGTCAAAAAAAAGAGTGTAACTTGGCAAGGTTACCAGACTACACTCTTTAAAACCGGTCGGCTAAGTAAATGTTTTCGCAGACCAGAGACGCTGCTCTTATAATTTCATGGTTAGCGCGATCCGTTTGCGGGCCATATCCACTTCGGTCACTTTCACCTGTACTTTCTGATGTACCCGGACCACGTCCCGGGGATCTTTGACAAACTGATGCGAGAGCTGCGAGATATGCACTAGACCATCCTGCTTGACCCCGATATCGACAAAGGCACCAAAGGCTGTTACATTGGTCACCACGCCGTTGAGTACCATGCCTTCGTGAAGGTCTTCCATGGTCCGGATGCGGGCATCGTATTCAAAGTCAGACAGCGGCTCACGAGGATCGCGGCCGGGTTTTTCAAGTTCTGCCAGGATATCGCGCAGGGTCGGTAACCCGATAGTCTGTGTCACATAGCGCTCCGGCTTAATCTGTTTCCGTAGCTCAGGGCGTTTAATCAGGTCGGCAACGGTCGTGTTGAGGTCACTGGCCATTTTTTCAACCACCGCATAGCTTTCCGGATGAACGGCACTGTTGTCGAGCGGGTTACGGGCTCCGTCAATCCGCAGGAAACCGGCACACTGCTCATACGCTTTCGGGCCAAGGCGCGGCACTTTTTTCAGCTGGTCGCGCGAGCTGAACGGCCCGTTCTGCGCACGAAACTGAACAATGTTGTTGGCCAGCTGCGGGCCCAGCCCCGACACATAGCGCAACAGGTGCGCACTCGCGGTGTTCAGCGATACACCAACCTGGTTCACGCAGCTTTCAACAATGCCGTCGAGGCTTTTCTTCAGATCACCCTGATCGACATCGTGCTGGTACTGGCCGACACCGATGGATTTCGGGTCAATTTTGACCAGTTCGGCCAGCGGGTCCATGAGCCGGCGCCCAATCGAAACTGCACCCCGCACCGTTACGTCCTTATCCGGAAATTCTTCGCGGGCCACGTCGGACGCCGAATAGACCGAAGCCCCCTGCTCGCTTACCACAAAAATCGAAACCGTGTGCGAGAATGTCAGGCTGCGGACAAAGTCTTCGGTTTCGCGGCCGGCCGTACCATTCCCGATGGCAATGGCCTCAATGTGATGCTGCTGTACCAGCTTCAGAACCGTAAAGGTCGCCTGTTGCTTTGCCGAATCGGACATAAACAGGTGAATGACGGTATCGGTCAGGAGGTTGCCCTGGGCATCGAGCACCACAACTTTACAGCCGGTCCGGTAACCGGGATCAATAGCCAGTACGCGCTTCTGGCCAAGGGGCGAACTCAGCAGCAGTTGCCGCAGGTTATCGGCAAAAATCCGGATTGCTTCCTGATCGGCCTTTTGCTTCGACAGGTTATCGAATTCCGTTTCAATCGATGGTTTTAGTAGCCGTTTATAGCCATCGCGCACAGCCAGTTCGACCTGATCCTGACAGGCGGGGGTGGCGCGGAACGACACAAACTGGCGTTGCAGGCGCTCAACGGCAGCGTCTTCATCCGGACTGATGCTGACCGACAGAAACCCTTCGGCTTCACCCCGCCGGATGGCCAGCAGCCGGTGCGACGGCACGCGCCGCAGTGGTTCGGCAAAATCAAAGTAATCCTTGAACTTGACGCCCTCGGTTTCCTTGTTTTTTTTGACAACGGCGCGGATAATGGCTTCCCGTTCGAAAATGTTCCGGATCCGCTGGCGGG
Organism: Arsenicibacter rosenii; assembly: GCF_001870735.1. Classification (GTDB taxonomy): domain Bacteria; phylum Bacteroidota; class Bacteroidia; order Cytophagales; family Spirosomataceae; genus Arsenicibacter; species Arsenicibacter rosenii. The sequence goes on along the minus strand of NZ_MORL01000004.1, from coordinate 96,889 downwards.
CGTCGGTATCCTCGCTGACCCGTTCCGCCAGAATGTCGCGGGCGCCTTGTAAGGCATCGGCCACCGTCGGGACGGCATCGCTCAGATAGCGTTCGGCTACCCGTTCCGGATCCCGTTCCTTCTGGTCAAAAAGCAGGTTGGCGAGTGGTTCCAGCCCCCGTTCGATGGCAATGGTGGCGCGGGTTTTCCGCTTCGGTTTATACGGCAGATAAAGGTCTTCCAGATCGGTGAGGGTATCGGCCGCTTCAATTTTTTTCTGTAGTTCGGGCGTCAGTTTACCCTGTTCACTAATCGATTTCAGGATGGCTTCCCGGCGTTTATCCAGCTCCTGAAGTTTTTGGTATGTATCGCGGATGGCCGAGATCTGAACCTCGTCCAGTTGGTTGGTCGCTTCTTTCCGGTAACGGGCAATAAACGGTACGGTCGCCCCGCCGTCGAGCAGCTGAATCGTGTTCGCAACCTGCCGGCTATTCAGGTTTAGCAGACCGGCAATGCGGTGTTCATACGTTTGGGTCATGAAAATCTAGTAAAGCAATCAAAACGCAAAAAAAGCCGGTTCCCTGCTTCAGGACAACTTTTTTTGTGTCTGCGTAACAATTAGGCTAAAATAAAAATCGCCGGTGTTGGCCGGCGATTTGCAATGCTATCTGTATCAGGATTAAGCAATCCGTAAGGTGCTGAAGCGTTGCTGCAGCAGGTAATACCCACCGAACAGCACACCACTGAAGAAGAGGTCGCCGAAAACGCCGTTCAGGAAGAATGACTGCCCGTTATAGAATGCCAGACCGGCGGTATAGCAGGTCAGCAGGCCTTGCAGGTCCTGTGAATAGAATGTTGATCCGAACCAGACGGCAAAGTTGGTGATCAGAAAAAACAGGACTGATGAGGCGATGGCGGAGGCTGCCACGCGGCCGGCCGTCGGGCGGCGCAGGGCTACCAGACCGATTACCCAGGTGAGGGCAAAGCTTACGTATACTGAAAGCATATTGCCGTGGAAACCGATCAGGGCATCGCTCAGCAACATGGCCAGCATCGGAATGATCAGCCCTAACCACTTTTTCTCAAACTTAGCGGCACCAAAAAGCGCCATGGCAGCGATTGGTGTGAAGTTTGGCCAGTGTGGTAATAACCGGAACAAAGCGGCTAATAAAACAATGGATGTTACGGTTGTCAGGCGAATGCTTATTGGTTTCATGTTTCAATGTTCAGAATACGTCTTGCAAAGATATTGCATTTTTCGATAGGCAGAACGCAAAATAAACGCACAAAGAAGACAAAGATGGTAGAACGGGTTACCGGGGGCAGGGCAGTGACTGCTTTTCTGATCCCTTCGCGCTGCGAAGCCTACACCGAAACCCAGAGAAAAGAGACGAAGGAAATATACAGAAAGGCTTCTACAATCTGTTGCGCCGCCCCGACGTATACCGGATCGAAGCCGGTTAACTGAGCGCGATACCAGCGGGCGATACCAAACCGGACCAACAAAAGCGGCACTAAAAAGAAGCTATAAATCCAGAGACCGCTGTAGAGCACAAGCCCGATCAGTGGCACCAGCGCCAGAAGACCGGCAAGAAGAAGGCGGGTCCCGGTCAGTTCGGGCAAGCGGTAAGGAGATGGCAGCGAAAGAGCTACAAAGCGGCTCAGACTGTGAATGACCAGCAGTTGCAGCGCCATGTCGGGACTAAACACCCGTACTGTCAGCAGGGTGTGCAGCGTAACCATCTTTATCGCGACTAACCCGATCAGCGCGACAATGCCGTTGGCCGTCAGGCGACCGTCAGGATATGCCGACTGTAAGCCTGACTTGCTGACAACGGTTGTAAATGCCGCTTCGGCTCGTGCTCTGCCAAACCAGCTGACGGTCAGCAGGCTGACCAGTACGGCCAGTTCGTTAGGAAACAGAAACTGGCCTGCCCAAAAAACGGCCGGCAACAGGCCACCGGTAAGCCAGCCGGCAACAGGGTAAAAAAGGGCTTGGTTACTCGTTTGCGGGGGTAAAAACAATGTTCTCATAAATAGCCGAAAGGGGCAGCGAGAGCGCTATGTGTTCCAGAGACAGTACTTGATCAGGCTTGTCAAATACTTCATATTTCCAGAAATGAACATTCCGGCTATATAGTTCAATGTGATACTCATATTGGGAAACGAGCAGGTAATGCATCAGCGACGGCATCCGCTGATACTGCTGCCATTTAAAGCTGCGGTCATGGTCGGCCGTTGATTTGGATAATACCTCGACAATGAGCGTTGGTTGCCGGACCACAAACTGCGCCTGTACGTCGTCGGGATGGCAGGTCAGCATAATGTCCGGATAGGGGTAATAGACATCGCGGATTACTTCCAGTTTGACACTCTCTGAGAAGGTACGACACCCCTGCGGGGCAAAGGTATCTTTAATGATACGCTTTGTATTGTCGACGATGTCATTGTGATTCAATGACGTTCCGGCCATGGCGAAGACTTCGCCCTTATAGAATTCATGGCGGATCTCACTGGTTTCTTCCAGTTCAAAATACTCGCTGACGGTAAAGCGTTTTTCGGAACGGGCTGCTAACATGTTGAAAAAGGTTAAGCGTCACTTGCCCGGGGGCGTTGACAAGTGACGCTGTTTGCTGAGTTAACCAATCGTTGGCGTATCAAGTTCGGCCAGGGAGGCAAGGATTTCTTCCTGCGTAACTTCGTGTTCAACCAGTTTGCCCGACAGGTACTGGTCATAGGCCGCCATATCGAAATGGCCGTGACCGCACAGGTTAAACAAAATGGTTTTGCTCTTGCCTTCTTCCTTCGCGATCTCTGCTTCCCGGATGGCGGTGGCAATCGCGTGGGTCGCTTCCGGAGCTGGAATAATACCCTCTGCGCGGGCGAATTTAACCCCTGCATCGAAGCATTCCAGTTGTTTAAGCGCTTGTGCTTCAATAAGCCCGTCGTTCAGTAACTGGCTCACAATGGCACCGGCTCCGTGGTAGCGAAGGCCACCGGCATGGATCGGTGCCGGAATGAAATTATGGCCGAGGGTATACATCGGCAGGAGCGGGGTCATACCGACGGTATCGCCCAGGTCATACCGGAAAACGCCACGGGTCAGTTTCGGGCAGGAGGCCGGTTCGGCGGCAATGCAGCGGACGTTGCCCTTGCCTTCGAGGTTGTACCGCAGGAACGGGAACGCAATACCCGCAAAGTTTGAGCCGCCACCGAAGGGCGCCACGACAATGTCAGGAAAATCGCCTGCCTGCTCCAGTTGCTTAATGGATTCGAGGCCAATCACGGTTTGGTGCATCAGTACGTGATTCAGCACCGAGCCAAGGGCATATTTGGTGTTGTCGTCCTGCATCGCCAGTTCAACGGCTTCAGAAATGGCAATGCCGAGGCTACCGGGTGAGTCGGGGTCCTGCGCCAGAATTTTCCGGCCGGCTTCGGTGCGGGTAGATGGCGACGGGTACACGGTTGATCCCCATGTGTTCATCATCATTTTGCGGTAAGGCTTACCTTCGTAGCTGGCCTTAACCATATACACTTCGCACTCGATGCCGAACAGCTGGCAGGCAAAGCTCAGGGCGCTTCCCCACTGACCGGCACCGGTTTCGGTGGTGATTCGCTTTACGCCTTCCTGTTTGTTGTAATACGCCTGCGGAATGGCCGTGTTCGGCTTGTGCGACCCGGCAGGGCTTACCCCTTCGTATTTATAGTAGATTTTGGCGGGCGTATCCAGCATTTTCTCCAGCCCGTATGCTCGGAACAGCGGGGTTGGCCGCCAGATTTTGTACATCTCCCGAACTTCATCGGGGATCGATACCCACTTATCACCGGATACTTCCTGCTTGATGAGTTCCATCGGGAAAAGCGGCATCAGCATCTCAGGGCCAATCGGCTCTTTGGTGCCCGGATGCAGCGGAGGCAGTGGTTTGTTGGGCATGTCGGCCACAATGTTGTACCACTGTTCGGGGATTTCGGCTTCAGACAAGGTGTATTTTTTCTGTGCCATTCGGTTTACTGATTTAAGGGTAATAGTTTCGTTTTCCGATCCGGACGGGATTCGGATCTTGCGGCCCAATTTACCAATTAACTCTATTCCAATGGTGCAAATCAGAGAAATATCAGCAGCAGAAACTTATGCGCTTCGTCAGGCGGTGTTATGGCCCGATCAGCCAATTGATTTTGTGAAAGTGCCGGATGATGAATCGGGGCTTCATTACGGGGCTTTTCTGGACGAAAGGCTGGTTGCGGTAATCTCCCTTTTCCGGCAAAACGGCGAGGCCCGTTTCCGGAAGTTTGCGACCCGTCCCGACCTCCAGGGCAAAGGCATCGGCACTGCGCTGCTCAATCACGTGCTGGCCGAATCGCGCCGGTTGGGAGCCCGCCTGATCTGGTGCGATGCCCGTTTGTCGGCCGCCGGTTTTTACCGCCGTTTTGGCATGCAGCCTGAGGGGGAGGTGTTCTGCAAAGGCCCGATCCCGTATTCAAAATATGTGCTGGATTTGTACCCGCAGCGATGAAGCATGGCTTACCGCTACGACGTGTACAACGATTACGATCAGAAATCCAAACCAAACCACCGGCAGTGAGTTAGAGGAGTAAATAATGACTAATGGACCATGTAAAATGAATGGTGTAAAACGAAGGACCGACTGGCCCTTCGGGTAGCCGGTGAAACGCGTTATTCATTGTTCATCATACATTACCCATTTAAAATCATCGCTCAATGGATATGAAAAAATACCTCTTCATGGCGGCACCCCTTGCTGTCTTGTTGACTGCCTGCGGGGACAAAAAAAACAGCGGAACCAGCAGCGATTCTACCGCTACAACCGCCTGGACACCGCAGGCTCCACCGTTACCGGCACCGGATGAAGGAAAATCGCAGACTAAATTCAGTAATGTGATCGGCTGGCCGGAAGGTAAGACACCGGTGGCTCCGGAAGGCTTTGTTGTTACCGAGTATGCCCGTGATCTGGTCAATCCGCGCTGGATTTACGTAGCGCCCAACGGTGATGTACTGGTCGCAGAGGCCAATACCGAGCAGAAAGGCCTGAAAAAAGTGGGGGCCGTCCTGTCGGGTAAGGCTAATTCGCAGCGGCTGGGCACGAGCGCTAACCGCATTACCCTGCTGCGGGATACGAACAAAGATGGCAAACCGGATGCAAAAACAACGTTTCTGGAAGGCCTGAACCAACCATTCGGCATGCTGATTGTCGGCAATACGTTTTACGTCGCCAATACGGACGGGCTGATGAGCTATCCGTATCAGGAAGGGCAGACCAAAATTACCGGTGCCGGTAAGAAAATACTGGAGCTGCCGGCGGGTGGCTATAACAACCACTGGACACGCAATTTGATTGCCAATGCCGATGGCAGCAAGATTTACATCTCGGTCGGGTCGGGCAGTAACGTGGCCGAACACGGCATGGATAATGAAGTACGGCGGGCGGCTATTCTGGAAATTAACCCCGACGGGACCGGCGAGCGGATTTATGCCAGCGGCCTGCGTAATCCGGTGGGCATGGACTGGTATCCGGGCAGTAAAACGTTATATACGGCTGTTAATGAACGCGATGAACTCGGCGACGAACTGGTGCCGGACTACCTGACCAGCGTGAAAGACGGCGCATTCTATGGCTGGCCGTATTCGTATTATGGTCAACATGAAGACCCGCGCCGTAAAGGCGAACGCCCTGACCTGGTCAAAAAAGCACTCTTGCCGGATGTACCGCTGGGATCCCACACGGCTTCACTGGGGCTGGCTTTTTACGATCAGAACGCGTTTCCGGCCAAGTACCATAATGCCGCATTTATCGGTCAGCACGGCTCCTGGAACCGGAGCGCGCTGGTTGGCTATAAGGTCGTTGCCGTTCCGTTTGTGGACGGCCATCCGAATGGCAAACCCGAAGATTTTCTGACCGGATTTGTAGCCAACGATAAAGATGTCTATGGCCGGCCGGTTGGCGTAACGGTTATGCCCGACGGGTCGATGCTGGTGGCCGATGATTCGGGGAACCGCATCTGGCGCGTAGCGGCTGCCAAATAAGCCGGTAATAAGGCAACAATGCAGAAACGGGGTCAGGCGATCCCGTTTTTTTTATGCAAACCGGCGGGATAGCCACCAGTAGCCCGTGGCTGAAACCAGGCACAATCCCATCATAACCGTCCACAACAGACCAAAACCTGCCGTTGTCACAATCAACGAGCCAAGTGCGGGACTTGTCACCTGCGCCAGCGCAAACGCCATCGAGTGCAGGGCCAGGTATTGCCCCCGCGTCTGCGGCGTTGACCGGCTGACGGCAAAGGATTGCAGAAAGGGATGGGTCAGCATTTCGCCGAATGTGGTAATGATCGTAAACACCAACGCAATGCCTGCCAGCGGGGTAATCAGCAGGACAAGGTAAGAGAACCCGGTCAGCAGTACGCCGGTGCAGATAATCAGGGTTTTATGGTGTGCAAACTTTTGTTCAATTGTGTAAACCAGCGCCATCTCAATAATCACGATCAGGATGCCGTTCAGGGCCAGCAGCATGCCGATCTGTGATTCATCCAGCAGGAGTTTTTCCTTAAAATACAGCGGAATCAGGCTGAACAGCAGCAGAAACGAAATGGCGTAAAGTAAGGTACAGCCGGTAAAACCCAGAAAATAGCGGTCTTTGTAGGGCGATTGGGCCGGACTCACCTCAGTTGTAGCCGTGGCATGTTTAGTGCCGGTCGCCACACGGGCAGGTGGGGGCAGGAAAAAACGCAGTACGGCCGCTGCGGCAATGCAGGTGAAGCCATCAGCCCAGAACAACAGGCTGTAGTCGATGCTGGCCAGGTAACCGCCGAGTCCGCCGCCGACCGACCAGCCCAGGTTAATCGCCAGCCGGTTCAGCGAGTAGGCCCGCGTCCGGTTATCGGCATGGCTGTAATGGGCAATGGCCGCCGAATTGGCCGGCCGGAAGGTATCGCCGAGCAGCGTAAAAATAAAGGCACTGGCACAGATGGCGTAAAAGTTGCTGACATACTGGAGGCCCAGCAGAAAAACGCCGCCCGCAAACAGACTTATTAACTGCACATAGTAAAAGCCGAACCGATCCGTGAGCTTACCGCCCAGAAATGTGCCGACAAAGGCACCGGTACCATACACGGCCATGACCACCCCCGCCTGTGAAACCGAAAAATGCAGGTGCTGTGTCAGGTACAGCGTCAGGTAAGGCAGAACCATAGTGCCGCAGCGGTTGATAAGCATAACCCCTGACAAAAGCCAGACAGACGGTGCCAATCCTGTATAAGCGTTGCGGTAGAGACGTAATGTGCGGGCAATCATGCCGCAAAGGTCGGTTTTTCAGCGACAATCCAAAACACCCCGTCCCATCCAATCGTCACAAAACCGCCCGTCTGGTTATCGGTAAATTGGAATTAAACAAATACAATGTATTGCAAAGAATAGATACAAAATTAGTTTCGCCGGTCCTGTTGCTTCACATTCGCTTAATACGTAAATCGCATAACAACACATCAGGTTGTGCTAATCTATCTTTATTGTTATACCTATGACAAACAAGTACTTACCTTGTTACAGGCCCGTACAATGGCTCATGGCGTTACTGCTGCCATTGTTAGTATCAGGCCAGCTGTGGGCGCAAACCCAGCGCACCACGTTTAAAGGACGCGTTACCGACAGGAACGGGCAGGGAATCCCAGGAGTCACGGTGCAGGTTCAGGGCACCTCGCTTGGTACAGCTTCGGATGCAGACGGGAATTATTCATTTACCGGTGCAGTACCGGCCGGTCAGGCAACACTTGTGTTCAGTGCCGTTGGCTATGCACCGAAGAAACAGAGTGTGGCGATTGGCAGCGCCGAGAGCATTACGACTGATGCCAGTCTGGGCGAAGATGTCATGAATCTGGATGAGGTCGTGGTAACGGGATCAACGATTCAGACGACACGCCGGGAGCTTGGCAATGCGATCAGCACGATCAAGGGGCAGGATTTGACGCAGTCGGGGTCGGCAGGGTTGCTGAACTCACTGCAGGGCAAAGTGCCGGGTGCACAGATTACCCAGAACTCGGGTGATCCGGCCGGTGCGCTGTCGGTGCGGTTGCGCGGGATCAAGTCGCTGATTGGGTCGTCGGACCCGCTGTATGTAATCGACGGGGTCATTGTCAGCAATGCCAGCGTAAACGTGTCACAGATTGCACTGGCCAACGACATCGGACAGGCCAACCCGGGCCAGAACCGGCTCGCCGACCTGAACCCGAACGATATCGAAAGCATCAACGTCATCAACGGGGCGGCGGCCGCTGCTCAGTACGGGTCGCGGGCGGCCAACGGCGTCGTGCTGATTACGACCAAACGGGGGCAGACCGGGGCACCGAAAGTGTCGGTTTCGTTTGGCTTTAACATCAACGAACTCCGGAAGAGTGTCCCGATCAATACCTATGGCAAACAGTTCGGTACCGCCGCGCTGCGTCTGCATACCATTGGTGCAGCAACGGCCGGCGGCGCGGTAACAACAACCGGTTTTCAGCGTGACGGGACAACTACTAACCTGGCGACCAACCTGGTTGACGTCACCCGCTACAACTACTTCGACCAGATTTTCCGGACCGGTTATGGCACGGATGATGCCGTGTCGGTGTCGGGAGGCCGCGACAATACCCAGTATTTCGTCTCGTTCAACTACCTGAAAAACGAAGGGATCATCAAAGGCACGGATTTTACCCGCTACAACCTGCGGGCACGGGTCGATCAGCGGCTGGCAACGTGGGCCAAGCTGTCGGCGGGGCTGAGCTATGCCAACAGCTTCTCGAACGAAAAGGCCAATGGCAATGTATTCTACAGTCCGATCAACGCGGTAAACATCACCAATAACCTCTGGGATCTTACCCAGCGGGATGCTTCGGGCAACCTGAAAGCCGTTGAACCAACGCGGGTGAACCCGCTTTCGACGATTGAGGACATGAAGTTTACCCAGGCCGTGAACCGGACCATCAGCGATGTACAGCTGAACCTGACACCGGTCAAGGGCCTTAGCATCGATTATATTCTGGGTGTAGATACCTACGGGCAGGTTGGTAAAAGTTATATCCGGCCCTACCCGTATCAGGCGCAGGCTGGTTTACCGGCGGCCCGATACCCGCTGGGCTTTGCCGCTACGGCCAACAATACCGTGCTGTTGCTGAACTCCGACATCAACGCGAGCTACGAACAGACGTTTGCCGAGAAGTTTAAGTTTAACGCCATTGTCGGGTTCAACTACCAGTTCAGCCAGCAGGATTATTCGATTGCGTCGGGTCAGAACCTGTCGCCGTTTATTGAGACCGTGGCCGGTGCCGCCAGCACGACGGTGCAGGCCAACTACGTGCTCGACCGGTATAACCTGAGCGGTTATTTTGCACAGGCGACGCTGGGTTACCGGAATCTGGCTTTCGTGACGGCCGCTGTCCGCCGCGACCGTTCGTCGAAGTTCTCGGCTACGGAGACCAATCAGCTGTATCCGAAACTGAGCGGCTCGCTGGTACTGTCGGATTTTGACTTCTGGAAAAACTCAGGCCTGAGCAAGGCGTGGAACGGGGCGAAATTCCGTGTCAGCTACGGCGAGGCCGGTAACCTGTCGGGTATTGGTTCCTACAGCCGGTTCTACCAGTTCAGTCCGGTTGGTTTCCTGGGTAAAAACACAATTGTACCGGGCACTACGCTTGCTAACCCGCGCGTACGGCCGGAGCGTATGGCCGAGCTGGAAGGCGGGGTTGACCTCTCGTTCCTGAATAACCGCCTGGGCATTGGCATTACGGCCTACAAGCAGAACATCAAGGATCTGGTCGTAAACCGCGTCCTGGCACCATCGTCGGGCGGGTCAAGCATCGTGAATAACGTGGGTACGATGGAAAACAAAGGGGTGGAAATTATGCTGGACGTAACGCCGGTAAAAACCAGTGATTTCAGCTGGGATTTTACGGTGATTTTCAACCGCAACCGCAACAAGGTGCTGTCATTGGGAAGCCCGGTAATTGCCATCGACAATGCGGCCGGTGCACCGGTTTATTTGCTTCAGGGACAGCCGGCCGGTGTGTTCTACGGAACTACCTATGCGCGTAACCCGGATGGTTCATTGCTGGAAACAAGCCAGAAGTTTTCGCAGCAGGAGCGTGGTGTACAGACAACCGGCTCAACAACCTATACACCGTCACGCCGCGCCGACGGACAACCGGACTACTCGGCTCCTACGGTTAACGTGATTATTGGTAATCCGAATCCGAAATGGACCGGCTCGTTTAACACAAACCTGAGCTACAAGCGGGTTGGCCTGCACATTCTGCTTGATGCGGTGCAGGGCGTCAGCGTGTTTAACGCCGACAAACGGACACGTCAGGGGGTTGGTATCGGCGATTACGCCGAAAAAGAGCTGAAAGGTGAAATTCCGAGAGGCTATATCTTCTCGATTTATAATACGCAGGAATGGCGGGTAGATGATGGCTCATTTGTGAAGCTGCGGGAGATTTCGCTGAGCTATGGCTTGCCGAAACTGGTGAAAAGCATGAGCAACTTTACGGTTGCGCTGGTTGGCCGTAACCTGATCTCGTGGGATAACTACAACGGATTCGATCCGGAGACCAATGCCGGCGGGACAACCGATCTGTTACGGGGTGTCGATTTCGGAAACGTACCGATCCCGCGTACGTATCAACTCAAACTTTCAGCGACTTTCTAATCATGAAAAAATACCTTCTCATCATTTCGCTGCTGGCACTGACACTGACGCAGAACTCCTGTACGCAGGAATATCTGAACCCCAGTACGGCCAGTCAGCCACAGGTTGTCAGTTCAACCGACGGATTAATTACCCTGTGTAATGGGTTACAGTACCGGTTCACGACGGGGGGCGCTGCCAGTGTCCTGTATACCACAATGGCCATTGGCGGGTTGTCTACCAAAGAGTTAACGGTGCTCAACGTGGGGAACCTCGATGAGTTTAACCTGAGCGTGGGCGCCGGTTCGGTAACGCGCGGCAATGGTACCGTAACAAACATCTGGACCCGCTGCCAGTTGGTCCGCGCGAATGCTGATCTGGTACTGGCCAACGCCGGTAATGCGGCCGATGCGGGTACAAAGGCCGGCATTGTGGCGTACGCGTCGATTTTCCGGGCACTGGCTCTGGGTACGCTGGCGCAGTTTTTCGAGCAGGCTCCCATCACAACGGCTGATAACGCACCGTTTGTTGACCGGGCGACGATCCTGAAAGAAGCCATTGCCACGCTGGAAAGTGCGGCCACGCAGCTTAACGGGGCAACGGTAACGACAACGTTTACCGATAAGATTGTGCCGGGCATTGATCTGGCCAATACGATTCAGGCCCTGATTGCCCGTTACAGCCTGTTTGCCGGCGATTACGACAAGGCGCTGGCGGCGGCCAATAAAGTTGATCTGACGAAGAAGTCGGTTTTTAACTTTGACGATAATACGCGGAATCCGGTGTTTGAAGCGGCGTTCGGGAATAAAAACGTGTTTGAGCCTACAAATGCGACCCTTGGCCTGACCGGCGAATTAGCGCCGAATACAGCTGATAAGCGGCTCGCGTTCTTTATCAGGGCTAACCCGACAGCGACGCAAAACCTTGGAACGGGCTATTATACGGCTAACAACGCGGCTGTTCCGGTCTATACGCCGGGGGAAATGACGCTGATTAAAGCCGAAGCCTATGCCCGGAAAAGTGACCTGACGAATGCCGTAACGGAGTTGAACAAGGTACTGACGAAAACGGCTGCGCAGGACATCTACGGCGTTGGGGCCGCATTGCCGGCCTATGCGGGCGGGCAGACACAAGCCGCCATACTGACGGAGATTCTGCGTAACCGGAGCATCGAGCTGGCTTTCAGTGGGTTCCGGCTGGAGGACAGCCGCCGGTTTGGTCGTCCCGGTCCCGGAGCGGCGGGCTCGGAGCGCAACCGGAATTTTATGCCGTATCCGCGGACGGAAGCCGATAACAATACAAGCACGCCGAAAACCGATCCGCAATAACATCCTGCTTTTGATCCCGAATCCCGATATCCCGTACGGGCGACCCCACGTGGTCGCCCTTTTGGGCTTTTAAGAACTACGTGGTCGCCCTTTTGGGCTTTTAAGAACTACGTGGTCGCCCTTTTGGGCTTTTAAGAACTACGTGGTCGCCCTTTTTGGCTTTTAAGAACTACGTGGTCGCCCTTTTTGGCGCCCCTAATTCTTCACCACCAGCACCACCCCGAGAATAATCAGCAGGATGCCCAGTATCCGCCAGATGTTTACCGCATGTTCGCGGAAGCCAACCCAGCCATAGTGCTCCAGCACCACCGCCGCCAGTAACTGACCCGCCACGCTGAGGCTGAGCAGGTTGGTCGGCCCGATTTTCGGTACCGAAATAATCACCGAGCATACGTAAAAGACGCCCAGCAGCCCGCCAGTCCATTTCCACCAGCTGACCTGCCGGAGTACCTCAAGCGAAGGCACCGGACTGCCAATCGTGAACTGCAGCAGCAGCAGCGACAGAAAGCCCCCTCCAAACGACCCGACCGCCGCCAGCAACGGATTCTGTAATGCAAGCCGGAGCTGCGAATTGACCCCCGACTGCGTGCTGTTGGCAATGCCGGTCAGAAAGGCAAGAATGTAGTAAAAGAATGACATAGTACCGGCAAAATTAGAGGAATCCGTTTGGTTGATTAACTTGCTGCATGTTTCTTTCCCGAATAATTCAAAAATATACCTTTAATACGCTATTTGCCGCCCGCAATCTGTGGCTTTGGGGCGGGTTGCTGGTGTCGGGCAGCATACTGACTGACTGCCGGCAAGCGACGGATGCCAGCGATATGACCGGCGAGGAGCTGGCAAAGCTGCATTGTAGCAACTGCCATGCATTCCCTGAACCGAAACTGCTGCCGAAGGCCATCTGGGAAAACGGGGTATTACCGAAAATGGCGCTCCGCCTCGGCTTTCTGACCGATACGCTGTCGGTTATGAACTACAATGCGCAACTCGAAGAACAACAGGCAGGAGCGCAGCTGGGCGCCTATCCGGTAGAACCTGTTATGGCGCAGGCCGACTGGCTGAAAATCATTGACTACTACAAAACCAACGCACCGGAGAAGCCAATCCCGCAGGGAAAAAAAGCGGCCGTTGTTCCCGGATTACCCTTGTTTTCGGTTCGTGAACCAACCCCGCGGATTGTCCCGCTGACGACTCTTGTGCGGTACGACGCCGTTCACCGCCGGATCATCGTCGGCGACCGGATGAATTATGCACAGTTTGTCAGTCCGTCGCTGACCGTAACGGATTCTATACGACTCAGCAGTACCCCTGCCGATGTGCTTGTCAACAATGCAAAGGGGTACGACTGGCTGCTGATGGGGCATATGGATCCTGATAATCAGGCAATCGGCAAAATTGCTGCCACACCGGCACGCGCCGGTCAGGGCGAAACCCCGGTGCTGCCGCAGTTACGCCGGCCGGTACAGATGGTGTCGCAGGATTTTAACAAGGATGGCCAGCCCGATTATATCGTGTGCCAGTTCGGGCACCTGGCGGGTAAGCTCAGCGCGTATATGAAAACAGCAACCGGCTATCAGGAGGAGGTGATCGACCCTGTGCCGGGGGCGCGGCAGGTCATTATCCGCGACGTCGACAAGGACGAATGGCCGGATGTGATTGCGTTGCTGGCACAGGGCGATGAGCAGATTGCATGGTACAAAAATTACAAAGGTAAGTTTATCAAGCAAACGCTGATTCGGTTTCCGCCGGTCAATGGTTCGTCGTCCATTGAACTCGCTGACATTGACCGCGATGGTGACGAGGACCTGATTTACACCAACGGCGATAATGCCGATTATTCGTATTCGCTGAAGGCATACCACGGTGTCCGGATTTTTCTGAACGACGGGAAATTCAGCTTTACCGAAGCCTGGTTTTATCCGTTGCACGGAGCCACTCAGGTAGTTGCCCGTGATTTCGATCAGGACGGGGATATGGATCTGGCGGCTATTGCCTTTTTCCCGGACTACGATCATCCGAATCCGGAGAGTTTTGTCTATTTCGAAAACGACGGAAAACAAAATTTTACCCCGCGTACCTTTTCGCAGGCGAACCAGGGGCGGTGGCTGGTCATGGAAGCGGCCGATTATGACCAGGACGGCGACGAGGATCTGCTGCTGGGCAGTTTCCATTTTTCGGTCACCAAAACGCCGGAAAGTTATAAAAACCAGTGGCGGCAGCAGTCAAACGGATTGCTGGTGCTGGAGAATAAGCGAAAGTGATTCGTAACTCCCCGAACGGGTAAACCGTTTGGGGAGTTCATCGGAGTCCCGTTCTTCAAATCAAATCATTCGGGTCGACGAGCCAGTGTTTGATGGCAAACAGGACCAGCCCCGCCGTGTTTTTGGCACCGGTTTTTTCGAGCAGGTTATTGCGGTGGCCTTCGATGGTCCGGGTGCTCAGGCTTAAGGTGTCGGCAATTTCCTGCGCGGTTAACTGTTTGCAGATCAGCTGCAATACTTCTTTCTCCCGGATGGTCAGCAGCGATGGGATATCATCTGTCAGCAGCAGGCGCGTTTTTTTGTTGATCCGGCTGCGCATGGCGTTCAGGAACGCCTGATTAAAGTAAAAATCCTGCTCCATAACCGTCCGGATTGCCTGCTCAACCTCCCTGGGCTCTACGTTTTTGAACAGATAGCCATTTACGCCTAAATCGATCAGGTGGGAAACAAACCGGTCTTCGCCATATACCGACAGGATGATAATGCGCAGGCCGGGGTGACGCTGATGAATAAGCCTGGTCGTTTCCACGCCGTTCAGCACCGGCATCGACAGGTCGAGCAGCACCACATCAGGTGTAGGGTCAGCAACGGCCAGGGCATCGAGCAGCACCTGCCCGTTATCGGCTTCAAGGACAACTTCGATATCGGAAAACTGATTGATAATGGAAACCATTCCGCGCCGGAACAGCAACTGATCATCGGCAATGGCAATTCGGATCATAACGCAAAATCTAAAGATAACTGGATTTCGGGATGGCAATTGACACCCGCAGCCCTGCCGACGGAGCTGTCTGAAAAAGTACCTGACTGCCCAGCATGCGGGCCCGGGTTTCGATATTTTTCAGACCAAGGCTTTTTTTCTGATAAGCCGACGAAAAGTCGAAGCCCTGCCCGTTGTCGGCATAGACAAACAGATAGTCGCCGGTTTCTTCCGTGAGTTGAATACTGATTTGGGTTGCACCGGCGTATTTGACGGCGTTGTTGAGGAGTTCCTGTACAATGCGGTACAGGAGCAGATTCAGATTGGGCCGGGTCGCTGGCAGGTCGATGACGTCACAGCATACGTCCGCATCGGTCAGGTTGGCGGCCTCTTCGCATAGGCCTTCCAGGCTGTAAGCGAGGCCAAGCTCTTCCAGACCGTGTGGTAACAGGTCGTTTGAAATGGTACGGACACTCTGAATGGTGTTGTCGATGAGTTGTTTACAACGTTCGGCGAGCACCTCCGTCTCCCCCTGTTGACTGATCATCTGACCGACAAGCAGACGCATGGCCGATAAGGCGGCTCCGATATCATCGTGGAGGTCGCGGGCTACCCGTTTACGTTCGGTCTCGATGCCCTCAAACGTGTGGTAGATAAGTTCCTGCTGATGTTTTACTTCCATCTGCTTGACCAACAAGGTTTGTTTGTAGATACGTTTCTGGTATAAAACAGTAAAAGCCACTACGCCAGCTACCAGAATAAGCATAGCGAGGGCTCCGCCGAAAATCAGGACAAATAAATCTAACGACGTTGAGGTGCTTGCCATATGCCGACGCCTATTAACACGTGGTTGAGTGATACCAGGGTGGCATGCATTCCCCACGAGATAAAGTTTAGCCTCTCGCTTTCCTGAAGCAGGAGATTGCTCAGGATAAACAGAAAAAGAGTTCCGGCAAAGTAAAACAGATAACCTGTATTTATCCAGAAAACCGGATTACGAAATAAATTCCGCGTGTCCAGATCAACCAGAATTTTGTAGTAACACATCAGGGCCAGAATCATCACGAAGAGCCCTTCCAGCGCGCGGGCATAGCCGTTGAAGGTGTTAAGGGGCTGAATCAAGGCGGAGTTAGCTATGGACGCCAGCGTAAAAAAGGCCATCATGCCGGGAACGAGCCGCGACGGATAAAATGACCCGAAAAACGCACGGTAAAACAAGGCTAAGGCATTGAATTCGAAAATGGTATAGATATGTAATACAAACAGATTCGGGATGTGCATACGGCTCAGGATATGCCCCGTTACTTCGGCAATAGCCGAGGCCGACAGCGGAAACCAGATAAACCGTAAATAGCCGGTCAGGCTCCTCCGCCGGATCAGCGCTGAGCTGACGGAAAAGACAATAAACCAACCGGCATAATCGAACATCCAGAGAAAAAAAGATTCCATGATTGTGAATGAATAATGGAGAATGTTAACTGTATAATGATTGAGGGCCGGTTACTAAACCAGACTGTATAGGATTGATTGACGGAGTGGTGTGACGTTCATTATCCATTATTCATTGTACATTATTCATTCCCCATTATCCATTCCGTTTTAGCAGAAGCTTTTGTCCTCACCGTCGCGGGTAATGAACAGGTCGCTTTCATCGTCGCAGCGCGGCGGGCAGGGACGGGTAAAGTCAAATACCTGATAGTCGTAGGTTTCGGCCGGATCGTCGATGGTGCTCGCAGGATTTGTCACCGTCATTTCGCCGATAAGGTCAACGATCGTATCCGGATCTTGCCCTTCGTTTACCGTCATGACATCTTTCCGCGTGGCCGCGCTGACCAGCAGCAGGCACGGACGCAGGTGTTCCAGACCGGTTGCCTCATTGGTTTCTTTTTTCCGGCCGACATATAACCGCACGTATTCAGTATCGACCTGATTCAGGAGTTCAACAAAGTCGGCCTTCCGGACAACAAATGCCCGCATTTCGCGCGGATCCAGCCGTTCGCCATCTGCGTTAGCATTGATCCAGTTGCCGATCCATTCCTGGGCGAGGGGTACCGGCACCGACATGGGCACCCATTCGTCATTGAGTTTTTGTTCAGACATGGTTTAGAGGTACATAAACGTGGTACACCCGCAAAAGTAGATTAGTAACTATTTCTCCTTATCCGTATAAATGCCTGATTTCAGGATACCCGTATAAATACCTGCTTTTACCCCCTGAAATACCTGTTTTTTTAAACGGGCCTTTATGCCTGATGCCAACTGTTACTAACCTGCCACCTTTGTGACGTTCAAACGCGCTTGACAGACCATTAACAATTTACAGTAACAGTCAATCCTAAATCTTTAAAAAAACAGTTTTATGACTACTGAATTTGCTGCCGAAAGTGGTGCACAAACAATGACGCCAACGGTTACGTTACCAGAAAAAATCGGGGATGATTTTATTTCGGGTTTTAAAGTCTGGGCGTCGATTCCGGCTAATGATGACAAAGGAATCACGATTGATAACGTCAGAGAAGGGGATACCGTTATCGTTTATGACGCCGCGGGCATTGCTTCATTTGAAAAAGTAAACATGGCACTGGTAAAAGGCATCGTTGGCATTGCTAATGCCGCTGTCGGAACGGCATTAGTGCTTTCTCAGCCGGAAACAGCTCCGTTTGTGGCCACATGGAATGCGGGTGTGGATGCCATCATGAGTGCTGTTCCGGACGAATTAGGCGATAAACGCCGTGATATGTATGGTCGTGACCCGGGTACGGGCGATTACGCAAAAAACGAAGGCGGACTGATTGTTTGTATGCCGGAATCACACGGGCCGCTTTATGCTACAGACGACTATCATCTGACCGGGGATACAAAAAACGATGGTCGGCTCTATAAATATTATAGCAGCGATACCAAAAAGATGAATGCCTTCTTCCCGTGCCCGATCGTCAATGATCCGTCGAATCAAAGCAGCAGTAACAACGGCCGGATGCAGGCAACTGCAACGACGGACGGAGCGGTGCATATTCTGGCCTTCGACGAAAAATTTACGGATAATGCGGGCTATTACAATGTGGGTCTGGTCGTAGTCCGGGCTGCGGCGGCTTCGGAAACGACAGAACTGGTTAATGTGCTTGTTGGCGGTGCACCGGCCGGGGGCATCTGATAAACCTGACACGGACACGGGTCGCCAGCGTTTTTTCGGCCCGTGTCCGGCTATATCCCCATCTGTTTACCTTATTCCTGAACCCTTAAATAATCAATTTTACTATGGAACCATTTATCGGTATGGTTTGCCTGTTTGCCTTCAGTATTGTACCCAGAGGCTGGGCACGCTGTAACGGCCAGTTGCTGTCAATCGTCCAGAATCAGGCGTTATTTTCGTTAATCGGAACCACCTATGGCGGGGATGGTGTAACCACATTTGCGCTGCCAGACCTGAGAGGCCGTGTGCCAAATGGCTGCGGGCAGGGCCCGGGGCTCTCAGAGTACGTGATGGGACAGGCGGCCGGCGAAGAGCATGTAACACTGCTTACCTCCAATATGCCGCAGCACAATCACTTACTGATGGCTTCTGAAGGAGCGGCGACAACCAACGATCCGCAAAACAACTACCTGGCCAGGTCAACCGGCGTTCTTGATTCCGGCGAAGGAACGGTAACGGTGAAAACATACGGTAGTCAGCCAATGACAGCCATGAATCCAATGTCTATCGGGATGTCTGGCGGCACCATGCCGCATGATAACATGCAGCCTTACCTGACGATGAGCTATTGTATTGCTTTGCAGGGCATTTATCCAAGCCAGGGCTAGAATACCTATTTTGAACTATACCACCCATTCTTCGTACGGATGGCTCCGGCTCCTGCCGGAGCTGTTTGGTATGTCAGGTTATTTGACTCAACTGTTTGATTAACAATCCTATTTGGTCTGATTTCTCTCATGCAGCACAATTATTTACGATGCTCTGAACGGTATAGTACCTGTCAGTTTATTTCCTGTTTAGGGCCTTTCTCCGGTAAGTACGTCCGTATCTGGTTATGGCTTTGTCTTACTGTCACGGGGTTGGTTGCGCCTGTGCATGCACAGGTATTCTACGCGCAGAGCGATGGGTCAGGGGGCACCTCCGGGGATCAATTGCGGAGTGTCAATATAAACGGTACCAACGATCGTCAAATTGCTACCGGTTTCACCTCAAATATCGGTGCCATTGCCGCCGACAGGGCCAACAACCGTGTTTTTGTATCCAATGGAGTGGCTACGGGCGGCGCCATCTATGCTGTCGATGTTACGTCCGGTGTAGCCACTACCTTTCTGAATACATCCAGCATTGTGCAGGGCATGGCCGTAGACAATGTGAACGGGTATCTGTACTACACGCTAAATGATAATCAGGGTACGACAACGACTGACGAGCTGCGCCGGATTGGGTTAGATGGCACGGGCGATGTCCGGATTGCGACCGGGTTTGCCCTGATCATCGGGGATATTGCCCTTGATGTGGCCAATGACCGGGCATTTATCGGGGACAGGAGTACATCGACTCCCAAAATCTTTTCGGTAAATCTGTCTACAGGCACAGCCACGACGCTTGTTACCATAACGGCCGGGAGTACGTCCCGCGGGCTGGCCGTTGATCTGACCAACGGGTATTTGTATTACGCCATTAATGACAACGCTGTAAGCACCAATGATGAAATCCGGCGTATCGGTCTGACCGGGTCAGGTGATACCCGTATTGCCACCAATTTTGTAACCGGAATCGGGGAAATTGCGTTAAATAAAGATGTAAATAAACTATTGGTGGCGGATAACAACAGCACCAGTGGTGTGATCAAACAGATCACACTGCCAGCCAATACGACCGCTACTTTTTTTACGCCGTCAACGGCTAATATTATCACCGGCATCGAGATTGTTGATTGCTGGTCAGGCTTCACGGTAAACAGCACCCTGGATGGGTCGGATGCCAATCCGGGCGATGGGGTCTGCCGGACGTCGGGCGGAGTCTGTACGCTGCGGGCGGCCATTCAGGAGGCTAACGCGTTAACGTCCTGCGGGCCGCTGTTGATTACGCTGCCGGCCGGCCAGACAATCGGAATAACCTCAGCTTTACCAACTGTCACGTTTAGCGGGACCATTGCCGGAGGAAGCGAACTCTGTCCCGCAACAGGCACAGGAGGGTCAACAATCGCCCGCACAAGTGCCGCCGAATTCGGAATTTTTTACCAGACTGGCGGTCAACTAACGTTGCGTGATCTGACAATCGCTAACGGAAACGCGCCTTCCGGAAATGACCTTGGCGGCGCGATTGCCCTATTTTCAAACTGCACGCTGCTTGCTGACCGGTGTGTATTCAGGAATAATGTGGCAGGGTCAGGCGGCGCTATTTATTCAGCAGGAGGGTCTGTCAGCGTAAATGAAACATTCTTTGATGATAACTCGGCCAGTCTGGGAAGTGCCGGTTATTTTAATCAAGGGTCTGCCGTTATTACAAATTCGTCGGTCAGGCATGAAATGGCTGTAACCAATATGATATTCGATTTGGCAGAGGGCAGTTTGGTTCTGAAAAATATAGCGATTGGAGGTAATGGGCCGATAGGGGAAATAATCCGGCAAAATGCCGGGTATGGAGGCCCGTCTTCCTTGTCTGTTTTGCACTCAACGTTTAATCTGCCTAATGCAACCTATTTGATTGAGTCAAATAAATATGCGGCTACGCAGAGGTTGTATCTGCAGAATAACGTGTTTGGCCCTTCAACGGATAATCCACTTTATTTCGGAGGCTCCAGCGGTTCGCTGAACAGTACGTCGGGGGGAGGGAACGTCTTTGCGCGTGATGCCGATGCGGGCAATATCCCTGGTGCCGGATTCACACCGGTTGCTTCGGATAAACAGAATGTAGGCGCGGCGCTGGCACTGGGTTCGCTGACAACCGTATCCGGGGCGTGTCTGCCGGTAGTTCCGTTGGGTTGTTTCAGTCCGGCTATTAATGCGGCAGTATCGAGTACGATCACCACCGATATACTTGGCAACACGCAGGTCGGATCGGCCCGGGATGCCGGTTCATACGAATCGACCAATGCGGCCTCTGTAACCTTTACCGTGGCCGGTTCGGGAACTGCCTGTGCCGGTCGTGCCCTGACGCTGACGGCTAGTGGCTGTACAGGCGGAACGGTTAACTGGCCGGGCGGTATAACGGGGAACGTTTATTCTAATACGTTAGCCGGTATTTATACCGCAACCTGTACTGTCGGAGCCTGTGCAACAACCGCCAGCGGAACCATTACGGCCGGTGCTGCGCCATCCATTGCGGTGCCTGTCCTGACAACCGCCGTGGTGGGCAACGCGCTGGCAAATGCCTTGTCTTTTACCGCATCCGGAGTCGGTGCGCCGTTTACATTTGCCTACAGTGCCTTACCGGCAGGCATAACGCTCTCATCCAATACCTCGCCGATCCTGTCCTTTAACGGTACCCCAACCGAGCCCGGGACGTACCCGATCAGCATAACCGCTACCAACAGTAACAACTGCCAGACGGTGAGCAATACCTATGCCTTAACGGTAAGTTGTGCGACGATGGCTGTGAGTGCCTCCGCCAATCCGGCCACCTGCCAGGGAGCGGGTAGCCTGACCTTTGTGACCACGCTGCCTGCCGGTACATATTCCGTAAGTTATACCGGTTCCGGTAGTCCGAAAACGGTGACGGTCTCGGGCGGACGGTTTACGGTTACCGGTTTACCGGCCGGTACGTACAGCAACTTCTCGCTGACCTACGGAAGCGGAGCGTGCCTGCTGACCGACAACCGGACCATTACGCTGACCGATCCGGCATCGCCAACGGTAACCGTAACGGCTAATCAGAGCGGAAGTCTGACCTGCTCACAAACCAGTCTGACCTTGACCGCTACCGGTGGGTCATCCTACACGTTTACGGGACCAGGGATTCTCAGCCAGAATGCACTGGCAGGCACTGCGGTGGTAAATGCGGCGGGTGTTTATTCCGTCACGGGGAGTAATGCGGCGGGGTGTAGAGATACTGATCAAACGACGGTAACGGGCAGCACCACGGCCCCGACGGGCGTAGGCCTGTCGGCCAGCCAGAGCGGCACGCTGACCTGTACCAGCCGTAGCCTGACGCTGACGGCATCGGCCACAGGCAGCGGGCTGAGTTATGTTTTTAGCGGTCCGGGGGTATTGGCCCAGAGCGGGTCATCGGCGACGGTGAACGCGTCGGGGACGTACACGGTAGTGGTTACGGGCAGCAACGGCTGTACGGCCACGGCCACCACGACGGTGTACAGCAACACCACGGCTCCGTCGGTGAGCCTGCTGCCATCGAGCGCAACGCTGACCTGCGCCAGTCCGGTGGTGACACTGACGGCCACGGCGGGGTATGCCAATTATGCTTTCAGCAGTGGCCAGAACGGGCCGGGTAACACGTTGACCGTGTCGTCGGCGGGGACCTATTCGGTGGTGGCGACGGGCGCCAACGGCTGTACGGCCACTACCTCGGTAGGGGTGCAGAGCAGCACGGCGGTGATCACGGGGAATTTGACGGCCAGCGGTGCAATCAGCTGCCCCAGCCCGTCGGTAACGCTGACGGCCACTCCGGCCAGTCTGACTTATACGTTCGGGGGCGGGGCCAGCCAGATCGGCACGACCAATCAGGCGGTAGTGAACGTAGCGGGGCTATATTCGGTAACGATCACGGATGCCTCGGGCTGCACGGCGGTGGCTCAAACGACGGTAACGGGCAGCACCACGGCCCCGACGGGCGTAGGCCTGTCGGCCAGCCAGAGCGGCACGCTGACCTGTACCAGCCGTAGCCTGACGCTGACGGCATCGGCCACGGGCAGCGGGCTGAGTTATGTTTTTAGCGGTCCGGGGGTATTGGCCCAGAGCGGGTCATCGGCGACGGTGAACGCGTCGGGGACGTATACGGTAGTGGTCACGGGCAGCAACGGCTGTACGGCCACGGCCACCACGACGGTGTACAGCAACACCACGGCTCCGTCGGTGAGCCTGCTGCCGTCGAGCGCGACGCTGACCTGCGCCAGTCCGGTGGTGACACTGACGGCCACGGCGGGGTATGCCAATTATGCTTTCAGCAGTGGCCAGAACGGGCCGGGTAACACGCTGACCGTCTCATCGGCGGGGCCCTATTCGGTGGTGGCGACGGGCGCCAACGGCTGTACGGCCACTACCTCGGTAGGGGTGCAGAGCAGCACGTCTGCTCCGACTGTCTCCATTACGCCGATGAACGCAACGCTGACCTGCGCCAGTCCGACCGTAGTTCTGACGGCTATTGGTAGCGGAACCGCCGTCTGGTCTACCGGTGTATCGGCCAGTACCATTCTGGCAGGAACCGCCGGCCTCTACAGCGTAACGTTGACAAACGCCAGCGGTTGCACGGCCACGACTAGTACCTTCGTCAACAGCAATACCATACTGGCCGGACTGGTTGCGACGGTAAACGGTGCGCTAGGGTGTGGTTCGTCCAGTGCACAGATTATCGCCTCGGCACCGGGAGCGGCGTCCTTTACGGTATTAGGGCCGTCTGCCTATCAGCAAACGAATACCAACGGACAGTTTACCGTAACAACAGCCGGTCAATACACCGTGATTGCTATCGGGACCAGCGGGTGTATGAGCTCCACAACGGTAACCGTCATTTCCGGAGGCGTTCAGCCGACTGCAAGTAATCTGGTCGCCAGCGGTGTGCTGGGCGGAGGGGTTTGTCAGCTTACGTTGTCAGCAAACATAGTAGGCGATCGCGCCGTATTTACCGGGCCGGGTGGTTATGTATTCACCAATGCATACCGGACTCCCGCCGCCCGGACCGTGACTGCGCCGATGGTTAAACAACCAGGCACCTATACCCTGAAAGTGTACAGCGGCAACTGCGAATCCGTTTACACAATCGGAGTGACCGGCACGGCGTGTCAGGAATAAAAGCAATGAAAAGAGAGCATGAAGATTGATGCGTGATAACACCCGAGAGATTGGGTCAAATAGGTTGCTCGAATCGGCGTCAGGGATCCTGATGCCGATTTTTTTATAGTTTAAAGCCATAAGGAGAGACAGAAGAATCACAAAGATTGTGAATACCTATATATCCGGATTATATAGCCAGCAACGCTTTTATTTTTTCAAGAGCCTGTTGTTTCACCGGCTCGCGCAGAAGTTGGTTGGTTTGGGTGAAATAGCGGTGGTTGCCCAGAAACGAAACCTGAACCGGCAGCCAGCGGGCGGGATCAGGGAGCTTCTTGTAGGCAATCCACTCGGTATACAGTGTCTGGCTGATGACCGGATAATCGTCGCGGCCGAGGTAGTCCAGATCGGCATCGCAAATGATCTGTTCTGCCAGACTTTCCGGTGATTGCGGAATTTTTGTGACTCTGATCAGTTTGCACACCGCTTCAATCTGTGCCTGACTATACCCGAAACCCGGCAGAATCGCCTGTGCCATGCGGCAGCCCTCTTCCTCATGTTCATCATACGTCCGGATAAAGCCGGCATCGTGGTAATACGCCGCTGTCTGAAGAATGGCGGATTCGGTCGGATCGGTAATGCCTTCCGCCGCCGCCAGCCTTGCTGATTGGGCCACCACATCGAGCGTGTGTTGCACGCAGTGGTACGTCAGTTGAGGCGAAAGATTCCGCGTCAGTTCATCCAGTATATACTGGCAGGCAGGTATGAGTTCCATGAGTAAGGTAGAAGGTCTGATTATAAAGATAGTAGTTTGACGCGTATCTAATATGACTAAAGGCAATATGAATTTATGTATACAAAGTAGAATATTTTTTAATGATTTATAGATAAAGTGTTCATGGGTTGGTTTATTTGTATAGTACTTTTAACCGTAACATACATGCATAAACCTCTACGATGGTTATTGCTCCTTCTGGTAGCAATGCAATATCCTGTTTTTGCGCAGCAGCTTCCCTGTGGCTATGGCGATCTGAAACCGGCCGATGAACAAATTGCCCAACAACTGATCCGGCAGTTCCGGACAGTGGCCAACAAGGACGCCAGCTCCGGTCCTGTTTATATTGCCGTAAAACCCCACTTTGTCCGGACCAATGAAGGCGTTACCAACTTATCGATGCAGGCCTTTAACAATGCCCTGGCGATCTGCAACAAGTACTTTATTAATGCGAACATTCAGTTTTATATCTGCGGCACACCGGCTAATACTCCCAATTATATTAATAATACGGCAATGTATAACTGGGATACGCAGAATTTTGACCGCGATGCCATTACCAATGCGAATAACCTCAATAACGCCCACAACATTTATTTCAGCAAAAGCCTTGGTGGGGTGGGTGGCTTCTCCTTTGGCGCTACGCAGAGCAAAGTGAATAACCGGACGTTTGTGTTGAACGGGCAGACTGATGATGATAAAACCCTGGCCCATGAATTGGGCCATTACTTTAATCTGCCGCATACGTTTAATAACAGCGACGCCGTAAACCTGGCTGACCGCGAATTAGTGACGCGGAATCCGTCGGAGGTGGCTCCCCGTTTGCCGGCCAACTGCGATACGAAAGGCGATTATGTATGCGATACCCCGGCTGATCCTTATAATCTGGTCGACGGGAAGCTGACGAATTGTTCCACGACCGGGGCGGGTATTACGGCCGTTGATGCCAACGGGGATGCATTTGTGCCGATGCCAGACAATATCATGGGCTATTACTTCTGTGAAACAAACCGGTTTACGGCGGGGCAATATGCCCGGATAAATGCCGCCCTGGCCATTAATAACGTGCCTAATTCAAATCCGGCCAACCGCTATACCCTTGATTGTGCAGAAACAACACAGGCTGCGCCGTCCAATGTAGTTGCCTCCCTGATTTCCGGCGCCGTGGCGGTCGGTGTGGTTCTGACCTGGACAGATAACTCAACCAATGAAACGGGCTATATCGTCGAGCGGTCAACTGATCCGGCAACCGGCTTTTTGGCCATTGGCGGGGTAGATCAAAACGTTACAACCTTTACCGACCGTACGGCTACAAAGGGAGTAACCTATTACTATCGGGTAAAACCATCGAACAGTAAAGCCACGTACAGTACGAATAGTCAGTCGGTCAGTATGCCGGCCTATTGTGCCCCGGTTTATAGCTCAACCTGTGTTGATAACCGGAATATCAATAACTTCAGCGTTGCTACGACCGGCAACGTCGTGCTGATCAGCAACAGCAATAGCGGCTGTTCGCCGAATGCATACGGCGATTTTACCGGCCTGACAGCCGCAACGGTAACGCCGGGTACCCCGTATAATTTTACCATGAATACCGGTTATGATGGCGGGTATTATCCTGAACACATTGCCATCTGGATCGATGCCAATAACAATACCGATTTTACGGATGCCGGCGAACGGGTTTATCAAAGTACAGGCGATGTCATGAATGGTACTACCCAGATAACCGGACAATTTACGGTGCCTTTATCTGCCACTTCCGGTAACGTACGCCTGCGGATTCGCAGCCGTTATAAAGGGAGCGGGGTTGTTGAGGATCCCTGTGTCGAATACGGGTCGGGAGAAGGAGAAGATTACCTGCTCTTCGTGAAGCCGGCGATGGCCATAACCAGCAGCGTCAGTGCAGTTTGTTATGCCGCGACTACGTTTCCGGTTTCCTTTACAACAAACATTACGCCGGATCAGGGTAACCAATACCGGATCGAATTATCCGATCAGGCAGGTCGTTTCAGCTCACCAACTGTCATCGGGACAGGAACCGGCAGTCCGGTAACCGTTACCATCCCGCAGGCGACAACGCCGGGGAGCGGCTATGCATTACGGGTAGTCGGTACGGCTCCGGCCCTGACCAGTGCCGAAACGGCCACGTTTGTATTCAGCGGGTCTGTCGCGTTATCCATGATCAGTACTTCGGCTTGTGAGGGTCAGACAGTTACCCTCTCGGCAACGGCAACAGAAGGCAGTCAGGCCTTTTCCTACACCTTTACAGGACCAAACGGGATACTTGCCGGCAGCGGCAATACACGTTCGGTGCCGGGGCTGTCCGCGGGGCCGCAAACGTTTTCGGTTACAGCGGCTAATAGCTACGGCTGCCGGCAGGAGGCGACAAGTTCAACAACCGTGTTTGCAAACCCCGTATTGGCCGTTTCGTCGGGAAGTTCTTCCACCCTGACCTGTCTGCAGCCATCGTTGACCCTGACGGCCTCGGGGGCTTCCGGTTACACATTTGCCGGTCCCGGTATCCTGAGCCAGAACGCATCCGGAACGGCCGTGGTGAATGCCCCTGGCACCTATACCGTCACAGGGACAAATGCCAACGGGTGTATCGGGACAACAACCATTGACATTGCCAATGACCCGTCGTTTCCGACCGTGAGCGTGACACCATCGAGTGCTACGCTGACCTGCTCAAGCCCGTCCGTAACGCTGACCGCTTTCACCTCAGAAACCGCTATTCTGTGGTCAGATGGCAGTACCGGTACCACGCTGCCGGTGAGCGCGAGCGGGGTGTATTCGGTTACGGTCACGGCAAACAGCGGCTGTACGGCCACGGCTACGGCCATTATTGAGGCTGACCAGACCAATCCGGTGCCGGTGTTGTCGATACTGCCATCGGCCACCCTGACCTGTACAAACCCTTTGCTCTCGCTGACCGCTACGGGAGGAACCAGCTACACATTGGCAGGAGCGGGTACCATGCTGCCATCGGTGACCGGCATTTTTCCGGTTTCGCAGGCGGATACATACACTGTTTTAGTGGGCAAACCCAACGGGTGTACCGCCAGCCAGACGATAGTGCTCAGTGCTGATCAGAACGCGCCCATACCAACGCTGAGCGCCGGTGTCAATACCACCATTGGCTGTCTGCAAACCAGTCTGACCCTGACGGCGGGCGGTGGAACGTCCTATACCTTCACCGGTCCGGGTTTATCGACCCAACATACGTCCGGGACGGCTGTGATAACCCGGGGGGGAGTATTTAGTGTAGTCGTCGGGACAGCAAACGGCTGTACGAGTCTGACCACCATTACCATTGATCAGGTTGCCTATCCGGCGGCATTCAGCATCAGTTCCGGCAACCAGTGTGTTGCTGCCAGCGTAACGCTGACGGCGAGCGGTTGCCCGGCGAACGGGACCGTTTACTGGCCGGAGGGTGTGACCGGCAATACCTTTGTGACATCGGTAACCGGTATTTACACCGCAACCTGTGTTGTCGGCGATTGCAGCAAGACGTTCAGCGGTACGGTAAGTGAAGGCCTACCGGTGCAGGTCAGTAGTTTTTCGGCCACCAGCACGCTCACGTGTTTGCTAACCAGCGTGGCCCTGCAGGCCAGCGGCGTTGGTCTGAGCTATCAGATCAGCGGTCCGGGCGGGTTTGCCTATGCCCAAACGTTTGGCAGCGACAGTGATCATCAGATTATAGCGCCGAACGTGACATTGGCGGGTACGTATACGCTGGTGCTGTCGCGCGGAGGTTCCTGTACGACCAGCCAGACGGCGACCGTAGGGGTGAGCTATCAATCAGTACCGATGGCCGTTACGTCGGACGGGCCGATTGGTTGCGGGAAAACGGTTTCACAGGTCAGCGCACCGGCGGGAACCGGGACCAGTTACAGCCTGCTTTCCGGAAGCGGGGTTGAACAGGTAAATACAACCGGTACGTTTAGTGTGACAGCAGCGGGCAGCTACACGGTTGTGGCCAGTCTGCCGGGCGGCCCGGGGTGTCAGGGGGTGGGGCAGGTGACCGTCGGTTCGGGCGGTTTGCCACCGGTAGCTTCGTCGGTAGCCGTAAGCGGCACCTTGAGTTGTAGCCAGCCGGTGGTCCGGCTTGTGGCTAATGCATACGGCGATTCGTTTGTGTTTACCGGCCCGGATGGCTATGTGTTTTCAACCGTCTACCGGGCGGTCAGCCAACACGAATCGGTGGGCCTGAATGTAACGAAACCCGGCACCTACACGTTTGTGGCGGGCAGCGGCGAATGTAAGGCGTCGTATACCGTAACCGTTACCGGAGAAGCCTGCCGGTAGTTTTTGTCATTCGGGGGGAGCCGCTGGGACGACCCCGTTCCCGGGAACTCCCCCCGAATGGACTTTCTATTATCGTTCCAGCTTAAAATCGGCATCAATCGCCGGTTTTTTCGGGGCATTAGCCACGGCCCAGCCGGTAAGATAGGCCCATCGGGTTACCTGCGCCAGTTTTTTAAGGTCAATACGATCCGGTTCGTCTTTAGGGGTATGGTAGTC
The DNA here is from genome assembly GCF_001870735.1 of Arsenicibacter rosenii. GTDB lineage: Bacteria > Bacteroidota > Bacteroidia > Cytophagales > Spirosomataceae > Arsenicibacter > Arsenicibacter rosenii. The sequence goes on along the minus strand of NZ_MORL01000004.1, from coordinate 67,721 downwards.
TGCGTGCAGCAGCGTGGTAAAGCAGATAGCCGGCACGTTCAGACGGGCATAGGGGAGGTGATCGCTCCGGAAATACCAGCCCTCAGGGTGGTCGGCCCGGTCCCAACGTGTATCCAGTTTGAAACCGGGGCCCATGCGGTTGGCCGTTAACGCATACTCAACCAGTTCTTTTGAGTTGCGGTGCGGTGGTTGCGAACCCAGCAGGGCTGCACTGTCGGGCGCATTCCGGCCAATCATTTCCAGATTCAGCACACCGGCGATGGATGCCAGCGGCACCGTGGGGTGGGCCGTGTAGTAACGCGATCCCAGCAAACCACGCTCTTCGGCACCGTGAAACACAAACAGGGCCGACCGTTTGCCTGGCTTCTGCGCAAAAGCGCGCATGAGGGCGAGGGTAGCCGCGCAGCCGGTGGCATTGTCGTCGGCACCGTTAAAAATCGAGTCGCCTGCCACGGCCCGCCGGATGCCGTCATGATCCTGATGGGTACTGATCAGGACATATTCGTTCTTCAGCACCGGATCCGTTCCCTCAACTTTAGCGATGATGTTGACCGACGGGTAGCTGAAACTTTCCACATTGACGATGTTGGTAAATCGCTGGTCAGGCTGCTTCACCCAGTCGAGGGCACGGGCCGGCAGCCAGATGGCTGGTGCCTGGGCAAAGACGCGGGTGTTAGGGCCACCGGGCAGGTCGTAGCGCCCCAGTTCGAGGGCGCTGCCGAAGGTTTCGAAAACCCGCTGCGCCCGATCATCGGACACAATCAGCACGGCCACGGCCCCAGCCTTGATCAGCTCTGCCGACTTGCGCTGGAACGTGGCGTTCATAAACCGCCGGAAACTCATATCGGCCGTTGGGTTTCCCGAAAATTCAAATGCCACGGCCTTCCCTTTGAGGTCAACATTGGCGAGTTCTTCGGGCGTAGCTTTACCGACAAACACCAGCGGCGCATCTACCGACGCAATCGCGGGCGTAATGACCAGGGCATCACGGCCATATTCCAGTTGGCGGCTACCGATGATGAAGCGGCTGGTTTCGCTGATACGTGTCCGTTGCAGGTGGAAAAACTGGAAAAACGTTCCGTCGTCGCCGAGGGGTTTGAGGCCAATGGCCCGGGCCTGTTCGGCAATCCACATCGATGCTTTCAGTTCGTCAAGCGACCCTGCCTGCCGGCCACGGAAATGGTCGTCGGAAAGGGCATAGAGGTCACGTTTCAGATCCGATTCTTTAATAGCCGAAAGGGCATTGGCCGCTGGTTTGGGTTGCGCCATAACAAGGGCGGGCAGCAGTGAGGCTGCGGTAAGAAGCTTGCTGAGCATTTTGGGTAGAAAATACATGGCGTTGATGAATACGGAAATGATTCAGAAAGTCAGTTAAAACCCGAAAATACAACATTCAGCGGTGCTAAACGTAGCGCTGCCCTATTTTGCGGTCCCGGACATTTGCGCATTGCTCAATAAACCAGCACCTCTTTNTGGGGGCGGGTGGTCTGCGATGATGGGTCGCCTGTTCATAGGCACAGCATAACTTAATCGGGGTTGGCTCACTGAATGGCCGGCCAAAGAACCGGAGCCCTGCGGGATTGGAAATACCCTGCCGGATAATGTTTTGCCATTACCCGTTTTTGGAACAGGTTACTGGTAAAGCGTTTTTTGAAATGTTCTTAATTCAGGATGAAATACCAATTATTGGTCTGTTGATACGCTTTATTCCTGCAACCTATACATTTGCATTATCAAATTGTTAACCTTAATTCCGTTCAGACAATGGTAATTGGCGTTCCTAAAGAAATTAAAAACAACGAAAACCGTGTGGCACTCACACCGGCCGGTGTTACTGAACTGCGTAAGTATGGTCACGCTGTGTATATACAAGCGACAGCAGGCGTTGGCAGTGGGTTTGAGGATGAAGAATATGCGGCTGCCGGAGCAACAATTCTGTCAACAATCGAGGAAGTGTATGCGATTGCGGACATGATTGTGAAGGTAAAAGAGCCAATTGCGCAGGAATATAAGCTGATTAAGGAAAACCAGTTACTGTTTACCTATTTCCACTTTGCATCGTCGGAAGAATTAACGCATGCGATGATTCAGCAGAAGGCGGTTTGTCTGGCCTACGAGACGGTTGAAAAAACCGATCGCAGCCTGCCGTTGCTGATTCCGATGTCGGAGGTGGCCGGACGGATGGCGGTTCAGGAGGGTGCAAAATACCTTGAAAAACCATTGAAAGGCCGTGGTATCCTGTTAGGCGGTGTGCCAGGTGTGAAACCTGCCCGCGTGCTGGTACTGGGGGGTGGTATCGTGGGCACACAGGCAGCCAAAATGGCGGCTGGTCTGGGCGCTCATGTGACGATAATGGACGTAAACCTGACCCGTTTACGCTACTTGTCAGACATCATGCCGGAAAACGTGGATACCATGATGTCGAATGAATACAATATCCGGGCCGAAATCAAGCAGTCGGATCTGATTATCGGGGCTGTTCTGATTCCGGGTGCAAAGGCACCTCACCTGATTACGCGTGATATGTTAAAACTGATGCGTTCGGGTACGGTGCTGGTCGATGTGGCTGTTGATCAGGGTGGTTGTATTGAAACCTGTACGCCGACTACGCACGAGAACCCGACGTTTATCATCGACGGTGTGGTTCACTACTGCGTAGCGAATATGCCGGGTGCTGTGCCTTACACATCAACGGTGGCACTGACAAACGCAACACTGCCTTATGTGTTGCAACTGGCGAATAAAGGCTGGCAGCAGGCTTGCCGTGACAATGAAGAATTATTGAAGGGCTTGAACGTGGTAAACGGAAAAGTTGTCTACAACGGTGTTGCTGAAGCGTGGGAGCTACCATTAACACCTGTAAGTGACGTGTTACGCAAAGTTATTGCTGTTTAGTACTTTATAAGCGAGTAGGAAGCGCTGCGGGGTCCCGCAGCGCTTTTTTTGTTTTATCAAAGATTTTCCCGCACCAATTCCTCCCATTCGGCTTGCAGGGAGCCTTTAAAAACCGGTGCTCCGGCCCGGCGGTACCAGTAGCCGGCATTCCACTCGTCGCCTTCCTTGCGGTGCAGATAGGCGTGGAGCCGGTCATAGGCTTTTGTGCCTTCCTTGCTCTGGGCTATAGTATGGGCCTGCTCCCAGTTGTCATTGCCGTCATACCACAGGGCTGTCAGAATCGGATTGATGCCGGCCGGAGGCGCTGCTCCGGCGAGTGAGGTTGTAAATGTTTTGTATGTCATGTGCTGTTGAGATTTTTTTTGACGTGCGTAGGGGGAAACGGGCGGTGACCTGTCATTACATAGCTAGCAACCCATGAACGGCCCTGACCAGATCAGCGACTTATCTGTAAACAACAAAAAAAATGAACCATGCGTATAAGCTATTTTCTGATAGTCCTGACCGGACTGTTGGGCCACTCCTTTGCCCGCGCCGACAGAGACGATTTTCCGGTGCCGCCTTCGTCGGCCAGCCGTCTGTTTTATATTCAGCGCAGCAATAATACGAATACCGTCATTTACGATGCCAATATGCTGGCAGATAAAAAGCTGGATCCCCGGAAACCGGTCTCCGTATATTGGATCCGTTATGCCGAAAAAGGGCAGCAGGAAGGCCTGTCTTTTTTCCAGTGGAAAATGGCCTATGGCTACAAACACCGGCCGCTGAACGGGGCCGATGGCTTTGAGTTCAGCCTCAATGCCTTTGATAAACGACCGATCCGGATCACAAACGAACGCGGCCGCGCCATGGCTATGATGCAGATTAATGGCCGTCTGGCGCAGCTGTATAAGGTGTTTGTTCAGATTGCACCCGGCAACCACCTGGTTCCGGATGTTCAGTATATCGAACTGTTTGGCGTGGATACCGACGGCAACCACCCTGTCTACGAGCGTATTATGATCTGAATAAACCGGAATGCCATTCTGTACTACAACGTACCATGCATATAGCACGGAATGCTGTTCCGTGTGACAATCCTTATGAAACAACAATCTTTTGAACAGGACGTACAGCCGCTGTTGCTGTACGCAGTGCCCCTTATTGCCCTTTGCATTCTGCTGGAATGGTGGTTTACCCGCCACGATGACCATCACCGGTCGTATGATCCGGGTGATTTTAAAGCGTCTGTCGGTATCGGATTAGGTAGCCTGATCATCAACGGTATCCTGAAAGCCGCGACGGTGGCTATGAGTCTGTTTTTCTACGAGCTGGTTCCGTGGCGGCTGCCCAATACGTGGTGGGTCTGGATACTGGCCTATGCAGGCATCGATCTCTGTAACTACACCGCTCATTATGTGGCCCATAAACAGCGCTTCTGGTGGGCGACGCACGTAACGCATCATTCGTCGGAGCACCTGAATCTGTCGACCTCGTTCCGTAACTCGTGGACGCAGTACCTGAAAATTGTGTTTTTTATTCCGGTCTGGTGCCTGGGCATTCATCCGGCAATAACCTTTACCTGCTACCAGCTGGATCTGTTATACCAATTCTGGATTCATACCGAAGTAATCGGGAAACTGCCCCGCTGGGTTGAGTTTATTTTTGTGACGCCGTCGCATCACCGGGTCCATCATGGCTCCAATGCGGCCTATCTGGACAAAAACTTCGGAACCACCTTTATCCTCTGGGACCGCCTGTTCGGTACGTTTGCGGAGGAAGCCGAAAAGCCGGTCTATGGCCTGACAAAGCCGGTTGAGTCGTTTGATGTAATTTACCTGAACTTTCACGAATGGGTCGCCATCTGGCGGGACCTGCGCCGCGCAACGTCTGTCCGGCAAGCCTGGACCATTCTCTTCGGCCCGCCAACCTGAGGTACTGATAAGCTGACAGGATTACTGGATTTGTTCGTTAAAAAAGGCCATCTTATAAATCCGGCAATCCTGTCAGGAACCAATCCGGCCAGGCATTCCATCATACAAATCCTGTCTTGTCTCAGAGTGGCAGGTAGACGGAGAACGTAGCCCCGGAACCTGCCTGAGCGGTGGCCAGAATCGTGCCTTTATGATTCTCCGCGATCTTTTTACACATGGCCAGCCCGATGCCGGTTCCCACATAGGTACTACGGTCGTGGAGGCGGTGAAAGATCGTGAAAATTTGTTCGGCATATTTTGCGTCAAATCCGATGCCGTTGTCCTGTACCATCACCTTGATAAACGGCCGGTCAGGACTGAGGCGGTTCAATTGCTTCAGTTCGTTCAGCGGCACATTCTCGGCCCAAACGGAGATGGCCGGGGTTTGGTCAGAAAATTTGATGGCGTTGGTTATCAGGTTGGTAAAGAGCTGGGAAAGCTGGAGCGGAATGCCTTTTACCGTTGGCAACACGGTACGCTGAATGGCTACATTCTTCTGCTCTATCAGTAGCTCAAGGTCAATCAGGATATGATCCAGAATGACATTCAGATCAACCTCTGTAAAGAGTTCGTCCTTTTTAGATAACCGCGAATAATCCAGCACTGCTTTGATGAGCTGGGCCATGCGTTGTGCCGAGGACGTAATTTTGCCCAGATAGTGGCCTGCCATCTCAGAATCGGTCAGATTAAAGGCCAGCAGATCGGCAAAGGTCTGAATTTTACGGAGCGGTTCCTGCAAGTCATGGCTGGCAATGTAGGCAAACTGTTCCAGCTCATGGTTGATCTGCACCAGTTCCTTGTTGGTTCGTTCAATCTTCTGCGTAGCTTCTACGAGCTCCGTAACATCATGCGACAAAATCAGTACACCGTAGATTTCATCTTTTTTGCGGAGCGGAATAAAGTAGTTTTCGAAAAAACCATTGATGACCGTTGAATAGGTGATGGTATTGTGCCGGTAATGTCCCGCCAGGGCATCGAGTGAGTCCTGATGGGCTTTTGAACCACGGGCAGCGGGGAACACTTCGAGATAGCCACGCCCTAACACCTGATTCCGGTCGTGTTTGTAAAGCTGCTCAAATTTCCGGTTAACAGCAGTAAAGTTCAGTTCGGTATCCAGTACGGCAATCACATGGGCCGACGCGTCGAATATGGTTTCGACAAACTCTTTCTGAATAACCAGTTCTTCGTTTTTCCGCAGAATCTCCCACGTCCGTTCCTGTACTTTACGTTCCAGCTCATCGGCGCTGTGCTGGGCCTGCTGACGGGCAAGTACCATGTCGGTAATGTCGTGTGCGAGGCCCATAATTCCGGAAATCGTCCCGTCTTCTTCGCGCAGAGGCGTAAAAATAAGCTTAACGTAAATGGTCTTTAACAAGCCGTTGTTAAGCAAGGTAGCCGGAATTTCGTTGGCTATGAAGGGAACACCGGTATCAAAGACGTTTTTTACAATGGCCTCAAACGGCTGCCCTTTTACCTCGGGCAGGGCGTCGAACAAAGGCTTATTGATTACTTCTTCACGGGTGCGCCCCCAATAGCGAAGCATGATATCGTTAGCCAGTTCAATGCGGCATTCCCGCCCGCGATAGAGCCCGATACCAACCGGGGCCTGCAGGAACAGGCTTTGCAGGTGGGCCGAATTCTGTTTCCGTATCCGCGACAGCTTAATCTGTGACCGGATGCGGGCCAGCAGCTCTTTTGCCGAAAACGGTTTAACCAGGTAATCGTCGGCCCCGATGTCGTACCCTTCGATCCGGGCCTCTTCTCCCGCCCTGGCCGACAGAAAAATAACCGGTATGGCGGCCGTTTCCGGATTGTTTTTCAGGGCACGCAGCAGGCCGATGCCGTCGAGGACCGGCATCATGATATCACTGACAATCAAATCCGGCTGATGTTGCTGCACTATGGTTAATGCCTCCTGCCCGTTTTGCGCCGTTTCGACATCGAATTCACGCATAGTCAGACGCCGGATATAGGCGCGCATATCCGGATTGTCATCAACAATCAGTACCCGTGCTGTTGTTTTCTCTGACGAAGCAACCGCAGGCTGCATCTCCGGTTGAGGCTCACTGTCGGCTATACGGCTGGTATCGCTCAGGCTCAGGGCCTCTTTCACAAACAAATCCGGTATGATCGACTCATATTGGGTATCCCGTATGTCTGAAACCTGATCCGGTGGTAAATGATTTTTTCCGTGCAGGAGTTTGACCGTAAACGTGCTGCCCTTCCCCAACTCACTGTCAACGGAGATCATACCGTGGTGTAGCCCGACCAGTTCATGAACCAGTGAGAGGCCGATACCGGTCCCTTCGTGAGTCCGCCCTGTGGAGTTGGCAATGCGGTGGAACCGGTCAAACATACGGGGGATTTCCCCCGCCGGAATACCTACACCGGTGTCACTCACCCGCAGTACAATATGTTCGCCCTCATTGGTAAGCGAAACCGAAATGCTGCCCTGCAACGTATATTTAAACGCGTTGGAGAGAAGATTGAGCACAATTTTCTCCCACATGTCACGGTCAACATATACGTCAAGACCGTTTAAATTACAGGAAATATGCAGTTGGAGGCCTACCTGATCCACGAGCGACTGAAAGCTGCTGGCAAGGTCGGCCGTTATCTGTCCGAGGTCGGTCGGGAAGAAGCGGGCTTGTGTACGTTTTGCTTCTAAACGGCTGAAATCCAGCAACGAATTAACCAGCCTCAGCAGCCGCATCGCATTCCGGTGACTCGATTCTATGCGGTTTCGCTCAACAAAGTTTAAGGTAGAATCCGGCTCATTGAGCAGTTCTTCCAGCTGACCGAGCATTAGCGTCAACGGCGTTCTGAACTCATGGCTGATGTTGCTGAAAAAAGTCGTTTTGGCCCGGTCCAGCTCCATAAGGGCTTCCGTGCGCCGGCGTTCTTCTTCGTAGGCCCGTACATTCGTAATTCCCGTACCGATCTGATCTGCAATGAGTTTGAAGAAGCCGAGGTAGCGTTCGTCCAGAAGCCGGTAGGGATTCAGGCCGACGATCAGCACCGTCAGCGGCTGACCGGTGTTGCTCAGCAATACCGGTTGCAACAGCGCCTTTACCGGTGGCTGTGACCACGAGCCGGTGGGTAGCCCTGTAAACCAGCCGTTCAGGTCGGTAAGCGTAGCCGTGCCCGCCGACGGCCATGCTTCACGCAGCAGCATAGCCGTCGGCGTATTATCCTGCAAAGCAACCTGCGGAATCGCTAAGGTAGAAGCCGAAGCCGGATCCGTATTACCGACCAGGGTTGCCGTTTGTTGTTCATAATCCAGCTGATAGAGGACGGCAAACGGAAAATCCTGCGGGTTTTTCTGTAAGGCCAGCATGGTCGCTTCATAAACCTCTTCAATAGATTGATTATCAAGTATGGCATTGCCGATATCCTTCAGGGTCCGGATGTGCCGCTCATTGATGATCCGTTCTGTTTCGTCAGTATTGGCGCAGATGATGCCATGGGTCCCGCCATGGTCACCCGGAACAGGACTGTAGGAGAAGGTATAGTACGTTTCCTCAGGGTATCCGTTCCGCTCCATAATCAGCAGCAGCGCTTCGTCGTAGGTACCTACATTTTCGCGCATAACCCGCCCCGCACGTGATCCGGCGGCATCCCAGATCTCATGCCAGACAACTGATGCCGGCTGCCCTAATGCTTCCGGGTGTTTGCCGCCCAGAATGGAGCGGTAGGGGTCATTATAAAGATTAATCAGTTGATCACCCCACCAGACAAACATGGGCTGACTGGAGGTCAGAATAATCCGGATGCATGTTTTCAGGCTTTGAGGCCACTCGTCGACCGGGCCTAAGGGTGTTAAGGACCAGTCAATAGCGCGGATGAGCTGACCGGTTTCACCGCCACCCTGAAGGAACTCCGGTATTGGCTGTCCCTTATGTACCATAACTATAACGTTGAGTTTATCAGTACGATCTAAGTCTATGATCTGACTGACAAATCAAATAATTAATCACTGATTTTCTCAGTATTTCGCAAAGATATGAGTTAAAGCCTGCGTCAGAATGGAAATGCTGGGCGGTTTCGCAACATAATCGGTGGCGCCGAGGGCTTTCGTTTCGCTGATATCCTTTTGTTCGGATGACGTCGAATACATAATTACCGGTACCTGACTTAAGCGATCTATCTTTTTCAGCTCAACTAAACACTGCCGGCCGTTCATGCGGGGCATGTTCAGGTCCAGAAAAATGTAATGCGGGATGAAGGATTGATCCTGTTGAAGCTTTGTGAGCGCATCAATGCCGTCGTTGGCAAAAATACAGGCAATAGCCGGATCTACTTTATGTAATGCCATTGCGAAAATTTCCTGATCGTCAATATCGTCGTCTACCAGGAAACACATTTTTTGCTGGGCCATAGGTAAGTATTTACCAGTAAACTTACGATTTTTCAGTCAATAAGTTACTGTATAGTTAATAGCTTAAACTGATTTAAGCCCTTTTCTTAAAACTTCAAACGAAAGCTCTTTTCGGGGAGTCCCAAATGAGGGATCTTTTGGAAAAGGTTTCAGGATGCCTGTCCGTTGATATCCCCGCCGCTCATACCACGCTATCAGTTCGTGACGGAGGGTAATCACGGTCATGACAACGGCGTTGCAATGATGGTCAAGTGCATAGTTTTCAGCGGCTTCGATGAGTCTCCGGCCAATGCCCTGCGCTTGTGCGTACGGATCAACAGTCAGCATACCAAGGTACAAATCATCGCCTTGTTTATCAAGAAAAACACAACCTTTCAACTGCTGATTTATCCGTAGCGTCAGAATGCACGCAGTTGGACTCGTCAGCATAGCAGTGAGGTCCTGTTCTGTTGTCCGGACCCCGTCGAGTAAATCGGCTTCGGTGGTCCAGCCTTGTTTGGAACTCTCGCCACGGTAAGCACTATTCACCAGGCTATTGAGCGCTGGTATGTCGGCCGGTGTCGCCGGTACAATCTGTTCAGTATGCATGCTGGATGGTTGATACTGGATGGTTGCTGGTTGATACTGGATGGTTGATACCGGAAGGTCTATATCCGGCAACATACCGCCGCTGCCATCACCCTTCGAGGGCCTGAAGGATAATGCCGCAGGCTTGCCGGATTTCGTCTTCGGTGATGGTCAGGGGAGGAGCAATGCGCATGGCGTTGTTACAGAACAGAAACCAGTCCGTAATGACACCGGTTTGGCCGGGCTGATCGCCAAAACTAATCGCGCGGTCGATGACTGGTTTAAGTACCTCGAATGACTCCATGCCGGCCGCCAGCATCAGCCCTTTACCGCGAATCTCAAGCAGTTTCGGGTGAACCAGTAAGTCTCTGATCAACCGGCCTTTGGCTTCGGCTTGCTGGTAAAGGTTGTTGGCCAGAATGGTTTGGAGCGTAGCCAGGGAAGCCGCCGCCGAAACCGGATGGCCGCCAAAGGTAGTGATGTGTCCCAGAATCGGGTTTTCTTTAAACACACCCATGATGTCGGGTGAGCTGATAAACGCGCCTATGGGCATACCGCCACCCATCCCCTTTGCGCAGAGCAGGATGTCGGGGACAATCGGTTCGCCAAAGCCCTGGAATGCCCAGAACGTACCTGTACGGCCGAAACCAGTCTGAATTTCATCGAAAACCAGCAAGGCTCCGACGTCTGTACAGCGCGCTCTGACGGCCCGCAGATAGGCCGGGTCCGGAACCCGTACCCCGGCTTCGCCCTGCACGACTTCCATGATCACCGCCGCTGTCCGTTTGGTAATGTGTTCGAGATGAGGCCAGTGGCCGTGTTGGATGTGACGGATGTCGGGGAGTAAAGGCCGGAAATTACGCTTGAAATTCTCTTCGCCCGATAAAGACAACGCGCCCTGGGTAGAGCCATGGTAGGCGTTGAAACAACTGATGATTTCAGTGCGGCCGGTGTAGCGTTTGGCGAGTTTCATGGCGCCCTCCACGGCTTCGGTACCGGAGTTGGTAAAATACACATTGCTCAGGGCGGCCGGCAAGGTCTGGCTCAGGGCGTGTGCGAGCCGGGTTTGCGGGCTCTGCACATATTCCCCGTATACCATCAGGTGCATGTAATGATCGAGCTGCTCCTGAATAGCCGCCAGGATGGCCGGGTGCCGGTGGCCGACATTACTGACGCCGATTCCGGAAATCAGGTCAATATACGCCTGGCCCCCGTGGCCATACAGATAAATGCCTTCTGCCCGGTCGATTTCCAGGGCAAGGGGAAAATCAGATGTCTGGGCAACATGCTGAAAAAAAAGCTGCCGATGCGTAATTTGCTGCAATGGAAAATAAAACTGGTCTGTCACAAAGGTACGGCTTTCACGGATTTTTAAAGTAGTTTCCTCTGTGAAAAGGGGCGCGCCTTCCAGAGATCATTCTTACCGTTCCTGTTCCGTTATGACAGTCCGGTCTTGCCTTCTTTTTTAAACTAGGCGTGTCGGCAGGGCAGAATAATGCGGAATATCGCCCCTTTCCCTTCTTCTGAAACCGCCGAAATCTGACCGGCATGATTAGCCACAATGCGTTGGCAGAGGGCAAGCCCGATGCCGGTGCCTTCGTACTGATTTTTGCTGTGCAGCCGCTGGAACAAGCCGAAAATTTGCTGGGCATACTTCGGGTTGAAACCGATTCCATTGTCTGTTACCAGTATTTCGCAGTAATCAGACCCCATACCGGTTTCGGCCCCATCCGGCAAATGCGGCATAATGGTCGACGAGATGGTGATCAATGGCGGAAGGCCTGCCTGGCTGAATTTCAGGGAGTTGCTGATGAGATTATAAAACAGCTGATAAATCTGTAGCGGAACGGCATCAATGGTGCAGAGGTTTTCGAAACTGATGTGCCCGTTTTTTTCAGAAAGCAATAGCTCAAGGTCATTCATTACATCACGGATAACCCGATTAAGGTCGACCCGCTGCATCGGTTGCTCCTGCTGGTTAATCCGCGAAAAATTCAGGATATCCTTAATGAGCAGCGACATCCGGTTGGCCGATGCTTCTATCCGGTCAAGTAATCCGGTTGCGGAGTGGCCGAGCTTATCGCTAAACTCTGCCTGTAGTAAGCTGCTGAATGACTGTATCTTACGTAATGGTTCCTGCAAGTCGTGCGATGCAATGTAAGCAAACCGTTCCAGTTCCTGATTGGATTGCTGCAGGTTGACATTAAGTTTGCGTAGTTGCTCGGTGCGTTGTTGAACGAGGCGCTCCAGCTCCTGCTCAGCCAGTTTCTGGGCTGTAATATCCTGTACGGTTCCGATAATCAGATGGGGAATGCCGTCATCGTTGAAAAACACACGGCCTACGGAACGAACAACCCGCTCCTGACGGGTGATCAGGTGCACAATGGTGTATTCATCTTCATAGTAGCCATTGGTGCCGGATTCAAGCGTCTTTTTGGCTTTTTCAATAAATCGGGGGCGGTCTTTGGGGTGTATCGCAATGACCCCTTCTTTGGGATCAATGCTGGTTTGTTCGAAGCCAAACCATTGACGAAGCCGCTCCGAAAAGAACGCCTGACGCTCCTGAATGTTGATACGCCATGTCCCGAGCTGGGCGGCTTCGATCGCCGTCCGGAGCTGTTCTTCGGCCTGGCGGACCTTCCGCCGGTTGTGTACCAGATTTGTCACATCGACAGCCATATTCAGGATCGCGTAAATGTCGCCCTGCGAATTGCGGAGGGGTTTATACGTGAAGTTGAAATAATAGCTTTGCAGTTTGCCGTCAACAACCAGATCGGCGCGGTCTTCTTCGGCCTGGTAGGGCACACCGGTTTCGTACACAGTGGCCAGCAACTCATGAAACGGCTGCCCTTCCAGCTCAGGGAGGGCTTCTGCCAGTTTTTTGCCGATGACATCCGGTTCTTTACCCCAGACCTTGAGCATGGCTTCGTTCGCCAGCTGAATAACCATGTCTTTCCCCTGATAAACGGCGGTAGCAATAGGCGCCTCGTCAATCAGGGTCTTAAATCGTAACTCACTTTCAACCAGCTCTTTCTGTGATAAAACCTGACTCGTGACCTCATAAGCCACCACCATAATGCCCCGGTTTGCCTGGTTGATTTCGTTGAGAGGGGCGTATACAAAGTTGAACCACGCCTCTTCAAGCGTATTGTTTCTGAATAAAAAGACCTTTGCATTAAAACCGGTGTAGGGTACTCCGGTTTGGTAGACATCGGCCAGAATATCGGGAAACGGCTGTCCGACCAACTCGGGTAAACCTGCCAGAAGGGGCAGGCCAAGAACCGCGCTGGTTTTACCCCATACCGTCAGCAGCATGGCATTGGCGGATTCTATAATCAGGTTTTCACCACGTAAGACACCCACGGCAACGGGGGCCTGCTCAATCATTTTACTGAAACGGGTTTCACTTTCAGCCAGCTGATGCTTGGTGTTTATTTCATCGGTGACGTCAATGGCGGTACCGGCAAACCGATAGGCAACATGCTGATCATCAAAGTAAACCTTCCCCTGGCAACGTAGCCAGCGCAGTTTATGGTCTTCGGCACCAATGGTCCGGAAAACGCAGTAATAGCGCCCGTCAGAGTTGGGGTCCAGCGCTCGTTTTACCGCCGAATCGACTGTTTGCTGATCGGCCGGATGAATATGTTTCAACACCTCTCTGTAGGTGATGATCGTATGTTGTGAAAAGCCGTAAAGTTGCTGGCAGCGTTCATCCCAATGAATGATTTCATTGACAGGGTCAAGGTCCCATATACCCATTTGGGCTGATTCCAGCGCAAAGCGCATCCGTTCTTCATTATCGGTTTCGTAGCCTGCCTGTGCCATTTTAAGATAGTGTACCAGGATGATAAAGCTACAAATCACAAAAATGTTTAAGGTTTCCCAAACATAAAAAACTGCAAAATCAGATTGAACGGGACGGGATACGAAGCAATAGAAACGGAATGTAAGGTGGTATTCAGGTAATATTCAGAAAAAGAAGCCCCGGCTAAAGAAACTTCAGCCGGGGAGCTTATGGTAAATTATACGTCGAAAAGAAAAGTAATTCCTCAGTTTGTAACAAAAGCAGGTACGGTTTCCTGCCGCGTACCTTCATCCACATGGATGACATACGCTTTTCCGCCCGCCCGCTCAATGGCTTCTGCCACCTTGTCGGGCTGCTCCGGCGCATAGGCAAACATACAGCCGCCGCCCCCGGAACCATTGATTTTTCCGCCGTATGCGCCGGCCTCAAGGGCAGCGTCGAGCATACGGTCGATTTTTGGGGTTGAGATGCGCTGCGCCTCCCGTAAATTCGTCTGATGACGGTACAGCAACCGGCCAAACGCTTTGTGGTTAAGTTCAGGCGCCTGGACAATCGTCAGGGCTTCCCGCAGAATGTCGCGGTTGTCGATATTGCCCAGCAATAGCGTAAACTCATCGGCAGTAAACAGGTGCCGGAACGGGGCAACCTCTTCGGCCGTAGTCGTATGCAGGCTGAACGCAGGAATTTCGGCGTTCAGCCGTTCCATAATCCGGAGCATACCGCCTTTTACCCGGCCCAGAATACCAATGGTATCTTTAGGCTCGGACGAGTCGCCGAGTACAAAACTCCCCAGAGCCGGCCGCAGGGATTGCAGCTGAATCGACGGCTGGCTGTTCAGGTAAATGAGATTACCGACAGCGGTTGAATAATGGTCCATCATGCCGCCCGGTTCACCAAATTCGAGCACTTCGGCTACGTAGGCAAGTTCGGCCAGTCGGGTGGCCGGAAGTTGCTCCGGCTGATCGGCCAGCCGGGTAAGTACGTTCAGCCACGAAATCAGCAGTGCCGATGAACTCGACGTACCTGCGTTGATCGGAATGTTGCCGTGAATCTCACCCTGTATGCCACGACTGAAGCTAAACCCTTCGCGACGCAGCACGTTGATGGCACTCCGGAAATAATCCCGGTCGTGCTGATACACCAGCGGCGAGTCGGTCAGGTCGAATACGTCTTCGGCGCCGATGTCCGGCAATTCCAGTCTGACCTGCTTGTCAGGCGTAGCCGTGGCACTGATCTGCACCCGGCGCGAAATAGCTGCGGCAATGACCGGTAAGCCCAGGTAATCCTGATGCTCACCGAAAAGGCAGATGCGGCCGGGTGTCGAAACGGTTAAGGGTGAAGGATGCATGAATGTCGGGTAATTAAACAAAGCGTAACGGGGGGATAAGCCGGTTTTTCAGGTTGAGTAAATCAGAAAAGCCTAAAATGGACAATGTGTAATGAATAATGGACAATGTAAAATGAATAATGATGGCTTAAGCCCCGTTACAACATTATTCATTGTCCATTAAACATTATTCATTTAATATATGTCGTTCAGGGCAAAGATCGGAGCGTTGGTTTTCCATTTGCCACGGGTGAAATCAGGGATTTCGATAGGCTTGCTGCCCTGCGCGATTGACTGCTCCGACAACGGACTGATGGCGCTCCAGACGGCGGCATCGTATACATCAATCGGTGGCGCCACCTGATTTTTTACAGACTCGATAAACGCACGGAGCACAAAAAAGTCGATCCCGCCATGTCCGGAGTTTGCGGCGGTTTCAGCATGTTTTTTCCACAGCGGGTGGTCATACTTATCCTGATAGTCGGCAAACGGTTCCCACTGATGCGGCTTCGGACTCTTTCCTTCCAGATAAATCATGTCGTTATCGTCCATCCAGATGCCTTCTGTGCCTTGTGCCCGGAAACCAAGTGAATAGGGGCGGGGCGAGTTGGTATCGTGGATAATCATGATGTTTTCTCCGTTGGCACACTGCAGCATTGTTGTCACCACGTCGCCTAGTTTAAAGTTGACCTTTGCGTTCGGGTGGTTGGCGCCGCCTTTGTCAACGACATATTTATGCAGCCCCCGCGATTTGGTAGCCATGCTGGTGAGGTACGTAAAGCGGTTTCCCCGGTTGATGTTCAGCCAGTGAGCAACCGGGCCGAGGCCATGGGTCGGGTACAAATCACCGTTGCGGTCGACTGAATGCTGGGTACGCCAGCGGGCTTCGGAGTAGCCTTTCTCCCCGAATTCAGCGCCGACACCGCCAATCGACTTTCCGTCGTTGAACTTAATGTTGCGCAGGTCGTGCTGGTACCCGCAGTGAGCATACAGCATTTCGCCGAACATTCCCTGCCGGATCATGTTCAGAATCGCCATCACATCGCGGCGGTAGCATACGTTTTCCAGAATCATGCAGTGTGAACCTGTTTTTTCAAACGTATTCACCAGATCCCACGACTCTTTGAGCGTAACGGTTGCCGACACCTCGACACCGGCATACTTGCCGGCTTTCATCGTGGCTACGGCCATCGGAACGTGCCATTCCCACGGCGTTGCAATCACCACTCCGTCGATGTCATCCCGTTTAAGCATCTGTTGGAACGCTTCGTCCCCTTTGGTATAGGCTTCCGGAAGTTTACGGCCGGCCTTCTCAATCATTTTATTGGTCCGGCTGATGGCGTCCGGGTCAACATCGCAGATGGCGGTAATATCGACATCATTGCGGTAGAGCGCCTGCGCAACGTGGCTGCGGCCACGGGCACCGACGCCAATGAACGCCAGACGCACCCGCTGAAGCGGTGCTTTAACCGGCGTTGCCGCTGCCGGCGAGAGCAATGACGGGATAAAAGGCGTTGCCGCGCCGGTAAGGGCAGCCGTTTTCAGAAAAGTTCGACGGGAAGTCATAGGCATATAGCGTAGTGCTTAAAATCGGCAAAGGTCATCTCAGGTTAGGCTTAACCCGATTTCGAAGGAAAGTTAGCTGGCTGGCCGGCGAAAAACAATGATAATCTAAAGGTAAAAGTGGTAATCTCCCGAATATTTATTGTACAAACGTTTGCACACTTGTATGCAAACGTTTGTACAAAATCACAGAAAATACAGGATTTAAGCAGGGATTTTTCGGATCGTCTGACAAGAGTTTTTCTGTTACGAAAAATAGCTGGAAAATCAAAATAGTACTAAAGAAATATTTTTTGTATTTTTCTGAGAGCATAGTCCAATAATTTAGAATTATTAGAAAAATACAATCGAACTGACTTTTTAATGAATCTATGGTATTTAACCAATAATTGCCCTAATTATCCCGAAAAATGTAGGACAAAATAAAGAACTTTTGCATTTTTCAAATTGGATCGGTACAAAAGTGTTGCTTTAAAAATAACTGTGAGCATACCTTTGTCACGGAAAAATTAAATAATCCATTATGAAAACGATCCAATTATCCGCAGCTGCACTGATCGCAGCATTTACCCTGGCAACAGCCACTACAGCGTCCGCATTTGATGGTGCTATTATGGGTAAAGTTACAGTTGTTAAATCTGAATCTAAGAAGTTTCAGTTGCACATTCCTAAGACAATGACACAAGGCAGCGGTGCTGTACAGGTTTCATTGATCGATGTAGACGGTACAACCTTGTTTACCGGTACAGTAATCGACCGTACACAAAAAGGTGTTCCGTTCGACGTAGCTTCTCTGCCAGACGGTAAATATTACCTGACAACAAGCACTAACACATGGTGGTCTTCACAGGAGCTGAACATCCGCGACAACGCCCTGTCAATCGATGATACAAAGCTGACGCAGATCGCCCGCCCAACCATCTCTACATACGCCAAAAATAAACTGCAGGTAACCATCCCGACCGTTAACGTTGAATCGACAAACGTTGCGATCTACAATCAGAACGATGAGCTGGTATTCGTTGAAGAAGTAGCCGGTAACATCAGCCGTCTGGATCTGAACGGATTGCCTGAAGGTGCTTACACCCTGACCGTTGGTTCAGACGTAAAGCGTTTCGCCGAACAAATTAAGGTACAAAAATAAGAGATGGGGTCAGCGCTCGTATGTCGGCCCCCTTTCTTCTCGCTTTCCCTTCGGTTGAGAAGATAAAACGCCCGGATTCGTGATCGATCCCGGGCGTTTTTTTATTGAGTGATTGAGTGGCCGCTTTGCGGCAATTGCTGATTGAGTGATTATCGCTTCGTAAGGCTTAAACCGTAGCTTCGGCGGGGATGACGCCGAGTTCCTTACCGACTTTCGTGAAGGCCGCTACTGCTTTTTGCAGGTGTTCCATCTCGTGGCCGGCCGAAACCTGCACCCGGATGCGGGCTTTGCCTTTCGGTACGACCGGATAGAAGAACCCGATGACGTAAATGCCTTCTTCCAGTAAGCGTGCGGCAAAGGTCTGTGCCAGCGGCGCATCGTATAGCATAACCGGTACAATCGGGTGCTCACCCGGAATGATGTCGAACCCTGCCGCGGTCATCGCTTCGCGGAAATAACGGGTATTGGCTTCCAGCTTATCCCGCAGGGCCGTTGATTCTTCCAGAATATCCAGCACCGCCAGCGACGCACCGACAATCGACGGGGCGAGGGTGTTGGAGAACAGATAAGGCCGTGACCGCTGCCGCAGCATCTCTACAATTTCCTTCCGTGCGGCGGTAAAGCCACCCGAAGCGCCACCCAGCGCTTTACCATAGGTACCGGTAATGATATCAATCCGGCCAAACACATTTTTCAGCTCCGGCGTACCCCGACCGGTTTTGCCCATAAACCCGCTGGCGTGGCATTCGTCAACCATCACCAGGGCTTCGTATTGGTCGGCGAGGTCGCAGATTTTGTCGAGCCGGGCAATGGTGCCGTCCATCGAAAACACACCGTCGGTCACAATCAGTTTACGGCGACAGCCCGACGCGGCCTGCAACTGGGCTTCCAGATCGGCCATGTCATTGTTTTTATACCGGAATCGTTTGGCCTTACACAACCGGATACCGTCGATAATCGACGCGTGGTTCAGTTCGTCCGAAATGATGGCATCTTCTTCGCCCAGCAGCGGTTCAAATACCCCGCCGTTGGCATCAAACGCTGCTGCATACAAAATGCAGTCTTCGGCACCGACAAACTCAGCCGTCCGGCGTTCGAGTTCTTTATGAATGTCCTGCGTGCCACAGATAAACCGGACCGACGACATCCCGAAACCGTGCGTGTCCAGTGTTTTGTGCGCGGCTTCGATTACCGACGGATGCGAAGACAGACCAAGGTAGTTATTGGCGCAGAAGTTAATGACCTCGCGGCCATCCTGAATGGCAATCGCGGCCGATTGCGGGGTAACAATAATGCGCTCGGCTTTATAGAGGCCGGCTTGCTGTATGGCGTCGAGCTCCTGACGCAATTCGTTTTTCAGATTTCCGTACATGGCTGTTGGTTTATGCAGTTTGTTGATAAAGTGCTGTCAATTGATGGATCATCTCGCGGGTCATCCGCGGCAGGTCGAAGGCCGGTTGCCAGCCCCAGTCGCGCCGCGCAATCGAATCGTCGATTGACTTTGGCCACGAATCGGCAATCTGCTGCCGGAAATCAGGCTTATACTCCGTTGTGAAAGCCGGAAAATACTGCTGAATTTCAGTAGTCAGCTGCGCCGGGGTAAAGCTCATGCCGGCCAGGTTGTAGGATGTCCGGACCCGGATCCGGTCGGCCGGAGCCTCCATCAGCTCAAGGGTTGCCCGGATAGCATCGTCCATGTAGATCATCGGCAGGAGTGTGTCCTTGTCAAGAAAACACTCAAAATTATTCCCTTTTACGGCCTCGTGGAAGATTGCCACCGCATAGTCGGTTGTACCGCCGCCCGGCATAGATTGGTAGCTGATCACCCCCGGATAGCGGAGGGAGCGGATATCCAGCCCGTAGCGTTTGTGGTAATACAGCTGCCAGTTTTCGGCGGCCACCTTGCTGATACCATACACCGTTGCCGGGTCGAGCGATGCCGTCTGGGGCGTTTCGTATTTGGGTGCCTGATCGCCGAAGGCGGCGATAGAACTCGGGACAAACACTTTGTCGAGGCTGAAGGTGCGGGCCACTTCCAGCACATTCAGGAGTGTCTGCATGTTGAGGTTCCAGGTGGCAATCGGGTCTGTTTCGCCTTTGGCCGATAAGACAGCGGCCAGGTGATAAATCTGGGTAATGCCGTGTGTCTGCACGATATCGGCCAGATCGTCGGCCCGGGTAGCATCCAGCTGTAAGAAGCGGTGGCCTTCAGCAGCGGGTTTGCGCAGGTCGGCGCCAATGACCTGATCCGCGCCGAAGCGGTGCTGAAGTTCGGGAAGGAGGGCGGTTCCGATTTGCCCGTTTGCTCCAATGATTAAAACGGTTTCCTGTTTCATAACGGCCTTTTTGTTAAGGTCTTGCGGCGGCAGAAACCACCGTAAGCGTTGTTTAGCGGAACAATTATTGATGAAGTGATTTTATTGGCAAATGTATAAATGAAAGGTAAAAAGATGGAGTATTGTTAATAAATCAGTTAATATTGTGGTTTAGATCTTTATATAAAGAAAAAATATCTTATTGATTATTTCTTTGGAGAACGCATAAAGAAAAAATTTCTTCATGGAGCAGATCGACGAAATTGACAAGACTATCCTGCGTCTTTTACAGCAGGACGCCAAGCTGACGACCAAGGAAATTGCCGCACAGCTCAGCCTGACATTGTCGCCGGTTTATGAACGCATAAAGCGGCTGGAAAACCTCGGATTTATTAAGCAGTATGTGGCCATTCTGGATAAAACCCGCCTCGGACGGCCCATCACTACCTTCTGTCAGGTGTCGATGCGATACCATGATAAGGCGTTTATCGAAAAATTTGAAGAGGAGGTACAGAAACTGGAAGAAGTGCAGGAATGCTACCACATGGCCGGCCAGGTCGACTTTCTGCTGAAGATCAACATCAGCAGTCTGGACGAATACCATGATTTTGTCAAAAATAAACTGTCGCAGATTGAGAATATCGGTATTCTGAACAGCACCTTTGTGTTAAAGGAAATTAAGCACGAACTTGGATATCGGGTGTAACGCATGGAGAAACGATGAAAGAAGCCGTAACGATCAAAGAAATTGCCCGTCGGTTAATGATTTCGCCGTCGACGGTCTCCAGGGCGTTGCAGGATCATCCCCGCATCAGTGTTGCCACGAAGCAGGCGGTCAGGGCGTTAGCGGAGGAGCTGAAGTACCTGCCCAGTACTACTGCCCGGAACCTGCGGCAAGGAAAAACGGGCATGATTGGCGTTGTTCTGCCCGAAATCCGTGAAAACTTCTTTTCGGAAGTACTGAACGGGGTTGAAGCAATCGCCTTCGACCGGAATTATACGGTGGCACTCTATCAGTCGCATGACCGGTATGACCGCGAAAAGCAGATTCTGGACGTATTGGCCGCCCAGCGGGTCGATGGTGTTTTGCTGTCGGTGGCCAAGGAGTCGCGGCGGTTTGAGCATATTCAGCGCCTGATTGACTTACAGATTCCGGTGGTGTTGTTTGACCGCATACCGCCTGATATCCGGACGCATCAGGTAAGCTGCGATATGGAAAAAGGGGCGTATGAGGCCATTAAATGGCTGGCGGGGCGGGGTCACCGCCGGATTGCCTTACTGAACGGGCCGCACCCGCTGGTAGCCAGCGAAGAGCGCTATCGGGGCTATATTAACGCACTGCTGGAAGAAGAACTGCCGGTCGAAAATGCACTGATCAAACGGGTTGACCTGACCCGTGCCGACATTCATCAGAAAATGGCCCAGCTGCTGGCCCTGCCGGAGCCGCCGGATGCGGTGCTGGCCTTCAATGACTATGTGGCGCTCGATGCCATGCAGGTCTGCCGGACGCAGGGGCTCCGGATGAATCAGGATATTGTCTTTGTCAGTTTTGCCAATCTGCCCCTCAACGCCTATCTCGAACAACCTCCGATGGCATCGGTGGAGCAGCATCCTTTCCTGATCGGGCAGACAGCGGCCTCTATTCTGATGGAGGTTGTACAGGCGAAGGAGCCGGTGACAGACTGGAAACAGGTCATGCTGGAACCAAAGCTGGTGCTGCACAACGGACAGGGGTAGCGGAATGACATTCCGCTGTAGATGTAGTAAATCCTGTCAAAAATGCCCAATTTTGAGGCTCCAATCAATTAATAGCAGCAATGGCAAAAGTTGTGCTCATTACCGGCGCTTCGACCGGCCTGGGTGAACGCATTGGTAATCATCTGGCGCAGAAAGGATATATCGTGTACGGCACTTCGCGGAATATCGAAGGGCAGAAAAAAGTATTCAAAACGCTCAACATGGATGTCAGCAATGAAGAAAGTGTTGGCCGTGGCATAGAGCGTGTGCTGGCCGAACAGGGACAGATCGACGTTCTGATCAACAATGCCGGTCTGGGTATTGCCGGTCCTGTTGAATCGTTACTGACCGATGATATTACCCGTGTTCTGGATACCAATGTCATCGGGCCGGTCCGTACTATTCAGGCTGTGCTGCCCCATATGCGTGACCGCCGGACGGGTCTGATTATCAACATCAGTTCAATTGCGGCCGAAGCCGGCCTGCCGTATCGCGGAGCCTACAGTGCCAGTAAGGCGGCCCTCGACCGGATTACCGAAGCCCTGCGGCTCGAACTGGCCCCGTTCGGAGTGCAGGCCTGTACCGTACAGCCTGGCGGTGTCCGTACCGACATCAACAAAAACCGCCTGAAGGTGCAGTTACCGGT
This sequence comes from Arsenicibacter rosenii, assembly GCF_001870735.1. GTDB lineage: Bacteria > Bacteroidota > Bacteroidia > Cytophagales > Spirosomataceae > Arsenicibacter > Arsenicibacter rosenii. Next base: position 45,392 of record NZ_MORL01000004.1, on the reverse strand, counting down.
AACCAGTGTCTACAAAAAAACATTCGACCGGACCTACGAACTGATTGACGAGAGTGTGAGCCAGGGGCTGGCGCCGGAGCTGTTCGGTGAGCTGATCGAAAAAATAATCAATACCCCGAACGTAGACCGCCTGTACCGGTTAGGGAAACCGCTGGAAAAGTTTTCGGTTATCCTGAAACGTATTTTACCCGTCGCCACCTACGAAAAAATGATCCGCAAGCATTACGACATGTAACCCAACTCCACGCGGTAACCCAACCCCAAACGCATACACAACGATGAAAGTCAGTGGTTTTACTATTATCCGGAATGCCCTGAAATACGATTACCCGATTGTTGAAGCGATCCGGTCGATTCTGCCGGTTTGCGACGAAGTGGTGGTTGCCGTCGGAAATTCGGAAGATGGTACCCGCGAGCTGGTGGCCGGCCTGAGCCCGAAAATCCGGATTATCGACACCGTCTGGGACGATAGCCTGCGGGCAGGGGGGCGTGTGCTGGCTGTCGAAACCGACAAGGCGCTGGCGGCTATTTCGCCCGATGCCGACTGGGCTTTTTACATTCAGGGGGATGAGGTCATTCATGAAAAGTACCTGCCCGTTGTACGGAAAGCCATGGAACAATACCTCGATCAGCCGGAGGTCGAAGGGCTGTTATTCAACTACCTGCATTTTTACGGCTCTTACCGTTACGTGGGCGACTCCCGCCGCTGGTACCGCCGCGAAATCCGGGTAATCCGGCCGACGGGTAAGGTAGTGGCCTACCGCGATGCCCAGGGCTTCCGGACGCGTGATAACCAAAAGCTGCATGTTAAACTCATCGATGCCTGGGTCTATCACTATGGCTGGGTGAAGCCGCCCGAAAAACAGAAAGCCAAACTCCGGGATTTCGGCCGGTTATGGAACGACGACAGCAAAATGGACGGCGTGCTCGAACGAGCCGAGACATTCGACTATTCCGGTATTGATGCCCTTGCGCTCTTCAAAGACACCCATCCCGCTGTTATGCAGGAGCGCGTTGACCGCATGAACTGGCTGTTCGACTTCGACATCAAGCAAAAAAAGTACTCGTTCAAAAACCGGATTCTGATGGCTGTACAGCGCTGGACAGGCTGGCGCGTCGGCGAGTACCGGAATTATAAGCTGCTGCGTTAGACATAAACGACCTGGTATTTTTTGCCCGGCAACGAGCGGATAACGCCCTGGAATTCGAGGGTGAGCAGGATGGAGGCCAGGCGTCCCATCGGTATCCGGCTTTTCCAGCTGAGGTCGTCAATGTGCAGGTCGCTGTGTTGCCGGAGCAGGGCCACGAGCTGGCTTTCTTCTTCCGTAAACTGATGGGTAATCGGCGGGGTGTTGGCGCTGCCCGGCTTGTCTGTCCGGTCGGGCTGGTCCCAGTTCATGGCCGTAATCAGGTCGTCGGGGCTGGTATAGATCTGGGCCTTGTTTTCGCGGATCAGTTTGTTGCAGCCCAGCGAAAAGGTCTGATTCAGCTGTCCGGGAACGGCAAATACCTCCCGATGGTAATTATTGGCGTATTCGGCCGTGATCAGGCTGCCGCTTTTGGCCGCTGACTCCACCACCACCACCATGTCGCTGAGACCGGCGATAATCCGGTTTCGGGCCGGAAACAGCCGTGCGTCGGGCTTCACGCCCGGCCGGTTTTCGGTCAGCAAGCCACCTTGCAAAACCATTTCCTGTGCCGTTTTCTGGTGGACAGACGGGTAAATCACATCCAGCCCGCTGGCCATGACACCGATGGTCGGTAGCTGTGCGGCCAGGCTGGCGCGGTGGGCAATGATGTCGATGCCGTAAGCAAGACCGCTGATGATACTGACCCCATACGGTTTCATGCCCTGCACAATGTCTTCCGTAACCCGGCGGCCATAGTCTGTGGCCTGCCGGGTGCCAACCAGTGCCAGTGTCCGGCGGGCGTTGTGGTCCGCGACTCCCTGCGCATAGAGCATTACCGGTGCATCGTAAAGATCCTTGAGGCGTTTGGGATAGGTGTCGTCGGTATAAAACAAGGCACTAGCCTGCATCCGGCCGAGCTTCTGCGCTGTTTTTTCAGCCTCCTGCCGGACATCTGTGTGGCGGATTGCATGGGAGGTAGCCGGTCCGATTCCCGGAATTTTCTGCAGTTTTGCCGGGGTGCTCCGGAACACATCCTGCGCCGAACCACAGTAGGCCATCAATTGCCGGATCAGGATATCGCCGATGCCCGGCACGAGCGTTAACGCAATCTGGTGGAGTTTTTCGTCTGTCACAGCGTAGTCGGGAAATGAACACGTGTCAATGATATATTAGCGTTACTTGTGACGGGAAAACCCGTTAATTGGACACAGTATCTTTACGTTTCATTCACATTAAAGTAATATCCGGAGTAGAATTTTGCAGGTGATTCTGGTAATCATCTATCTACTCTACATGTACAAGACCAACCTTCTAAACGTATCCGCAGTTATCTTCGGGGTGACTGCGTTCTTCGCCTGTTCAACGGATGAGCCATCGAACGGGGTAAATTCAGCCATTGTGTTTAAGGCACATTCGGTCAATCCGTCACTGGTAAAAACAATGACGGGCTTTGAGAATCTGGAGGTGCTGCCGCTGATCAGCTCAGACGACAAACTGGAGCAGTCGCCGAATTTTGTGTATGGCGGTCAGCCCGACGGAGCTGGTCTGATGAAAGATCCGGCAAGCGACGGCTACATTTTCGTAACGAACCACGAATACCTGCGTTCGGCCTCCCGCGTTTACCTCGACAAAACCCTGAAACCCGTGAAAGGGGAGTACATCGTTAACTACGAAGGCGGGGTATGGCGGCTTTGTTCGGCCACCCTGGCCACCCCTGAGGTACATGGCTTCGGGCCGGTGTTCCTGACAGCCGGTGAGAGCGGGGCCGAGTCGATGGTGCATGCCATCAGTCCGGTTGGGGCTGCCGATGTGAAAAACAAAGACCGTGTATTGCCGGCCCTCGGCAAGGCATCAATGGAAAATGCGGTACCGCTTCCTAAAGATGCTTTTGCCGGTAAAACGGTGATTATCATCGGCGAAGATGACTCGAACGGTCAGCTGCTGGCGTACGTATCGAATACGGTCGGCGACCTGCAAAACGGTAAACTCTACTTCCTGCGTCAGAAAAGCCAGGACCCGGTTGAAACAAACATGAAAGTTGGGCAGGCCTACGATGTTGAATTTGTGGAAGTTGACAATGCCAAAACGCTGACGGGTGCGCAGATCGCTTCCCTGTCGGTCGAGAAAAAAGCTATCCAGTTTGCCCGTGTCGAAGATGTCGATTACCGCAAGGGCGGCGGGGCCAACAGCCGGGAGATTTACTTTACCGCGACCGGTGTGGCGGCGGCGCAGAAAGACCCGATTGCCGGTAAAACGATGTGGGGCCGCGTGTATAAACTGGTACTGGATGCGGCCAATCCGCTGGCCGGTAAACTGACGCCGGTGATTGATGGCGAAGTAGACCCGGGCAACAGCATCGTTAATCCGGATAACCTGTGCGTTACCGAAAATTACGTATACATCCAGGAAGACGGGGATTCGTTCTATCTGGACAACAAACACGACGGCCGCATCTGGCAATTCAATATCGCTACCGGTCAGAATAAGGCAATGATCGAAATGAACCATCGCCGGACGGATGCAACGTTTAACGCGAAATACAACTCCGTGAACACTAATCTGCTGAGTTCATGGGAGTACGGGGCGATGCTGGATATTTCAGACATCATCGGTGTGCCCAATACGTTTATGATCAACCTGCACCCGCATACGTGGCGGGACATGAAATACAGCAACGCCGACGGAAGCTCAGTGAGCAAAGCCAGCAGCCTGACCGATGCATCGACCGGCGCCTATGCCGAAGGTGGTCAGACGATAATCGTTCGTGGTATTCCCCGTTAACCCAATCCACTAAAAACCGGCCCCTCATGCCTGTGTGTGAGGGGCTTCTATTTTTTAGCCATATGAAGCAGAACGGATTGGTATTGGCCGGCATTTGTCTGGTGGCCGTACTCACGGTTAGCTTTCTGAGTATCCGGCAGTCCGGACAGCCGTTGTTCCGGCCGGCAGAGCAGCTGAAAGGACAGGTCGCCCGTCAGCTGGATTCACTGGATATGCGGCTGGAGCAGACGTTACTGATCCCCGCCGCGAACGGGGCGACACCCGATGAGCTGCGACGGGCTTTTCTGGACTGCCGCCGGATCTACAAGGGCATTGAACCCTTCTCCGAATATTTTTTCCCGGCTACCTCACGCTTAATCAACGGTCCGCCTTTGCCCGAGATCGAAGCGGAAGAAAACAAGGCGTTTGAACCCGAAGGCTTTCAGGTGATTGAAGAATTACTGTACCCTGAATTTGATACCACGCAGCGCGAGGTGCTAACGGGCGAGACCCGGAAGCTGCGCCGTGAAGTGGCCCGTTGCCGGCAATTGTGGGCGGTTACCGAAGTGACGGACGCACACGTATTTGATGCCCTGAGGTTACAGGTTTTCCGCATTCTGACACTGGGCATCAGTGGATTTGATACGCCGCTGTGTCAGGCCGCTATTCCGGAAGCGGCTGTGAGTATGCAGCATATCCGGCTATACCTGCATGGCTATGCAAAAACGCAGCCTGCGGGTGATACCCTGATTCATCAGCTTGAGGCGGCAGTGGCCTACCTGAATCAGCATCCGGATTTTAATTCGTTTGACCGTGCCCGGTTTATCCGGAATTATGCCAATCCGGTATCCGAGCAGTTACTGGCGTTTCAGCAAAAACTGTCGGTGCCGGTGCTGACCGACCGGCGGCCGTTGCGGCCCTCGGCGGCTACGTTGTTCGAGAACGGCGCTTTTGATGCCGACGCCTACGCCACCACCGCCGATGCGCGTATGAATCCGGCAAAAGTTGCGTTGGGCCGGAAGCTGTTCTTCGACCCCGTTCTGTCGGGCAATAGCCAGCGGTCGTGTGCCGGGTGCCATCAGCCGGGTCGTGCGTTTACCGATGGTCTGGTGAAAAGTAAAACCCTGACGGGAGACGGATTGGTGGCCCGCAACACGCCGACGTTGCTGAATGCGGCGTTGCAGGCGGCGCAGTTTTACGACATGCGGACGCCGACGCTCGAAAGCCAGTCGTTTGACGTGGTGCACAATACCGGTGAAATGAACGGTTCTTTGCGGCAGGTAGCCGCTGACTTACAGCGTTCACCGGCATACGTAGCCTTGTTCAAAAAAGCCTTTCCGGCCCATCGGGGGGCCATTGAGCCGGCCCATATTCAGAACGCCCTTGCTGCTTATGAGCGGACGCTCGTATCGCTGAACAGCCGGTTTGATCACTACATGCGGGGGAATGACCGGGCATTGTCGGCCGAAGAAGTCTACGGCTTTAACCTGTTTATGGGTAAGGCTAAATGCGGAATCTGCCATTTTATGCCGCTGTTCAACGGAACGGTGCCGCCGACGTTTGCCAAAACCGAGTCGGAGGTGATCGGCGTACCGGCTGCTGCCGATAACAAAAAGCCGGATACTGACATCGGGCGGTATGCATACGTAAAGGTTGAGCCGTTGAAATATGCTTTCAAGACGCCCACACTGCGGCACATCGGCCAAACGGCACCCTACATGCACAATGGCGTCTACCGGACGCTGGAAGAGGTCGTTGATTTTTACGACCAAGGGGGCGGGACCGGACTGGGGTTTGTACTGGATAACCAGACCCTGCCCGCAGAGCCACTGAAGCTGACCAAAGGCGAGAAAAAGGCGTTAGTTGCGTTTTTGAAAGCACTTTAACCGCTTGTTTCGGAGGGCTCAGGCCGGTTGTTTTCCGGTTTAGACCCATCCGGCAGCGAATCGCGCAGCTCTTCCAGAAACTTTTTGATTCTGACCAGCTTGTTAATCATCTGTTTGTTCTCGTCGTGGCGGGTGTTTTTGGTCCGGAGGTGGGCCTTAACAGCCGCCAGCTTCATGCCTTTTTCGGTGGTCAGATGGATGATTTCGGCGATGTGGTCGATGTCGCTCTGGGCGTAAACCCGCTCGCCGGAACGGTTTTTCTGTGGTTTTAAACTCGGAAACTCTTTTTCGTAGTAGCGTAGTTTCGACGCATTAACGCCAAACCGTTCGGCCACTTCCTGAATGCCAAAAAAACGCTTATCGGACGAATCCATACCAATTCAAAGGGGGAATTATGCAATTGCTTGCCGGTGAGCAAGGAATGTTTCGTATCAAACGATGAAAATAACGTAAATTTGCGACAAAGATGCCGGACCGACAGACATTATGCGACAGACTCGTTTTTGATACGGCCGGCGTTACCAATTCACGTTTCTGAGTCTGCCGTCCGATTTTTATGACATCTTCCGAGATTCGCCAGCATTTTCTGGACTTTTTCCGTAGCAAAGATCACCTCATTGTACCGTCGGCGCCACTGGTAGCCAAGAATGACCCAACGCTGATGTTTAATAACTCAGGGATGGCGCAGTTTAAAGACTTTTTCCTGGGCAACGGCACACCACCGTCGAAGCGCGTCGCGGATACGCAGAAGTGTCTTCGGGTGTCCGGCAAACACAATGACCTTGAAGATGTAGGCTTTGATACCTACCACCACACCATGTTCGAAATGCTGGGCAACTGGTCGTTCGGTGATTATTTCAAGAAGGAAGCCATTGAATGGGCGTGGGAGCTGCTGACGGAGGTCTACAAACTGCCGAAAGACCGGTTGTATGTGTCGGTGTTTAAGGGCGACGAAAAAGACAATGTGCCCTTCGATCAGGAAGCGTGGGATCTGTGGAGCCCGATTGTCGGCGAAGAGCGGATTATCCTCGGCAATAAAAAAGATAACTTCTGGGAAATGGGCGATACCGGCCCGTGTGGTCCGTGTTCGGAAATTCACGTCGATCTGCGCCCGCAGGCCGATGTAGACGCACAGCCGGGTAAAGAGCTGGTTAACGCCGATCACCCGCAGGTGGTCGAAATCTGGAACCTGGTCTTTATGCAGTTCCAGCGGATGGCCAACGGCTCGCTTGAACCGCTGCCGGCCCGCCACGTGGATACAGGTATGGGCTTTGAGCGGCTGTGTATGGCGATTCAGGCGAAAATGTCGAACTACGACACCGACGTATTTACCAACACTATCAAGGTCATTGAAGAACTGAGCGGAAAAACCTACGGCGGCACACCGCGCGAATACGCTGACGTGGCCATGCGTGTGATTGCCGACCACATCCGTGCGGTTTCGTTTGCGATTGCCGACGGACTGGTGCCGTCGAACGCGAAGGCCGGTTATGTAATCCGCCGGATTCTGCGCCGTGCCGTTCGCTATGGCTATTCGTATCTGGGCTTTACCGAGCCGTTTATGACGAAGCTCGTGCCGACGCTGGCGAAGCAGTTCGACGGGGTGTTTCCGGAACTGATTGCCCAGCAGGATTTTGTGGCTACGGTGATTCGTGAAGAAGAGGCAGCCTTCCTGCGTACGCTGGAAAACGGCCTGAAACTTCTGGACAAAATCACGGCCGAACTGACCGATAAAAACGAGACGATCATCAACGGCGAAACCGTTTTTGAACTGAACGATACCTTCGGCTTCCCGGTCGATCTGACGGCCCTGATTGCCCGCGAAAAAGGCTTCCGGATTGATGAAGAGGGGTATCAGAATGCCTTACAGGCGCAGAAGCAGCGGTCCCGCAAAGACGCCGCTTCGTCGGCCGGTGACTGGGTTGAACTCGTTGATGACAACGACGGCGTGAGCTTTGTCGGTTACGATCAGACCGAAGCCGATGCCCAGATCATTAAGTACCGGAAGGTGCAGAACAAGCAGGGTACGCAATACCAGATTGTGATTGACCCGACGCCGTTCTACGCCGAATCGGGCGGGCAGATCGGTGATACCGGTACGCTGACACTGACCGTCGGCGGTGAAACGAAGGTCATTACCATCTCGGATACGAAAAAGGAAAACGACCTGTCGATCCTGATTTCAAGTGATAAGAACATCGATGAGGTGTTGCAGCAGGCCACGGCGGTATCGGCGCAGGTCGATGCCCACCGCCGGACACTGACCAGCAGCAACCACTCGGCCACGCACTTGCTGCACGCCGCCCTGCGCGATGTGTTGGGTACGCATGTAGCGCAGAAAGGCTCATACGTTGGTCCGGACGCCCTGCGGTTTGACTTCAGCCACTTTACCAAGGTGACGGACGAAGAACTGGCTAAGGTAGAGGAGATTGTAAATGCCAAAATCCGCGAAAACATCCTGCTCGACGAGCGCCGGAATGTGCCGATTGATCAGGCGAAGGCGCTGGGGGCTATGGCCTTGTTCGGGGAGAAGTACGGCGATTTTGTCCGCGTTATCGTGTTCGATCCGGCTTATTCGGTCGAACTTTGCGGGGGCACGCATGTGTCGGCAACTGGACAGATCGGTTTGTTCAAGTTTACGTCGGAAGGGTCCGTATCGACCGGTGTACGCCGTATCGAAGCCGTTACGTCGGAGCGGGCACTGGCCATGCTGAACGAACAGCAGGCGATTCTTGACCAGCTGAAAGAACTGCTGAAAGCCCCGAAAGACATTGTCAAAGCGGTGGAAAGTCTGTTGCAGGAACGCAGTCAGCTACAGAAGAAAATTGAAGGCTTCGAAAACGAAAAAGTGCAGCAGCTGAAAGAGCAGCTGCTGACGAAAGTAAGCCAGACGGCCACGGGTCATTCGCTGATTGTGGAGCGTGTTGACGTTCCATCGGCCGATGCGCTGAAGCAACTGGCCTATGACCTGAAAGCGAAAATTGACGATCTGGCCCTGGTACTGGGTGCTGATGTGAGCGGTAAGCCGCAACTTGCCGTCATGCTGCCGGATAGCCTGATTCAGGGCAAGAAGCTGCAGGCCGGTCAGATCGTGAAAGAACTCGCCCGCGAGATTAAAGGCGGCGGCGGCGGTCAGCCGTTTTTTGCCACAGCCGGTGGTTCTGACGCAAGCGGCCTTGATGCCGCCCTTGCCAAAGGCCGCGAGGTGCTGGCGTAAGGGGGCTGGATTTCGTACAGTTAAATGTCAAAAGGCGCCATCGGCGCCTTTTGACATTATAACGGATAATGCTACTTTTTGTGAACGTCTTCGCCAAAAAGGACCCCCATGAATGAATGGTGCCAATCCTCTACCTGCTCCGGACTTTTCAGTTCATCCAGCTTCGCAACACGGTGCGTCAGGTGAGGGTAGTCGGCATTTAGCTTATTTTCAATATCGGCCTGAATTGGCTCATAGATTGCTTTTATCGGAACAGTTGTCTGCGTTTCGTTGCCATATTGATCTACAGCTACTACTTCTGCAATATAAGTTTTTGGCGTCTTTTCCATGGCTTCCAGTAGTTAGTGTTTATTCATTCAACAACCAGAATTTGGAAAGGTTTATGCCACAAACTAGTTTAACCAAAGGTTAATCCGGGTTTTAATCCGGATGATGGGCGACCACTTTGGTTGGTTCTGCGGCTTTCCTGCGGATGATGGGCGACCACTTTGGTTGGTTCTGCGGCTTTCCTGCGGATGATGGGCGACCACATGGGGTCGCCCGTACGGGCGGGGCGGCATTAATATCCTTGGGCCTGTCCGTCCTTGCGGGATTCGGTAGCACCGTGGTAAACTTTATTTTTTGCATCGTACATAATCGCCTGATACCCGCCGTAGCCGCCGAGGCCGAAACCGATTTTGTGGCCTTTGCGCATCAGATCGCGGATGGTTTCGTAGGAGTATCCCGATTCGAGGGTGATTTCACCGACGCCTTCCATTTTCTCACCGGTCGGCTCCGACGATCCCTGATGGTCGATACGGGGAGCGTCGCCGGCTTCCTGCGGATTCATGCCATAGTCGATCATGTTCATGATGATCTGCACGTGGCCGAGCGGCTGAAAACTGCCGCCCATCACACCAAAGCTCATAAACGGCTGACCGTCCTTTGTCACGAATGCCGGTATAATGGTATGAAACGGACGTTTGTGGGGCGCATAGGTGTTGTTCTGTCCTTCCTGAAGCGAATACAGCTCGCCGCGATCCTGAAACATGAAGCCAAGGCCGTCCGGCACCATGCCCGATCCGAACCCACGGAAATTACTCTGAATCAGCGACACCATATTGCCCTCGCCGTCGGCAACCGTCAGATAAATGGTATCGCCGTCTTTCAGCGCCACGTTAAACGAACCGGCATCAATCTTCGTCAGGGCACGGTTCATGTCGATCAGCTTCCGGCGCTCGTTGGCATAGGGCTTGGAAATCAGCTCTTTAACGGGAATCTGTGCAAAAGCCGGATCGGCGTAGTATTTGGCCCGGTCTTCATACACCAGTTTTTTGGCTTCCACAAACAGGTGCACATGCTCCGGACTACCCCACGGGATTTTTGAAAAATCGTAGCCTTCCAGAATATTCAGCATCTGGAGAGCGGCAATTCCCTGACCGTTTGGCGGCAATTCCCATACATCGTAGCCCCGATAGCTGGTCGAAACCGGCTCAATCCAGTCGGATGTGTGTTCGGCCAGGTCGCGGTAGCTGAGAAAACCGCCCACCCGCTTCATGAACGCATCAATCGTGCGGGCAATATCGCCTTTGTAAAACGCATCACGGCCCCCTTTAGCAATCTTTTCCAGTGTATTCGCCAGGGCCGGATTCTTAAAAATCTCGCCGCGTTTCGGCGCGGCCCCGTTGGGAGCATAGGTTTCTTTCACGTTCGGCAGGTTCCCGAGCCGGCTGATCATGCTTGCCCACGAGATAGAGGCCTCGTCGTGTACCGGATACCCTTCCCTGGCGTAGTGAATGGCGTTAGACAACAGTTTCTCCATCGGCAGTTTGCCAAAGCGTTTGTGGAGTTCAAACCAGCCGTCTACACAACCCGGCACCGAAACCGGTAACGGGCCCGTCGCCGGAATATGCGTCAGCCCGCGTTTTTTAAACTCGTCGAGCGTTAGCGAGTAAGGCGAGCGGCCCGACGCATTCAGGCCATACAGTTTTTTGGTTTTGGCATCCCACACAATGGCGTACAGGTCTCCGCCGATGCCATTGACATGGGGTTCCACCACCCCTTCCATGGCATTGGCCGCAATGGCTGCGTCGATGGCTGTGCCACCGGCTTTGAGAACGTCAATCGCTGCCTGCGTCGAAAGCGGATGGGAAGTACAGGCCATGCCGCGTTGCGCCATCACAACCGAACGGGTGGTCCATGCCTTGCCCATCAGGCGATCCTGGGCAAATACCGTTGCCGGTAAGCAGAGTGTCAGGGTAAGTAGTAGTTTGTTCACGGAGGTAAAGAGTGAAAGAGTGAAAGATAGAAAGAGCGGCCTGCCCTTTCGGAAGTGCCGCTCATGGTACCACTTTCAGGGGTTGACGACGTGCATGCCCCGGACGTTCCAGCAGGTTTGCTCGGCGGTGTCGGCGCATTCGTACATGTTGAATTCTTCGATGCCCTTGTCGAGCCGGGGGAAGTAAAGCAGGAACTGGACTTCTTTGTTGGGATGCACTTCGGTATAGTCGGGCGACAGGGTAATGCCTTCGGCTTTGATCAGTTCGTAGCTTTTCAGTTTATTGACAGCAATCAGTTTGGTTTTCGGCTGTATCGAAATCTGACTGCTGGTGACGCTCCAGTCGCGGGTCGGATCTATTTTAAAAACCATGTGCAGGATGGTATACTGATCCGTTAACTGAATATCTGTCACACGAATATTGGGGTCGTTGGTACTGCCCAGACCATTGGTCGGGTCGGGGAGTAGTTTGCGCGAATACGGAGCCGTGCCGGCCCGTTGGTCTACATAATAGTCGGAGGTCTGTCCGGGCATGCGCCGGAGGCCGGCATCAGCCGTGCCGGTAACGGGAGATTGCGAACGGGTTACACAACCTGACAGGCCCAGCAGGGCAGCGTATAGGTAGAGAAAAGGGCGCATAGGGCTGAGAATTTTAGGGCAAGAAAAGGTACAAACTTGGGCTTGGTTTTCAAAGGCCTGTAGTAGTTTTTATAAACCTGCGGTGTTCGTATTTTTGTTTTATGACAACAAATACGGTTCGTAAAATTATCCATATCGACATGGACGCCTTTTACGCGTCCGTGGAGCAACGGGATAATCCGGCCTTACGGGGTAAACCCGTGGCAGTCGGCGGGTCGCGGGCCCGTGGGGTGGTGGCTGCTGCCAGTTACGAAGCAAGAACCTTTGGCGTACGGTCGGCGATGGCCTCGGTGACGGCCAAAAAGCGGTGTCCGCATCTGATTTTCGTTCCGCCGCGTTTTGAGGTCTACAAAGGGGTCTCTGCTCAGATACGCCGTATTTTTGACGAATACACTGCCCTGGTAGAGCCGCTTTCGCTGGATGAAGCCTATCTGGACGTGACCGATTATCGGGACGGTAATGTGTCGGCAACGGAAATAGCGAAAGAGATAAAGGCGAAAATCAAGGCCGATACCGGGCTGACGGCTTCAGCGGGTGTTTCCTACAATAAATTTCTGGCTAAACTGGCGTCTGATTACCGGAAACCGGATGGGCTTTACGTCATCAAGCCAGGTCAGGGAGAGGCTTTTGTCGAGCCGTTATCAGTCGGGCAGTTTCACGGCATCGGTCGGGTGACCGCCGAAAAAATGAACCAGCTTGGCATTCATACCGGCGCTGACCTGCGCCGGCAAAGTGAAGTCTTTCTCCGCCGTCATTTCGGCAAATCCGGGGGCTATTACTACCAGATTGCCCGCGCCGTTGACGACCGGCCTGTTAATCCGGAGCGTATCCGCAAGTCGTCGGGTTCCGAAAATACGTTTGAGCATGACCTGTTTACCCCGGCCGAACTGGAGGAAGGGCTCCGGCCGTTGATCGATGATGTGTGGGACTACTGCACGAACCGGCGCATTGCCGGCCGTACGGTGACAGTCAAGGTAAAATTTGAGGATTTCCAGCAAATAACCCGCAGTAAGTCTGCCTTGTCGGTTATTCTGGATAAACCATTTTTTGAACGACTGGCATACGGCCTGCTGGAGTCTCTGCATCCCGTCCCTAAAGGCGTCCGGCTGCTCGGCGTTACCCTCTCCAACCTCGAACCCCTCGATGAGCTGGAAGGCCGGCAACTGACGCTGGATTTTTAAGTTTTTTGTTGCTGATGGTTGCTGATGGTTGTGGTGGCTTTTTGTCATCCCGACGAAGGAGGGATCTCAACGCCGTCAATGGCCAGAGATCCCTCCTTCGTCGGGATGACAAAAAAAGACAAAAGTGATGATTAAACGGGGGAGTCCCCCCCTAAAGTCCACTCAATCACTGTCTCGGTGGTGGCGGCAGCTCTTTCTGGAATACTCCGGCACTATTGAACAGTAAGCCTTTCGGTTGATTATTCTGACTGATCAGGACTACATAATTGCCTGCGTCGTCTTTCCCTGCTTTTTTTATCTCAGCACCAGCGTATTTACTTTTGATATAATCCGTTATGGCAGCCGGCAGGGCAGAGACTTGAATCTCTGTTAGTTTTGGCGGCGCTGGCGCGGTTGATGAACCCGGAGGGCCTGGCCGCGGTCCAGGGCCCATGCCAGTACCTGAGCCGGGAGGTGTGGCCGTTCCCGATTGCGGGCCACCCTGTTGCGGGCCACCCTGTTGCGGGCCACCCTGCTGCGGGCCACCTGGTGGAGGTGGTGGCAGAACTTTCAGGAATTTACCCGATGCATCGAAAAGCAGTCCTTTCGGCTGGTTGTTTTCCAGGATCAGAACCACATAGTTCCCGTCTTTGTCTTTACCGGCCCGTTCGATGGTGGCTCCGGCATAGCTACTGCTGATGGCACTGGTGATGGTTGCCGGTAAGGCACTGATCTCGATAGGTGTTGGCGGGGCAGGACGGCCTTTTGATGTATCGGCAGCGGTGTTGCTGGCCCCTGACCGGGCAGCCCCGTCAACCAAAGGGGCAACGGAATCCTTGTTGCAGGCAACCAGACTGATCATCAGCCCGATCACTGCAAGACAAATTGTCTTCTGCATAGTAGTGATTGTTTAAACGTAATGTAAACTAAGACGTGAAGTGGTAAGAATACCCGTATAATTAGTTCATGCGTTTTTAGCGGTTATATTGGTTTAGATGCAGGTGTGGTGTAAAACCTGCGGGGCCGGGGATTTTTTTTAAAATTATTTTTTCAGGGGCCGGGCGGTCCTTCCGGCGGTCCAGACGGCCCGCCTGGCGGCCGATGGCCATTGCCCGGCGGCGGGCCCTGCCGTTGAGCCAGTTCGTCCAGAATACTGTCGAACCGGCTTTGTTGTTCAGGCGTCAGCACATCGCGGATTTCCTTAAAGTGCTGCAGGCGGTTGCGTTCGAGCTGTGCTATCAGACCGCCTAGCTGCCGGGAAAGCTGATCCGTTTCGGCAACCGGCAGCGGGGTTTGCCGGGTCAGGGTAAAGAGTTGTTTCCGCAAGGCGCGGGCACTGTCTTCCAGTGGCCTCGACCGCTCCGATAAGGCTTCGCGGGAGGCAATGACCTGTTGTTCCTGCGTATCCGTCAAGGACAGTTCCCGCTCTAAAAAACGGAACGCAACCGGACCTCCTCCGCCGGGGGGCATGCCGCTGCGGGCAAAAAACATCCAGCCGATCAGGCCAAGGTTTAACAGAACCAGAAGCGCAATAACGCCTGATAGCCAGCGAATAAGCGTTTTAGTTTCCATAGCTGTATTTATTGAATGTCAAAGGAAAGACCGTAGTCTGAAGCCATGGCGTCGATGGACGGTCTGGCAGTATCAGACTGCCGGTGCGACCGGTTATAGACCAGAATGGCAGCCACATTCAGGACGATCAGCAGGGCCACGGAGGCAATTACATAGGCCGGTTTGAGCTGCCAGATGCGCGAATACGTGTCTGCCCTGCGCCGTTCGATACGTCCCTGGATGCGGGTATACAGAAACGGCTTCGGCTCAGCCCGTTCGATGCCATCCAACGAGTGCAGTGTTTTTTCTATTTCATCTTCCATACCAGTTTTTCATTATCGCGCCGGCTTACGGGCCTGTATCACGCGTTGTAGTAATAGTTGCGTAACTGTTTTCTTAGATTCTGTTTTGCCCGGAACAGCAATGACTCGACCGAAGAAAAGGAGGTTTGCATCACGTCCGTAATCTCCTGATAGCTCAATCCTTCCACGTGGTGCAGGGTAAACGCTACCTTTTGCTGATCCGACAGCCGGTTGATGGCGGCAAACAACACCCGTCCCCGTTCCTGCTGTTCCAGTTGAATACCCGGATGGTCAAAATCCACAGGGTGCAACCGATCGTCGGGTTCATTTCCGTCGTCCTGGCCGCCAAAGAGGCTGGTCAGGAAAGCGAAACGCTTCCTGGCGTGTTTTTTCCGGTACGCTTCCAGCGCACGGGTCGTGGCAATCCGGTAAAGCCAGGTCGATAACTGCGCATCGCCCCGAAACTGCCGGATAGACTCGAATACCGTCATAAACACCTCTTGGGTGACATCATCGGCATCATCGGGGTGCTGCACAATGGCCAGCACGGTATTATAGACCCGGCGCTGGTACGTATCTACCAGATGCCGGAATGCTGACTCGCTTCCGCGCTGTAGTCCGACGATGAGTTCCTGTGTTTCCAAACGGTTATCCGGGCGGTTTCAAAAGGTTAGATGCGGCTATGACGGGAAACTTGCGGGGGAAAGCAAAAAAAGATGCAGATTTTTTTGTTGCTGGATTGTTGCTGGTGGTTTTTGTTGGTTGCGGAGCGGGTAGGGCTGGCAGCCGTTGAGCGGCGGCCACTCTTTCAGTCGTTCGCTCTTTCACTCTTTACCATCCGTATGCCCGTCCAAATGCCCCAAAGGGTAATCAGGGCACCCAGATAATTGACGATGTGCTGATCGGCGGAGTCGGCCAGAAACGCGATGTCAATCGTTGAATGAAAAACCGCACAGATGAAAAGGCTGCCTTTTGACTTATTATAAAGCCATGTCAACAGGATACTGCCGGTTAACAAACTCATAAACCAGCCGGCCACCGCCGCGCCATTCATTGACATCATGCCGGGACGGTAGAAAAAAAGCGGCCAGTGCCAGATCGCCCAAAAAACGGACATGACCAAAGCGGCAAGAAACGGGCTGACGTGCATCTGAACCCGCGGGAGTGCAAAGCCCCGCCAGCCGGTTTCTTCGCCAAACCCATAAAACAATAAGTTGACGATAAAGAACTGGATAAACGTAAATTCCGGAAACTCAGGCGTATGAAACAGATCACCGATCCGGGGAGAGGTATCATTTACCAGAAAGTTGAGCAACACACTGAGCATAACCAGTATGAACGGGCTGAACAGGGCAACCAGTAAATAACGTATCGGCTGAATCGTAACGCATCTCTTAACTAATTGCCGCACACCGTTAAATCCTTCAACTAAATAGGTGGTGATGAATGCAGCCAGCAGGGGCCCGAGGCTACCAATACCGTGGTGGAACGGCAAGACGGGTAAGGCCGGCAGGCCGAATACCTGCCCGTACAACGGAAGCCAGATCACCCAGGAAAGTAAATAGGCGAGTGAAAAAAACAGGATGAGCTGTTTCATCGTTAGGTGTACATAAAATAAACTACTTCATTTTCCGTCAATCGCTCTTTCACTCTTCCGCTCTTTCACTCTTTAAAAACCACTTCATTCTCCAGCGGCCCGCCGTTTACAAAGGCGTGGATATTGGCGAGGGTAGTTTCAGCGATACTTTGCAGCGCATTACGGGTAAAAAAGGCCTGATGGCCGGTGATAAGTACATTCGGGAAACTCAGCAGGCGCGAAAACACATCGTCCTGAATGACTTTGCCCGAAAAGTCCTCGAAAAATAAATCAGCCTCCTCCTCGTACACATCCAGCCCCAGGTAACCGATTTTGCCGGATTTCAGGCTCTGAATGACGGCCATCGTATCAATTAAAGCCCCCCGGCTGGTATTGATCAGCATCACCCCGTTTTTCATGCCGGCGAGGGTTTGAGCATTGATCAGGTGATGGGTTTGGGGCGTCAGCGGGCAGTGGAGCGATACAATGTCTGACTGGGCCAGTAACGACTCAAGCGGGACGTAAGAAACGCCGGTCCGTTTGGCTTCCTCGTCTTCATAGACATCGTATCCGAGCACCGTACAGCCAAAGCCACGGAGGATCTGCGCCGTTACCCGACCGATTTTCCCTAAGCCAATCAGCCCGACGGTCTGGCCATGCAGATCAAAACCCATCAACCCTTCGAGGGCAAAATTACCTTCTCTGACGCGGTTAAATGCTTTATGCGTTTTGCGGTTTAGCGTCAGAATCAGGGCCAGTGCATGTTCGGCGACTGAATACGGCGAGTAGGCCGGCACCCGTACCACGCCGATCCCCGCCTGTTTACAGGCCGCCAGATCGACGTTGTTGTAGCCCGCACACCGGAGCGCAATCAGCTTCACACCGGCCTTCGCGAAGGTGCTGATGATAGCCGCATCTGCTTTGTCGTTGACGAACAGACAGACAACCGCAGACCCCTGTACCAAGGGCGCCGTAGCCGGATTCAGGTGGGTGTCGAGGTAGCAGAGCTCAAGCGAATCGTCGTGGTTTGCCTGGTCAAAAAAGGCAATGTCGTAGGGTTTGGTGCTGAAAAAAGTGATTTTGGTTTTCATACGCGAGCGCGGGGTTAATTCAAACGACAAAGCTAAATACGGATTTCCGGGCAGAAGATGATAACAAGCAGGCTGGCATTGTCGTGCAGATCGTTTAATTTTCCGCAATTTTTTAGTAAGCCTCACGCATTCTTAGCCATAACCCCGTATGATCTACCTGATCCTGAGTATTTTATTGTCAGTTGTTCTGCTGCTCAACTTCAGATTGTTTCCCCGGTTCAATATCAATACGTTTCAGGCCATCGTTTTTAATTACCTTGTCTGCTTCACAACCGGCTATTTTCTGATGCCCGCCGGTCAGCACTTTTCGGTCGATTTTAGCCAGACCTGGACCTGGCTGTCCCTTGCCCTGGGCGTTGGTTTTATCGTTACCTTTCTGCTGTCGGGCGCATCGACCCAGCAAACGGGCATCACTGCTACGTCGCTGGCCAATAACCTGTCGCTGGTGATTCCGGTTTGTTTCAGTCTCTTCATCTTCAAAACCGGCGGAAAAACCTTTGACCTGACCAACTATGCCGGCCTGGTGCTGGCGCTGGTAGCCGTTGCCCTCAGTACGCTCAAAAAAAGCCCCGCCACTGCCGAACCCGCTGCCGTTAAACCAAAGACTGGCCTGGGGGTATTGCTGCCGGTAGCCGTCTTTATCATGTACGGCACCACCAATACGCTGATTAACTACATTAACCTCAACTATATTCCGTCAACCGATCAGACGGCCGTTGTTACGCTGACGATGGTGCTGGGGGCGATCATTGCCGGGATGGTCATGATCGTGGTGCGGGTTGTTCAGGGTAAGGAAAAAATTGAGCCGCGTAGCTTTATCGGGGCTGTTACCCTGGGTGTGCCGAATTATCTTAGTTTTTATACACTCCTGCTGGCCTTGTCGGATTTTGGCAGTAACGGGGCATTCGTGTATCCGCTGTATAACATCGGGGTAATTGTGGTCGCAGCGCTGGTGGCCCTGCTGTTCTTTCAGGAGCGGTTGTCAACAGCGAATAAAATCGGGCTAGGGGTAGCCGTGCTTGCCATCGGTATGATTTCATGGCAGGAACTGGCGGCTTTTTTGGAGTAATAAGGAAGGTGCGGAAATCGTACATCGTCATTCGTAAATCAACCAGGGGTTAATGCTTTCATTACATACTGTTTCGGTCCGCCGGCCGACGGGGCCGGTGCTCCATCAGATCGACTGGGCACTGGAGCCCGGGCAACATTGGGCCGTGATCGGGCCGACGGGTTCGGGAAAAACGTCATTTCTGGAAACGCTGGCAGGGCAATTGCCTGTGGTTTCCGGCCAATACCGGCATACGGGTCGCCTGCGCGAAACCGTAGAGCGGGTCGCCAATGATTACCGCTTCGACCGGAATGTGTCGGCAGCGGCCCAGTTTTACCAGCAACGTTTCAATGCTGATGCCGCTGCTGAAGCTCCGACGGTCCGGGAGGTGCTTCAGGAACAGGTCCGGCCCGTGGGAACGGTCGATCCGGAGTCGGTGCCGCTGCCTCCGCCGCGGTACGATGAGCGCTGGTTGCAGGAAGTCGCCTCATGGACCAACATCAGCCATTTGCTGGAGCGCCGGTTAACCTCGCTATCGAACGGCGAAACCCGCCGGACGCTGCTGACCCGTTCGCTGCTGCGCCGGCCGAAGGTGTTGCTGCTGGATAATCCGTTTACGGGGCTTGACACCGTGAGCCGTGAGCGGCTGCATGCAACGCTCGACCGGATTGCCGCTGAGGGCACAAGCCTGATTCTGGTGACAACCGTCCGCGATCTGCCCGCCGGTATTACCCATGTGCTGGTACTGGAAGATGGGCGGGTAACATACAGCGGTCCCAAATCCGCTGCCCCGCTGGCAGGCGAGGAAAGCCACGAACCGTTAACCAATCCGGAACGGCTCCGCGAGTGGCTGGACAATCCGCCGCAGGGATCATTTGCCAAAGCCATTGCCATGCGCCAGGTCACTGTTTCGTATGGCGAAAAAGTTGTACTGGATAACCTGAACTGGGACGTAACGCGTGGGGAGAAATGGGCGGTGCTGGGGCCAAACGGTTCCGGAAAGTCAACCTTGCTGAGCCTCATAACAGCCGACAACCCGCAGGCCTACCGCAATGATTATGACCTCTTTGACCGGAAACGGGGACGGGGAGAAAGCATCTGGGACATCAAGCGGAACATTGGCTTTGTTTCGCCCGAGCTGCATCTGTATTTCCCGCGAGAACAACCCGTCTGGAAGGTAATTGCGTCGGGTTTATTCGACACCGCCGGGCTATTCCGGAATCTGACCGATGAGCAGGCCGCGCGCGTTGACTTTGCCCTGGATCTGCTGCAAATCCAGACCCTGCGGATGAAACGGCTGGCCGATTTGTCGACCGGGCAGCAACGGTGGGTATTGCTGGCGCGGGCACTGGTGAAAAATCCGCCATTGCTGGTGCTCGACGAACCGTGTCAGGGGCTTGATTTAATGCATACGGCCCGTTTCCGCGACCTCGTCGATGAGCTTTGCGAGTCGCCGGAGCGCACGTTGTTGTATGTATCACATTATGCCGACGAAATTCCGCGCTGCGTTAGTCAGGTGCTGCGGATGCAGGAGGGCGTCGGCACGATTGAACGATAAACCAACCACAAAGGCGGGGAGACAGACAGCGGCACGAAGATGTTTTCATGGTGCCGCTCCGGTTCTTCCGGCCTTTGTGGTAAAAAAACTATTTCAGAAATTCCCCCAGGGCCTTCACAAACCGGTCGGGTGTCTGGATATGCGGAATATGACCGACACCGTCCAGCTCGACCAGTTTCGCATTACGGATGCGTTTGGCGGTTTCCTGCCCCAGCACCGGATATTGCCCGTACTTAGCCTGTTCGTTTTTAGGCAGCACGTTTTTGCCGACCACCGTCCGGTCTTCCTGCCCGATGATGAGCAGGGTTGGAGCCGTAATATTTTCGAACTCATAATAAACCGGCTGCTCATAAATCATCTGATACGTTACCGCATTGGCCCAGGCAATGTTCTTAAAATCAGGTGATTGCAGATCGGCTGCCTGGGCTTTTACGAGGTCTTCATACTCCGGTTTCCAGACCGGATAATATGTCTGCTGATACTGTTTGTAGGATTCATAGGTTGCCGACCGTTCTTTCTTATACAGCGTTTCGAGCGGCTGGTATGGAATAAAGGTTTTGTAATCTTCCAGCCCGATCGGGTTTTCGAGTACCAGCCGTTCAACGGTTTCCGGATACAGCAGACTAAACCGCGTGGCTAGCATGCCGCCCATCGAATGGCCGATAACCGTTGCTTTTGTGATTTTCAGCGTATTGAGCAGGTGTTTGGTATTGGCCGCCAGCCGGTGAAAGCTGTAGTGAATGTTTGGATGGCTTGATTTGCCCCAACCCAACTGATCGGGAACGATGACGCGGTAGCCTCGCCCGGTGAGGTACTGAATAACGCCTTTCCAGTAAAAGCCGTTAAAATTCTTACCATGCAGTAAGACCACTACTTTGCCGTTGGAACGGGCCGGTTTTACATCCATGTAGGCCATTTTTACCGGCTGTGATTCCAGCTGAAAACTCAGCATCTGTACCGGATAGGGGTACGTAATGCCTTCCGGTTGCTGAGCCGGAGCAGTGCCAATAGTCAGGGTAAAAAATAACGTGAAAAGAAGTTGATAATAACGCATTCGACAAATGTGTTTACGGAAAAAGAAACGTTTACCGGATGTGCCTCACCGGATCGTTCAGGCAGGGCATATCCGGGACAAAGGTCCGTATCTTTCCCGACGAAGCCAAAATAAACTACTAAATGACAAGAGTAATGAAAAAACAAAAGAGCGCCCGAAGGCGCTCCTGAACGGTGGGTAAACGTCGGGACTGCTATCCCCGCCGTTGTCGGTACGCCCGATCCCGCTGCAACATATCGCGCAATTGATTTTGCTGCGAAGGTGTCAGTACGGCCATCAGATCACGGCGTTTTTGTTGTTGAAGCCGTTGAAAAGCGGCCGCGTTATTGCGTTCATCCGCTGTCAGTCCGCGACGGTTATACCGGTCCTGGATCTGTTCCAGGTCGCGCATCTGACGGCGGGTCAGATTCAGCTCATTAGCATATTGCTGGATACGTTCTTCAAAACGGTCATTGTCGTATCGCCGGTCATTGCGGCCTTCATACCGGCCACCGTAAGGACCATCATACCGGCCGCTGGTAGCCGGGCGATTACTGGTACAGGCGCCGACAAAAAGGCTGGCTGCCAGGGCGAAGATTATTCCGGTTTTCATCTCGTTGTTCGTTGTTGTTTACGATGGTTGGATGGCTGTTGCCGGAAAAGGTTTAAGAGCACGGAAAAGATTTTCCGGCTTCGCTGGTAAATTGCGGGCTCAGCAGGCTTTGCTGAGAAGAAAATCAACGTGTTGACGCATGAAAAAAAAATGGTGGCTTGGCTTATTTGTCGGCCTGGGGGCAAGTATATCGGTGGCAGGGCAACAGGCACCGGCCTATGAAGGCTGGAAACTCGTCTGGGCAGATGAGTTTACCGGAAACGGCAAACCCGATCCGAAAAACTGGAAATTTGAGCAGGGATTTGTCCGTAACCATGAGCTTCAGTGGTATCAGCCCGATAATGCGTATTGCCGGGATGGGTTCCTGATCATTGAAGCCCGAAAGGAACAAAAGGCCAATCCGGACTACGAAGCCGGGAGCAAGAACTGGAAGAACAGCCGTCAGTTTATTGACTACACAGCGTCGAGCCTGAAAACACAGGGGCTTCACAGCTGGCAGTATGGCCGGTTTGAGCTGCGGGGCCGGATTAATGTGCAACCAGGAATGTGGCCTGCATTCTGGACATTAGGCGTTTCGGGCGAATGGCCCCGCAACGGCGAAATCGACATCATGGAGTATTATCGGGGCATGCTGCTGGCCAATGTGGCGTGGGGAACCGAAAAACGCTATACCGCCGAATGGCGCAGTACCAAAAAGCCCCTGACCGAATTTAATGACCCGGACTGGGCGAATAAATTTCATGTATGGCGGATGGATTGGGATGAGAAAGTCATAAACTTGTACGTCGATGACCAGCTGCTGCGGTCGGTATCACTGGCCGAAACCATCAACCGCGACGGAACGCAGACCAACCCGTTTATGCAGCCGCATTACCTGCTGGTGAATCTGGCCATTGGCGGGGATAACGGCGGCGATCCGGCCACAGCAACCTTTCCGGCAAAGTACGAAATTGACTATGTCCGGGTATATCAGAAACAGAACTAGTATTGATCGGGTGAAGAGCGTTGACTATTAAATCGTAATTATTGTAGTATGACCACTGAACAAAAATTAGTTGTCCGCGACGAAGATGTGGCCTGGGAGCAGGTAGGAGACGGTGTCCGGCGCAAGATTCTGGCCTTCGATGCCAATCTGATGCTCGTAAAAGTTGCCTTTGAAGCGGGTGGAGTAGGGGCGATTCATCACCACTACCACACCCAGATGAGTTATGTCGAAAGCGGTCGCTTTGAAATTACGATCGACGGCGAAAAGCATATCCTGAAACAGGGCGACGTTTACCACATGCCACCAAACCTGCCGCATGGTGCACTGGCGCTCGAAGCAGGGGTGCTGGTCGATGTCTTTACGCCTATGCGCGAGGACTTTATTTCTTAAAGCCGCGCCGGAAGAAGAGCAGGTGGTATTCGACGTTTTCGCGCCAGTATGCCCATGTGTGTGCGCCCGGCCGTTCGATGTAATCGTGCTCAATCCCGCGCTCCAGCAGCTTCTTGTGCAGATTGCGGTTTACCTCAAAAAAGAAATCACCGGTGCCGCAGTCGATAAATAAGCGTAGGTCCTTATTCTTCAGACTGTCGGCAACGTTGATAACCGTGTTACGCTCCCAGTTCTCCGGGTTAGTCCCGATCTCACCCAGCGATTTTTTGATCTCCCAGTTATTCGGGAACGGCCGGATATCCACCCCGCCGCTCAGGCTACCCGCCTGCCCGAACGTATCGCGGTGCCGGATTGCCAGATAAAGGGCTCCGTGGCCACCCATCGACAGGCCGGTTATGGCCCGGTGGTCGCGGTCGGCGAGGGTGCGGTAATTGCTGTCGATATACCCCGGCAACTCCTTACCGACAAATGTTTCATACCGGAGCGAAGGCTCCAGCGGACTGTCGATATACCAGCTGTTGGCCCCGCTCGGGCAAACGATCATGACCCCGTATCGGTCGGCCATCAGCGCCAGTTCGGGCACCTGCTTAATCCAGTCACTGTATTTACCGCCATAGCCGTGCAGCAGATACACAACCGGAAACCGATCGGTACCCAGTGTGTACTGATCGGGTGAGATAATGACGCAGGGAATACTTTTGTTCATGGCAGCGCTCTGCACCTGAATAGTATCCACGCGGCCGGCCAGTGCCGTGAGGACGAAAAAAAGCAATAGGGAGAGGGTGAGAAAAATGCGGTTCATGGAGAAGTATAATGAGTAATGTAGAATGAATAATGGATAATGAAAAATGGATAATGAAAGTAGCAAATGAGATGCAGAGCCACCATTATACATTGTTCATTCTTCATTGTCCATTAAATATGTGTTTAGTTTTCAACAGAATTCCAATCGAATAATTGGTTTTCGGCGGGGGATTTGGCGGCGGTCAGCAGGGCACGCATCTCCTTTACTTTCTGCGGATTCGCGGCGGCCAGGTCACGGGTTTCGCCGGTATCCTTGCTCAGGTCGTATAACTCCACGGTTTCGGCTTTGCCCTTGTTTTTAAACCGCACCAGCTTCCAGTTGCCTTGGACAATGGCTTCCTTAAAAGCGCCTTCGTTGAATTGCCAGAACAGATACGGATGGGTCTGTGTCTGCTTTTTGCCCTGTAGGGTCGGCACAAACGACAATCCGTCAATAGCTTTTGGTGAGTGTGTGCCAGTCAGTTGGCCAACGGTTGGCAAAATATCCCAGAAGGCCCAGATCGCATCGCTTTGGCGGTTGGCCGGTACGCGTCCCGGTGCCCGCACGATCATCGGTACGCGGATGCCGCCCTCATACAAATCCCGTTTAATGCCCCGCAGGGGGCCGCTGCTATTGAAAAACTCAGGGTCCCCGCCGCCCTCTTTGTGCGGCCCGTTGTCGCTCGTGAAGAAAACATAGGTATTGTCGTCGAGGCCCAGCTCTTTCAGCAGACGCAACAGCCGGCCGACATCGCTGTCGAGTTTATGCATCATAGCTGCAAAGGCCGCGTGGGGCTGTAACTGCGTGCTGTATGTCCGGCCGTTCTGGTAGAACGGGGTTTCGGGCGGGAGTTTGCTGCTGCCATCGGCGTTCAGGAACGGCTGCATGTAACTGGCCGGCGTTTTCAGTTCGGCATGCGGAATCGTAACAGGCAGGTACAGAAAAAACGGTTGATCTTTATTGGATTTCACGAACGAAAGCGCCCGGTCGAAAATAAGGTCGTGGGTGTAAACCGTGGTGTCGAGCGAAAGCTTGCTGATTTTCCGGTTCCTGACCTCAAACAGAAAATTGGTGAAGTAATTGTGCGCGTGGCGCTGGTTGAGGTAGCCCAGAAACTCGTCAAACCCTTTACGTTCGGGCGAGCCGCCATCGTCTTCGCGGCCGAGGCCCCATTTACCGAACATGCCTGTTTTGTAGCCGGTGGCCTGAAGACGTTGGGCCAGTGTTGTATCCTGAGCCCGGAGGGAAACATCGCCGTTGCCCCGCACGTAGGCGTGGCCCATGTGTTTGCCCGTCATCAGGGCGCAGCGGGAGGGGGCGCAAACCGTACTGCCTGCGTAAAAGCGGGTAAACCGCGTTCCTTCTTTCGCCATCCTGTCCAGATTTGGCGTCGGTATGCGGTTTTGGGCGTTATAGCAGCCGAGGTTCCCATACCCGAGATCATCAGCCAGAATAAAGATGATATTCGGCCGTTTTTGCCCGTTTTTTTGCTGAGCGCTGGCCGTCGATAAACCGAAACCACTGAGAAGGGCACCGGCAAGACAGAATACGGAGAGGAATTGTCGCATGGTGCAAGTATAAAGTACCTGCACCAAGACAACAAAAAGTATATACTAATTCATGGCAAATCTTCCGGAAACGTCAGGCACTAAGCCATTTTTCCCGGATATGACCTGCCAGTTTAACCAGTGAGGTAAAATTACCCGGCTTGGTAAAATATTCATTGGCACCCAGACCCATTGACGAACTGATGTCGGACGGGCTTGACGAGCTGGAGAGGATGATAACCGGAAGCTGCCGGAATTTTGGCATCAGCCGGACTTGTTCAAGCGTTTCCAGACCGGTCATCGGACTCATGTTCAGGTCCATGACGATCACACGGGGTGGTTCGTTGGTGGCATGAAGTCTGGCGAGCAGTTCGTTTCCGTCGTCGAGCGTACAAACCTGTAGGTTTGGATTAGCCTCCCGGAACGCTTTTTTGAACAGATACTGGTCGTCAGCATCATCGTCTACCAGCCATATAGATTGGTCAACTTTCATGGGAATAAGCAAAGTACAAGTTAGAAACCAAGAACATCGTATACACGCATCCCGGCGTTTTGGCGGCCGGTTCAATCATCCTGAAGGATGCTGTATTCGTTAAGCATTCACGTTATTGGTAGCGTTCAATGGGGAGTTACTTAATCAAAGGTAGCATTAAAATGATAAATAAGACATAAAAATGTACGAATTTGTCATTCCCACCATTGAGTTTGAGGCATATAGACATCCAGGACCGTCACCTCACCGATTCGGGGAGTAATTAGTGTTGTGCCCAGTTCTGCCGACTTTTTGGTAATGCGCCGGATGGGTTCACGCCACGGATGGGGAGCCAGATTAAATTTAGCCCAGTGGATCGGGATCAGCTTTTTGGCCTTTACATCAACCTGTGCCTGCGCCGTTTCTTCCGGCATCATGTGGATATTGGCCCAGGCTTCATTGTAGGCCCCGCACTCAAGCAAGGCCAGGTCAAACGGTCCGTATTTTTCACCGATTGTTTTGAACCCCGGATAATATCCCGAATCCGCTCCGAAATAGACGCGTCGTTCCCTGCCCAGTAATACCCATGAGCTCCACAGGGTGCCGTTTCGTTTGAAGCTACGGCCGGAAAAATGGCGGGAGGGCGCACAGACCAGTTCCAGATCGCCCAGTTTGGCCGATTGCCACCAGTCGAGTTCGGTAATGTAGGCGGGATCAATACCCCATTTCTCGAGGTGAGCGCCAACGCCTAACGGGACAAAAAAGCGTTTTACTTTTCCCTTTAGCCGGAGAATGGTCGGATAATCGAGGTGGTCGTAGTGATCGTGAGACAGAATAACAGCATCAAGCGGCGGCAGGTCATCGACCGTTACGTGATGGTCATAGTTGAACCGCTTAGGCCCCATAAATGAAAAGGTAGACGCCCGTTCGCCGAAAACCGGGTCGGTCAGGATTGTTTTGCCTTCCATACGAATCAGCACCGACGAATGGCCGAACCAGGAGACCGCCACTTCGGTGGCTGAGCCGGGGCCGGTAAATTTCGAGTGATCAAGCGGGACCGTTTTGATGGGTTGGTCCGGTTCTGCTTCCGGAAAACCTACCAGCATCTTGTAGGCAGACGAAGCCATGAGCGAAACGGGTATTTCCAGCGGAGTGGGGACGAGGTTCTGAAAAACGCCGTCCTTATAGTTTGGTGAGGCTTCCATACGCTTGAGGCGTTCGCCGGCCGGGACAGCACCCAGCTGCGGGGCGGTATTCAGAAAGATGACAACACCAAGGGCGGCAACCACTAAAATACCGAGTATCGTATAAAGTATCATTTTAGGTTTTCGTTTCATCAAACAGGGCAGATTATGCGCTGAGTGGGAAACAGCCCGGCAGGCAACCCGGTTCCCGGAAATATGAAAGAACACTGGTGCACTTACGGCATTATTGTGAGATTAAACCTATTTAGTGGCTATTGATTATGCGGGAAGAGTTACATCTTGCCAACTTATTTATTCCGTTTTTGGTCCGACACGGTAATGACAGACTTCGAGCGCGCGTCTCCGTCGCTGCAAACAAAACTATTGGATAACTTACCGGACGCTATTGCCTGGCTTGTGCCTGTTTCGGATGAACAAGGTGAAATTCAGGACTTTGTCTTTCAGTATGTAAACCAGAAAGCACATGAAGTAACTGGCGAGGGGTTTACCTGCGAAGAAGGCTTATTGCTGGTTGCAGACAACCAGTCAATCGCCGGGTTTGCCGAAACGCTTTTTGACCAATATAAGGAAGTATTTCTGACCGGGATTACCAAAGAATACAACTATTATAACCCCCTCGTAAAAAAATATTTCTACGTAAACCGGAAACGCTGGGAAAACGGTGTGCTCAGTATTACCCGTGACCGTACGGCCGAAATTGATGCCGAAACAGTGGCACGGGAAGAGCGCCAGCGGCATATTGAACAGCTTCAGTTTGTGACAGATAGTTCGTTGACTGCCATTGGTTTATACGGCATTGTCCGCGATCCGGAGACGCGTGAGGTGATTGATCTGCGCTACGAACTGATTAACCAGATGGCCGAACGGATGACCGGCCGTAAAGCGGCTCAGTTGGTTGGCCGTACGATGCGGGAGACATTTCCGGGTATTGAAAAAAGCGGGATCTGGCAACTCTACAAAAAACTGGCGGAGACCGGCGAGTCGATCCAGTACCACAATCATTATACGTTCGATGGCTACGATCTCTGGTATCAGGTACAGGGCGTACGAAAAAATGAACACATTGTGCTCTCGTTTCTGGATATCACCGAGCTGAAACGATCCCAGGAAGAAAAACAGCAGCAGGCAGAATTGCTCAACAGCATGCTGACAAATGCGCCGATCGGTTTTGCGCAGTACGAGTCGATACGCGATGCATCGGGGACCATTACCGATTTTAAGGTGCTGCTGATGAATCAGATGGTGGCGGAAATTATCAACAGTACCGTTGAGGAGGCCCTCAAAACCACCTTGCTGACCATTTCGCCCGTTCTGAAAACAACCGGTGCGTTCGATAAGTACATCGATGTGGTTGAGAAAGACGAACGGATGGAGGTCGACCGGCATTTTGGCAATCACTGGTACCGGTTATCGGCTGTTAAGTTCGGGGACGGCTTTATTCTGGCCGGCATCGATATTTCGCAGAGCTATCAGGATCAGTCGCGGCTGGAAACGATAAACAAAGAACTGCGGCGGTCTAATGAGAGTTTACAGCAGTTTGCCTACGTGGCCAGTCATGACTTGCAGGAGCCGCTGCGGAAAATTCAGTCGTTCGGAGATTTGCTGCTGAATCAGTTTGAACCGCAGCTGGGTTTAACGGGCCGGGACCTGATCGTACGGATGCAGTCTGCTTCGGCCCGTATGTCATTACTGATCCGTGATTTGCTGGCATATTCGCGGGTGAGTACCCACCGGGAGGCGTTCCGGGTGGTGAACCTGAATGAGATCATCAGCGAAGTACTCGAAGATCTGGATGTGGCGATGCGGGAGACCAATGCCAGTGTCTTTTGTGATCCCTTGCCATCCTTATCGGGGGATGCGGTTCAGCTACGGCAGTTGTTTCAGAATCTGATTGCCAACTCCATCAAGTTCCGGCGGGAACATACCCCGCCCGTGATTCAGATTACCTGTCAGGTGCTCTACGCCGGTGAGGCACCGGCACCGTTAAACGAGGCCGGTGGATCCTGTTATGAGATTACACTGACTGACAACGGAATCGGTTTTGAACCCCGGTATGCAGAACGGATTTTTGAAGTATTTCAACGCCTGCACACCAGACAGAATTATTCGGGTACAGGCGTTGGTTTATCCATTTGCAAGAAGGTGGCCGAAAATCACGGAGGCACCATTGTTGCGGAAGGCCACCCCGACGAGGGAGCAACCTTCCGGATTTTCCTGCCGCAACTAGCTACTCAAGCCGGTAAACCGGATACCGGGTATGCGTTCGCTCGTAATACGGGGAGTACCGGTAAATAAACTCCAGCTGTGCCCCGGCACTTTCGGCAAAGGCTTTGTCGGCTGCTTTTTTCTCTGCCAGCAACTGCTGTAGTTTGGGGTCTTTTTTCAGCAGATCCGCCGCTACATCCTCGAATACATAGGCCGAAAAGTGCTCTTTCTGATCGAGTATGCTGTCGAAAAAATTCCAGGCAAAAAACGAGTCAGTGCCCTGAGGTTCGAGGGTCTCCACGATATACCGGTTGCTAACCTGATTGGTCGGGACAAGTACGTCGCCGGCATATGCCTGTATCGTCAGCGTTTCGGTGCGTACCTGTACACCTGTGTGCAGGAAATGACCCTCGTAGGGGCGGGCGGGGCTCTTCACATCCGTAACATAGTAGGCGTTAACCGTCAGGGTGGAATCTTTCCGGAGCCGTTGCAGTCGGACACCGTTGCGCTCCAGCCGCTCGATAATGGCTGTCCAGCCCTGCGGAATCAGGTAGGCGTTCGGGCGTTTGACCTGGACATCCGGCACAAAGTAGTTCCAATAGGCAATCTGCTTCCGGAACGGGGCCGACCGGTCATAATACAACCGTTTCAGACCCGACACATCACTGGGTTTGTAATCGGCACGGAAGCCGGCAAACGGGATCGAATCCGTTCTGGAACGGTCTGACTTCCAGCTCACGGCAAACGTCGGCTGGGTTGTCAGCGCCTGATCGGCCTGTTGCTTGTTGGCCACAATTTTCGTTGCATCGCGCTCAATGAGTTTCAGCGATTCTTCCATAAACGCACGCGTACCGTCTACCCGCGACGGGTAGTCTTTCAGCATGTGCAGTTCGACCACAAAGCTGAAGCAGTTGAAGAGAGCAGCGTATCCCGACGAGTAGCGCGGCATGTCATTGAAGCCTGCAATGCCGCTTTCCGGCGTATTCGAAAAGTTGTTTACATAAGGCACCGGCTCAAACCGGCGGGCAGTCAGGGCTTTGTCCAGCTCCGGCTGAAACGACTGGCTCATATAGCCGGAAACCAGCGGATGCAGTTTATCTTTCTGTGTGGCAAAGTAAGTCAGAATGTGCTGGTAGTCAGCGCCGTTGCTGGTATGGTTGTCGATCATAACATGGGGTTTCAGCTCCTGAAACATCCGTTGCCACGACCGTGCGTTTTCTGTGTCGTTTTTGATAAAATCGCGGTTCAGGTCAAAATTACGGGAATTGCCCCGGAAGCCGTATTCAATCGGGCCGTTCTGGTTGATACGCGAAACACCGCGGTTCAGGCATCCGTCGACGTTATAGACCGGCACGATGGCCAGTAAGACCTGTTTGGGTAGCTTGCCTGTCTTCAGCATGTCGCGTACCCACATCATCGTGGCGTCGATGCCTTCGGGTTCGCCGGGGTGAATGCCGTTGTTGATCAGCAGGGTAACGCGCTGCGGGGTTGACCGGAAGTTTTTATCCGCCGCTATCAGGAAGAGGTGAAGCGGTTTGCCAATGTCCGTTTTGCCGACCTCGATTAGCCTGGCCTGCTCATATTGCCGGTCGAGCTGTTTATACCAGTCGATCACTTCGGCATAGGTGGCGGTTTCCCGGCCTTTGGTTTTTTCGTAGCGGGTAACGAGCGTGGTGGTCGATTGAGCAGGGGCAAAAAACGGCATGAGGCATGCCAGCCAGAGGAGATGTTTAGTCATGTTGATCGGGAGTAGCGCGCGGCCGGTTTAAAGGCCCGAAAATAAGCGCAAAAAGGCGCGGATGAAAGTCCGCGCCTCGTTGGTCAGGCAGAAAACACGTTACTTTTTCTTCGCAGCAGCGGCCACCGGTTTCTGCGGGGCAGGCTTTGCGGGGCCGGGGCCGGTTTTCTGAGTCATGGTCACGGGGTCCCAATACACGACTTTTTTCTCGAAATAACTTTCATTGCAAGCCAGCACCGGTGCTGCCGCGCGGAAACCGAAAACCGGATCTTCAATCGTTCCCTGGCTGCCTTTCCGGATGTTATCGAAGAAATCCCCGAAGTGGCGGCCGTGGGCATCGTCGTTTTTCGGCGATTCAAACCGGACTTCTTTGACCGGTTCGGCGGTTCGGGTCTCGGGCGGGTATTTCGCGTCGTACTGTTTGGTAAACTCCTTCTGTACATCTTCGGTAAACGTGAAATAACTGTCGTACCCTCCGTAACCGGGTGCCAGCGGCAGTTTTTTCTTCGTCATAATGAGACCATTTTCCGAAAATTCGATCTGTCCCTCGTTGCCGATAATGCGGGTCATGTTGTTGATCTTGCCTGCATTGGCGAAGTTGACCCGTAATACCATCTGGAACGCTTCGTGTTGATCGGATTTGGGGTAATCCATTACACTCGTCATGACATCCGGTACATCGCGGCCATCTTTCCAGTAAGCGAGGTTCCCGGACGAATAAATCCGGTTCGGTCCCATTGAATTTGTGACGAAGTGGACCCCTGTAATGAGGTGCACGAACAAGTCGCCGGCCACGCCGGTGCCATAGTCGCGGTAATTCCGCCAGCGGAAAAAACGGGCTGCCTCAAACGGGCGTTTGGGGGCGTCGCCCAGAAAACGGTCCCAGTCAAGGGTTTGCGGAGACGCATCCGTCGGGATCGAGTAGTTCCAGGCACCAATGGCATTAAACCGGTCGCTGTTCGATTCGATGTAGTTGATGGCCCCGATGTCGCCGGCCTGTACGAGTCGTTTGGCCTCCTGAAAGGCAGCGCTGCTGATCCGCTGACTGCCTACCTGCATGGTTTTTCCAGACTTTTTCCAGGCATCGATAACCGCTTTGCCTTCATTGATGTGGTGCACCATCGGCTTTTCGCAGTAGACGTGCTTTCCTGCTTTCAGGGCGGCAATCGTAATGTGGTCGTGCCAGTGGTCGGGTGTGACAATCAGCACGGCATCAATGTCTTTGCGGGCAAGGATTTCACGATAGTCGCGGGTAGTAAACAGGTCTTTGCTGAACGCCGTTCGGGCATGTTCAAGCCGTCCGTCGTACAGATCGGCCACGGCAACCAGTTCAACATCCGGATTGCGGAGAGCAGCCTGTGTATCGTAATTTCCCTGAATCCCCATGCCGATGGTAGCAATCCGGATTTTATCGTTGGGGCTCACCTTATTCAGATTTCTGATGATGGAAAAAGGCCTTGCCATACTCTCGGTTGCGGCCACTACGGTAGTAGCCGTGACACCTTTGATAAAGTTGCGACGCGTCGGTTGCATGCTTGTCAGATCGGTTTAAACGTATACGGATAAAAGCAGCCGGGGCGCCGGATATACCGGCGTTAGTTAAGCGGCTGGCTAATGGAAACAGGGTCGCCTGATGGCGTAATGCCCTGAATCGTAATACGTGTCCGGGCCGGCAGTTTTGGTACCGGTAACTGTGCTTCAAAACGACCCTGCTTGTCGGTAAAGGCGGCCGGAAACCAGCCGATCACATCCTGCAAAGCCGGTTGTGCCGGTGTTCGCCCCGCAGGATAGCGGGTGGTAAAAAAGTCGCGGTAGACAGTGTAACCCGGGAGTTTGTAAAAGGCTGTACTGCCTGCATTGCTGGTTGTGCCAGCTCCCTGACGGGTATAAAAAGCGATAATACCGTTATTACCCCGGACTCCGTATACACTGGCTGTAGCGCTTTTCAGGATCTCAATACGTTCAATGTCAGCCGCCTGAAACAGGAGCAACTGCCGCCCATCGTCATCCTGAACCGGATAACCGTCAATGAGGAATAACGGATTGGAAAACGTATTACTGACGACTTGTTTGGCCGTATACGGATTGGCATCCAGCGAGCGCGCTGTCGCATTAATACTGGTGACCCCTGCCGTTGGGCCAACGCCGTAAATACGGACATTATAGGCGAGACTCCCTTTGTTGTCGACCTCGGTCACGCTGATGCCTGACAGGTTGCGAAGCAGCGTGTATAGACTTGTCTGACCGGCGCGCTTCTGGTCAGTAATAATAATAGTCTGATCAACGCGGTCATGCATACTCCGTCTGCGGATGCTTTCAGGGCGCTCATCAGTGCCCGGTGCCTTCACGATGACTTCTTTCAAGAGTTTGCTGCCTGCCTGCCGATACAGAGCCGGATCTGCCGATTGCCGCTCACGGCCACCAGCCAGCAGAGCGGTCAGCGTGGCCGGTACCGGATCGATGGGTGACAGCATAGGGCCGGGCAGAAATGTCCCTACATTATTGTCAAAAATGACCTTTGCCTTGATCTCTCGTTTAGATGCATCAGAAAGCTGAACCCGCAGCTGCGTTGAATCCGTCAGGACCAGTCCGTGTATAAGAAAACGCCCCTCCTTGTCGGTAAAGACTTCCCGGACCTGCCACTGCGGTCCGCCGATAACCGACAAGACCATCTTCAGTCCGTTCAGCGGCTCATTCTGCAGGTTGACCACCTGTCCCCGTAAGGTTATATTGCCGGTTTGAGTGGCTTTCGCTGCCACATCTATAACCGGCTGCACGCGAAAATGCCGCCACCCCTGGGTTAACAACACCTGATCAAGTGCCTGATAGGTTTTCCGGGAACGATTCCGGAAATAGACGCGGGGCTGCTCCACCACACCGGATAATTCGCCGGTCAGCAACAAGTGTACGGGTATGTCAGCGGCCATGGTATCGGCC
This sequence comes from Arsenicibacter rosenii, assembly GCF_001870735.1. Taxonomy (GTDB): domain Bacteria; phylum Bacteroidota; class Bacteroidia; order Cytophagales; family Spirosomataceae; genus Arsenicibacter; species Arsenicibacter rosenii. The sequence goes on along the minus strand of NZ_MORL01000004.1, from coordinate 11,308 downwards.
GGTACCTGCGCGTCGCTTGTAACGGCGACCGATAACAGGGCCTGCACAGGAACAGGTGTGCCATCGCTCAGCCGGAGGGTAATGGTGGTTTGATTGGCAGCCGGAGCCGACGACAGATCAAAACCAGCCTGAATGGCTGGCCGTCGTTCAGGGATGAAGACAAGCCGTTCGGCCTGCGGACGGCCCAGCGAATCGTACACTGTCAGTTGTGCAATGCCCGCCGGAAATTTAGTGGTGTTAATTGTCAGCTCTGCCGGTTTACCCGATAATCCCAAAACCAGTGCATCCACTACCCGGCCACGGCTTTGGGCAATCAGGTAGGCAGTGCTGTGCTGATAAGCCTCCGAACCCATAATGCGTACCAGAATCTGACTGGAGTCCGCGGCCAGGCTGGTGCGCAGCGTCAGGCCTTCGGGAAGGGAAGCCGGGAGGGTAACCTGCCCGTTTTGCGGAGCTTGCAGCTTCGCTGTAAGCTGCTGCGACGGAGCTGGAGCCGCCGTTAATTCGGCCAGTCCAAAACCAAGGCCATTGGTCTGAAAGCGTGTAAGTTCCTGACCGGCAGCGTTAAGGATGTGCCCTTGCACGGATTGTCCTTTCCCTTCTGCATTAATGGCCCTGATTCCTAAACGGACAGGTAAGCCAGCCACCATATGCCCGCCTTCGGGTAAGATCTGGATCTCAAGGTTACCTTGTACAGGCAGACTACTGGCTGGAGATGACGATTGTGCAGTTGATTGCAGAACAGATATAGTGCGCTCGAATGCCGGACGATTACTGAACCGGTCGGCATCGGAGTAGGCGCGGAGTTGGTACACGCCACCAGCCAGCGAATCCGGCAGATATACAGAACCTTCGCCCCGGCCGGTATGGATGGCAACCCACTGCTGGCTCACCAGCTGCCGGTTTGCAGACCAGAGTTCAAGCCGCACGGCCGGTCCGGTATCGCTGGTATCGGGCTGATGAGTCTGGCGTTGCAGGGCATACACACTACACCAGATACGGTCGCCGGTGAGGTATACCGGTTTATCAATATGGACAAATAACGCCTTGCTGCCCGATACCGGCGACGTGTTCCAGGCTCGCCGGAGCGAGTCAATTCGTTTGTCGGCAGGACGGATTAGCGATGTGGTGAGAGCTGGCAGGTTGGTTTGGGGGACCTGTTTTGACGGTTGAGTACCGTTTACGGGTGTTTCGGGAGCCCAGTCATCAGGTAAGGCATTGGCCAGCCGGTCATTACTCAGATACCCGCGTGCTTCAAAGCCATTGGGTTTCACAATGAGCCCGCTTGTGCTGATGTCGATGGAACGTTGCGGAAAAACCAGTTGTGAGTAAGCATATTGTGCATCGCGGTAGGGGGAAAAGCGGGACGATACCGGCGTATAGAAAACCACCAGCGGCAGGTAGCTCGTCAGCACCCGTTCCGCCGACACCTGACCGGCCGTTAGTGCGGCCTGTGCATCAAACGGTTTGAGGTGATTGCCCAGCTCGCTGCTCAGCATCGGTACGGAGTTTTTGGCAATAGGTATGGTAATGTCTTCACGATAGACCAAAAATTTCTCTTCTTCCAGCCGGTTTTGCAGGAGCGCGGTCATAAAATGGCGCAGTGACCCGCGGTAGGCCTGCAACCGGTTACGCTGCCACTGACGTATTTGTTTGTCTGATGTAGGTGTGAGTTCAGTAAAAAGCGGGAGACCTGCATAAAATGTGCCGCGGCCCGGCTCAAACCGGAAGTTAATGAGCTGGTAGGTAATCCGATAGCCCAGCGACTGATTCTCAAACTGGAGGGGTTCGGCTGCACGGGCTGATAACACGCCGGCGGTTTCTGTAAAGCTCAGCACTTCGGCGTTGAGCAGGCGGCAGTCGCCGGCAAACGGCGATTGGCCAAGCAGTTCTTTTTCGACGGTACGGGCGCGCTGAAGCCATTCCTTATCCCGTTTGGCCACAACAACCAGTTCCTGCAACATCGTGATTCGCAGGGCCACATCGACCGGTTTGCCGGTAGGGCGCAGGCGTTGCCGGAAGGGTTCATAACCCGTAAAGGATACAACCAGTTCAACCGTATTCTGCGGAACGTTGGGCAGCACATAATTACCTTTTTCATCGGTCGTAGTGCCTTTGGTCGTTCCGCTCAGATATACATTGGCCGCCGGGATGGGCTGATGTGTTTCCGCATCGGTTACCGTGCCGCGGAGTGTCGTGACTGGTACCTGTGCTGCCGCTTTGTTTCCTGCCAGCCACCAACCGGTCAGGCAACACAGAAAAACCAGCAGACGCGTGATATGCACGGATTTCATAGACAAGTTAAGGAGCTTAACACTGTTTTGGTAAACTAACCGCCCACCGATTAGGTGTTATTATACAATTTTTTGTAGGTTCGTTACAAATATAGCAGTCTGCCGGACTGCTTCTGCGTAATACTCAATAGAAAAACGGTTATGAAGTGGTCATTTGTCATTCAACAGAAAATCAAGGCGGCTCTGCTCTTAAGCGGCATCATGGCCATCATCACGCTGAATACCCTTATTTCCCGAAAGAATATCCGCAGCATCGATCAGTCGTTCTCATCTATTTATGCCGACCGGTTGATGCCTGCCATTGATATGGTGTACCTGACAGAAAATCTGTTCAACAAGCGCATTGCCCTGCAAAAGCAAATGATTCTGGGTCGTTCGATTGATGAACCTTTGTTTATCAGCCAGCAACGGCTACACCAGCGGCGGATTGACTCCCTGCTGACGGCCTATGAAAAAACGTTTCTGGTCGACGGAGAAACCAGAGGACTCCGGCTCTTTAAACAGCAGCTGGCTCAATACCGTGGTCAGGAAACGGAATTGCAGACATTGTACCGCAGCGATAAAACACAGGCACTGGATGAACTGGTAAAAGGGAAAAATGCCCAAACGTTTCAGGCGCTGATGGGAGAGGTACACGAACTGACTGCCATTCAGTCGGCTGAAGGGAAAGCGCTGATGATGGAGTCAAAAAGTGAGTCGTCGGTCTTTAACCTGGTATCAACGATTCAGATTATCAGTGCCATTGTGATTGGCCTGCTGATTCTGGGGCTGATTCATCAGTCGAAGCTGATAAATACCGATTCGCAGCCCTTTCACCTGAATTGACATTTAGTCAATAAACCTAACAATGATCAGATAAAGTGGTTTGCTGGTTAGCAAGAAGTCACGAAACATACTTACTTTGGGCTTCATTTTAACCAAAACAACAGAGACCATGCGTTGGATAGGAAGACGTGAAAGTGATAATGTAGATGATCGCCGGGGCGGCGGCGGAGGAACCGGAATGGTGGTCGGCGGCGGTATCGGGACACTGGTTATTGCCCTGATTGTGATGCTGCTGGGCGGAGATCCCTCGCAGGTATTCAATCAGTCGGGGTCTGATCAGGTCGCGACGGAAGCACCGGCCGGCCCGCAGGCAGATGACGAGGCCGCTAAATTTGTTAAGGTGGTATTAGCCGATACCGAAGATGTCTGGACCAAACTGTTTGCCGGTCAGGGCGAGCAATATCCCAAACCGATAATGGTGCTTTTCCGGGGGCAGACACGATCGGGTTGCGGCATGGCCTCTGCCGCATCGGGACCTTTCTACTGCCCTGCCGACCAGAAGTTATACATCGACCTTTCGTTTTATGATGAGCTGACGGAGCGCTTCAACGCCCCCGGCGATTTTGCGATGGCCTATGTGGTGGCACACGAGGTCGGGCATCACATACAACATCAGTGGGGCATTCTCGAAAAAGTGAACAATGCCCGTGGTCGTGTGAGCGAAGCCGAATACAATAAATTATCGGTTCGTCTGGAGTTACAGGCCGATTTTCTGGCCGGTGTGTGGGCGCATTACGCCCAGAAAACACTGAAAACGGTCGAAGACGGTGATATCGAAGAAGCAATGCGTGCCGCTAATGCCATCGGGGATGACCGGCTTCAGAAAGAGACACAGGGCTATGTGGTTCCCGACGCCTTCACCCACGGCACATCGGCTCAGCGGGTATATTGGTTTAAGAAAGGCTTCCAGACCGGTGATCTGAATCAGGGCGACACCTTCAACAGCCGCGAAGACCGGAATCTGCAGTAAGCAACCGGTTTGTCATACCTGAGCCGGCGAGGGATCTCGTATCGTTGAACGTGAAGAGATGCTTCGCCGGCTCAAGTATGACAATAACCGGTTAATTCTGTTGCCGGCGATAGTGTTCGGCGCGCTGTTCGGCCGGATCGTCCATCTTTGTTTCTCCGGTTTTGGGGCCCGTCTGAATGTTTGACCAGTCAAAAGGTTTGCCGTATGGGTTCATGACTTTCTGAGGGTCAACGATGCGTTTGTCAGGCAAGACAACCGTATAGGGTGAATAATCCGGTTTGTCGGTGAAAAAATCCTGCAACAGCGAAGCCGTCTGGTCATATTGATTGACGTACGGCACGCCCAGCGTGTTATAAATCACCTTCAGAATGGAGCCGAAGTTGCCGTGGGTGTGTGACACGTACCCGCGCTTTACATAAGGGCCTGCCATCATCAACACCGAACGATGCCCGTCAATATGGTCAACACCGCCCTGCGGATCGTCTTCGGTAGTCCGGTACCCGCGTTGGTCTGAGTGTGGGCAGATCCACGACCGTCACAACACCGTCGTGAAGCGTTACTGCATGCCGGCCGTCGGGGGCAATGGCCAGTCTGAAAGGATCGTTGGTAGTGCGTACCCGTTCCCGGCGGGTGTGACCAGGCGGCCGCTCGGTAAAACGACCCTGCGTCCGCCGGTGTCGATCTGACAGAACTGATGACGTCCCGGAACCTGTAGCGTCTGGTAGGTTTTTTGGGCCATAGCCGGCGTTATGGCGCAGACGGCTAGTACCTGAAAAATTCGTTTCATGCCTGATTCAGAAAGCGTTCACACACCTGAAGATAATGCCCGAGGGAAGGCGTCAGGGCGTCGGTATCTTTCGCCAGTTCGTCCCAGCGGCGCATTTGCAGAATACCGTGGAAAAAAGGATTCTGCTCGAAAGCCGCCGCTTCTTCCGGACTCATGGGACCACCCTGAAAGGTGAGTGTCTGCAGACTGGCTTCCGACAGGTTGGCCAGGTAATCGGGGTTTCTTGCCACCAGATAGCGTTTCGCATTGACATGGTGCTCGATCAGCTGCGCGGTTTTTTCGGAGAATCCCCGTTCGCGCAGATAGTCGGCCGCCAGCTTTTCATGGTCGACGCGGCCGTAGCCATCCATATGCTCTTCGGCAACGTCCGATGGCAATAAATGGCCGATGTCGTGCAGCAGGGCGGCAATGATAAACTCGTCATCGAGCCCGGCCCGTTCGGCCAGGTGGGCACACTGAAGGGCGTGTTGCAGTTGCGTAACGTCTTCACCATAATAGGCTTCCTGCCCGTTCCGGTCGAACAGGGCGGTAATGTCGGCCATGGTTTGCTGGGTATTCATGTCGGGGAAAGATGAGATTCAGGTCACTAACTTACGGGAAAATTACCGCGGAAGGCCATTCCGTATATGAAATTTCTGTTAATCAGCCCTTAACGAAAAAAGAGGCAACCCCGAAGGTGATGCCTCTTTTTTCTATGCGGTTTGGCGGGTTAGCCTTGCCAGACCGCCGGATTTTCACGCCATGCATTCAGCGACGCCATATCGGATTCAGAAATGTAATCGAGGGCGGCGGCTTCGGTCAGCAGTGCGGTATAATCGCTCAGGCAAACGAGCTTAACGGCTTTGTCAGTAAAGTTCTGATCGGCCACGGGAAACCCGTAGGTGAAGATCGCCACCATGCCCAGTACCTCTGCACCGGCCTGACGCAGCACATCGACTACTTTCAGTGAACTGCCACCGGTCGAAATCAGGTCTTCTACAACCACTACTTTCTGACCCTGCTCGATCCGGCCTTCAATCTGATTGCCCATACCGTGTTTTTTCGGTTCCGGCCGGACATAACAATACGGAAGCGCCAGAGCATCGGCAACCAGAACGCCTTGCGGAATACCGGCGGTAGCCACCCCGGCAATGATATCAGCCTCAGGAAAATGTTCCTGAACAGCCTGAGCCAGCGCATGCTTGATCAGCGTGCGGGCCGGCGGGTAAGACAAGGTAATGCGGTTATCGCAGTAAATCGGCGACTTCCAGCCCGAACTCCACGTAAACGGTTCCTGTGGCCGTAGCCGGACCGCCTTTACGTCGAGGAGCGCGCGGGCAACTTCACTTTTTATAGAATCCATACTAATCGCTACTAGATTATTCTTCAGAGAGTTTCTTCACCAGCATTTTGTCGATCCGGCTCTTGTCCATGTCAACAATTTCGAACTGGTAATTATGCCAGGTAAAGGTTTCGCCGGTCTGCGGAATATCCTTCAGGATATGCAGCGCAAAGCCACCGAGTGTATCGAACCCCGTCAGGTCGCGGCGGGTCTGAGCCGACAGAGTAATGTCGAAGTGTTCGATAAACTCATCAAACGGCAATTGGGCATCAATCAGGAAGCTGCCATCTTCGCGTTCCCGTATTTCGTAATTGAATTCGCTGGTTTCCGAAATATCCCCCACGAGCGCGTCCAGGATATCGTTCAGGGTAACAATGCCCAGCACACCGCCATATTCGTCGACGATGATTCCCACATATTGCCGCCGTTCGCGGAAACGTTCGAGTACCTGGTAGGCGCGGTTGTTTTCCGGAATGTACAGCACCTCGCGCTTCAGCGAGTCGAGGCGCAGGATTTCGGTCGACAGATCTTTTCCCAGCAGGTCTTTTGAGTAAATCAGGCCAACCACCTCATCAACCCCGCCGTTGCAGAGGGGATAGGTCGAGTGTTTATACTGAATGACTTTTTCGATATTTTCTTCGGCGGATTCTTCCAGGTCGAGATATACAATCTCCTGCCGGTTGGTCATCAGCGACGTAATGCGCCGGTCGCCCAGCTGAAACACGTTCTGTACAATTTCCTGTTCAATCTCTTCGATTGCTCCGCCGGTGGTTCCTTCCTGAATAAGGCTTTTGATTTCTTCTTCGGTAACTGCGCTTTCGTTTGGCTTAATCTGAAGAACTTTAATCAGCAAGTCGCTTGAAACACTCAGGAGGCTGATGAAGGGCGAGGTAATCTTAGAGAGGAAAATCATCGGCGCAGCCATGGTTTTGGCAATGCCTTCCGGATTCGACAAGCCAATCCGTTTGGGAACGAGCTCCCCCAGAACCAGCGACGTATAGGTTAGCATCAACAGCACTACAACAACGGCAACAGAGCGGGAGTAAGGTTGCAGGATATCAATTTGGGCGATGAAACTCTGAACGTCCGTCGTCAGCTGGTCACCGCTGAAAATACCCAGTAAGATACCAATCAGCGTGATACCGATCTGAACGGTTGATAAAAAGCGGTTTGGTGCGTTAGCCAGATCAAGCGCCACCTGAGCGCGCCGGTCGCCGTTCTTGGCAGCGGTTTCCAGTTTTGATCGTCGGGAGGATACCAGGGCGATTTCAGACATCGAGAAGACGCCGTTGAGTATCGTAAGTAAGAGTATTATGAGTATTTCCACAAAGGGAGAGAATTGGCCTGACGCAAAAATAGCATAAGTTCTAACTATGCAACAATGTTGGTTTTGCTAAATTTGCCCAAAAACTAGTTTTCAGCCGCCTCTCAGGCCATTTGTGAAGATAAGTTTGTTCATATGGAAACAAACCTTTTCGTCGGCAGAGAGGAGGAGGCTGTAATCGCACGCTACATGATTGTCTTTATTGACGACCGGCCCATTCGAATTATTGGGCGTAATGCAACTGACCGGCTCGAGAGCCACGATTATTTTGATAAGGTAATCGATGTCCGACTGGGTATTCTGAAAGAAAGTGCCTTACAGGGTCACTTGCTTCTCCTGAATGCAACTCCGTCTACGGCTGAAAAGCTGAACAGTTTACTCCAGAACGGCGATGCCTCACAGCTGCTGTCTGTCACGCTTGTCTGTATGGACAAAGAGGCGGTAGAGGACCGTTTCAAGGCATTATATAAAGTGGTAAAAGCAGCGGGCGGCGTGGTCTTTAAGGGCACCCGGATGCTGCTGATGTTCCGCCGGGGTGTTTGGGATCTGCCCAAAGGCAAACTCGACGACGGGGAATCCTCTCAGGAAGGAGCGATGCGGGAGGTGGAAGAAGAAACCGGTGTCCGTGTGGAGATCGAAGAAAAAATCTGTACCACCTGGCATACCTATACGCTGAACGGTAACCGGATTCTGAAACGGACCAAATGGTACCGGATGACCTGTGTCGATGACCGGAAAATGGCGCCGCAGGAAGAAGAAGACATTGAAAAACTAGCCTGGCTGGATGCCAGACAAACGCAGATGGCCTTGACCAATTCGTTTAGCTCGATCCGGTATGTGATCGAATCGTTATCAAAATAAGCGGTGGAAACACCGCTTATTTTTTTTGATCAATATTATACGGCAAAAAATTATCGATGTTTTTATGATACCGGTGTAAATCCCGGATGATACTCGAACTGATCGGAGCCAGATGGGGAGAGGTAATCAGAAAAACCGTTTCTACATCTTCGTAGATATACCGGTTTACCTGCGAAATGCCGTTTTCGTATTCGAAATCGGTGGTATTCCGTAACCCGCGTAATAGAAAGCGGGCACCCAGCTCGCGGGCGACATTAGCGGTCAGGTCATCATACGACACAACCCTGACCGCCGGGTACTCCCTGAATGTTTCTTCAATCAGTTGCTGCATGAGTTCCAGCCCGAAATAGCGTTGCTTATTCGCATTACGGCCAATACCGATAACGACTTCGTCGAACAGATTCAGGCCGCGCAGAACGATGTCTTCGTGCCCTTTGGTGAACGGGTCGAAAGAGCCCGGGAAAAGTGCGATTCGCTTCATTGACTCACATGAATGTGTCGGCGAATTAGCGAAGAAAAAAACTACAAACCTACAGGCGGGAGTAAAGAGTGAACGAGTGAATGAGCGAAAGAGCGAAGGCGTAAACGCATGATTCTGTAAAAAAGCAGATCGAACGTTCAGGTAATCAGGCGTTTATTGGCTGATGAGGCAGAGGCCGTACAGGCTCAGGTAACGGTGGTCGGGCAGTTCGTCAAACCCCGGTGCCAGCCGGAGCGGGGAAGGGGAATGGCCGAAACGGAGGTTAGGAAAAAAAGCCGCCAGCCGGGAGTACGTTTCCGAGAACGGCGTTAGCTCACCGAATAAAAAAGCGGTTAACACATCCGGTGTAAACTGTAGTTCGGCGATCAGATAAAGCAGGTAATAGACCAGATCGTCCGGGTTTTTATAGCCGAAGCGGTTCCCATATTTCAGCTGCCCGTTCTGACGGAGCATGACAGTCACAAATTCATTCTCAAAGCATAAGGTCATTACCGGACGCAGCCCTGTTTTCGCGTTGTCAGAAAAGCGGGAGGCTTCCAGAATGGTACTAGTCTGGTGCACAAACGATAACTGCTGCAACGGATACTGTGCGGAAAAAAAATCGCTGAGCTGATGATCCATGTTGAAGACCACATAGCAATCGTCGTGGCTGTGCAGATAAGCGGTCGGAAACTCGTGCGGCATCAGTTCGCTGCCACGCATAAAAGCCAGGTAGCTGCCTGCGTATTCTTTCCGGAAAAGGGGTTTGGGAATAAGGGTAAACGAGGGGGAGTTCACCGAAACCAGCACCTGTCGCCATGAGCCGTGTGACAGGATCTGATGCTGCTCAAAAATAGCCGGCAGCATGTCATGCGGTGCGCGATCATTCAGGAGCGACGGAAACATGAACTCTTCCAGCCAGACGCATAGCCCTGCCTTATCCAGCATGGCAAACCGGAACCGGTCTTTTGATACTTCGAGACACAGTGTCGCCTGTTCGGCAAGAACCGGATCAAAGGATTCCTGACGAATAGCAACAGTTGGTGAAGTAGACACGGTAGCGATCACGATAATTCAGGCAAAAAAGAGGATTGCAACAGCCTGGCTCCGGCCGGGCTGTTGCAATCCGGTTAGTGTAAGTATCCGCTCAGGCGGAAGACATCATCCAGTGACTCACACCGTTGAAAGAGCGTATGCACTTCTTCGGGCGGGTAGGCTTTGATTTCTTCAAAGTGCATCATCTGCACATCCTGAATGATTTGTTCGTCGGCACCCATTTCCGGGTCGAAACCCTGGTGGATGCTGCCGCCCAGGTTTTTTACGTCAAAAAATAATTCAAGCGCATGCAAAGGCGGCTGCATAAACTCGTTGACGAACAACAGATCACCAACCGCAATTTTCAGTCCGGTTTCTTCCGCAAATTCACGGACGAGGGCTTCATGCGCTGCCTCCCCGAACTGCGGACCCCCGCCGGGAGGGCACCAGAATGTATCGGTCGGGCCAATGCCACGATGGCGAACCATTAACAGACGATCTCCTTCGCGATAGAGGCCGCATACGCGCAGACGGAGCCGGTTGCCATATAATTTCAAAACCTCTTGCCGGGGTTTATCAAGTATTTCAGTCAAAATAATACCGGTGGTTAAAAAAGAGAAAAACAAATATAGTTACGAATTATGAATTCCGTAGAGTTGATGCGCCCGGAATTATGTGCCATGATCCGTAACCTGCTTTTCTGTTTTTAATACATACTACCGGTTATATAACTCTCAAGGGAATTAATTCGTGCCTTCTGGTCATTAATAATCGTTGACACCACGTCATTGATGGATATGATACCAATCAGCGTGCCTTCGTCAACGACCGGCAGGTGGCGGATGTGCTTGTCGGCCATGATCCGCATTGCGTCTTCGAGCTTATCGGTCGACGTGACGGTAATCAGTTTGCTGGTCATTACCTCATGAATGTGCGTTTCTTTGGAGGCCCGGCCCATCAGAATCCCTTTGCGGGCATAATCCCGTTCGGAGAAAATCCCCGTCAGGTTTCCATCGGCCATGACCAGTACGGCACCAATGTTTTTCTCGGCCATAAGCTCCAGAGCGTGATAAACCGATTCGTCAGGACTAACCGAGTAAATTGTGTTGATTGGCTTACGCTGCAAGATTTGTTTTATGTTCATGGTTCAGAGGGGTTTAGATAGGTTCTCAATTTACTCATATGAGAAAACATATCCAAGCCCTTTTACCCGGAAATTGGATCAATTCGATAGAATTCTGTACTACGTTGATGATTCTTCCGGATGGATATAGTTCATACCCGTCAGTCCGGGCCAAACTACCGGCTACATCATCACGGCTCACCCCGTTGGTCGTAGTGTAACCCACGGCCGCACGTTAGCCGGTCGCCGACCGGCGTACTATTAAAGAAAATCAGTAGCAATTAATCCAAGTTGCGAGATAGTTAATC
>NZ_MORL01000039.1 GCF_001870735.1 Arsenicibacter rosenii | reverse complement strand
GCAGTAGTTTTACCGTAGCCAATCCGACGCTACAGAATTTGCCTCAGGATGGGGTAGTGGCCGGTGGCCTGAGTGAAGCGAAGACCTACACGGTCCGTATCTACAACCAGTTGGGTTGCTACCGGGATGTAACGGTGACGCTGACGGTAAACTGTGCCTGTCCGCCGGAAATCTGTGTGCCAATCAGCATCAGAAAGACCCGGACACGGATTTAGATAGTAACATAGTATTTTAATATGAGGCCCTGAACGGATGTTTCCGTTCAGGGTTTTTTTTTACTTATCTGGTAGGGACATATCGTATTGGCACACCTTTTGAGTAAACAGGACAGGTAAAATTCTGAATTAGTATTTATTTTTATAAATATGTAAACTTTTTGTATTGAATATGGAAATTTGGTTAAATATCCGTTGCTGTAGTTTTTAAGTAGAAAATAGTCCGATATGCGCCTATTTGGCATGACCATTGCCGTAAAAATGTGTATAAAATGTTTACTGTTTCATTTTTTAGGAAACATTATGGAGAATTGTTTTACTATTATTAAATCACCTGCAAACCGAAAAAGGCTTCTATGCCTTTTATTGCTGTTATTGGGCGGGGGATATCTATCCGCAGACCTGAAAGCGCAAACCATTTCGGGGGTAGTCTACCGCGATTTTAACAGTGATGGATTACGAACAGCCCCGGCAAATGCAACGGGGGTATCGGCAGGAGATGTAGGCGTTCCGGGTATTATCGTTACCGCATATAGTAGTAATACAGCGACCTCACCATTGTCGGTTACCACTTCATCGACCGGAACATATACTCTTACGACCGGTGCGGGCCAATTCCGGATTGAATTTACTAACCTGCCGCAGGGAGACCAAAGCAGTTTCAGGGGAACCGGCAACGGCACCAACGTTCAGTTTGTGACGGTGGCTGCCTCTGTAACAGGCGTCAATTTCGGGATTAACTACCCGCAGAATTACTGTAGCACACAGAATCCGGAAGTCATTACGACCTGCTTTGTCTCCGGCACACCAACGACTGCAACACCGGTCACCAACACGGCGCTTGCCGGTGGGAGGGATGTGATTGTCGGGGTTCCGTACAGTACGACCGGAGATGCCCGTCCGACTCATGCCAGCATTGCCAATGCGCTCGCTGTTGGTTCGGTCTGGGGACTGGCCTACAAGAAAACAACGCGGCAGCTCTTTACGGCCGCTTTTCAGAAACGCCATGTTGGTTATGGACCCGGGGGAGCCGGTGCAATCTATGTAACGACGCTTGCCGCTGACCTGCAATCCGGCACGACAGCCGCAACACCGTTTTTTAACTTTAGCAGCGTTGCAGGAGCGGGCCCTGCACTACACGGGACCTTATCGACATCGGCAGGTGAAGCCAGTTATGACATTCAGTCATTCAGCCTGGTCGGAAAGGTAGGCCTTGGTGATATTGATATTTCTGACGATGAGCAGTATCTCTACGTGGTTAACCTGTTTAACCGGCGGCTGTATCAGATTACAATTGCCACCAAAGATACGGTAAGCTTCAGCATTCCCAATAACTGTTCGACCGGTACCAGCTACCGGCCATTTGCGGTTAAATACCATCGGGGAAAGGTATACGTTGGTGTAGTCTGTACCCGTGAGGACCTGATTGTTGCGGATACGAATAATGATGGTGTGGCCGATACATACGGTCCGACCACGGGTTTGCAGGGTACTGTTTATGCATTTGGCATTACAGGATCCACTGCCACAACGGCTGTCGCCCTGAGCTTTCCCATGAATTACCTGAAAGCGCCGACCAACGCCGATTATTCAGCAATAACGGCTCCTCAGGCACGAGCTGAATACTGGCGGCCATGGACCAATAACTTCCGTGCTGACCGGTTGACCGGTGCGAATCCTGTGATTGCCAGTTATCCGCAACCGTGGTTAACCGATATTGAATTTGACGTTAACGGCGATATGATTCTGGGCGTACGTGACCGCTTCGGTGATCAGATGGGTTATCAGAATTATTTCCCTATAAGCAGCCGGACTGATTTTGTCAGCGTTATTTCTCCGGGAGAAATATTGCGGGCAGGGAAATGTACTGCTGCCGATTCGTGGACAATAGAGAGCAATGGTTCGACCTGTACGATTCCGTCTAACACAACAGCTCAAACAGCCGGTCAGGGACCTGGCAATGGTAAATTCTATTGGGGCGACCGCGTCCAGCAGGGGGCTAACCACCAGCTAAGCTCCCTGGGGGGACTTGCCGTACTGGGGGGCAGTGGCCAGGTAATTATGACCGCTATGGACCCGAACGATATTTTTAATACCGGTGGTATAAAAAGACTGGTGAATGCAACCGGTGCCAAGGCCGGTGAAAGTTTCACAACGAGCTCGCCGACGGCCGGCTTTTACCTGTATACCGACAACGACATTACGTCATACGGCAAAGCAAACGGAATCGGCGATGTTGAACTGCTCTGTGGCCCGGCACCAATCCAGATTGGTAACCGTGTGTGGTTCGACCAGAATCAGAACGGTATCCAGGACCCGGGCGAACAGCCAGTTGCCGGCGCCGTCGTGCAGTTATACAACAGTGCAAAAACAACGGTTCTGGCGTCGGTGACGACCAATGCCGCCGGTGAATATTACTTTTCGTCAGCCAGCAGTTCAACCGTTACCTCAACGTCAGCCGCTGTTACCACGGCCCTGACCTATAACACCTCGTATGCGGTGGTCATCAGCAGTCTGGGTACCGGAACGGTTGTGACAGGTAATTTCCTGTCGCTGACCAGCGTATCACCGCGAATCGGTGAAAGTACAAGCATCAACTCCGGTACAACCATCAGCAACAACGATGCGGTGGTTGAAACCGGCCGCCCGTGTGTACGGTTTACCACCGGCAGTGATGGCGGTGCGGTACATAACTTTGATTTTGGTCTGACAGCCCCCTGCTACCTGTCGCTGACAGTTACGCCGGGAGCCTGTAGCTCGGTGACAAACCAGTATACCCTGAGCGGAACCGTAAACTTTACCAATACAACGGCCGGCAGCGTAACTGTAACCGTTGGTACGGCATCGGCTGTGCTGAGCGTTTCGGCGGCGACTACCTCACTGCCGTTTACGTTGACGGGGCTCACCAGTGGTGCAGGCCTGCAGACGGCTGCCGTTCTCTCATCGGCATCGGCCTGTGGCGCAGCGAGCCTGACCTTTAACGCACCGGCTTCGTGTACGGTACCAGCCTCAGTAACGGCTTCATCAGCTACGGTATGTGCCGGTTCACCGGCCAGCCTGACCGCAACCGGCTGTCCGGGTACCATTCAGTGGGCCGGCACCGGTATTACCGGCGGGGCCAATACATCGGTCGTATCCGTAAGTACGTCGGCCAGCCTGACGGTACAGACCGTGGTCAGCTATACGGCTACCTGTGTGCTCTATAGTTCTACCGCCGTTTCGGTTGGTACGGTAACCATTGTACCGGTGCCGAGCCTGACGCTGACGGCTTCCAGCCTGACGGTTGTACAAGGCAGCATGATTACGCTGACAACGCAAGGATGTACATTCGGTACCATCACGGGCAGCGTTTCCGGTTCATCGGCGCAGGTGATGGTGACAGGCACCACCAATGTCTATTCCGTAACCTGTACAAACCAGCCAAACTGTACGGGTACGGCTTCAGTGACCGTAACCGGCTTGCCGTCGACCTCGCTCGTTGTCAGCAGCACAACGGTTTGCGCCGGCCAGCCAGCCAGCCTGACGGCTATTGGCTGTACGAATACGGTAACCTTCAACAATCCGGGTGCGGGTACCGTAACCGGTAATGTCCTGACAGTTCAGACATCGGCCGGTACAACAGCCCTGACAACATTAAGCTACGTAGCTACCTGTACGACCAATGTGGAAACGACTACAGCGGTCGGAACCATTACCGTAGTGCCGACGCCTGACGTGACCATCACAGCGCAGCGTAGTACGTCGACAAACAGTGTAACATTGACCGCAAGCGGCTGTCAGAACGGAACACTGTTGTGGTCGACCGGCGAATCTACGGCTTCTATTGTGATTGCATCCGGTGCACTGACCTTGTACTCGGTAACTTGTACGACCGGACCAGACTGCCGGGGCACCGACCAGGTACGGATCGGTCTGGTGCCGCCTGTACTGGATGTGCTGGTTACCGGTGGTATTATCTGCGGCAACCAATCCGCAACGCTGACCGCAAACGGTTGTACGGCGAATCTGCTCTGGAGTACCGGAGAAACAACGGCAGCCATAGTGGTAAATCCGGCTGTCACTACGGTATATTCTGCCAGCTGCTCTGACGACATCACTACGGTGACCGGTTCAGCGACAGTTACCGTGCAGGGTTCACCAGCCATTGCCTTAACTGCTTCAAGCCCGGGTATTACGCCGGGGCAAAGCGTAACGATTACGGCCACCGGCTGCGTTGGCGGCACATTGGTTTGGTCAACAGGATCAACCGCCAACGGTATGATGAGCCTTGTGGATAGTCCGACGGCGACCACAACCTATACGGCCACTTGTACAACCGGTCCGCAGTGCCAGTCTGTAGCCACGGTTACAGTGATGGTCATGGCGCCGCAAACGCCGCTGCTGACGGTTACCAAACTGGTTAGTGCATCCCGTGCCCGGTTGGGTGATATCATTTCCTACACGATTGTGTTAGCCAATACCGGAACCGGCGAGGCGACTAATGTTCAGGTTCGTGATTCGGTCAGCTACGGGCTGGAGATTCTGACGGCATCGGTAATGCCGTCTGTGGGTACATACTCACCGGGATCACCGGTCAGTGTGTGGGTGGTACCATCATTACCCGCTAACAGTACCGCTACCTTTACCTTCTCGGCCAGCGTGACGGCCGAGGGCGTTGTTTACAATAAGGCATCGGTGCCTGGCAGTACGGCTTCTGTCTGTACGACCATCCCGATCCGCGTCTGTCAGGGAACGGATTATGCCTTCCTGCTGAATGCACCGGAAGGGTATGTCCGTTACCAATGGTTCCGCCGCGCAACACCGACATCGTCTGAAACACTGGTTTATGACGGAACGCTTTCAAGCTTTACCGTAACCCGGGGCGGTGAGTACAGAGTGGTGGTGAACGATGTTCAGGGTCAGTGTCCTGACTTATCATGCTGTCCGTTTATTGTAGAAGAAGACAGTATTCCGCAGTTTACGGTCATGGCACAGTCGCCTACCTGTTTGAACACCCAGCCGCAAGGCAACGGCAGTCTGACGATCATGGGTCTGGGTACCGATCCGACGCAGTTTACGTATCAGGTATCAGCCGGAGCAACCTTTACTCCGGGAGCGGCGCTGCCAGGGGTAGCCGCTACCGTACCGGCAAACGGGGTTATTCTCAGCAACCTGAATACCACACAAACCTATACCGTGCGGGTGTACAACCAGCAAGGCTGCTACCGGGATGTTACGGTGACGCTGACGGTGAACTGTGCTTGTCCGCCACAAGTCTGCGTACCGGTTACTATCCGCAGAACACGGCTCGTAAACCCATAACAGCCGTTTGCCGCATGCAGAAACGCCCCGGTATGGTACCGGGGCGTTTTTATTTGTGAGGGCCATATGCTAACCGGAGCGCCGGGAAGCGGCCGGTAAACGCATTACTTCTTTTTCGCATGAGTTAGGCGTTTTACCAATAAGTGAAAATAAATGACTTATTGGTATCTTAATTGTGTCATTTTGGTACAAAAATTGCTAATAATTTAACTGTAAATTGGAAAATAACTTTTATGAGTTGCTATAGTGCGAAAAGTGTATAAAATGCACTAAAAGCGTACCTTAATGCCGTATTCGGAACAGCCTCACGAATACGGCATTTTTTTTGTACCTTTTAAAAGAGTAAACAGGCATTTTTGGCACAGGAAAGTTATGGTACATTTTTACCGGATGTTACGTCCGGCAAGCAGTCTATTCTGTTTGCTGGTCTGCTTTAGTTATTACACTGCCTTGGGTCAGTGCGCTTTAACAATCAGACAGGTTACGGTATCGGGATGTTATTCCGTTAGCGGGTCCGGTAAAGCGACCGTCAGTGTCAATATTGGCTGGGCGAATCCGCCTGCCAATGACTACATTGTCGTGACATCAGGAACGGCAAGCCGGACCCTGACGCCGGGGCCTGTCACGGTAAACTACGGTAACAACGGTACAACGCCGCCAAGCGGTATACAGACCATTGTGTCACCCCAGACCATTGCTTTTGAGATTGATGCCGATGGCAGTACAGGGGCGGTGTCTGCGGTTTTTGCTTCTAACCCATCCTGTTCGGCAACGGCTTCGTTTACCGCGCCGGCCGCTTGTGTTCCGGCTGCCTGTCTGAGTGGTGGGCTGGGGGGCATCGTCTTCAACGATTACAACGCAAACGGCATTCACGACACAGGGGAGACCAATGGCGTTGCCGGTGTCGTTATCAACGTTTATGACTGCGACAATAACCAGTATCAGGCAACCTCCGATGCCACCGGCCGGTGGTTACTTACTGAAACCGGTATTGCGTATCCGGTCCGCGTTGAATTTAGTAATATACCGGCGGCCTATCTGGGCACGTCTACGCCTAACGGTACCGGTAGCCGTACGACCGTGCAGTTTGTTACAGGCAGCAGCTGCGAGGTGAGCCTCGGTGTCAATGACCCGCTCGATTACTGCCAGAGTGCTCCCATGATCATTACGCCTTGCTACGTCATGGGCGATCCGCTCCAGGGCGGCTCTTCGGCAACGGCCGATGCAATTGTTGGTTTTCCGTATTACAGCACCGGCATGAGCGGGCCTAAAACGTTTACCATCCAGGGGCAATACGTCGGAACAACCTGGGCACAGGTGTACAATAAAGCGACGAAACAACTCTTCAGCGCGGCCATACTCAAACGGCATGCCGGGCTGGGCCCGGGTGGACTGGATGCTATTTACGTGACCGATTTGTCGGATCCGGGTAATCCGGGAACGCCGGCTTATATCAGTCTGAGTTCGTTCGGGATTAATGTCGGTACGGTTGATGACAATATATCCCGTGGATTGGTACCGGACCGCACCTCGCCATCGGTCGACCAACAGGCGTTTGAGGCCATTGGTAAGGTCGGTATCGGCGGCATGAGCCTGTCGTCCGACAGTAAAACGCTGTATTTGATGAACATCCGAGAGAATGCCCTGTATGCACTTGATCTGACGGCATACAACCTCTCTGGCGATCCGGGTGATATCAGCCTGAAAGGCGGGCCTTATGCAGTACCGGACCTCGGCTGTATCAATGGGGCTCAACGCTCCTGGGCGGTTAAATACAACAAAGGCAAGGTCTATGTCGGAACCGTTTGTGATGCCGCAGACGGAACACGCTCCGATCTGGTTGCCGGTGTGTTTGCCTTTGATCCGGTTACAGAAACCTTCAACAGTACCCCTGTCTTTAACTTCCCGCTGACATATCCGAAAGGCTATCCGGACGTAAGTGCGACAGATATTACCGGCTGGTTTCCGTGGACTGACAATTTCAGTGAGTTAATATCAGCTACCTACACGACTCCCAACAGCGCTTTTCTCGATCATCCGCAGCCTGTTTTCAGCGATATCGAGTTCGATATTGACGGCTCGCTGATTCTGGCCTTCAACGACCGGACGGGCCTGCAGTCCGGCTTCCGGAATTATGGGCTGGATGGTAATAATAACAATGACTATACGGGTATTATCGGCGGCGATATCCTGCGGGCCTATTTCAAAAACGGGACGTATGTATTGGAAAACAATGCCAAGGCAGGGCCTGCCACCGGATATGGAGCCGGTAACAACCAGGGTCCTGGCTTCGGTGAATTTTATAACGATGATTCGGGGGTTGATTTCGGTAATAGCCTGAACCATTCCGAAAATAGCCTGGGTGCGCTGGCGCTCCGGCCCGGCTCCGGCGAAGTAATTTCGGCGGCCATGGACCCGCTTGGCATCAATACGCCCTATCCGTTTATTAACTGGGCCGCCGGTATCCGCCGGATGAACAACAGTACCGGTCTGGTCAACGATGCCTATGTAGTGTATGCTACGCCCGATACCTTCAATGATCCGGGGGCGGTTGCCGACGGCACATTCGGCAAAGCCGCCGGCCTCGGCGATCTCGAACTGGCCTGTGATCAGGTGCAGTATATGGAAATCGGTAACCGCGTCTGGATCGACAGCAACCATGACGGGATTCAGGATGCCTGTGAACCGGCCTTGCCCGGGGTCAAAGTCGGTCTCTATAAAAACGGAAGCCTGATCGCTGTCACTGAAACCAATACAGACGGCGAGTACTATTTTTCTGCGAAGAGCAAGCTGGTTACCGGTATATGGAGCGGTACCGATGCTGATACAACGTTATTGCCTAATACCGCTTACCAGCTGGTTTTCGGGGTACAGGGGCAGTTTACCGGCAATGCTCTGACATTAGGAGCGATCCGCTATCAGCTCACTACCGCTGATAGTACAACCGGCACAGGGAATGACCTGAACGATTCCGATGCCGCCGTTGGCGGAGTGAATAGTCTGGTAGCTCCCGTCATCAGCCTCACTACCGGAAACAGCGGCTGGGTAAATCACACATACGATGCCGGATTTGTCTGTGAACAGTGTGGGTTAAGGCTGACAAAACTGGTTAGTACCAGCAAGGCGCAGGTCGGTGATGTCATTACCTATACGCTGGTACTGACCAATACCGGTCCGGTTACGGCCAGTAATGTGGTGGTCCGCGACTCGATCAGCAGCAGCCTGGCTGCTTATCAGCCAGCTACAGCCAGTGTGACATCGGGGACATATACGCCGGGAATACCGGTCAGTACCTGGGCGCTGGCCAGTTTGCCGGCCAATGGTACGGCGGCGCTGGTGATTTCGGCCAGTGTGCTGTCAGAAGGAGTTATCTATAACGGCGCTAATGTACCGGGCGATACCACTACGGTTTGTACATCGGTGGCGTTTAAAGTCTGCCAGGGCAGCAATTATGCCATCCGTCTGACTGCCCCGGCCGGTTATAGCCAGTACCAGTGGATTCGCCAGGTAGCCGGTCAGCCGGAACAGATTGTTTACGACGGGCCGTTGAACAGCTATACCGCTACGCAGGCTGGTTCGTATATCGTGCGGGTAAATGCCGGCGGGTGTCCGCAGGATGCCTGCTGCCCGCAGCTTATTGAGGAAGACAGTATCCCGTCGTTCAGTCTGGTAGCCAGAGCATCGACCTGCTCGGGGAGTCAGCCGCAGGCCAACGGGCAGATTGAATTGAGTACGTCTGTCGGAACAGGTCAGTATACCTATCAGTATTCGGCAGGGGCAATATTTGATCAGAATACGGCCAGTCTGGCTACGCAAATTCCCGCCGACGGCGTATTAATCCGGAACCTGAGTGCAACACAGACATACACAATCCGGATGACAAATGCAACCGGTTGTTACAGGGATGTTGCCGTAACCATTACAGTCAGCTGTGATTGTCCGCTACCGGCCTGTGTTCCTGTTACGGTTACCAGAATTAAGTAATCAAAATCAGAGATTTAACAGGAAAGCATTACATCCCGTAACGCTTTCCTGTTACCTGAAAAGGCTGAAAAAATGAAATTTTTTTTATAAGTAATTAAATAAGTAAAAAAACGGACTAAGACAAAGTCTATGGCATTACTTTTGCTGATACAGTTACTGACCGATCCGCTTCTATCTTTTGTGACTATCTTCTGAGAAATGGTTTTATTTTAAGCTTCAAAAGTTTCAAGAAAGCCTGAATTGTTGCCTCCGTTTACGCGCGGCATTTTTTTTGCCCTGTATAAACGTATTACAGGCACTTTTGGCATCGAAAACTTTTGGAACATTATGGGACCTTTCTACACCCCGTTTATACGGGGCGGTACGTTATGTATTGCTCTTTTATTCTTCGCAACAATTACTGTTTTCGGGCAATGCGCCATTGCCATTAAGAAGGTTACGGTTTCCGGCTGTTATTCTGTAACAGGAAGCAGTAAAGCAACTGTCAGTGTGGAAGTCAGCTGGACAAGCGCGCCGGTAAACAGCTACATTGTTGTCACTACGGGAGCCCAAAGCCGGACCATTACACCGGACGCTATTACTGTAAACTATGGTAACAATGGTACCAGTACGCCGGCCGGTTCGCAAACCATTGTTTCGCCCCAGGTCGTAGCCTTCGAGATCAATGCTAACGGCCCGTCCAGTACAACCGTTTCAGCCCGCTTTCTGAATACCACTTCCTGCACAACCCCTGTTACTGCCAGCTATACGGTCCCTGCATCCTGCAACCCGCTGGTGTGTCAGACCGGTGGGTTAGGGGGCGTCGTATTTAATGACTACGATAGTGATGGAGTACTGGATGCCGGAGAAACAAACGGAGTCGCCGGCGTGACCATAAAGGCTTATGCTTGTGATAATACCCTGTATCAGGCAACGACCGATGCGTTCGGGAAATGGAGCATAGGCGGGGCCGTTGTGTATCCCGTCAGGGTTGAGTTTACCAATATTCCACCGGCGTTTCTGAACACATCTACCGTGTATGGGGCAGGTAGCAAAACCACCGTTCAGTTTGTGGATGCGGCCAGCTGTAATGTCAATCTGGGTGTCAATGACCCTATCGATTATTGTCAGGACAATCCGCTGATTATTACTCCCTGTTACGTCAGCGGCGATCCGCTGGTTGCCGGAAGTGCTGCTTCAGGCGATGTACTGGTTGGGTTCCCCTATAACAGCTCAGGCTCAGGCGGTACAAAAACGTTTATGATTCCGGCCTCGACCCTGGGGTCTACTTGGGCACAGGTCTACAGCAAGTATACGAAACGCCTCTTCAGCGCAGCCACCATTAAACGACACTCGGGTCTGGGGCCGGGGGGGCTGGATGCTATTTATATTACGAACCTGACGAACCCGTCAAGCCCGCAGTCGCTGAGTTATATCAAGGTTGGCAACCTGGGCGTTAATGTCGGGGCATTTATCAGCAATAGCGCCCGCGGGCTGGTTGGCGATAAAACCCAGCCATCCAACGATCCGCAATCGTTTACCGCAATCGGAAAGATCGGTATCGGAGGGATGAGCATGTCGAGCGACGGAGAAACACTGTATTTCCTCAATCTGAGCAATAATTCACTCTATGCGCTCGATTTGTCGGTCTATAACATAACCTTAAATACCGGCAGTATTACGCTAAAAGGCGGCCCCTATGCCGTGCCGGGGCTGGGATGCACAAACGGTCAGCAACGGTCATGGGCCGTAAAATACAATAAAGGCAAGGTCTATGTCGGGACCATTTGTGACGGATCTGCCGGGACGCGTTCCGACATGCGGGCCGGTGTTTTTGCCTTCGACCCGGCCACCAATACGTTCTCGGCGCAGCCGGTTTTTGATTTCCCGCTGACTTACCCGAAGGGCTTTCCGGACGGTGGAAACCGAAATGTTACGGGCTGGTATCCATGGACGGATTCATTCAGTAACCTGTTTATTACAGCCGATTATAACCCGCTTTTTAATGTAACGCGCCCAACGCCGATCCTGAGCGATATCGAGTTCGATATTGACGGTTCACTGGTACTGGCTTTCAATGACCGCACGGGCTTACAGACCGGTTACCGGAACTATAGCACCAGCGGAACGTCTATCCTGTATAATGGGCACATCGGCGGGGATATTCTCCGCGCCTTTTACCGGAACGGAACGTTTGTCCTGGAGAACGCAGCCAAAGCAGGACCGGCAACCGGTTATGCAAACAAGAATAATCAGGGGCCTGGCTTCGGCGAGTTTTATAATGATGATTCCGGGGTAGATTTAGGGGATGGCTTGTATCACTCTGAAATCGGCTTCGGTTCACTGGCCCTCCGTCCGGGATCGGGTGAGGTCGTAACCGGCGTTATGGACCCGACCGGAGTGAATACAGATTACAGCTTTACGCCTTTTTCCGGCGGTGTGCGCCGGATGAACAACATAAGTGGTCTGGTCAATGATGCGTATGTGGTTTATCAGACGGCAACATCCAATGCTGACCCGGCACCCGGCACGTTCGGAAAAGCCGCCGGGCTAGGGGATATGGAACTCACCTGTAATCTGGTGCAACATCTGCAGATCGGTAACCGCGTGTGGGTAGATACCGATAAAGACGGTATTCAGGATGCCTGCGAAAAAGGCCTGCCCAACGTTCGGGTGGCCTTATACAGAGGAACCACGCTGGTGGCATCAACAACAACCAATGCGGCGGGTGAATATTATTTCTCCTACACACTCGTTCAGCCAAATACGGCCTATCAGCTTGTTTTTGGGACCGGTAATCAGTTCAGCGGATCGACGCTTACGGTTGATAACGGGAAATATGAGCTCTCCGCCGTAAACAGTACCTCGGCGACCGCCAATGACCTGAACGATTCGGATGCCCAGATCGGCACCGTGGCGGGGATTACGGCTCCGGTCGTCAGTCTGACAACCGGTAGCCTGGGCGAAGTGAATCATACCTTTGACGTTGGATTTGTCTGTCTGACATCAACCTACACACTGTCGGTAACACCGTCAACCTGTAATGCGACAACGGCATTGAGTAATGCGTCTATCCGGTTAGCAACTATTACCAACGGAGATAAAGTAGCACTGTATCCGGCTAGTCAGACAACACCGCCTGCCTATACCGCAACAACCAATACAGCTGTCGTAAGCGGTGCCGTGGCCTTTACCGGGTTATCGAACCCGGCGGCTACTACCGGAACGGCTTACAACATCATTATTTTCAACGGCCCTTGCTGCTCAACGGTGATTTCAGTCACATTACCGCAAACAACCTGTACCTGTGCGCTGGCCTTAACCGCCACACCCGAACAGTGTGATCCGGTAACAAACCTGTATACGGTTACGGGAACGGTCAACCTGACCAATACGCCGGCCGGTAGTCTGACGGTTACGGACGGGACCGTACGGTCAGTGGTGTCGGTTACGGCTGGACAAGCCTCGGTGGCCTTTTCGCTGACCGGCCTGAATTCGGGCAGCGGTACGCATACGGTTTCGGTTCTCTCGTCAGCCACCATCTGCGGATCGGCGAGCCGGACCTATGCCGCACCGGCAAGCTGTACGGTACCCGCCACGGTGAGTGTCCTCTCGAAAACGGTCTGTGCCGGCGCTGCCACCTCGCTGACGGCAACCGGTTGCCAGGGCACACTGCTGTGGACAGGCCCGGGCGCCTTTACCAGCAATTCAGCCGTAATTTCGGTAACTACCAATGCGGCGCTGACAACTACCTCAGTGCTGAGCTATACGGCCCGCTGTACAACTGTTACAAACACGACAACCGCCATCGGTACCGTAACGGTTGTGCCTATCCCGAGCCTGACACTGACCGCATCAAGCCTGACCGTAACGCAGGGCAGTAACGTGACACTAACCGCTGCCGGCTGCGAAAACGGGTCCTTCATCTGGAATGTACCGGGTAATACCGGCCGGATTGCTGTGGTTGAAGCAACGACTATCAGCAATACCTATTCGGTAACCTGTATCACACAGCCAAACTGTATAACCACCGCCAGCGTAACCGTCGGCGGTGCCCCGATCAATCTGATGATCTTTACTGATAACGGCATTATCTGCGCCGGACAGAGCGTAACCCTGTCGGCTATCGGTTGCGATGCCCGGCTACAGTGGAGTACAGGGGCTACAACGACACAGGTAGTGGTTAGGCCGACGGTTTCGACCGAATATAGTGTGACCTGTACAAACGGCTCCATTGTTGAGGTTGCGACGGGGACGGTGATGGTATACCCGATTCCGGCCCTGACCTTAACCGCCAGTTCGGTGATTCCGGTCGAGGGCACTAGTGTAACGCTTACCGGCACAGGCTGCGACAGTGGCACCGTTGTCTGGTCGACCGGGCAGGCAAAAACCAGTATTGTTGTGAGTCCGACGGTCAATACGGTTTATACGGCAACCTGTACAACCGGACCACAGTGTCAGGTATCGGCCACTATCAGTTTGCTGGTGCAGTTATTACCGGAACTTGCACTCGAAAAGTATGTCAATAAGACCAAAGCCGCAGTTGGAGAGGTGATCTCGTATACCGTTGTCCTGAGTAATACAGGGCGGGGTACGGCTACGAACGTGATCGTCCGTGACTCCCTCAGCAGCGGGCTGGCGGTCGTTCCCGGTTCGGTGAGTGTTTCGCAGGGGGTATATCAGCAGGGCACGCCGGTTAGTTTATGGACGTTAATTAGCCTGCCGCCCAATACAACGGTTACCCTGACGTTCTCCGCCAGCGCAACCAGCGAAGGTGTCGTCTATAACACGGCCACGATTCCGGGCGATACCAATACGGTATGTACCTCAATACCGATACGGGTATGTCAGGATTCGGGATATGCGATTCAGGTCAGTGCACCTGCCGGCTATAGCCGTTACCAGTGGCTGCGCCGGGTGGGTACTGCACCGGAAACGGTAGTTTATGATGGTATACTGAACAGCTATACGGCTACAGCGCCCGGCGAATACCGCGTTGTAGTTGATGATCAGCCGGGGAAATGCCCGACGTTATCGTGCTGCCCGCTCATTATTGAAGAAGACAGTATACCGGCATTCAGTCTGGTGGCTAAGTCACCGACCTGCGTAGCGAACCAGCCACAGGCAAACGGTAGCCTGACCATCACAGGATTAGGATCGGCAACTGTGGCTGCCGCCTACCGCTATGCCATTACTGAAGGAACCAGTTTCACGGCGACGAATCCTGCCACATTACCGGTTCCGTCGGATGGAACTCTGTTAAGTGGACTGAGTCAGACAAAGACCTATATCGTACGGGTATACAATAGTTTGGGGTGCTTCCGGGAGCAAACAATAACAATCAGCGCAAACTGCGAATGCCCCGAAGCAATCTGTGTGCCAGTCGTTATCAGGCGCTCCAGAGTTCGTTAAGCAACAACATGATTTCATGTGTAAAAGGGCTTTCCATACGGTGGAAAGCCCTTTTTGCTGGTTGGCATAGTATTCTGAAAATATGGCACAGAATTTGATGTTACTAACTATTGATTTATGTAAACATGAACTGATGGTTATTTGACGCTAAAAAGTAGTCATAAAATATACTTATAGTATCATATTGTTTATTAAGTGTCTTGATCTGAGACATAGGGCATTTTTTTTGCTACGGGTGAGGTATATCCAATTGAGAATAACTCAACACGTATGGCGAAATTATATGCACAAATTTTAAAAATAGTCTTACCAGTAACCATATCAATACTTACATTTTCATCGGTATTGGCGCAGTCTGGTAAGGTATTTCGTGACTTCAACAACAACGGGACCGCTGATACGGGTGATATTGGTGTAAGAGGCATCGTCATTCAGGCATTTAAATCCGATAACTCGCTGATGGCATCGGCTGTTTCCGGGGCAGACGGCTTGTTTGCCTTGTCACCGGCTGCGGCACCGGGGGAAGCCGTGCGGATCGAATTCTCTGTCCCCGATTCACTGAAAAAATTTTTCCCGGGGGCGTATGCACCGGGTGTCGGTAAAAACGGAACCAGTGTTCAGTTTGTGCATGGCCCGGCCACCGACGTCAATTTTGCCATCAACTATCCGGGTGATTTCTGCGAAGCTACCCCACCGGTTTCTGTGGTGTGTTTTGTTATTGGTGCCGGTACCACTCTGGGAGACAACCTGCTGGCCAACATCCCGTATAATGCAAACGGTAAAGACCCGAACGATGTCGGCCACCCGAACGCGCCTGCCACTACCGTAGGATCTATCTGGGGAACTGCCTATGACCGCGAAACAGGCTGGCTTTATTCCGCGTCGTTTATGCGGCGGCATACGGCCTTTGGTCCCGGCGGAACCGGCGTTATTTACGTGACGGCAGATATTAAGGACCCGTCGGCCTCCCGGTCGTTTGAGTGGCTGAATCTCAACGGGATGACTGTTGCACACATCAATGGCGGCACGGTAACCGTAAATACCGGCAGTGATCCGCACATGAAAAGCGATTACTACCTGGATTTGATCAATGCCAATGGAAATCCAACAGATGCAGTAGGAAAAATCTCGTTCGGCGATATGGATATGTCGAACGACGGGCAGTACCTCTTTGTGGTCAGCCTGAACGAAAACCGCCTTTACCGTATTGCCATCGATAGCGATAAGAACCCGTCGACCTTTCCGACGGCGGCCGATGTGCTGGCCTATGACCTGCCGACACCGGCCTGCAACGGCGGCATGG
This sequence comes from Arsenicibacter rosenii, assembly GCF_001870735.1. Taxonomy (GTDB): domain Bacteria; phylum Bacteroidota; class Bacteroidia; order Cytophagales; family Spirosomataceae; genus Arsenicibacter; species Arsenicibacter rosenii. The sequence goes on along the minus strand of NZ_MORL01000039.1, from coordinate 1,672 downwards.
TCCGGCCCTATGGATTAGGCGTCAGAGGGGATAACGTTTACATCGGGACGGTCTGCGACGGCAGTATTTCCAAACAATACCAGGATCTGCATGCTTACATCTACAAGCTCGACGTACTGACACACGTATTTTCGCCCGTTATCGATTTTTCACTGGATTATCTGCGGGGCAATATCTCCGGCGGGGAGTTTATCCGTGAACACGGGAAATGGCAGCCCTGGACCGATGATCCCGACTGGACAAATTATAACGAATCGCCGGGAGAGGTATGGAGCTTAGGATACCGCTGGGAACTCGTATGTCCGCAGGCGTTACTGTCAGATATCGTTTTTGACGATGACGGTTCGCTTGTGGTCGCTTTTATGGACCGTTTCGGCCATCAGGGTATTTTTGACGGGCCTGATCCGCAAGGCTCTAAACGTACCGATGACAATACGCTTTATCGTCGGTTCAACCTGAGGGCCGGCGGCGATGTGCTGCGTATATGCAACTCCGGATCCATCAACAAACCGGTATACGATCTGGAACAGCTTGGTAAATGTGGTGATAAAGGCGGCGGACAGTATCTGGAAGCAACGTATAGCCCCATTGAATACGAGTTCTACACCGGCGACAACTTCAACAAAGACAGTCACACCGAAACCGCCGATGGCGCCCTTGGCCTTGTGCCGGGTACCAATGAACTAATCATGTCGGCATTTGACCCGATCAATGAGTCACGTGGCGGCGATATTTATTCAAACGGTTACCGGGTCCTGAATAATACGACCGGTCAGGAAATCCGGGGCTTTCAGCTGTTAACCGAAATTCCGCCAAACAACGGGAATAACCTTTTTGGCAAAGCCTCAGGGGTAGGGGGGATTGAGGTATTATGCACCGCCAAGTCGCTTGAAATCGGGAATCGGGTCTGGATTGATACAAACAAAAACGGCATTCAGGACTCCGACGAACAGGTGCTTCCAAATGTTATTCTGGAACTTTATAACGACGAAAATCAACTGGTCGGAACGCAGACTACGGATGCGGAAGGTACGTATTATTTCAACCAGTCGAATGTGATCGATACCAGCGGGGTATTACGTCCGAATCGTCCGGGGCTTCAGGTTAACCGGCTCTATACGATCCGGATTCCGGCTTCTCAATATCGGGGAAGGGGGTATGGACCGTTGTATGGTTTAACCATTACGACGGCTATACTCAGGCGGGCTTTTGCCGATGCCCCGCTGACCGACAATGTTGCCGTTCGGGACAACGATGCGATCCAGACCGGCGGCCTGGTCTCCGCTACCGTCCACACGGGTTATTCAGGGGAAAACGACCATAATATTGATATCGGTTTTGCCCCGCTACCTCCTTGTTTGTTATCGCTTGTGCTGACACCTGCAAGCTGTAACAGTGCGACGAATCAGTATGTATTACAGGGGGCTTTACTAACCGAAGGGCTGCCTTCTGACGGCACGCTGATCATCACGCACGGAAATGAGTCGCTGACGCTGGCGGCAACGGCCTCAATGACCTCCGTGCCATTTGCGTTTACCGGGCTTATTAGTGATGCGGCAACGTATACCGTAACGGCCACTTTCTCTGATGCATGGTGTGGGCCGGTTAGTGAGACCTATACCGCTCCGGCTTCATGTACGGTTCCGGCGGTGGTGACTGTAAGCAATACAAC
>NZ_MORL01000038.1 GCF_001870735.1 Arsenicibacter rosenii | reverse complement strand
CCACATCACATCGACCCTGAAGCCGTCAACGCCCTTATCGAGCCAGAAGCGCATAACCGAAAACATGGCATCCTGTACCGCCGGATTGCGCCAGTTGAGGTCGGGTTGTTCTTTCAGAAAGGCATGGTAATAAAACTGTCCGGTGTGTTCGTCCCACTCCCAGCCCGAACCACCGAAAACGCTCAGCCAGTTATTCGGCAAGCTGCCATCTGCTTTCGGATCTTTCCAGATATACCAGTCCCGTTTCGGGTTATCCCGGGAAGAGCGGGCTTCCAGAAACCACGGGTGCTGATCGGAGGTATGGTTGGGTACCAGGTCCAGAATCAGTTTCATTCCCCGCTGATGCACGGCATCAACCAGCCGGTCAAAATCAGACATATCGCCGAACACCGGATGAATACCCTCATAGTCAGAAATATCATAGCCATAATCGGCCATCGGTGACGGATAGATCGGTGACAGCCAGACGGCGGTTATGCCCAGCTTCTGCAGGTAATCCAGCCGGGTAAGGATACCGGGTAAATCGCCGACACCGTCCTGATTACTGTCCTGGTAGGATCTTGGGTAAATTTGATAAATAACCCCCTCCTGCCACCAGAGGTGTTTCGCCTTGTTTGTTTCCATTCGTTGAGTGTAATGCCAAAACTGTTGTGGTTACAGAACTTATGCCTGTAAAATCTGATCGAACCGCGCTTTTCGGCGGGTTGCACCGGCCTGAAGCATCAGGACCGGAATCCGGGAGAGCATCGGACTGGCCTTCAGTTCTTTCAGCATTGAAAGCCCTTCCATACAGGAGCTGATAAAAATAAGATAGGGGACGGTCTGTAATGAACCGGTCATCAGTTCATCCATCAGGCCGGCATCGAACCGCCGGAAAAGTATACTGGCCAGCGGGTTCATTTTCAGCAGGCTGCCTTTGAGTTCGGCTTTCGTTTCCTGCTCTTGATCGGTAATGACGAGTATGGTTTGCACGCCTGGATAAGGTTTAGGGAACAACATTAGTTGCCTAACTATTTCCAGGCGTAAAGTATACAAAACGGATCGTTTAAATGAGTTTATGGCCCGGATCCTATCTGGCAAGCTGGCGTTTGAGCACTCCGCCGATGAAGCTGCCGATAAATGTTAAGGCAATGGCTCCGTATAACCCGAAAAGCTGAAGTTCACGGGGTCCGCTGCCGTCCGGTTTTGTAATAAAAAAGGAATAAACCAGCCACATGGCAGCAGCCTGAAAAACCGCCAGCACCCAGCCACGGCGCGGCTCAAAAAACCCGATGGCAGCAGCGGTCGACGCTGCCCACAGATAGGGCCAGTGAATGACTGCTGTCTGTCTGATGATGAATAACAACAGAGCGGCGTTGATCATTACTCCCGCAATTCCGAGTCCAAGTCGTTTGTCGAAAAACGATTTTCTACCGTGTTGAACTGTCTTTTTTCCTTCTGCCTGCATTTGTTTAATCTGTTCGGCCTGTTGAAAATCCGACCGCGCCTGATCCGGTTGGTTCAGCTGTTGATTGGCTATAGCCCGGCCGCGAAACGCATCGGCGTAATCGCCCTGGCCGTAAAAAATGGCTTTATCAAAATCCCGCCAGGCAGTCTGGTAATCTTCCTGGTTCAGATGCAGTTCCCCCAACGCAATGTGTACGTCCGGAATCGTGGAGTCAAAACTGGCCGCTTCCCGGAAATCAGCAAGTGCCTGTTCGTTTTTCCCCAGCGCCTCGTAGCTTTTGCCGCGGTAAAGATACGCAACCGCAGAACGCGGGTGTTGTTGAACCTGTTCAGAAAAATAAGAGAATGCCTCGGGGAGTTTTCCGGCGTTCAGCAGCTGAAGACCGCCGGCCATCCGGTCCCGATCTTTTTCCCATTCTGTTCGCAGATCAGCGTAGTAATTCAGGTAAATAATAAAGCCGATCAGACCAAGGGTTGTAAGTACTTCTAACATGTTCTTTTATGCCTGCCCGAACGAACTGCGTATCCGTTCAGGGAATTATTTAGTAAACGGAGATTGCCTGATGCTATACAATTGATACAATCTGACTAAATCGGAAAGTTCCTTGTACAAACTTAAAATAGTTACATCTATCTGATTATCAGCGCCATGCTGTGCTTAATCCTGCAAGTGTACCTATTTGTGTGCCGGGAAACATAATAATTGTCGCAGGTAACCCCCGTCGGGCACCCTACACACTCGTCGGAATCAGCAGAATGCGTCCTGCTTTCTGTTTGCAAGAAGGATCATTTCCAATTCCGGCGACAACCACGAGTGTGGATCATCCTTTTTTAAGGCGTCGATTACCGACCACATGCGTTCCTTATCCCTATTCACCGCATCGAGTTGCTTTTCCTTCTCCGCCAGCAGCCGTACGTATTTCTCCTCCGTCTCCTTTTCGATCCGCGAAACGGCATTCTGAAGGTATTCCGCTGAAACCTGGTTGTTGCCCTGCGACATTCCGCCCGCCGGCTGTCCGGTCATCACGTACATCAGATCCAGCTCATCAGGGAATGCAAAGTACACCTGCATAACCGTATCCAGGCTCACCTTAGTATCCCCCTCGGCCAGCGCGTAGAACTTCTGTGGCTTGCTGCCCGTCGCGTGCGCCACCACTGAATGCCCTTTCTTATCGACAAACTCCATCAGTCGCCGGGTTATCGATTCCGATGCCCGGCGGGCCTTTTCGGCAACCGGCCCGGTCGCGCCTCTCACTTTTTTACCTTCGTCAATCATAATCTATTTGAGTTGTAATTACAATTACTATATTTGCAATCAGAATAACATAGATGTAAACAGAAATACATTACTGTGTATATCTATTTAATTGCAAATATAATATTGACAATGGAAGCGACAAGAAAACAGGCCAAAAGAGCACCGAATAAGGCAAAATGGATTTATCTAACGGCACAAATCCCGTCAAATGTTAATGTGACTGCTGAATTAGCCGCCCGTTTGAACGCAAACAACAAGCGTTCCGTCTACGGGAAGACCTATACACCTACGATTGTACACAATGTACTTAATGATATTACAATTGATGATCAGGTAATTGCAGAGCTGGTAACCTGGGTTGCCGAATTGGCCGGTTGCCGCGCAGAAATCGACAATATGCTCACAGAATTGTGGATAACTATTGCCCGATACCGGACTTTGCAGCAGTCCAATAATTAATCAGTAATATTTTTTTGCCCATTTTTTCAATTGCAATTACAAATAATCAATATCAATACTATATTTGCAATCACAATAACAGCAAAAAAAACAGGCACGACGCAAGTGCACCGGCCTGTCTGATTAATTAATTCTAAAAGAAGCACAAAGGTATGAAATCCGCAAACATTCCCGGCCCGGCCGATCTGGAACGACTCGCCGCCGAGTACGACGAGATGAATCTGAGTGATGACGGCTACGCCACGGCCCTGGCCGGCGGCGACGATCCCAAAGCCCTCCGCCTGGCTCCCGGTGACGAGTACCACACCGTAGCCTACAGCGAAACCCGGGGCTTTCACTGGCAACGCCACATCGTAGAGGCTGAAGCCGGCGAATCCTTTGCACGCTCGCAGTCTATGCAGGACTTAATTGATTTCGGAGGATATGAACGCTACTGAAACGGCAACGCTGAAGGTATTCGGCGTCATGCTGACTAAGCCTCAGGCTATCAGGTTTCAGAACTTCGTAGCCAGTGCCGGCATAGACATGAAAAAACTGACCTCCGCGCAGCGAACACAGACCGTTAAAAACTGGCTCGCAACGCAACCGAAATAAATCCTGAGACCCCGCAGGGTGCGGGGAGGTGTGTGTAAGCGGCTCCCGCCATCTGGTATCCGGGTGGCGGGGTCTCAGGAACCCGATATACTTCCGGAAACCCCGCAAGGTGCGGGGACTCATTGCAAAGACTGTCATCGGCTCCCGCCGTCTGGTTTCCGGGCGGCGGGGTTTCCGGAAAAGCCCGACAATCCCGTAAGGGAGTGGAAAATGTGAAACGACCCCCGCCCGCCGTCTTGAGCGGTGCGGGATTGCCGGGCCAGCAATATTACGCCGGAAGCCCTACTCCAAGGGAAAGGTTAAGGGTTAGAAACCGGCCGCTACCGCACACTATGATGCGCGTAGGGCTTCCGGCCCTCATCACCCCCCGAAAGCTTCAGCTCTGCCAAACGGTGCTGGGGCGAGCAAGACAAAAACGGCAAGCTCCTCACGGCCGGTTTCCGGCCCTGAGGCTTTCGGGGACTTAAAACCTTACTAACAACATGTTCCAGAAACTTACCCCTGCCTCAATTGTAGTTGTTGAGCAACCGGACGCTACCCTTTTCGAAATGCCGCTCTCGCCGGCCCGCATCAAACGCCGTCTGCTCGACTGCTGGAAAATCCCCCATAAGGCGCTGGTCTCCGTCACCGTCCATACCGACAACCTGCCCGATCCCCAGATCATTGCCATTGTCTCCATCGCCCGCTGGCAGCAGGACAGCACCGGCACCATCAAGGGCGAAACCGACCTGTGCGGCCCTAACCTGACCGTCTCACTTACCCATTCCGAGCTGCTCGATCAGGAACGTAATCAACAGCTTTTCAACACGTAACCCCCACGGCCCGGCATTTATGTTTAGTAAGGTTGTGCTACTTACTCCGGCGCTTTTGACCGGACTAAGTGCCGGGCCCGCTTCGTACCATGCAAACTATCATCGACGATCTGGCTAATGCGTTCCAGGCAGCGGCTGAAATGCTGCTCAAACTGGCTGTCGGGTTCGTGCTGCTCACACATCTGGCAATGCTTCTGTTTGTCTGCGGCCTGTTCTGGCTTGTTGTTGTACTCTTTCTGCTTTTTCTGCTGTCATGAAACTTTCGAAACACTCGGTCGGTCCCCGGAAGCCGTACACGCCGACCCCGATCTCGTCCTCGCTCCTGCTGTTCCGCATGGCCTTCTCCCTGCTCTGGCAGGCCGTCCGGGAGGGGCTTACAAGCCTCCTGCTGCATCTGTCCTATATCATTTTTGAGCCGGTTACCCAGCTGCTTTTCGGCAGGCACTCCACCCGGGAGTATATCATGCTGGCCATTCAGGTGACGGCCATCATCGCAGGCGCATTCATCGTCGGATCTCTAATCGTACTCGGTATCTGTGAACTACTATAAACGCACCCGTCCCCCCTACAACAACGAAAAATTCTCGTGGGGCCACCTCTTTCTGATCGCCGTCTTTGTCTATCTGGCTTACGTTGCCGCCAGGCACTGTAAAATTATCCGTGACGGCAAACAGCCGGTAATTCACCTGACTGACATTAAGCCAACGTTCAAATGAGCACTTCCGGCTACTCTCTTTCACGGCGCTGGTGGGACTGGTGTTTTCAGCATCAGGGCCATCACGCGCCGGCTCACAGCGCGCTCTATCACTGGTATGTGGAATGGTGTAACCGCTGCGGCTGGCCCGACGAGTTCGAAATGGACCCGCGCTATGCCATGTGTGCCATCGGCGTCCGTTCCTACAATACCTATAAGGATACGCTAATCGATCTGATCAACTGGGGCTTCGTCCGCCTGATCAGAAAGGGAGCCAACCAGCACGCTCCGTGGCTGCTCGCTCTGTCAAATTTTGACGAACCACTTAACAACCCACTTAACAACCCATCTGACAAGGCAGGTGATAAAGCAGGTTCCGCCGTGTCAAATTTTGACAACCCACTTAACAAGGCACGTAACAAGGCACCTGACAACCCACGTGACAAGGCAGGTGATAAAGCAGATTCTGCTCTGTCAAATTTTGACAACCCACGTGACACCCATACTATAAACAATAACCTATTCCCCTTCTCCTCCACCCCGGACGGGGAAAAAGACGGGTCCGGAAAAAATTCAGATGACCCCGGCACCGGTTCCGGAGCAAGCCCACCCCCCACCCCCCCTCCCGATCCGTCGAACCGGTTCGAGCTGCTGCGGCTGGGCCTGCACCATGACCCGGACTTTATCCGGCCGCTGGCCGAAGTCGTCCGGATTCCCGAGGCCCGGATTCCGAAGCTCATCGACACCTATTTTCTCGAACAGCGGGGCAAAGGCAAACTAACCGGTGAGCGCACCGAAGCCGATATCCGGACGCACTGCTTCGACTGGATCCGGAAACATCTTGAAATCAATCAACCCCAGCAACAAGGCCATGAACGAAGTCAACGAAGAACTATTCCGGCCGCTCCCGGAGGAGCCGCAGCCGGACCCGGCGGAGAAATCATCGACGCCGGAAAATACGCCGGACGGGTCAACACTTACCGACGGCCCCGCAATTCCAACTCAGGAAATGCAGGATAACTGGAAAGCCGCCGTCGAGGTAGCCAGAAACAGAGCCGCCCGCCTCCGGGCCAAATACTATGGCCAGGAGCAGGACGGATACAAGCCCGTTAAGGTCGAAGCCAGAACCGAGGACGCCGAGGCGTATCTCCGGCGCATGAGCGGCCAGCCGCAGGCGCCGTCCCGTGAGCACCGCCTGTCGGCCATCCTGGGCCGGATCGAAGCCGGCCGCCGCTGGATCCGCCCGCAGGAAATCGGATTCAATGACGCATCGGTAATTATCCGCCGGATCTATCAGGCCGATCTCACCGCTCAGGAACGCGAATTTTCCCTTCAGCCCGGCGTGGGTGAAATCTTCGAGGACATTATCCGCTATTTCATCGGTGATCCGGAAAGCCCCATTCCGCTGACCAAAGGCCTGTTTCTCTACGGCGCCAACGGCGTCGGCAAAAGCTACATGCTGAAGATGTTCAAGCGCTTCTGCGATGTCATCCCCATTCCGCAGATGCAGTTCCAGATCGCCCAGACCAAAGAGATTCTACAGGCCGTCTCCGATGCCAGCAACCTCAAGGCGCTCAACCCCTACAAATCCGGCGGCCTGCTGCTCGATGATCTGGGAGAGGAAAAGGCACTGAAAAAAATCTACGGCGAGGCCGAGAACCCGATGGACATGCTCATATCCGCCCGTTACGAGCGGTTCATCGACCACGGCACGCTGACGCATTTCACCTCTAATCTGGTGCCCGAGGAGCTGACCCGCTACGGAACCCGGATCTACGAACGCCTCAACGAGATGACAACGTTCATTTCCGTGCCCGGCCGTTCCTACCGCTTCGATGACCCTGTTGATTTTGAAGACCTGCCCCATGATCCGGAAACCGAGAAAGAAAACTGAACATCCCGAGTCCCGCCTGCAGCGCAGCTGTGTGAAATGGTTCCGCCTCCAGTATCCGCGGGTGCTGCTCTTTGCCATCCCCAACGGGGGCGACCGCTCCCCGGTCGAGGCCGCCATCATGCAGGGCGAAGGCGTCGAGCGCGGTATTCCCGATCTGTGCCTGCCCCGGCCTAAAGCCAGCTGGCACGGGCTGTACCTGGAGGCCAAAATAGCCCCCAACGACCTCAGCCCGGATCAGGTGGAGAAAATCGCCCTGCTGCGCGCCGAGGGTTACCGGTGCGAAGTATTCTACACCCTGGATCAGTTCATGGAAATTGTCAACAACTACCTCAAACTACCCGATTATGGCAGTACTACCGGCGAAAACCGCTAACCGCTACGCGACCGCCCTCTCCCGTCTGGGCAAGATGCTCAGTCCGGCAGTTCACAAACCGATCAACAAATCCGCCTGGTGCGAGACCAACAAAGTACCGCCCCAGTTCATCGACGCCCTGCGCTCGCTGGATGCCATCGCCGTCGACCTCACCCGGTCCGACGATGACCGGATCATGGTCCAGAAATGTGCCGGTTTCGATTCCGTTACCCCGCTGCAGGTTCACGACGCCATCGCCGACGAACGCAAACGCAAGCAGCCCGTTATCTCCGGCCCCGTCGTACTGACTGTACCGGAATTCCTGCCTCAGCCGGAAATCAGCACGCCCGATATCTGCCTGAAACTGCCGGCCCATATCCGGGCCACTGAGCTGTCGCTGCGCTACACCCAGCCCGCCGACGATCAGGATCCGGAAACCGGCTCCCCGCAGGAGCTGCTGCTCAAAACGACCCGGCTTCCCGACAGTATGACCGGCTCGATTACCGTCATCAAAACCCGCCGCTGGGCCTGCACCCCGGAGGAGCTGAAAGCCATCATCGACGATTACCGCCACCGCTCAGCCGATCTTTTTCATGGATAATCAGCAGCTCAAAACCGATCTGACCGAGGCCCGCCAAATCGTCTACCGTGCCTACCTGCACGGCATGACCCTGCCGGCCGACTACCAGCGGGCAACCGCCGCCATCGACCACGTGCTCGCACAGCTCAGCCCCCAGCCGGTACAGGATCCGGAAAGACCGGCTGAAGCTCCCGACCGCAAACCGCCCCGGCGTACCCCGGCAACCAGACAACCAACCATCTTCGAATGAAAAACCCGCTCAGAAACATCCGCAAAAACCCCTGTATCCAGGTCTGGGGACCCGGCCCGGCCGGTACCAAATGCGGCTCGTGCGTCTTTCACCGCTTCGTCGGCGGAGGCACAAAAAACTACCCCAAGTGCGAGAAACGGTATTTCACCCATACCGCCAAAAGCGACCATTCCAGCCGGTTCCCGACCTGCGGCCGCTATGAGCCGAAACCGGCCTCAGCTGAGTCAAAAACCGCTAAAAACGTGTCAAACAAAGCCAAAAACGTGTCATAAACCTCAAAAAACGTATGAATGCATTACTTCTAACCACCATCGAAGGCAAACCGGTAATCGTAAACTGGGGTCAGGTAACCCAAATTAACAGCAATGACGATGCCGGAAGCCAGATATTATTTAGTGTGGTCAATGAGTATGATTTCCACTCGCTCGATGTGCGGGAATCAGTCAAAGAAATCTATGACCGGTTAACCGCACATTTAAACCAACCATGGTCAGATCAGCGATCTACAATTTACCCACCGATCTATTCACTTTTAGATACCCCAAAACATGGATAAAACAATCAAAGCCAGAGTAATCAGTCTCTACCAGCCTTACGCCACGCTGATGGTGCTCGGAGAGAAGCAAAACGAAACCCGCAGCTGGGACACCAATTACAGGGGCCCCGTGCTCATCCACGCCACCAAGTCAATGCCCCGCTGGTGCCTGGATCTGTGCCGTACGGAGCCGTTCCGCTCCGTGCTGGCCAGACACGGCTATCATTCGCTGAGCAATCTGCCCATGGGAGCCATCCTTGGCCAGGTCGAAATCATGGACACCATGCCCTCCGAGGTCTGGCTCCGCAAAACGGCGCCGCACCTGTTCGGCCTCCGCAACCCCCGCGACGTTCAGGAAGAACACTTCGGGGACTATTCACCCGGCCGCTTCGCCTGGCGGACCACTAACCCGCAGCGCTTTGAAACGCCCTATCCCGCCAAAGGCTCACAAGGATTCTGGTACGTTAACCCTGAACTCATTCCGTCCTATGCAGATTAAGTTCAAGCCAAAACAGACCTATTTTTTTGTCAATCAATGGGAGGTCGATGCCGTCACCTACATCGGTCCGGACTGCTTCTACGCTGAGGCCGGTAAGGTCAATAACCACCACGTTTTCCGCCGCAAATCTTCCTGCTTCGAACGTGAGCAGTACTTCTCCGTCGACGTAACGAAGGCCCGGCTATTCGCCACCCAGGCCGAGGCCGATCAGGCCACTATTCCGGAGCTGGAGAAATATCTGAAATACCTGAAAGAAGAAGCTTAAATCAAACCCCGATTAACACTATGGCAACTATTATTATCCCTGGTCCTGTACAGCAGGCACCTGTAAAACACAAACTCGCTCCGGCTCTTTGTCTGGATCTTGACGGCACCGTCCGCCGCTCGAAAAAAGACCCGAAAGGCTTCATTCAGGGACCGGACGACATCGAACTCATGCCCGGCATCGAAGCCCGTATTTTCGACTACAAACAGAAAGGCTTTCTGGTTTTCGGCGTCTCCAATCAGGGAGGGGTTGCTCACGGCTTTAAGACCCCTGCCGATGTTGACAGGGAAATAGTGGCCATGCTGGAACTGTTCACCATTGCCAAACCATTCGACATCGTTAAAACCTGCTTTCACATGGAAGGTGGTACCGTAGAACCGTTCTGCCACCGGTCGCTGTTCCGCAAACCTGACACCGGTATGCTGGCATTCTGTGAACTGGAGGCCTTCAATCACGGCTTTATCGTGGACTGGGATAACAGCCTGTTCGTCGGTGACCGGGACGAGGACCGGGCATGCGCTGAAAAGGCCGGTATAGACTTCATGCACATTGACGATTTTCTCAAGCCTCTGCCGGCATCAGCTCCGGCTCCGGCTCTGCCCGTAACCCTTGATGATGCCGTTACCTATCTGCTGCCGAAATTCAGGGATGCCCGATCATGGCCCGAATTCAATCAGAGTGAGGATGCCTTTCTGGGTATGTGCGGTTCAATCCTCACGGGCGGTATTGCTATGAAAATCCGCAATGAACTGAAGCTTTGGGAGCAGGATTCGCCCCTGCATCAGCATTTTCTCTCCGAGCACAACCTGTTCAATGCCGATGACATGAGTGCGCTTATCCTGCGCCGAATCTACCGTACCCTGAAGCAGGAGGCCTGACCCATGACTACCCAGCAAAAAGAGCACTTAGCCCGATTAGCCGATCTGTTCATCAGTGAGCAGGGAATTATCATCGTGCCCTATAACGGGAGCTGCCGCCGGATTTACCAGAACGGCCTGCGGGTCAATCAGTCCACCGTCGCCGCTGATGCCCTGCTGTTTGCCAGATCCCGGGGTCTGACCCTGTGGCCGAAAGCCAAAAAAGACTTTGCCGATTACATCATCCGAAATGCTCCCAAAAGGAGCGCCAAACCCAGAAAGTTAAAATTAATATCATGAAAAATCTGCTGCTTATTGCTGCCATCTGCCTGTTGTTTGGTGCTACAGGAAAGCCCCGTGAGGTATTCGTAACAACGGTGGGGTATAGGGGGAATCAGGATGAGGTGCGTGCTCTGATTCTCAGAAAATACAAAGAGGGATTTGTTCTTAAAACCAGTATATCAGGCTGTACCAGCAGTGGTGGCTGGGTATGTAGTGCAACTCTGGTTTTCGAGCGATAGACTTTTGGCCGGCAATACTAACACGCCCGCCGGTGCGACAACCGGCACCAACCGATGAAGTAGTAACCCGGCCCGGCCAGCAGACAACCTTTGGAAGAGGAAAAATACAGCCGGGCCTTTTTTACCCCCATTCATGCAGCACGAATTTACCTACGTACCGGGGTACGGCTACCTGCGTTCCTTCCAGATGTGCTACATCCGGAAAACCGGCCGCTGTACCGCTATTTACCTGCGCCGTGGCCGGCCGCTGATCACCTCGGCAGACCTGAGTTACTACGACCGCGCGCTGGTACGCTTCATCCGTGCCTCGCGTGACTACCTGGTTAACCCCGATTATATCATCCGCGCCGAACGTATACACAGCCGGGAAATGTATCTGACCATGATTGATGGTACCCGGCTAAGGGTTTCCCGCCGAAATGTGTATTTTGTCGGCGTAATTCTCGAGACTTACAAACAACAACTACTACATGAATCCAGCCCTCGTGCTCTCGCATACCAAGACGAGCCTGTTGGTCGAAAAAGGTCAGCTGATCAACCGCTACTGGTTCCGGTGGAGTGACCGCACTGATTTACGTGCCCTTGTGCTGCGCGTCGAACTCATCGACGACGAAGGCAACCGCGTGGACTCGTTCAGTGTCAAGCTGCCCCGTACCCGGTTTCAGATCATCAAAGACCCCGACGACCCCGCCAAAGAGTTCAGGCAGTACGATACCCCTATCTACGTCTCCATCGACGGAACCCCGAAGGCGCCCACGGGTTTCCGCTACCGGACCGTTACGGGACTACTGAAAAAATCCGCCACAGCGGAGGCCCGACTGGACGGAGGTTACGAGGATCTGAGCATGTTTAACTGATCAAACACAATGACCACAATTCAGTCAACGTTCCTCAATCTGATTGGGGCACTCAACAAAACCGAAATCGAAGAAGGTCTCGATTTTCTTCAGACGTATCAGCCAACGCATACCAACGACATTGCCGCTCATCAGCTGGCATTACAGGTGGCAAACGTCAGCCTCGGCTCGTCTGTGACCAGTCACTTTACCAGCCGGCTAACCTCCGGCCTTGAGTTCACCGGTGTCGTGGACGGAAACTATACGTTTTCCGAACCCGCCATCGTCCTGGGCTCGTAATTAATACATTCACTCTTTAAAGGTACGACCAGACGCCCGGCTCCTGTCGGGCGTCTGTATTTTATGCCCGTATCCTCCGCACACAAAAAATATTTTCAACTTTTTTTTGATTTATTATTTAATAATTCAAAAAGTATTCTTACCTTTGTCATGTTGATCAGCTGATCAGCCGGTTTGCCAGAACCGAAATTCAAACCTCAAACACACTTACAATCATGACAACTGTCATCTCAACAACTGCTCAGTACAACCTTTCTCAAATCATGTCCGATGCCTGGACGCTCGTTCGTCAGGCAGGACAAACTATTTCGGATGCTCTCCGCGCCGTCTGGGCGAAAGCCCGCACGGCAGTGCATAAGCTCAACATTGATATTACCAAACTGGAAACTCTCACCATTCAGGAGCTTAAAGATCTTCAGGCAGTGCTGACACTCACCATTCAGGACCGGGAAGAAAAAGAAAGCCGGTTTTCCGGCAAAAAATTTGCTCACAAAATTAAGCTGGAAGTAAAGGACGGACTGGTAAAAACTACCTCTTACTATAATACCGATTTCGTCATCAAAGCCCGGGGTCTCCGCGGTAAATGGCAGGATAATCAGTGGGTGTTCGAGGCCGATGTCTTGGAACATGTCCGTCAGGCTATGTTAAGCAGCTACTCGGTAACCGGCGCTTTCCCCTACGAAGTCTGTACGCTGGTCGTGAAAGATTATTATCAGGAAAGCAGTGCATCAGGCGTTGAATTATTCGGCCGCCCTGTGGCCAAGGCCTTTGGCCGCGACTCGGGAGCCAAACCACAGGAGGGCATCTTCCTGGTCAGCGGAAAGTTCCGTTCGGGCGGATCGGTGAAGAACTGGAAAACAGTCGTTGATGCTACCTTCGAAATTCACGACTTCCCGGTTGCTGCACTGGACCGGGAAGATGTTAAGAAAGCAATCGCCGAGGGCTGGGTAGAAGTCAAATAAGGCGCTGGTACGATTAACAGCAGCCGGCTTAGTCAGCCGATACGCATACTTAAATTTTCAATTCCGTTGCACCTTAAAGTTGGGGCGGTCGCTGCCAGGCTCCCGCCCCGGATTGCAAACCTCAAAAAAAATCTACAATCATGGAGACAAAGGTAGAAAAATTTACGATTACCGCTCTATCAGGCCGAACCATCAGCCTGGAGCACCACATTACAGAATCCAAGATATACCGTGAACCGCTGCCCGGCGAACCGACTTATTTTTCTTCGCGCCTGAAAATGTTCGGGCAGGGCGTCATGCTCAAAAAAGCCGATGATAAGATTAGCCATCCCCATCTCTATATCGACGGCTATTCCGTCACCCTTGCCACCTGCAAGGAGGTGAAAAAGCAGATTGGGGCCACCCTAAAGCCCAAATCCAATATCGTTGTCCCGATCAGCCAGCAGGTATACGACGACCTGAAAGACCGCGAAAAAAGGGCTAATCAGGCATGGAGTAACTGGTCACAGGCCAAAAAGGACAAACACGATGCCGAGGCCGCCCTGACCGAAAAGGGACTGGTCCTGGTCCGGGGCACCTATATCGGTGACTATAGCCACGAAACCGTCTGTTACATCGCCGATGTGCGCCGCCTGACCGAAGCCGAAAAGCAGCAGAGCCGGCAAGAGTACGCCGATGTGCTCTGGCACGTCAACGACAACCGCGCCACCGTCCGGCCGACCGAAACCGTCAGCGGCATCACCAGCCGCCCGCCGTCGGGCAAGGTTTCCGGCGGTGATCTTTACGATGCCTACACCATCACCGAGGCCGAGGCCGAAGCCCTGATCGCTGAAACCAAACAGCTTCAGGATGCCGAAGCCGCCGTCGAGGCACAGAAAAAACTGGAAGCTGACCAGAAACGCATCGCCCGGGAGCAGGCAGAAGAAGAAACCAGAAAGCGGATCGAAGCCGAGGAACTCTTCATCTGGGACGCCGGTACGATCTATGCCGCCGCCGGTAACAGTATGCTGCACAGCATCGGGGCTCTCTTCAATCAGAAGGAGGGCCGCATTAACCTCTACACCACCGGCTATGCCTCTGATATGCCCGGGGCTAATACGACCTACTCCATCCGTGGGGTGCTGAAGGAAAAAGGGTTCCAGTTTGACGGGGCCAATAAGTACTGGTATCTCCCGTTCTCCGACGAAAACGCGCAGCTGGTCATCGACCTGCTGAAGCAGTACGACACCAAGGCATGGCCGGGCAAGCTCGGATTTGCCCGCTGCTGGGAATGCGGCACCTATCAACCGATCAAAAAAATGGAACTTGACGGCCCCGGCTACTACTGCGGCTGCTAACCCCCCTGACAACATGGAAAAATTAACAAAGCATATCCTGACCAGTGCCTCCTATACCGCAGACGGCGTAACGCCCGAACAGCTGGTCAGCTTCGAAAAAGTGCTCGATTGCACCACGCTACAGGATCAGCAGCGCTCCAATTCCGGCAAAACCCTGGACAAAATCAGGGTTCTGCTCGATGACGGCACCGAAACCGACTGGTACTGTCTCAGCCTCTGGTGGGCCGGTGGTGACGATGCCGACGACTGGATCAATCTTTTCGACGACCTCGCAAAAGCGCAGAAAGTGTATAACGATTACAAATAAAACCCGTGCCCGGCCGGTTGCCGGGCCTTTCCCATGACTAAATACGAAGTTGGCCAGCCGTTCCCGCATCCGGAGTATCGGGCGAACGGCACCGAGGGGGCAAAAATCATGACTACCTCCGCTTTTTTCGACATCCTGTTCTACTCCTCGCAGCCCGCTGCGGACCGTGAAACCGTGACGAAAAAGCCCCTGAAATACGGCATCTACCAGAAAGACAATGTGCCGTTTTTCCTGCTAGAGTTCAACGGCGAGTTTTCCGTTGATGCGCCGATGAATATCAACAAGGTGGACAATTCCGCCGTCGAAGAATGGCTCAACAGCAACGGGAATCTGGTAACGATTTACCTGATTGATGCACGTACCAACATCATCCACGGCATCCGCGCCATCGGCCTGCGCCACGACGTGGCCGAATTGATGCGGGACATCTGCGAGAAACAGGACGAGCAGTACGCCAGCGTCGGCCAGGTTGATAAGGTAATTGATCAGATCAGCCGCACTATGACCACCGAGGCCATGATACGCCGCGCAACCATGCACCGTCTATAATCCCCATACAACCATGCAGCCATTTCACAAGCGTTCTATACCTCAGTCCGATAACCGGGACGAGTATCTGAACAATACCCATGTGGCCGTCGACTGGCCGGTAACATTCGACCACGACGGACGCACATATACGGTTGAACTCCACGGCTCATCGAAAAGCTTTCCGCATGCCGTCGAACCGACCAATATCCGGCTCTTGATTACCGCCGGAAAGGGCTACAGCCTGAAATATTTCGTATCAACCAGCTCACCGACCTGGTCTTATATCGAGACGTTTATCGGGTCCGAGGACAGTTCATCAGGCGATGAATTACCTGCTGAATCCATATCTGTTTTCACTAGACCGCAACGCTACGCCCTGGAAGAAAAATTCCTGAGTCTGTGCACCTACCAGCCGGTTCAGGTCAGCGACTGGAAAGGCGGAAGCATCGAAGATGTCTGGAATCAGCGAAACGCCCTTGCAGCCTCGAACGCCAAGGCGGAATCTGATGCCGATGAACGGGAACGGCACAACGGCATGACATGGCAGGAGCAACATGACACACTATGAGCGACGAGAAGAAACCCCGTGGCGGAGCCCGTGAAGGCGCCGGCCGGAAGCCGACTGACTCGACGGTGAAAACGCTTAGTTTTTCGCCCTTTGCCACCGCCCTGCTCAACGCGCAGCCGCCCAAAAAGCAGGCCTACTATATTGAGCAGGCGCTGGTCGAACGGGACCTCTACGCCGAAATCATCCGGCAGGCTGCAACCTACCTGAACAGTATCCGGCCCAACGATCAGTTTACGGCCGCCCTCAACTCGTTCGATGACACCCTCACCGATCAGGAGGTATTAAGCTGTCTCGTGGATATTAATTACAAGTCAGGATTATTACAAAATAATACTATGCTTGAATATACAGAAGCGACAGAGCAGGAAGAGGAAGACTTCCGTGAGTGGTACACGCAGTTTGTTGAGCATGTGCCACAAAAATATATTGACAAAGAAACACGGGACTGGGCCTTGGATGTATACCTTAATTCATACGATGAGCCCGAAAACGTGGCATCGTCTTATGTCTCAGAATGCAAGGCAATCGAAAAAAGAAGAAAGTAACCAAAAAAGCCCGGCCACCAGCGACCGGGCTTTTTGTTATTTCGATTCATGCGTCCGGACCGCCTTCTCGACGTGCTCCGGATCAAGCCAATTCAGGATGTCAGCCAGCAGCCTGCCCGTCCGGCTCAGCGTCCCCAGCTGCTTGTTTTTCCCCAGCACGTAGCTGATCGTCTCGCCCACCTTCCCGAACGGGTAGGGGTTGCTGTGCTTCAGGAACAACACCTCCAGCAGATCCTTATACAGCACGTTCCCCATCACGTCGATGCTGATCGCCATCGTTCCCGCCGTCCGGCTCAGGTACACCACCGGCCCGCCCGACGCCGGCCACCGCACCACACTCACCAGCAGCGTAGCCGCAATGCCGGGGATTGCCAGCACCGCAAACAGCAGCAGCGCAACCCCCAGCAACCCGAAGTTCAGCCAGTTGACCCGCATCGCTACACGCTGGCCAGATCGTTGAAATTGCCCCGTGCATCCATCCGTTGCAGGACGCTGGTAATCAGCCCCACAATCGGCGGCCCCAGCTGGCTCCAGATCGCCTGTAGTTCCGGCACCGCCCCCGGCGTCCCTTCCGGCACCAGATTGAACGTCTGCGGGTCCACGAACTTACTGTTGTTGCTCTCCGTCGCGACCGCAATCTGGTTGGAAAGTGTCAGTTTCCGGTACGGCTCCCACGGCCCGTAGATCGTTTCGGTCTCGCCGGTAGGCTCCCCATCCGCGATAACCGGTACCTGTGTTTCCGTGCGGCTGGTCAGCTCCACCACCAGCGGCAGTACAATGCGCTGGTTGGCCGGATTGTCTGAGAATCTGACCGTGAACTCATCGCACCGCACCTGGCGGCGGATCTTCGGAAAGTCTTCGTGTTCTGATAGTGTAACTATAATCGGTTGCATAGTGATTGTTGAGTTAAACTGTTGAGTTGGCGGCATCCTTCCAGGCTGACCCGTTCCACCATATCGGCTTACCCAGCGTCGTATCGTAATACGGATAGCCGGTTGGCAGGCCGACAGTGCCCGGCCGGTTAGCCGTTGTACCGTTGCGTCCGGGCACAACCGGCTTATACCGCCGCCCGTCGCTGGTTACCAGTACCGTAGCGTTGTTGTCGGCCGTGGTCGTGTCGCTGCTATCGTAGCGAAAAAGGCCGATGATTCCGGCATCGTCCACGATGATGTATTTCGACTCGATGCCGGTTGCCCCGCGAATCATATCGAGCGACAAAACGGGCGCATACTGTACAGCCAGATCGTTGTTGTTGACGAACGCCGCGCCGCCCAGCAGGGAATTAGGTGATACCTGATCGGGACTTGTCCCGCTTCCGAATACTGCCATAGTTATTGTACAAGAGTTTGGATTTGCGCATCAGTTAGCTGTTTCGGCCAGTAGGCAACTTTCGAGATATGCCCGTTATAGCCGCCGTTTGCAGGGATTTCAGGGAAACACCCTACACTAAGCCGGGGCCATGTTGCACCAATTGCGCTGGTATGAATCTGATACCCGACATTAACACCTCCTGCGTAATGAAACCGGTGCACAAAGCCATCCTTGTAGGAAATTGCGTAACGGGCAACCGTATTGAGTGCATAGTTCACACCGGCCGTATCGGTTGGAACGCCAAAGGAATTGTTGCGACACATCCCGTATACGTTCACCGCAGTTTGGCGAATAGAGATACAGTTACCCGATCCGGCGCCTAAGCCNGACAAACAGCGTACCCTCCGACGGATTGTACCAGTTGGACGACACCGGCAAATAGAGCAGGTCCCCGCCCCGCGTTACAGCTGCCGTCGGGGTCGGAATAATAGACGTAGCAAATGAACCGACTTCAAGCTGTGTTCCAAAAAACGACATCGTACAGGTGTCCGTACTGGTTGCATACCCGGCAATGTAGGCACCGCTAACAGACGGCGTGCCCGTAGCGTCGGTCGTAAACGTTAGTATTGCACGATACCACCCGTTACCCCAATC
>NZ_MORL01000037.1 GCF_001870735.1 Arsenicibacter rosenii | reverse complement strand
TGCAGCAGGCGCGTAGCCAGGCGGGGCGGTTTGTTGGGCATAGAGCAGAGTGTATAGAGCAGAGCGGATGGAGCCGGATTTACCCTGAGCTCCACGCCCCATGCTGTTTATTCAGACCGTAAGGATTTGACCGGGTTCATCAGGGCCGCTTTCAGGCTCTGGTAGCTGATGGTCAGCAAAGTGATGCCGAGAGCACCGGCACCGGATAAGGCAAAAATCCACCACGACAGGTCGGTCCGGTATTCGTATTTTTGCAGCCAGTTGCTTAAAAAATACCACGCAACAGGCGTAGCGATGCCGAATGCGATGAGTACCAGCAGTAAGAAGTCCCTCGAAAGCAGCAGCCACACGTTCATAATAGAAGCACCGAGTACTTTGCGGACACCGATTTCCTTCGTACGCTGCTCGGCCACGAAAGAGGCCATGCCAAATAGCCCAAGGCAGGAAATCAGAATGGCAAGGAGCGCGAAGCCGGATGCCAGCTTGCCGATCCGCTCTTCGGCAGCAAATTTTAAGGCGTATTGCTGATCCGAGAACTGATAGTCGAACGGACTGCCCGGATTGAATTTGCGGAAGACGGGTGCAATCTTAGCCAGCGATTCGCGTGTGCTCTGATTAGGGTTCAGCTTGATATTGATGACATTGGCCCAGCCGTAATTGAGTATATACACGGTTTGGGTAACGGGCTTAAACGGCGACTCCATGATCATATCCCTGATAACTCCCACAACACGGTAGGGCGTATCGTTCCATTTGATCTGCATACCGACCGGATGTTTAAGGCCCATATACCGCACGGCCGTTTCGTTCAGTATCATACCGGATGAATCACTGGCGTATTGCCGGGAAAGATCACGGCCCTGCACAAACTGCCAGCCCACGGTTTTGCCGAAATCATGGGAAACGGCAATGGTGCCGAAATAATCCTTGAAGTTCGGGTCTTTACCTTCCCAGGAAAATCCGGTATTCTTCGAGTTCAGATCCGTTGCCGGAGCCGACGAGGTAGACATATCGACAACCGCGCCGGTTTGCCTCAGGGCGTCGCGCAGGGCGTTGTAATGCTGTTGTAATTCCGGCGTGTTCATCGCTACGGTAATCAGCCCGCTCCGGTCGTAGCCAACCGGCCGGTCTTTCGCATACTGAATCTGCCTGAACACGATGATGGTCCCCACAATGAGGGTTACCGAAACGGTGAACTGAATCACTACCAGTACCTGACGCGGAACGGCCGCAAACCGGCCGACTTTAAAGGTGCCTTTTAGTACTTTAACTGCCTGAAAAGAGGATAAATAAAAGGCCGGATAACTACCGGCGATTAAGCCTGTGAACAAGCAGAAGCCAAGGCTGATTATCCAGAAAACAGGGTTCCCCCATGCTATACTGATTTGTTTGTCGGCAATCTCGTTGAACGCCGGTAATACAAGCAGCATCAGCAGGATAGCGGCCAGGAACGCCAGTGCGACAACCAGCAGGGATTCACTGAAAAACTGGCTGATAATCTGGGTGCGTGCCGAGCCGACGGCTTTCCGGATACCAACTTCCTTGGCCCGTTTTTCGGAGCGGGCGGTACTCAGATTCATGAAATTGATGCAGGCCAGGAGCAGTACAAATACACCGATAATGCCAAAGAGCCATACATACTGAATCCGGCCTTCGAGGTTTCCGGCCTTGTCCCAGCCTGAATAGAGGTGCCACTGGCTCATCGGCAGCAGGTATACCGCCGGTTTTATGAAGGCAACCTCCGGATTGTGTTTCAAACGGATATCTTTGATTTTGGCAGACACGGCGTCAAAAGCGGCATTCGGTGCCAGCTGCACCAATACCTGCCAGGAAAAATTCCCCCATTCTGCATTATCCTGCGCCTGTTTTACCCAGTTGTTCGATGCCAGATAGAGGTCCCACGGGGCAATAAAGGTCATATCCCTGAACTCAGTGTTATACGGGAAGTCTTCGTATACCCCCGTTACTTTTACATCCAGTTTGTTATCGATCTTCATCAGTTTACCCAGTGGGTCGGTATCACCGAACAAGACCCGGGCCGTTGATTCCGACAGCAAAACCGAATTCGGATCTTTTAACCCGGCCCGTGTACCCCGCCGCATCGTCAGGGAGAACATATCGGGTGCATTGGCACTAAGGTAATTCCCTTTTCGGGTCAGTTTTGTATCGTTGTACGCCAGAATATGATCGGCTGTCCAGGACGACATGACGACATGCGTAAAATTGTCGCCATAGATGGTCCGCAGCTCCTGACCCATGGGAGCCGGATTATATTCGGAATGAAACACCTCCCCGTTGAAGATGCCGCGATGCATCACCTTGGCAATCCGGTCATAATTCCGGAAGTAGCGGTCAAACGATACTTCGTCATATATCCACAAACCGATCAGCATGGCTATGGCCATACCCACGGCCAGCCCGCCAATGTTAATGGCTGAATAAACCTTGTTTTTCAGCAGCCCCCGAAAGGCAATTTTAACATAATTCCGGATCATGATCGTATTTGTTGAATGGGTTTGATAATCATGGGGTTGGCGCAGCAGTGACGGCCGCATCAAACTAATCACATCGCGGACATACCGCCACTGAGCCTGTCGCAGGCCAGCCTCGCGGACGCGCTGCTGAAACAGTTCGTCGAGGTCGCCCTCCAGCTCCTCGGCGCGGTGGGGCGGGCAAAACCAGTGCAGCAGGCGCGTAGCCAGGCGGGGCGGGGTTGGAGACATGGGTTTTGTAAAGGATAATGGGTGACAATGAGTGGTTCGTGCGTTTTATCGGCGCATTATCCATGGCACATTATCTATTAATTAAATCCCGGAATGGCATTCCACATCTGATTACGCAATTGCCGGACTTCGTCCAGTATCCGGCGCCCGTAGACGGTTACGGTATAGAGCCGTTTGCGGCGACCGCCGCGTTCAGCCGTGACGCCGCCCATTTCGGAGCTGACCAGTCCCTTTTCCTGAAGCCGGTTGAGGGCCGAATGGACCGCCCCTAAATTGACCGACCGCCCCATTTGCTGTTCGATTTCGTTGACAACGGCTGCCCCGTAAGCGTCGCCCGCGCGGATGGCTACGGCCAGCAATACCACTTCTTCGAACTCGCCTAAGTACGTTCCTTTCATGCGCTGAAGATTACTTATGTAAATGTATAACAAATGGCAGGCCAGTTACGAAAACAGGCCCATTCCGGGGAGAATGGGCCTGTTTCAATGAAATACGTCTGCTGAACTGTCCGCTACCGGACAATGGTTGTACGCTGGTGGACAGTTCAGGCTGCGCGGATGTAATCACAGGAGGACCGGTGGCCGATTTTTTTGAAATTTAGGGAACGGCTTTCCGCGCTTATTCGGCCCGCAGGCTTTTGACGGGGTTTACCCGTGCTGCCCGGATCGTTTCGTAGCTTACCACCAGCAGCGTCAGAAAAAACACCACGAACAGGCTGATCAGAAAAACAAGAGCATCCATACTGACCTGGTACATAAAATCCTGAAGCCACCGGTGTATCAGCAACCAGCTTACCGGCAGGGCCAGTGCACAGGCGATGACCAGCAGCGATAGAAACGGCATCAGCAACAGGCGCATTATTTCGGGCAAGGAGGCGCCCAGAACTTTGCGGATGCCGATTTCTTTGGTGCGGCGTTCGGCCAGATACGATGATAAGCCAAAGAGCCCGAGGCTGGCAATCAGGATGGATAACAGGGAAAACGCTTTGAATAGGTCCGACATCCGGTTTTCTGATTCGTACATCCGGCCGAATTCCTCGCTCATAAACCAGTGATCGAATCCAATACCGGGTAATACCTGTTTCCAGCGCGATTCTACCACCGCAATTTTCTCCTGAAACTTGCCGGCCGGCAGTTTAACATACATGATCCGGTCGTCCGGTGCCGGTCGTGAACTGATAACCAGAGGAGCAATCACATGACGCACCGAGCGGTACGGAAAGTCCTGCACAACACCGATGACGGTACCTTCTTTTTGTTGACTAACATCCTCAAAAGACCGTTTGATGGTCAGTCGCTTACCAACAATATTGTCGATAGAAAGGCCCAGGGCTTTCACTGCGCTTTCATTCACCAGATACGCAGCAGAATCGGCGGTATTACCGTGCATAAATGGTCGGCCCGTAATTAGTTTGAGACCAAATGCCTGCGGTAAATCATAATCTCCGTTAATGCCTCCCCACGTGTAGGACTGGTTGCTTAACTGAGGAAATGATACCGTATGGTCTAATGAGCCGAAGTAATCCTGATTCGGCAGGTGATTGGCCAGCGTAACCACCGATAGCTCGGGGTCTTCCTGAATACGTGCCTTGAGCGACAGGTAGTTGCTGAGTGACGCCATCCCTGACCAGCGTACCGACAAAAGCTGGTCACCGGTGCGGCTCAGGGTTGACTGGTGAATAAAGGCCATCTGCTTCATCATAAAGCCCGTTGACATAAGCAGCAGCATGGAAATGGTGTATTGCAGAATAATCAGGCCTTTGCGTAACCGGTCTGCGCCGCTATTGGCTATCCGGACATTTTTTAAGACCTGGATCGGTAACAGGCCGGACAGATACAGCGCCGGATAACTACCGGCCAGCAGGCCAACCAGTAAGGTCGTCAGCAAGACAGCGCCCACTTGCCTGCCTTGCAGGAGATGAAGCAGCCCGAATTGTTTGCCCGTCATGCCGTTAAACACAGGTAACAGAATAATCGCCAGCACGAAGGCTGCTAACAGCGCAAAAGCGGTGGTTAGCAGGGATTCGCCCAGAAACTGGCCGGCCAGTTGCAACCGGTTACTGCCCATTACCTTCCGGATGCCTATTTCTTTGGCGCGCCGGATGGCTCTTGCCGTGGCCAGATTCATGTAGTTGATACTGGCAATAAGAATGACCAGCAAGGCTGTTGACGCAAAAATGTACAGGTATTTCTTGCTGGCAATCCGGCTGTTGTTGTAGCTGGTACCAAGCTCCTCATCGAAGTGTACATTTTTCAGCGGGCGGATAACGGGTTCCATCGAACTGGCGGGCCTTTTCTGCACATTACGCTGCACAATCCGGTTAAATGCCCCGGCAAGCTTGCCGACGTCGGTGTTGGGGGCGATGCGCAGGTAGGTCAGAAAATAGCCGTTATTGTCACCCCAGTTTTCCAGCCAGTTGCTGTTATTGGCAGTCATCAGTGGCCGGAGCATTCCCGAGCTGATCAGATAGTCGGGCTGAATGTGTGAGTTCTTCGGATAGTCGGCAAGCACACCGGTGACAATGAGCGGAATGTACTTATTGTCAGTGGCGTAAATGTGGCTGGTTTCCAGTGTTTTACCAATAGGGTTAGTGGCTTCGAAAAGCTGGCGGGCAACAGACGCACTAAGAACAATGGCGTTCGGTTTTGCAAAAACAGTAGCCGGATTACCCTGTAGCAGCGGGAATGAAAATAGATCGGTGAAGCCCGGGGTTACCCAGAAAACATTTTCCGACAACAGGATATTATCCGTCCCGGCAGGTCTGAAAGAGGCCGGGTAGCCCAGCGATACGAGTTGTGTTCCTCCCGTCACGGCCGGGAAATTCTGCTGAATGGCTTTCAACCAGGCACCGGCCGCATACGCCGAGGTCTGCTCGGTTTCGTTTTTCTTCAGGTGAGTACCCAGAATATAGAGGTTGTCCGCATCGGGATGAAACCGGTCGAAACCGTCTTCGTCAATGATATACAGATAGATGAGCATCACACTGGCAAGGCTGATTGCCAGTCCGGCAATATTCACCAGCGTAAATCCTTTTTGCTGCCGGAAATTGCGGAATGCGACCATTAACTGATTGCGTATCATACTGGAAAGTAGTTTGCAGGTTGACTGATGTTATTTCATGAGCTCGATACCGGCCGTGGCGTCGGGCCTGATGTCCAGATTCGCATAGTTGACGGCTCCGTTCAGCGAAATGCCCCCAGACAAACCGGGCCCTTCCAGCTCCGGCACAATCATTGCCGGCTTTGTCATGTCGTTAACGTACACTTTCAGCTGCCGGCCGGAGACAACCAGTTTGACATGGTTCCAGCCAGACTCATTCAGGACGGCTCCCGTCTGGTACTGGTCTGTCATCGGAATGCGGAGTTCCGTTGGTTTGCGGGGAGGAGTTTTCTGTGCACTCAACGATCCGTAACTGAACAGGGCCAGCCAGAACATCCGGATCAAACATAGAGCGGGACTGGCATTGACGAAAACACGGTGAAGCATCGTTGGTAAGGCAAAGGGTTGCATCAGCTTGATCATACAATAAAGGGTTACTTGTACCGGAATCAGTTAACTGCGGCAAACGTATCCGGAATCCCCGTTTCCGTAAAATCATGCATGACTCACGTTTTTTCAATTTCTATCACACTGATTAATAATGATTTCTGAATCGGCTGATTTGCTCCGCTGCAAGCAGCTGATCGAGCAGAAACTCGATTGGGGGGCGAGCCAAACCTGGACCAGTATTGATTTTGAGAACCTGCAGCACCGGATTCTGGACGAAACCGGTGTGTCGCTCAGTGCCAGTACGCTGCGTCGTATCTGGGGGCGGGTGGATTATCAGCACATGCCGAGCGGGACGACGTTGAATACGCTGGCTCAGTTTGCCGGTTTTGCCGACTGGCGGAAGTTTGTGCGCTCACAGGCTACCGAAGAAACGGGCACGTTGCCGGCAGAAACCGGCATGCCCGCAGAAACCGGCATGCCCGCAGAAACCGGCATGCCCGCAGAGCCACTCACGAAAAAAATCGACTGGCGCCGGTTTGGCTGGATAGCTGGTGGGGCCATGATGCTTGTCTTACTGGGGATAGCTGCCTTTGAGCAAAAGCACGCGCGGGTCGATGCGGTAGAATACCGTTTTACCAGTAAGCCGGTAACGCGTAGTATCCCGAACTCGGTGATTTTCAGCTATGATGCATCGGCCGCTCCCGATGATTCGGTATTTATTCAGCAGTCATGGGATCCGTCACGCCGTGAGCATGTTTCCAAAAACGGGCAAACCCATACTGCTATCTATTACGAGCCGGGATACTACCGGGCTAAGTTGCTGGTTGGTAACGAGGTTGTAAAGGAACATTCGTTACTGGTCCCGACCGACGGGTGGCTGGGGATCATCAGCAAAACGCCCGTTCCGGTGTATGTTACGCCCTCTGCGTTTATACACGCAGACAGGTTGCAGCTGCCCGTTTCAGTGATTCAGGATAAAAATATCCCCCTACAACCCGAAGCGCCGCTGGTGAAATATGCGCATGTCGGTAATTTCGAACCTGTCCCCGTAACGGAATTCAGCTTTAGCTGTGCGCTGAAAAACGATTATAGCGAAGGCGCCGCAGCCTGTCAGTTTTCATGGATCGGCCTCATTACCGACGATATGCCGATTACCATACCGCTGTCGGCCAAAGGCTGCGTTTCGGAACTGGGATTGATGGACGGTTCCCGGAGCGTATCCGGGAAATCGGCCGATCTGTCGCGGCTGGGCGTTGATTTCAGGGATTGGGTGCAGGTAAGCTGTTACAGCGACGGGCATAAGCTCTATTACCGGATCAATAATCAGATCGCCTACGTGGCCGATCTGCCGGTGAAGAAGCTGTCGATCGTCGGTATCGCCTACGGGTTCCGGGGAACCGGTTCGGTGAAAGCGATCCGGTTGCAGGCAGCCGGGAAAACAGTTTTTCATGCTTTCTGAACCCGTTTATGAAACCTCAGTTCGGTATCAACCTGTATGACCTTTTGTTTTTTGCGGCTATTTTCGTCGGGGCTACGTTTGGCTTTCTGCTGCTGTTTGCCCGGCGGATCAATCAGGGCGCGAACCGGTTTCTGGGACTGGTCCTGCTGACGATTGTGCTCTGGATAGTCTGGGTCGCGGCGATTGACATTGATCTGGGCCGGTATAGTCCGCGCTGGAGCTGGTGGCCGCTTCAGTATTCGCTGACCATCGGGCCGCTGCTGTATTTCTACGTCCGTAAACTTACCGATCCGGCCTGGCACATCCGTTCCCGCGAGCTGTGGCACCTGAGTCCGTTGCTGCCGGAGCAGGCCGTACAACTGCTGCAAATCCGGGAAAGCTGGCAGACGCAGCAGCCGACCTACAACACAACGGTCTTTGGGCTATGGAATCCGGTACTACAACTGGGGGCCATTGTTTCGGTAACGGTTTACCTGGTGCTGTCGCTAAAGCGGCTTCGGGCATTCGACCGCGACGTGGCCGGTCAGCTGAGCGATGCCGGCCGGTATCAGTCGCGGTGGTTGCAGCGCTTGCTGGTGCTTTTCGGGCTGCTTTGGCTTGCCTGGATACCGTATACCCTGGTCGATTACGTGGTCTACGACTACCGGCTGGGCATTGTCAGTTACTACCCGCTGTATTTACTCCTTGCCTTTATGACGATCTGGATCGGGGCGGAGTCATTTTTGCGGCCCGAACTGGTGATCGTGGCGGTTGACAAACCAAAGACCGTCGCTACGGAGGCCGAAGCACCTACCCCCGGGCTGCTGGAAAAAGGGCGCTGGCTGCGGCAACAGCTCGAAGCCAACCTGTTTTACCTGGATGCCGGCCTGACCCTTCGTTCGCTGGCGGAGGATTTACAGCTGCACCCGAATGAATTGTCGCGGATCATCAATCTGGGAACCGGCAAAAACTTCAATGATCTGATCAATGAATACCGTGTCAATGAAGTTATCCGCAAAATGAAAGACCCTGCCTACGACCGGATCACGCTTCTGGGAATTGCCTTTGATTCGGGCTTTAACTCGAAAACAACATTCAACCGGACGTTTAAGGAAATGGTAGGAGAAACACCGGCAAGCTTTAAAAACGGGCTGAAAAGAGTGCCCGATTTATAAGTTGGGGCGCTCCGGACGGGTTTTACGGCCATTTTGCGCTGTTTTCTTTTCAACATGCTCATGCAAAGCCGCATTTATCACATCCTGTTCGCGCTGCTTTTTGCCGGTGTTGCCGTAGCGCAGTCGCCGGAATTTGTCAGTACCCAGGGTATTACTGCTGACATTCACCGGGCCAACGTCGGTAAAATTAGTTTCACTGATCAAGACATTCCGCTGGCCTCGCTGCGGGAGTCCGACTTTCTGCACCAGTACACGCTGACCAACAAAAGTAACCTGTTCATGACGGTGTTTATGGGTACGTCGCTGACCAATTACATGCACCGGATAGCGCCTGATTTACCGGCCGATTCGCTTACAAAAAACGGCGGTTACCAGTTTACGTTTTTTGTCGATGGCCGGCAGATTTACCAGAGCAACCTGCACCCCGGCGCACCCTATGCCCGCATCAAAAATACCGAAACCCTGATCCGGAAACCCCTGATTGATAACCAGCACGAAGGCGCCTGGTGGAGTCAGTCGGCATGGGGGCGGTTTATCTATAACGGCGGGGATCAGGCGCTGACGGACGGACCACATGTCTTCCGGCTCGATATCCGGGCCTATGTGAATTACGCCAGGCCGGTGGTTGGTGAGCTGATCGCTTCCGGCGAGTTGCGACTGGATGTAAACCGTAAGCCCGTCATCAATGTGGCGGCCGTGCGGCTGACAGCGCCGAAACCGTATGCCGGCCTGCCGGTGTCCGGGGAGTTGTTTGATACCGACAAAATCAAGGTGTTGAAAGGAAATATTGACGCGGGTGTTTTCCGGAATATTACGAGTGTGGTGGTGCTGCAAAACGGAAAAATCCTGATCGAAGAGTACTTCAATGGCGCTACCCGCGATTCGCTGCACGATGTACGGTCGGTGGGGAAAAGCTTTGCCTCCGCGCTGACCGGCATTGCCTTGCAGGATGGGTATCTGAAAAGCGTGGAGCAGCCGTTATCGGCTTTTTATAACCTGAAACAGTATGCTAATTACTCGCAGGCCAAGGCCGATACCCGGCTGGCCGAATTGCTGACCATGAGTTCGGCCTTCGATGGCGACGATAGCGACGACAGCTCGCCGGGCAATGAAGAAAACATGTACCCGACGCCCGACTGGATTAAGTTTGCGCTTGACCTGCCGGTGTTGCCGCAGAAATTCGGGGGTAAATGGCATTACTTCACGACCGGCGTTGTGCTGCTGGGCGATGTGCTGAATAAGTCAGTACCCGGTCAGCTGGAGCAGTACGCAAACCGGAAGCTGTTCGGGCCTTTGGGGATCACGACCCATCAGTGGTCGTATACGCCGCAGAAAGCGGTCAGCATGGCGGGTGGTATCCGGATGAAAGCCCTGGATTTTGCAAAATTCGGTCAGCTGTACAAAAACAATGGCCGCTGGAATGGCCGGCAGGTGTTACCGGCGGCATGGGTGCAGCAGTCGTTTCAACACCATAAACCGCTGCCCGACCGGCCGGATGAGTTCTACGGCTATCTGTTCTGGAACAAGACCTATCAGGTACAGGGCAAGGCGTATGAAACCTACTACTGTACGGGCAATGGCGGAAACAAAATCTTCGTGTTCAGGGATCAGCCGCTCGTGGTGGTGGTGACGGCCAGGGCCTACAACCAGTATTATGCCCATCCGCAGGTCGACCGGATTATGGAAGCGTTTGTGCTGCCGGCGGTATTTTTAAAGAGTGAAAGAGTGAAAGAGTGAAAGAGTGGTTGCCGCAGTGATGGAAAAAGGGCGGGTGATGCATCGTATACAGGGCGGCTGTCTTGTGAGGATAGGGAACTGGCCGGAAATTTGCTGATACATAAGCTGAGAGATGATGCGTAAAAGGAAATCATGCCCATCATTCAATCAGACTAATCATATAGTAGTAAACAACAACCTGATGAATCGTCGTTATTTTCTGAAAGTAGAGGCCCTTACCGGAGGTGACCTCCTGATAGGCATTGGAACGCCGGCGCTGGCAGACACCAATGAACCGGACGAAACGTATACACAGCTTAGTGCGTTTCTGAAAATCGGTAAGGACAGCAGCATCCATGTCATGCTGTCAAAAGCAGAAATGGGGCAGGGGGTCTGGATGACCTTGCCGATGCTGATTGCCGAGGAACTCGATTGTGACCTGAACAAAATCAAGATCGAAACGGGTCTGCCGGGGCAGACTGCCAATTTTACCGGCAAACCGGTCTATCGCTCAACGGGCGGTTCCGGAACGGCCAAACAGGCATTTGACCGCTACCGGCAGGCTGGCGCTGTGGCCCGCACAATGCTGGTGACCGCCGCCGCCCGGAAAATGGGCGTTTCTCCCGCCGATTGCCGTACGCAAAACGGCTGGGTTATCTGCGGAACGAAATACGTCCGCTACGGAGAGGTCGCTTCCGAGGCGGCGCTGCTGCCCGTCCCGGAAGTCACGCTGCGGGAGCCCAAAAACTGGAAATACATCGGGCCCTCTTAAAAACGGGGTAAGGTCAGCGTAGCGACAAGGCATGGCATACCTTGTCGCTACGCTGCCATTAGCCATCTACTCCGATCTAAGCGATTTCACCGGATTGACCATGGCCGCTTTGATGGCCTGGTAACTGACCGTCAGGAGGGCAATGAAAATGGCCGCCAGACCGGAGACGAGGAACATCCACCATTCCACTTCGATGTGGTAGGCAAACTCTTCCAGCCATTTATTGGTCGCCCACCACGCAACCGGGAACGCAATGGCGTTGGCAATCAGTACCAGTTTCAGGAAATCTCCGGATAACAGGGCCGTCAGACTGAAGGTGCTGGCACCGAGTACCTTGCGTACGCCAATCTCCTTGATGCGCTGCTCGGCAGCATAGGTCGCCAGACCGAACAGGCCTAGGCAGGCAATGAATATGGTAGCCAGCGACACCCAGATCAGCATGGTTTCGCGCCGCTGATCTTCCTGATAAAACAGCGCCAGCTGATCGTCGAGAAAATGGTATTCGAGCAGGTGGGCGGGGTCGATGCCGGTCATGATCTTGTTCATGGCAGCCAGTGTAGCCGGTATGTCGTGCCCGTCAACCCGCGCGGTGAAATAGTCGATAGTGGTGACCGGATTCCGTTGGTAGGCCAGGACCATCGGCGCAATTTTTTCGCGGATCGACTGGAAATGAAAGTCGTTCACGATACCGATCACCCGTACTTTGAATGATTGATTTGTTTCATAAACCGGCATGAAACTCCCGCCGAAAGCCATGGCCGGTATATCGATCAGTTGTTCGGAGGGTTCCTTGATGTGGAGCGCTTTGGCCGCCGTTTCGTTCAGAATAACCGACGACGAATCGGCCAGACCGGCGAAATTCCGGCCTTTCAGCAACCGGACGGCAAACGTCTGATTGAACTGCTCGTCAACCCCGAGGATATAAGCGATTTGGGGCTCCCGGGTGCTGCCTTCCTGTTTTATTTTGACAAGCGGGATATTTTTCCACTCACCCGGCACCCGTGAGGTAACCGATACCTGCTCAACGGAAGGAAGCTTGCCGAATTCGGCCTGAATGGTAGCCGCGCCGTTTCTGACCTTTCCGCTGTTGATGTCTACAACCAGCAGCAGGTCCTTTTTGAAGCCAAGGTCTTTGTTATTGGCAAAACGCACCTGCCGGTACAGCACGATGGTCGAGACCATCATCACCACCGAAATCGTAAACTGAAATACCACCAGGCTTTTTCGCAGAGACAGGTCGCTTTTATTCGAAAACCGGACGCTTTTCAGCAACAGCAGCGGACTGAACCGGGAGAGCAAAAAAGCCGGATAGCTGCCCGAGAGCAGACTGGTAATCACCAGGGCAGTAACCGCCAGCAGCCAGATGCGGTAATCGGTCCGGAAGCCGAGCGACAGGTCTTTGCCGGTAAACTCGTTGAAAGCGGGTAGTACCAGGTTGACTGCCAGAATAGCCAGCAGGAAGGCAACGGCCGTAACCACCAGCGATTCGGTCAGAAACTGCCCGATCAGATGGCTGCGGAATGCCCCGTTTGCCTTTCGGACCCCGATTTCCTTCGACCGGTTGGCGGCCCGGGCCGTGGCCAGATTCATGTAGTTGATGCAGGCGATCAGGAGAACAAACAGCGCGACAATGGCAAAAATACGGATGTAGAGCAGCGTCCCCCGGACCATACTCTGTACATTCCCGTTCCGTGCGCCGTCGGTGATGTGCTGAGAGTACAGGTGCATGTCGGCCAGTGGCTGCAGGCTGTAACGTACCTGTGTGCCAGGCTCCGGCTTCGCGTTGGCCGCCAGCAACGCGTTAATTTTCTGCGCAGCTATGGCAGGGTCGGCCTGCTCTTTCAGCAGAAAAAAAGTCTGGTAGGACTGCGACAGCCAGTCAGACGTTTGCTGCTGAAAACGGGGCAGGTGATTAAGCGTTTCTTCGGACAACAGGTAATTAAAATCAAAGCTCGAATTACGCGGGTGGTTTTTCAGAACGGCGGTAATCGTCAGTGCCTTGTCGGGGATAAAATCCAGAGAAACCGTTTTGCCGACCACATCGCTGGTCTGAAACAGCCGTTGGGCAAAAGCTTCGGTCATCACAACCGAGTTCGGCTCATTCAGCGCCGATTTGCCGTCGCCGTCGAGCGTTTCAAAATCAAAAACCTCAAGTAAGCCTTTATTGCCGAGGGTGACCGTTTCCTGAAAAGCGTTGTTGTTGGCCGGATTGGTCATATTGGCCCTGCCCAGGCGCACCAGCCGCGCCGTGTTTTCGATATCGCTGATGTGGCGGGGTGACTGTTCCGAAACGTTGTAGCTGGAAGCGGCAACCGTGACCTCGTCGGCAGGGGTTTTCGTATACTGGATGGCGCGGTAAATCCGGGCCTGTTTGCTATGCTGCTGATCGAACGTCAGTTCATCGAACAGATAAAGGCCAATCAGCAGAAAACAGGTGAGGCCGAAGGCTAGCCCGGCTATGTTAAGTGACGTGTACAGCTTATGCCGGCTAAGTGAGCGCAGGGCAATTTTTACGTGATTGCGAAACATAGGAAGGTTGGTTGAAACAGGATATTCGGGTGTATAGGCTTGTTTCGGACGCCGGATAAACTCCGGCCGCACATAGGTCAGCACATCGCGCCAGTATTGCCGCCTTGCCTTTGGTAGTCCCATCCGTACAACCCGCAAAGCAAACCGCTCGTGGAGGTCGCCGAGGACGTCCTCACGCAGGTGGGGCGCACAGAACCAGGCCAGTAGCCGGTCGGCAAGGCGGGGCGGAGTTTGGGACATAATGAATAATGGGTAATGGATAATGTGAAATGGATAATGTAAGCAGTCAGGCAATACCTTGATGATGAGCGGCCATGCCGATGTGAGGGACAGCATTATTCATTACTCATTGTCCATTATCCATTTAAAAGATTATTCCGATTTCAGCGATTTTACGGGGTTGATGAGTGCCGCCTTGATACTCTGGAAACTGACCGTCAGGAGGGCAATGCCAACGGCCAGTAATCCGGCCAGCACAAACACCCACCAGTCGATGGTGATGCGGTAGGCGAAGTCTTCTAACCACTGGTTCATGACGTACCAGGCGAGCGGCGAGGCAATGATGATTGCCATCAGAACAAGCTTCAGGAAGTCTTTCGAAAGCAGGGCCACAACGCTGGTGACACTGGCCCCGAGCACTTTGCGGACGCCGATCTCTTTCGTCCGCTGTTCGGCCATGAAGGCGGCAAGCCCGAACAGACCCAGACAGGCAATCAGGATCGCGAGCGCCGAGAAGAGGAGTACCACCGAGGCGATCCGCTGTTCAGTTTTATAAACCTGATCGAAATTATCCTGTAAAAAGGAATAGTTGAACGGCAGTCCCGGCGCCATTGCCTTCCATTTGGCTTCGATCTGGCTGATTATGGCCGGCATATCGGCCGTTTTGCTAAGCCGGAATACCGCTGAGGTGGTGTTGGGCTCCAGCACCAATGATAGTGCGCCAATGTTACTCCGCAGCGACTCAAAGTGGAAGTTTTTGACAACCCCGATGACTTTGTAAGTTTTATGGGTTTTCCCTTCCGGATCATTAAAACGGTAGATACGCATGCCAATCGGGTTCTTGACCCCGAGTATTTTAACGGCCGTTTCGTTCAGAATGATCCCGGCGGAGTCGGTCCCGAACGAGCGGGAAAAATTGCGGCCCTGACTAATGTCCATGCCCAGGGTTTTCACATAATCGTAATCGACGGCCCAGCTCTGCATGTTCAGGCTTTTGGCCGGATCTGTTTCGCCTTCCGGGAAAAAGCCGCTGTCGTTCCGGTTCGACGGGGTTGGCAGGAAACCGGACAAACTACCGGCAACCACGCCGGGCAACTGCAATACCTCTTTCCGGAACGTTTCGGGACCGGTATTGCCCAGACCGTATACCTCGTTGATAACCAGCAGCTGATCACGGTCGAAGCCCAGTTTTTTTGTCTGGATGTAATGAATCTGCCGGTAAACCACCAGCGTTCCGACGATGAGCAAAACCGAGGTGGCAAACTGAAAAACCACCAGCCCGCTCCGCAGATCCAGGCTCTTCAGACTGTTTTTGACGGTGCCTTTCAGCACATGGACCGGCCGGAACGACGACAGGAAAAAGGCCGGATAGCTGCCCGCCAGTACGCCGACCACAATTGGTAGCAAAAGAATAGCGGCCACCATGCGGGGAGTTAACAGCCGTTGCAGCGTTAAGTCTTTGCCGGTGAGCTCGTTGAATAGGGGCATAGCGGTGGTCAGAATGCCCAGGGCCAGTACCAGCGACAGTGTTGTCATCAGGATTGACTCGGCCATAAACTGCCCGATCAACTGGCTGCGTTCAGAACCGAGCACCTTCCGGACGCCGACTTCACGGGCCCGTTTGGCCGACCGCGCCGTAGCCAGGTTCATGAAGTTGATGCAGGCAATCAGCAGGATAAACAGCGCAACGGCCGAGAAAATATAGACATACTGGATGTCGCTGTTAGGAGCCAGCTCAATGGTTTGTTTCGACCGCAGGTGAATTTCGGTCAGCGGCATCAGCCAGAACCGCATGAAGTTGCCGGTCCTGGTGAACTCTTCCAGCGTACTTCCCAGAATCTGCTTGACCTGCGGCCCCGCATACGTCTTAATTACCTGCTCGAAATTCCGTTCAAAGACCTTCGGGTCGGTGCCTGGTTTCAGCACAATGTAGGTGTGGTGATTAACGCTCAGCCACTGCCCCCACGGGTAGTCGTCGTTCTGCATCGACAGGAAAAAGTCGGTCCGGAAATGGCTGTTCAGCGGTATATCGCGCATGACAGCCGTCACGGTAAACGTCAGCCGGTTGTCGAAGGTCAGTGTCTTGCCTACGGCCTGCTGATCGCCGAAATACCGTTTGGCAGCCGATTCGCTGATGACCGCTGAATTGGGGGAGGCCAGTGCCCGTTTGGGTTCCGCACCGGCAACGAGCGGTAGGGTGAAGACATCGAACAGGGTAGAATCGGCGAAAATAATGTCTTTTTCGCTCCGGCTCTGTACCTCATCCGTCCGTTTGACCAGCCATGTACCCCGTTGGTGCAGGCGGGTATAGGCTTCTACCTGCGGGTAGTCTTTTTTCAGGGCTGCTCCCAGCGGATCAGGCGAAACGGCAAAATGCATGTCGTTGCCCCCGAAATGAATATCCGAGTTAATCCGGTAAATCCGGTCGGCTTTGGTATGGAACCGGTCATAGCTCAGCTCATCGAGCACGTAAAGAGAAATGAGCAGGCAGCAGGCGAGTCCCAGCGCCAGTCCTGAAATATTGATGACGGTGAAACCCTGCTGTTTACGCAGATTTCGCCAGGCGATTTTAAGGTAGTTTCGAAGCATTGTCGTATTTGTTGGTTCTGTGTATTCCGGTATCGGGTAAAGAGCGGTTGCCGGTTCGGGCTGTCGCCGGATAAACTCCGGCCGTACGTAGGCCAGCACATCGCGCCAGTATTGCCGCCGTGCCTTAGCGGCCCCATCCCGGGTGACCCGCAGGGCAAACCGCTCGTGGAGGTCGCCGAGGACGTCCTCCCGCAGGTGGGGCGCACAAAGCCAGGTTAAAAGCCGGTCAGCAAGACGGGGCGGCGTTTCTGACATAATGTAAAATGGGTAATGTGAAATGGATAATGAATAATGTGAAATGAATAATGTAAGCAGTCAGGCCATACCTTGATAAGGAGCGGCTATGCCGATATGAGAGACAGCATTATTCATTGTCCATTACTCATTTTCCATTCATAAGTTATTCCGATTTCAGTGATTTAACGGGATTGATCAGCGCGGCTTTGATGCTTTGGAAGCTGACCGTCAGCAGTGTCAACAGCAGGGCGCCCACACCGGAAAGGGCAAAAATCCACCACGACAGGTCGGTACGGTATTCGTATTGCAACAGCCAGTCATCGAGGAAATACCAGGCAATGGGTGTGGCGATGCAGAACGCGACCAGCACCAGCAGGATAAAATCGCGGGACAACAGCCCCCACAGGTTCAGTACCGAGGCCCCCAGTACTTTACGGACGCCGATTTCCTTCGTCCGCTGTTCGGCCACAAACGAGGAGAGCCCGAATAAGCCAAGGCACGAAATCAGGATGGCCAGCACGGCGAAACCTCCGGCCAGTTTACCGATCCGTTCTTCAGAGGTGAACTTCTTGCCAAACTCGTCGTCGGCAAATTTATAGTCGAACGGAGCGTTGGGAATCAGCTTTTTAAAGGTCGCTTCGACGGCGGCTATTGACTCACTGGCACTTCTGGCCGGATTCAGTTTCAGAATCATCCAGTTGACGTTTTCGTAGTTCATCATGTACACCGTCTGATAAACCGGTGTATACGGCGATTCCATCAGCATATCTTTGATCACACCGACAATCCGGTACTGGCTGCTCCCCCAGGTAACCACCTTCCCGACCGGCGACCCGGTCAGGCCCATGAATTTAACGGCTGCTTCATTGACAACAATCGCCGAGGTATCGGTCGAAAACTGCCGCGAAAAATCGCGGCCTTCCTTAAACTGCCAGCCGATGGTTTTGCCGAAATCATGCGTAACCCAGATGGTGTTAAACTCGCCGCTGACGTCCGGATTTTTGCCCGGCCATGAGAAGCCGCCGTTATTTGACCAGACCTGTGTGAGCGGGCTCGACGACTCCGCCATGTCGGTGATGACGCCGGCGTTAAGCAGTTCTGTTTTCAGGAGGTCATATTTACCGTAAAAGTCCTGCGACATCATCTGAATCATGACCACGCCGTCGTTATTGTAGCCCAGAGGCCGGTCTTTGGAGTGCTGAATCTGACGATAGACAATGACCGTGCCGATAATGAGCGTCACCGACACCGTAAACTGAACCACTACCAGCACCTTGCGCGGAACGGCCGCAAACCGGCCGACCCTGAACGTGCCTTTGAGGACTTTAACCGGCTGAAACGACGAAAGATACAACGCCGGATAGCTGCCCGCCAGCAGGCCGGTAACGGCGATAAAGCCCAGGCTCAGCAGCCAGAACAGGCCTTGTGTCCACGGGAAATCCATTTCTTTGCCCGCCACCTCGTTGAACCATGGCAGAAACAGTAAGACCAGGTTTACTGCTCCCACGAAGGCAATGCCGACGATCAGAAACGATTCGCTGAAGAACTGGCTGATCAGCTGCGAACGCACCGAGCCGACGGCCTTGCGGATGCCCACTTCCTTGGCCCGTTTTTCGGAGCGGGCGGTGCTGAGATTCATGAAGTTGATGCAGGCCAGCAACAGCACAAAAATGCCGACAATCGCAAACAGCCGCACATACTGGATATAGCCGCCGGTATTGACCCCCTCTTCCCAGTCATTATACAGGTGCCACCGCGACATGGGGTACATAAAAATCTCGGCTTTGTATTTCCGGTCTTCAGGACCAACGTTATCGAGCTTTACGTTTTTGATCCGCGCGTTAATCGCGTCGAGCTGCACATTGTCAGCGAGTTGTGCGAATAGCTGGAAGGAGTTATTGCCCCACTGGCGTTCGTCGTATGCTTTTTTTACCCACGTTTGTGTGTTGACATACAGCTTCCAGGGCGCAATAAACATCAGCTCCCGGAAATCACTGTTATGGGCAAAGTCTTCGTAAATGCCGGTCACTTTCACATCCGATTTATTGTCGAGGCGGATGATTTTGCCCATTGGGTCGGCATCGCCGAAGAGCGATTTCGCCGTTGACGCCGACAGCAGGATCGAGTTATTGTCTTTGAGGCCGTCGCGGCTGCCTTTGATCATCGGCAGCGACAGAATTTCGGGTATATCGGCACCCATGAAATTGCCCGGCTGCGTGATTTTTTTGTCGCCATAGGCCAGAATACGGCTTCCCTGCCAGGAAGCCATGGCCATGTATTTAAACGAACTGCCATACTTGTTGCGCAGCTCATCCTCCAGCGGAATCGGAATGGCAATCTGCGTACCTGTTTTATTATTGCTGGTCTGGTGCTGCATGGCCTGCACTATGCGGTCGTAGTTGGCAAATGATTTGTTGTACGACAGTTCATCGTATAACCACAGGCCAATCAGCATGGCCACAGCCATACCCGTAGCCAGCCCGAAAATGTTAATGAATGAGTAGCCCTTGTGCTTCAGCAGGGTTCTCCACGCGATTTTGAGATAATTCCGGATCATTGTCGTATTTGCTGGTTTATTGTAGGTTTCGGTATATGGGAATAAAGGTATTTCTGCCTGTTTTTGTCGTCTGATAAACTCCGGCCGCACGTAAGCCAGCACATCGCGCCAGTAGCGCCGCCGCGCCTTTCGCACACCCTCCCGTGCGGTGCGCAGGGC
>NZ_MORL01000036.1 GCF_001870735.1 Arsenicibacter rosenii | reverse complement strand
CCCCGCCGATGCGGTTTTCCCAATTGCCCATCGCCCCCACTGTCAGCGTAGCCGTGGGATTGAGGTAGAAATAAAGTCGCGGATTGACGGTATATCGCTCGTAATTGGGCAGGGCCGAAAAGCCGGTTTTGCCAGGGTCGTACTCGCGTTGGGTGTTGCGAGCTGCGAACAGGGTCACACCAACCTTTTCCCATTTCTGACCCCAAAAACCACTGAGATCGAGGCCCCGTGCCGTAGTGCCATTGAGCATAAAACTTAGCTCGCGTTCAGCGGTCGGTCGTTTGGTAATCAGGTTGACCAAGCCCGCAATGGCCCCGCCCCCGTACAGCGTTGATGCCGAGCCCTTGATAACTTCGACTTGCCGCAGATTCAGCGGGGGAATTTGCAGAATGCTAAGGCCAGCGGCAAAGCCGGAATAAAGCGGCAAACCGTCTTGCAAAATCTGTGTGTATCGACCATCCAGCCCCTGAATGCGAATGTTTGCGTTCGCTGAAACGGGCGAGGTTTGTTGCACCTGAATGCCGGTGCTTTCGTTGAGCTGCATTCTAATGTCGCCCGGTCGCATGTTGGCCTTTTCTTCCAACTCTTCGCCCGTAATGGCTTCGATCCGGGTGGGTATGTCGTCGATGCTGCGATTGCTGCGCGTCGAAGTCACCACTACTTCTTCGAGTTCTTCCCCTTCGGCTTGTCGGAGTTTCACAACCAATGAATCCACTCCCGGCAGCGTTAGGCTATCGGTTTGGCTTTCGTAGCCGACAAAGGAACAGGTGAGCGCGTAGCGGCCTGGTGTTGGCACGGTCAACACCAGCCGCCCAGAGGTGTCCGCAGCGGCCCCGATCCGGTCAGGATTCAGCAAGGCGGTTGCACCGATCAAAGGTTTGCCTGTTTCGGCATCCTGAATCAAAACGCGCAGGGAGCTTTGCCCCCAGGCTATGGGTATTGTGGAGAGTGTCAGCCAGAGCGACACAATGAGCGATTTCATGAAAGGAATGTGTTTTGGTTAGCAATAGCCGCCCGGCCAGTCGGAGGCCGACCAGGAGCGAACAAAATGAAGCTAACCCAAGCGGGGAGGTTGCCAGATTCGCCCTGGTACATCGAACGCATGTGGAGCCTGGTACGAAGGCAACACCGCCAGAATAAGGGGAGCCGTGGGTATGATTACGCCGATTAATTGCGGAGCTTGCGGCAGGGTGCAGCCGAGACAGGTTGCACAGAGGCAGAAGGGCGAACAACCGGCATCATGGCTGTGATCGTCGGAGCGTGAAGTTTGCTCAGTGGCGGTTTCATCCTGGCAAAAGGCTTCGCAGGGTAGTCCCGAAAGCACTAGCACATACATCGCCCATATAATCCGCCACAGTTTCACGTCGCGAAGATACGAACTATAACCAGAAATGAATAGTATTTTGTATACAAGCATACGTCCGTTTGCTTGTATACAAAACAGGGCAAGGTTATCTTGCCGCCTGAAATATCGTCTGCGCTGTTACGCGCTGAGATCGCTCAATCGGTACTCGTTCAGTAATCCCATAATCGCAGTGCTGGGAGATGGAAAATTATATGCCCCTCCCGTCAACCATGAAGGAGAGTTTTTGGCATTATGGATTTCTGAGACTTTCGCCCAAAGTTCATCGTGCGGGTAGAGATACCAGGCTCCCAAATGCGGAAAGCAAATGAACAGGTTTTTGCCGATGTATTTCTGTTCAAATGTTAAACGCCCTTTGAGTTGTACTTTCAGAATATCGCTATTGTTTATGTGGATAGCCAGAAAATCGGCTCCCTCATAATCATCTGATAGCCTGATCGAATTGAAACCGTAATCCGCAAGTACGGCGGCAATTTTATGAAAGTTGTAATTCTCTTTTTGGCGGTGATTCAAATCGGTTTTGTAATCTACTTTTTGAAAAATCATGGTTGTAGCGTTTCAGTACGAAATAAAAGAAAACCTACATTCTACTGATCTTGAAATCTCATGAATAAGGCCATCGCGTATTATCGTGTATCAACTGACCGCCAGGGTAAAAGCGGGCTGGGTCTGGAAGCACAGCAAGAAGCCGTACGCCTGTTTGCCGATGGACAGGGCTACCAGGTCACGGCGCATTTTACCGAGATAGAAAGCGGTAAGCGGAATCAGCGCCCGCAGCTGCTGGCCGCACTTACCCAATGTCGGAAAGAGAAAGCCACGCTCATCATTGCCAAGCTCGACCGATTAGGCCGCAATGTTGCTTTCATTGCGAATCTAATGGAAAGCCGGGTTGAATTTAAAGCGGTCGATAATCCCCACGCTGATAAGCTGATGGTGCATTTACTGGCAGCATTCGCCGAGCATGAACGAGAGCAGATTAGCAGCCGCACAAAAGCTGCCCTACAAGCCGCGATCCGGCGCGGAGTGCAGTTGGGTAAGCATGGAAAAGAAGTGCAGTGCCATAAGGAGCGGGAAGCCGCCGACAGATTCGCAGAACAGATGCGCCCCACAGTTGAAGAGCTTCGGCGGCAGGGGATCACCACCATACGGGCAATCTGCGACGAACTAAACCGGCGCAAGATTTCGACCTATCGTAAGTCTGCCCACGGCTGGCATATTCGCACGGTACATGCCCTATTGAAGCGATTAAACGCTGTTGCTGCTTCGGTTTAATCGCACTGTAATTTGGTGATGATTTGAGAAATAACAGCTGTGAGATGATATATTTAGTGATATCATTATATATATCACAGAAGATAGTTTTATAGATATTGTTTGTAATATTGCAGATGATATACTTTTATTGTGTAAACAATTCACAATAAGGCTCTAAAATGATATTTACGACGGGTGGCATAAAGGGGGGAAGTGGGAAAACTACCTTTGCAACAAACTTAGCAATCTATCTTTCTTCTAAAGGCCGAGATGTTCTTTTTGTAGATGCTGATGACCAAGGGTCAGCGCATGCGTTTTCCATCCAGCGCGAAGCTACTACGAACGGCAATACTGGTTACACGGCGATACGCCAATCCGATAAAGAAGTTCGTTCCGAGGTATTAAAGTTAGCCAGCAAGTTTGATGATATCGTCATTGATACGGGCGGGCGCGACACTACTAGCCAAAGGGCGGCGCTTTCGATCACGGATGTTTATCTGGTTCCTTTCTATCCGCGTTCGCTTGATATCTGGACTCTGGAAAAGGTGGAAAGCCTGATTTCAGATATGCAGGTTGCGAACCCGAAACTAAAAGCGTTCTCGTTCATCAATCGAGCCGACTCGCAGGGGGGAGATAATCGGGATGTTGCCGAATTGCTCAAAGAGTCGCAGATCGTCACTTATCTGGATACTCCCTTGGTGCAGCGTAAGACCTTCGCAAATGCCATCAGCTACGGCCTGGGTATCTTTGAAATGAAGCCCAAGGATAAGAAAGCTACAGACGAATTTACAGCTTTGTATGAGGCTCTGTTTTCTGCACTGAAAATCAAAGCATATTGATTATTTGTGATACTATTATTAATATCACAAATAATATCATAAACGATATCATTATCAATATTATGGCCATAGCAAGAACACCAACCGCAACCGCGCCAAAAGCGCCATCCCCTACCGTGGATGAAAAGAAAATAGAGGCCCTGATAAATAAGGGCGGCTCATCGACCTTGGCGAAGCAGCCAATGGCAAATGAGGATGAAGACGAAATAAAAACGGTGCTTCTGCGAACGTATGAAAGTCTGGTGCAGGAGATTGACGAGTTTTTACTGACTATCCCCAAGCGGTCACGCCCGTCGCGCAATGCTTACATTGTTGAAGCTGTGCAGCAGAGATTGCAGCGAGACAAAGCAAAACGGAAGTAATGACGCATCCACCCCGTGAACAAAGCTCCCATGTCCAACGACAAAATAAAGCCTCAGACCGCACCCAGTCGGATCACTGAACGGCTTGTACAAACGGCCTATGAGATTGCGACAGATAAGGCGTCTATCGAGGATGCTATCTTTCAGCATTCTGTTTTGTGCCAGACCTTCTTACCGTACCGGAATCCGGGCGATGATGTACGCGTATGGCAACAGAAACAAGGCAATGTGAGCCTTGCCGTTCAAGCGGGGGGAGCCTTCAATCAAGACGGTGTGCTGGAAGAAATTGGCCTGCCCTACGGTACAAAAGCGCGTTTAATTCTCGCTCATATCAATTCGGAAGCGATCAAAAGTCAGAGCCGAGTTATTGACGTTGAAGGCTCCATGTCTGCTTTTATCAAAAGCATTGGCCTTAGCCTGGACGGTCGAACGATTCGGGAAGTTAAAGAGCAATTACGCAGGCTGTCCACCTGCAAACTTAGTTTGGGCTTTTCTAATGGTGTGCGGGGCGTCCAGTATGATCTACAGATCATCAACGCCTTTGATTTGTGGTTTCCGAAGAACGATAAGCAGCGCGTACTATG
The DNA here is from genome assembly GCF_001870735.1 of Arsenicibacter rosenii. Taxonomy (GTDB): domain Bacteria; phylum Bacteroidota; class Bacteroidia; order Cytophagales; family Spirosomataceae; genus Arsenicibacter; species Arsenicibacter rosenii. The sequence goes on along the minus strand of NZ_MORL01000036.1, from coordinate 15,302 downwards.
GCCATCGCGTGTGCAGCTGAACGAAGATTATTATCAAAGCCTACAGGCACACGCCATTCCGCTGGATGATCGAGCGTTGGCGGCGCTTTCCCATAATGCAATGGCCTTGGATATTTATTGTTGGTTGGCTCAACGCCTTCACAGAATTGGCCCGAAAGAAGTGCATTTTGTTTCGTGGGAGAGTTTAAAACTACAGTTCGGGCAGGGTTATGACAGGATGAATGATTTCAAAAAAATCTTTCGTAAAACTCTCACTAGCGTTCGTACTCAGTACTACGGTTCGCAGATTGAAGAAGTGGCGAACAAAGGGTTCAACCTGAAATTATCACCGCCCCCCATTCCGCATAAAATTTTGATTCCTGGGATAGGCAATAAAGAACGAATAGAGCCAGTAATTACGGCAGATACAGGGGCCAAGGACAAACAGTAAACCGCTTTTAAGTTCAACTGTGGCATGAAAGCACGTGCACTTTGTCTCACTTCTGATGGGCTAGAAATAGGAAAGAGAGCATTTAAGCAAGCCAACCGGCTCAAAAACCGAGAAAATGATAGTACGTGCACTTTGTCTCAGTTTACCGGACATAACTTGATTATCAGGCAATTATGAAATGTGGATAAGTATTCTTGTGAAAATGCTTTAAAATCAATGCCAATTTTACATAAAAACTTGATAATCAGAGTGATAATTATCCACGTGCACTTTGTCTCAGCCGATAGTTATCCACGTGCACTTTGTCTCAGTAAATACGTGCACTTTGTCTCACAAACCTATATATAACCCTATATAAAAAAAACCTATATCGGCGAACCGCAAATGTGAGTAACTGTCACCACATTGAGGAGCTGGAAACGTCTTTTACTGGTGAAAAGAAAAAATAGAACTGGGGCCGGTGGGGGGCGAAAAATATATGTTCATAAGAAAACATGAATATTGAACAGGCAAAGCGGATTTCATTGCCCAGATTACTGGCGCAGCTGGGCTATAAACCCGAGCGGGAAACTAAAGGCGGTTTAGAATTCTGGTACGCGTCGCCATTCCGGCCCGAAAAAGCCCCCTCGTTTCATACCAGCTTCATCGGCGGTAAATGGATATGGAACGATTTCGGCGACATTGGCGGCACGGTGATTGATTTTGTCATGCGTCACCAGGGCTTCACTCGGGTCAGTGACGCACTACGGTTTCTGGACGGGATGAATCAGGGCCAAACAAACCTGATGCAATCCAGCCAGCAGACAATACCCCGCAGCCCTGATCTTTTTTCTTTTCAGCAGCAGGAAACCGACCGCGAAGCGGTCGAAAATTTTTTGCCGGATCGCCAGTTAGAATTTCTTCAGGCCCTGCCGTTGCGCAGCCAAACCATCCTGACCTATCTGGCTCAGGAACGGGGCATACCGGCCCCGATAGCCCAGCGGTATTTGCAGCTGGTGCGCTATCGGAATCTCAACAACGGGCGGGATTATTTCGCCTTCGGCATGCCCAACCAGGCCGGAGGCTATGAGATCCGCGTAGCGTCGAACCAATACAATTTCAAATCGGCGCTTCTGGCGCGGGATATTACCGTTATCCCCGGCACATCCCCCGAGCGTAAAAACGTGCATGTGTTCGAAGGGATGACGGATTTTCTTTCGTTTCTGGTGCTGAACGGGGTTCATCAGGCCCCCGATGACTGCATCATCATGCACTCGCTGTCTTCCTTTCATCGTGCCGTGTCGCACATCCGGAGCCAGCACTATCAGGCAATCAAAACGTATCTGGATAACGATAAGGCGGGCCAGCAGGGGACAGAAAAGTTTAAGGCGGAGTTCGGGGCAATCCTCTTGCCCCAGGGCGAGGCATTCGCCCCGCACCACGATTTAAACGACCTGTTACGGGCGCAGCGATCCCAGCAAAAACGTCATTAAACCTTCGCATCCGGAGCAGCAGGTTTCTGGTATAGTGAAGGTATGACACAGCCAGCCGCTCAGATTGTTTTGTTTCCCTACCATGTACGTGACGACGACACGCCCATCAGCGAATTGAGCGAAGCCGAAGCCGTATGGGTGGCAAGGAAAGAAGCCGCATGGCTATTAAACCAAGTCGCCACGGGCCAGATTGCCGAAATCCCTGAATCATCCCGGCAATGTATCAGCGAAATAAACAGCTTCTGCGTCAAATACGGATACCCGCCGATTGATTGTGATTTGTAGGGATTTATGACCAATTTTAGGAAGTTAAATACTTCCTGCAATGGCATCCAAGACCATCGAAGAAATTATGCGCCAGGCATCAGCCAAAAATCAGGCAGCCTTTAAAGAATCGGTGCAACAACTTAAAGATAACAACGCGCAGCTCAAGGCCGATAACTATGGCCCGCAGACGTTTGCACGACGCGCGGAACAAACTCGCACCAGCGAGCCGCAGATCAGTGAACGCGTGAGCCACCATCTGGACAATCACCAGCGCGGAGCGGACAAGATACGGGATGCGCAGACCCAGAGCCAGCAGCCCAAAGACGCCGCGCCGGAAAAGACCACCCCCGAGAAAACACCCGAACCCGAACGCTGATCTATTCCGCTGCCTTTTCGAACGGGCTGGCAATGGTCAGGGCTGAAATCACGGGTTGCCCTGCTTCCGGTTCCTGATCCTGATGGGGGTGAAATTCCCGCAGCTCCTTTACCCGTTCGCGTAGTAACGCCTGTTCGACGCGGTGCAGGTTTTTGCCCGTCAGGGTGAATACATGCGTTGTGGTTTGAATAGAGAGCGTTTCAGGGGGTGTGTAGAACCACCCCAGTAGGTAGGCATAGCCGCACCCATAGATACGCCCCTGCCGGTCGATTATGTGGAATCTGGGGGCATTGCCCCGCTTCTCCCTGTACTCGACCAAAGCGCGGTATCGGTTATCCTCCGTTTCTTCGGTTTCGTCCGGTTCCGCGTTCGGGGCCGGTTTGACCAGGGCGGGGAAGGATTGCCGCGTATATTTCCGGAGAAGTTCGTTTTTATCGTTCGAAGCCGCCCCGCTCGTGTTCCCGTTCGTCGTTTCCATAGAAGTCTTTGTGATTGTTGTCTCCATAAGCGGCCTCGTAATACTGATAGGCGATGTCATCGCGTACCGCGTCCAGGGCGCGGCTTGAATGGTAGGTAATCTGATGTGTCAGGCTATGGCTGGCATAGGCCGTCTGGGCATAATTCCGGTGCATGACCTGCCGCACCTGCTTACCCCATTCGGTTTCATAGCCGCGTTTCTCCAGATGCGTGACCTTCGGCCCGATCTTGGGTTGCGGTTCACGCTGGATGCCTTTGCTTTTCAGGCTCCGGAGATCAAACCGAATGTCAGAATCGGCCTGTTCTGATACGCGGTTCAGCACAGATTCATAAGAATTATGGGCATCATAGAGGAATTTCTTTCCGTCCAGATCATAATATCCGGTTTGTTTCTTCCCGAAGCCATCCCCCTGCACCGGCCGCAGGGTGAACATGATGTGAGCATGCGGGTTTTTCTCTCCATCGGATGCATCCGGGCTATGAATGGCAAAATCGGCCACTAATCCGCGAGGGGTAAGGTTTTCCCCGATAAACTCCCGCACCACCTGCTTTTGCTGCTCTGCATCAAGATTACGGGGCAGGATTAGCAGGATTTCTTTTGCCAGCTGGGCATCCTTTCTTTTTTCACCCGCTTCAACCCGATTCCACAATTCTTCCCGGTTGGTCATCCATTCGGGCGCGCCTTCCGGTGCGATGATCTCCGCATGAAGCACATGATGTTTCATGCTGTAATCGTGCGTTCTGTTGTATCGCTCGTCTTTCATCCGTTCGCCTGAACGGTAAGCCGCGCAGGCTACGACCGAGCGGGAGGAGTCTTTCACGACGGAACCTGACCTATAGGCCGACGCCCCCGGCGCGGATCGACCGCCGGAACGGCGGATGGTTGTTATGTGCAACGTTGCATGCATGCAAAAAAGGTTTTTGGCGAAAGATTGTCTAAGTGCGCGTCTAATAGAGTTGCTAACGCAACTCTTCCCCAAAGGCCAGTATCGGGCGGCAATTTCCTGAAGAATCGGTAATGAAAAAACGGGAAATTTCCCGTTTTGAGTCATCGGGGCAATGCTTAGATTGCGGCTTGAAGACTTATCCACATGGCTGATTACGACCTAGATAGCCCCCTTTATTATTTCACCAGCGCCGACACGGGGAGCCGTTCGGACGTCTTCACGATCCGGCATGCCTGCGAGGGTGTGCAAATCTTTGGCGGTATCGGTTCGGGTAAAACCAGCGGCAGCGGGGCGGCTTTGGCAAAAGCCTATCTGCGGGCCGGATTCGGGGGCCTGGTCCTGTGCGCCAAAAAAGACGAGCTGGATACATGGCAGCGGTACGCCAAAGAAACCGGACGCAGTGACAGCGTTCTGATTTTCGATGCCAGCGGGGAATACCGTTTCCCCTTCCTGCAATACGAAGTGAACCGGGAAGGCGAGGGCGCCGGATATACGGAAAATTTGGTGCGGCTGTTCATGACGGTTTACGAGGCCGTGAGCCGTAGCAGCGGCAGCGGGGCCGATCCGTATTGGTCAGGGGCGATGCAGCAACTGATGCGGAACGCCATTGACCTTTGTCTGATTGCGCGCGGAACAGTGTCCGTGCCGCTCATGCATGAGATCGTGCGATCCGCCCCCCAGAGTACCGACGAGCGCAACAGCCCCGAATGGTGGGAAAAGAGCTTGTGCGCCCAGCTACTGGCCGAATGCCAGACCAAGACGCTCGACAAGTGGACAGATTACGACCTCGAAACCACGGCGGGTTACTGGCTGGATGAATATCCGAGCATCAGCAGCCGCACCCGTTCGGGGATTGTGTCGATGTTCACCACCACCACGGATCATTTTTTGCGCCGGCCATTCCGGATGCTGTTTTCCGAGCCGCCGGAAGACCCCACCAAAATAGCCTTTCCCGAACTCACGCATGAGGGCGTGATTATTATCATGAACCTGCCCGTCAAAGAATTCGGCAGCGCGGGCCGGGCCGCTCAGGTCGTGTATAAATACATCTGGCAGCAGGCGACCGAACGGCGGGACGTGAAGGAGAACCCCCGGCCGGTGTTTCTGTGGGTGGATGAAGCCCAGAACTTTGCCACGGAATACGACATGCAGTTTCAGGCGACCGCCCGCAGTTCGCGGGCCTGCACGGTGTATCTGACCCAGAACCTGCCGAACTATTACGCGGAAATGGGCGGGGAAGGGAGCCGCCACCGCGTGAATTCGCTGGTGGGCAACCTGCAAACGAAAATATGGCATGCCAACAGCGATCCCGAAACCAACACGCACGCCGCCGATGTGATTGGCAGGAGCTGGCATGTACGGCGGGGCGAATCGCAATCCTTCGGCGGGCAGACGCTCAATCTGGGGGAATCCCAGCAGGAGAGCTTTGATTACGATGTAAGCCCCCAGATATTCACCCGCCTGCTGAAAGGCGGGCCGGAAAACGCCCATACGGTGGTGGGCGTACTTTTCCAGAATGGCCGTACTTGGTCGAACAAACGAACTTACCTGATTTCTACCTTTAACCAGCTTAAACCATGAGAAACCAACCACGCGACGTTACGGGCGGTGAAGCCGTATGGGGCGGGATGATTCCCGGCCTGCAACTGATGAATTACCTTCTGGGATTGCTCACCGTGCCGATTGAGGTGTTTTTACGCCGGGACTTCGGAGAGCGTTATTTTACCCGCATGAACTTTTTCGGCGGGCTGATCATCCTGCTGCTGTGGCAGCTGGCCGGTTCGCTGTTCGGCCTGCTGAATATGTTCAATCCGCTGATGTGGCTGATGAACCGTACCAGCTCAGGTAGCAGCGTTCTGCCGGGCATCATCAAATGGTACATCATTTTCAGCATCGGCCACTTTCTGTACATGTGGTGGAAAGACATTATCGGTAAGCCGGTGCATTCCTATTCGGCGGGCCGTTCGTGGCTTCGGCCAGTAGGGGGCGCGCTGATGTTCGTGCTGAACCTGATTTTAGAGCAGGTCGTGCGGATGCTGCTGTCGATGACTCCGCAAGCCGATCAGGGGCGGCTATCCAGTTTGCTGCCGGTATTGCGTGACAAAGACACGTTTACGGAGCGTTTTGTCGAGCCGTTTGTCGTGTTCGTATTTGCGCTGATGTTTATGAGTTCAGGGCAATACATGGTGGCATGGTGGCTGCTGTTTTCGGTGATGGCGCTGAATCTGTACACCGGCATCCGTCACCAGGCCGAACGGGGCGTTTTTCTGGATTATCGGGATCAGATGATCGACGCGGAATTTTACCGCGCCTTCCTTGCCGGAGAGCAGAGCGAGGGCACGAACGCACAGGAACGCATGGTTCGGGAAACGGCGCGGGAGGTAGAGAAAAACCCCGATGTGTTGCAGGTGATCGAACGGAAGAATCCGAGCCTTGCCGCAGCCATTGAGCGGATCAGCCCGAAACTGAAAGCAATGGGGCAGGAGCCACAACGACCGGACGAAGAAAGCCAACCCATAGCCGCCTGAACCATGAACAGAATAGCAGCGATTATGCTGGCGGCATCCTGTGGGCTGCTTCTTTTCGCATGTGCGAAAGAAGCCAGCTCAGAACGCGAAAAGGAAATTCGGGTGCAGCTGATTGAGTTAGAAACGATCCGCAACAATGAGGGGATCGGAAGCGAAGAGAAGCGCAAAAAGACGGATCAGCTGGCTGTTAAATTAAGCCGCCTGTATCCGGCAGCGCCCCCCTTCGGAAAGGACACGACCGAACGGATTATCAAACCCACCCTGCCGGATACCGTAGGGCCGTTCCGGCGGGTTGACCGTTACACGTTTTACAAAGTCATGTCATCGAATCCGGCCAGCAAATCCCCGCTGGATTCAGCCTATGCCACCGAGAAGTATTTTAGCGGGCTGGCTAATTACGGCCTTTGGCGCGGAAAGAAACACATCCCTAATCAGGGGGTACTTGTCATTGTGACCGATTATGGTTTTTACCCTGAATGGCTGGGAATACTTACCCAGGAACAGACCTTGAAGGGGAACACGCAAGCGGCATTCAGACCATATTTGCGGAGTCATCAATTTGAGAAAGTAACCGAGCATCTCGGGCAAAAATGGGCTGTCTGGTACGACCCGAGCCAGCCCCGCCGGAACCATGTCGGATCACGGGTATTCCTGACCCATTGGAATCATCGCTTCGGCGTTATGGTAGCCACGACTGACACAACGGAACATGTACCGGTTCACTTTGCTAAACTGGTCGATGTGGAATGGTTGAACCGGCTCAAATACCCCAGACGATAACTAATTTTCAGAATCACCCCATCTTCAAAAGATGGGGTGATTCTGAGCAGAAGATAAACCGATCAATTATTTGTTATCCGGCCTATCCGATGTATTGTTGTGAGTGTATGATATGGGATAAATTATTGTACGGCATATCAATTTAATGGGAGAGCCTGACAGTAAACGTTAATTTTGTCATATTTCTATTAATTCTGTAGAAAAAATAGAAATATTTCGTTTGTCCTAACTTATGGACGGATAATTATAAGTTGGCAGGAATATTCGGAAAATATAAGCCAATATGTCAGGTCATCAGGGGAAATAATATTTTGGCCTGATTCTTGGAACGCGTACGCCTTATATATAGATGTGTCAGGCACATAAGAAATCCACAGACTGGTAATCTGTGGATTTCGTGAAAGAGCCGAGACTCTATAATACTAGGCACCGGAACAGGTTCGCACCCTGCCCGACATTCTGAGTGAGGAAATTTCTTGAGGTTCGCAAAGGTAATAACGTGAGTTCCTTCTCCAAAGTTTACCGGACAAAATTTTTCACTGCCGCTTTTATCACCTGCCGGGAATGACCAGGGATTTGTAAAACCAAAACTGTTCCCCTGTGTAACTACCGTACGTCTTACCATCCCAACTTAGCCTCTGAGTTCAGAACTCATACTTCGGCTGTCGTGTGCATCTTCAGATGCCGCATCTTCTCTGTGGGTTATCGAATCTACCCACGTTCATATTTTAATTTCAACTACAATGGGAAATAGTAAGCAGGGACGAAAACTCCGTCCCAAAAACCAGCCATCGAAACTGCTGCTCAGCGGCGATAATACAGCAATAGCAGTTGGTGGCAAAAGCGGTAACAATTCAACAAATGAATATATTGATATAAGATTGGTTCAATTGGATTTAGGCGTCGCAGCTCAAATCAAAATTGGCGACTTTGTCCAATTGCATTGGAATGGTACTAATTACGAAGTTTATTTCGACAGCCAGCGGCTGGGAAACGTGCCTGGCAATTATGAAAAGATATTGCTTCCGAAGGTTGACTATAAGGGGCGTTTAGTACGGGTGGTCATTTATGTTGACCCGATTGACGTTGTTGTTCGGTTACGCTTATCCCCTGATCAGTTATGAGCAAGCCGGTAAAGCTAACGACGCAAAATACGTACGGGCAACTATTTGATGCTTTATTTGCTAAAGAGTGTGCAACTAAGTGCCCAGCGTACGCAGCATGTGGCGGTCACCGCCTTTCTGCTCCTTGTGGATGTGCATGGCCTACCAGCAGCGGTAAGCGTCATAAATGCGAAGAATGTTCGCTGAATTGCCGAGAACGTACGAAAACCGGATTGAATGGGTCAGAACCTGACTCGATTCCGCATCTAAATGCAGGAAGTCTACTGGATCAAGTAATGGTCCAACAAAATTCGGAAATTCGGCTTCCTCTGTTTATTCCAACGAAAACCGAGTTTTTGAAGGATAGTGATACTCTGTCGGCATTGCGTTGGGCAGCAGCAGATATGGGCACATTGTTCAACATGAAAGGAACGATTAGTCATTTCGCTACCCGTCAATCCTCGCAAAAATACTTACGGGTAGGGCCAGAATGTAATCTTATCGCTGTACTAAACGGGAAAGATAATCGCCTAGAGAGATTTTGGGAGATGAAGCGCGGTACTATTCTGAAACAGTTACATGATAGTGGGTTTTCTATCGGTACAGGTGCGACCTTTTCTGTCACGGACGTAACGGAAAAAGGAACCCCGATGCCTTACTTTCACAACGCTACTATGTTGATGCGTCATCATCGTGTTGTGCAAGAAATCCAAGTCGCTGGTATGGAGGCTGTTCCTAATATCTACTGGATAGATAAAGATCAGAAAGAAATACAGCGATGGGCTGAATGGTTGATGAAAAACCCTGGTATCCGAATTGTATCGCGTGATTTTACATCAACCCGCAATAAGCATACTGTGATGAGTAAACTTTATGAGTTGGTTTCATTGTTGAATACCGTTGGTCGGTCATTTCATGTGATGATCGTAGGGACAGGTATAAAAATAGCACCGCTCGTCTTACGAGAATTAGCTAAAGCCGGTCATTTTGGGAGTATCGTAACATCTGCGCCTATTCAACTTGCATATCGAAATGCGAGATACCGTTTAGGCGATAATAACCAAATTTTTACTGAAAAATGCACTGACCGGTCAGTACCGTTTTCGGATTTAATGCGACACAACATGGAAATTTTCGAACAAGCCCTGTTTGATGCTGTTGCTGGAACTCCGGCAGAGCATAAAGCTCTATCTAATGTGTTGCTGTCAGAGTTTTAATTAACGCAGAAGGGGCTTCTAAGAAGCCCCTTCTGCGTTAATTAACCCAAAGTTCAATTTTGGTCGGAGTTGAACGAAGGATGATGATAAGCGATTGAGTATGATTAAATTAAAAAATTATAATGTTTTAATTTATAAAATTATCGTGACTGGGCATGGACTTTGATCTATTTGTGACTACTATTGTGCCAAATTGTCAAAAACATTCCCAGAGGCATTATGCAAACCGGATTTTTAACCCTACGGGAACAGTCTGGACTGACGCCCCAAGAAGTAGCCGACCGCTGTGCTGTTAGCTTACGAACGGTTTACCGTTGGGAAAAGGGAGAGTGCAAGCCAAATACGCTTGCCGTTCGGGAGCTTCAAAAAATTGTCAAAGCGGCCAATACAAACAGAATGTCAAATAGCCCACAGTTTAAATTTATTGATCTATTCGCCGGAATCGGCGGGTTTCGGAAGGCCTTTGAAAGTATTGGCGGGAGGTGCGTTTTCACCAGCGAATGGGATAAGGCATGCCGGACAACTTATCAGGCAAATTACGGATGTGATCATCCGGTCGAAGGCGATATTCGAGAATTTACCAAAGACCCAGAAAGCCTAGATAAGATACCTGCGCACGATGTTTTAATCGGTGGATTTCCATGCCAGCCATTTTCTATTGCGGGTGTATCGAAGAAAAACGCCCTTGGGCGTCTGCACGGATTCCGTTGTGAAACACAGGGGACGTTATTTTTCGACCTCGCTCAGATTATCGAACATCATCGCCCCCCAGCAATTCTGCTGGAAAACGTAAAGAACCTTGTCAGCCATGACGGGGGCAAAACGTTTCGGATCATCCGCCAGACCCTGGAGGAAGAACTGGGCTATACCATCGACTACCGCATCATCGACGGGAAGAACTGGGTTCCCCAGCACCGCGAGCGGATTTTCATTGTCGGTTTCCGCAACGATGTTGGATTCGATTTCCGCAAACTGGAGCTGCCCGACTTTTCGGCACGGCCCAAGCTGGAAAGCATCCTGCACAGAACGGATGGATCGGAGCTGGACGAACCGCCTTACTTCGTGAATGGCGAAGTCGCGGAAAAATACACCCTGACGCCTAGGCTTTGGCAGTATCTACAGGATTACAAGGAAAAGCACTCCAAGGCCGGTAACGGCTTCGGTTTCGGTCTTTTCGGGCCGGAAGATGTTTCCAGGACGCTTTCCGCTAGGTACTACAAGGACGGTTCGGAGATACTCATTCGTCAGGAGGGCAAGCGGCCCCGTCGCCTGACCCCCCGCGAGTGCGCTCGCCTGATGGGTTTTGATCTGCCCAGCGAATCCAGCTTTCAGATTCCTGTTTCCGATACCCAAGCATATCGCCAGTTCGGGAATTCGGTTGTTGTCCAAGCTGCGCAGGCCGTAGCCCGTCACATGAAGCCCCATATCATGGAGGCCATTGCAAGGCGGGACAACCAGCTTAGTATTCCGTTCGAGATTGCAGACCGCCAAGTCGTTCCTGCCTGATGGCTGATGTAGTTTCGCCGGAAAAACGCAGCCAGATGATGGCTGGTATCAAAGGGAAGAACACAAAGCCGGAAATGGCCATGCGTTCCGCCCTTCACCGGCTGGGATTCAGATACAAGCTGCATGGAAAGGGCATGCCGGGGAAGCCCGACGTGGTTTTTCCAAAATACAGGGCCGTGCTGCTTGTGCATGGCTGTTTCTGGCATGGGCATAGCTGCCACCTATTCAAATGGCCATCGTCACGCTCTGAATTCTGGCACACGAAAATCAACCGGAACCGCGAGGTTGACCGCGAAAGCGCGGCCAACCTCGAACAGGCTGGCTGGCGTGTTGGCGTTGTCTGGGAATGCGCAGTCAGGGGACGGGTGATGCTCCCGTTTCCTGATGTTGTCGAAGCTGTCGGCAAGTGGTTACAGTCGGAGGAACCGACGCTTGAAATACGAGGAACTTTATGAATGAGGGTTATCTATCCGCATATTTTGCTGCCGTTGCTGCAAAGCGCCTGAGCGCGGTCGAAGCTGATACGGCACGATCCCACCAGCACGAATTCAACGGCACCAGTGAGCTGAAAATGGTGCTGGGTACCGGCACGGGTGAGAAGGTGACCTTTCCCGCCAGCTTTGTGTGGCTGGGACAGGAGAACGAGGCCGTTTCATCGGACGGTTTTGTTACGTGGTACGATTCACGGCGAAACCATCCGACCCGATCCGAATACCGGCTGTATTTCCCGACAACGGATGTAAGCGAGCTGGCACAAGCAGGCGATCTGATGCTGATTGCCCGGCGCACGGACGGTTCCGTGATGATTATCGTTACAGCCGCAGGCACCACGATTGAAAACCAGCTTCTCTGGCTGTTCGGTCTGCCATCCCCCGAAGGCTCGAAATTTACGCTGAATGATATTCAGGACGGGAAAGACCGCGAGGTTGATTTTGCCGTTCGCTTCATTCTGGAGGAGCTGGGAATTGATGTTGAGGAGCCGGAAACGGATTATCTGGATTCCCTGCTTGAACGGTTTCAAGGGAAATTTCCCAAGACCGCCGAATTCTCCCTGTATGCCCGGCAGACGCTGAAGGACGTAAGCCCCTTCGAGGAGCCAGACAGAACGCTCATGGCATGGATGGAGCACGAAGAAAAATTGTTCCGGCGACTTGAACGGCAGATTGTCGAACAGCGCCTGCAAAGTGGCTTCATTAGCGGCGAAGGTGCAGACGTGGAGGGCTTTATAAATTTCTCCCTCAGTGTGCAGAATCGCCGTAAATCGCGGGCAGGGCTGGCGCTCGAAAACCACCTCGAAGAACTGTTTCGCGCCCACAGCATTTCATACAGCCGCGTTGCCGAAACGGAAAACAGGGCAAAACCTGACTTTCTTTTTCCTAGTGGTGCAGCCTACCACAACCCCGCCTTTCCGCCTACGCTGCTGACCATGCTGGGCGTGAAAACCACCTGCAAGGATCGGTGGCGGCAGGTTCTGTCAGAAGCCGCCCGCATTGAGGACAAGCACCTTTTCACTCTGGAGCCGGGTATCAGTGAGAACCAGACCAGCGAAATGCAGGCCCAGCGTTTGCAGCTCGTCCTGCCTACATCCATCCATGATACCTATCGCCCAAGCCAGAGAAGCTGGCTAATGTCGCTCTCTGATTTCATTGCTGTTGCTGGTGAGCGGCAAGCCACCAGTATAGCCAGCGGATTCTAGAAAAAATCGACCAGAAGCGCAGGAAGCCTGTTTTAGAAAAAAAGTACTTTTTACATTTTAATATTTAAAAAGTACTTTGTACTTTTGTGAAGTAAATCAAACATAAGACAATGGATAAAACGGCAGAGGAACTGGGCCAGATACTGGCCGATATGTACAACAATGCACCACCAAAAAAGCTGGTCGTGATGATTCACCTTTTCGGCATTCAGTATTCTGAAGAAGTCAGAAAGGCCGGTTTGAAGGAGGTTGTAGCGGCAGCAGGACTATCCCACCATCTACAGGCGGAATTGAACAAGGGTGTGAATCTTGGTGAATATGTAATTGTTAGAGATCCGTGGAAATCGCGCTCATAGAACACTTTCCGGCCCACGGGTTTGAGGTCTGGATTGCCGCGCATCCACTTGCTAAATCGCTCGACAGTTTCAACGACTGGGGCGACGGTGATCTGATAGGTGATCTGCTTTACAGACACCCCAAGCGAGCAAAGTAAATTTTAGTAGTCTCACTCTGCCCTTGTATACAAGCAAACGACGGTATTTTAGTGAAAAATCCTGTTCGGTGGCTGTTACAATTGGCTGACGAACAGGATTTTATTTGATGTTGGTTTCGCTTGCCAACTACGTAGTTAGCAGTGGCCGCAGCAAGCCGCAGCATCTTTTGATTTCTCAAAACTCTCCTGCCCTTCCTTGAAGGAAAACCAGGCTAGGCCAAGCAATCCGGCAGCGTCGATGTAGGGCAGATGCAGCAGCTCATACAGTACGCTCGATGCCAGCAGCACCACCGACATATACACGCACACCATCGTACATTTGCCATCGGCAATAATGGAGGCTGAATTAAGCTGTTCGCCCGTGCGAATCTTCCAGCCAGCCAAAACGCGCATAATGGCAATGGAAAGCAGCGAGACCACGATACCGGCCACGGTCGTTTCCGGTTTCTGTTGCTCCCAGGCACTATAGCCTGCCCCGATCACCAGGCCCGCCACCAGCGCATAAAAGCAAACGCCCGTGATTTGCAGGGCCAGTTTTTCAAAGCGGCCCCGGTCTTTATTTCCGTACCGGCGCAAGCGGCCAATCATGGCCAGAATGCCCAAGCCGGAAACTACTTCGATAAAGCTATCCACGCCAAAACCTGCCAAGGTCAAGGCTTCGTCCTGAGCGCCATAATATAATGAAATGATCCCTTCACCGAGGTTGTAGAGGACGGTAAAAAGGGCCAGTCCGGTAGCTATTTTCCACCCTTTATGAACGGGTGCGTTGAGTGTCGATTCCATAATTCTATAACATTACGTTTAGAGAAATAATTTGATGCCTCCATTGGCCACAAAGCCTTCCAACGGTGCCCATACCTCCCGGAAGGAAGGTCGATCCACCGGGGGTAAAATCACCGCCTGGTAGCGATCCTGTCGAACATCGAGGATATTTTCAAAGTTGGCAAACACGCTGAAATGCTTCCACCGCCGTTCACCCATGACGCCCATCAGCCAGTAGGAACGCGACGCTCCCCCGGTCGAAAGCGGTTTGGGGCCGATGTAATAGGCTTCTAGGCCCAACCGGAATTTGCCTTCCAATTCGTACACCGCGACCAGGTTCACCCGGTGTTTGGCTGTTAGCGGAATGGCGCTGTTAAATTCGGCCCCGTTATAACGCCTGCGCGTATCCACTAGACTATAACCAGCATAGAGCTTAAAGGCTTCATAGCCAAGGCGCAGATTGGTTTCCAGACCCCGGCTGTCAATCGGCCCGTTTGCATTGGTGAATTGGTACACGGCAGCACTCGGCCCCGGTGTAATAATGGCCGGAATATCCAGCACCAGGGCATGATCCAGCTTGGTATAAAAGAAAAGCTGGTTGATCGACACGTCGATTACATCGAACAAGGTTGTGCGGTAATTCACGTCGAAATTGCCCCCGATGGAGGTTTCCGCTTGAGCGGTGGCCGGATCTATCGGGCGCACATTGCGAAAGGCCACGCTTTCGGCATCTTCGGTGAAGATGGTCGGCGCTTTGTAGCCCAGGCCCCCACCGAGCCGGGAGGTCAGGCGGTCAGACAATTTGAACAGGGCCGACACCCGCGGCAGCGCAAAGAAGCCGAAGCGGTTGTGATAGTCCCCACGCAATCCGGTTTCTAACGTCAGCCAAGGCCGCAGGGTGTAATTATTCTGGGCGAAGGCCCCCACCGTCACATACTGGTAGTTGCGACCCTGCCCGGCCCCATCTTCGGTAAATTGCTCCGTCCATAGATTGCCCCCGCCGATCCATTCCGACCGTGTGCCGGTATGGGTATAGCTGGCTTCGGTGAAGCTGGCCACCTGGTGTCCGGCAAAGCGGTAATCGGGCTGCGTAATGATCCGGTTGAAGTAACTGACGCTGTTTTTGATCGTCAGTACCGACCGCTCGAAACGCTTATCGAATTGGAGCTGCGAGGCCACCCGATCCGAGCGATTTCGCTCGAAATATTGATGGGTATTATCGGTGCGTCCATCGAGGACCTGCATATC
>NZ_MORL01000035.1 GCF_001870735.1 Arsenicibacter rosenii | reverse complement strand
CGCCGACAGGCTCTCTCCCGTCGACCAGCTGTAGGTCAGTCCTGACGTATGATTTTCATCGGCAGCAACTAGTGTAATGCTCGTTCCGGCGCAGCTTGACAGCGCAGGTAAGGCAGTCAGTGCGGCCGAAGGGGCTGCTAATGCTGTAATACTAATAGTTGTTGTACTCTGGCATCCGTTCGCATCCGCAACGATCATGGTGAATGTAGCGTCACCCGCAGAAGTCAGCGTTGCCGAAACTGCGGATATGGCCGACGGGTTACTCAGGGTGCTGCCTTGCGGCGCAATCCAGGTATAGGCATACGGCGTGGTGCCGTCCGCTGCCAATGCTGTAAAACCTACAGGGGAGCTAACACAGGTTGTATACGAAGACGTAACCGGTGATAATGAGACAGGGGGGTTGGCCTGTACCTCATACGCCCCCATATCTATACGGGCCGGCAGACTACCACTTTCGTAGAGCCGGGTATTGCCTTCCAGATCTACCGTACCTACTGTTGCCGTTGTCGTAGCCGGATCACCGGCGTTGATCAGCGGAGAGCAGGGCGTTAACTGAAAATTACCGTTCACGGCATCGGCAAACAGCGGATCGGTTTCTACATTTCCCGTACCGCCTTTCGCCCAGCCGGTTACATCTGAATAATTCACTAATGTAGCCCCATCATCGCCAATGGCGTCCACACTGTTATGCCAGACAATACAGTTGGTCAGGGTCGAACCCGCCATCTCATTATTGATCCATGCGCCAACCGGTGCCGTGTTCTGCGTCAGAACACAGTTAGTCAGGGTGTTTCCGGTTGTATTCCGGAGATAAATACCCCCGCCGCCAACAGCCGCTTCATTGTCTGCCATCAGGCAGTTATAAAATGCCCGGTTCTGACCGTCGACGTACAAGCCCCCGCCAATACCGGTGGCCGTATTGGCGGTAAACCGGCTGCGCTGATATACGGTTGGAGTCGTTACGTAATAGTTTGCCTCCCAGACGCCTCCGCCATCTACGGCGGTATTTGAGGTTATTGTCATTCCGGAAAGCTGCACGGCATCACTCATATATGAAGCGAAACCGCCACCGTTAACCCCCGATATATTCTGTTTAATCACACTGGTCTGCAACCGGAAACCGGTACCATACACAACCGAAATCCCCCCCCCGACCATCGCAGCATGATTACCGGTGAAGGTACAGCCGGTTAGCTCAGGCGCGATATCTTCAGAACTGAACAATCCTCCTCCAAAGAACGACTGCGCTGTATTGTTCTCAAAAACGGTATCTGTAATGGTATAGCTGCTGTATTGGGCCGAAATGCCGCCGCCATTGTTGAGTGCCACATTACCGGCAACGGTGCAGGCGAGCAACTGCGTTACCGTTGCATCCAGGAAAAGACCGCCACCGCTGGTTTGGGTCGTCGCATTGTTTTGGAATACACAACGCAGAAACAGCGGATTTCCCCCGGCAACGTACGCTCCGCCCCCTTCGTAATCCGTAATATTATCGATAATCAGACAGTTTTCAATCGTCGGGCTGCTGTCAATCAGTTGAAGGCCGCCTCCCCGGTAAATATTGCCGACGCCCCGTGCTCCCGTAATCACAAATCCATCCAGACGAGCCGTATTATCCACATTAAGGGCCGTGACAACATGGTAGCTACCTGTTTCACCGCCATCACCATTGATATCTCCGCTCAGAGTACTGCTGTCCGGCCCGGACAACGCACGGGCAGACGTACTGACAGCACCACTAACAAAACCACCATAAAGCGCAACATTTGAAGCTACCTGAAAACTAGCCGACTGATCGGTGCCCGTCGTTGGTTTATAGAGGCCGCCCGTAACCCAAACGTCCATCGGCCGGCCCTGTCCGGCTGCCTGATTAATAGCACATTGCAGAAAATCCCCCGGCATGGCGTTCTCCCACGTACTGCCGTCTCTGGTGCCGGACCCTGTTTGTGAGACATAGACAATCGTCTGGCTGACCGGCAATACGACCGGCGTCAACTCATACGCACCCATGTCAATGAAATGCCCCTGCACGCGGGCGCTCCCCGCCAGATCAACAGACCCGACAGCCGACAAATCGCTGTCACTGCCGCCTCGGTCTATCAGGGGTGAGCACGGTACCAACCGGAAATCCCCATTGGCTGCGTCGGCAAACAACGGGTCTACCGCCAAATTACCCTTTCCGGTGAAACCGCCCTGGATGTCGGAATCAAATACATAGGTATAATCAGGCGTACCCATGCCGGAGGGGCTGTTGTTCCAGGCAATGGCGTTATGGATCCGGGAGCCGGCATTATCGTTATTGACCCAGGCGCCCACGGGTGCGGTATTGCCGGACCAGACACAGTTCCAGAAATAATTATCCGGATGTCCGGTGTTATTCAGGTTGACCCCACCTCCTTTATTTGCCGCTGTATTCCTGATAAATAAACAGTTTGTTACAGTGCGGCCAGCCCCATCCACAAAAAGTCCGCCGCCTTTATTCGTGGCGGCATTGTTGACGAACCGGCTACGAATCAGGGAGGTCCGCGCAGATACATTGTAATTTGCCTCCCACATACCGGCACCGACCGCAGCCGTATTACTCATGAACCGGCAACCAGTAACGACCATGGCGTTGCTTTGGCTGGTATAAAATCCGCCCCCGTCGCCACTGGCCCGGTTCTCCGAAAACGTACAGTTTGTGAGTTGTGACCCATTACTTATCCGGTGTCCCATGCCGGCCCCGGTTGTTGCCGTGTTATTGTCGGCCATGCAGTCTGTAAACTGCGGACTGCCGCCATTGACAAAAACCCCGCCACCATCTGCTGCGGCCTGGTTGCCGGTAAAGCGGCAGTTAGCCACGACCACCGTACTGCTCACTAACCGCAGACCGCCCCCTTGCTGGTCAGCAGAAGCCGGACCGTTGGCGAGCCCTCCCGTCAGTACAAACCCATCCAGACGGGAGGCTGTAATTGCCACGGCCTGCACTACGTGGTAGCTGTTATTACTTAGCGCATTGTTATTATCAATATCCCCGCTCAGGGTGGTGCTGGCCACACCAGTCAGATCACGGCCGGAAAGGCTACCCGCCCCAACCGTAAAGCTACCGTAAACGCTCACATTTGACCGTAATTCGATGCTCATTGACCGGCCGGCAGTACTCGCTGGCGTGTAGAAACCTGCGGCAACCCATACCTGCATGGGCCGCCCCTGGTTACCGGCCAGATTGAGCGCACACTGCAGGTTAGCTCCCGGAAAGGCATTGGCCCAGCTGCTCCCATCCTGCGCCCCTCCTCCCGACGGAGAGACATACAGGATCTGCTGCTCTGATGGCAGGAGAGCAGGTGTCCGTTCGTAAACGCCCATATCGACACGCCCGCCCTGCACCCGCACATTACCTGCCAGATCGGTTGTACCGATGTCAGCAGCCGTGCTGGCCGCATCCCCGGCATCGATGCCGGGCGAACAAGCGGTCAGCCGGAAATCGCCGCTGCCGGCATCGGCAAACTGCGGATCAAGGCTGGTGTTGCCCGTACCGGGAAAGCCGCCTTCAATGTCGGAATAGAACACATACGTACTCTGTGCAGCACCCATATCAGGCACACTATTGTTCCAGGCGATCGAATTGGTGATCCGCGAGCCGGCGGCTTCGTTGCTGACCCAGGCGCCCACGGGTGCTGTATTCTGTGTCCAGATACAGTTCCAGAAATAGGTACCCGTATTGTTGGTGTTGCGGATATGCGTCCCGCCCCCTGAATTGGCGGCCGTATTGCCCGCAAAAAGACAGTTAGACACCGTACGGCCTAATCCGTCTACGTATAAACCTCCCCCTTTATTCGTCGCAGTATTTTGTTCAAACCGGCAACGGGTTAACACTGTCCGGACGGTTGCCGTGTAGTTGGCCTCCCATGCACCAGCCCCGACGGAGGCGGTATTACTGGTAAACCGGCAGTCGGAAACGGTCATTCCATCATTCAGCAGTACATATAGTCCTCCGCCATCGGTTCCGCCGATATTTCCGCTGAAAATGCAGTTTACCACATTCGACCCGCTGCTGCCACGCTGATGCATGCCCCCGCCCGTGGCCGCGCTGTTGCCGGTAAACCGGCTGTTCGTAAACTGCGGGCTGCCACCATTGACGTAGATACCTCCGCCTTCAGCGGTTGACTGGTTTCGCTCAAAGGAGCAGTTCGTTACCACAGCACTACTACTGATTAACCGCATTCCGCCGCCCTGCTGATCGGCCGCCGTACTACCGTCTGCCAAGCCGCCGGTAATCACAAATCCGTCGAGGCGTGTACTGTTGTTCACGTTGCCGGCCTGTACTACGTGATAGCTGTTATTACTCAGTGCATTGTTATTGTCGATATCCCCGCTCAGAGTTGTACTGGCCGCACCGGTCAGGTTGCGGTCGGCGAGGCTGGCGGCCCCGACCGGAAAACTACCGTAGACCGCCACCCCGGACAAAAGCGAAAAGCTGACCGTCCGGCTGGTGGTGGCGGTTGGTTTATACAATCCGGTCGCGACCCATACCTGCGATCCGCAAAGAGCCGCCTCATTGATAGCCTGCTGGAACTGGCTACCGGCGTAGGCATTGGCCCAACTACTGCCATTTTTGACCGTTCCGCCCGATTCGGTGACGTAAATGACCGTCGGACAGGCACTGCGTGCTTTTTCCGGAGTGCGGGCCGCGTCGGCGGTTGCCAGACCGGAGCCTGTCAGCAGCCCCCCCGCAAGGAGAACATAAAACAGTTTACGGAGCCATCTGTTGAGACAGTGTGCTGTGGGATTGCGTAAAGTTACTTGCATGGTTTAACGTAATTGATAGTCTGAGGCAGTAATCAAGGGCCGCAAAACACGCGAAAACGCCCTACCGAATCCTGCCAAAAACATCCACAATCCTGCCATGGCCCTTTTTTATAGTATCACTTCACCATTTTGTTAACTTTACATATCTAAAAGAGCATAGTTATTAACCTATGCATTCACTCAACTGGCGATTAGATTATAAAGAGAATTAACCTAACAGGCACCTGCATACAGGAGTCCGCGTATGAACCACCGTTACCGATTTTTAGTAAGCATACTTTTTTTATGGCTCTGGCCGCACCGGCATGCCGAAGCCGGCTATCAGCCGTTTATTATCCGCAGCCAGCATTTCTCAACGGCGCAGGGTTTACCTAACCGGAATATCCTGACCACAGGACAGGATGCAACCGGCTTTATCTGGATTGGTACGCTCGAAAACGCATGCCGCTTCGATGGGCGGCAGTTTTATCCTTTACCCCTCACCAAAACCACACGAAACAATCCGTTCAGCCGTGTCTATAATGTCATCAAAACCGACCCGGAACACAATCTATGGCTGTTTAACGAGCAGCCCCTCGGGCAACGGCTCGTCTCGATCATTGAACCGGGCAAAGACACCGCCATTACGTTTGCCGAAAAATTCGGAAAGCCTTTCCCGTTTACGTCCGGCTTCCTGATTACGATTACGCCCCGCAATCATCCGCAACAGCCCTGCATGGCCGGTATCCGGTACGTGGCAGAACCCACCGGAGCGGTCTGGCAATACAATGGTTGTGGCCGGTTCAGCCGGTTTTATACCCCGGAGCGGGGGCACAGGATCTGCCACCTTGCCGATGCCGGAGACCAAAGCCTCCTGGTAACGGTGTCGGACCAGACCGGCCGGCAGTACCAACTGCTCAGATTATCACCCACGGGTAAGCTGCTGAGCCGTCAGATGCTGCCCGCACGGCTTTTACCGGCCGGAACAGACCGGCAAGGAACCGTTTATCTCTACCGTGATCTTTTGCTGACAGAGTCAAAAACGCTTTTGCCCGCTGTCCGGCATCAACAGCTTCATCACTTGCTTTTCAGGCTTCCGAAAAACGGAGCGCTCGAGCCCATACCGCTGTCGGTGCCGGCCGGCATCCTGCCCGACATCAGCCAGAGCGATTTTACCGGTACGCGGGCAGTTTACGATGCCTTTCACAACCTTGTCTGGCTTATCGGTAAGCACCTGCTGATTGCCTGGCACCCTGCATACGGCGTTGTATTTGACCAGAAAGCGGCATCACTGACCAATACCAGCACTCAGTTTTTTAACAGTATCCTGGTTGACCGCACCGGTGCAGTCTGGGTTACGACATCGGACGGGGTCTTGTTACTGACACTGGATCAGAACCGTTTCGAACGGCTGCTGTATGTGCCTGATGCCGATACCCGATCAGTTATGCACTCCATCCGAGGTATCCGGCAAACCGGTCAGGCACTTTGGGTAAATGCGGCAGACCTCTGGCAGATCGATCTGCAGACCGGAGGTTCACAAATGCCGTTCGGGTTACACTCGCCGGTCCGCCCGCAAACACAGGCATTGTTTCCGTCGATCCGGACAGCCGATGGCAACCTGTGGATGGTCTCCCGTCAGCTGGTCCGGCTTAATCCTGCCACACAGCAGACTAATACCTACCCCCTGCCGGGCTCACCCTATGGTTATGCACTCTGGGAGGCACCGGACGGGATGTTATGGCTGGGGACCGATCAGGGATTACTCCGCTTTGACCCGAAAACCGCGCAAATGCTTCCCTTCCGGCGGTATAACCAATACCCTGAACTGGCCCGGAACATGATCAATGGCTTCTTCAGGGATCCTGACAGCACAACTATCTGGCTGGCCAGTTCATCGGGCCTGTATACCCTTGACCTCCGTAAAGGGATTACCAAGCGCTTTGGACTGCAGGTTGACGGCCCCGGACAGCTGCCGGGCGAAAACTTCACGTTTGTTCACCCGGACTCTCACCGGAAAGGCGTCTACTGGCTTGCCACGCGCGGGCAAGGGCTCATCCGTTGGGACCGCATAACCGGTCAGATCAGCCACTTTACCACCCAAAACGGTTTATCAGACAACACCATTTATGCCATCTATGAAGATAACCACCAACGTCTCTGGCTTCCGAGTAATTACGGCCTGATGGCCTTCTACCCGGAAACCCGTCATGTACAGACATTTCTGCCTAAAGACGGGATTACACACGAAGAATTTAACCTGCTGGCACACTACCGGTCACCGGACGGCAAGCTGTATTTCGGCGGACTGAACGGAATTACCGCTTTTTACCCCGACAAGATTTTTGCCGAACACACCCGGAAAGCCCCCCTGCTGGTGACAGAATACCGTAAACTAGACGCGGAAACCGGCGATATGACCGACCACCTGCCCGACTACCGGAGCGCCGGTGCCCTGCAACTGGAACCAGCTGACCGTGCCTTCCGCTTATCATTTGCCTTGCTGGACTACCGGCACGTTCAAAATACACGGCTCTGGTACCGCATTACCGGCTGGCAGGATCGCTGGCAGCTGCAGAATGACATGCAACTGCAAATCAACGGCCTGCCCGCCGGCACCTACGAACTAGACGTAAAAATACAGAGTCAGAACGGGCAGTGGCTCTCGGATACACTCCGGTTACCCGTTTATGTCCGGCAACCGGTTTATCTGCGGTTATGGTTTCTGCTGCTGAGTCTGGGGCTGCTGGCGGCTCTGACCGGACAGCTTTTCCGCTGGCGGAACCGATACCTGCTCCGCGAAAAAGGGCGGCTGGAAGCGGAGGTGCACCGGCGGACGGCGCAGCTGGAAGCCGATAAAAGCATTATTGCCAGGCAAGCCGCGGAGCTTCGGGAACATGTAGCGCTTAAATCCCGGTTCTTTGCAAACATCTCCCATGAACTACGCACACCGTTAACCCTGCTGATTGGCCCGATCCATCACCTGATTCAACATCCGGCCAGGCCCGCCAATCCACAGTTACTGGCAAGTATGCAGCGCAACGCCCGGCAATTACAATCCATGATCAACGACATACTGGATCTGACGAAGGCAGATGCGGGTCAGCTGACCCTGGTACCTCAACCCGCCTGGCTGCCTGCGGTTATCCGTGAGATTACCGGTGCATTTCAGGACCGTGCCTTGTATAAAAACATCCGGTTACAGGTTGAATTGCCGGCAAATATGCCCTGGCTAATGGTTGATGTCGACAAAGTGGATACCGTCCTGACAAACCTGTTAGCCAATGCCTTACGCTTTACACCGGGCGGCGGCAACATCACCGTTTCTCTGACAGAGCATAACGATCAGATCATACTGACGGTCCGGGATTCAGGCACGGGTATCCATCCCGATGATCTGCCCCACATTTTTGAGCGGTATTTCCAAACCAGCCAAACCGACAAGCCTACCCAGGGCGGCACCGGCATCGGACTGGCCCTCGCCCGGGAGTATTGTCTGCTCTGGGGGGGGACCATTACCGCCGACAGTATACCAGGGCAAGGCAGTTGCTTTACGGTTACTTACCCTAAAGTGACAACAGTCCCTCCGGCTCCAGACAGCCACGCTGCACTTCCGGACAACATCCCGCCGGCACCCTTCAGATCCGACAAGGCCTATTCGGGGAAAACCATACTTATCGCGGAAGACAACCCGGATATTGTTACCTATCTGCAAGTAATGCTGAAACAAGACTTTATTATCCATACGGCCTCTAACGGGCAGGAAGCACTTAACTTTTTGCAGCAACAGACTCCCGATACCCTGCCTGACCTGCTCATTACCGACCTGATGATGCCCGACATAGACGGGCTTACCCTCATGCAGACCCTGAAAGAACGGGTCTGGCTGAATCAGATTCCGGTTGTTGTACTCTCGGCGCGCGGCAGTGATGATATGCGGTTGAGAGCCATGCGGCTAGGTGTTTTTGATTACCTGACCAAACCGTTTGTTGAAGAAGAATTAGTAGCCCGTATCAATCATCTGCTCACAACGGCCGCCGAACGAAAGGCCTGGCAACAGGCTGCTCAGGGGATGCAGACAGACGAACCGGTCATTGCCAGACCCGACGACTGGATTGTGTCAATGGAACAAACAATCCGTAAAAACCTGGCCGAGGCCGATATTCAGGTCAGCTTCCTTGTCGACATTACGAACATGAGCGAACGGCAGCTTTACCGGCGCATTAAGGAACAGACCGGCCTGTCGCCTAATCAGTTCATTCAGGAAGTGCGTCTGAAAACTGCCCGCGAATGGTTTGAAACCAATCCTTATCTGACGATGAAAGAAGTTTCTTTCGGCGTAGGCTTTCAGAAACCATCCTATTTTGCCCGGTTATTTAAACAGCGCTTCGGCATCCATCCGGCAGATTTCATCAAACAATACAGCAGCGTTCCGGCCGAATAACCGGATACCGGAACATCCGGATAAGGCTAACCTATTTATAGCCAATGGCTTTTGTGGTGTCGCGAAAATCCTGCATATTTATCCGGGCATCCAGCCGGAAGCCGCCTTTCTTTTCTCCTACTCCCGGATAAAGCACTGACACCCATGCAAGTATCTCAAAAAGTCCCGACCGGTCACTCAACGCTCGACGAACTTGATTACGCTATTCTCGAACAACTGCAACAGGATGGCCGCCGATCCTTTACCGATATGGCCGAACACTTAGGTGTCTCGGTAAGTACCATACGGACCCGCGCCAGCAAACTGATCGACGACAAAACCATTCAGGTTGTCGGCCGTGTCAATACCGAACGCGTTGGTTTTCACGCCTATGCGCACATCAAAATCTCGATCCGGCCGGCAAAACTCATTGAATCGGTGGCGGCTCAGCTACAGGAATACCGGGAAGTTAGTTTTCTGGCACTGACCTCCGGCGACTTTGACCTGCAGGTCGATGTGATGTGCCGCGACAATAATCACCTGCTCGAAATTATCAACGACCGGATTCTGCGGATCGAAGGCGTACACCAGACAAAAACCGACATGTATCTGAAGATTCTGAAGTACGCACAGCCTGATCTCAACCTGTTGTTTTAAGCAGTTAGTCATGGATTAACCGGTATTTTTCTACGCCATTTTTAAGATTTCTTATAATATTGAGCCTGTTTCAGCAAATTTTACAGAATAGTATTCTTTTTTCTGCAAAATCGTACGTAACTTAGTGTTCGAATTATACTTCATCAACAGACTTACTTTCTTCTCCTATGCAAGAACGTGTGTGGACACGGTAATCTGACCGGCTGTTTACGTCAATAGCCACGAGACTCGCTTCGTATTGTCTTTCACTCAACTAATCTATACGTATCGTTCATGTTTACCTTAAACCGACATCGGCTGCTGGTGTTTGCATTGGCATGTACAACTGCCATCGGGCATGCCGTACACGGGCAAGTTACCCCGAAATTTGCCTTCGCCGAACCAGGCATTTCGCCGGACGGCACCGAAATCGCGTTTATTTCCGGAGGAGATATCTGGACGGTTCCTGTCTCGGGCGGCGATGCCCGCCTGTTGGTGGCCCATGCCGATAATGAATCCCGGCCGTTGTACTCGCCCGATGGGAAATACCTGGCCTTCAGTTCGACCCGTACCGGAAACGGGGATATTTACCTGCTCACACTCGAAACCGGAGAACTCCGCCGCCTGACACACGACGACGGCGCAGAAGCGCCGACAGGATGGAGTCCGGACAGCCGCATGGTCTATTTCCAGTCGACCACGAAGGATATCGCGGGGATGAATGACCTCTTCCGGGTAACCATTCAGGGCGGAACTCCCATGCCTGTCACCGCCGACCGGTATGCCAGTGAGTTTTTCGGCACTCCCTCACCGGACGGACGTCTGCTTGCCTTTTCAGCACGTGGCATATCGGCAGCCCAATGGTGGCGCAAAGGCAACAGCCATATCGATCAGACCGAAATCTGGACCTGCCAGATCAGCAATAAAGACAGTAAGCCTGTCTATGAACAACTTACCGAAGGGGGTGCCAAAGAACTGTGGCCGCTCTGGAGTCAGGACGGGCAGAGTCTGTACTACATCTCAGACCGCAGCGGTCAGCAAAATCTCTGGATAAAGCCGCTCAGCGGCAAACCGGCCCAACTCACCACCTTCAAAGAAGGCCGCGTACTGTGGCCGTCGATCAGCCATAACGGCAACATCATTGTTTTTGAACGGGATTTCGGGATCTGGTCCTATAATACATCGACCAAACAAGCCACGCCGGTCAGTATCAAACTGCGTGGTGCGGCCGCCGGTTCGTCGGTTGATCACCTGAAACTAAGCAGTCAGTTCCGCGATCTGGCCTTGTCGCCGGATGGCAAAAAAGTGGCCTTTACCGCGCATGGGGAGGTCTTTGCGGCCCCCGCCAGAGAGGGCGGCGATGCCGTTCAGGTCAGCAATACGCCGGCCGTTGAATCGCAGCTGGTCTGGACACCCAACAGCCGCTCACTGATCTACGTCAGCACACGGTCGGGGGCCGGAAACCTGTACCAATACGATTTTAATACCCGCAAGGAAACCCGCCTGACCACCACCGATCAGGACGACAGCGGCCCCGTTTTCTCCCCCGACGGCAAGTCGCTGGCGTTTGTCCGTAACGGTCAGGAGCTGCGGGTACTCGACATGAGCACGCAGAAAGAACGCGTGCTTTACAAAGGCTACCTTGGCCGTGCGCCGTTCAGCAGTTCGGGGTCGGTCGTATGGTCACCCGACGGGAAATGGCTTGCTTTTGCCGTTTACGGTGCAAAAACCTTCCGCAACGTATGGGTAGTACCGGCAGCCGGCGGCGATAGCAAAGCGGTGAGTTTCATTGCCAACACCTTCGGCGGCAACCTGAGCTGGAGCCCCGACGGGAAATACATCCTCTTCGGTACCACCCAGCGCACCGAAACGGCTCAACTGGCCCGTATCGATCTGGTGCCGCGCACGCCTAAGTTCCGGGAAGATCAGTTCCGCGACCTGTTCAACGAAGAGTTACCAAGAACCTTACGGCCGGCCACACCGGCGATCAGCACACCGCCGGTCTCCGAAAAAACGGCAAAGGCCGACAGCGTTATCGGATCAACCACCGCAACGGCCAAACCCTCCGGCAGCAGCAGTACGACCATTGTCTTTGACGGCATCCGCCAGCGCCTGAGCCTGTTGCCTGTCGGGGTGGATGTAGATGCACAGACCATCAGTAAAGACGGCAAAACCCTCCTGCTCGTTGCCACCGTCGGGGGCCGTCAGAACCTGTATACCTATTCGCTCGATGAGTCAACCGGCGAACGTCCCGTAGCCCGTCAGCTGACGTCGACGCCCGGCGGCAAAAGCAATGCTCAGTTCAGCAGCGATGGTAAAGACGTATATTATCTCGAACAGGGACGTATTCAGTCTATATCCCTCGAACGCCGCGAGCCTAAACCTATTGCGGTCACGGCCGAACTCGACGTTGATTTTACGGCCGAAAAAATGCAGGTGTTTCAGCAAGCCTGGGATGTTCAGAACAAAGGATTTTACGATGCCGGTTTCCATGGTGCGAACTGGCCGGCTGTAAAAGCAGACTATGAGCCGTTTGTCGCCGGTAGCCGCACATCCGATGAGCTAAGGCGGCTACTGAACCTGATGGTTGGCGAGCTGAATGCGTCACACTCGGGCGTTTCGTACCCGCAAGGCGCCGCCGAACCGAATGTTGGCCGCCTCGGTCTGCGTTTCGACCGCGTTACGTACGAGAACACCGGTAAGCTCCGTATTACCGAAATCATTGCCCTGGGACCGGCTGCCCTTGCCAACGGACTCAATACCGGCGATTATCTGCTGGCAATCGATGGTAAAACCATTACCGGCCAGACCAATATTGACCTGTTGCTCAGCAACAAAATCAACCGGCGGGTTACGCTGACGGTGGCCTCCACGGCAGAAGGCACCGGCACACGCGACATCAACGTGCTTCCGGTTAACCTGAACACCGAAAAAGGGCTGTTATACAAACAATGGGTGCAGCAGCAACGCGACTACGTCGACAAGGCCAGCAAGGGCCGGCTGGGCTACGTCCACATGCCCGATATGTCGGCCGAATCGCTGAACCAGCTGTACATTGATCTGGACGCGGATAACCACACCCGCGACGGAGTAATCGTGGATGTACGGAACAACAACGGCGGTTTTGTCAATGCCTACGCAATCGATGTTTTTGCCCGCAAAGGCTACATGACCATGACCTCGCGCGGCCTGCCGCCGGCACCGGCCCGCACTCAACTGGGTCAGCGTGCCCTGGAGCGCCCGACGATTCTGGTTACGAACCAGCATTCGCTGTCCGATGCCGAAGATTTTACCGAAGGGTACCGCTCGCTGAAACTGGGGAAAGTAGTGGGAGAACCCACCGCCGGCTGGATTATCTTTACGTCAGCCGCCCAGCTGATTGACGGATCCAGTATCCGGTTGCCGTTCTCAAAAATAACCGATAACAGCGGCAAAAATATGGAATTAGCCCCGCGGCCCGTCGACATTCCCGTCAAGCGGCCCATCGGGGAAAGCTACTCGAACCAGATCAAACAGCTCGATGTAGCCGTCAGGGAATTGCTTAAACAAGTAGACGATGAACGGTCTACGAAGGCAATCAGTGGTAAATAGCTGATAAACCCCGCCAGGTCTCCCGGCGGGGTTATTTGTTTATTTAGTTTACCATCGCTGCCAATGAATCGTTCAGGCGCCTGTAGTTAACGAGCATATACGATTGGCCGGCTCGTCTGACCGCAGGTTTGTCCCGGTTAGCGGCCTGCATATAAGCCGTTCGTAAACGCATCCGGGCCCTTGACAAACGCATTTTGATCGTACTGAGCTTACATTTTTCCTGTAAGGCAATCTGCTCGACCGGCAATTGCAGGTGATAGCGGGTGTAGAGGAGCTGCTGTTCCTTCGGGGTCAGATAAACCAGCGCTCTGTCGAGATACCTGGCCTGCTCTTCCTGCTGCATGTAATCATCATACCCGGAGATGCCTTCTTCTTTCAGCTGAAAGGCCGCATACTCGTTGAACCGCTGTTCTGCTTTAGTAGCATTCCGTAACTGGTCGCTGCAGTAATTCCGGGTGATGACCCGCAGCCAGGTAGCAAACTGCGCACGGCCGCCAAACGAATCAAGGCGGGCCAGTACTTTCAGAAAAACCTCCTGCGCCATGTCCTCGGCTTCGAAGGTTGTGGCGGCAACCGGCTGGCACATTCGCAATACACGATTGAAATAACGCCGGTACAATTCATCAAAAAAGTGTGGTTTACGGGTTTCTAAAAATGCCTGAATTAATACTTCATCAGTCAGTGTAGCGTACATGTTATATTGGGGGCTTTAGATGCTTACAGGTATTTCTAAACAGAAAACTGTTACGTTAATGACCTCCCAAAGAACTAACATTTGAATGACCCAATCCTGCCAATCGATACCCCAATCCTGCCAAAACACCCTTCTATAAAAAATATTTGCCACTTTTAGGGCACAACCAATACCTTAAAGAAACTACATAAAACATAAAGTTACTTTTCTGTTACTTTTACCATTAACAACAGGATATATAGTTACCTGCAAGCCCAAAATCATAACAGCCCTGTGAACAGCAACATGTTCACAGGGCTGTTATGTAGAAAACCCGTCAGGATTACTGGCAGGCGGTGCCTGTCACGAGGAATGTACGGGTGTCGGTAAATACATCACCACAGGCATTTTTATTCTGGACGGTGAATGTATACGTACCGGGCTTAGTCACGTTGGCCGTTGTGGTATACGTACCGGCACGACGATACACACTACTGTAAACATAGTTATCAGGGCCTGTCACGATCATCGACGTTCCGAAACCCGAGCCGGTGATTTTAACCGAACAGTTGCCGGGGCCCAGCTCACTGAACACGGTCGTTGAAATGGCCTGCGCCGAAGCATTGGTACAGGTTGTCGTCACGGTTGCGGTTGCCTGGCCCACGCAGCCATTCCGGCTACCCGAAACGGTATACGATGTTTGTTGCGTGGGGGTCACATCAATACTGCTCTGGTTTGAGCCGGTATGCCAGGTATAGGAATCAGCACCGCTGGCCGTCAGCGTCGCGGTCTGACCGATGATGATGGTCGTTACCGACGGGCTGATGGTCACCACCGGAGCCGGGTTGATGGTCACTCCCACCGTTGCCGACCCACTCAGAGTGGNCCGCAGCGCGGGTAGCTACCCGCGCTGCGGTGTTGCCCGCCGATACGGGTGTAACACCGGCATCGGTGGCCGTAACCGAAAAACTCAGCGTCCCCGAAGCCCCTGCGCCAATTTGCGCCACCACCACACTACCCGTTGCAGCTCCCACCAATGTGGCATTAGCCGGTGCGGTCCAGACATAACTGTATGGCGAATTGCCGCCCGTTGCCGAAGCCGTTAAGGTAACCGAATTACCGGCACAAACCGCTGCCGGAGCCGGAGCCGCGTTAACCGTCAGCGAAGAGGGGGCTGATGGTGTTGAGGCCGGATACTGCACGGCAAACGTACTGTAGGTTGCACATAAAAGTATTGGTCCGTATGTCCAGCCGCTGGCAGGTGGCAAATCTGTCGCTGACGTGGTATGCAGATAAGGCTGTCCGTCATCATCATCAAACGGATCTGTTGTGGCCCCCTCACTGATATTCACAAAAGCCGTCCAGTTAAAATCAGGATATACTTTGATACCGAACGGAGCATTAGTTAATGTCCCTCCAGATAAGGCAACAGTCGCCGTACCTACATACGTTGGTTTACCACCGACAGTAGCCCCGAGTGTCAGGACGGCAGATCCGGTCAGGCATCCGCCGGAAACGGTGATTGACGCTGGTGTAGTCTGCGCCATTGATGCCGCAACAGAAAACAATACCAGGCAAGAAGCAATTAAGATACGTTGGTTAAATAAACGAGTAAAAGATACAATCATAGGTAAATACAAGTCTGTCTGAATACAGGCCGCGAAGTAACAACAAACCGTGCTATTTTACCAATATGTAAGCCTATTTAATTAACATTAAAACATAGTTACTTAATCACCCACTTACACGCTTTGTTTTTACTAATTCACAGAACGTATTCTTCAACTATGAGGCTCCGGACAGACATACGCTGGTTCTTTTTTGTAAGAACACAATGGAGTAGAAAGACGGTCACCTGCCATTTAGCTTTAAAGGCAGTGACTTTTTTTGCTGCTAATGAGTTGTTTGCCCCTATCAATCCCTCTTGATTATAAAGCCTTTCATCCTAAACCCTGAAAGCAGGTATGAGAACTTTCATCATTTCGCTTGTTTGCTGTAGCCTGGCGATGCTCGTTAGTGGTTTCAACGATCCGAAGCCCGCCGAAGCGCATCAGATTCAGAACAAGGCCACCGGTTTGCTGCTGCGCCCTTACAATGCCAGCAAGCAGGATAATGCGCCGGTGGTCGTCTACGACCAGTACCGCTGGAAATGCCTGACCTGGGACCTGATGCCGACAACGGCCGCCGACGTGTTTCAGCTCCGGAATTATTTCTCGGACAAAACCATCCAGTCGCCGGCTGATGCTAAAGACGGAGATGCCGTGTCGCAGCAAACCATTCAGCAGAATCTGAGTACCCAAACCTGGAAATTCGTAAAGGTCTCCGGGGAGTATTACCGCATTCAGCCCGCCGGAACAGATCTGGTACTGACCGTCTCCGGCGACCAGACCAATGCAAACGTTATTTTACGTAAATGGGTCAGTTCTGATCACCAGCTCTGGAAATTACTGCCCAAACCAGAGCGATTCGACGGATAATCGTTTACGTTCACTTTTACACCCTGTTTTTCTAACCTGTTTTTTTCAACGTCTATGCTAGGCAAACGACCGTTCGCTTCCTTACTGCTTGGATTAACCTTACTGACACCGGCCATCGACTCTGTCGCCCAGAAGGCCTCCGGCCGGATCGCACCGGCTTACCCGCTCGTAACCCACGACCCTTATTTCAGTGTATGGTCGTTTTCTGATTCGCTGACCAGCTCACCCACCAAACACTGGACCGGCACCGACAACTCGCTGATCGGTTTGATTAAAGTCGACGGCACGACCTATCGGTTTCTGGGCCAGCCGGGCAAAAGCTTCCGGAGCATTCTGCCCGCCGCTGACGAAGAAGAATACCAATGTAAATTTACCGAGTCAGAACCGGCCGCCGGATGGGAGAATCCGGGCTTCAATGACAGCCAGTGGAAAACCACAACGGCTCCCTTCGGTGATAACAATCAGGCCAAAACACAGTGGCACAGCAAAAACCTCTGGGTGCGCCGGACCTTTACCCTCACGGACACCAACCTCGATAACCTCCTGCTGAAACTACACCACGACGACAACGTGGAGGTATATCTCAACGGCGAAAAAATCTACAGCCACGTTGGCTGGGTGCACAAATTTCAGTACCACGCTATTCCGGCAGCGGCAAAGGCAAAGCTGAAAAAGGGCGAAAACGTACTGGCCATCCATTGCGCCAACACTGCCGGTGGTGCCTGGCTCGATGCGGGCCTTGCCATCGAAAAGGTAGCCAGGGAAGTGGCCAGCATCCGGTCGGCCACGCAGAAAAGCGTAGCCCTGAATGCGACCCAGACTACCTATCAGTTTGCTGCCGGAAAGGTAAACCTGACCGTGACGTTTACCTCGCCGCTGCTGGTACAGAACCTGGCGCTCTATGCGCGGCCGGTTTCCTATGTTTCTTACAACGTGGCCTCTGCCGACGGTGCGGCGCACGATGTGTCGGTTTACCTCGGTGCCTCTACCGATCTGTCGGTGAACACGGCCGCACAGCCGGTAAAGGCCGAACAGTACAACAATGGCCGGCTCTCTATCCTGAAAGCCGGTTCACAAGCGCAGCCGGTACTCCAGAAAAAAGGCGATGACCTGCGCATTGATTGGGGCTATATGTATGTGGCCGTTCCGAAGCAGGCTGCTGTGCAACAATACATCACAAACGACGAAGAGGCGCTGCCATCGTTTTCGGCCGACGTAAAACCAGCTCCTGCCGGATCAGGCAAACATCTGGTTCTGAACACGGCCGTTTCGCTGGGCAAGGTCAGCACCACGCCAAAAGAACAGGTGTTTATGCTGGGCTACGACGATCAGTATTCGGTCCAGTACTTCGGCCAGAACCTGAAACCATGGTGGCAGCAGGATGCGTCGCAAACCATTGAAAAACAACTGGCTCAGGCCGCCGCAGATTATAAGTCCGTGATGGCCCAATGCACAGCCTTCAACCAGAAACTCTACAACGACGCCCTGAAGGCCGGCGGCAAAAACTATGCGGATCTGTGTGTCCTGGCCTACCGTCAGGCCAATGCCGCCCACAAACTGGTGAAAAGTCCGCAGGGAGATCTGCTCTACCTGTCGAAAGAAAATTACAGCAACGGATCCATTAACACGGTCGACGTAACCTATCCGTCGGCGCCGCTGTATCTGGTCTACAACCCTGATCTGCTGAAAGGCATGCTGAACGGGATTTTCTACTACAGCGAAAGCGGCAAGTGGAAAAAGCCGTTTGCGGCCCACGATTTAGGGACTTATCCGCTGGCCAACGGCCAGACCTACGGCGAAGATATGCCGGTGGAAGAATCGGGGAACATGCTGATTCTGACCGGAGCCATTGCCAAAGCCGAGGGCAACGCCAACTATGCTAAGAAACACTGGCAGACGCTGACGACCTGGGCCGAATACCTCAGCAAGGAAGGTTTCGACCCCGCCAACCAGCTCTGCACCGATGACTTTGCCGGCCACCTCGCCCGGAACGCAAACCTGTCGGTGAAGGCCATTGTGGGCCTTGGCTGCTACGCGATGCTGGCCGGTCAGCTCGGCGACAAAGCTACCGCCCAAAAGTACCGCGCCATGGCCGCCGACATGGCCAAACGCTGGATGGACATGGCACAGGACGGTGACCATTATGCCCTGACGTTCGACAAAAAAGGCACCTGGAGCCAGAAGTATAACCTCGTGTGGGACAAACTGCTGGGGCTAAACCTGTTTCCGAAAGCTGTTTATGACAAGGAAATCAGGTATTACCTGACCAAACAGCAGCCATACGGCCTGCCGCTCGACAGCCGGAAAACGTATACCAAATCCGACTGGATTATGTGGACCGCAACCCTGGCCGACAACCGGCAGGATTTCGACGCGCTGGTTAATCCGATCTACAAGTTCGCTACCGAAACACCGTCGCGCGTTCCGCTGAACGACTGGCATGAGACCACCAACGGCCGCATGGTCGGTTTTCAGGCCCGCAGCGTAGTGGGCGGTTATTTTATCAAGGTACTTGAGCAGAAACTGAAAAAATAAGCCTTTTTAACCACATAAACCGCAGAGGTGCCATGCAGGTGCCTCACCGGTTTATGTGGTTTTATGTTTATTCCTATCCCCATGAAAAAACAACTCTTTTCCTGGCTCAGCGGCAGCCTTGCCGTACTGAGCCTGACCATGGGCCACGCCCAGACCCCGCTGAAGGCCACTATCCTCAGCAAGTGGGAAAAAGCCGTAACGCCCGAAAATGCCGGGCAAAACTACCCGCGCCCGCAACTGGTGCGAACCAACTGGCAGAATCTCAATGGTCTCTGGGACTACGCCATCCGTCCGAAAACAGAGGGCGCGCCAACCAGCTATGACGGCAAAATTCTGGTTCCGTTCTGTGTCGAATCAACGTTGTCGCAGGTCAATAAGGGTCTGAAACCAACCGAGCGGCTATGGTACCACCGGACCGTCTCCATCCCGCAGCAATGGCAGGGCCAGCGCGTACTGATTCACTTCGGGGCAGTCGATTTTGAATCGAACCTGTGGGTCAACGGCGGGCTGGCCGGTTCGCATACCGGCGGCAACGATCCGTTCAGCTTCGATCTGACCGACTACCTGAAACCCGGGCAGAACGAAATCGTTCTGGGCGTTACCGACCCGACGTCGGAAGGCGAACAGCCACGCGGCAAGCAGCTTCTGAACCCAAACGGTATCTGGTATACGCCGGTGTCGGGGATCTGGCAAACCGTCTGGCTGGAGCCGGTTGCTAATCCGGCCTACATCGACGAAGTAAAACTGACGCCGGATCTGGATTCAGGCCGGTTGTTTGTCGATGTGTTGCTGAATAAGCCTGTGACCAACAACACAACGGGCATCCGGATTACTGCCCTCGACGGTACCAACGTCATTGCCAGCACGCTCATCAAGGCCGGCCGTCACGCCTCGCTGCCAATCAATAACCCTAAACGCTGGACGCCCGACAGTCCGTTTCTGTACAATCTTAAGGTAGAGCTCGTTACGGTAGCCGATCCGTTTCCGAACGTGGAAAACCGGAACCGCCCGCGCAACAACGCTGCCGAAAAGGCCGCCTATGCCAAAGCCGAAGTGACCGGTGCACCGATTGATCAGGTAACGAGCTATTTCGCCATGCGGAAAATTTCGATGGGTCCCGGTGCGGTTGCCGGTCAGCCGGTGATGCTCCTTAACGACAAACCGCTGTTCCAGAACGGTCCGCTCGATCAGGGTTGGTGGCCGGGTGGCCTGCTGACCCCACCGTCGGACGAAGGGATGGCGTTTGAGATTGATTTCCTGAAAAAATCAGGTTTCAACATGCTGCGGAAACACATTAAAGTGGAGCCCGACCGCTACTACTACCTCTGCGACCGCATGGGGATGCTGGTTTGGCAGGACATGCCGTCGGGCTTCCTGAATGGCCAGAATCTGTCGCCGAGTGAATACATTGAGCCGCCGCGCCGGTCACAGGCCAAAGAACAGTTTGAGCTGGAACTGCGCCGGATGATGAACCGCCTGCATAATCACCCGAGTATTGTGACCTGGGTAGTACACAACGAAGGCTGGGGTCAGTACGACAACGTACGGATGGCGGCCTGGGTGAAAGCGCTGGACCCGAGTCGGCTGGTGAATGCCGTCAGCGGCTGGACCGACCTGGGCGGCGGCGATTTCTTTGACATTCACACCTACGAAGAAGTCCCCCGCGAACCGGCGGCGAAGAAAAATCATGTCATTGTGGTCGGCGAGTTCGGCGGAATCGGCTGGCCGGTGAAAGACCACCTGTGGGATGTCAACAAACGCAACTGGGGCTACCAGACCTACCAGGATCAGGAGACGGTGATCAAGGCCTACCGGACCAAATACGCGAAGATCGCGGAGATGTACAAAAAGCTGGGCTTGTCGGCGGCGGTCTACACCCAGACCACCGACGTTGAAGGCGAGGTCAATGGCCTGCTGACCTACGACCGCGAGATCATCAAGATTCCGGTTGAAACGCTGAAAGAAATCCACGCTCCGCTGTTTAAGTAACCGGTGTGGCGGCTGATTTCCTGAATACAACAGAGCGGGCGGAGAAAACCTCTGTCCGCTCTGTTGCTATCCGGCAGGTTGTTACCTTTGCCTCAGACCTAACAAAGCATGTCGAAACAACAACTTGTCCGGATCAGCATACCTGAAAAGGCGGGACACCCGCTGTCAAAGCCACAGAAAGAGTTTAACCGGCTTACCGAAAAAATCAGTGAACTCGAAAAAGAGATTGAGGCATTCCGGCAGACAACGTCGCATATCCAGGCGCGCATGGTGGCCGAATACCTGCCTCTGCTCCGGAAATACAATCTGTTACGGGCCGAGTTAGTCAGGGTATTCGACCGGGCACACGACCGGCCCGACACGACCACAAGCGAGAAAAAAAAGCTCGCGGACCTCATTCTGGCCATTGCTTTCGAACTCATTGACCAGCATGGTCTTGACGACCTCAAAGCCATCTACGATAAGTATGACAGCGACGGATTTGACACCACTACAGCCGGGGATCACTCCCTTCCCGACACACCGGACGAGGCAGCGCAGATGCTACCCGACAGCCGGTCTGATGCTTTTGCTGACAGCCGTTTGCCCATGGAATCAGGTGGGGCGTTCATGCCGGCAACGCAGGAAAAAGCCGTTGAAAAAAGCCGGATAAAGACCGGAAACCGAAAAGACAAACCCACGACCGCCCGGCAGCAGGCACGCGAAGCCAAAAAACAGCTTGAAGCGCGGGCGATCACCAAAACCGTCCGGATGCTGTATATGGATCTCGTCAAAACGTTTCACCCTGACCGCGAAGCCGACGAAGCGGAGAAAGTCCGTAAAACCGGGATCATGCAGCGCGTAACGGAAGCATACGAAACAGGCGACCTGCTGGCCCTGCTCCGGCTGCAGCTCGAATTTGAGCGTATCGGCCAGGCAGATCTGAAAAATCTTGCCGACGAACCGCTGATGCATTACAACAAGATTCTGCGGCAGCAGGTCGGTGAACTCGAACAGGAATTGGCCGGGCTGCATCAGTATCTGGCAGCCATATCGGGTCGGGCGGCTATGCCCGCCAACCAGGCGACCGGGCTGGAATACCAGTTGAATACAGACCTTAACACGCTCCGGAAAAGCAGCAAAATCCTGAAGAATGACCTGAAAATCCTGGCTGATTCCGCACAAATGAAGGCTTTTCTGAAAACATACCGTATGGCCTGACTACGACGATGCAGGGTCGTTCTGATACGGCCGTTGTCCGGCGCTGTTCCTGTAAACCAATTTTCTATAGCATACCCCTCTGTATATGGCAACGATTCTGCAAAACCACTATGTGCTTGCCGTTCATGATCTGGATGTGATGAGCACCTTTTTTCAGCAACTGGGCTTCCGGGAGCAATCCCGGCCACCGGGCTGGGTCTTTGTTGTGAAAGACAACTGCATGGTTATGATGGGCCTCTGTATGGATGCCATACCAGCCGCCGAACTGGGCGATCACAACTATTTCGGCTATCTGCGCGTCGACGATGCAAGGAGTTATTTTCAGGACATCCTCCATAGCGGCGTTGACATTCTTTTCCCGATTGCTGACAAGCCCTGGCAAATGCGTGAGTTTGGTGTCCGTTCCCCCGAAGGTCACCGGATCATGATCGGGCAGTATATCGGTCAATGACCTACCTTGTTATACGATATATGATAATTTTATATTTATGGCATAATAATTGTCAGAATCGCGCCATTCCGGAAACATCAACTAACTTTCCCTAAAAAAGCACCCTGACATCAAAGCAAAATGCAACCAAAACTCAAAAAAAGACAATCAAAACCTACTTTCTTATCGATTTTATACCCAGCCACATAAGTGGCTTATTTTTTGCCCTTTGCACAACATACTTGCTTATTCTCTTTTAGACATATAGCCTTTACTGGTTATGAAGAAACTATACTGTTGTCTCCTCCCGGGAACGAATGTTCCCGGTGAAAATCAATTTATCACGAACAGTACTCCTTCCGGAAATCCATCAATGCCCTTATTCTACCTGCTATTCAGGCGTTGGTGGATTGTGGTATTTTTGTTTTTTGCCGGAGTAGCCAACAGCTACGCGCAGTGTACGCTTGCTATTAATAAGGTAACAACATCAGGTTGTTATTCTGTTAGCGGAGTTAGTAAAGCAACCGTCAGTGTTGAAGTCGCCTGGAGTAATGCGCCTGCAAACGGATACATTGTTGTCACGACAGCCGCTCAAAGTAAAACCATTACACCGGGGACCATTTCGGTGGTCTATCCTCAGGTAAGTTACACTGTCAATGGTTCACAGACAATTGTTTCTCCCCAGGTTGTGGCGTTTGAAATTAATGCGACCGGTACTACAGGAACCGTCACCGCTGCGTTCTCCAACTCACCCGCTTGTTCAGCAACGAGTTCCTATACAGCCCCTGCCGGCTGCTTACCCACCAGTTGTTCAGGCAACAGCATTGGCGGGATAGTTTTCAAGGATTTTAATGATGATGGTTTACAGCAACCCGGCGAAAGTGTTGGTATTTCGGCCGTCACCGTGAAAGCTATCGCCTGTGATGGTACGGTGTATACAACGACCACCGATCAGTATGGCCGTTATACGCTTCCGATAGCGCTCAGCAATTATCCGGTACGTGTTGAGTTCAGCAATATTCCTTCCGTTTACAACCTTGGTATTAATGGTTCAGACTCCCGGACAAGCGTTCAGATTATTAATGCCCCCGACTGTGATGTTGATTTAGGGGTGAATAATCCTGTTGACTACTGTTCGAATACCCCGCAGATCTTTGTTCCCTGTTATGTATACGGTGACCCGCTCGTCAGTGGCAGTTCATCTGCTCTGTCTGATGCACTCGTAACGATTCCCTACGGGGTTACGTCCGTCACAACCTTTACGGGCGAACAGCCCATTGCTACAGCGGCGCAAATCGGTACAGTATGGGGATTAGCCTACAATAAATACACGAAACGCTTGTTTCAGAGCGCCGTCCTGAAACGCCATGCCGGGCTGGGCCCTGCCGGATTGGGGGGGATCTACGTAACAAACTACTCCAACCCGGCCGCTCCTGTTACCAGCACCTTTCTGAATGTCACAACCATCGGGATTAATGTGGGAACCATTGCCAGTAATTCGGCCCGTGGCCTGTCAGGCGATAAAACCCTGCCAAGTTATGACCAGCAGTCATTTGCACAGATTGCGAAAACCGGTATCGGCGATCTGGATATTTCGGAAGACGGCGATAAGTTATGGTTTGTCAATATGAACGACAAAAAGCTGTATTCTATTGATATATCCCAGTATAACCTGACCGGTACCACGCCAACAACCGCCAACGTAGCCTCATTCACAATCCCTGCCAGTTGTTCGGGCGGTGCTTACCGTCCGTGGGCGCTTAAAGTCTACAATGGTAAAGTCTATGTCGGCGGTGTCTGTGATGCGCAGACATCAGGCAGCAAGTCAGACCTCCGCGCTTCTGTTTATGAATTTAACGGCAGTACGTTCACGCAGATCTTCGACTTTCCGCTTACCTATCCAAAAGGCTACCCGGCCTTTGCGGATGTTAATAATACGGGCTGGTATCCGTGGACAGATAACTTTGATCAGTTGCGGCAAAGCGGGCAAACCATTCTTCGTCACCCTGTTCCGATTTTTACCGATATTGAATTCGATATTGATGGTTCGATGGTGTTAGCGTTCGGTGACCGGACCGGTTTCCAAGGTGGTGACTACAACTACCGTCCTGATGGTGCCGCCACAAATAATACCACTACCTACGAAGTAAACTCACAAGCGGGTGACCTGCTGCGTGCGTTTTATGCTAATGGCGTATTTGTTCTGGAAAATAACGCGAAAGCAGGCCCCTCAACCGGTTACGGACAAAATAACTCGCAAGGGCCGGGTTTCGGAGAGTTCTACAACGATAACTGGATTCAGGAAAACGGGACGACCTTGTATCACGCGGAAAACATCATGGGGGGGCTCGCCCTGCGGCCGGGTTCAGGCGAGGTTGTTGTTACGACCATTGACCCGAATGACCTGCATCCTTTTGCCGGTGGTGTACGCTATATGAATAACAGCACCGGTAAGCTGACGGGTGCCTATACGGTTTACATTACACGAGGTCCGGATGGCAGTCCTAATCCCGGCACCTTTGCCAAAGCCACCGG
>NZ_MORL01000346.1 GCF_001870735.1 Arsenicibacter rosenii | reverse complement strand
AAGGGTTCCGAGGCCTGGAAGCAGTATAAGAATGAGCTGGCCGATGTGCAGAAGCAGACCCAGGCGCTGAAGAAGGACGTCGATCTGACGCAGCTGACCTACGGCCAGCTTCAGAATTACGTCAAGGATCTTAACAAGGAACTCAAAGGCTTAAAGCCCGGCACCGATGAATTCGTTGCGGCCACAAAGCGGCTTTCGGAAGCGGAAAAGCAGCTTTCTGACGTAAAAACGCAGATGGATGACATCAAGCGGGGAGCCGAAGACCTGGCAAAGCCCGGCGTCTGGGATAAGATTGTGGCCAGCGTTGC
>NZ_MORL01000345.1 GCF_001870735.1 Arsenicibacter rosenii | reverse complement strand
TGCGGCTGGAACACCTCCTTTCTGGAGCCAGTTCTTTATGAACACTTAGTGCTTTTGATATCAATACGCAAAGTCTGGGCTTGTAGCTCAGGTGGTTAGAGCGCTACACTGATA
The DNA here is from genome assembly GCF_001870735.1 of Arsenicibacter rosenii. Lineage (GTDB taxonomy): Bacteria > Bacteroidota > Bacteroidia > Cytophagales > Spirosomataceae > Arsenicibacter > Arsenicibacter rosenii. The sequence continues at coordinate 194 of NZ_MORL01000345.1, read as the reverse complement.
ATGTAGAGGTCCGTGGTTCGAGTCCACGCAGGCCCACGAACATAGACAAACGTGTCTGTGACCTAACAAAATGGGGGATTAGCTCAGTTGGCTAGAGCACCTGCTTTGCAAGCAGGGGGTCAACGGTTCGAATCCGTTATTCTCCACATGAGCAATTGGCTCATAAGTTCTTTGACTTACAGAGAGAGTCTGAC
>NZ_MORL01000344.1 GCF_001870735.1 Arsenicibacter rosenii | reverse complement strand
ACTCGATCTTGGTTTTGCGCTCCTTCCGCTGGCTGACGGCCAGCGTTTTTTCGATGTCTTCTGACTGCCACCCGTACTGCTGCCGGTACTCCATCAGTAGTTCCTCCGGATAGCTGCTCAGCAGAAACTTACCCTTCAGGTTGGCGCAGGCATCCAGGAGCCGANCGTGTAGCCTTCATAGTGACCCTGATCGGCGCTGACATAGGGCGGGTCCAGGTAAAAAAAGGCATCCGGTGCATCGTAGGCTTTGATCACCTTCAGCACGTCGTAACTCTCGATCGTGACCCGCCTGAGCCGCTCCTGATAGGCATC
>NZ_MORL01000343.1 GCF_001870735.1 Arsenicibacter rosenii | reverse complement strand
GTTTCATAGGGTTTGTAATTAGTATTTATTGACCGATTGAAAGGATACAACGTAGAGGCTCATTGCCGTTGGTTTGTCCACTGCAGGGCGGTTTCAATCAGCCGGACAAAGTGCTGGTTTTTNTGCTGGTTTTTCCAGGCCGTTTCATTATGGCCCATCGATGTATAAAACGTTTTGCCTTTACCCGTCTGTTTGTACCATGCTACCGGATGGTCTTTACCCATACCGAAGTTTTTACTGCTCACAAACAGCATATTCCCGCTTGGGTTAATGGTTTCCCCATTGATCGTATAAATGATGTTAAAATCCTTTTT
>NZ_MORL01000342.1 GCF_001870735.1 Arsenicibacter rosenii | reverse complement strand
AACGATGCCCCGACCGAATAGATGGATGAGTTAGGAAACAGACGAAGTTGTGCCCGGATTTCGGGCCGGGTGATCAGCCACTTCCGGATAGCCAGCAAATAATACATATCTACGCGTACGTGCGTCCTGAGGGTCCTGGCATTACCGGCGCGGAAGTTTGTTTCTTTGTCTAACATACCAACCGAACANGACGGCTACACATTCTGATAAAGTATTTGTGTAGGGTAGCAATCAATTTTTCCTTATCGGATACGGCTTCCCCGGCCAACCACTGTAGTAGCCGTTCGTGGAGCACAGGTGAGGCGACCCAGATCGC
>NZ_MORL01000341.1 GCF_001870735.1 Arsenicibacter rosenii | reverse complement strand
CCTGTCGCTGGTGGTAGACAGCCGCGCGGCGCTGCTTCAGCGCGACGGCGATATTGTCGACATCGACGGGGTAAACCCGATCACATTCAGTCAGGTAACGGCGGGGAACTACTACGTGTCGGTGCGGCACCGGAATCACTTAGNGCGACAGGGACAGCCGTCGACTTCCGCAATCCGGCCACGGCAACGTACCGGCTAAGCACGGCGGCGGTTAACCAGGCTCAGGTAACCGTAACGCAGGGTGTGGCCATGTGGGCCGGTAATGTCCTTGCCGACAAGTCGGTTATCTACCAGGGGACCGGAAACGATGTGTCAGCGATTT
>NZ_MORL01000340.1 GCF_001870735.1 Arsenicibacter rosenii | reverse complement strand
CCGGATTTTTCGGCATAGAAGGCTTCGAGTTCCGAAATTTTCTGCTTTTCGGCCTCTTTAACGGCTTTGACCTGATCACTGTAATGCTGCGCCAGCGCCAGCCGCTGCTGCTCGTAGTGCTCCGTTTCGATCACCGACGTGTCAAGCTCCTGCTGCAAGACGGCGACTTTGCGGTCACGCTCCTGCATGGCTTCGGCAATGGCCTTCTCAGCCCGCTTCTGCGCCAGATCAGCCAGGAACTGTGCTGCCTGCTGGGCCATCTGACCGATGGCCTGATACGTCTGCATATTGCCTTCCAGGGTCTTCTGCCAGCCCTGCTGCTG
>NZ_MORL01000034.1 GCF_001870735.1 Arsenicibacter rosenii | reverse complement strand
AAACTCTATATCACGCAACTTGAATTAGACGTAGTCAGCAGCTTTCTCAAAGCCTTCATTGATGAGCAGGCTTTCTCCTGTAACGACTCTGGAGCCGCCACTATCGGTTACCGGAAAGGCATAGCGAAGTATAATGGCATAGTTATAGGCGACCGGTAGGGCCGAAACATCGCGCCAGGACAAGGAGTAGCGGCGTCGTTGATACGCTCCGTCCGCATAAGGAGTACCGTATGTAAAGGTGTCAATATCGGCTGCCTGAGCAGGTACAGTGCAGGAAGCCTGAAGCGGTTTCGTGCTCCCCGGTATACGTACTGTCAACGAGAAACGGTTGCCGGGCTGTACGGGAATTTCCTGCTGAGAACACCCATACAGGCCATCATGTCCCAGGTAACGGAGAACTGCCTGTTGGTTAGTCTGACTATTCTGAATGATAATCTGAGCTGTTGTTACAGATGTAGTAGAATCCTGCGTCTGTGTGCTAATCGGTTGGCTTATTTTCAGAGACGCAAAAACTGAATCGCCCGGTGTAAGCAGACAATAAACGGCCACCCCGTTTTGCGTTTCAGGGAACGGAATATCCTGAATTACCTGCTCTCTGCTACAACCCGACATCAGGCAGGCGAGAAGACATAACAAGGCATATTTCATCGTCAGGAAGTTAGGTTGAAACAAATCAGAAATCTGTATTCATGGCCTTGGCGACTTCTGGACTTAATGTAAAAATCAAAAACTCTATACCGTGTGGTATAGAGTTTTTGATGAATTTTACGTTAGCATGAACCATACCGCCGTCATTCCACCTGTTGATGGGCGTAAAGAGGATTATTTTTGATAGCCCTTAGGATTACACCCCGGCGATACGAAAAAAACTTGTATTTCTTTCCGTTTTTCAGCTTAATTAAAAACTTGTTTGGAAATAAGAGTAGCGTATTTCTGCGCCGTACAACGTCAATTTCAGGAATAGAAAACTCCAGAGGTTTAACAATTTCGTTATGACAAGGATATAGTTTATTCAGAATAGCCCATTCATAACATTGTTCTGACGGAAAAAAATGTACAGAGTCTTTCACGACGGCTACTTTCCCTTTTACGAAGTAAAGATAGCCCGGTAACAAGCTTGTTTTAATGGAAACATATTCTTGAGGGCCTTGCCTCACTTTGTCTTTGGCTCTTGCAGTAAAGACTAAGCATATGCTAAGCAGCCACAGTAAAGGTAATTTTACCATTTTCATAGATATTCTCTTATGTTCTTACTCTATCAAATGTAAACAATCGGCTACACCCTGGTCAATCGTCAAAATGATGATTTTTTGATGGGTCACCACCTTTGGGGCCTCAACCAAATAGTGCCGTGGCGATCACCATAAGCTCCCGCCTGTTTTTCAGTTCCAGTTTATTCACAATGTTCTGCTTGTGTGTGTTAACAGTGGTAACCGATACGCCCAGTTGTGCTGCTATCTCAGGGTTACTGAGTCCCTTTTGAAGCAACTGTAGCACCGCTTTTTCGCGGATGCTTAAGGTTGCGGTGTATTGGCTGACAGGCCTCCGGGTGTCCACCTGCATAGAGGCACCAATATGAGGCGATAGGTAGCGTCGCCGTTGCCGGACGGCATTAATGCACTGTATTAATTCGTCCTGACAAGGCCACAGCGGCAGAAAACCGCTTATGTCGTATTCCTGCGCTTGCTGTATCAGGGCCGGGCAGTTTGGCAACAAGGCTATGGTACGGCAGGCCGGATAGGCCAGCATAAGTTGCTGCGCAAGCAGCAGCCCCTGACCGTTCTGCATGGTTGTGTCAACCAGCAGTAAGTCGGGGCGGTAGGCCGCTGCGCTGTCGTAGACATTGTCAGCTTGTCGGTAATAATCACAGACCCGATAGTTTATGGTGTCGGCATAAACCGGTAGCCACTCGCAGGGGCTGTCAGCCATAAAAAGAAGCGTGGTTATCATGGCAGATTAGTTCGGTGGACTCAGGATACGTTATTGCTTAATGAGCACCAAAAGCGAAGTGTAACAAGACTTGTATGAAAAAAAGTAATTATGTTTTTCTGGTTAAATAATTGATAAACAGCTTATATGATTAATAGGAAGAGGGGTAACATCTAGTGCGGCCTATTTAGCGTCGATGCCCCCGAAAAACCGCAATTTCCGGATTGATACCCAGCGGCAGGAACTGTATTTTTACCGAAAAAACAACAGGCTATGAACACCTATCAGCGCATCGAAAAGGCCATTAACTACCTGCAGACGCATTTCCGCGAACAGCCGGACCTGGAGCAGATTGCGGAGCAGGCGCATCTGAGCGCGTTTCATTTTCAGCGGCTGTTTACGGAGTGGGCAGGCGTCAGCCCGAAGAAGTTTGTGCAGTTTCTGAGTGTGAATTATGCCAAAGAATTGCTGCTGAACCAGCGTCTGTCGGTGAGCGAAACGGCATACGAAACCGGCCTGTCGGGCACGAGCCGGCTGCATGATCTGTTTGTCAGCATCGAGGCCATGACGCCGGCAGAGTACCGTGACGGCGGGCAGGCGCTCCGGATCCGGTATCAGTTTGCCGATACGCTGTTCGGGCGGGTCGTCGTCGCCGCGACGGAAAAAGGGGTCTGCACGCTGCAATTTATCGACGATGATCAGGCCGGCATGGTGCTTCTCCGGCAGCTTTGGCCCAACGCTGTCCTGCTGCCTGGAACCGATGCGATGCAGGAACAGGCGCTGCTGCGGCTTACTGAGAACCTGCAACAACCGGCCCCGCTCGCGCTGCACCTGAAAGGAACGCCGTTTCAACTGAAAGTATGGGAGGCGTTGCTACAGATTCCGGAGGGTAAAGTGGCTGTCTACGGGGATATTGCGCAACTGGCGACTGCGCCGGCTGCGGTTCGGGCGGTTGGTACGGCCATCGGTGATAATCCGGTGGCGTACCTGATTCCGTGCCATCGGGTGCTCCGCAAATCCGGCGAACTTGGCGGCTATCACTGGGGTACCACCCGCAAACTGTCGATGCTGTTCCGGGAAAGTGTAAGTTTTGATTATCAATGCAGTAATAGGTAGATGATCCTGGTTGAAAGGAGATGTTGGGTTGGATAATCTGATGCTGGATTGAAAAAGATGCTGGATTCTGGGTTGAAAAAGATGTTGGATGCTGGCTTGAAAAAATGAGACGCAAGGGTAACGTGAAAAATGAGACGCAAGATGTTGCGTCTCTACAGTATACCCAATCGTAAGAAAACGGGGAAAAGGATATCGCGTTCGCCGGTACCCCATATGGCTTGCAGTCGTTCGCCGAGCGCCTCGACGGGGTCGTGGCGGTCTTCGTCTTCTTCGTGGAGACGGATGTAAGTCTGAACGCTCGACCATGTACGCAGGTAATTCAGGTACCGCTCCAGTGTCCAGCGGCGGTAGACCGAAAACTCCCGGGTCTGCACGTTGTCGAACGCAAACGGCAGCCGCGTATACCGGTCGTCGATGTGTTTGCGCTGAGGATCCCAGTACGGCCCGATGCGGTTCCGGTAAAAATCCAGAATAACAGGGTCCAGCTGCTCGTCAATCCGGTGGAGGCCGTAGCCCCATTCGGCAATGACTGCCCCCGGTTTCCCGACCCGCCGGACTTCCCGGTGAAAGGCCCCGACATCGAACCAGTGAACGGCCTGGGCAACTGTGATCAGGTCAAACGACTGATCGGGGAACGGCGTTTGCTCGGCCGGGCTAACGTGGTACCGGATGTTCGGCTTTGGTACTGCCTTATCCAGCTGGGACTGGCTGATGTCGGTGGCGTCGACCTGTCCGAAATGCTCCGCCAGTACAACGGCCACCTGTCCGTTGCCCGTCGCACAGTCCCACGCCCGTTCGCGGTCCTGAACAAACGACAGTAGATAGTCATACAATTCGGCCGGATAATCAATCCGGTACTGGGCATATAGACCGGCATGGCCGGAAAAAAGATCTGGCATATAAGTTATTGAGCGAATTAGTGAATGTGCGATTGAGTGAATAAGTCATTGAAATGCAGCTATTTGCTCTCTGGCTAAATCTAATTGCTTACTTAACTAGTTTGCATTTTTTGTCTTTCCGACGGAGGAATAACAACATTAATCCCGAACTATTTTACGGGTGTAAAGCCTGCCCGGCTCAACCCCCGCTGAATATACGGATTCTTTTTCATCAGATTCCAGACAAAGTTGGTCCGCAGGTTTTCGGCCATGATGATAATCGGTCCCTGGTCAATGCCCAGGTAATCGCGGTCGAACCAGCCATTATCGGTCGAACCATAAGCAAACGGTGACCAGTAGCGGTACGTCGGATTAAAGGAATCCCGGAATCCCTGCGGTCCATAGAGCTGCGAACCATATTTGGCTTTCATCGTTTTCAGGGCCGGTAAACAGATTTCGGGAGCAAACGCCAGAGAGCCACCGGCAGCCGTCGGGGCAATGGTGCCGTCATCGACAATGCGTTGGGCAGAAGCACCACGTGCCCGGTACGAAAAGAACTGACGGCCGTTGGCCAGCGTATCTCTCGGGCCGTCGCAGGCCGTTAGTCCCCAGACCGTTTCGCTGTAATCCTGCCACTTGTTCGGGTTGGCGGCACAATAGGCGCGGTTGGCATAGGTAGCCCGCCGTGAATTCTCGAAATAGTCCATGCCTTTCTGCCGCATGTAGGCGTCCTGAATGCCCCGGAAATCAATCCAGCAGTGCGAATACTGATGGCCGAAAAGCGGCTCAAAGTTTACGTGTTCCTGGTTGTAGAAGTTCATCCATTCGTAAGAACCCGTCCAGGCCGGCCATACTTCCGGCCCGACAGGGTGCGTCGGCGAACCCAGTGCCAGCACATACAGAATCATGGCTTCGTCGTAGCCTTTCCAGTCACTTTTGATGAAACCGGATTCGGGATGCCATCCCATCGACACAAACGGCTGCCGTGCCTGAAACCAGGTCCAGTCGGCAGCTTTGTATAATTCATCGGCCAGTTTGCGGATTTCGGTTTCGGCCGCGTTTTTCCGGTCAAAGTAAGTTTGGCAGCTCAGCACACCGGCCAGGAGCAGGGCGGTGTCGATGGTCGACAGCTCAACGGTCTTAAACCGGAGGCCACTCTGCATGTCCAGAAAATGGTAATAAAACCCCTTATAGCCCGCCACGTTGATGGGGGCCGCGCCTTGCGGCGCATTCCGGAAAAAACGCAGCGTGGCCAGAACGCGCTCAACGGCTTGCCGGCGGGTAATATACCCCCGTTCAACGCCGATCAGATAGCTCGTCAGGCCGAAGCCAACGGCGGCCACGCTCGAAAACGATGGTGTTGGGGCGCGGTCGGGGACAAGTCCGTTTTTAGGATTGGTCGTATCCCAGAAAAACCGGAACGTATCCCGTTGCAGGCTGTCGAGAAAGACATTGTCGGCTGGTGTGAGGGTATACCGGCCAATGGTTTGAGGCTGACTTTTGGGTTGCGCCCATCCCGTTGTGGCACTTGTCAACGTCAGAAGCAGGATACCGGTTACCAGAGCCGGTAGTTTGTGTATAAAGCTGATTTGCTGTTTCATAACCCAAAAAAAATTGTATCCGTATTCAATAGACATTAAACCATAGCCGGTTGTTTTTGTCAAACAACCGTAGAGACGCAACATTTTGCGTCTTAATGCTGCAAAATGAGACGCAAAATGTTGCGTCTCTACAGATTAACCGATGTCAGCAAGACAATACGTTTTCCTGCTTTTGGGGTAAATGACAAAAGATTATGCCTTTATACCATGAATGGGGGAAATAAATGTATGAGACCCAAAATTTTGAGTCTCTACATTTAGGATGTATTTTTGCTGACTCACTTTTCCTGTTTCTTTTCAGTTATTCCTATTACAAGCTTACCATGAAAAAAGCATTTGGCGTATTAGTGGCTGCGGCTGCACTTGCCGGGTTTTCATTCAATGCCCAGGCTCAGGACAACATTCCTGAAGATATGAAAGCCCTGATGACAAAGTATACGTGTATTGCCTGCCACCGTCCTGATGTGAAGTTGGTTGGTCCGGCTTACAAAGACGTAGCAAAGAAAAAGTATACCAACGACCAGATTGTCGCGTTGATTTATGAGCCAAAGCCATCAAACTGGCCGGGTTATCCGCCAATGGCTCCGATGAAGCAAGTGCCTAAGGAAGATGCGCTGAAACTGGCGAAGTGGATCAATTCACTGGGTGGCGGAAAGAAAAAGTAATCTGACATAATGAAAAATGGATAATGAGTAATGTACAATGGGGCTTGCGCTTTTATTATACATTATTCATTATCCATTTTTCATTACTGAACAGCCGGCAGGCTGCGCTGACGCACTACCTCGTATAGAACCACTCCCGTCGCCACCGATACATTCAGTGAGCCGACATTCCCCAGAAGAGGAATCTTCACGTGGCCGTCGACCAGGGCCAGCAACTCCGGCGTAATCCCGTTTTCTTCAGACCCCATAATGACCGCAATCGGCCCCGTCAGGTCGGTGGTGAATACGTCGCGGTATGATTTCTCCGTACAGGCTACGACTTTAATGCCTGATTTCTGCAGGTACCGGATGGTGTCGGCCAGATCGTATTCGCGGCAAACCGCAATGTGATTTAAGGCACCCGACGACGTTTTCATGGCCTCGGAATTAATGGCTGCATTGCCGCGTCCCGGAATGACAATCACCTGTACGCCGGCACACTCCGCCGTCCGGGCGATGGCACCGAAGTTGCGTACATCGGTAATGCGGTCAAGCAGCAGAATAAACGGCGTCTCGCCCTCTTCGTTTACTTCAGCGATTACGTTCGACAGTTTTACGTATTGCACCACGGCCGTAAAACAGATAACCCCCTGATGGTTTTTACGCGTCAGGCGGTTTAGTTTTTCGGTAGGCACCCGCTGAATCGTCACCCGGTTCTGAAACGCCAGCTGCTGAATTTCAGGATGACTCAGTTCTTTTTCCATGAACAGTTTATCGATCTGCTGGCCAGACCGAAGCGTTTCCAGAACAGACTGGATACCAAACACCATTTCTTCCGAAGGAGGACGCTCCTCTTCGTAACGACGTTGGTTTGGACGCCCGCCACCTTGCGGGCCTGATTTATTTATTCGCGGATTGCGCCGGTTCTCCATGCTTCGACAATCGGGTACCAGATCGGTTGATACTCCATATAGCGTACCAGTTCGTAGTGGTCCTCGACAAATTGATTCGGTTTGCGATTAAACGTAAAATTGATTTCGGAAACGTTTGCCCGGCGGTTATACACCCACACCTCACGGTCGCGGCTGCGTTGTACGCGGTCAGGCGGGCCAAGCACAACGTAAATCATGCCTTTATCGGTTTTCCACCCCTCTTTATAGGTTGTAAATAAACGGTTTGCGTCTTCGACCCGGTTAAAATAGGCTCTGATGGCCCGACGGGCAATGTCTTCGTTGCCCGACATGAGATTCAGCCAGTAGCGGTCAAAGGCTTTTTTTACCTCTTTGGTGTTGTTGAGTTCATTAATCTCGGTGCTGGTACTCATATACAGCACCGGCTTCACCAGCTTTTCCGGACGGGTCAGTTTCGGGAAGCGGTTATCGGCAACCACCAGACCGACGCCATACGTTTCGGTCGAGTCTTCCAGAAAAAAATAAAGCCCTTCTGACGGCATCCGGAACGGCTGGCTGGTATTGATGACCAGAGACGAATCAACGGTCAGTGTTTTGGGCGCGGGCCGTGTCGTGGTATTCATCGGCGACGAAGCCGCCTCAAAATCATGGCGATACCGGAATGTATACAAGGGCTTTACAGTACCGTTCACGTCGCGGATCACGACTGTGTCTTTGAGATTAACGTAATTACGCAGCAAAGGAAGCTTGCCATCTTTATCAAACAAGGCATAGCGGTCGCTGAGTTTGGTACTCCGGAATCGTACCGGCAGATCATTCAGCGCCTTTTTACCGTTATTGGTTTCGGTAATTTCCGTCAGCAGAATACCGTTGATCGCACCCGAAGGTCGTTTAACGTCAAACATCAGGGTCAGATACTCGCCGTTGGGCACCACAACCTGACTGGTAATCGGAACATTGCCATAACCCAGGCGGTCGCGGCTGTTGTAATCGGGATAAATAACGTAGTTGACCAGGAAATGGGCCGCCAGGTCATCGGCGTTTTTAATCGGCGAACCGTCTGGCTTAAGGCCGGTCAGGTTCAGATAAACGCGGATGCTGGTGGAGTCGATAATCAGAAATTTACCTTTAATCGACGTAACGGCCCAGTCAGCCGGTGGTGCCGGTGCGGGAGCCGAAGTGCTGTTGGGCAGAACGGAAGAAGGGCGTGCCAGTGGACGGCTGTCGGAGGCACTACCGCCTGACGGACGGCTGCTGGTGCGGGTATTCGACCCTAATGTCTGGCCAGGGGTATTTGCCTGCGTTTGTTGAGCTGTTTTGCCCGATTTGCAGGCGGCGCCGAGCAAGATGAGCGATAGAAAAATATAAAAACGCATAAATAATAGAAAAGTGTCAGACCATTTCTGCCGGACCCTGTTACCGATCCGAAACAACTGTTTATCAATAACGAAAAAACAATGTCAAATAGACTTGTTGGCCCGTAGATTTTTCTTTAGCTACACAAAAGAGTAATTTTACAGACTCATTTGCAAATCACCACAAGCAGACGTCAACCGGCTTTGCCTTCTGATTTGCGCTGTTTCCCGGTTCGAAACTATGTATAAAACCACAGAAATAACCTCTGCCGAAATTACGTCGGATAACCCGGTTCACCAGCGGCTCCTTTTTCCATACGTCGAAGCGGCTAAAATCGTTTCGGGAAATGTGCTGGAAATCGGTTGTGGCTGGGGGCGCGGCCTTCAGTTACTGACGCAGGCGGCAGACCATTACACCGGCATCGACAAAAACGAGGAGCTGATTGCTTCTCTGCAAAAAGCGTATCCGCAATCGACTTTTATTCAGGCAAATATACCGCCTTTAGCGGGTTTAGCCGACAATACGTTTGATTATATCGTTACTTTCCAGGTAATTGAGCACATCGAAAACGATGATCTCTTTATCAAAGAAGCTTTCCGTGTGCTGAAGCCGGGAGGCAAATTGTTGCTCACGACGGTCAACAGAACCTTTTCGCTCACGCGGAATCCGTGGCACGTACGCGAGTACCTGGCCGATGAGCTGAAAAACCTGATGCTGCGCTACTTCCCGACCGTAAAAACGGAAGGCGTACACGGTAACAATAAGGTGATGACCTATTACGAGCAGAATAAGCAGTCGGTCCGGAAATTTACCCGCTGGGACATTCTGAACCTGCAATACCGGCTTCCGCGCTGGATGCTGCAAATCCCCTACGACATTGCCAACCGGATGAACCGCAACCGGCTACTCCAGCAGGATGGACTCGCCGCCGAAATTCAGTATACCGACTATATGGTCAGCCAGAATCCGGCCGGCAGCCTCGATTTCTTCTATATCGCACAGAAGTAAAGTAAAACGGAATGATATTCCGTTTTGTAAAAAAGGGTCGCCCATTTCACATGGGTAATTACGTGAAATGGGCGATTACGTGAAATGGGTAATTACCTGAAATGGGCGATTACGTGAAATGGGCGACCACGTGGGGTCGCCCCTACTATTGTCCTTCTTTTTTACTGTCGCGGTTGGATTGTTTGATGCTCTGACCGATCATGTCCCACATGTCAGCCGGTACCTTTTCCAGGTGATTGAACTCGCCGTTGGCCAACACTTCGCCGCCGTCAATCGTAATGGTCTCGCCGGTGATGTAGCCCGAGAAATCCGACATCAGAAACGCTGCCAGGTTGGCTAATTCCTGATGCTCGCCGACGCGTTTGAGCGGAATCCGGCTGGTTGGATCCATGAGTTTGACTAACGGTTCGGGGAATAAGCGCTCCCATGCTCCTTTGGTCGGAAACGGTCCCGGCGCAATACAATTAAGCCGGATACCATATTTGCCCCACTCGGCCGCCAGCGACTTCGTCATGATCAGTGCCCCGCCCTTGGCAATCGCCGATGGCACAACGTAGCCTGAGCCGGTTGTCGCGTAAGTTGTTGAAATATTCAGCACTGTGCCCGGAATTTTGTTTTCGATCCAGTACTTGCCGATGGCCAGGGTGAAGTAGTACGTACCGCGCAGGACAATATCGACAATGGTATCGAAAGCCTTATACGATAGTTTTTCGGTCGGGCTGATGAAATTACCAGCTGAGTTGTTCAATAGTCCGTCGACGCGGCCGAAGCGGGCAATGGTTTGTGCAATCACGTTTTCGATCTCCTGCGGATTGCGGACATCGCAGGGAACGGCCAGTACTTCGCCGCCTGTTTCGGCTGCCAGTTCCTCCGCCGTGGCATCAATTACCGCCTGCCGACGGCTGCAAATCGTGACATTGGCACCCAACTGGAGAAAATAACGGCTCATCGATTTACCAAGGCCTGTGCCGCCTCCGGTCACAATAATGGTTTTTCCTTTCAGCGCATCTTCGCGCAACATTCCTGTGGTCATGGTTTAGTTAGTTGTGATTGAGTGATTTGTGATTGAGTAAAGGCACAACCCTTTTCACTCAATCACAAATCACTCAATCGCTAATTGTTTTTATTAAAGCTTGCTTGTCTGCGTTCGGCGGTTGCCTGCATCGCTTCCTGGAAGTCATGAGACTGGAGCTGGGAGGCGTTCCAGGCGGCAACGTACTGTAAGCCATCTTCGATGGATTTGTCCTGGCTGTAGTTCAGAACGGCTTTAGCACCCTGCACGGCCGTAGCCGAATTACCGGCAATCTGGCGGGCCATGTTCATGGCTTCAGTAAACAGGTCTTCGGGGGTATCATAGACGTGGTTCACCAGCCGCATTTTTTCGGCAGTGGCGGCGTCAATGTCTTTGGCTGTGTAAGCCAGCTCGCGGGTGTACCCCTCACCGATGATGCCGGGTAGCCACTGTAACCCGCCAATGTCGGGCGTAATGGCCAGACGGGCCTCGCGCAGGCTGAACTTCGCTTCGCGGGAACAAAGCCGGATGTCGGCCGCCGAAATCATGTTAACGCCCCCGCCGATACACCAGCCGTGTACGGCCGCAATAACGGGAAAAGGGGCGGTATGCATCTTCAGGAAGCCCGACTGCATCTGCCGGATCTGCCGCATAAGCTTCATCCGTTTATCCGCCAGCACAGTGCCGGTAGTCATGTCGGCGAGTATTGGAAACATGCGTAGCACATCGAGTCCGTAGCTGAAATGGTCGCCGCTGCCCCGGACAATCAGGCACCGGACATCGGACATGGCCGTAAAGTCGTCCATGGCTTTCGGGAGTTCATCCCAGAACTCGGGGCCCATTGCATTGCCTTTGCCGGGACCGAGCAATGTCAGGGTCATCACCCCGTCGGTCAGGTTCAGAGAAAGGGATTGATAGGTCATGGGGTTTGGTTATAGTATGCATGCATACGAATTTGGTGTAAATGTAATCAATCGCCTGTTTCTTCCAACGGCGTTCGCTCATTAAATCAGGCGGGGAATCGTGTTCGGAAAAGGCTGTGTCGAATAGGCTAGCCGTTGATAAGATCGTTTACCGTCAGGATGAAGCCGGGTAATACGTCTTTACCGGTTAATGGTTGATCAAATGGTACATACTCAATGGCTTGTTCCGGTTGGTAAACCAGCGTCTGTATGGTTGATGGATCAATAAGCCAGGCAAGCCGGACGCCATTTAGCAGATACGTTTCCATCTTCTTTTGCAGGTGTACCAGCTCATCTGATTCCGAAGCCAGCTCAATAACAAAATCCGGACAGACACGGGCAAACTTTTTAAGGTCTTCTTTGGATACCGTTGCCAGCCGTTCATTACTTACCCAGGCTACATCCGGTGCGCGCATCGAGGTATCCGGTAATGTGTAGCCACCATTTGAGTCAGAAACGCGGCCCAGGTGGGTTTGCCTGTTCCACAGGTTAACCTCTGTAATTAAATCAGAATTTCTAAAGCTCGTTTCAAGTCCGGTAGGCATATTTATATAAATTTGGCCGTGCTCATCACGCTCAATGCGCAGCTTAGGATTCATCTGACAGAAGTTGAAAAACTCGTCATCTGTGAATCGGCCATCCTGTAAGGGCAGATTAATGGGCAGTACCATAACTCATTAGTTTGTTCATACAATACTAACAAAAAATCAGCCATAAACGATCATGCATTTCGATACCCTTGCCCTCCAGGCGACCCATCAGCCCGACCCGGCGACCGGTGCGGTGATTCCGCCTATCTACCTGTCGACAACCTTTGCGCGGAACGAGGCTTATGACCTTTCAGGCCCGTATCTCTACAGCAGGGCAAACAACCCCAACCGCGAAGCGCTCGAAAAAGCACTGGCGGCGCTTGATGGCGGGGCTGTGGCAATGGCCTTCGGGTCGGGCCAGGCTGCCGCCATGACGTTGTTTCAGGCATTGCGCCCCGGCGATCATGTGGTCATTGCGGCCGATGCCTATTATGGTACCCCTGCCTTGCTCGAACAGGTGTTTCATCCCTGGGGCCTGACCTATACCAAAGTCGACATGACGGATCTGGCCGATGTGCGGCGGGCGATCCACGAAAATACGCGGGTGGTCTGGACCGAAACCCCGTCGAATCCGATGCTGCGGATCACGGATTTGCAGGCCGTGGCTGACCTGGCGCACAGCGTCGGCGCCATCTGCGTCTGCGATAATACCTGGGCCACGCCGGTGCTTCAGCAGCCACTGTCGCTGGGCTGTGATGTGGTGATGCATTCGACGACCAAGTACCTCAGCGGCCACAGCGATGTGCTGGGCGGGGCCTTGGTTTTCAGGCAGGACGACGAACTGGCGCAGCGGGTGCGGTTGCTGCAAAGTCTGTCGGGTGCGGTTCCGGCGCCGTTCGACTGCTGGCTGGTAATGCGGGGAATAAAAACGCTGGCTGTCCGGATACGGGCTCAGACTGAAACGGCGGGGCAGGTAGCACGCTTTCTGCAAACGCATCCGCAGGTAGAGGCTGTCCATTATCCGGGGCTGGAAAGTCATCCGTCGTTTGTCCTGGCCAGCCGGCAGATGCAGTCACCGGGGGCGATGCTGTCGGTGCAGATCAAGGGTGGTGCGCCGGAGGCTCTGCTGTTTGCCGGTAGGCTGACCCTGTTTGCGCGGGCAACCAGTCTGGGTGGTGTCGAAAGCCTGATCGAGCACCGGGCATCGGTGGAGGGGCCGAATACAGCAACCCCCGTCAACTTACTTCGGGTCTCCATCGGTCTTGAGTATGCACAGGACCTGATCGCCGATCTGGCACAGGCGCTGGACAGTCTGGCGTAATGTTTATCATTTTGGTATCGCCGGTATGACAGGTGAGCTTTTTGGTAAAGGCTGTTTACGGGATTTCGGTAGGGCTGGTGCCGACAAAATGGAGTAGGTCTGGCTGGAATCCGGCGTCTTCACCGGCATATTGTCGACCGTCGACCGGATGACGTTTTTAGGATTCTTCGGATTACGGTAGAACCCGGCCATTGGGCGGGCAGTAGGCATCGCATTTGGCATTGCAGGAGCCGGCAGCGATTCTTCCTGAACTTTTTCCTGCGCGAGGGCGCTGCCGGTAACGGCCAGTAGGAGACAAATTAACCGCATGATGAAAAACGTTTTGTACATGATGCGATAAAGAGCTTTTTTTCACACAAACGTTGCAAGATACTGACTTTGTGCTCAGCACATAAAACCAAATTTCCGGTCAGGCGTTAACCTGATAACATGATGATAAAAAACCTATGAAAATAGCCGTTATTTCGACTTCTCCGCGTAAAAACAGTAATTCCCTGCGTTTTGCACGCCACATCCGTAACGTACTGGAAACGTATGGACATCAGGACATCGCTCTGGCAAATTTTGAGGCCTATGATATTCCGCTGGTGGGTCAGGGCGAGGTAGATCCGGAGAACCTGACCGCCTTTCAGCAGGAGTTGATTGACACATGGGCCGCGGCAGATTTAGTCTTTTTTGTGGTGCCCGAATATAATTGGATCACCAGCCCGCAGTTTATCAACATGCTGCATCAACTGGGTGATAAACCGTTTAAGTACCTGTTTGATAACAAGGTCTTTGCGTTTGCCGGCGTATCGAACGGGCGTGGCGGTCGTCAGCCGGCCATTCAGATGACAACCATTCTGAACAAGCTGATTAATTTTCTGGACGGATACTCCGTCGTGTCAGCACGGATTTACGAATCGCACGAGACGCACAAAAATATCGATGAGAGTGGTCACTCACTCGGCAACGAGGTGTATGACCGTACGGCTAAAGCCTTCATCGACTACTCCCTGAAAGTCGGTCAGCGGTGGTTGATTTAAAGAGCGAAAGAGATAAAAGGCGGCCGCCGCGCGGTGAAAGAGCGGGATAAGTAGTTCACGACGCGTAGCCCGCCCACTCTTTATCCCACTTTATGATACAATCCTACAAGCGTATCGACGGTGTAGTCGATTTCTTCAGGCGTGTTGTATTTGCCGAATGAGAAGCGCACGTAACCACGGTCGGGATCGATGCCCGGCAGCGCCGCCAGTACATGGGAGCCAACGTTTGACCCGCTCGAACAGGCTGACCCGCCTGAGGCCGAAATACCGGCAATGTCCAGGTTGAACAACAACATATCGCTCATGTCTGAAGACGGTAAGCTCACGTTCAGAACGGTGTACAGACTACCTTCCAGATTATCGGAGTCGCCGTTGAAGCGGACATCGTCGAGTTTTTCGCGTAGCTGTTCAATCATACGCTTTTTCAGACCCAGGATGTGCTGGTGATGAGCGTCCATGTCGCGGTAAGCAATTTCCAGCGCTTTGGCTAGTCCGATAATGCCGTATACGTTTTCGGTGCCGCCCCGCATGTTGCGTTCCTGGGCTCCGCCGTGTACGAATGGCTGTATCTTGCCCCGTCCTGATTTCGGATCAGCATTCACATACAGAAATCCGACACCCTTGGGCCCATGGAATTTATGCGCTGCTCCGACAATAAAGTCAACCGGCAGTTTTTGCAGGTCGTGCCGGAAATGGCCCATCGTCTGAACGGTATCCGTGTGGAAAATCGCTTTGTATTCCGCACACAGGTGGCCGGTAGCTTCCAGGTCAAGCAGGTTACCAATCTCATTATTGCCATGCATGAGCGACACCAGCGAACCCGGATTGGCTTGTAATAATGCCTTCAGGTGTTCCTGGTCAATGCGTCCCTTTGCGTCTACCTCGACCAGACTCAGTTTTACCTTTCCGGTTTTGTCCAGATGCTCCAGCGTATGTAAGACCGCATGGTGTTCCAGGGGGGAAGTAATTGCGTGGGTAAGCCCGAAGGTCTCGATGCTACTGCAAATGGCTGTATTATCAGCCTCTGTTCCTCCCGACGTAAAAAAGATTTCGGCAGGTGATGTATTGAGCAGTGTCGCAACCGTTTTCCGTGCCTTTTCAATGGCCGACCGTACCTTCCGTCCGTGAGCGTGGATGGAAGATGGGTTGCCGAAGAACTCCGTCATCATCGGGAGCATGGCCTCCAGAACTTCGGGATCAAGCCGCGTTGTTGCGGCATTGTCCAGATAAACTGATTCAGAACGATTCGCCATTAGTTTGTTAAGTAAGACACAAAGGTACGGCTATCCGCGAAAACTGTCCAGTCTGGCAGCGGATAAACGCCAACAGGCGACCCGCCTGAGTCGCCTGTTGATACGTTTTGTGACTATGTGCCCCTAATCGTAATTCGTAAATGCGTCAAACTTGTTGTGTCAGGGTATGATTCCAGTTGGCATAGGCTTCCTGATAGGCCTGCTGCGTCCGCATATCGGGTTCGATCGTACGAACCACTTTAAGGCCTGAGAATGCTTCGGCTGCATTTTTATAAATACCGGCACCGATACCGGCGCCGCGGGCTGCCCCCTGCGCACCGTCGGTGTTGTAGAGCTCAATTTCGCAACCGCTCAGGTTAGCCAGCGTACTGCCGAAAATCGGGCTCAGGAACATGTTGGCCTCGCCTGCCCGGATGGTCCGTAACCCGACCCCGACCTGCTGCATGATTTCCATGCCGTAATAGAACGCAAAAACGATGCCCTCCTGCGCCGCCCGCAGTATGTGCGGTAAACCATGACGGGTGAGCTGTAAGCCCTTGAAGGTAGCCCCAAGGTCTTTGTTACTGAGCATGCGCTCGGCACCATTACCAAACGGCAGACAAATCAGCCCGTCGGCCCCAATGGGTGAGTGTGCCGCCAGATCATTCATTTGCGGGTAGTCGATGGTTCCCTGGAAGAGTTTATTGCGCATCCAGCTGTTCAGAATGCCGGTTCCGTTAACGCACAGCAGCACACCATAACGCGGCGCTTCAGGCGTATGGCTGACGTGCAGAAAGGTATTTACCCGCGACTGAGGGTCGTATTTTGCCTGATCACTCACCCCGTATACAACACCGGATGTACCGGCGGTAGCCGCAATCTGACCCGGTTCCAGTACGTTCAGCGACATGGCATTGTTTGGCTGATCGCCGGCACGGTAGGTCACCGGTGTACCTTCGGCGAGCCCCAGTTCAGCGGCTGCCGAAGCCGAAATATGCCCCTGCAATCCAAACGTCGGCTTAATGGCCGGCATCAGCGATTGGTCGAAACCGTAGTAGTTGAGCAGAAAATCCGCCGGCTGGTCTTTGAGGAAATCCCAGAGCGTACCTTCAGATAAGCCGGAAGCCGTCGTAACAATATCGCCGGTCATGCGGGCGGCCAGATAATCGCCGGGCAGCATAAATTTGTCTACTTCAGCGTATATACTCGGTTCATTGGCCTTTACCCAGGCCAGTTTAGCCGCTGTGAAATTACCCGGCGAATTGAGCAGGTGAGACAGACACTGGGCGGCACCAAGGTCCTGAAACGCAGCCTGGCCATACGGAACGGCGCGGCTGTCGCACCAGATAATCGACGGGCGCAGTACATTAAACGCTTTATCGACCACCACCAGCCCGTGCATCTGATAGGAAATCCCCACCGCTTTTACCGCTGCCGGTTCTACGCCGGCTTTCTGAAGCACGGCATTTGAAGCCAGACAGGCGTTTTTCCACCAGTTTTCGGGTTGTTGTTCAGCAAAGCCGGCCTGCGGGGCTTCGATAGCCATTTCGGTTTCCGGATAAAAAGCAGCGGCAACTGCCTGACCTGTTTCTGCATTCAGCAAACAGGCCTTAACCGATGAACTACCGACGTCAAATCCAAGGAGATACATAGCTGGGAAACTAGTAAAAAGGTTCTTTATATCTTCAGTTAACTTGTAATAGTGTCGTTTTTACACTTAATGCATCAAACTTATGAAACTTACAGAATTTCTCAAATTTTTACAGCACGAAGTATTTCCCGTTTACGGGCCGGCCCTGGATGTTTCTCAACCCGGAAACCGGCTGCTTTCAGGTTTCGCTGTACATAGCCTTTAGAGCAATAGGTTGTCAGAATACCGTTTGAGACCATCATACCGGCAACGTGCTGAAAAAGGTCTGCGGTCCAGAGTTCGGGCTGGGCTTCGGGGGCAAACGCATCGTAGTAAACCACATGGAAGGCACCATCAGTGCTGAAAGTCTGCAATTGTCGTTCCTGCTTTGTGAGGGTAAAGTACGGATTAATAACGGTTGGTATCTGCCAGGGTGCTTCGTGTAAGGCATAGGTATAGCGCGTGCCCAGCACCTCATCAAAATTAAGCTGATACGCTTCATCAAGCGGTATGGGAAAGGCTTCAACGGTCGTATACAGCACAGGGCGTTGCCGGTTTTCGGCTTCCTGCGCAGTCATAACGGCATTCAGGCCGGTTCCGAACCCCATTTCAAAGACACGGAGCGGGGTTTCTGTAAACCGGTCAAAGGCTTCCTGCAAGCCAAGTTCCATAAAAACCCGCTCAGATTCCTGCCGGGCCCCGAAAATAGAGTGGTAGTGTTGTCCGGCCTGTTCGTTAAAAAGGGAGTGCGATCCGTCGGCGGTGACGACAATCCGGCTGTCTGTTTTCATAATCCTGCGATTTGGCTAACTTTGCGCCGTCCAGACGGGCAGCGTCATACGTACGAATGTCCGCTATTTATTTTCTCTTGAAATTTTATGATTCAACGCGTTCAGACCATATTTCTGTTCCTGATTTCGCTCTCTATGGGCTTTGCCCTGCTCAATCCGCTTTGGGAAAAAAAAGGTAGTCTGCCAACTGAGTCGGCCCGGCTGACGGCACTGCAATATGAAAAGATAGCAACACTGCCATCGGGTGGTACATCCACCAGCGTCGATCCGCTGTGGTATCTGGCTATGCTGATGGCCGGGGTTGCTATATTGGCCCTGTATGCTGTTTTTCAATACCGCAACCGCCTGCGCCAGACGATGATGTGTGCCATCAATGCGATGCTGCTGACGGCCATTATGGGGATCGCGCTGTACCAGACGTTGTATAAAGGCAAGGCATTCGGTAATCCGGACGATCAGGGTAACTTCCTGCCGGGCTTTTATGCGTTGATTGTTGCTTTGGTTTGTAACGCCCTGGCGAACCGGTTTATCCGTCGTGATGAGCGTAAGGTGCGCGAATCTGACCGTTTCCGGTAGGCTTGACAGCAATACGCAGGTAGTTGACAGGATTACCGCATTAACACATCTCCTGTTAATGCGGTAATCCTGTTCTGTTTTTACCGGCGCAGAATGCCTTTCTGATGCCAGCTGCGCGGGTTTTTCTCCCAGTATTGCATAAAGAAGTAATACACAGCCAGCGTCGACCCCACACCAATAAAAGAGCCCGCATAGGCATCTTCCACAAAATGCTGGAATAAATAGACCCGCGAATAACCGGTTAAGGCGGCCAGCAACAACCAGAACCAGCTTCGTGCCTTGCGGCCGTCCAGCAGGGCCATCAGCGAGAAAATGGCAAAGGCCGTAATGGTATGTCCCGACGGAAAGCTGTTGTAGCTGTGAATGTCCAGGCCTTCAATGACCCGGTATTCCCACTTCGAATGCTCGAAATACTTCAGAGGGCGTAGCGAGTCGGTAAATACGTAATGCTTCAGCACCGACGAGATACCGCCGCTCAGCGCAAAACTGGCAGCACCCAGAATGCCGTATCGCCATGAGGCCAGTGCCAGGATGATGGCCATGATGACCGAAAAGGCACCATCGCCCAGATAGGTAATGTGTTGAAAGAGAAAATCAGCTTCCGGGCTATTGTGGCTGTTTACCCAGTGCATCAGCTCGTCTTTGGTGTACATGAGCTGTAAGACACCAACAACCAGCAGTAACAGACCGTAGAGGCTGAAAAAAAGAATATTCTGACGAAGTAGTTTGATCATGCCGGCGAAAAATCCTGTGCCGGTAGTTGACGGCTACCGGCGGTTCCGGCCGCAAAAATAAGTCAATTTCCTGTTTTTGTGCAGGCAATTAAGCATCCGGCTGACCTGCCTGGTCATCGCTTGAAGAAGCCTTTCGGGTCGGGCATTTTAGTGAGCAGGTCGCCAAGAAAAGCCAGGTCAACGACGGAGAGGTCAATCGCACGGGCTTTGTGCAGGGCTTCCCATGCCTTTTCGTATTCACCTTTTGTATAAAACAGCAGCGACATTTCGATATAGGCCGTAGCATTGGCAGGATCCAGTGCAATGGCCTGATTCAGAATGTTTTCGGCATCTGTCAGAAGCTGCGGATTTTTCGACTGCTGGAAAAACTTAATCTCTACGGTGGCCAGATCCGTCATCAGAACGGTGTTGGTATCAGCATAGGCTAGCCCTTTTTTCAGCATACGAATGGCATCGGGCAGCTTTTCCTGCTGGTAGCAAACGACGCCTAAGCCCCAGTAAACGTCAGCATTTTTTTCGTTCAGAAGATAGGCCAGATTAAACCGGTAGGCTGCCGTATCCAGCTGACCGTCATTGATATAATCCCAGCCGCGGGCTGCAAAAAACTGACTGGCCTCCTGCCGGCTGGCAAAGTTCTGGTCACAGTCGCTCAGAAAACGAATGTCATGCTCAATTTGCTCCGTTGATTTAGAGCGTTCGCCGAAAAGCGGCAGCAGGTGCGCGGCTACTTTTGCCTCAACGGCCGTAGTAGCCGCTTCAGTAGTAAGCCCTTTGTCGGCAACAAAAGCCTGCTTTGCCGTTGGTTTTCGGTTATTTGCCGAATCGACCGTCCGCGCTGACGTAATCAGCTGCGTTGATTGAGCCACCAGACGGAACGGCAGCATCAACAGCAAACCCATCAAAAAAGGATGAACCCGAAAGATCATGTGTTTTAGGAAATCTGTACGTCTGTTTCGGTGGTTTCGATCAACAATGTCACACAATAGCATACATCACTTACCTGAGTGTTGAACAAAACCTGATCCAAACAACGTGGCGATGCTTGACCGCGTACGTGTTTTACTAAAACGAATCGCAATCCGGCTTAGTACATGCCGGAAAAAAATGTTGATAGAAATGAGGTATTCAGCAAACGGATTATCAGTCAAAAAGTTTGGAAAATACCTCATTGTCTTCGTGTTATCTTCGTTTTTTGCTGCGGTTTACCGGCTTGTTTCCGGTCGTGGCCGGCCGTTTAGCCGGTTTAACACCGGGAATAACGCGTGCCTTGGGGGCTGCCTTCATACCCGGTTTGATTTTCTTTTCGTGGAAGGCACCTTTAAAGGTCGGATCTTCCTTCCGTTTCTGCTCGTCGATCTCCCGTAGCATGGCCTGTTGCTCGTCAAACGGTGTTTCGATTTGTTCAACGTTGCCAGGCATTGGCAGCCGCGGTACTTTCATCCGGATAATTTTTTCAATTTTTCCGACATGATATTCTTCGGCCATGGTCATAAACGTGATGGCCTTGCCGCTCCGGTTAGCACGTCCTGTGCGCCCGATCCGGTGTACGTAATCTTCGTAGATAATCGGTACATCGAAGTTAATGACGTGTGTGACATTGGCAACGTCAATACCACGGGCGGCAACGTCGGTGGCAACCAGCACCCGGATTTGTCCTTCCTTGAAGGCTTCCATCGAGTTGATCCGCGTGTTCTGCCCTTTGTTGGCGTGAATCACCCGGATGTATTCTTCGTTTACCACTTTTCGTGCCAGAAATTTATAAATATTTTCGGCACTTTGTTTCGTCCGCGTAAAAACAATTACCCGTTCGGTTCCTTCCTGCAACACCAGGTATTCCAGCAGATTAATCTTAGTCCGGAAGTTCGGCACTTCGTATATAACCTGCGCTACCATTTCAGCCGTTGACGCCTGCGGCGTGACTTCGACCCGTACCGGCGCTTCCAGAAATTCGGCCGACAAACGTTCTACTTTATCAGGGAAAGTGGCTGAAAAAAGCAGGTTTTGCCGTTTGCGGGGAATAATTTCCAGAATCGACCGGATCTGGTGCATAAAGCCCATGTCCATCATCTTATCCGCTTCGTCCAGAATCATCGTTTTGATTTCTTTCGTGACGATTTCGCCGGTAAGATAAAGGTCCATAAACCGGCCCGGGGTAGCGACCAGAATGTCGATGCCGTTTTTCAGGCGTTCGATCTGGGTTTTAGGGCCGAGGCCACCATAGATGGCTGTATGTCGGAGGTCAGTATATTTAGCAAGTTCACCGATGGCGTCGTTGATCTGAATCGCCAGCTCCCGGGTAGGTGCCAGAATGATGGCACGGGGGGCATTCCCCTGCGCATACTTCACTTTCATAAGGAGCGGCAAAACATACGCAGCTGTTTTGCCGGTACCCGTTTGTGCAATGCCCAGTACGTCGTGATTCTGCAAAATCAACGGTATTGACTTTAGCTGAATAGGTGTCGGCTGTGTATAGCCGGCATCAGCTATGGCGTTGAGTAACTGGCGGTTCAGCGCAAAATCCTCGAACGACGGTTCAATGGGTTGTTCAATTGTCATACGACAAATTTACAACCGATTTATCATTTCATCTACCATGTCTTTTGCTCCGATGTAGATTGGTGACCGCTGGTGTAGCCCGGCCGGTTCAATATCCAGAATGTCCTGATACCCATCGGATGCGCGGCAGCCTGCCTGTTCGGCAATCATTGCCAGCGGGTAGCATTCGTACAACAGCCGGAGTTTGCCTTTAGGTGCTTTAGGTGTCGGCGGGTAAAAGTAGATACCTCCTTTCAGCAGGTTGCGGTGAAAATCGGCGACGAGCGAACCAATGTACCGTGCCGAGTAGCGGCGTTCCTTGCAGCGTTCGATATATGCCTGCACCCCTGCCGGGTAGTCGGTGTAGTTGCCTTCATTGCAGGAATAAATCGACCCTTTCACCGGACTGCGCATATCGGTATGTGACAGAAAAAATTCGCCCAGCGAATGATCGTAGGTAAACCCGCTGACGCCATGACCGGTGGTGTAAACCAACATGGTTGATGAGCCGTAGAGGATATAGCCCGCAGCCACCTGCTTGCGGCCTCCCTGCATAAAATCATCGAGCGTTGCCCGTGAGCCAACAGGCGTCACCCGCCGGTAGATCGCGAAAATAGTGCCGATAGATACGTTAACGTCGATATTTGACGAACCATCAAGCGGGTCCATGGCAACCACATACTTGGCTTGGTCGTTGCCCGTGTAAATAATTTCTTCATCCTCCTCCGAAATAATCGCACAGCACTCGCCTCCGTTTTTCAGGGCACGGATAAACCGGATATTGGCAATCACATCCAGTTTTTGCTGGCTTTCGCCCTGCACATTGCTGCTGCCATAGTCGCCGGTAACATCAATCAGGCCCGCCCGATTGATTTCCTTGTTGATGATTTTGCCGGCCAGGGCGATATCCCGCAGTAACTGTGACAATTCGCCGGAAGCAAACGGGAAGTCGCTTTGGCGACGCATGATGTATCGGTCGAGTGTGACGCCGACGGGGAGTGCATACGTATTTGACGTTTCCATGATAGAGGTTGGTATTGGTTAAGGGAAATTTAAATAAGAAATCAATAGCCTGTTTACCGTTTGAGCGAATATCCGCCGGATTATCTGAAAGTTTATTCTTTATCTGGAAAGAGCACAAATTCAGGTAATACAGGCTACGTATAGTATGCGTGCATATCTTTAAAAAATTTTAGAAATATGGCTTTTTTAAGCGTGTAATCTTTAAAATGTAATAAAACAAATAATGAAGGAGAATAGGCTTCTGCGTTAGTCGATAATACTCCCGATCACTAATTCGCCGCAGAAAAACGGGCCATTACAGGATGTATCTGATTAAAATTTTACTATGAAGCGAAACGGAAAACAATAGCTGTTTAGGAGCACTGAAAATTGTCTTTTACTAAGATTTGCTGAGTAGCCTCTTTCGGGCTAATTGTAGCAGATTGATAGTATTTCAGATGAGGCGGCGGCTGTAAAATTGATATGAATGAGATATGAGATATACATGTGTCAGGAGCTTGATTTTTAGGCATTCGCTTTTTTCTTTACTCCCGGTTTAAACATAATTTTCAAATTAATTGTACTATGAATATTGCAATAGTATGCTTGCATACTATCTTTGCGGGCATTAAAACGAACGAATCGGTTTGTAGGTTAACAGAAGATGAGCACAAATATGGTTGTAAAAGCCGGCTTGCAACATTCAGATAAGGGCATAAAAAAAGCGACTGCAATTGCTTGCAGTCGCCTGGTGGTGATGGACGGAATCGAACCGCCGACACAAGGATTTTCAGTCCTTTGCTCTACCAACTGAGCTACATCACCGTAGTTGATAGTCCGTTTGGTGTCAAACGTGGGTGCAAAAGTAGGCGCTTAATGGTCACAGCGCAAGCTTTTGGCTCAAAAAAAATATAAAAAAATAAAATTAATTTAAAATCCACTGATAGTCAGTGTCTTGTAAAGAAGAGTTATGACGTACATTCAGCAATTTCTTTTTGTGATAGCCGTCGGTGTTACGGGCTTCCTGATCAGCAAGCGGGTCGGGCTTATCCGGCGGGCCATTCAACTGGGCCGTGCCGAAAATCGGAGCGATCACTCCGACGAACGTCTGAAGACCATGCTTCTGGTAGCGTTCGGGCAGAAAAAAATGTTTGCAAACCCGCTGGTAGCGGTCATGCACTTCGTTATTTACGCCGGGTTTATCATCATTAACCTCGAGGTACTGGAAATTATTCTGGATGGTATTCTGGGCACACACCGGCTGTTTGCACCGGTCATTACGCCTGTATATCCGTTCCTGATCAACTTTTTTGAACTACTGGCACTGGGCGTACTGATTGTCTGTGTGGTATTTCTGCTGCGTCGCTTTGTCGTAAAAGTGTCGCGTTTTCAGCCGGAACGCCACGAAGAAATGCGTCCTTCCTGGCCGCGGCTGGACGCCGCGCTGATCTTGATTTTCGAAGTTCTGCTGATGACGGCGTTCCTGACCTGGAATGCGGCCGACAGTATCCTGCGCGACCGGGGCATCGGCCATTATGGCGAATTGCAGGGTGTTGTGCCGGATTTTATCATCAGCCAGTTTCTGAAACCCGGGTTCTCGGGCCTGAGCGACGGCGCGTTGATCGCTTACGAACGGTTTTCGTGGTGGTTCCACATTCTGGGTATCCTGACTTTTGCCGTTTACGTGACCTATTCGAAGCACCTTCATATTTTCCTTGGTTTTCCGAATGTCTATTTCTCGGATCTGAAGCCTAAGGGCGAAATGAAAAATATGCCTGAGGTGACCAAAGAGGTGCAGCTCATGTTAGGCCTCTCCCCTGCCGATGCCACCGAAGTTCCTGCCGAAGGTGAACCGGCAATTGGCCGGTTTGGGGCAAAAGACGTGGAAGACCTGAGCTGGATTAATCTGATGAACGCATACAGCTGTACCGAATGTGGTCGCTGTACGGCTGCTTGCCCGGCCAACATCACCGGCAAAAAGCTGTCGCCGCGCAAAATTATGATGGATACCCGTGACCGGCTGGAGGACATTCAGAAAGGCTGGAAAGAGCATGGGGCTGACTACAAAGACGAAAAATCACTGTTAGGCGATTACATCACAGCCGAAGAGCTGAACGCCTGTACGACTTGTCAGGCGTGTGTGCAGGCCTGCCCGATCAACATCAATCCGCTGGATATTATCCTGCAACTACGCCGGTACCGGGTGATGGAAGAGTCGCAGGCACCGGCATCGTGGAATGCGATGTTCAGTAACATCGAAAACAACATGGCTCCGTGGAAATTCTCGCCGGGGGACCGCTTCAACTGGGCCGATCAGATTAATGAAAAATAAAGCATTCGGCCGGCCATTACAGGTGCCGGCCAATGAAACACATAAAGAACGTTGACCAATGACTTCTGAAAAAACATACACCGTACCGACCATGGCCGATATGATGGCCGCGGGCGAAACACCGGAAATCCTGTTCTGGGTAGGCTGTGCCGGGTCGTTCGATGACCGGTACAAGCGCGTTACGATTGCGTTTGCCCGCATCCTGAATCATGTCGGAATCAAATTTGCCGTGCTGGGCCCCGAAGAAACCTGTACGGGCGATCCGGCCCGCCGGGCGGGAAATGAGTTTCTGTTTCAAATGCAGGCCGTAGCCAACATTCAGGTTCTGGACGGCTACAGCGTCAAAAAAATCGTGACGGCCTGTCCGCACTGCTTTAATACGCTTAAGAATGAGTATCCGGCATTGGGCGGGAATTATGAGGTGATTCACCACTCGACCTATCTTCAGCAACTGATCAACGAAGGACGGGTAAAGGTAGAAGGCGGGGAGTCGTTCAAAGGGCGCCGGATTACGTACCACGACTCCTGCTATCTCGGACGGGCTAACAAAGTCTATGAAGCGCCCCGTCAGGTACTGGCGGCGCTGGATGCCGACCTGGTAGAAATGAAGCGGTCACGGGCAAACGGACTTTGCTGTGGTGCCGGTGGCGCGCAGTATTTCAAGGAACCCGAAGCCGGTAAAAAAGACGTAAACGTAGAACGGATCGAAGAAGCGCTGGGTACAGGAGCCGATACGGTAGCTGTAGCCTGTCCGTTCTGCATGACGATGATGTCGGACGGGGTTAAAAATAAAAATCAGGAAGATCGCGTGAAGGTCTATGATCTGGCGGAACTGATCGCAAAAGGGCAGGGTTTGTAACAGGAGAGGCGGGCTTTTTGTGCCTGTCTGAATGTTCCGGAAAAGGCCATGTATATCGATTTTAACGAAATTACGGATACTGCCCGTCTTTGGGTATATCAGGCAAACCGCACGCTGACTGATGCGGAAGTGCAACAGATAGACGCAGCCCTGCGTCCGGCGCTGAGTGGCTGGGCGGCACATGGTGAACCCCTGCTGGCGGCAGCTCAAGTGGTTGCTAATCGGTTTGTGGTTATTGCCGTTGACGAAGGCCACCACTTGCCGAGCGGGTGCTCCATAGATTCATCGGTAGGTTTTCTGCGGCAGATTAGTGCTACACTTTCGCAGCAAGGAGAGGCGATTGATTTCTTTGATCGCTCAGCGGCCTATCTGGATAGCGAGAAGCAGATACAAACCGTTACCCTGCCCAATATCAAGGCCGCCGTGGCCGACGGTAGACTGACGCCGGAAACGCTTGTCGTTAATACCCTGGTCAATACGAAGGCTACATTCCTGGCAGACTGGCTTGTGCCGGCGCAGACGACGTGGCTGAAGCGATATTTTATCCCAAAAACCGTAAGTGTGTAGCGCGTAGTTGTTACGCCATCGGGAAATCCGCGGTATTCTGTTTTTAAGAAAGCAGCATGCCGCGGATTTTATAGTTATTCTAATCGGCTATAGTTGAGTATTTGCCGGAAGGTCAGTAGATTTAGGCGTGCAACAAACCTAAACCCTAAGGTCATGTCAAGCCTGCAATCACGACGGAATTTCATACGACAAAGCTCCGTAGCGGCCCTTTCGCTGGGTACTGTGTCGTCATTACTGGCCAATCCGCAAAAACTGTTTGACCATATCAGTCTGCAACTGTATTCCGTCCGGGAAGACATGAAAATTGATCCGGTTGCCACCCTGAAGCAGGTCGCCGCCATTGGTTACAAAGAAGTTGAACCGGCAAACTACGTCGACGGCAAATGTTATGGCAAAACACCCGCCGAATTCCGGAAACTCTGCCAGGATCTGGGCATGACGATCAGCAGTTCGCATGTGTTGTTCAGTAAAAACGACTGGAATGCATCCACGAAGGATATTTCGGACCGCTACAAAAAAGCGATTGCCGATGCCGTGACGATGGGGCAAACGTTCCTGATTAATCCCGGCATCGACTCCGACAAAAAGAACCTGGATGAGGTAAAACGCATGCTGGATTCGTGGAATGTCTGCGGAGAACGCTGCAAGGCGGCCGGCCTGCAGTTTGGCTTTCATAATCACTACGATGAGTTTACCATTCAGCATGAGGGTAAGCTGCTGTACGAAATCTTCCTGGAACGCCTTGATCCTCGTCTGGTTATTCAGCAGCTGGATACCTGCAACATGAAAATAGCCAAAGCCAATGCCGTTGAGTGGATCAGAAAATATCCGAAGCACATCCGGATGCTCCACGTAAAAGACAAAGCCAAAGACCGCGACGAAAGTACTTATCTGGGCAACGGCGAAATCGATTGGCCACCGCTACTGGCAGCGGCCAAAAAAGCAGGTATTAAATATTATGTGGTCGAACAGGAGTCGTACGATGGCAATCAGCCGCTGGATTCGGTGGAGATGGATTATATCCGCA
The DNA here is from genome assembly GCF_001870735.1 of Arsenicibacter rosenii. GTDB lineage: Bacteria > Bacteroidota > Bacteroidia > Cytophagales > Spirosomataceae > Arsenicibacter > Arsenicibacter rosenii. The sequence goes on along the minus strand of NZ_MORL01000034.1, from coordinate 8,226 downwards.
TGAAACTTTGGAACGGCTGATGACAAACGAGCCCCTCCTGTCGTTATACAAATACCCGTCATTCTGCACGAAAAGAGAGCCCCGGCGCTCCAACGTTTATGTGCGTGGCTTGGTTTTGTTTATTTTTGGGCGTAAAACCCGTTCGGATGAATCCAATCGTTTTTGTTGAGGCACTTCAAAAGGAAATTCAGTCTACGCAATATGGCCGGCACCCGGCCGAATTGTATGATCCTATTCAGTACATTATGAGCCTTGGCGGCAAGCGGATGCGTCCCTTGCTGACCCTGATGGGGGCCTACTTATTTACGGATGAATGGGAGAAAGCCATTAAACCGGCTATCAGCGTCGAAGTTTTCCACAACTTTACGCTGATGCACGACGATATCATGGATCAGGCACCGCTGCGCCGTGGTCAGCCAACCGTGCACGAAAAGTGGAACCATAACATTGCCATTCTATCAGGTGATGTGATGCTGGTAAACGCCTATGAACTGCTGCTGGACATAACTCCGGATAAATTGCGGCATGTATTGGCCCGTTTTAACCGGACAGCTGCCGAGGTTTGCGAAGGCCAGCAACTGGACATGAATTTCGAAACCCGCTGGGATGTAACAGAGGCTGAATATGTGGAGATGATCAAGCTCAAAACATCGGTTCTGCTGGGGTATGCGCTCGAACTGGGCGGCATTATTGCCGGAGCCGATGCGGAGTCGACGAACCACCTGCGGGAAGGCGGCATCAACATTGGTATTGGTTTTCAGCTGAAAGACGACTTGCTGGACGTATACGGCGATCCCGCCAAGTTCGGAAAGCAGGTCGGCGGTGATATCATCGCCAACAAAAAAACCTTCCTGCTTATCGAAGCCCTGGAAAAAGCCGGAGGTACCCTGCTCGATGAGCTGAATGGCTGGCTGAGCTGCCGGGAATTTGACAAGGCCGAGAAGGTAAGGGCCGTTACCGAGATCTACGATAAACTAAATATCCGGCAGGTAACCGAACAGCGTATCAGCGATTATTTTGCGAAAGGGCTGTCGAATTTTGAACAGGTTCAGGCCACCCCCGAACGCAAGGAAATGCTGCTGTCATTTACACGGCAACTGATTGAGCGGGAGAACTAGTACTAAGCAATATGGCTTCAACGTTAATCGTAGAAAACAGGGTCACTGTCTGAATCACAGCCACAAGAATATCATGACAAAAGGATTACCGGCCGCGTTACTTGTACTTGCCAGCTTGTGTGGCGTTCATGCACAGAAGGTAGAGAATCTTGGTAATCAGGTAAATTCAGAATTTAACGAGATCAACCCGATGATTTCGCCGGATGGGAAAACGCTCTACTTTGCCCGCGTCAGCCATCCGCAGAATACGTTCGGTGATAAAGGCAGTCAGGATATCTGGTATTCAGAGCTTGACGCTGCCAGCAATAAGTGGGGGCCTGCCCGCCGCCTGGGAAATCCGCTGAATACCGACGAATATAACTGCGCCTACAGCATTACCCCCGACGGCAATACCATGCTGATCAAAGGGGCCTATAACAATGGCCGCTACGAAACACGGGGCTATTCATTCAGCAAAAAGACCGCAAATGGCTGGTCGGTGCCGCAGAAACTCGAAATTGCCGGTTATGAGCGGATGAGTCAGGGGCAATACGACTGCGGTTTCCTCTCGGCCGACGGGAAGGTGCTGATTATGTCGTTCAGCGAAAAGAAAAACAGCAAGGAAGATGATCTGTATGTTAGTTTCCGACAGAAAGACGGGAGCTGGAGCAAACCCGTTAGTCTGGGTCCGGACGTAAACACAAAATTTACGGAAACAACGCCGTTTCTGGCGGCCGACGGGGCAACACTGTATTTCTCAAGCAACCGCGAAGGCGGGCAGGGGAGTAACGACATTTATATCTGTAAGCGCGTTGACAAAACGTGGAAACACTGGTCGAAGCCGCAGAATCTGGGTCCGAAAATTAATACGGACGGTTATGATGCCTATTACTCCATTCCGGCGGCCGGCGATTATGCGTACATGACCAGTTTTAAAGGCACATTGGGCAAAGGTGATGTCGTGCGGATTAAGATGTTTGACGACCTGCCGACAACGCCAACGCTGGCGGGTAATGATCCGGCTAAGGCCGGTTCGGGCAATCCGAACGGCAACGGGCAGAACGGCAATGGCACAAACGGTACGAATGATCCGAATGCGTTGCTGCGCCCCGATCCGGTGGCTATCATCAGCGGCCGCGTGATTGACCAGAAAACCGGCCGGCCAGTGCAGGCAAGGGTTGTCTATCAGACGCTGCCCGACGGAAATGAAGCCGGTGAGGCTACATCGGACCCGGTTACGGGTGAATATAAAATTGTGTTGCCTTACGGGCAGAAATACAGCATGCGGGCTATTGCGCCAAACTTTATTGCTGAAGGCGAAAACGTCGACCTGACGCAGATTAAGGGCTTCCAGGAAATTAAGGGAAAAGAACTGACGATGGTGCCGATTGAAGAAGGGAAAGCCATTCGTCTGAACAACATTTTCTTTGATACCGGTAAGTCAGAGCTGCGGCCTGAATCCGCACCTGAGCTCGACCGCATGGTCGCGGTGTTGAATGAAAATCCGAAGATGACCATCTCCCTGAACGGTCATACCGATAATACGGGCGGGGTTGCCATTAACCAGAAACTGTCGCAGGATCGGGCCGATGCCGTACGTGAATACTTTATCGGAAAAGGCATTGAACCCGACCGGATTGCCAGCAAAGGCTTCGGCGAGAGTAAGCCGGTGGCGTCTAACGATACCGAAGAGGGGCGTCAGAAAAACCGCCGGGTAGAATTCCTGATCGTGAAAAAATAGTAAAAGGTATAAAACCGGAAAAGCCCCGCACAGACCATGCGGGGCTTTTCCGGTTTTATAGGATTGGCTAGCGCACCCGCCGGTACAGTGTTTTCGCACCCGTTTTCAGATCGGTCAGGAGCGCGTTGTTGTTTTCGACATAATATTTTGACGAAGGAATATCCTGCACGGTGCTGTTCTGGCGGATACGGACGTAAAAAATATTGCCTTTAGTAAACCATTTTGCCCCCATTGCATTAAGCTGCGCAATTACCTGATTTCCTTTGCCCTGCGAAATACCCGACGAGTTGCTGCCGCTGATATACGACGTGGACCCACCGTCGCCGAAACTGCCATCGGCGTTCAGGATCATGGTTGAGGTGTTGCCCCCGTAAAAGCCTCCGCTGTTGGCGCCTCCCCCATATTGCTCCGATGTCTGCCAGGCCCCAATCAGGGCCGGATCGCGGTATAGTTTATCTGAGGTTGCCGCTGTGACCGTGCCCGCACCGGTTGATTTGGTGAAGGCACCCACCATCCCCACGCCAAACGCAGTGATGTTTACCTGTAGGGTAGTGCCGGTGAGCTGCATGGTAAACGGAAACGTTGATCCGTCGGTCGGGTAGGTCATGGTGCCGGTGGCCTTGTTGCCGGTGATAGTACCTGCAATGGTATACATATCACTGGCAATGTCGAGGCGTCCGCCCAGTTGCTGCCCCTTTGGTATAAGGCGTAGTGTGGCCGCCACAGTCTGGGCCGGACTCTTGAGCTGACCCTGCCAGTCGCCGGAAAAAGGCTGGGCGAAGCTGGAAGCCAGAACGTTGCAGAATAATATAGCGGTAAAGAAAGCAAGCCGGAAAAAGAAAAACATAACTGAGCCTTACGGTTGGTTGAGACAGAAGAGGTTGCTTAATATACGGTTGCTGATTACGCAACGTACAATTAATTGAGTAAATGGTCAGTATCCCAACGCTGTTTTAGCCTACAGGTATGTGAGCCGCCTATCATTAGAAATGCTCGGTTTATGTGTTTATTCAAAAAGCCTTACCTGACTATGCGCGGATATATCCACAAACTCTTATTCCTGCTGCTGTTTGGTGGTCAGGCTTACGGCCAAATTCTGAGTTCGTCGGATTTACCGATTGTAATGATCGATACGAAGGGAGCGACCATCGTAGATGAGCCCAAAATCATTGCTTCACTTACCATCATAGATAATGGAACCGGAAAGCGGAATCAGGTTACGGATCCGGCGACTTTCACGAGTGTGATCGGCATCGAACTGCGCGGGGCAACTTCCCGGACGTTATTTCCGAAAAAGCCTTACGGCATTGAACTGCGCGATGCCAAAGGCGTCAATTCGGTCAATGCGCCGATTCTGGGTATGCCGGCCGAGAGTGACTGGGTCATGAATGCCGTTTACAATGATAAGACGCTGTTACGCGATGTGTTAACCTACCAGATTTTCCGCGAAAGCAGCCGCTATTACGCCTCACGCTACCGGTTTTGTGAGGTAATCCTCAACGGGCAGTATCAGGGCATTTATGTGATCATGGAAAAGATCAAACGTGATAAAAACCGTGTCGATATTGCCAATCTGAAGCCGGAAGATGTCAGCGGCGATCAGCTGACAGGCGGGTATATCCTGAAAATTGATAAAACGGAAGGTTCTGCCTCCAAAAGCTGGTTGTCCTCGTACCGGTCGAGCAGTAATAAGGCGATCACTGTGCAGATTGACCGGCCTAAGATCGAAGACATTCAGGAGGCTCAGTTTCAGTATATCCGCAAATACGTAATGGACTTTGAGGATGCTTTAAAAGGTGCTTCTTTCAGCGACTCGCTGAATGGTTTCCGGAAATTTGCCGATGAACGGTCTTTTGTCGATTATCTGTTGCTGACAGAGGTCTGTAAAAACCTGGATGGTTACCGCCTGAGTACGTTTTTTTATAAAGATCGGGATAGCAAGGGCGGAAAGCTGACCATGGGTCCCATCTGGGATTATAACCTGACCTATGGCAACGCTGACTACTGCGATGGCAACAGCTACATTGGCTGGGCGTTTAATTTTAACCGTACCTGCCCGACCGACGGCTACAGCATTCCTTTCTGGTGGGACCGGTTATTACAGGACCAAAAGTTTGCGTTGAATGTGAGGTTGCGCTACCAGGAACTCCGCAAAACCGTATTGTCGGTTAATCACCTGCATGCTTATATTGATTCCATGGCCACGATGTTGACCGAAGCGCGCGCCCGTAACTTTCAGAAATGGCCGGTTCTGGGCGTATATGTCTGGCCAAACGGCTACGTTGGCCGGACGTATGCCGATGAAATCACCTATCTGAAAGACTGGATCCGCTGGCGGCTGGATTGGCTGGATTCGGCCATCAAGCCATTTGGTGAGCCGATACTGGCGGTTGAACCCGCTCTTGATGAATCCATGGAGTTGGTCGCCGGCCCAAACCCCATGGCAGAGTATTTGCTGGTTCGGTATACACTTACGCAACGAACGGATGTGCAATTGCAGTTGACCAACAGTGAAGGCAAGATTGTACAGTCGCTTATCTTACCATCTCAGGCGGCCGGAGCTTATGAACAGCGGTTTGATAATGACCGGCTGCCTTCCCAATCAGGCGTTTATTTGCTCTCTCTAACCACGGGACAGGGGCAGCGCACCACGCGGAAAATCATCCGGTATTAAATCCAGGATCGCGGGTTTAATCAATAATTAACCATTCTGTCTTTTTTTAGTCCTGTTTTAGCAAGGTAGAGTACTTAATCCTCTTCTATCTTGATGAACCATATATGGGTAATGCTGGTCCTTGGGCTGGCGTCTTTTTCCGGTCAAACCGGCTATGGGCAGGCAGTTGATCCGGCCTGGCAGATTGAGGCGAAGGACATTAATCCCGCCCGTTACTTTGGTATTACGGTTGCTAATGGTATGATCGGGCTGGTATCGTCGCCAGAGCCGATGAAAGTAAAAGATGTGGTGCTCAACGGAGCATTTGATACTTATGGTCGTGGGCGGGTTTCCAACATCCTGACTGGCAACCTCCTTCGAGGCACAAGACAAGGTGAGTGTCCGGCAAACGGTTATGGCGTTGCGGCATCTGCCCTTTTCAACCTTGTCGATGGTGGAAATAACAGCGAAGAAAGACTGTGAAATCAGCCCGATGAGTGTTATCGAATCACCGGAAAACCTTAAGGATGTCAAAAATTTTTACGCCGAAATGGACCGTTCGCACGTTACGATCCAGCTGCTCACCTCGGTTGCCAAAAGTCCGGCCGGGCGGCATACTGTAGCGGCTTCAACCAGCTTTATTTTTGAAGAACCCCACGGTCAGGAGCCAGATGTACTGCACGAAGACTGGGATTACAACATGCACCTTGCCAAATTCAAAAAGCGGCTGAAAGCGGGTGAGACATATCGTTTCAGTGTGGTTGGCTCGGTATCCTCAACGGCACATACGGCAGATCCGCACAACGAAGCAGAACGGCTCACGATTTTTGCGGCCCTCAAACGCACACCGCGCCTGTTACAGCGCCATGAAGCCGCATGGGAAAAACTGTGGCAAAGCGACATTGCGATCAGCGGCGACGACGATGCCCGGCAGGCTGTGCGGTCGGCACTCTACCATCTATATTCATTTGTTCGGGAAGGAGCGTCCTACAGCTTGTCGCCCATGGGGCTGTCCGGGTTGGGCTATAACGGCCACGTCTTCTGGGATACAGAGTTATGGATGTATCCGACTATTCTGGTGCTTAAACCGGAAATGACGAGATCAATCCTGGTCCGTTCTGGCAACGCTGCACGCGCGTTCAGGCGAACCCGACAAAGCATACGACTGGTTTCTGAAAAGTTATAAACCCAATGAAGTACCTCCGTTTCGCGTAATGGCCGAAACGGCCGGAGGAACCAATCCTTACTTTGCTACAGGAGCAGGGGGGATGCTCCTGGCAGTACTGAATGGTTTTGGCGGCCTTGATATTACCGATGCCGGTATTGTGCAACTGAAGACGCATTTGCCTAAGAAATGGCAGTCTTTAACCATCAAGGGGATCGGTATGGATAAGAAAACAGTACAAGTAAACTGATATGCAGCCATGAGTAGTTAGTCGATGGCTGTTTTGTTAAATGACTAACTACTCATGGATGCGGTTTGTTACCATAGGGCAACAGGAGTCGCTGACGTTTGCAACTCAACGGTTGTTTCCTTCGATTGAGCTGCTACTTTATTAAGCGCAATATAAATCACTTTAACGGCCTCCTCAATACGTTTCCAGCCGTCTTCGCTACGCAGATCAATACCAATCATAGTACGGTTGTTCTGAGCGAGTAGAGTCATATGTGACATAGCACTCAGCATAACGGCCGAAATAGCATGCACATCGGCTCCTTTCACAAAAGAAAGCTGATCAACCAAGCGTACAAGTTCTTCGTCCTGGGCTTTGCTGATGATATCGGCAGTTACGTCGCCTTCAATTACAGTAGCTTTCAGCATTTCACGCCCAGCTTTAAAAGTCCGGAACGTACGGTACGTTTGTGTAACCTGACGATACCAGATTCGTGCCAGGTCAGACTGATTCAATGGACGGATTTGTTCCAGTACGGCGGGGGTAAATGTTGGATAGAGTTTACCCATCTTTACATAATATTCCAGTAATCCATCAAGACCTCCAAAGTATCTGTAAATGAGTACTTTGCTTACACCAGCTTTTTCTGCAACCCGATTGACTCCAACTCCTTCAAGACCTCTTTCGGTGATTACGTCTTCGAGGGCTTCTACAATACGCTGAATCGTTTTGGTTCGGTTTCTACGGATCTTTTCCATAGCTAAAATAATATAGTTTAGTGGGTGAGACTGCTGCCAGAACGTAAATAGTACACTTATCTGATTGGCAATTAATAACTTACCGTATCGTTAGATAGGCTGGCCCTATTTTCAAACTAAGCAGATATTACATGAGACTGATGTTTTGGAAAAAGGTAACAAAAAAGTAAAAAAAAAGTGACGCCAAAGCAGTGAACGATATTCTTTATTGTATATAGAACTATGGATGTTATAACAAAACTATGCCCTATAAGAAAGAAAAAGTCAAAATAATTTACTGATATTCAGATAATTATCCCCTTTGTTGTCATTATAGGTCTTTGCGCGATAAAATTTGCCGATACCTCAAAAAAAAAATTAATAAATCCAATAAAAAATGTAATCCATTCCTGTATTCTTCCTGATAAGGCGGCCGGCAGGCACAACTATTGGTCTATACTGACAGATACCATAGTGGCTTGTATGATGAGTGAAGAGGTTGCTAATTGGTATATTTAGTAACTTATATAGCCATAATGGTGGATATTATGGGTAATAATTTATAATTAATAGTCTCTAATTCAAGTTGCGTGATATAGAGTTT
>NZ_MORL01000339.1 GCF_001870735.1 Arsenicibacter rosenii | reverse complement strand
GCCAGTGTAGGCATCGGAACCAGTTCGCCGACGGCGAAGCTTCACATCACCAGCGGGGTAGCCAACAGCAGCGGGTTACGGTTGGAGAACCTGACCAGCGGTAGCACGGCGAGTGTGAGTGCGAGCAAGTTTCTGACGGTTGATGGCAGCGGGAACGTGGTTTTGGCCAGCTATAGTGCGGGTGCTCGCGAGGGGATAGCATCGCCGGATGCGTTGTGGGAGAAGCGTGGCAACCTGTTGCAGAGCGTGTCAGGCACAGGGGTTGTGGTTGGGACGGGAGTGACGAAGCTGCCTTCGGGCTACAGCCTGTATGTAGGTCAGGG
>NZ_MORL01000338.1 GCF_001870735.1 Arsenicibacter rosenii | reverse complement strand
AGTTAGAGGTCCTGATCCTGAAAGCGCGGGCTTACCGCAGTAGCGGCCGGTACGATACAGGTNGTCTGGCTCTGCTGAATCAATATGAGCCCCGGCAGAATCAGTGGCCCCGGCAACTTGCGTTGCTGAATGCAGAGTTAGGGGTTATTCATCTTCATTTACACCATTTTGCGGAGTCGAAACGCTATTTCCTGAATCAACTTGCCCTGAGTAAAAAAAGTCAGGACAAGCGGCTGATCCTTATTGCGCTGGGTAACCTGGGCACGCTTTACGGCGCCAATAACCGGTTCAACGAAGCAGAAACGTGTTTCCGGCAGTCGTATGAGATCG
>NZ_MORL01000337.1 GCF_001870735.1 Arsenicibacter rosenii | reverse complement strand
CCAGCGGGGTATGTTCGTTACCAGTGGTTCCGTCGGTCGGGGACCAGCCAGGAAGTGCTGGTATATGACGGCGAGGTAAGCAGCTATACGGCAACGGCCGCCGGTGAGTACCGCGTGGTGGTCAACGACATACAGGGCAAGTGTCCTGACCTGTCGTGTTGCCCGGCAATCATTGAGGAAGACAGTATTCCGGCCTTTACGGTGCTGGCCCGGTCGCCGACCTGTGTATCGAACCAGCCACAGGCCAACGGTACGCTGACGGTGATGGGGTTAGGGATGAATGTAAGCGGTTATCGCTATGCCCTCTCGGAAGGCAGTAGTTTTACCGTAGCCAATCCGACG
>NZ_MORL01000336.1 GCF_001870735.1 Arsenicibacter rosenii | reverse complement strand
CTGGAAGACCCATCCGTCGAGGGTGAAATCCCCACCGCCGAACCAGTCCACTGCCCCTAGATTGAACGCTGAGGTAGTAGCAGTTCTGAGGTAATCCCCTGTNTTGTAGTGTTAATGCGTGCATCGCCGCCGGTTTCTACTGCGACAGAGTTAGCCGATACATCCACGATGGTGCTGTTGGCATAGTTCAGAGCGAGCATGGTACCGGCATCATTGGTGAAGCTGGTGGACGGAGTGAAGGACGTCGTGTAGCGGACAGTGTTTGAGACCCTTGTACCGGCCATATACCCGATAAACCGGCCTGAGCCGTTTTCTCCCTGACCAATGGTCAGCGGGGAAGTATT
>NZ_MORL01000335.1 GCF_001870735.1 Arsenicibacter rosenii | reverse complement strand
GTGAGTTCTACAACAAAGGGAAAGTGACGGTGCGGAACCGGTCGTATACCATGGCCCCGAATAACATCAACTGGCCGATTCCTCAGTCGGCAATCAATGCCAATGGCGGGAATAAACTGCGCCAGAACGTGNCGATGTGGGAAACCTGGGAAGATGCCGTTGCTGATGAAGATAAACAATAGGTTATGTGTAGTACGGAATGGCTTCGCGCGGCGAACCGTTCCGTACTTCCTGTTATGGCTGACTGCCCTCTGCGGATTTGCTCAGGAGAAACCGGCCTTTACGCCCGGCGAAGTCTGGCTGGACGACAAAGGTGAGGCCATCAATGCGCACGGGGGCGGTCT
>NZ_MORL01000334.1 GCF_001870735.1 Arsenicibacter rosenii | reverse complement strand
TCAGATGCCAATCAGTTGGACAATCCTTATGGTGTTGCCATAGATAGAGCCGGGTATATCTATGTTGCTGATTCATTTAATCATCGGATCCAGAANCAGTAGTGGCATTACTGTAGCCGGTGGGAATGGCATTGGTTCAGATGCCAATCAGTTAAACTATCCTTATCGAGTTGCCATAGATAAAGACGGGTATATATATGTCGCTGATACCAGTAATGATCGGATCCAGAAGTTTGCTCCCAACTCTACATCGGCCAGTAATGGTACTACCGTTGCCGGTGGAAATGGCAATGGGTCAGATGCCAATCAGTTAGCTTTTCCTACTGATGTTGTTGTGGATGGGAG
>NZ_MORL01000333.1 GCF_001870735.1 Arsenicibacter rosenii | reverse complement strand
TCGAGCGTGAACTTCTGAAACGAGCTTTCGTCGTAGGGGTTCAGCAGTTTGATACCCGGATTATCAGCGGCCTGTTTAATCAGTTCCTTGTTCTGCTCCAGCATCNCTCGAACATGCCGTAGCAGTAGAGCAGGATCAGGCCCAGTGCCAGCAGCTGCACCACCGCCAGAGCTGTGTGGATTTTACGCTTTTCCCAGACAGCCACTTTTTGGGCAGGCTCAGCCGGCGTCGTCTCTTCCGGCTCGCCTTCAATGATGATCAGATCAGCATCCCTGTCGCACTCCATTGCGTAACGCAGTAACTCGTCGGCCTGCTCCTTCGAGTCGGCTTCTTTGGCCAGCTGCCG
>NZ_MORL01000332.1 GCF_001870735.1 Arsenicibacter rosenii | reverse complement strand
AGCCCGTTAGTGCCACCAAGATTAACCTCCCAGAAAAAGCGTTTATTCGCCTGATTACTAGCAGCAAGGCATTTTACCAATACACTACGTGTATATGTAGTACTGTTCGCTAAGGAATAACCCGCTACTAAGGTAGACATTGTTACCCCGCTAAACTGCCCTGGAGTGTTTGTGAATGAGGGCACTAACGAACCATCAGGGGCTGTAGTTGCATTGCTAACCTTAACTGTACTTCCGGATATAGCCCAACTATTAGGCGTAACAGAGTTCTGAATGTAATTCGCACGCTGTTCGTCTGCCAGATAGCCCAGCCCACGCAAACTAACCGGATCGTGGCTGATCCGGGG
>NZ_MORL01000331.1 GCF_001870735.1 Arsenicibacter rosenii | reverse complement strand
CGTCAGCAAGACATATTTCAGGGTAGTCTGAAAGGTCAGTGTCCAGAAAATGGCCGAGACACCGCCNACCCGATCTTCAATAATTGCGCGGTAGGTGTAAAGAGGGGAGGTGCCGATGTCCCCGAATACAATACCGATAGAAACCAATAAACCCGCTGCGGTGAGCTTGTCCAGGTGATGATGCGATGATGTACTTACTGTCATATAGGGCAAAATACACAGCCGTATCTTATGTACAATGCTCCGTGGCTAAATTTTCGGTTGGCGGGTTCGCTCAGCACCGGCCGGTTTGGGCCATTCTTTTTGTAACCTGTAAACATACTTTTCATTGAGTATTACTTATCAGGTA
>NZ_MORL01000330.1 GCF_001870735.1 Arsenicibacter rosenii | reverse complement strand
TAAATTGTTCGTTCTAAAAAGGATACTTTCAGGGAGTTTTACCTATATAGGTAACCGACAATGGCCTGTAAGTAAATTAGTTAAATCACTTTGGTCGTTAACCCCCTGTACCGGTTAATTCANCATTAGGGCTTAGCCCGGTTATTTCCTTAAATTTCTTATAAAAACAGGTAAAGTTATTGAACCCACTTTCGTAGCACACTTGCTTTATGTTCATTTTGCTGTTTATCAGTAGCTTACAGGCATTGCCAACCCTGATTTCCAATAAGAACTGAGAATAGGGTTTGCCGGTCCTGAATTTGAAATAGCGACAAAACGAATTCGGTGCCAAACCGGCGAGCGAAGCGATGTCT
>NZ_MORL01000033.1 GCF_001870735.1 Arsenicibacter rosenii | reverse complement strand
CCTGCCGGCAGATACCCGTAGTTGTCGAAAAACAGATCCACCGGCATGGCCAGCAGCGACCCGTCGGACTGCCGGATTTCTACCTCCGTCGCCGTCCGCCACCCAGTTACCTCTACCTCACTTTCGGTCACGACCACCGGAATACCTGCCTGGTTGCCGATCTCGTCAACCGAGGCCTGTATCACGTCGCCCGTTGCCAGCGGCTGCGACAGGCTGACCGTAGCAATTCCGCCCGCCAGCGTCGCCGTACCCAGCTGCCAGATGCCCCGTGACACCACGACAATCGTGCCGTCCGCCTCGTTGCACCGGATGCCCGTAGTTACCGACCCCGAAACTGCTCCCGATATGATGTCAGCCCGATTCATTTACTTGAGTGCTACCGCCGAAAACGGCTCGATGGGCGAGCCTGTGAAAAACCAGATTTGGCCGCCCTCAGCCGCCCCGTCGGTCAGTCTCCCGTTTACCGACACCGTAAAGCCGGTCCCGTCCGGCGCGTTCGTTTCGGCGAGCACTACGCCGTTACCCTCGTCTACTGAGGTAATTTTCGTTGTGTAAGGCTGCTGAGCCTCCACCGCTGATTCTGTCAGTTCCTCCTTTTCCTTTTTCATCTGTTTAGCGCGTGACCGTCGGCCACGTGTTATCGTCAAAATTGCCCCGGTCCGCATTGGTCTGTAGCTCCGACTGGATCAGCTCATCGAGCGAAAATTTCGCCCCCTCGATAATCTGACCGGCCATCAGCAGCCGCAGAAACGTGAACTGCTGCATTACCTGCCCGCCCTGGATCTGTTCTGGTGCCGGCTCCTGCACAAACCGGCCGAAATCCGGCCCCTGAGCCAGCGAAACATAGTTGGCATCCGAGATTTCAACCCGTTTGCTGATCGTTCCGGACTGCCCGAAGTCAGTGGCGCGGATCTCCGTCCCGCCGCTCAGTGTGTAGTGCTCGATGTCGACGTACAGGTACGCCACATGCTGCTGAAAATCCAGTGTCATGTAGCAGTCAGCGACCCTGAGCCGCCGCTTGATGGCCGTGCCATCCAATGTTCTGTCTGTGAGTTGAATGTTGGTAAGCATCTTACAGGCTTGCTAGTAGTTGCATGTTGAGGGAATACCCGTTTGTGTTACCGGTTCCGATCACCGATCCCACCTCATTGAAGGCCACCTTGACGCTTACGCCGCTGCCGCCCCCGAGGCTCGTTTTCGACGATTGCCAGCTGGCCACGTACGAGGTCTGTACCGTTTTTACGCTGTAGTTTTTCCACACAAAATACAGCACTCCCGCCGTGGCCGGCGTCGTAATCGATCCCAGTGAAACAAGCCCGGTCGGGCTGGCTCCTTCAATCTTGGGCCTTACCGTCTGGCTGGCCGCATCAACCTGGTGGAGGGCGCACGCAAACGGATAGCGGTTTGCCGGTACCGGGCTTTCGTTGCCCATAATCGTGTAGTTCGCTCCGTAGGAAGAATACGTGCCCAGGTTCGCATCGCTCTGCCCGTACTTGCCCACCCGCGTATCGGCCGCCATCGCCGCGTACTCCGTGCCCGTAATCTGTACCCAGTCTCCGCCGGCCGCCGCCGTGTAGGCCGACAGCGACGTGGTGAGATACGCCGCCGGATTGACCGGAAATACATTCCGCCGGGCCCGCGCCCCGATTCCTCTTCCTGCCCGCTTCATCGTTACGTTGTCAGGTCGCCGGAAATGACAGCGACGTTACTGGTCCTGTAGTACACCGTAATCATTGCATTTTGACCCGCCGATTTGAAGGCGTCGCCTCGGCTCACAATCGATACTCCGGATCCGGCCACAAACGTAACCTGACCCGTACCCGACACATCGACCTGATACCACTTACCCGCTGCTCCGGCCGGTACCGTGTGATTCACGGCCGTGGCGCTGGTATGCTGCACCGTATTACCGTAGTCCGTCGATGCTGATGTGTAGTTCCCGGCCTGCGTGTTGATGCCGAATGTCAGATCGGACGGCTCGGCCACCATGCCGATATTCCAGCTGGCCAGCGTTCCCGAACCCGACACCCGCGCTACCGCAATCGTTACCGACGTGGCCGAAACCGTAGTCACCGTTCCCTCCATCCAGTTTGCTGACGAATTAGCCGCCCGCAGGTAGCTTCCGACGGTCCATCCCAGATTCGCAGATTGCGCGTACGTGAACGTCTTGTTTCCTGTACCGATGGTGAGAGAGGTTGTCGAGCTGCGGGTCACATCGACGTTAATACCGGCCGATCCGGTTAGTCCGATGCTCCAGGCCGTGTACGTACCCGACCCGTTGAAGGAGTCAACCAGCACCGTCAGGCCCGTTGTTGTCACCGCCGTCACCGTTCCGGCCATCCAGTTTGCTGAGGAGTTAGCCACAATCACCCGGCTACCGACGATGAATCCCAGATTGCCCGTCGCCTCCACGAAGGTGAAGGATTTCGAGCCTGTACCGATCACGACACTGCTCTGTGAGGTCCGTACCACGGCCACCTGATCGTCGTCGTAGAGCTTTTCGCCCAGCGTCTTGACAATATTCCGAAGGTCAGCCGGTTGTATCGATGCCGTCACGTTGTCGGGCAGCAGGCTATCAACCAGATCAAAAAAAGCAGCTTTTGTCATTCGAAATAGGTAGTTGGGAATTCTTCACTGTACGCCCGTCCGGTGTCTGTCACCTCTTCGCTCCACGCCGTTACCGCCACCTGTGCCGCTACCAGCTGAATCGTCACCACCGCACCGGCCCCCAGTAGAATATCCTGCTCAGTACGGTTGAGTTTGTCAGGCGTCAGCACCGCCCGGCCCGGATTGTAGCGTACGTTGTTCACGTAGCAGCGAAGTTCTAAGGCTTCGTTTCCGGTCCGGATTTGCAGCTGATAACGCCCTGGCGGAACCAGCGTTCCGGCCCTCAGACGGATACAAACATCGCTGCTAACCACATACACTGGCAAGTTTTCCGGTGCATCAATCTGCAAAAACTGCGCGTAACCGGTTGATTCTGAGCCTTGCGGTGCACCCAAAAATGCCCGTTTATTCGACACCCTGTTTGCCTCCGTCAGCTCGGTTTGTGACTGTTCCAGCCGCCGCGCACCGATTGCGCCCAGCTGTTTCAGCTCCGATTTGGCTACAAAACACCGGCCGTCGATCCACACCTGCCGGTGTTTCAGCGCCTGCCACAGCGCGGCGTGAAAGCCCTGCCACATCGCCAGCGTCGTGAGCGTATACTGGTATTCCGCCTCCGTCGTCCCCCGCACATACTGCCCGTCGAGCGTCTGGCTCACCGAATCGGACTGAGCCAGCTTTGCCGGTCCCAGCGTCGCCGGAATCCGGATCTGCTGCACAAGGCCCGGCTCCTGATAGTTGTAATCGAACGTCTCGCCCTCGTCCGTGTAGCGCATCAGCACCGTAGCGCCCGCGTCCGGCCGGATCCGGACCGGATTCGAGACCGCCAGTACCGTGCTGCCCTTGCAGATTGCCAGCTGGCAGCTGTCCACCGATGTGAAGTCGATTTCCGCCACCACCGGTAGGTTTGTAAACCGCTTCGGGCTTGCTGTCAGCTCCACATCCGCTCCGTCGTCTGCCAGGTTGTAGCGCGGTGCCTGCTCGGCGTAGCAGTTTACAACTGTAGAAACCGGCAGGTCCAGCACAAACGGAACCACGTTGATTGTCCGGCCCGTAAGCTTCTGCGCGATCGTTAAGATTGTATCCTCATCCGTTGCCGTCACCACCTTATCCTGAAGGTAGAATTTCATGCCCTGCTGAATCGCCGACCCGACCGTGATCAGGTAGCGGTCCACCGTCGCCGCCGGTGTGTTTACTTTGCCGGACAGGTACAGCTGCGGATTGTTGGTGTTTGTGAACTGCCGGACACCTAACGAGACCGTCACCGACGGCGTGGCGCCTATCGGTACCGCCGCCTTTCCGGACGTGCTGTTGAAAAAAGCGGCAATCGTCGTGGCTGTATCGCTCGCCGTGGCCACCTTCGTGCGCGTGGTCATCCCCGCCGCCGACAGCTGGTAGATATTACCTGCCACCACATCCGCCCCAACCGTGACCGTATACAGGTCATTGGGGCTTGATGTCGAGCTGTAGGCCGCTGAAATCGTGGGTCTGTTGCCGTTTGGCAGCGTGTAGGTGCCCGGCAGGGCCGTGGCCGTCATCGACGTCCCGGCCGCCACCGTCAAACTGTTGTTGAAAACCCCCAGTCTGGAGAGGATCACGTCCGGACTCTCGCCCCCGGCCGCCGTGTAGCTGCTCCCGTTGAGGCTGTACACGTTGCCCGATTCGATATCCTCGCCTACCGTCACCGTGTAGGTGTCCGTGGCCGTCGTAGTCACCGAACCCAGTTTGGTATGCGTCAGCATCGGAATTACCCCCCGGGTACCGACCACCTTGCCGATCCCGATCCGCAGCGCCGCGTTCCCCAGCCGGAACCGATCCGAGTGGTAGCCCCGGATCGTAATATCCGGCCCGTCCGTATCCACCGTTACCGGTGTGTACAGATAGCCCTCGTAGTGCCGCCGGATCGCCTGCACAAACTCATCCCGCGTCGGAGCGACCGGGCCCGCCTGGTAGCGGAACGTGCCCAGCACCACCCGCCCGTCCATGGTCTCGATGGCGAACTGGCGGTACTCGTTTGCCGCCGGTGCCGAGCGCACCCTGATCCGGATCTCCGTGTACGACTCCGAGGCCTGCGCCCGTAGCGTTCCCAGTACTGCCCCCGTCACGCTGTTTTTGTAGCTCCGGATTACCAGATCCTGCGGCCTGTAGGGATAGATCGTGGACTTAGGAACCAGCAACCGCCAGCGGTCACCCACGGCCGCTATCAGTTCATTCAGCCGCCACTGCGGCAGGTACTCATCAACCGGCATCGGCTCGTTGTCGTCTGCCAGCCGGAAAAATCTCAGAAAGTGCTGAAAGTTCATAGTTCGATGTCGATTGTGGCAATATCTCCCGTTGCCGTGTGTTGCCAGTCCGCGGACATGATCAGGCCCGTCCGCCCGTCGGGCAGCTCCAGCCAGCCCTCCAGCTGCTCGTATTCTGCCATGCTCATCGTGGTTGTCACCAGCGCCCGCATCGGGACCGGTTCGCCCGCTACCGCTACCGGCTCCGACTCATCCGTCAGCACCGAATCGTAGCCGATCACCGCCGCCTGCGTGCCGGCGTCGGTAACCGTCAGCGGCCCGTTGCCTGCCAGCCGCCACGCCCAGCGGCTCAGGTTCCGCATCGGCGTAAACCGCAGGTTGTAGCTGTTTCCCGCGTCAATCAGCCCGTCAATCACCTGCGTCCGTTCCAGCTTCTCCGCTATCCGTCCGTACGGCTTCTGCACCGTCGCAATCACAAACAGGCTGTCATCGTACGAGCTGGATTTGTTCTCACCCGCCTTGTCCGGCTGGAACTGAATCCGGCGCACCTCCTCGATCAGCGTCCCCGACGCGATCAGGGCTGAGGTCAGATTCAGCTCATTGCGCAGATTTGAATTGCGCGTCGCCAGCCGCCGTTCGCTGTTGACCTCCAGCTCAGAAACTTTGCTTTCTGCCTTCCACGTCTGGTAACCCGTCCGGATTGAATTGTAGAATCTGTCCGTATCTGGCCGCTCCCGGTAGCTCAGCAGTTCCGTTATCCGGTGTACCGGTGCTTTGGCCAGTGCCGTTTGCAGATCCTCGACGATCACCTCACTGCCTGAAATGGTTAATTGCAGCGGTACCAGTGCTGACAGTCCCTCGAAAACCTGCTGAAGGCTCACCCTGACCGGCCGGACCACACCGCGCAGATTGGCTCCGGACGTCAGGAAGATATTCGCCCCGTCGCCAACCTGAAAAAACGAGCTGTTCAGCTTCAGCTTTCCGCCGCTGGCCTCGTCGATCAGCGTTGCCAGCAGCTGGTACGCCGTGAAGCCCATCGCCGTGCTGTCCGCGTAACTTTCCTGCACCCCCAGCGAAATCAGCGTCCCGCTGTTGTAGGTGAAGGAATACGAACTGACCGCCGTTTCCGGCACGAACTGAAGCACAAACCCCTGTTCCCGGCTCAGACTCAGCGCCACATCCACCACGCAGTCGAGCGTCGTCGCCGACGTGCCGACCGAATACCGGCCGATGGTCACCCCGCCCGCCTTCAGCGCAAAAATGGTCGTCGTGTTGGCCGTTGCCGTTATCCGCAGCTGTCCGGCAATCCGGATCGTCTGCACCTGATCCGAGGTATTCAGGTAGTGCAGCGCACTGGTGGTACCCGTCTCGTACACCGTCCCCGGAATATCTTCCGCATTGTCCGGCTTTGCCAGCGGTACCGTATGGGTCAGCACCGCCGCCGTTTTCACCGTCTGGCTGGCCACCGCCCCCGATGCCGTCAGATCCACACTACCCGACAGCGCCCGGCTGTGCAGCAGGCAGGCCGCAACCGGCGTCAGCGAGTAGGTCGTCGTCGCGTTGGCCTCCAGGGAGCTGACCGCCATCCGGTCGCGCGTCGAAATACTCACCCCCCGTCCGTCGTAGTTGTACTGGCTGTAGTCGATGTAGCTGTCATACAGCACCAGACTACCGGATTTGAGCGTGAAGCCCGTTTCGGCCTGCATGCCCTCGTAGGCCAGCCGGGTCCTGAGCAGGTTAACCACCTTCGGCTCCGTAAACCGGATCGCTCCCGCCGGAAACGTCCCCAGCTTCCGGTACAGCCAGCCCATATACCGCCGGTTGCGGGTTTTGGTCAGCCTCAGTCCGTCGATCCCCTCCGGCTGGTGCACCACTATGTCATCAATCAGGCAGGTTATCATTCGATTTGCAGGTTATAGAATTGTTTAGCCTGTTTTACCCGCTCGCGGCCTTCCTTCATCAGGTAGCGGTGTCTGGCCATCAGGCTTTCCCGTTCCGTCTCGCTCATCGCCGGCAGGGACGTGAGCTGAATGCAGTGATTCAGCAGCCGTTCCAGCTCGCCCACGCCCAGCGGCACAATCGGGTTGTTGAGTCTGTAGAGTGTTTTGGCCGCTGCGAATTTCCGAGGTCGTCCGCCCTTTCTCATCGGTTCATCAGGTTTTGGTGGTAGGTAGTTGTTGACTGGGTGCCGGTCTCGGAGAGCACAAACCCGTTCTTATCGATGCTGACCGTAAGCTGCTTCTGTCTGGCCAGCGCCTCGGCCACCGACCGCAGATCCTCCCGCAGCGGCGACAAATCCAGCGTTGGCTGACCCAGCGCGCTCACAATGCCCTCCGGCAGCCGGATCGTCGTATCCGGAATCCGGTAGCTCTCCGGGCTGATCAGCTGCGGGAACCTCGCCGCCATCGCCTCGTACGACTGCATCCGGCTCACCAGCTCCTCATTTGAGATGCCAGACAGTGCGCGGTTCTGGTCGACCGTCAGCACCCGCTCCCCTTTGGTTAATCTTGCCATTACCGTGTCGATACCGTCCGGGAACCCCTCGCCGCGTACGTAGTCCGTGCCGTCTTTGAAGGGGATGCCCAGCTCGCGCATCTTCTGCTCCAGTTGTCCCAGCTGCTGGCTGAGCTGACTGAGAATCTGCTGCTGCTGCTGGATGAAGTTTTCCAGGAACTGGCGCCGTGGCATATCCGACCCGTTCGGATCATTCAGCGCGTTGATCTCCTCCCCGGCGTTGTAGATCTGCTGATAGGCCGTGGCCTGCTCGGCCTTTTTCGCGTCGTATTCCGATTTGATCTGCTCCGGCGTGGCTGGTGTGACCGTATTACCACCGCCCGACGATCCGCCCGAACCGCCCGCACTCACGCCGCCCGAATCAAAACTGATTGACTCAATATCACCGATCGCTGCATTCAGATCGTCAATCGCAGAGTCGATTTTGCCCCGGTTGAACAGGTTCCGCTTGCCCCGAAGAATCGCA
Source organism: Arsenicibacter rosenii (assembly GCF_001870735.1). Lineage (GTDB taxonomy): Bacteria > Bacteroidota > Bacteroidia > Cytophagales > Spirosomataceae > Arsenicibacter > Arsenicibacter rosenii. Next base: position 31,247 of record NZ_MORL01000033.1, on the reverse strand, counting down.
ATCTCCGCCCGCAGTTCGGCTATCTTCATCTGCTTCGTTGCTTCGAATATCTGCCGGTTGGCCGCGTTCACGAAGTTGGCGTAATCCGCCTGCGCCTGCTTCATCTGCTGCGTCGTAGCTGCCTCTTTCGCTGCAATCTGGTCTTTCAAGGCCTTGATCTGCTCGGTCGTCGAGGTCTCCAGCTGCTTTGTCTTATCGGCTTCCTGCGCCTTGGCTTCCGTATTGGCCAGCGAGATTTCTTTGGTCTTGTCACCGATCGCGTTCTGGTATTTGGCGTGCACCTCCGCGATCAGCTGCTCGAAGGCGTTCACGATCCGGGTCCGCTCCTCGGCCGACGATGCCCGTGCCAGTTCCCGGCCCATCGCCGCCTGCAGCGCCGCCACCTCGCGGGCTTCTCCCTGTGCCAGCAGCTGCGCCCGGTACTGCTCATCGGCCTGTAACCGAAGCTCCTTATCGGAGTAAAACTGCTCGTTGGCCGCTTTCTCGGCTGCTAAGGTTTCTTCCAGTTTTGCCTGCTCGGCATCCTTCGAAGCAATAAACGCGTCCAGTTCTTCCTGTAGGGCTGCTATTTTCTCGTCCCTGAGCCGTTTGGCCTGCTCGATGGCCAGCTCCGTCTGTGCAATCACGATCTGCTGTTCGCGCGCCGCCCGCTGCTCCGAGGCCGCTTCCTGCTCGGACTGATTCTGCTTCCATGCCGCCAGCATTTTCAGCAGCGAAATGCCGAAGTTGATCCCGAATGCCCCCTTCTTGAAATCCCAGATCTCGCTCAGCTTTTCTCCCGTCGCCGTGTTAATGTCCACCACCTGCGCCGCGTACGTCAGCTGGGCGTCGATCAGGTCTTTCCCTTTCGAGAGTTCCTTCTGCCGCTCGTAGAATGCGTTTATGATTTCTTCCCGCTTCTGGTAGTTATCGCGGTAGTTTTCCAGCTCTGTTTCGAGCGTCTGTTGATTCAGCTGCATCAGCGTCTCGTACACATCCACCATCGTATCGCGCGTGCGGACAATCGACTCCGAAATCGCCTTGCCCGTCTCGACGGCCAGCTCCGTGAGCTGTTGCTGCACCGCCGAAATCAGCTCGGCGCCCATGCTGATCAGGCTCGTCATCGATGCGGCCGACATCGCATTGACCTCTGCCATGTTTTTCTGGGCGCTCGCGACGTTCTTCTGCGCATCGGCGATCTTCACCTGTACCTCCTCGTTGCTCTGGTCGAAGTTTTTCCGCAAGCTCTCCAGCTCGTATTGGGCGTTGGCCAGCCGGTACGCCGAAGCCTCCCGTGCTTTCCCTGAAATCAGGTCTATGTCCTGAATCGCCTTAACCGTAGTCGCTGCCAGTATTCCGCCCAGTTCGCTGCCCTGGCTGATCATCTGTACCAGCCCGTTCAGCACCTCCAGCCGTGACTGCTTCTGGATCTCGGCCGTTTCCCGCACGATCTGCGCCGTCTCCTTGTGGGAGGTCTGAATCTGCTGCTCGGCCTCGTTGATCTTCTGGGCGGCGTCGGTGGCGTTCTTTTTCCGTTCTTCAGCCGCTTTTTTGTCCGTTGCCAGCAGTGCATCTGTAGTGACCTGTGCCGCCTTGATCTGATCCTCGTAGTTGTAGGTGCTGTCGATAATAGCCTGCGCTACGACCTGTTTGCGCTTCTCTGCGTATTCGGCTTCGATGGCCAGTATCCGGCGTGCAGCATCCGTCTTGTTGGCTGCGGCTTTGTTGGCCGCCTGTATATCGACGTCCTCCTGCTCCTTCAGTGCCTTCAGCTGCGCCTCCATCGTGTCGGTATTCTGTCTGGCCAGAATCGCCTGCAATTCCGATGAGGTCAGTTTCGCCTGCTCCTTTTTCTTCGTATCGTGGTTAACCGCTGAGGTGTATTCGACCGTCTGGGCCTTGCCCTGAAGCTCGGCCAGGGTATCATTGTGCTTTTTCAGGGCGGCTTCGTACTCGTCCGTGCCCGTTTTCAGATTCGCACTAACCGCCGTCCACCGCGCGTTCTCCGTCGCAATCTGGGCATCCTTACTTTTCTGGTTGAGCCCGACGACCACCTTTGTGTGTTCGTCAATCTGCTTCTGGTTCTTTTCCAGCGCCGCCTGCGTCTCGACCAGTTTCTGCGCCGGCTTATTGCCGAAGATCGCCGTATCAATCAGGTTGGTCCAGCTGTCCGAGCCGTCCCCCTGCCGCACCGCAACCGCCGACGTTCTGAACTTTTCCACAAGCTTATCCACATTCCCACCCACTTCGGCGTACAGCTCAGGCGCATTCTTCCTGATCTTTTCAATCAGCTGCTCCTGCTCTTCGAGTAGCTTCTTCTGCTCTTCGGCCAGCTTATCCACCCGGTACGCTTCCCGTGCCAGGTTGATCCGGTCCATGTACGACGCATTGACCCGCGTCAGGATCGAACTCAGCTCGTTGTTGCTGACTTTCTCGGCGTTCAGACCCGCGAAGTAATCCGGATACTTCTGCATCAGCAGGGTTATTGCCTGCGTCCGCTGCTCAGTACCCTGTTTCGCATTCATCGCCGCTGTTACCAGTGCATTCAGCTCCGTGCGCTCCTTAACGATTGCCACCTCGCCGTCGGACATTGCTTCCGTTATGTCGGTGTGTGCCGCTTTCCATGCCAGATAGGCAGACGTGGCCAGACCCACCACCGCGATAATCGCCCCGATCGGGTTCGCTGCCAGTGCCGCCCACGTCGACCGGGCCGCTGCCGCCGATGCAATCTGCGCGTCCGTGAAACCTTCAGTAGTACCCTTCACCGTGATCAGTGCCAGGTTGTAGGTGCCCATGGCAAACGTACCCGCTTCCTGTGCCAGCGTCATCGCCGCCGACGCCGCCGCACCGGCCGACGTGGCCACCCGCAGCGACACAAACGCCGTCACCGCAGAGGTAATAATCGTCATCGTCCGCCTGATCGCCGACTCTGACCCCAGAAAACCCTCCGTCATATCGGCCAGTATCCGGATGCCGCCCCGGATCTCATCCTCGAAGAAATCCCCGATCTTGGCCTTTGCCAGAAAGAACTTATCCGCCAGGTTGGACACCTCACCACCCAGCGTCTTCGACTGCAGCGCCATCAGGTTATAGTACTGGCCGCCCACCTGCGACGAATCCAGTACCGCTTTCCGGATGTCGGCGAAACTGATCTCGTGCGCGGCCGCCAGCTTGATAACCTCCTCTTTGGGCTTCTCCATCGCCTTCGCCAGCAGATCGTACATCGGAATCCCGGCCTCGGTAAACTGCCTCATTTCATCCCCCATCAACCGGCCCTTGGTTGCCACCTGACCGTATGCGAGCGTTAACTGCGGCAGTTTTTCCACCCCGACCACCGATGCCATGTTCCCCAGTGCCGTAATCGTCGGCAACAGGTCATTGGTAGCGATACCGTACGCCTTCAGCTTCACCGTCTGGTCTACGATGTCCTTCATCTCGAACGGCGTCGTCTTGGCCAGATCCACCAGCTGGGCGTAAATCTCATTGGATACGCGCTTGGAACCCAGCAGCTGGTCGAGGGCGATCTTCATCGAGTCGATCTTCGTCTTGGCGTCGATCACCTCCATGCCGAACTGCTTGATCTGGTCGAATGCGAACGTGGCCGCGATGATCGAGGCCAGATTTTTCAGCTCGCCCCCAAACCCCTGATAGTTCCGGCTCTGCTCGTCCAGCTCCGCTTTCACTGCCAGCGTCTTGCGGCGCTCCTCTTCCTTCACCGTCGCCACTTGCTTGGCCAGCTCGGCCTTATAGGCCGCCGTCTGCTTATCCAGCTCCGCGTTCAGGCTGGCCGTCTGCCGGTCCTGCTCGGCCTTAATTACCGCCGTTTGCTGGACCGCCTCGGCCTTAACAATTGCCGTCTGCTGGTTCAGTTCCGCTTTTTGCTGGGCGGTTTGCTGGTTGAGTTCGGCCTTATGGGTAGCCGTCTGCTGGTTGAGTTCCGTCTTGAACTGCGCCGTCTGCTGGTTCAGTTCTGCTTTCTGTACCGCAGTCTGCCGGTCGAGTTCGGCCTTCCGTTCCAGATTCTCGGACTTTACCGCCGCCGTCTGCTCGTTGAGTTCCGAGCGGATCGCCGTCGTCTGCTGTCCAAGCTCCGTTTTCAGGTCGGCCGTCTGCTGTTTCCGCTGCGCCTTCAGATCATCCGAAATGCCCCGGATCGCCGTTACCTGCTCCGAGTTCTCCCGCTTCACCGCCGCCGTCTGCTCATTCAGTTCCGTTTTCAGAATGCCGGTCTGCTGGTTCAGCTCCGTCCGGACCGTATCCGTCTGCTGGTTCAGTTCGGTCTTAACCGCCGTTGTCTGCTTTACCAGTTCCGCCCGGACCGCCGCCGTCTGCTCCGAGGCCTCCTTCTTAACCGCTGTCGTCTGTTCCGAGGCCTCGCGTTTCACCGCTCCCGTCTGCTCATTCAGCTCCGACTTTACCGCCGCCGTCTGTCTGTCGTACTCTGACTGCTGTTTTTTCAGCTCGTCCGACACGTCCCGGATCGCTTTCCCCTCCTCCTTGTGTGCACCGACAATCTGGTCCGCTGACCGCTCCACCGTCTGGGTGTAATCCTTCTGGAGCTTAACCAGCTGCTGGTACTGTTCGGCCACGTCGGGGAGTTCGGAAATCGTCTCGATTCTAACCCGAATGTTCCGCTCTGACATTAGTATCTGTTGTTGTAGGAATGATGTAGAGCGAAGATCGCGGGCGCGCGGGGTGGGGTGGTAGGCAGGGGCGTCAGAATTCCGTTGAGCGGTCAACTGCAACGAAAAAAGCCCGGTACTGGCCGGGCTTCTGGTGTCAGGTATGCAGGTGATCAGCTCTTTTTGCGGCAAACCGTCTGCGTGGTCACGGTAATGGTGTACGTCGAACCCAGCGGCGTTGTTTCCACTTTTTTCTCCTCCTTTTTTTTCTTCTCGGCTTCATCGCACACCGTCACATCCATCGAATACGGTGACGGGGGCGCAAACGTCGGGGAGGTTGAGGTCGTTGTCACGAACGAGGTGCAGACGTAACAGGGCGGCACTTCCGGCCCCTTCGAGCAACCGGCGAGGATAATCAGCGAGCCGGCAATCAGTCGTTTGGTAATCGTGCAGAACATAGCATGTTGTATATTTGGCCTAAAACTAATCGTCTGAGCCATGAAAACAATACACTGGTCTGTTACCCTGTCAGTAAGCAATGACTTTTTTTCTTCAGCTGAGCTGAAATCAGACAATTACCTCAAGACGATTGCGGCCATCTGGCAACAGCATGCCAGACTGGTACACGTAGAAACAGACATCTACATCAGTGCCGTCCTGACTCCTTCCCGCAACATCTTCAGCGAAGATCAGGGATGTCCCGCCGGTGGCCGGAATGCTGTAACCCTCTCCGGTGTTTTTGCCGGCTCTGTTGTACACCATGAAGTTTATCAGAGACAGATTGCCGCCCTCAGCGATATTATCGGACGCACCGCAGCCAGCATCGACGCCGGACCAGCCAATCTTTTGTTCAGCGAGCTGTATTCAACCAGAATAGAAATAGAAAAGGACGACTCTGTGCCGTCCCTTTGATCATTTCCTTTGCAGTTTTCCTTTGCAGTTTTCCTTTGCATCCCTTTGCAGGTTTCAGCGTTGCTTCTGCCGCTCCTTCAGCTGCTCGGCGAGTTCGAGCCGTCGCTGCTGGTCTCTGAACCAGGCGGAAACAAAGTTGTAGTATCCTTCGACAGTCTGTCGAGTAAGCCATCCAATCCGTACAGGGTCTCCAGCTGCGAACTGATAGTTTGAATCGTCGCGCTGTCGGCTCCATTCAATTTCAGCTTCGAGCGGGTGAGCGCCCAGTCCAGCATCGCCAGTTCGTTTTTCTCCTTCCACGAGTTCAGGGTAGCGGCGTGGAATAGCTGCTGCAATGGCACGAACCGGCTCAAAGGCAGCTGTAAAAAAAAAGGGTATAGCTCCGGTTTGGCCATGAACCGCCGCGAGTTCCGCCGCCGCTTATCCGAATCGACCTCGTGCGGGTTCTCATCCTCGGCAAAGAAATAGACCCCCGCAATTTCGTACACCAGCTCCAGCGTCAGGCCCAGGTTGATCCGCTGCTCGACCCGCTCCTGCACCATCAGCGCCTCCCTGGCTGCATCCAGCACTTGTTCGGCGTCGAGATTCACCTGCGCCATTACCCGTTTCAGAAATGATTTGGTACTGGCCACCGATGCACGTAGCAGGTCTTCCGACAGCTTCAGCTCATCGTGCCGCCGGAAAATATCGCCGATCACGTACCAGCGGCTGATGCCCATGTTGATACCCTCCGAACTGGCCTGATAGTACCGGACGCCTTCGCATTCCAGAAACTTACCGTCGGGTAGCCTCACCGGCTCAATCAGCCCCGCGTCAAATGCCTCCTTAAAGTCTTTAATCATTATTGAGTAGTTCGGCCTCTGCTAAGGCCGTGTTAAAGTCGATAATATCCTGATCGCTGATGCTGTGAATCTCGTAGGTAATTGCCCACGCCCACCACGACGGATCGTAGTTCTTGCCCTGTCCCGGCCGTATCTGCCAGTACCGTTGCAGTACCGCCTGCGTATCCTGATCAATCTGCCTGATCCGGACGTAGGCCGTTGTCTTCACCGCCTCCATTGCCTTCAGTACGTCGGTTGCCGACTGTCCGCGGCCAAACAGCACCATCAGCGCCGTGTACTGGTTTTCCGAATACGAGCCGTACTGCGTCGTTCCGGCCGCGTTCATCACCCCCTGCAAATGGGCCGTTTGCAGCTTAAACCGGCTGTCGACCACCAGCTGCTTTTGTTCAAGCGGCAAAAGCAGCGTATTGGCCTTATCCTGCTGGGAGTACGTAACCATCACCAGCCCGCTGATCTGGGAGCCGGCAATGGTTACGAGTTTCGTGTTGATCTGCTGTATCGTTTTGAGAATCATATTAAATCATTCTGGAAAAGTAAAAACCACACCGTTCAGCAGGAAAGCTCCCGGCGCCTGGAATCTTGTTGCCACGAATCAGCTCAGAAGCCTCTTCTATCAACTCATTAACTCCGGGCAACACCTTTATTTTAAGTGTATGCAGCACGGCCGCCGCCTCGCTTTCGTCCTGTTTTGCCTCCATGATATTGTACTGAGCCTCGTTAACGTGCAGCTCAAAATGTTTTAAAAACGGATTGAACCCCAGCACGGCCTCGCCCATCCAGAGAGCAGGGTTTTTCACTACCGGAAAAAACGAGTTGATTGCCGGGGATTCGATGGTTTTGAGCTGGTTTATCAGCTCCAGTATCTCGGAATAGGTCATGGTTTCTTTTTTCTTGGTAGCCAAAAAATACCGTGGGCCGGTTCTCCCTTCACCCACACATCGCAGTAATCGCCATCGCGCTCAATCACAGCCAGCTCTTTGAGTTCCGGACACGGTACCGCTGCTATCGCGTATCGGGCGCAATCAACCATGTCCCGCTGTTTCATGAGCCGGATTGACACCACCCGATACACCGTACCGGTCTTTTTGCCGTTCACACTCACCATGTACTCATTTACTCTGGGTGGTACACAGCCCCAAAGAATCTGGTAGGTAAATTTCCGTACCAAGTGCGGTTCCATGGTTACGGGCAATAGATCGCCAGTTTCTTCGTCGCTTCTTCGTACAGGTATGACAGCAGGTAGGCCCACGGCTCGTTACCGGCCTGATCATGACTGCATCCGATGTTTTCCATTATCGCCTCCACTGCGTGAAAGCATTCATGTACCAGTGTGCTGTACTCCCTGCACGTCTCCGGTACCACGTGCATCGCTATCAGAATCGCTGCATTGTCGCTCCGGAACGTTACACCGTGGTAATCCTCGTCGGTTTCCTTCAGTATCTGCTCCCTGATCTGCGTTGCGCTCTTACTATCCGCCTTCAGCAGGATATCGGCAATCTGCCGGTGGTTGTACCCGAAGAAGAAACCGACGTCCTTTCCGTACACATCCACCGGCACCACAAAATGCAGCTGTTTTACTTTTAGATTAGCCATTAGTTACCGATATTCCAATTTCCTCTACATCCAACCGGACGCCGATAGGAGAAACCGACCCAAGGTGAGCGATCGCCAGCATGCCGGTGCGTAAAAAATGCATCCGGTGCATGAAGCTGTTTGTATACCACACCGAAGTAGGGGCCCCAAATATTTCAATTGTAGCCAGACTCCCCACACCTTCAATATCTGAGCTGTGTATCGTAGCCCCCTCGCCGCCATTAGCATAGGGCGTCATCCGTGGATCAACTTCGTTGTCTACAATAGTCAGCCAGCCATCCGCCATCAGCTTCAGCCAGCTTTTCACATTATCATTGACTGTCAGTTCTTCCAGCCGTTTCAGCTCCTTCACCATGTTGGCTATCTCAGGAGATAATAAGCCAAGCTCAATTAGTTTGTCCTGATCCATAATTTTACCAGTTCGCTGATTTTGGTTTTCTCCACAGATTCCGCTGCACCCAGATTGACCACTTCATAGGAATGGGAATGGTCAGCGCCCACCGCAGATACGGCAGTATGCCGATCAATCCTAAGCCCCATTGCCAATCGCAAATTATTGACAATTCAAAGCCAAATGAATCCAGCGTCCAGATCCGAAAAAACAGCCAGCTAAAAGAAAAGCCGGCTGTATTATGTTTGTCTTCAGGCTTGAATTCCAGTTGCGGCACAAGCGGGAATGCCTGATGATTGTACCACCTGAGTGGCTTGTATTCTTTTGTTGCGTTTGTTGTCATACTTTTAAGTCTTTCAAAATATTGTCTTCCAGGCCGCCCGCGACCTGTTCCTGTTCATCATTACTCAGCTCGAATATGGGCCCGTAGTATGCTTCCAGATATTCGGCCTTATCCGCCTGCCTGTTGTCCGTAAACCCGACCGTGGCCGAGGTGTCGGTAACGTCAACCGGTCCCCAGTTCCGCATCAGATCGCCTTCCAGCGTCAGATCGACGTGCTCCGTCTGCCGCCCCCGCTCCGATCTCCGTTTGGCGTGCCCCTGCGAGTAGGCGCCGTTCTTCAGCACCGATCTGGTCCGCATCCGGCTCCCTTCTGCGTTTTTTCCCTGCTGCTGCACACGATGCGCAACCAGTACCGTTGCATCGAGCGCCGCCTCCCGCAGGTGGCTGTACATGTTGGTCTCCACCCGCCGCACGTCCTCCATCAGCTCCAGCAGCACCTGCTCCGCGTTGGTCTGTATCCTGAACATGGTTACACATAGCTGGAAGGGTAGATGCCCGGCTGGTTCTCCGGATCGGCGACCAGTACCGGCGTCGTTTTCAGGTCGCGTACAATCTCCCGCGCCACGGGCTTAATGAAGGCTACTGCATCATCCATCAGCTTCTTTTCCTGTTCGGCCGTGAACTCGCGGTTGGTATTCGTGAACAGGTTAAAGTTGCTTGATCCCAGCTTTTCGGTCATCAGCAGCGAGCCGCAGAAATGCACGTACGCGGTCAGCAGCCGCTTTTTGTAGCGGCCGATCAATGTCTCGTAGCTGGTTCTGATGCCGGCCTGCATGTACAGACACCCCGGCGACTGGCCGGTCAGGTTGCTCCGGATCCGCTTCGGCTGCCGGAAGTTGCCGAACTCAATTGGATAGCCGCCGCCGTGCGTCCAGCCGTGAGCACCCTCGAAGTCGAGCAGTTGCAGCCCCGTCATGTCGAACCCGACAAACACGTCGATACTACGCCCGATCTGGCAGGCCTTGCTGAATTCGATTTCCAGTTCGTTGTACCCGGCGGCCAGGTCGTGCTCCATCGATGCCAGCTGCACACCGGTTGACAGGTCAATTACCACCACCTCCACACTGGTAGCCGTAGCCGCATTCATGCAGATCAGCTTTGCGATTTCCACCGCCGAATCCGGAATATAGGGCACACAGATAGCCAGACCGTGTATCCCGTTACGGACCGTAATATCATCCGTATCCCACTCGCCGCAGAATGTTGTATCCGGGCCCGAATTCACGAAGTCCGCCGACTTGCTCAGCTCGGCTTCCAGCTTCTGTTGCAGATGAACGTACGCCTGATTGGTTACCCGTCCCCACGTGGCCAGCGTCCCCTCCAGATCCGTGCCCGAAATATCCTCCTCCTCCGATACGGCCGATACCAGCTCGGAGCTGATGCCGGGTAGATCGTTCACTGAGTAGGTGGCTGTTGTTGGCTCGTGTACGCCTTTCAGGCTCACGAGCGGTAAGAATGGATTGCTCATCAGTTCATCAGTATTGGAATGTTAAGTACATACAGTTCGCTGGTGTCGCCGGTAAATTCCGGCCAGTCAACCTCCGCGACCGCGACCGGTATCTGATCCGGATGCCAGCCTGCCAGCATCCCGACCTCCTGCATGTGCTCCGGTTTTGCCAGCAGCTCATGCGGATGCCGGATGGTGATCCGCTGCCCGTTTTCAATCACGCAGCCGATATCGATCTGCACCGCGATCACAGGCTCAGCTCCTTGGCCAGTTGATAATACCCGTGACGGCGCAGCCAGCGCAGCGGCCGGATCCGGACGCCTACTTTCCAGATACGCCACCGGCTCATCAGTTTCTGGTAGTGCTCCATGGCCAGATGCCGGGTGTAGCGCATCACGTCCCGAAACGTATTCTGCGGGGCCTGAAACGGCTTACTTAGCCAGATCAGCGGGAACGCACAAACGGCCGCAAAGGCCAGAATCAGCAGGAGTTCAAGAATCGTGTTCATTGTTGTTGTTTGAATGGTTTCGACTAATTGCCTTGAAGGTGTGGTACTCGAAATTGCACAGGTCATACCGGAAGCAGTCGCCCAAATGGCCGTAATCGTACTTATTACAGTCCTTTTTGTCGAGTGATCCGTCCGCCGTCCGGCGCATCCGTCTGATGTCGGCCGTTAGTTTGGGGCATTTCACATCGTCGATGATGAAATCGTTCTCGTAGTGCGCTATCAGTGCGTTCGACACAAAGCAGCTCGATTCGGTCGAAATGTTGCTCAGCGGCACCGCCTCGTAATTGCAGTAATCAGCACCGTAGCGCTTCATGTAGGTCCGTACCAACTCCCACGCCGACTGGTTGCCCTTCGTATAGGCCGATGCGTTGTTGCCCGACCCGTCGCCGGTGAAATACAGCTGGTTTCCCCCGTACCGTCTGGCCACATCCTTGCAGATGTCCTCCAAATCCAGATCCTCATTGTGGATTTCCTCGATGAACCGCGGACCGCCCGTCGGACTCTTCTGGCGGATCGTCCACGAGTTGACCACGTTGAAGTCGAGCGAGATGTACACCGGCTCAAACGGGTTGTACTCCGTCGGCCCGAAGTAGACCTTCATGTTCTTCAGCAGCCGGTGGAAATACGGCCGGTCCGGTTTCGGAATGCCCCACTTACCCAGTGCGTCAATCTCCCAGCGGTCGTAATCAACATCCTTCAGCCAGGCAAAGAACTCGAGAGCCGATTCCGGACAGAACGGGTTATCGTCGTAGTTGATCTGAACCGCGTTGCACGGGATTGTCTTCTTCTTGAAGAACTCGTCAAAAATCCACGTATCGATGCTGATCGGGTTAAACGTAAAGTGGAACCGGGGCGGGATGCCGTACGGATTCCGCAGCGAGCCATACATCGACAGAAAGTCCGTCTTATTGATCTGGCCTTTGTGCGTAATCGGCTCCTCTACCCAGATATCGGTTGGATCCGCCGTGGACATGATCTTCTGCGGGTTATCAAACGAACCGGGTATCAGCTTGTGTCCCGTAATCAGGTTGTGAATTTCATAGTCCGAATCCCGGCACACAAACTGACGACGCAACCACGGATACTTATCGATCGTATCCTTGAAGAGCTGGTACTGGCTGTTCTTCACGTCCGTCTGCTTCTGACGGGCGTAGATGCCCCGGAAATACTGTTTACCCGCCGCTCTGGCCAGAAACTCGTACGCCTTCGCGTAGCTCTTGCCGCTGAAACGTGACCCGAACAAAATCTGGATCGGGCTTTTGTCGAGGATCGCCGGAATGAACTTATCCGGTACCACGAAGCAATTCGCCGGAACCGGCCGCCCCTTCATCCTCGATGCCGGCAAAAAGTGTATCGAACTCATTCCTCCCCGCCTTCTTTCTGGTTCTGTTTCAGCCACACCTCGAACAGGTCGAAATTCTCCGCCGTCACTCCGTTCAGGTCGGCTCCGTCCTCCGTCCCCCTGCTGAGTGTAACCGACTGATGCGGCCGGCCCTCGGTCCGGTTCAGCACCTCGCGGATCGCCTTGATATCGCCATCCATCGCCATTTGCAGCAGTTTGGCCGCAATCAGCTCATTGATCGTCCGGTCATCCCCCGCCGATATCGTCGCTTCACTGCTCGCTTTTTTCCCGCCTCTGGTAATCGAAACCGAAAACACGATCTCGCTCGACTCCCCGAACTCCTTCAGCAGCTGACTGATCGGCCCCTTGGGTCTGCCTTTCGGATTGCCGGAGGTGCCCGGCGGAAACGGCTTAAGGTTATCGGCTGCATTAGGATTGTTCAGCATGATTCATCACTGTTTGATCACTGTTACCAGCCTTCACCCGCCGGTATTTTTCACTGATCAGCTTCGGGGTGATTGCCTGCCAGCTGACTTTGTGGTGATACCGACCGTACTTCACCACCAGCTTTACCGCCTTCGGCTCAATCAGCACCGCATACGCCGTCTTTCTGACCGTTCCGTGAGCCTTGTAAATCTCCGTATTGCCGCCGTTTTCGCTCTGGGTATCCTTCATCGACATGTACATGAACTTGAACGACATCTCAAAGCGGCCTTTCCGCCACGTCTCAATGGCATTAATCAGATCGTCATTCATCCGCCCCCGCCACCGGGTAAACAGACTCGGCTCCGACGACATGTTATGCGCATTGAACACCCGCCTTGTGAACTCAAACACCTTGTCCGGTCTGGTCTCCGCCGATACCGCAAACCCGACATTAGGCAGATTTGCCTTGTGGGCAAAATCCGAAATCAGCCTCAGCCGTTTCTCCAGATCCACCCCCAGCAGTTTGATATGTTTGGGCTTTCCATCCAGCTGTATAATGGTGTAGAACGCGTTATAGTCATCATCGAACTGCCAGTGCCGCAGCTCGCCCCGCTGTTCGCTGATCCGCCGCGTTGCGTTCCGCACCGGTACCGCCCCGCTTCCCATCGTCTCCACCCCGAAGTTATCCAGCAGATCAGAGCCCGCCACCTCCTGCGCCCAGTCGAAAACCAGCACCCGGTCCTTCCACTCCTTCCGGTATTCTTCCAGCTTGTCGTCGTTCGTGCCGCACACGATAAACCACTCGCCCGTATACCCGATTTTGGTCAGCGTTTTTGCCGTCGTGCAGTGCGGCCGGCCTTTGGAAATGATGTAGATCGTATTGAGCTTACTCATCCTCGCTGTCCTCCTCCCCGACCGTGAACCCGTTCAGCTCCTGCATTTCCTCCATAATCTCCGCGAACCCTTTTGCGATCAGCTGGTCTTTATCCAGCAGCACCAAAGCCAGCTTTTCAAACAGCGGCTTTTCTTCCGCCGTCGCCTGATACGCGTAGTAGTCTGCAATTTTCGCGTAGTTGAACGTGGCGAAATAAGCCGCTCTTGCCTTCAGCATCTTTCTGATGCCTTCGTTCTGGATCGCTTCGATTTCGGCATCAAACCGCGTTTCCGCCGTAAACAGTTCATCCGGCCTGTGACTCGCTTCTCTTGGTTCATACAGCACCTCGCCCACATTTGCCGAATACGATTCCCGTAGCTTCTCCTTTTCCTCCGGCTCAAAACCCCACGACTTCATGTCGATGCCGAACGCATCCGACAACTCCGTCACCTTATCCAGGTTAAAGTTCAGGTTCACCTCTCCCACCTTGTTATCGGCCAGTGCCAGCTCGTGGAACTCCTTCGATCCCGGCTCGATGTCTGTCCGCTGCGTAACCACCAGCGTTTTACCGTCCGTCGGCACAAATATTACGTTCTCGATCCCCAGCTCCCCCAGCATCTCCGTCACGTGGTTACCCCCGATAATCGTCCCGTCCTTTGCCGCCACCACTCCCCGTCCTACTCCCAGTTTTTCAATCGACTGCCGCAGCAGGTGATTACCGAACTCCGTCCCCTGGTTCGCATTGTTCTCGTCGTGCTTCAGCTCCGCTATCGTGCCGCTTCTTACTTTCTCGTGGCTCATCCGTACTGTTGTGAATGGTTGAGCGGCTAATATCGCGGGCCGGGCCTGCCTAAGGTTTTGGCATGGTGCTATAATTCCGTTGAGCGGTCAACCCGGCCACAAAAAAAGCCCGGCACATGGCCAGGCTCCTTTCAGTTTTTCTCAATTATACTAATACACCGCTTCAATTCCGCCGACGTCCGTTTATCCCCCGACCGCTCCGCCCTTGCCTCCATCCCCTTCAGGTAATTCAGTACGTCCCTCACGTTGCCGATCACGTACCCAGACTCCCCGCAGTACCGGCACGGGTAACTGATCGGGTATACATCACAGCCGCCACCGGTCCACTTCGGATTCCGCCGCCACCCCCTGCCGTCACACTTCGGGCATTTCATTCTGTGCTGTTTTTGTCCTTTTTCTGTGCATTCAGAACAAGCTCTGCCAGGTTGCTGACCAGTTCAGTTACCGAATACCTGAACGCCCCGAACGGCATCGTAAAATACAGGATCGTCGAAACCACAAACATCAGATCAACCACCCACTCATCCACGTACCAGTACATTTCCTTAATCAGCTTCAGCCGCCGGCTCACCGTTTCATTAAACGGCTCCTTCTTTAGCGCAGGCTTCAGTAACCCATAGACAAACACGCCATAAACTACCGTGTACACGTAGCTGATCCACACAAGGTGTCCAATTGTCATGGCTCATTCTCTTTTTTCATCGCCTTCACTCCTGCCAGCAGTTCGACCGCCCGCTCCATCGTCCGGGCGGCTTTCCTGTATTCAGCCGTCGCGATGACCTTCATGTCAACCGCTGCAGCGTATTCCTTCGCCGCCATCCGTTTATAGCGCAGGTTGATCCCTAGCAGGATCAGCGTGACAATAACCCATATTACCGAGTAGATTTCAAACCAGCTCATTTCAGGGAATCAGTTTAATGCCAACAGAAGGATAAAAACACACGCATGAAATCGCTTCGTTAACCGCATCGGCCAGCGGCTCAAATACTGAATCTTCCATTTTATCGACCGCGCTCGCCATTTCGTCTTCAGGATCATGAAACGACTGGTCATTCCGGATGCAATCCTCGATAAGCTCCCGAATCCTTTCTGGCCGCATGGTGTAAAAAACCGGCTCGGACTGGCATATCACAGCGCCGTGACTCCTGATGTCATCCGGATCAACGTGTTTCAGTTCCGTCACCGACTCGTCACCGTCAACGTAACAATATTCGTATCCTTTCTCGATGGCTTCCGCCACTGTCATTTCTTCCATGGTTATAGCTAATCAAATAATCGTTTAAGTGTAAAAACCCTGTTCCGGCTGAAGCCGACCCGCTTAAGTGAAAACCTGCCGCTGTTGGTGTCAATGTCGTAGGCCTGTAAATGCTCAGGTAGTGCTGCATACAAACCCACATCAGCCCGCCACAACTTCGCCTCCGCGTACTGGCCAAGCAGCAGTTTCGCACGTCTTACATACCGCTCGTGCTTCCCGCTCAGGTTCGGCAGCTCCGTTGCGCCGGTCAGTATATCCGGCAGTACGGTGTACGGCTGCCCCGGGACCACCTCCGACAGCAGGTAAAACCCCAGCTCGACCGCCATCAGCTTATTGGCCGAAAAAGATCCGCCCCTTGATCCGGCCAGTATCGTCGTAAACTTCTTCATCGCTTCGGCTCTCCGGTTTTACTTTCTCTTTCCCTTCTTGCCTGCCATTCTGATATTACCTCCTTGGCTATAATTAGCAACAGATCAAATCTGGTCTGTGCTATCTGGTGCAATTCTTGATAAGGCATCCTGGTATCGTAATCAATCCAGTAAATATTATCCTCTTCAAAAACCCCTATGTCATCCAGCATTTTAGCCCGTTGCTGACAGATTTCAAGTTCGTGGTTCCGCTTCTCGGTTCTGAGCTGATCCATCAGCGTATTAAACCACTCGTCGTCGAGCTGACCTAATTCAGTTTTTGAGATGCGAATGGATCTATAGAAATAGTAGCATTCGCTTTCGTCCACCTCCTGCAATTCAAGCGCTCTGATCTGCTGAAGCCGGGACCAGAACAATTGCCACTCCTTTTCCTCCTCCTCCGATTTTTCTCCGAACTCAAACGTTACCATCTTCTTAATAATTACTGTTGGCCATCCCCATCAGCTGGCGCTTCAGGTCGTTGATTTTACTCTGTTTGCCCCTGATCACGTCCTCGCGCGATTTTACCCCCCGCTGGTAGGCCTCGTTCTGCACGCTGTTAATCTTCCTTCTCAGCTCCTCGTTCTGGCGCTTCAGTTCCTTGTTCTTCATCGCCAGCTTTTTATTCTCCTCCTCCAGATCCTCCAGTATCTGTCTGCGCACAAACAGCTGTTCGAGTACGCCGTGCAGCCGGATATTTTCCCGCACCACCAGCCGCAGCTTTGCCCGGTCCGGCAGTGCCGTAATGTCATTTTCTTCACTCATCGTATTGTGTTCTTAAAGGGTTGTTAAATCTTAATCGGCATCGTCCGGAAGTCGGCCAGGTTGAGAAAAAAGCCGCGGTTCTCCGTCATCCCCTGCCGGAACATCTGCCACAGCAGCGCACTGCCCATCTGCGCCAGCGTGGAGTTTATGAAAAGATCCTGTTTCTGCAGCGCCTCCGCCAGCGAGCAGCTCGGCGTATCGTCCTCCGCCCCTGACCGGCTTAAATCCTCCCCCCACTCCTCGGTAATAAAGGGTAGCTTTCCCACCGGCACGAACTTCTGCGACTTCGGCTGTTTGTGTTCGCCGACCGTGGCCAGCACCACCTGACCGGATTCCTTCGAGTTTCCGAAATCCAGCCAGTACAAAGGCCGGTCCCGCCCGATATTAAACGGGTTCGTTTTCTCCAGATCAGTAAAGTATTCCGCCACCTCAAACCGGGACGAAACCGTATCCACGCACGTAATAAAGAGATTCGACTGCTTACCGGACTTTGCCGTAAACCGTTCCGGCTGCGCCTGCCAGGTGGTACCGAAAAACCGGTTTACCCTGCTGATCAGCGCCAAGGCCTTGTTTATTCCCAGCTCCGCCTCCGCAAACAGCTGACGGCCCAGATTAGCCTCCCATACCGTATCTTCATCCCACAGCCGGACGTAAATCCCCGGGTGATCCAGTTGCAGCAGGGAATGATTCATTCTGGCCAGTGCCGTCAATACCTGCGAACCCGTCCCCCCTGCTCCGATCAGATTCACCGAAACCGGATTCGTCGGGTTAATCAGATAGTTGTTCGTGATATGTACCCTCATTTGAGCAGATCCTTTAGTGTTATTTTGGCCGTTACCAGTTTCTCCAGCGGAAACGGATTGCCGGTTTTAACCTGATCCTGCCACAGCTGAACGATGTTGACCTTTGTCATTGCGTCATTCAGCGTATGGGAGAAATAGCTGTCGTAAAAGCAGGTTTCCCATGCCGTTATGAACTCCTCCAGACAGCTGCTCTTTTCTACGTCGACATCCACGTTCCCCATGCACACCCCGCCATGCAGGCCCGTGTTAAAGAATGGCGCCAGACACAGCCGGGTTTTGAGCGATGGTTTTCTGTCGGCCGGCAGCGCAAAAATCGTCAGTCCCCGTTTATCGGCCCGCCACACCATCGGCGGAACGCAGGCCTCGCCGCTGGGTATTGTCAGGCTTTCCTTGAAAAACATCTGCCGTTTCTGCCTCGCCGTATACCACACCGCAAACCCTTTTTCCGGACTCGGGTGCAGATACAGCACTCGTTTTGGTAATAGTCCTTTGGGCCTGAGAAACGCGATTTTCTCCGCGTAGGAATCATAGAGCGACTTACCCAGGCTGATGGCCTCCGATTCCGTCAGCGGCCGCGCATTGACCGGCCGGCCGTCATCAGAAATAGTATAGCTTTCAATGTAGTACTTGTCCTGCCGCGACCCGCTTTGTCTTTCATAGAGCAACAGGGCCCGTACCGGCAAAAAAATCTCAGTCAATTCTTCAGTAATCAGTTTCATACGTTCAGGGCATAAAGTATCCGGGTTAACCGGTTCAGTAACGGGTAAAACTTCACATCAAACGACAGATCATGCGACGGGACGGCATCGGGACGGTCAAAAACGATCAGTGATCTCGGCTCCTGCTCACCGCTGCTATTGGCCTGTACATCATGGTTAAGATTTTCCTCGATCATTTCCATTACATGATCATCGTCCCAGATAAATGATAGCCAGCAGTCAGTCGTCATCAGCTCCTGCTCATAATTTTCCTGTTCCTCTTCGTCCATTTCCAGCCACTGCTGATCCACTATCGAATCATGGGCTGACCTCTCCGGAAAATCCTGCCACAGCTGGTAAATTTCCGTCACAACCTCCTTCAGCTTCTGCTGCTCCGCAGTCACCGGCGTAAATGCCTCCAGCCTCTGGCCGAAACTTTTCAGATGCTTCTCCTCCGAGAGTATCTTATGGAAAGCACCGCCATTGTTAATGGCCATTTCCGTAGCGAGCAGATCCATTTCCAGATTCATAATTTCGTCGCTCTCCAACTCGTCCTCCTCCGTATGTTCCGGTCTGTCATACGCGTCTTCCGGCCCCGACTGCCTGGCATACTCCAGTTCATCCCCGAAGTAATCCTTCATCGCTTCGTACTGGTAGCACAGATAACCACTCTCGGTATACCACGATATTCCCGCCACATGGTACAGGTACGCATAACAGCTTACCATCAACTCGTACATCGCCGTTTCTCCGTCTTCATAAAAAGACCAGACAGGGTACAGCGGCACGTAATACAGCGTCATTCCATCCAGTACCCGATGATCGACCACCAGACTGGCCGCCCTGCCTTCCCTCTCCTGCACATCAATCCGGAAACCCTTACCCAGCAGATCCCGCAACCGTCGCAGGTGGAACGTTACACTGGCCGGCCAACCAACTGGTGATTCTGCCTCCTCAAATCCGTAGTATTTGCAGAGCCAGGAAAGGGACTCCGAAAAATCCCTCTCCCTCTCTACACTCTTAACCATCGATGCAGGCAGGCATTTCGGCTCAAACCGGTGCGTCAGAAAACCACCGGTAGTTCCGACACCGGAGCACTTCGGCCGCTTCGCCGCTTTGCTTCTCTTGCGTCCGGAACGCGGTCCAGCTGTTTGAAAAAGCCCGAAAGATTCTCCGCTATCCTGCATACCTTCTTTGATTGTCTGCCTAAAACCCTGATCTTTTTCATTATCCCTTTGTGCCCATCACCGACGTGAACCGGTATTCGAATTTGTCTTCCTTAATCTCCGGCCCTTCCAGTTTGGCCGTAATCAGTTCCGGGTAGTGGTGGCTGTAGTGGTTCATCACCGCCTCCGGACTCAGTTCCGGGTTCGGATCTTCGAGCGTGATGTCTTTCCCTTTTGTCTTCATCACAAAGACGCGATCTAACTTAGTGGCTAATAACATGAGTGATCTGGTTTAAAATTGTCCGCTTTTTATTCTTCGCTCTCGTCTGATTCTGAGTCCGTTTGCTCCTCCGCCGGAAGAGTCCCCCGTTCCAGGTCCGAATCCTCTTCCAGCATGTCGAAAATCGAGGCCTGTTTTCTTGGCTGCTCTGCCGGTTTGGCCGGTGCCGGCAGCTGGGCCTTTTTCGGCTCCTCCTTCGGCTTTTCGGCCGGTTTTTTCGCCATCGCCGAGGCTTTCTTTGCCTCCTCCACACTCTTCAGGTGCTTCTCCATGTTCACCTGAAGCCCGGACACCTCCTGCATGGGGGCCGTGATCTGACCAAAGAACCCCTCGTCCAGCTCCTTCCAGGTCCCCACCAGCTTCACCGGCAGAATGGATTTTCTGGCCTCGTCCCCGCACCCCTTGTTGTCGAGTGAAACCATGACCGTTTGCCGGTCGCCATCGGTTGTGACCGATAGTTTAAGCGTGCCCGTCAGTCCCAGGGCCGCTACCTGCTGAAAAAATGTTGTTGACATGATTAGTTTTTGTATTGAATCGGAATAAGCAGGCTTACATTAGGATCATCCGCCACCAGATCGGCCGGCCGGATGTGGAGCGGTTTATTCGCTGCCAGCGCATTAATCTGAATCATCGGCGTCTCAAAGGATTTCAGGCACGTTACCAGCGTATTCAGATTGACATTAATATCCAGCTGATCGTCTGCGTAATCACAAAGCAGGTCCTCTTTCCCCTCCTTTTCCAGCTTTATGTCCTCTCCCGCCACCGTCAGCAGATTCCGTCCCATAGAAAGCCGGATTTTGTGCTCGACCGAATCGGTTACCAGGTTAATCCGTGACAGCGTGCCCATCAGATCCGCCCGGCCGATGGTCAGCGTTTTGTTCGTCTGGCCGATAATCGCTTCAAACGACGGGTACCGCTTATCAATCAGCTGTCCGGTGATCGTCAGCCCCGCAAACCCGATATTTTCCGCCCGCATTGCATTACTGCTGAATGCCAGCTGGATATACGGCGACGGAGAATGCACCGCCACCATTGCCTTTGCCTGCCGGTTGGAAACAATTACCTCGATCGGCGCCTCCGGCTTACCGTCCTCGCCCCAGTCGTCGTCCGTCAGCGCCACCACCCGGTTACAGAGTACGTATCCGTCCGACGACCGAACCATCAGCTCATCAGCCGTAATCTTCAGGCTTACCCCGGTCATTGCCGGCATATTCTCCTGTTTTGAACAGAAAGGCAGTGCAGCATTGATCAGCTCCAGCAACCGCCCCGACGAAATCATAATCGACTTCTGCTTAAATTCCGTCTCTTTCGGCCATTCTTCCGGCTCCCTGCCGGTCTGTCTGTACTTGCCGTTATCCGTCAGCAGCTGCAAGGATTTTCCGTCGATATTCATCGTCACCGGCTGTTCCGGCAACGAAACCAGCAGATCCCGCAGCCACACGAACGGGATACACACCACCGCACTGCCGGTTGACTCCACGTCGATACTGACCCGGCCCTGCAAATTCAGATCCGTTGTATCCATCCGCAATTTGTTTTCCGACACCTGAAGCCGGACGCACTCCACCACCGGTACCGACTTGGCCGCCGCCGGATTATGTGCAAAAGCTATTGATTTAAGCGCCTTGAGCAACACGCTCGACGACATCATTATTCTGGTCATTGTTGTACGAGTTTGATTAAAAAATCAGCTACTTTTTCGATGCACCTCCGGCACGGGAGCTTGCCCTTCGGCATCCACACATCCCCCGGAAACCGGCAGTAAATCTCATCCGGGTTAAGCCAGCTGTATGGCACATCGTAGTTGAAGGTGATGCCCTTACAGCGTACACAGTGCGAGGTAACCCTGACCACCTGTTCCGGGTCCGTCACCTCCGGCAGCTCCTTAAAAAACTTCTCCATAAACCAGTTGCTGGCCGCAGTCACTGTCGGCCGTTCCGACAGTATTTCCTCTTCTGCTACCGGCTCGCTGACAGGCGGAACCTCAATCTCGAAGAGGTCAAACAGACTCAGTTGTTTTGCTTTCATCTTCATTAAGCATTATCCATTCATCACCCCAATCTTCCGGATCTTCTCCCAGCTCCTTCCAGTCGTCGCTGTCCATATTGTAACCAAGCGGGCAGCTGTGCGCATAGCAGGCTCCCTGTCTGATGACGTTGATTGATTTCAGCGCTTCCCCGTCGTACATGGCCTTATTAATGTATGGCCCTGCTTCGCCGTTCTTGTCTGCCTCGACAATCTGCTGGTAACTGCCGAACCGCTTTCGAAGAAGGGCGTAACGTACCTTGTGTTCGTCAACCTCGTACGTTACCGGTTCCTCGTCGTCGTCAGCCGGCCGGACTTTCGCGAAATTCCAGCTTTCATTTTTAGGGTGATTACAGCCGTAACCGTTGTTGATCTCAGTAACAGCGTTGAAGAACCCGCACCGCTGGCAGAGATCATTTATGTGTATCGGTTCTTGCGGCAGCGCATTCATCGGCTTGCAGGTTTTGCGTGTTCATTATTTCCCCGATCATCCGGCACGAGACATACCCCATTGTGTTGAGGAACATCCCGACCGCTCCCTGCTCCTGTTGGCAGACGATTGCCGAACCCAGACTGGTAAGCAGCTCCAGATAGCTCTGCTTCGGGTCACCGGTCGTTTTCAGCTTATAGCCTACATTGTAGGAGTCGATTACCGTTTTCGGTGCCGGCCGGTAGTCTTTCCCCCGTCCGGCGTGGGCCTCGTAGATCTGGGTAACCATCGCCGACACCTGCACCGCTTCCGTCAGCGTATTTTCCGGGTCTTTTGCCTCCCATAATTCCCGTGCCAGCTCGCCCATTTCCTCGTTCAGCACCAGCACCCAGTCCGCAAACGACATATCCTGAACGCCCCATTTTGCAATCTGACGCTGCCGCTCTGCCAGCACCAGCGCCGTGATTGTCTCTACCGTAATTACGTGCCGCTTCATAGGGTTGCCGCCGTTTGGTCGATCCAGGTTACCAGTTGTCCCAGACAGGACTCTATTTTCGATAGCGCCGCCTTTCCCTCCGCCGTCTCCATCACCGGCAGCTCCAGGCTGAAGTCGATTATTTTCATGGAAAGTTTTTCGAGCTTCTGCCGGTCGGCCGGCGTCCGGCTAACCGGTACCGGCTCCTCCTCTTCCACCGGCGGCAGTTCCAGCACCTGACGATTCACCACCGCCACCGGGCCGCGCCGGGCTACTGCCGGTTCCGGGGTCTTTTCGGGGTCACGGTCACCCACATACGCCGGCGATCCTGAACCCGCACCCGAAAAAAACACTGCCGTTTGGGCCTTCTCCTCCGCAAGCTGCTGATTGTACTCCTTCTGGGCATTGGCAAACGCGTTGATGTACTCCTGATCCGTCATCGCTTCGATTATCTCCGCTGACAGCTTACTTTTCACGTTTGCCATCTCCGTAATCCGGTCCTTGAGCTTCTCCCTGGCAACCTCGGCCAGCTGCCGTTTCATCTCCTCGTTTTCCTTCCGCAAACGCTCGGCCTCCGCCACCGCTTCGGCCTCCTTTTTCAGCTGGTCCTGCTTCAGGGCGTACACTTCCCGGACTACGTTGAGCATAAACTGATAGTCCTGCTCGCCGGCGTCCTCCAGATAACTCTGCTTACACACCTGCTGACCGTACTGCATCAGACTGGCCGAATCCGCCGACAGCGACACATCGTATTTTGTCAGCTCGACCACACGCTCAGCGGCCCGTTTTTTCTTCTGCGCTTCTTCCCGCAGTTTAGCCTGATGCTGATCAAAAGACGCCTGAATGCTGACCAGCAGCGTATCGAACTGCTCATCGTCCGACTGCCGCACGTCCTCCCATGTACACACCTGAACGCCGTACTGCTGCATCGTCTCGCCGGCCGGTTCGTAGTGTGCATCCAGATCAGCCAGCCGGGCTTTCCGGTTTTTCATCTTCGCTTTGAGCGCCTCCAGCTGCTGCCGCTCCCGTTCATCGACCAGATCCTTATACAGCTTGCTCTGCGCCTTCAGGTGGTCATGAATCGGCGTCAGCATAAGATCAATTTTCTTGACCCGCTCGTTAACCTCCCGCTGAAATGTCAGATGTGGCTCTATAATCGCTTTCCGGGCGTTATCCAGATCGGAACCGGCTCTTTTGACGACTTTCCGGGCTTCTTCGATAATGTTGAAGCCCTCCTTATCGTCGGCGTCCACTATCCGCAGGCCCATGTAGCTGGCTCTCCATTTCTCGATCTGATCCTCGGCGACCGGTAGTTTCAGCTTATCTACCGGCACAATTTCCGGACCTGCCGGTTTGGCCGCTGCCGGTTTAGGCGTTTGCTCGTGGTGGGATACCACCTCGGCCATGATTGATTCTGCTTCGTTCTTATTCATAAATTGATGGAATGATAGTAGTAAAAGGTTCGTTTTCGGGGCGCTTTCCGGCGTAGGATATGTGACAGGCAATTGGCTCAGCGCCGTATTCAAATACCGTTTTCAGGCCAAGCCGGCTGCATATCCTCTCCGCCTGCGCCTTGTAATCGCCCCGCATTTCGGGCGTGAAAAGTCCGGCTTTTCTCAGCGGCGTAAACGGGAAATGCTCCCGCATAAACCGCTTCAGGACGGCCGCTTTTTCTTTCTCGGTCAGCTCCTCCACTAATACTTACTTGTCAATAATCACAATACAGGTTTCGACCTCCGTACCACTTGTTTTAAAGGCAGACCTTTCTACAGCGATGATTTCTGAGTCCAGACGATTGAGCCAGTTTTTAAAATCCAGCTCTTTCCGGCCTTTTGCAAAGTGCCAGTGTACGGATGCAATTGTTACCAGTCTTCCCTTCGGAGCCAGATAGTCATACATGTGCCGGATATGGTCAATGTCCTGGTTTTTCGAAAAAGGAGGATTCGCTATTATCCTGTCATAAATACCGCAGGTGATAGCCGGAATAGACTCCAGGAAGTTAGAACCGATAATACGTGCGCCGGTCACTTTTGCCAGCTCAACCGCATTTTCCTCCATCAATTCGAAGCAATCAACGCTAATCTGCGGCTCCTGTTCAACTATCGCCTTAACGATTGCACCCTGCCCGGCTGACGGTTCCAGTACTCTGTGATGCCAATCAATGAAAGCCATATCAACCAGACGTTTTGCAAGTCCCTCAGGAGTAGGGAAATACTGAAAGTCCTTTTTCAGGTTCACTTTTTCCCCGGACTGAACGCGGCCCAAAAGTGCCGACGGATCGCCTTTGAACAGAAAGCCTCCCAGTTTCCGGTTCCACTTTCCGCCTATACCTTCCAGACGTTTAGCCGTCTCCATATACACTTTCCGTTCTAACTGGATGACGGGGAGCTTAACCACATTACCCTCAATGGTGCATTCTGCTATTACCTGATCAATTGTCATTTTGTGAAAAGTTTAAGCGGCCCGACCGGATAGCCGGGCCCGTTCATTAGTTGTTGTTGCTTACCCGACAGTAGGGGGAATCTGGATGATGTCGGTATCGTCACCCATCGCCGCAAACGGATTGTAGTAATTGAATGCCGTTTTGATGTTGGCAATATCGGTCAGTGTTTCCTGCCGGAAAATCTTGTGTTCCTGCGCGAACTGCTTCAGTTCGGCCGTGCGCTCAGGTGTTCCGAGCTTGTATGAGAATGAGGCAATGTGGTAGATCCCTTTGGGCTGGATCTTATTGTTTTCCTTCTTCTCCGCCACCGCCGTAATGATCACATCCGCAAGGGTAAGATCGTCATAGAATAGCGGCTCAATCAGCCGGAAAATGTTGTCCACCGAATAGCCGTGAAAAAGCAGCGCTGATACGCAGTTTTTATCATCGACGAAGAAAATCTCCGCCCAGTTCTTCGTCCCCATGTTGAGGATGTTGTCAGTAAAGATCCGCCACGCTATCGGCTGAAACGTAAGGGTATTTCCCAGCTTCTCGGCCCCGTTGATGTTAAATTGGCCCTCTTTGGCATCAAACCGGTACTGCCGTGGGTGCCCTTCCAGGTACTTGAAACGGCGCTTACTCTCATCCAGCATCGCCGTTACGGCTGCGCCTTGCTGAAATTTCTGATACGGATTAACTGCCTGATCGTTCAGGGTTGTTTTTTGCTCTGACATTGTATTTTGAGAAATTAAAGGTGAAAGTCTTATGCTATTCCGAACTGACGGGCCAGATCAGCCGCAGCCAGATAGTTAATGTCCTGCATACCAGCGTCAGTTGACAGTGCATTGTCATGGTTCCACCAGAACAGCACGGCCTCGTCTTCTGAGTGATGTGTCGAGACGAAGGGGTGAACACCTGTGTTCTCCATCTCCCGGTAAACTGTTACCGTTACTTCTACAGGCAGACCCAGCGCCGCCCGGTGCAGGGCGGCTAACTGGTCATTATTAAGGTCTTTGTACGTCCGTTTCATGTCTATTCGAAAGGGTTAATGCCTTGCGCTTCCAGTTCGGCGTATAGCTCCTGTGCGTGCAAAAGGGCTTCGTCATACTCTTTTGAGGTGCCCGTTTTCCCATACCCTTCAACCCAGACGCCGCCGCTTTCTTCAATCCGGGTCACTTTCCGGTCAGCGGCAAGAAATCGTTGTACCAATTCTTTTGGCTGTGTCGTATTCATGGGGAGTTATGCAGAAAGAATGGACGTGAAACGCGTTTGCAGGTACTCGTTTTGCAGATGGTACGGCAGGCCGTCAATGATCTTCAGAAAGGCATCCTTACCGATCGCCCGGCAGATATGGGCCTCGTGCACCCAGTTCACAAAATTTACGATCACCAGCAGATTCCGGTGAAACTCTGCCACCGACGTGCCGGTAAGATCCAGTGTATCCGCTGCCGAACGCCCCAGACGGGTAATAATGTCCATGAACGTGGTATACCCCATGTTTTTCGACACCTCCTTGTTGGCCTCCGGGCTTAAATTCCCCTGCGGGAACCCCATCCGGGTACGCATTGCCTGATACTGCCGGCCGCGTGTTGACCACAGCAGCCGCCCGATGTCAAACTGCCAGATATTTTCGTTTGTCGGGGCCTGGCTCTCGGTATCGTACTGCGCAAACGGGAGCCGGTTGATTTTGTAGTTCCCGAACGGTCCGCAGGCGTAAAACCCGATTGCCTCCGGGTAGTAGCCGCGAGCCACGCCCGTTCCGATCAGCGTCCGCACCGTCTCCTCGTTGGCCTCATCCTGGCCCGTTGTCAGCAGGAACGCCCGCGCACTGAAGAACATACTGTAATACACCTGCGGGAACGTCCAGGCTGCGGACTGCTCCAGGTACTCGCCATCGTTTACCAGCGAGGTAACCCGCAGCGCATACTCGGCCGTCAGGCTGTTAAGCATTAATTTCTGTAAGACCTCTACTGAGGGGCTTTTGTAGGTAAGCAGGTGGAGAAACGTAGTCTCCGGTTCGGCATTGGTGAGGTGACTGGCCAGCGCGCTGATGCCGGCAACGAGCGCGTTTTGGGGGATTGTCCGGGTATCCATGACGGATTCTGAAAAAGTGGGCGGCTCTTCCCCGCCCGTGATCTGATTTTTTTTCTGGATTGTACTTCGGGAACCGGGGACGCTTAAAGCGGATAAGGAACCGAGGCCGGCTCTTCGGCCGCCTGAAGTTTCGTAGTCAGTCTTGCGACGTCCTTCAGGTTCTCTTCCAGTTCGGCCTCCGGATATCCGCCCCGCGCAAACAGGTAGATTGATTTTTCTTTCGAATAGCCCAGGGTGTGTAGCTTTTCCCGGGCTTCGCCGACGATCCGGTTGACCGCCTGCATGTCTTCGCCGTCGGCCTTCAGCGCTGACAGCTGAGCGCGTAGCTCGTCTGGATTGGTTACTGTTAGGTTCATAAATCTTTTAGAATTAAGAGTACAACTGCGATTACAATTTCCTGTATCACAACTACAATGCAAATATATTATTTGTAATTGTAATTACAATAAAAATAATTGCGATTATTAGTAATTTTTCCTAAAAGATTGATTATCAAGTATTAGTAATCTAAAAAAAATATGTGGATAATATATAGGCGCATTAATAATGGTATAAACAGGCAAAAATACGGCTTCCTTTTTCAATTACAATTGAAAAAGGCCCGGCAGGTTGCCGGGCCTTTTTTCTACCTGTTATTAACCCGCTTCATACCAGATTCCACAATCCGGCGGGTAACCTTCACGTAGTATTTTTCGGTTGTGCTGATGCTCTTGTGGCCCAGGATCCGGGACACCTCGGCTATCGTGTAGCCCGCATACAGAAACATCACACCCGCCGTTTTCCGGGCCGTCTTCATCGTAATCCGTTTCTCAAAGCCCAGCATATCCTGCAACGTGTACAGATAGCTGTACAGCGTCTGGTGAGAGTTAGGCTCCGGAATCCCGGTCACCTCCGCAAACAGCGCGTCCACCTGCGGCAGTTTCGGTATATCGTACTGAACGTGCGGCGGCTTCAGCCGAAGACCTGAAATAATTACCCCGGTACCATCCAGCGTGGGGGACTCGTATTTCTGCCGGTTCTGCGCATATAGCTTCGCGTCCGGGTAATCCATACCGGTCAACATCATCAGCTTGAACCACCAGTGCGCCGAAAAGTTAGCACCCCTTACCTGCATGGCCAGCACCTGGTCGATGTGATGCTGCTCCAGAAAGATAACCTCCTTCTGCTGGTAGGCCGGCCATTTGATACTGTTGATCGGATTGCTGATCAGCAGCTGCTCCTCGACCAGCCAGTCCAGTACGGACCCGATCCGGTAGAGCATCGTTGAGGCGTGGGCCGGGGAAATCTTCCGGTTTTTCCATCGCCCGGTATCTATTGTTTGGAGCCACGCATGAAACCGGCGTGCCCAGCCTGCATTAACCTTGTAACAGGGCAGATCCGGCTGATGCGTCTCCTCCAGGTACCGTATCAGCAGCCGCTGCACGTATTGCCATCGTTCCTTGCGTTCTTTGGCGTAGTTCCCGCAGAACTGAATGTAGTACGCCGCCAGGGCCTCCGTTATGGCGGACTCTTCACTGATCCGCCGGTCAACCGGTTTGGGGCTGCTATCCCACGCCCGGAAGTAAAACGACCCGTCCGGCTTCAGCTCCGGCTCAATGCCTTCGATAAATTCGTACTTGACTGAATCCTTCGTCGGCGTCCAGCCCCTGGCCACCTGGTTACGGTGCACCTCCCTGATCGCCGACCGGTGTCCGTCAATCAGTTCATTGGCCGGGTCGTCCCGCTGGCTCGTCCGTTGCTGGTCACATTTCCATTTAGCGGGATTGACCATAATTTTCTCATTTTTCCAGACCGCCGAAAACCCGGAATCCTGGGTACCGTTCACCGTTATACGACACTGTAAAACGTGCGGGTTAGAGTAGGTCTGCCCCTTTTTCGGCGGCCGCAGCCGGTAACGTACCGAGATCGCCATTCTTTTTTGATTAGCATACTTATAAGTGTATTATATTGTTAAAAAGCATAACAATCCCACAATAAGTATGCATTTCTTGTTGCGTCTAAATTAGTGGTAGCTGATTTTTACCTTGCGGTTAATGCTCCGGGTATACCTGAAGTATCACTGTCAGGTGTGCCTGAAAATTACGGCCTGATTATCTGGCCGGTAGTAAAAAAACGGGCCTCAAAGGCTTCAGGATGCGTGTTCCGGACAATTATCAGGTTCCTTGTACAAACGTTTGCACAGTTTTCTTTCTGTACCGGATATAAAGTTTCTATTAGTTTTCCGGTCATCCTTTGTTTTTTAGTTTATCTGTTCAAAAAACTCATAATCAGCACCTTACTTACAAATTTACCATCTCTGCCGTGTAAATAACCTTTTTTAGCCCACCTGGTAAATCAAAAAAACATATCGGTTTATTATCAATTTGTAAACTTTTATTTTGCGTTGAAACATTTATAGGCAACTAAATTTTGAATATCAGTGAGTTGGCAATCGACAAATTTCTAATTTTGGAGAACTCAACATTATTATCCGGTCTGCCATGGACTATAAAAAAGGCCCTTCCTCACTCCACGACGATGCCTATTTATGGCAACAACTTACTGCCGGCAACTATCAGGCACTTGGGCTGATTTACCAGCGCCATTGCGCGGCGTTGATTCAGTATGGCCGCAAACTGACCGCGAACGAGGACCTGGTCAAGGACAATGTGCAGGATTTGTTCGTTGAGCTCTGGCATCGCCGGGATAACCTTACTCAGGATGTCGAACAGGTAAAACTGTACCTGCTCGGCGCTCTGCGTCATAAAATTGCCCGGTCGGTAAAACTACACGATCAGCAAACCGATCTTGCGCTAATCAATGCAGCTGGCTATGCCGAACAATCGCATGAATCTGTACTCATTAAATCGGAACTGGATGCCGAACGGTCGGAAAAACTACAGGAAGCCATTGCACGGTTAGCGCCCCGCCAGCAGGAAATTATTCACCTGCGTTTTTATCAGAACCTGAATCATCAGCAAACGGCTGCGGTCATGAACATGCGGGAACAATCTGTCCGCAACCTCCTGCATGTCAGCCTGGTTCAGCTCCGGAAAAAGCTGGATTTCGCCATTCAAATTCCTCTGCTCTGCCTGCTGGGCCTCTACTGCTGAAATTTTTTTTCAATCGGTACAGTACAATCCTTCCGTTTTCAGCACTTCTTTCTGGAAGCAGTCAAACCGGATTGTTCATGGATTATCAGCGTTATACCGTTCAGGATTACTTACAGGATGATTACTTTCTTCAGTGGGTGCTTAACCCGACCGAAGCCAGTGATCGGTACTGGCAACGGATACGCCAGAATTTTCCGGAGCAGGACGAAACCATGGCTGAAGCCATCGTAATCATTCAGCAGCTTCACGAAGCCGAAAACACCTCTGTTAAGCCCGAAACGCTGGAGGAGCTCTGGGAACAAATTGCCGCTCAGACCGCTCCGGAACCGGAAGAGAAAGCCCCGCGCTGGTATATTCCGATCGGGGTGTTAACGGTGCTGCTGGTCGTCTTTGCCGTTTGGGGTGTTCGCAATGAGTTGCTTCCGTTTCACTCAGGCACCAAAGAATGGGTAAGCCGGCAAAATACAACCGATAAACCAGTCTGGGTGCATTTGCCGGATAGTTCGTGGGTTTCGCTGCTGCCCGGCAGCCGCCTCGAATACGCGATAGACCCTGAATGGCCGGTTCGGGAAGTGACGCTGCATGGCCAGGCCTTTTTTGATGTAAAACGCAATCCGAACTGGCCTTTCCGGATTTTAACCGGAAAAACACGGACACACGTCTTAGGGACAAGTTTCTGGATTAAGGAACGGACCGACCAAAAATCCGTGGAGGTCGACGTCGTATCCGGTAAGGTTTCGGTGACTAAAACCACCAAACCCGTGCTTTCGCTGAAGGAACCGGCCAAAGATGAAGTCATCATTTTACCCAACCAACGGGTTTTGTATGACGAACAGGGCAACGATTTAACCGTGAGTCTGGTAGAACGCCCACAGCTGGTTCAGGCCGGCGTCGGTAAGGAACAACTTCAGTTCCGGGACATGCCGGTCAGCATCATAGCCTCCCATTTGAGCCAGCTGTATGGGATTCCGATTACCATCGGAAATCAGAAACTAGGCCGCTGCATGTTTACCGGCGATGTGAATGGCATGGCCTTATACGACATTCTAAACCTGATTTGCCGGTCCATTAACGCTTCGTACCGCATTCAGGAAACACAAATACTGATCAGAGGAAACGGATGTCAATAAATTCAATGGGATTAATAGTCTGTTTGACGAGCAAAATCGTATAGTAAATAGTCAATTATTCACTTAACCCGGACGCTATGGTATAGAAAACACTATACATATCCCTTAAAAAAAATAGGCCAATC
>NZ_MORL01000329.1 GCF_001870735.1 Arsenicibacter rosenii | reverse complement strand
ACGTTGGCGGCTTTGGTCTGGCTGATGTTACCGAAAATATGTTTTTCCGCCAGCAGGTGCTGGTTTTTCATCATGCTCTGGCCGGGATACTCTTCGGCCGTAGCCGTCTGATCGGCCCCGGCTTCCTGCGCAAAAACGGCATAGCGGTCCATGAGCGTTTTGAAATTGGCAGCAAAGTAAAGCAGGACCGCCATCCGCTGCGGGTAGCCGGTTTTGCGGACCAGTGCCAGCCGGTCGCGGGCCTTAAACTCGTTGTAGTCTTCCCGCCGGTCACCGTTCCAGGCGGGATCGTCCCGGTAGGGTTTGCCCCAACCCGAGACCCGTTCCGGCCGGCAAAGGGTAGCCACCAGTAA
>NZ_MORL01000328.1 GCF_001870735.1 Arsenicibacter rosenii | reverse complement strand
CTCAGCCAGCGGTTAACGCAAACACGGCGCCATGATTACGTTCGAGATACTGAAAAACCAGCTGGGCGGCATCCAGAGCAGTCTGAAATTTGAAACGGTAAAGCCGTTTGCCCGCTCAGCAGAACGCTGGTTCAAGGGGGAAGTTGGTCCCGAGCTGTTTGCCTGGCTGAAGGGGCTGACACCAGCTGCTGACACCGACCAGTATGACCTGCTCGATCTGGCGCAGGCCTGCATGAGCTGGTATGCGTATGATCTGGCCTTTCCGCACCTGAAGCTGCGGGTGGGCGATCAAGGCATAATGAAAACCGTCCCCCAAAACCAGACGGCAGTAACCAAATGGGAATACGTCGACAGCCGTGA
>NZ_MORL01000327.1 GCF_001870735.1 Arsenicibacter rosenii | reverse complement strand
CTCAGCCAGCGGTTAACGCAAACACGGCGGCATGATCACCATCGATATCCTGAAAAAACAACTAGGGGGTATACAGGCGAAAATAGCTCCTGAAACGCTCCAGCCGTTTATCCGTACAGCTGA
The DNA here is from genome assembly GCF_001870735.1 of Arsenicibacter rosenii. GTDB lineage: Bacteria > Bacteroidota > Bacteroidia > Cytophagales > Spirosomataceae > Arsenicibacter > Arsenicibacter rosenii. Next base: position 237 of record NZ_MORL01000327.1, on the reverse strand, counting down.
ACGCTGGTTCAGGGGGGAAATCGGCCCCGAGCTGTTTGCTTATCTGAATGCCTTCACACCAGCTGCTGGCACCGACGAATATGATCTGCTTGATCTGGCACAAGCCTGCATGAGCTGGTATGCCTATGATCTGGCCTTTCCGCACCTGAAACTTCGGGTAGGGGATCAGGGCATTATGAAGGTAGTGCCGAGCGGTCACGTGGCGCTGACCAAATGGGAATACGTCGACAGCCGTGA
>NZ_MORL01000326.1 GCF_001870735.1 Arsenicibacter rosenii | reverse complement strand
TACATTAATATTACCTGTTGGCCAATTTTTGATAACATCAGCTAATTCCTGAGCAGGCAGTGGTTTAATAGGCTCGGTATTGGCTTGGCTAAAGTTTCGCGGGGCAACAGCCATTCTACTAAAATCTACAGCGAGTTCTAAACCATATCCTCTTNGTACCCTCTTTAAATTTTTCACCCGCTACCGGCCAGCCATCTTTCCACACTAGGGGAAGAATACCCAATACACTGCGGCCACCCTGATCTAAATCTGCCTCATAATGAATTGACATTTTTTCAACACCTTTTTCAAGAATTATTCGTCCAAAATGCCCGGGGCCTATGAGTCGCCCACGTGTAGCCACCACCATTTTGCCACCACC
>NZ_MORL01000325.1:255-361 GCF_001870735.1 Arsenicibacter rosenii | reverse complement strand
TGGTGAGTTTCCCCGTGTTGAGTCAAATTGAGCCGCAAGCTCCACGCCTGGTGGTGCCCTTCCGTCAATTCCTTTAAGTTTCAGCCTTGCGACCATACTCCCCCCG
>NZ_MORL01000325.1:0-135 GCF_001870735.1 Arsenicibacter rosenii | reverse complement strand
AATGCTTTCGCAGTAGTTCATCTTCCGTAAATCCAAGAATTTCACCTCTGACTACGGAATATGAACGGCCCCAACTGTCCCTATTAATCATTACGACGGTCCTAGAAACCAACAAAATAGGTCCGAAGTCCTATT
>NZ_MORL01000324.1:202-365 GCF_001870735.1 Arsenicibacter rosenii | reverse complement strand
AAAGCTCTTCTGCGAGTTTGGCATAATCCTGTGCCCCTGAAGACTCTTTGGCATAGGTGAAAATATCACGCTGAGCAACCTGCGATTCCTTCAGCGACACATTCTGGCGGATTTCTGTCTTAAAAATACGAAGATGGTTCAGCGTGCCCTGAATATAATCAAT
>NZ_MORL01000324.1:0-178 GCF_001870735.1 Arsenicibacter rosenii | reverse complement strand
TGCCTTCTATCGTCAGCTCAAAATTGATACGGTCCCGCACCTGCATGATCCGTTCAAGCAGACTGTTAACGCCTTTCAGCGCCGAGGCTTCAGGTTGCAGGGTAATCAGACAGGACTGAGAAGCAACCAACGCAGAGTTGGTAAAAATATTTAGTGCAGGGGGGCAGTCTATCAGAAT
>NZ_MORL01000323.1 GCF_001870735.1 Arsenicibacter rosenii | reverse complement strand
CTGATGGTTACCGAATTGGATACGGTTACCAGAATGCTGTTCGATGCCTCGCTGATGACTTCCCCTATTGCGCAGACTGCATAGTAGTTCGTCGTTTGGGTCGGCGTTATCAGCAACGGACTGCCCGTCTGTCCGGTNGCGCGCAACCGAAGGCAACGAACAGCCGGTAGCGGTCAGCGTTACACTCTGACCGGCACAGACCAGGCGTGAACTGACCTGAATGATCGGAGCCGTCGGGTTAACGTTTGTCACGGTAACCGTGGCCGTCTGACTGCTGCACCCCGCCACGGGCTGACACCATGCGGTAAAGGTAGCATTGGCCTGGGTCAGCGCATAGACCCACATACTGCCCGATGCCGTTGTAC
>NZ_MORL01000322.1 GCF_001870735.1 Arsenicibacter rosenii | reverse complement strand
AAGACAAAATCAATGCCAACATCAAACAATTCTGGATTTCGCAGGGCGGGAAAGAAGATATTGCNTGATGAAGAAGTTCGACGACATGGGCATCAAGTACCAATACAGCGAATACGCAGGCGGGCATACATGGCCCGTTTGGCGGCATGACCTGTTCGGCTTTTCTCAGTTATTGTTTAAGTAAATTATGGTCTGGCATACAGAGTAGAAGTTCCCTTCGGCTTCGCGCAGAAAACAACTTTTGATTGTTGGTATCTGCGTGAAGCCGAAGCCAGATAGATGAAATTATTTAGTCCAAAATCATGGATAGTGAGGGCATTTTGAACATATACTTAGTGGTAAAAATCGGCTTGTTTTTAAAGAACC
>NZ_MORL01000321.1:260-367 GCF_001870735.1 Arsenicibacter rosenii | reverse complement strand
AGGGTTTCTAATCCTGTTTGCTCCCCACGCTTTCGCGCCTCAGCGTCAGTACTGTTCCAGAAGATCGCCTTCGCTTTTGATATTCCTAGTTATCTCTACGGATTTTA
>NZ_MORL01000321.1:0-135 GCF_001870735.1 Arsenicibacter rosenii | reverse complement strand
GACTCTAGTCTGACAGTTTTGGATGCAGTTCTATGGTTAAGCCATAGGATTTCACATCCAACTTATCAAACCGCCTGCGCGCGCTTTACGCCCAGTGATTCCGAGTAACGCTTGCACCCTCCGTATTACCGCGGC
>NZ_MORL01000320.1 GCF_001870735.1 Arsenicibacter rosenii | reverse complement strand
CGCCTGTACCAATGTGCTTTCCGGCAGTACGGAGTAGTAAATAATCGCTTCATTCGCTGGCACACCATAGTGGAAAACCTGNGCAAACTATCAGCGTTTTGTGAAGCGTTGCTTAGATTAATATTAAGTTTTCTTAAGGTGGCCGGTTCACCGGATGACCTGCTGTTTGTTTCAGGAAATGCTGAATTAATCCGGGTATAAAAGATATTTGGCCCGAATGGCTTTGAACTGTTGCAAGCCCGGTTCCCAGCTTTTCCGGATCTCAGCTTCTGAAACACCCGCGATCAGCTGCTTTCTGAGCTGATCGGTTCCAATCCGTAAATCGAAGGGAGATATTCCGTTTGCTCTTTCCGGCTGGAAGAATTTTG
>NZ_MORL01000032.1 GCF_001870735.1 Arsenicibacter rosenii | reverse complement strand
ACCACGGCCGTTGGGGTACAGACCCTGTCGCTTGTCTGTGGTAACGGAACCTGTTTAAGCCCGACCAGTATTCTGAACCTGAGCGTGGTGGCTCCGCTGCTTCAGGTATTGCAGGGAGGACTGGTGTGTGTAGGGCAGAACCTGTCCTTAACCGTTCTGCCGGGCAACTTCAGTCTGGCCAACCCGCTGATCCGTGTGGGTGTGAGCGGTCCGGCCAATACAACGGTGTCTGTCTTAGGGCCGGATGGTGCTTTAACGGTAAGCGGCCTGACATCGGGTACAACCACACTAACGGTTAGTGTCAGCGTGGCGGGTACTCAGGTGCTCAGTCTGCCGTTGCCGGTGACGACGCTGCCCATCCCGTTTGCTCCATCGCTGCCATCGACGCTGACGGCCCTCGTTGGCAGTACGTTATCCTTATCGGGCCTGTGTCCGACCGGTACGCTGGGTACGCTGCTGAATCCGCTGCAAAACGTCATTCCCATATCAACCACGGCCGTTGGGGTACAGACCCTGTCACTCGTCTGCGGTAACGGAACCTGTCTGAGCCCGACAAGCATCGTCAACCTGTCAATTGTCGCGCCAATCGTACAGGTACTGACCAGCACGATTGCCTGCATTAACGGACCGCTGTCGCTGACGCTGTTACCGGTCAACTTCGGGCTGACGAATCCGCTCATTCAGCTGGCCGTAACCGGTCCGGTAGGGGCCACCATCTCGGCGCTTGGTCCGGACGGTGTCTTAACGGTCAATGGTCTGCCAACCGGCCCGTCAACGCTGACGCTGACCGCCAGTGTGCTGGGGAATCCGGTACTGACCTTGCCGATTCCGGTGAATGTGGGCAGCTTATTGCCACCATCATTACCCACAACGCTGACAACAGTGGTAGGCAGCACGGTATCCCTGACCGGCCTGTGTCCGGCCGGGACATTGGGAACACTGCTGAATCCGGTGCAGGGCATCGTACCGGTATCGACTTCAGCACTTGGCGTACAGACCTTGTCGCTGGTTTGCGGTAACGGAACGTGTGTGAGCCCGACGACGATCATCAACCTGACGGTGGTGGCGCCATTGCTGGATGTTGCATTAAACAATGTGATTTGTTTGGGGCAGACCCTGTCTCTGACGCTGGTACCGCTTAATTTTGGCCTCACCAACCCGCTCGTTCAACTGGCCATAACCGGTCCGGTAGGTGCTACGGTCAGTGCGGTAAACTCAGCCGGTGTAGCTACCGTCGACGGATTACTGAGCGGCACCCAGGGCTTAACTGTCACGGCGAGCTTGCTGGGCAGTCCGGTGCTGACACTGGTCATTCCGGTGTCTGTCGGCATCGGAAATACCTTAGCGGTCACTGCTTCGAGTCAGACCGCAACGGCCGGGCAGAGTGTCACCCTGACGGCTACCGGTTGTCAGAGCGGGACGCTGACCTGGTCGGCAGGCAGCCAGTATAACGGGCAGCCGAATATTATTGTCAATCCGGTAGTCACCACTACCTACACCGCTTCCTGTGCAACCGGTCAGTGCGTAGCCACTGGTTCGGTGACCGTCAGTGTGAACGAACAGACATCGCTCTCCATCGTAAAACTCGTGAGTGCCAGTCGTGCCAAAGTAGGTGATCTGATCACGTATACGCTGATTGTCAGTAACGGTGGGCCGAGTGCAGCAACCAATGTTGTGGTTCGCGATTCTGTAAGCAGCGGATTAGCGATTCAGACTGGTTCAATCAACGTGTCGACCGGTACGTTCTCGCCCGGAAATCCGGTGAGCCAGTGGACTATTCCAAGCCTGCCGGCGAGTGCGACCGTTACTCTGGTATTTTCTGCCAGCATCACGGAAGAAGGTGTGGTCTACAACACGGCGATAATTCCGGGAGCTATTGCAAAAGTTTGTACCTCAGTACCAGTAAAAGTCTGTGCGGGAGCTACTTTTGAATATGAACTTTCTGCGCCTGCCGGTTACAGTTTATATCAATGGTTCTTTAAACCGGTTACAGGTTCTGAAGTGAAAGCATACGAAGGCCCGGTCAATACATTTACAGCAACGGCCTTTGGTGAGTACCGGGTTGTGGTAAACGATGCACCGGGGTTATGTCCGGATCTGTCCTGCTGTCCGGTTGTGATTGAAGCCGACAGCGTACCGCTCTTCTCGGTAATGGCGAAGTCGCCAACCTGTATTGCGAGCCAGCCGCAACAAAACGGCCAGCTGACGGTAACGGGCCTGGGCGATCCGACCTCATACAGCGTTGCGATCTCGGCGGGAGGCAGCTTCACGACGGTAAATCCGGTGCTGACGGCGATACCGGCCAATGGCGTGATTGCGGCTAACCTCGCGGGGGATCAGCCATATACCGTCCGGGTATATAGTGCACTGGGTTGCTACCGGGATGTCCGGGTAGATGTGGTAACCAATTGCCAGTGCCCGGCGGAGATCTGTGTACCGGCCGTAATCCGGAAAACGAAATCAAGGGTAGCGACGCTGCCATAAACGATCTCCTTTGGTTCGATGCCGAAGGAATAAGCAAGTATGTCAGGCAAGCCCGGCTCAGATGAAGCCGGGCTTCTTTGCATCTGCTTGTCAGGGTTTTATTTGCATTTCAGAAGCCACAAAATCAACTTTTATTAACTCATTTTTGTTGGTTACGTAGAATCAATCTGATTTAGCGCTACTTTTGCAGTTCTTTTACAGCCGTTACGACTGACCTATTATGCTTACTATCAGTAATTTGCAGGCCTCGATTGGGGAAAAAGAAATTCTAAAGGGCATTAACCTTGAGGTGAAAGCCGGTGAGGTTCATGCGATTATGGGCCCGAATGGCTCAGGAAAAAGTACACTGGCATCGGTACTGGCGGGTCGTGAAGACTACGAAGTAACCGCAGGGAGTGTTCTCTTTGATGGAAAAGATTTATTAGAACTGGCACCCGAAGAGCGGGCTGCCGAAGGTATATTCCTCGCCTTTCAGTATCCGGTTGAGATTCCGGGTGTAAGTACAACCAACTTCCTGCGGACGGCGATGAACGAAATCCGCAAGTATCGTGGCCAGGACGCCCTGGATGCCGTTCAGTTCCTGAAACTGATGAAGGAGAAAATGAAGCTGGTAAATATTGACCAGTCGCTCCTGAGCCGTTCCCTGAACGAAGGATTTTCGGGTGGTGAGAAAAAACGCAACGAAGTATTCCAGATGGCGATGCTGGAACCGAAACTGGCAATCCTGGATGAAACCGATTCAGGGCTGGATATCGATGCCCTGCGGATTGTGGCCGAAGGCGTCAATAAACTGCGCTCTCCGGAACGCTCAACAATCGTTGTTACCCACTATCAGCGTCTGCTGGATTATATCGTACCCGACTACGTACACGTATTGTACAAAGGCCGCATCGTGAAGTCGGGGCCGAAAGAACTGGCGTTCGAACTGGAAGAAAAAGGCTACGACTGGATTAAGGCTGAAGTCGAATACCAGCAGTAAGCTGTAGCAGTATCGCATTGACCGAAACCGTTGTTCAATAAACCTACTGCCGGGCGTGAGCCTCAGCAAACTGCTACCAAACAATTATGACTCCCAATTCTCAATCATATACCCGGACCTCTCCGCTGAAAGACCAGTTGCTGGCCGCTTTTCAGGTGACTGAGGAACGAATCAATGGCGAAAGCAAGTCTGCCGTGCATCAGGTGCGCCGGGCAGCCCTGCAACAGTTTGATAAACTGGGCTTTCCGACCATTAAGCACGAAGAGTGGAAGTATGCCAATGTAAAGAACCTGATTCAGGAATCGTTTGAGCTGGAAACCCCTTCCACCTTATCGGCCGATGACCTGCATACGCTGGAAATCCCGAACCTGTCAGGTAATATCCTTTACTTTGTGAATGGTCGCTACAAACCGGAGATGTCGACCATCGTTAGTCCGGCTTCGGACGTGCAGATTCTGAGCTTCGCCGAAGCGCTGAAATCACAGCCGGAAACGATCAACAACTACTTTGCGCGGCAGGCCGACTATCAGGAAAATGCCTTTACGGCCCTGAATACGGCATTTGCCCACGACGGGGTATTTATCCGTGTGCCGGACGGAAACGTAGTAGAGCAGCCGATTATCCTGCGCTACATCAATGACGCCCGCGAAAAAAAGGTCGCTGCCCAGCCGCGTAACCTGATTATTGTCGGTCGCAGTGCAAACGTAAAAATTGCTGAATCGTACCGCTCACTGGGCGATATGGCCGCTTTTACCAACGTAGTGACCGAAATCACGCTGGCGCGTGAAGCCAATGTAGAGCATTATAAAATACAGAACGATACCGATACGGCTTACCACATCGGGACAACACAGGTGCATCAGGCCGATAATAGTCACTTTTATTCAGCAACGGTTACGCTGAACGGCGGCTTTGTCCGGAACAACCTGAACATCGTCCTCGACGGGGAATACTGTGAGGCCTACATGTACGGTCTGTATATCCCGAACGGCCGTCAGTTTGTCGATAACCACACGCTGGTCGATCACGCCAAACCGAACTCATACAGCAGCGAGCTGTATAAGGGCATTCTGGAAGAGAAATCGACGGGGGTATTCAACGGCAAGATCTTTGTGCGTCAGGATGCGCAGAAAACCAACGCGTACCAATCGTGTAAAAACGTGGTGTTGTCGCCGGAAGCGACGATGAATACCAAGCCGCAGCTTGAAATCTTTGCCGATGACGTGAAGTGTTCGCACGGAACAACAACGGGTATGCTCGACGATGAGGCGCTGTTCTACATGCGGTCACGGGGTATCCCGCGGGCCGAAGCACAGGCCTTGCTGATGTACGCATTTGCCCAGGACGTGCTGACCCAAATCAAAATAGAACCAATCCGCGAGTATCTGAGTACAGTAGTTGCCCGGAAACTGGCGATGTAAGCATACCAGCGATGGCAGGAAAGCGGCTCAGGCATCTGAGCCGCTTTTTTTGTGACAATACAACTGCATGTGCTGTACCTGACGGCACAGCGACGGGGATTTAATGTTTTGTGGGAACCGACGTTCTACCGACGCCTGCGGCTGTTGTGGCCCTACGGGCCATTGGTTTGCCATATTATGGCAACATCATACCAGATGCTATCAGTTTATCCAAAATCAAGGATCAGAGCCCATCCAGTATCCAATATCTACAGTATCCAGAACATCCAGCATCTAGTATCTAAAAAAATATCCGGTTTTAACTTCCCCAGGCCGTCAGCACGAGCGTGCGGCTGCCGCCGTGGTTGCGGTGTTCGCAGAGGTAGATGCCTTGCCAGGTGCCCAGGTTCAGCTGTCCGTTCGTGACCGGAATCATCACCGAAGAGCCCAGTACCGACGCTTTCAGGTGCGCGGGCATATCATCAGACCCTTCGTAATCGTGCTGATAGTAGGGCATATTTTCGGGAATCATCTTGTTAAAGTGCGTTTCAAAATCAACGCGGACGGTCGGATCCGCGTTTTCGTTGATGGTCAGACTGGCCGATGTGTGCTGAATAAAGACCTGTACCATGCCTGTTTTCAGTTGCCGGAGTTCCGGAAACTCGCGTTCGATGGTGCGGGTAATCAAATGAAAGCCCCGTGAGCAGGGTTGTAACCGGATTGTTTTCTGAAAGCAATTCATTCGTCGTAGCTTTGCCTGAATCATTAAACCAAATACGTACCTGGTGCGACCATATATTTTAGCCGAAACCAACTGGAAAGCCGTCAAAGATACATCGTTTGACCTCGCTATTCTGCCGTGGGGCGCCACTGAGGCCCACAATTACCACCTGCCTTATGCAACGGACGTATACGAAGCCGACGCTATTGCAGCCGGATCTGCCCGGAAAGCCTGGGAGCAGGGGGCGAAGGTGATCGTGCTGCCAACGATTCCGTTTGGTGTGAATACAGGACAGACGGATATTTTGCTCGACATCAACATGCACCCCGGCACCCAGCTGGCTGTGCTGAACGACATCGTGGAGGTCCTGAACCGGCAGGGGATCTACAAGCTTCTGATCCTGAACAGCCATGGCGGCAACGACTTCCGGCAGATGATCCGTGAACTGGGCGTGCGGTTCCCGAAGATGTTTATCAGTACCTGTTTCTGGTTCAATGTCCTCGACCGGTCGGCGTTTTTCGACGTAAAAGGAGACCATGCCGATGAGCTCGAAACCAGCGTGATGATGCACCTGCACCCGGATCTGGTACTGCCGCTTGAGGAAGCCGGCAACGGCGACGCCAAACGCTGGAAAATCACGGCATTCCGTGAAGGATGGGCCTGGGCGGAGCGGCAATGGTCGAAGGTCTCGGACGATACCGGCATCGGCAACCCGAAGCAGGCAACCCCCGGAAAAGGCGAACGCTATATGGAGGCCCTGACATCGAAAATAAGCGAATTGCTCGTTGAACTCGCCGCCGCCGACCTCGACGACCTGTATGAATAAACGGCTTTCTGTGTATCTTGCCGGAAACATCGACGAAACATGTTATGCAACATGGCAAAACCACAGAGAAGGCGTTTCAACTAAATGTATCTTCGGAAATCGGTACGCTCCGGCGGTTACTGATCCATAGTCCGGACCGGGGCCTTGGGAAGGTAATCCCTTCCAAAGCCCAGGACTGGCTGTTTGAAGACATCGTTCACCTCGATACGATGCGACGGGATGAATACGACTACTACGTTAAGATTTTGTTGTATTTTCTGGATCCTGATAAAGTAAGGGGGCGTATTGCAGAACTGGGTCCGGCCAGCGACCGCAACTTTTTCAAGCCTGATCACCCCGCCTATTTTGCGTCCGACAAAGTCGTTGACGTGCAGTGTCTGCTGTCGGATATTCTGGCGGATGAGGTCATTAAAACCAAGTTGGTGGCAGCCATCTGCGGGATTGAGCGGACCTCGTTTGCCGCTCAGCAACGGCTGCAAAGCTACGATCCGGTCGAGCTGGCCAAGATCCTGATATCCGGCACCCTGCCCGACGACGCCATGACGATGATTTTTGCGCCGGTGCCCAACTTCATCTTTACCCGCGACATAGGCATTGTCATCAACGACCATATTCTGCTCAATAAACCCGCAAAATATGCGCGCACACGGGAGGCCCTGCTCACCCAGTATATCTTTTTCCACCATCCGCTGTTTGCTCCGTACCGCGATAATATCATCGAAATTCCGGACAACGAACACGTGTTCCTGCTGGCCGATTCGGAGGTTAACAAAGACCTGACCCGCTCAACGCTGGAAGGAGGCGATGTGATGATGATTGCCCCACGGCACCTGCTGATCGGTGTCAGCGAGCGGACGACGCTCTACGCCGCCCAGCAGGTCATGCGTATCGTCTTTCAGAAAAACCTGGTCGATACGGTAACCGTTATTCAGATTCCGAAAAAGCGCGATTACATGCACATCGACACCATTTTTACGCAGGTGAAACGGAATGTGTGGGTGCTGCTGGCATCGCTCGGCCGGACCGGCGACGAAGCTAAAAAACGGGATGTGATTCATTTTTTTGCGCCGAAAGACGTATCGGAAGACCTTAAGATACTTCAGTTTATCAAAGGGCTGGAGCATAAGCCCATCGAAATCGAAAACCTGGAAGACCTGCTCGCCGATATCAGTAAGAATGATCTGGGCAGTACGGAGCCCGTACAGTTTATTTATTCCGGCAACAACGAGTTTCCGTTTGGTGCCCGCGAACAGTGGACTGATTCGTGTAATCTGCTGGCCCTGAAAGATGGGGTGGTCATTGGCTATGACCGTAATGACAAAACGCTGGAAGCTTTCCGGACCAAGGGGTTTGACGTCTTGAAAGCCAGTGAGTTGCTGGAACGGTTTGAGCGCGGGGAGAGTTCGCCCGAAACCATTGAAAATACGTTTATCATGCTGCCATCGGCCGAGCTGAGCCGTGCCCGTGGCGGGTCACACTGCATGAGCCTGCCCCTCTGGCGGGAGAAGTTGTAGGGCATGTTGCCTGCGGCTACCGGAGTTTTTGTAATTTTATGGCGCTGAATGGCATTTTGCCAATACCCTCTGACTTTTGACAAACTAACCTATGCAGTCACAAACCACCTCACGCATACTCATGATTCGGCCCGTACAGTTCGGTTTTAACCAGCAAACCGCTGAATCAAATGCCTTCCAGAATGCGGAACTGGCCGAAGAAACCAAAGAAACGGCTCAGGAAGTAGCACTTCGGGAGTTCGACGATATGGTACGCCACCTGACGGCTGCCGGCGTTGATGTGATGGTGTATGACGATACCGCCGATCCGCATACACCTGATTCGGTTTTCCCCAACAACTGGGTGTCGTTTCACTTCAGCGGGAAGGTAATTCTGTATCCGATGCAGGCCGAAAACCGGCGGGCCGAACGCCGGCAGGACATTATCGACGATCTGGCTACGCGTTTTATCGTTGGCAGCGTGGTCGACCTGAGCGCGTACGAAAAGGAGGGTAAGTTTCTGGAAGGCACCGGTAGCCTGGTACTCGACCGGATGAACCGGGTTGCCTTTGCCTGTTTGTCGCCCCGCACGGATGCGGAGGTGCTCGCTGCCTTTGCCGAAAAGACCGGTTACCGGGCCGTGGCATTTCACGCGGTTGATGCCGGTGGTAAGCCTGTTTATCACACCAATGTGGTGATGTGTATAGGCGATACGTTTGCGGTGATCTGCCTGCAGGCCATTCCCGATATCGACGAGCGGCTGGCGGTGCGGCAGGAACTGGAGACGCTGGGAAAACGGGTAGTTGAAATTACGCCGGAGCAGATGGCAAGCTTTGCGGGCAATATGCTGCTGGTCAATACGCAGAAGGGGCAGAAACTGCTGGTAATGTCTGATCAGGCCTATAAGTCACTGACAGACAAACAAATCGATGTGCTGGACGACTACGCACGGATTATGCATTTCGACTTATCGATGATCGAAGGCAACGGCGGTGGCTCTGCCCGCTGCATGATGTGTGAGGTGCATTTGCCGTTGAAGTAGAACTGATAATCAACCTTCCGGGAAGTTAAAAATAAAAACTGCCATGCGGTTTTGTTTCCGGAAGGTTGATTGACTAAGATAAAATTGCTTTTGAAAATTACCGTCGCAGATCGGTATGCTACAAGACTACTAATATAGAATTTCGGTATGTGTGTATTTCACCACTATTAAATTCTATGCTGAGTATATAATTATAAACGCCTTGTGTTACAATTGTAGCATTTTTATATTCTCCGTTCCATAGCTTTTCTCCGCTTTTTATTATAACGCCTTCTGGAATGTTAAATACGGATGTTCCCCATCTGTTAAAAACTTCAAAATGTTTTATTTTTATAGTATTGTCAGGGAAAAATATCGGTAGAAAATCATTAATTCCATCATCGTTAGGGCTAAAAGCTGTCGGTATATATATCGTATTGATGCAATTTGATTTTACTGTTATTTTTTGTGAAGATATACAATTCTTGCTGTCTTTTACATAAACTTCATAATCGCCGCTTGTTAAAAAATCAAAGTTCGAGGCAGGAATAAAATTGATATTATCAATAGAGTATAATAGTGGCGCAACTCCACTGTCTGCTTCTATTATTAGTTTTCCATCAGCCATTCCACAAGTTGCCGGTTCGGCCTTGATAAAAGATATTTTCGGGCTACTACTGCTTGTTATCTGTACTGGTTTATTATCCATACAGTTCAGTGAGTCTTTCACAACAATATTGTAGTAGCCTGATTTTAAATTGTTAAAGATGTTAGAGTAGGTGAAATATTTGCCATTGTTGCTGAAGGTTAAGGTTCCTTTTCCGCCGGAGGCATTTATCGTTATGGACCCATTTGTTAAATTACAACTAGTCCCATTTTCAATAACTGAAATGATTTCCGGCGCGCTACTTGAATTAATTATTATATTTTTAGAATATTTGCATCCATTCGCGTTTTTTAGATAGATTGTATAGTCGCCATGTTGTAAATTATTGAATTGGTTAGAATTTTGATAACTTATGTCATCGAGGCTGAACGTATTGTTACTGCTATTAGCAATAACCGTAATACTTCCATTTGACTTACCACAACTTGTATTCTTAACGTCAATTTTATCGAGTTCTGGCACAAGATCAGACGGTATTATAACCACAGTATCCAATAAGCAACCTGTTTGATTGCGAACAGTTATTTTATGTCTACCATTTTCCAGATTTAAGAATATGTTACTGTTTTGAAAGTTTTGGTTGTTAATGGCAAACTCGAATCCGGTTGGATCCATTATATTGACCTGAATCGATCCGTTTTTATTATAACACCCTGACGATGTTAAACGTATTTTTTCGATTTCTACCGTTTTCTTTAGGTTAAGAGTAATAACTGCGGTGTCAGCACAAAAGTTATTTCCTACTATATATTGAAATTTATAAACGCCACCCGGTAGATTTTCTGATGCTAAAATTCCGGAACTTGTTATCGGATTTATATCGTTGCTGTTTCTCCAAAAGCCATCGCTATCGTTCTGTCTGAGATATTGATTCAGATCTAGTTTCACTAAAGCGTTATAACATAACGAAATCGTAGAATCTTTACCTGCTTTTTTTCTAATCGGCCTCGATGATTCAGCAAGAGAAGCTGCGCCGCCAATTCTATTGACAGGCAGTGTGCATACTTGTTTAGCTCTTGCATTTTTTATATCTATCTCATAGATTTGATTATCTCCTGTTGCAAAAACCTTCGGCCTGTCTCCGTTACAATCTGTACCTCCAACGGTTATAATGCCTAAAATACTCGGAATATTTACATTTCCTATTGGTCTGGATTCTGAAATATTTATCAAATTTATGAGTACCAAATTGCCGGAAGCACCTGCAAGATATAGATTTCCTTCGTAAAAAGTTAAATCCCCGCCAGAGGAATATCCACAGTTTCCGAGTGATATGGAACGCCCGTCTTTAGGATTTATTTTATAAATATTTCCGTTATAACTCGACGCATATAAGTAACCATCATATCCATAAACTAAGGCGTTAAGGGTATATGGGTATGTGGAAATTATTTCTCCGGTACCATTAGCCTTGTTCAGCAAATATAGATTATTCTTACTTGAAATACCGTAAAGTTGTCCATCTGGCGACATTGCTAAGTCGTACATATAATTTGGCATTTCACCAATGGCCTTTGATGTACAGTTATCCAGATCGACTAAATAAAGTTTAGTATCAAATAAACTGTGAATATAAAGTTCATTTTGTGAATAGCCCTTGACGAAGCTAAAACAGAACATTATAAACGCGAATAAAGATCTCATATTTAGTAACAATAGATGGTGAAAGTCCTCATTGCTATGGTTAGGTAAGTGTATCAGATATATTCCTTTTGTCCCTTACTTTGACTGTTAAGTTACCTTTTACTATCTGATCCGCTTTGTGCTCTATAGGTGCCTGAGTGTAGCGGTGCATTTTTTTTAATGTTAGCATGGTGTCTGTAGTCAAATAGCAAACAAAAATAATGTAAATATATAAATTATTTAATATGTAAAGATAAACAAAACAATCTCTCCTGCTAAAATCAGATTGGCGGTTAAACAAAACAGAATCCTACAACAAAAACGAGCTTAGGTTGCGGTTCCGGACAAGACCGCTCCGCTTTTCCGTAACCATCTCTTTCGTTACCAACAAATGAGTGTTAGGGCCAATGATGTCAGGTATGTCGAAATAAAGCCGGCTTCTTCCATGTCGGTCATCTTCATGGCCTTTCGCTCGGTAATACCAGGTATTTTTAGCGGAAAGCGCCTGCGGGCCCTGCCAGATCTACAGGCAGGAGCTGGAAGCGCCGGGAAAACGGGTGACTGAGATTACGCCGGAGCCGATGGCAAGCTTTGCGGACAATATGATCGAAGGCAACGGCGGTGGCTCTGCCCGCTGCATGATGTGTGAGGTGCATTTGCCGTTGAAGTAGAACTGATTTTACCTTCCAGGAAGCAGTCCTGTTCCCGGAAGGCTTTCAAACGAACGGCACCATCACTGGCTAATCTGACAGCGGCGGTAATTAGTCGGCGTGTCGTGGTAATACCGTTTGAAGAGTTTGTTCAGGTGACACACATCCGAAAAACCGAACTCATCGGCGATTTGAGACACGGTCATGCTGCTGAGTGTCAGACGGGTTTTGACCAGCCGGAGCCGGTGCCGGATGATGTACTGCTGGATAGACTCGCCGGCGTGTTTTTTGAAGAGGGCTCCCAGATGACCCGGCGAATAGTTAAAGACATCGGCCATTTTCTCGATGCGCAGGTGATCGGGTTCGGTAATGTGCTGCGATACATACCCGATTACGCGTTTGATCAGCAATGGCGAGGCCTGTGGGGGACACACCGCCACTTGCTGCGCCAGTAACCGGTCTGTCAGACTAAGCACGGTGGTCATCAGCAGATTTACAACGGGATTGACCAGCCGGTCGTTTGTCGGCTGGACCTCCGCGAATAAAATATCGGTCAGGGCCGCAATGTGGCGTTGACCAGCCGGATTGGCCGCGAACCGGACAGGTTGGGCTGATGGCCGCGCACCGAGACTGGTCCACTGCTGCCCGCTCGTGGTCATCAGGTCGGCCAGATACACCGGCGTAAAGGCTATGCGTTGCCATTGCGTATGCTGCTGCACTTCCAGACAATGTATATCTTCCGGAAAAATCAGAATGACATCTCCCGCCTGATAGGGTAGCCGGGAATCGTTAATGAGCTGGTTTCCTGTGCCCGATCTGACAATCAGTAATTCGTAATGATGTGGCATATGCCGCTGACTGGTGCCGGACGATAGCTCCTGTTGCCGGATAACGAGTGGTTCATGCAGGGTTGAGTAAGACATAATCACATGATTTGTTAACATGAAGCAGGCCAATACACCTGTCTGTACGATTACAGTGCCAACCTGTAGGTAATCATGTGTATTTGTGTTAAGTTGCTGATGGATAAGTGTTTATGTGGGAGGTAGGAGCCGGGGGCTTCCTCCAAAATAATAGAAGCTCCAATATATTGGAGATTGATAATGGAGTTGGCGGACGGTTGTATCTTTACAGTAGCAACCAGATACAGCCCACATGAGCTTTCTTACTGAACCGGCGGCACTCCCTTCGCTCTTAATCGTTGAGGATGAGTTTCTTATTGCCCATGATCTCCGGCGTATGCTGACAAAAGCCGGTTATCAGGTCGTGGGTCTGGCTTGTTCGGTCGAGGAAGCAAAAGCCAGTATTGACGAACAGCGGCCCGATATTGTATTGCTGGATATTTTCCTCTCCGGCGCCCGGACCGGGATCGACCTGGCCCACTGGCTCAACCGGTTCGCTATTCCGTTTGTGTACCTTTCTGCCAACCTGACCGACGGCATTCTGGAAGCGGCCCGGGTAACCCAGCCGTTTGGCTTTCTGACCAAACCATTCCGGGAAAAAGATGTGCTGACAACACTCGACATTGCACGCTATCGGCACGCCCATTCGGAGGAGGCAAAACTCCGGCAGCAGCAGACCATACAGATTGCGGTGAACAACGCCATTGTTACCATTCAGGACCGTGAAGCGTTGTGTCTGGCCATTGCTCGGCAACTTAATCAGCTGGTGCCGTTCGGGTACCTGAATCTGCGGATTGGTTTACCGGATGAATCGTCGTTTTATTGGCTGATGCTGGAAAAATACGCCGACGATACCTTCGGACGGGTAAACCTGGCGGCGTTGCTGCGGAACGAACCCGATGAACTGTTGTTTGAAAAACTGGACCGCGAAGCCCCCGACCGGCTTGGCGAGGTAAAGGGCGTTTTTACCGGCGAAGCATTTGATCTGCTCTGCGAAACCTACATTACCGCCCGGTCGTGCCGGGATAATTTCGGTGTCCGGTCGCTGGCACTTTTTCCCGTGCAGCTGAAGCGTAATTCCTTGACGACAATTATTTTATCGAAGACAGATGCCGATGGCTTTACGGAAAGCGATTATCAGGCCGTTAACCTGGTCATCCCACAAATTGCCCTGGCGCTGGAAAATCTGCTCGCCTACGAAGAACTCGAAGCCCGCCGACAGATTAAGGCTATTGAACTCGCCATTGTGCATGCGTTCCGGAACGGCATTAACCGGGAGGCGATCCTGGCAGAAGTGGCGCAGGCTATCAATGGACTCATACCGGTTGATCTGGCAGGAATGTATCAGCTGGATGGTACTGCGCAGACCGGCAGCACGGTACAGAAAGAAAACGGCCATTTTGTGCCTGTTGCCGGTCAGGGCCTGCCGTCGCTGTTTGCCGGTGATGACACCGCACAGGCCGATCTGCGGGTACTGCTGCTGAAACCGGCCCTACACGTTGGGATTCCGTTTTCCGGCGCACTTCCGAATGAGTTTTACCGCAAAAACAGCGACCTGCAATCTTCCATGTATGTGCCTGTTTTTATCAAAGACCAGCTGATGGCGTCACTGGTGCTGGCCAGTAAGGCACCGTTTGCCTTTACCTATAAAGACCTGCGTACAATGCAGGACCTCAGTGTGCAGATGGGGCTGGCCCTGGAAAATCTATTGGCCTTCGAGCGGATTAAAACCCTCAGCGAACAGCTGGAACTCGAAAAAATATACCTGACCGAGGAACTCAAAACAAACCATAATTTCGGGGAAATCATCGGGAGCAGCCCTGCTATTCAGGCTGTTTTTACCAACGTAAGCCAGGTGGCGCCGACGGAGGCAACGGTGCTGATCATGGGGGAGACCGGAACCGGAAAAGAACTGGTTGCCAGAGCCATTCATACCCTCTCGGCGCGGAAAGAGCGGGCTGTGGTGAAAATCAACTGTGCGGCCCTGCCTGCTCAGCTGATTGAATCGGAGTTGTTCGGGCATGAAAAAGGCAGTTTTACCGGAGCAACCGAAAAGCGGATCGGCAAGTTTGAACTGGCTAATGGCGGCACTTTATTCCTCGACGAGATCGGTGAGTTGCCGCTCGAACTACAGGCCAAATTATTGCGGGCAATTCAGGAAAAGGAAATTGAACGGATCGGCGGAAAAGGACCCATCCGGATTGATACCCGCATCATTGCCGCCACAAACCGGAATCTGCAGCAGGAGGTGGCCGAAGGGCGTTTCCGGTCAGACCTGTACTACCGGCTCAATGTATTCCCGATCCGGGTACCCGCCCTGCGCGAACGTCCGGAAGACATACGCCCGCTGGCGGTGTATTTTCTGCGCCGGATCAGCAAAAAGCTGGGCAAGCCGCTGACGGGTATTGCGGGCGATTCGCTGCTTCAACTGCTGGCCTATTCGTGGCCGGGCAACATCCGCGAACTTGAGCATGTGCTGGAACGGGCGGCTATTCTGTCACAACCCCCGACACTCCGGCTGGCCGAACCGTTATCGCCGGCCGGTCTGTCGGCACCCGTTTATGGCGGGCCGCCGGTTTCGGGCGACATACAGCCCATTGAAGAAACCATGCGGGCGGCCATCCTGGCTGCCCTGAAAAAATCGGGCAACCGCATACGGGGGCATGGCGGGGCGGCCGAGCTGCTGAATCTGAAACCGACAACGCTGGAAGCGCGGATGAAAAAACTGCATATCCACATGCCGCGCCGGTAAGAACAGGCGGTATCAGGCTGCGTTAAACGTCAGCTGAATCCGGACGCCACCGTCGTTCTGAATAGAGAGCTGCCCGCCGAGCTGCTGGCTCAGCCCGCGGATCATCAGCAGGCCGAGGGTGTTGCTGCGTGCCGTGTCGAGGCTGTTGGGGAAGCCAACACCGTTGTCGCAGATAATTAGCCGGCAGATGGCCGGTCCGGGGGCGCTCAGGGTGATATGAAGGCTGCCGGATGCCTGGACGGGGAAGGCGTATTTAAGCGAATTGGTTACGGCCTCGTTGATAATCAGGCCGATGGGTATGGCTCTGGTTACGTCCAGACTGACATCATCGATATCCAGGTTGGTCTGAACGGGTATCCGGAGGCTGTATGAGCTCAGGAGATGGTCGGTCAGTTCGCGGACAAATTCCGGCATGCTTACCAGCGACAGGCTGTCGGTCTGGTATAGTTTCTGGTGAATCAACGCCATGGCATTCACCCGGTTCCGGCTGTCCAGGATGGCGGTCAGCGCCTGCGGGTCTTCCAGAAAGTCGGCCTGCGCATTCAGCATGCTGATGATGATCTGCATGTTGTTTTTTACGCGGTGGTGAATTTCTTTCAGCATCCATTCCTTCTCCGCCAGCAGGTGTTCTTTTTCCTGTAAAATCTGCTCCAGCGAGCTGTTTTTGAGGTTAATTTCAATCTGCTTGGCTTCGAGCAGCCGGTTGCTGCGTTGTTTGAGCCGGTAGCGGTTATAGAGCAGCGCCGACAGCAGAATCAGCAAGGCCGAACCGGCAATGATGCTGTTGCGTTGCAGGTCCTTCGCACGGATGCGCGCCTGCTGGAGCTGGTTTTGCCGGGTCAGCAGCGCAATATCCTGTTCTTTTTTGCGGGTGTTGTAGCTGATTTCCAGATTGGCGATTTGCTGGCTTTTCCGCTCGTTAAAGATAGAGTCGCTGAGGGCTTTGTATTTCTGGTAGTGGGCAATGGCGGCAGGGTAATTCTGTTGTGCCGAGTCTACCTTAAACAGCTGCAGGTGCACGCTGGGCGTTCCCCGCACATAACCCGCTTCTTTCAGCATATCCATTGCCCGCCCCAGGTAGTAGCGTGCCTGATCGTACTTCTGTACCTTGACGAAAAACGTACCGGTCTTGATGTGGGCAGCAATGGCAGCATTATCCAGCGGGGCTTTTTTGGAGCGGGTTGCCAGCATTTTCAGGTAATAGTGCTCCGCCAGCCGGTATTGCTTCAGGGCCGAATAACAGTCTGCCAATGTCATGTACACCTGCGACCATTCGTTCGAGGCGGGCGGCAGGGGATATTGCCGCAGAATCCGTTGATAAAACGTCAGCGCGGCCTGCGGACTGTCATGCGCAATCAGCACACTGGTTATGCTGTGGGCAATGTTGTGCACCATCATCGCACTGTTATCCCGGGCAAACAGGTCAAGGGCTTTGTGGTAGTGCGTAAGGGCGGTCTGCCATTGTTTTAATTCGTCGTATAAAACGCCTAAACTTAGGTGGAAACTGCTGAGATACATACTGTCTTTGCTGGCAGTGGCACTTTCCAGGGTAAGCAGCATGTACTTCAGCGCCTGATCGTAATTGTTCAGATTATTATGGTAAATGGAGCCAAGCAGATCGTAGGTGTAATGCAGGTTCGGGTAATGAATGGAGCGGTACATGGCCAGTACCTGCCTTAATTCCTGTTCGGCCTGTGCCGGATGCCCCTGCAAGAGGTGCATATCCGCAATATTTTTGAGCATATAGGCCTGATCAGCCACCTGCCCCGCCTGCCGGAACAAGGTCATGGCCTGCTCGTAGCAGCTTATTTTTTCAGGGAGCTCCTCCGCGTTACGGCCATAGAGCTGACCCAGATAATACCAGGTCGCTGCCTGCCTGCTCAGCATACCTTGTCGGACGTACTGAGCCAGTACCTGCCGGAGCAGGGTTTCGGCGGTTTTCCGGTCGCCGCGAATGCCGGCCAGCCGCCCCCGGGCACACAGGCTCCGAATCCGGCCGTCGGTATACCCGAGTGCTTCACTTAGCCGGGTTGCCTGCCGGATATACTGCTCTGCATCAACCGGATCAATTTCAAGTTCTTCGTACCGGGTAATCTGATCGTTGCTCAGCAGCAGCAGGGCATCCACGCGGCTTCTTGTCTCCCGCTTTGATTGTAACGTGTGCTTCAGGCTGTCAAGGGTATGTGGCCGTAGCAAGGGCACCAGCGGCTCCGACATTGCCAGGGAAACCGTACAGAGCAAACCGGTGATGAGAAAACAGAAGCGGATCATAAGCGTGGCCGGAAAACCGGAATGTCAGGCAGAAAAACAAAAATAAAACAGCTGGCCCGGAATCCGGTACGAACGTGCAGAAAACAGCAGCCACAGATACCGTTACCGGATCTGTGGCTGGGCCTGAAACAGAGTACGTTCAGGTAAAAAAGAGTAAGTAGGTTATTTGAGATGGGCGCGCAGCATCCAGGCTGTTTTTTCGTGAGTACCCAGCAGACCGGTAATAAAATCACCCGTACCGGCGTCCTTGTGGGCATCCTGAAACGCGTTGATTGACCCGCGGATAGAGGTGATAATGCTTTCGTGATCGCTTAGCAGCTGTTTCAGCAGGCTGCGGCTGTCATTACCGCCTTCAGTCTGTTCGCTGAGGTGCGTAAGCTGAAGGAACTGCTTCAGCGTACCCGGCGCATAATGATCAAGCTGCCGGATGCGTTCGGCTACCGAATCGACGATCTCCGCTGCTTCGGTATACAGCGTTTCCAGATACAGATGCATGGCGTGGAAATCAGGGCCTTCCAGATTCCAGTGCGCGTTGAGGGTTTTGGTATACAACACGAATTCATCGGCCAGCAGTTGGCTCAGCTGATGGGCGACTACTTCGCGGTTCTGGTCAGAAATTCCGATTGTCTGCATGGGAGAGGGAAAAATAGGGTTGCTTTACTGATCAAGGAGGTTAAGATGCATAAGGGACTGGCAGAGGGCGTTAAATGACTTACCGGCTTTTGAGCACCGGAAGTGCTTTCTCGATCCGCGCACGGGCACCGGCATACTGCTCCGGTAGTTTCAGGGCAGTACCCAGTTGTTCCAGCGGCTCGTCGACGGTAAAGCCCGGATTATCGGTGGCAATCTCAAACAGCACGCCGCCCGGTTCACGGAAGTAGAGCGAGAAAAAGTAGTCGCGGTTAATTTTCGGGGTAATCTGGAGACCGCTGCTCATGATTTTTTCGCGGAATGCCATCTGTACCTCTTCATTGGCTACCCGGAACGCTACGTGGTGGTTGGTCCCGGCCGCGTTACGCCCTGCCGAACCGCCCGGTTCTTCGAGCAGGTCCACAATCGAGGCCGTGGATACTGTATCAGTTTGAAAACGATAGCGGTTGCCTTCCTGCCCGATTAGCCGGTAGCCGAAAATGTCGGTCAGTACGCGGGCCGTCGGGTCAATCTCCCGAAGCGTCAGCGTAACACTGTGGAAGCCACGGAGCGCCGATTCCCGGTCAATGGCGCCGGTGGTCCAGCCTGGCCGCTGATCGGCCAGGCCAGGTACGATAAGGGTTATATGGAGGCCGTCGGGGTCGGTAAAGGGCAGGTATGTTTCTCCGAAGCGTTCACCGGCTTCGCCGGTTGGTACACCCAGTTCGCGGAACCGGGCCTGCCAGAACGCAAGGCTGCTGTCGGGTACCGCATAGCCGATTTCGGTGGCCATACCGACACCGTTACGCCCCTGACCAATGCCTTCCCACGGGAAAAACGTCAGGATGGTGCCGGGTGTGCCCTGCCCGTCGCCGTAGTAGAAATGATACGTGCTGGGATCGTCGAAATTGACGGTTTTTTTGACCAGCCGCAGGCCGAGCGTCTGCGTATAAAAATCGTAGTTGCGCTGCGCATTATTGGCAATGGCCGTAATATGGTGAAGGCCTGAAATCACGTTGCTCATAGTGTCGGTATCGGGTTTTGTCCGGCACAAAAGCGGGTACAGATACCCGCAGATGACCGGCTTTGGGCAGGCGGGCCGGTCTCCTCCGGATGAGGCTGCTCCGGGAGTACCTGACGCTGCTTAACGGGACAAACTTACGCGTGATTGACTGCCGGATGGCAGTACAAATCGACGGTTTTGCGGTATAAAGTGTGGAAGTTGGTCAGGTGTCAGGAGGTGGATGTTTCTCTGACTTCATTGAGCGTAGTTTTCATTACGGTCAACGGAAAAGTTTTATTCAGTATGAAGTTTTTTGTCTAGTTTTACTACCAATGAAATTAGCAGACACACAAATGAAGCTCTTATTGAATGTTGTTTTTGTACTTATTTGTTTTAGTAGTTGTGTAAGGCGACAATATTTGCCAAATGACAGTAAGTATAATTCAATCGCTACGCTGAACGATTCGATTTGGTATGGAACTGGAAAGATCAACCGGATAATTAGCCCTGGTGAACGTATAGAAGATTCAAAGCTAATTGATTTGTATATCCAGACAGATATTCCTTATAAAGGTTTGAGTGCCGGGCCAAATAAACCCACCCATAATGGATGTGTTGATTCAGATTGTATTGTTACTCAGTCTTTGTTAATACAAAATATTCCTCTGAAAAAAGGAAAGTATCGTTTAGGGAAACTAATGAAGCTTACTGAAAGTAGCTATCCTGGCCGGTTTGAATATATTGGTAATTCGGGCGGGGTTAATAAACGATACCTTGATACGGGCTCAAAATCCAATTGGGTACGCATTAATAAAATTGATAAGAATACGGGTTTTGTCGACGGACAGATCGCCTTCACCTTTAAAGAGGATTCGGCTCTTTTTGCCCGTATAGATAATGATATGCCATTGTATCTGGAATTTAAAAACTGCCTGTTTCGCATTAAAATAAAAGATGTTTTTTTAAAATAATAAAAATAACGATTCAAGGACATTTATCTAAGAATAATGCCCGGGTTAGGCTTCGTTTGACCTCGGTCCATTGCGGGTATTGTAAGGCAGGGTAAGGGGACAACCACAGTTCATAATATCTGTAAAAATGTTGGTTAGGTAGGGGTGCATTTCAAATTGTCGCCTAATGTCATTAACTTAGAGCATGACTGAAGATGAATACATGACCTTGGCCCGCCAAAAATATCAAGCCTTGCAAGCACTTAAAAGCAAGCCAACCTTCTACGACTACGAAAAGTCGTTTGATGAAATTTGGCAGGAACTAGGCTGACAAGTACTGGAAAAAAGTCTAAGCGATGTGCCGAATGACCGACGTAAAAAAAAAGATGGCAACCCGGTACGGCCAGATACAAATCGCTAATAGTGAATTGTTTAGCCAACACCCGAACGGATTTGGTATTAGTCCATACTTACAGGAAAAGCTTGTCTTCCCTGGCCAGTTAGAGGTTTATGATCAGGCCGCCGAGGTGGCTCAAATCCTGTTAGGGCTTGTCATTGCATCAAGTCAGATCTACCGACTTACCAATCACTATGGAGCCGCCATCGAAGCGGATTTAGATCAACCTGTAGCTACCAGTCAAGCGCCCACTGGAATTGTCTATCTACAAGCTGATGGGGCCATGTTATTGACCGATGATGGGTACAAAGAAAACAAACTATCGCGTATCGTTAAAGCTACCGACCTCAAACAGAGTCCAGTAGCCGATCGGGGTGGCTACATTAAATCGTCGCTTTTTACGGCCCATTTAGGCACTGCCACTGACTTTGCCGCTAAGTTCTGGGGGCATTTGGATGCCTAATTCACTAAAAAACACACCGAACGGTGTGCCAAAATAGTGTACTTGTATGTTGATTTTCGGTTATACCAGTATTGGTTCTGGTATAAATTATGTCCGCCATTTACCGCTAAGAGAATAGATTTATATTAACTGGTTGCATCTGAAAGGCCTGGTGTCATTTGACAGGCTCATTGAAATCAGGATTTTCAATAGAATATTTTATCAATATACTGTCTCCAATAGATAGGTCAGGGTCTTGACTGTCTCCTTTATAGTCAACTAAACCAATCTTAAACTGATAAGAATAAGAAAATGTCTGAGTGACAGGGCTATTGCCATAAAAGTTCTTTTCATTAATTATAACGGCTTTCACCTTATTTGTTTTACCATCCAAAGTTTTAGATCTGGAGTTATTGATATAGATGAGATAAATCCAATAAGCGGGGATACCAAACAAGAATAATAAACCAAAAAAGTTTTTTACATTCCAAAATGATTCATTACTTGATTTGCTATTTTGTGTCATATTTTGCAGTGTCTTAATCTTGTTGATAGGCAAAGAAAAACTGGTTGATGAAAAGGCCAATAACCGCATCATGAACTAACACCGATTTCGAGAAACAGATCGTTCGCCGACACAACCGTTTAAGTCGGGTACGCAACGTTAGATGCTTCCCCTCAAGATGCTGCATGGCCGCTTAGCCCCCGGTTCGTATCGATTGATCCAGGCAGTCAAAATAGGCCCACCACGAATCAGTAAACCACCGCTCCACCCTAATCTGAGCCCCGGCTAGTACCTGTAGCAACTGCTCAAAGGTGCGATGACTACGACGGCCAAAGACAAAAGCAACTACTTCGCCTGTAACCGAGTCTTCTGACAAAGATACATCTAACAACAAGATTAGGCCACTACCAAATTATTTTCAATAAAGAGTATGTCGCCCCCGTTCTAACTCGCCTATTGTGAGCGATATAAATAAAACACGCCTTGCAGTCTGAAAGCTAGCCTGCCGTAAACAATCCATAGACGCGAACTGTCTGCCGCCGCAGGGTCTTCTGATTAAAAACTACCCCACATACAGGCTTACGTCTGGACGTAGTTTACACTACGTCCAGCGGAGATCGGCCAGTATATCAAACCCCCAGCTCCCGCAGAAACGCTTCGCGGTAATTGCTGCCGATAGGTATTTCGTGGGGGCCGACAAAAATGCGGTTGCCTTCGATATGGCTGATTTTCGATTTGTTCACCACAAACGACCGGTGAACCCGCAGAAACTGGCTGACCGGTAACAGGCCGGTGAAGCTCGTAAACGTCATGCCCGGCATGAGCAGGCCGGCCGTGGTGTTTATCCGGGTGTAGTTGCCGCTGGCTTCGGCAAACAGCAACTCGTCGTGGGCGATTTTGTAGATTTTGCCGTCGGCTTTGACAAACACATACGGCTCGGCAACCGGTTCCGGCGCTGTTTGCAGCACGGCTTGAACGGGCTGCAGGCGGTCAATGGCTTTGTCGACGGCTACGATGAACCGCTCCAGCGAAAACGGTTTGAGCAGGTAATCGCAGGCGGCCAGATCAAAGGCATCAACGGCGTATTCCTTGTAGGCGGTCGTGAAAATCACCTGGGGCGGGTTACGCAGCGTTTTCAGAAATGAAATGCCGCTCAGCACGGGCATGTTGATGTCCAGAAACAGGACATCAATGGGCTGCTGCTGCAAGACTGCCTTGGCTTCCAGTGCATTGTCACAGGAGGCCACGACGGTCAGCTGCGGGAGGTGTTTGCAGTATGCCGCGATGATGTCGCGGGCAATCGGCTCATCGTCGACGATCAGACAGGTGATTGATTTCATTTGATACGCACTTGTAATTGAACCGTATAAAACCCGCCCTCATCCTGAATTGACAGGTCGTGGGCATTGGGATAAAGCAGTTGCAGCCGCTTCCGGACATTGGCCAGGCCCAGTCCGCTCCGCCGGTTGAGGTCATTGCCGGTCTCTTCCTGCGGCGAATAGGTGTTCTTGACCAGCAACAAAACCGAGTTCCCCCAGCGTTTCATCGTAATATCAATCGAGATATGCGGGCCGGTTGTGTTGCGGGCGTGTTTAAAGGCATTTTCGATAAAAACGATCAGCAACATGGGGGCAATCCGCAGGCTTTGGTCCGAAACCGGTTCAATAGCGGTAGTCAGGTTAAGTTTGTTGCCAATCCGAAGTGATTCGAAATCAATGTAATTGTTGATGTACGCCACTTCGTCGGCCAGCGGCACAAACAGCTCTTTGGCGTCGTATACGGTATACCGTAACAGGTCTGATAGCTTCAGCAGCAGGGGCGGCGTTTTGTCGGGCTGTGTGATGGAAATGCCGTAGAGGTTATTCAGCGTATTGAACAGAAAATGCGGGCTGAGCTGGGATTGCAGCAGGTGCAGTTCACTCCGGCTGTGCTCGGCCTGCGCCCTGGCTTCCTGCAACTGATACCGCACGCGGTCACGGATCAGTTTGATCAGCATACCGGCGGCCACGCAGAAGAGAACGGCCGGTACTGTCAGAAAAAGCATATGCATAAAGGTAAGGCGGCGTTGCAGCGTAGCGGCAAAGTTGGCGCAGAGGGGGGCTGTGCCAACCAGAACCAGAATTAACACGGCAATCAGCCACTCCGGGATCCGTTTTCCGGACCATGCCATCGCCAGATAACGACCGCTGAAGACGCCGCTCAGCGACAACAGGGTGGCGGTGATGGCGGCTTCTTCATCGTCCATCGTGGTGATTGTCCGTGTGTACCGCCGGAAAATGATGTACAGCGGCAGCAGCAGGATCATACCCAACAGCACATGGGGAGACATCCCCAGGCGGGCGGCTAACCGGTGAAAACTATGGTCTTTGTTCACGGATTTTTTGAGCTGGTTTCTGCAAAACTGACGGACAAACAGGACATCGGTAAACCTGTCGGCCAGACACGGGCAAACAGGTGACGAAACACTGAAAAACGCGGACGAACGGCTTCGTCAGCCGGAATAGGGCGTCTGACCGCCAGCGACCGGGGTCTGTCAGCATTTGTTGGTATGGGCAAAGGTACCGGTCACCTTTGCAGAAAACAACGACAACAGCAGACCATGCAATTTACACTGACCACGTTCCTCTTCATATTGATTACCTGCCTGACGCAGGCGCAAAGTCTGACCGGCACCGTCTGCGACAGCCGGCATGAACCGTTACCGGGTGCGGCAGTCCGGCTGCTTCGGGCGGCAGACTCAACGCTTGTAAAAGGCGATATTACCGGCGCCAGCGGCAAATTTACGTTTACAGGCTTGTCCGTCGGCCGCTACTGTATTCACATCACTAGTGTCGGCAATCAGGATTTCCGGAGCGGTGAGGTTGTATTCGACGGGGCTCAGTCCGGGCAGATCCTGCCGGTATTTATCATGACAGCTTCGCAGAAAATCCTTCATGAGGTTACGGTAAAGGCGAAAAAGCCCCTGCTGGAGCAGGAACTGGACCGGACGATTGTCAACGTGGAGGCCATGATCGGGGCCGCTGCCGGTAATTCGCTGGATGTACTACAGAAAACGCCGGGCGTCAGCGTCGATGTCAACGGCGAGATCAGCCTGAACGGGAAAACCGGTGTACTGGTGCTGATTGACGGCAGACCTACGTACATGTCGGGGCAGGACCTGGCCATATACCTGAAATCGCTGCCGGGCGGAGCGATTGACAAGCTCGAACTGATGACCAATCCGCCGTCGCGGTACGATGCTGCCGGCACGGCGATTATCAATATCCGGCTGAAACGCAGCAAACTAGCCGGTCTGACGGGAAACGTTACGCTGAGTGTCAATCAGGGAATAACCAGCCGGAGCTACAATGTGCTTAGTCTCAACTATAACCGTAAAAAAGTAAATCTTTTCGGAAGTCTGGGCTACAACAAAGACGGGAACCAATCGACCGATACCTATGACCGGACCTTTCTGGATGCCCGGGGCGGCGTAACGTCGGCCGTACAACTGAGCAACCGATACCGGACATCGGGGCAGGGGCTGACGGGGCGGTTCGGAGCCGACGTTTTACTGACACCGAAGACTACCGTTGGTTTTGTATGGAACCGGCAGCAAAATCCGCGCACGGAGCAGCTGACCTATACCAGCCGCAGCCTTGACCGTTCCGGCAGCCTTGATTCTGTCGGGACCGGTACAACCGACGGGCGTTATGCCTGGAACCATACCAGTATCAATGTAAACGCACAGCATACCATCGGTAAAAGCGGGCGTGAGATCAGTGCCGATCTGAATCATATTCAGTATGATACGGATGGTGAGCAGCTGTTGACGAATCAGGTGGCGGGTGCAGCGGGGAATATGCTCAGCCGGCAGCAGTTCCTGTATAAACTGCCGACGCACATCCGGATTTCGTCTGCTAAGGTAGATTACACGCACCCGTTGCCAAACAAAGGCCGGTTGGAAGCAGGAGCCAAATCAAGTTGGGTGGCCAATGACAACGATGCGCAGTATCAGGCGCTGAAGGGGCTTGATTACCGCCCGGATTATGGCCGGTCGAATCATTTTTTGTATGACGAAGCCATTCATGCGGGATATGTATCGTTACGGAAAGGCTGGCAACGGCTGGCCATACAAGGGGGGCTGCGCCTGGAAAATACGCAGATCAGCGGCCGTCTGTCGGAGAACGCCGGGACCACAGCGAGTTCATTTACCCGCCGTTATACCAACCTGTTTCCATCGGTGTTTGCCAGCTACAAGCTGGACAGTACGGGTAAAAACACCGTAACCGGCAGCTTTACCCGCCGCATTAACCGGCCGGGCTATCAGTCGCTGAACCCGTTTCTGGCCTACCGTGACCAGTATACCTACACGTCCGGCAATCCGTTGTTGAAACCGGTGTTCCACAATCAGTATGAACTGAAATGGCAGCACAAACACCTGATCGGCGTGGCTTTGCAGTACAATGATTTCAACGACGTTATTTTCCAGCTGACCCGCGTGGTAGACGGTATTTTTGTGACCCGTCCGGAGAACGTAGCCAAAGGCCGGATTCTGTCGCTCAGTACCAACCTGTCGCTGGCTCCGGCGCCGTGGTGGACGCTCAACCTGAATGTGATGACCGCACGGCTGGCTCTGCGCGGGGATGCCTATTCAGAAAAACTCCGGACAACGGTATACCACGCCCGGCTGAATGTGATGCAGCAGTTTCAGCTGGGCCATGGCTGGAGCGGCGAGTGGACGAGCTATTATTCGTCCAACGATGTGTCGGGGCAGACCATTACCCGTGCCCGGTTCCGGATGGCGGCGGGCGTACAGAAGAAACTCTGGAAAGACAAAGGAAGTCTTCGGCTGACGCTGGAGGATATGTTCCGGTCGTGGAAAACCGTAGACCGGACGGTCAGCCTGTTTCAGAGCGAAGCGATCCACACCAATGTATCGGATACGCGCTGGATCGGGCTGGCCCTGACATGGCGGTTCGGACAGGAGAAGTTTGCCCGTAAGCGTTCCCATTCTGATAATGCCGCTGATGCCGAAAAAGGGCGGGTAAACTGACAGGTGGCGCTTTACTTTGCCGGTATTTGTAAAATTAGCAGGCATGTGTAGTTAACCATTTAGATTAATGGTAGAGTTATATGGACTTTTACAGGTAAAGGATCTCTGTTTTTTTTGTCAGTATGACGTATTGTTGATTGTAAGGAGGGAATCGAATGTATTATCTTTCGGGTCCTAAACCAAGTGAATCGGTAAGTGATGGTGACCCCTGAGCAGTCGCAACTCAGTCAGTTAAATCAGGTTATTGACGAACAGATGAGCAATCCGGCATTCGGTATTGACGAGTTGTGTCGTACTTTGGGCATTAGCCGTTCTAATCTGTTCCGGCTGCTGAAAGAGCAAACCGGTTTGGCCCCTTCGCTGTATATTCGCCAGCTCCGGTTGGCAAAAGCCCGTGATTTACTGGAACATACTGATTTGCGGATTACCGATGTTGCGTTTCAGGTTGGGTTTGAGCGCTCGCAGATGCTCAGTAAGTATTTTACGGAAGCCTATGGAATAAGCCCGAGTGAATTCCGCACAAAGCAGGTGGGTGCGGATGGGTTTCCCGCCGTACAGCATGAATCCCCAACGCCTGACACTGATGTATTTCCGGTCGTTGACCAGCAGCCTGAAAAAGAACAGCCGCCGGTTCCGGTCGTGGAAGAACATGTCATAACGCTACCGGCGGTGCAGGTAGCGTGGTATCGCCGCAGGCAGGTACAACTGGTTGCCCTGGCATTGCTGCTGGTGCTTCTGGTGGCGGGATGGTTCAGCCGGTTAAATCCGTTCGGCGACAATACACCGGCCGCGTCTTCGATAGCGGTCCTGCCGTTCCGGAATACAGGAGCGGCGGATACCTATTACTTCAGTAGTGGTATCATGCAGCAGATTCACAGCTCGCTGTCGCGGCTGGAAAACCTGAAGGTAATTTCGCAGGCGTCGGCCATGCTGTATGAAAAAACAACGAAAACACCGGCCGAGATTGCCGGTGAGCTGGATGTGGCCTATCTGCTCGAAGGGGAGGTCTTACAGGTTGGCCAGCGGGTAAAACTGTCGGTCGAGCTGATTCTGGCCGCAGATAACCGCACCGTCTGGAGTAATACTTACGAAGGAGACGAGCAGCATCTTTTCGGATTTATGGGGAAAGTGTCCGGGCAGATTGCCCGGGAACTGAACCAACAATTGAGTCAGGCGATGCGGCAGCAGCTGAAGAAGGCACCAACGCAGAACATGACGGCTTATAACGAGTACCTGAAAGGGCAGTATCTGCTGCGAAACCGTTCGCGGGAGGGTATTTTGGGGAGTCTGGTGAATTTTGACCGTGCTCTGACGCTTGATCCTGGCTATGCGGATGCCCACGCCGGGAAGGCAATGGCCCATTTCCTGCTATTGGCCGAGGGGATTAATGAGAGCCGGCAGAATAAGCAGCTGGCCGAAAAAGAAGCCCTGGACGCTATCCGGCTGGATGCACAGAACGCACAGGCGTACCTCATTCTTGCCAAACTGTATCAGGCGCAGGGGAAATGGGAGCAGGCAAAAACAACGTTTCAGATTGCCCTGCAATACAGCCCCAACGACGCCCTGATTAACTATTCACTCAGCCTGCTGCTCCGAACCATCGGTCAGGTCGACGGGGCCATTGATTACAGCACCAAAGCCTATGCGCTCGACCCGCTGCTGCCGGTAATCCTGATGGGGCATGTGGGGAATCTGCTGGCTGCCGGACAGTATGAGGAAGCCCGGAAACTGATCGCGGAAGGCAACCGGCTACACCAGCAGGTCGCCAACTGGTACTGGACAACGGCCGCCTATTATTTTGCCCGGGAGCAGTATGAGCTGTCTCTTCAGGAACTGGATAAGGGGCTGGCTATCTCGCCGGCCACAAAAGCATTTCTCTACCGCAAAGCCATTACCAAAGCGCGGATGGGACAGCCGGAAGAAACCCGGGCCATTCTGGATACCTTGCCGGACATTGTTGAAAACTATGCCTATCGTGCCGAATTTTATGCCGGTCTCAAGGATAAAGGCCACTGTCTGGCGTATCTGGAAAAAGGGCTTACGACCGAACAAATCCCGCTTTACCTGAAAGTAGCGCCGCTCTTCTCGTTTCTTCACGGCGATCCCCGCTTTACCGCCATTTTGCATCGCGCCGGCCTTGATGGGCCTGTTTCGATGCCCGGACAGCGCAATTTGGTCAAATAAGGAAAGTCGTGACCAAATAAGGAACGTTTTTGGTCAAATAGGGAAAGCCTTTCCGGAAGGGATCAAGGAGCTTTGTGGTATAAACCAAGCGCTCCTGACCGATGAAAGGGTTTCTGCCGTTTTCTGTTGCCAACAACCCGTTCCTACTGATCCGGCGTGGGCCGGTAAGGCTCCCTGGCTATCTTGTCAGTGCGGTATTACTGGCGCTGTTCTTTGGTTTGACCGCACCGGTCAGGGTGGTTCGGCCGGATCAGGTAACACCGGTACGGGTCATGACCAGCCGTACGGATTCGATATGTCCGGCGCAGACCGGCGGTACTTTTCCTGACAGCGACGGTTCCGCAGGCGAAGGCAGCTCCCTGACCACGAGGCATGAGGGTAGTGATCCGGCTGACCGCTACGGTAAGGATGAAAAGCAGGCCCCCGAAGTTCTGGTGTCGCCGGTCACCCATCAGCAGCCACCGGCTCTGGCCCTGCACAGTGACCCGAAATAACCAAAAGGCAGGCCCGCTGCCGCGCCGTGCTGGCTGGTTTTACAAAAAACGGGTGCTTGACCTGCTGCTGATTCCAACCTGGTTACCTGTTCCGGAGTCTACGCATAAACGACACCCATATGAGATCCTTTCTGTTGCGGAAACCGCTGTCGGTTCTGCTGATTACTGCCCTGGCAGGACTGACTGGCTGCCACACCAAAGACCCGTTACCGGCCGATACATGGTCCGAAGATTGTGTGCAGCTCAGTCCGGTACAGGGCGGCTATAAACTATCAGGCCTGTGTTGTGCCTACCTGAACCTGCCTGTGCTGAATCTGAGCAAAGGAGGAACCTTTACCGTAAACGGCACCTACTTCACCTTTACCGGTGCCGGTTTTGCCCCGATTGCCACCGTTGTTGACGGAAAACTGAGCGATAACGGGAAGCAACTGACAATTGCCTATACAGTCAATCAGATTGCGGAAACGCATGTGCTCAAACCCGGTGTGGCTACAGCAACCTGCGACTACTGTAAATGTGACTGAGAACCGGACATACATTTTTGTGTGAAAGATGCGTCGATGCCCGTCCTAAGCGTGTATGTTTGCAGGAAGAGCAACGAACTATGACAATCATACCCCTACGCGAAGGCACCTTTTCGGTCGATTTTTCCAAGATCTTTCTGCCGTTCAATTCTGAAACAGATCAGCTGGCCGACCGGCCGCCTAAAAGTGTCGCTGTGGCTATTCAGCCGTTTCTGGTTTGTGTCCGGGAGGATATTGTATTGCTGGATACCGGCTTAGGAACCACCGATGCCGGGCAAATGACACTGGTCAGGCTGTTACAGGAAGCGGGCTTCGGGCCGGAGCAGGTGACCAAAGTTGTTCTGTCGCACCTGCATAAGGATCATGCAAACGGCGTTGGATATTTTGATGAGCATGACCGGTTTACGATGACGTTTCCGAATGCGGCGTACTATATTCAGAAACGGGAAATGACGTTTGCACGGCAGCAGGAGAGTAATCCATCGTATAATCAGCGGTTGCTGGCCGCCCTGGAAAAGCACCCGCAGGTGGTCTGGCTGGAGGCGGATGAAGGCAGGCTGAGCGAACAGATTACTTTTCTGGTGACGAAAGGCCATTCGCCGTTTCATCAGGTTGTCTGGATGCAGGATGCCGGGCAGACCGCTTTCTTCGGGGCCGATGAAGTCCCGCAACTCGGTTATCTGAAACGTAATCTGGCGTATAAAAATGACTTTGACGGGAAGCAGGGCATGACCCTCCGCAAGCAATGGGCGGTTGAAGCCGCTGCGCAGCAGTGGCAGTTGTTGCTTTACCACGATATAAAACGGGCGACAACGGTGTTCATCGCCTGACGGGCCGGTTTAGTAAACGCGAATGTCCAGGCTGGCCGTGTCGTCTTCACCGTTAAACGAGCCATTGGCCGGTTTGCTGTCGGGGTCGGCCGGGCTGGCGGTCATTACCTGGGCCTTATATACCTGTTGACCGGTAGCTGTTACAAAGACGGTTAACGAAAAGGACGCACGTTGTCCGGCCGGAATGGCTGGTAAACTTGCGGAAAGCAGTCCGTTTTGGTAAGTCAGAATAGAAGGCGAAGAAAAAAACTGCAGGCCAGCCGGAAATTCACTCCCAACACTGACATTGGTGGCTGTAGCGCCGCCGCCATTAAGCACCGTAACGGTCAGGGAAACGGTCTGGCCGACCTGGGTAATCCGCTTGTCTGAAACAATCCAAAGGCTGAGATCAGCAACATCGGTACCGTTTACCGGCTGATTCGGTTGTACACCGGGTAAGGGGACCTGATTCGGGTTTGGTGAGACATACACCCCTGCGCCGTCGTTTACCCGTGTCCGGAAATCAACCGAGGCGGCGTCGTCCTGGCCGTCGGCGGTACCGGTACCTGGCTGGCTGTTCAGATCGGGATTGGTTGATGTCATGATTTCAGCCGCATTCTGATAGGTTCCGGGCGCCAGTGGCTGCGCCAGAAAGGTCCGTGTTGCCGTACTGCCTGCTGCCAGATTAGTAATCGTACCGCTCACAATGCCGTTTGCATGCGTTAAGGACGACGACGAAACAAAACTCAGATTGGGGGGCAACCGGTTTTCAAAACTGACCGTGGTTGCGCTCCCGGGCCCCGAGTTTTTGACGCTCAGCGTAAAGGTAACCGCGTCGCCAATTTGTGGAGTACGATTGCTGACGGCCATTTTCAGCGATAGATCTGCATAAGGCAGCGTACTGCTGACAGGTACGAAAACGGTGGTAGATGCCGATGACGTACAGGTACCAACACTGCAACTGACAGAATATCCCGTGGTACTGGTCGGACTGACGGCAATTGCGGCTACTGTAGAACCAGTCGACCAGCGTAGCTGGCCGCCGTTACAACCGACTGCATTCAGAATCAGGCTCTGACCACTGGTCAGGGTGGCATTGGCCGGCGAAATGGCAATGGCCGGTGCGCTGCCCGCTGAAATCGTTGCGGTAGCCGGTGCTGACAGACAGCCATAGACGGGATTGACCGCCTGCAGGCTGTATGTGCCTGCTGCTGTGACCACAATGCTCTGGGTTGCCGCACCGGTACTCCAGGCATTATTGGTGCTGTTGCCCGAAGTCAGCGTTACACTTGGCGTTGCACAAAGGGTAGCGCTTGTCGGGGTAATAGCCGGCGTTGAGACCGCAACGTTGGCTGGTACTACCACCGCGGGCGGGAAGAAATACCTGTTCTGACTATTTTGAACGCGCAGGCTGTACGTACCAGGTCCGGCCATAATGCTCTGGGTGTTTGGTCCGTTATCCCAGACATATCGGGCATAGGCAGTGGACTGGTAAAGGACTAACTGATTGCCCGTAGCGCAGGCGATTGACGTCAGCGGTTGCTGCTGAGCCGTATAAGGGGTTGAGGTGGTAAAGAAGTTACCGGATAACAAGGCGCTTGCCCAGGCCAGTGCTACTTTCTGCTGACCGGTCGGTGAATAGTGAATGCCATCCGGCCGGTCTTGCTGGCTGTTGATAGCACCCAGATCGGGACCGCGATACACATTGTAATTGGCCGTCTGAATAACACTCAGCTGCGCATCCCGGATATAAGGATAAAAACCGGCTGCATAATCCGAAACAGCGACACTCCACGCCAGTGACGGCATGTTAAATTCAGAACGGACTTTATCAATAACCCCTTTGTAATACGTCTGAAGAGTTGGTGAGGTAACATCGTTTCCGCGGTCATTTTCGCCGTGCAGGAGCAGGACCCCCCGGATGCCGGTGGTGGGGGTATACAAGTTCATGATGCTGCGCATGTTGGCATAGGGCATCCGCAGATCATAGCGCACAAAACCATGGGTAAACGGGATGTCATAGGCTGCCTTATAATTATGCTCCATGTTTGAGCCACCGAAACCTCCGTTAAAGAATAGCACCGGTACGCCCAGTTGCTGCACCAGTAAATCGCCCAGGTAGCCCCAGAACCACGCAAACCGCGCAAATGGCGCCATACCGACATAGGTATCAAGATGGGCAAAGTTGCCGGGTCCGGGCAGATAGGCCGGGTCAGCAGTATTTTCGTAATTGGAGAGACTGGCCGACGAAAAATCGGCGCTGTTGTTGTTGTCGTTCAGCCGGATGCAGCTCACGCGGTCATCAGAGGCACCGCTAAGCGTAGGGCAGGCATTGTCTGTACTGCCGCTGGTATTATCAATGCAGGTAGACCCCTGGGCATCAGAATGCCCCATGATGGCCAGCACTTCCCCGACCCCGAAGCGCTGCAGCGTATCGCGGGCAACAACGGTATTGTTCCGGATGCCTTTAACAATGATCTGCCACCAGCCGCCGGCCAGGGTCATGGTGCTGGTAAACTGCCCGTTTGCCGGATTGTTGAGCAGTAACACGTTACTGCTGGTTGCCCCCGATATCCGGTTTATAACATCAAATGTGATCTGATCCAGTTGCTGGTTAAAGCTGCCGGCCACCTGAACGGTCGCCTGGTTGTTGTTGTTGCGCTGGACCACCATCCGCTCCGTCGGATAGGTGAGGTGTATCTGTGCAAAAATCGGTTGCCAGGCAAACAGGACGATAAAACAAAACCAGATTGACGTTAAACGCTGCATTCGGAAAGTCAAAAACGTAGGATAATGAACGGAATAAACAAAAGTAATCGTTGATGGGAATCATCGTGTACGTTGTGACCGAAAAAAAGGGTATTAAGCGGCGCCGGGGTTACTGACTTGTCTGGAAATCCAACATGAATACATGCTCCTGAATGTCATTATGATACCTGTAGTTAAGCGCTATGTCGTACCGGCGGGCTATTTCGCGGGTAATGGCAAGGCCCAGGCCGGTTGAGTCGGGGCGGGCGGGATGTTTAACGAACCGGCTAAACAACTGATCTTCCGGAAACGGCAGGGGCTCGCCGGTATTCCGGATCGTAAATGAGCTGGCTGTCAGGGTGATATATACGTTCGTGTTGGCCGTGGCGTGCAGCATGGCATTTTTAAGCAGATTGCTGAACATCACATCGGCCAGATAGGGATTCAGCCGGCGGGTAACGCCTGCCGCAATGGAGACCTGCCAGTCGAGGCCCCGGTGTGCGGCATAGAGCGCAAACTGCCGGCACTGCTGCGCGGCCAGACTGCTCAGGTCTACGGTTTGTAAGCCGGCAAACTGCTGGTTTTCGACCTTTGTCAGCAGGAGCAGGCTTTTGTTGAGATGAACCAGCCGCCTGACCGAATGTTGCGCCGACTCCATCAGCGCAACCTGTTCTCCGGTAAGCGGTTCTGTCCCCAGAAGCTGATCGAGTTGTGTCGTAATGACGGCCAGCGGTGTTTGTAATTCGTGAGCAGCATGTTCGGTAAAAGCCTTCTGCAGCTGGTATTGCTGCTGCAGGTTCTGACTCATGTCATTGAGTGTTGCGCTCAGGTGGTCGAATTCGGCAATGCTGCTGCCCGAAAACCGAACGGGTTCGGACGCATCCAGCCGGAAGGTACGCAGTTGCTCAATCAGGGTGAAAAATGGCGTCCATAGCCGCTTCGATACCCAACTGTTCAGAACAACCAGCAGACCCAGTAAGAGCATAAATCCGCCGACAACACTGATGGACAGCAGCCGTGCAATTTCATCAAATTCGCCCATGGCCTGCTTGACCACAACCAGATAGTGCTTATCGCCGACGGTAAGGATCGCTTTGAGCTGCCGGACCGGTACGGGGTTGTGCTCGCGCCAGTCAAACTCCGTCGTATCCGAATAAACGGGAGTAAGCTGTCCGGGGCCGGCAACCGGTTCGATATGCGGGTTGTCGAGCAGGTGATGATCCTGACCGACGGTGACCTGCTGCCTGATCAGCTGTTGCTGAATGTAGGCCAGATCGCTGCTCAACTGCTCGTCAATTTCGTAATAAATGCCGCGCCGGATCAGCGTGTCGAAGAGCCAGCCTCCGCCGAGGGCAACGGGAAGCATCACCAGCAACAGGTATAGCAGGGTTTTCCGGAGCAGGGTCATGCGGTTTTGCTGAATAAATAACCCGCTCCGTAGCGTGTCCGGAGGTAGTCGGGACAGCCGCCGTCAATCAGTTTCCGGCGCAGGTTTTTGATGTGTGTATACAGAAAATCGTGGGAGTCGGCCCCGTCCATGTAGTCGCCCCAGACATATTCGGCAATGGCAGCCTTGGTCAGTAACCGGTTCGGGTTTGCCATAAAAAAGACCAGCAGCTGGTATTCTTTTTCTGTCAGCTCAATGGATTGGTGCCGGACTTTTACCTGGTGCGACAACGAATCGACGGTAATGTCGCCGAACGTGATCAGGTTATTACCCCCAAAAAGACGGCGGCGCAGCACAGACTTGATGCGGGCATTGAGTTCGGGCAGATGAAAGGGTTTCGTAATGTAGTCGTCTGAACCCAGTTCGAGTCCCAGCAGCTTGTCATCCAGAGAGTCTTTTGCCGAAATAATGATCAGGCCTGCCGTGCCGGTATCGGCTGAACCGGCGTTCAGCTGACGGATCAGATCAAGTCCGTTACCGTCGGGCAGGCCAATGTCGAGCACAATGCAGTCATAGGCGTAATCGTGCATGGCAGTTGAGGCACTGGCGTAGGTCGTTGCCGTTGTGACGACGTAGTGTTCTTCTTCCAGAAACCGGCTGATGGCCGCAACCAGCGCCGGCTCATCTTCAACGAGCAGAATTTTCATGGCACAACAATTTATCAAATTTGGCGGCAAAATCTGAAGGGAATCTGTAGCCTTGCTTCAGAATTGCTTCAAAAAGGCGGATTATTTTTGGAGAATTACGTACTGTGAAAAGCTATGCGCCGTTTATTTATCTTTTTCCCGCTGTTGTTGGTAACTGCTGACCTCATGGCCCAGTCGACCAGCGTAATTCTGTCTGGTCTGGTAAAGGAAAGCAAAACAAAAACAGCGTTACCCTATGCCAGCGTGACGGTCATGAATGTCCGGGACAGCACCTTTGTAACGGGCACAATCACGAAGGAAGATGGCCTGTTTTCGGTCGGGCCGGTCAAACCCGGCGAATACCGGCTCCGGATCTCGCTGGTGGGTTACCAGACACAATACCAGCCGGTGCTGGTGGGTAAAGCCAGTGATTTTCTGAATGTGGGCATTATTGATCTGCCGGAAGTGGTCAGTCAGCTGTCCGAAGTGGTTGTGTCGGCAAAGGCAGAGGCTGTAGCGGCTTCGATGGATAAAAAGACCTTTACCCTGGCCGATAACCTGAGCCAGGCGGGTGGATCGGCACTCGAAGCCATGAAAAATCTGCCGGGTATCACCGTCAGCGGCGACGGGCAGGTGCTTTTGCGGGGCAGCGACCGCGTGATGGTGCTGGTCGACGGGCGGCAAACGGCCCTTACCGGCTTCGGTAATCAGTCGGGATTAGCCAATATTCCGGCCTCGGCCATCGAAAAAATTGAGATCATCAATAACCCCTCCGCAAAATTCGACGCTAACGGCAATGCCGGCATTATCAATATCATTTTTAAAAAAGAGCGTAAGGATGGCTTTAACGGAAAAGCAGGCATGGCCGCCGGTGTGGGAGCGTTGTGGGTAAAACGGGAAAACTACCCCACTATCCGGCCGCAGTATCAGGTTACGCCCAAAATCAATCCGTCGGTATCGCTGAATTACCGCAAAAACAAAGTGAACCTTTTTTTACAGGCCGACAACCTGTACACGCAGACCCTCAATAAAAACGAGTTTACCGACCGTTATTATGACGACGGGCAGGTGGTGCGGCAACAGCTGAAACGCAACCGGAATACGAACATCGTCACCGCCAAAGGTGGGCTCGACTGGTTTATCGACGACCGTAACACCGTGACCGTTTCGGGGCTGTTCAGCAGCGAACGCATCATTGACCGGGGCGACGAGCCGTTTTTTGACAAAACCCTGACGGAGCGGCTGCGCCTGTGGCAGTTTCTGGAAGACGAAATAAAAACGACTGTCACCGCAACAGCGGCCTGGCAACACAAGTACCGGCAGCCGGGCCGGTTGCTGAATCTGGGGGTTAACTACACCTTTCACCGCGAAGACGAGAACTATTTCTTCGACAACATTTACCCGACGTTTCAGGGCCGGGATTCGTTTAAACTCTTATCCGATGAGAACGTAACCGACCTGACCCTCGACTATGTGCAGCCGCTGCGCTATGGCCGCCTCGAAACCGGTGCCAAACTGCGCCGTCGTACCATTCCGACCAATATGCAGTTTTTTCCGGGACTATACTCACCGCTTGATACCAATGCCGGCGGACGGGCCACCTACGGAGAGGTAATTCCGGCGGTTTACGGAAATTACCTGATCGAAACCCGTAAGCTGGAAGTAGAGGCGGGGATCCGGCTCGAATACGTTGATCTGAAGTATGAGGTAAACCCAAACCACAATACCTACAAAAGTGATGGTTACCAGTATGCCCGGCCGTTCCCGAATGTGCGGCTTGCGTGGAAACTAAACAGCAACAACCGCCTTTCGCTCTTTGTCAACCGGCGGGTCGATCGGCCGAATGAGGTCGACATCCGGATTTTCCCGAAATACGACGATGCCGGAATCATCAAAGTCGGCAATCCGGGCCTGCGGCCTCAGTTTACGACC
This sequence comes from Arsenicibacter rosenii, assembly GCF_001870735.1. Taxonomy (GTDB): domain Bacteria; phylum Bacteroidota; class Bacteroidia; order Cytophagales; family Spirosomataceae; genus Arsenicibacter; species Arsenicibacter rosenii. Next base: position 17,192 of record NZ_MORL01000032.1, on the reverse strand, counting down.
TCGCTGGAGTTAGGCTATAAAACCAACTGGACGGCCGGGTATCTGTACGGGGCGTTGTACCACAAGGAAATGCAGTCGACAATTACGCGGATCGGTACCATTGTACCAGGCAGTACGCTGATCTACAATGTGTTCCAGAATGCGGGCCGGAGCCGCAGCTCAGGTATCGAGCTGATGGTGTCGCAGTCCGTTAGTGCATGGGGAACCATTAGTCTGAACATGAACGGCTATCAGAACACCATTGATGCGTTCAGCATCATTAATAAGTATCCGGTGGTGAGTCCTTATACCGCACCGCGTCAGCAACTGTTTTCGGGCAGCATAAAGCTAAACGGTCAGTTTAAGCTCCCGAATAAGCTCGAAGCCCAGTTTACGGTCCTTTATCAGGCTCCTGATCTGGTGCCGCAAGGGAAAGTGTATGCCCGGTTCTCGGTCGATGCCGGGGTAAAGAAGACGATTCAGCAGGGTAAAGGGGAGGTTTTTGTGAATGCTACAGACCTGTTCAATACGCTGAAAATCCGTCGTGAGGTGCAGGGCAACGGCTTCCATTACACCAGTACAGACTACTACGAAACGCAGGTGATCCGCATGGGCTACGCCCGTAAGTTCTGACAATATCTGACCGGCAACTGGCAGGATTACGGGATGCACAGGCTATCATCAAATCCTGTAATCCTGTCAGTATATACAGGGTAGAAAAACGCGGCTTACCAGGTAAATCAGTACCCCTTTTTTAGGTTGATACGCCCGCCCGTTAGACGGCTATTTCCCTTTGCTGTCATTATTTTATCGACTCATGCTTGTGCATACAAATAAAAACAGTACCTTTGTGCCAGAAGAAATGTATAACGATGAAAGCCGACGTTGAAAAACCAGTAACCCGATTTAGTGCCTGCCTGATGTTTTCGGCAAATGCGCTGGCCCGTGCCATTACGGCCATAGGGGAGGAGGAGTTCGGACGGTTCGGTTTGTCGTATTCACATGCCTATCTGCTGATCGAAGTGATTGAGTCTCCCGGCATTACACCAACGCAGTTAAGTAATTCACTCTATCTGACCCCATCGACCATAACGCGCCTGATCGAAAAACTGGAACAGAAGCGACTGGTGAAACGCGAGGCAGAAGGGAAAAATACATTTGTGTATCCGACCGCAGAAGGAATGGATATGACCGGAGCGATCCGGACGGCCTGGGAACGTACCGGCGAACGGTATATGTCGGCTATTGGCGAAGAACAGGCGCATGCCCTCGCTAAGCAGGTGTTTCGGGCAGTACGTGCGCTGGAAAGCGAGTAAAATTTTTTGAGAATATTGTTGTATGTGCAAACAAATTTGAGTTATGAAAAACAACAAACCATGTGTGGGCTTGCTGGCAGGAAAAGGAAGTGCCATAACAAAAGAAGTTTGCCAGCAGTTGGCAGAAGAGGGAATAACGGCGATTGTGCGGGAGAAAAAAACGGGGATCGACGAGCCTGCTACCCAAACGAATGACGTGCTGCGTCAGCTGCGCGGTGAGCCCGGCAAGGATTTATTTTTTAATGGATGGAAGTTACTGTTTTAATCTGATAATACGTACTACTACTGATTATGAAATACACAATTACCGGCTCACTGGGCCATATTTCAAAACCTATTGTTGAAGGCCTGGTAAAAGCAGGCCACGAAGTAACTGTCATCACCAGCAAGCCCGGCAATGCCGGCGCTATCGAGTCCATCGGAGCCACGGCTGCCATTGGCGATGTGGCAGATCAGGCTTTCGTTGAGGCGGCCTTTGCCGGTGCTGATGCGGTTTACCTGATGATTCCGCCTAAATCCGACGTAACAGACTGGCGTGGACACATGAATCAGGTGGCTGATAACTACATTGGTGCCATCCGGGCTAACGATATCCGGTTTGCGGTTGTGCTCAGCAGCATCGGGGCTCATCTCGGCGCCGGATGCGGGCCCGTCGACGGATTGTATGATCTGGAACAAAAACTGAAAGCGGTTGATGGACTGAGTGCTAAAATCCTGCGGCCTTCGTATTTCTTCTATAATCTGTTTGCCATGATTCCGATGATTAAACACATGGGAATCACCGGCAGTAATTTCGGCGGACCGGCATTCAAACTGGCGCTTGTACATACCAATGATATTGCTGCCGTTGCCTTGCAGGAACTCCTGAATCTGGACTTTACAGGCCATCAGATCCGCTATATCGTGAGCGATGAGGTGACTACCGATGAGATCGCCGGTGCGCTGGGTGCTGCGGCTGGTAAGCCCGAAACGCCATGGGTTGTTTTTACGGATGAGCAACAGAAAGGCGGCATGCTACAGGCGGGGTTAAACGAGGAAGTGGCGTCTAACTATACCGCTATGGGCGAAGCCCTGCGAACCGGTAAAATGCAGGAAGATTACTGGGCCAACCGCACGGGGCAGCTTGGTAAGGTCAAACTGGCCGATTTCGCGCAGAATGAGTTTGCTCCGGCCTTCCAGGCATAACAACATACTAACCTTTTGGGTTATACAGACAGAGACGCAATCCGTTGCGTCTCTGTCTGTTTTATATTCTCCTGAATTCACTATGAAAACTGCACTAATAACAGGAGCCAATGTTGGGATCGGGCTGGCAACGGCCAAAGCCCTGGCACAGCGTGGCTTTAATCTGATTCTTCTTTGCCGGAACGAACAAAAGGGGGCCAGGGCCCTGCAGGAGGTCAAACAAGCCAATCCGCAGATCAATGCGGAACTGCTACAGGCCGATTTGTCGGATCTGGATTCGGTCCGGAAGGCGGCGGGATACGTGATCGATCATTACGACCGGCTGGATGTGCTGATCAACAATGCGGGCTACACACCCGATAAAATTGAATTTGTAACAGGTGGCAAAACCGGCCAGGGCATTGAAAAATCGTTTTTTGCCAATCACGTCGGCCACTTCGTACTTACCCATCACTTGATGCCGCTGCTGAAACGGACTGCTGCTGAGACAAAAGATGTGCGGGTAATCAGCCTGTCGTCGGCAGCCTATCAGATGGGGCGTAAGGCACGGTTGTTCCGCCGGATCGAAGGCATTTCTACGTTACAGGCCTATTGCGACGGCAAACTGGCGAACCTGCTGTTTGCGAAAGGACTGGCTAAAGAAACGGCCGGAACGGGCATAACGGCCTATTCGGTGCACCCTGGTGTGGTAAAAACCAACTTCGCTAACACCTCGACCGGTCTGTTTAAAGTAGCGCTGGCACTCGCCCAGCCCTTTATGCGGACGCCGGAAAAGGGGGCTGAAACATCGATCTGGCTGGCCGCGGCCCCGCTGAAAGCCATTGGCGAGAGCAATAACGGCGGGTATTTTCAGGATTGTAAACCCAAAACAACCCGTAATCCGGACATTACACCCCAAAATGTAGACTGGTTGTGGAACAATTCACTACCCTTCGTGTAGAGACGCAATATTTTGCGTCTCAAAAACATCGTCGGGTTTGGTGTTCAGGGTTGATTGGGGTATAAAAAAGAGACGCAAGATATTGCGTCTCTACGAGTTAATCGCCGATACGTTACCGGCCGCCGATTGGAATTATATACCCGATGGTACCTTGTAACAAGGCCCGTTTAATCGTTGACGGATCTTCGGTCGGTGAGGTTGGCGTTGTGGCTTTCGGACTGTTATCGCCGATGTGGTAGAGCGCACGGGCTTCTACCGTTAAATGGCCCGGACCCAGTGGCAGGGCTACCCCGAGACCACCGGCGGCACCGTAGGATATCCGGCCTTCTGAGCCGTTAAACGTTACTTTTTCATCGTAAGGTACGCCAAGAATGGATCCTTTAGTACGCCCGCTCAGCGCATAGGCACCATATGGACCAACATTCACAAAAAAGCGCGTAGCCGCCGGATCACCGAATGAAAATTTCAGCAAGAGCGGCACTTCGATCCGGTTTTCAATGCCTGTGACAGACAAATCGAGGTTTGTACCGGTGGCAGTGGCTTTAATTTTCTGCTGGCTGTAGTTGATTTCTGGCTGGAACGAGAAAATGCCACGGCCGAAATTCAGAACCAGGCCGCCTACATAGCCTACTTCGCTGCCGAGTTTAGCACCGTCAACACTTTCGAGCGGAAGCAGGTAGGACGCACCCGCGCGGAAGCCAATATGGAACCCTGCCTCGTCATCAGACATGGCAACTGCGGTTGGCGCCGGCGCCGGGGCTGGTGTCGTGGCAGCTGGCCGGCCGGCCGGTTTGCCGGTTGTTCCGGTTTTGGCTGGTGTCGTGGCGGTTGAACCTGGTTTTGACTGATTAACACCGTGGTACTCGTCATACATCTTCTGCAGGCGGTTTTCAGACGGCTCACCGGAGGTCGTGGTGGTGGCCGGTGCTGCTGCGGGCGCGGTGCTGGCTGGTTTGGTAACACTACCGGCTGGTTTGGTGCTGGTGGCCGACGTTGGTTTCGTAGTGGTTGTCGTTGTTTTTTTGGCCGGCGTCGTCTGGGCAACTACAAGCGAACCGGACAAACATATCATAACCGCTGAAAGACAAATCTTTTTCATAAAAATACGGGAGTTGAATGGTAACAATGTTACGAGTAATTAGACTAAGGTGAATGGGCGACCGAGTGAAAGGCGACCGGTTTTGAGTATTCGGTAGGGAGTTATAAACATCTGGTTGCGAAAAAGGCTTTATGCTAGTGAGTAAGCCTCGACCTGTCAGGAGCCATATTAATGAAAAACGTTATGAAAACCCAACATTCAAAAATAGCATTGATCACGGGAGCCAATCGTGGTATCGGCCACGAAGTAGCCCGACAACTCTGTAAACGCGGATTCGCCGTTTTTATTGGTTCGCGTGATTTTTCGAAAGGGCGGTCGGCCTGCGAGGAGTTATGTTCGGAAGGCTATGAAGCCATCTGCCTGCCTATCGACGTAACCGATCCGGTGAGCATCCGGCAGGCGGTCGGCACGTTTTCCCAGAAAGCAGATCACCTTGATGTGCTGATCAATAACGCCGGTATTCTGGAAGACCATGGGGAGAATATCCTGTGCCTGAATACCGAAATGCTGGAACGGACGCTTAAGACCAACACCATCGGCCCTATTCTGGTAACGCAGGACTTTCTGCCTTTTTTGCAGAAAAGCCCGGACGGGGGCCGCATAATCAACGTATCGAGCGGGGTGGCCTCGCTGGAAAACATGGAAACCTACGCACCGGCCTACAGTATTTCGAAAGCTGCACTGAATGCCGTCACCCGTCAGCTGGCGTCGTCGCTGAAAGAGCATAACATCGCGGTGAACTCCGTAAGTCCCGGCTGGACGCGTACCGACATGGGAGGTGCTTCTGCACCGCGCCCGGTCGAAAAAGGAGCGGAAGCTATCGTCTGGATGGCAACGGATGCGCCGTTAGCAGAAACCGGCGGATTCTGGCAGGACAATAAGCGGATGCCGTGGTAATTGTTGTAATTTGCCGGTGCCATGGAAAACCACCGGACAACGCTATATACAACATTGGCAGCCGTTTACGATGCCATGTACCGGACCTTCATTGATTATGATGAAGAGTTTATTTTTTACAACGGATTGCTGCAGCAGCATCATTGCCGGTCTGTGCTCGAAATTGGTTGCGGCAGCGGGCATCTGGCGAGCCGGCTGAGTCCGCATGTGGCTTATACAGGTATGGACATCAGCGCCGATATGCTGGCCCTGGCCAGGCAACATGCGCCGGATGTGCGGTTCATGGAAGCCGATATGACAGATTTTACCGTTGCCGAACCGTTCGACGCCGTGCTGATTACGGCCCGCAGTATTTCGTATGTCTTGACGAATGCGCAGGTGCTGTCGGCCTTCCGGCACATTGCCGGTGCGCTCAATCCGGAGGGGATATTGATCTTCGATTTTATCGAAGCCACGTCGTTTTTTGACCGTTTACAACCCGACCAGGTACTGGTACATGACGCTTCATTCGGAACAGCGGACTATCGGCGTGAGAGCCGGTATGTGCCCAATCTGGCAACCGGCTTAACCTGGAACTGGCATTCGGCCTATTTTGCCCGGCAAAGGGGAGACGGGTCATTTGCTGAAATCGGTCGTGATCTGGCAACCTTGCGGGCATTCCTGCCTTTTGAAGTAAAACTATTGCTGAAAGAGGCAGGCTTTTCTGTGGTCGAAACGATTGTTAAATCGTCGTATGCCTTTGATACGCATGTAATTATTGCAAACGTGTAGAGCCGCAGGACGCTGCGGCTCTATACGTTTTTTTGTATTAGAACTTCAGGTTAAACTGGGCATTGAAAATGGTACCCAGCTGGCTGAAATGTGAACCGTCGTAGGTTACGTTTGAATACCGTCCGTTGAACGTGATCATGTTATACTGGCTGAAGTATTTCTGGCTCGGTACGTTGTCGTTGGCGTTGTAGTGCGTTTTGGTGCCGGTTTTCAGGTCGATAAAATTCCACTTTGGCATGACGTTGAACAGGTTTGAGGCGTTCAGCGTCAGCGTAGCTTTCGACGAGAACGGGATCGAAACGCTCAGATCAGTTACGACGCGGGGAACAAACTCGGTATCCGTGTTTTCGTTCAGACCGCTCTGGTGGAAACGGGTCGGGCCAAACAGGGTGTTGTTCAGGTTGAAGATGATCTTTTTGATCTGATAATCAAAGCCAAGGATCATCTTATATTTTGGCCGGGAGGTAAACAGCAGGGCATTTTGCGTCCGGTCGAATACCGATTTACCCGCATCGGCAATCAGCTTTGTATTTTTCACGGACGTATACTTGTTTTCGAACGTGTAGTTACCCGCCAGGTTGATTCCGAGCTTATTTCCGCCCAGTAACAGATTCCGCTGCGAAATCACAAAATCCAGACCCGATGTGGTAGTATTCAGGGCGTTAGAGAAGAAGCTGACGGCCACAATGCCGTTGGTCGTCAGGATTTTATCCAGAGCCGTATTGCCGGCAGCTGTACCGGCAATTTCTGAACCCAGTACAATCCGGTCTTTTACTTTGATGTTGTAGTAATCAAGTGTAATGCTCAGGTTACGGTTCGGGTTCAGACCCAGACCAAAGGTAAAGTTAGCTGATTTTTCCGGGGTCAGTTTGGGTACGCCCAACGCAAAAGCCTGCGGGCTTACGTTATTAATAATCCCTTTGGTCTGAATCCCCTGGCCCGGCACAAAACTGGCCTGTGCCAGCTGCTGATAAATCTGGTGCAGCAGCGGTGCCCGGAATCCGGTCGAATACGAGGCCCGCAGGGTAAGTTTATCGTCGAGGAGCTTGTAGCGTGAGCTGATTTTGAAAACAGTTGCATTTCCGAAATCGCTGTAGCGCTCGGCCCGGAATGTACCGTTGATCAGGAAATCTTTGGTAACATCATAACCCAGATCGACGTATCCCCCGAAGTTGAACCGGGTGTTGGTACCGGCGTTGTTCGGGGTAATGCCCGGAAATGAGTCGGCGCCTGTACCGACATACGAAGCCGTATCGCCTACATAGACCGTAAACGTTTCGGCCCTGAACTCGCTGCCGAAAGCCACGTTGAGCTTGTCGGTTACAGCCTTCGAAATATCGATGTTACCGACATTGTGTGAGAATGAATAGCCACCCGGTTTGAAATAGATCGGGGAGTTTTTGCCCAGGCTACGGTTGCGGGTGTTCGACACTGTATACAGCTGCTTGTTACCACCGGTCGTAAAACTGAGGTCAGTTTTCCAGCCATTGGTTTCGCTGCGGAGGCCGACGGTGGCGTGGTAGTCGTTCAGGTCACCCTGGAACGTCGGCACGTAGCCCATGTAAGGCTGTCCGGCAGGCGTCAGCAGGCCATCGTCGGTTGTGCGCCAATACGGCGTCCGGTAATTTGCAAAGCTGTTTACTTTCTTGTAAACATACGCCGCTGTGTAGTAGAATTCCGTATTATCACTCAGTGGATTTCCGCCGTTAATCAGAAACTTAGCCGATGTTGTTTCCGGCTGTCCGTTGATATTGCCGGCATCCGGTTTCTGCGCCAGAAACGCCTTTACCTGTGCCAGCGGGGCGCCAAAACCCATATCCGGGTCAGCTTCGGCCTCAGCACTGACCTTACCTGGGCGGTTAGCGAGGGCGGAGCGACTGAAGTCGATGGTGTAATTCAGGTAACCTTTGCCGAAGTTCGCTCCGTTGTTGACGGCAATGCCAAACAACTGGCCGTCGCCCTTGGCGGTGATGCCGGCCGAAAGGGTTGCCGAACCGTAATCGTATTTATCTTTCAGGATGATGTTCATAACCCCGGCTATGGCGTCAGAGCCGTACTGTGCCGAGGCACCATCGCGCAGGATTTCAACCCGTTTGATGGCCTGTTGCGGAATCGCCGAAATGTCGGCACCGCTTTCGCCACGGCCGGGCGAGGTCTGAATATACATCAGCGCACTGGTATTTTTCCGTTTGCCGTTAATCAGGATCAGCGTACGGCTTGGGCCCATGTTCCGGATTTCGTAGGGGTCGAGCAGGGAGGTCGCATCGTTGACGGGCGTGTTGACGGTGTTAAACGATGGCACACGGTATTGCAATGCCTTATCGAACGTCGGCTGTCCGGTGCTGCGCAGGTCTGTAGCCGACAGAATATCGACCGGGATCGGGGAGTCGGTAATGGTGCGCTTCGAGTTGCGGCTACCAACCGCAATCACCACTTCGCTGAGTAGTTCCGCATTTTCGGCCAGGGTAACATCAATGGCGGATTGACCGGCTTTTACGCCGATCTCCTGCGGTTTAAACCCGATAAAGCTAAAGACAAGGGTTGCATTGTCGGAAACATCAATCCGGTACTTCCCTTCATTGTCGGTAACGGTGCCCCGGTTTACTCCCTTTATCTGAACACTGACACCGGCAAGCGGCGCTGCTTTTTCATCTTTAACCGTACCGGAAAGAGACCGGTTCTGGGCAAAAGAAATGGTTAAGGATGCAATCAGAAGTGTTAGAATAGTAAATGCATTTTTTAACATAATACAGAAGATAGGTGGTTAACGGCCTAAACATAGCAGATTTTGTTTTAAAAAATAATGACGGAATAATATTTTGAATTTTTGTTTATATATAGTATTAGTTGTTGAATATAAGAGTAAACAAAATAATAAATATTGTTTATTATTGAGTGGTTAGGTATCATAAAGACATAAAAAAAGGATCCGGAATATAACTATTTGCAGGGGGGAGGCTTCGGGGGAACCAATACGCTTTCTGGTAAAGTTGTATGTCACAGGTATTGCACCATACAATCTGTATTATTTTTGGCGCAGCAACAGCGTTAACCTTTACAATTACATGACCGCTCTAGAAATCGTACAACAGTATTACGCATGTTTCAACCAGAAAGACTGGCAAGGTATGTTAGCCTTGCTTCATCCTGAGATCCGGCATGAGGCCAATCAGGGGGATGTGCGTATTGGTATCGAAAAATTTACTGATTTTCTCCGGATGATGGATACCGCCTATGACGAAACCCTGACAGATATGGTTTTTTTTACAGAGCCTGCCGACTCGCGGGTTGCCGCTGAATTTGTCGTAAACGGCATATATAAACAGGGGGAAGAAGGGCTGCCACCTGCTCACGGGCAGACCTATGTGCTGCCGGCCGCTGCATTTCTGGCGGTTACTGACGGTAAAATCTCGCGGGTAACAACCTATTACAACCTGCCGCTGTGGATTAAGCTGGTATCGGAATAGTGGTGACGACTATGGGAAGTCTGTCGTTTGTCAGGAAACAGGGGGCTGGCATCGGGGAGGTCTTTGAGGCGCTGGCGTCGTTGCGGATCACGGTCTTTCGTGATTTCCCGTACCTCTACGAAGGCTCGAAGGACTACGAAAAAGCGTATCTTCAGACTTATGCCCGGGCAGAGCGGGCCTTTCTGTTTGCGGTTTATGACGGACCGGTCATGGTTGGCGCCACAACCTGCATCCCGCTGATTAACGAAACCGCAGAGGTCCGGAAACCGTTTGAAAACGCTGGCATGGCGGTGGACCGTATTTTTTATTTCGGCGAAAGTATGCTGCTGAAAACATACCGGGGCCTTGGCCTGGGACATCGTTTTTTTGACGAGCGGGAAGCCCATGCCCGTCATTTTGGTATGTATGAGGCAACCTGTTTCTGCGCGGTTGACCGTGGTGATCACCATCCGGCAAAACCCGCTGACTACCGCCCGAATGACGCCTTCTGGCTCAAACGCGGCTACCGGAAAGTACCGGCCCTGCAAAGTAAATTTGACTGGCCCGATATCGGCGAAACAGTCTCGACGCCAAAGCCAATGATCTATTGGATGCGGCCGTTAACCCAGTAAACCCCTCCTTATTAACCATGAATGTAACCGTGGCTGCGGCCCAATATCCCATCACAAGCCATGCGTCGTTTGAGGCCTGGCAGTCGCACGTTAGCCAGTGGGTCTACGAAGCGGCTTCGCAACAGGCTGAGCTTCTGTTATTTCCGGAATACGGCTCGATGGAGCTGGTCAGTATCTTTCCGGACGCTGTCAGGAACGATATCCGGCAGCAGGTTCAGGAAATGGATTCTTTGAAGGAGGCGTTTTGTGAGGTATTTGCCGGGCTGGCCCTGATGCATCAGGTGGTCATTGTTGCTCCCAGTCTGCCGGTCATTGAGAATGGCAGGCGGGTAAACCGCGTATATGTGTTTTCGCCCAAAGGAAGGGTAGGGTATCAGGATAAGTTTTTTATGACCCGTTTCGAAGATGAAGAATGGGGCATTGAAACCGCCGATAAGCAGTTGACCCTGTTTGAAGCCGACTGGGGTAGTTTTGGCATTCAGATTTGCTATGACGTCGAATTTGCATTGGGCTCGCATTGGCTGGGTGGTGCCGGTGCCTCGCTGATTCTGGCGCCAAGCTGTACGGAGACGATCCGTGGAGCCACCCGCGTACACGTTGGTGCCCGGGCCCGGGCGCTCGAAAATCAGGCGTATACGATTGTTGCCCAGACCATCGGAGAAGCCCCCTGGTCGCCGGCTGTCGATCTGAACTACGGATTTGCCGCTATTTACGCGGCTCCCGACAAAAAACTGCCCGAAGAAGGTATTGTCAAAACTATGTCGCCGCAGCAGCCCGGCTGGCTCGTACAGTCGCTGGATTTATCACTGCTGGATCATGTCCGCGAAGACGGACAGGTGTTCAACTACAAGGATCACCAACGCCTCCACACGGGCTTCTATCTGGAAGATATTAAGGTCGTGACGGTGCAGATTTAGAGGTTTAGCCGTGGTGGCACGACTTAGAGTCGTGCCACCTCCCGTCTTCATGGTCTGAAAGCTACCACACAAACGTTCCTGCCGAGTTGGCGGGCAGTGAGGCGGTCAGGGTTTTGCCCTTGAACCGGACCGAAAACGATTGAGTAACGGCCTCTTCGTTCAACACAATCAGTACATGTTCTCCCTTGGGTGTCCGGAAAGCCACGTTGGGCAGCTTATCCGGCATCGACGAGGCAACGCGGACCGAACCCGGCCGCACAAACTTGCTGGCAGTGGCCACGATATAATACGCCGGATTACGGGTGATGGCACTGCCGTCGATAGTCAGCGCTCCCAGACATCCCGTACAGCCACCGATGGTATGGGGCTGTTGTTTCGGGTCGGCGGCGAGGTTCCACTCCAGCACAGTCCGGCTCCAGTTGCGGGTTGCACCGATAATCAGGTTTCTGACGTGCCAGTTCATATCCCCCTTCATATTGCCCGGCGCACCAATCCATTGCTCGGTGAAATAAATGTGTTTGTCGGGATGGGCGTTGTGTACTTCTGTCAAGGCCTCAACCTTGCCGCCATACAGGTGAAACGCCGAACCGTCGACGTATTGCTTCGCCTCGGGATCATTCAGGATTGAGATCGGATAATCAATGCGGTCGGCGTTGTGGTCATAGAGCAGGATACGGGTCGTGATGCCCACCGCTTTGAATGCCGGTCCGAGGTTGTTTTTGATAAACGCAGCCTGCTGTTCGGGCAGCATCAGCAGGCTTGGGTTATTGCCCGGATGCAGCGGTTCATTCTGGATGGTGATGGCATCAATCCGGATACCCTCGCGCTTCATGCTCTGAATATATTTGACGAAATACTGCGCATATACCGCATAAAACTCCGGTTTCAGGCTGCCGCCTTTGGTTTCACCGTTGGTTTTCATCCACGCGGGCGGCGACCAGGGCGAACCCATAATGGTGATGGCCGGGTTGATGGCCAGTATCTGCTTCAACACCGGAATAAGCCAGGGTTTATCAGGGGCCAGACTGAATTTAGTCAGTTCAGGGTCGGTTTGACCGGCGGGCAGGTCATTGTACGAAAACGTGCGGTCGTCGAGGTCGGAAGCTCCGATGCTGATTCTCAGGAAGCTGACGCCGATGTTGTTGCCATCGGTCGCAAAGAGTTCCTTCAGGATTGCCGCCCGTTGGTGGGCGTCCATTTTTTGCAACAGCATCGCACTCCCGCCGGTCAGCGTATAGCCGAAGCCGTCCATGGACTGATAGGTTTGGGCGGGGTCGAGCTCAATGACCGGGCCAGTTGCCGAAGCAGACTGAAAGGTCAGTGCAGTAGGTTGCTTTTTGAACAGGTCAGCGCCGTTGGGGTTCGTCAGCCAGAGGGCAATGGGCTGCGCCATTGCCCCGAAACGCGAAAGCGTCAGCAGACCGGCACAGGCCAGTGCGGTAAGGGTTTGCTTCATCGTCGTAGTTAAGGAATTTTGCTACGAAGGTACGAAGACAATAACAGGCACGAAGACTTTATTGTCTCAGGGGTATTCCAATCAGTGGTGGCACGACTCAAAGTCGTGCCACCACTAACCACTAATTACTTTTTCAGGTATTGATTCAGCGGGCAGGCGGGTTGTTGCTGCAGCCCTTCTACGACAGCCGCCGCGTTGAATTTTGCGCCGGCCAGGTTGGTATGCGTATGGTCGCCGGGGAAGAACTCCGCTTTCAGTTTCGCTTCGTCATAGCCGGCTTCGTATTTTTTGGCGATATGCTCATTGAGGTCAATAAACGTGGTTCCTTCGGCGGCGGCACACTGCGCTGCCCAGGTGGCGTAGCTGTTTACCCCGCGCTGTACCTTACCGTCTTTCCAGACATTGCGGGGCACCAGCGAACACACAATCGGCGTGGCCCTCTTACTTTTGGTATCGCGGATGTACTTTTTCATGTACCAGCCATAGGAGTGTACGATTTCGTGTTTCTTCGTCAGCAGGTTGTCGATTTCTTCCGTTTCGTCGCCAATGCCCTTGATTGAGCCGCGGGCACGGGTGGTGTCGTTGATGGCTCCTCCATCGTTGTGGCCGAACTGCATGATCACAAAATCGCCGGGTTTAAGCGCCGCCATGATTTTATCCCAGCGGCCTTCTGTCAGAAACGTGCGGCTGCTGCGTCCGCCAATGGCATGGTTTTCAATATGGATGCGGGTTGTATCGAAATACGGACTGATAACGCTACCCCAGCCCCAAAGGCCATCAGAGCCTTTGCCCGATCCGTTACGGACCGTCGAATCACCGATGATGTAAAGCGTCGGGCGCTGCTGAAACTGGCTGAACGCAAAGCAGATAAAGCAAAATAATAAGAGCTTTTTCATATACAGAACAGGTTATAATCAATAGGTTGGTTGATGCAATAGCGGCTATCGGGTTAACGTGATAAAAGGCTTCGGCGGGGTTTTCATCCCGTGGCCCAGAAAAAAGCCGGTGTGTGGCGGCTGGTTGTAGGCCACGTTCTGCCAGGCAATGCTCAGCCGGTATTGCGGATCGTGCATGAGCGTATAAAACCGGTAGCGGGTCGGGATGGTCGTCGAAAAAATGCGCAGGCTTTTGTTGTCATTCGTCCGGAGCACCACCTCTTCCCGCCAGTCGCCAAAGAGATCAGCACTCAGGGCGGGCGTTGATTTAGAGCCGTTATTCGACGAGCAGCCTTCGGCCGTAAACAACCGGCCTGCACGGTATTTGTCAATGTGGTTGCCGTCGAGAAGTTCGCGGGTCAGGTCACCGTCCCACCAGACCAGAAAGTTGGTCGAAGAAGGATTGTCGCCGACGCGGTCACCTTTGGTATTGTAAATCCCGTTCGACCCCGACCACCAGACTTCGGCCCCGACATTGGTCGAGTCAATGTCTTCGGCCACGCCCCGGCCAACGTCTTCCCCCGGCATTTTGCCCCAAAGGATTTCACCCGTCCGTGCATCAAACAGAGCCGCCCCGAAGCCGTTTTCATAGCCCGGAATCCGCGCTTCGTTTTCGTGGATACCAAACGCTTCGAGACCGGGCCGTGAGGGGTCGAGGTCCGATACGTGCAGGGCATCGCCATGGCGTAATTTAGTGGTAAAGAGCGGTTTTCCCGTATCGTCAACCGCCATGGACCCATAAATGATTTCGTCTTTGCCGTCGCTGTCAACATCCGTCACGGTCAGGTTATGATTGCCCATGCCCGAATAGTCCGGAATATCGTTTGAATCGAACACCCAGCGGGACGTGAGCTTACCGTTGCGCCAGTCCCAGGCGGCCAGAACGGTGCGGCCATAATAACCGCGACACATGACCACGCTCGGGCGTTTGCCATCGAGATAAGCGACGCAGGCCAGAAACCGGTCGACACGGTTGCCGTTGTTGTCATTGCCGCCGATGCCGCCAACGCCGCCCCAGCCATTGGTGGGGTTGCGCGACGGGATGTAATCGGTTGTAGCAAGGGCCGCTCCGGTTTTGCCGTCGAAAATGGTGAAGTACTCCGGCCCGTCCATGATTTTACCGAAGCGGGGGCTGTTTTCGTCGCGGTCGACCCAGTGTTTACTGGAATCGCCGATGACTTTGCCCAGACCGTCGATGGTGCCGTCGGCGGTTTTGCAGGCGACTTCGGCGCGTCCGTCGCCGTCGAGGTCATAGACCATAAACTGGGTGTAGTGGGCCCCTTCGCGGATGTTGGTACCGAGATTGATGCGCCAGAGCAGGGTGCCATCGAGTTTATAGCCTTCGAGGATGGGCGCGCCGGTGAGACCCTTCTGCGAGTTGTCGCGGCCATTCCGGGTCTGGTGCACTACCAGATCATATTCGCCATCGCCGTCCAGATCGGCCGCCGACGCATCGTTCGGGACGTAGCCTTCGGGTGTCTGTAGCGGGAGGGTCAGATACGACTGAATGGGGGCATTGGCCGCTAGTATAAACGGTTTGCTGTCAGCCTGTTCCTTGCCGTTCATGACTGCTCTGACCGTATATTGCGTTGGTTTGCTGAGGTCAGCTTCCTGATCGACAAAGTTGGTACTTTGCCGGAGGGGGGCTGCATTCAGCTTCACGGGTTTGCTGTTCCCCGATTTCCGGTATAGGTTAAACGCAATTTCATCGGGCTCTGTGCCCAGCAACCGCCAGCCGATATAGACGCTGTTGCCGGCTTGCGGGATGGCAATCAGCCCGCGGCCCAGGTTTTCCATGAGCCGTTGTGCCTGCGCAACGGTGGTAATCAGCAACAGAAAAAAGAAAAGTTGGCTATGTGCTTTCATAACGGGTTCAGGGTTAATTACCGTCCGGTTTGATGGCGGTAATCATTGGGCTGAGCGGCCAGTACCACGACTGAATCGGGTCGGGCTGTGCCGGATTAAACGTCGCGTGTAGCCTTTCTGTACGTTACCCGGACCGAAATCAAAGGCCATCGGTGTTGTCTGTCCCAGGGCCGGGCCCGCCAGTACCAGCAACCATGCTGTTCGCATCATAATTTGTTTATCGCTTTTCGAGTAGCTGAACCGAGCTATCGTTCATTTCGAATGCCCGTTTTTTCAGCAGATGGATCACTTCGGCACCGGCCAGCAGCACAGGGCCGTACCCGTGGGCAGCATAGACATTAATCGGGCGGTAATAATAAAACGCCGGATCGAAGGCCATGCCCGTACCAACGCAGGTGCCTTCTACCTGGCCCTGCTGATTGACTTTGGTCGCCACGGCATTCCAGGCCAGTAACGTCATCGGACCATAGGCCAGCGGATCAAGCCAGCCCCGGTTGATGGCACGGGCAATGGAATAAGCGTAAATTGCCGTTGCCGAGGTTTCGAGGTACGAATCTGTCCGGTCGAGGAGTTGATGCCAGAAGCCCATACCCGACTGATGAGCGGCCAGCCCTTTGGCATGTGCTTTCAGTAACGCAAGGATCGCCGGGCGGCCGGAGTGGTTTTCCGGCAGCACATCCAGCAGTTCAACCTTGGTCATGATGGCCCAGCCATTGGCGCGTGCCCAGTGGAACTCAGGGTGGGTGTCCATCCCTTCGACCCATCCGTGCATATAAAGCCCTTTTTCCTTGTTGAACATGCGTTTTGAGAACAGGAGCACCTGTTTCACGGCTTCATCGTAGTACTTTGTTTCGCCGGTCAGCTTGCCCATCTGCGCCAGGGCGGGTACACTCATGAAAAGATCATCCAGCCAGAGGGTGTTTTTCTGTGGCCTGTTGCGGGCCAGTGTCCCGTCGGCAAGGCGATGTTCTTTGGTCTGGATGTAGTTGATGTAGGTATCAATCTGCGGGCGAGGATCAACCTTGAGGCCACCTGCCAGGGAGGCCTTGACCATAGCCGCACACACGGCCCCGCAATCATCAAGCGCATGGGGTGCCAGCAACTGCCGCAATGATGTATTGGCGGTTGGGTTAGCAGCTACCTGATCCTTGAAATAAGACCGGACACTGTTCAGGAAATCGATCCGTTTATTGGTATAGGCCGCATAGCGCGGGTCGCCGGTGGCTTCGGTCGCCAGCAGCATACCGGCATAGGTGACACCCCACTCATAACTGGTGAGCCGGAAATCACCGGGCTTAATGACGGCATTCGGGTTAAAACTGCTTTTATCGGTAATGGGTTTACCCGTTGCTTTATCAACGATTTCGGTAGGCGTTACGGCGTCCAGATACGTATACACCCGGTTCAGGACTTTAGTGACTCCTTCGATGCCCGGATTGCCATACGGCACACTATAATCGGGCTGTAAGGCGTGCAGCGGGGTTGTTGAATCGTTGGCTTTTGCCGGCGCTTTCTGGGCGTTTACGGCACCGGAAATAAGTGTAATTGAGAATAAGATGCTGGTAGTCAGTGTTTTCATTTTGATTCTGATAAGAAAGGGCAGGTATACGTTTTACCAGAGAAAGCCCCGCCGGGAAGGGCTTTACTTTAGTAGCGTAAAGATTGACGAAAACCAATACTCACCCATCATGTACTTTCCTGTATTCTGCCGTTTTTTTATTAGATTAATTCAAGTTGCGTGATATAGAGTTTT
>NZ_MORL01000319.1 GCF_001870735.1 Arsenicibacter rosenii | reverse complement strand
CCTCAACCTGTAAAAAAGAAAAGTCGTTTTCTATTGTGGCCATAAACAATTGTTCGTCCTGAAAAATAAACGACGACGGATAAAGTTGCGCAGGCCCGGTGCCNTATCAAAACCGCAAATCTTACAAACCGGTGCAGCGGACCAATCCGCCGGGAAACAACGGCGCGGTGTCTGGCTGGTGCCTTTGTGTTGTACCTTTGTCGCCTCTCAATACCTTGCGCCCCGACTATGCAGCCCATGAATATGGCTATTTCCGGCTATACTCTCCGTCAGCTCACTCCGGCAGACTGGCTTGTTTTAAAAACCATTCGCCTCGATGCCTTGCGGGAAGAACGCGGTGTATTCGGCGGATCGTATGCGAACGAAGCA
>NZ_MORL01000318.1 GCF_001870735.1 Arsenicibacter rosenii | reverse complement strand
CCATCCCACATAGCCTATATCCTATTCGTATCAGGTATGAACCCTTTTTGCCGTTTGTGGTGGAGGTTGATTAGTCTTGCTGCATTACTAGTGCCGAACCTTGCTCAGGCGCAGATCGATACCTTANTGATCAACAGATCTGTAAGCTTTGGCAAACGTCTTTCTGGACTGGTTATGTCGGAAAAAGAAAGATTTTACCAAAAGACACCCTTTGGCTCATTCCCGAATTCAACCACCTGCAGCAACTAGCCGGAAAAAAAGGCGATGAACGGCTTTTCTGGTATGCCGGATTACATAAACTACTTATCCGTCATCAGGCAAGGGCTAATCAGAACGATGTTTTCTATGTGTTGCGCAATGCCGAAGTCC
>NZ_MORL01000317.1 GCF_001870735.1 Arsenicibacter rosenii | reverse complement strand
AAGGGGAAGGCGACCGTTTCCGACTGGGACGATGAGAATAAGCGGGCCACGCTGACGGTGAAANAGGACTGATTCCCGGCACTAAGGAACACACCGAGGCCGTCCGCAAGCAGAAGGAGGTCAACCAGCAGCTGGGCAATACGCTGGAAGAGCAGCCGGGGGCATGGGGCAAGCTGGCCAATGGCGTAGGTGCCGTTTCAAAAGCGTTCGCTGCCTTTATGGCCCTGCAAGTGATCTCGTACATTGTGGAAGGCTTCAAATGGGTGATCGGTGCCTTTACCAGTTTTGAGGATGCCGCGCAGGAGCTGTCGGCCATTACCGGTATGACCGGCAAGGATCTGGAGTACCTGAAGAATCAGGCCAAGGAGAC
>NZ_MORL01000316.1 GCF_001870735.1 Arsenicibacter rosenii | reverse complement strand
ACAAGTTTCGATAAAAGCTACTTTTGGATTGGTGAAATAAAAATTCCCATAGGCAACAAATATAAAGCTGGGTTTGATAAATATTTAAGACTGCTGGATGCCGCCGATGAGATAGGTACCACATTTTCGGAATAAACGTTATTAGCGGTATTAGTATAAAAATTCTCAATCCGGCGCTTATTTTGTCAGATATATGAGCGCCGGGTTAGATAGAAATACCACTAAATTAATAAATAAAACAAATAGTACGTTTACCCTGAATAACTAAAATAATAGTCAAAAATTACACATTGGCTATTAGAAGTATGTAGCCAATATTAAGCTGATATTTATGTGTCCAATAAACATCAGTACTATATATTATTTACTA
>NZ_MORL01000315.1 GCF_001870735.1 Arsenicibacter rosenii | reverse complement strand
CCGGAAAATACCAAAATAACCGTACTTTATATGCCTGTGAGCGCTTTTCTCATCTGAAAGCGAAACGTCTGGAGAAATGGCAGGTCGGTTGGGTTCGTTATTACCGTTCTTTTCTTTCTGCGTTTTATGGATGATTTTTTTAAGGTAAATCAGGAAGCATTTGAAGACAGATTCTTGCTGAATGTGGGGCANTATATTCTGGCAGGGATATTCCTGCTTGTCAGGTCAGAGAAGTCCGTGTCAACGTCTTCAATCTGAACCGGTCTTACCTCAGATTGAACAGATAAATCTACGAACGCCTCTGGTCAGTCTTTTAGTTTTTGCGTCGCGGACAGACTCGGAATGTGATTAACTGTTATCTTTATGGGCAA
>NZ_MORL01000314.1 GCF_001870735.1 Arsenicibacter rosenii | reverse complement strand
GCCCTACTATAACCAGATGCTCACAAACAAATCTGAAGACGAAGACTATTCGGGCAGCGCCCACGTATTGGTATGACAGCACAACCATCACAAATTCCGCCGGTGTCCAAAAAGCTGGATGCACCGGTAAAACGCCTGAACGGCAGCAAGGTGCCCGCTCCGGAGAACTACCAGAAACGCCTGGACGAAATCAACCGCGCCAAAGCCAGAATTGCGGAAGAGAATGAGCAGCGATCGCAGGAGATGGCTGAACTTGTATCGGAAGAACAGGAAGCCTGGCAGAAGCATATTCAGGAGCTGCGGGCCCAGAAAGCCATGTACCGGAATATGGCTGTCAATTACCGGCAGCTGGCCAAAGAAGCCGACTCGAA
>NZ_MORL01000313.1 GCF_001870735.1 Arsenicibacter rosenii | reverse complement strand
ACTGCAAATTTCTCTGTATCACTTATAATAATAATAGCCGGGGAATAATTAATTGCTTTTAAANGAGTTGATGACAATAAACACAAGATCGACCGGCTGATTAATCAAAATATTGACTGCTGCTTCAGGTCTGGAAGTAGATTCGATAACCTCAAGTAATGGAATTGAGTCTAATAGCTTATTGAGGTTAATATCTTCCTTATTCTGATCGTAAATCAAAAGACTTTTAATTGTTTTCATGATTCATTAAGGTGACTTTAGGTGAATCTTTCGTAACGGCTGGTGTTTTCGATAGCTTCGGTGTTATTCAAATTGATCTATTGGATGTAATCCCTTTCGGCATCTGGCAATTATTTTTGTTGCCTGGGATGAA
>NZ_MORL01000312.1 GCF_001870735.1 Arsenicibacter rosenii | reverse complement strand
GCAGGAATCCGGAGTTGACCGGCGATTGATGTAAGGGCTTCCAGCGCCTGTAAATTAGAATAAGGACCGCCGAATATGAGCATGCTGCCGCTNATGATCAGTCATGGTTCTTGGGTTGAAACAGCATACTACCGGCAAAAACAAGGAAACAGAAGGCCGTAGTGATCAGGTTCACACTAAGCAGCGATCCGTATTTTCCGTCGCCCAGCCGCAGGGATTCGGGCAACGGAAAAAAAGTCAGAAAACCGCCCAGCAGCAGTCCGCCCACTACCGACAGGTGAAACGCAGAACGGGGCACCCGAACGTTCCAGCACAAAAAAACCGGCGCCAGGCCAAGCACCAGCGTACCGCTGATGGTCGTGGCTGACAGGAT
>NZ_MORL01000311.1 GCF_001870735.1 Arsenicibacter rosenii | reverse complement strand
GCGTTGGTCTGCTCAAAGCTCAGTTTGGCCGAAGCAGCCACGGTACCCGAGGCTTTCAGCGAACCGCTCATTTCGTTAATCTCTGCCGCCCCTTCCTTGGCACCGGCGGCCATAACGTTAATGAACCTTCGGGCCTGATCGGATTTGGCTCCCCACTGGTTCAGCGATTCGGCCGTAACCTTAGCCGCTTCCGCCAGATCCATTTTACCCGCCTTGGCCAGAATAATGGCCTCTTTGGTCGTCTCGGCCAGCGCTTCCTTATTGGCCAGCAGTTCGGGCTTGGCCGACCCCATCAGCTGGTAAGCCTTCAGCATGTCCGCTGCCGTCATCCCGAACTGGGGCCCGGTCTCCTTGGCCTGATTCTTCAGGTACTC
>NZ_MORL01000310.1 GCF_001870735.1 Arsenicibacter rosenii | reverse complement strand
AGGCCGACCCCACCTGCCACCACAAACTGCCGGGCATTAAATGCCTTTATCGCGGGAGCGACAGCCCCGGCCCCGGCAAAAACAGTTCCGCCGATTCGTTTACTGAACCCAAAGGGTAACATACGGTATTCAACCTGACCGGCAACCAGATTATTGTCACGGTAACGCCCCTGATAATAGCCACGCATAATCATNTAAAGAAGCCATATTGAAGGGTATGGTACCCGACAGAAAACTGCCGTAAAGCTGAGCAGCAAATACATTGCGGCGGTTTATGGGACGAAAAATGCGGGAGTCGAAGGTAATCCCATTAAAATTGTAGCTGCTTCCAATCTTTTTCCGGTACGAAAGAAAGGACAATTCACTGAACAAACCTTT
>NZ_MORL01000031.1 GCF_001870735.1 Arsenicibacter rosenii | reverse complement strand
AGATTAACTATCTCGCAACTTGGATTATGTTTACTAAACGCCGGCATCTTCTTCTGCCAGCAGGGAATCACCGGCTTCCGGCAAATCCAGATCGCCGTCGTCGCCCATGGCGTCATTTTCCTTAATGAGCGTAGCTTCTGCCAGCTCAATACGTTCCGGATCAGGCAAATTTCCGTCGTTATTACCGACACTTTCGGCTGAGCCGTGCCGGCCATCATCCGGAACCATGTTTTCCGAATCGCTGACCTGCTCCGACAACATATCCTGCTGATCGGGAATCTGCATAGGGCCGCCTGTGTCTGACTGATACGTACGGGGTTGATGCATCATCGCATCCTGATTTACATTTTCCATAGCTGTTGAGTGTTTTACCGGCAGCACACGCTATCGGTTACCTCAACCAACTCGGAAAGGCTACTGACTGTTTTAGCCCCGGCAAAAGGCTTCCCACAGCCGGTTGTATAATTTACGGGCGTAAGCCTGAATTTCGTGCTGTGATCCGTTGATTGAAAACGGTACAAAATTCCGGTTTGCCTTTGACAGCGTCTCTACGCGGATTGTGCGTCCCGATGTGCCCGACAATATACCTTTTTTGACACTGCCCGTCAGCCGGATACCGGCATCCGGCAACTCTTTCTGACAGGTATCCACACCTTTCACGGATGCCAGTTCAGTAGTAAACTGCTGTAATTGCTGCGCATCGTACCACGACAACGGTGGCAGTTGCAGACAATCATCCTGAATATCATTGCGATATAAAAATTCAACTGACAACGGAGAACTCCCTCTGCTGCGATTTAAGATCACTTGCGTGTCCAGCAAATCATGTGATGCCGTTCCGATTGTATTCAATTCAATATTCATAACTGATACCGTATGTTTTAAGTTATTCAGAGGTTGTAATCAATCTTTTTTTGCCTTACTAGTACATCACAAAACTAACGAATGTTTTAAAAGCAGTGAACATTCGCTAATTTTTTATTTTTTGCATTTATCGAACGGCTTACCACTCATGCTTTACATCGCTTTTAGCCCTATATATGCCCATCCGCTGCCCGAGGGCCATCGCTTTCCGATGATCAAATATGAACTGATTCCCGAACAGCTTCTCTACGAAGGCACTTGTACAAGTAACTGTTTTCACGAACCTGATTCCGTAAACGACGAGTGGGTGCTTGGTGTTCATACATCCCGCTATGTGGACCAGCTGAAGACCTTAACCGCACCGGCAGCCATGGTACGCCGCATCGGCTTTCCGCTGACGGCTGAACTGATTCAGCGGGAATGGGTCATTACCCAGGGTACCATCAACTGTGCCTTGCATGCGCTTGATCATGGCATCGGGATGAATATTGCCGGCGGGACTCATCATGCTTATCCGGACCGGGGCGAGGGCTTTTGCCTGCTCAATGACGTAGGCGTTGCTTCGCATTACCTGCTGGCTAACCGGAAAGCGAAAAAAATTCTGGTCATTGATCTGGATGTGCATCAGGGAAACGGTACGGCGGTCATGTTTGCCGGTGAGGAACGGGTCTTTACCTTTAGTATGCACGGCAAAGACAACTATCCACTCCGTAAAGAACAGTCTGACCTCGATATTGAACTGGCTACCGGTACCGGCGACGATGCTTATCTGACTACACTCGCCCAAACGCTTCCCCGATTGATTGACGAGCAAAAACCCGGTTTCCTGTTCTTCATCGCCGGCGTTGACATTCTGTCGACCGACCGGCTCGGGAAGTTAAATGTCAGCAGAGAAGGGTGCCGCCAGCGCGATGCCTTTGTCTTTGATCAGGCGATCCGCTATGGCTTACCGATTGTGGTTTCGATGGGTGGCGGGTATTCACCCCGCATTGCCGACATTGTTGACGCACACTGCAATACCTTCCGGATAGCCAACAGTAAGTTTGATTAGAAACTCCGGCTCCCTCCGGTAGCCTGACGATTATTTTTTGTTTAAGATTTCATAAACAAACATTAAACAACTATGTTTGCATAGTTAAATGAAATCTATTCACCACTAAATAACGTCATGAAGCAGTTAATTACTCTGATAGTATACTTTTCTTTTCTGATAAATGGCTTTGCTCAGCAAGGACCGACCGGCATTATTGCGGGAACCGTACGGGATAAAAACACCCAGGAGCCGCTGATCGGGGTAGCGATTCAGATTGATGGAAAGCCGATTGGCACCACAACCGGCACCGATGGCAGTTACCGGCTCGTGGCGCCGGTCGGGAGTTATAACCTGAAAGCATCGTTTGTCGGTTTTCAGCCGCAGGTCAAGTTTAACATCAACCTTACATCCGGTAACACCAGCCAGCTCAACTTTGAGCTGGTAGAAGAACAGGCTCAGTTGTCGGAAGTGACTGTTAAATCTATCCGCAATACGGCCGCCGTTACCACCCTGGAAACCCCCAACTCCATCCAGCGCCTGTCAACGGAAGAAATCCGCTCAAATCCGGGCGGTAACTTTGACATTTCGCGGGTCATTCAGTCTTTACCGGGAGTTGGCGGTACGTCGGGCTCTGTCGGCGGCTTCCGGAACGATATCATCATCCGGGGGGGAGCGCCAAACGAAAATGTGTTTTACCTCGACGGTATCGAAATACCGGTAATCAATCACTTTTCTACACAGGGGGCAGCCGGTGGCCCGACGGGTATTCTTAACGTATCCTTTATTGAAGACGTAACCTTGTCATCGTCGAGTTTCGATGCGCGGTACGACAATGCGCTGGCCTCGGTCTTTCAGTTTAAGCAGCGGCAGGGTAATCAGGAACGCCTGTCGGGCAACGTGCGGCTGAGCGGCACCGAACTGGCCGGTACGCTCGAGGGGCCGCTGTCGTCGAAAACCAACTTTATTGCCTCCGCCCGCCGGTCTTACCTGCAACTGCTCTTCTCGGCGCTGGATTTACCGATCCGCCCGAATTACTGGGATTTTCAGTATAAAGTCACCCACAAACTGAACGCCAAAACGACCATCACCGCCCTCGGTGTGGGGGCAATTGACGAGTTCAGTTTTGCGGTCCCCAAAGAGTCGACACCGGAAAATGATTACATTCTGCGGTCGAACCCAACCATCAACCAGTGGAATTACACGGTTGGCTTCGCTATTAAGCGACTGATTAATAAAGGCTATATTAACCTTGCCATTAGCCGCAACCACTTCAACAACCGCCTTGACCGCTTTGAAGACCGGCAGGAAGGCAATGAGAGCCGGCGCGCTTTGGGCATCAGTTCTAATGAGATCGAGAATAAACTGCGGCTGGATGTCAACCGCTTCATCAACGGATGGAAGTTTTCGTATGGGGCGGCAGCACAGTATGTGCAATTTGACAACAAGGTATACAACAAAATCCGGAACCAGATTACGGCTGCCAACGGGACGGTCATCCAGCCGGCGGTGGTGCTGAACTTTGCCAGCGACCTGAATGTATGGCGGTTCGGCGCATTCGGGCAGGTGGCCAAAAGCTTCGTCAATGACCGGCTGAGCGTGTCGGCCGGTATCCGGACCGATATGAATTCTTTCACAGATACCGGTCTGAATCCACTGCAGACGCTCTCGCCACGGGCCGCGATTTCGTATGCGTTAACGAGCAAATGGACCCTGAACGCCTCCGCAGGCCGGTATTTTAAATTGCCGGTTTATACCGTTCTGGGCTACAAGGACTCCCGGACCGGCCAGTTCGTGAACAAAACCAACAAATACATCAATTCCAACCACTATGTTATCGGCGTTGAGTATTTACCGCAACCAAGCCGCCGCTTTACGCTGGAAGGCTTCTATAAACGGTACAGCCACTACCCGGTATCCGTCCGCGACGGGATTTCGCTGGCCAACCAGGGCGGTGATTTCGGAGCAATCGGCAACGAAGCGGTTACCAGTACCGGCAAAGGCCAGGCCTTCGGGATGGAGTTTCTGTTTCAGCAAAAGCTGACGAAAAACCTGTTTGCGGTCCTCTCCTACACCTATGTCCGGAGCGAATTTTCGGGAACATCCGGCAAGCTGTTGCCATCGGCCTGGGACAACCGTCATCTCATTTCCGGGTTACTGGGCCGGAAATTCGGCAAGGGCTGGGAAATGGGTCTGCGCTACCGGTTTGCAGGCGGTGCCCCGTATACGCCGTTTGACCTGGTGGCCTCGCAGCAGAATTTTCAGTCGGCCGGCCGTGGCCTTCTGGATTACGCACAGCTGAACACCCTGCGGTTAGGCAACTTCAGCCAGTTTGATTTCCGGATTGATAAGAAATGGAATTACCGCCGCGCCACGCTGGATGTGTTCTTCGATGTGAGCAATGCCTTTGTGCAGAAAAGCCCTGCCTATCCGCAGTACACGTTTACGCGCAATGCGGACAATACCGGTTTTGCCACCACCGACGGCCAGGCACTCCGGCCCGACGGCAGCAATGCCATTCCGCTGATTCTGCAGAACAACGACCCGAGCGTAGTGCCAACGATTGGGTTTATTGTTGAGTTTTAGGACCTTGCTCCTGGTTCAGGCGGTCGATGTGGCCAAACATCCAGCCACCGATTTCCAGCGCTTTTGACTTGATAAATTCAGCGCGCGGCCCGGTAAACAGGGCATCGACCGTGCCGAACCAGATACTGAGCCAATGCTCAAAATGGGCTTTCTGAAACGGGTGTGTCTGGTTTTTCTCCAGATGCGCCCACATCAGCCCTCCCCCATAATTCCCGGTCTGAAACAACCAGTTTTCCCAGAAGTTATAGGTGCGGTTCAGATGGTACTCCCAGCGTTCGGGCGGCAGGTTAAATACCGGGGCCAGTAAGGCATCTTTGTGAACGTATTCGTAGAAGGTATTGACGAGCCGCTCAATGTCGGCGCGGCTCTTGATATCGGATCGTTCGGCAGGTTTTTCCATAAAACAAAGTTCGGCCTTTTGCCGGAAATCCGTAGGGCTTTCTTCGTACTTTTGTGTTTTGGCAGACCGCGCCCTACAACCGTGGTTTGCAATTCACTTAGCACAGAACAGACAATGCCAACCTGGTATCAAGGTAAAATTAAGTACCAAAAAGAAGAGATTGTCACCGACCGGCAGGGAGATCAGGTGAAAATGAAAACCATCAGCGAAGCGTATCTGCTTGATGCCGTTTCATTTACCGACGCTGAAGCCCGTTTGTATCAGGAGGTGGCGGCCAACACACCCGAGTTTACGGTTGCCAACATCAGCAAAATGAAACTCGCCGATGTTTTTTTCATTGACGAAGGCGGGGAAACCTGGTATAAATGCAAGGTGGTTTTCACGACCGAAGACGACAAAGGCCGTGAGAAAAAGCTGGTTAACATGATGCTGATCAACGCCGAATCGGTGAAGCAGGCCTATGACCGGCTCGAAACCAGCCTGAAAACCATCCTGATGCCTTACGAAATCACCGACATCAACCGCACGGCGATTCTGGACATTTTCCCGTATACAGAAGAAGACAAAATCGGTCCGAACCTGCGCCCGATTTCCGAAGTAATTAAGGACAACGAATAACCGCTTTACAAACGCTTTCTTTATTGGTAAGCGTTTTCTACAGGATTACTGCTGCTCTTTCGTTGTCGGTAATCCTGTATTCACCTCCCCTCTGCTTATTTATTTATTGATGGTTCATGCCATCGTATGCTCAGGACAATCGATCCGAAGCGCTGAAATCTGAAGAGGCAGGTTCAGAAGCTGGCAAAAATGAGGGTTGTCTTCTCTGACCTGATAAAATTTACAAGTCATACACATCCGTTGAATCGTAATAACACCGGACTTATTCAGGTCCCGGATTATTTCCAGAAGAGAGATCAGCATCACTTCTTTATGTGCAGAGGGCAGATTGGCAATCGGAGTAACTATGTCTTTGCTGAACAATGACGTCTGAGCAGCCACCTGTCGTCCCCTTTCAGTCAGATTGATGACATAGCTCCGTGTGTCTGCCAGATCTTTTTCATTTTCGACCAGTTCCTTTTCCCGTAACACCTTAATTACATCGCTGATCGTTGGCCGGGCCATATTAAACTCATCAGCCAGGTAACTTACCTTTCGTTTCTCTTTGCTGTGGTATAATAGAAAAATCAGCACCTGAACCTGGATAGGCGTTAAGGCATGTTCTTTACTTTCCTGCCACAATAAAACCCTGAACGCCTGAGCCAATCGTTCAAATGAGGCTACGATTTTACTTTCTGTATTTTGATTTTGATAATCAAGATCAAAATCGGAATTTCCCATGGAACTATATTTGCTATTATACAAATATAGTAACTATTTAACAGGCTCCTTTCGTCAAAATACAAAATAGAGATAATAACAAGCTTATTTTTTATCTAAACGCTGTTTGTTTCTATCTAAAAAAATATAGCCTGTCAGTTATAGACAGGCTATCTTGCTTTAAGTGCTAATAAGTAATTTAAAATAAAGTAGCTACTGATAATCAGTAGCTACTTACAGTACAAGTACGATAGGAATTTATTACAGGTTACAGTGGGACATACCTGCGGATATAGTTTGGTATTAAAGGCGTATTCTATTTATTATCGTTTACACTATATTCTCCAGCTTCTAGTTAGTTCCTTTCACATCGGACCTGACATCGAACGCTATGCATGCAGATTCTGCCGATCGCTTAGAATTCTCCGGCATTTACATATGGATAAGTCCAGAAAATAGCAGTAAGCGTAACTGCTTTAAACCATGCATTATGCATACCCTCAATATCTGCTTGCGAATGTCCGTTTTTTGCTAAAAATGGCTTGATAGTTGCGGTTATAGGATAAATAAATGCAATCATATACCGGTAGTGGATAATCGGAACTGCATCGACGTTATCTGTTTTATTTTTCTTGAGGCTATGATGCCGCTTTGCAATTTCATGCTGATAATTCAACCAATCCTGATCATAAGGTCTTTCACAAAGATCTAAAATCCATTTACCGAAACGAGCTCTGACAGCAGTGAGATAGTCCATGTTTGGCTAATTATTCTTTCCAAAATAATAAACCAGATGTTCATTGGCACCAACATATCCATACCATAAATCCAATACCTCACTAGTCTGGTTTTTTAAAACCTCTCCCGCCATTTTTAGGTACCGATCGTCTTCATCTGACCACAGTAATGTTTTTTTAAGAGTGCCAATTCAGATAATGCAACCGATGTCTGCTCTAAAGTTACATTTCCGTAGTCATACCCTTTTATTGTCTCTATTTAAGTACAAATTGTTAGTGGCTTTTTTATTACGACACAAATTTAGTTAGGACTCACAACTATCATATAAATAAAGATTAATTTTTGATCAAACGGTAAAGTGAACGTAATATTTTTTACATCTTTCAACCAAACAATCAACATAAAAAACTCAAATACAGTCTATTAATAGGACATTAATGAACTATAAAGCATAAATCAACAATATCGCAATGCCTCTATACTTATATCTTTTTCATTTAGTAACCGGTATAGGTCACCCGTTATGTTTCGCCTCATGGCTCCTTTAGAGTATGACCATTAAATGGTACGGCAAACCATGAACACCAGGTTTTCGTTCATCAATACCTACCTGTTTATTAAACGCAGCCCTTAAAACGGTAACCCATGATTATTCCCTTTCTCCTTCCTCTTTCGCTGGCAGTTGCGGCGATGGCAGCCCCCGGGCCCGCCAAACAGCCGTCTTTTACCCGCTACTTTGTCGCCGCCGAAAGCTATGAATCTGTCGGTGTCTTTGATGTAAACGGCGACGGGAAGCCGGATCTTGTTTCCGGTGATTTCTGGTATGCCGGACCCACCTTCCGGCAGCGTTATCTCATCGGTAACCAGAAACGCCACGACCAGTATTACGACGATTTTTCGACGATTCCGATGGATGTCAACGGCGATGGCCGTACCGACTTCATCACCGGAGGCTGGTGGGGCGAACGCCTGCGCTGGGTCGAAAATCCGGCAGACCCCAAACAGCCCTGGCCTGCTCACGAGTTTGCCGTAACCGGCAACATTGAAACCACCCGCCCCTGGGATGTCGACGGGGATGGCAAACCCGAGATTGTGCCCAACAATCCCGGCAAGCCGCTGAAATATTTCAAGCTCATCTCCCCGGGTCAGTTCAAACAAACTGACGTGGCCCCGACGCAGGGGCACGGGTTAGGCTTCGGCGATGTCAACGGCGACGGGCGGGGCGATTTTATCGTCAGTGATGGCTGGCTCGAAGCACCGGCCAATCGGGAGGGTGGTCCCTGGACATTACACAAGGAATTTTCGCTCGGGTCGGCCAGCGTACCGATTCTGGTGGTAGATGTTAACGGCGATGGCCGCAATGATCTGATTGTCGGACAGGCACACGGTTACGGGCTGCACTGGTATGAACAGCAGGCACCCGCGCAGGGGCAGCGGCAATGGCTTAAACACACTATCGATGACAAAAACTCGCAGTATCACGTCATGGAGTGGCTCGACATCGACGGCGACGGCAAATCAGAGCTCCTGACCGGTAAACGATACCGCGCTCATAACGACAACGACCCCGGTTCCGACGATGCGGTGGGGATCTATCTGTTTCACTGGGACGGGAAGCAGTTTCAAAAGCAGACGATTGCGTTCGGTCCGGTTGGTACGGGCAAAGGCACCGGCATTTACCTGAGTGTGGCAGATTTGCGGCAGAATGGCAGGAAAGACATTGTTGTGGCCGGTAAAGACGGGTTGGTGGTCTTCTATCAGAATTAAAAAAGAACGGAATACCATTCTGTTCTACCCCAGGTAAAGCCGAATGGTATTCCGTTACAGCCGGTTCCTATACCGACATAATGTCTTTTTCCTTCGCGACAAGCACCTCGTCAATGCGGGCGATAAACGTATCGGTCAATTTCTGAACGCGTTCTTCGCCAAGTTTTACTTCGTCTTCCGAAACCCCTTCTTTAGTCAGTTTCCGGATCGATTCATTGGTGTCTTTGCGGATATTCCGAACGTTTACTTTCGCAACTTCGATTTCCTGCTTTACCTTTTTCACCAGATCGCGCCGACGCTCTTCCGTCAGCACCGGAATGCTCAGCCGGATGACTTCGCCGTCATTGGAAGGCGCCAGACCAAGGTTGCTGTTCCGGATTGCCTTTTCGAGTTCACCGATCATTTTTTTCTCGAACGGCTTAATGGCAATCGTACGTGCATCCGGAGTCGTAACAGAAGCAACGTTGTTGACCGGCGACATCACGCCGTAATATTCAACCTGAAGCCCGTCGAGCATGCTGACAGAGGCCCGTCCGGCCCGGATTTTTGACAGCTCAATCGTCAGGTGCTTCAACGCCTTTTCCATTGTGTCTTTGGCGTCTTCTAAGAATAATTCAATCTCTTCCATTTTGTTAGTGATCAATGCTTAGCCAGCAATCGTCAGGGTTTGTTTGCTCGTGATGCCTGACGCATTAAACAGTTTCAAGCGGCAAATCAACTGTAATCAGGGTACCGATGTCCTCGCCTTCGACCAGTTTCAGCAGATTACCGCCTTTGTTCATATCGAACACGATGATCGGCAAGTTGTTTTCCTGGCATAATGTAAAGGCCGTCAGGTCCATCACACTCAGTTTCTTTTCCAGTACATCCTTAAACGTAATGGTGTTGTAACGGGTCGCCGTTTTGTCTTTCATCGGGTCGGCGGTATACACGCCGTCTACCTTGGTACCTTTCAGGACAACGTCGGCCTCGATTTCGATTGCCCGCAAGCTGGCTGTCGTATCGGTAGTGAAATACGGGTTACCCGTTCCGGCTCCGAATATGACAATCCGTCCTTTTTCGAGGTGGCGTACGGCACGGCGGCGTACGTAGGGTTCACAGACCTGTTCCATTTTGATGGCCGACATAACCCGCGTGTACATACCCTGGCGCTCACAGGCGCTTTGGATTGCCATCGCGTTGATGACCGTTGCCAGCATACCCATGTAATCTCCCTGCACCCGGTCGATCCCCGAGCGCTCACCCGTTACCCCGCGGAAGATATTACCTCCGCCGATAACGATAGCTACCTCAACACCCAGGTCGACGACTTGCTTGATTTCAAGGGCATATTGCTCCAAAACAGCTGTGCTGATACCAGAACCGTCGGCGCCAGCCAGAGCCTCACCGCTCAGCTTGAGCAGGATTCGCTTATACTTCAGTTGATGAGCCATGTAGGGAATTTTGGCCGCAAAGATAGGAAAAAGGAAAAAGGGACAAAAGGTAAGCCAGGGAAGGAGTCAGGCAAATAATGCTTTTTTATCCTTCGACCGGCTTTCCCGCTGTCCCTTTCCGGATGATCGTTTACACAAAATCAATAAGTACCTGATTTTTCTCAACCCGGTCGCCTTTAGCCACCCGGATGGATTTAATGGTGCCTTCGCCTGGTGATTTAATGTTATTTTCCATCTTCATCGCCTCCAGAATCAGCACACTATCCCCTTTAGCGACCACATCGCCGGGCTGTACGTTTACACTCACAATCAGGCCGGGCATCGGCGCTTTCAGATCATTGAGTTTCGATTTGGCGGCGCTGCTCATGCCCATTTGCTCCAGCAGCATGTCGAACCGGTCTTTCACCGCTACCTGATGAATCGTCTGATTAATTTTCAGGCTGATTGTTTTTTCAGCCGTATCCACGCTCAGTACTTCGGCCGTAAATGACCGGTTTTTGTGCAGGATGTGAAAGGTCCGGTCGGAAAGCCGGACGAGATTCCAGTGGAATGGCTCCTCGTTCAGAACCGGCACTCCGCCGCTGAATGCTATTTTTTGCGGAGAGCCGCCGTTTACGGTTGCTTGATACATTGTAGTTTCGAGGTTTAAGGTAGAGCCGCAACATCTTGCGGCTCCGGCCAGGGCAAGATATAGCAAAAAAAACGAGCCACAAAATAGTCCGCAAAACGAGCCGCAGGATACTGCCGGAACTGAGCCGCAAGATGCTGCTGGAACTGAGCCGCAAGATGTTGCGGCTCTACTTGTTGGTCAGATATATTCCCAGCAGACAGATACCCATGCCGGCATATTGCGTGAAATAAACGGACTCGCCGTCGGCAATGCCCCAGCACAACGCCACAATCGGGATTAGGTACGTAACGGACGAGCCGAACACAGGGCCCGCCAACTGCACGACGCGGTTGAATAATATCGTCATAACCCCCGACCCGAAAACGCCCAGGGTCAGCAGGGCCGGCAAACTGCGCCCTACGCCCGGTGCCGACAACCGCTGAAACACATCCGTGGGCAGCAGGGTCAGCAGGGCCAGCGGCCCGATGGACATAAAAATCCAGCTGGTCGACACCAGTGACGGCAAATGCCCCAGATACCGGCCAATGAGGTTGATGTTGGTGCCATAACACAGGGTAGCAATGACGACCAGCAACGCATAGGCATTTACGGTAAAGCGGCCGGTTGTGCTGAAAAACACCAGCAGAACCGAACCTGCCAACCCAAGCAGAACCCCGGCCAGCTGACGGCCCGGAATTTTCCGGCCAAAGAAAAATGCCCCGATCAGCAGTGTAAACAGCGGACTCAGCGAGTTCAGCGCCCCCGAGAGGGAACTGTTGAGGTGGGCACCGGCAAAGGCAAAGATAAACGCCGGGATCAGATTACCCAGCAGACCGGCGGCCAGCAACACCACCCACCGCTGCTTTACCGAAGTCCGGATTTGGGGCTGCCGGCTTTGGTGCGTCAGGAAAGGCACAAAAAACAGCCAGGCCAGAAAAATACGGCCCGCAGCTACCTGCTGGGAGGAAAATACGTCCAGACTCCGCTTAATGAGGATAAATGAACTGCCCCAGACCAGAGCGAGGATGCACAGAAAAGCCCAGGCTACCCATGTGCGGGCAGGGGTTGCCGGCACCGTAGTTGCCGTAGATGTTTCAGTCATTAGAAAGGTGGTATGTTAGTGATTGCGTAAGCGGCGCAACGGGCAGTTCTTACGACAGAACCCCCTCCGGCTGGTAAACCTGTTGCACGGTTTCCAGAATAGCCAGCACCTCGGCATAGGTATCGGCCGTTACAAGCTGAGCCCGGTACTGCTTGAAGTTATCCAGCCCTTTGAAATAACTCGCATAATGGCGGCGCATTTCAAAAATACCGACCCGCTCCCCTTTCCAGCGAATCGAAAAGTCGAGGTGTTTCAGGCAGACCTCAATCCGGTCGCTGATGGTCGGTGCCGGCAGGTGTTCGCCCGTTTTCAGGAAATGTTTGATTTCGTTGAATACCCACGGATAACCGATGCTGGCCCGGCCAATCATAATTCCGTCAACGCCAAAGCGATTTTTGTATTCCAGCGCTTTTTCAGGGCTGTCGATATCGCCGTTGCCGAAAATCGGAATCGTAATCCGGGGATTTTCCTTGATCCGCCCGATCAGCGTCCAGTCGGCATCGCCCTTATACATCTGTACCCGCGTCCGGCCGTGTACGGTCAGCGCCTTGATACCGATGTCCTGCAACCGTTCGGCAACGTCAAGAATATTTTTGGTATTATCATCCCAGCCCAGCCGCGTTTTAACAGTCACCGGCAAATGGGTTCCTTTCACAACGGCTTCGGTCATCTTCACCATCTTCGGGATATCCTGCAGCAAGGCCGCCCCTGCTCCGCGGCACGCTACGTTCTTCACCGGACAACCGTAGTTGATATCAATCAGGTCCGGATTAGCCCGTGTGGCAATTTCAGCACAGGAGCCCATGGTTTCGATATCGGAGCCAAACAGCTGAATACCGATCGGGCGCTCATATTCAAAAATATCGAGTTTCTGAACGCTCTTGGCAGCATCGCGGATCAGGCCTTCCGACGAAATAAATTCGGTATACATCAAATCAGCTCCGTTTGCCTTGCAGACCGCCCGGAACGGCGGATCGCTGACATCCTCCATCGGAGCCAATAGCAATGGAAACTCACCTAAGTCAATGTTTTCGATTTTTACCGATTTATTCTGGTTGCTCATAATTTGTTAATGCTGGTTCTACCCGTTTCTCCGAAACACCGTTCTCCCGCTGAATCGTTCCTGCGTTTGGTTTTGCCGGCAGGATTTACAAGATTGACCATTCGTAGTATGCGGTCATCCTGTAATCTGGCTAAAGTAACTTCCCGGACAGGTTTTTTCGATTCAGAACAGACTTAAACTCAATTCTACCGTAAATTTACGCAATTATGCAACCCAACTATACATCATCTACGGGCGGATTTAACGGCCTCACCCCGCTGCGCAGCCTTTTATTGCTGACCGGTTGTCTGTTGCTGGGCATGACGCTGGGCGCTCTGCTGGCCGATGGCACTGTATATGTGCTGTCGCCTCTGTTTGGTCAGGACCCGCCGCTCCGGCTGCTGCCCCTGATCAAAAATCCGGGCCGGTACGCCAACGGCTGGCCTTTGCTGATGATTGCCCAGGGCGTCAATCACCTCTTCAATTTTCTGATTCCGGTACTCGTTTACCGGAAAGTCTTTGAACGCAGTAACTTTCCGGCCATGAATGACCGCCCTTTAGTTGCCGTTTCAGGGCTTGGGCTGGTAGTGATGCTTGTGATTATTTTTATGCCGTTCAATGCCCTGCTGATTGAGTGGAACCAGAACCTGACGCTGCCGGAGACCCTCGCGCCGGTTGAGAAATGGATGCGCGCCAAAGAAGATGAGCTGTCCGGCCTGACCAAATTTCTGACCAGTTTCAGCTCAACCGGCCAGTTGATTCTGGCCATTCTGATTATTGCGGTCATTCCGTCCATTGGCGAAGAAGCCCTCTTCCGGGGCGTATTACAGCGTAATTTTGTGCAGTGGACCGGCAATATGCATGTCGGTATCTGGCTGGCCGCGGCTATTTTCAGTGCTATTCATATCCAGTTCTACGGCTTTTTCCCCCGTATGCTGTTAGGGGCGCTGTTTGGCTACCTGTATGCCTGGTCCGGAAATTTGTGGGTACCGATACTGGCCCATTTCGTAAATAACGGGTTTACGGTTTTGATGGTCTATCTTAATAAGCAAAAGGTTGTTTCGGTGAATATTGAAGAAACGGAATCCGTTCCGGTTTTGGGCGCTTTGGTATCAATGGTTCTTTCATTCGGAATATTGTACTATTTTCGTCAAATTAACCAACCCAAGCCATCCGGATCAGAACGGCTTTAGTCAACGCATATGTTAGTCAACTGGGAAAAAGTCCTGACAACCCCCTTGCCGTTTCGGGCCGAACTAGCTAAAGCACTGCTGGCCGAACATGATATCCAGGCCGTAGTCGTCAACAAAAAAAGCAGTAGTTACCCTCCTTTTGGCAACTGTGAGCTCTTTGTTCCGCAGGAACACGCGATCGTCGCCAAAGTAATTCTGGATAATGAAACAACGTTTAGCTAACCTCTCTAACCTGCAACAACGGATCGTTGCCGCTATTGCAGGTATTTTTTTAATTCTTGGCGCCATCATGTACGCCGACTGGAGTTTTGTGCTCCTTTTCTGTGCCATCAGTGCACTCACCCAGATTGAATTTTACAGGCTGCTCGGTCTCGACGGGAACCAGCCGCTTACCTTTTATGGTACGGTGGTTGGCTGTTTTATCTGCCTGCTCACCTTTTTTATCGAAAAGGAATTTATCCCGCACGATACCTACTTTCTGATCTGCCCGGTAGCGTCGATGGTCTTTCTGATTAAACTGTATAAAAAGAAAGACATGAAGCCCTTCACCAACATCGGCTTTACCTTTCTGGGCATCATCTATGTCGCGGTTCCTTTCGCGCTGCTGAACGTGCTTGCATTACGCGGAGGCAGCTACCACCCTAAAATCATCCTTGGCTGCCTGCTCTTGTTGTGGGCCAGCGACATCGGCGCTTACTTTGCCGGCACCAAGTTTGGCCGCCGTAAGCTCTTTGAACGGGTTTCACCGAAAAAATCATGGGAAGGCAGTCTGGGCGGGGCAGCCATGGCCGCGATTATTGCCTTTATCCTGACCATCTACGCACCGGACCTCAAACCGTGGCAGTGGTATTGCGTCGGCGGCATTATTGTCGTGACCGGCACCTATGGCGATCTGGTAGAATCGCTGTTTAAACGCAGTATTGCCATTAAGGACTCCGGCAGCAGCATTCCCGGCCACGGTGGTTTTCTGGACCGCTTCGACGGGTTGTTACTGGCGGCTCCGTTTATCATCACGTTTCTGAAGCTGTTTGCCTGATTTAGTGACATCCGGGCGCTGAATGAATAAAGCCGGCTTTAAAGAGCCGGCTTTGTGCTAAACACAGCTACAGTTTACGTATACAAAATATAAAATATCCAATAAACAGTTACACTTTTTGGGTATATTGTTGTTATACTTGTTGTCTATTTTACATAATGTTAATCTAAAATGGCCAACACAACGACCGCTTCACCTTCATTTACAAGCTACATCAGCTCATTATTTCAACGTAAAGTACTGCGTACCGACAGATCCCGATGGAATTACCAGTATGAACGCGGGTCTTGGGACGGGCTCGAAAAACTGGATGAGCTCCCGCGTTTCAGTATCATAGCCGGCCTGATTCAGTTTCTTAAGCCCGATGCGCCGGCTATTCTGGAAATTGGTTGCGGAGAGGGGATTCTGGCGCAGCGTATCGGACGGAATGCCTACTCTTCATTCATTGGCACTGACGTGGCCGATGCTGCCATCCAGCGGGCCAATGAACGCTTCGGAGATGATAAAACGGTATTCGAGGCCGTTGACATGAACGACTATACTACCAGCCAACAGTTTGATGTGATTATCTTCAATGAATCGCTGTACTACCTGCGTCCTATGGCCGAAAAACTGGCCGGACAGTATATTCCGATGCTGAAGCCAGGCGGAATCATGATCATTTCATTGAACACAGGCCCTCATGCCGACGGCGAAACTAAATGGAACCTGATCGACACCCTGTTTGATACACTGGACAAAACGCTGGTTGAAACGACTAAAAACGGCTGGATTGTCAAAACCCTGACGCCCAAAGTAAGCCAGTCATAACCGGAGTTAACTGTTTGCAGGCTCGCTCCCGTGCCGAAAGCACTGGTATCAGGCATCTGTCCGTTACCGGTGCTTTTTTTCTGTGATATCCTTTCTTGTCCGGCACATCCTGAGCCCTGATCCGGCAATTTTCAGGCCTCCCCGAGTCCGTTCATTCCGCAAATCAGGGCCTCAGCTTCCTAACATTTCTTAAAAAATTCGATTAGATAAGTAAGGATTCTGTTTCCTTTCGTTATTTTGTAATACATCAGCCCCAAATGCTGACTTAGTAAGTTAATTCATGAACGCTGTACTAACGAAAATAGCTATACTCTTTCTTCTGGTATGCCTCGCCGGTGTCTTTACCGACACAAAGGCTCAGGGCCAGGAACGACAGGTTACGTTTACCGGCTTCCTGACGGGAGGCAAAAGCAATGAACCCCTCCCGGGTGCCTACATCTACATCCCGCGTGCCGGCCGGGGGGTACTGTCGGCCAACAACGGTTATTTTGCGCTGCCGGTTTTTCCGGGGGATAGTATCATTTTCAGTTATGTGGGCTATAAAACCCAGTATCATATCATCCCCCGCCGGCTAAGCGACGTGACCTATTCGGCAGTAGTGGCCCTTCAGGAGGATGTCAAAACGCTGGCTGAAGTAAAGGTCTATCCCTATGCTACAGAACAGCTCTTTAAAGAGGCTTTCGTAAACATGAAGCTCCCCGACGAAAAAGAACGGGAGAATCTGGCCAAAAATATGGACCCGATGTACCTGATGCGCATGTCGGCCATTACGCCAATGGGGGCCGTTGCCAACCATCAGTATTTCATGAACCAGCAGATTTTCGGGCGTGACGCCATTACCAGTCGCGGGCAGGCCAATACCATTCCGTTCCTGAATCCGCTGGCCTGGGCTAATTTTATACGTTCGATTAAACGGGGCGACCTCCAGAGCAAAGAATACCGGAAAATCCTGAATCAGGCCCCTCCGGAAAATATTAAACGCGACGATCTGCTGCGCGAGAACTAAGGTCTGTCAGCTTTTTCGCACCAAAAGGTGCGATGATACCGGTAAAACACAGTATTTTCCCGGGGTCATCGCACCTTTTTCTGTTTTGTATAGTATTTTGTCAGCATGATCACTGATTTAGATAAAACAGACCGACTGATTCTGACGCTGCTCCAGGAAAATGCGCAGCTGACCATGCAGGAAATCGGACAACGCATTAATCTGTCCAAGACTCCGGTTCATGAACGGATTAAACGCCTTGAACGCGAAGGCTACATTGACCGGTACGTGACCATCGTGAACAAAAAAAAGCTCGGTAACCTGTTGCTGGTCTATTGCCAGGTCACGCTCGACAAGCAAACCCGCGACACGTTCGCCGACTTTAATAAAGCGATTAACAACATGCCCGAAGTGCTTGAGTGCGTTCTGGTGTCGGGCACGTTCGACTATTTGCTCAAAGTAATTATCCGCGATATGGAAAGCTACAACCGTTTTTATCAGGAACGCCTGTCGGTTATTCCCGGTATTCTCCATATTTCCAGTTTTTTTGTCATGGATGAGGTGAAAAGCACTACCAATATTCCCCTTAACGCCTGACCCCTTTATCCATACATTCCCGTACAAAAGAAAAAAGAGACACACCACCATAAGCCTGCTACTTTCACTTATCTTTTGGGCATAATTTTTTGATTATGCTTACCAAACGACGCCTTTACATGACCCTTGCCGGTGCGGCCTGCACCCTCAGTTTACTGACAGGCTGCCAGTCCGGGAATCAACAGCAACAATCTGACGCTACAGCGACGACCGCTGCCCACGCCGATACACCCGACAGTACGGCGGCCAGCGCAGCTGCCCCGCCGGCAACAACCCCGGCTGCCGATCCGGCTACGATCCCTGCCGACAAGCTAGCCGACGCGGCCACCATTCTGTCGAGGCCGCAGGTGCCTGTCCTATGCTATCACCAGGTGCGTGACTGGCGGGCGAAAGACTCTAAAAGTGCAAAAGATTACATCATTCCGGTGGCCGCATTTAAGGAGCACATGAAAATGCTGGCCGACAGCGGTTACCATACGATTCTGCCGGATCAGCTGTATGCCTACCTGACCACCGGCGCCAGGCTGCCCGAAAAACCGGTGATGATTACCTTCGACGACGGCGACCTCGACCAGTACGAAACCGCCCTGCCGGAGCTGGATAAATACGGTTTCAAAGCTTCATTTTTCATCATGACCGTGGCCATCGGCCGGCGCGGGTATCAGCCGTATATGGACAAGGCCCAGATCAAAGACCTTGCCGACCGCGGGCACACCATTGGCCTGCATACGTGGGATCACCACAACGTGAAGAAATACCAGGGCGACGACTGGAAAATTCAGATCGAAGAGCCAAAGAAAAAACTCGAAGCCATTATCGGGAAACCAGTGTATCACTTTGCCTATCCGTTCGGGCTCTGGAACGAAGCGGCCTTGCCCGAACTTAAAAAGCGGGGGCTACTGACGGCCTACCAGCTCGCCGAAAAGAAACGAGACCCAAACGATCCGCTTTTCACCATCCGCCGGATTATCGCCGGAGGCCAGTGGAGCGCCAAAACCCTCGCCCGGAATATGACCGGCAGTTTTCATTGATTTTGTTTGTAGAGACGCAAGATGTTGCGTCTCAGTTACCGGGTATAAACAAGCCCATGATAGTGAATAGATGCCTGTACCGTAGTTATTCCCTCTTTGCGAAAGCGCTTCAATAATCGCACACCTAACAGACGGTTAACAGCTATGCCACCAAATGGCGGGATAATTCCCAACGGCTGAGACGCAAGATGTTGCGTCTCTACGAAGTTTGCTGCTTGTATTGAAACGCATGGCTGATCAGCTCCTGAAGCACGTCAAGGTTTACGTCGCTGAGCTTTTTGATGTAGACACAGCCCTTGCCGGTCTTGTGTTTGCCAAGCTGCGTCAGCAGGGGCTCCCGTTCGGGGAAGCCGCTTGACAGGTACAGCGTCAACGCATCTTTGCGGGGTGAAAAGCCAACCAGGGGTGCGTCGCCTTCCCGGCCGCTTTCGTATTTGTAGTGATAACTCCCGAAACCGACGATGGCCGGTCCCCACATTTTCGGAGATGCGCCGGTTTGGGCTTCGATGATACTGACCAGCTGCTGACTGTCGGTACGTTTGCTGTCATCAGCGATGGCGCTCAAAAAGGTGGCCACGCTGTTTGTTGTTTCAACTGTCTTATTTTGAGCCATATTAACAAAGGAGATCGGAGTGTAAAGCGGTAATGAACAGGGTAGTAAGATACAAAAAAAGCCGGACAAATGCCCGGCTTTCTGCTACTGATTCGGCTCAACCCTGAACCAGTCGAAATCCGCAAACCCGGAGTCGTTGATCTGCGTGGTACGGGTGCAGAACAGCCCCATTTTAGCTCCGATCCACTTGCCGGGCTCTGCCTGAAACGGCTCACCGGCGGCCGTGTACGACTTCCCGTCGAGGCTGTAGCTGAACTGGCAATGGGCCCCGCCGGTCATGCGCATCCGCAGGTATATTGTCCCGTTGGGCAGTTTTGCCAATACTTGTTCTGCTTCCGGTTTACCGTCGACCGCTTTCCGGCAAACCCCATATACCAGCTCCAGGCCGTCTTTCCGGCTCCGGATCGCCAGACTGGCATAACTCTGCCCCATCAGCACCAGTCCCGCCTTTTCGTTTTCGAGCTTTGGATTGGCCGTAAACGTCATTTTAGTGGTGGCGGTAAAGGCTTCGGCAGGGAGCTTCTGCATCAGTACATTCGGCACGTCCCACAGGTTTTTAGCCTCCTCAGGGACTTTCCAGGAATACAGCCTCAGAAAACCCAGCTTGCTGGTGGTCATCCAGGTGCCTTTCGGATTGGCCTGCCATTGCCACTGAAGGCCTACTTTCAGGTCGTTAAACTCATCGGATTCAGCTGGTGTAGCGATCGGGTATGTGGCACCAACAGCCGGCTTTGCGTAAGTCAGTACCGGCTCCCCTTTACCATCGCCGTCCGGGTCGACGCCAATCACCGGCCAGTCGTTGATCCAGCGCATGGGTTGCAGGTGTACCACCCGCCCGTAAGCCTCCTTGTCCTGAAAATGCAGGAACCAGTCCTGCTGCGGCTTTCCTTTGACCGGCGGCGTATCGACCCACGCGCCCTGATGCGGCCCGTTGACCGGCGTTTTTCCCTGGTCGAGCACAATCCGGCGCTCATAGGGTCCGTAAATATTTTTCGACCGCAGTACGAGCTGCCAGCCCGTCGGGACACCTCCGGCCGGTGCAAACAGGTAATAGTAGCCGTTGCGTTTGTAAATTTTCGGCCCCTCAATGGTTGGATCGGTTTCGTGGCCGTCGTAGACAATCGCCCCTTCGTCGATCACCTTCGTTCCGTCGGGGCTCAGTTGCTTCACAGTAATAATGCTTTTGATACCCGCCCGGCTACCGGCCCAGCCATGCACGAGGTATACCTTGCCGTCGTCATCCCAGAGCGGACAGGGATCAATGAGCCCCTTGCCGCTTTCGACCAGCACCGGCTCCGACCACGGCCCCGCCGGATGGGTTGCCTTTACCATGTAAACGCCGAAATCGGGATCGGGGTAATAGATGTAAAACTCGTTTTTGTGGTACCGGATTGCCGGTGCCCACACGCCGTTGCCATGCTGCGTTTTCGCGAAGTGGTCAAGGGGAGGCTGCCGCTTCAGGGCGTGGCCGATCAGCGTCCAGTTTACCAGATCGCGCGAATGCAGCACCGGCAAGCCGGGCACTGCATCAAAGCTCGACGCAATTATGTAGTAATCCTGACCGGCACGGCAGGCATCAGGGTCTGAATAATCAGCATTCAGTACCGGATTTTTATAGGTCCCATTTCCCTGATCCGACACCCAGACTTTCGAAACATAAGGGGCGGGGTTAGCCGGCGCGTTCTGTGTCCATCCATAAACCGGCAACAGCAACGCAACAGCAGCAAGCGATATCGTTTTCATGTTGTATTTTTTGACAAATAGTCGGATTAACAGCCGGAATAACCTTTTTTTTGCTTTCCCACATAGCCACATAAGTTCACAAAGAGACGCCAGCCATCAAGTATCCAGTATCAAGCATCAAGCCTTAACGTACTTCCCACGGACTTGTGCCGCCGAAAATAGCTTGTACTGTATACCGTTTGGCTTCCCTGGCTGACAGTTGCTTTGACCATTTCACCCGGCCGGCCGGATTCGCGCCGGCGCCTGTACTGCCATATTCGGCATACAGCACGGTCTTTTCATTCGCCGGATTGTTCCAGTTCTGCCAGCCTTCGGGGAGGATATGTGCTCCCATCTCCGTCCGGATAAAGATCGTTTTGGCATGCGGTCGCCACGGACGACCCAGATAGACCTTCTGCACGGCCGGATCGGCAATCAGTTTGCAGTCAGAGAAGACAAAGCCATACGGCTGATAGTCGGGTGTAGCGGCGGCGGTGATGTATGAATTCACGAGGCTTTTGATTGTACACCCCTGAAAAACAGCCGTTGCCTTACCGAAGATGAAATCCGTCGTACCTTCGATGTAGCAGTTTTCGTAGTACTGACGGGTTCCCTCGCGCGCCGCAAACAGCGTATCCTGATTGCCCAGCAACCGGCAGTTCCGGACGATGCACCGGTCTCCCTCCACATGCAGGGCCACCGCCTGCCCGACCCGGCCGGCCGTGTTCTGAATCGTCAGGTTTTCGAGGATAATGTCAGGAGCATCGACCAGTACCACAAACGAAGTATAGGTGCTGAACTTGTCCTTACCGGTCGCATCCTTCCCCCCCGGATACGCTTTGCCGGAGTAGTCATTACCGGTAATAATGACCCCGTCGCGGCTTTCACCAATCAGGTGGATATTGGGTTTCCAGGACGGAATAACCAGTTTTTCGGCATAAGTGCCATTTTTGATGTAGAGCGTCACCCGCACCTGCGAATGGTCGCGGAAGGCATTGACCGCCTCCTGAATGGTACGGAAACTGCCGCTTCCATCCTGCGCTACCGTAAATGAAGCGGGATAGGTCACGGATGCCGGTGGTGTGGTCTGAGCAAATGACGCACTGAATACAAGAGCGATAAAACAAAGAAGCAGACTTGCCGTACGCATGTCGGAAAACGAGGTTAGCTGATACACAAGAAAATGGCAGACTAGTTATATCCGGCGAAAGCATACGTTTCAAATCGTAACCCGTACTTCGTAAATCCTTTGCCGGTTTATACCAATAAATCTTTGTTAGATACCATCCATT
Organism: Arsenicibacter rosenii; assembly: GCF_001870735.1. Lineage (GTDB taxonomy): Bacteria > Bacteroidota > Bacteroidia > Cytophagales > Spirosomataceae > Arsenicibacter > Arsenicibacter rosenii. The sequence continues at coordinate 43,765 of NZ_MORL01000031.1, read as the reverse complement.
AACCGGATTTCCCAGGCGATCCCCGCCTTTTTTTATGCAAACGTTGCCGGTAACGTTCCCGGAGGCGATTATTTTTCCCGCACTTCCGGCCGTAACCGGTTATTTTTGCCCCAGACATTAGCTCAACCATTCAACGCACATGACTATCTGGTACCTTACCGATCTGGTGGGCACAAGTGTTTTTGCCATCTCCGGGGCGCTGACGGCCCTCAGCAAAAAAATGTATCACGACCTGTTCAGCATCTTTTTTATCGGCTTCGTCACAGCCATCGGCGGGGGCACCCTGCGCGACATCATCATGGGGTCGCACCCTATTGCCTGGATCCGCGACCCGAACTACCTGATTGTGATTGTCGGCAGTGTGTTGGTAGCGGTGTTCCGGCGGCGGTGGTGGCTTGGTGCCCTGAAGCGTCCGTTGTTGCTGTTCGACACCCTGGGCGTGGGCATTTACACGATTCTGGGCCTGCAAAAAGCGCTGAGTGCCGGCGTGAACAGCTGGGCAGCCGTATTGCTGGGCATCATGTCGGCCATTTTCGGCGGCGTCATCCGCGACACGCTGGTCAACGACCTGCCCGTTATTTTCGGTAAGGACCTATACGTGACTCCTTGTTTTACCGGTGCGGTCATTTACCTGTCGTGTACCACCCTTGGCCTCGACCCCACCCTTAACTTTATGCTATCGGCCGGTACCATCACCCTCTTCCGCCTCCTCGCCATCCGGTACCAATGGTCTCTGCCGAAAATTGAGTAGGTTGGTCTGTTCTTTCACGCCCCGGCCTGAAGTCCGGGGTTAACTGTTCAGAGGTGGGTTAGCCTGACACCCGCACACCCCACCCCTAACGCCATGCTTTAGCCTGGCGCTCGACATCATCATCAGCCCTACCCCCTCACGGCTAAAGCTGCTGCCGGTAGCAGTCCTCCCACTGCCCCAGCCTGAAGTCCGGGGTTAACTGTTCAGGCAATTGCCTGGCATCCTCACTACGCGCCCCCCCCCCCTAGCACCATACTCTAGCTTGGCGCGCCCCCACACACAAATCGGTTGAACTATTTGGAGAATAAATTTTACGCGCTTAAAATTGTGTCAGATTTACACGTTTTGAAAACTCCGGCGATAAAACAGCGCAAAGGGGTGAAAAACGTGCACCGGATACCATAATCTGCTTAACTCATTTAACCTGTGAACATGATTCAGACTTTACCGAAGGCGGTGGCCGTCCTGCTCGCATCGGCTTCCCTGGCGCTTGCCCAACCGGCTCCCGTCATCAACGTGAATACGGCAAAGCCGGTTGCGGAAATTCAGCCGACGATGTGGGGCGTCTTTTTTGAGGACATTAACTTCGGGGCCGACGGCGGCATCTATGCCGAACTCGTCAAAAACCGGTCGTTTGAGTTTTTTAAGCCGCTGATGGGCTGGAAACAGGAAGGCAAAAAACGCACAGAAGGTGATCTGCTGGTGCAGAACCGCAAGGATGCAGGCAGCAACAACCCGCGCTACCTGCACATCACGGCCAACAACCTCGCTACCGGCGACATGGGCCTGACCAACGAAGGCTTTAAGGGCATGGGCCTTAAAAACGGCCTTCGCTACGATTTTTCGGTCATGTATCGCCTCGCATCGGGTAGTATCAGTCTGCGTGCGGAGCTGCTGAACGAAAAAAATGAGGTGGTAGGCAGCGGCGTACTGACACCGGCTACCAAAGACGGACAATGGCACAAGCAACAGGTAAGTTTTACCACTTCGCAGACGGTACAGAAAGGAAAACTCCGCCTGTGGGTGGAAGGCAAAGGTACGCTGGACCTCGACATGGTATCACTGTTTCCGGTTGATGCCCGCAAAAAGGCCATCACCCTGACGCTGGTACCGCACTCGCTTTCGGTTATCCGGATACCTGTTAACTAACTTTAACCACGAAGGCGGGAAGAACCAATGCAGCACGAAGAAAATAGCTGATCCTGTATTTCCACGCTGTGTTTGACATACCACATAGACACATAGGGCACATAAGACTAAATATCTTTGTTTTTCTATGTGGATATGTGGTAAATCTTTAATTACACCTTCTACCAGGTGCACTAAAAATCAACGATGCACAGGCAAAATTATGCTTAGTGTGCTTACTTGGTGCCCCTTCATGCCTTCCCGCTGTCGTGGTTTTATTTTTTGTACCGTTTCAGAATCGCCATGATTTTGTGGTGAATGGCGGTGTTTTCGTACATGCCCCGGAAATCGAGAGAGTGCGGGCCGTAGGCAAACACCGGCACCATCACACCCGTATGATCGTTCGTGCTGAAATGGCCGTCGACATAGCCGCGTTTCAGGTCGCCGTCGAGCAGGGTCAGGCCACCGGTTTCGTGGTCGGCCGTAACAATGACCAGCGTTTCGCCGTTTTCGTCGGCAAAGCGCATGGCTTCGCCGATGGCGCGGTCAAAGTCAACCATCTCGCGGGCCACATAGCCGAGGTCTCTGGCATGCCCGCCGTAGTCGATCTGCGCCCCTTCGGCCATGATAAAAAAGCCTTCTTTCCGGCCTTTCAGCTCGCGGATAAGTTTGTTGAGCCCGTCTGACAGAAAACTGGTACGGCCCTTGTGTACCGCCCCGACCGCCTGGTCGTCGAGCAGCACAAACGGGGGCTTCAGCGTTTCCAGCTCGCCGAATGTGGTACCGATCTGATAGTGCCGTTGCCGGAGTGTATCCAGCACGTGCCGGTCATTAAAGAACCGGTAACCGCCCCCGATCAGGATGTCGACCGGCGAACGCAGAAAATCCGTGGCAATCTCATGTTCAAACGCGCGGTCGGGCTGATGAGCATAGAACGCAGCCGGGGTGGCATCCGTCACGCTACCAACGGTAATAATCCCCGACGGCATGCCCCACTGCCGGATCAGGGCCGGAATGGCGGGTAAAGCCGCTCCCGTTGAATCAACGCCGATGTAGCGGTTGTTGGTTTTTGAGCCGGTGGCCATCGCTGTGCCGCCCGCCGCCGAATCGGTGATATAGGTGTCGGCCGCACTTGTTTTGGAGAACCCGATGTTGAGGAACTGACCGAGGTTAAGCGCCCCGCGGTTGGCCGTCAGACCGGCATAAATCTGCGCCAGCCCCATGCCGTCGCCGATCAGCAGAATCACATGTCTGACCCGGCTGCGCTCGTCGTTGTTGCGGTAGGTCGGCTGATATGGGGTATGGAAGCTGGTATTCTGAAACTCCGCCGTCGGGCGGCTGTTGAGAAACCCGGCCAGTTCGGCAATGTGGTCGGTATTGATGAAATCGACGCCGAGGTTGATCAGTGCTTTCCACGTGTTTACGTTGTCGGGGGTGGCCCAGAGCCGGACTTTTTTGCCCTGCGCGTGGGCCTTCCGGATCATGGCCAGCAGTTTCGCCCGCTCTTTTTTCACAATCAGCCCTTTACCGTTCCAACCGCTGTAGGTCAGAAACGACTGGCTGACCAGGCCGACGTGGGTCAGCTGTTCATCGGTGTAGGTAATGTCGGGGCGACCGTCGAATTTCAGCCACGAGGGGTATGAAGCAAACTGCTCCGGCTTCGGCATGTTGCCGCTCACCACCACCTGCACCGGTCCGTTCTCGCCGAAGACGGCCGGATGGGCGGCCAGTTGTTTCACCAACAGCGGCAGGGTTTGTTCGGCGGGTGTTTTCAGGTCGATCAGCAATTGCAAGGGTTGCCTGTCTTCATAAACAGCCCCTTTGCATTCGGTCACTTGCTGCACCAGCGGCTGAATATACAGCGCCTCCAGGGTGCGGTTTCCGGCGATGGCCGACGGGTCATGCGCCACATACAAGGTGCCGTTTACGGCATGTACATCGGCTTCAATGGACCCGAAATGCTGGTGATAGGCCTGCCAGAACGGGATTTTCTGTTCGTAATCGTTGTGCGAATGAGCCTGAGCGGTTGTATATGGCCCGGGCGGTTGGGCATAAACGGATGCTGACAGCAGCCACAGGCTCAGCCATACCCGAATGGCACGGTTATTTTTTCGGAACTTCATTTTTGGGAATTACGCGCGAAAACAGGATCTGGCCCAAATAGTCGATGATCTGTACCAGAAACTGGTTTTCCGTGATCGAGAAGGCCATAAATCCGTTACTGCCGTTGTAAAAAACATTTTCCGGTGTCTTGTGCGGATTGTTATCCGTTTCAGAGCCGGCCCCCGACAGGAAATGGTGCGTCGGGCCCACCGGTTTGTTGTATTGCAGGTCGTGGTCGTGCCCGCAGAGGTAGATATCCACCCCGAATTCATCCAGAATCGGCTTAATCGCCTGCCGGACCGGCCCCGTAACCGCCACCCGTTTACCGGCCGAATACAGCGGATGGTGGCCTACCACGATTTTCCAGCGGATCGACGGGTCAGGGTCAGCCAGAACCTCCCGCAACCAGCGGATCTGGGCCGTGGTATCCTGCTGGCTCAAGGCCGGAGCAAGGTCTTCGTTTTTGTAATAAGCCGGTTCAAAGCCGTTGGTATCGATAAAGACAAACAGCGCCTTGCTTTTGCCAACCCGCTTTTTCAGCGAATAATAGCGGGCCGGCATCCGCCACCGGCGACTGATTTTTGAGTACTCAATCTGAGCATCCACGTTCCCGCCGTAGTCGTGGTTGCCTAACACCGGATACCAGTTCCGCTGGAGATGTGCGTAGGTGTAGACCGACTCAAAACTCCCCCACCACAACGGGTCCTGCACACTGGCAACCCCATTCGGATAGACATTATCGCCGGTTGAAATGACGAAGTTGCCATCCATGCCGGCCATGGTTTTAGCCATCTGGAGCGCAACCGCCTTCTGGTTATATTCCCCCTGACGGCCCCAGTCACCTACTACGACAAAGTTAAGGGCATTTTCAAAGACTCGCAGATTAGCTATACGGCCCAGGGTATAGCCCGCCCGTTCCTGCTTCGCATAGATACTGTTAGCAGGAATCTGGGCAAAAACCGTTTGTGCCGATATAAGAACGCCCACAATAAAGGCGGTCCACATGCGCGGGTTGATCATCATAAGCCTAAAGAACGGCAAAGGTAACAGATGCTTGTGGGACTGATTTCAGCTGCAAGATTACGAATTCATTACCATTCCCGCCACCCTCCTTAAAGTATACCTAATAACTCATTTCGTAACAATTTGACAAGATTCCGGTAATGCTCCGGTAACACGAAAGTCCGTCTTTTGCAATTGCATAGTCAGCTACTGATTCCTGAACCTTTTTTCTTTCGCACATCCTCCCATTTAGTGCTGTACTTGTCCGGCTGACCCGTTTTTCATTGCATTTAACCCCCAAATACGTACGTATGAAAAGCACATTTACGGTACTACTGGCAGGCTTATTCCTGACCGCGATGCGTTCAGAACAACCGGCAATGACCTTCCGCACGCCGTTTACGACCGATTCGCTGGGCGCTTGTCAGGGGGCGGCCTTTATTGATGGCAAAGCCTTTCTCTATGGTGACCGCGAGGTGGGCATGATCCGGCTTTACGACCTGACCGCCGATGGCCTGGCCTATACCAACCGTGAAATCAAACTAACCGAAAAAGGGCAGGACATAATCAACCACCCGACCGGCATTGCCTGGAACGGCAAAGGACCAACCTTTATCGGCAACAGCATCCGGCTGAATCCCGAAGGTACCAAATGGCGGGCCGTAATTTACAGTGTCGACTGGAAGCGGCTGCTGAAAACCGGCACCTTAGACGGGAATCTCCTCAATACCATTGACGATGACGCCTGCATTCAGGGAACCCGTCCCGAATATGTGCGCTACCGGAATAAGTGGTACGTAGCCACGGCCGACTACGGGAACAACGGCAATGAAGTCCGCCTGATGGACCCTGAAAAACTCCATAAAGCGAAAAAAACCAGCGAAACGGGTGTGGTCGTCAAAAAATTCACCTGCACGCCGTTTGTCCAGAACCTGCACTGGATACCGGAGAAAGGCATTCTGGTGCTGATTCAGAACCAGATCGAAGGCCGCCGGTGGCGCTTTACCCTGGTCGATCTGGCCAAATCAATCGAAACGGGCAAGCAGCAGGTGGTCAGGGTAATTGACACCGATGATGCGGACGAGCTGGAAGGATTTACCCTGGCAGGCAACCTGAACCGGGGCATCGCTGTTTCCTCAGCCCGCCGCAACAATGTCCGGTTTGTTGATCTGACCTGGTAAACCTGTCTCCGGCAACATCCTCATATCGAATCACATACAACGTAATACAATCTGAATTTACATGAATCGTTACCCCAACCCTGTTGTGCGGCTGGTGGCTGGTCTTTTTGCGGTGACCGTTCTGTCACAGCCGGCCTTGCCCCTTGCCTACGCCACCGGACGCCCGCTGGTCCGTCCGTCATCAACCAGCCTGCAACGCATCAGCGGTCAGATAACTGACAGCAGCGGACAACCCATGCCTGGGGTCAGCATCGTTGAGAAGCAGACCCGCAAAGGCACCGTTACAGACGGAAACGGCCGGTTTTCGCTGGACGTAAGTGCCGGTGCAACGCTGGTGATTTCGTTCATCGGTTTCGAAACACAGGAAGTGGTGGTTGGCCAGCAGACCAGCCTGACTATCCAGCTGAAAGAAGGCAGTACGATGCTGAACGAAGTGGTGGCCGTTGGGTACCAGACCCTTCGCAAAAGCGACGTAACCGGTGCCATCTCAAATGTAAAGGCCCGCGAGCTGAACGTTACGGCCCCTACCCTGAGCCAGGCACTGGTCGGTAAGCTGGCCGGTGTGCAGGTTTCGCAGGTAAGCGGCGCGCCTTACATCGGGGCCAAAATCCGCGTACGGGGCATCGGCTCGATCAACGCCAGTTCCGATCCGCTGTATGTCATCGACGGATTTCCGGCGGGCAACGATGTGTTCATCAACCCGAACGACATCGAAAGCATTGATATCCTGAAAGATGCTGCCTCGGCCGCCATCTACGGCTCACGGGCCTCGGGCGGTGTGGTCCTGATTACGACCAAACGGGGTAAGGAGGGCAAAGGCAAGGTCGAATATGAATTCCAGTACGGGGTGAACCAGCTCGCCAAAAAGGTGAAACTGCTCAACTCAACGGAGTTTGTGCAACTGCTGATCGACGCCCGCAACAACACCTACCGCGACCTGATGCAGAACGCCGGAAAAGCGTTTACCGACGCCAATTTCTCCGACCCGAATGCCACGCGGGTGGCCAACGTAGGGAATGCCAGCGCGGTTCAGATTCCGGCGGAGTTCTACGACTTTGCGTCCCAGAAACTGATCGCGCCGAAATACAATACCGACTGGCAGGATGTGCTGTACCGGAACGCACCAGTCTCGCGCCACAACCTGACGTTTTCGGGCGGCAACGGCTCTACCCGCTACCTCATCAGCGGCGGTTACCTGAACCAGCAGGGTATTCTGGATCCGACCAAACAGGAGCGGATTAACCTGCGCGCCAACATCGACGGTGAAATCAGCAAAAAATTCAAAGTGGGTTCGAGCATCTTCCTGACATCGACTAACAACCGCGAAGTACAGGAAGGCCGTTTTAATCAGGGGCCGATTCTGGGTGCGCTGATCTACATGCCGATTTTCCGCGCTTACGACGACAACGGCAACCTGATCAAAAACGAAGCGGCCTCACAGTCATCACTTTATGGTTACCAGACCCTTGAGAACCCGCTCGCACTGGCCCGCGAAACGAACATCACCCGCAAGGGCCTTCGCACGAACCTGACCGGTACGGCCAGTTACGACATTGCAAAGGGCCTGACCGCCCGCGCGAATCTTGGCTTGCAGACCTACAACGAGAAGTACGAATACTACCTGCCGACCAGCCTGAGCAACGGGGCGAATCCGCCTTACTCAGCGGCTTCGATTGCCGCCGCCAGGGCAACGGCCCAGACCAACGCCACGCAGAATATGCTGGGCGAACTTACGCTGACGTACAACCGGCAGTTCGGCCGCCACAACCTGAGCCTGCTGGCCGGTTATTCGGCGCAGAAAACCTCGGGCGACCTCATCAGCGTATCGGCGCAGGGATTCCAGAACGACCGGATTCAGGAGATTTCGGGTAAAGGGGCCGACGCCACGAACTTCTTCCTGAACAGTGCGCGGAAATACAACGAGACCCTGCTGTCGTACCTCGCCCGGGCAACGTACAACTTCGATGAGCGGTACTTCCTGACGGCCGCTTTCCGGACCGACGGTTCGTCGCGCTTCGGCCCGCAGAACCGCTGGGGCAGCTTCCCGTCGCTGTCGGCGGGCTGGACGGTTTCCAACGAGCCATTCTACCGCGATTTGGTTGGCGAGACCTCATCGCTGAAACTGCGGGGGAGCTGGGGGCTGACCGGAAACTACAACATCGGGAACTACAATTACCAGCAAACGATGAATAACCCCGGCGGGGCGGTGTTCGGCAACGGTACGATCAATACCGCCGTTTGGGCCGGTGCGCTGAAAGACCAGAAACTGGGCTGGGAATCTACCTCGCAGTTTAACCTTGGCTTCGATCTGGGCCTGCTCAATAACCGTCTGTTGCTGATTGCCAACGGCTACCTGAGTAATTCCTATAACCTGCTCTTCAACCAGCCGGTATCGGCGGTGTCGGGTACGTCGAGCATCCTGACCAACCTGCGGGACTCAAAAGTGCAGAACAAAGGCGTTGAGCTACAGATCGACGGCCGCGTGGTGTCGACCAGCGATTTTAAGCTGAACCTGAGCGGCAACATTGCCCTGAACCGCAACAAGGTCCTGAACATGGGGGGCGCCAATACCATTTTCGGGATCGGTGCCGAACGCTCGTACATTACGCACATCACGCAGGAAGGCCAGCCAATCGGTATGTTCTACGGCTTTAATGTGATTGGCATGGTACAGGAGAAAGATATGGAAGCCATCGCACAGGACAACGCCAATTACAACTCCGCCACCCAGACCTATACCGCCGGTTATGTGCGAAAAGGCCCTGCCCGGTCGACGGCCTCCAGCAATCCGCTCCGCCCCGGCGACCTGATTTTTGAAGACGTAAACGGCGACGGCGTGGTCAACGACGCCGACAAACGCGTGATCGGCACGCCGTATCCGAAGTTTACATACGGCTTTTCGGTAACGTCGAGCTACAAGGGCATCGACCTGAATGCCTCCTTCAACGGCAGTTACGGCAACCAGGTGCTTGATGGTCAGGACTATTACCTGTTCAACATGGAAGCATCGGGCAATCAGTATTCGGTGGTAGCCGACCGCTACCGGTCGGCCAGCCAGCCGGGCAACGGCCAGGTCTACCGGGCCTCACGCGGAGGGACACAGTCGAACAGCACCCGCCTGTCGACCTTCTACCTGCAAAGCGGTTCATTCCTGCGGTGTACCAACATCACCATCGGCTACAACCTGCCATCGGCGCTGGTCAGCAAGATTAAACTCGGCGGTGTGCGGGTCTACGGCAACATCAACAATGCCTTCACCCTCACGAAGTACAAAGGCTATAACCCGGAAGTTGATTATAACTACAACGTGTTCTACGACAGCAGTTCAGGCACCACCGGCGGCAGCAGCTCGGCGGGCAGCAACCTGACCCCAGGCGTCGATTACGGCCTCTATCCGCTGGCCCGTGGCTACAACGTAGGGATCAACATAACGTTCTAACCACTTGTCCGGCTTTCAACTCAAGAACAGATCATGAAGTATCCATTTAGTTTGCTGTTGGGCAGTTTTTTACTGGTATCCGTAACAGCCTGTAACGACGATTTTCTGGTGCAGACCGACCCCAACGCGGTGGCTGCCAATACCTATTACCAGAACGAGAACGATGTATTGTTGGGCGTAAACGGCGTTTACCAGGCCCTGCGGAACAACAACGGCATTGCCGAGGGTAGCGGCCTGTTTTCCGAAGAGCGCTCCGACAACACCGGCCGGAACGATAACCAGTCGAACGCCGGGGAGCCGTTCCAGTTCAACGACTTTTCGTTGCTGCCGAGTAATACGTACCTGAAAAGCCACTGGCTGGCGCTTTACCAGACCATTACCCGCGCCAATCAGGTGCTGGCCGGTATGGACAATGTGACCTTCGCTAAGGCCGAAACCAAAACGCAGTACCAGGCCGAAGCGAAGTTTATCCGCGCCCTGATTTACTTCCACCTCGTGCGGAAATGGGGCGATGTCCCGCTCGTAACCAAACCGCTCACCTCCGCCGATGACGTGTCGGCCAGTACGTTCCGCGAGAAAAAAGAGAAAGTATACGAGCAGATTGTTGCCGACCTGACCGATGTGGTCAACAGTCCGCTGCCTGATCATCAGCCGGTAGCCGGTAAAGGCCGTGTGTCGAAAGTCGCCGGTCTGTCGCTGCTCGGGCAGGTGTATCTGACGATGGCCACGACTCTCGACCAGGCCAACCGGACCACCAACCTGAATCAGGCGAAAAACTACCTGACGCAGGCGTACAGCAAGCGTACCTTCGGGCAGCTGAAAGAGATTCCGTACGCCGATGTGTTTGATGTAAACAAGAAATCGACCAACGCCGAGATTATTTTCCAGATTGTTTACAAACAAGGCGATGTCAACTACTCGTCGGGGATTGCGGCCAGCAACCAGGCACAGGGCGAAACGATTAATTCGCTGCGGACAACGACCGGTTCGGGCGGCAACGTGAAAGCGGATCTGGTGAAAGACTACGAAGACGGCGACCTCCGCAAGGACTTTTCGATTAAATACGCCAACGCCTCAAACGTAAAGGATTATTTCATCACCAAATACCGTGACGCCAGTGCGGCGGCGGGTGCTACGGGCTACGGCGGCAACGACTGGATTCTGATCCGGTATGCCGACGTGATCCTGATGCTGGCGGAAGTAAACCTGTACCTCAACGACGAAGCAACGGCCATCAGCTACCTCGATCAGGTACGCGACCGGGCGAAGATGCCGCTGTATGCCGTAGCCAGAACAACCGCCGCGTATACCGCAAAGTACCCGACGCTGAAGCTGGCGATTCTGCACGAGCGCCGAGTGGAACTGGCCTTTGAAAACCACCGCTGGTTTGACCTGCTCCGGTCATTCACGCCGGACGAACTGGTGGCCTACATGAGAACCAAATCGCAGGCCGACTATGGCACCGCGAAGGTGTCGAACTTCGGCCGGAAGGATTATTACTACCCGATTCCGTTTGACGAATACAAGCTGAACCCGGCAAAGATGTACCAGAACGAAGGGTATTAACGGTTTCTGCCGCCCATGATAAACGGCCTGTTCTCAGCGAAAGAGCAGGCCGTTTTGGGTCCCGGCTACGTCAAACGGCAGAATATTCGTCGGGCAGCGTATGGTCAACTTAGTGCGTAAAGTGTATCTTTACATCCTCACAGTACGACAGCGACGGTGCTAACCATACCGCGCCTGCATTGACCTTGATGAAAGATACGTTGCTCACCACTGCCGGCGATCCCCGGAAAGCCAAGTTCATTGCTATCAGTGAACGCATTATCGAACGCATTAAAACGGGAGAACTTCAGCCCGGCGACCAGATTCCATCGGAAAACGAACTCATTAAAACCTACAATGTGAGTAACACAACCGCGCGGAAAGCCTTGCTGGAGATTGAATCGAAAGGCTGGGCGCGGCGTGTCAAAGGCAAAGGCACCTACGTGCTGAACCGCACCGAAGACCATCACCTGCTACGGACACTGGGGTCGATTTATGCGACACGGCGCGGCTTCCACGACAGCCTGATTGCCGAGGGATTTACCCCTAAAAATATTGTTCTGGAGAAAACAATCCTGCCCGACGGTATTTCGTCGGAGATTAACGGCCGGCACTTTATCATCGAAGGGCCGGTCATGAAACTACATCAGCTCCGCTATGCCGACGACATTCTGATTAAGGATGAGGTCAAGTACATTTCGCTGCAGCTCTGTCCGAAAATAAACCGGATTCCGACCGAAGTATCCTACTTCAAGGTGTATGAAAATGCCTATCACCTGCAGATCACCGAGGTGCAGCAGACGCTGAGTGTCCGGATACTGGAGCCCAACACCACTAATTTTGACCTGGCCAGGCCGACAGCTGCGTTTGTGCTCGACAGTGCGGTGGTCTGTACCAATGACAAGGTGGTGGAAATTGAGCAGTCGTATTACCACGGCGACAAGTATAAGTTTGCCGTCATTGCCAATCCGGAAAAGCAGCCCCGCCCTATGGTATAAACCACTTCATAATCTCAGCCGCAATAACCTCATGGCCGGCTTTATTGGGGTGGTTAACATGCGACATGTACTCTTTTTGTTTCCCGGCTTTTGTCAGTTGCTGAAATACCGGATACGGGTCGGCCAGCCCCGTATGGTACTGACCGGCCAGCTGCCGGATCTGCTGCACGTAAGGCTCCAGCGGATTTGAAGGATCCGCTATATCAATGCGCTGATCGGGCGAAGGGGTCAGTAAAATCACCGGAATCTGCCGCGCCTGCGCCGCCTGAATCATCGTTTCCCAGGCCTCCCTTACTTTCCCGATATCCGAAAAGCGGTCGTTCAGGGCATAGTCGATAAACAGCACATCCGCTTTATGGGGTAGTACTTCCGGTTCAAACCGTGTTTGTCCCTTGATGCTGTTTTCGCCGCCGATAGCGGTAACAATCACGTTAATAACGGCGTACGGATACTGCTTTTTCAGCCGTTCCAGGACCAGATTCGGATAGGATTCAAGGGTATGCACCTCATGGTCATGCCAATAACCGGCCGGTACCGAATGTCCGTGAAAAACCAGATTGATCGTCCGGTTTTGAGGCCAGACGGCAGTCAGTTCCTTTTTGACACCGGCCACATACGTGGCGGCGGTAGCGGGCTGGGCATGCACAGAAGCGGTCAGCCAATTCAGACAGCCAAGAAGACCTAAAGCAATGCGTAACATGGGGTTAATCCGTTTTTATGGTTTGAATGGTTACCGGGCCGATTAATCCGGAAACGCGGAGGGGAACCTGTTTCCAGGGCGTTCCCTTATAGCCGGTCAGCGTGTTGGTGCTCGTATAGTGCGCTCCGGTAAGGGCATCTCCCGTGAGGCGGTTCGACCAGGTATTGGCGACGTCGATGATCAGCTTATTTTCACCCGCATGGAGCCATTCCGTAATGTCGAGCCGGTGAGGTTCGGCCCAGGAAATACCCGCATGGTGTCCGTTAATCCAGACATCGGCTACTTCAGCGACCTTTCCCAGGTCCAGGTACACCCGCTCCCGCGAGGCCGGTATGCCCCCTGGATACGGAATGGTTTTCATATACCGGCCAATCCCCGAGAAGTACTTCACCCCTTCCTGCTCCGAATCAGCCCATGACCTTAACTCCGGTAATGTTACCTGTTCCGGCGCGCCACGGCCTTCCGGAAACTGCACCTGCCAGCTCCCTGATACGGGAAGAGTCCGGACCGTAGTTTTTACTGTCCTGCCGGCTTTGCCCGATAGCGTAACCGTGCCGGGCTCTCTGAAACGGACACCCGCTGCGGTATAGTCGATTACGGGCAGAAACGCGCCCTTTGCCCGTATACCGGTATAGTGCGGCCCTGGCTTCGCCGGTCTGAACACCACAAAATACGCCCCATAGGGTGGCAGCGAGAGCGGCAGCTGCGTCCTGCCGCCCTGTTGTTCATAAACCGGTATCGGCACCACACTGCCGTCTATCGGGTTCCAGAGTTCAGGCGTTTTGCCGGTCTGACGAAAGAAAAACGGGGTCGTTACCCATGCCGGCGAGCCATTCCGGACCAGGTAAACATCTGTTTGCTGTTGCTGGTAATGTACATAGTCAAACCACGGTGCCGATACCGCCGGTACATCCACATCCGGGCCAACCGACGCATTACGCAGCAGCGCAACCGGGGTATCGGCCCTGAACGGCCCGCCACTGATGACCGCCCCCTGCTTCGCCAGCTGATGCAGCCTGGTCAGCACAGCAGCCGGCAGCTGCCCTTCCTGAGGAAGCGCCAGTACACGGAAGCGGGCACCGTCCGGTAATACCAGCTGCCCCTCCTTAACCGTCAGGTTGTGCAACAGCACATCGGTATTGATGATCTCATAATCATAGCCCCGACCGACGCTGAAACGGGTGTTTTTGGGCGGCACAAAATTCGGCACCTGATCCCCGTAGTAATACAGTACATCGGCCACAAACTTTGTTTCCTGCAACACATACGACACGCGGGCGAGGTAATCCGTAAACGGTTTTACCATGGGCCACCACGTTTGCTTATCGTTGAAATGCGTACCTGCGCTGTAAACGATGCCCGGTAGGCCTGTCCCTTCCGGATTGTGGCTGAATCCGTGTATCACAACGCGGTTCATGCCTTCGCAAAACGCACGGTCGGCGATGGGTTTAAGGTCTTTCAGCCCTTCCTGCCAGTGGTGGAAGCTCGTAAATGCTTCCTCCTCTACCATTTTCCGGCCGTAAATATGGGCGGCGGCCGCAATTTCCTTCACCAGCCACATGATGTCCACACTATCGGGCGCGAGGTATGTATACCGGCTCCAGAACTCGCCGCGCGGCACATCCAGGGACCCCAGCGCTTTCAGCGTCTCCACCGGAACATTATGCAGCGGCGGGCCGGGCCCACCAGCCTCTGAGGCAATCTGCAGGCCATATTGATGGCAGATTTCGCCCGCTTTCCGGTAATGGTTCCGGATCATCAGCTCCGACAGCGTCCGGTTATAGCCTTGCTGAAAAACACCGGTCAGCTCGTCCGTCAGCAGGGTTTTATCCAGTAAGGCAGGCAGAAACTTATCAATCGGGTAGCCGTTAACGGCGTTGAAAGCCGCAGGCAGGGTCGGCGTCCAGACAAAGCCGGTGGCTTCGTAACTGGCCAGGTAGAGCGTTTTCAGGGCCGTTTTCGACAGATCGCCCAGCCGTGGGGTCAGTTTCTGCATAAACCAGGTAAAATGGGCCCGCGTTGCCGACGAATCGAAATGATCAATGATCGGCCCTCTGGAATTAGCACTCGGGAGCTTCAGCTGCTCACCGGAACCGGCACACCCATACCGGTGTACCTCCCACCGGCCAGCGGGCGGCGTCCAGGTCAGCACTTCTGTCCGGGCATTGAACCGGTCGGTCAATACCAGAATCCGGCTTGTGTCTAAACCGGCCTGCCGGTTGTCAAGCGGGATAGCCACCACGGCGACGTCACGGTACCAGACCGGTTTGCCATCGGCCCCGTACTCAATCAGCCGCGGTTTTCCTTTTTCGTCCAGCCGGCTGATTTCCGGAAACGGCAAAGGGATCGTTTGCGGGCGACCACCTTCTACCTTCGTTCTGGATACGTACAAGGATTTGGCGGCATGTTCCGGCCGAACCCAACTGCCCCCGGCATTCCAGCTGCTGGCTACGTTCAGACCCACTTCCAGGTCAAGGCGGGTGGCTTCCCGGATCGCGGCTTCAATAGCATCCAGCGAGGCATCGCTCATGAAGGGCGGGCCGGCTTTTACCATATTGTCCGGGTTATTAGCCGCCGACACCCCGATTTCAAAAATATCAACGCCGCCGATCCCTGCCTGCTTTATGGCCCGCAGTTCCTGTTTCAGCCGGACTGTATCGGCATTGCCGTTCAGCCACCACCAGTAGACTTTAGGACGGGCCTGCCGGGGCGGGTCAGCAAACCCTTTTCGTAACAAGGCGTAGCCATCAGACTGAGCACTTGCCGGATGCCTGAAAAACAGGCAGCATAAAACAAGAATTCCCGTTCGTGTCAACATGATTTTACGGATTATCGGGTGGTCTGAATCGTTACCGGCCCCAGCAAACCCGACTCAATGAGCGGCAGGTCCTTCCAGGCAACCAGATTCTTATTGGCTTTGGTAATGTTGGTTTTGGTGTAGGTTTTGCCCGTAATGCCATCACCGGTCAGGCGGTTCGACCAGGTGTTGGCCACCTCAACTGTCAACACATTTTCACCGGTTTTGAGCGCATCTGTAATATCAACGCGGTAAGGCGCGGTCCAGACAATGCCGCACGGTTTGTTATTCAGCCAGACCTCCCCGACTTTTGCTACCCGCCCCAGATCGAGCCAGATACGTTGTCCCTTTCCTGGTCGGGCGGCAGGTCTCCAGTTGAATGCCTTCCGGTAGGTAGCCATGCCGGAGAAATACTTAACACCCTCGTTTTCTGAGGCAGTCCATGACATCAATGCAGGCAGGGTAACAGCCGCCGGTGCCCCATGGTCTTTCGGGAACGTTACCTGCCACGGTCCGGCAACGGACTGGAGCAATTTACTGTCCGGCCCGGCAACCATCCGGATCGCAGCCTGACTGGTGGCTGTAGCGGGGCCCTTACCGAACACAACAAAGCCGGAACCGTAGGGCGGCAGGGTAACCCGCAGCTGCGCTAACCCGTCTGCCTGTTGTTGTCCCGCCATGGCCGTAATTCCGCCCGTTACCGGATCCCAGAACTCAGCCGTTTCAGCCGTTTGCCGGAAATAGCATGGCTGCGTTATCCACTGATTAGTCGTGTTCCGGATCAGGTAAAAATCCTGACCGGCATTCCGGTAATGTATGTGATCTATCGGTGTGTACCGTTGATCGGCCTTCTGTCCGGCATAGCTGAAATCCGGCCGGATTCCCATGGTTGTTAATACCTTTAACACCGGCTCGCCTTCGGTCACCCTGCCGCCCGCAGCCATTAGCTTCCGGATCTTTTCCCGCACGGCGTCGGGTATACGTCCCCCCTTGCCCAGATCAAGAACGTGGTAGCTCCCTACGCCGGGTAAGACCCATTTTCCGTCCTTCACGGTCAGGTCGCGGAGGAGTACGTCGGTATTGATCACCTCATAATCATAGCCCGGCCCGACGACATAGCGGGTGTTTTTGGGCGGAACCAGGTTCGGCACCCCGTCGCCGTAATAGTGCAGTACATCGGCGACGAAATCTGTCTTTTGCAGGATATACGAAATGCGGCTCAGGTAATCATTGAACGGCTTGCTTTTGGGCCACCAGCCGTTGCGGTCGTTGTAGTGCGTACCGGCAAAATACGCAATGCCCGGGTAGCCCATGCCCGCCGGGTTATGGGCAAACCCATGGATGACCAGCCGGTTCATGCCTTCGCAGAACGCCCGGTCGGCCAGCGGTTTCAGGTCTGCAGGTCCCTCCTGCCAGTCCCAATAGCTGGTAAACGACTCCTGCTCAACGATACCGCGCTTGTAAATGTGGGACGCGGCGGCAATCTCCTTGACCAGAAAAATCATATCGACCAGACTATCCTTGTCGTTTTCAAGGAAAAACGTCCGGTTATACCAGTTTTCACCGCGCGGCACATCAAGGGCACCCAGCGCTTTCAGGGTCTCAACCGGAATATGGTGCAGGTGGCCCGGCCCGCCCGACTCCGAAATAATCTGTAAACCATACCGGTTACAGATTTCCTTTGCTTTGCGGTAGTGATTGTTGATCATCAGCTCCGAAAAAGCCTTGTCGATATCCGTCTGAAAAGCCGCTGCCAGCCCTGGCTTATACCACTCGCGGTTGAAAACAGCGGGCAGAAATTTATACAGGTCGTAGCCATGGAGCTTCCGGAAAGCCACCGGCAGCGTGGGCGTCCAGGTAAACTCTTTGGCTTCGTAGCTGGCCAGATACAGGTTTTTCAACGGACTTCCGGTAAAATCACCGACGATGGGTCTGAGCCGGTCAATGAAATACAGGACATGCATCCGCGTCGCCGACGAATCGAAATGGTCGATAATCGGGCCGGCCGAATGCGGCGTGGGCCGGATTAATTGTTCGCCCGAATTGGCACAGATGTAGCGGCAGACCTCCCAGTTACCGGCGGGGGCCTGCCAGGTCAGGGCTCCGGTCTTGGGGTTAAAGCGGGCAGACAGATTCACTACCTGTGCGGTATCGAGCGTGCCTTTGGCGCCGGCCGGAAAGGCCACTACGGCAATTTCCTCGTACCAGGCCGGCCGCCCGTCCGGTCCGTACTGAATCGGGCGCTTATTGCCCTGCCGGTCGGGCGTTATAACCGGAAACGGCAGGGTCAGGGTATGGTTTTCGCCGCCCCGCACGGTGGTTTTCGAAACATAGATAGTTTTGGCGGCATGTTCGGGCTTTACCCAGGTACCGCCCGCATTCCAGCTGCTGGCCAGATTCAGGCCTACATCCAGCCCCAGTTTACCGGCTTCGCG
The DNA here is from genome assembly GCF_001870735.1 of Arsenicibacter rosenii. Lineage (GTDB taxonomy): Bacteria > Bacteroidota > Bacteroidia > Cytophagales > Spirosomataceae > Arsenicibacter > Arsenicibacter rosenii. The sequence goes on along the minus strand of NZ_MORL01000031.1, from coordinate 25,686 downwards.
GATGGCCATGCCAATCGTTTTCACCGACGCGTCGCTCATAAACGCGGGCCCTGCCGGAATGATCTGATTCGGGTCGCTGGCCGGTGGCAGGCCGATTTCAAAGATATCGACGCCGCCCAGCCCGGCCTCTTTGATGGCCCGCAGTTCCTGTTTCAGCCGTACGGTATCGACATAGCCGTTCAGCCACCACCAGTAGACTTTAGGACGGGCGTGGACAGGCGGATTTTTGAACCCCGCCCGCAGATCGGAGCCGGGAACCGCATGGGGTCGGGACCATGGAGTCCGGAAGGCCAGTATGGCGCATACCACGCCCAGCCCCAGTAAAAAAACAGGGGATTTCATGTTATCTCTTTGGTTAAAACAAGGCATTACACCACAACTCCGCGTAACACAGTAGCCTTCAGCCGCACTTACCAGAAAGCCACAAGCTCTCCGGTCACGTTTTCAACAACGTAGTGATGGCCGTATTTCCGGTCGCCGGGCTTAACGGCGGTCTGCCCTTTTTTCCACGGATAACCCGAGTTGGTATATACCCGTAGTGCCTGCTCTGATACGCCCTCATCCGGATAAATACGGACCGTTGCGTTTTTTAGCCCCGTCAGCTTCACACACCGTTTCATGTACTGTACACCCGACGTCATCTCCTGACACGACACCTGCCCATCGGCCTGATCGACAAAAAAACGGCTTTCGCGATGCCAGGCTTTCGGCAGGTTATAGACCGAAAATCCGTTGTCGAGATCGGTTTCGTAGCCGGTCAGCAGCGGAGCGCCCTGCGGCAGCCGGAAGCGGTGGGTTACCGTCGTGTTCGGGCAATAGCCCGAAAAGAAAAACCCGTTATTGCCCCGCGCAATGGCCAGCACCGGATTTTTGACCGATGGATCTTTCTTGTCTATACGGTAATCCAGCCCGAACTCACGGAGCACATACCGCATCAGCAACGGCCCCGTAAACAGCTCATCGGGGTTGTCAGGTGTCAGCAGTTTACCGCCGGTAAACCGGCTGGAGTTGGTGCCCCGCACATAGGCCACTTTTCCGCCTTTCCAGGCTGGCAGTTCGCGCACCCAGACTACATCCCGGCTATTACCGGCCTGCGTCATCCGGGTCAGCACGCGGGTAAACTTATCGGCCTTGTCGTTTACCAGTGTGGTGATGCCCCCGCCCGAAAATAAGGCCCGGTGCGTGATTTTCGCCGGTGCCGGTTTGGCCAGCCGGTCGGCATTGATCATCGATGAGACCAGGAAGTCGCCTTCCAGCGGTGCCGCATTGCGGCCGTTCAGCAGGTCGAGAAAGGCGCTGCCGGCATGGTCGGCCGGACCGTAAACGAGCAGTTTACCGCCGTTCTGAACGAAGCCAATCAGGGCTTTTTCCTGCGCAGAATTCGCCTCCGGTACAATACTGACCAGCACGGACTCCCCGAAATAAGCCGGCTTTCCGGCCAGCACACGCTGAAAGGAACCGGTCGAAATCACCGTATTGAGCGGAAACCCGTTGTTGATCGCCTGCCGGATCAGCCAGTCCCCGTAGTAAATTTCGGGCAGGCGGCCGGGCTGTTTGTACGCCCAGGTATGGTACTCCTCAAAAGGATATACCCAAACCAGCGGCCCCGGCGCGGTCGGCGAATCATACCGGGCTTTCAGGATATGCGGCGTTACCTCGTCGGGCACCTGCGCGGGCATGTCGCCGTAGGTATTGTCGGCCGTCAGAAAATTCAGGTGCGTGGGCAGCCGGACGTCACCGCTGGCATTGATCCGGGCAACGGCCATGGGCAGGTAAATATCGTGCGGTTCCTGCCCGTACCGGTCGAGCCACGGGCTATTGACCCACCACGGATCGTGGGTGTAGTACCGGAACAGATACCGCTCATCGGGCAGCTCGGCCATGCGCGACATATAACCGGCCATCTCCAGCCCGAAATCACCGTCGAGGGCGGCCCAGGGCGAGTTGGGCGGGGGCAGCATGTTGTAGTTACCCCCGTAAATCTGCTTCAGGTCAACACCATCGCGGGCCAGATCGGCTCCGGCAGACAGATTCGTTCCCCGCGTCTGAATCTCGAAACCGGGGCATTCTTTCCGGAACCGGTTCCAGAAATCAGCAATCAGCGCACGGGTGTTGGCCAGTTTTTCGCTGGCAAACGCCTGCCCGTTGAAAATGGCACCGGTCGATGACCAGCCTTCCACGCCAAACCCGAACCCGTTGCTGAGCCAGATGTAGTCATAGCCCAGATCGGTCAGAAAATGCTGGCTTTGGCGCCCCAGAAACGTGCCGAACGGGGTGTTGGCCGGGATTCCGGACGGGAAACCGGCATAGTGCGCTGTATCAGCGTTCAGCGTGGCATAACAACTGACCATGGTTTTGTGGCCCATGGCATTGCCACCCAGAATTTCGGGGTGCTTTTTGTATTTAAAGGCCGACTTCGCAAATTCCGGCCCCGGATCAAACGTTGCCCCGATCCGGATAGGCTTACCCGTCACCCGGCTACCGGCTTCCTTCAGCGATTGAATGATGCCTTTCAGGTCGCCGTAGGTAAACGACGGCGGATTCTCCATGTACAGGTACGCCCGCTCGTGTAGCGAAAGCTCCTTCGGCCCCGACCCGACAGCATGGTCTGTATTCGGATTACCCATGTAGCGGGCCCATTCCAGGGGTTGGTTCATCCGGCCCGTATAGTCCAGAATCTCAGACCCGTCGCCGGTCCAGAGCATGACAGATACCGTATCGGCATGTCGCAGCAGCGCCGACCACTGGGTAAACAGTTCCGTGGAGACCTGCCGGTAATACGCCTGGTCATTTTTCTTAAACGGTTTCAGCGACAGTTCCAGGGTAATGTTGTTAAAGGGCTTCCCCCGCAGGGCCGGGTTGTCCGGTTGCTGCATTTCGGGACCCGGCATAAAGCCGGAAACGGCAATGCTGAGAAAGGCAAACAGTAGAATACGCATACAATTGAAAGTCAGGTTTTCCGGTGATTTACCCCGTTTAATACCCCGGATTTTGTTTCACCATCGCCGGGTTAAGATCGACCTCATTTTGCGGAATCGGGAAGATCAGTTCGAACTCATCGAGTTTGAACGAGAGTTTCAGGCTGGCATAGTGGGCGTTCATGACGGTCAGTGCACGGCCCGTCCGGACCAGGTCAAACCACCGCTGACCTTCGTACAGAAACTCAACCCGGCGCTCATTTTCAATCGCCTGCCGGACATCTGCCTGCGTCTGCACCGTCAGGTTACCCAGTTTGGCCCGCGTCCGGACCTGATTGATATACGGAATGGCTTCGGCGGGTTTGCCCTGCTCATTCAGCGCTTCGGCATACATCAGCAGCACATCGGCATAGCGCAGCGCGGTAAAGGTGACGCTGCCGTCTGACAGATCAATCGCCTTAAAATCAACGAATTTTAATCCATACCGGCTGTATGACTTCTTGCCGCCGATCAGGCTTACCGAATCATTGACCGACACCGCCTTACGGGCGTCACCGGCCTCGTAGGCATTCAGCAGGTTCAGGGTCGGCGTAATGCGGCCCGAGCCCTGGAGGTTGTTGGTAAAAATCGCCATGCTCGTAATGGCGGGTGTAAACAGCGCCGAATAGTTGTTGCCCAGACTCCGCCCCGAAACAAACTGCATCTCGAAAACGGATTCGGCCAGGTTGTTATTCCCGTTCGTGAACAGCGTCTGGTAATTAGCGGCCAGCGAGTACGTTTTCGCATCGATTACCTCCTTTAGTTTGGCGGCGGCCAGATCATAGCTTTTCTGTGTCAGATAAACTTTGCCGAGCAGGGCTTTGGCCGATAGCCGCGACGCCCGCGTTTTGTCGGTGTTTCCGCCCGCCGGCAACAGCGCCTCGGCTTCGGTCAGATCCTTAACCAAAAAGGCATACACCTCACTGGCCGGTTTCAGCGATAAATCAGCGGCCGACACCTGCGCCGGACTACTGAACGTCTGCGTGATGATGGGTACATTTCCGTAAAGCCGGACCAGGTAGAAATAAGCATAGGCCCGCATAAACTTTGCCTCGCCTTTAATCCGGTCTTTGGCCGTCTGATCGAAACTGACCCCGTCGATCCGGTTCAGGATTGCGTTGCTGCGCGAAATGGTGTACAGACAGCTGTTCCAGACCGCCTGCACAAACGCGTTGGTCGACGTAACGGCGTTCTGATCCATCTGCATCTCATCTGTCGAGGGTGATGACCATTGAATTTCGGCGTTATCGGTCGACAGTTCGGTCATATACAGCACGTTGCTGCTGAACAGTCCCCGGAAGGTGCCGTACACACCTGTCAAGGCCGTTTCAAAGTCATTCTGGCTTTTATAAAACGTCTGTTCACTAATCTGGTATTCAGGGGCAAGGGCGAGGAAGTCTTTGCAGGATACCAACGCACCGGCCATCATCAGGATAAGGAATAGTTTCTTTTTCATAATAGTAGCGTACTATGTATCAGGGATTTACAGCGAAACACGAAGACCAAGTGTGTAGGTACGCGGATTCGGGTACGCAAAGAAATCAATGCCGCTCCGCGCCACGTTATCACCGGTGGTACTCCCTTCCGGATCATAGCCGGGGTATTTTGTAAAGGTGTACAGGTTGGTTACGTCGGCATACAGCGACAGGGCCTGTAGCCGGAGCTTTTTCGTCAGCGCATTCGGGAAGGCATAGTTCAGGTTCACATTCCGGATGCGGACATACGAACCGTCGAACAGGTATTTTGTCGTACCGGCGCTGAAACCAAACGCATAATCATTCCGGATGGCCCGTGAATACCGGCCTGCTCCCGGATTATCGGCCGACCGCCAGCGATCGGCCATCACCCCCAGCTGGTTCTGAACCCCTGCCCCGTTCAGCGACACCTCACCCCCCTGGAAATAAATTTCGTTCCCCTGCGAACCGTTTACGCTGATGTTCAGCGTCAGGTTTTTGTAGGAAAACCGGTTGCCGAAACCCCACGTAAAGTCGGGCCACGGATTACCGACAATTGTCCGGTCGGCGGCCGTAATGGTGCCGTCGCCGTTAGCGTCCTGGTATTTGTAATCGCCGGGCTGAACGCGCGGATGTTGTTTCGGACTGGCATCGACCTCCTGCTGGGTCTGGAAAACGCCCAGAATATTCAGCAGCCGGAAGCTGGAAATCGGATACCCGACCTGGGCCACCTGATAGTCTGACGTCTGAATCCGGGCCGTTGCCGAGTTCAGCGCCAGCACCTTATTGCGGTTCCAGCTGATGTTGAAATCGGTATTCCACTGAAAGGCGCCCTTCCGGATCGCCTGCGCATTGATGGTCAGTTCAAGCCCCTTGTTTTCAATTTCGCCGATGTTCTGTACCGACGAGCCAAAGCCCGAAGCAGCCGGCAGAATCACGTTGAGCAGCAGGTTCTTTTTGTGTGACCGGTATGCATCGACCACAAACGATAGCCGGTTATTGAACAGCGACAGGTCCAGACCAAGGTTGGTTTGCAGTGACTGTTCCCACGTCAGCAGATCGTTCGATAAACTCGACGGAGCCACACCCGACACCACCTGCCCGCCCTGCACATTCCGCAGAATACTCAGCAGCCCCTGGCTGGCATAGTTCGGGATCAGGTTGTTGCCCGCAATGCCGTAACTAGCCCGCAGTTTCAGGTCATTGATTACCGGCACCGACTTCATAAACGACTCATCCGACACTCGATACGCAAATGAGAACGACGGGAAGGTACCCCAGCGGTTCTGCTTCCCGAACCGTGAACTCCCGTCGGCACGCACCGTTGCCGTAAAGAGATATTTGCCGGCCAGCGTATAGTTTACCCGCGCCAGCCATGACATCATCGACCACTCGCTTTTGTAATCTGTACCCGACGTAACGGCTCCTGCCGCCAGATAGTGTACATCGTCCGTCGGGAAATCGGTAGCCCCCGCCTGCAACACCTGGTCGGTATTTTTCTGGATCGTATAACCGACCAGCGCGTCGATATCATGCACATTGCCAAACTTATGCCGGTAGTTCAGCGTGTTTTCGTTCAGCCAGTTGAGGCTTTTGATTTCGGTGACCCCTGCGGTTGCGGCACCGGTCCGGCTCGTTGCCAGCCCTACCTTCGATGATTTCCAGAGGCGGGTTACGTTGTTGGAATAGTTGACCCCTACTGACGTTTTAAAGACAAAGCCCGGCGCAATTTCGTACTGTAAGTAGTTGTTGGTAAAGACATTGGTATTATTCCGCTGATCCGAGAATTCGGCGGCAATCACCACCGGATTCTCCACCGGAATTCCTGTCGGGCTCGAAAACTCAGAATACGGCGTACCATCGGCATTATACACCGGAATGGTCGGGTCGCTGGCCAGCGCAGCCGAGATCAGGCCACGGTATTGCAGGTGCCCCTCTGCCCGGGCAAAATTCCCGTACGAGTGTGCTCCCGAGAAAGAGGCGCCGAGTTTCAGTTTATCGGTCAGGTGGGCGTCAATGTTGGTCCGTAGCGTAAACTTCTTGAAATCAGACCCAATGATGATCCCCTTCTGGTCGAAGAAACCGCCCGATACGTAGTAGCCAACGTCGCGGCTGGTGCCGCTCGCCGACAGCTGATAGTTCTGAACGATGCCCTGCCGGAAAATGACATCCTGCCAGTCGGTGCCATTTCCTGTAAACTGGCCCGGATTCCGGAATTCCGGTTTTACCTGCGTGGCCGTGCTGCGGACACTATTCGGATCACTGGCCTTTCCGCCGGCAAATACCCAGGCATTATCCCGCCCTTCGGCCACATATTCGGCATATTCGCGGGGCGAGAGCAAATCCAGCTTTTTGGCCAGCTCCTGAATACCGGTCGAATGCTCAAAACTGATTTGCGGTTTGCCGGTTTTACCCCGTTTGGTCGTGATGATCACTACCCCGTTTGCCCCCCGCGACCCATAGATAGCCGTTGCCGAGGCATCCTTCAGGACCTGAATGGATTCAATATCAGACGGGTTAATGGTCGTTAACGGGTTGACCCGGTTCGTACCGCTGCTACCGGCCATGTTGCTGGCCGAATAGGAGTTAGCAGCAAACGTACTCAGGTCAGAACCGCCCCCGCCCGTACCGATGGCATAGCCGTCGACCACATAGAGGGGGGAGTTACCGCCGGTGATGGAGCTGATTCCGCGAATCAGCACGTTGACGTTGCCGCCGGGGGCTCCCGATGTCTGCGTAATCTGCACGCCGGCCACTTTGCCCTGCATCATCTGATCGACACTCGTCGCCGACGGTACCGGCACGAGGTCCTTGTTGGTCAGGTTAACGAGTGAGCCCGTCAGGTCTTTTTTCCGCTGGGTACCGTAGCCGACCACCACCACGTCCTGTAGCTGCTGCTGGTCGGTTTTCAGCGACACGTTGACCGTTGTCCGTCCGTTGACCGGGATTTCCTGCGGCGCATACCCGATAAAACTCACCACCAGCGTACTGCCCGGGGAAATGTTCAGTTTAAAGAGGCCACCGGCGTCGGAGGTCGTACCGTTTGAGGTGCCTTTTTCCGTAATGGTTGCACCCACCAGTTCCCCGCCATCTTCAGCGGCCGTAATTTTGCCGCTGATCAGTAGTTTATTCGATTGGGCATGTACGAGGTTAGCCACGGTCAGCACACTCAGCATGCTGCCAATAACCAGAAGTCGCAGGCGATAAAACAGATAATGGTTCATTGCGTTTTAAGGGTTCAGGAATGATGAAACGATTGATTAACCACTGATAATCACAGACTCAACGTTCAGGTAATCAGCAATTTTCCGGATAGTACCGGCATGGTGGCCGACCCCGAGCGCAAAATGATGGGTCGGTCCTTCGCTGATCCAGCGTTTCAGAAATGTGCGGACATCAGGTTTAAAAAAGCCTCTGGTGTTGGTATTTCCTGTGGGTGGAATCGGGCCCGCAATAGACTCGCCTTCGGCAATGATGAACTTTATTTTGCCGTCGAACGTGGAGTTGATGCTCAACATCGTAATTGGCCCTTCCTTGATTTTGAATTCGACACCGGCTCCGAAGCCCGGCTTGCCGTGGTACTTTTTCAGACTCCGCAACACAGGCTGCCCTTCGGCAATGGCGATGTTATGCGGCCCGTCGTGGCCGACCAGCACAAAATCTTCCTTAAAATCAACCGGATGGAATTCGGCAAAGCTGCCGCCGATACCCAGCCGCTCCATAATCAGCATGGCAATGCAGGTTTTGAGGTCCGACTCACCGCACATCGGGAAGCCCGCCCCCTGCAACAGCGAGTTTCCTACGATCAGGTTCGACATCACGACCCGCGTATCACTGTTATCGGGTCCGTCGTAATAGTAAGCCAGTCCATCCAGCTTCCGGGCCTTAATAAAGCGCTCCAGCGCCACCGCCGCCCGCGCTGCCACGTACAGATCAGCGTCCCGTAATTTCTCCGAAATCGGATCAGACACCGGATCAGGGGTATCGAAAAAGGCGAGTATGCGTTCTTTCAGCCCATCAATTTCGTCTTCGGTCGCCTGCAGATACTGCGTGACAATCTCGTGGGCCTCACACTGCACAATATGCGGACCGAAATGGGCGGTAAGCATGGTTGAATCTGAGTGCATATCGAGCATGGCCTCAATCGGATGGCCGATATGGCCGATACGGGCCGTTTTCAGATCATGCAGCACAGCCGCAATCCGGCAGTACTCTTCAATCTCGGCATCCGCCTGCGGGTCGTCGTAAAGCGTTCCGATGATCATTTCCGGCACCTTTTTGCCCATCCGGACGGCGACGCCGGTAAATTCAGGAAGCGAGCAAATGTCATCGTTATACAGCTGTAAATACGTCGACGCATTGCTGTAGTCCATGGCTTTGTCGGGTTGTAGGGCCACCAGTACAATCGGCACACTGACGCTCCGGATAATGACCCCGAACGTGCTGGAGGTGGCATAGGTAAGCATGTCACAAAAAATCAGGTCCAGATTCGCCGCATTCAGCTTTGGGACCAGGTCATAGGCCTTTGTCGCTTCGTCGACCAGACCAAAATCCACGACATCAGCCGCGTCCAGTTTGTCTAGTTTTTCGATAAATACAGCCTGTTTCCGGAGCATATCGTCCAGCAAACCGTCAAATTGCCCCCAGTATTTGACATAGCCAACGCCAAACACGCCAATACGCGGACGGGTCTTTTTACGGGGACTGATGCCCGTCTGTTCGGCCGTTATGCTATTCAACAGATGATTTTCCATAATTTTCGGTTCGTGTATAATACAACTCAAGTTAGTGCACTAAGTAAAATTACGCCCAAAAGAAGGCAGACTGGTTTAGCCTGCCAGCTCAATACAGGAATTTATGCCGTTTCAGGAAGCGGAGAAGGTTCGCCCGCCGGAGCATGATTGTTTCTGTCAAGTTCCTGAATACGGGGAATCAGCCAGCGTAGTAACAGAAAGGCAAGGGGGTACAGCAGCCCCGACGCGATCCATAGAGGCCGGTAGCTATACTGCTGAATTACAGCGCCCATTAGCGGGTTCAGCAACAATCCGGACAAGGCACCGGCCGTCCCCGAAAGCCCGACAACCGTTGAGGTGGCCTTTTGCCCGAACATATCCGAAATAGCCGTGATGTAGTTGGTGATCCAGAACCCGTGGGCAAACATAAATACGGCCATCAGCGCCACCGCCATATTGACCGACGATGTCCACTCAATCAGCGGAGCGGTAAGCGTAAGAGCCGCAGCAAGGCCCATTACCGTTTTCCGGGCCTTATTCACGGAAAACCCACCGGCAATCAGTCGGCCCGATAACCAGCCACCGAGTATATTAGCTACTCCAAGGGCCAGAAACGGAATCCAGAAAAGAGTCCCGATTTCCTCAAACGATACATTCCGGACGGCACTCAGGTATTTAGGGATCCAGAACATCATAAAATAAAAAACGGGATCGAGCATAAAGCGGATCAGGATAAAAACCCAGGTAACCCGGTTGCGCAGCAACGTCAATAGCGGGATAGTAACGACCGGCGTTGGCTGTGTTTCACCCTGTAGCTGTTCTTTACGCCACGGAATCAGCAGCCACACGGCCACCCAGGCAATGCCGGTCAGGCCGGGAATCAGAAAGCCGCCCCGCCAGCCATAGTGTGTAGATAGCCAGATGGTTAGTGGCGGAGCAACAACCGCGCCGATAGCCGAGCCACCGATGGCGATGCCGTTAGCCAGCGCCCGTTCTTTATTATCGAACCAGCGGTAAACTGTCCAGGCGGCCCCGGGAAAGCACCCGCCTTCGCCCATTCCCAGAAAAAAACGGAACGTCAGCAGTTGGGTAAATGAATGCATAACGGCGTGCAGGCTGTTGGCGACCGACCAAAGCCCGACCGAAACGGCTAACCCTGTTTTTCCGCCGACCCGGTCAATCAGCCAGCCACCGACCGTGAACATAATAGCGTAACTGATCAGAAAACTGGTATTGATCAACCCGTATTCTACATCGGAGATCTTAAACTCCTCCTGGATTTTGATAATGGCAATCGAAAGCACCTGCCGGTCGAGAAAACTCAGACCGGTAGCCACGAAAAGCATAAAAACGATGAGCCAGCGTATGTTGTTGCGCATATAACTTAACGCACTAAGTTAGACAACACAAAGATATAAGTACAGCTATAATAAAAGCAACAGCTATTAAACAATTTTATTTTTTAATTGAATTTTGCCGTGCTGTATCCGGTAAAGACAATATTTACACTAAAAGCACGTATCAACGATAGCATTCCATCCAATCCTTATACATATCCTCCATGAAAACGTTTATCTCATGCGCCATTGCTTTTCTTACCCTTGTTTCGTTTATGAACGTCGCTGCCCAGGAACGCCGGGTTGCCGTACGCCCGTTTGGCTATCCGAAAGGGTCGTGGATGATCGGCGTGCAGGGCACCCGAACCCCGGACCAGCTGCTGGGGAATAATACAGCTGTCCATTTACGGGGTGGTTATTTTGTGGCCGACCAACTGCTGCTTGGCATCAATACCACCTGGCGGATGCTTGCTGCCGATCCTATCAGACTTTACTCTTACGTGGCAGGACCGCAACTCCGCTTTCAGCTTACGCAAACACGGATTTCGCCGTACATCCTGGCTTCATGGCAGTTCGGTTTTAAACAAGACAACGGAGAACAGAAAGTAACGATTACAACCTACAATCCGTCAACAACGCCGCCCTCCTCCTCAACCTCAGTTCTTACGTATAGGGCCCTCGGGGGCACAAAGGCGATTCACAGCCCGACGCTGGGCGCAGGCGTTACGATTGGTATAACCCCGGCGCTGCGCGCTGACCTTGCCTTGACCTGGCAGAAGGAATTTTACTACGGCATGAAAACCTTCAACGGTGCTCCACTCCAACCTCAAATCGGGGTTAATTACGTATTTCTGCGGTAAAGCTTTCCGGCAGGACGTGGACCGGATCGGTCATTTTATGTAAATTCACCGATCCGGTCCGCTTACTCAACTGCCAAACCCATGAACACAACCCCGCTTGAGATCGACAGCCCTGTCACTACCATTATTGTTCAGCGTCCGCTAAAAGCCTGCACACATCTCTATGAGGAATGGCTGAAAGAAATTACGCCGCTGGCGCAACAGGCCACCGGACATCGCGGGGTGAACATCATCCGGCCTCACGGTGAACATGATGCCTATACGGTCGTGCTGCATTTTGATTCGGAAGCTAACCTCCGCCAATGGCTCAACTCGGAGACCCGGAAAAAGCTGGTCGACAAGGTCAGGCCCTATCTTAATGATGCCGAACGCATCGACATCCGGACCGGTCTGGAGTTCTGGTTTACCCCGCCTGCGTCTAAAAAAGCAGCCCCTCCTTACAAGCAATATCTCATTACTTTAACGGCTATTTTTCCGTTATCTATACTGGTTCCCAAAATCCTGTCGCCCTTATTCGATCTGTTACCGGTACTGTTTGTTCCGGTGGTGAGATCCTTTGTGGTCAGCGCCACCATCGTTGCCTTAATGACCTTTGTGATTATGCCGCGTTTCGTCCGGTTAGTAGCCCGGTGGCTATACCGCTAAGCGATACCGGTGACGCAGAAACCCATAAAAAAGGGAGACCCGACGTTGATCCGGTCTCCCTTTCAGGCAATGCTGCTGTAGTGATCTGCTTTATTTCCGCCCGATCCGGTACAACCGTCCCTGATCCGTTACCGCATATAAATAGCCGTCGGTGCCTTGCGTAATGTCGCGGAAACGCTGCTGCTCCCCGGCCAGTAACCGCTCTTCGCCCACTACTTTATTTTCGCTGTTAATCACCAGCCTGACAATGTGCATCCCGCTCAGGCCACCCAGAAACAGGTTATTTTTCCATTCCGGCATGTTATCGCCGGTATAAAACGTCATGCCGCTCGGCGACACCACAGGGTCCCAGTAATAGACCGGCTGCTCCATGCCGCTCTGCTGCTGAATACCGGCTCCGATGGTTTGACCGCTGTATTCGAGTCCGTAGGTAATGGTTGGCCAGCCATAGTTTTTACCAGCCTGAATCCGGTTCACTTCGTCGCCGCCGAGCGGGCCGAATTCGGCTTCCCACAGGTCACCCGTTACCGGATGAAAGGCCAGCCCCTGTACGTTTCGGTGGCCGTACGAATAAATTTCCGGCAAAGCTCCCGACTGCCCCGCAAGCGGATTTCCCGTCGCCGCCTGGCCGTCCTTTGTAATCCGGATCACCTTGCCCAGTGCCGAATTGAGCGATTGGGCCTGCGGACGGGTTACCAGATCGGAGCGTTCGCCGGTGCTGATAATCAGGTTGCCGCTGTTATCAATCAGAATACGGCCTCCATAATGAAGTGTGCCGCTGTAGGCAGGCAGTGCCCGGTAGATAACCGTCGGGTTCTGGATGGTTTTCTCATCGGCCGACAACATGCCTTTGGCAACGGCCGTTGCATTGCCATTCGCGCTGTTCTCAGAGAACACCCAGTAGACCATCCGGTTGGTGGCAAAGGCCGGATCAACGCGGACGCCCAGTAAACCGCCCTGACCGGATGCATTCACGGCCGGCAAGCCCGTAATTGGCTCACTCACCTGACCACCGGTGGTTACAATCCGCATGGTGCCGCCCTTCTGCGTGATCAGCAAACGGCCATCGGGGAGGGTTGTAATCCCCCACGGGTTTTGCAGGCTTTCGGTCAGCACACGGCCTTCGTAAGCCGTTGTAGTCTGAGTGCCGGCAACGCGGGTCTGCCCTTCAAAAGCGGGCGTATAGGTTGTATTAGCCGGTTTTGTTTCTACGGGTGTCAGTGTCCCGCCCGGCGTAGTATTTTCCTGATCAACATCGGGATCACATGCAGCCAGCAGCATCGCACCGGCAACAAACAACGACCATTTACAAGGGATTGAGTGGATTACCTTTTTCATCTTCTGAATGTATGTTTTCTGTTTAGCCATCATTCGGCTAACACCTGCTGTCAGCCTACTTAGTTCATATAACTAAATCCGGCACCATTCGTCTTTTTTCACGAGCGAAAGGACCGGCCGGTTTACGTTTTAACGCATTAATTCCGGCGTCTGTCAATAGATTCTCCGGTCAATATGCTTATTACACAGGGCTGCTTCATCACCTGTTCCGGAACGGCCCTTTTCACCGGTTTATCAAACGGACACTCAACCCAGCATGACTCATTACCGCGCCTGCCGCCCTCGCTACGTCTTTCTGCTCCTGTTTTTTGTCGTTGCCTTCACGGCCGGCGCACAGTCGGGTAAGCCGTTGCGCTTGTTTATGATCGGCAACAGTTTTTCCCAGAATGCCTCGAAGTTTCTGCCGCAGCTGAGCAAAGAGGGCGGCCATAGCCTGGTGATCGGACGGGCCGAGATTGGAGGCAGTTCCCTGCAACGGCACTGGGAGCACGCCGAGGCGGCCGAAAAAGACCCCAACGATCCGAAGGGCAAACCCTATTCGGGTAAATCGTTAAAAGACTTACTATCGGCAGGCACGTGGGATGTGGTGACGATTCAGCAGGCCTCTATTCTTTCCGGCGACAGCAGCACGTACCAGCCCTATGCCCGTAAGTTGTACGACTTTGTGAAGAAACTACAGCCACAGGCACAGATAGTATTCCACCAGACCTGGGCTTACCGTACCGACTCGAAAGACTTCAGCCGGATTTCCCCGAACGATTCGGCCAGAAATGCCCGGCAGATGTGGCAGGCGTCGCGGGCGGCCTACCACGCAACGGCCGGAGCCCTGGGCGTTCCGGTCATTCCGAACGGAGATGCCTTTTACCGGATCAGTTCGAGCCGGAAATGGGGGTATCGTGCCAAGCAACCCGTTAATCCTGCTCAGCTTAAGGCACCGGTATTGCCCGATCAAACGCATTCACTCCACGTAGGTTACCGGTGGGATAAAGACAAACTGGCTTTCGATTCGCATCACGCCAACGACGCCGGTTGCTTGCTGGGCGGCCTGGTCTGGTACAGCTTTCTGTTCAATGAATCGCCCGAAAAGCTGACCTTCCGCCCCGAAACGGTGGATGAAGCCTTTGCCGGACAATTACGGAAAACCGCGTGGAAAACGGTTTTAAAAACCCGGTCGAAAGCGAAGCACACATGGACCCTGGCCCGATAACGGCCTGATTTGACGGCCTGACACAGCCTGAACGTATTGCGGAAGCGTAGGGCGTTGTTCAGCTGAGCAGGGCGTTCATAAATAAACCGGCCGGGTTCAAGCCGGCCGGTCTGCTCTTATATTGATTTCGGCAAGCCCTACTGTAAGGCCTCAACAGGGCTATGTTTCATGAGGCTATGGGGCGTTTTCGTTGGCGGTTCCGACAAACGCTGATGCCACCATCCTTTGCCCTGAGGCAGTAAATCCCGGGCCGACCGGCCTGCTGCCAGGCGGCGAACCAGGGCTTCCAGCGGCATTGCCACCAATGCCTTCCCCCGGCAATCGTATACCCCCGGCTCATAATGATTGTCCTGTCTGGTTACTAAGCAATGCCAGTCAAATGAACCCAATAACGCCCAGGAAGTAACAGCTTTAACATCAATACCGGCTGTTTTGGCGGCCCGGGCAATTACCCAGGCTTCGTGTAGCCAAAGCAGTTGTTCTTCTGCACTGGCCCCTATGTGCACTTCGGTGAGGGCCAGCGGTCGTTTGTAGCGTGCCCACGTTTCTTCGATGAGGGCGCCCAATCCGGCCCGTCGGGCAGGGGCTGCCCGTACCACTTCCGTATCCACGTACCGGTGTTGGCCGTTGCCTCCCCACATCGCTTCCGGATAGCCCGACAGGTTATCATCCAGATAGCGCTCACTGGTTATGTAATGATTGATCCCGATGATATCCGGCGGGCAGGGGTTGTCGGCGAAGTACCAGAGTTCATGGTCTGTAAAACCAAGCCACCGGCAATATTGCCACAACGGGTGGGCAGGGGTAAAGCTACCCGTCAGCAAATCCCACGTAAGCCAGCGCCGGTCGTTTTCCCAGTCGGCCTGATACTGCAGCGCATCCGTAGCATGCGTTTTCCCCAGATCTTCGGTTTGTATCAGCTGCGCATCCGAATTGACCTCCCGGATCGCCTTCATGGCGTTTATCGTTGCCCGGCACTGACAGAACAGAAGTTTGAAAAACGAATACGGATCCCGCTGATGCGGATACCAATGCCCGTAGAGTCCCGAAAAGCGGGCCGTAGTCATGGGCTCATTGATGGGCGTATAGGCCTGTATTCCGGGGTGGCGTCTGGCCAGGCCGGCGGCAAAGTGCACCAATCCCTGTTCAAACCGCTCAGGCTGGTCAAATGTCGCGTAGCGGGGACCACACCCATGATGCACCAGCCCTACAACCGGCTGAATCCCTGCCTTTGCCAGATGGCGGAGGCGTTGATCGGCCCACTGCCAGTCTGTGGTATCCTGCTGCGCGGGTGCCAGTGCCTCCCACAATATGGGGTACCGGATGGTTTTTATGTCCAGGCCGGCAAATGCGTCGAGGTCCGACAAGCGGTGCAGGTGACCGCTGCGGGCAAGCTGACTCATGTAGGCCTCTCCTACCCGGTTGATGGTACACTCAACGCCTCCCCAAAGCTCAGGAGAAGCTGGTTTTAGCGGATTTCCTGCCTGTATACCGGAGCCTCTATCAACTGGCTCTGTATCAGGGCGTACATTCTTTTCCATGTTGCCTCCCATGAATTTGATTTCAGCCAGTTGTCCAGGTCCTTCTGGCAGGCAAATGCTTTGGTACTCAGAACGGACATGATGGCGCGTTCAAACGCCTCTGCATCTGCTCCGATAAACACACATGCCCATTTTTCATAGACTGTTTTTACATCGGTGATCGGCGTCGATACCACCGGCAGCCCGGCAGCTAAGTACTCAGGTGTTTTTGTCGGGCTGATGAACCGGGTGGCCTTGTTAAGAGCAAACGGCAGCATCGCCACCTGCCAGTGGGCCAGGTAAGCCGGCAGTTCAGCATACGCCTTCATGCCCAGATAATGCAGGTTCGGCCCTGTCGGGAGCGATTCCGGCGCAATTTTGACCACCGGCCCCAGAAAAATAAACTGCCAGCCGGGCTGGCTGGCAGCCAGCTGTTTTACCAGTGCGGTATCAAAGCGCTCGTCGATTACCCCGCAGAAGCCTATTTTGACCCCATCAACCGCAGCCTGATCGGCCGGTTCCTGTAGTTCCTTACGTGCCTGACTGAAGTGATTAAAATCAATGGCGCTGGGAAATAAATACGCATTCGGATGAAAATGCCTTTTGTGTTCGAATAAGCCCGGACCACCGGTAAACAACAGATCAACATGTTGCATCAGGGAACCTTCCAGCGCCCCTAAATCGGTGTGCGCCCCCAGAAAGCCGGATAATTCATCCATGCAGTCATAGATGGCTATCGCCGGCCGCAGTATATCGCTGAACTGACGCATCATGGGGGTGTAATACCAGACCGCATAATTGGTTAATCCGTTTTTTTGTACCCACGCGGCCAGCCATTCCCCTTGTAGCCGGATGCGCTCTTCGGGCATCCGTGACGGGGCAATATGCGGGCAAAGCACAAAGATAGCCGGCCCCACCTGCTTCATCTGAAGCCCTTCTGTATCATCTTCTACGGGTTCTTCCCAGAAATACACCGGCCAATGGTTACTCGCCCGAGACATTAAATGCTGAGGACGCTGATAAACAAAATTCCAGCGCAGGTGTGAAAAGCAGATAAGTCCCTGCAGGTCATTTTCCGGACCAGGCACCGTGTCAGCCGTTTCTCCGGCAAACGCGGTCGTTCCCTGATCCGGCAGTGTTACGCTATGTTCTGATCGCATGGTTGAGTACGTCTTAATGTTAACGTTTACAGGATTTTATATCCCCCTTTATTGCCGGCAGCCTACTCATGCCCTTTGCGCTTACTATTGAAAAATGCCCACGCGGCCGTAGCCACGGCAACGGTTACCGCAACCCGGATTACCACCCGCTGCGGGTTGTATTTCCATTCGGCTTTCCGGCCTTTTTCGGCAAAAAAGTCAGGGATTCTCCCCTGCTTAAGGTCGGCCACGATCCCTTCTACCGCCGCAACCCGGTCGGCAAGCAGCAACGGGAGCCAGTGGCCGTAATGCGACTCACTGTACTTAAACGCATAGCGACGCAGCTGCCCGCTCAGCCCCCGTGGCGGCACGCTCGTTCCGAAGGTAGCCGACAGGTTCGGGCGCTCGATGGAGTGTAAGACCTCAACATGGCTCTGTTGCTGCGCCGGTCGTTGCCAGGTATACCCTTCCTGTTCTTCATTGGTCCTTTTTTTAATAGGATACGTCGGGTCATTCTTAGGGTCAATATCAATCCCCCACCCGTTGATATGGGTGTACTTCTGCGCTAATTTGTCCATGGAATTTATGCGTTTGATTTAGGTGGAATCAATACCGTTTTAATACAGTTGTCCAGTTTGTCGGAGAAAATACGGTAGGCATCCGCCACTTCTTCGAGCGGAATACGGTGCGTAATCATGGCTTTGGGATCCAGAATGCCGTTCCGGATATGCTCAATTAACCGGGGGAGTAAGCGTTTGACAGAGGCCTGATTGGCGCGTATGGTAATGCCTTTGTTGACAACATTCCCGATCGGGATCAGGTTATCCGTTGGCCCGTATACCCCGACAATCGAAACCACGCCGCCTTTTTTAACCGAATTAATGGCCCAGTGCAACGCGGTCGATGACCCGGCCTGCAACAACATTTTCCGGCCAGTGAGGGTATTCAGCGCATTTCCGGCGGCTTCGGCCCCTACCGCATCGATGCATACGTCAGCGCCCATCCAGTCTGTTGTTTTTTTAATGAACACCACCGGATCTTCAATAGAGCGGAAATTATAGGCTTCGCACTGCGCAAAGTTGCGGACAAACTCCAGGCGGTATTCTTCCTGATCGATCACGATAACCCGGCCTGCCCCGAAAAGCCAGGCACATTTAGCGGCCATGATGCCGATCGGCCCTGCTCCAAATACAACAACGGTATCACCGGGCTGTATACCTCCCATTTCGGCCGCCTGATATCCGGTAGGCACAACATCGGTCAGCAGTACGGCATCGTCCGGATGCATCCAGTCAGGGATGACGGTCGGGCCAAAATCTGCGTACGGCACCCGAACGTATTCTGCCTGTCCGCCGTCATAGCCTCCTGCGGTGTGCGAATACCCGAAAATACCGCCAACGGCTGTTGCTTCAGGGTTTGATTCATGGCAGTTCCCATACAACTCCTGGCGGCAAAACGCACACTTCCCGCAGGCAATATTGAAGGGGACCATCACCATATCGCCAACTTTAAGCTGCCGGATATCAGCACCTACTTCCTCTACTACCCCGATAAACTCATGCCCGAACGTAGAACCCGGACGCGTATCGGGCACATTCCCGTTGTATAAATGAAGATCAGACCCACATATACAGCTACGGGTAACCCGGACAATCGCATCTTCCGGATGCTGAATTTGTGGCATTGGCTTATTATCAATCCGGACCCGCTGTGGGCCTCTGTAATTCATGGCCAGCATATTCATCAGACTTGAGTAAAGTGTTAAACTACGAGGTGTATTCCTGATGGACATTGTCCTCGTTAATGTAACCTTCGCTGCCGGGTTTGCCCCCGCAGATCTGCCATAAAGTGAGGCAACGTACCGTTTCGACTTGACGGCAACAGACAACCCGTCTTGCTGCCCGAATGCCGGCATCGTCTGAAATCCTGAATCCGTTACAGGGATTGTGTAAATACCTTGACGTTAAAGCGGTCAAGGCCGTCTTTAGCAGGAAAAAGATTCCGCAAGCCAGATACGATTAACAATTTGTTTATGGATACAAGTAAATATGACTTTCTTATGGATAAGTAAGCAGAGATTTATAACTTCCCGTTTTATATCAGATCATAGGAACGTATATGGAAAGCTGTGCAATCGTTGAAGATGATGTTGTGTATAGCCAACAGCTTGTAAAGTTTATTGAAAGAACGGGATTGTTTACTTCTCCAAGGGTATATACCACCGTTTCGGCTGCCTTAGAAGGGCTTTTGATCGAGCCGGCCGATTTTATTTTCTTAGATTACAACCTTCCGGATAATAACGCTGACTATCTGCTTGAGGTACTCCGGCCCGACTCTGCCGTTATCATGCTGACGGTTCACCGCGACCCTGCGGTCGAATGTTTTAACATAGACTGTGTGGTGGATTATGTCATGAAACCGTTCAGCTACGAGCGGCTGCTGAAAGCAGTGATCCGCGGCAGAGATCACCTGAACTATGTCGCCGGGAAAGCATTGCTGTCTCCCTCAAAAAAACTTATTGATCCTGAGTTCATCTATTTCAAGAGCGGCCGGAAAAACATCCGATTTCTACTTTCTGATATCTACTACGCGCAGGCATTCGGGCCCTATGTAAAAATTTTTTCGGATAAAGGGATAACCGTCGTAGACGGCTGGCTTTCTAATTTTGAAAGCTTACTACCAGCCGATACTTTTTTGCGGGTACATAAATCGTTTATAGTGAATATCCGGCATATCGCCCATGTGGATACAGCACACGTCCGGATGCCGGATGCGGAAGTTCCAATCGGGATCACCTACAAAGCGAATGTAAAAAATGTGCTGTCGAACGCACCGGTTTTGTTGGTGGACCTAAAAAAGAAGTTGCTTTCGGGCAGGTAGACGCAGACTTCAGTGCTGCCTGTTAACCGGTATACAAACGGTTACGATGGTTCCCTTACCGGGGTTGCTCCTGAAGGTAAGTGCGCCTTGTAGCAGCTTCGCCAGTTCGTTACAGATCTCCAGGCCGATGCCGGTTCCCTTTTCCCCTAAGGTGCCTTTGGTCGAAGGTATATGCCCATCTGCTATACTCTTTATTACATCGTCCGGCATTCCAACCCCAAAGTCCTCGATCGAGATATAGCAGTACGTATCCAAAAGGCGACTCCGTATATGGATCTTACCGCCGGTATGACTAAATTTGATGGCATTCTGGATAATATTTCTGAGTATAATTTCCAGTAAATATTCATCTGAATACAACCTTACAGGTGCCAGATCTACGGCTATATCAACCTGTTTTACAGCCACATCGCGCATAAAATTCGTTAAAATAGCTGAAACAATGCTATTGATGTCTGTTTCTGAAAAATAGAGTTTCCAGCCCGATCGCTGTAGTCTCGACCAATGCAGTAAATTATCCAGATTTAAATATACCTTGTCTACATAATCAGCGGCATACCGGATTTCTGTTTTTTCTTTGTACTGATCTGCTAAGTTTTCCAACAGTATTTTTACCGAACTTACCGGACTTCTTAAATCATGACTGAGAATATTGAAAAGTTTATCTTTATAGAGATTTGACTTTTCCAGATCATTTTTTTGCGCAAACAAACCCTCACTCTGCCTGGTCAGAATAAGTTGAATATCCTTTATGTATTTTTTAGCCGCATAACTGCTATAGCTTACGATTAAAATACTTAATAGTTCATGGATAAAATCATCCTGATCAAATGGTTTACCTAAATAGAATATCGTAATTAATCGGATCGCAACAAACAAAATAATATAACCTATAATCAGGATCCATGAAAAAAATCCATCGAAAAGTAAATGCGCAATCAGGCAAAGTTGTATGACATTAATTTCTACGTGTGAATCTACGCCTTCCTGCAACCGTCTTACAGCAATATAGGCAATTACCAGAAACGAAGAGATAACCAGTGCATAACGGGCCTTATTTAACCTGCCGGTATATAAAAAGAAAGAGACCAGCAAGGGAAACCCCAATGTCAGCGGAATTAAATCAAAAAGTCGGGAAGGTTGGTTGGTTAATAGTGATAAAATACCAACAAGGCAAAATATGGCAACTGTGATAATACTATACAGGTTTATAATCTTAGCACGTATTGAATCGATTAGCGGAACCTCCAGCCGATCACTGTCCAGACTGCCATATATAACGCTCAATGACTTCTTATACCTATCTATACTTGTTTTCATTGGAATGCCGCTGAGTACTTTCTGTTGGCAAAATTAGGATGAAAATAGACATTAAGTAGCAATTGCTTCAGTAATTCAACCGATTTGCACACTCTTGTACTCTGTCAGCCGACTATTGGATTACGTATACGACATACAAATAAAAATGATCGATAATGGCTGAAAAAGCACTGATAGTAGCTATATAATGACAGGAATTACGGAATTACTGATAGGAAACTGAGTCAGAACACCAATTCGTTTACAGCAGACCTGATACTTTTGAGATAGGCTTAAGCGTTATGTGGCTATTATAAGTTACGAATATGTATACTTTAGTGTCATTTTTTTTGCCAACTCATTCATGATCATGGAAAAGAACCGGGTTTACGATGGATCGCGTTATATCGTTCAAAAAAGCGGAAGACATCACTCATTTAGTGTCAACGTTAAAAGCAGAACACACACTCATTATCAACGTAAATAATGAAAAAATAGACGTACGGATTATTACATTTCCACGTGCCGATAGTTCCCTGTCCGGCAAGGGCAGCAGTAATAACAGGACGAATACCTTTAAGCAGTTTATTCCCAACAATGATGAATTTACGCAGCCCATACAAAGTTTCTCTATTCTTCCGGATAAAGACTTCAGGCCTGACTTACTCCTGCTGAAAAAAGGAAATAAGAATGACTTAATTACGCTGCGTAATGTTATCTATCTTGAAGCAGACGGTAATTACACTTACATATGCACAAAAGAGAAAAGATATATTATAAAAAAATCACTTAAAAGCCTGTTGGGTTCACTCAGTGAGCAATTTCAACAATGCCATAAGAAATACTGCATAAATATTGATCATCTGGAATCGATTCAAAAAAACACCTTGCATCTTGATGGAGACTATTCAGTACCGATCAGTAAATTCTACAAAAAGAATTTCTTAGCATTTGCGTCTGCCTATCTGAATGTAAAGAAATATTAACACGTATACATTCCGTAAAACAGGCATATATCACAGCACTTAGGCTTGTTTTTTAGTCAAAATTTCATAGAGCGGTTTACTACCCGGCGATCTAACTGAAAAAGCCCGGAACATCAGATGTTCCGGGCTTTTTCAGTTAGATCGCCGCTGTTCTTTTATGGCCTCGACGCGCGTATTTTTTTAACAGTTACCGGCACACAAATCGCCGGTGGGCAACTGCAATTTGTCGTTAGGGTTAATGACACATCGCGGTAACACCCCAACTGATTATACATTCGCACCGTATACGTCCGGTCTCCGGTCAGATTAGTGGCCAGTGACCCGTCGGCAGGTACCGCCGATAAGGCAGGATTAACAGCGGTAAAACTGCTGCCTTCGGTAATCGCATACCGGTACTGACCCGGATTCAGGCCCAGCCCCAGCACCGTCAGCCGGCCATCGTTGCGTGGTTGCCCCCCCTCACAGGTCGGTGATGTTGGTACGACCGTAAAGGCCGGTACACTATCCAATTCAATAATCAGCGGACAGCAGGACGTAGACGGGCATTGCACATTACTGCTCTCCACGGTATACTCACCCGTCTGCGTAGCCGTATAGCTGCTGCCAGTCGCCAATGGAATAGCCGTACCATTGCGATACCACTGATAACTGTTGTAGCCTCCGGGGGCGGTAAGCCCAATCTGGAACGCTGTTCCCTGACAGACTTTTATTGGTACGGTTACGCAGACAGTTGTTTCACTATCCGGTATGCCGATCAGGCGGGCTGTATTATAAATGACCCCTTCTGCCAGCACACTTACCGAGTAGGTTAGCGTGGCCGTTGCCCCGGCGGGCAGGTTGCCCAATGTCCATTTCCCGGGAACACCGGCAACAAATGACCCGGCTGAGGCAGCAACGGAAGCAGGCAGCAGTACGACAGCGCTACTTAGTGAATCCTGCACGACTACATTCGTTGCCGCAGCCCCGCCTGTATTGCTCAGCACCAGCGTATAGCTGACGACTTCGCCTATCTGTGCTTTTTTGGTACTAACCAATTTTTTCAGAATCAGCTCGGGTGTCTGACCGATGGTAATCATCAGGCTGGCCGTTGTCTGACACTGTGGTCCTGTCACACACGTGGCAGAATAGGTGGTGGTAGCGGTCGGACTGACGGTAATCGTCAGTATCGCGTTCTGTCCCGTTGACCAGACAACCGTGCCGCTTTGACAACCCGTAGCGGTCAGCGTAACCGGCTGACCCGCCAGCGCGGTTACGCTGCCGGCCGTCAGTTGAAGCACAGGGGCCGGGCTTACCGTTACTCCTGTCAGGGCGGATACTGATTGTACGTCGTCACGGCAGATCACCGTATAACTGGTCGTTTGCGCAGGCATTACAACGATAGTGGCCGTAGTTTGTCCGTTACTCCACCAGATATCGGCCCCGCAGTTGACAGCCGTCAGCGTCACTGACTGACCGGCACAAATTGCCCCGCCGGTTGCTTCGACCTGTACATTGGCCGGAATCGTACCGATTCGAAGGCGGGCGGCCGTTGTGCAGCCAGGCCCGGTCGTGCAGGTCGCGGAGTACAGGACCGCAGGCGTTGGCGAAACAATGAGCTGAGTAGTTGTCTGTCCGGTTGACCAGACCAGAGAACCAACGCATCCGTTGGCAACCAGCGTTATCGAATTAGTTGTTCCTTTCACCGCAGACAGGCTCAGCACCGGCTGCGGCATTACCGTCACCGTGCCCACCGCCGTGGTAGTCGAGTTGGTCTGCGTCGTACAGGTCGCCGTATAATTCGTCGTTTGTGTCAGGGCAGGCGTTACCAGCGTATTGCCCGTCGTGCTGGTTGACCACGTCACGGTGCCCGTGCAACCCGAGGCGGTCAGCGTGGCGCTGCTGCCGTAACAGACCGTCGCCGAAACCACTACCAGACTCGCCGCCGGTTGGGTATTGACCGTCAAAGACGCCGTCGTCTGACAGCCTGGGCCCGTCACACACGTGGCGCTGTAGGTCTGCGTTGGCTGCGACGGTGTCACGCTGATGGTATTGCCGTTGCCCCCCGTTGACCAGCTCACCGTGCCCGCACAGCCGATGGCCGACAAACTCACCGGTGTGCCCACCGTCACATTCGTGGCGCTGGCCGCAAGGCTCAGCACCGGCTGCGGCATTACCGTCACCGTGCCCACCGCCGTAGTCGCTGAACCCGTCGAGGTCGTACAGGTCGCCGTATAATTTGTCGTTGCCGTCAGGTTTGGCGTGGTCAGGCTGGTGCCCGTCGTGCTGGTGCCCGTCGTGCTGGTTGACCACGTCACCGTGCCCGTGCAACCCGAGGCTATCAGGGTGGCACTGCTGCCGTAACAGACTGTGGCCGATAGCACTACTAAACTCGCCACCGGTTGGGTATTGACCGTCAAAGACGCCGTCGTCTGACAGCCCGGACCCGTCACGCACGTGGCGCTGTAGGTCTGCGTTGGCTGTGATGGCGTTACGCTGATCACTACGCCATTGCCGCCCGTCGACCAGCTTACCGTACCCACACAGCCGATGGCCGACAGGCTCACCGGCGTGCCAACCGTCACGTTGGTTGACGAAGCTTGCAGGCTCAGCACCGGCTGCGGCATTACCGTCACCGTGCCCACCGCTGTAGTCGCTGAACCCGTCGAGGTCGTACAGGTCGCCGTATAATTCGTCGTTTGTGTCAGGGCAGGCGTTACCAGCGTATTGCCCGTCGTGCTGGTTGACCACGTCACGGTGCCCGTGCAACCCGAGGCGGTCAGCGTGGCGCTGCTGCCGTAACAGACCGTCGCCGAAACCACTACCAGACTCGCCGCCGGTTGGGTATTGACCGTCAAAGACGCCGTCGTCTGACAGCCTGGGCCCGTCACACACGTGGCGCTGTAGGTCTGCGTTGGCTGCGACGGTGTCACGCTGATGGTATTGCCGTTGCCCCCCGTTGACCAGCTCACCGTGCCCGCACAGCCGATGGCCGACAAACTCACCGGTGTGCCCACCGTCACATTCGTGGCGCTGGCCGCAAGGCTCAGCACCGGCTGCGGCATTACCGTCACCGTGCCCACCGCTGTAGTCGCTGAACCCGTCGAGGTCGTACAGGTCGCCGTATAATTCGTCGTTTGCGTCAGATTCGGCGTGATCAGGCTGGTGCCCGTCGTGCTGGTTGACCACGTCACCGTGCCCGTGCAACCCGAGGCTATCAGGGTGGCACTGCTGCCGTAACAGACTGTGGCCGATAGCACTACTAAACTCGCCANTGGGTATTGACCGTCAAAGACGCCGTCGTCTGACAGCCTGGGCCCGTCACACACGTGGCGCTGTAGGTCTGCGTTGGCTG
>NZ_MORL01000309.1 GCF_001870735.1 Arsenicibacter rosenii | reverse complement strand
GCCGGATAGAAGGAAATATGGCTGTCGGTGGTAATGGTGGCGGAATATTGGCAAACGCGTCTTCTGGTAAAATACATAACTGCCGGATAGAAGGAAATATAGCATCTGGCTCAGGTCAGGGTGGTGCCGTCTANTCGCAACAGTTCATAAATACTTCAATTTATAATAATGAGGCCTCGATTGCCGCTGCTGTTTACGCTACTAATGGCAGCCTGCAGAAACTGGTAAACGTGACACTATCCGGCAATCAGGCCACTATAGCCGGTAACCTGTTTTTTGATAGCAACGGATCTGACATCACGGTTGAGAACAGTGTTCTCTGGCAAAATGGTACGCCGGCAAGTAACTTCTCCGTTTTATCAGGTGGAAGCATAAAACTGA
>NZ_MORL01000308.1 GCF_001870735.1 Arsenicibacter rosenii | reverse complement strand
ACCGGATTCAACGATTGTCCCCTTGTCCATTACATAAATCCGGTCAGCGTTCTTGATCGTACTTAGCCGGTGGGCTATGATGATCCGGGTTGCCTGAAGTTTATCCAGACTTTGCGAAACCAGACTCTGTGTCCGGTTGTCGAGNTGAACAATTGCCCGGGCAATCATGAGCCGTTGCCGTTGCCCCCCCGAAAACGTACCGGCACCTTCGCTGACCACGGTATGCATTTCCATGGGCATTTGCCTGATGTCTTCCTGCATCCCCGCCATACGCGCCGCCTCCCAGGCGTCGTCCAGTGTCAGCTCTGAGTTACCGATGATATTCTGAAAAATACTGCCCGACATAAGGGCTCCGTTTTGCAGCACTACACCAATCTGACG
>NZ_MORL01000307.1 GCF_001870735.1 Arsenicibacter rosenii | reverse complement strand
GCAGTGAGGCGAAATGGCTTCAGTTCGCCACTCAGGGCATTTATTTCCCTGAATTTGTCAATGCCTTGCCGGAAAATTTCACGATGGAGTTCGATATGGCTGTCTCNAAATTTATTTTCCTCTCCTGAAAGAGCGAAATCTTCAGTTCGACCAGCTGTTTAGCAGTCAGATCCAGGTAGGTGCAGATATTCATCCTACTGAAAACAACAGTACCAGTTCCGTTTGGGTATTCGGCAAGTCCGAAGAAAAAATTATGGAAAACACCATGCCTTTTTCGTGGAAGGCCGGCGCTGCTAACCGGGTTTCTATCTGGAAGCAGAAAACCCGGTTACGTATCTATGTCAATGAGGCCAAACTATGGGACATTCCGAAAGCGTTCCTG
>NZ_MORL01000306.1 GCF_001870735.1 Arsenicibacter rosenii | reverse complement strand
CTGCTTCCGGTTTTGCTGTATCCAGATAACAGCGGCAGAAGCACTCCCTTTGTCGGATAGAGGCTCAANATCAAGACCCCGAAAACCCCAGGCGGTTTCGGCTCCGCTTTGCCGGGCAAATCCTTTCCGCCGGGCGTTGACGGCTAAGGTATTCCCGTAGGTGTCGGCCGAGAACGTTGCCCATACTTTTTCAAGTTCACCGGCATCCAGCATGCTGAGTTGTTTGATCTGAACGTGGGTTGCCTTACCCTGAAACACGGGCAGCAACAGTCCGCACAGCAGCAGTCCGGTCAGCCAGCAGGCAGCGCTGAAATTCAGGTGGAAGTTGTTGACAGGCTGAATCATGGGTCAAAATTGGCCACAATCTCAGCAAAAAAAATCG
>NZ_MORL01000305.1 GCF_001870735.1 Arsenicibacter rosenii | reverse complement strand
TGCTGGCCGGTGTAACCGTATCGGGCGTGTTGATGGGGATTTTCCAGAACAACGCCGGTGGTGCCTGGGATAACGCCAAGAAGTCGTTCGAGAAAGGGGTAGAGATCAACGGCCAGATTTATTACAAAAAATCGGAGCCGCACAAGGCCGCCGTTACGGGAGATACCGTAGGTGATCCGTTTAAAGATACATCAGGTCCTTCAATGAACATCCTGATCAAGCTGATGTCTATCGTGTCGCTGGTAATTGCGCCATACATTGCGATCAAAGACGGGGCGCACACGGTTAAAGCTGAGAAAAAGTGCTCATCGGTTTGCCGTGACAAGGTAGCTGCTTCGGCACTGAAGCCGGTGGAGCGGCTGTAATAAAATGATCAGCCAACA
>NZ_MORL01000304.1 GCF_001870735.1 Arsenicibacter rosenii | reverse complement strand
AAGACAGCCAGCACAAAAACCAGTTTTTTCCGGTTAGTCGCATCGGCCCAGGCAGTTGAGAAAAAGCTGGACAACGCCCAGGCAAGGGACAACGCCCCTGCCAGCAACCCGATTTGGGNCGTAGGGCATCAGGAAATTAAGGGCAAGCCGGTCAAAAAACAGACAGCCGAAGGTAAGTGCCATGATTAGCACCAGCCCGTTTTCGTAGGTTAAAAGGCTTTTTTTCAAGGTTCAAGTCGGGTTTATATGCAGTGGGTAGGGCCATGAACCGGCCTATTTCTTCATTAATCCATGATAAACCAGCCAATCCCCGAAGCGCTCATACCAGCTATCGACCGGCAGGTTTTGTTTGCGCATGCCGAAACCGCGGTTTCCCTGGCTGGC
>NZ_MORL01000303.1 GCF_001870735.1 Arsenicibacter rosenii | reverse complement strand
AATCCATATACCGGACGATACTGGCCGCAAACTATCTCCTCGAGACCGTTCCGAACCTCAATGACCCGCTGCTGACAGCTGCCCGGAAAGCACAGATTCAGGGAGAAGCCCTGGCGATACGGGCACTGTCAAACTNAATCCTGAAAGCAACGAAAACACCTGCGGATAATACCGGTATTCCCCGCAGCCCGGTGAATGATACGTATGCACAGGTTCTGAAAGACCTGACAGCGGCAGAACCACTGCTCTCCGAAACGACCAACCGCAACCGCGTGACCCGGAAAACAGTGTGGGCCATCCGTGCCCGCTATCACCTCTACCGGAAAGAATGGGCTGAGGCAGAAACCTATGCGTCTAAACTCATTGATGATGCCGCATCGTATAAA
>NZ_MORL01000302.1 GCF_001870735.1 Arsenicibacter rosenii | reverse complement strand
ATTACCATGGAGGTCCTGAATGCCCGGTCGAAATGGCTGGTTGAACAGCAGAACCTGAAGGCTGTCCGTGATCAGGTTGCACTCGCCGAAAAAGTGTATCAGCAGGCCCAGCTTCAGTTTAAGGAAGGCACGATTTCACTTACGGATGTTATTNAGCCTGTCCGAATCCCAGAATAATTACCTGACAACCTTTGTCAGGCTACGTACCGCCGAGCTGGACTGGAAGAAAGCCACTGGCTCATTAGTCTCTCAACAGTAATTTCCCAAAAAGCATCAACCTAACAGGTACATCCTCATTTTATGAAACGGATTTTTATCAGTGCGGCTATCGTCGCTACCCTGGGCCTTACTGCCTGGAAATTAAACGACAATAAAGAACAGGTAGC
>NZ_MORL01000301.1:281-387 GCF_001870735.1 Arsenicibacter rosenii | reverse complement strand
TCCGTCAATTCATTTGAGTTTCAACCTTGCGGTCGTACTCCCCAGGCGGAGTGCTTAATGCGTTAGCTGCAGCACTGAGAGGCGGAAACCTCCCAACACTTAGCAC
>NZ_MORL01000301.1:0-159 GCF_001870735.1 Arsenicibacter rosenii | reverse complement strand
CGCTCCTCTTCTGCCCTCAAGTTCAACAGTTTCTGATGCAATTCTCCGGTTGAGCCGAAGGCTTTCACATCAGACTTATTGAACCGCCTGCACTCGCTTTACGCCCAATAAATCCGGACAACGCTTGCCACCTACGTATTACCGCGGCTGCTGGCACTC
>NZ_MORL01000300.1 GCF_001870735.1 Arsenicibacter rosenii | reverse complement strand
TTCGTCGGACAACCTGGTCGACTGGCATGACGAGGGGACAATGCTGGATTTGCCGAAACAGGTTTCGTGGGCCAACCGGAATGCGTGGGCGCCGTGCATTATAGAGAAAAAAATAAANCCGCAGCTCAGAAAATCGGCGTGGCTACGGCCGAAGATCCCGCCGGTCCTTTTACCGACTCCGGAAAACCCCTGATCGCTCATAAGCCCGACGGCGTAAAAGGGGGGCAGGAAATCGATCCCGATGTTTTTACGGATCCTGAAACGGGTAAAAGCTACCTGTACTGGGGGAATGGCTATATGGCCGTTGCAGAGTTGAATGACGATATGGTCAGCCTGAAACCGGGCACCGGAAAAGTGATTACGCCCGACAAAACATTCCGGGAGGGA
>NZ_MORL01000030.1 GCF_001870735.1 Arsenicibacter rosenii | reverse complement strand
AAACTCTATATCACGCAACTTGAATTAGATTTAGTTAACGGTGATAAGGCCGGCGCACTTGCGCCGGTTTTATTATATCTAACGTAAGTTGTATGTTACAAGTTTGTTTCGAGGGCTACCCTGCACCCCTAGATCTGTACCAGCCAGTGTGATAACGAAGTTGTTAGTTGATTGATTCTTCCATGTGCTTTTTGCTCCCTTCAGTTGACTTGAAGACTTGCTCAGGTGTGCGATAAGATAGGGCTTGGTGATAGCGTCGCTGGTTATAAAAGGTAAAGAACTCACTTAAACCCTTTTCTAACTGCCAGCCATCTGCATAGGCATACAAACAAAGATATGAGCGGCGGACCGCTCATATTTTACCGTGCGCCAAAGACGTTCAACGAAAATATTATCCAAGGCTCGACCTTTTCCATCCATCGAGATACGGATATTAGCATCATGCAAGACAGAGGTGAACGTATCCGAGGTAAACTGGCTCCCCTGATCAGTGTTGAAAATGGCAGGAGCAGGATAGCTGGCCAAGGCTTTCTTTAACAACTGGCTGCACCATTCGGCCTCCATCGTGTTGGAGATCGACCAGACCAGTACATACCGACTGAATAAGTCCATCACCGCCATCAGATACATGTATCCATCAGGCATGGGCACATAGGTGATGTCAGTGGCCCAAACCTGATGCACCCGGCTAATCACGAGTCCGCGCAGTAAGTAGGTGTAAGTCCGGTGACCTACAGCAGGTTGTGATGTATTCGATTTAGGGTAGATGGTTTCTAATCCCATCATGTGCATCAACCGCTGCACCCGCTTGTGATTGATCAAATGCCCTGTTTCGCGTAGAAACATGGTCATTTTCCGGTATCCATAGTGGGGCGTTAACAGATATTGTTCATCGATTAATCGCATCAATATCAAATCGTCAGAGGGGGCTGGACAGGGTTGATAATAGTAAGAGGATCGAGGCAATTTTAGCCACTGGCATTGTTGGCGGATACTAGCCTCAAGGGCTGGTTCAACCAAAGCTCGACGTTGGGACAGACTCATGGTGTCAACTTTTTTTTTAAGAAGGTTACGGGGCCGCCCGAGCGGTTCCATTTGGAGTCGCCCAATCTGCTCGTAAAGCAAGGCTGCATCCGTTTCGAATTGGGGGGCTATGGGTAGGTTAGGTTTCTCAAAGACTTGACGAGCCTGTTCCAGAAATAGTTTTTTCCCGTCAGCGATCTGATTGGGGTGTAGCTCGTATCGTTTTTCTGATAGTGGCTAAAGTGTCTTTCTCTTTAAGGACTTCTAAAACGACTTTCAACTTGAAGTCGGCGGTAAATTTGCGCTTGCTCTTGCCTTTCATAGGGGCTAATTTAACCCCGTTATCCAACTTTAGCACTGGTCCAGTTTATTGGGTACACTATAGGCATAGGCTAATAGCAACAAGACGATCTTGATCAGAAATCCGACTTCAGTGACGGCATGAATCTTTTCAGGAAACCACATCGTGACCTGACTAAAGGCTTGTTCAATGCGTTGCCGAACTGTTTTCTTATAAACGGCTTCCCAAACCGGATCCGGTCGCTGACTATTGCTTTTTCGCTGAATCCTCAAGGTAATACTCTCGCAATCAGCATAGAGATTCTCCTGTTCATAGTCTGTGTAGGCGGCGTCACCAAACCACTCACTATTGGCAGGCAAGTTCAGCCAGGTGGCCGGTGCCATGTATCATCTGTAAGGCCCTCACATCAGCCACTGAACCCGGCATGATGAAAAACTGCACTGGTTGTTTGTCCACAGTAGTGATGAGTTGAACTGCCCGACGGCCCGGCCGGAAGCAAAAAAGAAGCGTTGTTTAGAAGCGATTTTGCCTCGGTACTCCTCCCCCTTAAGCAAGCGGGAGCGGCCAATGCAGATGTTGTCATAAACAGCTACCGGGAATGAATCAACCACGTATTTTCCACTGATATTGAGCACTTTAAAGAAGTCAGCCAGATAGTAAAACAACTCGCTCAGCGTGTAGGCCAGCCGGTGAAGCCGTCGGTTAAAAGCAGACTTCTCAAGCATAATAACATGTTGTTTTCAGACATGTAAAGCATGGCAGCAGCCTGGTTACCGCCAAAGAAACGGGCTGATATAATGGCTGTTGTCAGCACAATACTGTCAGATACTTTTGACATAGCTTGTGGTTTGCACGAGCCACGATGCTTGGTTTCCAGAAAAAAATCGTCAAGAAATCGGAGCGCCGAAGCGACAGTAAATTGCAATCACTTTTTCGGACATAGCTCAAGAGGAATACTGTTGTTTTCGCACTTCAAAAGTACACTCTCCTGATGCTATGTCCTTTTTTATCCCATCAAACCGGATTCATACAACTTACATTATCTAATGACTCTATTGAGTCAACTTAACCCTTGATGCAATCACCCTAAAATTATGCCCGGATGCTTGGAAGTTTTAAACAGATCGGTTAGCTTTGCAGACCAAAATACGAAAATTGTTTTTTAGTCGGGTATGGATAACGAAAACACTGTTATACAGTCGATCATTGAGGCCGCCAGAAAGCTGATGCAGCAGTATGGCTTCAGCAAGACGACAATGGAAGATATTGCCAAAGCTGCCGGCAAGGGGAAGAGTACGCTTTATCATCACTTCAAGAACAAAGAAGAGATTATCGATGAAGTACTGGGTCAGGAAATGGACAGCTTTTTCCGGGAGGTTAAACAGGCGGTCGATCAGGAAAAGAGCCTGCATGCTAAACTCAAAACTTACATTGTTGTCAAAATTCAGAGCATCCGGCACCGGGTTAATCTCTACCGGTTTGCCATGGAAACGGACGCGTCGACTCTAGAGATTAATACGCAGTTCCGGCGGCTGCGAACGCGGTATGACCAGCAGGAAGCCAACCTGATTTTATCCGTTTTAACGCTGGGGATAGCCGAAGGGACGCTCCACCATCAGTCTGAAGCCGATCTGGCTATGCTGACGGAGTTACTGGTCACTTGTGTGCGGGGGGTAGAAATGGACATTATTATGTACAACAAACACAACACATTGCCAGATAAGGCTGATTTGCTGGTGGGCGTACTGGTAAAGGGGCTTAGCTGAGCCCCCCTTCCCGGCTGGCTACACGAGCCATCGTGTAGTTTTTTTTGCGACACCTGCCGACCATAATACGATTTAAGTCTGTATGTTTTATAACTATTGTTTTTTATTCCCGTCTGCTATGAAATACTGGCTCTTCGGGATGGTGGCAACCGTGTCGGCCTGTGCTTCGGACAACGACCACCCATCCCGTTCAAAACAAGAATCCGCTTCAATTCTGGTACAGGCCCAAACTGTGGGCAGTACCACACATCCGTACACGTCGGACTACAGTGGTGTCATTGAAGCCCACCAAACCACTCCGCTCAGTTTTGCGTCGCCCGGAACCGTGCTATCGGTGGCCGTGCAGGAAGGACAATCCGTACGGAAAGGACAGTTGCTGGGTAAAGTCGATGCGTCGACGGCGGAGAATACGTATCAGCTGGCCCGGCAAAAAGAGCAACAGGCCCAGGATGCCTACAACCGGCTCAAGCCCATGCACGAAAACGGGACGCTTCCCGACATTAAATGGGTTGAAGCAGAGACGGGACTGGCCCAGACAAAAACAGCCGTTGCCATGGCCCTGAAAAGCGTGCGGGATTGTAACCTGTATGCCCCGGAATCGGGTATTATTGGCCGGAAACAGATGATGCCGGGCATGAATGTGCTGCCCGGTACGCCGGTTCTCGACTTGCTGGATATAAAGACGGTATACGCCCGTATTCCGGTGCCTGAAAACGAAATCGCCCTGCTGCGGAAAGGGAATATAGCCCACGTTACGATCAAAGCCCTCGACCGGACCCTGTCGGGAACGATCCGGGAAATTGGCGTAGCCGCCGATCCCTTATCGCATACTTACCCGGTCAAAATCCAGCTCCCTAACCCAGACCAGTCGATCAAACCCGGTATGCTCAGTGCCGTCCGGCTGAGCCTGACATCGGCCCAGACCGGATTGCTGATTTCCAACAAGGCCCTGCAATCCGATGCGGGCGATCAGGAATTTGTATATGTGGTGGTCGATCAACGAGCCCGGAAGCGGCGGGTAAAAACCCGGGCTTTAGTCGGTGAGGGCGTATTGGTCAGTGGTGACCTAAAACCGGGCGACCAGATCGTGGTGGCCGGTCAGGATAAACTTAGCCCCGGATCGCCGGTAAAAATCAGTCAGTACCAACATGGAAAATAAGCGTACGAATATCGTCGAGTGGGCCATGACGCACCGGCAGATTATCCTGTTGATGACGAGCCTGATGGTGCTGTTTGGCGGGTTCGCTCTCTGGAAAATGCCCCGCAACGAGTTTCCCGAGTTTACGATCCGGCAGGGTCTGATCGTGGGCGTCTATCCGGGGGCTACCTCCCGGCAGGTAGAAGAGCAACTGGCCACGAAAGTGGAAAGCTTTCTGTACGGATTCAAGGAAGTCAATCGGGAGAAAACCTATTCGATTTCCAAAGAAGGCATGCTGATCGTGTCCGTGGAAATCAACACCAACGTGAAAGACCCGGATGCCTTCTGGGATAAGATAAAATTTGGTCTTAATCAGCTCAAAATGCAGTTGCCTCCTCAGGTAATTGCTCTAATTGCCAATAACGACTTCGGCGATACGTCGGCCCTGCTACTAACGGTTCAGTCGAAGGGACGGTCTTACAAAGAGCTGGAAGGGTATGTCAAACGCATCGAAACCGGGTTACGTACCATCAAAACGGTGTCGAAGGTCAAACACTACGGGTTGCAGTCGGAGGAAATCACCCTGTATCTGGATAACAATAAGCTGGCTCACTACGGAGTACGACCTTTATCTGTGCTGGCTGCGATGCAGTTGGAGGGAGCAGTCTATTACGCTGGCGAAGTCGATAACAGTCAGCTCATTACCCCCGTTCACGTACCTGCTACCCTGCGTTCGGAAGAAGCCATCCGCAATCAGATTGTTTATACCGATCCGCTGGGTAATCTGGTGCGGGTAAGGGATGTTGCCCAAGTGGTTCGAACCTATGCCGAACCGGATTCCTATATCAAAAACAACGGCGAAAAAAGTGTCATCATTTCGCTGGAAATGCAGCCGGGCAACAACATCGTTGACTTCGGAAAAGAGGTTACCCAATCGCTGGCTACGATTCGAGCCCAGCTTCCGGCCGATGTAACGATTGACACCATTGCGGATATGCCGAAAGCCGTGGGCCATTCGGTCGATCACTTTCTGACGGAGTTTCTCATTGCCATCATTGCCGTCGTGGTCATTACCATGCTGTTCCTGCCGCTGCGAGTGGCGGCTGTGGCCGGGATCACCATTCCCATTTCAATCCTGATCACCATTGGTATTCTGTATCTACTGGGCGTTGAACTTCAGACGGTTTCGCTGGCCGGGCTGATCGTAGTACTGGGGATGGTGGTGGATAATGCCATCGTCGTGATCGATAACCATGTAGAACTTCTCGATCATGGCCTAACGCCTTGGGAGGCCGCCCAACGCAGTGCGACCGACTTATTTGTACCCGTTTTCTCGGCCACGCTGGCCATTGTGGCGACCTACGTACCCATGGTCTTTTTTCTGTCGGGCATGGTGGGGGATTTTGTTGGATCATTACCCATTACCATTGGCGTCGCCTTACTCACGTCATTGCTGATTGCGTGTTTACTGGTTCCCTACCTGTGCTCGGTGTTTATCCGAAAAGGGGTTCGAAAAGCCGAAGGAACGACCCGGCGGAAAAATACCCTGGAGTACCTGCAACTGGGCTACGATAAGCTGCTGGATATTGCGTTCCGGTGGCCTCGGCTGACCATTCTGGCCGGTGTTGCATCCGTCGTGCTGGGCGGTCTGGTGCTGGCATTAGTGCCCCGTCAACTCTTTCCGAAAGTGGAGCGGAACCAGTTCGCTGTCGAAATTTACCTGCCCGAAGGCAGCACCCTGAAACAGACGGCAGCGGTTTCCGACCGGCTGGAAAAAGAGCTGATGGCCGATGGGCGGGTTGTGAATGTAGCCGCGTTCATCGGTACCAGTTCGCCCCGTTTCCACACGACCTATGCCCCTAATTTCCCGGCGAAGAACTACGCCCAGCTCATTGTTAATACCCGGACGGCCGACGATGCGGCGGCCCTATTGGGCGACTATGAGCGGACCCGACGCAATGCGTTTCCGAATGCCTATGTCCGAATGAAACAGCTGGATTTGCTGGGCACACCGGCTCCCATCGAAGTACGGGTTTCCGGCACCAATCCGGATAGTCTCAAACACGTAGCGGCTCAGATTAAAACGGTCATGCAGCACCATGAGTCCGTCATCTGGGCCCGAACGGATTACCTCAATCCGCGTCAGGGCGTCCATGTGGAAGTAAACGACGAACTGGCGAATCGGCTGGGACTGAGCCGTGGCGTGTTGGCAGCCTCGCTGGCTTCGGGCCTGTCGGGTTTTCCCATCGGGACGGTTTGGGAAGGGGATTACCCGGTTCCGGTTCGGATGGTTAACCCGGCCTCCGAACGCAATACCTTCACCGCCGTTCTAAATCAGCAGATTACGTCGCCCTACGCCGGGATAACCGTTCCGCTTCGTCAGGTGGCTACGCTGACTACGGATTGGAGTGAAGGACAAATTATCCGGCGGAATGGGGTAAACACCATCACTGTTCGGGCGGATGTCCGGCGGGGCGTACTGCCTTATAAGGTGCTGGCTCAACTGAAACCCCAGATTAGCCAGATCAAGGCAGGGCCTGACATCCGGCTTCAGTATGGGGGCGAAGAAGAAAGTGAGATCGAAAATTATATCCCTATGTCCAAAGCCCTGGGGACCGGCATCCTGCTGATTTTCCTGATTCTGGTCTTCCAATTCAAAAGTTCCAGGCTGGCGCTGCTGGTGATGACCACCATGCCGCTGAGCTTTCTGGGAGCAGGGATCGGGCTGGTACTGACCGGTTACCCCTTTGGGTTGACCTCGTTTCTGGGGATTATGAGCCTGATGGGCATCGTGGTTCGCAACGGGATTATCCTGATCGATTATGCCCTGGAATTACAAACCAGCCATCAGATGTCACTAACCGAATCGGCTGTCGCGGCTGCGAAACGCCGGATGCGGCCCATTTTTCTAACCTCCTTTGCCGCTGCCATTGGCGTCGTACCCATGATTGTGAGTGGTTCGACCCTGTGGGGGCCTTTAGGAGCCGTAGTTTGCTGGGGTCTGCTGGTTTCCATGCTGCTGACTCTGTTTGTGTTACCGGTACTGTACGCTCAATTCGTCAAAAAACAAGTCGTTCAACCATGAAGCTGATTCAACTCGGGGCACTCATTGGCCTGTGTTCCTCGCTTGCCTGCGGTCAGACTCCACTCAGCTTACAGACGAGTAAGGAGTTGGCCCTAAAACAAAGTGCGTCCCTCAAAAACAGCGCGCTGGAAACAGAAGCTGCCAAAGCCGTTAAGAAATCGGCTTTTATGAACTACCTACCGAAAGTAAGTGCCCAACTGCTGGGTTTTCAGGCCATCAACCCGCTGGTCAGTTACCAAATGCCCGGTGGTAATTTACCCGTGTATGATGGTAACCCCGCCAACCTGCGCACGGCTACTCAGTTCGCTTACTTTCCGGGAGCCAACATCAAAGCCCTACAGCGGACAGGTGTTGGTTTTCTGACGATCACGCAACCGCTGTATGCCGGCGGACGAATTCAGCGGGGAAACGAACTAGCCCAGTTGGGCGTCAACATCAAGGAAAACCAACAACGGCTGACGCGTGACGAGGTACTACTGAAAACCGAACAGCAGTATTGGCAACTGGTATCACTTCAGGAAAAGCACAAAACCATTGCCCGGTACGAGGCTTTGCTCGCCAGTGTGGACAAGCAGGTAACCGATGCCTTTCAATCGGGGCTGATCGTGCGGAATGACGTATTGAAAGTACAGCTCAAAAAAAGCGAGTTACAGGCGAATAAAAACAAGCTGAACAGTGGTCATCAACTGGCCCTACGGCAGTTCTGCCACACGCTGGGTCTGCCGTACGATTCGACGCTGGTGGTGTCTGAAAATCTGGATCAGCTCCCCCTGCCGCAATCGATGTATGCCAATCCAGAAGCGGCTGTTGCCAACCGGACGGCCTGTCAGCTCCTGGAGCAGGCCGTCAAAGCCACTCAGTTGCAGACCAGGCTGAAAGCGGGCGAAACCTTGCCGCAGGCTGCGATAGGCCTGGCTGGCTATCAGGTGGCTGGTCTGATGAAGGGCGGAAGCGGCATCAGCAATGGCTTGTTATACGCTACCGTCTCGATTCCCATTTCCGACTGGTGGACGAATAAATACGCCGTTAAGGAACAGCAAATCAGGGAGCAGATAGCAGAAAACACGCTGAACGATACGAAGGGCTTATTACGACTGCAAACGGAAAAAGCCTGGGTAGATGTAGTCGAGTCCTACCGGCAGATCAGCGTACTGGAGCAGGCGAAGCTTCAGGCGACCGAACATGTAAAGGTAAGCCAGTCAAGTTACGCCAGTGGTCTGATTACCATATCCGACTTGCTGGAAGCCCAGGCACTGCTCACCGAAGCCGCAGACAAATTGATCGAAGCCAAAACGCAGTATCAGTTCAACCGGGCAACGTATAGCCAGCTAACAAATCCACATCCCTGAGCATTTCTCATGCAAAACAGATCGACTCAGTCGTCGATCTGTTTTGCATAAAAAGAAATAACCGGCGATTGGGGGGGGGATGAGGCATAGGAAAACCATAATGATTTTTCAAATAGTACCCTGCCAGTAGGCATTTTTAGCAACAGATCGTCCAAAAAGAAATAGTCAGGCGGCCGGCACCCTTGCAATAGTAAAGTCTTTTATTTCGAGGCCATTTTTGTTTAGCGCCTCAAATTTCCATGATTTTCAGGATTTTACTATTATATAATACTACGCAACTTACATTATCTAGTCAATTCCCCACCATTTACGCCGGTTCAGCGTACCGATCAGATCGTCGGGCACCACCTCCAGCACCACACCTCCGTTTTCGTCGTGGATTATCTGCAGGCCGACAAAGCCAAGGTACTGATTCAGCGTCGGAAGCAGTGAGGTATTGCCCTCAATACAAAGCGTATAATACCATTCCAGCGACTGCCCTGCCACCTCTTCCGTCACGGCCTGATAATCTGCATAGCTGTAGCCGATGAACGGCTTCCCGTAGCGCTCCCACATCAGCCGCATAACATCATCCAGACTCCGGCGATGATTGGTTACCTGCCGGATGTGCAGATCCAGAATCAGCGCCGCAATGGCACCTTTGTGGTAAACGGATACCTTCCGGTCAGGAACACCCTTATCGTAACCATCCAGCCATAAATCCCATGACGATTCGGTCAGCGACTGAAAGGCGCGGTCGCTCACATCGAAGTGACGCTTAAACGTTACCTGTAATTCTTTCAGGTAGGCCGCATCCGGGAAAACGCCTGCCCGACGCAGCAGCAGATCGCCGTAGTAAGTTGTGACGCCTTCGGCCACAAAGCAGGTCTGAAAGTAATTTTCGCGGGTCAGGTCATAAGGCAGCAATTCCTGCGGCCGTATCCGGATGATGTTCCAGGCATGGAACAATTCATGCGACGATACCCCCAACAGGTCGATATAAAGCCCCTCGCCTTCGTCGTCGGGCCCCAGCACCAGCATCGTGCTGTTACGATGTTCTACCCCATGGTAATAAGCCGTTGGCAGGACAATGGTCAGAAAATGATAATCGGCTTCCGGAAACTCCCCGAACAAATCCAGCTGAGCAGCCGAAAAACGGCTGAAATCATCGATAATCCGCTCATGGTCCGGGACAATGTTTCCCTGAAACCAGACCGTAAACGGCACCTCGCCGACCGTATAGTCGATGCGCTGCAGATCAGGAGCCGCAATCAGAGGCGAGTCAATCAGTTCGTAAAAATCGCTTGCCCACAATTGCTTTTCGCCCGACGGCTTCAGGCCGCAGGCAACGGGCCATTCGTCCGGAATGGCAAGGGTAAGCGAACACGGTTCGTCGATGCGCCCTTCCGCATACACACACAGATTGACCGGATTGACATACAGGAGCGTGTCGCTGATAAAGCTGGTTCCGGCGTTGATGATACTGGTAAAATAGTTGTAGCGGACGACCAGACTGGTAATGCCTTTGGTCTGGACCAGCCAGCGGTCTTTGGTTATTTTCCGGAACGGCACCGGATGCCCCGCCTGATCATAGATCGCAAAACGCTGAATATTTCTGGCGAAATGCTGCAGTTCGTACCGGCCAGGCCGCCAGGCCGGTAACTGTAACTCAACCGTATCTGTGGTAATATCACGCAGATACGCGTCAACGGCGATGTAATGAGGTAACTGCGGATCAGCAGACAAAATATAATGCATAGGTGACAGGCTCTGGTAAACGGCTTTGGGCAACTACTCCCATGACAATGAATAGGCCTGTAAAGTTATAACCTAATGCGTCTTTTTAACTTTATGGCGATCCTCTAATTAACCGGAGAACCAATATAATACACCCGAAACCCACCCTAACGGGCACTACCCTAAACTTTACCAAATATAAATTTGGTTTATCCGGCCTGATCGGTTATTTTTGCGGACTCATTTGGGAAACAGCGCTCCTGAGCAGATAATACAATGAAAAGAACTTATCAACCATCAAACCGCAAGCGGAAAAACAAACACGGATTCCGCGAGCGTATGAGCAGCCACAATGGTCGTAAAGTATTAGCACGTCGTCGTGCTAAAGGTCGTTGGAAACTGACTGTATCAGACGAGAAAAAAGGCGACCGCGTTAAACTGTAAGGTTTTTCATCAGGTGCCTGACCCTCTGCCGGGTTTGTTGACCAAACGGAACACAAATCACTGTAGATCTCGAACTGACAGCATTATGAAACAGACGTTCCAGAAAGCCGAACGGCTGACCAACCAAAAGATCATCGATCGCTTATTCAAAAGAGGTAGCACGGAAATCCAAACGTTCTACCTCTTTCCATTTAGGGTGGTTTATCTCGATGAACAACCGCTTCCGGACACACCTCCTTCCCCGCTTCCTTCTATTCTGATTTCTGTCTCCAAGCGCAGTTTTAAACATGCGGTCGACCGGAATGTCGTGCGCCGGCGGGTACGCGAAAGCTACCGGCTCCATAAATCTTTATTATTTGGCACCGAAACATCCGCCCCTCCTGCTTATATTGCTTTTTTGTATACCGCCAAACAAATAATTTCGTTTGAAGAGATAGAAAAAGGCATGAAATTAGCCTTACGAAAACTGGGCGGTGACCAATCCGTGAAATTTCGTGCCTGATAGTTCGGTTGTTTCCTGTATTACTCCATGATCGCAGCTCCCCGGGGCAAAAGCAAATACATGTTTATGAAAAAGTCTATAAAAGCCTTAGCGCTGGCTGGCCTCGTGGCCGGAGGTGCGTCGCTGGCGGCCTTCAAAACCGATGACCGGTTCTTTGAAATTGCCCGCAACCTCGACATTTATGCGACCCTTTTCCGTGAATTAAACATGTACTATGTCGATGAGGTAAATCCGAACCGGATGGTCAAAACCAGTATCGATGCCATGCTCAAAGCCCTCGACCCGTATACCAACTTCTACGCGGAAGAGGAAATTGAGGATTACCGTACCATGACGACCGGCCGTTATAACGGCATCGGGGCACTTGTGGGCGTACGGCAGGGCAAAAGCGTAGTCATGATGATTTATGAAGGCACACCAGCCGAAAAATCAGGACTGCGCGTTGGAGATGAAATCCTGAAAATTGATGGCGTAGAAGTCCGCAACCGCCCCGAAGACGATAATACCGATAAACTCCTGCGCGGACAGAACGGAACAGCCGTTAAGCTGACCGTCCGCCGCTACGGCGAAAAAGACCTCCTGACCATTCCGGTTACGCGCGACGTGGTGAAAATGACCAACGTGCCGTATTTCGGCATGATCAACGATGAGGTGGGGTATATCGACCTGAAAGACTTTACCGCCACGGCCGCCCGCGAGGTCCGGCAGGCCGTTATCGATCTGAAAGCCAAAGGTATGAAAAAGCTGATTCTCGACGTTCGTGAGAACCCGGGCGGCTTGCTGAACATGGCCATCGACATCTCTAACCTGTTTATTCCGAAAGACTCAGAGGTGGTAACCACGAAGGGGAAAGTTCAGGAATGGAATAAAACCTATACGGCTATGGCACCGCCACTTGATCTCGATCTGCCGATTGTGGTACTCTGTAACAGCCGTAGTGCTTCGGCCGCCGAAATTGTATCGGGCGTTATCCAGGATTACGACCGCGGGGTACTGATTGGCCAGCGGACTTACGGCAAGGGGCTTGTGCAAACAACCCGTGACCTGTCGTTTAATACAAAAATGAAGATCACAACCGCCAAGTACTACATTCCGAGCGGTCGGTGTATTCAGGCTATTGACTACAGCCACCGCAATCCGGACGGCAGTGTCGGTAAAATTGCCGATTCGCTCAAAACAGCATTTAAAACCAAAAATGGCCGTGTCGTGTATGACGGTGGCGGTGTGTTGCCGGATGTGATTACCGAAGCCAATAATCCGACGCCGATTGCGCTGAGCCTGAGCAACAAGGGTTTGATCTTTGATTATGCCGTTAAATACCGGCACGATCACCCGCAGATTAAACCGGCCCGCGAATTCCGCCTGACCGATGCCGAGTATCAGGACTTTGTAAACTGGCTGAAAGACAAGGAATACGATTACACAACACAGGTTGAAAAAGACATCGCCGGCCTCGAAGCCTCGGCCAAAAAGGAGAAGTATTTTGACCTGATCAAAGACCAGCTGAAAGCCCTGCAAACCAAGGTGTCGCACAGCAAGGAAGCCGATCTGATGACCTTCAAACCGGAGCTGAAACCAATGCTCGAACAGGAAATTACGGGGCATTACTATTTGCAGAAAGGTATTAAAGAATCGTCGTTCAACAATGATCCGGAGATGAAGGCTGCGCTGGACCTGTTTAAGGACATGAACCGTTATCAGTCTATTCTGAAGAAATAATAAAGTACGGGCTTACCGGAAAGGGAGACATGCCACGCATGCTCCCTTTCTGCCTTTTATCTTAGTACCCTATGCTTCTTTTATCCATTGATACCTCAACAACCATCTGTTCGGTTGCACTGCACCAGAACGGTACGTTACTGGGGAACTATGAGTTATTTACCGAACGCACGTCATCAGCCATGCTGACAACCCTGATTGATCAGGTGGTGCAGCATACCGGTTTTTCGTTATCGCAACTGGATGCCGTTGCTGTTGCCAAAGGCCCCGGCTCCTATACCGGTCTCCGCATCGGCGTGTCAACGGCGAAAGGGCTTTGCTTTTCGCTCGATAAACCCCTGATCGCTGTCAATACCTTGCAGGGGATGGCCGAACATATCCGGCCGTTCTATGCTACCCGGGCTACCGGCAAACCTGTGCTGATCTGCCCGATGATCGACGCGCGGCGGATGGAAGTATACTGCGCTTTGTTCGACACAGCCGGCCATGAAGTGGCTCCCACAGCCGCGAAAATTATTGATGAAGCGTCCTTTGCGGCAGAGCTCGCTATACACACCCTTGTTTTTGTCGGCGATGGTGCTGCTAAATGCCGGTCGGTACTGGGCAATCACCCCGACGCCCTGTTTCCGGAAATC
Source organism: Arsenicibacter rosenii (assembly GCF_001870735.1). Lineage (GTDB taxonomy): Bacteria > Bacteroidota > Bacteroidia > Cytophagales > Spirosomataceae > Arsenicibacter > Arsenicibacter rosenii. Next base: position 60,047 of record NZ_MORL01000030.1, on the reverse strand, counting down.
GTTATTTCGCCCTCAGCCCGCCTGATCGGCCAGCTGGCAGCTGATGCCTGGCACCAGGGCCGGTTTGAAGACGTAGTTACCTTTGAACCGTTTTACCTCAAAGACTTTATGGCCACGACCCCGCGCAAGCTGGTATAAATTATTAATTGTCAGCCTGAAACAGAAAAAACGCTTTTTTGGGTGATTTTTTTCCGGCAAACGCTTGCCAAAACCGGACAAAACCTATTATATTTGCAGTCCAAAACGGTGGTTGTAGCTCAGTCGGTTAGAGCGTCGGATTGTGGTTCCGAAGGTCGTGGGTTCGAACCCCATCATCCACCCCCGTAAAAGCCTCACAAATGTGAGGCTTTTTTATTTTTCTTCTTTCCGATTGGGCTAAACCGGCCGACAAATTGCCAACTTTTTTTTGACAATTCTGTTTTAAGGGTATGTTCACCGCCGTACCAAATACCAATCGTCAACATACGCTCATCGTTTTTTTGTTAGTGCTCAGCCATCTGGTTGGCGCTGTCGGTTTACATCTGCCGATGCTCGCACCCTTATTTAAGCTGCTTGTTCCGGTCAACCTGGCAGTGTCGCTGGCCTTGCTGCTCTGGTACCATACCGACTGGTCGGCTTCCTTCAAAACCTATATACTCATTGCGATTCTGACCGGCTTTTTTATTGAAGTAATCGGGGTAAAAACCGGCCTTATCTTCGGGCATTATGCCTACGGACCGGTACTCGGACCGCATCTGTGGGGTGTACCGCCTATGATTGGTTTCAACTGGCTGATGTTATCATACTGCTGTGGCTCCGTATGTTCACGGATAGCATTTTCTGACTGGACAAAGGCTGCAGTGGCTGCTTCACTGATGGTGCTGCTCGACATTTTTATCGAACCGGTAGCGATCAGGCTAAATTTCTGGCATTGGTATGGGCAGTCGGTACCGCTTCAGAATTACGTAGCCTGGTGGATTGTTTCTTACTTCCTGTTTATCTGCTGGTTCCGTCTTTCGTTCACAAAAAACAACCGGTTGGCCGGTTGGCTGCTACTTTCACAATTTCTTTTCTTCATATCTCATATTTTACTAATTCTTGTTTAATCTTTGTAAAACAAAACAGTTAAACACCAGGTTGTATAATAAATAAGTTGTCACTAAACAGCTCTGTTTAGTGATTGACTTGTTCTGTATCATTCGTTAGCTTGTACCACTTTTTTCCAAACTGCACAGTTTGGCACCAATGCGACGCCAGTGTCTTTACTTTTTAATCGTTACTATTTTGTCCCATGAGCAACTATTCCATCAAGGATTTAGAGCAACTTTCCGGCATTAAGGCCCATACGTTGCGCATCTGGGAGCAGCGCTATAACATCATAACGCCTAAACGGACGGATACCAACATCCGTACGTACGACGATCAGGACCTCAAACTCGTCCTGAATATTTCGCTGTTGAAAGATCACGGATACAAGATCTCCGATATCTCACGCATGTCGGTAGAAGAAATGTATCGGGAAGTGGTCAAAATTTCGGACCGGCAGCTCAACTACCCCGATCAGATTCACGCGCTTACCATTTCGATGATTGATCTGGACGAGGAGCGTTTCGAAAAAATCATCAGTACGAACATTCTCCAGTTCGGTTTCGAGAACACGATGATCCATATCATCTATCCGTTCCTGAGCCGCATCGGTACCCTTTGGGTAACAGGCTCCATCGGGCCGGCGCAAGAGCATTTTATCACGAACCTGATCCGGCAAAAGCTGATTGTTGCCATCGACGGGCAGGTCAGTAAACAACGCCCTGACGGAAAGAAATACCTCCTGTTTCTGCCGGAAGGCGAACTGCACGAAATCAGCCTGCTGTTCGCGAACTACATTATCCGGGCACGCTACAACAAAGTGATTTATCTCGGGCAAAGCCTGCCATTTGCAGAGCTGGAATTTGCCTATAACGTACACAAACCGGATTACATCTTTACCGCTATTACCTCCGTACCGTCAAACCACGAAGTACAGCCATTCGTCAATCGCCTGGCCGCTGCCTTTCCGGAAAGCCATATGCTGATGACAGGGTATCAGGTAGTTGGTCAGGACATCGAACTGCCGGAAAATGCAACAATTGTCAATCACATCGACGATCTGATCCGAATTGCCGGTTCATAACCAAACTAGTATGGGACACAAAAAAGCCCGGTTTCTAGTGAACCAGGCTTTCCCATACAGGCACTTTCGATTGGCATCGAAAAGTATTGTTAAGCAACGTCTCGAAAGACTATATATGTTTTGGACGAGCTAAATCTTCGTTTGATACAAATCATCAATCAAATCTTGTGCCAGATAGTAGCCTGTCATCTTAAAAGTTGCTCTTTTTTTGAATGTATCCTTAGAATTTAAAGCCTACCTCTAGTGCAAGGATCCGTTGTTTTGACACCAGATCACGCCCCCGGGCAACATCCAGTAAACCACGCTGATAGCTTAACCCCAGATTGAGTGCATTTGTCTGATTCAGCTTATACTGCACACCGGCTCCCAGCAGCCAGGTAAAATCAGCAAAGCCGTATTGCCGGCGTGTCCCGCTTTGTTCAGCAGCCAGATACAAGCCATTCCGCTCCGGATCAACCGCTTTTTCAGCCAGTTTGATATCAATCAGCCCACCGGTCTGCAGATACAGCCGGGCATTAGGAAATACATTGTTGGCAAACATTTTCACCGTCGCCGGTATTTGTGCATACTGCATGTTATAGACCGAACGCTTTGCCGGGGCTGCCGGATCCCAGCGGGTTTGGCCAAACGATCCGGGCATTACATATCCCGAACGCTTGATGGTATACCAGATTCCTGAGCTAAAGGCATAGCGGTCCTTGAAAAAGAAATAATCCAGCGAAACGCCGATGCTCGGGCGAAGGCCCAGCCCATTCGGGGCAAAATTCTGATAAGCCCCCTGCCCTTCGGCGGTGTTTACGTTGAAAACCGGCGAGAACCGCAGACTCATTTCAATCAGGTGACTCGGCCGCTCATAGTCCGGATAGTTATCCTGACCGGACTGCTGCCGGCGGCGCAGTTCGCTCTGATACTGCCGGTCGGCGGTGTTATTTTTCCCCTTTTTCTTTTTTCCTTTCCGGTCATCCCGCTCATCGACATACGACTGTGGTTCGGTTTGACGTTGATCGTAGGATGGGCCCAGAATCTTTTTCAGGCGACGCTTCGTCACCGGCGATAAATCATCCGTACCCGACGTACTGTAGTTACCCGATTGCCAGGCCGGCTTTTGTGCTGTAACCAGACCAGGTAACAGGAAATAGCCAAAGATTAAGGTCAGGGCTGCAACTTTTTTCATAATTTTGTACGTTTTCAAGAAAGAAAACCTGCTTACACGCATGCATTTACGGGTTGCCCTGTGGGGCTTTTTTTGTATTCTCCTGATCAACTCATGTACCAAACGTGAGAAAGTTACCCTCCATCGGCTCGATCAGGCCCTGTTTTCAGCCAAATCGCGCGACAGCATCCAGGCTTTTCTGAACGCCAACGCTGATGTGGCCCGATTGTATTTTAACACGACTACTCCGCAGCAGCCCGGCAATGATACAGCCCTTGTCAACGAGTTATACAACCGGATTAACGACAGTACCCTCAACGTATTGTACCGGCAGGTTCAAAACGAGTTCGGCCCGGCAAAGGAGCTGCGCGAACAGCTGGCAACGGCATTCACCAACATTCACAGGGAGTTTCCGGATTTCCGGTCTCCGCGTATCGTAACGATGGTAACCGGCTTTATGGGTCCGGACCTTGTCATCACTGATAGCCTGATCGTGATTGGTCTTGACTTTTTTGCCGGCCCGAAAGCCACATACCGGCCACGCGGCCCGGAATTTCCGCAATACATCCTCAAGCGCTACCAGAAAGAGTACATCGCTCCGGCCGTAGTGTTCGGGATTTCCGACAAATACAATGCAACGGACCGTCAGGATCAAACGTTACTGGCCGATATGGTGTATTATGGTAAAGGCTATGTCTTTACCAAATCCGTTTTACCCGGCTCAGACGGTCAGCCCCTGGCCGACAGCCTCCTGATCGGATACAGCGATCTGCAGCTCACCGAGACCTACAATGCGCAGGACCTTGTGTGGGCGCACTTTATTGACAATCAATTGTTATACCAAACTAGCCCATCCGTTAAAATGCGCTACATGAATGAACGTCCGTTTACGGCCGAAATCGGTGCCCGGTGCCCCGGTGCGATTGGCCGCTGGGTGGGCTGGCGCATCGCAGGACGCTATTTTGACGAAAAACAACCTTCCTTAAAGGAGTTAATGGCCCAAACCAACGCCCGCCAGCTTTTTGAGCAATCGGGCTATAAAGGTCAGGCCGACGAAAAGGAATAAACACATAAAATGGTCAGGCGACAAGCCTGCCGTCTCTTAGTACAATGGCAAAGCATGGCAGAGGGTTTGGGAGTGAAGCAAGCCCCGAGGATAAGAAGAAAATCAGCCGCGAAGGTTTAACCAGGACCTTCAGAATTTTTCGGTTTATCAAACCTTACCGCTTACAGTACATACTGGGGTTTGGTTTTCTGGTACTCTCAACCGGCACAACCCTGAGCTTCGGACTGATTATTAAAGAGGTAACCAAGGTTCTCGAACGCAAATCAACCTACACCATCAACGAAATTATTCTCTTTTTCGTAGGTATTCTGGTTATCCAGGCCGTTTTTTCGTTCAGCCGGATTTACTTTTTTGCACAGGTCAGCGAACGGTCTATGGCCGATGTCCGCCGGGCCGTGTACAGCAAAATCATTACCCTCCCGGTTTCGTTTTTTGAGAAGCGCCGTGTTGGTGAACTGACGAGCCGGATTTCGGCCGACGTATCGCAGTTGCAGGATGTACTGTCGCTGACACTGGCTGAGTTTTTCCGCCAGATTGCGACGCTGGTTGTTGGTACGGCCATTATCCTGTATGTATCGTGGAAGCTGACGCTGTTTATGCTGGCGACCTTCCCCGTGCTGATTATCTCGGCTATTGTGTTTGGCCGGTATATCCGGAAGATGTCGAAGCAGGCACAGGATGAACTGGCTACGGCCAACGTCATTGTGGAAGAAACGCTGCAATCGGTCAATGTGGTCAAAGCGTTTACGAACGAACGCTTTGAGATTAACCGGTACGCCAATGCCCTGCAACGGGTCGTTAATGTTGCCCTGCGGGCATCACGATTCCGTGGCGGCTTTGTGTCGTTTGTCATTTTTGCCCTTTTCGGCGGGATAATCGGCGTACTCTGGTACGGGGGCGGTCTGGTTTTGTCGGGCGAGATGGCCTTATCCGATCTGATTACCTTTATTTTCTATACCGGCTTCATTGGCGGCTCGGTAGGGGGTATGGGCGATATGTATGCCCAGATCCAGAAAACCATCGGTTCGTCGGAGCGCGTGCTGGAGATTCTGGAAGAAACGCCGGAAGTCGATGTCGAAACGCCACGGCCTGCGTTGCCGCTCGACGTACAGGGTACCGTAGCGTTTGAAGGCGTCCGGTTCTCGTACCCTGCCCGGCCCGATATTGAGGTACTGAAAGGCGTATCGCTTCGGGTGGAAGCAGGTCGCAAAATCGCACTTGTGGGCCAGAGCGGCGCCGGCAAATCGACCATTGTTCAGTTGCTGATGCGGTATTACCCGATTCAGAGCGGTCGCATTACGGTCGATAACAAACCCGTTCAGGACTTTGACATTACCGATTTACGCCAGAACATTGCCATTGTGCCGCAGGAAGTGATGTTGTTCGGCGGTACGATCCGCGAGAATATCGCATACGGTAAACCGGACGCGACAGAGGCCGACATCATCGAAGCAGCCCGTAAAGCAAACGCACTGGAGTTTATCGAGTCATTCCCTGAAAAGTTTGGAACCCTGGTAGGTGAACGGGGTGTTAAGTTATCGGGCGGGCAGCGTCAGCGCATTGCCATTGCCCGCGCCATTCTGAAAGATCCGGCCATTCTGATCCTCGACGAGGCGACCAGCTCGCTTGACGCCGAATCGGAGCGGCTGGTACAGGAAGCACTTGATGAGCTGATGCAGAACCGCACGACCATTATCATCGCGCACCGGCTGGCAACCATCCGGAAGGTTGATACCATTTACGTGCTTCGCGAAGGACAGATTGCTGAAACCGGTACACACGACGAATTAGCCGCCCTCGACGATGGCCTTTATGCTAATCTGGTGAAGCTACAGTTCGAAACCATTGATTAAATTTGTTATCGGGTAAACGATGATCGTTTACCCGATACCTAAAACCGATACAGCCATGACTACAGCACAAATGCTCAAAAGCTTTGATCTCCGGCATACCAGCAGCCGCGAAGAGGTGCTTGATCTGTTTCTGAAGGCTGGCCACGCCCTCTCCCACGGTGATATCGAACAAGGTCTGGGCCCTGATCATGACCGCGTTACGATTTACCGCACCCTCCGGACATTCCTCGACAAAGGCTTGTTGCACAAGGTCCTTGATGACGAAGGTAACCCTAAATATGCCCTTTGCCGTGAGACCTGCGCACATGGCCATCACCACCATGAGCACGTACACTTCAAGTGCCAGGCATGCGGACAGACGACCTGTCTCGATCAGGTGCTGATTCCGCAGGTATCACTGCCCACAGGCTACGAATCCAAAGAAATGAACCTGCTGATTCAGGGTGTCTGCTCTGACTGCACCAGATAAGCGGCTATTTCACAAAGCTGGCTACGGCCTGATTGCGGGTCGTCACGTGCTGTTTTAAGGTAGCCAATGCACTTGTAAAGTTCGTCAGGCTCGTCAGGTGCGAATAGGGCGCCTGCTCTTTTTCCGTTCCGTTTACGTATGGAGTAATCAGCGTTGTGTATTGCTCAAACAACGCATTCATTTTAGCCGGTGTAAAAACGGTCTCGTTAAATTCCTTCACATACTGTTTATACTTCGCATAGTATACCGGATCATCGGCCACATAGCGGATTAACGGCCATGTTCTGGCGACTTCCGTCATTTCCAGCGACACCGCCCTGCCGGCACCGCTACTGCTTGTCATCGACTCATTTAAGTCCCACGGAATCCACGTCAGCCCTTTTGAGGGGGCATTGTAGAAATAATGGTTGTGGGCCATGGCTCCGTAAGCGTCCCAGTTAACGATGGTATTATTAACCGCCAGGTAATGCAGATAGTGGTCTACATTCAGTGTTTTTTCCAGATTTGCCCGCCACCCGGCAGCATCTGTCGTACGGTTTGCGGCGTTCAGCGCCGTAACAAACGCCTGAGCATCACTGTAATCGGCTTCTGTTTTATTGTTTTTCTTCTCGAACTGACTTTGTACAAACGAGGCAAACGTTGATTCGGGTTTGTAAATATTGCCCTTATCTTCTCCGAACTGTGTTTGTACCATGGTATCATCGACAACTTCTACCATGGTATACACCCCGCAGTACTTTTTACCCGCCCCAAAGTCAATGTATACTTTATAAAACGCCGTCCGGGCCGCCGGTATGCCGGCCATACGGAAAATATCAGCCGCAGCCTTCTCCCGGATCAATGAGTTATCTTTAAAGCCCGGCGACATCGAAAGCTCTTTAAAGCCATAAAGCCGCTGGTCTTTAATCTCCGTGTAGGTATCTTCGAACTCGTCCATGTTCAGCCGGAACGGTAGTTTATAAATCCCGGATCGCCAGGTCGACGACAGGCTGGAGTTTCCTTTAAGCCGGAAGCCAACCTTGTTCCACGTTTTGCCGTTAAACTTCATCGTAACGGCCACATAGGCAGGTTCGGTCGTCGAAAAAGCGCCGCCGCCGCCACCCGTGCCGCCGGTACCGAAATCGCTGCCGGTGATTTTTTTCATATCGGTCCGGATCGCGGTCCAGTCGTCGGCCGTCATGGTAATCTCGAGCGTATTAACCTGTGTCTGAGGGAAAATAATGGTGTAATCCGGAGCGGCGTCTTTGCCATGTGAAGCCGTTGTCCAGTCGGGATTGGCCTCCGTAGCATTGGTAGAGCCGGAGCTGTTTGTCGGATCTACCGTTTTATGGCAGGCAGCAAATACCCACACGATGAGGCATAAGGTGGTAAGGGAAAAAGGTTTCATATTGGTTCAACTGATTACAAGGGAGTTACTGGCATTACGCCAAACAAAGGCCCTTCCGTTGCAAACCAATCATGAAAAAAACATCCTCCTTACTTCCCCGCCTTCGGAACACGGGTCAGCATCGCGACTCTGCCCTTACTGCCGACCGCCCAGCAAACACCGCCCGCACAGCTGATGGCATGAAAGCCCGACTCATCAATCGGTGTCCAGGTTTTGCCGAAGTCGTCGGTGTAACAGGTTCCTGACGGCCCGACCGCCACCAGCCGGTTGGCAGTCAGCGTGCCGATGGCTTCCTTGAGTCCCGCCGGATTGGTCGTGCCCCCCGGTTGCCAGGTCTTACCACCGTCCTGCGTAATGGCTACGTTGCGGGAAGCCAGCTTTTCCTGTTTATAGTCTCCGCCAATGGCGATGCCTTTCCGGCCGTCCTTGCTGAACCACAGGCCAAACACCCCGGCACTCGGTCCGGCTGCCAATCCTGTTTCGGCGACCGACCAGGTCACCCCGGCATCTGCCGACCGGAAAACACGGCCACTCGTAGCACCGCCCGACCCAATCCAGACCTGTTTCTGCTTGCCAGACCGCGCCAGCAAGCTCGTCCCGCTGGCGGCAAACGCAGCTTCGCCGGTAGCCATTGCCGGCAGATTATCCGCAGGAACCTGCTGCCAGGTTTTACCACCGTCCTGCGTGCGTAAAACAACCCATTTACCCCCAATCGGATCGCTGAACACAATCCCTTCATCCGGACTCCAGAAGTCGATTCCATCGAAAAAGACACCGGCCTGTTTGTTTTCGCAGAGCAGCTGCCAGGAGTTGCCCCCGTCCGTTGTTTTGTAAATACGCGCCTGCCCCTGTTCGGCAGGGCCTGCCGCCATCAGATAGGCCGTCTGCGCATCCACCGCATATACATCGCGGAAATCGCAGGCTTCGGCGCCTTTTACGGTACCGGCCTGCCAGTTCGTGCCGCCGTCGGTCGTGCGGACAAATGTACCTTTCGTACCACCAATCCAGGCGACGGCCTTACTTACGGCCGATACGGCCCGGAAACTGGCATCGGTATTACTTTGTTGTGGCTGCCACTGCGCAAACCCTGTCAGCGGGAACAGCAAACACAGCATGAGTTTTTTCATACGGTTTCAGGATTAATCAGCGCGAAATGGGCAGCGGCATTGCTACCACATCGGTTACGCTCGTACGGGCATCAATGGGCCGTATCCGGAATGAGTAGGTATAGGTTTTATTCGCCGGTAACTGATACTCCGGATGCGTCCGTGGCGACCAGCTGTCATCACCACCCAGCCCCATCTGTTGCATATCAATGTTGACCAGGGTAATGTTGCCGCGCTCCGGTGTTTGCTGCGCCGGATTTTTCGCTGCCAGCAAGGCTTCATCCGTATAATCCCGGACATTTATATTCATCAGGTTCCGGTCGGTCGACGACATACTGGCCGGATTGCTGATGATCAGCACGCCCAGCCCTGAATCTTCCGTAATCTGTGCCCAGCGTACATCGGTTTTATTGCCGTTCTCCTGTGCCATAATGTATGGAAAATACTGGTCAGCCACTTTTCCACTATACAAACCAACACGTGCCGATTCTTTGCGGTCCCAGTAGCTTTCAAAGGGTCCGCGCCCATACCACTTTAGGTTTGTGAATGACGGAGCCAGTTCCAGCTGCGTACCGACCCGCGCCAGTGGTGGCACAGTGCCCTCTGCCGTCACGGTTGTGGATACCTGAATATCGCCGGTGCCAAACACCGTATAATCCGTCTGCTGAATCAGCTTACCTTCCGTCAGGCGCACCTCGTTGGTACTGCGGATTGTCACCATTTGCCGCTGATTAACCAGCACCTGCATGTCAACCGGTGTGGCCAGCGCAGTATCTAACCCGGCTTTGCGCCAGCGTGCGGCAAAGGAAGCCGCCCCACCCCCTTCGTCGTTATCGGTCGGTACCCGCCAAAAACCGGGTTGCAAACCGTGCTCGATTACCTTTTTCCCGAAATAGAACAGTTCGGCCAAACCACCGGCCTTTTTATCGAAAATCATGGCCAGGTCCTTCGTGCGGATGACCACCTTATCCGGCGAAACCGTGGTTTTAACCGGTGGCAGGCTGCTGATGCCCATTGGCACCATGCCCGACGGACGGGTACGGATCGGGATTTGCTCTGAGGCTACGACATGGCCCACCGGTGCCCACGGAGCTGCCTGTTTGGTCACAACCGCGACATTCAGGAAATATTCACTGCCGTTGTTCATGCCCGCCGGTAAACGAAGCGGTAAGGCCACTAACTGGGTCTGTCCCGGCTGAGCATTCAGGTTATCGACCGTTCCTTTCTGGACGGCTTCCCCGTTGCGGATCAGCGTCCATTCGAGTTTGAACTGGTCAAGACCAAGGAAATCGTAGGTATTTTTGAGTGTAATCCGTGCCGAAATATCCGTCCGCTGTTCGGCAGAAACGGCCCCCTGTGTCCCGATTTTGACATATTGGTAAACGTATTTTACTTCGTTAATCTCCGGCTGCGGCATACGGTCAGGGTTCACTAATCCGTCTCCGGCATTGGCCCCGTCGATGTAATTGATGTGGGCTGTATACTCCTGCCCGGCCTTATTTTTCAGCCGCAGTCCCTGATCAACCCAGTCCCAGATAAAACCGCCCTGCAGGCGCGGGTATTTGTCGATAGCCGCCCAGTAATCTTTCAGGTTGCCAATGCTGTTACCCATGCCGTGTGCATATTCGCAGACAATAACCGGGCGGTTCGGGTCTTTTTCCATCAGCGTCAGCATGTCATTCACCGACGGATACATAGTCGAAATGATGTCGAAGTTCGACAGCGAAGTCGGTGTATAGGGCGCGCGGCCTTCGTAATGGATCGGGCGGGACGGGTCAACAACGCGAATCAGTTCGGCCATGTCCTGAAAATTCTGGCCCATGCCCGATTCGTTACCCAATGACCAGATCACGATAGACGGGTGGTTTTTATCCCGCTCGACCATCGCCCGGCCACGGGCAATAAAGGCATCCCGCCACTCCGGCATGTTGGCCAGAATCACGTTTTTGCCCCATAAATCATGACTCTCGATATTGGCCTCGTCAATCACATAGAGCCCGTATTCATCGCACAGGTCGTACCATTCCGTCACATTCGGGTAATGCGAGGTCCGTACGGCATTGATATTGTGTTGTTTCATCAGCAGAATGTCGCGGACCATGCTTTCGCGGCTGATCACGCGGCCGGTCGTCGGGTCAAACTCATGCCGGTTGACGCCTTTGAACGTAACGGCCTTGCCGTTGACCAGCAACTGGCCACGGCTCATGTTCACTTCCCGGAAACCGACGCGCTGCGTTACGGTCTCAATGGTCTGCCCGTCGGCATTCAGCAGTTGCAGGCTTAGGGTGTAGAGATTAGGGGTTTCGGCCGTCCAGAGCGCCGGAGCTGTAACCGGCTTCGTGATCCGGAACATTTTGTCCATATCAGTACCCACGGCATCGGCAGCCATCAGTTTTTCACTGAACACCGGCTTACGGGCGGGGTCATACAACGTAATCCGGAACTGGTTCGTCAGATCTGCGCGACCGGTCAGGTTACGCAGATAGGCTGATACCTTGAGGGTTGCGTCCTTATATTGCTCGTCCAGATCCGTAATGATCTGAACATCGCGGATATGCAGGCGCGGCTTAGCCACCAGAAACACATCGCGGTAAATGCCCGATAACCGCCAGAAATCCTGGTCTTCGAGGTAGCTGCCGTCAGACCAGTTAATCACCTCGACCGCCAGCACGTTTTCGCCGCCGCCCGGCCGTACCTGATCGGTAATCCGGAATTCGGCCGGTGTCATGCCGTCTTCGTGATAGCCGATAAACTGCCCGTTCAGGTAGACATAACAGGCCGACTGCACACCGGCAAAATGCAGATATACTTCCTGCTCCTGCCAGTTGGCCGGTGTCGTAAACCGTGTCCGGTACAGGCCAACGCTGTTGGTATCCGCCTGTATGCGTGGCGGCGTTGCCGGAAACGGGTGTTTGATATTGGTGAAGATCGGGCGGTCATACGGGCGGCCTTCACGGGCACCTACCACCTGCCAGTTCGACGGTACGGGCAGATTATCCCAGGTCTGGTCGGGAGTAGCAGGATCATAGAAATTCTGAGGCACAGCGCCCGGATGTTTCATCCAGCGAAACTTCCAGGTACCGTTCAGGCTTTTAACAAAAGGGGAGTTTTTACCGTCAAAGGCCTGGGCCTCGCTTTGGTAAGGTACAAAGCTGGCATGTGGCTTTTCCACGTTCTTGCTGATAACCTGCGGATTTTCCCAGTCGGGCACCTGAGCAAAGCAATATGTTGATAGTACTAACGGACAGAGAACGAGTAGATGTCTTTTTTTCATGAGATAAGTTACAATAGCCTCAACAGGTACGGAAATAACTATATGTACGTTTTCTTATAGATGCGTTTTAAGGCAAATTTCGTTAAAACAAGCAGTTACGCATCATGCTACACTGCCTATGGTTTATGAATTAACAATAAAACAACCTAAAATTAACCACATAGCCAGCAATAGTCTACATTCAATATGAAACATATTTTTCTGACCTTATCCTTACTTATTTTGACTGTTGTGACCGGCAACGGTCAAACGCGGCGGCGGAATTCGTTGCCGGAGCCCTCAAATGGCCCGATTCCGGTAGTCACGGCTCCTCAGACGCGCCTCCTCGAAAGCATGTCGATGGGCAGCACGCTGCTCAATACACAGGTCAGATATTCGGTTTATCTGCCCCCCGATTACTACACCTCAAACCGGCGTTATCCGGTGGTGTACCTCCTCCACGGCCTCGGCGACGATGAGACTAGCTGGATTCAGTTCGGGGAGGTAGACCGCATCATGGACGAACACATCCGGACAGGACATCTGCCGCCAATGATCATTGTGATGCCCGACGCCGCCAAAACGTGGTACATGAATGATTATCAGAATAAATACCGGTACGAGGATATGTTTGTGCAGGAGTTGATTCCGCACATCGACAAGACGTACCGCACGCGTGCCGGTCGCGAGTTCCGGGCGGTTTCGGGATTGTCGATGGGCGGTCACGGAGCACTGCTGCTGGCGATGCACCACCCCGACCTGTTCAGTGCTTCAGCGGCCATGAGCGCCGCCGTCCGGAGCGACGAGACCCTGAAGGCGATGGACGACGAAGGTTATAACCGCCGGTATAGTGTGCTGCTCGGGCCCGATCTGAAAGGCGAAGACCGGATTACGGTTCACTGGAAGCGGAACAGCCCGCTGACGCTGTCAAAGTCAGCACCGGAAGGTGATTTAAAACAAGTGCGCTGGTATCTCGACTGCGGCGATGACGATGCGCTCACGCAAGGCAATGCCGAACTACATCTCGCCTTACTCCAGCGGAAGATTCCGCACGAGTACCGCGCCCGCGACGGTGCCCACACATGGGTCTACTGGCGCACCGGCCTCCCCCTTGCCCTGGAGTTTATTGCGAAGGGCTTTGAAAGGTAAAGAGTGAAAGAGCGGGAGAGTGAAAGAGTGAAAGAGTGAAAGAGTGGGAGAGTGAAAGAGCGACCGGGTTCGCGGCAAAAAAGTGAAAGAGCGAAAGAAGCGGCTTGTACCTGTTCCTTCGCTCTTTCACTCTTTATCTCTTTCGCTCTTTATTACAGTCCCTGTGCAATGGTGCTGCTCAGGCGGAGGAGTTCGATTTCGGCGGCTTTGGCCGCATATTCCGCGTTGATCAGACGCGCCTGAGCGGCCACGGCATTCCGTTGCACATCGCGGAATTCAACGGCTGTTGAGTTTCCGACGCGGTAACGTTCATAGGCAATATCAATGTTCTGGATCGCAATCTGGTAGTTCTGTACTTCCAGGTTCAACAGCGTCAGGCTGTTGCGGTATTGGGTATACGTCTGATCGAACGCCTGTTGCAGCAAAACCTTCTGGTCGGCTTCCTGATATTCAGCAATCAGTTCATTAGCCTTGGCGTTTGCGATAGTCCGTTTGATGTTGCCGCCATTAAAGATCGGAATGGCGGCCTGAATGTTGTAGGTCAGACCGGTGTTGCGTGCATTACCGATACCAAAGCCCCCCTGGTTATCGATCCGGGTATAGTTATAGGCCGTCTGTAAGTTAACTGTTGGCAGCCGCGATGCCCGGGCAATCTGCGTATTCCGGTCGGCAACACGCCGGTTCAACTTGGCATTTACCAGCAGCGGGTTGTTCTCGAACAGCGACTGCCGGAGCTGGTCAGCCGCCAGGTCGGTTTTCACCAGAATGGTATCCCGTACGGCGAATTCCGTCGACGGGTCCCGCACAATCAGGCTGTTGAGCAGGATTTTGGCATTTCGCAGGGTCTGTTCCTGAGACACCAGCGCCGAACTATCAGCATTGTAATCGACCTGCGCGCTAAGGAAATCTACCTTCGACCGGGTACCGACTTCATAATTTGCTTTGGCCAGATCGAGGCGTTCGCGTGAAATGCTCAGTGCCTGGCGTAGTGCCAGAATCTGCTGCAGTTGCCGGACCACATCGTAATAGGCCGTAGCCACGTTGGCAATGGTGGTTTCGATATTTAACCGGGTATTTACCTCGCTGATTTTTACCAGATCGCCCAGTTGGTCATAGGTAATGAAGTTAGAAAATCCGTTGAAGAGCGTATAGGTACCCGTCACACCAAACACACCGGTACGGTTAAATACACCGTTTGCCGTTTGTCGTGGCCGGATGTTATCCAGGAAACCCTGATTCAGATTTTGCAGTGATCCGTTGCTGTTGACGTTACCGGTCACTACAGGCAAAAGGCCGGCATTACCCGGAATCCGGTTGTTGCGCGCAATCTGTTCCTGCGTTTTGGCGACCTTAATCTGATAGTCCTTTTCCAGCGCCATGGTAATGGCATCTTTCAGGGTCAGTTGTTCGCCCAATTGAGGAACGGAAGCTACCGTTTCGGTTCGTTGAAGGGCACGTTGAACGGGGGTAGGCTGTTGTTGACTATACGCTATAGCAGGAAGCAAAAACAAAAGCGACCAGGCTGTGTATTTCATTGATGAACACTTTTTGGGTAAATCCGTCAAAAATACAATAAAAGTGGTACAAGCCTCAAGGTTTGTGTTTACCATCCTCTTAATCATGGCAATAAATCGACAGGCGGCTATTTTTTATCGACTATCCTTTGTGGGGCAAGCGGGATTGGTGTTAACTTTAAAGAAGTAAAGTACGTATCGGGTATGTTACATCAACACTTAGTCGACCAGATTCTTGAATTGCCGGACGCACCATTGCTCATTCAGCGCGTATCGGATCATCTGGCCAGCGAACGCAAACGCCGCGAACAGTTTTATAACGACATTGATGAGTCGATCAAAGCCGAATTCATCAACGGCGAGCCCATTGTCCATTCGCCTGTCCGGAAAGAACACAATGAGGTCACGGGCTTTCTGTATCAGCTACTAAATGTGTTTGTCCGGAAAAACAAACTGGGTTTTGTAGGCTTTGAGAAAATCATGACGGTTTTTTCCCGCAATGATTACGAGCCGGACCTGGTTTTCTTCGGTAACGAAAAAGCCCGGCTGTTCAAAAAAGGGCAAACGTTGTTCCCGACGCCCGACTTTGTCGTGGAGGTACTGTCAGCGAGTACTGAAAAAAATGACCGGGGTATCAAATTTGATGATTATGAAACACATGGTGTCGGTGAATACTGGATCATTGACCCCATTCGCGAGGTTGTCGAGCAATACACCCTCACCGATGGCCGGTATGAGCTGTTGCAGAAATCCGCCGATGGCACCATCAACAGTACGGTTATTGAGGGCTTTGGTATTCCTGTCCGCGCCCTATTCGATGAAGCACTTAACTTTGCGGCTTTACAAACGCTGATGCAGTAACATGTCCCCGACTATCCGACAGGCCGGCCCCGCCGATCTGGAACCCATACAAAGCATTATCAAGGAATTTTACGACCTCTTCGGGTATCCCTACGAACAGGAGCGGCACCGGCGCATGCTGACCGAATTTCTGGCCAATCCTGCCCTGGGTTCTATCTGGATGGTCTACCACGAATCGGCGCTTGTGGGCTACCTGGCCCTTACCAACGGCTATAGTTTTGAGTTCGGCGGCCACTACGCCCTTGTCGATGAGTTCTTTATCCGCGAAGCTTACCGCAGTCTCGGGCTCGGGCGTGCCGTACTGACAGAAATTCAGCAGAAAGCCCGGCAGTCGGGGCTGCAAGCCCTCCACCTCCAGACCGAGTCCTACAACCCCAGGGCCAAACAACTCTACGAATCGCTGGGCTTCCGTGATCTGAACCGGAGTATTTTATCGTGGGAAATAGATTAGTTCTGCTTCGGCGCAGCCAATAACCCCCACACTCCCAGCACCGGCCCGGGCAAGAGCAGATAAAATGCCCAAACCGATTGATGCGTCTGATCTAACAGCCACGCCAGGCCCTGAATCGACACGATGGTGATCGAAAAACCCAGACAGGTAACCAGCGTCAGCACACTCCCGCGAATATCGTTCGGGACGTAGACCGATACCAGCGTGGTCAGTTGCGGCGAATCACCGGCAAGCGCCATGCCATACACCACCAGAAAGAGCAGCAACACAACCGGTGGCATCGACAACGTCACCGGCACCAGCAGCAGACAACAGCCCGATACGATCAGGTTACCAACCGCCACCCGCTGACTGCCGATACGCAGGGCCAATAATCCCCCTGCCGTACAACCGACAAAACCGGCCGCAATGCCGGTAAAGGCCCAGACCGGCCGGTTGATACCGGCGTCAGGATGGGCCGTTGTATACAACGTCAGCAAGACCGGCAGGAAGGCCCAGAGTGCGTACAGCTCCCACATGTGCCCGAAATACCCGAAGACCGCCGAACGCAGACCGCCCGGCTTCATCAGCAGACCAAATGCCTGCATGCTGAACCGCATGGCGGCACCGGATACCGGCTTTGACGGAATACATACCAGCAGCAGCACGCCCCCGGCAACGGCCAGCAGACTGACCGCCAGCAATACATGCTGATAGGGCAACGCCGTGCCCAGACCACGGATCAGGTGCGGGAAAGCCGTGCCCAATACCAGGGCTCCGACCAGAAAACCCATGGCCCGCCCCAGCACCGGCCTGAACCAGTCGGCGGCGATTTTCATGCCGACGGGATACACCCCGGCCAGAAAAAAACCCGTTCCGAAGCGGCTCAGCAGCACCACACCGGCATTCAGCGGCAACAGCAGCGGAAGACTGTTAAACAGCGCCGCAATCAGCACGGAACTAAAAAAAACGCGGGTTGTCGGGAAGCGGTCGGCGATGGACCGTAAGGCAAAGGTCAGCGTACCGGCAATAAATCCAAGCTGGACGGCCGACGTAATCCAGCCGTTCAGGCCAGGCGAATGCAATAGTGGCTGAAGGTCAGGCAACACCGCATTGCCGGCAAACCAGAGCGACGTACCGGCAAACTGCGCCACGACAATAACCAGCAAGTGGCCATTGCTGAGGGTAGCGGGGGCTGCCATACTAATAGGTCTTCGTCATGTCGGCCGGAATCGTCACCACGGCATCGGCGCGGTTGCGGCATTCGTCCGTCAGCTTGCTCATGTCTTCGAGCTCAACCGATGAAATGGTAAATATCTTCAGGTCAGGTCGTTGCTTCCGCATATACCAGACAATCCCCTCAAAATTCTTAGAGTGATAATCGCCGTTGAAGTGCAGCAGGGTATTGCCGGAACCGGGTGTTAGTTGCTGTAGGGAGAAATAAGCCATAGCGGCGTCCTTAACAGCCTGGGCACGGGCAAAATTAGCGGCAGGGTGTTGAGCCGGGTCAACCGGCGTTGTTGCTTTACTGTCGCCGTGGGTACCCATCATGTCGAGCATGGCCTTGTAGCCCGGCAGGTTCAGGTCGACCTCAAGCGGCAGCGGGGCTATCAGTTTTTTCTCGTCGGCCGGCAGCGCGTCCAGTGCCGGCAGACCTTGTTTAGCAACGAGGCTGGCATACTTGCGCGGCACATTGGCCGCCACAAAAACCAGATTATTCTTTTTGGCAAAATCGACCAGCGGCCGGTAGTCGGTCTGGTAATTTTTCCAGAGGCGGGCTTTTTCGGCGAGTTCCTTATCGGTAATTTTTCCCTGTACGTAGTCCGTCAGCGCCTGCTGGTTATCGGTTTCAAACATTTCGGCCGCCAGCACCAGTTTCCCGTTTTTGGCTTTGTAGATATCCTGCGTTACCTGCAACTGTAACCAGTGACAGATCGGGTTATTGTGCAATTCGCCAAACAACACTACGTCGGCTTCCGCCGCCTGACGTACCAGTTTGGCATACGAAAGGGTTTTAAGCTTTTTGTCGTAAAGCTGATAGGCCGGTTTATCCGTCATGGCCGTCAGGCAGATGCCCGTTAAAAGGATCAGTAGGTAACGCATAGTTTGCCGATGATGTATGATGAAAAATGAATAATGGACAATGTATGATGGGTAAGAGAAGCTCTCTTCGTGATGCATCATACATTGTCCATTATCCATTACGGGATCTGACTACAGCTCGCGGATCCAGATGTTCCGGAAACCAACGGGGTTACCGTGATCCTGCAGAATCAGCGGGCCTTTGTCATGGGCTTTCACTTTCGGATAGCCGATGTACTCGGTCGTACCACGAATCGCTACGTGGTTCTGCACCAGAATACCGTTCAGCAGTACCGTCACGTACGCAGGCTCCATCATCATACCGGCTTTGTTGAATTTAGGCTGGTTGTAGATGATGTCGTAGGTCTGCCACTCGCCGGGCTTACGGCTTGGGTTTACCAGTGGAATTGCTTGTTTGTAGATCGAACCAACCATACCGTTTACGTAGGTCGCGTTGTTGTAGTTGTCGAGCACCTGCAGCTCGTAGCGGCCCTGCAGGAAGATACCGCTGTTGCCACGGCCCTGACCGTTGCCTTCTACCTTCTCCGGTGTCTTAAATTCGATATGCAGCTGGAAGTCACCGAACTCCTGCTTGGTACGGGCCGAGGAACCCTTTGTCGAATACAGGATACCATCCGTAATCGGCCATTCCAGACGGCCGATGCTCGGGCTGTCCGGCGAATAACCTCTGGCGGCTACCCATGCATCCGAATTTTTACCGTCGAACAGGACAATTGCATCCGATGGTGCCGAAATACCGGACGCATTCGGGCCGGTGGTACCCGGGGTGATTACCGGTGGTACCGGTTCCCAGATTTCGCTTGATTCAGGGGTTTGTTTGGCCGGCTGCGTTTGCGCCATCGCTAAACTCATGGCACACAGGCTCAGGAATAGGGTTGTCGTTACTTTTTTCATTACGCTCTTGACTGGATTTTGCTCCAAAATAAGCGAATCGTAACCAAATTCTAATCGGTATGTAGCCGCTCTTTCGCCGAAAAGCGATAATTTCAACCCTGTTTTTTTCTTTTCTTACTCATTACTACCTATAACAATGTTGCTACGTTTTGCAAGCGTCAGTTGCTGGTTGCTGGGTTTAGGCCTGGCAAGCGCCCAGCCAACCGGACCGAAGCCAACACGTTTACCACTCAACGATCTCAGTGCCTTCCGGCCTGCCCGGGCCAACTGGTCGGTTGTGGGCGATGTGATGGCCAATCCTTATCAGGAAAGCGCGCTGACTGTACAACCCGGTACTTCCGTACTGGCCAACCAGATGCCGAAGCCTACCTACGGCGACCAGTATAATCTCCTGACCAACATGGAGCATGGCGATCTGGACATCGAACTCGATTACATGATTGCCAAAGGGTCGAATTCGGGCGTTTACCTGCAGGGACGTTATGAAGTACAGCTTTACGACAGCTGGGGTGTCAAAAATCCGACGGTTACCGACAACGGCTCCATCTACGAGCGCTGGGACGAGGCACGCCCTAAAGGCACCAAGGGCTTCGAAGGCTATCCGGCCCACCAGAATGCGGGTCGGGCACCCGGCCTATGGCAACACCTGAAAATTTCGTTTCAGGCCCCCCGGTTCGATGCCACCGGTAAGAAAATTGCCAATGCCCGCATGCTGCGCGTGGAGCTGAACGGCGTGCTGCTCCACGAAAACGTTGAGCTCTATGGCCCAACCCGCGCGGCAGCCTTCACCGACGAAAAAGCCGTTGGTCCGCTGATGTTGCAGGGCGATCATGGTTCGGTAGCATTCCGGAATATTCAGTATACATCGTACGACAAAGTGCGGCCGGCACTGTCGGATATTTCGTTTTCGGTCTACAAAGGCCGATTCGACAAGTTTGACCAGGAACCGGTACTCAGCAAACTGGCCTTCGAAGAGAAAGGCACTGCACCTGAGCTCACCCCGTCGGTCAGCCACCTGAGCAATGACTTTGTGGTACAATACAAAGGCATTCTGAAAGTAGCCGAACCGGGCGAATATGCCTTCGATATGGCCCTGCACAGCGGTGGCGGCAACCTCAAAATCAACAACCAGACGGTCGTAAAACCGTTCCAGTGGGAAGGCAAAGGAACGGCGACCCTGCCTGCCGGCAACCTGCCGTTTGAACTGACCTACACCAAAACCGTTGACTGGCTTCCGCCGTCGATGCGGCTGGCCATATCGGGCCCGGGCTTCCGTCAGTTTGTGATGAGCAGTGCCATCGGCGAGGAGCCGGAAACCGATCCGATTCTGGTCGATGCCAACCAAACTCCGATCCTGCGCAGTTTTATGGATCTGTCGGGCGTTCCGGGACCGAAAGGCGGGCCCTACCGCGTGGTACATGCCGTTTCGGTCAGCGGTCCGGAGCAGGTGTATTATACCTATGACCTCGACAACGGCGCACTGGTACAGGTATGGCGCGGTCAGTTCCTGGATTCAACGCCGATGTGGCACGACCGTGGCGACGGCTCCTCGCGGCCAATGGGCATGGTGCAACATATGGGCAAACCAGCCCTGTTCCTGACCAAACTGGCCAATAATCAGGCCGAATGGCCGAAAGACACGACCGGCAGCAGCTTCCGCCCGAAAGGCTATGTGCTCGACGCCAATGACAAACCAACCTTCCGGTATTATACCAACGGCTCGCTGGTGAACGATGCTGTCCGGCCATTGGAAAACGGACAGGGGGTGCATCGGGAAGTGACCATCGAAAATGCAGGCAGCGGCCTGACCGCCCGCCTTGCCGAAGCCGGTGTGATCAAACAACTCGACAACGGGCTGTATCTGATCGACGGCCTGTGGTATATCCGTCCCGACAGCGGCACATCGCCGGTTATCCGGACCGTCAATGGCCGGCAGGAGCTGATTGCTCCCGTTGCCAACGGTAAGGTTAGTTACTCACTCTTGTTCTAAACGTCCATGAAAAAACTACATAAATTCCTGTTATCCGCTTGCCTGGCGTCTGCGCTGGTGCTGCCGGCCGCTGCACAGGAGTCTCCGAAAGAGGAAGATTTCTTTAAAATTCTGAAAGTAACGGCACCCGAAGGCACCCTGCTCGAAGTAGGCGGCCTGACGGTGCTGCCAAACGGCGATCTGGGCGTAGCCACCCGCCGGGGCGACATCTGGATTGTCGAAAATCCGACGAGCCGCAAGCCGTATTTCCGCAAATTTGCCAGCGGGCTGCATGAAATTCTCGGGCTGGTCTATAAAGACGGCGCGTTATACTGTGCACAGCGCGGCGAGCTTACCAAGCTGGTTGACTCCAACAAAGACGGTAAGGCCGATGTGTTTGAAACAGTATATGCCTGGCCGATTTCAGGGCACTACCACGAATACAGCTTCGGGCCTAAAATCGCGCCCGATGGTACATTTTTCGTAACGGGCAACGTGGCTTTCGGCGACGAAGAATGGTGGCGGGGCGAAAGTCGTGTCCCGTGGCGCGGCTGGACCATGAAAATCAGCGAAGACGGTAAAATGGAGCCGTGGGCAACCGGTATGCGGTCTCCGTGTGGCTTGGGCATTGTTGACGGGGAGCTTTTCTACGCCGACAATCAGGGCGACTGGCAGGGATCGGGCGGGATCATCCATGTGAAGAAAGGCGCGTTTACCGGTCATCCGGGTGGTCTGCGCTGGACCAACATGCCGGGCTCTCCGCTGAACCTGACAACCGAGCAGCTGTATGCGAAAGTAAGCCCGCGTCAAAACAAGGACGCCAACGGCCGGTATATCAAACCGGAAAACGTGGTTAATGAAACGCCGGACCTGCTGTTTGAGGTTAAGAAGTCGATTCCGCAGGTGCAGTTGCCGGCGGTTTGGCTGCCTCACGGTATCCTGGGTATTTCAAACTCTGAAATCCTGACTATTCCGGAAGGCAACTTCGGGCCGTTTGGCGGTCAGTTGCTGGTCGGTGACCAGGGCATGAGCAAGATTTCGCGGGTATTCCTGGAAAAAGTTAAAGGCGAGTACCAGGGTGCGGCCATCGAGTTCCGGAATGGTTTCCAGTCGGGTGTGTTGCGGATGGCATGGGCCAAAGACGGCTCGCTGTTTGTCGGTGAAACCAACCGGGGCTGGGGCTCGGCCGGTGAAGCCAATGAAGGCCTTCAGCGCCTGGTCTGGAACGGGCAGACACCGTTTGAAATGCGGGCGGTACGGGCTATGCCGGATGGGTTTGAAGTAGAGTTCACCAAACCGGTTGACCGCAAATCAGCCGAAGATCCGGCCTCCTACAATGTCGAAAGCTTTATCTACAAGTACCATCCCGTATACGGCAGCCCGACGATCAACAAGGAAAAGCACGCGGTTAAAGGCATCAAAGTATCGGAAGACGGCATGAAAGCCCGTCTGGTGGTCGATAACCTGCGCCAATACTACATCCATCAGCTGACAATCGACGGTGTCCGCGCCGTTGAAGGGTCACACTCACTGGTACACCCGATTGCCTATTACACGCTGAACAACATTCCCGACGGTGCCAAACTGCCTGCCAGCGAACTGGCCCCTGTCCGGCCGGCCACCAGGCCAACGGTAAAACCAGGCCCCAAAACATCCGTAGGGGCGACCCCAAGTGGTCGCCCTGCCACAGCAGCGGCAGCAACCAAAGCCCCGACCTACGAAGAAGTCAAAGGCCTCCTGACCCGCCACACCTGTCTGGCCTGCCATCAGGCCGACAAACGGCAGGTGGGACCGGCTTACCGCGACGTAGCCAAACGGGGCTATACCAACGAGCAGATTGTAGACCTGATCTACAATCCGAAGCCGGCGAACTGGCCTGACTACGCGACAGAAATGCCGCCGATGCCACAGGTTCCCCGCGCCGATGCGCTGAAAATTGCCGCCTGGATTAACTCGCTGGCTGCCCCGGCCAAAGCGTCAAAACCGGCGGAACCAAAGCCGTAACCAACGGCATAGTTAATAACAAAAAGGTCGGTTTAGGGCGTAACTTCCAGAAAGTTACGCCCTAAACCGACCTTTTTGTTAAAGCATTTTATTCAGGCAAAAAGCAGGTCAACCGGGAGCTCAATACCTGCGTTTTCGTCCGTAAGCAGGTCTTTATCATGGAAGAACCGGTAGGTATCCGGCGCTGTATACACGATCACGGCTTTGATACTCGGTAAGACCACCCAACACGATTTTACACCAAAATGGAAATAGATTGCTGTTTTTTCCACCATAACCTCCAAACTTTGCGAAGGCGATTGAATTTCGATAGTCAGCAAAGGCGGGTCTGAACGCCGGGCCGAACGATTCTGAAAGTCCGGCTCAAATGTTGGATAGACAAGTACATCGGGCGTTGTGCCGACGGGTTGCGTATCCAGAGTCACCTCCGACATGATCCGGTAGACAGACCGGTAACGGATAAAAAGTTCTCCGGCAATGTTGGTTTGTACAATCCCATGTATTGTATCTGGCACAGGTTTCCCGCGTTCGAGTTCGTATTCCGACAATTGTTCGATTACAGATTCCATAACGCAACCGGTTTCAAGATGACAACTTTGATTATAGGTCAAATATAACAAAAAATGAATAACCATTCCGACCATATTCCGGACCGGCTTTTCTACAGCCTTGTCGCGTTGGGCGTCATCCTGAATGCACTTGGTCTGGGCTCGTACATCCTCGAACCCGACGGTGCCCTGTACGCCACCATTGCCAAAACCATGGCGCAATCCGGCGACTTTATCAACCTCTATGTCGAAGGCTACGACTGGCTGGACAAACCGCATTTCCCGTTCTGGATCACGGCGATAAGCTACAACCTGTTCGGTATCAACTCGTTTGCCTACAAGCTGCCGGGCCTGCTCTTTTTCGGCATCGGCGTCTGGTATACCTACCGGTTTGCCCTGCTGGCGTACAGCCGCCTCGTTGCGCAGGTCGCCACCCTGATCCTGCTGACGACCATGCACCTGATCATGTCCAACAACGACGTGCGGGCCGAGCCGTTTTTGCTGGGGCAGATCATCGGCAGTGTATTCCATTTCTACCGTATGTCCCTGCGGCCCAGAACGAGCCCGACCGACCTGCTGGCGGGCTCGTTCTGGGCGGGTTGCGCGCTGATGACCAAAGGTCCGTTTGTGCTTGTCCCGATCGGAGCGGGGCTGGTGATCCACTTTTTCCTGACAGGAAACTGGAAAGAACTCCTGAAATGGCGCTGGTATGCGGCCATTGTCCTGACCATTGCCTTTACCCTGCCGGAGTTATACACCCTTTATCAACAATTTGACCTGCATCCGGAGAAAATTGTCTTTGGCAAAACCGATGTGTCGGGCATCCGGTTTTTCTTCTGGGACAGTCAGTTCGGGCGCTTTTTTAATACCGGTCCGATCAAAGGCCAGGGCGATAAACTGTTTTTTGTACATACATTGCTCTGGGCCTTTCTGCCGTGGTCGCTGCTGCTGTACGCCAGCGTCGGGAAGGTCTTCACAAGGCTGGTTCGCCGGCAAAACCCGCTGCCCGAATACGTTTCCTTCGGGTCGGGGCTGATGACGTTTCTGTTGTTCTCGCTGTCGGGTTTTCAGCTGCCGCACTACATGAACATCGTCTTCCCGTTCTTTGCCGTCCTGACGGCCCATTACCTGACGGGCCTGCGTTCGGAGCCGGTGCTGCGCCGCTGGCTATGGGTACAGACCGGCATTGCCGTCTTGCTGGCCATCGTAGCTATCGCGCTGCTGTTCTTTTTCCGGCCCTCGCAGCTGACCGGTGCGGCCATCTGGATCGGCGTGTTTCTCCTGGTTATCTTCGTCGTGTTCCGTACCGGAGCCATCAGCCCGGTCTGGGGGCATACGAGCCTGTTGTCGACCCTGGTCGGGCGTACGGTCGGTGCATCCCTGCTGACATTCGGCTTCTACAACCTGTTTTTCCTGCCTGAGCTGCTGCCGTATCAGGCGGGGGGCGAGGCGGCGTTTTACCTCAACGAGACCGGCCCGAAAAACCAGCCCATCGGCATGTACCGCGACAACTCGTATTCGTTTGAATTTTACCTCAATCAGCCGGTACATTACTGGCGCAATACAGATACCTTACAGGCCGCTGCTTCCAGGCAACCGGTCATTGTCTTTACCCGTCCCGAACGGCTGGATTCCCTTCAGCAGCAGGGCTGGACGGTGAAACAACTGAAGTCATTTTCGTACTTCCATGTCAGTCAGTTAAAGGGCAATTTCCTCAACTACGAGACGCGGGCGTCTGCCGTGGAACCGTTTGTTGTGGCCGAAGTCCGGAAATAAGTAGAACAGCGTATCCTTCTGATTTAAAGCATATGGAAACACCGAACAATATCGAGTTTGTACAGGTTTATGCCGGCAGCATCATGCAGGCCGAAGTAGTGAAAAGCCTGCTGGAAAACGAAGAAATCAACGCGTTCCTGAAAGACGGATTTCTGGGAACGCTGGCTCCGTGGTGGGCGTCGCCGGGCGGCATGGGAGCCGTTAAGGTAATTGTGTCAAAAACAGACGTGGACAAAGCGAAAGCTATTATTGAGGCTTATCAGCAAAACGAGCCTGAAGACACGGAATCATGAAAACAATCGTATCGCTTCTCTGCGGCCTGCTCATTGCCAGCCTCACCTACGCCAAACCGGTCCGTGTGGGTGTTGCCGGTATGACCCACGACCACATCAACCTGGTGTTCGACTACATGAAACACCCCGACGATGTGGAGATCATCGGTTTTGCCGAACCCAATAAAGAACTGGCCATGCGCCTGCTGAAACGGCACAATCTGCCCGAATCACTGTGGTTTGCCAGCCTGGATGAGCTGATTCAGAAAACAAAACCCGAAGCAGTCTGCGCGTTCAACTCGATTTATCAGCACCTTGAGGTGGTGAAAGCCTGTGCGCCGAAAGGGGTGCACGTGATTGTCGAAAAGCCACTGGCGGTCAGCGTCGATCACCTGAACCAGATGCGGGCGCTTCAGAAAAAGTACGGGATTCACCTGCTGACCAACTTTGAAACCACATGGTACCCCTCACACGCAAAAGTGTGGGACATGGTCAAAACCGAGCAAAGCCTCGGCACCCTGCGTAAAGTGGTGATTATGGACGGCCACCGTGGTCCGGTTGAGATCGGGTGCAGCCGTGATTTCACCGGCTGGCTCACCGATCCGGTGCAGAACGGCGGCGGAGCCCTGATCGACTTTGGCTGCTACGGTGCCAACATCATGACGTGGCTCATGGACGGGCAGCGCCCGACTTCGGTCATGGCTGTTACCCAGCAACTGAAACCGGCCATATACCCTAAGGTAGATGACGAAGCGACCATCGTCCTGACCTATCCGACCTGCCAGGCCATTATTCAGGCGTCGTGGAACTGGCCGTTCGACCGTAAGGACACCGAAGTATACGGCACAAAGGGCACGCTGGTAGCGAATAGGGAAAGCAAAATGAAATACGTCTCCGGCGAACGCTTCGGGAAAGAAACCTGGCTCGATTTACAGCCATTGCCACACGCGCGGGCCAATGTGTTTGCGTATCTGGCGGCGGTGGTGCGGGGAGAGATAAAGCCGGACAAAGACCTGTCGTCGTTTCCGGTGAATGAAGTAGTCGTCGAGATTTTGTCGGCCGCCCGCGAATCGGCGAAGACCGGTAAGGTAGTGCACCTATAATCTAAGAACTTCCAGGAAGTTTTAAACCGCCAGACGGCCCTGTTCCTGGAAGTTCATAGATATTACTTGCCGTGATCCATCACCGGTACGGAAATGCTCACGTTATCCCATGCAATGGCAACACTGTTATTGGCCGGGGTAATCGTCAGTTTTTCTACAGGAGCTTTGTTGGCGGTTACCGGTACTTTCACCTGCGCCACATCGCTGCCTTTAATCTTTTCGTAGTCATAAGCCCCCCACTGACCCAGCTGGCTATTCAGAATAACGGTCCACTCTTTCGGATTCGGGATCGTAAACAGCGTATAGGTACCCGCCTTTACGTGCTTACCACCAAACATTACGTCGTTTTTGAACGTAATCTCCGTGGCCTCATTGGCACCGGTACGCCACACTTTACCGAATTTTTCCAGGCTACTTGAACTTTCTTCACCAAAAATCACCCGACCACGCTTCGAAGGCTGGCCGTATACTACTTTAATGTTTTTGTTAGGGCTCTCGGCCGTAATCTTAGGACTTGATGGATTTTGCGCCATCACAAAGGAAAAGGCTGACAAGAAAACAAGGATAAAAGCGGTTAGCTTTCTCATGATAGAAATTAGTTTGTTTAACGCTGCATTAACGCCATAAAGTAAGCTATAATTCCTGACCCAATGGTATAATTCGGGCAAATACCTGTATTTTTACTACGAACCCCTACTAACTAACCTTACGCCATGGCTACTTTTTTTAGCAAACGAAATTTACAATTCCTGCTACATGAGGTGTTTGAGGCCGAAAAACTGGCCCAATATCCTTACTTCAGTGCTCACGACCGCGAAACGTTTAACATGGCGCTCGACTCAGCGACTTACATTGCCGAGAACCTGATGCACCCGCACCTTAAGGCCGTTGACAAAGA
Organism: Arsenicibacter rosenii; assembly: GCF_001870735.1. Taxonomy (GTDB): domain Bacteria; phylum Bacteroidota; class Bacteroidia; order Cytophagales; family Spirosomataceae; genus Arsenicibacter; species Arsenicibacter rosenii. The sequence continues at coordinate 32,090 of NZ_MORL01000030.1, read as the reverse complement.
CCAACCTGAGTTGAAAGACGGTCGGGTAAAGGCACATCCGGCAATAAAACCTTATCTGAAAGCCATGGGCGAGTCGGGCCTGATCGGTGCCGGTTTTTCGTTTGAACAAGGTGGTCAGCAACTGCCTGAACTGATCAGTTCCAGCGTCGGCTTTATTCTGATGGCAGCCAATAACGGCATGATGTATACCGGCCTGACCTCCGGAGCGGCCCACCTGATTACGTCGTTCGGAACAGCAGCATTGCAGGAGCAGTATGTACCTAACCTGCTTTCGGGCGTCTGGCAGGGTACGATGGCCCTTACCGAACCACAGGCCGGCAGTTCGCTGTCCGACGTTACCACCTCAGCTACGCCGGTCGACGCTGAAGCCGGTGTCTACAAAATCCGCGGCCAGAAGGTGTTTATTTCCGCCGGTGACCACGACGCCACCGACAACATCATCCACCTGATGCTGGCCCGCATCGACGGAGCCCCTAAAGGCACAAAGGGCATTTCGCTGTTTGTCGTCCCTAAATACCGGCCAACCGAATCGGGTAAGTTCGTGGACAACGACGTTACGTCAACGGGCATTTACCACAAGATGGGGCAGCACGGCGTACCGGCCATGCACCTGACCATGGGCGAACGCGACGACTGCACCGGCTATCTGGTCGGGCAACCGCACCACGGTCTGTCGTATATGTTTCAGATGATGAACGAAGCCCGGATCGGGGTGGGTATGACCGCCGCAGCGATTGCGACGGCGGCCTATCACGCCGCCCTGCAATACGCCAAAGAACGCCCGCAAAGCCGCCGTCTGAACGAGAAAAACCTGCTGGATGCCCCGCAAACGCCGATTATCAACCATCCCGATGTGCGCCGGATGCTCTTGTTCCAGAAAGCCGTTACGGAAGGCTCCCTCTCGATTCTGCTCGAAACGGCCCGGCTGTTCGACCTGTCGTCGGTAGCCGAAGGGGATGACAAGGAAACGTACACGCTGCTGATGGAAATTCTGACGCCGGTGGCCAAAACGTTCCCGTCCGAAATGGGGGTGCAGTCGGTAAGTCAGAGTATGCAGACGTTCGGCGGTTATGGTTACACCGAAGATTTCCCGGTCGAGCAGTTGTACCGTGACATCCGGATTACGCCGATTTACGAAGGCACCACCGGTATTCAGGCCCAGGATTTGCTGGGGCGGAAAATGACAATGAAAGGCGGCAAGGCGGCCAAACTGCTCTTTGCCGAGATCGGCAAAACCATTGCCGAGGCCGGCACGCATGATGACCTGAAGCCCTATGCTGAACAGATGGCTGCTGAACTAAAACAAATTCAGGAAGTTATGGCGGTATTGATGCCGCACGCCATGGCCGGCGACATCGAGCGGTATCTGGCCGATGCCACGCTTTTCCTGGAGTTGTTCGGCACGGTGTGCGTGGCCTGGCAATGGCTGAAACAGGCAACGGTTGCCAAACAAGCCCTGCTGACCCACAATCCCGAAGGCGACGAGCTGGCGTTCTACGAAGGCAAACTGCACACGATGAAGTTTTATTTCCACTACGAAGTGCCCAAAACCCTCGGCCTGGCCCGACGCCTGAAAGACCCCGAGGTGCTGACAATCGTAACCCCGTAGGGGCGACCCCACGTGGTCGCCCGATTGTACGTACATATTTAAAATAAGAATAACATCCGTAAAGCGGGCGACCACGTGGGGTCGCCCCTACATGTATCAACTCATGAAAGCCTGTCTCTGCGCCCTCCTGCTGTGGCCATGCCTAACACTGGCCCAACCGAAAACCCCGAATTTCCGGATTCAGGTCGTTGATAACAAAATCGACATCGGCTATGGCCTGGCCATCGGCGATGTCGACGGAGATAAGCTGCCTGATATTCTGCTGGCCGATCAGAAGGACGTTGTCTGGTACAAAAACCCGGGCAACAAAACCGGCAACTGGGCCCGCTACATCATGGCGCGTAACCTGACACCGCAGGACAATGTCTGCATTGCGGCCCGCGACCTTGATGGCGACGGCAAGGTGGAAGTCGCCGTCGGTGCGGGCTGGAATCCGGCCGAGACGTCGGATACGACCAAATCGGGGGCCGTGTTTTACCTCAACCGCCCCGCCGACCCGACCCAACAGTGGGAAGCCATCCGGCTCCCGCACGAGGTGACCACTCACCGCATGCGCTGGGCCAGGCTCGGGAAAAATAACCACCAGCTCATTGTGGTTCCGCTGCATGGCCGCCATAACAAAAACGGCGAAGGCGCCGGTGTCCGCATCTGGGGCTATGAGTTCCCGAAAGACCCGCGCGGGCCGTGGCCACGCCACCTCATCGACTCCACCATGCACATGACCCATAATTTCGAAGTCTGGGAAAAGGAATACCTCCCGCATCCGGCCATCATCGTTGGCGGAAAGGAGGGCACGGCTGTGTATGCATGGCGGAATAAAAAATGGAACCGCACCGACAGCAACGACGACTATTTTAAAGGCGAGGGCGTCGGCGAAGTCAAAATCTATGACGAAGGCATTGCCGCCATCATGCCCATGCATGGCAATCAGCTTAAATTTATTCAGACCATGCACGATGACGATGCCGACGCGCCGCTGATCGAAATGGACGATGACTCCACCTTTCAGGCGCCGACGCAGATTACCGACAAACTCAGTCAGGGCCACGCGCTTGTTTGCGGGGACTTTCTGAAAATGGAACGTGACCAGATTGTGGTGGGCTGGCGTAACCCGAATGCCGCGCAGCAGGTCGGTATCCGGATCTTTGTGCCGCAACCCGATGGCCGCTGGACCGAACAGGTAGTGAACGACAGCGTGCGGATGGCCTGTGAGGACTTACAGGCTGCTGACCTGGACGGCGACGGCGATCTCGACCTCATTGCTTCCGGCCGAGCGACGCTGAATGTGCTGATCTACTGGAACGAAAACTAACTACCCCCTCCCCGTATTTTTTAGTTTTTTGGCTCTAAAGTCCAAAAAATCCCTTTGTGGCTTTACTTAAGTATGCTTGCATACTACCTTTATGGTTTATGCTTTACCCGTATGGCCTTATTTTATTCGAAGCGGGATCTCCGTTTTCATGTATACGAAGTACAACACGCTGAAACCCTGTTGAACTATCCTTACTTTCAGGATCACAGCCGGGAATCGTTCGACCTGGTACTCGACGCCGCCGATCAGATTGCCGTGAAGCTCCTGTATCCCCTGCTTACGGAAATGGACCGCGCCGAACCACAGCTGGCCAATGGAAAAATCAGGGTGCATCCGGGGATGAAAGCCATTGTAAAGCAGTTCGGGGCTGATGGCTGGATTAACGCCACCTTCAGCTATGACGAAGGAGGACAACAGTTGCCGGTGACTATCCAGAACAGCGCCGGATTTATCTTCCAGGCCGCGAATTATTCGGCCAGTGTGTATCCCTTTCTGACTACCGGAGCCGCCAATCTGATCCGGACGTTCGGATCGCGGGCGCTCATCGACGCCTACACGCCCCGTATGTATACCGGCGAATGGCAAGGCACTATGGCATTGACTGAGCCCGGCGCGGGTAGCTCGCTGTCCGACATCACTACCTCCGCCACGCCAACCGGTCAGGAAGGCGTGTATCACATCCGGGGCGAAAAAATCTTTATCTCCTGCGGCGACCATGATGCCTGCACTAATGTGGTGCACCTCATGCTGGCGCGCATCAGCGGCGCACCGGCCGGCGTCAAAGGTATTTCGCTGTTTGTGGTGCCACAGCAGCGCATCGGGGCCGGTCAGCAGTTGGAACCCAATGATGTGCTGACGGCCGGAGTCTACCACAAGATGGGCTACAAGGGCGCACCGATTGCGCACCTGAGTATGGGCAACAACGGCAACTGCGAAGGCTATCTGGTCGGCGAGCCGAATAAGGGGCTTTCCTACATGTTTCAGATGATGAACGAAGCCCGCGTGGGTGTCGGCATGAACGCGACGGCCATTGGTACGGCCGCGTACCATGCGTCGCTCGCCTATGCCGGCCAGCGGCCGCAGGGGCGCCGGATTACGGAAAAGGACCCTGCCCTGCCGCAAACGCTCATCATCAACCACGCCGATGTCAAACGGCTGCTGTTGTTCCAGAAATCAGTTGTTGAGGGTTCCCTGTCGTTGCTGTTGTATTGCAGCTACCTCGCTGACCTTGCCCATGTCGAAACGGGCGAAGCCAGGGACAATGCCCTGCTCCTGCTCGACCTGCTCACCCCGGTTGCCAAGTCGTATCCGTCCGAAATGTGCTGCCTGACAACCTCAGCGGCGGTTCAGATTCTGGGCGGGGCAGGCTATACGACCGATTTTCCGGTTGAACAATATTACCGCGAGGCACGGATCCACCCGATTCACGAGGGAACCACGGCCATTCACGGGCTGGACCTGCTGGGGCGGAAAATCAGTCTGCAACACGGAAAAGCGGCGCAGCTTTATTTTCAGGCCGTGATGACAACCATCGCGGAAGCGCAGCAAATACCGTCCCTGCAACCCCTTGCCGATACGCTGAACACCGTCTGCGGGCGCGTACAGCAACTAACCGGTCAGTTGCTCGGTCAGGCACGGCAGGATCCGGAAGCGTTTCTGGCCGACGCCACCCTGTATCTGGAACTGTTCGGCCTCGTAACCATCGGCTGGCGATGGCTGCAACAGGCCATCACGGCCAGTCAGGCGCTGGCCAACGCCCATGCGGCCGATCAGCCGTTTTATCAGGGCAAGATCCTGACCGTCCGCTATTTCTTTGACTATGAACTGATTAAAACCGACGCACTGATCCACCGCCTCAGCGCGTCGGCCCACGTTACGCTGGCGATGCAACCCGACTGGTTCTGATTTTATATAAGTCATTTTAACATATGGAAACGCTATTCCTTACCGACCGGCTGCAAACGCTGCTGCCTGCAATAAAGGCCTTCGTTGAGCAGGAACTGTACCCCCTCGAAACGACTGATAACCTGACGCATAACTTCTCGGCCATTGAGCCGGTCCTGCAGCAAAAACGGCAACGGGTGAAACACGCCGGTCTGTGGGGCCTCCACCTGCCGGAAGAAGACGGTGGCCTCGGCCTGACCCTGTGCGAGTTCGGGCAGATTAGCGAGATTCTGGCGAAAAGTCCGTTCGGGCATTTTGTGTTTAACACGCAGGCGCCCGACATCGGCAACACCGAACTCATGCACAAATACGCCCCCGCCCACCTGAAGGAAGCCTACCTGCATCCGCTCATGGACGGGCAGATCCGGAGTTGTTTCAGCATGACCGAACCGGAGTTTGCCGGCTCAAACCCAACCATGATGGGCACAACTGCCGTAAAAGACGGCGATGCGTACGTCATCAACGGTCACAAGTGGTTTACCAGCTCCGCCGACGGTGCGGCGTTTGCCATCGTGATGGCCGTGACCAATCCGGAGGCTGCCCCCCACAAACGCGCCAGCCAGATTCTGGTGCCGATGGATACGCCGGGCGTGCAGTTTATCCGCAACATCCCGGTGATGGGCCATGCCGGCGACAGCTGGGCCAGCCATGCCGAACTGCGCTATGAAAACGTGCGGGTGCCGCAGGCCAACCTGATCGGGCCGGAAGGTGCCGGTTTTCTGCTGGCGCAGGAACGGCTCGGCCCTGGCCGTATTCACCACTGCATGCGGTTTATCGGTATCGCCGAGCGGAGTTTTGAGCTGATGTGTCAGTATGCCGTGAGCCGCCGCTTGTCGGACGATAAATTCCTGGGCGACATGCAGTTTATTCAGGGATTCATTGCCGAAAGTCGTGCTGAGATTGATGCCGCCCGCCTGCTGGTGCTCCGCACAGCCAAACACATCGACGAACAGGGAGCCGCCGCCGTCCGGGGCGAAATTTCGATGATCAAGTTCTTTACGGCCAACATGATGCTGCGCGTTGTTGACCGGGCCATTCAGACCCACGGAGCCCTCGGTATGACCAGTGATGTTCTGCTGGCATTCTGGTATTCGCACGAGCGGGCGGCCCGTATCTACGACGGCGCCGATGAAGTTCATAAAATGGCGCTGGCCAAAACCATCCTGAAACAGTTTAGAGCATCGGACCTTAAATCGTAAATCGTACCTCGTAATTCGTACCTCGTAATTCGTAATTCGTAATTCGTAAATCAGCTATATGCTTTCTGTGGATCAACCCGTGTCGGTCCGGACGGGCGAAGAACTCGATACCGGCCGGCTGAATCAGTACCTGGCACAGGCAAACCCGGCCATCGGGCCTGTTGCGTCGGTAGCGCAGTTTCCGGGCGGCTATTCCAACCTGACGTATTTTCTGCGGTCCGATGCGGCGGAATATGTCCTGCGAAGACCACCGGCCGGGGCTAAAGCCATCAAGGGCGGGCACGACATGGGCCGCGAGTTCCGGATTCTGTCGGCCCTGCAACAGACCGGCTACCATAAAATACCCGCGCCCTTACTCTATTGCGATGACGAAGCCATACTGGGCTACCCGTTTTACATCATGGAACGGGTGGAAGGGGTTATTTTGCGGGCGCATCAGGCACGGCAGCTGGCCCAAACGCTGACGGCCGATACCATGCGCCATCTGTCCGAAGCACTCTGCGACAACCTGGCCGAACTGCACGCCATTGACATTCAGGCAACGGGGCTGATTCAGATCGGGAAACCGGACGGCTATGTGCAGCGGCAGGTCGAGGGCTGGCACAAACGCTACCAGGCCGCCCAAACCGACGAAATCGCCGTTATGGACCAACTAGCTCACTGGCTGCAACAGCATGTACCGGCCGGACAGGCACCCACGCTGATTCATAACGATTACAAATACGACAACGTGGTACTGGATGCGCAGAACCTGACCCGGATCAAAGCCGTACTGGACTGGGAAATGACGACCGTCGGCGATCCGCTGATGGATCTGGGCACCACCCTTTCCTACTGGGCCGAGGCTACCGATCAGGATTTTGAAAAGGGCTTCAACCTGTCATGGCTACCCGGCAACCTGACCCGTCAGGCATTTGCCGACCGGTATGCGGCGAAGAGCGGACGCGATGTGTCGGGGATTTTGTATTACTATGTATTCGGGTTGTTCAAAAACAGTGTGGTGTTGCAGCAGATTTACAGCCGCTACAAGAAAGGGCTGACCAGCGACCCGCGCTTTGCCGGCCTGTTGATGGGTGTCAGGGCCTTATCCGACAAAGCCCGGCGCTCCCTCGATGCGCAGCAGATGCGTTAGTTACTGCCGTATAGGGGTCAAAAAAATGAGAAGTCCGGAGACCCCGGCGATATCCCGGATACCTTCAGACTTCTCATTTCATGCGTGCTGCTCAGGCCAACCGGTTTTCTACGGACACGCGGTTCCTGTCACAACATACGTTATGGTATCAACACTCTCCTTACCGCAGGCATTGGTTGCCCGGGCCGTCATTGTGTAGGTTCCCGGCTGGGTAACGTTTACCGCATTGAGCGAATACGTGCCGGTACGCCGGTATACTGTGCTGAAGACATACCCGCCGGGGCCCGTAAAGATAAACGACGAACCCGTACCCTGGCCCTGCAGGCTTACCGTACAGTTGCCCGGCCCCAGAGCACTCGCCAGCGTCACTGAGATTGCCCTCGCTATGGCATCTACACAGCTTACTGATACCGTTGTGCTGGCCTCTCCCAAACACCCGTTCTGAGTACCGCTTACCGAGTATACCGTCGTGGTGACGGGCGATACTGTTATGGCCGTTGCGTTTGAGGGCGTACTCCACGTATAGCTATCCGCTCCGGATGCCGTCAGCGTCGCACTTTGGCCGCCGGTCAGACTCGTCGACGAAGCCGCGATACTCACCGTAGGCGAGGTGTTGACCGTTACCGTAGCAATGGCCGTAGCCGAACAATTTCCGCTGCTCACCGTAACGGAATAAGCGGTGGTACTCACCGGGCTCACGATGTTGGTGGCATTCGCAACGTTATCTGACCAGCGGTAGGTGCTGCCGCCGCCGGCCGTTAGGGTGGCACTCTTACCCGAACAGATCGTCTGATTCTGACTAATGCTGGCTGTCACGGCCGCATTGACCGTCACGGTTACACTTGTGGGCGCGAAACAACCCGTAGTTGTATTGCTTACCGTCACCGAATACACGGTTGTACTGGCGGGGGTCACTTCATTAACCGCATTGCCTGCACTATTCGACCACTGGAAGCTGTTGCCGCCCGCCGCCGTTAAGGTCGTACTCTGCCCCGCACAGATCGTCAGATTGCCTGACACCGTGGCCGTCACTGCCGGGTTGACCGTCACCGTTACAGTCGTGGAAGCCGAACAGCCCGTAGTTGTATTGCTCACCGTTACCGAATAAGCTGTGGTGCTGACCGGAGACACCACATTAGCAGAACCGGCAACATTATCCGACCACTGGAAGCTGTTGCCGCCCGTGGCGGTTAAGGTCGTACTCTGCCCCGCACAGATCGTCAGATTACCCGATACGGTGGCCGTCACCGCCGGATTCACCGTTACGGTAGCCGTGGCCGTGGCCGAACAGCCCCCGCTGCTCACTGTGACGGTATAAGGCGTCGTACTTTGCGGACTGACTGTATTAACCAAACCATTAAAATTATCCGACCAAAGTGCCGACGTTCCGCCACCGGCAGTCAGCGTCGTACTCATTCCCTGGCAGACGGTCAGATTGCCACTGATGGTAGCGGTCACTGCCGGAATTACGGTTACCGTTACCCCCGTGGTTGACCGACAGCCATTCGAAGCCACACCGGTTACCGAGTAGGTATTGCCCAGACTAACGCTGATCGCCGACGTTGAGGCCGGAAGATCCCATGTATAACTCCCGCCTGCCCCTGCGCCGGATGCCGTCAGGGTGGTAGTACCTCCCTGACAAATGGTAAGATTACCGCTGATACTGAGCGACGGAGCGGTGGTATTACTGCTGACCGACGTAGTCGCCGTGGTTGAGCAGCCCCCTTCAGTAGCCGTTACCGAGTAAACGCCTGAGGCACTCACCACACGGGTAGCGTTCGTGCTGTTGTCATCCCACCGGTACGTGCTGCCATTACCGGCAACAGCCGTCAGCGAGAGATTAGTCTGGCTACACGTCAGCGTCGGCGATGCGGGCACGGTAATGCTTACCGAAACCGGATTCCGCACAACCACCGACGTACTGATGGCCGACGTAGAACAGTACCCGTCACTAACGGTAAGGCTAATGACCGTACTGCTGCCCGGTGTCAGTATCGTTGACGCCGCATTGCTGCCCGTTGACCAGTTATACGTCAAGCCCGCGGGGGCCAGTACGTTTGCCACACGCGCTCCGCCCTGTGCTTCGGGAGCACCTGCCAGGCCATTGGCCGTTAAGGTCAGGCTTTGGCCGGGGCACACCGTCAGCGACGGCAGCGCACTAACGGTCGCCGTTGGCAGCGACCGGCGCACAGTGGTCACGGAAGTTGTTGACTGGCAATTGGCCGAGCTGATTACGGTGACACTATACAATTGGCCGAGGCTTACACTGATAGCGCTCGATTGCTCGGTGGTGCTCCAGTAGTAGCTGCCTGCGGCCCCGGCTCCGGTAGCCGTCAGTGTAATACTGGCTCCCGAACAGAACGTCAGGCCAGGGCTGACCGTAATGCCGGGCGTGGGCAGGGCATATCCCGTAATCCCGATAGTGGTGGTGCTCACAGGGCTGCCCCCCGAACCGGCAACGGTAACCGTAAACGTTTTGGTCCCCGACGTAAGCATACTGACCGAGACGACACTGCTGCTGCCGCCGGCAGTAATACTCACACCTGCCGGTGCTGTCCAGGTATAGCTATAGGGAGCAGTGCCGCCGGCAGCAGATACCGACAGCGTGGTTGTCGCGCCTACACACAGGTTCGACGAACCGGCAGTAGTGGTCAGATTAAATGCTGTTGTTACGCTTACGGTAGCCGTCGTTGTTGCCCTGCAGTTGCCGGTTGTTCCGGTTACGGAATAGGTGTTCGAGCCCGTCAGGTTGCTGATGGCATAGGTACTGCTTACCGGCTGCCCCTGCCACTGAAATACGACCGGACTGACTACCTGGCCCACGGCTGCGGCAGTCAGCGTTACATTCTGTCCGCTACCGATGGTGAACGACGGTGTCGCCGTAACGGTCAGAGACGGACAGGGGATGATGTAAAAACCGGAAGAGGACGCAACGGTCGCTCCCCCATTACCAGACTCATAAATCAGGAACTTGCGGAGCGTGCTACCGGCAGCCCCTACACCTATTGTTGCGACAAACGTACCACTGACCGGAACAACTAGCCCTGCCGGTATGGTAAACGGAAAACTGGTAAAATCATCATCAAAGAGCGTCAGGTCAACGCCATAGTTAGTGCCGGTATTGCCGCTGAGATTTGAAACAGAAACGGTTACGTTCTGCCCTTCGGTATACGTAGCCGAGGCCGGGGTGAGGGTGAGGGCAGGAGAGCCACCCCCACAGGTTCCAAGCGTATTTTGTGTACCTGTACCATCGAATTTGGACATTGGCCCGCACGGAACGCCTGCATCAACCCATGTACCGCTTCCAAGATCTGGCGGATTAGGTGCAGAAGCGAATGTATTATACCAGGCCAACACATCGTATGATTTAGGACCTGTACCTTGCCAGTTAGGGTCAGCCTGCATCTCCCAACGGTTATTGGCTGTACTCCAAATAACCCGGAAAGGAATATTTCCATTACCCGATAAACCTTCAAATGTGTTTCTACAACCCACCGTACCGGTTTTTGTTAATACGTCTCCGTTTACCCCTGATCCAGAGCAACTGGCATCTTTCCAGTTAATCGTTTGCGCATAAACAGTCTGAGTCAGGCAACAAAACAACAATGTAATGATCAGGATACTACTAAAGGGCGTTACTAGCCTTTGACGATTTTTTTTCTGTAAAGAATGGAGCATAATTGGTTCTATGGCTTATCAAAAGAAAGACCCACAATATCTACAATGGCCGTAATCAAGGCTTCTGACTCTTCATATACCAGCCGGGCTAGCTACCTAATTATGAATACGAATTCAGACTTTGCACGCTACGCGTCGGGGATTATTTCAGGATTAGTGATCTATAAATCCCTTATTACGATTTAGCTGACCATTGCAGTTGTTAAACCAAAACGTCACGTCAATCAATGGTCAGAGAGACAGGATAGGAAAAGCCGGCCGGGGAGTTATCCCGGCCGGCGGCTATTTTACACCGGACCTACCGGTTATCAAGGTCGTTGAGGATATATCCCTTCTGAAGCAATACAATAATTAACAGCCAGATAGGGAGGCATATTGCTGAAAGCCTGGCCGGCACCCGTCAAGCCTACTCCCTGCGGAGCCATTTGCACTATCGTTCCTGATGTACGATATTCAGGGTCGAGACCGCCAGTATTAGCTGGTAAAGCCCCGGCCGGGCCCGCTACGTTACCAGCCGGGCCTTCTGCGTACGCATTCAGCGCGTGCGTATGTGCCGGCAGGTTGGCTACCGTTAACGTTGACGTTTCAGAACCGGCTTTCTGGCCCAATGGATAGTTTGATAATCCAGGACCTTGCCCGAAGCCGATCGGCAACCTGCCCCGCAGATCAGGCAGGTTGAAATTTGTGGTACCATTTCCTCCGTAGGTAACTCCCAGCAGAGAATACAACGCTGCATTCTGCTGGATACCCAGCTGCTGTCCATTACAGGACAAATAGCCGACAGGGGCAAAGTTGAAGCCAAACATGACGATTGTACCAAGAATAGGATCCATGATGATAAAATGTTGGGTTTAAAAATAGTAAGCTATATAATCAGCACTGTACTGATCCATCAACCACGCTGGCACCGGATACCCAGCCGCTGCTCCACCCGGATCACTTCCCGGTCAGGCAATTCGTCATTGGGTAGGCAGACCAGCCTTTTCAATTGTTTTGTATGCGACGAGGTGAGGCCCTCCAGCGAGTTCAAGGCATTGAAACTGACATACAATTCGCGCAACCGGGTCAGCTTCCGAACCGGCGTCAAACTCTGAAGTTTATTTATATGGGCGTAGAGCTGTTCCAGTTGGCTCATTGATTCTATTCCTGCCAGGCTGGTCAGCGCATTATTATTGACAAACAGACCTTTCAGATCAGTCAGTGTGCTGAGTTCGGCAATGCTTTCCACACGATGGTTGATGACCACCAGAATGTCCAGATTAGTTAAGCCGGCCAACCCGCTACAATCTGTTAGTTCAAAATTCATGTTGGGATACATCGCCCGCGGGCCTGCAAAGCGCAGGGCTGGTGCTTGCCAGATGCGGCACAACTCTTCGTCAGATGGTGATGATCCATGTATGGAAAGTACTTGCTGGAAAGCCGCTCTCCAGGATGGTGTTAAGTTTGTCCACCACATATACCGTTTGGCAAACGTATCGGCAATGGGCGGACAAGGTTTAATGGTGTCCATTTTTGGTTCTTAATGGGTGCAATACTGCACCAAAAGTGAGTATTCCATTAATTAAAATCAAGTATTTTTTAACATATAGTCATAATTTTTAAATTAAATTATGTTAATCTTAGCAATGTATACTTATATATAAACAAATACAAGATTTTATATTACATAAATACGAATTCAAAGACCGATATAGTCAAATTAGTAATGTAAAAGCATGAATACTTCGTTACCGGAAAGACGATCTATACTCTTAAAACCGTGCGGATCAATTCTGCCAGTACTCAAAAAAAGAGCGCCGGGCTTTGTCAGACAAAGCCGGCGCTCTTTTTTTGAGCAGCAGATGCGGTAGTTACTGACCCCGGTTTATCCAGGCCAGCAACCGTTCTGCATCGTCTTTTTTAAATAATTCGGTGCCGGGATTCATCGTGGCCGCCGATCCGCAGGCAACCCCCTGACGCACCATATCAGCATACGTTTTCCCCTGCGACAGGGCATACACCATACCGCCAACCATGCTATCCCCTGCTCCGACGGTACTTAGTTTTTTCACCGGCGGGGCAGGAATGTGTTCATAACCATCTTTCGTGACCAGCATGGCCCCCTGTGGACCGAGCGAGACCACCACGACCTCACAATTACCCCGACGGATAATGTCAAGCGCCGCATCATCGACATCGTTCAGTTCGAGTTTGTCGGCCCCCACCATTTTCGCGAGTTCGCCGACGTTGGGTTTCAGCAGAAATACACCTTCATTGGCCGCAGCCCGCAACGGTTCGCCGGAGGTATCCAGAATAAACCGGGCGCCCAGCTTTTTCACCTCGCGGGCAACAACCGCATAGAAATCAGCAGGTAATCCCTCAGGCATACTCCCGCTGGCGACTACATAGGTTGCCTCTTTCAGGCTGCGCAGCGCCGCCAGACATACATCTGCCTCCGCACTGGTCAGCACCGGTCCGGGCATCCCGAACCGGTATTGGTTATTGGTCGATGTTTCTGTAACAATGAAATTTTCCCGCGTACTGCCTTCGATACCGATAATCTGGTGCGTAATCCCTTCGGTTTCTACCAGTTCCTGCAGCAGCAGCCCCTGCGTACGGCCCGACGTAAACAAGGCCAGCGAATCGCCGCCCAGCCGCCGGATGGCTTTTGAGACGTTGATCCCGCCCCCGCCCGCATCATGGCGCGGAGCGGCGCAGCGCAGCTTTTGCTCCGGCACAAACTGATCCACAGTTGTGCTGGTATCAACGGCAGGGTTTAAGGTTAATGTAACAATCATGTGTTCGGGAGGTTGATATGAAGCCCCAAATTACAGGCTATTCCCGAATTGACGTATGATTTGGGCCATGCTTTGTAAACCACCGGTCCATTGTCCCTGCGAATAAGGCCCCTGGGCTACGTCTTCGACCTGATTAGCCAGTTGGCCCATCAGCTCCCTGACTTTTCCCGGATCGGGATGACCGGCATTCAGGTGATTCCGAAGCGCCGTCAGGCCGTCTTTGATGTGGCCGAGATTCGCGTCTTTATCAAGCGCCTGCAACCAGCCGTCAATCATCATGACGCCCTGAGCCGACGAAATAGCCGACGATTCGTTTTCCCGAAACAGGGTCAGCGTATCGTCGAGCATGCTTTGTTCCAGGATGTTTGAGCCCATAGTGATCTGATTTTACGATTCCTGATTTACCTGCCGGAGCGCCGTTGCCACCTGTTCCAGCTTAGCCGCCGTATCCTCCTGTACATTGGCGCCCTGCGACAACTGCGAGGTTTGCTCGGCCAGCGTAAACATAATTTCTTCGATCCGGTCCGGATCCGGATGGTTGTTGAGCAACTGTGTCCGGAGCTCTTCGAGCCATGTCGAAAGAGTACCGGTATTATCGACCTCCTTGAGGAAGTTGAGCCAGTCTTCTACCAGCGCCGCACCGGCATGGGCCGATGGGTACTGATTGTCTTTTGTATGGAAAAGCGCCGTTGTTTCCTCAAACAAACGTGACGCCACTGCGTTTGATGCCATGTTAATGATGTGTTTTGGTTTCTGTTACTCGTTTCCGTGCAGTTCTGTATTTTCCTCCCGGCGGATGGCATTGTCGTCCATATCACCGGCCGTACTACGGTCGGTACCTGAGTTTTCGTTGCCGTCTTCTGCCGAAGAACCCGTGCCGTAACCGGAGCCATATGCTCCGCCCCCCTGTGTATTTCCGGTCATGGCATCATCTTCGCCGGGTTTAGCCAGCGTATTTCCGGCATCCGACTGCGTACGGTACTGCTGGCTGAGAGTACTGGTCGGGGTCGATTCTTCTGTCGTTATATTGGCGACACCGGCGATGCCTGTCTGACCGACCGTGCTGGTCATTGGGGCACGGCCAGCAGTATTGGCGTCTCCGCGTTCGCCGCCCAGTTGCCGGCTGAACTCCCGTAGCGCCGCACTGAGCTGTTTCAGCTGATGCTGCGTAAGTTCTTCCTGTTCCTTCGCAGCCTCATAGGCCTGGTCAGACAGTTGAAGCAGCACGTCCTGAATATGATTGCTGTCGGGATTTCCCCGCTGAAGTTCGAGTTTAAGCTCACTCAGCAGACTCGCAACCGGGTTTGCCGATGCGTCGCCGCTATGCAGAAAGCTGATCCAGTTATCAATCAGGGAGATTCCATCCTGAGCCGAAACGGCAATTACATCTCCGTTGAAGGCATCAATCGTACGGTCTACTAACTGACCTGTATGCGGATTCGGGTTCATAACGTTGTTTTGTTGTTTATGCAGACAGAACCCGTTCCGGGAACGATTGTTTTTGTTTCCGAGTCAATGACTACATAAATGGTAGAGTAAAAACAAAACAGTCCGCCGATAAGCGCCGACGGACTGTAGAAACTCCCTAACCTATGAAAATAAATAGCGTTTATCGTTCTTTTCCGAGATCGGTCAGCCACGCCTGTGCAACCGCTTTAGCTTCGGTTACCGGTTCTTTGCCAAGACGGTAGAGGAATTTCCACTCCGCCGGTTTACGCTGGTGTATCGGGTTCACAAACTCCTGCCGGTAGCCTTTCTGTACGGTCTGCGCGCCGAAATCCACATCATTACACAGGGCAATAAATTCGTTTAAGCGTTTTTTCAGTAACGGACGGGCATCCGAGTGGGCATCGAATGCAGCCTTCTGCCGGTGATATTCTGCATTCTGTACTTTGGCATCTGCTATTTTTTCCTTTTCGCCTGCGATGTTGCCCGCAGCCTGCTTCTGTAGTTTGCGGTTCTGGTAGGCCAGGTATTGCTTTTTAAATTCTGCCGGTTTACCGGCCGTGGCGCTCAGCATTTTCTTTACATCGCTGATTTCCGTGGCGAGTGTCGTCCGTTCGTCGCCTTCCAGTGACGCCAGTTCCTGCTCCTGTTGCTGAAGCTGCGTCCGGATTACCTGCTGCAACATCGCCGGATCAATCTGCGCATAGGCCTGCTGCATCATACCCAGTTGCTGGCTCACCATGCCATCCATCTGCCCGACGGCCTGCTCCTGCGCCGCCATGCTTTCATCACTATACCGGTCATCGTAGGGGTATTTTTGCTTTACCCAACCCAGAAACTCTTTTTTAAAGGCCGCTGACTCGCAGTAAGAGCGGACCACCTTACCGAGAGCCCGTACTGCCGCCGCGCGGGAGCCCTCCGGAATCCGGCGGGCCATCTGGCGCATGGCCGCTGTGCTGCTGAAACGAAACCAGCGTTCTTCGGTCAGGTTTTGCAGCGTTCCCTGACGCACGTTGTCCATGGTGACGCCTGTGTCGGACAACACATCGGCGACACGGGCCGCCATAAGCCACGTGGCTGCCAGCGCCACGCCCAGACCGATTAACTTATTCATGGTAAAAAAGAGGAAAGTATTTGTTGTTTGATGGCTCAAAATTGGCGTGCGGCCTGTGGATTCCCAGCGCCCTTGTTGCTGAAGCGTCAATCCGGCAGCCTGAACTGAAAAAAGTAACGGCTCAGGTGCTTCAGGTTGAAACATATTGGCGGGCTTATGGTGTTCTCCTGCCGTAACAGGCTATTTATGGATACACAAAAATTAGTACCCGACATTACGTACCAGTTTGCCCGCAGCGGCGGCAAGGGAGGCCAGAACGTCAACAAGGTCTCGACCAAAGCCGAACTACGGTTCAGCGTAGCGGGCTCCGCCTTACTGACCGACGAGGAAAGGGCGGTTTTGCTGGAGAAACTGGCCGGCAAATTAACGACCGAAGGCGAGCTCGTACTGACGCACCAGACCGAGCGTACGCAGCTGGCCAACAAAGAGAAGGTGACGCAGAAATTTCTCCGGCTGATTGCAAAGGCGTTTGAGGTGCCGAAGCCCCGCAAGGCCACCCGGCCAACCCGGGCGTCGCAGGAGGCCCGCAAGACCGACAAGAAGAAGCGCGGCGACCTTAAAGCCAACCGCCGCAGAGTTTCCATCGACTAACCAGCTCTACCAATGAACACCAGACAACCGTATTCCTTCGACAAGCTCCTGAAAGCCGTGGTTCCGCTCAAGATACCACGGCTTTTTTTGTGAGTCTTTAGCCCCGCCACACCTGTTCACTTAGTCTATTCGTAATACACGAAACAGTAAACTCACACTGCTATCCCACACGGACAAACCCTTCCCATAAGTCTCCTTTTAACGCAATAAGTATCTTTAAAATATAATTTGGCAGGATTCTGGTATCGCCTGGCAGGATTCGGGTATCGCGGGCAGGATTCGGGTACCGATTGGCAGGATCCTGGTATCGATTTCCCCCCAACTCAGGTACACATGATGTTACTTTGTGAAATCAAACGACCTGGTATTATTTACAGATGCAGGCGTTCTGGTTGCTGCTCCATCAGAACACCTGTGGCTAAATCAGCGACAACACATGACCTGCGTGGTCACTGGCCAAATCGGTAAGCAACCAACCCAATTCCACTTTTAACACAATGAAATACAGATACTTACTCAAGTACCGGTTACTAAAAAAAGTAACAGCTACCTTTCTTATTATGCTCATCGCGCTCGCTGCGATGAACGTTCAATCTCCGTGTGCGTTTGTACCCCGGAAAATTGTATTGTCCAGTGATCAGCTACCAGAAAATGTAAGGGAAGATTACACGCCTGCCGGTACTTACAACGGCGCCGCCCAATGGACCAGCTCCGGCACCCCAGGGCAGGGTGAACTGTTTACCATCCGCTGGACGGGATCCCAATGGGAAATTGTTTACAACAAGTACGGGACATTTGCGACCAACAATTCAGGGTCAATAACCAACCTGCCTTGTACGGGTTGGGGTGGATTTGGTGCACTTACGCTCAGCGGTGGGTGTGGGGCTCTGGTAAATCCTGATGCGCCGAATGTCAGTATAACCCCTTCTTCACAAACCATCCCTGGCGGTCAGTCGGCAACGCTGACAGCATCCGGGGCTGATACATACCTTTGGGATACCACACCCGCCAGTTCCAAGTCAATCATAAGCGTATCGCCAACCCGGACAATCGCTTACTCCGTTACCGGTACCACCAATGGTTGTACCGGCACGGCCACCGTCACCGTTTCATGCGTTCCGCCTACGGTATACACCGTTACGGGCGGTGGCAGTTATTGTACCGGCGGCCGTGGTGTGGCTATCGGCGGGTGGGCAGCTACACCATCAACGGCTTAAACGTGACTCAGCCGGGATCCTACACACTAAAAACAAGCTATATAAATGCCTGTGGTGAGAGCAGCGACTCCACCATGACCTATGTCGTCACAGGCGAGGCTTGTAAATAAACCTTTTGTTTCTGTCGGTGCTGAGTGGCTGATAGTCCTGAAACCGAACCATCAGCCACTCAGCACCGACAACGATGGCCGTACAGGCCACAAACATCTTCACGAATCAAACAAGGGAACAGACTTTATGTCCGGAATTAACAGTATCTATCCTCTCATTCAACATCTTACCCGCAGCAATACCGCGCCTGCCAACCTGATGCGGCTGTCAGTTTTTATACTGATGCTTGTATCAGGTCCGGGAAGCAGAATTGCCGTGGCACAGCGGCAGACCATACGCCCGAATGAGCCTGCGACTCCCCGTGCAGCAGATAACACCGCCAATCTACAGACATCGTCGTGTGCGGTCACACTCACACGGATTGACGTATATGGTTTTGGTAATGACAATTATAATGGTTCATACCTCGTCAATGGTACCATTAACGGTGCTCCTTCGTGGAAAATGGATAACCAGATTATTCAGTGGACAGGTACGGAATGGCAGATTTTCCGGAATATCGGCAATACCATCCTGGCAACAAATAAAACGGGATCGGCGTCTTATATTCCCTGTGACGGCTGGTCTGGCTCCGGTTCTCCCTACCTGACAGTAGGCTGCGGTGCCTTGTCGAGCCCGTCGGTACGGGTTACGCCCAACGCCCCGACGATTAGCGCCGGGCAAAGCGTCACCCTCACCGCAACCGGTACAGGAACCGCTTATCTGTGGAGCAATGGCGAGACCAGTACCGAAGTAGTTGTCGCTCCAGCCAGCACAACGACCCTGTCTGTAACAGCCCGGACCGGCGACTGTGTGGCAACCGCAACAGCGGCTATCACCGTACGCGCCAAAGGTGCGGCCCTTAACTTCGCCAGCGGCAATTATGTCGCAACGGGCGTAAACGGTATTGCCGGGAATTCGGCACGGACCGTTGAAGCCTGGATTAAAACCTCAGCGACTGCTGATTCTTACATCATGGACTGGGGAAATACCGGCACCGGTGGTCGCTGGGGTTTTGTGATGCGGAATACGGGGTATCTGGCCGTCTACCTCGGTGGTGCCAACGTAACAGGCAGTTTCGCGGTAAACGACGGAAAATGGCATCATGTAGCCGTTAGTACCGACCCATCCGCCAGCACAGCCGTCGCGTTTTATATTGACGGCGTTCTGAAAGAAACCAAACCCCTGCCCGCCAGTCTGACAACCCTGAATACGGTTGGCGACGAAATCTATCTGGGTGCCACCAAATCGATGGGCAGTTATTTTGTGGGTACGATGGACGAAGTACGCATCTGGGACCGCGCGCTTGCTGACTATGAAGTGGCCCTGAATTATGCCTGCCAGCTCAATCCGGCAACGCAGACCGGTTTACGGGCTTATTACACCTTCAATCAGGGAGACGACGGCGGTGCGAATACCGGTATCACCAGTCTGACCAATCTGGCCAATGCCCAGAGCCCGGGAACACTAAAAAACTTCAGCCTCAGTGGCAGTACATCCAACTGGGTTGCGCCAGGGGGAGTATCCTCATCAGCTACCTGTACGGGTACCCTGTCACTGACAGCGACACCGCCGGCATCAGTGGTACTCGGCGGCACCAATTGTCCCGGCCGGACTACGTTTACCGGTACAGGGCGCTGGTTTGCGGTTACCGGACCCGGAAACTACCTCGGGATTAAGGGCTTCCGCAGCCCCGTAATTAACCGGCTCCTCGGCATCAGCGACCTGCGGACAGCCGGTACGTACTATATCGTGGTGTATGATACGCCGGGCATACCGCCTTATATCACATCTTTTCAGGTTACCGGCAGCTGTCCATAAGGTTTACAGGCTCCACCGATCTCATGCTTCAATCATCACGCGTGTTAATCACTTCGCCCTCCATGAAGTCAGTTCTTCTTTCTTGTTTTTTACTGTGGCTGATCACGGCCACAGTCAGTCTGGCAGACCAAAGGTCCAGCCTACATACCGCTCCTGAACGCTCAGCGCCAAACTCGCTGTCTGTTTCGGTTTTTCCCCTTTCAGGTACTTATACCGTCGGGCAAAGCGTCACCGTAACGGTGACAGGCGGTACCGGTACCCGTAACTATACCTTATCGCTGTATGAAGGCGATCCGAATACATCAGGACAGCCTGTTTCTGATGTAATAATCCTCGGAAACAGCGAAGGAAACACCAATAATAACATTACCTGGCAAAGCGGGCAAACATCCGTCTGGTTCGCAGTACGCTTTAAAGGGGCCGGAAGTAATCGTGTCTTCGACGTTGGTAATGCGGTCAATAACGAATTTGCCGACACGGACCTGAACGGTTTTACGGTGCAGCCCAAACCAGCACTAAACCTTACCCTTTCTCCGGCCTCAACCAGTTATACCGTCGGGCAAAGTGTTACAGCAACCATAACCGGAGGCATCACAGGGGAAACCTATTATCCCTCGCTTTATAATGGCACGGCTTCCGACGCCAATGATATCTCGCTGAATCTGCTGGTACAGGGTGTAGAGCACCCCGGCAACACAGTTGTCTGGAGTTCGGGCACAACTCAGGGGCAGTGGGTGCTGCAATTCACCCCGGAGGCTGTCGGAGCAAACCGCCGGCTGGGTGTCTCAAACCATGACTTTTCACATGAGCAGGTTACCGGCCTTTTTACGGTTGTGTGTCCTGCGGTCAGTATTTCGGCAACACCCAGCCTGACCATTGCATCGGGTGGTAGCCTGACGCTGACCGCTTCGGGTGCAACGTCTTATACCTGGAGCAATGGTGTTCAAAGTTCAAGTATTACATTGACCAATGTTACTTCAGTGACCACTTTGTCCGTCACAGGGACGAGTGGTACATGTTCCGCTACGGCTGATGGCACGGTTCGCTTTACTCCGCCGGTCGACCCCTGTGCCCCTTATGTTCCCCGTACCATAATCGTAAGCGATAAGACAAACGGGCTGGGCGGCACCTACACGCCGGGCGAAACCTACCAGGGGGCTCCTTCGTGGGTACTAAACGGCAATCAGCTGCGCTGGAACGGCAGCGGCTGGGAGTTTTATCAGTCCTCTATAAATGAGGCAGGCATTACACAAGCCGGATCTGTATCTGCCCTGCCTTGTGGTGAATTCGGAGGATATGGCGTTAAAATTGTCGTGGGTTGCGGGCCGCTCGGCGGTAGCGGTGTTTCTGTGGCCATCACCGCGACACCAGCACCGGCTGTGGCCATCGGGCAGCGTGTTACGCTGACAGCCTCAGGTGCTGACAGCTATACCTGGAGCAACGGCATGAGCGGATCGGCCATCACCGTCAGCAATGTCACGTCTGCCAGCACACTGTCCGTCACCGGCACCACCGGTCAGTGTTCCGCTACGGCCTCTACCACCGTTTCGGTTGCCTGCGACCAAACCATCATTGCCGATGCCGTCTCCATCACCCAGAGCGCCATACTTGGCCCCGATAACTGTCAGGTGCAGCTCACCGGCTCGGGTTTCGGGACGGGCTATACCATCACAGGACCGGATGGCTACGTATTCAGTGCGGTATATCGCAAGGTCGGCTCCTATGCCATTACCGGGTTACATGTGAAACAGCCGGGTGCCTATACCTTTAAGGTAAGCTACCAGAATGCCTGCGGGGAAATCAGTGATGATACCATAACATACGTCGTTACCGGAACAGCATGTAAATAAGTTCAGGGGTCTGGCAGTTCTGTGTTAAACCCGGCAACACAGAACTGCCGGCCTCCTCTGCAACAAGGGCTAAAGAAGAGTCAGATACTGCCCGGGCGGAACGCCGAACCGTTCGCGGTAGAGCTGAATAAAGTAGGATGATTTGCTGTACCCGACTTCCAGCGCAATCGTTTTTACCAGCGCTTCCGGATTCTTCCGGAGCAACTCATGGGCAACCTGCAACCGGACCTCATGGATCAGCTGGTTGGGCGACATGCCGGTCAGGGCTTTACACTGCCGGTAGAACTGGCGTTCACTCATACCGACGGCTTCTGCCAGGTATCTGACATTCAGCATTGAGCTGCTCAGGTGCTGCCGGATGATGTCCTGTACCGTACTGATCCAGCCGGTATCCTGCGAACGGTCATCCCCGGGCGCTTCTGCGGCAAAAGCCGGCTCCGGTTCAGCAGCGTAGGTACGCCAGTTGATCAGCTCCTCACTGCGCACCAGCAGATTGCGGACACGGGCAATCAGCTCTGCCTCCTGAAACGGCTTGGTCAGGTAATCGGCAACGCCCAGCTGAAGGGCCTGTAAACGACTGTCCAGGTCGGCGCGGGCCGTAAGCAGCACAATCGGGATATGGCGCCAGACAGCCTGTTCGCGCAGCAGCCTGCTCATCGTCAGACCATCTATTTCAGGCATCATAATGTCGGATACAATGAGTTTCGGCAACTGGTTGTCAGGTTGTGCTTTCAGCCAGTCAAGGGCTTCCTTCCCGTTCCGGGCCGTTTGAATATCGTAGTAAGGCGCCAGAACGGTCTGGATGTAAAACCGCAGATCGGCATGATCTTCAACCACCAGCACAGTCACTTGTCCGGCGGTTGGCTCCTGCTCAGGACCTGCGCTCTCCGGTAGAGAGAATGCCTCTATAACCGCCGGGGTACTTCGCGGCGGCAGAACGGGAGGAGACACCTGCCGGATCGGATAGGTTATGGTAAACGTACTCCCCTGCCCTGGCTCACTGCTCACCGTCAGGGTGCCTCCCCAGAGGGTGCAGTATTCCCGGCACAAAGCCAGACCTATTCCGGTACCGCCCTGGAGCGGCTTGTCGACCTGTCTGGTCTGGAAATAGCGGTCGAAGATATAGGGTAAATCATCCGGATGAATACCTGGCCCGGTATCTGCCACCGCCACCGTTGCGACCCCCTCCCGACACAAAAGCCGGACACAGACAGAACCACCTGCCTGCGTATAACGGACAGCGTTACTCAGAAGATTCCGTAAAACGGTTTCAAACCGGGGCAGATCCACTAACATCCAGACGGGGGCATCGGTCCCGGCTATCTGCAGGTCAATCCCTGCATAGGATGCAGCAGGCCTGAAATCGGCAGCAACCTGCGTAATACCCAGCGACAAATCACCCGGCTTTTCGTTTAATACGAGCTCCCCTGCATCCAGACGGCTTAAGTCGAGCAGGTCGTTGACCAGTGTCAGCAACTGCCGGGTATTGCGCTCCATCGTCTGCAACAGCTGGCGTGCATTAGCCTCACTGACCTGACGGGACAAAAACTGAATCGGTCCCAACAGCAGTGTCAATGGCGTCCGGAACTCATGCGATACATTCGCAAAGAAACGGGATTTAAGGGTATCGTTAGCCCGCAGATCGGCGGCCTGTTTTTCAATAATCGTTTTGTCGTGCTCGATAATTGCCTTATCGCGTTCAATCCGGGCCGTGCGGCGGGCGACTTCCTGCTCCAGCCGGATTTTCTCGGTCACCAGCTGGCGGTTCCGCCACCGGAAAAGAGCCTGCCCGGCCCCCATGAGCAGCAGCAGGCTCAGCAATAAAAACCAGGTCCGTAAATAGACCGGTTTATCTACTGAGACCGGAATACTGACTATGCCCGACGCCCACATACCGTTACCCGCCTGAGCCCGTACCTGAAGCGTGTAATCACCGGCCGGTAGCCCATTGATCCGCAAATCAAGCTGCTCCTGCATCACCCAGTTATCCTGCCAGCCATCAATCCGGTACCAAAGCCGGTTGGTGCCCTGCTCACGGAAATCAAGCAGAGAGAATGACAGGGTGAACAACCGGTCAGACGCAGACAGGTGAATGGCCTTATCAGCTTCATAATCGGCAAAACGATCGGCCATGGCACCGGTTTCGGTATCCAGTTTCTGGTATTGAGTGACCAGTAACGGTACCAGCTGCGGTTTTTGCGGCCGGATACGATCCGGATAAAAGGCAGTCACCCCGTTGAGGCCACCGAAAAATAACTGCCCGTCGTCACCACGCAGGTGTGCCAGCAGGTTAAATTCCTCATCGGTAATTCCGTCGGCCTTATGGTAAATCTGCACCTGGTGGGTTTTCCGGTGAAAGCTCATCAGGCCCCGGTTACTCGGGAGCCACAATCGCTGGAAACGGTCTTCGTAAATAGCATACAGGGTATTATCTGATAACCCTTGCTTATCGGTAAACTGCCGGTATTGTCCGGTGCGTTTATGCCACCTCAGCAGACCGCCCCCACGGGTTGCCAGCCAGTATGTATCAGGCTGATCCGGATCCGGATACAAAAACGTAATGTTATCGAATGGCAGATGACGGTTTCCCGTCCCGGCAACACTGTATCGTGCTTCAACACCTTTCAGGGTATCCAGCAGATAGAGTCCGGAGGTGGTAGCCAGCCAAAGTTTCCCTGAACGTTTGTCCGGGAAAAAGCCGTTGATCTGACTTTCGGCGAGGTTTTTAAACTGATTACAGCCCGTAAAAAGCCGGTCTTGCCTGGTATCAGTATCAAAGACGGATATGCCATGGATGTGCCCTACCCATATCCGTTTTTTGCCGTCATGCCATAAAGAAACCGTACTGTTGTCTATCTGTAGCGTTCCTGTTTCGAAAGCATACGTCGCCGGATTCACCTTGATGATATCGCCCGCCGACGCCCAGATGTTTCCTTTAGGATCGCGGATGGCCGGATACAGGTTCAGCGTATACATGAGCTTCGGATCCGTCAGCTTCAGGGCCAGCCGGCCGGTGCCTGTTTTCAGATCAACGATATAGGGCTTACTGGCATTCACCCACAAGTCCCGGCCGTTCTGAACCATGCCCCGGATAGCCAGTTTTTCGCCGGTCTTATTCGGTTCATCCAGGTAGAGAAAACGGCGGAAATGGTTTTCTTCCAGTGTCAGTACCACCACACCGTTCAGCGTTGATACCCAGACCGCCCCCGTACGGTCAACAAACACATTCCGGTATTCACCGATGTTTGCTGACGGAAAGTTTGTCTGGCGGATATCAAATACAACACCATGCTGCGGATGCCAGGCAATGAGCTTATTAGGCCCGCAGAGCCAGAAGAGCCCGTGAAACGCATCATAACTTGAATTGACGTTGGCCAGCGTATTAAAAACGGGGTCTTTATGATCCCGGATGAAGGGAATAAATACGTTTTCAAGCGCTCCGGATGGCCTCAACCGGTATAAGACAACATCAGCAGCACCCTCAGGCATCAGGGCGGCCTGCGCATAATCGATAAATTTATTGCAGTAAATGGTTCCGTCGGGCTCCTGATAAATCGGATTCAGCAACTGCGGCATAAACTGCTGATGAAGAATACGGCCATTCGTATCTACTTCTGTTATGGTTCCTGATGGCTGCCCGGGTGCCGACGGCAGAGCGATGAGCAGGGTTTTCCGTGTCGTTTCGCATAAACCATTTTTGAAATTATTACGCAGATAAGGATGGCTGAATACCGCTTTGAATGTGCCGGGCTTTTTCTGATACCAGATCGTACCATCTTTTGTGCGGAAAAACCGGATTCGGTTGTGGGGAGAAGCAGCAAAAATATTCACCCGGCTCTTTGTAAAAGGGGTGCCTTTGAAGGCCTCCTGAATAACCTCCGGCTTCTTATGGCCTTTTAACATAACGTACTGGTTACGCCCGTCTTCAGTACCACCGCCATTTAACCAGAGATTTCCGAAATCATCTGTCATGACCAGGTTGATCGTCTTCACGTTTCTGGCCGAAGAATCTAAAGCGGGTAGCGGAATCAATCGCCGCCCGTCGAACCGATAGACATCTTCAATTGTACCGATCCATATAAAGCCGTCACCGTCCTGACCGATGTGTAACACTGTACGGTTTGGCAATCCCTGATCGACTCCGATGTGCCGGACAGTCACCCGGTAAGGGCTATTCGTATTTGCTGGCTGAGCATAACCCAACCAGGTATACAATACGCCTAACACAATCAGCAAAACCCGCATCCGGCAAATTCAGTAGTTGTTCAGTACAAATCAGCATCTAAATAAACAACTGTAAACCGAAAAAGCTACTTAAATCTAACTATCCATTCTCATGTCTTCACTTTAGTATATGTATCAGTAAATAACGTAAAGAATGTAAGGCCTGCCTGTCGACCAAACAATCCATCCCCGATTCGTAACCACACGCCAACTTTCTTTAACTAATCAGCAGGAAATCTAAAAAAAAATGGCTTTAAAAAGCATTTTGGCAGAATCGGGGTATCGATTGGCAGAATAATAGCATGCCTCCTGACGTTATTTGCACATCAGTTTATGTTTAAATTCATGTTACCGATATGATTCCTGTTCCATACGCCATTACGCGGGTTGCCCGCTGGATCGACAGCCAACTGATTAAGTTAACACAGCCTAAGACGGAGGAAGCCCGATAGCCGGCTTCAGGCGTCGGTGACTAAAACGCCCGGCGCCACAGTACATGTAAGAGTGCGATGGTGAACGGCTTTTTCGGCATTGAATTGATAATGCGGAATTCTTCACCTAACGACGTGTCCTCGTCAAGAAATTTAAAAATCTTTGTCGGCGGATTGTCCTCATACAGGCGGGTAAACATGTCGTCGGCGGGGTAGCGGTTTTGTTCGAGGACATTGAGCAGAATACTATCATACAACTTAAACCGTTTGCGTAGCCATGAAGGCCGTCGGCGGGGTTTCCCCCGGGTAACCAGACTCCGGACGATGGCCTGCATGGCGCGCTGGGTGCGCTGAAACGTATAGCCGGTCGACGGTTTGGTATGCCCGCCTGCGGTCCCGATCCGGACAATGTGTTTCGAAGGCCGCTCTTTGGTCGGTACATCCGACATCGGAATAACGCCATACTCGGTCTCGCTGATCTGATAGCTGCCTGTGTCCAGAAAATTGGCGATGTATTGCTTTAACGCCTGCTCGTAATCTGCCTCGGGCAGCAGGCGTTCGTTGAAGATCGTATACTCAACCAGGGCCGTTGTTTCATTAAAGGGCAGCACATAGACAAACCGGCAGTCGCCCCGCTGATCGGTCCGGAAATCCATCATGCGCGGACGGCCTGTATCAAAACAGGGCTTTTGGGTGGTAATCACCCAGCCTTTGAAATGTTGCAGCAGATTATGGCGGTCGGGGTCTTTCAGATCCAGCGGGAAGGTGCTGTCGAAAACATAGGTAGCCATGTAGGGCTCATCATTGGCAATGACGAACCCTCCCTGCGGGGTTTCCTTGACCCGATTGATGGTAGCCTGACGAAATTCAATGTTGGGAAATTGCGCAAGGTGACTCCGGACATGATCGTAGAAGTCGATCCCGCGCAGCATTTTGTACTGATAATTGCCCAGGTCAAGCGGGCCGGCAAAACCGGTTCCGTGGAATTCGACCGTTTGCCATTTCCGGAATAGAATAGATTCGAACGGCCCCTCACCTTCCTCCCAAAAGCACCAGGTACGGTCGTTCTGTTTTTTGTCTTCTTTATCCAGTATCAGTATTGACCGGTCGCGGAGGGGGGATTGACTCAGGTGATATGCCAGACTCAGACCCGCCATGCCGCCACCGGCAATGATGAAGTCGTATTTTTTCATGAATGAGTAGTCTGTGGTTGGTGGCTCTTGATTACTTCACTAACCACAAACCACTCATTTCTGTTTAGACATGAACGTGTCGTTCAGCGTGATAGCTCGACCGCACCAGTGGCCCTGACTCCACGTATTTCAGACCGCGCTTCAGGCCTTCTTCCTGATACATGGCAAACGTATCGGGATGAATCCACTCAATCACTTCATGGTGCATCTTCGTCGGCTGCAGGTACTGACCCAGCGTGAGGATATCCAGCCCATTGACGACCAGATCGTCCATCGCTTTGACTACTTCTTCTTTGGTCTCGCCCAGCCCCAGCATGATGCCCGACTTGGTGCGCTGCCCATACTCTTTTGTCCGGCGGATCTGCTCCAGGCTTCGGTCATATTTAGCCTGTGGCCGTACCCGGCGATACAGGCGTTCGACGGTTTCCATGTTATGCGATACCACTTCCTGGCCGCCCTCGATCATCCGGATCAGCGCATCCCAGTTGTTTTTCACATCCGGAATCAGCGTTTCAATGGTCGTTTCGGGGGAGGCCTCTTTTACGGCGCGCACGGTCTGGTACCAGATTTCGGCACCACGGTCTTTCAGTTCATCGCGGTTTACGGAGGTAATCACCGCGTGTTTGACCTTCATGAGCACAATGGCTTCGGCCACACGGCGCGGCTCGTCGGTATCGTATTCGTTCGGGCGGCCGGTCGCTACGGCACAGAAGGTGCAGCTGCGGGTACAGACGTTACCCAGAATCATAAACGTGGCCGTACCGGCACCCCAGCATTCGCCCATGTTCGGGCAATTGCCGCTTTCGCAGATGGTGTGCAGCTTATACGTGTCGACCAGCTTACGTACTTTAGCATATTCAGGGCCGATTGGCAGCTTAACGCGCAGCCAGTCAGGGCGTTTTTTCCGTTGTTCGGTGGAGGGGATGACAGGTAGTTCGATCATAGCAACCTCAGTCTTTCTCTCAAAAGGAATTTTCTGCCCGTAAAGTTCGGAAACGATTGCCAGTTAATCAGCAAAACCGGTCAGTTTTCTCGATTGCCGGTTCAGGGTTTAAACGACATCGTCAGCTCATACGCTACCGGAATATTGGCACTGTTTTTACCGGACAGGTACAGCTTCTGCCCGTTTGAAAACAGATTGGCGTAGGCAGGCGCTTCACTCAGTGTGATTGGCGCAGCGGCCCAGACATCGTTTACCAGATCGTAGACATACACATTTTTCGACTGTAGCAGGAACAGATAGTTGTTTAACACCGCCGAATACACCCCTTCGTAAGAAGCCGACACGTCGAACGGCGTATCCGGCAGTGCCGTCCAGCTGTTGCTGCCTACCGAGAACCAGGCGAACTTGCGTTTAGCCCCGTCGCCGCCCAATACATAGATCCGGTCCTTGTATACCGCCAGCTCGCTGCGGCTTGTCGGATACAGATAGTTAGGCACCGTAAACCACTTGTCCTGACTGATATTATAGTACTTAAACATGGTCGAAGCCGTACGGCCACCGACAAAATACAGGTTCCCGTTATAGTAAACCGAACCGGCTTCACCTGCATTATCTTTGGCCGTGGATGGATAGGTCAGGGTCTGCCAGGTATTCGACGAAGCGACATACTTCGTGGCATCGTTGGCGATGTAGTAAACATTGGTGCCATCGGACAACAGGCGGTTCATGTAGCCACACGCGCAAACATTGGCCGATTTGGCCAGTGCCGACGAAAACGAATTGCTGTTTACATTATACCGGACCAAAAACTGGGTCTTTGCGGTATTCGAGTAGCTGGCATAGTAAATATCGTTACCTACCATGACCGACTGAAAACTGTAATTACCGATATCAAACGTACTGATCGGCACATTCAGCGATTTCAGCGTCAACACCACATCATCCGGCTTCTTCGCTGCCGTTACCCCTGCCTCATCGCCGCTTTTCTTACAGCTGAAAATGATTACTGCCAGCACACACAAAACAATAGCTTTCATACACATGACTATCCGTTAAACACCTGTAAATCAATTTACTTTTACTACAAAAATCGATACATTCAGACGTAGGTTTTAGCGTAGAAGTCCGGTATAGGGTATGCGTATTGTTACCTGTTTTATTTAATCGAAAACTTACTTTTACGGGCAGTTCGGATTACCTGTCAGCTGGACCCGTCCGCCGCTGCCGGGCGAAAACCGCGTGCCGGGCTTAACCACAATCCGTTTTGAGTACACCGTAAAGGTTGCCGTCTGCTGTACCCGCAACGGATAATACTCGCCGAGAGTATACACATCGCGGGAAACGC
Organism: Arsenicibacter rosenii; assembly: GCF_001870735.1. Lineage (GTDB taxonomy): Bacteria > Bacteroidota > Bacteroidia > Cytophagales > Spirosomataceae > Arsenicibacter > Arsenicibacter rosenii. The sequence continues at coordinate 2,174 of NZ_MORL01000030.1, read as the reverse complement.
CGACAAACGATCCGCTCGCATAGGTCTGCGAAAAAAAGAGCGGCATATACAAGGCTTCCGGTGCCAGCACCGGTGCAAAGTCGGTCTCTTCTGCCAGGTAGTAGCGCATCCGGGCGCCTTGCCCATTGGTGAACAGGGAGATGCAATCAGGCCGGCCGTAGCTCATGATGTTATAGGTCTGAGGGACATAAGGGACATCGCATTCGTCACGCCGGTTACCCATGTACCGGCAACCGTCTGCCGGAATAGTAGTGTTGTTTCTGAGGTAGCGTACATCGTCCTCATCCTGATCCGGATCGGCGGGGGTATCGCAGACGTAATCCCCGTCGACATCACAATCCCAGCAATCGGCATCGGGGTTTCGTTCAACACTTTCGGTACCGTGCAGCGGGTCCCACGGATGCCGCTCAAACGTATGCAGCAACCCGAATGCATGGCCTACTTCATGGGCCATGGTGCTGTTATCGCTGGCATTCGAGACATTTCCCTGATCAAGACTCACATACGCTCCCGTATTCGGAATGTCATAAGCGGTCCCGCCAATGCGCTTACCATCGGTATAGACCTCCTTATGGGTAAAGATATTGAAGACATTCGCCAGCAGAAACGGTGTTAACTCATCTTCTTCCGAACTGTCCTGAATGTTCAGGTCACTGTTGTTGATCTGCCGGATGCCCATCAACACAAAGCAGATGTTGTGTGGCCGGTAGAAATTAACCATCGCGTTGAACTGCCGCAGCTGATCGGCATCGGTCGACGCTCGGCTGGAGCCGTCGTTATCGGCAAAAACAGTCAGTACCACTTTGACGCAATACGGGAGCGCACCGCTTTTTTGGGCAATCCGCGCCTGCCGGTCCGGCGGAATCGGGGTCAGCGGCTTTTTCGGACGCGTACCACATCCGGGAACCGGTCCGCCCCCCTGCTCCGGCTTACTCAACTGCCCGAACCGCTGCACAGGCTCCGTTACATTCGGCGGGGTAACGACCTGAGCAAACGACGTTAACGCACTACTCAGCCATAGAAGGATCCATATCGTTTTCATATCAACGGCGTTTTGGCGTAGCTAAACGACGCTGTAAGGCCCGGATTTGCTTATCCTGCCGAATGACATACAGGGTCAGTTCTTCGATTTTCTGCATCATTTTTGTCGTTACGTCGGCCAGAGCGACCCCATTACCGGAAATCGTGGTGGCCGACGGAATATCCGGCAAATGGCGGTGTGTCCGGATAAACTGCTCTACCTCCGGCAGCGGCCGGAGCCGGTAACGGCGGGCAAATACAAAATCGGCCCAGTCGGTATCAACAATCACTTCTTTGGCGCGGATTGTCCCGTTGACCGCCAGCTTCGTGGTCGGAATATTGGTACCGATACCGACGTTGCCGTTGTCCAGAATCACCATCCGGAGGTTATAGGACGTTGAGAACATCAGGTGTTTGGCTGGTTGAGCCGAGGCGGCAGGCGGCACACCGATCTCAAAGCCGTAATACCCGGCGGGGTTAAACGGGTTGGTGGTCCAGGTCCGGATAAAGCCCAGCTCATGGCCGTTATCGGTGCGGGCCGCATCGTTTACGTTCCGGAAGACGATGTATGGGTTGATTCCGTCTACGCGCATGGCATTTTCGCCGGTGGTCGAAAGGTGTAGTTTAGCAATCGGAGAAGCCGTGCCAAGGCCTACCAGCCCCGTTCCGCCAACATCCTGAATCACGATCTTCCCGTCGTTGGCTGCCGACCGGATAAACCAATCCCCTTTGAGGCCGTAATGAATATAACTCAGGTTAGGCCCCAGCCCCGGGTGCCAGAAATCGGCCGTATTACTTTCTGTGCCCGTTTGTCGCCCCCGCACACTCAGCGTTGAGCCGGGAAACCCGTTGCCGATGCCGGTCCGGGCTCCGGTCATATCCTGTATCGCCACCGTACCGGCACTCGCCGCCGACCGGATATACCAGTCGCCGTAACGGCCGTAATGGATAAAACTCACGTTGGGGCCAACGGCCGTATTCGAAATATCGACGGTGTTGGTAGCATCATTCGTTGCCTGACGCCCTACAATCGACAGCGTCGAGTTCGGAAAAGCCGTGCCGATGCCGACACGCCCGCGATTGATGTCCTGCATCACTACATGGCCCGAGTCGGCCGCCGACCGGATCAGCCAGTGCCCTTTGCTGCCCAGATG
>NZ_MORL01000003.1 GCF_001870735.1 Arsenicibacter rosenii | reverse complement strand
AGTGTCCGGCCAAACAGGACCACCCCAGAAGCCTATGCCGATTCATTGGCGGATATTGAAGAGGCGACAAGAAAAGCCAGCGAAGAGCTTCAGAAGAATCGCCGGGTTGTTGAACTGCACAACAAAGCCACAGATGACACCAAAGGGGTTGTTACGCAGATGAGGGCTCAACTTTCTCTATTGAAAACACAGTGGGCGGGCTTATCCGAAGAAGAACTCAGGAATTTGCAGGTAGGCGGCAAGCTCATAAAGGAAATTAAGGCGCTTAATGGAGTGCTGAAGGCTTATGAAGAAGAAATAGGCGATACCGGCCGCAATGTGGGCAACTATGAAGAAGCGATCAGAAAAGCCCTTGGCGAACACGAAGGTTTCTTTAATAAGGTTTCTTCGGCAATCGACGTTTTAAAAGATTTTCGAGATAGATGGAAAGAGCAGGCGGCAGGCATTAAAGAATATCGTGCCAATATGCTTGCTCAGGTTTCTACTATCCGTGAAACCGTTAAAGGGATGACCGCAACAGAAGCGGCAAGTTTTGCAGCTGGGAAGGGTACGCAATTCTTAGGGCTGGCCTTAAAAGGGCTTGGTATCGGTTTGATTATTGCGGCACTTGCGGGGCTTGTGGCTTTCTTTACAAAGAGCCAGGACGGAGCCGATTATTTGGCCCGCAAAACGGCCGCTTTAAACGCAGTCTTTACGGTTCTGCTTAATCGGGTTGTGCCAATCGGCAAGGCATTAACAAAGGCCTTTACCGATCCGTTGGGAGCGGCTACAGACCTATGGAATATGCTGAAAGACAATGTCATCAACCGGTTTACGGCGTTCAAGGTTCTGGCTGAAGGTATTATCAATCTGGATTGGGGCAAAATGGCCGATGGGTTAATTCAGGGGTTTACCGGCTCCAAAGGTCTGGCAACCGAACTAAAAAAAGCTTCTGACGCTGCACAGGAGACCACAAAAAAAATGCAGGGGCTTCGGGAAGAAGAACGGGCGATTGAGGTACAGCGGGCGCAAAACAGGGCCGCAATTGAAAAGCAAAAGCTCATTGCTGAAGACACGACCAGGAGCCTGAAAGAGCGTGAAGCGGCGGCAAAGAAAGCCTTCAGCATTGAAAACGACTTGCTTAAAAAGCAAACAGATGTTCAGGGCAGAATTCTGAAAAATCTTCAGGATGAGGCAGACCGGAATAAGGTAAATGGAGAGCGGTCGGTAGAGTATCGGGATAAAATTGCTGAAGCAGAAATCAAACTGGCCGAGATTCAGGAAGACAGCCTAGGCAAACAGACAGAGCTTAACAACTCCCTGAACTCCATTCGGCAGGAAGCCGCCGACAAAGCCAAAGAAGCCGCCGACAAAATAGCCGAAGCCGAACAGAAAGAGCTTGATTTGCTGGCCAAAAAACTGGCCCTTCGTGCCGAAATCGTAAAGCTTCAGGGCAAGGATTCTACCAATCTGGAAGTTGAAGCAATCCGCGCCGCTGCCAAGGCTGAAGCCAATCAGTTCAAGGAAAATCAGGAGCTTAAAAAGCTAATTCTTGAAAAGGGAGAAGCTGAAGTTAATAAGCTGATTGTCGAAAAGGAAGCCGAACGGGCGACACTCATTGAAGAAACCCGTAAGGCGGGCATAGAAGCACAACTGGCGCTGGTAGAAAAAGGCACAGCCAAAGAACTTTACTTGCTGCAATTGTCAATCATGGCCGAAGCCGATCTAAAGCGGATTCAGGCTAAAGAACAGATTACGAATAAAGAGCGGTTAGACGCTGAACTTCGTAAGATTGACGCCCAAACCAAACGGTCTTTACTCGACGCCGAAAAGTCCTTCTATGACGATCAGGCAAAAATGGCCGAAGAATCAAAAGAACGGCAGGCCCGTATGAGCAAGAATCTGACTGACCGAATGGCACAGGATTTAGAGCAGCGGGATAAAAATGCACTTGATAGCATTCAGACAGCTATTTTAAACGCAAAAGAGGGAAGCCGTAAAGAACTGGATGAAAAAATAGCCCTGATAAATAAGGAGGAGGCTATAGCACTGGCAAAGGCTAAAAGTGACGAAGAACGGGCACGGATTCGGGCAGAAGCAGAGCGAAAACGAGAAGAAGAGCGGCTTAACTACCAGAAAAAGAAGTCAGAGCTAATTGTCGGCATTGTTGAGGCTACCAACAATGCGATCTCAAAGATGGTAGAAGCACAGGCCCAAATCCAGCTTGCCAATCTGGACAAGCAACAACAGGCGGCTTTAAACAGCGCTGGCCTCAATGCCGATATGCGGGAGAAAATTGAAAAGGACTTTGCAGGAAAACGGGAGAAAATTGAAAAGGACGCCGCCGAAAAGCGCAAAAAGATTGCCATAGCCGAGAGTTATATAGATGAGGCAAGAGCGATCATCAATATTCTTACAACTTCAGCTAAGAACCCGATTATGGCCGCCTTTTTGACCGCGATTACACACGCAACGGCGGCACAGAACCGAAATATTATCCGGATACAGCAATTCGCCGACGGTGGGTTTGTGTCGGATGGTCGCGGGGCAATGGTTCGGGGCGCAGGTACGGGCAAATCTGACAGTATACCGGCGCGGCTCTCGAACGGTGAAAGCGTCATTAACGCCAACAGCACTAAGATGTTTTTGCCGCTTCTCAGTTGGGTGAATGAATTAGGCGGTGGTAAACCGTTCCATCACGGCCCCGATTTGGGCGCGGTCGCAAGGGGGCTATCCACTGGCGGGGTTATTTCGCCGGGGGCTTCAACTGCACAGATAGACCCTGCACTAGCGGAATTGATTGAGACCGGCATGACGCGGGCGCTTGATCACCAGAAGCCGCCTGTTGTTGATGTTCAGGAAGTCACCAATAAGCAGAAGAAGATACAGGCAAGGGAGAGCAGACACGATTTGTAAATGGTAAGGGGCGTCGTTATCTGCGACGCCCCCTGTTTATGTCTTTAACAGTTGTCTTTTAACCAATCAAGGAATTGTTCCTTGGGTATTCCCATACTACGTAGATTGCTTTCGATATGAGTGAACGGGATTTCTTTCTTGTGAGTCCTGAATATTACGGGGCGGATAGTGTTAGGGCACTTCCATTTCTCGTGGGATGCTTCGGTTGACTTATAAGCGCAGCCACAAGATTCAAGAAAAGCAGTCCAGCATTTGTATTTAACCGGCCTGAAATTCCCCATTACACCTCTACAAATTCTTCGTGAATCTTTGTATCTTCTGCAAGGCTGAAGTTTCGCAGGACCCCGTATTTGTCTACATGAGCCGTGCTCTTATATTTCTTCGGGAAAATCCGGTCTTTAGCCCAACCGTATTTCTTTAGCTCATTGTACGCTTCAGTCGGTCCGGCTGCAATAAGCTGTTCGAAGTATTCACCCATGACAACTCGTAGCAGTGAATCTATCGCTTCTTTTGGCGTGTCGCCATAAGAAGAAAGGTCTAACGTAGGAATGTAGGCAATCTGGAATCCATTATCTTCAAAGGTGAAGACCTTGAACTTTCCATGTCCTTTCTTGTCATGGAAAGAGAGCCTAATAAAGTCCGTTGTTGTTGTTCTCATTGATGTTGAAACAGATTCAGACGCGCAATTTATAAGCCAGAGCCTAACTATCAACAATTTAATCTGAAATATTTCAAAATGGTTTTAAAACTCGATCCAACATGCATAACGCCTTTCGAAGATGAAAAATTGCTCTTGCCGTCACAATGCAGATGGATTGAGCACAAACTTTCTAAGTGTATGCCAAGCCGCTTAGGGGCTTAAGAAATCACCGTATACTAAACAGGTGTCATTTTGATCAATCGGCAGCCACCTAGTAAGCTATATTTCTCCTAAAGGAGTAATTTCGGCTGCTTATATCAGATATTGATAATTACAACCTCATCCGAAAATGTCAGAGATTACAGAACAGGTCGGGCAAATGATCCGGAATGCCCGCAAAGCGAAGGGATTAACACAAAAGGAATTAGGCTTAAAGCTTGGCTTGACGGAAGCTACAGTAAATGGCTATGAGGCAGGTAGGCAAAATTTAACCTTGGAAACCCTGCTTAAAGTCTCTGTTGCCTTAGATATGCAGCTTGAAATTAATCTCAAATAATTTTTTTTGCAGTAAAACTTAGGATATATTCTAAGTTTTACTTTACATTGCATTGTCAATCAGACAAAACAAAAGCCCTCTCGCTTACCGTCCAAAGCATAGCGAAAGGGCTATAAACTCAAAAATTATGAGATCAGAGCAAAATTACAGAACAGCAAAGTCTAACACAAGTACTAGGACTTTGCCTCAACAGGCAGGGACCAACGAGCAGTTTATAGAGCCGTTGGCAGGTTTATTCTTTGAGCACGACCCTGAATTTATCAAGTATGCGGTTTTCTGCATTCAAAAGGCATTTGTGAAGCATCCTGAAGCATTTAAAGCGACAGGGCTTGAAGATGAACTATTAAACGTTCTGGAAAACATTTATGGTTTTTGTGACGAGTATAGTACAGAACATGGCAAAAAGTATATTGCCGGCATTATTGAGTCTGGCTTTAGTCACGCCAAACGCTAGCAGAGGTAGCCTTACGGAACGCATTGAGCGGTAGAAATCAATCTGGCGAAACCCCGCCAGACAGCAACGGGACCCAACTAAAACAAAAATTAAGAAGTAATGCCTTGGTATTGATCCGTAGGTATGTCATGCATTATCAAATACTTAATCACTTTGTTTTATGAGTTCGAAGACTCTTGTAGCCGTTGACCCTGATTTTATTCAGGAATTGCAGAAACAGTTTGAAATAGCTGTTAAAGATTATAAAAAAACAGCCGAAGCACTAATTCAGGAGCAGCGACGGTCAAGAGGCCTTGAACTCTTGACTCTTGAAGAAGCCGCTAAATACCTAAAGGTGTCAGAATCGTTGGTTAGATACTACGAAAGGCGCGGGCTACCATACTATAAAACATGCACCAATAGCCGCTGGTATCGGCGATCAGAAATTGACGAATGGTTAGAAAGCGGGGCCGTTAACCGGCATCAACGGAAAAGAAAACTGACCCTTTTTCCCGACTAAAACAAAAATATACATCCGTTCAAAGGCCTTGGCATCAGTCAGGGCCTTTTTCGTTAACCGGTATAACCAAACCTCTGAACTATAACAAATTATGATAAAAATAACATTTATATGAAAATTTGTTTATTATGTTCAATAAGTATAAAATTGCTGTTAATCGCACTAATGTTTCATTCTGTATAGAAATTATAATACAATTGACATCAAAGAGGGGCTAAACCAGACGCTTATTGAATAAACAGGTTTTACCTGACACCTTTATGAACTTCAAAGATCACCTCAAACAACTTGTTGACAGGAGTGACCTTAATAAGACTTTCTTTCAAGCTGAAGAAGTGACAAGGCCGGCCATTATTTTACCTTTTTTGTACCATGTATAGGTTTTATCTGAATTTACTGGCCCAAAATACTAGGTTGATTAACTAATAATAAATATTATAATTAATTTGTTAGTAAACATTCTTAAGTTTTCAAAATTGAGTTATTTTTAAAAGAATATTAATTGTATATATCGTAAATATGTCAGGATATTTTTAACTTAAAATGTAAAATATGAGCAATTGTATTTTAAGTAATTTGTAGCTGTTTAGTGTTTTTTTTAACAATCAAATAATTGAAAATATGTACAAAGCAATCTACAAGGTTCAGGATCAAAATATTGATTCTGCCAATAATAGACTTTTCACGCCTTTTGTTAATTGTTACATTATTCACAGTGCTATTCTATACGTAAATGGTGTAGCTGGAGAGCAAGATGTTGATTTTGTTTTTAATGGGAATTATACAGAAACTAAATTAGGTTATGACCTTTCTGATGATGATTCATTTATACTTGATATTAATTATTTTTATATTAAAGAAAACACAAATATGTTTGATTTTTTAATTCAAAATTCATTTTCGAATAAAGTAAAAAGCAATGAAATTGTATCTAAGCACTACATAAATGGCCAGTTTTCACTTGATAACGGGCTTTATAAAAATGCAGTTATGAATTTTGGTACTGTATTGGAAGGACTATTAAATGAAGGCCTTTCAAAGGCTACATTAGCAACGTTAATAAAAAATTATTCAGTAACAAGTAGTAAGAAAGGATCAGCAGATAAAGCAGATATGGACTTTATAAGAAATTTGAGAAATAAAGTACACGCTAATACAATCAGCGCTACTCAGGATGTTTCTAGGCAAGAAGCAATCGAGGCTAGGAATAAATTGGAACTTATACTTAATAAGTTATAAAAATTATATAATTAATTTTTATAAGTAATAAGATTTTTTAAATAGAATTTTTAAGATTTTCTTCAATGAATTAATACTAAATAAAATTAGAAAAAAAACCAAGCAGATGGCTTATTGTATTTGAAAAATTGTTATTAATTTATGTTATATATTTTCGAATAAAATATTCGTTTACTTTTAAAGTAAGATGTATTAATGATCTTAAATAAGGCGTTTAGATTATGGATTTCGTTATCGAATTTTTGAAGAAACCTATAGTTATAATACTAATAGGAGCAATTATTGCTACTATAGGAGGTTTAATTACTGCTTTAGGTACATATTTAAATAATAAAAACTCATCTGCGAAGTCTTCAAGTATATTGACTGGCGTAAAAACTGGTATTGAAATTGGGACAAATACAAATGCAACAGTATTAAAGCTAAATGATAAAATTGAATCTCAAGCAGAGATAATAGATACGCTGAGATTAAGTAATTCAAAGTTGATAGGTCAAAATACAGAGCTTTTAGATTTAAATATTGAGATTGTGAATTCAAACAAGATTTTGAGTTCACAAAATGAAGGTATGCTTAAAAAAATTGATCAATATCAGTATGATATAGAGGAGCGGAATAAAACTATAGAGCAGTTAAAAGATGATTTGGTCAACGTTAAAGATTATACATATTACGCAACTCGTAATCATGTGGGGCTTGAAAGAGTATATTTTGGAGGTGACTTTACTGGATTTGATAACGATTTGTCTTCAAGAATGAATTTAATTCTATACCAAAAAGGATCAAATTTTGGAGTAATACGTAATCCGGATTTATTGCCAAAAATAAACGAAGTTATTGAGAAATATCCAAAGTTTCCTTTTTCTTATTGGGCTAAATATTTTTTAGAGCGCCAATATTTTCCTAATTCAAAATGGAAAGAATGTCTTAAAAAATGTATAGATATATTAGAGATAACTACAAAAATTGAAGGGCATCATGAAGACCATGATTTATTGCTTAAATTACTAAATAATGATTGGAATGCTCTTGATAAATAAATAATTTAAATATTATACTTTGTCTATGTGTTTTAATTTTGAACTGGGTTTTATATGTCTTTAATGATTATTGCTATTTTTTTATTCTGTAATGATTATTTAAGGCAATTAATATTTTTTAAAAAAAACTAAATTTATATGCCATTTAATGTAAAACATATACCTGAAGACTTATTAAAATCAATAATAAGTAAAAAAGCGGTGGCTTTTTGTGGGGCGGGCCTTTCAATGCCAATCCAACGCAGTAATTCCAAAAATTTACCAAATTGGCCTCAGTTATTGTTAGAATTAATTGAGCTTGCCCATAGAGATAGATATAATTTTTCTGGCTTATTGCCTGAGATTGAACTGGCAGTAAAAAACGGAAACTTATTAGCCGTTGCTCAAGAACTTCAAGAAGTTTTATCAAAACCTTCTATTGCTAAGTATTTGCGTGATATTTTTTTAGATAAGAAATTAAAACCAAACCAAACTCATAAAATTCTAGTACAAATTCCATTTATTGGGATTTTAACTACTAATTATGATACTTTAATAGAAGGAGCTTATACTCTTAAAAGAGATGGTCGCATTCCAGTAGTTCTTACACAAGAAGACCTTGATAAGGTGCCAAATCCTTTAAAGTTAGATGATGAATTCGTCTTTAAAATGCATGGTGATATTAATAGACCTGAAACTATTATATTAGGTAGCCATGATTATCAAAATATTCTTTTTAGAAGTACAGCTTATCGTTCTTTTCTTGAAACATTATTTACAATAAATACGGTTCTTTTTGTTGGTTTTAGTATGTCTGATCCCGATGTTGAAAATCTATTGGAACGATTATCTGGAATTTACTCGAGAAATAATGATTTTCACTATCTACTGGTTGAAAGAGGCCGGCTTAATGAGTTTGAAAAAAAACGCCTTGCCCTAGATAAAAGAATTTTTACTATAGAGTATAATAATCACGATGGAACACATAGTGAAGTATATGATTTTTTATTTCATTTAAATGAGTTGACAAGTTTGGATGGAAAATATAGGCGAGAATACGAAAGTAGATTTTATACTTTGCCTGTTAGTCAAACGAATGTAACTCGTATCAGCGCGTTTATTTCTTATTCTGGACATGATAAAGAATATGCTGTTAATATAGCGGAACTTTTAAGTGAAAATGGTATTCATGTGTGGATGGATGATTTTAATGTTAAAGTTGGAGATACTGTTGTGAGTACTATTGAGTCTGGAATTAAGGAATCAGATTATTTTATTGTTTTGCTATCTAATAATTCAATAAATAGTGATTGGGTAAAACAGGAGATTGAATTGGCGTATATAACTAATCATGAGCGAAACAAACCTAAAATTATTCCTATTGTTTTTGATAGTTTGATTAGAAATAAAATCCCTAAACTACTCATGGATATCAGATGGTTAGTAGTTAATGAAAGTAATATATTCCAAAAAATTCAGCGATTAATAGAGCAACTTAAAGCTTCATGAATTCATTTTTTACGGAGTCATAAGTGGATGAATAAATTTGTATTAAGATTTTTTAGCCTCCTCCTTATGCATTTTAATATACTAAAACTTTAGTATTAAATCAATACTGGTATTATATGCTATTTATAATATATAATATTGAGTTTGTTTTCAGTGAAAGAAAGAATTAAATTTTTTTAGTGGGAAATTTATTAAGAATAAGTATTGTACATAAATCATGTATTTTACTTATTCCTATACGACCATCCCCGCTTTATGGCAGTATCTCTTAGCTTTTGAGCTTTTATTTTTATTTGATTCTTACTCGATATTGCAGTAAAATCTATATAAGAATGACCGTCAAACGGATCATTATCCTCTGCTACTGACAATGGAGTTATCGAATCGCACTCTGACTTACTTATAGATAGGACTCCAAATGATGTAAATTTTTGTGTATAGTGGTCGTAGGCTTGTTCAGGTGTAAACTTATCACCATTATAAACTGATAATTTGTTATTATCAGACTCTTTTGGAACAAATGATAAGGAAGCAACGTCATTTTCCTTAATGAAGGCTTGTGTCGAAACTATTTTGTTTTGTACAAAGTTAGGGTGAATTTGCCTGTGTAGGAGTGTGTTCTCTTTCATTACATTGAAATGTTAATAATATTATTTAGTTTGATCCAATCATTCTGATCGTCAAGATTTAAATTTACTTCTTCAAATAAGTCTTCATCGTTAGATAAAAGAAGTTCAGAGTAGAACCCATTTCTGTATACCTCAAGTAACACTTTTGCTTTAGGTAAATTCCATTCAAGTTGAATATTTCCTTCAAGGGTAGGAAATATTGCTGGTAATGGCAAACTTAAATTATAATATGAAGCAAAGTATTCACCAAATTTCTTCAAGAATTCTACACCAGGCGCTACACCACTTCCTTCATACCAATTATCCTTAATTTCTGATAATTGATTGAGCCTGACTTTTACATCGTATGGATCTAAAATATCCATTGATTCGAATGCATCAATGTTAATTAGTTTATCTTGCTCATTATAAATACCTGTTGCTTTGATCGAAACTAAAGCACCTTTTTCGTATTCATTAAACGCTTGGGTAATTGTTTCAATAAAGTCGAAAGCTGTATCAATTTTACATGGAATAGTTTGATCTTGAATATTTAAGGTAAAAGTGTTATGTTTTTTGTCTATTGCTGATACAGAGGCATTTATTGATATTGAATCAGAATATTCAAATCTCTCGTTTCGAGAGAGTAGAAGTTTTTTTCTTACATTTTTGTCTAAAGTGGCTTTTCCACTGTGATCAAGTGAAAAATCTATAGATTCTCCTTCTTGGAGATTTTTGCCAATCCTATTGAAAAAATTCAAATACTTTTGGCCTAAGAGATTAGAGCTAAGATTGCCTTGTTTTGCATTACTAATTGTATCAATGATTCTATCCCTAGCCTTTTCTATGTAAGTCATTGAGTTAGGATTAGCATCAAGTAATAGCATTGAATTAAGTATAGTCACTAATACGAACTTAGGTATTGTACTACCTTCTTCAATTCCTGATAGCTTTAGACTTACGTTATCAGTAAAACCTTTAGGCACACGCTTTCTGTTTGGATTCTCTTCCAAGAAAATTTGTTTTGCGACCTCAAAAATAAGCTCTTCAAGGGCGGAAAAGTCCTCTAGTAGATTGACTGGTAAGGTATGATCTTCAAACCTAATCCCCTCTAACTTTGGTGCTAAAAAATCTATTTTTTTTTCCATTTGGGTCGAGACTTGGCGCAAGGTACCTATTTTGCTAATTCAGTCCTATGTGTTCATAGACTTTAACAATTTATTATTCAAGTTTATAAGAAATATAATAAATTATTTATCCTATGCATTTTATATATTAATTATGATAATAATTTAATGTATTAGGGGGAAGTTAAAAGTTTCAACTGTATGGGGATTGATACACAAAGAGGGTTAACTTGTATTTCTGGGTATTATTTGTACCGTTAGGGTTAGTAGTTTTACGTAAGTATTTGTTTATCAGTAATTTAGGTAAATTGTTTACTTTCTGTATCGGAAAGTAAGGGCTAAATACAGTCAATAAAAAGAATCATGTTTATTTCATTGTTCCTGTATCGGAGAGCGTTTTAAATAAATCACCACTTAGTTAGAATAAAATAAACAGTAAGTACCGCTGTTACTCGTTTATATTGAACAATAGCGGTACTGATCCTTTGCCTTATTTCTTGTCTAATAATTGCTTGACAAGTTGTTTTAATTGATTTATTTCAGCTTGCTGTTTTTCTGTCTGAATTTGCTGTTGCCTTTTGAGCGTCTGGTTTTCCTTCGCTAACTGAATACTGTATAGTGTTAATTCTTCAATCTTCTCGAGCAACCTGGCATTCATCTTTAGTACATCAACACCTTCCTGTACGACTTCTTCGGCACTTGGCAGGCCCGGTAAATGTTTGTTGGCTTTTACGTAGGCTTCTACTTCGCTTAGTTTACGGAGTTTGTATGCCGGAGAAAACACATAGTCACTCCACTCGCTGCTGTTCTTTACTGCTACCTTGATCCGCTCGGCCAGTAAACCCTGACCAACATACAGGCTGTATCCTGACGGTAGCTTTGTCACTCCTGTACCAACTACAACACCTGTACCCGATACGCTCTGCAATAAATCTCCGCGTTTCTCCCACAATACTTCAGCCGACGTAATTGCTTCCCGTGCTCCTGAACTGTAATTGGCCAGTATTACATTGCCACTCGTATCTACTGTTAAAAATTTGCTGGTACTAACACCCGCAGGGCTGGCGCTGGTCAGGTTTTCTAACCGTAAGCCACTTGTATTGCTTACTCCGGTAGTTACATGCAATTTGGCCGTTGGTGCTGTATTGCCAATGCCAACATTTGCGGCATTTCCTAAGATTACGCTGTTACTTGTGCTTACCAGTGCACCATAGCCAATAGCAGTAGCATTTTGCAGGGTTGGGTTTGATGCAGAAACGCCTGCATTAGTTCCGATAAAAGTATTTTTGGTACCTGTTGTATTTTCAACCCCGGCATTATAGCCGATACTTACATTATCAGAAGCATTCGTTTTGAATCCGGAATTTAACCCAATAAAGGTATTATTTGTACCTGCCTGATTAGAATAGCCGGAACCATTGCCAACAAAGGTATTATATATCCCACTTGTGTTAGAGTATCCGGTTGAAGCACCTATAAACATGTTGTAGTTTCCGTTCGTGTTGGAAAAACCTGCCCGTTGCCCGATAAATACATTGTTTTCTCCAGCCACATTACTGTAACCGCTGTTCAGACCAACAAACGTGTTGAATCGGCCCGTTGTATTTGTGAAACCTGAACCTACACCAAAAAAGAGATTTTCTCTTCCTGTTGTATTGGAGTTACCGGCACTACCTCCGACAAACAGGTTAAATGAGCCGGTAGAGTTGCTTGTACCTGCCCGATTACCCAGAAATGTATTATCTGTTCCGGTTGTATTAGTAAAACCTGCACTATAACCAATAAATGTATTGGTCCCAACCTGATTATTGTACCCTGCCTGCATACCAATAAACGTGTTCTGTGAACCTGTTGTACCTCGTTCGCCGGCCCCTCTTCCTATATAAATGTTGGCTCCTCCGGAAATATTTTCCTGCCCCGCATTGTCACCAATAAAAATATTACCTGTTCCGGTTGTATTTTTAAATCCAGTTGCCCCTCCGATAAAAATATTGTTTCCTCCTAATGTATTATCCCTGCCGGCCTGATTGCCTAAAAATACATTGTTAGCACCTGTACGATTGGCGAACCCGGCCAATAAACCGAGCATGATATTACCACTGCCTGTTGTATTTGAGTAACCGCTTTGGTGGCCAACAAATATGTTATTACTACCATCTGTGTTACTTTGCCCGCTGCTTGTCCCAATGAACGTATTCTGACCGCCATGATAGTTGTTTTGTCCAGCGGCATAACCAACAAATGTATTGCTGCCACCATCCGTATTATTTTGCCCTGAAAAGGTGCCAATAAATGAATTGTTGTTGCCGATCAGGTTATTCTGTCCGGCATTTGATCCAAAAAAAGCATTTGAAAGCCCGGTTACATTAAAATAACCAGCCTGAAAACCAAAAAAAGAATTTTGGGAGGCACTGGTATTGGCTTGCCCGGCATTATACCCTACAAATGCATTGTTTGTACCGGTTGTATTACTTTGCCCGGCATTATACCCTATAAAGGAATTATTTGTGCCTGTTGTATTATTTTGCCCGGCATTATACCCTATAAAAGAATTGTTGTTGCCGGATGTATTTGAATAACCAGACATATAGCCTAAAAATGTATTGTAGCTACCTGTATTAGAAAGACCTGCATTTGGGCCAACAAGCGTGTTGAACGTGCCCGGAGTAGGAGAATTAGGCGTATTGGCTACATAGTTAAGCTGAGCCATGAGTGGATTACTTAAAACAAAAAAGAAGATGTAGAAAAGATTTTTCATAGTTAAATAATTTAAAAAGGTGTATTAATGGAACTCAATGTAAAGTAGCAAAGACTGTTATTTTGTCTTCAAAAAAAATTTCTTTATTTACTAAGCGGGGTCTTCACCAGCCACATCGGATTCTGCTGAAAGGCTTGCCAGTCGGTAAGCATCCGGCGCTGAAGCGCTTGCAGCTGCGGAGAGAGGGGCTGCTTTTGCTCAAGGTTGCATAAGTACAGCAACAGGGAGTAGCAAAGCGTAAACTGACCGGTGGCAATGAGCTTGTCCCGCCGCTCGCCGCTTACTTCGGCGGGGTCAAACCAGAGGGTGGTTGCCATCGCCTGCGCGTCGGCAGCTATTTGTTGCATGAGCGCAGAAGGAGATAGGTTATAGCGGGCCACACAGCTTGCCGTCGACGTGGCTTTTCGGGTGTTTCCCGATGGGGTGGTATAAAACGTGTTCGCCAGCGTATGGAGCATGCACGCAACCCGGCGGTTATCGAGCTTTTTGTTTTCGTAAAAGAGCTGGTAATGCATCCGGCGGATTTGCTTCATATACACGTCGGCGGCCAGAATCACCGTCGACCGGAGGCGGGCACTGATCATCTGTAGCAGCGAACCCACCGGAATCGTAAAGAAATAACCGACGTAGCGCGTCGCCGCCCATCCCCAGGTCCCGTCGTCGCCCAGGTTTTGCAGGGTCCGGTACAGGCCAAAATTCAGGCCGATAACCAGCAATATACCCAAAACGCCAAGGGTACTCAGTACGGTACCGGCCGTGGTATCCCACAGGTAGCCGGTGCCCGTCAGCAGGGCGAACAGGATGCCGGCCGCGAGGCTCCAGAACCGCAGCGACCGGTTCCAGAGTAAACCGGTTTTGGTTTGGGGCAGGGCATATTGGCTCATATACGGGCTGTTGACGTCGCAGGCAATCAGCGTTCCATACCCGTGACCGGTTTCCCGGCGGTGGCGGGCGTCGGCCAGCAGCAGGCTGCCCAACCCCTGATTATCGTCGATGCCGCCATCCATCAGCCCGAACGTAATGGCATCCGCTTCGGGTTGCGAGGCAGCCACAGGCGTTAGCCGGGTCTCCATCGTCAGGTCCAGCTGTTCCTGCGGCGCCAGCTGGTTTTGGGCCTCCGTCGCGTTGTCGTGCAGTTGCCGGGCCTGCTGAACGGCATTGCGGCAGATCAGCGCCCCCGACAATTCGGCTTGTGTCAGACCACCGGCGGGCGTGTCGCCGGTGTAAGTGAAGTCGTTCGGAAACATGATGGGTTCCAGCCCGCTCGGAAAGCAGGACGAAGCCGCCATGATATCGCCCAGCCGGAGCTTATTGGTCACGCTGAGCTGCCTCGGGTCGAGGTACAGGCTGAAATTGCCGACCCAGCCTTGCCGCGAGTCCTGGTCGGGATTCTGGAACCGGAAGGTCAGCCCGTTGCGGAACTCAGTGGCATTGGCGCAAAACTGCCGGAGCGGCGGCAGATGGTCCGGATTGCCGAACAACCCGAGGGTCACGTGTTTGTGCGGCGAGCCGGGCGGCAGGGCGCGGTCAAACAACTGCTGATACGCCAGACTGAAGGCGTTGATCAGGTTGCGCTGCTTATCGGGCGTGGCCTCCCAGGCGGAGTCGGACTCCAGTGTGGCAAATACCTGCGCCAGCAGTTCATCGCCCTTCATAAACTCCCGCAGTGCGTTGTAGAAATCGCCGAATGGCTGTTCGGTGTAGAGATAGGTTGCGTATAGCAGGTTGGTAAAACTCCCGCCCGACGCCGACGCAATGAAGCGCACCCGGCTCAGCAGGGTTTCGGTAGTTGCCTCTTCCGTTTCGATGGTGCAGTGATGCAGATAGGCCAGGCAGCCAAGGCTGAATGATGCGGCGCGGAAGCCCCCGCCTGAGATGGCTAATCCGATGGTTTCGAGCGGCTGAGGGGCTGTGTGGCGGTCGTGGGTAGCAGAGGGCATAGTATCAATAGCTAAAAACTTTAATCGTTTTTGTCCGGGTTGGAGTAATGGCTTTCAGAAAATAAACGCCTGTGGCTTTGCCCGGGGAGACACGTACCCGTTGACGTTCGGTAGGGTGTGTAATGCCCTGCTCGCTGATCAGCTGCCCTTGTGTATTCAGCACCTGAAGATGCAGTATACCTGTTCCTGCCGCCTGTAGCTCAACCTCAATATCGCCTTTGGTTGTCGGATTACCCAGCGGAATCAACTGTATCTCCTCTCCCGAAACGTCAGTTGCCATACGGGCTGCACCAACGGAAAGCGCCACAGGGATGCCCGTCCACATGACCCGGCTTTCCGGCTGGACGGTGATAACGGGGCTACCGGCCGGGGCAGACTGAGCCGCAAGGCGACAAAACGAAAGCGTGAGCAGAAAGGCTGACCATAAAAAACAAAAGCGTGTCGCACAGATAACCAGCATAATGTCAGTGGATGAATGATGTGTAAAGGAAGCGCAAAATACGAACAGAGCTGGTCTTTATAGACTGGTACACTGAAATTTATTGGCGTATATCAGAGCAGGTTTTCGTATGAGTACGTGTAAAATAAAAAGTCAGACTGATAGCTCACTTTGCCGGAACAGATTCGCAATTAAGTATACTTTATTGCCACACTTATCTGTTTGTACCTCATCGGGTCCCTGCCTGTTCTGGCCGCCGGTGGTACTGCATCATCTCTTTCATCCGGAAAAAAGATAATCGGCAGGGCATATACTGAGGAGAGACCCGGGGACGCTGTTCTGGGACTGTCAACTGACAGGCTGACTATGGATGGGTGGAATAATCGGCCGGTTACGCTGACCTTGACAACTAACAGTAGCTGGTCGCTTGTAAATCCGGCAAGCTGGCTGATAACCAGTATTACGTCAGGTACCGGCACTCAGGTGGTTAATCTTTTGTTTTTGGCACCCAATGGTTTACCGGAAGTTGTTAATGTAACTCAGAAAAAACTGGATCCGCCGTCGATTCTGGTACAACCTGTTAAACGGAGTTAATAGTACAGGTGCAGCATCGGCTACATACACGCTTACGGGCCTTGATCGGCTTGCTAATAATGGCAAAACGCTGCGTGTACTCGTTAGTAATCCATCAGGAAGTGTGCTGAGCAATGGTGTAGACATGACAATAACGGATATTGATGACGGGCTTCCGGGAGTAGCGACAATGCCGCTTTACAATTGCCAGACAGGAGCAATGACTTTTCAGGCGACCGGACGGCTTCTGTCGCTTAATACCCAATATCAGGCTATCGGAATAACTGCATGGACGGCACAGCCGGATCATTGGATCGGGCAGGGGTTACGGGACGATCCCAAACCTGTACTGCTGTGTTGCCGGTAACCCGACACTGGACGAGGCTGTAGAGGTGACTATTCCGGGAACAGGATCGTTCCGGATACAAGTATGCAGTGCTTCGGGGCAGGTAATGCATAACCTTGCTATAGACCGGCAGAAAGAGTCCGGCCCGGTTCGTATACTGCCGGGAAAACAGGCTGGTTGGTATTTGCTGCGTGTAGAAACCGGAAACCAGCCGCCAAAAATTGTAAAAGTAATCAGGCAGTAAAGGGCCCGTAAAGCCTGTACTAGCCTGACAGCCGGAATTTGCCGTAATGTCTGAAATGGCTCGGTCGCTTAATCCTGCTGTGAAAGTAGTTGCAGGATAAAAACAATACAAAACTGCCGGCTAATAAGTACGGTGATAAAGAATGCTGAGCGAACTATGAAACGATTCCTTCTCCTGTGTCTGTATGCTTGCGGAGCGTTGTCGTCCGCATCGGGCCAATCCTTTCCGGATGTGCCGGGTGTAGTGATTGACCACCTGCCGAAATCGACCCGCAATTACCTCGGCTCACCCAGTATTGTTATTCTGCCGAACGGCCGGTATGTGGCCTCGCACGATATTTTCGGTAAAGGCCCGACACCGCAACACACCCACGTGTTTGAGTCGGCCGACCGGGGGAAAAGCTGGCAGAAAATTGCGGAACTGGATAGCCTGTGGTGGGGGACTCTTTTTACAAATCAGGGGGCGCTGTACCTGCTGGGTACCACCCGCGAATACGGCCGCATGACCATCAGGCGCTCGGCCGATGGCGGGCATACCTGGAGTACTGTGGAGCAGGGGTATCTTAGCCGCGATGAAGGATATCATTGTGCTTCGGTACCGGTGCAGATATACAACGGCCGCGTCTGGAAAGGGATGGAACGCAATGTGCCGGTTACAAGCTGGGGAAATTTCCGGAGTTTTGTCGCGTCGGCTCCGGTCGGTGCTGATCTGCTTGATCCTGCCAGCTGGCAGTTTACCCCGCAACTGGTTTACAACAAGGATGCCTGGAAGCCTGGTAACGCGTGGCTGGAAGGTAATGTAGTGATGGATCCGGAAGGTAACATCCTGAATATTCTCCGGGTCAACAATCCGGAAGATGATCAGGCGGTGATGTACCGTGTAAGCGCAGACGGGAAAACTGCCGATTCGGCATCCGTCCGGTTTATTACGTTACCGGGTGCCTGTAAGAAGTTCAACATACGCTTTGATGCCAAAACAAAACGCTATTACACGTTTACGAACTACGCCCTGCCAGCATACCGGGCCTATAAGCGTGAACGGGCCCGTAATGCGCAGGTAATGATTTCGTCGCCGGATCTGAAAAACTGGACAATCCGTGGCATTGTGCTGCATCACCCCGATATCGAAAAACACGGATTTCAGTACGTTGACTGGCAATTTGACGGGAAGGACATTGTGATGGCCTGCCGGACGGCTTTCGACGATAACATGGGCGGGGCCGACAACCAGCACAACTCCAATTTTCTGACATTTCACCGCGTTAAAAATTTCCGCCGTTACCGGACGCCCGGCCAGTGGAGCTCTTTACTGGAAGGAATTACAGATTTTACTGTTGCTCAATAGACAATATCTTCTGCGCAATCACTATTTTTTTGCTGAATTGATTTCCTGTTTGCACTTTTGACCCACCAAGGGCCGGTTAACAAACCGGCTATGTTTTTTTTGAATTATACTATAAGATCTATAGGATTTAAGTTTTTTATTGCCGGTGGTGCCGCTGCGGGGTTGTATACCGGTAAATACTTGTGGCA
Source organism: Arsenicibacter rosenii (assembly GCF_001870735.1). Lineage (GTDB taxonomy): Bacteria > Bacteroidota > Bacteroidia > Cytophagales > Spirosomataceae > Arsenicibacter > Arsenicibacter rosenii. Next base: position 522,496 of record NZ_MORL01000003.1, on the reverse strand, counting down.
TGGAGGTAAAGGGGCAAATACGTGGGCATGGAAGTAAAAGGGCGACTAGGTGGGCATGAGGGCAAAGGGGCGACCACATGGGGGGAGAGAAAAGGGCGACCACATGAGGGGAGAGAAAAGGGCGACTATGTGGGGGGAGAGAAAAGGGCGACCACATGGGGTCGCCCGTACATAGATAGATTGTAAATCAACGGTTTATGGAAGAGGATGAATTGCTGCCTCCGAATAATGAAAAAAAATCTACGAATCAACTAAGGGAAGAGGCGGTAAAGTCAGACTTAGAGATAGGTGATGATGAGTTGACCGTAATGGCAGAAAAACTACCCAACCCTGTAGTATCAACAAATCCGTTTGGCGGGCCGACCGGAGATCAGGTGCTGATGGATCCTGAATTTATGATTCGTCAGGCATTTAGCGAAGATGCCCGCCGTGGCTACGAACTGCTGTTCCGGCGTTATTACCGGCCCTTATGCAGCCAGGCAGTCCGGTTTGTGCATTCACGGGCTATTGCCGAAGATCTGGTGAGTGAGGTGTTTCTCAGCTTCTGGAAAAATCAGGTGCATACGCAGATCAATACCTCGTTTCAGGCCTATCTGTACAGCGCGGTCCGGAAGCGGTCGTATTCACACCTGCGGCAGGAGTTTAATCTGGAAGCGGTACCGGTCGATGACCAGACGGATCGGGACCGGCTGGATGCCGGCCATGTGCAGAATCCGGAGCAGTTGCTGCAATATACCGAGTTGTATCAGCGCATTGAGGAAACCGTGCGCCTGTTGCCGCCGCAGTGTCAGCGTGTGTTTGTGATGAGCCGCTTTGAGGGAAAAAAACACCGTGAAATTGCGGAAGAGCTTCAGATTTCGCCTAAAACCATCGAAGCGCACCTGAGCCGTGCCTTGTCGCAACTGCGGCAAACCCTGCGTATGGGACTGTTCTGCGGGATGCTGCTGCTGAGTCAGCCTTATGAACGGCCGGTTTCGTCTGTATCCACCCTAACCACCTTTGCGGAATGAATAAGGTTACGATGAAAGAAACGTTGTTTGAGCACTTCAGCGGGCGTGCCACACCCTTACAGCGGGCCATGATTGCGGAATGGCTGCAACAGCCGGCGAATCAGCTGACCTATATGGCGTGGCTGGATGAATGGGAACGTCAGCACCTGCAATACCTGGCCGACGAAGATACGGCCTTCGCCCAACTGTCGGCCCGGATTGCGGCAATGAAACCTGAACACACACCCGCCGACTCGCCGCCAGCGCCGGTTATCCGGCGGTTAGGCTTTTTCGGCCCTTCGCGGTGGTTAATTGCGGCTTCGGTCACGGTCATACTTGGTCTCGGTACGTACCTGATGCGTAACCGGATTCTGTTTACCGTGGTAGAAACGACTTATGGCGAGACACGCCGGTTTACTTTGCCCGACGGCTCCGAAGTCACCCTCAATGCCCATTCAAGCCTGCGCCTGCCACGGTTCGGCTTTGGCGATGAATCCCGTACGGTCTGGTTGACGGGGGAGGCGGCATTCAGCGTACGACACACGGCTACCCACCAGCGGTTTATTGTCCATACGCACCGCGGGCTGGATGTCGAAGTGCTTGGTACAGAGTTTAATGTGTATGACCGGCCGGGCGGCACAAAAGTCGTTCTGAGTAAAGGGGCGGTCCAGCTCAATTACCGGAATGCGGCCAAAGCGGTGCAGCAATTGCGGCTTAAACCGGGCGATGCCGTGAGTATCACCGCGTCGGGCAGGCTGGAGCAGAGTCATCTTCCGGAGCCGGCTGTCAGTACGGCGTGGCGCGAACACCGGTTCGTCTTTAAACGTACACCGGTCAGCGAAATTGCCGACCTGCTGCGCGATAATTATAACCTCCATGTGGTGCTGAAAAACCCCGACCTGGCGAACCGGACGGTATCCGGTTCGTTTCAGGCAGATAACGCTGATGAATTTCTTCAGGTGGTGGCCGAACTGCTCGAAATCAACTACAAGCAAAAAGAGAATACCGTTACCTTTTTTGAATAACTAACTGACTTACTTCCCCTTTCCGAATAACTTACTTATGCGTTCACATGTACTTTCATCTGGACTGCCTGTCGTGCTTGTAGGCGTACTGCTCAGTGGTCCGCTGCCCGTCAGCGGTCAGACTATGGCGATGGCCCGGCAACAGTCGCGTATAACAGGCAGTACGCCGGCGGTAGTCACCCACCGGTTGGCAGATGCCTTGAATGAACTGAAGAGCCGTTACCGGGCCGACATTCTGTTTGAAGACCGGACGGTGGCTAACCTTACGGTGGCCGTCGATGCACTGGCTGGTACAACATCACTGGAAGGGGCTTTGGGCCGCTTGCTGAAACCGTTTAACCTGCGTTATAAACAGGTGAAACCCGGCACGTGGGTAGTATTGGCGCGTAAATCGTCAGCTTCGGCTAACGAGGCCCGATTTCCCGCACAAACTGAACCGGATTCCGGCCCGATGGAAGCCAATGCCCCCGCCCACGAAAATACCACCACCAGCGCCATAGCGGCGGCGGCCGAACGCCCGGCTGATGTTACCGTCAACGGTACGGTAACCAGTGCGGACAACAGTGCGCCGCTGCCTGGTGTCAGTGTGCTTGTAAAAGGAACCAGCCGCGGTACTACCACGGATGCTCAGGGCCGTTATTCGCTCCGCATTCCCGAACCGGCGGGTTCGGTGATACTGGTATTTTCCTACGTTGGGTATGTGGCGCAGGAGGTAGCGCTGAGTAACCGGTCGGAGCTGAACGTCCGGCTGAAAGAAGACAACCAGTCGCTGAATGAGGTGGTGGTCGTTGGGTACGGTACCGTGCGGAAAAGCGACCTGACCGGCTCAGTAACGTCGCTGAAAGCCCAGGACCTGACACGGGGCGCTAACGTAAACCTCCAGCAGACGCTGGCAGGCCGGTCGCCGGGTGTGCAGATTTACCAGAAAAGCGGTGAGCCTGGCTCCGCTATGAGCGTGCAGATCCGGGGAATCACGTCGATTACAGGCAATAACGATCCGCTGTATGTGGTAGACGGTTTGCCGGTAAACGATGCTGCCGCCATCGGGTCGGCCAGCGCGGGCGGTACAACCAGCAATCCCAACAACCGGACGCCGCTGAACAGCCTGAATCCGGCCGATATTGAGTCGATTGAGATTTTGAAAGATGCTTCGGCAACGGCTATTTACGGGTCGCGGGGGGCCAATGGCGTTGTCCTGATTACGACCAGAAAAGGGAAGGACGGTAAACTGAAGGTCGAATACAACGGTTCGTACGGGGTGCAGAAAGTGGCGCATACACAACGCTTCATGACCGGTACCGAATACACCGACGTCATTAACTCCATCATTGATCTGGGCAAACTGTCGACGCCGAAGGTGACCGGTACCAACAGCAATACCGATTGGCAGAGCCTGTTGCTGCGCGATGCACCGATTCAGACCCACGACCTGTCGTTTAGCGGGGCTGGTGCCAATACAAAATATTACATCTCAGCGGGTTACTACAATCAGGACGGGATCATGCTGAATTCGGCGACGCGTCGCTACAACGCGCGGGTGAACCTCGAAAACGGAATTGCGAATAAATATAACGTCGGCATCAGCCTGGCAACGGCCTATACCCGCGATTCCTACAACGCAACCGGTGTCGGTCTGAACGATAACGCCAGTGCGTTGTATATGGCTCAGAACTACGATCCGACTGTGCCGGCCTACAACCCTGACGGGACGTACTACCGCTCGTCGCTGATGGCACCCATGGACAGCCCGCTGGCGGTCATCAACGGGCAGTATGGCATGGGTGACACGTACCGGACATTCGGCAATATGTTTGCCGAGTATTTCCTGATGCCGTCGCTGTCGGCCAAAGTACGCGTCGGGGTCGATCTGAATGACAACCAGCGCTATTTCTGGATCGATCCGACAACGCTGACCGGTTTGTCGTACAACGGTTATGCCGACGTACGGGATGGTAAACGCGGGTACTACCTGACGGAAGGAACGCTGAATTACAACAAGGAAGTTAAGAACCACCGTATTACGGCGGTGGCCGGAGCAACCTACGAGCGCTATACGTCCAGCAGTCTGATCGCCAACTCACGGTCGTTCTCGTTGCCGGACCTGACCTTCAACGCTCTGGGCACCGGCGATAACACGCTGAACGGCGTGGGCAGTGGCCGGCAGGAAAACAAACTGGTATCGTTTCTGGGCAGGGTCAACTACGCATTCATGAGTAAATACCTGCTGACGCTCTCGGTTCGGGCCGATGGCTCGGCGCGTTTCGGCCCGAACAAACGGTTTGGCTATTTCCCGTCGGCAGCGTTTGCGTGGCGGGCTATCGAGGAAAACTTCCTGAAAAACATCAACGGCCTGAGCGACCTGAAATTCCGCGCCAGCTACGGGGCTACGGGAAACCAGCCGACGATCAACTATCTCTATTTCTCGACCTTCTCAGCGGGCCGTAACGCGGTGTTCAACGGCAATCGCGTCAGCTCGCTGCAACCATCACGCAGTGCCAACCCCGATTTGCAGTGGGAATCTGCCGTACAGGCCGACATCGGCTTTGACTTCGGGTTCTTCAATAACCGCCTGACGGGCAGCATTGATTACTACAACCGGAAAACCTCGAAACTGCTCTATGACATTCCGCAGCCGGTCAGCACCGGATTTGGCAGCCGGATCGAAAACGTCGGCAGTATGCGTAACACCGGTATCGAGGTGGCGCTCAAAGGGGTAGCCGTCGACCGTAAGGATTTCCGGATTGATGCCGGGTTTAATATCACCACCCTGAAAAACCGTGTGCTGAGTCTGGGTAAGGTATCGCAGTTTATTGGTTCAGGGCCGGGCAGCATCGGTCAGGTGAGCATCCTGAAACCGGGCGAATCGATCGGGTCCTTTTACGGTTACCTTGTAGATGGTGTCTGGCAAACCGGCGATGATTTCGGACAGGCGCAGTCGGGGGTGCGTCCGGGCGATCTGAAATACCGCGATCTGGACGGCAACAAGGTGATCAACGCCAACGACCGCATTATTCTGGGTAAGTCACTGCCTGATTTCTATTATGGCTTTAACACCAGTGTATCCTACAAAACGCTGATTCTGGATATTTTCTTTGAAGGATCGCAAGGGGCTAAGATGTTGAACAGCAGCCTGGTCGATGCCTATTACCCGGTCGATTACCGCCGCAACAAACTGGCGGTGCCCTACCTGAACCGCTGGACCCCGACCAACCCGACAAACGACTATCCGTCATTTCTGCCGAATGATGTACAGGGGCAGCGTCAGGTGACCAACAAAACGGTTGAAGATGCGTCGTATCTGCGGGTGCAGGCTATCCGGTTGTCCTATAAGCTGCCATTGCCGAAAAACCGCTATGTAAACGGCGCCTCGGTATTTCTCAATGGCCAGAACCTGTACAACTTCACGAAGTACAGTGGCTCCGATCCGGCCGCCAACGCGCTTGGCGACAATATCTTACGCATCGATTACAACACGTATCCTTTAACCCGGACATTTACGGCAGGACTGAATCTGCAATTCTAAGCACAACCGTAACGCATAACAATCATCCGACATGAAAAAGGCATACCATTATATCGCTTCCCTCGGGCTGGTTTTCGCCATGATGTCCTGCGAAAAAGCGCTGGAAGTTTCACCCCGCTCTGAATTTTCGCCGGGTAACGTCCTGACGACCGAGAGCGGCATTAAAGCGCTGCTGTTTTCGGCCTACGCCCAGGCCCAGACCCAGACTAATTCGCGGTATGTAATTAACGACTCTGAGGTGTCTACCGATATGGGCTTTAATACAGGCGGAGCCGAAAACGGGCAGCTGATTCAGCTCATTAACTTTACCTGGGACCCTTCACTGGGCACGTTCAACGACGATATGTGGGCTCCGAACTACCGGACCATCCGCGACGCCAACGGAGTTATCGAAAACATTGATAACGTAACGGCTGCCGATGCCGTGAAGAAGCTCTACAAAGCCGAAGCCCGTGTGCTGCGGGCGCAGGCATATGCATTACTGTATAATTTCTTCGGACCCGTACCGCTGCGTACCTCCACTACACAACCTGCGGAATTAGCGCGGGCGACCGACGCGGAGATCCTGGCATTTATCGAAAAGGAAATTACGGAATCGCTGGCTGATTTGCCGGATCCCGGCAAGGAAGAAGCCTATGGCCGCTTTAATAAAGGGGTGGCCAACAGCATACTGGCCAAATTTTTCCTGAATACAAAGCAGTGGCAGAAGGCCGCTAATGCCGCCAAAGCCGTTATGGATTTTAACTATTATGCCCTGAATCCGGATTTTGTCGGGATGTTCCGGATTGAAAACGAAGGAGCAGCCAATAAGGAAATGATTCTGGTGCTGCAGTGCCGTCCGGAAGACCCGTTCGGTAACTGGTATCAGGCCGGCGCCTTGCCCCCTGCCTATAAGAGCAGCCCGCAGTTCCCGAATTTTACCTATAAGGCAACCATGTCGAACTTCGCGACACAATACCGCTTGCGGACGGCGTTTACAAGTAGCTTTGCCGCTAACGACAAGCGGTTGCAGCTGATCTGCACGAGCTACGTCAACAGCAGCAACCAGACCATCGACCTCTCGACGGGCGACAACGCGCGCAGCTTTAAATACTGGGACAACAATACAGTCGGCAACAATAGCGGCACTGACGTACCGGTTTACCGGTATGCCGACATTCTGCTAACCCGTGCCGAGGCTCTGAACGAGCTGAACGGACCGACGGCCGAGGCCACGGCGCTCATCAACCAGGTACGTACGCGGGCGGGGATTCCAAACCTGCCAACGGCCGATGCGGCCACCAAAGAAGCGTTTCGGGCCGCCATTTTACGGGAGCGTGGCTGGGAGTTTGTGTCAGAAGGCAAACGTCGTGAGGACCTGATCCGTCAGGGAACGTTTATTTCGCTGGCACAGGCGCGGGGTGTCGCCAACGCCAAACCCGAGCGGGTACTGTTCCCGATTCCGCAGGTCGAAATCGACGCCAATAAATTGTGTGTACAAAATCCGGGGTATTGAATCAATGAATAATGAATAATGTGAAATGAACAATGAATAATGTGAAATGAACAATGAATAAGGTGAAACGGGATGGAAAAGGATTGATCAGGATTCAGCAAGGCCATTATTCATTTCCCATTATTCATTATCCATTAATTAAACATGCAAAAGATCATTTTAGCTGCCCTGATTGTGGTGTTGACCCTGTCAGGCGTATATGCACAGCCACGGTGGACGGCCGCACAGGCCGATGCGTGGTATAAGAAACAAGGCTGGCTGCGAGGCTGTAACTTTCAGCCGAGCACTGCCATCAACCAGCTCGAAATGTTTCAGGCGGCCACCTACGATCCGCAGACGATTGACCGCGAGTTAGGCTGGGCGCAGGATTTGGGCTTCAACGCGATGCGGGTTTATCTGCACCATGTGGCCTGGACATCTGACCGCGACGGCTTCAAAAAACGGCTGGACGACTACCTCCGGATTTCGGACAAGCACGGGATCAAAACTATTCTGGTGTTTTTCGACGATTGCTGGAACGAAACCTACCTGCCCGGCAAACAGCCGGACCCGAAACCCGGCATCCACAACAGCGGCTGGGTGCGCGACCCGGGCGCGATGCTCGACAGCCATCCCGACAGCCTGCCGATGCTGGAGCGTTACGTGAAGGATGTCATGACGACCTTTAAAACCGACAACCGGATTCTGCTCTGGGACCTCTACAACGAGCCGGGCAATAACGGCCGTGTCAACAAAAGTATGCCGTTGCTGAAAGCCGTTTTTGCTTGGGCGAAGGAGGTAAATCCGTCGCAGCCGATCAGCGCCGGATTGTGGAGCTGGGGACCGAAATTTGACGAACTGAATACCTTTCAGCGTGAGAACTCCGATGTGGTTACCTATCATCATTACGGCTACAGCGATAAACACCGGCAGATAATCGGGCAGCTGCGGAAGCAAGGGCGACCGCTGATCTGTACGGAATACATGGCCCGCCGCAACGGCAGTCTGTTTCAGACCATTATGCCGATGCTGAAAGAAGAAAATATCGGGGCAATCAACTGGGGATTTGTTGCCGGCAAAACGAATACGATCTTTGCCTGGGGAACGCCGGTCCCGGACGGGAAAGAGCCGGACCTGTGGTTTCACGACATTCTCCGGAAAGACGGCTCGCCGTTTAGCCAGGATGAAATAAAAGTAATTAAAACGTTAACCGGAAAACAGAAATAAGATGAAGAAACGGGGTATTGTCTTATCGCTCGCCATCACATCGGCCGCAGCCATTTTGGTTTGTACCGGCTTTTACAAAAAAGAAGAGGACGCACCTGTTGCTGCACCACGGCCGAATATTATTGTGGTGATGGCCGACGACCTCGGTTTTTCGGATCTGGGCTGTTACGGGAGCGAAATCAACACCCCGAACCTTGATTACCTGGCCAGTAACGGGCTGCGCTATACCCAGTTCTACAATACCTCGCGCTGTTGCCCGACCCGCGCCAGCCTGCTGACGGGCCTCTACAACCACCAGGCCGGTATCGGTAAAATGACCGACGACGAACCCGAACCGGGCTATCGCGGCCGGTTGACGGATAATACGGTGACGCTGGCCGAGGTGCTGAAGTCGGCGGGTTACCAAACCGGGATGACCGGCAAGTGGCACGTATCGAACACCATTGTGCAGAAAAACGCGCAGGATCAGCTCGACTGGCTGAACCACAAAAAAGACTTCGGCGATTTTTCCCCCGTTGACCAGTATCCGACCAGCCGCGGCTTCGACCGCTATTTCGGCAATATCTGGGGGGTAGTGGATTTCTTTGATCCGTTCAGCCTCGTGAGTGGTACAAAGCCGGTCACGAAGGTGCCGAAGAACTACTACCATACCGATGCCATCAGCGACACAACGGTTGCCTATATCAAGGCGTTTGCTAAATCGAAATCGCCGTTTTTCCTCTATGTAGCCCACACCGCGCCGCACTGGCCTCTGATGGCGTTGCCGGAAGATATTGAGAAATATAAGGACACCTATAAAGGTGGCTGGGATGCCATCCGGAAAGCCCGCTACGACAAAATGGTGAACATGCAACTGATTGACCCGAAAACTACCAAACTGTCGGCCCGTTTTAAAAACGATCTGAGCTGGGAGGCCAATCCCGACAAGGAGTGGGACGCCCGTGCGATGGCCGTACACGCGGCCATGATCGACCGGATGGATCAGGGCATTGGCCGCATGATTCAGACCCTGCGCGAGACTGGTCAGCTGGATAATACGCTGATTATCTTTTTGTCGGACAACGGTGCGAGTCCGGAAAACTGTGCGGCCTACGGTCCCGGTTTCGACCGGCCGAATCAGACCCGCGACGGCCGCCCGATTTCGTATGATCTGAAAAAACAGGTAATGCCCGGGCCGCAGACGTCCTTTGCGTCGATCGGGCAGCGTTGGGCAAATGTCGCCAACACGCCTTATACATACTGGAAAGCGGAGTCAAACGAAGGAGGTGTGCATACGCCGGTGATTGCCTGCTGGCCGAAGGGTATTAAGGCGAAAAAAGGCAGCTTCAGCGCACAGGTAGGCCATGTCATGGACTTTATGAGCACGTTTGTGGAGCTGGCCGGCGCAACGTATCCGGATACGTACCGTGGCCACGCCATTACGCCCTCAACGGGGGTGAGTCTGGTGCCTTCGTTTGCCGGCAGGCCGGTGGTGGGTCATCCGTGGCTGTTCAACGAACACTTTGGCGCCCGCTACGCCCGTTACGGCGACTGGAAGATTGTGGCGTCGGGTCGCGACACCACCTGGCAACTCTACCATCTGGCCAGCGACCGTACCGAAACGACGGATCTGGCCGCCAGATACCCCGACAGGGTAAAGCAGCTCGACGGCGAATGGCGTAAGTGGGCGGCTTCTCATAGCGTCTTCCCGAAACCGGCTCCGAAGCGGTAAAATCAACTCCCCGTAGTTGTAGCTCCCCGAGGGTTCAAAACTCTCGGGGAGTTTTGGTTTACTCCTCTGCAATCCCCGTTGACCGGTGCTGGCGGGCGTAGTCGGAGGGGCCGACCGCTCAGTCGCGGAACGCAGGCGATAACGGGGACAGGAAACAGCTAACAAAAAAATAGAAGAGTCTACTAAAATACTAAACCCCGACCTTCTTATGATCGGGGTTTTATATGTATAAGTAGTAAATTGCAGTGCCGGTCAACTGTTACCAGCAGCCGACCAGCCCGATACCTCCCCGGAGGTGGAGGCATGTTTCACTCTAAACATGTTACGACCATGAGTAGAGCGAAGAAGAACCGTTCGGTGTCGAAACCACCGAGCTGGCTCAAGCAGTATCAGGCGCCTCATAGAGGGGGGCTATCCTGGTAAGCAACAGTAATATAGCTGTTCAACTTCCCGGAAGGCAGGGTTTCTGTTAATCTCATTCCTCTGCAATCCCCGTTGACCGGTGCTGGCGGGCGTAGTCGGAGGGGGAGAGCGAGAAGATTTTCTGGAACGATTTCCGGAAATACTTAATGTCTTCGATGCCGACCTGATAGGCTACTTCGGAGACCCGCAGGTTGCTCGTGGCTAAGAGCCGCGCCGCCCGTTTCATGCGTACATCGCGGATAAACTCAACAACGGTCTGGCCCGTAATGCTCTTTAACCGGCGATAAAAAACCGACTGGCTCATGCCCATCTCCTGCACCAGCGTCTGGACGTTGAAGGCCGGATTCTGCAATTCGGCCTCCACAATGCGCATGGCCTGCTCCAGAAACGCCTTGTCAGCATCGGGGATTACGACGTCGGTCGGTTCCAGCAGAATCTGCCGCTGGTAGTACTCGCGGAGTTTATACCGGTTCCGGAGAAGAGTCGTCACTTTAGCATAGAGCAGGCGAGGGTTAAAGGGCTTGGCTACGTAGTCGTCGGCACCCGTTTCCAGCCCTTCCAGCTCGTGCATGGCTGCGGCCCGCGCCGTCAGCAATACTACCGGAATATGCATGGTTTTCGGGTGTTGCTTGATGCGCTTGCAGAGTTCGAGCCCGTCGCTGTAAGGCATCATAATGTCGCTGATGACCAGATCAGGTTGGCTGTGCTGCGCTTTTTGCCAGCCTTCCAGACCGTCGGGTGCTGTCATAACGTCAAAATCAGCTTCAAACAGTTGCTGCAGGTAGTGGCGTACTTCGTCGTTGTCTTCGACCAGCAGTATCCGGAGCGATTGGGGCAGCATGGGCTCGGCATCGGGTGCGTCCGGGTCCGGCAATGATGAGGTTCCGGTTGCCGGAAGCTCGTACAGATCGCCCGGCTGTCCGGCCTCCTGTATATCGGCCGGCGCAAAGTGGCTGTGGCCGAATGGCAGCCGCAGGGTAAAGGTGGTGCCCTGCTGCACGGCACTGTCGACGGTAATCTCACCGGCATGATACGCGACAAACTGTTTGACCAGCGACAGACCGATTCCGCTGCCGATCATTCGCAGCGTGCGTGTGTGCGAGGCCTGATAATAGGGATCAAAAATCCTGTCCAGCTCCTCTGCCGGCATGCCCACTCCCCAATCCTGTACCCTGATCTCCAGAAAGTTGTTGGTCAGTTTACCTGCCTGCCGTACCGACTCCTGCTCCGGATGACCGGTGATCGTTGCCGACAGCCGGATTTTCCCTCCGTCCGGCGTGTATTTGAGGGCGTTCGAGAGCAGGTTTGTCAGCACGATTTCGAGTTTGCTGCGATCAAAATAAAGCGGCACCGGCTCCTCCGGAAGCGCCATGCGGTAGTCCAGCGCGTGTTCTTCGGCTTTCAGACGGAAAATAAGGAAGATTTCGGTCAGAAACTCAATGATATTTCCGCGGCTGATCTGTAGCGAAACGTGGCCGCTTTCGACTTTGCGGAAGTCGAGCAACTGGTTCACGAGGTCGAACAGTTTGCGGGTTTGCTGATGCATCAGCACAATGCGGTCTTGATACCCCGTCAGAGGATGCTGACTGGTAGCCAGTTCTTCCATGGGCCCCAGAATCAAGGTCAACGGCGTCCGTAACTCGTGCGAAACGTTGGTGAAGAATGCCATTTTGAGGTCAGTCAGCTCTTTTTCCTTGTCATTTTTAAACTGTTCAAAGGCCAGTTTATTCTTGAGTTCCCGCTGGGTACCGGTTACGCGCCGGTAAACCAGGAGTGCTCCTGTTCCGGCAAGCAGGTATAGCATACAGGCCCACCACGTACGCCACCAGGGCGGCAGCACCCTGAACTGCATCATGGCTGGTTTGGCCGACCACACACCGTCGCCGTTACTGGCTTTGACCAGAAAGGTATAATTGCCGGGGGGGAGGTTGGCAAAGCTAGCGGAGCGTTGTCCCGGCGCAGGCTGTACCCAGTCTCTGTTGTAGCCCACGAGCTGATAGGCATACTGATGTTTTGTGGGATTCAGGTAGTTGAGGGCCACAAACTCCACGGAGAAGTCGTTATCTGCGGCATGGATCGTCACCGTCGGCGAAGCGGCAAATGCACACGGTACCACCACATCGCCATCCCGCGTATCACCGATGCCAATGGCCTGATTCATGATCCGAAGACCGGTAATCTGAACTACCGGAGGGGCAGAGGCCGTTTGCAGGGCAGCAGGCCGGAAATACGTAATGCCGTTGGTGCCGCCGAAATACATGGTACCATCCTGCGCCCGCAGGGCCGCCCCAACCTTAAACGCGTTGCTTTGGAGGCCGTCTGTCACGTCATAGTGCCGCAGTGCTTTGGTTGCCGGTGAAAAGCGGAACAGCCCGGCGCCACCGACCCACAGGTTCCCGACGGCGTCGGTCAGCAGGCTTTCGACGTCGGTTTCCGGCAGCCATTTCTGAAAGCGTTCGATGTGTTCCTGCCCGGCCGGCTGACGGCGTAACCGGTGAAGCCCCCCGCCGATGGTGCCGATCCACAAATCGCCCTGCTGGTCCTTGAGCAGTGGCCAGGTATAATTAGTCGCCAGACTGCTGCTGTCTTTCGGGACATACGCAAACCGCTTCAGTAAGCGTATAGTGTCGGCCGTTATCTTTGTTTTCAGCACGCCGGCGTCGCGGGTGCTGACCCAGAGTATATCCTGCTGCGGCTCGTAGAGCAGCGAGGTAATCTGGCGGGTTTTCAGGACGTTTTCCGCCGGACTCAGGTAGCGGCCTTGCCGGGTATACCGGTGTAATCCGGCATTAAACGACGCCACCCAGATGGTGCCAAACCGGTCTTCGGTAATGTGTTCGATGCTGAGATCATACCATTTCGGGCCCTGAGGGCTTTCCGCAATCCGTTCCGGCTGACGGTCTCTGAACCGGTAAAGGCCATTATACCGGGTCCCGATCCAGAGCGTACCGTCTGACGCCATAAACAGCGCCGATACATCTACCCCGTTCACATCGCCCGACAGCACCCGGCTCAGGTAGTTCTGGTAGGTTTTCCGGACCGGATCATAAGCGGCCAGCCCGTTGCGGGTACCAATCCAGAGCAGGTTATGGGGCTTATCTTCGCAAATCGCATTGATGTAGTTATTGGCCGGTGAGGTCTGACCCAGCAGCTGACGCCGTAACAGCCCGAACGGCTGAGCCTGTAACCGTACCTGATTGAGTCCGCCGGCGGAGGTTGCCAGCCAGAGGTTATGGAAGCGGTCTTCCAGAATATCGTGTACCCGTACGGAGTTGATACTGTAGGGGTCGGTGTCCTGCGGCAGAAACGTTTGCACGCGGGTTTCGGCGACCGGCATCGTTTGCCCGTTTCTGACTCCCGCTTCAACCAGCAGCAGCCCGTAGTTGGTACTGATCCAGAGCCGGTCGGCGGAGTCGAGGTAGAGGCTTTCCAGCCCGGCAAATGTACGTCGGAAGGGCTGCATAATCAGGTTCGGGGCGTGGGCCAGCGCCGGGGCACCGGACCATAGCACCCGATTATCGGTACCGATCCACAGGTCGCCGTGCCGGTCAGCGTGCATGGCCCGGATGGTTGTGTGGCTGAGCTGCGGGATCTGGGCGGCTTGCTGCGGCAGCTTCCTGGCAAGGCCGTCAACCACCCATAAGCCAGTGCCGAAGGTGCCGATCCAGACACGTCCCTGCCGGTCGGTGGCCATGCGGTTGACGGCGGGTTCGTAGGGGGCGGGTTTGGTCAGGTGAACGGTTTGCCAGCCGGTTAAGTCACCGGATTTGCCGAAGGTCAGCACCTGTGGGCCATAGCGCCACGTGCCTACCCACAGGCGGCCAAGCCGGTCGTGGGTAATGGCATTAACGTTAGATTCGCTCAATCGCGCCAGCTGATCGGGAAACGCATCAGCCCCTGCGCGTTCAGCCAGACTGACAAAGCAATCTTTGTCGGGGTCGTACCAGAACAGGCCCGAGCGTTCGACGCCCACCCAGAGCTCGCCGGTGTTGCTTACGTGCAGGCTCCGGATCCGGTTGGCCGACATCCCCGTTTCCGGGTTGATCGGCAGATTGTATTTTTTTAAGGTGTAGCCATCGTAGCGGTCAATGCCCTTATTGGTGCCAATCCAGGTAAAACCCTGTTGGTCCTGGGCAACAGCCATGGCATCACTGTGCGATAAGCCTTCGTTAACCGTGATGTGCTTAAACCGGAACCGGTTTGCAGCATCCTGTGCCGGCACGCGGGTGAAGGCAAGTATAACGATGAGTAAAGAAAAACGGTAAACAACGGTCCACTTCATATCAGACTACTAATTTACCCCCTTTTTTTGACTGATTCCAACCCTATTGTTTATCAAAAGCGCCGTAGCTTTGCCCTATTCGTATACTCTTATGACTTTTAGAATACTAAAAACTTCGTTAGCTGCAGGGGCATTGGCGGGGGCCGTGGCCTTAACGTCTGGCTGGAAGGCGATAACGCCGCAGGCGATGCCGGTTTGGCCGGTGCCGGCCGACACGACAAACCGGCCCGATGAAAACCGGTTTACTAAGGTGCTCTTGTCGAATGACTTGAATGAGCCGATGGAACTGGCCGTAGCACCGGATGGGCGTGTGTTTTTTGTTGAACGTGCCGGTAAGTTTTACATGTACGATCCGGTGCAGAAAAAGACCCGTCTGCTGTATGATTTTCCGGTAAAAGCCGTTGACAAATACCTGAATGGTCTGCTGGGCATGACTATTGATCCCAACTTCAGTAAAAATCAGTTTCTGTACTTTTTTTATACCATTCAGGAAGCCGGACAGACCCGGCAACGGATTGCCCGCTTCCGGATGAATGCCGATAACACCCTGGATGTGGCCTCGGAGAAAGCCATCATTGAGTTTCCGATCGACCTTGAAGTGAGTGCACACACCGGTGGTTCTATGGCGTGGGACGCCCGAGGCAACCTGTTTATTTCGACCGGCGATAATACCGTGCCGTTCGAATCAAGCGGTTATGCGCCGATTGACACGCGCGAGGGCCGGCTGACGTTTGATGCCCAGCGCTCGGCGGGTAACCCGAACGATCTGCGGGGGAAAATCCTGCGGATTCATCCCGAAGCTGATGGTAGCTATACCATTCCGGAAGGCAACCTGTTCCCGAAAGGTATGGCCGGTACCCGCCCGGAAATTTATGTCATGGGGTGCCGCAACCCATACCGGATTTCGGTCGATCCGGCAACCGGCTATGTCTATTGGGGCGAAATCGGGCCGGATGCCGGTACCGACGGCAAGCAGGGACCGCGCGGGTATGACGAAATCAACCAGGCGAAGAAGCCTGGTAACTATGGCTGGCCGTATTTCGTCGGCGACAGTAAACCGTACCATGCCTACGACTTTGCAACCAAACAGATTGGCGAGCTGTTCGATGCCGGTGCACCGGTCAACCGGTCGCCCTTCAATACCGGTATGACCAACCTGCCGCCAGCGCAGAAGGCAATGATCTGGTATCCCTACAATAAGTCCGACGAGTTTCCGCAACTGGGTGTGGGTGGTCGTTGCGCCATGGGCGGACCGGTTTATCATTTCGACCCGGCCCTGAAATCGTCGGTGAAGCTGCCGGCTTATTACGACAAAGCCCTGTTTGTCTACGACTGGATGCGGAACTGGGTGTTTGCCGTCCGGCTGGATGCGCAGCAGAATTACCAGTCGATGGAAGCCTTTATGCCGGCTTCGGGCGATTTCCGTCGTCCGGTTGATCTGGAAGTAGGTCCTGACGGCGCATTTTATATGCTGGAATACGGTTCGGTTTATGGTATTGATAACGAAGATGCACGGCTGGTCCGGATCGAGTTTAATGCCGGTAACCGGGCTCCGGTCGCGAAGATTTCGGCGAAGGATACCATCGGGCTTGCCCCGTTTCAGGTGGCGTTCGACGGGAGCGGGAGCCGCGACTTCGACAAAGGAGACCAGCTGACGTATGCGTGGCAGTTCGAAGGCGGAAAAGTCGGGTCAACCGAAGCCAGTCCGACCTACACCTTTAAAAAGAACGGTATCTATAAAGTCCGTCTGAAAGTAAGTGACCCGCACGGCAAATCCAATACCGATACGCTGACGATCCGGGTGGGCAACACCATGCCGGAGGTAGCCATCAAGGTGGCCGATAACAGCACGTTCTTTACGCCGGCACAGATGCCGCTGTCATACACCGTGTCGGTCAACGACCGTGAAGACAAAGTGATAGATCCGAAGCGGGTAAAAGTAGTGATGAATTACATCCCGAAAGTAGGTAACGAGCCGATTGTGGGCCACCAGCAACTGTCGGGCAGCTTCAGTCTCGGTAAGTCACTGATTGCGGGCTCCGACTGCAAGGCGTGTCACCAGATTGCCGCTAAATCCGTAGGGCCGGCGTTTGTCGACGTGGCTAAAAAATACCGCGAGGACAAAACGGCAACCGCCAAACTAGCCAATAAAATCATCGTTGGCGGGGGCGGTGTGTGGGGCGAACACGCCATGAGCGCACACCCGCAACTCTCGCGCGAAGAGGCAACCGAGATGGTAAAATACGTCTTGTCACTGGCCGATCAGCCGGTCGAAAACCGGATCGCCCCTAAAGGTACGCTGGTCCTTAAAGAACACGTCGGTAAGGAACAGCGTGGGCGGTACGTGCTGACGGCTACCTACACCGACAAAGGAACGGTCTATCCGCTGACCCGCACCGATGCGCTGATTTTGCGGCCAAACCGCGTGTTGGGCAGCGAGGCCGATGTGATTCACAACCTCGACCGGCAGGGCAAGCGGCTGGGCAGTATTCACCATGAGTCTTATTTTGTCCTGAAAAACATTGATCTGAAGGGCATCGACGAACTGACCTACCGGTATTCGTCGCAAAACCGTGATGCGACCCTGAACGTACATCTTGACTCACCGACCGGCCCCGTGATCAGTTCGTTTGCCTATTCGGCAACCGGTAGCTGGGACAAATACGTGGAAGCCAGTACGTCGGTGCAGGCACCGGCCGGTCGCCACGACCTGTATTTTGTGTTCGACAAGCCGCAGCCGCCAAACCAGCACCTGTTCTCGCTCGAGTGGATTGATTTCCACCGCAAAGGCGCGGGTACTGTGTCGGAAGTGAAGGCCAAATAGAAGCGCCCGCTAAACCACAGAGTTTACGGAGTTTCAGCACGGAGTTGCACGGAGCTGTGAAGATCACTACTTTGTGTAACTCTGTGAAAAACTCCGTGTTCTCTGTGGTTATTATTGTCTCTACTAACCTTACCAAACGAATGAAAACAACCGCGTTTTTTTCCGGCCTGGTGGCCGCAGGGCTGGGTATCCTGTTGCTGACAGGAGCATCGGCTCCCCCGAAGAAAGATAAATGGATTCAGCTGTTCAACGGGAAAGACCTGAAAGACTGGTCGGTGAAAATTACCGGTCATCCCCTGAACGACAATTTCGGAAATACCTTCCGTGTGGAAGACGGCAAGATGGTGGTGCGGTATGACCAGTATGATGCGTTCAAGGAGCAGTATGGCCATATTTTTTACAACAAGCCGTTTTCGGCCTATCTGCTGGTGGTCGAATACCGGTTTGTAGGCGATCAGGTGAAAGGTGGTCCGGGCTGGGCCATCCGCAACAGCGGGGCTATGCTGCAGGGGCAGGACCCGAAAACCATGGGGCTGAAACAGGATTTTCCGATTTCGCTGGAAATGCAGTTTCTCGGTGGCGACGGCACGCATGAGCGCCATACTGCCAACCTCTGCACGCCGGGCACCAATGTCTTTCTGAATGATAAGCTGTTTACACCCCATTGCGTGGATTCGCGGTCGAAGACCTACCATGGCGACCGCTGGGTGCATGCCGAGGCGCTCGTGCTGGGCGATTCGCTGGTAAAACACATTGTGGAAGGGGATACCGTGCTGACGTATACCAAACCGCAGATTGGCGGCGGCAATGTGAGTGATTACGATCCGGCGCAGAAAAAAGACGGGCAGCTGATTAAAAGCGGCTATATCTCGCTGCAGAGCGAAAGCCATCCGGTCGAATTCCGGAAAGTAGCCGTATTTGATCTGGGGCCTTACCTGAACAACCGGAAGCAATTGCAGGCTAAACTGAAGGAATTACAAACGCGTAAAACGCCGTAACGCGTAAACACCCTGCATGAACCATGAGCCGGTTGTCTTTTTCAGATGACCGGCTCTTTTTTTATTGGTTTGCAGATCAGAAGTACAAAGACTAGTTCAGAAGTACGCTTTCGCCCAGAACCCAGATTTCGTCCCGGTTGTGAATGTAAAAATAGCCCTCTTCCTGCTCATCATCCTCAACGGTAAATGTCAGCTGAGGAAAGGGTGAGTCTGTGGATTTCCAGCCGGTAAATTCAAATAACCAACGGGCGACGCTCTCCGAAACGGCAATGCCTTCGTGAGCCATAATCATGGGTTCGTTGTTCTCGTACCCAAGGATGAAATACATCTTAACCATTTTGTCCGGCTTGTTTTTATGTACATGAGGCTTTAATGCTGCTTAAAGTAAGCTTTTTCTTGATAAGACAAATTAAAACTGTGAAAAAAGTTAGCCTGTACACAAAAAAAGCATATTAGTTAAGGGATTTTGGCAATAAAGATGCCTTTGTTACTTACTAGTTGCTAACCTGCCTGATGATTTCAGCAAAGTTGTCGCGTTCGTCTGTACTTACCGCAATAAGGAACAAATCGGGAGTGCTACCTGGCTATCGCCTGACTGGCTTATCGCAGCAGCAGTTTTACGAGCCCGTTAAGTTTGTTTTCCGGGGTTATCGGTTGACAACTAGCGCAGTTTGTCTGCCAGTTCATTAAGTAACATAATAAACCACAATATATGCCGTTACGCAGGATTTAGTACATTTACGGTTTCACAAACCGCCTTTGCATGACCGGCATCAATCAGCCTAATCATATGGATATGGCCACGGCCAACGAGCGCTTTGAGCTACTGGCTAAAGCGACCCGGGATGCCGTTTGGGACTGGAATCTGGAAACAAATACCGTTTGGTGGAATGACGGTTTTAACGACTTGTTCGGGTACGCTGTCGATACGCTTCCCCTGGGCCCCGAATCATGGTCTGATCATATTCACCCCGACGACAGGGAAGGCATACTGACAAGTATTCACGATGTTATTGACGTGGGTGGGTCAAACTGGTCGGGTGAATACCGCTTCCGGCGGGCCGATGGTTCATACGCCTACGTCTTTGACAGGGGGTACATTATGCACCGCGACGGGAAGTCGATCCGGATGGTTGGGTCGATGCAGGACATTACCTCGGTGCGGGAGCTGAGCCGTCAGCGCGAAGCCGAGCAGGAAAAATACCGTCTGGCGCTAATGGCATCGGGTTTAGGAACCTGGGACTATAACCTGCAGACGGACGAGCTGATCTGGGATGACCGCTGCCGGGAGTTGTTTGGCGTGTTGCCCGGAGCGCCGGTAACCTGGGATCTGTTTGTCAATGGTTTACACCCGGAAGACCGTCCGATGGCGCTGGAGGCGGTCAGTAACGCATTGACGGGTATTGACGGCGGTCAGTATGACATTGAATACCGGACAGTTGGCCTGCACGACGGGCAGGAGCGCTGGGTAAGAGCCACCGGCAAAGCCTACTTCAGAAAAAACGGTAAGGCATTCCGGTTTATCGGTACGGTGGAGAACCTGACCGAGCAAAAGCAAAAAGACCTGCGGCTACGGGCTTCTGAAGAACGGTTTAAAACGGTGATTGAACAAGCGCCGGTGGCCATGCTCGTGCTGAAAGGGCCGGATATGGTGTTTGATACAGTGAACGAAAGCATGTTATCGCTCATTGATAAAACGCCGGACATTATCGGAAAGCCAATGCTGGATGTACTGCCTGAAATTACGGGGCAGGCGGTAACGGGCATTATGGAGAAGGTATATACAAGCGGTGAGCCTCATTATGCCTGGGAGATTCTGGTAAGCCTGAACCGGAATGGCCGGCTGGAAGATGCGTATTTCAATGTGGCTTACACCCCAATGCGGCAGAATGGCGTCATCACAGGCATCATCGAAGTGGCCGCCGAAGTAACGGAACAGGTAAAAGCCCGCATTGCGCTCGAAAAAAGTGAGCAGCGCTTCCGGACATTTATTGAGGAGGCTCCGTTTGCTATCGGCGTCTATGTGACCGAAGATATTATCATCGAAAACAGCAACAAAGTGCTGTTGAATATGTGGAGTAAGGATACCTCGGTAATCGGTAAACCCATGGAGGAAGCTATTCCTGAACTGAAAGGGCAGCCGTTTATCGATTTGCTGAAAAATGTGTACCGTACGGGTATCACCTACGACGCCATAGAGCAACAGGCTGTACTTCTGGACAACGGTGACCTGAAAGAGTTCTGGTTTAACTTTACCTATAAACCGCTGAAGAATGAGAAAGGCGAGGTTTACGCAATTCTGCATATGGCGGTCGATGTGTCGGCGCAGGTAAAAGCCCGCCAACAACTCAAAAAAGCCGAAGAAGACCTGCGCAAGGCACAGCAGAACCTGGAACGGCAGGTAGAACAGCAGACAAGTGAGTTGCGTACGGCCAATCTGGATCTGAAACGGTCGAACGATAGTTTACAGCAGTTTGCTTATGTAGCCAGCCACGATTTACAGGAACCCCTGCGCAAAATCCAGGCGTTTGGCAGTTTATTGCAGGAACAATATGCCAGAGAGCTGGGCGAGTCGGGGTATGACATGTTGCGCCGGATGCAACACGCCAGCGAGCGTATGTCGCTGCTGATCAAGGATTTGCTGGCGTACTCCCGCATCTCTACGCATACGCAGACCTCTCACCCGGTCGACCTGAATAAGGTCATGGAAAAAGTACTGGATACGCTGGAGTGGCAAATCGGGGATTCTGCTGCCAAACTGACGTTTGCGGCGTTGCCAATGGTTCAGGGAGATAGTTTGCAGCTGAGTCAGCTATTTCAGAACCTGCTGTCAAATGCGATTAAATTCCGAAAACCGGGTGAGCCGCCGGTCGTCACGGTGACCTCCGAAAAAGTAGCGGAGGAGCACTTGCCACCCGTTATCCATCCGCCGCGTAAAACCGAATACTACTACAGGATCAGCGTGGCCGACAACGGGATCGGCTTCGACAATAAATACCTCGACCGGATTTTTGAAGTCTTCCAGCGTCTTCACGGCAAATCGACCTACGAAGGTACAGGCATCGGTCTGGCTATCTGCCAGAAAGTGGTCGCTAACCATGGCGGTGCGATCACCGCCCGCAGCGAAGCCGGTCATGGCGCCACCTTTGACGTGTACCTCCCTGTTTATTGAGTGATTGAGTGATTTGTTTATTGAGTGGCCGCCGCGTAGTGCCCGCTCAACCACTAAATCGCTCAATCACTCAATGTTAAGATACCCGAATAACTCGCTAATTTGCTATAAAATCCTCATAAGTAAATACTCGTTCTTTGTATAGTTCAACTGTGCTCATTCAGAACGAAGAATGGGCCTGATGGTAAGGCATATGCATGAACTAACGAAAAAATGGGTAATCTGCTGGGCCTGCTGGCTATGGCTGGCCGGTTTTACCGCTGCGCAGCCCGCTCTGCCCTATACCCGGATTCCCCTCGATAATATGGCAGCTTTTCAGCGCCCGGCCGCTACCACATGGCGGATCGTGGGTGGCGTAAGCGCTGACCGGTATCGGGAAGAAGACCTTCAGACCACGTCGGGGCAGGGGATTCTGGTGGTGCATCCGGTCGTGACCAACCGCGGGAACCTGTTTACCGGCATGACCCACGGTGATCTGGAGCTGGAGTTCGATTTTCTGATGCCGAAAGGCTCGAATTCAGGCGTATACCTGCAAGGACGCTATGAAGTGCAGTTGCTCGACAGCTGGCGGAAAGATACCCTTACCAACAGCGATTGCGGGGGGCTTTACCAGCGTTACGACGATGCGACCAAAACGATTTTTGGCGGCCATGCACCGATGCTGAACGCCTCGAAAGCTCCGGGGTTATGGCAGCAGATGTACGTCCGGTTCCGCGCCCCGCGATTTGATGCACAGGGCCGGAAAACGGCCAATGCGCTGTTTGAAGAGGTCAGACTCAACGGCGTGCGTATTCACCTGAACAAAGAAGCGACCGGCCCGACCATGTCGGCCGCTTTCCCCGATGAGCAACCGCTCGGACCGCTGATGTTCCAGGGCGACCACGGACCGGTTGCGTTCCGGAACATCCGGTACAAAGCCTTTACGCCGGGCCAGATCCGGCTCTCAAACATGCAGTACAAGGCCTATAAAGGGCTGTTTAAGTCGGTTGAGGCACTGGCGGGTCAGACACCGGTGCGGACGGGGACAGCCGATACGCTGTCGTGGCGGCTCGGCGACCGGAAGGCGCAGCTGGCCGTCGAAGGCGACATGGACATACCGCGTACCGGCGATTACCTGTTCCGGTTTATTTCGGGTGGATGGGGCTGGTTATTTATTGATGGGCAGCCGGTGATTGATACCAAAGGCAATCGTGATTTTGAACGGTCATTTTATGCCAGACAATCCCTCACGGCCGGTAAACACCGGTTTCAGCTGTATTACGGCAACTCCGACGAGAGCCTGGTCTGGTACTACGAAGGCCCTGGTATACCGTGGACACCCCTGACAACGCCCCGTTCATACCGACACACGGTTGAGCCGGAGCCTTTACCGGTTACCGTCGCCGACCGGACAGAACTGGTGCGCGGGTTTATGCTGCATGCCGGTAAAAAAAATGTGTACCCGATTGCGGTGGGGATACCGGGCAAGCTTAACTATGCCTATGACCTGAATACGTTCTGCCCGGTCACAGTCTGGCAAGGGCCCTTTGCCGATGTATCGAATATGTGGGTTGAGCGGGGAGAAAAGCAACTGCTCGTGCCGCTGGGCGCACCGATGGAGCTGGCCAACCGCCCGGCGGTGTGGCAGCTTGACCGCGCCGAAAGCCCTTGGCCTGATTCGGTGCTGATCGACCGGAGCCCGTTTACGCGGTCGGGCTACCGGTTGCAGAACGGGTTGCCGGTCTTTTACTATACCTACAGTAATTGTTCGGTCGAAGATGCTCTTGTGCCGGCGGCCGACCGCAAAAGTCTGGGCCGGACGCTGACGTTTTCATCCACCCGGCCGGTGGCGGGCCTGTATTGCCTGCTGGGCAGTGGCGCTTCCATTGAGGCGCTTGGCGAAGGCCGCTATGCCATCGACGACAAGCGCTACTATCTGGAACAGGTACAAGGCGGTAAACCCGTTGTCCGGAAAACAGGGAAAGGCTATGAATTACTGCTGCCGGTACCGGAAACGACGCGTAAACATACCATCACATACACAATCGTCTGGTAATGAAATTGTTGATTGCTTTAAATAAGAAGGCTGCGCGCTTGCTGGCCACCTTGACGCTGGGGTATATGCTGACGCCGCATGGGGCTGCCGGACAAGGTATCCTGTCGACCGGCAAGCTGAAAACCCACGTAGACTACTTTAATTCGATTGACGAAGAAGCCGTCGTCAACTATGTGCCGAATGCGCAGTCATTTGACTGGCTGTCGAAAAATATTCCCCTGTTCGATTGCCCGGATTCGGTGCTGCAAACCGTGTACGATTACCGCTGGTGGTCGATGCGGAAACACCTGAAAGAAACGCCCGACGGCTTTATTTTTACGGAATTTATCACCAAAGTCAACCACGCCGGTAAGCACAATGCGATCAGCAGCGCGCTGGGGCATCACATCTATGAAGGCCGCTGGCTGAAAAACCAGCGATACATCGATGATTACATCCGGTTCTGGCTTTACGTGGATCCGAAACATACCGTGCAGCGGTTTCACAGCTTCAGCAGTTGGGTGGATGATGCCGTCTACAACCGGTATCTGGTCAACCTGGATCAGGCCTTTATCCGCGAAAATCTCCCGGCGCTCGATGCTGATTACCGGAAGTGGGAAGCCGAACGACAGGTGCCGGGCGGGATGTTCTACCAGTTTGATGTGAAAGATGCCATGGAGGAGTCGATCAGTGGGGGGCGTAAGGAAAAAAACATCCGGCCGACGATCAACAGCTACATGTATGGCAATGCCCTGGCTCTGGTCAGAATGGCAACGCTGGCCGGTAACGATACATTGGTCCGCCGGTATACGGAGAAGGCAGCGCAGCTGCGAAAGATGACAATCGACAGCCTCTGGAATCCGGCCGACTCCTTTTTTGAGGTGAAAAAGGAAAAAGGGGGATTTGCCAACGCCCGCGAGGCCATCGGCTTTATTCCGTGGTATTTTAACCTGCCCGACGACACTCCTGCCTATGCCGCGCAGTGGAATCAGCTAACCGACGAAAAAGGGTTCCGGGCACCATGGGGGATTACCACCGCAGAGCGGCGTCACCCGCTGTTCCGGACGCACGGGTCGGGCCACGGCTGCGAGTGGGATGGGCCTGTCTGGCCCTTTGCCACAACCCAGACGCTCAAAGGACTGTCGAATCTGCTGACAAATTACAGCAACCACGGCAGTATGACGAAGCAGGTGTTTTACGATGAGCTGCTGAAGTATGCGAAGTCGCACACCATGAACGGGAAAATTTATCTGGGTGAATATCAGGACGAAAAGACCGGCGAGTGGCTCAAGGGCGATAATCCCCGCAGTAGGTTCTACCACCACTCGGGGTTTGCTGATTTGATTATTAACGACCTGGTCGGCCTGAAACCGGCGGCAGACAACGTGCTGGCCATCAGGCCACTGATTCCCGACGGGCTCTGGGACTGGTTCTGCCTCGACCGCGTACCGTACCACGGAAAAATGATCACCATCCTCTGGGATAAAACCGGCAGGCACTACAGGAAAGGTAAAGGCTTCCTGCTTTTTGCTGACGGTAAGCTCATGGCCCGATCCAAAAAACTCCAGCCCCTGACCGCCACCCTGAAATGAAAGATGTTCAGTATATTACGCAACAAAATGCCCCAACGAGGCTCAATCGCTAACACAGGGCATCGCCCTGTGCCTCCCTGACCTGACTATGAAACTCTTTCACCAGATCGCCTGCATCGCGCTGGGCATGCTGTTCCCGGCGCTGTCTCAGGCCCAATCCTATACCTTGTGGTATACCAAACCTGCCGAAAAATGGACCGATGCCCTGCCTGTCGGCAATGGCCGGATCGGGGGGATGGTCTTTGGCGGCGTAACCCTCGACCGTATTCAGTTCAACGAAGAAACGCTCTGGACCGGCGAACCCCGTGACCCTAACCACAAAGGGGCGGCGGAGTATCTGCCACAAATCCGGCAGCTGCTGGCCGAAGGCAAACAAAAACAGGCAGATGCGCTGGCCGAAGCACACTTCATGGGGCTGAAAAGCAACGAAGGGCGCCGTGAGCAATGGACCGCCGATATGCTGGCCGGTAAAGGCATTGCGGGCAACCCGGCCAGCCCGGAGTACGACGATAGCCGCTGGAAAACCATGCCCGTGCCCACCTACGATGGCTGGGAATCGGTCGGGCTGGAGGGACTCGACGGGGCGGTCTGGTTGCGGACTACCGTGACGATACCGGCAGACTGGCAAAATAAACCGGTTGTGCTCGACCTGAACCGCATCCGCGATTATGACCGGACGTTCGTCAACGGGAAACTGGTGGGGACCTCCGAAACCCAGGAGCCGCGGAAATACGTCATTCCGGCGGGTGTGCTGGTAGCGGGTAAAAACGTGCTGGCCATTCAGGTACTGAACTACTTCGACAAGGGCGGAGTCGCGGGCTATAAGGATACCTCACGGCATATTGCCCTCTATCCGGAAGGCAAAACGGCGGCAGACGGAGTGCCCCTGAACGGCAACTGGAGGTATTTTATTCAGAATGACGAACCACCGGCTGTCGGAAAGTACCAGGCCGATTATCAGCCATTTGGCGATCTGTACCTGCGTTTTCCGGACCTGACGAATGCGACAGATTACCGCCGTGAGCTGCTGCTCGGCGAAGCCGTCAGCCAGACCCGGCTTACGGCCAATGGTGTCCGGTATACGCGTGAATACTTTGTGAGCCAGCCCGATCAGGTGCTGGTGGTGCGGTTAACGGCCGATAAACCCGGTAGCCTACGGTTCAGTGCGACGCTGGGCAGTCCGCATAAAAAATCGTCGGTACGCCGGATTGATGACCGCACGCTGGCGCTGGCCGTACAGGTCCGCAACGGCGCATTGCGGGGCGAGAGCTTTCTGCGCGTAGAAACGCAACGGGGCACGGCTACCGTTTCCGGCGATTCGCTGGCGGTAAACGGTGCCGATGCCGTTACCCTGTACCTGTCGGCAGCCACGAATTATGTGTCGTATAACGATGTGTCGGGCAATCCGGTGGCGTTGTGTCAGCAGACGATGGCGGGGCTGAGCGGCAAAACCTTTGCACAAATCCGGCAGCGGCATGTGCAGGAATACCAGCCATATTACAAAACATTTTCGGTACAGCTGGGTAGCCCGTCGGCCCAGGCAGACCGGTTGCCGACCAACGAGCGGCTGGCGCGTTTCGGAACCACCAACGACCCGTCGTTTATGGCGCTCTACATGCAGTATGGCCGCTATCTGCTCATTTCAAGTTCACGTCCCGGCACCCGTCCTGCCAACCTGCAAGGTATCTGGAACGACCTGCTGACACCACCCTGGGGCAGTAAATACACGACCAATATCAACGTTGAAATGAACTACTGGCCGGCTGAGGTGCTCAACCTCTCTGCCATGCATGACCCCTTGTTCGGTATGATTAAGGAGCTCTCGGTGGCTGGCCGCGAAACGGCACAGACGCATTACCGGGCACGCGGCTGGGTGTTGCACCACAATACCGATCTGTGGCGGGGTACCGTACCGATCAATGCCGCCAATCACG
This sequence comes from Arsenicibacter rosenii, assembly GCF_001870735.1. Classification (GTDB taxonomy): domain Bacteria; phylum Bacteroidota; class Bacteroidia; order Cytophagales; family Spirosomataceae; genus Arsenicibacter; species Arsenicibacter rosenii. Next base: position 495,308 of record NZ_MORL01000003.1, on the reverse strand, counting down.
GTATCTGGGTCACAGGCGCAGGTTGGCTGAGTACCCACCTCTGGGAACACTACCGCTTTACGCAGGACAAAACATTTCTGCAACAGACGGCCTATCCGATCATGAAGGAGGCCAGCCGTTTCTTCGTTGATTTTCTGGTGAAAGACCCGAAAACGGGCTGGTTGATCAGTACGCCGTCGAACTCACCGGAAAACGGCGGGCTGGTAGCGGGTCCCACCATGGATCACCAGATTATCCGGACGCTGTTCCGGTATACGATGGCCGCGGGCGAAACGCTGAACACCGATGCGGCATTCTGCGACACCTTACGAACCAAAATCACACAACTGGCCCCAAACCAGATCGGTCGTTTCGGACAGTTGCAGGAGTGGCTGGAAGACAAGGATGATACAACTAACAAGCACCGGCACGTGTCGCACCTGTGGGGTGTGCATCCGGGCAACGACATTACCTGGGAAACAACGCCCGATGTGATGAAAGCCGCCCGGCAGTCACTGATCTATCGGGGGGATGAAGGCACGGGCTGGAGCCTGGCCTGGAAAATAAACTTCTGGGCCCGTTTCCGCGACGGCGAACATGCTCAGAAGATGGTCCGGATGCTGCTGCGGCCGGTGTCGGGGGCTGGCGGGTCGTATCTGAATCTGTTCGATGCCCATCCGCCGTTCCAGATCGACGGAAACTTTGGCGGGGCAGCGGGCATGGCCGAAATGCTGATTCAGAGCCAGAACAAGACGATTGATTTACTACCGGCCCTGCCGTCTGCCCTTTCAGAAGGGAGCGTCAACGGCATCCGCGCGCGCGGCGGCTTTGAACTGGACTATGCCTGGAAAAACGGACAGGTCACCCGCCTGACGGTGAAATCACTGGCCGGGCAATCCTGCACCCTGAAGGTCAACGGCAAAGAGATAAAACTGACGACGCAGCCAGGGAAAACGTATCGGGTGTTGTAGGTTCCGGAGCTTCCTGGAAGTTTAGAACTTCCAGGAAGCTCCGGAAAGCAATCAGAGTCAGTTACAGCTTCGGCAAACCCGACCGCCAGGCCAGCACCGCCGACCGCATACCGGCCACCCGCTCAGGCTGTTGCTCTGCCAGGTTGGTCGTTTCCGACGGGTCTTTGCGGAGGTCGTATAGTTCCGGATTGGTCCCGTCATCATGGATCAGTAATTTCCAGTTTTCCTGCCGGATCGCCAGGTTCGGGCTCTTGTCGCGGCCGGCCGGATACCGGAACGATTCCGTGTTACGGCCATATTCCCAAAACAGCGTTTTCGTCCGCTGCGACGCCCTGCCCAGTAACACATCGGCCCGGTTTTCGCCATCGGTCCGGGTTAGATCGGGTTTCGCACCCGACAAACTGACGAACGACGGAAACAGGTCCAGCGCACTCATCACCGACTCGTCATCGACTTTGCCCTTCGGGGTTTTGGCCGGATACCGGACCAGAAACGGCATCCGGATGCCTCCTTCGTAGAGCGACAGCTTACTGCCCCGTAAAATCCCCGACCGCACGCCCTGAAACGTGGGCAGAGCCCCGTTATCACTCGTAAAGACAATCATGGTGTTGTTGTCGATACCCAGCGCCTTCAGCCCGTCGAGCAACCGACCTATCTGTATGTCCAGGTCGGCCAGGACTGCTTTAAACTCGCGGGGCTTTTCGGTGCCTTTCGGTGCTTCGTTGAGCGTGGTTTCGTCAGCTACCCATGGAGTATGTACGTCGTCGGGCCACAGGTTGATGTAGCAGGGGTTGCCGGGGTTACGTTTCAGAAAATCCAGGGTTTTGCCAACAAAGTAAGCGGTACGTTTCCAGCGCTTGATGCTGTCCGATTTAGCCCATATCCAGTCGGTCGATGTCAGCAGTGGATCGGGGTCGGGGCTTTCCCAGGTGCTGGCGTATTCATCGAAGCCGTACTGCCGGATGCCGGGCGCATTGTCGACATCGCGGCCACCACCCATGTGCCATTTCCCGAAATGGGCCGTGGCATAGCCCTGCGCTTTCAGCGATCGGGCGACGGTGGGTGCCGACGCATCGAGGAAATCGGCCTGCTGGCAGGTACGGTTGTGTTTGCGGTCGGCCAGAAACGAAGTGATCCGCCATTTGCCTGGCACCGTGCCGGTCGTCAGACCCACACGCGACGGCGAACAGATCGGAGCGGCGCTGTAGTAGTTGGTGAATTTAATTCCTTCCGAAGCGAGCCGGTCGATGTTCGGCGTGGGCGGCAGTTGCGGGCCTGCCTTGGCAGACGCACCGGTTTCCCGATAGCAACCGACATCGGCAATGCCCATGTCGTCGATCAGGATCAGGATGATGTTGGGTTTCCGGTCAGCTGCTTGTCCAGCGGGCTTTGTGGTGAACGCCATTGCCAGCGTGCTGATGAGCAGGAGTGAAACTAAAATTGAGCGTAGGTGCATTAACGTGGTTTGTTTGGGTTGGTGGTAACGCAGGCTCAACGAATGCGCTGCCGGTTCATACGGGATCTACACAAACCAAAAGCAATAGAGGGGTGGGGGTTACTATATTAGAGAGTGAATCGGTTATCCCACAGTTCGCGTCATGTTTATTATTCCACAACAGCAAATCCTGTCGCCCATTGGAGTAATTGTAGAGGCAGGCAACATAGAACAAGGTAGTTTTATACCATTAATTTGTTGTATACAATTCAAAAGGCGCGGGAATTATCCCGCGCCTTTGTGATAATCATAATCTATTCTGGTTACTACCGCTTACCACCACCAATATCAACGCCCACTTTTATTCCTACGTATGAGTTAGTGCTCTCAATGGCTTTACCCGTAACCGTCTCTTTTGTCTTACCTACAATGTTATATTCGGCCCCCATATTAAAGTGCCCGGTTTTAAAGCCAATACGCACCATTAAGCCAGGCTTATTACCAGCGGATACTTCTAAATCAGATGAATTAGTGAACCCAAATTTGTTGGCAGCGTATGAGTATATTCCCAAACCAATCCCTGCATACGGCCGGAAATTATTTACCTGATGAAAATAGGTGCCCGTTAACACATAAGAACCCGAGAATTTAGTTTCACTGCTGACAGGCTGACCGTTAGCGTAAAAAGATTTTGCTATGAGCGCACCTTCAACTCGTAAGCCAACATCAAAATTATCGGTCAAACCATATCTAGGTTCAATTGACATCAGAACTCCACCTTTAGCACCTTGGCCAGTAGGCGCAGCAAATCCAACAGAAAGATTAACCTTAAATGGCTTGTAATCTTGAGCCGATGCTGACAAAGCAGCGCAAGTACATAATAAAGCCAATAATTTTTTCATAGGAAATAAATAATATAAGTTTTTGTTCTGGCAAATAAACATATTAATGGTTTAATATATGAATAAATTCTACTAAAAGGTAAAGGTTCTCTACGTTTTTTTTGTGATTTGTATGCAGTAATAAAATATCATATACAAAAAAGATGCTTTATTTGTTAATTAGGCAACATACTTATAAGTCATCTTTTTCAGGATACCACCGGAAAACCAATGATAAACACCTTGAGCGAGTCAATCAAATGCCGGTCAGAGACTGGTTTAACGCCCGGCGGACTTGCTACTCACTCCGCAACGACCTGACCGGATTCATCAGCGCTGCTTTCAGACTGCGGAAACTTACCGTCAGCAAGGCTACCAGAATCGTTATCAGCATCGCCAGGGCAAACGTGCCTATGCCGGGCTCAATTCGGTAGACGAAATTAGTCAGCCACTTGTTCATAGCCCACCATGCCAGCGGTGCGGCCACCACAAAGGCCAGCAGCAGCAGCCGAGCAAACTCTTTTCCGAACAGCCAGAGAATCTGCCCCGTTGTGGCGCCCAATACTTTCCGTACACCAATTTCCCGGGTTTTCTGCGCTGCCATGAAGGAAACCAGACCGTATAGGCCCAGACAGCCGACAAAGATCGCAATGCCGGCAAAGAGCTGGATGAGCCTTAGCAGCATGTTATCGAGTTTGTAGAAGCGCTCAATGTCTTCATCCATAAACCGGTAGGTGAAAACAGCGGACGGGTATTGGGCTTTCCAGATGGCTTCAATGTCCGTCAGCGTTGACGCCATAGTGTGTGGGTTAAGGCTGATGCCGCAGCTGTTATAGGCTTCACTGCGGGTTGAGATACACAGGGGTTCGATAACGGTCCGGAACGATTTAAAGTGAAAATCCTTCATCACCCCCACAATCGTACCCTGATGATTATCAACGAAAGCCGGTTTCCCGATGGCATCCTGCGCCGAAGTCAGCCCAAGGGCTTTAACCGCTGTTTCATTGAGCAGAAATTCACGGACTGTGTCTGATGGGTTCAGGTTGCGGCCGGCGAGAACGGGAATGCTGAAGGTTGAGAGGTACCGGTGATCGGCCGATTTTACCGAAATATTCCAACGTTCATTTTCCGGACGGGAGTCAAAACGGATGACTGTACTGCCGATGCTTTCGGTGGCAGGCGGGCTGTCAAAGAAGCTTACCTGACCGGCGCCGGGTAATCCCGACAGTTGATTAGCGAGCGTGCTGATCGTAGCGGGTTTATTGTCAGGCAGGGGCAGAATAACAACCGCGTCTTTCCGGAACCCCATGTTGGCCTGCTGCGAATAACGCAACTGACTGGTAATGATCAGGGTGCCGATAATGAGCAGCTGCGAAATAGCAAACTGAGTGACTACCAGCCCTTTCCGGAGAGAAAAGCCGCCAACTGCCCGCTGAGAGAGTTTGCCTTTGAGTGCGGCTACCGGCTGAAAGCGGGACAGGATCAGGCCCGGATAGGCCCCCGAACAGAACACAACAAAGAGCAGCAGCGTGATCAGGAAGGTAGACAAATAAATGTCTGATAACGGATTGATGGTCAGGGCGATGTCAAACCAATGGTTCACAAGTGGCAGGGCAGTGTATGCTAAGCCTAACGCAATGATCAGGCCCAGGCAGGCGATAAGTGCTGTTTCGGTCATAAACTGCCAGAAAAGCGATCCGCGCCGGCTGCCGAGTGCCTTCCGCACGCCAACTTCCTTTGACCGGCCCAGTGCCTGGGCAGTTGCCAGATTGATAAAGTTGACACAGGCCGTAATGACCAGAAAAAAGCCGGTAAGCCCGAACGTCCAGAGGTTTTGCCGGTCGGTCTGCCCACGGAGTTTGGGGTTGAAATGAACGTCGGAAAGGGGCTGTAATTTGAAATGAAACGTTTTGGCCATTTCCTTATCATAGTGCTTTTCCGAAATGGCCCGCAGCAGTTTCGCATCAACCATAGCCGGCGAAACGCCAGGTTTGAGCCGGATAAAACACTGCATTTCCTTGTTGAAACCCAGCCACCAGTCTTTTTCGACCAGCCAGGGACTATGCTCCTGTAAGCTGCTGAAAGGCAGATAAATTTCGGAACGGAAATCGGTATTGGCCGGCAGATCGCGGAGAACGCCGGTAATCTTCACTACCAGCGATCCATCAATGTGAAGCAGCTTGCCAGCCGGATTCTCATCCCCGAAATATTGTTTGGCGATCCGGTCCGTAATCAGGGCGGTGTGTTGCTCCTGTAAGGCAGTTTTCGGGTTGCCCTGCAGCAGCGGGAAGTGAAACAGGTCGAAAAAGGCAGGGTCGGCAAAGGCGATGTTAGCCTCAAACTTTTTTTCCGGCGAAACAGTAATCAATCGTTTGTTCAGAAAGGCAACGCGTCCGATTTTATCTGCCACGGTTGTGCTGTTCCGGAAGGCGTCTCCCATGGGATTTGGCACGCCGGTACTATAGGTGATGTTTTCTCTGTGCAGTTCTGTATAAATCCGGTAGATCCGGTCCTGATGGGCATGAAACGTGTCAAAACTCAGGTGGTATTTCACCAAAGTAAAAATCAGTATGGCACAGGCAATACCCAGACTCAGGCTGATCACATTAATCAGCGTGTAGGCTTTTTGCCGGGCCAGTTTCCGCAGGGCGATTTTAACGTAGTTGCTTAGCATTGTTGTTGGATTGGGTTGTGCATAGTGAGGGGTAGTATACCGTTTGCCGGTTTCGGACTGCCGGCGCCAAAGTCTTGGGTGCAGCAGCAGAAGTAGTTCCAGAACGTACAGAAGCCGGGCATTCCGACGGCCATAACGCTGTACCCGATGTTGAAACAACTCATACAGATCACCCGCAAGTTCTTCGCGCAGGTGAGGCGCGGCAATCCGCATCAGCAGGCGTTCGGCCCACTGCGGCGGTTGGGGAGCAGGGGGCGTTTTCATGGCAAGTGTGTAAACGCAGCATTCGGAATGCCATCCCACAAGTCGTTCCGGATCCGGCGTGCTTCCCGCAAGGCTTGTTCACCCGCCAGCGTGACGGTAAACAGGCGTTTACGCCGTCCGCCGCGTTCGGCCGTTGCCTCCCCGAAACGGGAGTTTACGAGCCCTTTTTCTTCCAGCCGCTGCATGGTCCGGTGTACAACGCCCAGGCTCATGGGGCGTTCCAGCCGATTGGTCAGCTCTTCCACAATGGCCACGCTGTAGGCGTCGTCGTAGAGAAGAGCAATAGCCAGCAGCACGATTTCTTCAAATTCTCCTAATTGAGTACCTTTCATAAACAGATAAACCGGATGATGGGAGTAGACCTATCTTTCTCTTTTGCATAGCAAATCAGGGGCCAACTGTCTGAACCTGTCTCTGGGACCGTAAAAAGGCTGTTTTGTGGCCTAAATACGACAAACCCCGTCCGAAAGCGGACGGGGTTTGTCCGGACCTGGACGGAGCAGTGATCGTTCTATGGTCAATAAAGACAACGGCTTTCGCTTATGATACGGGTAATTGGTGCAATGGTATAGATGACGCTATATTTCATCCCATCGGACTGATTTTCGTTTTAGGTATAACCACAGGATATTAAACCGGCTAGTGGTGAGTATGAGGAACGGTGTTAAATTAGTTAAGCGAATGCCGGTCAGAGACCAGCCAACGGTCGGGCGTAGTTCAGGCTACACCACTGAGTGTTTATTTTGGTTTAGCGATCCGATTGCCGTGTTTTGAAGGATTGCGCGATTCTATTGGAGGAATATAAGCACCCTGCAAATATAATGCAGTCCATCTGGTGGCATAGTATTGCCCTTGAAGAGGAGTAGGAGCGTCAAGTTGTTGTAAGTAAAACCATTTATTCAGTTGTTGATTCAACAATTGACTATGGGCATGAGTAACAGCATTAGCACGCTTATAATTGTAAACAGCAAACCCTGTACACCCGATTATTAAAACATAAATAATATGTATCGAAACCTGGTAGCGCCTGATTATCAGAAAATACATAACAATTAGTATTAGTACGGAATATATTTTATATCGGCTAACGTGAAGCGCATCTTCAAAGTTTCTGTTGAAAGCAATGACTGTTATCGTTAACAACAAAAAAATAAAGTAAGAAAGTAGGAATAGTTGGCTATTGCTGATTTTTTTAAACTCACTCTTTAATATAATTTTTAAGATAGGCCATAATAAATACGCCATTGCTATAGCTATGAATACTCCGGCGACTATAGTAAACTTCCCATATCTCTGCGATTCAAGAAATGAACCAAGCAGGGCGAAGAAGGATAACACTACTCCCGATATAGTACGTTTTATCGCTACTGAGTGAATCTGAGGATTGAAGTCATGCCAGTAGAACCAAAATAAAATACAGCCCAATATTATCCAGATTGATAAGAGATTATACCGTTTTTTTAGTAAAAGAATACCGGCAATTATGGGCACTAGCACTAAGCCATTGGCGCTTGTAAAAACTGCTGAGACAGTTAGCAGGAAGAGTATAAATATTTTTTTAATATCAGTATCATATGTAGATATTTTATATAAAACCAAAGAGCTGACTAATAGAATACCTATATTTTGTATGGAGGCCATACCCCAATAAGTTAACTCTATATAAATTGGCTGAAAAAAAAATAATACTACCGGTACAAAATAAATAAAAGGCTTCTGGTAACTTTTGAAAGATATATAGAAAATGTATAGAACCCCTAACAAAAAACTATTTCCTATCCATATCCACCATCTGATATCAATAATACCTCCCTGTAACCTGGCTAGGATCCAAACTAAAAGTCGTGGATAAAGTAATTTATGCTCATTATGAAAAGCAAAGAAAATGTTTATTTTATCAGTAAAGCTAGAGGCTGTTTGAATATCATATAGATTAGCCATAAAACTCAAATCATCTGCGAAAGGAATATTTTGGCTATTTATAATAACCCATATATAGTAGATCAGTATACTGGAAATACAGAGTATTAAACAAAAGTACTTTAACATTGGTGAGTTGCTTTTAGCGCCTCAAGTTTTTAGTAACTGAAGCTTTAGTTTAGGTAATTACAATAAACGTTTTGACTGCAAAGGGTTATTAATATGAAACAGACTAATTTTACAGTCAGGTTTAGAATTATTTTTTCACACCAAAAGTACATACTTAGGAATGCATTCTGACTTTTTATTTGAAAAAATGTTATTGTGTTATTTTTTTGGGTTGTCCGCAGCTCATCTTCTCGAAAAAGCACACAACTAAGCTTACTGAGGGCGGGCACATAGCGTTGGCCCGTCAGGAATGCCGGGACTTCAGACTTTTAACGATAAAAGTGGCATTTGCCTTTATGAGCATCCGGACGGATTGGGGGCTGTAAGGCCTAAGCAAAACAATTAGTCTCCCCGCCAAAGGGCGGCGTAAAAAACGATAGTTGCCCCGTTTGGGCTTTATTCAGCTTGATAAGACTCATATGGCCAAATAACTTATGAGTCTGGTACTGCGAGATAAACGAATCCTGCTAGCTCAGGAGCTCTCCCATACAATAGCCTGCCGGATGGATAGTGGGTTTGAAAGGGCCGGGGATAGCCTATTTTACTCCTGGGTAAGTCAATTAAAGGCGGTCTCTAACGGGCTAACGCATAGACCTCGTTGAATCTACGCCCGGTGAGGAACCTGCATATGCCGTTTTATTCGCCGGCTGCACTGCCACGGATACCTGTTGCTGACCGGCGTCGACAATGATGCAGCCATGATCGGTCAGTTGGCCGGGCCGTTGTCTGGTACCCTCATCGTTAACGACGTTAACGGACGTCACAAAATCAGGGTTTACCTTGGCCGGGTTAACAATGATTCCGTTTGCCAGACAAAGCGGTGTATTTGACCGGTTGATTTGAGTGGAATCCAGCCAGGAATTTTTGGGGCGAGCCTGTACGGCAAATGACAGGGGAAAGATTGGGCTGTCGGTTAGGGTCAGGTGTTTCATTGGTTTGTGGAATAATTCATTGGCTTGTGGAATAAATTGATTAACAGCATTCAAGGTAGCGAAAAAGCAGCAGTTTACAAGGTTTTTTTATTTATTCCATAATTGTCGTTTGGGTGAAAACGTGCAGCGGCAGGTAAAACTTCATGCCGGTTTGCTGCTGGAGGCCGAGCAAGCCGTTGATGGTTTCGACAGTGCTTAAGCCAAGGGCTTGTCGGCGTTGGTTGGCTTCGTTGAGTTCCTGCCGGGTTAACTTGTCGGCCAGAAACGCCGTGTGTTTGCCGGTGTGGCCGCTTTGGATGACTACATACCATTCCTCAATTTTCGCATAGGCATAGGGCGACATCTGTCCGGACATCACGGCCTGCCACAAATAAGGCTTTAGGGCAGGGTAGAGCGTATCCTGTTGCGCGTGGGCCTGGCTGATGGAGTTATGGTGGCTCAGGATAACAGACGCCCACAGGTCGGTGCCGATTCGTTGCTCGCTCGGATAGCCAACGGTCAGCATGATGTTTCTCAACGCGGCGAGCTGACGCTGGCTGTGGGGCGCAAATCGTTTTATGGCATAACGTTCCTGTGCTTTCGGGCCAACGGTCAATAACGCGCCCAGGGCTTTGCGCTGGTCTTTGCCAAACATCTTCCGGACCTTTTCCCGGACCGGAAGGTTGAGTTTTGCGGTGTATGCCGCCCGCAGTGCGGGATAATCGTCGCGGAGCTGCTTCCACTGCGGATCGGCGGTTAACGGTTTCAGAAAGGCATTACGCGTAACAGACTTCCATGTCCAGCCACCGGCAATGCCTTTTCTGAGGTAGGTAAACGCCTTGTCGCGCTGACCGGTTTGCAGAGCTAGCTGGGTAGCTACCTGATAGTCCCGCAGGAAAATAAAGCTGTACCGGCTGAAAACGGTTTCATATTGGGCCAGCGCCTGATCATACTGCCGGTTAACGATGGCTTCCTGCGCCCCGGCAATCTGCTGATGGTAAAAGCGGTAATCCTGTAAGGTATCTTGATGGTGCTTGGCATGGATTTGCCCGGCAAATCCATGCCAAGCAAATCCATGCCGGGCAAATCCGGGATACGTCAGAAGCAGGCAAAGGAGTAAACGGAAGAGGTGCATGAGCAAAGTAGTTGTTGTTTATTGCTCACCAAGTTAAGGGCATGCATCGCCTGTTGACACTCCGTTAAGATACTTTAACGGAGCAGGGCCCGGACTTCGTTGGGCGTAGTTTGTACTACGTCTGTGCTGGGCAGGCTATTCCCGCGCAGTTGAGGGAGATTTATATAAAAATGAATCATTTTCCCATATTGGGAACTATGGTGAGTGGATACGTTGTTCCCGATATGGGAACATATTGGCAAAGGTGTTTTCATAAAAGTGCATACTATGGGGCAGAAGTATATGCGAGTGATTAAGATCATGACATTGAAGGATTTTTGGGCGAGAGAACCAAATGCAAAAGTCGGTTTACAATTATGGTATAAAAAAATAACAAGTCAGCATTGGTCAAACCCTAACGAAATCATAGCCAGTTTTCCGGGAGCCGACACTGTTGGTAATAACCGGATTGTATTTAATATCCGTCGTAATGACTATAGATTAATAGTGAAATTTGAGTATGAAATACAACAATGTTACATCCGTTTTATTGACACGCATGCTGAGTATGATAAAATTAATGATATAAGTTCAATATAGTAAAATATAGATTATAATAGAAGCTATGTATACGGGTTGCACAGGTTCTGAATGGGGATATTTGCCAATTAGTTCGCTGAAATTTAAGATTTAATACAAGTATACAGAACGCTATGACACAAAAAAAATATATTGCCCGGCCTATTAAAACAGAGGAGCAATACAACGAAGCAATTGATCTGATTGAGACATTAATTGACAGTAAATCCGGCACTCCTGAAATGGAGCTTTTGGAATTACTTGGCATTTTAGTGCACGATTATGAACAACGGGAATTTCCAATTGGTGATGTAAATCCAATAGAAGCAATTAAATACCAAATGGAAGAACTTGGTGTAACGACAACAGAAATGGCAGAGCTTGTAGGCGGCAAAAGTCGCTTATCAGAGCTGTTACATGAGAAACGCCCGCTTTCTGTACGGCAAATCAAAGCCATCTCAAGTCGTTTAGGTATCCCCGTTGACATTTTACTTAAAGCTGCGTAGCGTAACGTCATCTGTCGGGCGTAGTTTGCACTACGTACGTGTGTTAGTCTTAGGCATAGTGTAAACTACGCCCAACTGGAGAATATATATGTGGGCTTATCTTCATAGCTATCGGAGAGCGTTGGAGTTAATATGTAAAAAACTTTAGAGCGTGTTGGGGAATTGAGAAATGTTGAGAGTCGTGCCAACTTTGTAGCGACCAAGCAGCAAAGTAATGACCAAACAGTTCTCTAAACTGACCGACCCTCAATGGGCCGTAATTTCGCCTTTTTTTAATCTTAAACGCAAGCGAAAACATGATTTACGGCAAATCATTAACACCATTTTATGGCTCCTGCGAACTGGTTGCCAATGGCGTAATCTGCCTGAAGAGTGGCCCCACTGGCAAGCTGTTTATTATTATTTTGAGTGTTGGAAGCAGGATGGCACCTTTGAACGTATCAACGCAGCGTTGAATCAACTTGACCGGAGACAAGCTGGTAAAGAAGCACATCCGTCCGTTTTATGCATTGATGCACAGAGTGTTAAGCTACATCCCATGATTTGCGAATACCGGGGCATGGATACCAACAAACGAGTCAATGGACGCAAGCGAGAGTTTGTAGTTGACACACAAGGCCGGCTATGGGTGGTTGCGGTTCATAGGGCCAATGAAGCGGAAGGGCCGGCAGCCATCTCGTTTATCGGTGATATACTTTGGCGGGCTGGGGAACGGTTGGAAAAAGTGTATGGTGATCAGGCGGCATCGGCCGTCCGAATACAATGGCGTTTTTGCCCGGGCATTGGCTGATTGGAGCATCGATTTTGAGAAAGCTTCACGACCAGAATCGGCTCAAGGTTTTGTGCCTGTTGCCAAACGGTGGGTTGTCGAACGGAGCATTGCCTGGACGAATTTCTTCCGGCGCATTGTCAAGGATTACGAGTATACCTTATCATCTTCGGCCAACTGGCTGTATCTGGCTAACATTCAGATCATGTTGCAGCGGATTTGACTTTTTACCAAACAAAATTCCCCAACATGCTCTTATAATGCTACGAATATATTAACTAACATCTCCTTAGATCAATGAAATTAAACTTTCAATTATATGCATTGAGATTAATTGATAAGGAGTCACCGGCAATCAAAAAGGATGCTATTTTGGAGGCTATAAAAAAGACAGAACATATGGGTAAAAATATTTATCAATTTGCCGAACAGATTCACTATTCTGTCTATGCTGTTAACTATTACTGCCACATATTGAAAGACGAAGGTTATATAAATGCTATTGAGATTACATCTAGACAATCTTTTCTTAAAAACGAGTTGATGATCGATCAAATCACTGATAAGGGTATAGTCTTTCTTGAAGACGGTGGCTTTATCAGGTCGGAATTTCGACAGAAAATGAAAGACATGGGTACAACTATTCTGGTTTTAATCACGACCATCAATGCTACTGCTGCTACAGTGATAGCATTACTTGCCTATGGCGCAGCTGATGATACCAAAAAACTAAATAAACAGCTTGAAGAAAAAAACAAGATGATTGATTCCACCAATAGGGTTTTATCTACAGATGCGAAGGCGATCAATCGACTATTGTTTTTAATAGACAGCTTAAAAGTAAAGCAAAGTAAACGTATTAAATGATTCCGTATGAATCCTGCTGTCTGGCCGAAATAAAGGCCTGCTTCAGCATTTCAGCACTCTGCATCGTTTTATCCACCATACCGCTGAACGGATCGTAATCGGTAAGCGAGGCTTTCAGGCCGGTAAATTCATCAGGGATGTTCCGGAAAGTAACATATCAGTTATGAGCCAATACATTTACTGAATATATTTATAAGTGAATTTATCCTCACTCTTCTATACAAAAGATCCTCAGTAAAATGAATCAACGATTAACAGACATTGAAGAAGCCCTTAAACAGATAGATCACACGAATTTTCAATTCTTATGTGACGAGTATCTATATTGCCGGTATGGTAAAGATTTTCGGCAAATAACCAGAACAGGGACACAAGTAGCTAGAATTCAAACAGTTAAAGGCACGCCTGATACCTACATCGTACTACCAACCGGAAAGTATGTATTAATAGAGTACACCAAGCAAGAGAAAGGACTTTTGAAAAAGCTTCAGGAAGATATAGATAAGTGCCTGGACACTAATAAAACAAGCTTAATTTCTACAGATATTGACAGAATATTATTAATCCATACAGGAAAGCTAAGTATTGAAAAGGACAAACAGTTACGTAGCAATTGCCCTGTTACGCTTGAACTGATAGGAATTGATATGCTGGCATTAAGTATTCATAATGATTTCCAACAGTTAGCGCGGCGATATCTCAGAATCAATTTTGGCTCCTTACAGCTTCAGTCTCCGGATGAATTTATCAGCGAACAAGGACGTAAGCAGGTAGACAAAATCAATCCATTAGAAAATCCTTTTAGAGGGCGTGAAAGAGAAGTAAACGACGCTCTTAATAACCTAACAAACTTTGATATACTAGTAATAACAGGCAGTCAGGGGTTAGGAAAAACCCGTTTAGCCCTAGAACTTATCAATAGTTTTTGTGAAATAAATGATGGGTATCAGCCTTTTTGTATTGCGAATAAATACACATCATTGATAGAAGACTTAAATAGCCTTCTACTAAATAATGGCAAATATGTAATATTAATTGATGACGCTAACCGGCAAACTCCAATTTTGCTTGAAACGCTTGGTAATCTTTATGCCAGGCCAAAGATTAAATTTAAACTCATATTGACTGTCCGTGATTATGCATTTGATGTAGTAAGTAAGCATTTAATAGAGTATCGATGGTGCAATATCGTCTTAGAAAGATTTTCTAATGAGCAGCTAGTAAAACTTATAAGCCAAAAGCCCTTCAATATTAAAAATGACCTTTTACAAAACAGAATTATTGATCTAGCGAATGGTAACCCTCGAATAGCAGTAATGGCTGCGTTAGTAGCATTAAAAGAGAATAATATTTTTGCTCTGAATGATGCTACCAGTTTATATAACAGCTATTATAAAGAAAAGACAGATACAGGAGGAGAAGCTTTATTTGAAAATGAAAATAGGACTAGAGTTTTAGGTATATTGTCCGTATTTCGTCAGCTTGATTTATTATATAAACCACTTATTGATAAAATATCTTCAGTCTTCAATGTCTCCTTTAATGATTTAACGTCAGAATTAAATTATTTGCAGTATAACGAATTTGCTGACATGTATGCTGAAGATGACAGTTTATTCAGGATACCTGATCAAAACCTAGCTACATATGCCATATTTTATACCTTTATTGATAAGAAGTTATTAAGTCTAAAGAGTCTAATAGACAATTTTTTCGAAGAATACCCCAATAAAATAAAAGATGCTATTTATGATGTACTAAATGCATTCAATCAAAAAAATATTACCGATTCAATAAAACCTGATTTGCGAGGATACTTGTCATCTATTCACAATAATGACAATAAAATATTTAGATTTATTGATGTATTTTTTGTGGTTATTCCTCTGGAAACCATTCAATATTTGATAGATTTTAATAATAATTTAAAAATAATTCGTAATGAATGGAATACTTCACGTAAGTATAATTTTGGAGATTTTGATAGAGATATTTTGACACCACGTCTAAATGTACTTTTTCATTTTTTTGCTAGTCTCAATGATTATTTTGAATTAGCGCTTGAATTACTTGTCGAAATAATAAAAATAAATCCTGACACAAAAGCAATGGTCATTTCTTTAATTGAAGGTCGTCTTGCTTTTAGACCAGAAGATCAGTATTATACAAAATTAAGGCAAACTTTATTTTTTGAACATATTATTGCAGAAGTCGACAACAATAATGAATCATCAAGAAAATTACTATATGAAATAATACCATTCTTCTTAAAATCAGAGTTTCGTACAACAACAACTAAAGGAAAAACACTAAACATAACTACTCTCCAGTTCCCTGTACGAAAGCCCTTTACCTCATTTCGAATGCTAGTATGGGACTATTTGTATAATCAATTCGATAACTATCCACAAGATTGCAGAGCGGCTTTATTTTCTTACAGATTATATATCTCTAAAAAAGGAGACAAAAGCCTTTTAAAGTTTGACAGAAGGTTCATTATTAAAATAATTAAAGATAAACTACTTAAAGATAACTTTGAGGACTGTTACTTTGTACATAACTACATACATTCTCTAGTAGTATCTGGGAGCAAAATAGGTGATCTAGAGCAAACAAATCTTTCTTTTAGTTGCTCATTATTTAGTTTATATAAAATATTCAATTGGAAATTACTGTATGGAAAAGAAATTGGTATAAGCAGGCTCAGATACAGCGATGAATTCAATAGTGAAAAACGACTTGAAATTTTAGAGAAAATTAAAATTGTGAATAGTGATAATATCCTTGCACTTGCAAATGACATCCGAAGTCTGTTATTAACTAAAAAGTGTCAGCTATATGATATCGAAAGATCACTTGGTATTATACTTAAAAGCCTTCATGACAGGGACAAGGAGTTATTCAAAATAGGCTTGACTGTTTTTTTAACCCTCGAAGAGTTCCCATTAAGTATCCATAATATGATTTGTACAGGCTTTGGCAACGTTATAGAGAGACCCTATGAATGGATTAACTTCTTTTACATTGATTTACAGCAAAGAACTGATTTATTGTTAACTTTTTTTTCGTTAATTAGTGCTGAAAGTATTGATCCAGTATTAACAGGGAGAGTACTGGATTGTTTTAAGAATCAAAATTATGATCAGTTTTATTTTAATTATCATTGGTGGGAAAAGTATAATAAAAAATACCCTCATTTCTATGCTAATATATTGTATACTCTAACAAATAGATATGAAAAAGAAGGGATAAGGTATTTCTTAAGAGAAGATTTTATAGAGAGCAGAATTGACATTAATGCATTTCCAGATACAAGAATAATTGAAAAGTTGTACTTACAGTCACTAGAACAATTCTATTCTAAATATCCGGAACATTATGATTCTGATGGAAGTACTCTTAAATTATTATTAGTACAAAGACCAGATTTTATATTTGATCTTATTAATTTCTATTATGATGTCTTAGAAAAAGACGACATAGGTCATCCTGATATTAATAATTTACACATAATTTGGCACCTTGCAGAATCTCATAAAATAATAATGCAAGTCATTGATTTATTGATTTCGAAAAAGAAATTAGAATTTGCCAAGACCAAATATGATACCTTATTCAAATACAATGGTACCGATTTTGACATTGAAGTAAATTTACTTTTTAAAGCCTTCGTTTTAAAGTACTTCAATAATACATCAGAAATAAGTAATATCATTCAGGCACTTTCAGAGTGCAAAAAATTGAGAGAATGGCATTACTTCATTTATGAGTATGTATCTCAAAAGCCTGATATTAATGAATTTGAGTGTGTAAGTTGGACTCCTACGGTTATGAGTGGCAGTAATGATTATTCAATTAACCAAGGGTATGTAGATATATACACAAAAATTTTAAACATTGTTTTAGAGATGCCTAAAAGGTTATTTTATGTTAATCACATAAAATATTTAGAAGAGAAAATCAGCTATTATAAAGATCAGATAAAGAAAGATCGCAGAAATAGATTTGCAGGTGATGATATTTAGTACAACTAAAGTTTACCCCTGGCGCTATTTACAATATAATGAAAGGTAAAAGCTGGAGCAAAGTAACGGGGATTAGTAGGGTAAAATAGGCTTCCCCTCCTGATACAAAAAAAGCAATATAGAACAGGCTGAAGGCTGGTATTCCTTTTCGTATAATAGCATAGGAGTTCAACACGACTACTACCACTGTGAGTAGACTAAATAAGTACCGATTAGGCACAAGCAGTTGACTGCCGCAAAAAGGGAGCGTTTCGCTCCCTTTTTGTTTACACACTTGATAGACCCCTCTTGACAATCAACACTCTTTTATGTTACCTTTCCGGCAAAACATCATACCATTATGCGAAAGCTTTTACTTTTTCTGTTTTTACTAAGCACGACAACGTTACTGGCCCAGAAGAAACAGATACTGTCACGTTCCTATTACAGAGTAGCTATGTCATGCGAAGTTTACGAAGATTCGTCCTATGACAGCCGCCGCCTGCAGGATATCAGAGAAGGCGAGGTGATCAGTATTTTTGGTAAGTACAATAAAGAAGCTGAGCTGGTCGGAGTTGAACACGGCGGATATAAAGTTTACCTTAAGTCGCCGATGCTTCAGTATATGTACAAAAATCGGTTTATTGGTGAGGCAAACAAACCGGTTGTGTACAAGAATATACTCGACTATCCATCCTTTTACACACAGAATAGGCAACCGCAAAGAAGTATATCCACAAGGCCGGATAGTCCGAATGACCCGTGTAAGGTCAGTAAGAAGGTTGATAAATTCACCGGCGCCATAACCTACACAGTAGACCCGTCATTAGTTATTTCTTTTAATTCGGCTGTTATCCAGTTTGTAAAAAACGTATCTGAGCAGGACACTGTTATCGGCATGGCCATAAGTAACTCAGCCAGAAATGTACCGTCGCTGGAGAACAGGAAAGGCGTCTATTTTCTGTTTGAAGACGGAAGCAAAATTGCCAAACCAGATGCAGAAGTTGATTACAGCGTTAGCAGCGGTTACAGTTACAACACGAAGGCTATTGTTATTCTGTCTGACGAGGATATTGATTTCTTTATGACAAAAAGACTAACGGATGTCCGCGTAGGTCGCAGTGACAGCGAAGTTAATCTGAGACAAGCAGAGAAAATACGAACCGCCATAAATTGTCTGGACAGATATTGGTAACCATAAACCCCTCCGGCATCTATATATGCCAGAGGGGTAAGTAAGAACAAACAACAAAAATAGCTTGCCTACCCGAAAAGCGACTGCCCCGTCATGTCTTTGTAGGCATTAGCCAGCCGCGGAATCAGCGGAATCAGCAGATCCAGCCCGCTGATCCGTGCCTCACCGGCTTCTACCGAAATCCGCTGATCAATACTGATGTTACGGCGCTGGTAATCGGCGGCCGCAGGAGCCGGAACACTGCCGGATGTAACCGGCGAAACCGACGGTGCAGCCAGCTGCGGGTTGATCGTTTTCATGGCCGCTCCCATCAACGGCACAATCTTGTCTACCGGCAAAATCGCCTCGTTACCGGCCTCCCCAACCAGCACCACTCTCGGTCCGGTCGCAAATCCACCTTCGGCCATCGCCGGTATATTATTGGCCAGTCCCTTGATGACCCCCGCCCCCAGCAGCATCGCTCCGCCCTGCGTCGCCATCTGAATACCAAACGGAGCCGTCAGAAAACCGGCACAAAGGAATCCGGACGCTAGTAACATTGCCTTACCGGACGATGATAGACGGTATTAAGACGCTTTACGTGTGTATCAGGCCAATTACCCTTAAACACATATTATTGAACTTTTCCTCGGTTGGGCGTAGTTTGCACTACGTCCGTATGTTAGTCACTTTAACCTGCGTATAACATGCAGAAGACCAGTAGCCATATTTTGGGATAAATCGAATGGCTTGGCTTTCCGCTCAATGTATTACACACCTCCTGAACGGCATGCTTTTCTGTGCTTCTGAACAAATTCCCGTTTTGAACACAGACACAGAACCCTAACCGGATAGCTGGTGGGCCTGAAAACTTTATAAAGTAATGACGGTCAGAGACCGGCAAATGCCTTGGCACAGTGTAAGCTAAGTCCAACGAAAGATACTGCCCACACTAAGCCTGGAATATCTGTTTAAGCATTCTTCGCACCAGCCTCACCCTCTTTCATCGCGCGACAATCGCTCTACCGCTCGTTCACTCTTTAATCCAGCTCAAATTGAACTGATAGTGGAGGCTGCTGCTGAGGAGGTGAATGATGTTGTCGGGTGTCTGCGTGATGGCCAGGTAGCCCTTCGGCTCGGCATGCGTCCGGTCGGTCTGAAACGCACCCGTCCAGGCCCCGCCGTTGAGATAGCGTTCCTTGCCGTCGGTCAGTAGCTTTTTGACCGGCCAGGTCTTGCCCTCGTCGAACGATAAAGCCGCATACATGCCGTAACCTTTAAACACAGAGCCGTCGCGTCTGCGGAAATACATACCTGCTTTTGCGCCGTCGCGTTCGTCGGGGTGGTGGGTGAAGGATACCGCCAGCAGCGGCCCTTCGTTGAGGCGGATCAGAGCCAGCCGCTGCCCGCTCCAGACCGGCGGCAGTTCGGAGGCGGCATATGTCCAGGTGTTACCCATGTCGCCCGAGATACTGACCGGCATGCGCAGGCCCACACTGTCGGGGCCGGGAATGTCGTCTTTGCGGCCCAGCGCCAGCAAGCGGCCATCGCTCAACTGCACCACACCGGCATGAATCCCGGCAATGAGCGCCCCCGAACCGCCTGCCGTAAAGGCCGGTGCCGGTTGTCCTGCCGAGGGCATGGTCCACGTCTTGCCGCCGTCTTTGCTGAGATGAATGGCCGTCCCGCCCGTTGGGCCTGGCTCGGCGTCGGCGGCCTGCACCAGCCACCCTTCCTTGGTTTTAAACATACCGGCAATCACCTGATGGCGTTTGGTGTGCTCCGGACTCACCAGCACCGGTGCCGACCAGGTGGCCCCGTTATCGCGGCTGGTCCGCAGCGCCATGGCCAGATTCTGCCAGTCGCCGTCGGTTTCCACGCCGTTCATGTGATACAGCGTCCCCGCGCCGTCGTGGAACAGCGACGAGCCGGTCATGTTGCGGTCGGGAACCTTGAAAAACTCCGACGGCTGATCCCAGGCTGTAGCCCCTTTGCGTAACCGGCTACCGAGAACGGTCATTTCGCGCCCCGATTCGGCATCGGTCGAAAACCAGATCGCCAGCAGATCGCCGTTGGGACACCAGGTAATCGCCGGCTGGTGGTTGTGGCTGTAGAACGGTACATTGTCCTGGCAGTCGGGTTTGCGGACATACCGCTGCGGTTCGCGGAAAACCGGCTGGTTGTCGGGAACGGGCTTCCAGAGCTGCTTTTGCTGTGAAACCCCCTGAAAAACGGCAGTGGCAGGCAAGGCCGGCAGGGGTTTGGTCGTCACCGGCGGGGCCTGTACCACGCGGAAACCAACCAGCCAGCTTTTATCTTCCGGCAACATCGCCATCCGGTTGGCCGACCGCAGGAACGTCACCGGTGTGCCGTGGCTGCCGCCGCGCGTGACGCGGTAGAGCCCGCCTGCGCGGCCGGTCGGGTCGGTTTGCTCGCCGGGCACATAGGGGCCGTACCAGTCCTGGCACCATTCCTCCACGTTGCCGTGCATGTCGTAAAGCCCCCACGGGTTGGCCGGTGTCTGACCGGTTTTGAGCGAAACCACTACCGCATCGCGGTCGGTCTGCTGGCTTTTCTGATACACCGCAGGCAGGCCGTTGCCGGTCGAAAAGTCGCTGATGGTGCCGGCGCGGCAGGCATATTCCCATTCGGCTTCGGTGGGCAGGCGGTAGGGCTTGCCTTCCTTCTTTGACAGCCATGCACAGAATGCCGTGGCCTCGGCATAGGAGACAAAAATCACCGCCTCGTCATCGTCTTTCGAAAAGCCGTATTTGCCTCGTAGCACCTTATGGGCCGGATCGAACGCTTCATACTGCCGGTTGGTGACTTCGGTGGCCCCCATCAGCAGCGGCCGGCTGATGCTGACGCGGTGCACGGGCGACTCGTCGGCGTCTTTACCCTCCCGCTCCGAACCCATGTAAAAGGTACCGGCGGGCAGCGGAACCAGCGACATGCCGATTGAATTGGTTTGCTGGCTAAAGCCGGTCTGAACCAAACCGGATGTGCAGAAGAGGAACGTCAGAAAGCAGTGTTTTATCATCGTTGAAAAAGAAGAACGGCGGCTGAAATCCGGATTATAGCATAACGATGCGTTCGGAGAACGAACAGGGACGGAACCCTGTATCAATTGGACATAATCCGGAAAATAAAAACGCCCGGAACCTCCTACAATCGCAAAGATTTGCTTTGTTTTGTCGATTAATCTGGCAAATATGGGACAGGTGGAGGAGAAAAGTAAACAGAAAAATGTCAAATTAACACGTAAACACATTTAAACGCTTAGTAACTAATTCGCTCAATAACTAAATTGACATACATGATAAACGTAAAGCGCTGGTTTTCATATAGCAGTGCCCTTGTTTGTTGCCTGAGTGGCTGGTCGGCCCTGGGGCAGGCTGTCGACGAGTCGCTGAGCCCGGTTCCGTCGGGTTCGTTCTCGTCATTACCGTCGGGTTGGACGCAGGCGGGATCGGTACAGATGTCGCCGTACCAGACCGACGTGAAAACTAAATCGGGAAGCGGAATAATCGTCGGGAAGCCGGGTGCACCGGTCACCCTGCTGTCGAATGCGAAGGATGTCCGGCTGGTGCTGGACGTAATGTTGTCGCCGGGAGCAGATGGCGTGCTGATGCTGGGCAATACCGGTATCCGGGTAGCCGACAGCTGGGCGAAGCCGGGTGTGAACGGCAATACGTTCGGGGCGGTCATGGGGACGCCGGTCGATTTGCCGGCGCAGAATGCCTGTGAAGCACCGGGCATCTGGCAGCGGCTGGAGGTAACGCTGCAAAGCGGGAAGCCAGGCAGCGCCGTGCTCGATAAAGTAACCCTGAACGGTATTCTGCTTCATGAAAACGTGGTGGTGTCCGGCGCTCAGGGCGCTTCGGCAGGTACCGTTACCCTCAACGTAACGAGCGGTACGGTGGCGGTACGGCCGGTGGGCTACCAGCTGATTTCGGACCGTAAGGTGGCTAAGCTGTCGAATGTGCGGTATAAGCTGTATGAAGCGAAAACCGAAACCAAGTCGATGAGTGAGCTGGCGAACCTGAAGCTGGTGAAAGAAGACACGGTATCGACCGTAACCTACGAAGTGTCGTATGGTCAGCCGCGCTGGCATGGCATCGTGTTTACGGGTAATCTGGAAGTGGAAAAAGCGGGTGTGTATACCCTGGCGCTGCAAAACGGCGGGTATGCCGGTCTGGAGATCGACGGGAAGGAAATAGTACCGAATACCTACCTCGACCTGGGCCGCATGAATACGGGCAAAGTGAACCTAAGTGCCGGTAAACACGCCTTTACCCTGTTCTTCGGCCGGTCGTGGCCGCGCCCGGGGCTGGGCATGTTCATCGCCGCGTCGGATACAAAATTCCAGCCGCTGCACACGCGTGCCTCGTTGCCGGAGCCTGATCCCGTCGGCACCATTGCGGTATTGGCGAAGGATAAGCCTCAACTGGTGCGGTCGTTTGTACAGATGGCCGGAGAAAAGGGTAAACGCACCCATTGCCTGTCAGTAGGCACGCCGTCGGGCCTGAATTACACGATTGATCTGAGCAAAGACGCGCTGTTACAGGTGTGGCGGGGCAAGTTTGCCGACGTTACCGAAATGTGGTACGAGCGCGGCGAGCCGCAGTTGCTGTTCCCGATGGGCGTAACCGTACCGGTGACCGGTCAGAGCTCGCTGGCCGTATTGACCAGCGCGCAGCAGGCCTGGCCCGACAGCCTGCCGGAAAAAGAATTTGATTACAAAGGCTGGAAGCTGGACGCCGACGGTAATCCGACCACGGAATATGCGTTCTTCGGCGGTAAGGTGGCCGATGCGATCCGCCCGGATGCCGATGGCAAGGGGCTGGTCCGTACCCTGACCCTGTCGGGTGTCAGCCAGCCGGTATACTGCCGCATGGCCGCCGCCGCGTCGGTTGAAGAGGTGAGTAAGGGCTTGTACCGCATTGGCGATAGCCAGTACTATGTCCGGCTGGATGCCAAAGCCAAACCGGTCATCCGGTCGTCGGGCGGTAAGCAGGAACTGCTGCTGCCGGTATCGGGCAAGGATGGTTCGGCCAGTGTAAGTTATTCAATTGTTTGGTAAAAGGAAGGTTGACATAAATTCGGAATGAAACGCTTCATAAGTGCATTAGGATTAGCAGTAGCATGCGGCGTCACGGCGATGGCACAGTCGTCGCGGCCGCTGACCGAAGACGATTATTATCACATCGTAACCCTGCCCGTTCCCGAAGGCGTCAGTCTGGAAGTGGGCGGTATGGCCGTTCTGCC
Organism: Arsenicibacter rosenii; assembly: GCF_001870735.1. Taxonomy (GTDB): domain Bacteria; phylum Bacteroidota; class Bacteroidia; order Cytophagales; family Spirosomataceae; genus Arsenicibacter; species Arsenicibacter rosenii. The sequence goes on along the minus strand of NZ_MORL01000003.1, from coordinate 471,824 downwards.
GGACGGTCGCCTGAGCGTTTGTACACGTCGCGGCGAAGTCTGGATGATTTCAAACCCCTACATGCAGGGCACCCGGCAGCCACAGTACAGCCGCTTTGCGTTTGGCCTGCACGAGCCGCTGGGAATGGCCTGGCATAACGGGTCGCTCTATGCCACGCAGCGGGGTGAGGTAACCCGCCTGCTCGATACCGACAACAACGGCGAGGCTGACGAATACCAGTCGGTGGTAAAATGGCCGTTATCGGGCAATTACCACGAATACAGTTACGGACCGGTGTTTCAGCCCAACGGCGATATGTTGCTGACCCTGAACCTCGGCTGGATTGGCCGTGGGGCGAGTCTGGCCAAATGGCGGGGCTGGATGCTGCAGGTCGATAAAAACGGGCAGGTTAAGCCATATGCGACGGGTCTCCGGTCGCCGGCGGGTTTCAATCAGCTGCGCGACGGCAGCATTTTCTACGCCGAAAATCAGGGCGACTGGGTTGGCTCGGGCCGTATGACGCAGTTGGAGTCAGGCGATTTTGCCGGTAACCCGGCCGGTCTGCGGTGGTCGTCCGAACCGGGATCGCCGCTGAAACTAAAAGTAGAAGACGTGCCGAGTACCGGCAAGCCGATGCACGAAGTGGCCAAAACGGTGCCGAATCTGAAGGTGCCGGCCGTCTGGTTCCCGCATACGCTGATGGGTATTTCGACATCCGATATTCTGGAAGACACCACCAGCAGCAAGTTTGGTCCGTTTGAAGGCCAGCTGTTTGTCGGTGATCAGGGACACAGCAAGGTGATGCGGGTGTTCCTCGAAAAAGTAGGCGGTAAATACCAGGGGGCCTGCTTCCCGTTCCGGGAAGGGTTTATGTCGGGTATTCTGCGGATGCGCTGGGGCCTCGACGGGTCAATGTTTGTCGGCATGACCAGCCGTGGCTGGGCGGCCACCGGAAAAGCACCGTTTGGCGTGCAGCGCCTGGTCTGGACCGGTAAGGTGCCGTTTGAAATGAAGGCAATCCGGTCGATGCCGGATGGGTTTGAAGTCGAGTTTACGCTGCCGGTCGACAAGAAAACGGCCGAAAACATCGCGTCATACGACATGAGCAGCTTTACCTATAAGTACCACAGCACCTACGGTAGCCCGATTGAAGATGCGAAAACACTGCCGATTCGTGGTGTAGTGGTATCGGACGACGGGCTGAAAGCGCGGATTGTGGTCGATACGACCCTGCGCGAAGGCTATATCCACCAGCTGAAACTGGAAGGGGTGAAGTCGGCCGCCGGGCTGTCGCTGCTGCACAACACGGGCTATTATACCCTGAACGCCATTGCACCGGGTACGAAGCTGGCCATTGCCGCTCCGGCCAAAACGCAGCACATGCACCACGACATGGGCGCCATGGCGTCAACGAAAGAAACAACACCGGCCGCCGATAAGAAAGGCACGGCCAAAACACCGGCTGCGGCCAGTGCCAAACGCATTACCGCCCAACCGGCCGACTGGGCCAACGGTCCCGATCAGGTTGTAACGATCAGCACCTTGCCGGGGCTGAAGTTTGAGCAGGAGCAGGTGCAGGTAAAAGCCGGCAGCCGCATCAAGTGGGTGTTCCAGAATAACGACGACATGCTCCACAACTGCGTGATCGTGAAGCCGGGTATGGCTAACACCGTTGGGGAGGCCGCGCTTAAACTGAACCTGAACGGCCCGAAAATGAACTATGTGCCCAACAACGCGAACGTACTGTTCCACACAAACATTCTCCAGCCGGAATCAAACGAGGCGATCTATTTCATCGCGCCGTCGGAGCCGGGGAATTATCAGTATGTCTGTACGTTCCCGGGTCACGCGTCCCTGATGCAGGGTACGCTGAAGGTCGTTAAATAATCCTGTATGGAAATCAGCAGCGGGGATGCGGTATGTAAGTCCGTATCCCCGCTTTTTTGTTAAATCCCGGTTTATGAAACACATACTATCCTCCTTAACCTTCTTAGTAAGCCTCGGCTCGCTGGCCAATGCCCAGTCGTTGTCGGAGGCCATCCGTTTAAACCAGGTCGGTTTTTACCCGAATGCGCCCAAGGTGGCGGTGGCCGTCGGTGCCGGTGCCGGAACGTTTCAGGTAATGACCGCTGACAGCAACCGTTCGAGCCGCAGCCGCGCCGTATTTACCGGTAAACTGAGTGAGCCGCGCACCAATGCGATTTCGGGCAAAACGACCCGGCTTGCCGATTTTACGCCCGTAACGCGCACCGGCTCCTATGTGCTGGTGATTCCGGGACTTGGCTATTCATATCCGTTTGAGATTCAGGAAAGTGCGTTGAAGCCGGTGGCGGTCGGCGCTCTGAAAGGATTTTATTACCAGCGTTTGTCCACAGATTTACCGGCGCAGTATGCCGGGCAGTGGAGTCGTCCGGCGGGTCATCCGGATTCGCGGGTGCTGGTGCATCCGTCGGCAGCCACAACTCAGCGGCCGGCCGGCACGGTTATTTCGTCGCCACGGGGTTGGTACGATGCGGGCGATTACAACAAATACATCGTCAACAGTGGTATCACGATGGGAACCTTACTATCGCTGATCGAAGATTTTCCGGCCTATGTGCCGACGGCAGAAGCCGGTATACCGGAGTCGGGCAATGCGGTGCCCGATGTGCTGGACGAAGCCCTCTGGAACCTGCGCTGGATGCTGACCATGCAGGACCCCGCCGACGGAGGTGTTTACCACAAACTGACCAATCCGGCGTTCGACGGCATGATTATGCCCGACAAAGCCACCAAAGACCGGTATGTGATTCAGAAAAGCATTACGGCTACCCTTGATTTTGCGGCTGTAATGGCGCAGGCGGCGCGGGTGTTGCAACCCTATAAACGGCAGTTTCCGAAACTGGCCGACTCCTGCCGGACGGCGGCCGTGCAGGCATGGGCGTGGGCCCGCAAGAACCCGACGGCCCTGTATAGCCAGCAGGCGATGAATCAGGCGTTTGACCCGGACGTGACGACGGGGGGCTACGAAGATAAGGACGCCACCGATGAGTGGATCTGGGCCGCTGCCGAGTTGTATGTGACAACGCGGGATGACGCCTATTTCACCGCCGTCAGTCTCTTCCCCGACGACAAGACGCCGCTCCCGTCCTGGAACCAGGTGCGGACACTGGCATATTATACCCTCATGCGCCACGCCAAAACGCTGACCAAAACCGGTAAGGCCAGCCTGCCCGCCCTGAAACAGCGGCTGACTGACATGGCTGATGTCCTGCTGGCCGATGTCGATAAACAAGCCTATGGTACCGTGATGGGCAAAACGGCCCGCGATTACATCTGGGGCAGCAGTGCCGTGGCCGCCAATCAGGGCATAGCGCTGGTACAGGCCTACCGGCTGACGGGCGACACCAAATACCGCGACGCCGCACTGGCCAATATGGATTATCTGCTGGGCCGTAATGCGGTCGGGTATTCGCTGGTGACGGGCTTCGGCGATAAACCGGTAATGAACCCGCATCACCGCCCGTCGGTGGCCGACGGCATTGCGGCACCGGTGCCGGGACTGTTGTCGGGCGGCCCGAACGGCAATGCCCCGAAGCAGGATAAGTGTAAAGGCTACGCCGAAAACGCCCCCGCCGACGAAACGTTTGTGGATGATTCGTGCTCGTATGCCTCCAACGAAATTGCCATTAACTGGAACGCACCGCTGGTCTATCTGGCCGCCGCTATCGACGCCATTTTCAGTGAGCTGGACCAGCCGGCGAAGTAGCCCGGATGGGTCAAAACAAACCGTACGGCCGGAAATCAGTTAAATGGCTATAATTTTGTGCACTCAAAACCGGATAAGACAATGAACATTGGTGATAAAATACGGATGCTGCGGGCCAAAGAACAGGGGGTAATTACCCGTTTTCTGGCCGGCAATCAGGTAGAAATAGAAATCGAAGACGGGTTCCGGATTCCGGTCATGCGGTCGGAGATTGTGGTAGTCTCACCGATGGAAACCGAGCGGCTCGTGAAACCGGCGGGCATTACGCCGCAGAAACAGGTAACGGCCTCAAACATTGTGTCGAACAATGGGGTGTATCTGGCGTTTGTGGCCCAGAACGACCGCGAGTTTGCGCTCCATCTGGTCAATAACACCGATTGGGACCTGCCGTTTGCGGTTGCCGAAGAACGGGGCAGTATGGTCAACGGGTTGCACAACGGCATTCTGCGCGGAAAAACCCAGGTGAAGCTAAACGAAATGTACTCGTTTTCAACGTTTGATGACTGGCCGACCTTTCTGGTGCAGGTGATCTGGTCGCGGGCGGGCCGGAATGCGTTCCGCCCACCGCTGGTGAAACGGGTGAAGTGCCGCGCACAGACGTTCCATACCAGCAAATCGACGGTGCCGGTCCTGAATCAGTCCGGGCATTTGTACCAGCTGGACGATGAAAAGGAAACGGCTCCGCAGAACGTGCAGACGGCGCGTCCGGTGACGGTGAAACCCGAACAGCTGAAGGCCGAAATGCTGAAACCGAAGGGCGAAACAGCCGCTCCGGTCAGCTTCGAGCGCCCGTCGGCAGTTGTTGACCTGCACGTTGAAGCGTTACTGCCGAAAGGGCAGGGCAACCGCTCAAACGCCGAACTGCTGGAGTTGCAGCTTACCACCTTTGAAAAGTTGCTGGAAGACGCCATTGCAACCGGAATGAACGAAATTACGTTTATCCATGGTGTGGGGAGCGGCACCCTCCGGACCGAAATTCACCGGCGGCTGGGCCGTCATCCGCATGTCCGCTTTTTCGAAGACGCCCAGAAGCAGAAATTCGGCTACGGCGCAACGAAGGTAGCCATCAAGTGATTGAGTGATTGAGTGATTGAGTGATTGAGTGATTGAAAATGGAGGCGAGCAAGTTAAGGCTTTAACTAATAAAACTCTGTGTTCTCCGTGCCAATACTCCGTGAACTCTGTGGTTAAAACCAAACCGTAATAACATGTACAGGGTATTACTCCCAATCGTGCTGCTGTTGGGTTTTCTGGTATCTTGCCAGTCGAAGACCGGCACAAGGCTTGACCCGAAAGCCCCGAAAGAAACCTACTCCCGAACCGCTATGGAAGTCCGTGACGAAAAATATCTGTCGACCGTAAACGTACCCGTTTCTATTTCGATGAAGGACGTGGAGCGGCAGATCAATGCCCAGATCAATGGCCTGATTTACGAAGACAATACCTTTGAGGACAACAATCAGGATAATTTCATGGTCAAGGTCTGGAAGCGGCAACCTATTCTGGTGACGGCTACGGGCGGTGCCGACAGCCTGTTCCATTTCACCGTACCGCTGAAAATCTGGGCGAAGGCGGGCGTGAAGGTATTGGGCTTTATGCAGACGCAGGAAACGCAGTTCGAGATGGATCTGCGCTTTTCGACCCGGTTTTCCATCGATCCCGACTGGGCGGTTTCGACCCAAACCAAAGCCGATGGCTATGACTGGATTACCAAACCGACCATCAAACTGGCAGGATTTAACGTACCGGTGACGAGTCTGGTTGGTAAAATGATTGATAAGAATCTGGGCACCGTTACCCAAACGCTTGATCAGCAGGTACGGAAGCAGATTGATCTCAAGTCACAGGTTCTGAAGGCCTGGAACCTGATCCGGGAGCCGTACCTCATTTCGGAGCAATACCGGACCTGGCTGATGGTGGTGCCGAAGCGCATTCTGATTACCCCGCTGCGCTTTGACAACAACGTTATCCGGTCAACCATCGGGATTGAAGGCTATACACTGACCAATGTCGGGGCCAAACCGGACGTAAAACCGGCCGTGGCGCTGCCAAATCTGGTCGTGGTGCCGCAGGTAAAAGACGATTTCCGCATCGGACTGCTCAGTGAAGCGAGCTATGAAGAAGCAGCTAAACTGGCGGGTCAGGAGTTTGTCGGCAAGTCGTTTTCGTTTAAAGACGGCGCTTACACCATTACCATTACCGATATTGATCTCTATGGCCAGAACGACAACCTGATCATCAAGGCAGGGCTGAAGGGGAGTGTAACGGGCGATATTTACCTGCGCGGCCGGCCATACTATGATCCGGCAACAAAATCGGTGTCGCTGAAGGAACTGGTCTATGATCTGGAAACAAAGAGTTTGTTGCAGCGGGCCGCCAGCTGGCTGCTGCAGGGGACGTTTGCCAAAACACTCGAAAAAAACCTGACGATTCCGGTCGGATCTCAGATTGACGAGATGCAGAAAACACTGCAACTCAAGTTACAGAATAACCAGATTGCCAAAGGGGTGGTACTGAACGGCAAGATCGACGAAATACGGCCCGACCAGGTATATCTGACCTCGTCGGCGCTGCTGGCGGTGGTGTATGCGAAAGGGCGGGTTGATGTTAAAGTCGACGGATTGCAGTAGGGGTTTGGCGGTGGCAGCCGAAAGACCTACCTTTGCGGGGCCTGACCGCCGGAGCGGTCCTATCGCGCCGGCTTGCCGGTGAGGAAAGTCCGGGCAGCACAGAGCACCATACTTCCTAACGGGAAGGAGGCCGGTTGGGAACGACCGGTCGACAGACAGTGCCACAGAAATGATACCGCCCCGCAAGGGGTAAGGGTGAAATGGTGGAGTAAGAGCCCACCGCCCGGCAGGCGACTGACGGGGCAGGGTAAACCTTATGGGCTGAAAGACCAAATAAGCACCGGACGAGGGGCTGCTCGTCTCTGTTCACCGGTTTCCGGATGATGCCGGTGCGGGTAGGTCGAACGAGGTGGCCGGTGACGGTCATCCCAGATAAATGATAGGAGTTCCGGTGAAAACCGGAAAACAGAACCCGGCTTATACGTGCCGGCGGTTCAGGTTTTTTGGCAGCGTATGATGGACAGAAAAAAGGAAATAAAACGCCTGAACCTGTACATCATACGCTGTTTTTTTGTACCTTTGCGCCCACGTTTTACGAGGAGGACGGGTTCCTCTGCAAAAACCAACAAGCAAAATGGCTGTTAAAATTCGTTTAGCGCGTCGTGGACGCAAGAAAAGAGCGATGTATGACATCGTAGTTGCACCTTCAGCTGCAGGTCGCGATGGTAAGTTTCTGGAGAAACTGGGTACATACAACCCGAATACAGATCCCTCTACAATAGTATTAAAGTCTGATCGTGCCGTTTACTGGCTGATGGTTGGTGCTCAGCCAACAGACACTGCCCGTTCGATCCTGTCGCACGAAGGTGTATTGTTGCGCAAACACCTGCAGGTGGGCGTTAACAAAGGCGCTATCACGCAGGAGCAGGCCGATGAGAAATTCAGCGCCTGGAAACAGAGCAAAGACGGTCAGGTTGCCGGTGCTGCCGAGTCAAAACAACAAAGCGAAGCCAAAGCCCGTCAGGAGCGTCTGGACGCTGAGCGTAAGGTTAGCGCCGATCGTGCAGCGGCTCTGGCTAAGAAAAACGTTGTTGTTGAAGAAGCTCCGGCTGCTGCAGGCGAAACAACTGAAGAATCAGCTGAGTCAGCCGAATAATCGCTGGCTTGCCCTGTTATCACAAAAGCCTGTTCCTGTGAGCAGGCTTTTTTTCTATTTATCATCTGCCAGCTACCGGCCGTTCCGAAGCAACAGCCGGCATGCGTCAACTAAAAACCGGACATGACAAAGGATGATTGTTATTTGCTAGGCCACATCACCAAAACACACGGCGTCAACGGTGAGCTGGTCTTCTTCCTGGACGTAGACGATCCGAACGTTTACGAAGAACTGGAATCGGTACTGATCGAGGTAAAAGGTGATCTGTTACCCTATTTTATTGAGTCGATTGCGATTGTTAAGGGCAGCCGCGCCATTGTGGCTATCGAAGGTATTGACACCATTGAACAGGCTAGCCGCCTGATTAAAGCCAATCTGTATCTGCCGCTCGACAACCTTGAGCCAATTGAGGATAATACGCGCTTTTACTTCCACGAAATCGTTGATTTCCGGATCATTGACTCCAATGAAGGCGAGTTAGGCACCGTCACCACGGTCTATAACATGGATACGCAGGACCTGATCGAAATGAGCTATCAGGGAAAAGAGGTGCTGATTCCGATTAACAGTGATATCGTTCATACGGTAGACCGTACCAACAAAACGCTGAACGTCACATTGCCCGACGGTTTGCTGGACGTATACCTTTCTGACGCACCCGACCACACAGACGCGCCGGACGGCGATGAGGCATATGATGAGGATTGACATCATTACCTGTCTGCCGCGGTTGCTGGACAGCTACTTTGCCCACTCCATCTTACAGCGGGCGCAGCAGGCCGGACACGTTGAGGTGGTGGTGCACGACCTGCGCGACTACTCAACCGACAAACACCACCGCGTCGATGACTATATGTTCGGCGGTGGCGCGGGCATGGTGATGCAGATTGAACCGATTGCACGCTGCATCCGGTCGTTGCAGGCCGAACGGACCTACGACGAAATTATCTACATGACCCCCGATGGAGAGCGGCTGGAACAACGCACGTCGAATCAGTTATCGCTGATGCAGAACCTGATCATTTTGTGTGGTCATTACAAAGGTGTTGATGAGCGGGTACGCGAGCATTTCATCACAAAGGAAATCAGCATCGGCGATTTTGTATTGTCCGGGGGCGAACTACCGGCTGCTGTTTTGTCGGATTCCATTATCCGGTTGTTGCCCGGCGTGCTGAACGACGAGACCTCGGCGCTGACCGATTCGTTTCAGGATCATTTGCTGGCTCCGCCGGTCTATACGCGTCCTGCCGAATTTGAAGGCTGGAAAATACCCGATATTCTGTTGTCGGGCCACGAAGCTAAAATTGATGAGTGGCGGTATGAACAGGCCCTGGCCCGCACGCGTGCCCGTCGTCCTGATTTGCTGGACCGTCATTTAGGAACCGGAAACGATAAAATGCCATGAGTGCAAAACGGGAAGATCCGTCATTCGGTATTCTGAAGAAATTTGTCGTCGGCCTGCTGATTATTACCGCCTTTGCGTTACTGGTTGGCTGGCTGTCGAATAATTTTTAGCGAGGGGTATTCACCCGCCGCGCCAAAGCCACGTCTCAACGATTCTCCGGCGATAAGGAACTCTTTCTGACGCCGTTTTTGACGAATCATGAGGACGTGGCTTTTTGTCTATCTATTGTGCCTGACCGCTCAGCCGGTGATCGGGCAGACTATCCGGTACGGAAATGAGTGGATTAATCCCCGACAGACGTACCTGAAAATTCCGGTGGCGGCTTCGGGCCGTTACCGGATCTCGTTTACTACCCTGCAACAGGCAGGTGTGCCCGTGAGTACGCTTTTGCCCCGACAGTTTCAGCTGTTTTGGCGGGGTCAGGAAATTCCGGTCCGGATCGAAGGCGATACCGATAACCGCTTTGATCCGGACGACTACATCGAATTTACGGGACAGGCAAACGACGGTCTGCCCGACTCCGCGCTTTACCGCCCGCACCGCGCCCAACCGCATCCGTTCTACAGCCTCTATTCCGATACAACGGCCTTTTTTCTGACCTGGCGGCTGGATACGCTTTCCGGCAAACGGGAAAGCTTGCTCCGCGTTTCCCCCGCCTATACCCGCGCCGAAAGCCGGACTGTACTGACCACCGACTACCCCGCCGGTATGATCTATCCATTGGGGGCAGGCTACAACAATGGCGTTATGATGAGCCATTACGATGTAGGGGAGGGATGGACCGGACCGGTAGTGAGCGGCGGGAAGCGGGCAGAACAGGCAGTTCGTCTGTCACAGGCAATTTGGCATGATGACGTACCGGCAGAAGCCGAATGGCAGTTTGCGGGCCGGAAAGCCGGTACGCATCGGGTACAGGTCTTTATCGGTGATAGCCTGGTTGGCAACCTTTCCTGGCGGGACTATATGACCGCAACGCTGCGGGTAGTGCTGCAGCCGGACGATATAACTGACCAGCCTGTTTTACGAACGGCCTTCGTTGTCACAGAGACCGGCGATGAAGTATCGCTGTCCTATCTGCGGGTGTTTTACGGGCAGGAACCGGCGGTGAGCTTGCCCGTACAATTCGTTTCGGCGTTGCTGCCGGTGCGTTTCCGGCAAATCGATCCGGCATCGGCCAATTACCTTATCATCACCCATCCGATGCTGCGTGCGCCAACGACCGGCCATGCCGATGCGGTGGAGTCGTATGCTGCGTATCGGGCTTCCAAAACGGGTGGCGGTTATGATACGCTGACAATAGCCATCGGTGAGGTGTTTGATCAGTTTAATTTCGGTGAACGGAGTCCGCTGGCCATCCGCCGGTTTGTCCGGTACATGGCGTCGGGCGGGCGTTTACCGATGCTGTTCCTGATGGGTCAGTCGGTTGATCCGCAGCGGGTGCGGAAGCTGGCGAATGCGGCCCGGACCGACCTGATTCCGAACGGGGGCTGGCCTGGCTCCGATACAGAACTGGTTAATGTATCGGAAACGGAGACGCCCGCCTATGCCATGCCGGTTGGCCGCTTGCCCGCAGACCGACCGGAACAGGTGGCGGCATATCTCAAAAAAGTAAAAGACTATGAAGCGGAGCCGCCTGCCCGCTGGCAAAAGCGGGTGCTGCACCTGAGCGGCGGCCGGACGCGTGAGGAACTGCTCCGGTTCCGGCAATATGTTGAGGCCTATGAGGCGATGCTGGCTTCGTCGGCGCTGAGCCTTACGGTACAGACCATGAGCAAACAAACCGACGCCCCGGTAGAACAGTTGCCGGTGGCCGATGCTGTCAACCGTGGTGTCCGGCTGATTTCGCTGTTCGGGCATTCGAGCCTGGACGTTGCCGATGTCGATTTGGGCTTTGTGAGTGATGACCGGCTGGGGTATCAGAATCAGGGCCGGTATCCGTTTTTGCTGGTCAATGGCTGTGCGGCCGGGAACGTGTTTTTCGGTCAGCCAACCTACGGGACGGATTGGGTGCTGACGCCGGATCGGGGCGGCATTGGCTTTCTGGCGCATACCCATAATGGCTTTTCGGCATACCTGAACCTGTTTTCAACCACGTTTTATGAGGTGCTGACCGACAGCGTTTTTTCGGCTGTGCCGGTTGGCAGGCAGCATCTGGAAACCATTCGCCGGTATCTGGCGCGGAACCACTCGTTTTTCGACCGCGCCAACGCCCAGCAATACCTCTTGCAGGGGGATCCGGCCATCCGGCTTCTTCGCTTCGACCACCCTGAACCCGAACCGGAGACGGCCCGTGATCCGGTGCCGCCGTTACTCGATGTGGCGTTCGACGGCCGCCGCCCGGAAGCGGACGACCTGGTCGCGCCGCAACCTGAGATTACCGTACAGGTCATTGATGATGATCGCCGGCTGGTACGTACCGATACCACTAACCTGCAGCTGTATTTACAGGCAGATCCGGCCCTGCCAGCCAGCCCGTTCCGGCGGCTTTCGCTGCGCAATGCCCGATGGACCGTTTCGGCAGATCATGTGTTTACCCTCAGCTATCGGCCTGAGACGCCCTGGGCAGACGGTACCTATCGCTTTGAGGTGCATGCCCGCGATTTGAGCGGTAACCGGGCAACGCCCTATCGGGTGCAGTTCCGCGTGCTGTCCGGGCCGGAGAGCTGGTCGGTGCAGGTGGCACCGAATCCCGTCGGGCCGCAAACCTGTTTCCGGCTGACAGTCAGCGGGTCAGTAGCGCCTGCTGCTGTGCTGATCCGGATCACTGATCTGACCGGCCGGTTGGTCAGTCAGCTAAGCCCCGGGCTGCACATTGGCAAAAACGAATACTATTGGAACCGGACGAATTTTTCGGGAGAACCATTGTCTGCCGGCGTATATTTGTATCAGATCAGGACCGGGAGCCGCGTGTTTTCCGGGCGGCTGATGCTGGAATGATGCCGGTTATCCGTTAACTAAACTGTAAAAAACATGCGTTACCTTGATCCGAAAAACGATCTGACGTTTAAAAAAGTCTTTGGCACCCATCCGCATCTGCTGCGCAGCTTTCTGAATGCCTTACTGCCCCTGCCGGAAGGTGAGTGGATTGAATCCCTTGAATACCTGTCTCCGGAAATGGTACCGCCCGTACCGCTGCTCAAACACTCCATTGTGGATGTCCGTTGCCGGGACAATAAAGGGCGTCAGTTTATTGTGGAAATGCAGTTGTTGTGGACCGATAGCTTTAAGAGCCGCGTACTGTTCAATGCTTCAAAAGCGTATGTACAGCAGCTGGATAAAGGCAAAGAATACCGTGGCTTACATCCGGTGTATGCGTTAAGTCTTGTGAATGAGGTATTTGAGAAAGAGCTGCCTGCTTTTTATCATCATTACCAGATCGTTCATACGCAGTATCCGGAGCGTACGCTGGAAGGACTTCAGTTTATTTTTGTAGAGCTGCCGAAATTCAGGGCACAGCACATCCGTGATAAGAAATTGCAGGTACTTTGGTTGCGGTATCTGACCGAAATTGAAGACAACAGCGAAACGGTATCTCCGGATTTACTGGAGGTGGACGAGTTACGGGAAGCCGTCGGCTATTTACAGGAATCCGGTTTTACAAAAGATGAACTATTCAGCTACGACAAATACTGGGACAGTGTCAGTACGGAAAAAACATTACTAAGCGATGCCGAACAGAAAGGCCGTGAAGAAGGTTTTGAAGAAGGTCGTCTGGAGGAAAAGCGTGTGCTGGCGCAAAAGCTTCTGAGTAAGGGATTTACGACAGCCGAAATTGCTGATATGACCGGCTTAACGAAACAGGCGCTTGAGACGTTATTGCGTTGATAACCTGTGGCTGCCGGTTATTGCCCTCATACTGCTTTGGCTTATTCTTCTCTGCCTCATTAATCCCAATCACTTTACGTCACCCGATTCGTGGGTATACCTGCGTATGGCAACGTTCCGGGCCAGGTGGGAAAGTACGTTTCCGGTAGGCTACCCTGGTCTGATTGCTGCCGTTTCTACATTGACAGGCATCTCCGGCCTATGGGCGTCGAAACTGGTAAACGGGCTGGCGATCATGGTCTTTGCCGGGGTGTGGTCCCGACGGGTGAGTCGCCTGACGGTAACGCTGATGACCTCCGTTTTTCTGATGGGCCAGTTTCTGCGGATTGCCGCCTATACCTGGTCCGAAACGGTGTTTCTGGTACTGCTCGCAGAATGGGTATGGGCGTATAGCCGGTATCGCACATCAGCTAATGGTCATGCGGTTGTCCGGTTGATCTGCCTTGGGCTGGCGCTGTTTCTGATCCGGTATGTGGGCCTGTTCATGTGGCTCATGCTACCGGTCCTGAACAGGGTTGAAAAATCCCGGACCCGGCCGCTGATTGACTGGCTGGTAGCGGCTACCGGCCTGATCCTGTGTGCGGGCTATTTCTGGCTGAACAACACGCTGACCGGCTCACCATACGGAGGCCCCCGCTGACTGCCGACCGAATCTCTGCCCGGACTAATCCGTGTGTTTGGCCAGTCGATGATGAATGAACTGCTGCTGGTCCGGGACTGGATACCTTCGCAGGGAATTGGTTGGCCTTTATCCGGTGCTTTGGTGCAGATTGGCCTTTGTTTTGCCGGTTGGCGGGCCTGGCAACTAACACCGGTCGTTGCTCCGGTATCGCCGTCGCCTTTATCCCGTTATTTTCTGCAAACCGGCCTTTTCTATGCCATTTGCCTGGTGGCCATTCGTTGTGTCAGCCCGTTTCAGGGGCCCGATGCCCGTACCATGGCTCCGATGACGTTTATGGGGCTACTGGCGTTTGTGAGCTGGCTGGCACTGCAACCGGCCCGGCAACGGGTATTGACACCGTACTGGCTGTTGCTGGTCGTATGCAGCTGGGCGCAGCTGTGGCCGCAACGCACGCCGGTTCAGTCCCAGCACTCCATAATCAGTAAATCACCTTCACCGGCCGAAATCCGCACAAAGCCGTCTGCCGCTGATTCGTTGCTGTTGCCGGTCCGGTAGCCGAGGGTCAGCCGTTCGTTGTGGAGATTATAAAGCAGTCCGCTCGTCACAATGCCGTCAACCACTCCAACCGGAATGAGGGAAATAGGAGTGCCTTTTTCGTACCACTTCTCAAACGTGCCGACCAGCGGGAAAATGCGCGAATAATCATCGTGCAGCACCATTTTGATCCGCTGTTTATACCGAACGATGTTGGTCATGTTCGTAATCGAATGATCGGCCCGCCGACCGGTGGCCCAGATGATGTTTACGGCCGGGAAGCCGCGTTCAATCAATAATTCGATGCCTTTTTCGAGATCGGTTTTGTTCTGATCGGGGGCATGCACGATGTCAATCGGATACTGGCGTTCACGTACGGCGTCCAAATCAACATCGCGGTCGAAGTCGCCAAGCAGTACGTCGACTTTAATGCCAAGTTCGAAGACCCGCCAGATGGCATGGTCGAGCACAACCACAAACGGGCTCCATTCGAGCAACTGGCCCAGTAATTCAGGATCGCAGGCTTCGCCGTTGGCAATCAGCAGCGCGGGTTCCTGTTTGTCACGGACAATGTGATGGGAGGACATGGTAAATTGTGTGATTGAGTGAATGAGCGATTGAGTGCAGGGAGCACCTTTTCACAAACACCATTGGTTAATTAATACAGTGTTTTGTCGCCTTTTTCGTGCCATTCGGCAAAGACCTGGCGGGCTTCGTCGCGCAGGAGCTGTTTCATGGGAATACGGCGTTCGGTATGTTTTTTTTCCAGTTCGTCGTAGATAAACCGGTCGTCGAACCCGGCTTCGGCAGCATCAACATCGGCGGCGGCATAGACAATGCGGTCCGGACGGGCCCAGTAGATGGCTCCCAGACACATGGGGCATGGTTCGCAGGAGGTATACAGGGTGCAGCCATCCAGTTGAAAATGACCAAGCTGTTGGCAGGCGTTGCGGATGGCCACCACTTCGGCGTGGGCCGTCGGGTCCTGTGTTATGGTCACTTCGTTACTGCCTTGCCCGACAATCCGGCCGTCTTTCACGATAACACATCCGAACGGGCCGCCTTTGCCGGCATGCATACCAGAGCGGGCAAGGGCGATGGCTTGTTTTAAAAAGTATTCGTCTGTTGAATGAGTGTTAGTCATAATGCTTAGTTTTGACGCGGACAACGTATCAGGCCGCAAAAATACAATGAAACGGGTAGTTTGGCTTTTTCTCATGGGTAGTTTGCAGGCGTGTGCGCCACAGATCAGCACGTCGGTCAACAAACTGTACCCGCCATTGGCCGAACACGACGTGGTCGTGGTCTTTGATGAGAATGAGTCCTATGATTCTACTTTAGCCGAACGCATCGGAGAGGTAAATGTTTTGGAAGGCAGTCTGTCACTGGGGTGCAGTTTCGACGATGTAAAGAATCTGGCCCGAAACCAGGCACGGATTCTGGGAGCTAATGCCCTGAAAATCTACGAGCATAAGTACCCCAACGTACTCAGCACCTGTCATCGTATCCGGGCCATTGCCCTGCGCTTTAAGGACCTGGCCCCCTATGAAAAGGAAATCAGCTGGCACCCCGACCGCCTTTTGCAGTGGAAGAATTTCAAGGGGCGAATCCGCGAAGCCTCCACGGCACTGGCCGAAACCCGCTGCTCGATTGTGGTGCTGCCCAAAGTGAAAGCCGGCTGGAAAATCCGCGTTGACCCTGAGGTGTATACTTATTTCAATGCCGAATTCTCGTGGGTGCGCCCCGAAGGAAAAAACAACCTGGTGCTGCAGCACGAGCAATTGCACTTCGACATTGCCGAGCTTTTTGCCCGCAAGCTCCGGAAAGCTTACGAAGGGAAAATTAAGGACATGCGCTCGTGGAATCTCTACGGCGAAAAACTGTATTGGGAGCTGATCAAGGAATACGAACGTTTTCAGGACGAGTATGACCGCGACATCTACGCCGATGCAACCCGCCAACCCGGGTGGACCGCTAAAGTCCGTGCCGAAATGGCGGCGCTGAGCCGGTATGCCATCAATTAGCGGATAGGCAACACAACGCCGACGCCGTGTTCGGTAGCCTGAATCAACTGTTGCTGCTGTTTATCCCGGTTTTTGAAAATCAGGTAGTTGACCACATCGAAAGCCAGCAGAAAACCACCCTGAACAATGACTGCTTTACCGAAGCCACGCAACTGGTCGCGACGGGAAATTTCTGTTGGCCGGTTGGCACGTTCGATGAGGTAAGTCCCGCCCATCAGATAGGCAACATCGAGGCCTGCGTTGAGCAGCAGGACCTGTTTCATGTTTTCGTGTTCCTTCACGGCCTCTGCCAGCGATTCCTGCCCCGCCTGTTTGCGCGCACCCAACAGCCCGAAGCCGGCAATCCCGAGGTTAACCAGGTTCCAGTAAACGCCCATGCGGTGGAAATACCTGGTTTCGCCCGTCGTCCGCGATGCGGCGATTCCGCTGGCGGCAATATTGGCCAGTGCATAGCCACCCAGCGTCAGGCCGATGATGCGTTGATGCTGCATCCGCTGGCGCGTAAATTCCGGTAAGTCAATGGGTTTGGGTGTTGTCTGGGCCTGTGCTGCGAAGCCGGCCACCCAGGAGCCCAGGGCCAGCAACAGTCGTCTTCGGGTTGTCATGCAAGTTGGTTTAACGCTACTACCATACAACTCAGAACAATTGGTTGTGTTTCAGCTTTCGGTGATTAACAGCGTAATGCCTTAACAACGGCTTATCGCCTGCCTTCAGGATGTATTGCCGACGAGGCAGCCAATTATACATGATTTGCGCCAGATGTCACATAATCAGGGTAGTTATAGCCAGAGAAGCGTATCTTTTGATTAATCAGAAATCCTGTTAGTCAACACACTCAATCTATATACGTCTATGCTCTATAATTACGTTAAAATTGCCTGGCGAAATCTGCTGAAATATAAGCTGTTTTCCTTTATCAATATTGTCGGGTTAAGCCTTGCTATTCCGTCTGCTTTAATGGCGTTAATCCAGATCGTAAATTATTATGAATACGATAATTTTCATCGGGATAGTGACCGGATTGTGCGGGTTATTACGGATGAAAAAACGAACGATGGTACGATAACAAACTGGGCGTCCAGCCCTATTCCGTTAGGTGCCTACATCAGCGCAAATCTGGCTGGTCTTGATAAAACCACAACCCTGGTCAGGGATTTAGGATGGGTACTAAGCAGCGGCATAAAAACAAAGAATATAAAGGCAATTTACTGCGAACGGTCTTTTTTTGATTTGTTTACTTTTCCGTTAGCCAAAGGGACTTATGCCATTGAACCCAATACGATTGTTTTATCGGACGAGACGGCACAATGGTATTTTAAAGATGCAAATCCTGTCGGCCAGATCCTGGACCATCCGACCTATGGCAGTTTTAAGGTTGTTGGTGTATTACAGCCATTTAATCAGCAAAAAACACAGTTCAGAGCAGATGTTTTTGTGCCGATAGCCAGCTACTCAACTTATAAAAATAAAGAAACAAACTGGTCTGACCTGAAGGCACATACCTTTCTGAAAGTTCCCGAAGGAACGGCTATTGCTAAAATAAATGAGCAATTAGCTGCGATGTCCGCTAACGTCAATACGTTGATTGATGGGTCGACAGGGACTAAACTACATTTTAAAGCACAGGCATTGGCGGATATTTCACCGGCCAGGGATGTTTTAGAGAACGATCCTTATGTTCAGGATGTCAGGAGTATCTATCTTAATTTCGCGTTCCAGCTGTTAATTATCCTGCTTGCGTCCTTGAATTATATCAATCTTACGCTGGCAAGATCAATGAACCGAAGCCGTGAGGTAGGCGTAAGAAAAGTAGCCG
The DNA here is from genome assembly GCF_001870735.1 of Arsenicibacter rosenii. Taxonomy (GTDB): domain Bacteria; phylum Bacteroidota; class Bacteroidia; order Cytophagales; family Spirosomataceae; genus Arsenicibacter; species Arsenicibacter rosenii. The sequence goes on along the minus strand of NZ_MORL01000003.1, from coordinate 454,144 downwards.
GTGCAACACGGATACAACTGGTCTTTCAGTTCCTGACGGAGTCTGTATTAGTCTCCTATATTGCACTCGGTATCGGTTTGGTGTTGCTTTGGCTCATCAAACGTTATGTGGCTATTTCATGGCTTACCTGGGAGATCGATCATACAGGGTATCTTATCCTGTTATTTTTCATATTTAATTTGCTGTTGGGCATAGCTGCCGGTGTGTCTCCAAGTCTGATCCTCTCTTCATTTCAGCCGGTTACTGTATTAAAAGGGACCGTTTTACCGGCTGGTTTCGGGAAAATAGGTTTCCGTAAATCGTTAATCATTGCTCAGTTTACTGTGGCTCTTGCCTATCTGTTTTTTATTGGTCATGCATATCATCAATTGAGCTATATGGCCAATGATAATGAAAATTACCGGCGCGAGAATATCCTTAATATAGCCCTCAGTAATAGCCGGTATAAGCCCTTTGCTAAAGAGATTAATTCGCTGAAAGAGGTGCAGCAAACAGGCTATACATCGCGTAGTTTCGGGAATAAGCCTGCGCAGGCCAGCCTGAAAAAAACAAAGAATGAAACAGCAAATACCGCCTGGTACTATGCCGCAGATCATAACTTTATCAGCAACATGGGGCTAACGATTATAGCGGGAAAAAACCTGCCTGTCAGCCATGCTGAAGAGGAGTCTCCTTTCATTCTGGTCAATCAAAAGGCCGTCGAAAAACTCAGGTTAGGGTCAGAGCAGGAAGCCGTTGGCAAAATGGTTATAGTGAATGATACACTTTCTGCAACCATAACTGGCGTTATTGCGAATTTCTGTCACTATGATTACGAGCATGAACCCGAGCCTGTTATTTTTCAGTATAAGCCCTCATTATTTAACGTCATGTGTTTGAGAACAACACCTGTCGATGACCGGCATTTGCTCGAATCACGCATAAAGGAAGTGTGGGGAAAATATAATCCCCGTCAGGATGTTAATCTGTCATGGCTTGATACCGATATGTATGAACGCTATTATCCCTACGATTTCATGCAGTTAATGGGCATGCAGAGTATGGTGATTTTTGTAATCGCTATACTGGGCTTAATAGGCATACTTACCTATAGCCTTGAAAAGCGCAGAAAGGAAATCAGTATCCGGAAAACGATCGGCGCTACTACGTTCGAAATAATAAAGCTGATGTCAACTGATTTTATCAAACTATTAGCTATTGCCACAATCGTTGCTACGCCAATCGGCGTCGCCATCGGGCTGTACATGAATAGCTACATGAAATTCAACGACGGGCTGAGTTATTTATCCATGTGTCTGTTACTCCTGTTGGTCATCAGCGTTTCTTTAGGCGCTGTATGGTATTTTTCATGGGTAGCCGCCCGGGCCAATCCGGCCACAACCTTAAAAGCAGAATAAGCGGGAGGCCCGATCAGGCTTCCCGCTTGAAATCACGCTTGCCGCCGGATTTTTCCATGAGCTGTGTTGACTTGATAACGATGTCATGCGAGAACGCCTTGCACATGTCGTAGATGGTCAGGGCGGCCACCGATGCCCCGACCAGGGCTTCCATCTCAACGCCGGTTTTGCCCTCTGTCGAGACCGTACAGTCGACAATGGCGTCGTGGCCGTCGGTGGTGATGGTAATCCGGCAGTTGTCGAGACCCAGCGAGTGGCAGAGCGGGATGAGCTCGTCTGTGCGTTTGGCGGCCATCGTACCGGCAATGATAGCCGTCTGAAAAACAGGGCCTTTCTTCGTCTGAATGTCGTTGCTTTCGAGGTGTGTCATCACCTCTTCCGGCAACACAACAAGGCTGCGGGCGCGGGCGGTGCGTTTAGTAACAGCCTTCTGGCCGACATCAACCATCGACGGATTACCTTGTGCGTCGAGATGCGAGAAATCTTTCATATACCTTTGCGGAATAAAACCTTTGGATAGCGAACGTAACCTGCGATAGAACGCACACAAACATACTATGATTTCTGTAATTGACGCTACGGCCACCATCCAGGCACACCTGCTCCGGTTGCCGGCCGAAACGACTCCGCTGGAAGCCGCTACCGGTCGTGTGTTGCGCGAGCCCGTCACGGCCGACCGCGATTTCCCGCCGTTTGACCGCGTGACGATGGACGGAATTGCGTTCCGGTACGAGGCTTTTGCCGGCGGGCAACGCACCTTCCGGATTGAAGGAACGCAGTTTGCCGGTCAGCCACAGCAGACCCTGCAACAGCCCGACGCCTGTTGGGAAGTGATGACCGGAGCCATGCTGCCGGTCGGGGCCGATACCGTGATCCGGTATGAGGATATCAAAACCGCCGATGGGCAGGCGACGATTCTGGTCGATGAACTTACTTCGGGCCAGAACATTCACCGGCAAGGCGTTGACCGCCGGGCAGGCGATGTGCTGATTCCGGCGGGGCAGGTATTGCTGCCCGCCCACATTGCCGTGGCGGCTACGGTGGGGAAGGCAACGGTGCAAACCACCCGTTTGCCAAGGGTGGCCCTGATCTCGACCGGCGACGAGCTGGTGGGTGTCAGTGAAACACCGTTGCCGCACCAGATCCGGCAGTCCAATACCTGGATGATCCGTGCGGTGTTGGCGGGGTTGGGTATTCAGGCATCGCTCCACCATATTCACGACGACCGGCAGACCCTGACAGAGGAACTAGGCCGGTTGCTGGCCGATAATGATTTGCTGATTCTGAGCGGCGGCGTGTCGGCCGGCAAGGCCGATTTTGTGCCGGACGTGTTGACGGTCCTGGGCGTGCAGCGGCATTTCCATCAGGTTGCCCAGCGGCCAGGCAAACCGCTGTGGTTTGGGTCAACGGCCGGCGATCAGCAGGTTGTGTTTGCCTTGCCGGGCAATCCGGTCTCGACCACCATGTGTGTGTACCGCTACATTGTGCCGCACCTGCGGGCATCGGTGGGCTTACCTGCGGCACCGGCATTGACCGCGGCCCTGGCTCGTGACTTCACCTTTAAACCGGCCCTGACGTTCTTTCTGCCGGTTCGCCTCTCTGTTGCTACCGACGGTCAAACGACGGCTGAGCCATTGCCGGGCAGCGGTTCCGGCGATTTTGCCAACCTGATGGATGCCGACGCCTTTCTCGAACTCCCCGCCGATCAGTCATACTTTGCCCGGGGCGAGGCGCTGCCGGTCTGGCGGTTTTAGGTAGGCGCTTTGTAAGGATTTGACTAGCTTTTCCGGTCCCAAACTAACGTTCTGATCTTGTGAGAGTTTTCCTTCCTGAACTAACCCTGTGCTTTAGCTCAGGGTCGCTGACGGATAGTCTCTGAAAACAGGCATGGCGATGATATCGAAGCACGAATGTTATGCTTGACAGCAAGACCTGTAGCGAGGCCGGGCCAGGTCGTTCGAGAGGCTTGCCAGAGGCCCCAAACTGAAGTTTGGGGTTAGGGAATTCGGGCCAAACCATTATAAGATTAGTGCTTGAGCATGACATTTTCTGTCAGTCGCAAGCCAGATTTTTACAAGCTTACAACCCAAAACCGATTTTCAGACCCGGATAGACGTTTTTGAAAAAGCCATTCATGTATATTTCCGGCTGTACCTTGAAAAAGCCTTTGTGGAATAAGGTACCGCTCAGCTTAATGGTATTTGCCTGAAAGTAAGGCCCGCTGCGGTGAACCGGAAAACCAATTGAAAAAGCGGCAATCTGACGGGTAAACGCGGTTGTCGGGCGTCCCTGATTGTGGCCGTAAAAGGCCAGACCCACACTCAGAAAATCATTCCGGAGGGTTTGAATACGGTTATCGGCAGCATTGGCAAAAAAGAAGTTTGACGAATAACCAACCGAGTAACCAACCGTATGCAGCCGGCTTGGAATCAGTTGAACGTCCAGGTTGAAGGATGGTACTAACTGATTCCGGATCAGTCCTGCCCCAATGCCGGGCTGAAAGCTCAGGAACGGCTGGTGTTTAGAGCCCGGATTGATAAAATTGTGCCTGCCGACACCGCTTTCTTCCTTGTATTGCAGGTCGAATGACATGCGTGGGTTGGTCAGGTCATGGCCTTTGTACTGCTTTGCCAGATTAATGGTTTCCTCCACTCTCCGGTTGACGCCCCCTTGTTGTAAAATACCCTCAAGATCGCTTAAGGTGTTGAGCAACAGATAAATGCTGAAATCGTAATAAGGCTGCTTCACAGGACTGGCTGACCAGACGATCTGGATGGTATCCTGACGCGTTCTGACCAGAGAGGGCGCTTCCTTACCCGTCATGAACCGAAAGGTGGCCGACGTAGCCGGTGTTGTCCGTGATTCAATTGTACGACTGATATCGCCAAGCCGGTAATGAATAAAGGCGGCTTGCAGTGGGTCTTGTGTACTATCGGCAATTTTCCGGTAGTCAGGCAAAAAGAGGCGCAGGACACTGTCGATATTTTTATGGGCTTCCACCTGACTTAACTGGCTGAATCCGATGATGACTGCATTGTGCTGGCCCAGGTCAATTTCGATGCGGCTTGTGCCGTCAAAACGGGCTTTATTATTGGCTCTGGTAATGTGCGAGTCGAACCGCTGGGCCATAGCCGTCCCGGCAATGCCTGGCAGGAGCAAGGATAAAAACAAAAGTAAGCGCATGGTAATCAGGGAGTTTTTCGGTTTAACGGCACTGAAAGTGTTGCGGGTGTTTGATTGGACGGATACGCATCGAATGCTCCGGAACCGATCCGTACGAGTCGTTCCGGTTTTTCACCGACGCTGTAGCGTATGCGGTGGGCTTCTTCGGCAAGCGGCAGCTCATTCTCATGAATGACCGCGAACCGACGCTTTTTCGCCACGGGTTTATGGTTGATGACAGCTGTTATCACATGGGTATCGACCGGTTTTTCCGATACAGTATCCGGTTTTTCAGGCACAGTTTCCGGACTTGCTGCTAGCTGCGGACGGGCCTCAGTAGCTGTGATTCCGTCTTTCGTCAGTGTGTCGGGTGGTGTTGCCGGTTTAGTGGCCAGGGGTGGTTGCCGCTGAATGTCAGGCCGTGGCCTGTCGGGAGCATCTGGTTTAGCCGGTAGCTTGTCCGGTGCGTCAACCTGTTGCGACACCAGCGGAGCATGGCTTTCAGGGGACGAATGAGCGGTTTTGCCGTTCTGTACGGGTAGCAGGTATAAGCCTGTTATGCCGGCACCAAACCCGAACAGGATGATGGCTGCGACCCGCCACCATAACCGCCGGTGCGCCGGTACCGGTTTGGGCGTATCCGCCGCCAATTCCGTACGGATACGATCCCATCCCCGCCCCAGCGTATACGACGTATCAGGCGGCAGGGTATGCGAAACCGAATCCAGGGCCTGCCGGATGTTGCGGTCAAGATGTTCGCCGGACATATTGTTCATAACCTTGTACGGATAACCAGTTTTGCAGGAGCGCCCGGGCTTTGCTTAACTGAGATTTTGACGTGTTTTCTGAAATATTCAGCTGCTGCGCAATTTCCTGATGGGTATACCCTTCGATGGCATACAAATTAAAAACGGTACGGTAGCCTGTCGGTAACGCCCGGATAAGGGCATAGATTTGTTCCGCTTCGAGTCCGCTGTCCGGTAATGCCTGATCCGGAACGCTGGCGGTTACGCTGTCATCATCGCGGAAAACGGGCAGGCTACGGGTAGCACGCAGGTGCTGTAGGGCTTCATTGACAACGATGCGCCGCAGCCAGGCGTCAAAGCTGTTTTCGTCCCGATAGGTGAAGGTGTCGAGGCTGCGGAACATTTTTAGAAACGCGTTCATCATCACTTCTTCGGCCACCGGTTCGTTCTGCACATACCGTAAACTAATCCGGTATAACCGGCTCTCATACAAGTCGTACAAGCGCCGTTGAGCGAATGTATTCCCGCGCTGGCATTGTTCGATGAGTTGTGAGAGCATGAGTTACCGGTTGTTTCAGCGATAGAAATACAAAAGTGTGTACAAAGGTTGCCTGAGGGCGGAAAAAAAGTTTGTCGTTAGAAAAAAGCCTTTATTTCAGCCATCGAAAACAGACCGTCAGAACGAGTAAAAACAGGATAAAGGGCATGCTTACAAGGGTATAACTAAACCCGTTTTTCATATAAGCACTAACGGGCGGCATCGCACAGACTAATATTCTTTACGGTATTTGCGGAGAGAATGCTAATTTAGAGACGTGTTGACCCCACTAGCTAAACCCTTTTATATCGTATGTTTTCACGTCGGATTTTCCTCCAGACCTCGCTGATGGGCACGGCGACGGCCTTGTTTTCGCCCAACGTACTGCTGTCGGCAACAGCACCCAAAAAAGAACGCCTGGGCATTGCCCTCGTCGGCCTGGGCTATTACAGCACCGACCTGCTGGCACCGGCCCTGCAACAAACCAAAAACTGCTACCTGGCCGGTATCGTGACCGGTACACCGGCAAAGGCAGAGGCCTGGAAAAAGAAGTTTAACATTCCTGACAAGAACATTTACAACTACGACACCTTCGATCAGATCGCGAATAATCCGGACATCGACGTGGTGTATGTGGTCCTGCCGCCGTCGATGCACAAGGAGTATGTTGTGCGGGCAGCTAATGCCGGAAAACACGTGTGGTGCGAGAAACCAATGGCGATGACGCCTGAAGAGTGTCAGGCCATGATTGATGCCGCCCGTAAAAACAAACGGAAACTGGCCATCGGCTACCGGCTGCACCACGAGCCCAACACGCAGGAATACCGCAAAATTATCCGCGAAAAACAGCTCGGCAATGTGAAAAAAGTAGCCTGCACGGCGGCCTACCGCGATAACCGCACCGACCACTGGAAACAAAAGCGGGAAATGGGTGGGGGCGTGCTCTACGACATGGGCGTGTACGCTATCCAGGGCGCACGGATCGGTACGGGTATGGAACCCATTGCTATCGTGTCGGCAACTACCTCAACCACCCGGCCGGAAATCTACAAAAACGGCCTGGATGAAACGACCACCGCTCAGCTTGAATTTAAGGGCGGGGTGCTGGCCGACATCAAAACCAGCTTCGGCGAAAATTCCAATTTCCTGACCATCAGCTGCGACAAAGGCGATATCAAAATGGAGCCTTATTCGGCCTACGCGGGCGTGAAGGGCAGCAGTCCGCTCGGCATCATCAATCACCCGTACGATCAGCCGGGGCAGCAAATCCGGCAGATGGACGACGACGCCCGTGCCATCATGGACAACAAGCCGATGCTGGTGCCGGGCGAGGAGGGACTGCGCGACATCCGGCTGGTGCGGGCCATCTACGAATCGGCCAGAACCGGAAAGCGGATAAATCTTTAAGACCCCATGCAACGTGGCCGTAAATTCATGCATCTTTACGCAAAACGGTACTAAGAACATGAAAAATTTACAATCTCGTTTCGTCGCATTCGGCCTTGCGCTGACAGTTGCTGCCGGCCTGGCCAGCGCTTCATTTACGAATAAAACTGTGCAGGATGAAGAAACACGCACATTCTCCGTCAACGGCTTCGACCGGCTGGATATGGGCAGTGCTTTTGTTATCCACGTAAAACAGGGTAGCAGCTACAGCGTGAAGGCCACCGGCCGCAAGCAGGATCTGGATGAGCTGGAAGCACAGGTGAAAGGCAAAACGCTCGACATTCACTATGGCTCGAAATGGAACCGCAACCGCAAACGGGTAACGTTTGACATCACGATGCCGTCGCTGCAAGGGATTGATTTCTCAGGAGCGTCAACGTCGGATGTACGGGGCTTCAAAAACCAGGGCAACATGTCAGTTGAGGTTTCCGGTGCGTCGACATCGACCATTGAACTGGATGCTGACAAAATTGAGGTGGATTTTTCAGGAGCGTCAACCGTTAATCTGATTGGGCGTGCCGATCAGATAACAGGCGATATTTCGGGCGCAACTACGGTGAAAGCCTTTGATTTACAGTCGAAAAAGGTGCAGCTGGAAGTATCGGGTGCCAGCGGCGTACGCGTTAATGCCAGCGAGAAACTGAGCATTGATGCCAGCGGAGCCAGCTCGGTACGCTATCGGGGCAGTGCGTCGGTCAGCGCTAACACATCCGGTGCCAGTTCGGTACGTAAGGACGCGTAACACGCCTGCTGTTTACTGATACATGAAGGGGCCTGACTGCAATGCAGTCAGGCCCCTTCGGCTTAGGTGAGTAGCCGGAAAGGCGTATATTTGCAGCCAAATCATCAACTTACGAATGCCGCAGCCTAAATACGCTCACGAGTCGCAGACCATCATGACAGAGATGGTTCTGCCCAATGATACCAATACACTCAATAACCTGATGGGGGGGCGATTGCTCCACTGGATGGACATTGCCGCGGCCATTGCGGCGCAGAAACACTCGAACCGCATTGTTGTTACCGCCTCGGTCGATAACGTGTCGTTTGCCGAACCGATCCGGCTGGGCAACATTGTTACGATGAAAGCACAGGTAACGCGGGCGTTCAACTCCTCGATGGAAGTATTTATTGAAGTTTGGGCCGAAGATATTCCGGCGGGTATCCGGGTGAGCACCAACAGTGCCTATTACACCTTCGTCGCCGTTGACCAGACCGGCCGGCCGATTGAAGTGCCCGCCGTTATTGCTGAAACACCGGAGGAAAAAGACCGGTACGACAGTGCCCTGCGCCGCCGTCAGCTGCGGCTGGTGCTGGCCGGCCGCATGAAGCCGCAGGACGCTACCGAACTCCGTGCCCTGCTCCTGGCCGAGTGATGCTTCTATAGTTATTTATGATTTATGATTATGTACGGGCGACCCCACGTGGTCGCCCTTTTTGCGCTAAGCTTGTAGGGGTTTTAGTCGTGTTTTACCTCACCCCTGCCCCTCCCGAATCGTCGGCCCGGCCTGAAAACAGGAGAAGGGATACGTTTCAGAGCTCTAACGCCCCTCTCCTTATTTCAAGGGGAGGGGTTGGGGTGGGGTACATGGCGTTCGGATCCAGCCAAGTCCTTACTTTTCAAAACCCCTACAAGGTAAGCCCTTTTTATGCAGGATGCTGAACGTTATGGTCGCCCTTTTTTCTGAGAAGGCTAAATCCGCAGCGATTGCCACGTGATCAGCTGCCATTGTTTGCCTTTGCGTTTGTACGCATCTGTATAGCGCAGCTTCAGGTTCATAGGCTGACCGTTGTTAATGGCCTTGATCGTACAAACACCGTTTACCACGGCAATCCTGCCATAAATCCGCACCTTCTGCTCTTCCACATTAATCTGTTCATAGACCATTTTAGCCTCCTTAATAGACTGGATAAACGACTGTTTAGAATCGACCTGACCGCTGGAATGGGTGTAGACCAGGTCATCGGCCAGGACTTTATCGAGTACATTCGGGTCGCGGGTAATCTGGGCGTTAAACCGTTCTTTTTCGGTAGCGATCAGGGCTTTTTCGTCGGCCGACTGGGCATAGAGTAAGTGGAAGCAGACGCTTAATAAGAAAGTAAGGATAAATTTCATGGTTACTGGTTTTAAAACGTTGTTCGGGGTAGTCATCCGGCAACAGGTTGCCCCGGATGGGTAAGTTACTCAACGCAAATTACTACTCGATGACCATTCGCTTTGTCAGTTTTCTTTTTTTATTCGCTTTTTCGGCGACGCACCAGGGCTTTGCACAGATCGATGTTGAACGACAGTACGGCAAGCTGCTGGACAATGTGCAACGAAAAGGGGTATTCACCGATTCGAAGACGTTCCCGGATTGTACGCCCCGTTTTCCAATCACTACTATTTTATCGAACTACGAACAAAAAAGCCGGCAGCGTGATTTCGACCTGAAAGCGTTTGTCGACCAGCATTTTATAGTACCCGTCCTGCCGTCGGTACCACTGACCCGCGACCCTGAGGCCTCGGTGCAGAAATCGCTGGAGGAGCAATGGAAACTGCTGGTGCGGCAACCGGTTTCGTCAAAACAGCAAACTACCCTGATCCCGTTACCGAAGCCGTATATGGCTCTGGAGGCTTCGGGGCAGGATATGGGCTACTGGCAAAGCTTTTTTACCATGCTGGGCTTACAGGCATCGGGTGTTACGCAGGTGGCTATGCTGCGGAACATGGTAGATAATTTCAGCTATCTGATTAATCGCTATGGCTACATACCGGCCGGTAACCGTACGTACTACCTGAGCCGTTCGCAGCCGCCGGTTTATGCGCTGATGGTGAGTTTGCTGAGCGAAATTCAGGGCCGCCGGTCGCTGATTAACTACCTGCCGTATCTGCAGAAAGAGTACGATTACTGGATGGCGGGTAAGGAAAAGCTGGCACAGAACGGCCAGGCCGAACGGCGGGTGGTCCGGCTGTCGTCGACGATCTACCTGAACCGGTACTACGATGACCGGGATACACCACGGCCGGAAGCCTACAAAGAGGATATTGCCGTGGCTGGTCAGCGGCCGGGCCTGTTCAAAAAAGGGCGGCCTGAAACGGAGATCTACCGCGATATCCGGGCGGCGGCCGAATCGGGCTGGGAGGGCAGCAGCCGCTGGCTGAAAGATGGCAAGACCCCGCGTACGATTCAGACAACAACGATTATTCCGGTCGATTTAAACAGTCTGTTGTTTCATCTGGAAGTCACGCTTTCGGATGCCTACCGGCTGAAAGGCAATAAGAAACAGGCCCAACAGTACCTGGAACTGGCCCGTCAGCGCTATAATGCCATTCAGCGGTATTGCTGGAATCCGCGCCGGGCATTTTTCTGCGATTATGACCTGATCACCCAGAAATCGACGCCTGTCAATTCATTAGCGGCCGTGTATCCGCTGGCGTTCCGGGCCGCAACCCGTGAGCAGGCGCAGCAGGTAGCTGCCTTGCTGAAACGCGATTTTCTGAAGCCGGGCGGACTGGTGACGAGCCTGACCGTTTCGGGTCAGCCGTGGGATGCGCCCTATGCCCGGGCCGGACTACAATGGCTGGCCATCCGGGGGCTCCGGCAATACGGCGAAAGCACCCTGGCCGACCAGATCAAACTCAACTGGGTTTCGGACAACCTCCGCGTATTTAAGGCAAACGGCTACCTGCTGTCGACCAACAACCTTGTTTCTCAGTTAAATAAACCGGTTAATACGGTGCCCTACGGCCCGTCCAATGGTGTATTGTTGTGGATGCTGAAGAATAACTGACACATCGCACGTAGATAAACAGTAATTTGGCACCCGGAAAATAGATTATCGGAACAGGCATGCCTTTCAAAAACATACAAATCAGATTCCAGACGGCAAGATCGCTGCCCGCGCCCTATGCCAATTTTTATACCCTAACCGCCCGTCCCGCGTTCAAGGATTTTCTGCAGGTCGATTTTGCTATTACCTATCCTGACCGTGAAGATATTGACGAAGATGAGCTGATTGCTGAAGGCTTTTCGCCCGATGATGATTTCAGCTGGTCGGGGCGGTTGCCGCTTCTCTGGCAGAAAGCTGTTACCGACCTGGTGGATGCAACCAAACTGGCTCCGTTCGATGAAGACGTGCTGGATGAAGATGACGATTTCTGGGAGATAACCATTGAGCGGCCGGATGGCCAAACGCAGAAAGGGATGCCGGAGAATGTCGGCGACTGGCAGTATCTGGCCCAGGAGCTGATTCAGGCGACCTATGAGTCGGCCAAAAAAGAGTTACCGTTTGAGCTTACGTTCATTGACCGCCGGCGCGAAGGCGAAACAGAACTCCGGCTGACGGCTCTGTTTGCCGAACGGACCGTGAAAGCACAGTCGGTACAAAACAAGCGTTCACGTACCCATACGCTGTCGTGGGCAGAGCTGCAAGGTCTCATGAGTGAAATTTATGCGGTTGAGTTTGATCCGGACGAGGCCGTTTACCAGAAACCCCGGCAGGATGGGGCCTGGCTGAATCTGGGTGGAGAGGAGTGGTATTCGCTGCGCCCCTTTCCGGAACTGATTAAGCTATTGAGTGCGCTGGTATAGGTGAGTGACAATAAAGCGGTTCCAGAACGTTTTTTCACGGCGCAGGATAAAGCCCATATCCTGTTTCAGCAGTTTTGGCCAATCGGGCAGTTTCCACGGTCTGACGTTGGCCATGATCTTGAAAAACACATACATGGTGGTACTTAAACCTTGTTGCCACCACGTAGTGGGAGGGGTAAAGTCGGTGATGATGCAGAAGCCGTGCGGGACAAGGGCGTGGTAGATGCGGGGTAAAAAAGTATCCCTCAGTAATGGTGTCGGGAACAGGTCTACCACAAACGGGATCAGAATAACATCGAAACGTTCGTGTATGTCCAGGTCCGCTTCTGTCCCATGCTGAAAGTACACCCTGCCGGCCAGCGGATGTTGCCAGACACGGTCGCGGGCGATGCCCAGCATCTTGCGCGATGCTTCCAGGTAAACCACCCGGCGCGGTGAATGGCTCCGTAAGAGTTCATCAAGCAGCCAGCCGGTGCCTCCACCTATAAGCAGGATGGAGGCATCGGCCGGAAGCTGATACAATAAAGCGGTCTGTGCCTGTCTGAGGGTATTTCCAAACACAAGGCTTGCCAGCCGGTCATATACAGGCGCGACTCGATCAAATGTCATACGGGAAATCAGCGGATCATGGGTTGGGCGTGCCCATAGGTGAGCGAGCGCCAGAGCCATTCGAACGGGCCGTAGCGGAATCGGGACAGCCACCAGCGGCTAAACAAAATTTGCAGGATAAAGATCGGGAAAGCCAGTAATGCTGCCTGCCAGGCATCAATTTCACCCAGCAGCCCAAGGCCGTACCCCATGAAAATCAGGGTGCCGAATACCGTTTGCAGGATATAACTCGTCAGCGCCATTTTACCCACAGAAGCCAGTATGGTAACCATACGCTGCGACCAGACCCGCTGAAAGACCAGGGTCAATCCGGCAATGTAAAAGACGGTCAGCGCTGCACTTTGCGTATCCATTAAAAACCAGAACGTTAGCTCTGCCCATTTAGGCGGCTGCTGAACTGATCCAAAGAGAACCATCAGCAGAATGCCGACCGCTGTCAGCCCTGACACGCCGAAGCCGGTCAGTCTGGTAAGTTTCCGGAAATAAGGCAGTTCGCCGGGCAATTGCTGAAAAAGACGCCGGCGGCCGGCATAAAGGCCAAGCAGAAAAAAGCCGAGCGTCACGTAAATACGGCCGCTGCTGAACTGGAACTCCATTTTGGTTTTAAACCCCCGGTAGTTCGACTGCATCACCTCCCAATAACTACCTTCGGTCAGTTCTTTATACAACGTGTTGGCTTCATTGTCTGGCTGGTTTGTCGCTTTTTGCGCTGTTTTAGCCGGAGCCGGTTGGGGCCGGAAAAAGTCATAGACGTTCATGAGCCGGATCGGGGTATTCAGCACCAGCAGCAGACCGACAGTCAACACCACTTTTTGCGACGCCTGGCTAAACAGGAGCATAAAGAAACCAAGCATGGCATAAATGCTCAGGATATCGCCCCGCCATTGCAGGTGATGTAAAAAACCGATGACACCCAGAATCACCAGCCGCCAGGCAAAGCGAAGGTAAAACGAACGGCTGGAACCGACGTTTCGCGTCAGCATCAGGGCAAAGCTTAGCCCGAACAGAAAGGAAAAAAATGTATAGAATTTACCGCTGAAAAAGATGCCGATAATCATCTGCACAATATTGTTGGCAATACCCTGACTGTGCGTCTGAAAAACAAAAGAAGGTAATGGCCCCGCCGAAAACCATTCAGCCGCATGTACCAGAAGAATACCGAAAAGCGCAAAACCACGGAGAGCATCAACGGTTTCAATACGGACTTTGGGGATGCTCAGCGAGGGAATACTCCCAACGGGGGAAGGGGAAGTAAGTGTTTCTGCCATATATCATTATGTATTGTTGTTGTTACTTGCAATATGGCAGACAATTCGCGCATTTACGCTAATTCGTTGTTTTAATTATGATTTTTTAGGAAAAGGTAAATGATTAACCACGGAGTACACGGAGGAAGGCAGAGCGTTTCACAAAGGTAATCTTCATCGGTTTTGTGTAGCTCTGTGAAAATGCGGTGAAGCTCCATGGTTAATCATAGAACCGCTACGCAGCATCAACCAGTTCGTCGTGGAAGGTTTCGTCTTCGGATGGGGTACTGTTCAGAACAATGGCTTGCGAAGGCGTTGGTTCAGCAGGCCCGACTGGTTTAAAATGGCCTTTAGGCAGCCATTTGGCCAGAATAGCCGTATACACTAAGGCCAACGTAGCCGCGACAGATGCAACGGATTCGTGCTTGTCGCGCTGGCGGGTGGCGATACCGGCAAATGCTGCCACAAACGGGATCATATAGACCGGGTCGTTTAGTTTACGGGCAACGGCATAGCCAAGGGCACCGGTTGCGGCCAGAATACCGGTTGCAATCGGTACGTCGCGTTCTTCGTTTGGTGTCCACCAGCCGAGTTCAAGGAATATATTCGGCGTACCGGCAACGGTAGCAGCTGTTAACCAGCCCGCATACAGACTGACTGGCCACCGCAGGTATTTTTCCGGGCCTTCTACGTCTGTCCGGCCGATTTCCATACTGTTGTGCAGTGCAAGTCCGGCCGGTAAATTCAGTTGTGTGATAACGTTAGACGCTACTATGCTTTCTGATTTCGGGTCAGAGAAGAAGCGTCCGAACAAGGTATTACAGGTGTAGCTGAGGAGGAGCCAGGGCATCGACCGCTTGAAACGGGGATTGTTAAGTTGCTCCGGCAACGCCTGATAGACACTTAAGGCCGTTGTGCCGGCATAAATAGTCGGCCAGATTGCGCCAAATACCCAGCCATCGGGTACGAGGAGGTTTTTCTCAAAAACTTCCTCGTACTCGGGCAGGACATTATCGTTAAATTTAGCTTGTTCTTTTTTGCGTTGCCCCGCTTTTGCCCCGGAGCGGCTGGTATAGATGATACTTCCCAGCACAAAGGCGGCTGTGGCTATCCGCCAGATGGATGTTCGTTGCATGAGACTAGTCGTTTCGTTGAGCTGATTTAGTTTTGCTTACTAAAGCAACTGGTAAAAACGATAGTTGTTTCTGCAACTAATCTTCCGGAACTATTACTTAATGACGACGCGGAGGTCAATTTTAGGCTTGCTGATCCCCGGTTTGGCGACAGACGTTGTATCGCCCGGCTTTCTCGGGGGAACACCGGTACCACGGCCAACAGCATCAATCCGGACATAATCAATCCCTGCCATAATGAGTTGCTGTTTAATCTGATTAACCCGGCGGAACGAAAGGCTTTTGTTGGTCAATGCGCCTTTTGCATCATTGGCATACCCCAGCAACTGAATCTGGGCGGAAGGGTAGGCTTTCATGATGGCAATCAGTTCATTAATAGTTGATTCAGATCCGGTTGCCAGTGAAAGTGAGCCGGGCTGAAACGTGATGCCTGCCAGCGGGAATGAGCGTCCTTTGGGCGCCGTTGCGTCACTCAGATAGGTTTTCAACTGGGCAGACAGTGTACCGCCGCCTGTTACCGGCGCAGCGGGTGTGACCGGTGCGGGGGCTGGCGTCGCTGTTTTACCGGCTACCGCCGTTGTTGCTGCCGTAGCCGGGGTAATGCGTTGGGATGTATCCACGGGTACATCCAGCGAGCGGGCTACGGTATCCGTCGGGCTGGTACTGCCCCTGGTCGAGTCAGTAGGGTCAACAACCTGTGATGCTTCTGTTTCCGTTGACGTACTTTTCGAGTTCTGATAAACAAAATAACCACCAATGCCCAGAAGAGCGGCGATTAAGACACCGACGGCGATCTTACCAACCGGACTATCATTGCCATCCCCGCTACGGTCGTTATCGAAAACCTGGGAGATAGGATTTGGCGCCGGAGCCACTTTAATAGGAGCCGGTGTTTCCTGAATTCGTTTCGCCGGGGCGGCAACCCCTGCCACAATCTGCTGAATGCTAAGCTTTTCGATTAACTGAGGCAGCAGTATCTCCGGCGTTTTCTGTACAAAATTTTCCCGCTGGTCAAACAGAAAGACAGCCAGCCGGTCGGCATCCATTTTCTGTTCCTTAACCTGCTTACCCAATACATCCAGCACCATGGTTGATGTAATACCAAGCAAGGAGATGGCTGAAGAATTCCGGATACCGGCGTATGAAGAAATCATACTGGCAATTGAACTTTTCAGAGCAGGTAGCAAGTGGCTGATCGCATCATTACCGTTCTGGATGAATGCATTAATCTGAGACGGATCTTTTAGCGTACTGACCAGGTTGTCAGACAGGCTTCCGATTTGATTATGCTTCTGTAGGTAATTATATAGTTGATTTACACCAATTTCTGATGTAGTACGTTTCATTAGGCCACCGAAGACCGTGTAAACCAACCCATGAATAGCCTTTTGCGTTTTTTCAGTAGGTTCGTCTACGTACAAGGCTATCTTGTTGGTAGCATCGGTTGTAAATATTCCGTTAATGACGGCAAAAAAATCCATATAGAGCGAGCAAATGATTGGTTGATTCAGGTCTTATCCCACAATTTCTGGTGCTCACAACCCGTAAAACCCGAATCCGTTTAAAATTAGCCAAACTTTATGGCCTATTGCAACTAAATTAACCGCAAAAATAAAACTTTATCGTTTACTAATTCGCTCTAAGGCATCAAGATACTCAACTTCTACCGCACGAAGGCGGTTTTGACAAAAAGCAATCAGGTCTGTAGCCAGCCGGATACGGTCCGGTAGCTCGTCGAGCGGAACGGCTTCGGTTTCAACCTCTTCGACAATTGCCTGTAACTGATTGTAGGCTTCCTGATAAGTCATCACTGCTGGAGTTTTATATGCTTGATGGAATAGTCGACTGAATTTCTATTTTATCAACTGGTTTTCCCGGACCGTGGCTTGTACTGTTTCATCAGCCAGACGGATCTGGATAGTGTCATTTGGATGCAGATGTCCCGCTTTAGTAACGATTTTTCCGTTTTTAATCAGCAGGGCATATCCCCGTTTCAATACGTTTGCCGGATCAAGGTGCCGGATAATGACGGTTTTTTCGGTTAATTCCGTTTGGCGGTTTCTGATAAAGCCAAATAACGCGTAACGGAGCCGGTCAATGTCTGTTTTCAGCGTGTCTGACGCCGACTGCATGGTCTGTCGGGAGGCATTAATCAGGCGGTCCCGTAAATACAGGCATTTTTCTTCAAACTGCCGGTTATGCTCAATCAGAAAGGCAGCCGCTTTGGTGGGCGTTTTAACGCTTGCATGACACAGCAGGTCGGTAATGCTTATATTCCGTTCATGGCCGATTCCTGCCAGGACCGGAATCGGGAAACCGGCAACGGTTTCGCCCATAAGGTAGGTGTCGAAAGAGCCGAAGTCAAGCTGTGAACCGCCACCGCGAACGATCACAACGGCGTCGTAATCAGCGGCTTTTTCGCGGATGCGGGCCAATTGGGCGGCAATGGCTTTTTCGGCGCCCTGCCCCTGAATCTGACTCAGGTACTCATCCACCTCAATCTGATACCCAAAGGCATTGTTGGCCAGCTCGTGCCGGAAATCGCGGAGACCGTCTGAGCCTGGTGCCGAAATAAGGGCAATGCGTTGCCAGACCGTGGGTTGCGGCAAGACCTGGTTGGCAGTAAAATACTGGCCATCCTGCTGCCATACCAGTTCCGGATGGTCCTTTACCAGCGCATCCAGAATCGCCTGCCGTTCCCGTTCAAGATTGCCCAGCGTATAGGAATGATCAATCTGCTGAATATCAAGGCGCAGGCCGTAAACGGCGTTATAACTGACAGCTACGCGCAGGAGCAGCTGGATATTCCGGGCGAAAGCAACGCCGGTTGCCTGTTCAAACGCCCGGATCAGGTGGTACTGGCGGCGCCAGATCGTAGCGTCGAGCCTGGCGAGGGTTTCCCGTTTGCCGCCCGTATCCCGTTCGACCAGGGTCAGGAAGCAGTACTGCCGGTCGGGGTAATTTTTAATGTCACTGGTTTCGGCAATCACCCAAACGGTTCGTCCGGTAAATGCCTCATCCAGCACTGCTTCAATCGTAAACGCTAAATCGGAAAGCCGGATGGGAGACATGAGGCATTGAGTAATTTAGTGAATGAGTGATTGAGCGAAAAAACAGCCTGCTGCCACTCAATCGCTCAATCACTCATTCACAATTATTAAAGTCCCTCGAACTGCCGCAGGAAGCGGACGTCGTTTTCGGTGTAGAGGCGTAAATCGTTGACAACATATTTGAGCTGGGTGATCCGTTCAATCCCCATACCAAAGGCAAATCCTGTATATTCCTCAGGATCAATACCACAATTGGCTAATACCTGGGGATCAACCATGCCGGAACCGGCGATTTCAACCCAGCCGGAATGTTTACAGATGTTACAGCCGACCCCTTTACAGATCTGGCACGAAATATCAATTTCGGCGCTTGGTTCCGTAAACGGGAAGAACGATGGCCGGTAACGTACCTTCGTGTCTTTGCCGAACATCTCCTTCGCAAAATGGTACAGCGTGTCTTTCAGGTCCTTAAACCCGACATTACGGTCAATGTAAAGGCCTTCTACCTGGTGAAACATACAGTGTGCACGGGCCGAAATGGTTTCATTCCGGTATACCCGGCCTGGCATAATCGACCGGATAGGCGGCTTTTTATGTTCCATCAGCCGGATCTGTACGTTTGATGTATGCGTACGCAACAGCATGTCGGTATCCGACCCTTCCCCTTTCTTTTCGATGAAAAACGTATCCTGCATATCGCGCGCAGGGTGATTATCGGGGAAGTTCAGGGCACCGAAGTTATACCAGTCTGATTCAATCTCCGGTCCGTCGGATACATCGAAGCCAATGCGTTCGAAGATCTGGATAATGCGCTGGCGTACCAGCGAAAGCGGGTGCTGGGTTCCCGTCAGATTCGGGAATGTCGGCAGCGTCAGATCCTGTGCAGGGCCCTGAGCATCATTGCCCTGGTGTTCAAGGGCTTCTGAAAATGCCTGGAATCGTTCCTGTGCCTTATTCTTTAATGCGTTAAGCTCCTGGCCTACAGCCCGCCGATCTTCCTGAGCGACTGTCTTCAGCCCTTCGAAAAGCTCGGTTACTACGCCTTTCCGGCTAATGAATCTGAGCCGGAACTGCTCCAGCTGCTCTTTATTACTGACCACAAACTGGTCTATGTCCTGATGTATTTCTTTAACCTTATCCAGCATACCGGTCTTATCGCCAATAGTTGCCACAAAGATACGGAAACTTTACTGAGGATGGGATATTGGGGAGAATTGGGGTGAAAATTACACACATTGGTGAAATTACTCAACATAACGCCACACTCATAAAAGCAGGGAAAAAAGCATGAATGCCAAATAAAATAACATAACACGCTGAAATTAAACGTATACCATATACGATATGGAAATAATTGTCAGAAAAAGCGTATACGGATTGCTTTTTGTACAATACAAATCAATGTTGCCGAATGAGATATATCAGCAACTTACTCAACGTTCATTTTAAATTTTCTCGAAGTTAGAAAACTGTCTTTTCAACCATTCTATCTCAAAACGCTATGAACTCGATGACAGCAGAATCTTTCCTGGATGCAGTGTCAATGCCATTTCCAAAAAGTGTGGAAAAAAACACAAATGCTTCCTGCACACAAAAATTACTCATCCCGTTCTATGACCGCAAACGTACTGTTTCGGTTGATGAAATAGTTCGGCTGGAAGGTTGTGGTAACTATACCAATTTCTTTTTGAAAGACGGTACGCGTATGCTTGTTTCTCGTACGCTGAAAGAATATGAGACATTGCTGGATGGGCAAGCTTTTGTCCGGGTACATAAGTCGTGTATCGTAAACCTGAATTTTGTCCGCAAATTTTATGTAAAAAAGGAAGGGGAGCTGGAGCTTACGGATGGTCAGCAGGTGAAAATCTCACGTCGCCGCGCACAGGTATTCGTTGACCGGATGCGTCAGCAACCGGTTGCCGTTAGCTAAATACCCTGTACTTTGCGTAAAACCGCTTTTGGGATCTGCGTAAAGTTGCTTATGCCTCACTACGTATTTCTACGCAGTTCGAAGAGGAGATATACGGGAAAATAACAGATATTTTTTTTGTTAATCGCCTGATTGTTAGATGGTTGCCTTTGTTTAGGCGCCTCCCGACAATCAGGCGTTTTTTTTTGCCACTCCTGTAAAAGGTAACTTTGTCATGTCAATAATCTCAACGCAAATACAAACGCAAACCTCTAGCAGTAATGGACGCTCTGACAAATCCCCAGCCCTCAGGACTTATTCCGAATTTCCCTGCAACACCGCCGCGTGGCATGCAGCGAATTGCTCTACCTTATCTTAATCGTACGATTACTATCGCGGTTGAAGACATTACTTGCCTGCAAGGGGAAGGAAACTACACGTTTGTATTTACGCGGGATAAAAAACGGTATCTTATCTCTAAAACGCTGAAAGAATTCGAGCGGAATCTGGATGGTGCTCTGTTTTTACGTGTCCATAAATCATTTATGATCAATCTGGCTTATGTTGTAAAAACACGCTTTACAACGGACCGGACCATCCAACTGACTGATGGCCACGATATCACTGTTTCGCGGCGCCGGATCAAAGAAATCAGTCAACGCTTAAGCGCTTATCAGCGAGAAGCTTATAACTAATTTTTTTTCTGTATTCGAAATCTGAACAGCCCTCAAAAACGAATATTTAGTGGGTTAATTATATAGAAACAAATAACCGTTGCCCTTTCCGTTCAGGATGTCGGGCAACGGTTTATTTTTTTAGATGCTGGATGCTGGATGCTTGATACTGGATGGTTCTGGATGAGTTGATTATAGTGCTGGTGGTTGCTGATTGTTTTCTGGTTCAGGACGCTGGATGTTGCGGTGCTAATAAGCGGTGTTAATCGGAGTATAACTAACCAGTATCTAATACAAAAACTGGCGGCACGACTTTAAGTCGTGCCGCCACTACATCCAGACCATCCAGTAACTAAATTTAAAAAATCCGGTATGCGAGTGTAATCTGCCATGAGTTCAGCTTTTGCGAAAACTGCGCTGAGCTGCCGGTAGGCCCGAGGTCGATAGCGGCAATGTCGGAAATACTGCCCTCGCGACGCACGTCAAGACCCAGACGACCCAGATCGAGGCCCACACCCAACTGATAACCGTAGTACGCTTTTGCCCAGGCATCATTGAGACTGCCGGCTGTATATTGTTTCAGGGCATCGCGCAGATTCTGGTTGTCGCCGACTTTGAAGGAGACAACCGGACCGGCTACTACACGGAGCGGACCACCTTTAAGCCCTAACAGGATCGGCACGTCAAAGCTGGTTGTGGTTACGTTGATGGTTTGCGTACCTTCCGGACGCACAATGTCAAACTGCCCTGACTTTGTCGAATACAACAATTCTGGCTGGATATACAGGTTTTTACCGAAGCGGGTATAAATCCCGAACGAAGTACCCGTACGGCTGTCCAGACTCTGCCGGATGTTGTCCCTGATTACCTGTCCGTTGACACTAACTGCCGGTGACCCGTTTGCATTTAGCCGGGTTGTAACAAATTCACCAAATCGAAGCTGCGATAAATTGACACCCCCTTTGATGCCAATCTGAAAGCCACCCTGTGCAAAGGAAACGGCAGGTAAAATCGCTATTAATACCAAAAGAAGGCTCTTCTTCATGTTTTTTCTGTTGTTTCGTCTATGACTGTTGACTTAACGTTTACCCCCATTCTCTGGTCTGCAAAACCAACTTATTTTGAGTAAACGGTGTTTTTCAATTACCGGTAGATTTGGGTTAGGTGGCCAGCAAAACCCGAAAGGCGCCTGTTGGATACAGGTTGCCGGATAAGGTTTAACAGGTCACGAAAAAAATGTATTTACCCCGTTACCGGTAACTAATCACTTGATAATGGCTAAAATTAAAACCACGTATTTCTGCCAGCAGTGCGGGCATCAGTCGCCCAAATGGCTTGGCCGCTGCCCGTCCTGTGGCGAATGGAACACATTTGTCGAAGAACTCGTCCAGAAAGATGAGCCGGAAAAGGGCAACTGGCGGGCATCGACCGGTATCACCAAAACGGCGGCTAAACCCAAAGCCATTCATGCCATTAACTATGAGGAACAACCCCGCACCCTGACCACCGACGGTGAACTGAACCGGGTACTGGGCGGCGGCATTGTTCCCGGCTCGCTGGTGCTGATTGGCGGGGAGCCCGGAATCGGTAAATCAACACTGTTGCTACAGATCGCCCTGAGTCTGAAGGATCAGCGGGTGTTGTATGTGTCGGGCGAGGAAAGTGAGATGCAGATTAAAATGCGTGCCGAGCGGTTGCCATCCGTTCCGGCCAGCGATTGCCACATCATGACCGAAACGTCGACGCAGAATATATTCCGCGTTATCGAGCACTTTGAGCCGGAAGTACTGATTATCGACTCGATTCAAACCATGCACTCGTCGCTGGTGGAGTCGGGGGCAGGGAGTGTGTCGCAGGTGCGGGAGTGTACGGCCGAGTTTATGAAATACGCTAAAGACAGCGGGGTGC
Organism: Arsenicibacter rosenii; assembly: GCF_001870735.1. Taxonomy (GTDB): domain Bacteria; phylum Bacteroidota; class Bacteroidia; order Cytophagales; family Spirosomataceae; genus Arsenicibacter; species Arsenicibacter rosenii. The sequence goes on along the minus strand of NZ_MORL01000003.1, from coordinate 431,751 downwards.
CGGTGTTTATGATCGGGCATATTACCAAAGAAGGGTCTCTGGCAGGGCCTAAGGTGCTGGAACACATGGTAGATACGGTCCTGACATTTGAAGGAGACCGGCATACGACCTACCGTATCCTGCGAACAACCAAAAACCGGTTCGGCAGTACGTCTGAACTGGGTATTTACGAAATGCTGGGATCGGGGCTGCGCCAGGTGACTAACCCGTCCGAAATTCTGATTTCGCAGCGGGAGGAAGCCCTGAGCGGTATTGCCATTGGCTCGATGATGGAAGGCAACCGGCCACTGATGATCGAGATTCAGTCGCTGGTCAGTATTGCCAACTACGGGACGCCACAGCGGAGCAGTACGGGATTCGACAATAAGCGGCTGCAGATGCTGCTGGCCGTTCTGGAAAAGCGGGGTGGGTTCCGGCTTGGGCAGCAGGACGTGTTTCTGAACGTAGCCGGTGGGCTGAAGGTCGAAGATCCGGCGATTGATCTGGCAGTTTGTGCGGCCATTGTGTCGAGCTACGAAGACGTGGCCATTCCGGCTTCGGCTGCGTTTGCGGCTGAAGTTGGGCTGGGTGGTGAGATCAGGGCTGTCAACCGGATTGAGTCGCGGATATCAGAAGCCGAAAAGCTGGGCTTCAAACAGATTTTTGTGTCGAAATATAACCTGAAGGGGATCGACGTGAAGAATTATAAAATTGCGGTCCGGCCCGTGACGCGGCTGGACGAAGTGTTTCAGGCGGTGCTGATGTAGTTTTTTCGCCACGAAGACACCATGACGTGAAGAAGCACTAAGAAAGATTTTACGTTTCTTCGTGTTCTACGTCTTCGTGGCAACTGTTTCTTTGTGCTGCTTAGTTACTTTTAGCCTTTGTGGTAGTATAAAAACGGGTATACACCCACACACTCCCGAAAGCAGCCAGCGTACCGATACCGGCTCCGGCCAGTACGTCGAGCGGGTAGTGAGCCCCTACATAAATGCGGCTATAGGAGACCAGTATTGCCCAGACGTATAAATACGCCACCCATGGAGAGCGATGTCGCAGCAGGAGCGTCAGTACCGTTGCCATGGCAAACGTGTTGGCCGCGTGCGACGAGGCAAAGCCATACTGACCGCCGCAAGGCAAGACCGGATGAATGAGTGGTTGCAGGGCTTCGACGTGGCAGGGGCGAAGCCGGAGTGTGAGCGGTTTTAAAACGGAAGACGTAATCTGATCGCCAAGGGCCACGGCGGCCGCAATGGTCAGGAGCATCCAGCCCCCTTGTGTCCGGAATTGCCGGATAAGCCAGCCCGCCAGCAACAGATAAAACGGTATCCACGTATTCCGTTCGGTAAACCAGACCATGACAGGGTCAAGCCAACCGGCATAATGGCGGTTTAAAAACAGAAAAAGATCGGTATCAAATCGGAGCAGCGCGTCAATCATGGTAGCGCAAAGGTAAACAAGGCAAGTGAAAAGACGGGTTTAACGGGCCAATCGGCTATCCAGCCAGCCGGTCATGTAGTTGAAGACCGTTTGCTGTTCCGGCTCATTATGAATTTCGTGATACAGCCCGTCCCAGGTTTTGACCGTCAGTAATGCCTTATTCCCGTTTTCATAAAGGGCTTTTGAGCCGGCTACACCGGCAATTTTGTCGGCTGTGCCGTGCATGATCAGCGTCGGTACCTGTATACCGGCGGCATGGCTGATGGCATATTGCTGCGCTTCGTAGGCTCCGAAAAACCAGCCGGGCGTAATGACGCTATGATTCAGGGGATCGGCTTTGTAGGCGGCCACTACGGCCGGGTCGCGCGAAACAGCCGACACGTCGAGTTTCGACGAAACCTGGATAGACGGCAGGATGTTGCGCATTGTTTTGGCCAGCCAGATCTCAAATTTCGGCAAGGCATAAGGTACGTTCAGCCACGCTCCCTGTACAATCGCGCCCTGGATAGCCGGCTGGCGACGAATCAGAAAGTTGGCCAGGATGTTGCCGCCCATCGAATGCCCGAACAAAAAAACGGGCCGTTCGGGGTATTCGGTCCGGGTAAAATCAAGGAGGGCCTGTACGCTGTCGAGCAACGTTTCATACTGATCAACATGGCCGCGTTTGCCTTTCGTCTGGCCATGTCCGGGCAGGTCGTAAGCCGTTACGGCGTAGCCATGCTGGTTGAGGAACGCGGCCATATGGGCATACCGTCCGGAGTGCTCCCCGAATCCATGCACAATACCGACAACTGCCTTAGGATTATCAATTGGCCAGTGCCGGGCAAACAGATGAGTCTGGTGAAAAGGGAGAAACATATTTTAAAGAGCGAAAGAGTGAAAGAGTGGCCGCTTACGCGGCAAAAGAGCGAATTTTTAACACTATGACCATGAATACCGGAAAAAAAGCCTGATTGATTGTTTTTTACAGCAAAACGTTCGCTCTTTCACTCTTTATTTCTTTCACTCTTTAATTAGTTGTATCCCAGAACGGTCCGGACGCGCTGGATGGTGTGAGCAGCGATGGCCCGGGCTTTTTCTTCACCAGCCCGTAGCTCGTGTTCGAGGGCGTCCGGGTTTTCGTTGTAGTAGTAGTTAAACTGCTCACGCTCGGTGGCAAACCGGGTAATGATCAGCTCATACAGTTCTTTTTTCGCATGGCCATAGCCGTAGCCACCGGCCAGGTATTTCTGCCGCATGGCCTCGGTTTGGTCGGGCGTGGCGATCAGGGCGTATAGCTGAAACGTAATGTCGGTGTCCGGGTTTTTGGGCTCTTCCAGCGGTGTTGAATCCGACAGAATCTTTTTGATGACTTTGTACAGGTCGTTGGCCGGCTGGAAAATGTCGATGTAGTTGCCGTATGACTTGCTCATTTTCTGGCCGTCGATGCCGGGAATGGTCATAATCCGCTCATCAATTCTGGCCTCAGGCACCACAAAAACCTCCTGATTGTAGTGGTTATTGAAGGCGCTGGCAATGTCGCGGGTAATTTCCAGGTGCTGACGTTGGTCTTTGCCGACCGGCACCAGATTGGCATTATACAACAGGATGTCGGCCGCCTGCAGAACCGGATAGGTAAACAGGCCGGTGTTCACGGCGGAGGTAGAACGCTCGGCCTTATCCTTGAACGATGTCGCGTTTTGTAACATCGGCATCGGCGTAAAACAGTTGAGATACCAGGCCAGCTCGGTATGCTCCGGTACCCGCGATTGCCGCCAGAAGGTAGTACGAACGGTATCGAGACCAAACGCCAGCCAGGTAGCCGCAATGGCCCGTGTAAACTCCCGGCGGGTTTCGCCGTCGCGGAGGGTTGTTAAAGAATGCAGATCGGCAATGAACAGAAACGAATCGTTGCCTTCCTGACGGGATAATTCAATTGCCGGTACAATGGCCCCCAGAAGATTACCCAGATGGGGACGACCGCTACTTTGAATACCTGTTAATATGCGTGCCATGTAACGAAAATGAAATGATTAATGGATAATGTAAAATGAATAATGAGGCAGGACTACAGAAAGAGACCATTATTCATTATCCATTCTACATTATTCATTAAAAAAAATTATTTGCCTTGCGCCTCAACAACAGCGATGGCGACCATGTTGACGATTTCGCGTTCTGACGATCCCAGCTGCAATACGTGAACCGGCTTGCGCAGACCGAGCAGAATTGGCCCGATGGCATCGAAACCGGCCGCTTCCGACATCAGGTTGTAGGCGATGTTCGACGCCGACAGGTTCGGGAAAATCAGCGTATTAGCACCTTCTTCGACCAGTTTGCTGAACGGATGGTTCTGGCGTAGCAGTTCGGTGTTGAACGCTAAGTGGGCCTGAATTTCACCGTCGACAATCATGTCCGGATGCTTTTTGTGCAACAGGTCAACGGCCTTGTTCATCTTCTCGGCGTCGTCTCCTTTGGCCGACCCAAAGTTTGAGTAGGTAACGAGTGCGATGCGCGGCTTGATGTTAAAGCGTTCAACGGCGCGGGCAGTCATTTCCGTGATTTCGACGATTTCTTCCGCCGTCGGGTTAAAGTTAACCGTCGTGTCGGAGAAGAACAGCGGGCCGCGTTTTGTCAGCATGATGTACATACCGGCCACTTTCTGAACACCGGGTTCCTTGCCGATCACCTGCAGGGCCGGCCGGATGGTGTCCGGATAGTTGCGGGTCAGACCGGAGATCAGCGCATCGGCTTCGCCGGTTTCGACCATCATTGCCCCGAAGTAGTTGCGGTAGTACATCAGTTTGCGGGCTTCGCGGGCACTGACACCTTTCCGCTGCCGCTTCTGATAGAATCCGTCCGCGAATTTGTTAATCAGCTCTTCCTGCTCAGGGGCCCGCGGATCGATGATCGGTGTATCGCCCAGGTCGAGGTTATTTTGTACGATCAGGTCGCGGATCAGTTCCTGCTCACCCAGCAGAATCGGATAGGCAATCCCTTCATCGCGGACCTGCTGGGCCGCTTTCAGTACTTTCAGGTTTTCGGCGTCGGCAAATACCACCCGCTTCGGATTGGTTTTGGCCTTGTTGATGATTACCCGCGAAATCCGGTTATCCTGACCGAGGCGGCGGGCCAGCTGGCCTTCGTACGCTTCCCAATCGGTAATCGGGTTTTTGGCCACTCCGGATTCCATAGCGGCTTTCGCCACGGCCGGTGCCACGGTCTGCAACAGGCGCGGATCAACCGGTTTCGGAATGATGTAGGTCCGGCTGAACATCAGGTTGTCGGTACCATACGCCATATTTACGAGGTCGGGAACGGATTTTTTGGCCAGTTCGGCAAGCGCACGAACAGCAGCCAGTTTCATCGGCTCGTTGATCTCGGTGGCGCGGACGTCGAGGGCACCACGGAAAATGTACGGGAAGCCCAGTACGTTGTTGACCTGGTTCGGATAGTCCGAACGGCCGGTCGCCATGATGATGTCAGGGCGCGCTTCAATGGCTTCTTCGTAGCTGATTTCAGGCGTCGGGTTGGCCATCGCAAACACAATCGGGTTGTCGGCCATGGTCTTCACCATTGCCTGACTGACGGTGTTCCCTTTCGACAGACCAATGAAGACGTCGGCACCCACAAAGGCTTCTTCCAGCGTATGCAGGTCGCGTGAGGTCGCGAAAATGCTCTTGCGTTCGTCGAGGTCGGTACGGTCAGCGCGGATCACGCCTTTACTGTCGCACATCACCACGTTTTCAACGTTGGCACCAAGGGCAACATACAGTTTTGAGCACGAAATGGCCGATGCACCTGCCCCGTTCACGACAATCTTAACTTCTTCGATTTTCTTCCCGACCAGTTCGAGAGCGTTCAGCAGGGCCGCACCGGAAATGATGGCGGTACCGTGCTGATCATCGTGCATGATCGGAATGTTCAGTTCTTTTTTCAGGCGTTCTTCGATCTCAAAGCACTCAGGGGCTTTGATGTCTTCGAGGTTAACGCCGCCAAACGTAGGTTCCAGAATCTTAACGGTTCTGACAAACTCGTCTACGTTTTTAGTATTCAGTTCAATGTCAAATACGTCGATGTCGGCGTAAATCTTGAAGAGCAGGCCTTTCCCCTCCATAACCGGCTTACCGGCTTCGGGGCCAATATCGCCCAGACCAAGCACAGCCGTACCGTTCGAAATAACGGCGACCAGGTTGCCTTTGGCGGTATATTTATAAACGTCTTCCAGGTTGTCGGCAATGGCAAGACAAGGTTCGGCTACGCCTGGTGAATACGCCAGCGACAAATCCCGCTGGGTATTATACTCTTTGGTAGGAACGACCTCCAGTTTGCCCGGACGGCCTTTTGCGTGATATTCGAGCGCGTCTTCGCGCCGGATTTTCTTCTGCATGGGCACTTAATCAAGGATGGTTTCGTAGCGCGAAGGTACAGAAAAACTAATTGCCCGAAGCGGATTGATTTATCCGGAGAAGGATTTGTCGCATTTGATGACGGTCAATCCAGACCCAACACGTCCAGGCAATTAGCAGGCCGGCAACGGCGCCCAACACCCAGAGAACCGGCCGCGTATGGGTGTCGGCGTGAGGGGGCGTATTTGCCGTTAGCGCCAAACGGGAATCGTTTATGGCAGCCTCAATCCGGAAGACGTTAATTTGAGTAAAGTCGTCGAACTTATCGCCAAATGAAAGGGCATCGGTGCCGGTCAGCTTTCTGGCAAAATCCTGCTCCATGATCGTCAGCTGAACGGTCTGTCCGGTGCGGAGTTGATCCGGTAACGACAATACCTCATCGCCGAATTCTTTTTTTGTGGCCCGAAACGAAAATTGCGGATATTCGTTCAGCCGGAATGCTGCGCCCAACGGCCGGCCTTTGCCCGATTTTATGATCCGGACTTCATCGATTGTTGCCTGTAGCCGGTGTGTCTTGTGGCTTGGCGTTGCCGGGGTGTAGGCGGCATAGCCCAGCCACACCAGTCCGGCAATAAACGCGACATAGCCCAGCACGAAGCCACGTAACAGCCGTGTTTCGCCTCTGTTGAGACCCTGCCGGAAAGGGACCGGTTTCCCGTATTGCGTCAGGCGTTCTTTCAGATCGGCATATCCGGTGAAGTGAGTCTCCAGGATGCTGAACCATTCCGTTTGGGTATAAATCGTCAGCTGCTTTTTCTCAGGGGCCCATTTACTGCCGGCGGCCTGTTCGTTGTAGCCCAGAATATCGTCGAACCGGATGCGGGTGCGCTGACCAAACCCTTTCCGGATCAGCAGATCGTCGCCGGATACCGTGACAGAGACCGTTATAAACACCGGATAAAGAACAAGGCTTGCCAGCAAAGGCAGGAAAAAACCAAGCGGCTTTATAGCAGGCAACAGATTCGGAAACGGATGTGCCGAGAGCGGCATTAAGAACAGCACTACGATCCCGGCAACCGTCAGTAAAAGCAGATAGGTAAACAGATAGCCCGTACGCTTCATGTGATACGTGCGGGGTGGTACGGATAACGCGATCATATGCATGATTGGTCTGGTTTCCCCAAAATTAAGGACCCGGCCTAATCCGCGCAACCGCTACCGGATGGATGGTGAGTGTGTGGGATAACGCCTGGTCAGTTGGCGGATAGCGGCCAGATGGCACAGGGCTACCATCGGTACAACAAAGCCGGGGAGCCAGACAAAGGGGAATTTCAGAATACCGACATTGGGCTGTTCAAAATTGAGCTGCTGCAAAAACGTCGGGGCCGAGAGCAGGGCGATTGTTACAATATTAATCAGCAGGAGCAGAGCAAGCAGGTGCCAGATCAGCAGCACCCGTGTGGGCAACTGTTTGCGGAACACCAGCCAGCCAATGACGGGGGCCGTTATGCCCGACAGTATATCCGGATTTAAGCCTTCGAAGGTCATCATGAGTGGGATTTGCCGGTGCAAAAACAGACCGAATAACACCAGTTCAACAGGAATCCGGATGAGATGGAAATACGTGAGTGGACGAAGCGGCAGCGTATCCAGAAACCGTTTACCTGCCTGCGTCAGCGTCAACGTGATGAGACTGGCAAAAACCGGGACGACTACCAGCATAATACGCGGTGGTATGGTGGCCAGATTCAGAAAGAACTCATTAGCGGCCAGGGATCCGGTCAGGGCCAGCCAGCCAGTGGCTAGTCCCGTAAACCAAATGGCCTTTCGGGGAGAGGTGGTGTGCAGGAGATAGTAAAAAAAGGCGAGGGCGAAAACGGTAACCCCCACAAAACCGGCGGCGAGCCATATCGGGAGTTGTTGGTAAAGCGCTGAAAGATCGGGTGTCATATCGTTGCCGTTTGATTGTGATATGACGGTAAAGCAACTGCTTTCTGGTAGGAATACCCAATTGAAAGACAGGAAGAAAGCTGAATGGTACCGGAATCGGGGCTGAATGGTCAGGCGGTTACCGGGCTTGCCAGCCATTTTTTCAGATCAGCGCTCCGGTACCGGCTAATGGTGACCGGTTCGGTGTTGTGGTCTTTATGCAGGGCCGGCCGAAGCGCAACCTGAAGCTTACGGTTGGTGTCATCCTGTAAACTGGTAATGGCCGACCGGTGGGCAATGATCTGCCGGTTGAGCTGAAAAAAGGTGGATTCAGGGAGTTGCGGGCTAATCCGGGTGAGTGCATCGTAAGCCGTAACGATCTGTTGTCCGTCGGTTTTCAGGAGCAATACCAGCCCGTTAGTCAGGTAAAAATAGGCAATCTCATCGGGTAGCAGGTACAGGGTGCGGTTGCCGGCATCAATCAATAATCGGGCGGGTCCGGCGGGAAAGGGTATGGCGGTTTCGGTAGCTACCGGAGCGGGTGCGTTTTTTGGGGTCTGGAGCAGCCGCACCAGATAACGACCCACATACGCCCCGTTGATAAGGGTGGCCAGGGTGGTACAGACGACGGTGCCTGTCAGTATAAGCGCCGGTGCCGGCCACTGACCGGTGTAAATACGGATCGCCGAGGGGAATACAAGCGAGAAGGTCAGCAGCGTAAGGCTACCGCCAAGACCGATTTGCCAGCGCAATCGTCTGTGAGTACCCTCATAAAACGGGATGCGCCGGTCGAGCCAGTGAAAAAGACGGAAATTAACTTCCCAGCAGCAAAGCATCACCGTTGCCACCGTCAGGAAGTAGGGCAGCGGGAAGTGGTAGCCGGGCTGAAAGGGAAACCGCCTGCCAAATACCACATGCGACACGATGGTGGCTGCCACCGGAATGGCAACCAATCGTAACAGGGTATCTCGCCGGCGGTTAATGGGTTCCAACGCGGTAGTTATTTATAGAGCAGGTATTTCTGCCGCATCTTCTTGTAGTTGGAGAGCCCCGGCTCCCAGCTCTTCCGGATTTCAGCTTCCGGCGTACCGGCCATGATTTGCTTTTTCAGGTTTTCGGTGCCCGCCAGCTTGTCAAAATTACCCATTTGTTTGCTGAAGCTCATGTCGAAAAACTTCTCTTTTTCAGGATAGGCGTTATATAACTCAATCAGCCATTTCAGGTTGATCTGCCGGGTCTGGTAAAACGTGCTGGTGTTATATTCCCGCAGGTCGAGGCCGTAGCAATCGTTGTTCTGGTGCAGCGGTGTTTCGCTCATACCCGGGATCGAAACCGGCTTGAACGAAAACGCATACTTGCCTTTCAGCGCTGGTGCGCCCAGCACAGTGAACGGGAAGTGCGTACCCCGTCCCTGGCTCACAATCGTGCCTTCGAACGGGCACAGGCTCGGATACAGCAGAATCGACTGAGGCGTGTTCAGGTTCGGCGACGGTGGTACGGGCAGCACATACGGCGTATCGTGGGTATAGTTGGCTACCTTGATGATTTTGAGCTTGCATTGCGCCTTATTGGCCAGCCAGCCCTCGCCATTCAGCATCTGCGCAAACTCACCGATGGTCATGCCATGGGTGATCGGAATCCGGTGCCGGCCAATGCCCGACCGCAGGTGATCTTCCAGAATCGGCCCGTCGACGCAAAAGCCGTTGGGGTTCGGGCGGTCCAGAATCATGAGTTCCTTGCCGTTTTCGGCGCAGGCTTCCATGACATATTGCAGCGTGTTGATGTAGGTATAAAAGCGGCACCCTACGTCCTGCACGTCGAAGATCATCAGGTCCACGTCGGCCATGTCTTCCTTGCTGGGTTTGTGGTGTTTGCCATACAACGAAATAATGGGGATACCCGTTTTGGCATCAACCGCATCATCTACTTTGGCGCCATTACTGGCATTGCCCCGGAAACCGTGTTCGGGCCCGAATACCTTAACGATCTTCACGCCAAGACTTTGCAGACTATCAACACTCAGTTTGTTTCCGATAGTGGAGGTCTGGTTAACGAGCATACCCACGCGCTTGCCTTTCAGATAGGGCAGGTATTTAGCCGTTTGGTCAGCACCGGTCACCGGCGCCTTGCGTTGCATCGACTGCGGTTCGGTAAGGGCCGGCGTGAGCGCAGGGAGTGTTGCCGATGCGATGAGCAGGGCCGAAAAGAAAGCGTAAAATTTCATGTTTGTTGCAGAAAAGGAAACAACAAAGGTAAGAAGAGAATACTGAATCGCTGATGAAAGACGATCCTATGTTGTCGGAAAGAGGCATCTGTGGCAATGTGTTCATTGTTTCACAGCTATTTTATGTTTCACATACATAAAAAGGGGGTTTATCTACGGTATCGTTGCTTTCATGGACTTATGTGCATGCTTCTTGGCTGTGCCTATCGCTTTAGATAGCTTTGAAGTTGATTTGACAGGCAAAATGGTCGACAAAGAGACTTTAATGAGCCCGAAAAAGTAACGTACATGTACTCTAACCAACTTTAAATGAACACACAAACTCTACTCGTTTTAAGCCGCGCTTTGATCCATTGGCCGGGCAGGCAAAGGGTCAGGCTGCTCCATTGTCTTCGGTTTATTTGTCTGGCTTTATTGCTGGCTGTTGGTATCCGGCAATCAGCACAAGCACAAACCCAACTCATACAGAGAGTAAAAAAACAGGCAGGTGTGCGGAATACAAATGCCACCCCTTTATCACTGACGATAACCCCTTCTCAGGCTAGTTACACGGAAGGGCAAAGCGTTACCGTTACGTTCTCAGGGGCAACCGTGGGAGATAATTATAATCTTGCGCTGTATGATAACTCAAATGATTACAATAAATTTGATAATGACGTTGATATTCAGGCTAATACGACCGGAAGTAACACGATTTTAGGCTGGGTAAGTACTCAGGACTCTTATTTCGTTGTGAGGTTTAAGTCCGGGTCAGCGGCTTCTGCGAGGATATTAGGCATTATCAACACAAATGCAGGAAAAAGTAACGACTATGGCGATAGCCAGTCGTTTGCGATTGTTGCTCCGGTATCTACGCCGGTTTTCTGTAACACGATCGCTTATGTTACGCCAACGGGAGCAGGTGCCAACGATGGCAGCAGCTGGGCGAATGCCTTGCCCGGTGCGCAACTCGCACAAGCTTTGTCAACAGCCTGTGCCAATACAACGTTCCTGGTCGGCAGTGGTTTGTATAAACCAACCACCGGTACCGATCAGACGGCCAGTTTCACCGTTGCATCCGGAGTACAGGTATATGGCGGGTATGTAGTCTCCGGCAACACTGCCACGCGCGAAACGTTTGTGGTCGGTACGCCGGGCAGCACCACTTTCTCGGGTGACATCGGTACGTCGGCTTCGACGGACAATAGTTATCAGGTTATACAAATCGTTGGTACAACGGCCGGTACCCGGCTGGATGGCATAGTCATCACCGCAGGCTGTAGTAATGCGCTAAACAGTGGGGGAGGGATTTACAGTACCGGAGCCAGCTACACACTGGCGAATGCAACATTGACAGATAATGCCGCTAATCAAGGCGGTGCTGTATTTATGCAGGGCGGAAACCTGTTTGTTACCGGAACGAGTATCACGCGGAATACCGCTAATATGGATGGTGGCGCACTGTATTTTACCGATGCGGCAACGTTCGTAGTAGACAACAGCTCACTGTCAGACAACAGATCAAGTAACAGTAACGGTGGTGCTGTGTATACAGCTGGAAGTCTTACGGTTTCGGTTACCAGCAGTACCATCGGGCAGAACTCCGCTCCGTATGACGGAGGAGCCTTTCGGGTTAACGGAAGCGTTGTCCTTGCCATGACAGGAAGTAAAGTATTTGGTAACGCCTCAGTAAGCAGCAATGGGGGCGTATTTAAAATTTCGGGCGGATTAACAGCGACCATTACCAGCAGCAGTATCAGCCAGAATACATCCAACGTGAATGGTGCATGCTTTGATGTCTCGAATGCCGTCAATCTGACGCTCACCAACAGCGCTTTTATTCGAAATATAGCCCGAAACAGTAATGGCGGGGTGGTCAACAGCAGCGCAGGCCTGACGGCGGTTATTACCAGCTGTAGTGTGAGCCAGAACTCAGCCAGCTACGGTGGGGGCGTTGGTAATCTGTCAGGTGCTGTCAGTCTGACGGTCACGGACAGTGATTTATCCGGCAATAACTGTACAAACAGTAATGGAGGCGTAATTAATACCAGCTCACCTATACATGCGGTTATCAATAACACACATATCCGGCAGAACGTAGCGAGAAATACTGGAGGGGTATTTAATACTAACGGGTCAATGAACCTAATGCTGTCAAACAGCGACCTTTCGCAAAATATCGCCAGCAACAGTAACGGTGGTGTTGTTTATGCAGGCAGTCTGACGGCTGTAGTTACTAGTTGTACGGTCAGTCAGAATTCGGCGAATTCGAGTGGGGGGGCGCTTTACAGCCAGGGAGTAACTGCGCTGACATTGACGAATGGGGATATTCGTAATAACAGTTCATCCAACAGTAACGGCGGTTTTTTATATGCCCAGTCTAGTCTGAATGTATGGATGGATGGGGTCAGGATGGAGCAGAACAAAGCCAATAACTCAGGAGGAGCTGTTTACTCATCGGGTTTTGGGACACTCTCAGCCAAGAACAGCGTATTCAATCAGAATCAGGTTATCCTAAGTGGCAACGGAGGGGTTTTTTACTTTAGTTCCGGTATAGACGCTACCATCACCAGCAGCTCAGTTACCCAGAATAGTGCTCCCAATTCAGGAGCGGCGCTCTATGGCGGCTATGGCGGAACGAGCCACTTCGCGATTGACAATAGTTTGTTCTCCCAAAATCTGGTTTCGCAAGGCGGTAATGGTGGGGTTCTTTACGTTTCTTCTACCCTGGCGGCTACCATCACCAGCACAACCATGAGCCAGAATACATCGCCTAGCGGAGGGGCCGCTATCGCAGCCTCATCAGGGTCAACGACCTTTGTTACGGATAATTCCTACTTCACGGGCAACATCGTCACTCAGGGAGGAACCGGCGGTGCTCTGTATCTGAATGGCGGTATTACATCCATTAAAAACAGCGTTTTTACCGGCAACCGCAGTCCCAACCCCGGTGGGGCTATCTATGTAGGCTCTCCAACCGCGTTGACCGTAGCCAATACACTTATTCAACAGAACAGTGTAGGGCAGGGCGGCCCGGGCGGTGGCATGATGCTGAATGGCGCAACCGGCAGCATCACTAGTACAACCATGAGCCAGAATACAGCGGCCAACGGTGGGGGCGGTCTTTATGTAAGTAGTTCCGGAAGCCTGACGCTGGCTAACAGCCTGATCAGTCAGAACGTTTCGCCTGCCAGTGATGGGGGGGGACTTTATACAACCGGAGGAATTACAACACATCTGACCAACGTAACCATTTCGCAGAACAGTGCTCCTCAAGGGCTGGGCGGTGGCGCTTATGTGTCTACTAACGGCCAGATGACAAACTGTGTTATCACGCAGAATAGTGCCCTGAGTGGCGGAGGGATTGTAAGTGAAGGAAATGAGTTTACGCTGGTGAATAACCTGTTCACCGGCAATGCGGCTTCAGAAAGTGGTGGCGCCATGTTAACAGATGCTGCCATTACCGTGGTCAACCAAACTATTTCCGGCAACAGCGCTCCGACGGGCAGCGCGGTGTCGGTTTTAGGAGGTGGGGTACTCGACCTCAAAAACAGCATCGTCTGGAACAACGCCACACCGGCCAACAGCTTCTCGGTGGACGGAACTGCTTCGCTTTCACTGACCAACAGCATCAGTGATCCGGCAGCGACGGGCTTCGGCAGCGGCGGCAACAACAAGACAGGTGATCCGCTGTTTATGAATGCCGCCACGGGTGACTTTACGCTGAAAGGCTGCTCACCGGCCATCAATGCCGGTGTAGATGCCGTCAACACGACGACTACTGATCTGGCCGGGCTAAACCGGAAAGCATCTACAATTGATATGGGAGCCTACGAGTTCCAGGGCACACCGGTAAGCCTGACCCTGACGGCAACGGCCTCAAAAACGCTGGCCTGTACGGGCGAAATCCTGCCGCTGACGGCCAGTCTGAGCGGCGGCACCAGCCCGTACAGCTACAGCTGGACAACGACGGATACCGGCGTAACGCTGCCGTCGTCGGCCACGGGTTCTCCGTTATCGGTAACGCTGACGGGCGCGGGCCAGAAATCATTTACGGTAACCGGTCAGGATGCCGGCGGTTGTACGGCTACGCCGGTAGTCGTTAGCGTCAGTGTGGTAAATGGGGTAAGCATTACGGCCCAGCCGGTGGCTTCGTCGGCCGTGTGTGTGGGTGTGGCCGTGAGCGTACCGGTCAGTGTGACCGGTGATGTGATCAGTCAGCAGTGGTATAAGAACGGCAGTCCGGTAGCCAGCCAGACGGCTACAACCCTGAGCCTGACTGCTACGACGGCTGATGCCGGCAGTTATCAGCTGATTATACAGACAAGTGGCTGTGGTAGCCTGACGAGCTCGGCGTTTAGCCTTACCGTTAGCGAGGTAGTGGCAATTAGCTCGCAGCCGGCCGGGGCTTCGGCGGTCTGCGTAGGCGCGCCGGTGAGTGTGCCGGTGAGCGTTACCGGTGCGGGGGCGACCTATCAGTGGTATAAAGGCGGTTCGCCGGTTGGCGGTCAGACAACGGCCACCTTGAGCATTCCGTCGCCAACGGTTGCCGATGCGGGTTCGTACTCACTGGTGGTAACCGGTGGCTGCAACAGCGTAACCTCATCGGCGTTCAGTCTGACGGTACATGCTGCGCCTGTTGTGACGATCACACCATCGACAACAACTATTGCCGGTGGGCAGTCGGCAACGCTGACGGCATCCGGTGCCAATAGTTATATCTGGAGCAATAGCTCAAGTCAGACAGCCATCAGTGTTTCTCCGACACAAACGACCGTATATTCAGTAACCGGCACCAGCAACGGCTGTATCGGTACCGCCACAACAACCGTTTCGGTGACCTGTAACAGTTCCGTTGTGGCCGATGCGGTGTCAATGACGCAGAATCTGGTGTTAGGCGGCAGCAACTGCGCGGTTACGCTACAGGGGTATGGTTTCGGCAATGCCTTCACCGTTACGGGCCCTGATGGTTACGTATTCAGTACGGTATACCGCAGACCGGGTTTATACACCGTAAACGCGCTGAACGTTAAGCAGCCGGGCACGTACACCATGAACACAAGCTATACCGACGCCTGTGGCCGTGTAACCAACGATACGGTGACGTATGTAGTGACGGGGGAAGCCTGTAAGTAAGCTAAAATAATTACGGCTATCTGTCAGGTCATGGCAGATAGCCTTATCATAAATGTCAAATCTATAAAGCAAATGTGTACATTTAAACAGAAGTGGTACAGATTTCTTGTTCCGCTAGTGGTCTTCCTTTTAGGTATCGCTGATTCGACCTATGCGCAGACAAAGCGTGATCTGAGAAATTTTAAGGAACCTGTAGTAACGGATCAGAAATCAGCTAAGGCAGAAAGAACAAAGACTGCCAGGCTGAAAAAGGTAGCTTCAGTCGCAAAAAGTAAGTCGTCTATTGTCATTACGCGGTCCTTACCGGCATCACTGGTTGCTGACTTTACCGGATTAGCCGATTCGTATTGTGCGGATCAGCCATCTGTGCTGTTGACAGGCAATCAGGCACCGGCCGGTAAATTCCTGGGTATTGGCGTAACAGACAACGGAAATGGTACGGCTACCTTTGATCCGGCTACTGCCAGCGCTAAAGGAGCTATTACTTATATTTTTTCACCCGCTGTTGTCTGGTCAAAAATTGCTGCTGCCGGCTATAATAACCTGGGCATTAAACCGGATGGGTCTCTTTGGCAATGGGGTACATTAAGTGCAGGCAAAGTGCCTGTACAGGTCGGTACGGATACCGACTGGAAAGAAATTGCTGTCGGCGGAAACTTTTTCCTGGGGATCAAAACCAATGGAACGCTTTGGGCATGGGGATACGGTAATGCCGGACAGCTCGGGATTGGCCAGGCTTCTTTAACGGAGTCACCTGTGCAGGTTGGTACAGATACCGACTGGAAGAGCATTGCTGCCGGCCAGGCGCACGCAGCCGCACTTAAAACAGACGGAAGCCTGTGGTCATGGGGGTTTAATCAATACGGTCAAGTCGGAAATAGTACGAATGCCAATCAGTTAACGCCACTTAAGATTGGGACGGATAACAACTGGACAAAAGTGTTTGCTAATGATCAGCGTAGTTTTGCGATCAAGACAGATGGGACGCTGTGGGGCTGGGGAAGAAATAACTACAACCAGTTAGGTACCTCTGCCGGTGACAAGAATGTACCGACGCAGGTCGGTACGGATACCGACTGGATGACCATTGCTCCGACATTTAGTCAGACGTTTGCGCTCAAAACCGGTAAGACATTATGGGTTTGGGGGTATAACGGTGGACGGTTCGGAAACGGTACGAATACTCAGGCGAGCACGGCAACACCGGTGCAAATCGGTACGGATACCGACTGGAAAGAACTTTCGGCAGGGCATACTCCTACGTTGGTCATTAAAGATAACGGGAGCCTGTGGGGATTCGGTAATAACTACTACGGACAGGTTGGTGATGGCACAGCAACAACAAATGTGTTAACGATTAAACAAATCGGTACCGGAACCGACTGGAAGAAAGTGGCCAATGGTGATTTTCACAGCGTTGGTATGAAAAGCGATGGTACCGTCTGGGTATGGGGCTACAACGGTTCTGATCGTACATTAGGGAACGGGACAAACATAGACAGTTATGAACCGATGCCGATAGCGGCTGCTGTGATGGAAAAAACAGTAGAAGTTGGGCCTGTTGCGAGCGTAACTCTTACCGGATTGAGCACGACATATTGTTCGAGTGCCTCTTCGGTAACGATCACGGGAAGTAAAGCTCCGGCCGGTACCTTTACCGGAGCCGGTATTACGGATAATGGCGATGGAACGGCTACGTTTAATCCGCTGACGGCTGGTACAAGCAGCACCATTACCTATACCTACCTCAACAAGGCCGCCACGTTTGTACAACTGTCGGCCGGTTATTACGCGTCGATGGGTATCAAGTCAGACGGGACGCTCTGGGGCTGGGGGTATAATGGTGACGGCAACATGGGCAATGGCAATTCCGGTGATCTGGAAAGCGCTACGCAAATCGGGAACGATTTATGGAAGCAGGTTTCTACCAGTGGCTATGCGACAACGCTGGGTATAAAACGGGACGGTACACTCTGGGCCTGGGGATATAATAGTTACGGAACGTTTGGGGATGGTACTACAAACAGTTCAAATGATCCGGTGAAAATCGGGAATGATACATGGAAACAGGTCTCGGCCGGTTATTACCACAGTATGGGTATTAAAGCAGACGGTACCTTGTGGGGCTGGGGGTATAATGGGTATGGTGAACTGGGAAATGGAAGTACAACAGATAAAGAGTCACCTACTCAGGTTGGTACAGATAATGACTGGGCCGAAGTGTCTGCCGGCTACTATTATACATTGGCGCGCAAAACAGACGGAAGCCTGTGGGCATGGGGATCTGGTGGAGACGGACAGCTTGGAAATGGCGCTACCGATGATATGTCTACTCCTGTAAAAATTGGTACGGCTTCATGGAAGCAGGTGTGTGCCGGTGAGGCCACTAGTCTGGCAATCAGAGCAGACGGTACACTCTGGGGCTGGGGATATAATGGAAACGGACACATAGGTAACGGTACTTATACGAATACCAACGTTCCTGTACAGGTAGGTTCAGACACAAACTGGGATCAGGTTGTTACCGGTGTTGAGGGTGAGCAGTCACTGGGAATTAAAACAAACGGGACGCTGTGGGGCTGGGGGGATAACGGCTATGGTGGTTCCGGCATTGGTGAGGTGTACGATGTGAATGTACCAACGCAGGTAGGTACGGATACCGACTGGAAATCAGTCGCTGCCGGTAATTATCACTCAATCGGTATTAAAAAAGATGGTATACTGTGGGGTTGGGGCTATAATGAATATGGTGAAGTAGGGAATGGGGTAGCCGATGGAGAATCCTATTATACTCCGATTCTGTCGACGGCTAATACCGGCGGCACGGTTGTCTGTGCGTCAACTGCTAGCCAGACCGTAACGATGAACAGCCCTTCTCTAACGATCACGGCAGCTCCTTCGCTGACTATTGCCCTGGGACAAAGTACAACATTAACGGCAACCGGAGCCACCAGCTACACATGGAGCACATCGTCGACGGATGCGGCTATAACCGCTTCACCAACGGTTTCCACTAATTATTCTGTTAGTGCAACCGGAGATAATGGATGTGTTGGCAGTACATCGGCAACCGTTTCTGTAGATTGTGGTTTAGTGCCGGCTCAGGCAATTTCACCGACTGTAATCGGTATTCTGGGGCCAGGAAACTGTCCGATTACCGTTAATACGACTGCTGTAGGCAATAGCATTGTCTTTGAAGGTCCTGGTGGTTTTGTATTCAGTAACGTATTCAGAAAAGCAGGATCAAACCCGGTGAAAGCTGTCGGTATCAAACAGCCCGGTATTTATAAGATGACAACAACATCATCAAATGCCTGTGGACAGGTCAGCACGCAGACAGTATCCTTTGAAATAACGGGTATAGGTTGTAATTAACCTATATAACGTTCGCATAAAAAAGCGTCGATTGGCAGCATGCTGCCAATCGACGCTTTTTTATGCGTGTTCAGTACGCCGCTGTAGACAAGCCAGCTAATTGGTCCGCGTAATCAGGCCTTTCTGAATATGCCGCCTGTTGAGTGTTGCCCGGTACTGCTCCCCGATTGGTATTGTATGGCCCGAGGACAGTATGAGTTCTGTTTTCCCGATCTGAACAATGGCCGACCGGTTGACCAGATAAGACCGGTGAACGCGCAGAAAGGTGTTGCCTTTGAGAGATTCTTCCACTTTTGAGATGGAAAGAAGCGGCATGTATGATTGGTTTATGGTAACAATGTGAAGAAAATTTTCCTGTGCTTTCATGAACAGTACGTTTTCATAAGCAATCTGAACGTAATTCTGATTTTCGCGGATCAGAAAATAGGGCTCAATATCAGCTTGCCGCAGCAGATCAAACCGGTGACGGGCTTTTTCTACGGCACGTATGAACCGGTCTGGACTGATTGGCTTCAGCAAAAAATCAACCGGAGAAACATCAAAGCAATCCAGCGCTTGCTCACGATGGGCGGATACGAAAATGACCATCGGGGGGTCCTGCAGATTGCGGATAAAATTTAGTCCGGAACCCCCTGGTATATCAATATCACAAATAATTAAATCAACCGCGTGTTCCGCCAGGAGCGCATGGCCCTCAAGTGCGGAAGAACACGTAGCGGTGAGTTCCAGAAAAGGACTTGCCTGTACCATGTGGATGATGGTGGCAAGCCAGTGTACATCATGCTCAATAATCAATGTAGTAAGCTTCATCATAGTCACAAGTCAGAAAGGAACTATATCGGCAAGACAGCATGGTTTGTTAAAAAAACAGCTGGGTTGTCATAGTTACCTGACTGTGTATTGATCGAAAAGGACACACATTTTTACGAAAAAAAATACGCCGGAAATAACGTAAAAGTTAACAGGTTGAATAAAAGGGTCATAGCTTGATTGTTGCTTCAGAAGGCACTTTAGAAAAAGAAAAAGAACCCGTAGGGGTAACCGCTTCCTCAATTGTCATGTACCTGCCAGCCAATCAGGTAACCTATGATTCAGAATTCCCTGTTAGTTTTGCAGTACAACGGCAAACGAACAGTGCAAACAACAGAACAGAACATACTGGAAGCTATCCGCGCAGGCAATGAACGGATTTATGAAGGGGTCTTCCGGCAGTATTACCCGTTGCTGTGTCGATACGCAAATTCGATACTCAACGATTACGACGAGGCCGAAGAGATGGTACAGGCGATGTTCCTGAATGTCTGGGAACGACGGGAAACATTGATTATCAGTACCTCACTGAAGTCATACCTCTATCAGGCCGTTCATAACCGGTGTCTGAATCAGATCAAACACCGGCAGGTGCGGGCGGTTTATCAGCAACAGGCCGAAATCGAGCCTGTGCCAACGGCATTGTCGCCCGCCCACAGTGTGGTGGCCGACGAGCTGAACGCACGGGTACAGGCTGCTATTGGCCGGTTACCGGAACAATGCCGGCGGGTATTTGAACTAAGCCGGTTCGAAGAATTGAAATATCAGGAAATCGCCGATCAGCTCGGTATCTCCATTAAAACCGTTGAAAACCAGATTGGGAAAGCTTTACGCATTTTACGTACAGAATTGGCCGACTATCTGCCGCTTTTACTCCTGCTAAATCATTCGGTAGCTGATTGGTTGTCGCAGCCGGAATCGCTCGACGCCCTAATCAGTGTGATCAGTTAATCAGCAAGTATGATGAACAACGAGCAACTACCGATAGATGATAGCCTGATCGGCAAATACCTCGCCGGCGAAGCCACCGCCGACGAAGCGGAACGGGTGCGCCGCTGGCTGGACGAAGGCCCGGAACAGGCCGCCGAGCTGGACCGGTTCGGACGTATCTGGGACGAAGCCGCCAACGTACCGGCCGGCCGTGTGGTCGATACCGATGCCGCCTGGGCAAAAGTGAATCGCCGGATGAAAGCCCTTCCGGCCGACACGCCGCCGGAGACTGGCCGGGAGCCGGTAATCCGGCCGTTGCATACGCATGCACCGCAACAACCGGTGCGTGACCGGCAACCGATCTGGCGCGTAGCGGCGGCCGTGGTGTTGCTGCTGGGTGCGGGCTGGATCGGATACCAGTGGCTGACACCAGGTCCTGTGCATATGCAGCTGGCCCAAACGCAGGCCGCTAAACAAACCGTTACCCTGCCGGATGGCTCTACCGTACTCCTGAACCGGAACAGCCGGCTGGATTTTCCGGATGCCTTCACCGACAGCACACGGCAGGTAACGCTCACCGGTGAGGCGTTTTTTGACATCAAACCCGATGCCGACCACCCGTTTGTAATCAGCGCCCGGGGCACAACCGTGCGCGTGTTGGGTACCTCGTTTACGGTTCGGGCCTATAGTGATACGGTTCGGGTGGCCGTGGCGACAGGGCGTGTACAGTTTGCGGCCAGAAAACAGCGCATTGTCCTCCGCCCCGACGAAGAGGCGGTGTACCTGGAACGGGAAGATACCATCCGCAAGGCCGCGTTTTTATCGCCGAATGTAATGGCATTCCGGACCAACCGGCTGACGTTCGATAAAACAACCCTGACAGAGGTGGTGCGGTCGATCAGCGAGTTGTATGGACAGCCCGTTACCCTGTCGAGCGATGCGATTAAGAACTGCCGGTATACCGGATCATTCGAAAATGAGAAGCTCGAAGAGGTACTGGAAATCGTGGCTACGTCGCTGAAACTGAAAGTAGAGCGGTCGGGGCAGGGGTATGTGCTGGCCGGAAATTCCTGCCAGTAATAGGGGGAAATACCGGTTGGGGTGTCATGGCCTAAACTAGATTCGGTTTATGAAGTTTTGCCTATACGTATTCGTCTGCTGGCTGATGCTGACTATGGTACTGTCTTCCACGGCATCAGCTCAGGCAATTTCTCCGCTTGAACGTCTTATTTCAGTTGATTTACGGACGGACCGTCTGGAAGAATCCCTGCGGCAGATTGAGCAGCAGGGGCGCTTTACGTTCTCCTATAACCCGACGATTCTGGCCGGATTCCGTCCGGTCACCCTGCGGCTGAATGCACAGCCGGTGCGGGTGGTATTAACGCAGCTTTTCAAAGGATCGGCCATTGCCTTCAGAGCAAAGGGCAACCACATTATTCTGACTCAACAGGAAATTACCGCTACGACCCCGACTCACTTTATCGTTGATGGCTATATCATCGACGAAAAAACGGGACAGCGGCTGGTACAGGCCAGTATTTACGAACGCACAACGCTGGCCTCGGCCGTCAGCAATCCGTTTGGCTATTACCGGCTGCGCCTGCCAACGGCCCTGCCCAATGTCCGGCTTGAGGTGCGGAAGAATACCTACGAAGGCGAAACCGTGCTTATTCCCCGTAAGCAAACGCAGTCGCTCAACATTCAGTTGCGGCCTATTCCGCCGCCGCCGGCCCAAATGCCGAAAGTCGCCGATATCCGTCCGGTACTACCGACCGTGCCCGCGCCCGACACCATCCGTCCGACGGTGGTAACGCCTTCCGTGGATGTACTGCCGGTTCCGGTTAGTGATACCCTGGCAAAACCCGAACGCGTGCCGTTGCAGAGTGTCTGGCGCAGCGCCCTGCTGGATGTAAACAACTGGCTATTATCGGCAAAGCAGATGGCCCACGATATCAACCTGAGCCGCGATACACTGTATCGTGAATGGCAGGTGTCGTTCCTGCCTTTTATCGGTACCAACCACATGCTGAGCGGCCGGCTGATCAACGGCTATTCGCTGAACGCCATCGCCGGTTATTCGCTGGGTGTCCGGCAGCTCGAAGTGGGTGGGGTGCTGAACATGGTGCGGGGCGATGTGATGGGGGTACAGGTGGCCGGTGTCGGAAACCTGGTGGGTGAAAACGTCATTGGCGTGCAGGTCGGCGGGGCGCTGAATACCATCCGGCGGAACATGACCGGTGTGCAGGTGGGTGGGGCGGCCAACGTGGTTGGCGGCCATATGGAGGGCGTACAGGTGGGCGGCGCGTTCAATACGGTTCTCGGCAACATAGACGGGGTGCAGATTGCCGGCGCGTTTAACATGAATACCGGCCATGTTCACGGTGTTCAGATTGCCGGCGCCTTCAATGTGGCGAACGGCGATGTCGTTGGCGGGCAGATTGCCGGCGCACTGAACCTGGCGACACGAAGCGTTTCGCGTGGCTGGCAGGTATCAGGCTTGCTGAACTACGCCCATGCGCTCCGGCGCGGCAGCGGTCAGCTGGGCATCATCAACATCGCCGATTCAACGGCAGCCACATCGATCGGGCTTCTGAACATTGTGCGCCGCAATGGCTACCGGCGGTTTGAACTCGGCATAAACGAAACCCAAATGACCTCCTTTACCATGAAGCTGGGTAGCCGCTGGTTCTACAATGTCTTTTCCGGCGGCACACTGCTGACCAACGGCACACTGCCGACAATCTGGCAGGTCGGCTATGGGCTGGGGACCAACCTGGTCCTGAAAAAGCACTGGGGTATTTCGGTCGATGCCACGGCTCATCACGTATTCGAAGCGGGGAGGCGCTACACCGACCCAAACTGGATGCTGCGGTTTAACCCGATGCTGGAACTGCGGGTTGGCCGGGTAGCGTTCTCGGCAGGCCCGTCGCTGGTGGCTTATCATCCGTCTTCGACCGGAGCCGATCCGCTGGCGGGCCGCAGCCTGTGGCTGTCGAACCGGCCTGCTACCAGCGAGCTGACCTGGTCACACAACGGCTGGACCGGCTGGGTCGGCTTTCAGGCCGGCGTGCGGCTGACGTCGCGGCGGTAATCTGCTACCGGACCGGGAAGTCATTCAGCATGGTCCGGTAGCTGTCTCCAATGGGAATGGTCGTTTCCCCGATCTGGATGTCCTGCCTGCCAACCGCTGTTATATGCCGCAGATTCACCAGAAAAGAGCGGTGTACCCGCCGGAAATGCTGGTTTGGCAATAACTCACTTAAGCTTTTCATGGTCATGTGGATGATGTAGGACCGGTGCGGGGTTTTCAGCAGAATATAGTCTTTTATCGACTGAGCGTACATAATGTCTGCATGCAATAGTTTGACCAACTGGCCATCTACCTTGAAATAGGTATGCGGCACCGGGGGCATAACAGCCGCCGTGCGTTTAAGGAACCGGTCGATGCTCTGCCCGAACCGGTGATAGGTAATGGGTTTCAATACATAATCGACTGCTTCCAGCTCGTAGCTTTCGACGGCATAGTCCGGGTAGGCGGTGGTAAAAATAACGGCAGGCGGTTGTCTGAGTTGACGAATAAAGTCAACACCGGTTAGTAAGGGCAGCTGAATATCCAGAAAAATAAGATCAACCGGATAGTTTGTAACTGCCTCAAATGCTTCCAGCGCGTTTGGGCAGCTTTTTATGAGCACTAAATCAGCTGTTTGCTGTATGTATGTCTCCAGAACCTGACGCGCCAGCGGCTCATCATCGACAATAAGGCACTTAATCATTTGACGATAATAGTAAACGTAACCGGAGAAAATAACAGGTGTTGTCGGGTTGAATACTTAATTCGTGTTGATCCGGATAAAGCAACGCCAGTTGTTTGGAGACGTTAGCCAGTCCGATACCCGGATCAGCCCTGGTGTGCCCTGCTGCCTGAACCATACTGTTACGGGTTTCCAGAATAAGCTCATGGTCTATCAACACCAGCACAATCTGCACAAAGCCGGTACGGATTTCCTGACTAAGACCATGTTTGAAGGTGTTTTCAACGAAAGGCAGCAACAGCAAAGGTTCGATAAATATCCGGTTATGAATCCCCTGCGTCTCAAACCGGATAGATGCTTTATCGGAAAAACGCATGGACTCAACGGCTACGTAATTACTCAGGAAGTTAATCTCTTCATCCAGCGGAACCCGTTTCTTTCTGGCCCGATAAAGAATATACCGCATGATGTCAGCATGACGGGCTACGAGCGAAGCCGTTTTAACAGAACCATGCAACGCCAGTGAGTAGATGGTATTCAGTGTGTTAAAGAAAAAATGGGGCTGCAACTGGGCCCGCAGTGAATCAAGTTCAGTCTGTAACTGGTGCTGACTCAGCTCGTGAAGCCGCTGCTGCTGCCGGACCGATTGCTGGTAATAACCCAGGGCCGATACCATCAGTAGTTCGCGGATGATGTAAACGATGCTGAAATGAAGCAGAACGTTTGAATGGTACCATTTTCGGGCCGACACGAGCATTGTTTCGGGCAAAAACCACAGATTCATCACCAGCCCATACATCACATAATGCAGATAACCATCCAGTAAAAAGAGAAAAACCAGCAGCCGCCAGCCAAATGTCCGGTATCGTTTTTCGAATAGAGCGGGAAGAATCAGTTTGTAATACAGCCAGTACGGAATCGTGCGCAATACGCCATAAATCAATCGTTCCAGCAGCGATAGCAGGGAGGGGAGCCGGCCGGTTTTTTCGTAGAGATTATACTCAAAATCGGTCAGGATCGAAAACAGGATGAATACAATGC
This sequence comes from Arsenicibacter rosenii, assembly GCF_001870735.1. Taxonomy (GTDB): domain Bacteria; phylum Bacteroidota; class Bacteroidia; order Cytophagales; family Spirosomataceae; genus Arsenicibacter; species Arsenicibacter rosenii. The sequence goes on along the minus strand of NZ_MORL01000003.1, from coordinate 406,828 downwards.
CGAAGAAAAGGACTTCCGGCAGGCTTAACTTCAATGATTTGACCATCGTTACGCATTCGTATCCCTGAAAATACAACAGACCTTCGGGGACATCAACTGACGGCGCTGTATTTCGACTAATCCGGCTTTTTTTTCGACCAACAAAAGCTGGTCGATTTTCCTGTCTGCTTCACCGAATCGGATAGACCGGGCAAATACTATGACGCTATTTTTGGGCTTATCAATCGCAACACAAGTTGATTATGAAGCCGTTTTTCCGACAAATCGTAGTATTCCCGCTCCTGTTTCCGGTCAGCCTTATCGCGCAGGATGTGCATCACCTGATAAAGGCTGTTTACGAAAAGCAGGCCTCCCTGACAACAGTAAGTTATACGCTGGAGCGGACCGACACGCTGGTTACGGGGCATGTCCGGCAGCTGAACGGGCAGGCGGCCATACGGCCTGACCGGAATGACCACCGCCTGGGTTTCTGGTTTCGGGCAAAGCAGGACGATATCGCCGGTGAAGTAATCTATGATGGCCATGTGGGGTATGTGACTGATGATCACAAAAAAACATATACCCTCGTCACTGACACAACCGCTTTTGCCAGCCTGCTCTACCAATCGGGGGGGCGGATGGTTGTCTCTGATCTCATCCGGCTGGATACCACAAAAGTTGTCCGTTTCCAGCTGACGCAGGACGATGCGTATTACTTTCTGACGATGCATTACGCTGACATTAAACAATATGACGTAATAAACCGGTATAAGCAGCTACAAATCGACCGTTCTACCCTATTGCCTGTGCGTGTGCGGCAACATCAGGAAACCCTGGGCAAAGTACAGGATCTGTTCTACAAAATCAGCTCAGTTAAAATAAATACGGTTCTGGCCGACAGTCTGTTCCGGGAACCGGCCTTTCTGCAGACCTATCGTCAGGAACTGCCGGTCGTCAATAGTAAGAAACCGGCGGGGCGGTTGGTGGGGCAGCCGGCACCGGATTTCCGGCTGGCCACGCTTCAGGGCGATTCGCTGTCATCAACCGCCTTTGCAGGCAAAGTGACGTTGCTGGATTTCTGGGAGGTATGGTGCGGCCCCTGTCTGGCGTCGATGCCGAAAGTGGAGCAGCTGTACCGCAAGTACAACCAGCAGGGTTTACAGGTTTACGGCATTACGCATGAAGTTCAGCAACTGGATGCGGTCCGGCGGCTGCTGACGAAGTGGCAACTGCCTTTCCTGACGCTAATCGGTTCTAATCAGGTGCGGCAAAGGTATGGGCTTGACGTTATTCCGTTCTATGTGCTTATTGATCGGAAGGGGGTAATCCGGCTGGTCAGTCAGGGCTTTTCGGATGATATTGAGCGGACGGTGCAGCAGTTAGTGAGCCAATAGCCGGTAAACAAAACGGGCGAAGATAACGATTTATCTCCGCCCGTTGTCTATATCAGTTCGCCTGCCTTACAGCACGACGTTGACAATCCGCTTCGGCACCACCACCACTTTTTTCGGTGTTTTGCCTTCCAGCCATTTCTGTACCACGTCATTGGCCAGCACTTCCTGCTCGATCTCCGATGCCGCCCGGTCGGTGGCAAACGAGATCGTGGTCCGCACTTTGCCGTTGATCTGAATCGGATACTCAAAGGCATCTTCGACCAGGAATTTCGGATCGAAAACCGGGAAGCTGGCCGATGACACCGTGCCCGGCTCGTTGCCGAGGGCTGCCCACAGCTCTTCGGTAATGTGCGGCGCAAACGGCGATAGCAACAGGACCAGATCCTGCAAGACAGCCCGCTTGCGGCACTTCAGCGTCGACAGCTCATTGACACACACCATGAACGCACTGACCGACGTGTTAAACGAATAATTATCAATGTCTTCCTGCACCTTTTTGATTGTCTTGTGCAGGATTTTCAGCTCGGCCGGGGCTGGGGCTTCGTCCGTAACGACCCATTTCGACGTACCATCGGCTTTCTCTTCGTAGAACAAGCGCCAGAACTTACGGATAAACCGGAACGTACCGTCGATGCCGTTGGTGTTCCAGGGCTTGGCCTGTTCCAGCGGGCCTAAAAACATCTCGTACAAACGCAGTACGTCGGCGCCGTAACGCTCTACGACCGTGTCGGGGTTCACCACGTTGTACTTCGACTTGGACATTTTCTCGACTTCGGCACCTACCACGTATTTACCATCCGGCTCGGTGATAAACTCCGCGCCATCGGCCAGGTCAGGACGTTGCTTTTTGAACGCCTCAATGTCCAGTACGTCGTTTTCAACAATATTCACGTCAACGTGCAGCGGGGTTACCTCGCGGCCGTTGATTTGGTTCAGTGATACAAATACCGGCGGAACTCCTTCGATTCCTGTCCCTTTAATCCGGTACGCAAAATTCGACCGGCCCTGAATCATGCCCTGGTTGATCAGCTTCTTAAACGGCTCTTCCTGCGTCACATAGCCACGGTCTTTCAGAAATTTGTTCCAGAAACGGCTGTAGAGCAGGTGACCCGTTGCGTGCTCAGAACCACCCATGTACAGATCGACATCCTGCCAGTAGGCGATGGCTTCTTTCGACGCAAATTCGCTGTCGTTTTTCGGGTCCATGTACCGGTACCAGTACCACGACGAACCCGCCCAGCCCGGCATCGTCGACAGTTCGTATTCGTAATTTCCCTCTCCTTGTGAAGGGGAGGGGTTAGGGGTGGGGTTATATTTCCAGCCTTCTGCCCGTGCCAGCGGTGGTTCGCCGGTTTCGGTAGGCAGGTACTTATCAACGGCCGGCAGCTCAAGCGGCAGCTCACTTTCGTCGATCAGGTATGGCAATACGGTTCCGTTGGCATCGGCTTTGAAGTAAACCGGCACCGGTTCGCCCCAATACCGCTGACGGCTGAACACGGCGTCGCGCATCCGGTAGTTCACCCGTGCGCTGCCCAGACCGCGTTCTTCCAGCCAGGCAATCAACGTAGCCGTGGCCTCTTTGTAGGTCATGCCATTGATGATACCCGAATTGATATAGCGGCCTTCTTTGGTATTATCAGCTTGTGTATCAACATCTTTCTGCGTGTCCAGAATGGCCACAATCGGCAGCCCGAAATGCGTGGCAAACGTCCAGTCGCGCTGATCGCCCGATGGTACGGCCATCACCGCGCCGGTGCCATACCCCGCCAGCACGTAGTCGGCCAGCCAGATCGGTACTTTTTCGCCGCTGAACGGATTGAGGCAATAGCTGCCGGTAAACACCCCTGAAACCGTTTTTACGTCCGACATCCGGTCGCGTTCTGAGCGCAGTTTGGCCGCGTTGACGTAAGCCTCAACGGCGTCGCGCTGCTCCGGAGTGGTCAGGCTGCCGACCAGTTCATGTTCCGGTGCCAGCACCATAAAGGTTACCCCGTAGATGGTATCCACCCGTGTCGTAAACACCTCAATTGAGGTCGCCGCATCTGTTTCCAGCGCAAACTTAACCGACGCCCCGACCGACTTACCGATCCAGTTGCGTTGTTGTTCCTTGATCGATTCCGACCAGTCGATGGTATCCAGACCTGTCAGGAGCCGGTCGGCATAGGCCGTGATCCGCATCATCCACTGCCGCATTTTCTTTTGCTCGACCGGATAACCGCCCCGCTCCGAAACGCCGTCTTTCACCTCGTCGTTGGCCAGTACTGTACCCAGTGCCGGGCACCAGTTCACGACCGCATCGGCCAGATAGGTCAGGCGGTAATGCAGGGTAATGGCATGCCGTTCGGTGGCCGACAGGTTGTTCCATTCGGCCGCTGTAAAGGCAGGTGTGTCGGCGTCGCAAACGGCGTTTACGTCGGTAGTACCGTTGGTTGCAAATTTCTCCAGCAGGGTGCTGATCGGTTCTGCACGGTCGGTATCTTTATTATACCAGCTGTTGAACAGCTCCATGAAAATCCACTGTGTCCATTTATAATACGACGGGTCGGAGGTACGTACCTCGCGGCTCCAGTCGTAGCTGAACCCGATCTGCTTTAACTGCTTGATGTAGGTGGCAATGTTATTTTCGGTCGTAATCGCCGGATGCTGACCGGTTTGAATGGCATATTGCTCGGCTGGTAGCCCGAACGAGTCGAAGCCCATCGGGTGCAGCACATTGAAGCCCTTCAGCCGCTTATACCGCGACACGATGTCGGAGGCAATGTATCCCAGCGGGTGGCCTACGTGCAGACCCGCTCCCGATGGATAGGGGAACATGTCCAGGACATAGAATTTAGGCTTTGACGATGCCTGTCCGGCGGCATCCGTGGTAGTGCGGTAGGTCTGGTTTTCGTCCCAGAACCGCTGCCATTTCTGTTCGGTCTCGCGGTGATTGTAGTCAGCCATATTCATGCTTATGAATAATGGACAATGTATAATGGATCATGAACAATTGGTCTGCGGTAGCATCATTGTTCATTCGTCATTATCCATTCTTCATTCAGGTACCTCTTTTATTAAAATTTTTGCAAAAATAGCCGTTTCGGATGACTTTTGTTGTACTCAGTTGAGAAGTAATATCGCATGGAGGATAAACAAACGTCAAATTTTTCCGGGCTTCGTCCAAAAGACCGCCCGCTTGTATGGTCCCGCTGGCTAATAATCGTGACAATTACCGTTTTAGCGCTGATTATTTACGCAGTCGGTGATTTCCGGTTTCCGCTTTCCGACGGCGATGATACCGATCAGTACGAATATGCCGGGTACTATTTTTTTAAGAATATTTCGTTCGGGCTCATTCCTCATCTGAATCTCGATAACGATCAGACATTTTATCCATACGGCACCCTGCAGGTTTTTCTGCCGTGGGGCTTTGAACGTGACTACTGGTATGCGTTCTGTTACTGGCTCAACGACGGACCGGGGCCGTATCTTCAGTTTTACTACGTGTTCAGCATAGTCATTACGGCGATTGGTACGTTTTGGTTGCTTCGTGCGTTTTTTCCGCCGTGGCAGCTGGCCATTGTCAGCCTGGCGGTATCGGTGTTTAATTTCTACGGGCTCTGGAAATACCCCGTACACCTGAACGTTTGTGTCGGCCACTGGACCATCCTTTGCATCGTGGCAACATACCGGCTGCTCTGGCAGCTGTATCACCGGCAGCGGCTTTCGCTGCTGTTTCTGCTGGTATGGGCGTGGCTGCATGTACAGATATTGGGGCTTGAATTAGGCTATGTAGCTGGTTTTGCCCTGACGTTCACTACCGTTGCCGTACCGTTCGGGATGTATTTATTATACCGGAATAATCCCGGAATCAGCCATTGGCCGGTACAGTTAATGGCCTGGGTTTCCCGCGAATACAGGCAGCGATCTACGCTTATTTGGGTAATTGCCGGGTTGATGCTGCTGAACATATACCTGTATGTGCCGCTCACCTTACAGATTGCGTTTACGGCCTGGAAATTTGATTTCAGCGTGATGCCCCCGTCGCGGCTGTGGTCGCATCCGGCCCGATTGCTGATTCCGCACCTGCCGTATCTGAATCAGTATGAGCAGCAATACGAAAAATATTTTAAGGATAGCTATGAAAGTTACGGGCAGACGAGTCCGGGGTTATATCTGGTCTTGCTGGCCATAATCGGTTTCTGGCAGATGCGCCGTCAGATTCCGCTCTGGGGGCCGGTTGTGCTGACACTTGCCTTGTGTCTGCTCTATCATCCGGCGCTGGTGCCGACGCTGAAAGTTTTCCCGTGGTTTAGCTTTAACCGGCACGGCGGGCGCGCCACGCTGATTTACCCCATATTGCTGAGTTTTTTAGCACTTGGTATGCGTTTGCCAACACGTTTACCCGCCAGGATGGCGCTGAGCCTGATCGGCCTATTGATGCTGGCCGAGTGGCAGTTTGGTTATTACTACTTTACAATCTATCACCTGCCACCGTTACCGGCGGATGTGTATACCTACATGGAGCGGGTGCACAAGACGCCGGGCGAGGCCGTACTGGATTGGCCGTTCTGTGTTGTCGGCGCCGATGGGACAGGAATGCAGGAGGGGCTTTGTCCGCATTACGATGCCCAGAATGCGGTCTTCACCTTCCGTCGGTTCTACGACAAGAAAGTCGTCGGACAGTATTTCGGGCGATTGCATCCGGATCAGATCAAACCTTTCCTGCGCGACGGCTGGCCGAAACGCTTATCGCCCGGGTATCTGTTCACCGCTGCCGACTGGACATTTTTTGACAATTACCTGCGGACGAACGACTTTGCCGGTATTAATCTCTATCCTGAACTATTGCCGGCAGGCATGGCTGCGCAGTTTTATGCGCGTTATGGCAAACCGGTCGCCGAAACGCGGTTGCCGTCGGCGGGGCGGGTGCAGTTTCTGGCGTTGAAGCGGTGACGGTTTCAGGTGCCGGTGGTTACTGGTTGCCGGTGGTTTTTGATGCCGGGTAGGAGTTGAGGAAGAGGTAGGTAAAAAATAAAGATTTCCGGACGGGTACACTGTCGTTTGCACGACTCTATTCGTTAAATTTGCAGGTTCCCGTCGGAACGTACCCGGCCATAATGGTGTTAAATCTTTAATACAGGACGAAAAGAAACACTCGACCGACCTAATTAGCTATGAGCAAAGACGTTGAAATCTTAGAGAGCATCACCAACTCGGAATACAAATATGGTTTCGAGACGCTCTTAGAAGTGGATGAGGCTCCGAAAGGATTGAACGAAGATACAGTACGCTTCATCTCAGCCAAAAAGAACGAACCGGAATGGATGCTGGAATGGCGTCTGAAGGCGTTCCGCATCTGGCAGGAGATGACCGAACCAAAATGGCCGAACGTTACCTATCCGCCGATTGATTATCAGGATATTAAATACTACTCGGCCCCTGTTCAGAAAAAGGAAGTTAAATCACTCGACGATATCGATCCTGAACTCCGCCGCACATTTGAGCGTCTGGGTATTTCCCTCCAGGAACAGGAGCGTCTCTCAGGGGTGGCCGTTGATGCCGTAATTGATTCTGTATCAATCGGTACAACGTTCAAAACCAAGCTGAAAGAGTTAGGTATTATCTTTTGTTCAATCTCTGAAGCTATTCAGGAATATCCGGAGCTGGTACGGGAGTATCTGGGTTCGGTTGTTCCGGCGAAAGATAACTTCTTCACGGCCCTGAACTCTGCCGTTTTCTCAGACGGCTCGTTCTGCTACATCCCGAAAGGGGTACGCTGCCCGATGGAGTTGTCGACCTATTTCCGGATCAACGCAGCCGGTACCGGTCAGTTCGAACGGACGCTGATTGTTGCCGACGAAGGCAGTTATGTAAGCTATCTCGAAGGCTGTACGGCGCCGATGCGTGACGAAAACCAGCTGCACGCCGCTGTGGTTGAGCTGATTGCCGCCAAAGAGGCCGAAATTAAATATTCGACCGTACAGAACTGGTATCCCGGTGATAAAGAAGGTCGTGGCGGTATCTACAACTTCGTTACGAAGCGTGGTATCTGCGATGGCCCGCATTCGAAAATTTCATGGACGCAGGTTGAAACAGGTTCGGCTGTTACGTGGAAATACCCGTCCGTCATTCTGAAAGGAGATTATTCGATCGGGGAGTTTTACTCGGTGGCCGTAACCAACAACATGCAGCAGGCGGATACCGGTACGAAGATGATTCACATTGGTAAAAACACGAAAAGCCGGATTGTATCGAAAGGAATTTCGGCCGGTAAGAGCCATAACTCATACCGTGGCCTGGTCGAAGTGATGAAGCGTGCGGAAAATGCCCGTAACTTCTCGCAGTGTGACTCTTTGTTGCTGGGCGACCGTTGCGGTGCGCACACCTTCCCGTATATCGAGGTGAAAAACCCGACGGCAACGGTAGAACACGAAGCTACCACGTCGAAAATCGGCGAAGATCAGCTGTTCTACTGCAACCAGCGCGGTATCCCGACGGAGCAGGCTGTAGCCCTGATTGTCAATGGATATGCTAAGGAAGTCTTGAATCAATTACCGATGGAGTTTGCCGTTGAGGCGCAGAAACTTCTGGAAATCAGTCTGGAAGGTTCAGTCGGTTAATCGAAAGATTTTGATAAATTTAGAGCCTCTGCAATTGCAGGGGCTTTTTTTGTAGTTTCACTGATATGGAACGTGCTGAAATAATTTCGACTCTAAGAGAGGTATTACCTCAGCTGCAACAGGAATTCGGAATTTACAAAATTGGGTTATTTGGCAGTTATGCCCGTCAACAGCATACTGCAAAGAGTGATATTGATTTGGTGTATGAGCTTGAAGAAGGGAAAACGTTAGGGTTTCGCAATAAGCTGGAAGTAGAAAAGAGGCTGAAAAAAAGGCTGGGAAAGAAAAAAATCGAATTCATCAATTATCGGTATCTTAATCCGGTAATCCGCGTGGAGTTACTTAAAGATGTAATTTATGTTTAGCCATTATAACCTGATTTACATTCTGACCAGCTTACAATCTATTGAACAGATCATTGCTTACAGCGAAGATTTTATTGATTTTAACGAGTTTTTGTGGGCTAACAAGCGACTCAACTTTAATGCTACACTGCAACTGCTGATGGTAATCGGTGAGGAAACCAAAAAGATTGATAATGACCTTAAACGGCAGTATGGGCAAATTCCATGGCGTAGTATTCAGGGCGTTCGTAACCGGATTGCGCATGATTATCGTGGCATAGATCACGAAGAAGTCTATGCAATTGTAATCGAAGAACTAAAGCCACTTAAAAAAGTACTGATTGATATGCTCGGTAAGGTAGACTATGAGCAAAGTACGCTTAACGAGGCACTGAATTCTCCTTATTATAGTGAACTGAGTTATCTGAGGAATAAGGATTAACCCAGCAGCGCCTGCACCATAGCGGTTCCGGCGCGCTCCGAGGCACCTGGCCCACCCATAATGTGCTGAATCTCCCGATAGTCAGCCAGTTGCTGCTCTCGTTTCTGACCACCCGGCAAGATCATCGCCAGTTCGCCCGCCACCTGCATCGGCGTACAATCGTTCTGAATCAACTCCCGTACGATTTCCCGGTTTGCTATCAGATTGACCAGCGAAATAAACGGCACGGCAATCAGTCGTTTGGCAATTTCATAGGATACCCATGTTGTTTTATAGCAAACCACCTGCGGGACATGGAACAGTGCCGTTTCGAGGGTGGCAGTACCCGACGTTACCAGCGCGGCCGTAGCCACATGCAACAGATCATACGCGGCATCATTCACCCGGATTACGTCAGGGTAGTCTGTCAGCAGGTTATCATACAGAGACGCATCGAGGTTACTGACCGTGCCTACAACAAACTGACAGTCCGGAAACTGTCGGGTGGCGGCCAGCATCGCGGGCAGAATGCCGGTGATTTCCTGCTTACGGCTCCCCGGCAAAAGGGCCACCACCGGCTTTGTTGCCGGAATCGTTTTCCGGAAATCCGGGTTTGGCGCGAACTGGCTAATGGCGTCGAGCAGCGGATTACCGACATAGGTCACCTCATAGCCGAACTTACGGAAGAAAGCCGTCTCAAAGGGGAAAATAGTAAACATCCGGTCGACATTTGCCTTTATGTTCAGCGCCCGTTTCTGGTTCCATGCCCAGACTTTCGGAGAGATGTAATAAAAGACCTTGATGCCGTGCTTTTTGGCAAATTTCGCCATCCGCAGGTTAAAGCCGGCGTAATCAATCAGGATCAGCGCATCGGGGCGGTGGGAAAGCAGATCGGCCTGGCATTCGCGCATGATCCGCCGGATGGTGCCCAGATTCTGCACCACCTCCAGAAAGCCCATGAACGCCATATCGCGGTAATGCCGGACAAGGTGGGCACCGGCGGCCTCCATCTGCTCGCCGCCATAGGCGCGGATTGTCGCTCCTTCGTTGTGTTGCCGGATCGCCTTGATCAGATTCGCGCCGTGCAAATCGCCCGACCGTTCACCTGCAATCATGTAGAGGCGAAGGGCCGGGCGCTTATGTGGGTCAGTTGTGTTGTTATTCACCGTAGTAGTCCACGAAATTTTTGGGCGTTTCGTAGAGCCGAATCTGATGCAGGCGTGCTTCGGTAATATCGTGCAGTGCCCGTTCGAGAATTTTCCAGATCTCCATCACCAGCACTTCACAACTGGCGAGTTTTCCCTGCAAAAAGTCAACATCCATATTCAGGTTTTTGTGGTCGAGTTTTTCGATCACTTCCTGTTTTATAATCTGGCCCAGCTTTTTCATATCAATGACAAAACCGGTATCCGGATTCGGTTCTCCTTTGACCGTAACAATCAACTCAAAATTATGCCCGTGAAAATAGGCATTGGCACAAGGCCCGAAAACTTCTTTGTTCTTCTCCTCTGACCAGTTCGGGTTAAATAACCGGTGGGCAGCATTGAAGTGTTCAATGCGATTTACGTATACCATAGATCTGGTTTGTTTAGGGCGGTTTTCCAGAAAACGCCGGGATAATGAACTACAAAATTACGGTAGCTTTAGTTCGCACAAAAGTATTCGGCATTAATTATGGCTTATCTTTAAAAAGTTCTATTTATTCCTTAAAACGTCGATAGCACGCTAAAAAACAATCCCGTAACTTTACGCACCTTTTTTGCACTTTATTCACCTGCCCTTCCACTATTTATATAACCAATATATTCAGAAAACGAGTTTATGATCATTGTTACGGGGGCTGCCGGCTTTATCGGGAGCTGTTTAATCAGCAAGTTGAATCAGGAAAATTTCAATTTTATCATTGCGGTTGACGATTTTTCCTCCCCCGAAAAAGAGGCTAATCTGGCTGATAAGCGTATTCAGGAGAAGGTCGATCGCGAACAGTTTTTCGACTGGCTGGATATTAATTATCACGAAGTAGAGTTTCTGTTTCACATCGGCGCCAGAACTGATACGACAGAGTTTGACTATTACGTTTTTGAGCATTTGAATGTCGAATACTCAAAAAAAATATGGCAGAAATGTATTGATTATCAGATTCCGCTGGTTTATGCATCTTCGGCGGCTACCTATGGTCTCGGTGAGTTAGGCTACGACGATAACGAATCCGTGATTCCGGAGTTGAAACCGTTGAATCCGTACGGAGAGTCGAAAAATGTCTTTGATATCTGGGCGCTGGAACAAGAGCGGAAACCGTTCTTCTGGGCCGGTCTGAAGTTTTTTAATGTCTATGGCCCGAATGAGTACCACAAAGGCCGGATGGCATCGGTAATTTTCCATGCATACCGGCAGATAGGTCAGACGGGTCAGATGCGGCTCTTCCGCTCACATCACCCTGATTTTAAGGACGGTGAGCAGATGCGGGATTTCGTTTACGTGAAAGATGTGGTGGATGTCTGTCTGTTTCTGATGCATCATCGCCGCAATTCGGGGATCTACAACCTGGGTAGCGGGAAAGCACGTACGTTTCTTGATCTGGCTACCAACACCTTTCGCGCCATGGGCCTGGAACCCAACATCGACTTTATCGATACCCCAGCCGATATCCGCGATAAATACCAGTATTTTACGCAGGCGAACATGGCCAAACTCCGGTCAATCGGTTACGACAAGCCATTCCATACCCTGGAAGAAGGCATCGCCGATTATGTGAAGAACTACCTTACCGGGGGGGATTATATGTAGGCTTACGGCCCCGGAGAGTTAAATTCCGGGGCCGTAAATGCTTATAAGCTACTCCCAAATCACTTCAATCACTTCCTGTTTCAGGTCAACCGTCGTCTGACGTTCGTTAGACAGGCGTTTCAGCGTTACTTTTCCGTTAATAATCTTTGCCGCTTCCTGCGTCAGCACGTGCATGTTGTCTTTTTTGTGAAAGACAGATGCCAGTGCTTCGCCGCTGCTGACCGGTACCTGCACTGTTTTACCGCTTGCTTTGATGCTGCGGGTAGTGGCGGGCAGTGGCTGCTTTCTGAGCAGCGCCAGCGCTCTCGATGCCTGCGGAACCCCGTAGCCCACATAATTATTGCCGTAAGGGTAAAGGTGCGATGATTTCTCGATGATCTCAATCAGCTCTTTATTGGTCAGTTTCGGATTGGCCTGCATCAGACAGGCGGCAAAGCCGGTTATCACCGGTGCTGACAGGGAGGTACCGTAAAGCGAGAAGCACGAAACGTTGGGTTTCATATACGGCAATGCCTCAGGGCCGATGCTGCTGTAGCCGATCCGGTTCCAGAGTTTTGAGTTGGTCGCACCGACCGACAGTACTCCTTGCGCGTCGGCGGGGGTAGAGATAATCCGCCAGTTACGGTCTTCGCCTTCGTTGCCGGCCGAAACAATAATCAGCATGCCTTTCTTGTCGGCAGCGATCTGCGCCGCGCGGCTGATCAGACTGGTTTTGCCGTCCATCTCGCGGGTTTCATAGTTTTCTTTCGGGTTGCTGAATCCGCGGGCGTAACCCAGCGAGGTGTTCACAATCCGCACACCCAGGCTGTCGAGCCATTCCATAGCCTGCACCCAGTTATCTTCTTCGCCACGGTATTCGCGGTTGCCCTGGTCGGTGCGGGCGAGGTAAAAGGTGGCGTCGGTGGCCAGCCCGTATTGCAGGTTTTCGCGCGGGTCCTGTCCGGCAATGGCGGCCAGCACTTCGGTACCGTGCAGATCCGACATGGTTTCCATGGTGCGGAACAGGTTGTGTTTTGTCTCGTTCGGATGCACGTAGTCGCGGACCTGCCGGACGCCTTTCCGCTCAAAAATGTGCTTAAGCGCATCGGCTGAGTCGGCGGCGAAGAAACCGGCATCCACAACGCCGATGGTCACAAACCGGCCCGTCAGGCCTGCCTTCGCAAAATCGCCGGCCTGAATCTGGCTCATCACCGGAGCGAGGTGAGGTTTTGCCGCATCATCGCGCAGACCGGTGCTCATGATTTTAATCCGGCTGTCAATCGGTTGAATGGCTTTGACGAATGCCAGCTGCCTGAGCTGATTGATCTGCGCTTCCGACAGCATCGCCGAAACGCCGTTCAGCCATCGGGACTGGCAGAGCGGTTCGATGCCGGCATCGTGCAGCGCTTTGAGACAGATACCTGACAGCGGCAGATCCGTTTCGTCAATGGCCAGACCCTGACTGGTGCGGCGGGTCAGGGCTGCCGCTGAGAGTGCAGGTGCCCTGGCTACGTCTTTCGTATTGAAAAGGATCCAGTATTTCGAGACAGGTTTTTCAGGGGTATGGCTACCAGACGCCGTCAGGCAAAAGGCAGTCATGAACAGAAAGAGGAGGGATGAAAGAACGAATCGCATCGATTGTAACTTAAGTTCAGATACCAACAAACGTGGTTTGGGTTGCTTTTGTTAGCTTACCCGATTGACAGGTGTCAATGGATAAGTACTGGTCACTATTACAGCGTGGTATAACTGCTATGGATAGCTAAGTTACATTCTTACTTTGTTTTATCCAAGATCAGTTTTCGCTGAATGGTACGCAGGGTATATAAAAAAGCCGTAATTTTGGGTAAGTATGACAACAAAGGAATTGAACAAACCCGCGATTACTGCGGACACATTTGCGTTTCAGCGTGAGTTGGCGCAAAACAACAACAGGGAATGGCTTCAGGCAAACCGGAAGCGGTATGAAGCCGCAAAAGCCCAGATTGAGCAACTGGTGACGCGAATTCTGGCCGGTGTAAATACCTTTCAGCCATTGCCGAACACGGAGGTGAAAGATTGTATTTTCCGGATTAACCGTGATATCCGGTTTTCGAAAAATAAAGAACCGTATAAGCTCAATTTTGCGGCGGCTATCGGGCCGGGCGGCCGGCATTCAGGCCGTATCGACTACTATATTCATATCCAGCCCGGTAATGAATCGTTTCTGGGAGCGGGAATGTGGCAGCCGACACCGGCTCAGCTGGCTAAATTCCGGCAGGAAATCGATTACAACGTCGCCGAGCTGAAAGGGATTATTGAAGAGGAAACATTCCGGGCCTATTTTCCCGAAATCTGGGGAGAGGTAATGAAAACAGCCCCCAAAGGTTATACGACCGATCATCCCGATATTGACTTATTACGCCGGAAGCAGTTGTTTTTCATGCACCGCTACAGCGATCAGGATGTGTTGCAGCCCGGTTTTGCCGAAGAAGTAGCGCGGGGCTGTCATCTGCTGAAACCATATTGCGATTTTCTGAATTACCTGTTTTTTGAAGAGGAGTGAGGTATAGATAGCATTACAGGATGGCTATCACAAACAAGAGGCGATCCTGTAATCCTGTCCTGAATAAGTTGACAATGAAAAAAAACGGATTATTGATAATAGTGCTGCTGGTGGCCCTGTGTTCCGGAGCGATGGCCCAGACCCAGACGCCGGCCATACGTCAGGGGTATCTCTATAAGGTTGAGACAACGGTGCCGAACCGCCGGATTTATGTGTGCTGCCAGCGGCCGGTCAATGACAGCGGTCAATTAGTGGGTACCGGTAATCTGGAGACCCAGTTGGTGCAGAGTTTTGCCAATATCACCAAAACGCTTGCTACAGTCGGCATGACGCCCGAACATATTGTGCAGGTCACCTACCACCTTACCAACGACCAGAACAAAAGCACGGTGAACAGTGAAATTGTTAATCGGGTCGCGGCTACGTACTTCAATCAGAACAAGGCCGGTGGCATTTCCAGAATCTCTGAACTTAAAAATGTACCACAACAGGTACGCGAAGATGTAATAATTGAGGTTGAGGTAATTGCCATCAAAAACTAGCATAACCCCTGAATAAGTGCTCATACGGCTATTTATTCGATAGGGCCGTTGGATAACACAGCTTCAATAAGCGTATAGTTTGACCGTTTAAAAAACAGGAAAAATTATACTCAACGAAAACTGTGCGACTGGTACTTAGTGTGATGGCGATGCTGTTGGGGCCGCTTACCGGATTGGCGCAACTGAATGGCGGCGTGTCGGTTTCGAGCGGAATAGCCAATATAAAGCAAGGTCGGCGGAACGCAGCGGAGTTGTACACACTGGCGATGCCGGCCAGTGTGGCAATCGGGCATGTGTTCCCCGCATTTCATAATGATCTCTCGCTGCTGGTTTATGCCCGGACCGAATTCGGGGTGGGCAAGGGGGCCGCACTTGGCCCCGGGATGCGGGTCTATTCGACAAACGGACTTGGCGAGCAGTCAAGCCTGAAACCGTATCTGGATATTTATCTTACGTTTGTGCAGTTTGCCGGTCAGCGCGAAATCCCGGTTCAATACCGTAGCTCCAATACGTTTGCTTCAGTCGGGGTGAGCTACAATCTCTTTGATTTTCATACGATTGACATCTTTCTGGGCCTCATTGACCGGATGGACAACCGTGATTTTGCTACGGGCAACCGGCATGGCTCCTACATCGGCCTTGGCTACTCCTTTATTATGCCGTCGGATCATCATCATAACCGCTCGCCGCGTCCTTACCGGCCAAAGCGCCGGAAAATGACCTCATGTCCGTACCGGTATCGCTGGTAGCGGTTAACCGGCAAGTAACTGCGTCGAGCGGCGGGGTATCAGCACTGAGGGGATACATTGTAGGGGGAGCATTGTACGGAGGCTTTTCCGTTCAATAAGGCCGAAGAGTGTCCGGGCGGCGGCCTCGCCCATGTCGAATGCGGGTTGGGTAATGGTCGAAAGCGACGGATTGAGCAGGGGGGCTGTCTCCAGATTCGAAAAACTGATGACTTTAAGTTGTTCAGGAATTGACAGGTGCAGCTTTTCGCAGAGCTGGTAGGTGAGAATCGCTGTTTTTTCCACCGAGGCCACAATGCCGTCAGGCGCCTTCGGACCGGTGAGGAGCTGAGTCATGATGGCTTCCTGGTCGGCAGCATGGGCCGGAAGGGTGAGCATGAGATCCGGTTCTGAAGGCAGGTGGCTGTCTGTCAGAGCGTTGAGGTAGCCCTGTTGCCGTTGCCGGGTAATAGACAAACTGTCTGAAACCGATAAAAACGCAATACGGCGGCACTGCTGCCGGATCAGGTGCTGCGTAGCCAGGTAACCGCTTTCGAGATCATTGGTCGTAATCAGCGGCAAGGTGGTCCCTTCAAAAATGCGGTCAAACA
Organism: Arsenicibacter rosenii; assembly: GCF_001870735.1. GTDB lineage: Bacteria > Bacteroidota > Bacteroidia > Cytophagales > Spirosomataceae > Arsenicibacter > Arsenicibacter rosenii. The sequence continues at coordinate 390,899 of NZ_MORL01000003.1, read as the reverse complement.
ACACAACAGGAATGCCTTTGCGTTCGAGTGCCGTTACATGATCGATGTGTGTGGTCTGACCTGATAACGAGATAATCAGCCCGTCGACGCGGCCGCTCTGGAAATCGTGCAGAATGGTCTGTTCTTTCGTCAACGATTCATAGGTCAGGTAAATCAGGGTGTGGTAGCCCTTTTGCTGCGCGACCACCTCAATGCCTTTCATCGCCAGTGTAAAAAAGCTGTCGGCTACTTCCGGAATGACAACGGCGATGATTTTGCTCCGCTTCCGGCGCAGGCTGCTGGCGTGCGGATTCGGAACGTAATCCAGTTCACGGGCAAGCTGCCAGACACGCTGTTTGGTTTCGGGACTGATTTCGTGACTGTCCTGCAACGCTTTCGAAACGGTGGAGACTGACAGACCAAGGGCGCTGGCCAGTGTTTTTAAATTAATGGTTTGCATGGAGGCCGGTTTACGAAAACGATTTCGTAAATAAAGCAAAACAGATCTTATAAAAGTGCCAATAAAGTCGATTAGCTTAGTGTCCTGAACATAAGACGACGACTTTTAAGCGTTTCACCCTATAAACATACAACAGTCATGAGTACGTTGAGCGCAGCAGAACAAAATCCTTTAGCCAGTCTGGACGTTTGGGAAGACGATCTGCTGGAGCGTTACCCTGATCCGGAAGCTATTGCCCAGGGAAAAACTACTGAAGAATACCGGAACTACGAAAATCCGGGCCGTGATACCGTACGCGAATTTTACCGCCTGAATCATACCTACCAAACGTATGATTTCGTGCTGGAAAAAGAGCGTGAATTCCTGAAGTTCGATAAAAAGGAAATGCCGGTCTGGGATGCATTCACGTTCCTGAATCAGCTGGTTGATGACTCTGACCCGGATACCGATCTGGATCAGCTGCAGCACTTACTGCAAACCTCGGAAGCGATCCGCGCCGATGGTCACCCCGACTGGATGGTGCTGGTTGGTCTGTTGCATGATATGGGTAAAGTTCTTTGTCTGTTTGGCGAGCCACAGTGGGCTGTTGTCGGTGACACCTTCCCGGTAGGCTGTGCGCATTCAGACAAAATTGTGTATCCTGAGTTTTTCAAGGCCAATCCGGATACATACGACGAACGTTACAATACAAAATACGGCGTTTATACGCCAAACTGCGGTCTTCGCAACGTGCATATGTCGTGGGGTCATGATGAGTATGTGTACCAGATGGTGAAAGACCACCTGCCGGAGCAGGGGCTGTACATGCTGCGTTACCACTCATTCTACCCGCAGCACCGCGAAAATGCGTACGACCACCTGATGGACGACCATGACCGCGAAATGTTCAAATGGGTGAATCTGTTTAATCCGTACGACTTGTATTCGAAGAACCCGACGCCGCCAAACTGGACGGAGCTGCGGCCTTATTACGAAGATCTGGTAGCGAAATACCTGCCGGCAACATTGAAATTCTAAGGTGTGTGTTATATAGTAATGAAGCAGCCCCAGCCATTTTGGCTGGGGTTACTTGTTTCAGGGCTATCCGCAAAACCGGATTGCCGGTTACGGGTTTTATGAGTACATTCGTTTTTACAACAAAGCGCGCCATGACTACAATTGTCGTTCAGAACAAACCCCGTCGCCGGTCAAAAATACCGGCCGGACTCATCTACGAAACGCTCAACGGGCGCCCTCTGTACTACAAGGGCTATAAAGAGGTATTATCCGGTCAGAGAACTCCCGAAACCATTATGGGAAGCAGTTCATTACAGGCAGCGTTGGTATCCGTAATTCTTGGCAAGCTTGCGACATTACCTGATCGTGGAAACTATTTGTTAGCCTCCAACAGAGTGATTACCCGGTTAGATCAAAATACTTCTCTTGTTAATGCCGTTGCTGTTTTTGAAAGAAAAGGCCTTACGCTTGGGGATGTTTGTTTTCAGGTGCCGCCTAAAATGACCATTGATGTAGACGTTCAGGTAGATGTACGAGACTTTGCTGCAAAGGAGCAAAGTTATGTGTACGAGAAAACGGAGAAGCTGCTCGGGTTTGGCGTCGGGCAGGTAATCTGGATTACGACACAGCCCCGGAAGGTATTGGTGGCCGGCCGTGATGCGCACTGGATTACCCACAACTGGGACGTGCCGGTTACGTTACTGAACGGCATCGACCTGAATCTGGCCGCTCTGGTCGAGGAGGAAGGGATTCAGTTTTGACCCGCAAAACCATGCCTTAGCGGCTGCACTAAAGCATGGAACGTGTTACATACATCTTTAACTGCGTTTGTAATGCAGCTGCGTCAGCCCCTTCTCAAAAGATTTAGCGCTGATCAGTGTCAGGTTTGTTTTGGCAAACCCCGGTTTAAATAGCGGGATACCATCGCCCAGCAGAATCGGGATGACAGAAATGTAAAATTCGTCAATCAGGCCGGCTGTCAACATCTCATGCACAACTTCAGCACCTCCGTCGACAAAAATATCTTTACCTGCTTCCTGTTTTAACCGGGTGACCAGTTCGATTAGGTTACCGGTATAAAATTGAACTGAGCCAATGGCTTCGCGTGGAGTACGCGTGATGATGTAGGTGTTTTTGTTGGCATGCGGGAACTCACTCACTAAGGTCATCACCTTATCATAGGTTTTGCGGCCAAGAATGACGGTGTCTACGCCCTGCACAAACGCACCATAGCCGTAATCTTCGCCTTCCTGCTCGACAATTGATAAAAACTCAAGGCCATCGTTTGGGGTAGCGATATAGCCGTCCAGGCTCATCGCAATGAAGAGAATTACGTTTCGGGAAGATTGCATATTTGTTGCTCCTGTTGACTGAAGTGCAAAGATAGAATGAACAAATAAGGTAACGAAAGCGGGTAAAAAAAAGGCTGCCGGAACATTGTACCGGCAGCCCTATAGAACGGAATGATATTCCGATCATTTGTATTGTCCCAAACAGAATAACATTCCGTTTTACAGACCCAGTACCTTTTTGTTGAACGCTTCGTCGGCACCGGTGCCGGCAAAGTCGTCGAATGCACGCTCAGTCACACGAATGATGTGATCGGCGATGAACGGAGCACCTTCAGCCGCGCCTTGCTCGGGGTGTTTCAGGGCACATTCCCATTCCAGAACGGCCCAGCCATCGTAATTGTACTGTGCCAGCTTGCTGAAAATGCCGCTGAAATCAACCTGACCGTCGCCCAGTGAACGGAATCGCCCGGCACGCTCTACCCATCCCTGGAAGCCACCGTAGACACCTTGCTTACCCGTCGGGTTGAACTCGGCGTCTTTTACGTGGAACGCGAAAATGCGCTCGTGGTAGAAGTCGATGAACTGCAGGTAGTCGAGGCACTGCAATACGAAGTGGCTCGGATCATAGTTGATACCTGCCCGCTTGTGGCCACCCACAGCGTCGAGGAACATCTCAAACGTGACCCCGTCGTGTACGTCTTCGCCCGGGTGCAGCTCATAGCCAACGTTTACGCCTGCGTCTTCGAACGCGTTCAGGATCGGCAGCCACCGCTGACCCAGTTCCTGAAAGCCTGTTTCGACCAGGCCCGCCGGCCGCTGCGGCCACGGGTACATAAACGGCCACAGGAGTGCTCCCGAGAACGTTACGTGCGAGGTCAGGCCGAGGTTCTGGCTGGCTTTAGCGGCCATGATCAATTGGTCGGTTGCCCAGGCTTGCTGTTCTTTCGGGCTGTTGGCCAGCTCGGCCGGGCCGAAACCGGCAAACATCGGCGCATAGGCTGGGTGAACGGCCACCAGCTGTCCCTGCAGGTGGGTTGACAGCTCGGTTATTTCGACGCCGATCTCCAGTAACTTGCCTTTATAGTCGTCGCAATACGTTTTGCTTTCCGACGCCTGTTTCAGGTCGATCATGCGCGGATCCCAGGTCGGGATCTGAATGCCTTTATAGCCGAGGTCGGCCATGTATTTGGCAATGGACTCCAGACTATTAAATGGGGCCGTATCCCCTAAAAACTGCGCCAGAAATATGGCAGGACCTTTTAGTGTTGTCATGATGTATTGAGTGAGTTGTGATTGAGTGATTGAGTGAACATTAACCACCGCTGTTGCTTCTTGACTTTGCAAGGATTTTCAGCAGTTGTGAACCTTCATCCATTAAATCACTCAAGCGGTTTTCTGGTATAATCCCGGCGAAAACAAAAGTTTCCAGCCAGAAAAGTGATTCATCAAGCTCCTCTATAACAATGCTGAGTTTGGCAAAAAACTCATTCCGGCTTCTTGCCCGTCTAACAGCGCGATAGTTTGCCGCAGCAGATGAAGAGCAGCGCACAAGCTGTTTACCGAAGTGTTGAGCGTCGAATGCCTGGGGAAGTGCACGAAACACATGCAGATTTCGAAGCATAAACGTCTTTAGTCTTTGTTCTATGCCATCGGCAAAGTCACCTTTAGAAAGTCGTTGCTGTTCCATGTGCGTTTGTTACGATGCCTGCACTCAATCACTCATTCGCTCAATCACTCATTAATTACACCTCAACCCACGCCTGTTTGCGGTTGGATTCGAGGATTTTCTCGCAGATGAGCAGCTCGCGGTAACCGTCGGCGAATGTCGGGAATGTCGGGTTTTCGGGCTGCTTGCCGGCGGCAATGGCCTCATAAACCTCCTTGAACATCTGCTTCGAGGTATCCGGGAAGCCTTCGTTGTGGCCGCCCGGGAATGAGACTACCGAACGGGCTTCGGCATGCATCAGCGACGGGTCACGCATCAGCGATTCGTTGTAGCCGTCGCGGTTACCGATCCACATCTCGTTGGGTGCTTCCGAGTTCCAGGCAAAGGTTTTCTTCGAGCCGGCAATCTCCAGTTTCATCTGATTTTTGCGGCCCGCCGATACCTGCGATACGGTAATGACCCCCCGGTTGCCGTTGTCGAAACGCAGCAATACGTTGGCGTGATCTTCGGTATTGATCGGGACGTCTGCATAATCTTCCGGCTGCAGCATTTTGCCTGAGTAAGTCTCAACCGGCTTCAGCGGCTTTTTCCGTGTTTTATGAATCGTATTGAAGTCGGCCATAACCGCTACCGTTTTCAGGCCGGTGATGTACTCGATGATATCCATCAGGTGAGAACCGATGTCGGCAATCGCGCGGGAGTCGCCTGACTTGTCCGGCTCCAGACGCCAGTTGTAATCGGTTTCGTAGAACAGCCAGTCCTGCAGGTACGAACCAATGATCGAATACACCTCGCCAAGGTCGCCTTTTTCCCGCATCACCTTCATCTGACGGGCGAGCGGATAGTAGCGCAGGTTGAAGTGCACGGCATTGACTAAACCGGTTTCGGCCGCCAGTTGTACGAGTTCTTCGGCTTCGGCTAAATCTTTGGCTAATGGTTTTTCGCAGATCACATGTTTGCCGGCCAGCAGAGCGGCTTTCGACTGCGAATAGTGAAGGAAGTTTGGTGTACAGATATGAATCGCCTGAATGTCTTCCTGCTTCAGCAGCTCTTCAAACGTGTACGCCCGTGCGATACCCAGCTGAGCGGCTTTCGCTTCGGCCAATTCCTGGCTTACTTCGCAAAGAGCAGCTACTTCGACATTGGGTAAACGGCGGAGGGCTTCAATGTGTGCAGGTCCGATAAAGCCTGTACCAACAACACCAACTTTAATTTTTGACATGAGTAATGAAAAGAGTGAAAGGGTGAAAGAGTGAAAGAGCGTTTCAGTATTACTTGCTAAAATGTACAGATAGCCTGATTACTACTCATAATAGCAACTAATAAACGGAAATGTCCTTCACACATTTACCATCACTCGCTATTTGGATTAGATGATAAAAATGCAATCAAAAAAGTGAAAGCGTGAAAGAACGCTGACCAACCCGCTCTTTCACGCTTTCGCTCTTTTACTCTTTAAACTTCGTCCACTTCGTCGTGTCGTCCTGCGACGACGCGATAACGGTGTCGATGAACGCCAGACCCCGCACGCCGTCATATACATCCGGGAAATCATAGACCGGGTCAGGCTGCTGACCGTTCATGTGCGCCTTAACCGCGAAAGCGAAGTTGCGGTACAGGTTCGCAAAGGCCTCGAAGAACCCTTCCGGGTGACCCGACGGCATCCGCCAGTGCGCTTTGGCCGACGCCGACAGATCGCCCACGTTCGGACGGATCAGGCGCTGACCTTCCTGCGTTTTGTATTTCAACGTATTCGGCTCCATTTGGTGCCACTCAAGGCCACCCAGCTCGCCGTACACGTAAATTTTCAGGGAGTTTTCTTCGCCGTTGCTGATCTGACTGGCATGCAGCACGCCTTTGGCTCCGTCCTGGAAGCGCAGCAGCACGTTGCCGTCATCGTCGAGCAGACGGCCCGGTACGAACGTGGTCAGGTCGGCGCAAAGCTCTTCAATCTGTAAGCCTGTGATGTATTCAGCGAGGTTTTCGGCGTGCGTACCGATGTCGCCCATACAGCCGGCGGCACCCGATTTCGAGGGGTCTGTCCGCCAGATCGCCTGCTTGTAGTCGTTGCCTTCTTCGTATTTCGACAGCCAGCCCTGCGGGTATTCCACAACCACCTTCCGGATTTTGCCGAGCTTACCGCTCCGTACCATATCGCGGGCTTCCTTCACCATCGGGTAGCCGGTATAGTTGTGGGTCAGACCGAAGACAAGCCCCGATTTTTCAACGATACCAACCAGTTCTTTGGCCTCGGCCAGATTCAGGGTCATCGGCTTGTCACAGATCACGTGGAAGCCGTTTTCGAGGGCCATTTTTGCCGGCGGAAAGTGCATGTGGTTCGGTGTCACGATGGAGATAAAATCCATGCGTTCGCCCTCCGGCAGCTCCTTCTCGCGAAGAATCATTTCTTCATAGCTGGAGTAGACACGATCTTCGGGCAGGTACAGGGCGTGGCCTGTTGCTTTTGATTTGTCGGGTGACTGGCTAAAGCAGCCGCAAACGAGCTCGATTTCATTGTCGAAGCCCGCTGCCCGGCGGTGAACGGCGCCGATAAAGGCATCAAGACCGCCACCAACCATACCCATACGCAATTTTCTGTGCATAGCGTTAATTATCTGATTGTGATCAGCCCGTTAGACGGGAGTTAAGAAGTTAGTTGGAGACCAAAGTGTAAAATCGGCCGAAAAGGTAGCGATTCCTGCCGATTTTATGACCCGAAAATTAGTTATTTTACTTTTTTTACGGAAATTTTGCACGGTTTGGCCATTAGGTTTAGTAATTTATTCGTGATGGTTTCTTTCTTTTGTTGATCATTTTCCCATTAACCCCTTCAGCTTATTCACATGATTAACCAAACACGTTTGTTCAACGCGAGCTGTTTTGCGCTCATTACAACCGCGTTCTCATTCAGTATCCGGGCGGGTATCCTGCCGCAGCTTGGTACCGACTTCGGACTGTCGGCCGAGCAGTTGGGTTTCATCAACTCAATGTGGTTCCTGGGCTTCCCGATCTCGATGATTGTTGGCGGTATCATTTACCACTCAGTCGGGCCGAAAATTATCATGAACGTGGCGTTTGTTTGCCACACACTCGGTATTTTGTTGACCATTTTTGCCGGAGGGTACTCTACACTGCTTATTTCTACCCTGTTTATCGGTATCGGTAATGGCTGTACAGAAGCAGCCTGTAACCCTATGATTGCTGATATGTATTCCGGCGAGAAAATGAACAAGATGCTGAACCGGTTTCACATGTGGTTCCCTGGTGGTATCGTATTGGGTAGCCTGATCTCACTTTTCATGGGTCCTGAGAACCTGAACCTACCGTGGCAGGCGCAGATCTGGATCATTATGGTTCCGACGATTGTATACGCTTTCCTGTTCTTCGGTCAGACATTCCCAAGCGCCAACGCCGCAACGTCAACCCAGCAACTTACGTCATCGGGCATTGCAAAAGGTGCACTTATACTGGCGGCTGCCTGTTTCATGTTAAAACTGGCGAATGATTTTGACTGGATTTCTCTCTCGGACACGCTCCGTCTGACAACAAACGTCGTAGCGCTGGTATCTGCGCTGGTAGGTGTTTATCTGTATTTTGGCGGCTTGTTCCTGTTTATGTTCTGCTGCATGGCCTTTACTGCCATCTCAGAGTTCGGTCCTCAGCAGTGGGTAGGTCTGATTATGAGCAAGTCGGGCGCACAGCCGTTGATCATCCTTGCGTTAACTACCGGTATTATGGCGGTTGGCCGTTTCTTCGGTGGGCCAATCATTCATAAGCTTGACCAGACAGGCGTATTGCTGGGCGGCTCCGTTTTTGCTACGATCGGTATCTACCTGTTCAGTACACAAACCGGTGCCATGGCGTATGTGGCGGCGATCTTTTTCGCCGTCGGCGTATGTTATTTCTGGCCGACAATGGTTGGTTTCGTTGCTGAGCGTATCCCTGCTTCAGGCGCATTAGGCATGTCGATCATCGGCGGTGTGGGTATGTTCTCGACGTCGATTTTCCAGCCAATCATCGGTGGCTGGATTGATGCCGAACGTGCTGAAAAAGCGACAACCGGTTTAGCGGGTGATGCCCTCGAACTGGCTGCCGGTCAGGCCACGCTGGTAAAAATGACCACATTCCCGATCATCCTGATTGTTGCGTTTACGATCCTGTTCATCTGGATGCGCAACAAAAAAGCAGGTCACGCTGACGAAAAAACACTGGCTAAACAGCCACAGCTGTAAGTCATAAATACTCCGGATCGGGGTTGATTGCCGGTTGCAAACGCAAACGGTGGTCAACCCCGATTGTTATTTGAGCTGTCGGGCGGCTTTCATGAACTCATCCATGGTGCCTTCGATCTGCATCGTCATTTTACTGTCTCTGAACAGGTTATTGCCTTCCCGGTCAATGATTTTGCAGTGAAACAGGACCCGCATCGGCGTATCTTTTTTGTCGAACAGCATTTTTCCGGTCAGGCCCAGCAAGGTGCCGGGTTTCAGGGTGAGGGGCAGCACAACCGGTGTTGTCGATTGTTTTTCGATCAGAATTGAATCGGGCTGGTAGCCTTCCGCAACCTCTTTCCCGTCCACAGAAACTACGTAACGGGTATCGAAAAAGCGGATAGGGAAGGCGTTGCGGTTACCGACCGATACGTTCATCGCCAGTTCCGATTCGTTCAGCCCGACCTTACCGATCTTTACCCGTTCGATCTGCATCGTCGGAATAAAAACGGTGGGCAGCTTTCGGTTGATGGTGTCGGTAAAGGTGCGGTTGCCGAGAATCGGTACATCCAGATCAAAGCGGGTACGGACGGTGTAGACGACACTGTCGATGTTGTTTTCGTAAAGGTATTTCAGCTTGTTTTCCAGTGGTTTCAGCGGCACCTCAACGGGAAGCGTAACGGTCGATGAATCGGAGGGCTCAACGGCAATGGTTTGGGGATAGTCGCCTCGGGAGACCACCGTAGAATCGATCAGAAACTCAAAGTACATGCGCCGGGCCTTAAAGCCAACGGGCAGCGGATTATCGATAAGGAGTTTGCCTTTTACTTTAACCACATCGGCATCAACATCCGTAACTTCCCAGGAACTCAGTTCAAGGCGTGGTTTCAGAGCCGTACCGTATGGTTCTTTATCTGCCTCTTTAACCTGTTGCCGGTACCAGATAAACGCAAGTATACCACCCACCAGCAACAAGCCAATGGCAATGAACCATCCTTTCTTCATAACGTTGTTTGTTATCGTTAAACGGATTTGAGATCACAAAGACGCAGAAAACCAAAGGGGCACAACGTTTTTTCTTTGTGCCCCTTTCCGTCTTACAGCCTTAGTGGCCTCTCATCCGCAACTACATAACTAAAACAACTGGAATATGTCTTTAACGCCGAGCATACGGCGGCTGACGAAACCTTCGCCGTATTTAGCACCGATCATGTGGCCGTATTCCTCGGCCCGGGCCTCCAGAAACTCCCAGAACGCTTTACTGGAAATATAGCTTTCCGGCTCGCCGCTGTTCGGGTCGTAAAACTGGCTTTTGTAGGCGGCCACCGACGCCCGTTTCTGATCCCAGTATGTCGAAATATCAACGACAAAAGTTGGTTTCAGCGACCAGTCCTGAATCATGTTATAGACGTATTTCGGTCGCCATTCGGGCTGTGGCTGCCCATCGCGGCCGGTTGTTTTGATCTGACGCAGGCCGGAGTAAAAACAGGCATCGTATACCAGTTCGGCTGCCCGGCCATGGTCAGGATGACGGTCTTCCAGGGTATTGGTGAGCACGATTTCGGGCTGAAAATGGCGGATAACCGGAATCAGCGCCATTTGGTGCGCTTCGTCGTTACGGAAAAAGCCATCCCGGAATCCCATGTTCTCGCGGGCTGCCAGCCCCAGAATCTCACTGGCCGCAGCGGCTTCCTGTAACCGGATTTCGGGGGTGCCGCGCGTACCTAGTTCACCACGCGTCAGGTCAACAGCTGCCACGGTTTTCCCCTGTTCAATCAGGGAAAGAATGGTGCCGCCGGCGCTCATCTCGGTGTCGTCGGGGTGAGCGGTTATGCAGAGTACATCAACTTTCATGCTACGTAAAGAGTGAAAGACAGAAAGAGCGAAAGAGTGGGGTCGCTTTAAGCAACACGCACACGCTCCGGTAGATAGCTAATTGTTTGCGCTAAAACAACCAGAAAACCATAAACGGGCAAAGGAAGTTCTTTATGTTTGCGGTAAGGATGAACTTATCGCTCACCTTCACTATCATCATGTATAAAGCCCTTGCATTGCAGACAAACTGTCGGACGGTGAACGCAAGTTCGGACCGGGACGACGCAGAGGCCATTATGCTGGCTTCACTTGACCAGATTGAACGACAGCTGTCGGCTAGTATTGACCATATCGGGCGTGATGTCACGCTGGTGGTGATGCCGGAAAACTTCCTGACCGGTACGCCCTTGACCGAGACCTTGGTTGAATGGCGCGACAAAGCGGCCCTCGAAATTGACGGTCGTGTGTATGAAGCCATCAGCGGTATGGTGCAGCGCCTACAGATTTATTTTTCCGGCAACGTATACGAAACTGACCCGCACTTTCCGGATCTGTATTTCAAAACAAGCTTCATCATGGGGCCAAACGGCGACCTCATGCTGCGCTACCGGCAACTGAATTCGGCCTATTCACCGACACCACACGACGTCTGGGCCTATTACCTGGAAGCGTACGGTTATGATTCCATTTTTCCCGTTGTTAAAACCAACATCGGTAACCTGGCCTGTATTTCGGGCGAAGACATGGCTTATCCGGAAGTGGCCCGCTGCCTGACCATGCGTGGAGCAGAGGTACTGTTGCACAGTACGGCCGATATAGCCAGTCCGCAGCTGACATCGCGGCGCGTGGCAAAGCTGGCGCGTGCGGCCGAAAACATGGCTTATGTGGTCTCTGCCAATGCGGCTGGTTCTACCGGCGGCCTGTTGCCGGAACAAACCTACGGGGGCAGTTCTGTGGTGATCGATCCACGCGGGCAGATCCTGGCCGAAGCAGGTGCAGGCGAAAGTCTGGCCGCCCATGCCGACATTGACCTGAACGCCTTACGGATTCAGCGCCAGCGAACGGGGCAGGGCAATCTGCTGGCCCGCCAGCGCTTTGAGCTGTATGCCGAAAGCTATGCCCGCCATTCGGTTTATCCACCCAATACCCTGCTGTCAGAAGTGGCTGAACGCAACCATTTTGTCCGGACACAGCAGGCTTCTATTGACAAATTGAAAAAAGAAGTATTTTGAAAATCAGATTATTGTGCCTCTGGCTGCTGTGCCTTTGGCTGATGGTGCCCGTAAAGGCCCAGCAGATTGATTCGGTATACCGGCTGAAGACCAGTCGTGAGGTAGTGTTATTCGGGGTGGGAGCGGCAAGCGGTATCGCCTCCCTGGTGGCCGGTCAGACGCTGGATCCGTTGACGCCACAGGCTATTCAGGCCTTACAGCGTTCGCAACTGGCGGGTATCAACCGTGGAGCAGCCTACCAATGGTCGCCCACCGCCGACCAGCTAAGCGATCTGACCTTTGTCGGTACGGTCGGTGTGGCGGGGCTGGTGGCCTTACCAACGCTCCGGCAGAAAGGCCGGGCGATCATCCCGGTCATGTTTCTGGAAACGGCCCTGCTCACGAACGGTATTCAGCGAACGGTAAAAAACATAGCTCAGGAAACGCGGCCGTATGTTTACAATCCTGACGTGGCTCTGTCGGTGAAAACGGGTAAAGATGCCCGGCGGTCGTTTTTTTCGGGTCATACGTCCAATGCGTTTGCGGCGGCGGTCTTTGCGTCGACCGTATTCAGCCACCTGCATCCCGACTCACGCCTGAAGCCGTTGGTATGGGGCGGATCGCTGGTGCTGGCGACCGGAACGGGGTTGCTTCGCTATAAGGCGGGTCAGCACTTTCCGGCCGACCTGGTGGTTGGCGCGGCATTCGGGTCAGTGATCGGTTGGGTCGTGCCTAAGCTGCACCAGCGGACCGGCAAACGGCAATTATCAGTAGCGCCGTGGGCAAACGGGCAGGCGAGTGGCGTCTATGTGCGCTACGTGCCGGTTTATCGTTAACTTTGCGGCGCGATGACAAAAATTACCGAACATATCCGTAACGCCAACGGCAAGCCTATTTTTTCGATTGAGGTCATTCCGCCGATTAAGGGGGATAACCTGAAAAATCTGCTGGACAACATAGAACCGTTGATGGAATTTAAGCCGCCGTTTATCGACGTAACCTATCACCGTGAGGAGTATATCGAACGGCCGATGCCCGACGGAACCATCAAACGCATCATCACCCGGAAACGTCCCGGAACGGTCGGTATCTGTTCGGCCATTATGCACCGCTTCACCGTCGATCCGGTGCCGCATGTGTTGTGCGGCGGCTTTACCCGCGACGAAACCGAAGACTTTCTGATTGATCTGCATTACCTTGGCATCGATAATGTGCTGGTCCTGCGTGGTGATCCGGCTAAACCCTTCAACACCTTTAAACCGAAAGACAACGGTTATTCCTACGCCAGTGAACTGGTTGAACAGGTGGTGAACATGAATCACGGATCGTATCTGCACGAAGGCGAAACGGCGCTGGCACCGAGCAATTTCTGTATCGGGGTAGCCGCTTATCCCGAAAAGCACCTCGAAGCCATCGACTTCGAGACCGACATGCAGTACCTCAAACACAAAGTGGAGAAAGGCGCTGACTATATCGTCACACAGATGTTTTTCGATAATCAGAAGTACTTTGACTTTGTCGACAAATGCCGGTCAATGGGCATCACCATTCCGATTATTCCGGGCTTGAAGCCGTTGAGCACACGGAAGCAACTGAGTGTATTACCGCGTATTTTTCACCTCGACCTGCCTGAAGACCTGGTAAAGTCGGTCGAAGCCTGCGAGAGCGATGCGCAGGCCCGCGAAGCCGGGATTGAATGGTGTATCCAGCAATGCCGCGAACTGGTGGCCGGTGGTGCACCGGTGCTGCACTTCTACACCATGGGGAAATCTGATAATATTATGAAAGTGGCAGGTGCCATTTTCTGATCATACACCGGCCTGACGCTCACCGTCAGGCCGTTTTTACGCCTGGCCGGTTACCTGTGCTACCGTTTGCTTCCGGTCAATTTTGCCGGTCGGGGTTTCGGCAAACCGGTCGGCACAAATGATTTGTTTAGGCACATGATAGGGGCCAAGCTGTCCGCGTATGGCCTGCTGCACCGCCTGCCAGACATCATCCGGTACCGGTATTCCTTCTACAACCGCTACCAGTTGCTGGCCCAACCGTTCGTCGGGGATACCGGCCACAAACAGCCGTGGATTCAGCCCGTGTGTTGCCAGTTGCTCCTGGATGATCCGTTCTACTTTTTCGGGCTGAATCTTAACACCCCCGCTGTTGATGATCGAATCGGCGCGACCCATGATGCGGAAGGTACGGTAGGGCGGATCGGTCAGAAACTCAACAACATCATTGGTTTGTACCCGCTCAAAATTGCTGGCAGCAGCCGTAATGTGCAGGCAGTCTCGGTCGTCGGTACCGATCTCTACGCCGGTCAGGGCCGTGAAATAGTCGGTTGCCTGCGGGCCGTTGAGTTGGCGGATGGCAATATGAGAAACGGTTTCGGTCATGCCATACGTAGCGAAGACCGGTGCGGTAATGACTTGCAGGGCCTGTTCCAGCGCCGGTCCCGTTGCCGCCCCACCCACCAGAATGGCTTTCATGCTGTTCAGGATAGCCAGTTGCGTCTCGTCCTGCTGTTCCAGAATTGTCTGTAGTTGTAAGGGTACCAGGGCAGTAAAGGCAAACGGAATGGCCGGATGCAGCCCATTCAGCGGGTTACCCGACGGTTCGAGAATGGTCATCGGCAGGCCAAGTTCCAGTCCGCGCACGAGCATCATTACCCCCGCAATGTACCGGACGTTGAGGCATACCAGGGCGTGATCACCGGCCTGTAGCCCGAAGGTTTGGCCGGTAAGGTGTGCACTTGCCTGCATCTGTGTGCGGGTAAGGCTGATCGGTTTGGGTGTGCCGGTTGAGCCTGAGGTATGCAGCACAAATATATCCTGCCCGCTCAGCCAGGCTTCGCAGAAGCGGATGGCTTCGGCTTCGTAGGCGGTTGCGGGCGCGGGCCATCGGGCCGGATCGGGAGGGAGGAACATACTTTACTAGCTATACACCCGTACTGATCCGGCTGTTTTGTCTGCCAGAACGTTATATTTCGTCAGGGCACGGGTAGCGGGGCTGTTCAGGACTTTGCCCTCCGTGTCAAACGCCGAGCCGTGGTTAGCGCAGTAGAAGCGGTTGCTGGCGCTCTGGAACGTAATCAGTGTCCCCTCATGCGTACAGGCTGACGACACGGCAATCAGCTGATCCGCCTGCGTACGGGCGATAATGACCCCGTTATTATACACATAGCCTCCCTTCTGATTCAGGTTTGCATATTTGTTGTCGTTCAGGCTGATGGTAAAGTCTACCGCACCCGCCGGTGTGGGGTCGGCCCCGTTGCTTTTGGTACAGCCTGCCAGACAGCGTGACAGCATTATGGCTCCGACACTGGTGCCTACCAGCCGGAAAAACTCGTGACGATCCATTGTTGTTGTAGTAGCTTCCATGTGGGTAATGTATTTTTGTAGCAAGATGACTAAACCTGACGCGTTTTGCAAGTCTGTTTTTCAGGAACAGAACAAAGCACCGGTCGGGACTGTTTAGCAGTAACGTATGGAAGAAGCAAAAGTTATAAATCCTATCTCACCGGACAAGGTGACTGATTCGCCGGGCTTGCTTGAGTATGCACATACGGCGGGTAGCGCCGTGATCAAGCCGGAAGATAAGGGCAAAATTAAAGGCCGTGCCGTAACGGCCATGCGCGAACAGACTGACCTTCAGCTGGCTCAGCTTTACAAACAGATGCAGCTTCTGGCCGAGCAGGCAACGGCGATCCGGAACCGGGTAGAGGTATCTGAGCGCATCTACAATGCCCAGATGGGGTTTGAGCCGATTGTAGGCCAAACCTATTACTTTTACCAGCGCAAAAACGGAACCGATGTGTTATCGATGATTGCGCCGAACGAGTGGGGGCGTAAGTTCCCCTTCGAGCGCTGCGTCGCGACTGTCCGCATGATGGCCGACCACACCTGGGACGTATTTTATCACGAAACAGATTATACTAATGAGTGATTGGGTGATTTAGTGAATGAGCGAATTATACCGCTCTCATTCACGACTCACTCGTTCGCTCAATCACAATTCACTCAATATGACGAGCAAATATCCCTGGGAACCGATTAAGGAATACCGCGAGATTAAATTCGAGTTTTTTGAAGGCGTTGCCAAAATCACCATCAACCGCCCGCACAAACGTAATGCATTTACGCCGCTGACGGTCAGGGAGATGTCGGAAGCGATGGAGCTGGCGCGGCAGGACGAGCGCGTGGGCGTGGTGATTCTGACCGGCGAAGGCCCCGATGCCTTCTGTAGCGGCGGCGATCAGTCGGTGCGTGGTCACGGCGGTTATATCGGCGAAGATCAGGTGCCCCGCCTGAACGTACTGGACCTGCAGATGCAGATCCGCCGGATTCCGAAGCCGGTGATTGCCATGGTGGCGGGTTATGCCATCGGTGGCGGTCACGTACTGCACGTGGTATGCGACATCTCCATTGCAGCCGAAAATGCACGTTTTGGGCAGACCGGCCCGAAAGTGGGCAGCTTCGACGGTGGTTTCGGTGCGTCGTATCTGGCACGGGTGGTTGGTCAGAAGAAAGCCCGCGAAATCTGGTATCTGTGCGATCAGTACAATGCGCAGGAAGCGCTGGATATGGGGCTGGTCAACAAGGTAGTACCGCTCGATCAGCTGGAAGACGTGACGCTGGACTGGTGCCGGAAGATGCTGGAAAAGAGCCCGATTGCGCTCCGGATGCTGAAAGCTGCTTTCAACGCCGAGCTTGACGGACAGGCTGGTATTCAGCAGCTGGCCGGTGATGCGACCTTGCTGTACTACCTGTCGGAGGAAGCGAAAGAAGGTAAAAACGCATTCCTGGAGAAGCGGAAACCGGACTTCAGCAAATTCCCGAAATTCCCCTAGGGCTATGATTTGAATGATTGAATGACTGACTATGATTACTGACTATGATTTTTTTGATTACGCTGATAGACTATGAATTTTAAAGAGATTAAAAAAGGCTTTCAAAAATCATGTTCATCTGCGAAATCACTTTAATCACAGTCAATAATCATAGTCAGTCATTCAATCATGATAATCACAGTACTAGACCGTCAGTTTTTTCATGTACTCAGCGTCGTTTTTGAGGCTGATCATTGACGACTCAGGATATTCTTCCTGCTCCACCAGATAGTGCTTAATGTTGGTGAAGTCTTTTGCGTAGGCCAGAATCGCCTTGTAATTCACCTGGCCTTTGCCCAGATCGCTCTGGGTGATCTTGTTCCCCGTCCGGTTATAATCTTTAATGTGGCATAGTTCGTAGCGCTTACCATACTTCCGCAGGTGCGCAATCGGGTCCTGACCGGCGGCATCAATCCAGCACATATCCAGCTCAAACATCACGTTTTTAGGATTTGTGTTTTCCAGCAGATACTCCTGTGGCAGCTGACCGTCAAGCGTTTTGAACGAATAGTCGTGGTTGTGGTAGCCAAACTTCAGGCCTGCTTTTGTCACCTGCTCGCCGACCGTATTGAATTTTTCGGCAATGCGTTTCCAGTCATCCATTGACTTCTGCGGCCCGATATACGGGCACAACAGGTACGACAGACCGGCTTCCTTCGCATCGGCAATGCTCTTGTCGAGGTCTTTGTTCATGTCGAAGTGTGTACTGACCATTTTCACGCCCAAGCCGTCCAGAAACGACCGGATTTCTTTCGGCGACATACCCCACAGGAACCCCTGCGGGCCGCCGTAGCTTTCAAATTTCTTGTAGCCCATCTGTGCCAGTTGGGTCATGATGCCCTTAGGGTCTTTCGGCAACACGTCCCGCACACTGTATAACTGAAGGCCAAAATCGTTAAAGGTACCACCCAGTGATGTGGTGTGGGTAAGGGTAACGGCACCGGCGGTAAACAAACCGGCCCGAACAAGAAAATCGCGTCGATTAATCTGCATAAAGCGTTGTAAAGGTTAATGTATTCACTGCAAAGAACGGAACAATCTCCGGTTTATGAGCACTTCCGGCTAATTTTGCCTGCGCTTCAGACCCCAATATGTGTGTGTGGGCCGGCAGATTTATCCCGTATCTCAACGCCGATATTCGGCTGGTAGTATAGTGATCTGGTAATGTGTCGTTAACTTTGCGTTCTTTTTGGAAAAACGCGTAATGCAGCAGGCAAAAATATATTTACAAAAGGGCCGCGACGAAGCGGTCCGGCGGTTTCATCCCTGGGTGTTTTCGGGAGCAATCGGTCGCTACGACGGCGATCTGGCCGATGGTATCTGTGTAGAAGTACTCGACCGCCACGGCAACTACATCGGCATGGGCCATTACCACGATGGCAGCATCGCTGTCCGGTTGTTTTCGTTTGGCAGCATCGACGGCGGACGCATCGTGCCTGACGTTGATTACTGGACCGGGAAGCTGAGCCGGATTCTGGAGGTACGGCGGGGGATTTTTGCACCGGGCTCGGCCATGGGCGATACCAACTGTTTCCGGCTTGTTCACGGCGAAGGCGATGGCTGTTCGGGCCTGGTAATCGACATGTACAACGGAGTGGCCGTGTTTCAGGCGCACTCGATTGGTATGCACCGCGACCGCGATGTGATTGTCGAAGCGTTGCAACGGGTGTTTGGTACGGAGCTGAAAGCGATTTATGATAAAAGCGCTGAGACCTTGCCCGATAAGTACGGACAGACGGTGCAGAACGGCTTTTTGTTTGGCCACTGCGACACGCCGCATGCCGTGCAGGAAAACGGTCACACGTTCCTGATTGACTGGGTGACGGGCCAGAAAACCGGCTTTTTCCTTGATCAGCGCGACAACCGCGCGTTGCTGGCACGGTATGCGTCAGGTAAACAGGTGCTGAATGCGTTCTGCTATTCAGGCGGTTTTTCGGTGTATGCCCTGAAAGCCGGTGCGGCGCAGGTGCATTCGGTCGATGTATCGCAGAAAGCGATTGACCTGACCAACCGCAACGTGGCGGCCAATTTCGGAGAGATTACGACACACGAGGCCTATGCAGAAGACGTGATGAAGTACCTCAAAGCCCATAACCAGCAATACGATGTGGTTGTGCTTGACCCGCCCGCCTACGCCAAAAGCCTGTCGGCGAAGCATCGGGCGGTGCAGGGCTACAAACGCTTAAATGCCGAAGGGCTGAAGCGTGTGGCGAAGGGTGGTATCCTGTTTACATTCTCCTGTTCGCAGGTGGTCGACCGCGGGTTGTTTTATAACACGGTTGTGGCAGCGGCGATTGAGGCCGGTCGGCAGGTGCGCGTACTGCACCATCTGAGTCAGCCCGCCGATCATCCTGTCAGCCTGTTTCATCCGGAAGGCGGTTATCTGAAAGGGCTTGTGCTCTGGGTAGAATAGAACCCATAAGTTATCAAATGCAAAGCCCCCGTTATCGAGAGACAGCGGGGGCTTTCTGGTTGGGTTGATCAGCACTTATTCGAGGTCAATCGGTGCCAGGTAGGGGAGGTATTGTTCGAGCCGTTCGTCGTTGGCCCGGAATGCCGTTGCCTGTAGCATATGGTTGGTATAACCGTCGTAGCGCAGTTCTACAAAGAAATCGTTAAGGCTGTAGAGCAGGAAAATATCCCGGTCACCGTAGCGGTTGGCCAGCAGGCTACCCTTATAATACAGCATATCAAGCTGTTGCTGGGCGGGGAGGTTAACGAAGTAGATTGGTTGCATATCGGCTGTGTCCGTTGGGGAATTACAAAGTACGCAAAAAGCACGGCCCGTGTAAAGAAAAACCGCACAGAAAATTAGTGATGGTACGCCATTGGTGATTTCCTGTGCGGTTGGGGGGATTTTTAATCACAGATGGGCAACGTCTCCTTCTGACAGCCCTGTAAGATCGGCGATGGTCTTATTATCAAAACCTTTGTGTTTCATTTTCAGGGCAATTTCCTCTTTACTTTCTTTTTCTCCCAGCGCGCGTCCTTCTATACGGGCCGTATCCAGAAGACTGACTTCCAGACGACGGTTTTCCATTTGGCGGTAATAGTCAGCACGATCAGCATCAGTAAGGGCTTGTACACGCAAAAATGCGTCAACTTCCTTAAGCCCGCGGGCACTTGCCCCCTGCGGTATCTCATTATTTTTCAGGTAATAAATCCATTCGTCCAGTGAGTCATGGGCTTTATTATTGAAGTTGTTGATTTTAAGTACATAGTATTCCGGAAACAGCCGGAACAACGCATCTTTTTCAAATAGCTCCTTTTGTCTGTCAGACAAACTCAGCGTGTCACCGTTGTGAAGACCGATGAATTCGGTTTTGCCATGATAAACATAATCCTGCCCTTGTCCGAGGTCAAAATAAACGATATTGACGGAATAGACTTTTTTGATATTACGGTAAGGTTCACCTACAGATAAATGTTCAATCGTGGCTTTTGACACACCATATAACATCCGCTGGAAATAATCGACCTGGCGGCTATTCTGTACTTCGATGATGATCAACTCTTGCCGGGCATTTAATGCCAGAATGTCAACCCTGTTAAATTTATCATCACCAGTATCCTGATTCGATTCACTCTCGAGGATTTGCTCGATTTTAATATCATCGCGCAGCAGTTCGGAAAGAAAGCCCTCCAGAATGGCATGGTTTGATTTTTGCCGGAGCAGCCGTTTCATCGCCCAGTCAAAGCGGATCAGCAGATTTTGCGTAGACATACGTTTGCGCGTTTTGGTCAAAGTTACGCTTTTGACAGCTATTGTCCGGAAAGTTACGTCTTTCCTCTGCAAAGATACCCCCACAAAAAAACGCCTCCGGCCCGCAACAGGCCGGAGGCGTTTGATAAGCGTTATCTTACTGATTGCGGCGGGTTACGCGGCTGGCGCCCGAGGTTTCGGTGTCCAGATTCGTAACCGTACCCAGCTCAGCATGGCTGGCCCCGTTGGCGTCGATGTTGGCGCGGTTGATTGTCATGTCAGTCGCGTCGAGGCGGCAGGCGCCGCTCAGATCAGCGTCCAGACTTTCAGCACGGCCGCGCAGCGTAGCTTTTGACGCACCGGTCAGATTCAGTTTGAGGGCATTTACATCGGCATCGGCTACAACGCGGCTGGCACCGGTCAGGTCGATGTCGAGATCATTCAGGCGGCCGAAACCGGTCAGGCTGGCCCGTGAGGCACCGGTGAGTTTCATGCCTTTTACGGTCGGCATCGTGATCGTCAGGCCAACCGCCCGGGCGTTGTTCCAGTTAAAGAGCTTGCCGCGTTTCATCGATACCTTCAATACCCCGCCTTCGGTTTCCACCCGCAGGTCGTCCATGTCTTTTTCGCGGCCGTCGGCAATGATCTTAAACGAATCTCCTTTTTGCAGACGGATCACAAAAGCGCCGGAAGCATCAATGTCGGTAAAGTTGCGGGCATCAAACTGACGGCTATGATCGCCCTGACGGTCGAAATCGTCGCCTAATTCACTGTCGATCGCATTCTGAACGTCATCGGCTACGTCGCCCAAATCGTCGTTATCGTCGTTGTCATAATTGTCGTTGCGTTCGCGCGGGAAGTTGATACACACCAGCCCATCGGCTTTGGTAAACTTCCAGAGGCTTTCCGACATGCGTTCCAGTTCCTTGTTGCCAAACTCGTTACGGATGAAATAAGCAAAGTCCTTGGTCATCCGGAAGGGTTTTTCATACGGAATGTAGAGCTCCATGTGTAGTTCCTGATCGCGGAACGGGGCATTGGCTGTCAGCTCAATATCATCGTCGAAGCGAAGTACGGAGTCCCGCTGTACGTAATTGTAGCGGATCGTCCGGGCGTTGGCTTCGGCATCGGCGCGGCTACGGCCGTGTGCCTCAAAGCGCTGTATTAATTTATACTGTGTTCCGTCGTAGCCCATCAGCTCGATGTTCGGGCGCTGGTCATAATCCGAATCAACATCGTTGATATCGAACGTAGGGACGGCTACCGGAATGTTCAGCAGTTTCTCTTCTTCAACCGTAGCTTCCCGGCGGAAGTTGGCCACCAGCGGCGTAACGGTAGCCGATGTAACAACCAGGGCCAGAATCCAGATGCCCAGCAGGGTAAGCGCTGCACGTGCGCTGATCAGGCTCCGTTTGGCAATCAGCATCAGGCCGACAATACCGAGGGCCAGACACGGCAGGATAGCCGCCACCAGCGCCGCCAGTACCATTGGCGTACCGATGTCCTGACGGAACAGCCGGAGCGGGAATTCCAGATCACCCAGATCACCGCCCATGTTGGCCCCCAGAGCCACACCGGCAGCGGCCAGACACGCAATCATGGTAGCAAACGAAATGATCAGCATAATGACTCCGACAAATACCCGCACGACTGCCACCAGACCGTTCAGAAAGGGACCGAAAGCCCGGGCCAGACCCGTCAGCACTACCGCAATCGCCCGGAAGGGAAACAGCAGCAGCTTCGTTACCGGATTTTCTTCGGCCGTTTCGCTGATATTCAGGCTGCGTTTTACGTTACTTTCAATGTTTGAAAGCGTAATCGGCTGGCCTTTCATTTCCATTTTTTCGGTCAGCGTATTGGCTTCCGGAGAAATGATCCAGAGAACAATGTACGCCAGAAACCCGACCCCGAACAAGACAATACCAAGTACAAACAGGAGCCGGACAACGCCGGTGTCAATACCGAAATAGGCTGAAATACCGGAAGCAATACCGCCCAGTACTTTATCGTCAGGGTTGCGGTAAAACTTCTTCACCGACTTATCTTCCTCAAGCGTTTCAGAGCCGGGAAAAGCAACCCACATCGCGATGTAGGCAATAATCGTAAAGCCGGCCAGGCTGCCGAAGAATTCACCGCCGCCATGCGGGCCAAATACCGGTGGCAGACCCACAACCAGAATGACCATCACCAGCCGTACCCATACCGGGTCGATGTTGAAATAGTGGGCCAGACCGGAGGCTACACCACCCAGCGTTTTCCGGCGCAGATCGCGGAAAATCCGGCGCGGGCCCTGTGGCGGAGGCGTTGTGCCCGGTGCGTTAGGCGTAGGGTTAGGAGGCGTAGTGCCCGGTGCGCTCTGCCCTGTGCTCTGTGCATACTGCGCTTTGCTCTCGGCTCCCTGCTCTTTGCCCAGAAATACTTCTTCTTCTTCAACGGCTTCAAAATCAGCGACGGTACCCATGGCTTTGATGAGTTCGTTCACGTCGTCCAGCGTAATCGCCGAACGTGGCCCGGCCTGCCGCGCTTCTGTATGTTTGTCGCCTTTGAGTTTGGCTAATAGTTTTTCGGCGATCCGATTTTCAATATCGGTCACAATTTCCTGACTGTCTTCGTAACCGGAAAAGTACTGCTGAATCGACGCCAGGTAGTTTTTAAGTTTGTCGTAACCGTCTTCTTCAATGTGAAAGATGACGCCACTAATGTTTATCGAAATGGTCTTTTTCATGACTCTACGTTCGTTTTCAGGCGTTTAGGTTAGTTGAGGGAAGCCGGTTCGTCAGGAGATAAAGGCTGATCCTGATCGGATGGAGAAGTGCTTTCTGCAACGTCAGCATGCCCGTTGGTGGCCGATTTGTGTTGATCCGTCTTGTCGATAATGGCATGTACTGAGGCCGATAGTTCGAGCCACGTAGCATTGAGCGCCTCCAGCGACGTGCGGCCAAGTTCGGTCAGGACGTAGTATTTACGAGGTGGCCCGGAAGTAGATTCCACCCATTTATAATCAAGCAACCCGGCATTTTTGAGTCGGGTCAGGAGCGGGTAGAGCGTGCCTTCCACGACCATGATCCGGGCTGACGTTAGTTCGTCCAGCATGTCGGAGGCATACACCTCGCCCCGTGAGATAATGTGCAGAATGCAGAATTCCAGGATTCCTTTCCGCATTTGCACCTGTGCGTTCTCTATGTTCATATGCTTACGGGGATTAAAAATTTAGTGAATGTGTGATTGAGTGAATTGTGATTGATTTGCGCGTACATTTCACACAATCGCTCAATCACACAATCGCAATTGGTTCAAAGTTATCTGTTGTTTACTGGGTCAAAGGTAGTATAAGGTACTTTGCAATGCAAGGTACTTTGGTGAAAAAGATGACCGACATTGGATGACCGGTCATAATGTGGGTTGAGTGGCTTGAAATCCGGATGATTATTTTCAGCCCGGATCAGGGTTTAACGTCATCACCGCCTTTAAGAACTAACCTGATTTTTTTCAGGGAGTTAATGGTCTGTAACGGGTTGCCTTCAACGGCTACCAGATCGGCCAGCAGACCGGTTTTGATGCGGCCCCGGTCGGTCAGGTGAAAGACATCGGCGTTGGTCGAGGTCACGGATTTTAGTACCTCAAGGGGTTTCATACCGTAATCGACCATCATCTCCAGTTCACGGGCATTATCACCGTGGGTAAACACCCCGACATCGCCGCCGGCGCAAATAGTTACCCCTGCGTCGAGGGCTTGTTTAAACGTCGCCCGTTTTTGTTTGATGCGCTCCGGCTCCGGATCGACGCCTTTTTTCCAGCCCCTGTACTGCGTAATGGCATCACCGGCGGCCAGGGTAGGGCAGAGTGCCGTGCCGTGCTGCTTCATCAGCGCGAAAATTTCGGGTGTTCCGGCGTCGCCGTGCTCCAGGGTTTCGCAACCGGCCAGAATGGCACGTCGCATGCCCTCGGCTGTACCGGCATGGGCTACTACGCCCCGTCCGCTGCTTTTGGCAATCTCCACAATCAGTTTGAGCTCGTCGAGCGTGTACGTAGGCCGTGCGTCGGCCATCAACCCCCAGCGGTAGTCGGCGTAGACCTTTATCACATCCGCTCCCTTGCCAATCTGCCGCCGTACCGCCTGAATAAGCGCATCGTGGCCGTCGGCCTCCTCGGCACCCTGCGGCACGGTGATGTCGGGACTAAAACCTTTTGGCGCATAACTGCCGGTCGCAATCAGGGCGCGGGTAGCCACAACCATCCGTGGTCCGGGAATGACTCCTTTGTTAATGGCTTGTTTGAGGCCCACATCATCGTAGTCGGCCCCTTCGGTACCCAGATCACGGACGGTCGTGAAGCCGGCGAGCAGGGTGTTTCGGGCGTGTACGGTGGCGCGGGCAACCCGTTCGCTGCGGGCTTCGCGGAGAACCTGATCGTCCCAGGCAACTTCATTATAGGGGTGTAAAAGTAAATGCGAATGCCCTTCGATCATGCCGGGCAGCAGGGTGGTGCCTTTCAGGTCAATAAACCGGGCGTCCCCGGCTTTTAGTGAACCGGCCTGTCCGACGGCCTCTATCCG
Source organism: Arsenicibacter rosenii (assembly GCF_001870735.1). GTDB lineage: Bacteria > Bacteroidota > Bacteroidia > Cytophagales > Spirosomataceae > Arsenicibacter > Arsenicibacter rosenii. The sequence goes on along the minus strand of NZ_MORL01000003.1, from coordinate 366,129 downwards.
GTTGCCGCGTACCAACACGTCCCACGCTTCATGCATGACTTCCCCGTCGAAAACGCGGTCGGGACGGAGTAACAGGGCAGGTTGCGCACATAGTGACCCAAGGGTCAGCCAACAGATCAGGTAAGTGAGAAGTGTTTTCATATAAGGTTTTAGTACGCTCAAAAATACACGTTTTGAGCAAACGTGCCGGTTAAATCAGCTTTTCGACCTCTTTACGATAGGCGCGGCCGATGGGGATCTGTAGGTCGGGTAGCTCGATCTGTCCGTTCCGTAATGACTGAATACGGGATTTGGGCATCAGAAAGGATTTGTGGACACGAATAAACAGCCCTTGTGGCAGGGTCGCCTCCATGGTTTTGAGCGATCCCTGGGCAATATGCCGGCCGGTTGGGGTATGGACCAGCGAATAATCCTTTAATCCCTGAATAAACAGAATGTCGGCAAGCGCAATCTGAATCCGGCGGGTACCCGATTTAATCCAGATATGGTCCGGCGTCTCTACGGGAACCGGTTGTGTGATTGTTTCGGATACGGGCTGTGTCGCTGCCGGTTGCGTAAGTCGGTCGAGGGCCAGCTTGAGGAGCAGCATGATCACCAGATACCAGCCGGTGGCAATTACATTAAACGGCAGATTAACCAGCAGATTCTGATGGTACTCGTCGCCGATCACAAACCCGTAGAGATACATATCGTAGAGGCCCTGAGCCAGTAAGGTGATGCCTGCCGACACGGCCAGTGCCAATCCATAAAGCAGGAAGCGCCCTGGCTGCCAGAATCGTGGGATAAGTACGTAGAGGTGCCAGTAGGCAAGGGCCATCAACAACCCCACCCGGAACAAAATGCACGGGATCACCTGACCAAGGGCCAGCTTCTGGAACAGGTACTTCCGGTCGTAGGTGAAAACGATCGTAACCAATACCCAAAAGGCAACCTGCCAGTAGAAACGGGATGTCAGCAAGCGGTTGAGCATAGCAGCGATGGGGGTTGAGTGGCTACGAAGATACAACGATTCTGCCTTACCTGCCAGCCTTGCATGCGCCTGAGCACCAGTTGTTTTTCGACCAACGACAGAAAAAGCCGACCAACGGTAGTCCGGCGCTTGTCGTGTATTCGGGTGGTTGGTCGAGTAAAGTTGCGGCTTGTTTGCCCGGCGGTTTGGTTTGTGTCAGAAACCATTCGGGGATGCATGCTCCGTAACCGGATGACAAAACCAAAAAAAAACTTTTTCCGATGAAAACAACCTCCTTTTTGCTCATGATTCTGGCCATCACCGCCTTCTCCTCACGGATGGCGATGCCGCCCGATGAGCCGCCAACCTGCACCGATTGCTTGTTTGACAAACTGCCGGGCCACCTGTCTCACCGGCTGACGATTGCTCCCGATACTGTTCGCGGACAGCGGATACGGATTACCGGGACCGTTTACCTGTCAGACGGCGTGACGCCCGCCGCCGGGGTATTGCTGTATGCCTATCATACCAATGCGGCCGGGAAGTATCCGAAACGGGGTAACGAAGAGAAACGGTCGTATGCATGGTGGCATGGCTATCTGCGCGGCTGGCTCCGGACCGATGCCAAGGGACGCTACGAAATCAATACGATCAAACCCGGCATGTATCCCACCCGTGATGCCCCGGCGCATATTCATGCGGTCGTGAAGGCACCCATGCAGACAAGCGCCTACTGGATCAGTGACTTTGTGTTTCAGGGCGATCCGCAACTGACAGACACGTATTGGTACCGGCTGGAGCAGCGTGAGGGGCTGGTGCGTTATAAGGGCGTGGCGTTGGCAAGAGAGAATGATGGGGTTTGGGAAGGCCACCGCGATCTGGTGCTGCATGCCGGATATGACCGTGATAACCGTTCCTCGGGGCTGGTTGTCGGAGAGGAGTGCCCGGCGTTTGATCCGGTTCATGTGTGGGGACCGGATCAGGGAACCAAAACCTGCCCGATGTGTAAATACGGCCACCGGACAGCCGGTGTAATGGCGTGGCTCTCGGATAACGACTGGGACAATGCGGCGCAGCTGGCCGTGTTTCTGGAAAAGCAGATACAACGCCGTGGTGCCGATCGGTTCAAGGCGTTTCTGATCTATACCAATCCCCGAAAACGTCCCCTGCCCGAAGTAAAGCAGCAACTGGCCGCCTTCTCAAAGCGGTACGGCTTACGGGAGTTGTCGGTGGTCTATGTACCGTCGCTGACGGATAAACCGACGAGCTATCTGTATCAGATCAATCCGAATGCCCGGAATACCATTCTGATCTACAACAAGCGGCGTGTGGCCGATAAGTTTGTTAACCTGTCGGCCACGTCGGGAGGTACCTATGCCGGTCTTGACAAGGTCCTTGCCTCGATCAACCGTGTGGCGGGGCCACCGGCGCGGTAAAGCAGTAGCCCGATGCAGCCGGAACCGGCTTTTTCAGCGTTCCGGCTGCATCGGCGTAACCTACACCTTCTTAACCCGGTTCCGGAAAATGTCGTAAAACCCTTTCGCAAAAACAGCGACGACCAGGGCGGGCAGCAGCATGCCTCCGGCTTTGAAGCCCGCACCTGTCAGCTTATAAACGCCGGAGGTAAACTGCTGGATACTCTGAATCAGCCACAGGATACCCAGCGTCAGCAAAATGGCGGAACCTGCCAGCGCCATCGGGCGGGCCAGCCGGCTGACCAGCAGAGACAGTACGAGGGCTACACCTACGATGGCGGCTACCGTGCCGACCGCACGCGGGAATGTCCGCAGGTAATCGTATTCATAAAACCAGACGCCAAAGCGGCCGATCAGGTTAGGGTGTGACATGAGCCAGCCGTCGAGCACAACCAGGATCAGCAACAGGATATAGAAAAACGGATTTTTCATCAGGTATAGCAGTTAATCAGGCAAAGAAACGCCCTTTCCCCTCCCAAACGTTTTCGGCTTACCCGATATTTTGAGACTACGGATAAAAAGAATCCCCTTCCGCCCTGAAAGGGCACCAGCTGTAAGGCAGGGCACTGCCCTGTCGCAGCGCAGGAGTGATACACCGACCTGGCACAGCGCAGCAGGGCATAGGCCCTACAAAAAAGCCCGCTCACAGAGCGGGCTTAGCAAATGTATAGATTAGATCATTAATTCCGATGGCTGATTTCGTCGCGGATTTTGGCGGCACGTTCGTACTCTTCGTTGGCAAGCGCATCGTCGAGCATCCGTTGCAGTTCGTCAACCGTCATGTCTTTCAGTTGTTCGCTGAACGCACGCGGCGAGCGGCCTGTCGAACGCACCAGTTCTTCCGGCTTCTCCTCCTCTTCTTCGTCAGACGAACTGGCAGTAATACCGGCTTCCGACAGGATGGTTTCGTACGTATAAATAGGCACGCTGAAACGGATACCAATGGCGATGGCATCAGAAGGGCGAGCGTCGATGACGGTTTCCCGAACTCCATCCGAGCAAACGATCCGGGCGTAGAAAATGCCTTCACGCAGGTCAGAAATAACGATCTCGCGTACCGTAAATTTGAACTTCTCAGCAAATTGCTTAAAGAGATCGTGCGTCATCGGGCGATTAGGCGCAATCTTTTCAATTTCAATGGCAATTGCCTGTGCTTCAAACATACCAATAATTATTGGCAAGCGTCGATTGCCATATTCCTCGCCCAGAACCAACGCAAACGAACCCGACTGCGATTGACTGGGTGATAAACCTAATATTTCAAGCTTTATTTTTTCCACAGCGCGAAATTAACAATTTTAGTAGAGACGCAACATCTTGCGTCTCATTTCGCAAGGTTAACATGGTGAATCTGATACCGCAAAATGAGTTTGTGGCTTAGCTTTTTGCTGAATCATCGTGTTAACAGGTTGCGAAAGCGACCGGTCTGCCCCTGATAACGGGCAATATCCTGCAACATACCATACGCTTGCAGCGGCAAGATATGTTGCAGGATATTGTATGTCCGTTTGTAGAAACGCAACTTCCTGCGTTTCTACAGGGCGTTTACTGCTTTAGTCAGCCGTGGCAGAATGTCGAATACGTCACCGACAATTCCGTAGTCGGCTGACTTAAAGAAGGGAGCCTCCGGGTCTTTGTTGATAACCACAATTACCTTCGAGGAGTTCACGCCGGCAAGGTGTTGGATGGCGCCCGAAATACCTGCTGCAATGTAGAGATTCGGGCTGATTTTGATACCGGTCTGACCCACGTGCTCGTGGTGAGGCCGCCAGTCAAGGTCCGAAACCGGCTTCGAGCAAGCTGTTGCAGCGCCCAGCGCCTTCGCCAGATCTTCGACAATGCCCCAGTTTTCAGGGCCTTTCAGGCCACGTCCCGCCGAAACAACAAGGTCAGCCTCAGGGAGTAATACATCACCGGTGGCTTTTTCGGTGTTTGTTACTTTCAGTACAAAGTCACTGTCGTTCAGGGCCGGGCTGAAGGCTTCAACACTGGCTGTTGCTTCTTTCTCCTCCGGCGTAATGGTATTTTTCTTGATCGCCAGAATTTTTTTGTCGGCCGTCAGTTCCGTTTCCGCGAAAGCTTTGCCTGTATAAATGCTCCGTTTTACGCGGAAACCATTTGATAAATTTGGCAGATCAACGACGTTCGCCGCCAGTCCGGCCCGTAGTTTACCCGCCAGACGGGCAGCCATGGCATCGCCCAGTGACGATTTGGCCACTACCACAACGGTTGAGCCTTCCTGCTCAGCCGCCGCCGCCACTACGCTGGCATAGGCCATGCCGTTGGCTTCGGTTAGTTTGCTGTCGGCCGCATGCAGCACTTTCGCCGCCCCGAACCGACCGGCGGTGGCCAGTTCTGCGTCATCAGCCTGACCGATCACAATGGCCGTCGCCGCCGTTCCCAGGCTTTCGGCTACTTTTGAACCATAATATATTGCCTCTTTTGAGGAGCCTTTCAGTTTGCCTTCGTCTAATTCGGCAAAAATTAATACTGACATAATTAATGGGGTTTAGCAGGAATGATTAAATGACTTTTGCTTCGGTACGGAGCAATTGGATGAGGGTTTCGGCTTCTTCGGCCGGAATCATTTTCACCGATCCGCGTGGTGGCGGTAATTCATAGCCAACCACTTTAGTCAGTGTATCATTGCCTGCAGGCGGTATTACTTTCAACGGTTTTGTCCGTGCCGTCATGATCCCCCGCATGTTCGGGATTTTCCATTCGGCAATCGGCTCCTGACAACCCAGAATCAGGGGTAACTGAGCTTCCAGCGCTTGTTTTCCCCCTTCAATTTCACGGGTTAATTTGGCCGTTGAACCATCAATGTCGAGCTGCATAACCGGTGAAATCGAAGGCATTCCCAGCAATTCACCGACAATACCGTGTACCTGTCCGCCATTGTAATCAATCGATTCGCGACCCATCAGAATCAGATCGTAGTTATTTTCTTTTGCGATGGCGGCAATCTGCTCGGCCACGAAAAAGGCATCCGTCGGCTCGGCATCAACCCGAATCGCATCGTCGGCACCGATGGCCAGACACTTACGGATAACCGGCTCTGAGTCGGCAGTACCAACGTTCAGCACCGTGACCGTAACACCGGGTTTTTCCTTCAGTTCAACGGCCCTTGCCAGCGCATAATCGTCGTAAGGGCCTGTGATAAACTGCACACCGGTCTTGTTGAACCGGGTGTTATTGTCGGTGAATGTGATTTTAGTTGTCGTGTCCGGCACGCTCGTCACGCACACTAAGATTTTCATGCTTCTTTGAGGTTTTGTAGTTGAGCAGATAACGGACCGGCAGTTGTTGCGGGTTAAATTGCCCGTTGCGCAAGGTGTCCTGTCCACTATCCGCTATTTTGCGGCTAATTTACAAATCGAATTTAATAATCGTATGCATGCATACTAATTTTTTAGCAACTATGAATACCGATCGTATCCAACAATTACTTCAATTTGTACAGGAAGAACCCGGTGAGCCGTTTAATGTTTACGCGCTGGCTATGGAATACATGCAGGCCGACCCCGGTCAGGCGCTGCATTATCTGGAGACGTTGCTGACGGAACATCCGGGTTATCTGGCCACGTATTATCATGCCGCCGCCCTGTATGCCGAACAGGGGGAGGTGCAGAAAGCGGATATGTTATACGACATGGGCCTTCAGCTGGCGCGTCAGCAGGGAAACGAAAAAACGTTTCAGGAGCTGAAGCGCGCGCAGCAGGCTCTTAGAGATGAAGAAGATTTATAGCGCCTTCACCAGTTCTTTAATCAACAAGGTCAGTTGCGGTTCGGCTTTGGCGGCAGCGGCCAGAATGTGGGCGATGTCGGCCTTGACCAGTGTTTCGGGAATGCCCATATCGGTAATGACCGAACAGCCAAACACGCGGATGCCCATCTGGTGTGCCACCATCACTTCCGGAACGGTCGACATCCCGACGGCATCGGCCCCCCATTGTCGCAGCATCCGGTATTCAGCACGGGTTTCGAGCTGTGGACCGGTCACGCTGACATACACCCCTTTTTGCAGGGCAATGCCGTTGGCGGCGGCAATGGCTTCCGCTTGCTGAATAAGCGCCTTGTCGTAAGGCTCGCTCATGTCGGGGAAACGGTCGCCGAACGCTGGCGGATTCTGGCCCGTCAGCGGGTTTTGGGGGAGCAACAGGCTGATGTGATCATCAATGATCATCAGGTCGCTGGCCTTAAATGCCGGATTCATGCCGCCTGATGCGTTGGATACCAGCAGCGTTTCTACGCCCAGCCATTTCATGACCCGTACCGGGAACGTGATCTGCTGCATGGTGTATCCTTCGTAAAAATGAAAACGGCCCTGCATCACAACGACCGGCTTGCCGCCTAGTTTGCCCAACAACAGTTTACCGGAATGAAACTCAACGGTCGATAACGGAAAATGCGGAATCTCCTCGTACGGGATAGTGGTTTCGACCTCAACTTCATTGGCAAGTGCACCAAGACCGGTGCCTAGGATGATACCAATAACTGGCTGAATGGTGGTTTTCGACTGAATGAAGCGGGTCGCTTCCTGAATGGCTTCGAGCATGCGGTTACTATTCGGATGATGCCCGAAAATACAGATTTATCGGCTTGGTTCTACCCGTAGATGACAGGATTTAACGGCGTATCAATCACCTGACCAACCTGCGCTCCGGCACACCACTTCTCCCAATCCTTGCGCTGGTTCTCATTTTCCGGTTCTTTCAGCACCATGTCTTTGTCCATGTAGATGACCGTCATCACTTTACGGACCTGATCCGTCTGGTTGGCACCTGCGCGGTGAAAGACCCAGCCGGAATGAAAGCTAACCTCTCCTAACTCGTATGGTTCAATGACATGGCGGAAATCGGTTACCCGCAGGCGTTGCTGCATACGGACTTCGCTGTCGTCGCTGATCGATAGTTCGCGCCCTTCGACAATGGCATGGCTGCCGGCGCTGAACTCAAGCGGACCCATGTCGGGTGGGACAGGCTGGAGCGGTATCCAGGCGGTAATGGTTTTGTCGGTAGCCAGCGGCCAGTAATACTGATCGGCATGCCAGGGCGTTATGCCGCCGCCTGCCTCCTTAAACAAGGCCTGATCGTGGTATAGCCGTACCCCGCTGGTCTGCATCAGTTCGGCCGCAATCTGCCCCAGTCGTTTACTCAGGACAAATTCCCTGCAACGGTCATCCTGCTGCCATAGGTTAAACACCTGCAGAAACGCTTTGCCGTACGTATCGCGCTGATCCAGTGGCTGATGTTGCCGGTTTAGCCCGGCTACTGTCTGTTCAATGGCTTCTCCGTAGTAAGCGAGCGTGTCAGCATCCAGCACGTCTTTGAGTTTGATGTACCGGTAGGTCTGATAAAAATTAATGGCGTCGGCCGACAGGGTGAAAGGTTTCTCTAAATAAGTCGTTGTCATATACATAGCTTATTGGATCGCACAAAGTTGGCGGGTTACCGGCGGGTTTGTTTGGAGCCGATTAGCCATTTCTTGTCTTATATTAGCATTATAAGTGGCTAAATGGTAGTATAGGGCTAATATCGCTGACTTTTGCCTTTGACTGTATGCGCGCTGTATTCGAACATCTGACAACCACCGAAAACCACTCGTTTCTGGTACGCCGGTTTACGGTACCGGGCTTTACGGCACCCTATCATTTTCATCCTGAATACGAGCTGACACTGATTCTGCAGGGAGAGGGGCAGCGCTATGTCGGCAAACAGATGGATGCCTTCGGGCCGGGCGATCTGGTATTACTTGGCCCTGACCTGCCCCATTGCTGGCTTAGCCGCGACCGGGGCGAAGACGCACCGTGTGAAGCAGTGGTGATTCAGTTCAGGGAGCTGTTCAATGGGAATGATTTCTTCGGACTGCCTGAATGCCGGCCCATCAGAAAAATGTTGCAGCGGGCCCGTTCGGGGCTGCAACCCGGCGCGGCTGAAAAGGCGTGGCTGGCTCCGGCAATGATTGAGCTGGTAGAAAAAAGTCCGCTGGACCGGCTAACGTCACTATTTACCGTGCTCGACCGGCTGAGCAAAAGCCCCGATTTACAGCCCATCGACAGTATGTTTGCGGAACAAGCCTACAGCCAGCATGAAACAGCACGCTTTCAGCAGGTTTTTGCTTATCTGATTGCCCATTTCCGCGAAGCGGTCTCGCTCCGCGATGTTGCCGAAGTCGCCAACATGAGTCCGACGGCCTTTTGCCGCTATATTAAAAATGTGACGCAGAAAACACTGATGGAATTGCTGATTGACATGCGTATCCATTATGCTGCGCAGTTGCTGACGGAAACAGATCTGCCGATCCAGTCTATTGTATACGATGCCGGTTTTGGCGATGTGCCGTATTTTAACCGTGTGTTCAGGAAGCACAAACAAATGTCTCCGCTGACCTACCGGAAAAAAATGGCCGGTCAGCGGAGTATGTCTTAAAGCCCGATGTGTTTGCCGGCAATGTGGCCGGTGGTCCAGGCATTCTGGAAGTTGAATCCGCCGGTAATGCCGTCGACGTCCAGTACTTCTCCGGCAAAAAATAATCCTTTGTGGGCTTTGCTTTCGAGTGTCTGCGGGTTCAGGCTGCCAAGCGCCACACCGCCGCAAGTCACAAACTCGTCCTTGAAGGTACTTTTGCCCGAGACGGGAAACCGGCTGTTTGTCAGCTGCTCAATGAGCTTGTTCTGCACTTTGCCCGGTAGTTCGGCCCAGCGGACGTTCGGGTCCATGCCCGCCAGTTCGGTAAAAGCCAGCCACAAGCGGTTGGGCAGCCCGAACGGGTTCTGCGACGTTACCTGCTTTTTCGGGTGTTGTTGCCGGAACTGGTTGAAACCGTTGCGGAGTTGCTGCTCGTTCTGGTCGGGGAGCCAGTTGATGCGCAGGGTAAATGAATAATTCCGGTCGGCGAGTTCGCGGGCACCCCACGCCGACAGCCGCAGCACAGCCGGACCGCTGAAACCCCAGTGCGTAATGAGCAACGGACCGGTTTGTTCCTGCTTGGTATCCACAATCTGCACGCGGGCGTATTGTACCGAAACGCCTGCCAGCGGCAGGAGCGGATTGCCGGGTGTATTGAAGGTAAACAGCGAAGGAACCGGCAGGACCAGCGGCTCAGCCTGTTCGGGCATCCAGCCATAGGAGTTGGCCTGCGGATAGCCGCCTGTGGCTAGCAAAATACGGTCGGCCCACAACGATTCGCCTGAAAGCAATTCAATCGACCAACGGTGTTCGCCGGTGGTTGGCGGCAGGAGCCGGCTTACTCCGCAGCTCGTTTCAATCCGGATGCGCAGGTCGTCGGCCGCATCGAGCAGGCAGTCGATGATGGTTTCCGACGAATCGGTGGTCGGAAACATACGTCCGTCGGCCTCCGTTTTCAACAGCACGCCTTTCGACTCAAACCAACGTACGGTTGCGGCGGCATCGAACGTGTTGAGTAAGGGCCGCAGCCAGCGATCGCCGCGCGGATAGTGTTTGACAAACAGTTTGTTATCAAAACAGGCATGGGTTACGTTGCAGCGGCCGCCGCCCGAAATCCGGACTTTACTGAGCACCGACCGGTTTTTCTCCAGTATGGTTACGCGGGCATTGGGAAAGGTTTCGGCGGCTGTGATCGCCCCGAAAAAACCGGCTGCTCCACCGCCAATAACCACGATATGTAATTGTGACATCCCGAAATGCTTAACTTTGTTCTTATGTTTTTCAAACCCAAATTTCGCACAAATTCGTATCACCGCCGCGGGTTCCGGCTGCGGGGGAATACGTTAGTCCTGTTATTTTTCTTTTTTCTGGTCGGATTGTTCCTGCACTATGGCGGAAAGACCAAACCGGTAGTGGCATTCTGGAACGATGTGAAGGAAATCATTGGTCTGGGGCCGTCGAAAAAAGGCAAACAGGGCCATAACCCCTACAAAGCGCCTGAACCTGAGGAAGACGTAGCCTCTGACGACCAGTCTTCCGCATCAGATAATGCGGCACCGGATGAAGCTACCGAAAGCAACGCACCAAACAATCCGGAAGCGACCAGGAAAGCCGGTAAATCGGAGTCGGGCAATAATCGGTTTGCGTTTGAAAAAGAGGTTGATTTTGCATTGCCCGGCTTCAAGGCATCCGACGAAATTGTACGGCATGAGGGGTATACCCTCCGCTTTAAAGATCAATATAAACAGGCCGACTGGGTAGCTTATCCGTTGCTGGCCTATGAAATTACGGGCAATGCCGACCGGGATCGCGAGCAGTTTATGCCCGATCCGATGGTGTCGTCAGGTTCCGCCGTACCGGCCGACTATACCAAATCGGGCTATGATCGGGGTCACCTGGCACCTGCCGGTGACTTTAAGTTTTCGCAGCGCATGATGCGGGAATCGTTTTATATGAGCAACATGAGTCCGCAGGCTCCCCAGTTTAACCGTGGCATCTGGAAATCGCTGGAAGAGCAGGTGCGGTCGTGGGCGTTCCGCGATAAGGGCATTTATGTGGTGACCGGGCCGGTGCTGAAACCGGGTTTACCGACGATTGGAAAGCAGAATGAAGTGGCCGTGCCGGAGTATTACTACAAAGTGCTGCTGTACTGCAATGCACCCGACATCCGGATGATTGCCTTTCTGCTGAAAAACGAAGGCTCCGATGAACCCCTGCAGTCGTTTGTGGTGACGGTCGATGAGGTAGAGCGCCGGACTGGCATTAATTTCTTCCCTAAAATTCCGGACGACCTACAGAAAAAGCTGGAAAGTGCTCCCCCGAAAAAGACGGTAAGCGAGTGGTTTTATTAAGCGGAGCGCGGGGTAGGGGGCGTAGAGCAGAGAGCGAAGGGCGTACACCAATGTACTCTCTGCTCGATACCCTACGCCCTACGCTCCCCGCCCTATGCCTTAGACAAAGAAGTTCTTCACCGGAATGGCCATCTCGAACCGGTCAAACGGGATGAGCTCATCCGGTTGGCGATACGTGCGGCAATGCCAGGCACCGCTGCCGGTGTCCTTCGTGTACACATCAATTGTTTTGTTTTCGGGATCAACAAACAGACAGTACCACAGCGAAATAACCTGCTGGTACTGCTGCCATTTAAAGCCCCGGTCGCGGTCGCGGGAGTCGGCGGTTACGACTTCGGCCAGCATGCGCGGTTGCCGCATGATCGGATTGCCGCTCTTAAACTCCAGAAAATTGCAGGTCACCGACACATCGGCATGCAGGTAGGTGACGTCTGCCTGTGTTTCGATTTTCGTGTGTGTGTGGAAAACCGTGCAGCGCCGTAGTCCTGACTCTGTTTCCAGAGCGTCAGCGACGCGTTTGACCTGCTTTTCGTGCCGGTCTGATTCGGGAGCGAGCGCAATCAGTTCGCCGTTGTGGAAATCGTAGCGCAGCCCGTCGTTGGGTTGGAAAGCCTTATATTCGGTACTGGTCAGTACCGGTGTGAGTGTATCGTTCATGACTATATTTATGTTTTGTTGTACTTTAGCAGCAAAACTAATCATATAACGTAATTGACAAGGGCTAATGTTCGGCTTTGTGGCAAAATAATATTTGGTTAACGTGCGAAAAGAGTGGTGGCACGATCCGACGCGTAGTGGTGGCACGACTTAAAGTCGTGCCACCACTATAACATATATTTACGTTAAGTTATTGACTATGAATGTCTTACTTTGGTGCATCTCACGCGAACATACACCACAAAGAAGTATACCGCTTTACGCAAATAAGAACTTTGTGCCGGATTGGCTAACGAATAAAAAATTACGGGACGGCTGCGGCAGAAACCTGCGCAACCGTCCCGTAAACGTATATGGTCAAATGTCTGGTTAGCTCATTTTAGTACCCAGTGCATTGTCGTAAGCCGCTTTCGCGTCCGCAACGGTCATCAGCGTCGTGCCGTCGATAACGAAGTCGCCGGAAGTAACTTCGCCCAGCTGGCTGAACGCAACCCCGCTGGCCGACAGTGCCGCTTCAAATGCCGCCTGCTGACCGGCCGATACCGAAACCACCACACGGCTCTGGTTTTCGCCGAACAGGAACGCATCCGTGCGCAGACCGGCATCCGTTTTGATGGAGAAACCAACGTTACCCGCCATAGCCGATTCGGCAAGGGCAATAAACAAGCCACCATCTGACAAATCGTGGGCCGAAACAACCAGTTTGTCTTTAATCACCTGCTTCACCGCTGCCTGTACGGCTACTTCCTCTTCGATGTCGAAGGCAGGAGCCGGAGACGCTTTCACGCCACGGAACGAGTACAGGTATTCCGACGACGCAATGTCGTCTTTGGTTGACCCGATCAGGTAGATCGCATCGCCCGCCTGACCGAAGTTCAGCGTCATGCGGTTGTCCGGATTTTCCATCAGACCCAGCATACCGATGGTAGGCGTCGGGAATACCGGGCCATCATCCGAGCTTTGGTTATAGAAACTCACGTTGCCACCTGTTACCGGTGTTTCGAAGCGGCTACAGGCCGCGCCCATGCCTTTAACGGCTTCCACAAAGTGCCAGTACACTTCCGGCACGTATGGGTTTCCGAAGTTCAGGTTATTCGTCACCGCCAGCGGCTCACCACCCGTACAAACGATGTTACGGGCGGCTTCGGCCACCGCAATCTGCGCCCCGGTGTTCGGGTTCGCGTTTACGTAGCGGCTGTTACAGTCGACCGTAATGACGATTGATTTGTCGGTTTGCGGCAGACCCGCGCCTTTCACGCGTACCACAGCCGCATCCGACGGGGCGTTGGTGCTGCGGTTAGCCGTGCCTACCATCGAGTCGTACTGCTCATATACCCACTTCCGTGAGCAGATGTTCGGGTGCGACAACAGGTGTTCGGCCACCGTTTTGAGTTCACCGGCGGTTACGTCGGCGACGGTATTGATATCGAATTTAGCAAATTCGCTGATGTAGGCCGGCTCACGGTATTCGCGGTGATACTGCGGCGCGCCGCCACCTAACACAAGGTCGTGGGCTGGTACATCGGCCACCAGCTGACCCCAGCGGTAGAAATGCAGACGGCCGGTATCGGTAACGGTACCGATCTGGGCGCAGTGCAGATCCCACTTATCAAAGATTTGCTGGATAACGTCTTCTTTTCCTTTCTGAACCACCACCAGCATCCGTTCCTGCGACTCTGACAACAGAATTTCAAACGGCTGCATGTTGGCCTGACGCGTCGGTACGAGGTCCAGATTAACGTCCATACCGAAGCCTTCCTTAGCGCTCATTTCAGAGGTAGAGCAGATGATACCCGCCGCCCCCATGTCCTGAATACCGATAACGTGGCCCGACGCAATGATTTCGAGGGTAGCTTCGAGGAGCAGTTTCTCCATGAAGGGGTCACCCACCTGCACCGCCGGCAGTTTTTCGGTTGATTTTTCGCTAATGTCTTCTGAGGCGAACGTAGCGCCGTGGATACCGTCTTTACCGGTGGCTGAGCCAACGATGAAGACAGGGTTACCGACACCGTGCGACGTTGCTTTGGCAACTTTACCCACTTCTACGATACCGGCCGAGAAGGCGTTCACGAGCGGGTTGGTGTTGTAGCAGTCGTCGAAATAGATTTCACCGCCTACCGTCGGAATACCAAAGGCATTGCCATAGTCACCGATTCCTTTCACGACCCCGCGCAGGAGGCGTTTCGTTTTCGGGAGGTCGATATTACCGAAGCGGAGCGAGTTGAGCTGAGCGATCGGGCGGGCGCCCATCGTAAAGATATCGCGGTTAATACCGCCCACACCCGTTGCCGCGCCCTGATACGGTTCGAGGGCCGAGGGGTGGTTGTGCGATTCAATTTTAAACGAGCAGGCTAGTCCGTCACCGATGTCAACGAGTCCGGCGTTCTCTTCACCGGCTTTTGCCAGCATCCGTTCGGAGTCGCGCGGCAATGTTTTCAGCCAGACGATTGAATTTTTATACGAGCAGTGTTCGGACCACATCACCGAGAAGATACTGAGTTCGGTGAAGTTGGGTTTGCGGCCAAGGATGTCGCAAATACGGTCGTATTCGTCTGGTAATAAGCCCAGTTTGCGGGCAACGTCAACAGTTGGGAGTGAACCTGTGTTCGGAGAATCGACGGGCAAATGATTGGTAGCTTCCACGAATTAATTGTTTTTCCGTGGTGCAAAAGTACGGCTTTTACGCAGAAAAAGGCATTTTTTTTTGGTCAGGTATTGACAAGCCTTAAAAATCGCTATATCTTTGCACCCACAAACCACGACACAGAGAGATGGCGGAGTGGTCGATCGCGGTGGTCTTGAAAACCATTGACTGTAACAGGTCCGGGGGTTCGAATCCCTCTCTCTCTGCCAAAAGGCGCTAAAGCCCTCGGTTTTGACGATGCCACGTTTCACAACGTGGCATTTTTGTTTTTACCCCCTTCTCAAACCGCTCTCATTCTCAGCGCCGTTAAGGCCCGGTCGCACGCCAGGTTACATTCTGACCAAAAGGTTACACTTAGGATATTTATTCGTGTCGGTTTTTTCATTCATTAATAATTCCGACACCCGATGTTCAACATTTCTCAAATGTCACTCCTCTTCTGGTACCGTAAAAAAAAGGACGGCAAGTCCGGCACCATTCAGGCCCGCGTAACCTATAAGGGCGAACGGGAAGAAATCGGATCCACCCACATCACCTGTACCCCCGAACAGTGGGACCGCACCGCCCAGCACATCACCGGCAGCAGCGTCTGGGCAAAGGAACAGAACATGCGGCTCAAACGGATATCTGATCGTATATGGGATATCGAACGGTCGCTGCACGACGAAGGTCTTGATATTACGGCCGCGCTGATCAAATCCCGCTGCATGGATCACGACGTGATCCGCGAACAGGTCCAGATCCAGGTAAAGGGTAAAACCATCACCAAAACCGTTACCCGGCGGCTGGTCTTTACCTTTAGTGATCTGGCCGATCTGCATCTGGAAGCGCAGCGTGCCCGCGTCGCACGGGGTAAGCTCAGCCAGGCCACGGTCGATATTCAGGAGAATTACGTCAAGAACATCACCGACTGGCTCAAATCCATTAAAAAAGACCAGCTGCCGGCAAGCTCCATCACCGAAAAGCAGGCGGATACGCTGATGGATTTTCTGCTGGAAGGGCGGGTTTTCAAGTATTCACACGTCGAAAAACACCTCAAGCACCTCCGCGCCGTGCTGAAGTGGGCGGCAAACGATTCCCGTAAGTACATTAAGCGTAATCCGCTGGCGGGCTACGTGATCGAAGCCGACGACGAGGATCCGGACACTACTCACCTGACCCATGAGCAGCTCCAGCGGCTGATCGACTTTGATTTCTTTGCCCTGGGCCTGCCCGAAAAGTCGGCCATTGCCCTGGACCGGGAGCGGGATTCGTTTGTGTTCAACTGTTTCACCGGCATGCACCATGCCGATTATACCTCCAAAAAATACACCATCGAAGAAGAAAAAGGGGAGTACTGGCTCCAGGGCCGGCGTGGCAAGACCAAAAAGCCTTTTTTTGTCAAGCTGCTGGAGCCGGCGGTGGCCATCTATAAAAAATACGGTTCGGATCTAACGAAGCTGCCGTCCAAATCGAATCAGCGGCGCAACGATCACCTGAAGATTATTGCCGCGCACGTCGGCCTGCCGCCTGGCCTGAGCACCAAGATCTCACGGAAAACCTTTGCCGATATGGCGCTGAACGAGCTCATGGTTCCCATCGAAGATGTGGCCCAGCTGCTGGGGCTGACCACCACTAAACGGCTGCGTCACTACGTACGGCCGCGCCGCAACCGGATCCGTAACCTGCTGACCTCATGGCACGATATCCACCCACCTAAAGCCGCGTAAATGAGTAAGCCCGGGACTGCCGGGCTTTATTTATTCCTTGATAATTACTATTCAAAACCTAGTCCTGGTTTACAGGCTCCCAGTCTATATTATGAAAGTTTTTTAAGTACTGAGAAACATTAATAGCTGCAAAGGATTCTCCTGTTCCATACAATCTCATCAAATCAGTTACCATTTCTTCCGGACTCCGGTTTAATTCCACCATTTTATCCAGGTAATCCTTAGCTCCGATTCCGGGGGTGCCTAATTCCTTCGGCATACGGTATGCTAAAGCCTCAGTCGACAACCGGGATCCCGGATGATTTCTGACCTCGTTAAATAATTGGTTGATATTCATATCCATACCACTTATGCGATTAGCCAGCCGAAGGATATTTGAGGCCAGATCATGCAGTAATTGCTCACTTGCAGGTTTAGCCGGCTCTATTTCAGACTGTATATCTTCAGACTTCGTTTGCTCTATAATTTCATCAAGGCTACTATCAAACTCGGGCCAATACTTTTCGAATGTTCTATTAAATCTATTCTCTTCTAAAGACTTATCAAGAAGAGCGTTGTTTATTGTTCTCATTAATTGTCGTACAGACTCTTTATCTCTAATCACCAGATTGAAGAGTGAAAGAGGCGACCCTACATTTGATACCGTAAGATCAATTAAAAAAGGACACACACGATTCTCCGGAAGACCTTTTGATAAAGCTCCTGTTTCAAACAAAATCCATGGATTGTTCTTATTTTCTTCTGTCAGGCAGACGATACCTATCGATGCCTCGTTTAGGTGAGCAAAAATCTCTTTAGACCACATAGACCCGCGTTCAATATCTGTTGTTGAAATCCAGCATTCGACAGATTGCAGTACCATTGGTATCCAGTCATTAAAAAGTGTTGCTACCTGTTTACTTCTTGTACCTGACCAGCTTATGAAAACTTTCATTATTTGTTTTTATTATGGTGAGTCAACAATTTATGAAAATAGTTACAGATCAAAGAGGCGGGCAGACGGAATTTATTAAGCGTACTACGTAACGATTTGATGAGTGATACTACCTGAAACAGATACTGTGAATATGAGCAAACAGGCTGATCTGGTTTGACTCAACCGAAACTATAAATCCGGATACTCCCGGGTCTTCAGATCATTCAGGATCCGGATAAACATTGCCCGTCTGGCCTGTTCCTCACTTGTCAGATCCGGCCGGTCCAGCTCATCAATCTTTTGGGTAAGCGAGATTACCCGCCGGTCCTGCCGGTAGGCAGCCAGCTGATCATCCCGCTGCGGCTTCGGGCGCGGCTCCTGCTTCGGGGTCACCACCGGCAGTAGTTTGTCGATCACCCGCCGCCGGATGACCAGATTGGCGCAGATCACCTCTACCTTCATGCCTGCCAGCCTGTCACCCTTCACCTTTACCGTCACCCGGAACGGATCCGTCCGGATATGCAGGATCGCCTGCCGCAGTTCCACCAGCACCGTCTCCCAGTCATGCCCGCTTTTCATCACATCCGGATGCCAGCGCCCGGGTGTGCGTTCGAACAGATCTATCACCTCAATCATCCCCCGAACATACAAAAAAAGTCCCGGCCACCCCAGACGGGTAACCGGGATCCTATCCCACCGTAATAAAACATTAGCCAGTAAATATAGCCGCTCCCAGGCCGGTTGGTGCTTTTACGTGATTTGGTGGTGACTGATGTGTCGATCAGGTACCACCAAATCAACACGAAACGCCTGTATGTTTACCGGATCGACATAAAAAGTCCCGGCCACTCATTGATGAATGCCCGGGATCCTGATGCATAAGAACCGAGAATAAAACTAACTGTGCTAAGTTAACCAGGTACTGATCAGGGTGATGCTTTTACATGATTTAGTGGCGCAAACGATCAATCCCATCCGGCAGCTCCGGAATCGCTGCTGCTGTCCCCGGATCTGCCGGAATTATACGATGAATCGCTGTCATACGATCCGCCGGACCCGCCTCCGCCAAAATCACCTCCGCCGAAACTGAATGACCGGTTGTTGTCACTGTCAAGCTGCATCTGCCGGCCGATCATTTCCATTAGCTCACTGTCAAGCCGCTCCAGTTTTTCGCCCACCTCGGCTATGTAGTCAGTAAGCGTCAGCTCGCCCTGAGCAATCCGCTCCAGCTTTTTCGTGAGCTTTTTGTAGAATTCCCGTTTGATTTGAATCTCTTCCAGCCTGGTCATAGCTACGTGTGTAAAACTCTTTGAAATTCCCGCCAGCGGTCAAACAGGATCTGCTCCGCATCGGGTATTGATACGCGCTGCTCTCTGGCAATCCGCCGGGTTTCTTCGTTCCAGCGGAGTCTGGCTTCATCGACGTCAATCCGGTCAGGTTCTTCCGGCTCAAAGCGTGCCCGCGGGTTAATACCTTTCATCCGATAAAATACCCTGTACTTGTCCCGCTATAGGGCTTGGGCAGATACATCCATGCAATAATTTCGTCAGCGTACATGAATGTGTCACCGTCCTTATCAAGCGGACCAATTTCGCTGCATTCTACCGCAGCGGTAAACTCAGTATTATCATGTACCCTATAGACGGAAACGATTACCGTTCCAGCTTTGGGTAGTGGGTAGTTAGATTTTTTGTACCAGTTCATTTTGTTTTAAAGTTTGTTACGCTTAACCATGGTTAGGGTGATTATAGTTATGAGTAATTCAGATCCCGACATGGTTTGTCAGGTTACGATAGTCCGGTCTCTTCTGAAGTTGCCATCATAACGTAGGTGAAGTTGATCAGGAACAGTATTGAAGAAAGCGAAACCAATAGTTCGTTCATTTTCTATAATATATTCAATGGAAGCCAGTGCCTCCATTACATTTTCAGAGATAACTCTTAATTCAGACAGGGTATAGGACTCTTTTATGGGAATTGAGAAGCATTTGCTGGGATGAGTAAGACTTGGCTCATTACTGAAGCTATAGTCATACGTGCCAAGGCAGTAATATTCATGTCTGCCCTTACGAATGCGTCCCTGCGTATGAAGCTCACCGATAATGCCGTCATAAAGCGGAGACGGTTTCAGGTGATGATATCTCGTATTGTTATAAACAGTACGATCAAACAGATCGTCAAACCGATAGCATTTTTCTGTGGATGAGATCGCGGGTGATACAACCAGTACACCGACCCCTCCGATAAGTCTGATAACAAAATCTCTTCTCTTCATAGTTACTGTTCCTGAAATTCAATGCCCCGCGATCGCAGGTATTTGTAGATGGTGACCTTTGATTTGCCCAGCTGGCGGGCAATCTCCTGGATGTGGTGGTTTGCCCGGTAAAGTGCCTCGGCTGTCTTCGCCGTTTTCTCCGCCGCCGGCGAGAGTCCCTTCGGCCGGCCACCGACGCGGCCCTGCTCTCTGGCCGCCTTAATGCCGGCGTTGGTCCGCTCGCGGATCAGCTCCCGCTCAAACTCGGCCAGTGAGCAGAAAATATGAAAGATCAGCTTGCCGCTGGGGCTCGAAGTATCGATCTTTTCCTGAAGGCTGGTGAAGGCTACTCCGCGGTCGGCGAACCGGGTGACCAGCTCAACCAGGTGCGGCAGCGAGCGGCCCAGCCGGTCGAGCTTCCAGACGATGACCTCATCGCCCTGGCGGATGTGCTCCAGCAGGCGGGCCAGTTCGGGGCGGTCGGTTTTGGCCCCGCTGATTTTTTCCTGATAAATCTTTTCACAGCCGGCGGCGGTGAGTGCCGACAGCTGGAGATCCAGGTGCTGGTCTTCGGTGGAGACCCGTGCGTATCCGATTTTCATAATATGCGTTCAGAAAACCCCGCTTTCGGGGCATTTGCTGAATTTAGAATACTGAACGCATTTTATGAACGGAAACGGGCCGACTTCGTATTCAATGGCCCGGGTACAGGAAACCGAGGGTTTTTCTGTACAAAGGTTGTCGCGAAAGAACCTCATTTATTAATATGATGTTACGGGTGTAGTAAACAATAATTTTATGTTTGAAGGAATAGAAGAAATTATCCCCCGCAAGCTTCAGCCGGATGTCAGTGCCGTAGCTGAAAAAGTAAGCAGCACTGTCGATAGCTTTGTCGATATGGGATCCCGCCTGTTAAAATGGGATATAGACAAACAACGAAAAGAGGAATATCACTTACCTGTACTGATGTCTTTCCGGCATACGCTGGAAATGGCGGATGCCGGCTCGCTGCTAATCCGCCATTCCTCAGCAGAACCTGTGAAGGCACTGTTGAGATCTATGTTTGAGACGCATATGCATCTGGCTTATCTTCTTGAAAAAGACACAGAGAACAGGGGGGCGGCTTTTAATCTTTTCCGGTTATTGCGAGTGAAAGACAATCTGGATAAATCAGATCCGTCAACGCAGGAGTATAAGCAGCTCAAGGCAACGTTTGCTGCGGACTCAATAATATCGGGGCTTATACCACCTGTACCTGTGGATCTTGAAGAGCAGAAACAGGAATTAGAACGAAACCTGCAAAAACCGAGATATGCGGATGCTCTTAAGGAATATGACCGTCTCAGGATTGACGGGAACGGGAAAAAGCGCAAACTTACATGGTACACACTTTTTAATGACAGGGAGACGGTTAACAGCATTGAGGAACTGGCTAAGTATCTTAAACTGGCCGGTATGTATGAGGTGCTTTACCGGGGATGGTCAGGGACAATACATGCGACAGATATTTACCATGGTAAGGTAGAGGTAAGTTCTGAAGGGCGTGCAGGTATTATCCAGTTAAGGAATCCGGAGACTATTCAGTTAATCGGGAAGCAGTTATTGATGATGATGCTTACTACTCTGGTATTATATGTTAATACCAGAGTACCGGAAAAGGCATTAGAATTTAAGGCTTGGTGGGGATCGGTTCTTCCTGCTTTTCTTGAAATCACAGGAGAAGACCCATTGTTGACATTTGAGTGATTTCGATGATGCCATTCAGCTAATAGCAAGTAATCTGGTTCCATTAAAAACGGCCGGCTCAATCTGAGCCGGCCGTTCTGCTTGTCCTATATAATAGTAAACCCACTATTTATATATAGGACGGAATACCTGCGGGAAGTAACGGAGCCGCTACCGTGACTCAATAAGTTTCTTCAGCTGACTGAGCTCTGCAATTGCCATTTTTCGAGGAGCTGGCAGGCGCCCTTCAATCAGCCGGAGCGATACCTCGACGAAGGACTTCGTGTCGCTGATACTGGTATATGAATTAAGCTGCACCGGTGCTTCCGGCAGTTCAGCCGTTCGGAAGAATTCCCGGAGCTGGCTGATGATTTCGTTTTCGTCCATACTTATTTCAGCAGATCTTCCTCTGCCAGTTCATCCAGTTTTTTAATAATCTCAACCGATTCGATAATCAGCGGCCGGTTGACCTCCGGAAAATACTCCAGACTTTTTACGCGGATCGCTGTACCGGCCATGCACACCATCAGCATATTGGTGCTGCCGGATCCTACTTCGCTGAAATCAATGTCGGCTGACACAATGGCGTTTGCGCCGGCCCTGGCGGCCTTGATTCGCAGCTCTGTCATGCAGACGCTGGTAGCCGCTGCAATTTTCTGATTACTGGCATTTGAGGTGGTACCAAACAGGTCGTTCCAGCCCCGTGACAGTTCAGTCAGAAAGCCGGTGCCGCTGGTGGTCTGGGTTGTAATCATACCCAGCACCTCATAGTCCCAGTTAACCGGCGCAGGGCTGGTCAGGATCGGGAACTTGTGCAGGATCTGGCGAAGCCTGGTGTCGAGTTCATTTTTCTGCTGCGTCAGGCTTCTGCCGATCTGAGCGTAGATATCCTGCGCACAGACAATGCAGTACCCTTCCTTGTCGGCATTAGTGTACTTGTTAATCGTGGCCGTCTGTTTGGCCGTGGTTGGACTGGTGGCAAACATGCCGGTGAAGGACTTGCCGCAGTTAGGGCATTTCGTGTGGGATGACATATTTTTACGGGGTTTAGGACCGGCAATCTAAATAAAAAACCTGCCGATGTGGCAGGTTTTAATCTTCAGTAACATCCCGAATCATTTTGCAATTGTCAGATAGCATTTCTCGGAATACTGTTTTCATGGAGCTTGGCTGAGAAGGTGCCCTAGTGCCATTTTCCCATATTTCCAGTTGAGCATGTGCATAATTGCAGTGCATAGGATCATGGATGGCATTAAAATAAAGAATACGGGCAGGTATTCTCCCCTGTGCTTCTAACGTGTAAGTTCCTGCTGCACTTCTTATCTGTTTGATCGAAACAGAAAGAATACCGGCATTTGCAAAATAATGACCTGTATCATCAAATAGCACGTCGGATTCATTGCTTAGTGATGACCGGTTATATGAGTCATTTGAAAGCTGAAAAACCTTAGCCATATCTTGCTTGCCCCTTGCTTTCCAGTCCTTTGTTGGCCCCTTTACAAAAAACCTTCTATAAAGCACTTCATCGTCTTGGATATCGGTAGGGGGCCGATCATGTTGATGTAAGTGGACAGGAATAACTAGTGCGCATTCTGGGCAACAGGGTTTTTCGTCGGCGGGCATAGAGTCTTATTATTCAACGTTGTTTATAAGTGTGTCATAAAAAGTTTCTTCATTTAAGTCCCATGTCTTGAAATTATTGCCGTCTTTGATGACGAAGGCAATCTCGCCGTTGGGATAGAAATCAACAATATGTTTTTTTCCGTGATTGTAAAATACAATGGTTAATTCTTCATCAGCTGTATAGATGTCATCAGCTAATATGTTTTTCTGAGAGATGAATTTTATCGTCTCTTTAGGTAAGTGTTCAATCGAGGCAGGGAGCATAGCCGTATTCGCTTGATTCAGGCGTTCAACTTCTGAATTATTTACTTCATCCTCTTCAATGAATTGCTCAAGAAATTGAGGCATATATAAAACTGATACGCCTGAAAATGATGGCTGTCTTACTGCTTTGGCTGTTTGGACGGGAGGCAACACGGTAAGAGGAGCTAGTATCCATATCTTTGCCGAGTTAATTGTTCCGTGTATTGTCGATTGTTTAAAAAAAAGATCTACCATAATGCTTTTATGAGGCTTTATTGGTTGAACCTGTTGAACTCTTCAATTTTATCCGCAAGCCAGATCTGTAAAGCCTGTGCCTGTTGGATACTCATAACAGTTCCTACCTGCAATTCCCTGGTTATGCCTTGCTTTCCAACAGGGTTTGATTCTTCGAGGCGTAATCTTTGCCCGTCCTGAATAGGGGTAATCGTGATTTGCTGGGGAATTGTCGCTCGTTCGGTAAAAAAGTTTACATTCAATAAGCCTTCCGGTGTAAATCCTCCGTATACGCCACTAACATAAACGGTCCTGAAAAGCTCATTTTTTATATAGTGCGCGGTTACACTTTTATACTCGTTGGGAGTTTCTTTATTCATGTGTCTTCGTCTCTCGGAAAGTATTGGTTTACAGATAACTTATTGGTGCACGGTCTCGAATAGACAATACATTGATTGTTGAGGCCACAAAGAATGTGCCTAACCTCGTTGTTTCAACGTTTAATTAACCATTAACTGACTGATTCGTAACAAATAAGTAACTGTATGGGACATTTTAGCTGGCAGTTTCTCAACTGGCAAAAACATAGGTTAGAGTGCGAGATACAAAGGATTTGCGTATACTATCTTTTTCATGGCGATGTAGTTTTGGGTCATGATGTCTCTGGTTTTCACGGGATTTGCAGCGCGAATATGCAACATAGAAAGCAAATAACACTACATACAATACGTTTTTTTACAACAGGTATTGTAAAAAAAAACAATAGGTATCGGTGAAAAGTGCGATAGAACTTAAAAAAGCCCGCACACGAAACTGTACGGGCTTTCATGCTACAGCCCAAAAACAGACTCATAAACTTGTCTGATTCCGGATGTCGCTGATCCGGCCGGTCTCATCCTCCCATGCCTGGTAATGGATTTTGGCGTAAACGGGTCGCTGAGCCGATTGCTGCATATCCTGCCGCATGGCCCGGATCTCAGCCAGCAGCGCCTCGTTGCCGGATCCGGATGGCGAGCTGTTTCCCACAGCCGAATAATTCCCCGAGCGCTGCACCACGTCGAGCATGCGGGCAAAGTTGGCAACCGCCGGCACCTGAAGCGCCCTGTTGTTGATAACAAACTCCGGGCGGCCGTCTTCGCTGACCGAATAATTTTTCCCCGAAAAAAACGTCGGGGTGCTGTAAAATCCGCCGGGCATACCGGTCGTGTCGCGGGTAAAGCCCCCGTCAATAAACTGCGGGGCGTCAAACTTCTGGGCCCGGATCCGGGCCACGGCACCGGCAAAACTCAGCGTCGGCACGGCCGCACTTTTAGCGATCGCTAAAAGGTTGGCCGGGAACGGAATGCCGGCAGCGGCGGCCACGGACTTCATCAGCGCCCGGCCGTATTCGATGCCCGTTTCGGCCAGCGCCCAGGCCTGCTGGGCGATCAGCGCCGCCCTGTAAACCTTGGTGTTTTCCTTAAAAAAGCCCTTGAGCACCATCACCGAATCGTTAAAGATATCGCGGCGACGGTCCATGTGGGCCTTCAGGGCATCTGCCCGGTTTTTTTCTTCCTTCTGCTCCTGCTCGCTGCGGGTTTTGGTCTCAGCCTCGACGATCTCGGATTTGGCCTGCTGCTGGCTGGTTTCGTTTTCCTGAATGGCCGTATCAATCTCGGCCAGCCGCTCCTTTTTCTGGCGGGCGATTTCTTCCAGCCGCTCCGCATCGGTTTTAGCCAGTTCCTGGAGCGTTTCGTAGTGGGCCGTATACAGCAGCCGGCGGGCCTCCAGATATGTCTGTTCGACAACCAGCTGCGCCGCCTTCGCTTCTTCGTCGGTGATTTTGCCCGCTGCCTGATCGGCCTTTACGTCGGCCAGCGCAACCCGCTTTTTAATCTGCAGCTCCTCGTCGGCATCCTTCAGCAGCTGCTCGATTTTTTTCTGCTGCCGGTCGCGCTCCTGCTTATCGTATTTCTCCTCGATCTGCTTGAGCTCAACTTTCTCGGCACCGGCGATATTGGCCAGCCACGTTTTGCGCAGCTCAGCCGAGATTTTGGCATCGTTGGCCTTCTTCCGCTCCTTCTCATAGTTGGCTTTCACCCGCTCCAGCTCGCGGGTTTTCTCGTCGGCCTGCGCCTTTGCGCTCAGCTCGCGGATCGCCTCCTCGGCGTCTTCCTTTGCTTTGAGCCGCTCTTTCTCTTCCTTAGTCGGATCAATTTCGGTAGCGGTACCGGTTCCTGTTTTTGACGGGGGTATTCCAGCCGGCATTTTAGGGACGTCTTCCCCGAGCCGCGCCCGCCGCATCTCCCTGCGTACATCTAAGCTGTAGCCCTTAAGCCCTTTTAGTATTTCCTTCCGCTTTTCGATCTCCGCATTCAGCTCCGTTGTTTCCTGCTGGATCGCAGACAGCTCCTCATTGGTCATTTTACGGGTAATCTGCGCCTGACTACCGGCAATACCTCCGCCCCCGGGGCCGGCTTTTTCTGTTACCTCACCTTTGTTGAGATCCTTTACCCGTGCCGCCCGCTGCTTTTCCAGCTGGGCCAGCTCATTTTCCTGAGCCTTGATCGCGTCGCGGTTGAGGTACTCAGCCATATACTGCTGCTGCTCCATGAACTTCCGGGCCTTTTCAGTATTGATATCCATTGCCCTTCCATACTGATCGAAGCCGGAAGCAGCAATTGGCATAACCTGAGCTACCTTATCAACGGCCTTCCTGAGCTCATCCTGCTCTGTTTTCGAGAGGTTCGTCTTACTCTTAAGTTCGTCGATCCGGCTAAGTAATGGCCCGATCTGTGTATTTAGATTCTGAACCTTGTTTTTCTGCTCCTCAAACGCATGTATTGTATCTTCTGTCTCGGATTTTAATCCGAGCATTCTGACAGCAATGTCTGTCAACGCAGATCCCAGCCCCAGCAGTGTATCAGAGGTCAGTAAATTGGACACAAACTCGCCCAGCTTTTTCATGTTCACCGCCAGGGCGTAGTTACGCTTGCTGAACTCCCCGGTGATGCTGCTGGTCTGATCGATGCTGCTGCCGGCGAGCGCAATCTTCTGCTCGACCATGTCGGTATTAGTGGCCAGCTTCATGAAGATCTCCATGACCCCGGTTCCCGACAGGCCCATCTGGTCCATTTTCTTCGCCATACCGGTGGCCGACGTATCGCCGGTATTAAAGCCGCGGGCCACCGACAGCAGTGCGCCCATCAGGTCGTTATTGACCAGATCGGCAAACTGTTTGCTGCTTAGTTTCGCCCCGTCTGCACCAATAGCATACCGAGCAAATTCAGCCGGCGCCTTGGCCATGCCGTTCAGGATGTCGATTACCGCCGTTGAGCCCCGCTCGGCGGTTACGTTCATTTCCTGAAGGGCGGCCGAGAGTCCCAGCGTCTGAGCCGAGGTAAGGCCCAGCGGGATAGCCACCCCGCCGATCCGGCTGGTAAAGTCCGCAATCACGGGCGCCGTAGCCGCCCCCGCAGCTTCCAGTACGTTAATCGAGTTGGCAATGTGGAGCATATCCTGATCGGAGCGGTCGGTCTTGATGTCCTGGAGCGTATTGCGCAGGGTCATCATCTGGGTAACCGTCTGCTCGGCCCCGCCGAACTGATCGCCCAGCGCCACGTTGATCTTGTCGGCGCCCGCCACAAAGTCAGCCATCTGATCCTTCGCAATGCCGAACTGACCGCCCACTGCCGCCAGTTCGCGCAGATCCTTCGTGGCGGTACGGGTATTGAGTCCACGCAGCTCCTTGTTGAGCCCGGCGACTTCCAGATCGGTCATGTCGGCCGTTTTGGCGATATCGGCCAGCTGGTCCTTCAGTTCCATGCCACGCTGCGTGACGGCCGGAATCAGCCCCAGCATCTGCTGAAAGCCCATGGTCATCAGGTTGCCGCCCAGTACGCCCGCCGATACCTCGGCAAACCGCTGGCCGAACTTCTGCCAGGCGGTGGTGGTGTTATTAATCTGGGTGGCCATCTGCTTCTGGGCGGCCACCATCTTCTGGTATTCGGCGACCTTTGCCCGGTAGAGCTCGGGGTTGTCGGCCTCCTTCATTTTGATGATCTCCGAGCGCAGCCGGGCCGTGCTCAGGGTGATCTCCTTGAGTGATGTCTGGGCCTGCTGCCCGTTGATGACCAGGTTAATGACCGCCCGGTCCTGTTGTGTCATTCCCATGTTACGGAGTAAGGGTTATAGACGTTGATAAGGCGTTTTCAATCACGTCGACGGGTACCGTGACGTAGTAGCGGGCGGCCAGCTCACGCAGCCGGTGGGTTTCAAACGCCTTGCGCTTGCTGTACCAGCGTCTGGGCTGGCGGTTAAGCTCCTCGCCGTTGGCCTTGCGGCGGGCGTATTTTGCCAGCTGGTAATCCACGCCCCGCCCGACGCCCATGTCGACAAAGCGTCCGTATAACGGGAACGATAACTGCACCGCCCCGCCGCCGTTGCCGGCCGTTACCTGGCTGCGCCAGCTGTCGCGCAGCTGCCAGGTACGTTTCTTGAGCCACTTGCGCTCGCCCTGCCCGAACCGGTAGTTTTTGCCCAGGCTGGTTCGCTGCACGCCCCGGCGGTTGGTGATCAGCCCGTATACCTTGGGGGTGATCTCCTTCTGCTGAAAGCGCTGCTGCGCCACCCGGGTCCACGCCTGAAGCATGGCCCTCAGGTTAATTTTTGCGTTGATATCCAGATCGCGGTAGTCCATCAGATAATGTTATAGTCGTCGCCAGGTTCAAGCTGATACGTGGTGGTGTAGAACTGAAGGCCGGCCAGCATCGATCCGGACTGAAGCCGGTCGGCCAGTGTATTATTCTCCAGCACGGTCTGCGTGCCGGTGCCGTAATAAGTCTGGATCGTTTCCACGTCGGGCTGCGAAGAGCCTACTACATAGTCCACCTTTTTTCTGACCCTGAGCGGCAGTGACTGCACGGCCGCCGGGGTGATGCGCTGGCGCTCTTTCCAGCACTTCACGGTGATGGTAATGCGGCGCTCGACGAAGACCACGCCCGACTGCGAGCGCGAGGCCTGCGTGCGGGTTTCGGTCCACTCCACCCAGACCGGATCCGGAAATGACTCTGTGCCCAGGCTGATCGCTGCCGGCACGGTCTGAAACTCCCCGCGGACTTTGAGCAGGCCCGAGGGGCCCGGTGCTTCGGCGGTGATCTTGGCCGGCAGAAACTGACCCGGCTGGCGGTCAAACCACAGCATTACCGGCTTGTGCAGTTTCAGCGCGGCCAGCTCCTGCGCGGGAAGAAGCATGTCGGCCGTGACTTTGCGGGTATTGGACAGAAAGTAATAATACAGCGCCAGCCCGCCATGCCAGCCCCCGAAGCGGCCCGACAGGGCGGGGGAGAAGCTGCTGATCTGCGCCTGCGTCCCGTCGCGCACGGCCGACGTGGCCAGCGGATAGAGCGAACCGGCCGAATCCTTCTGCATGCCCATGTAGGAGAGCAGCCTGAGCCCGCAGCTGTTTTTGCGCTGGCCGTCGGTCACATACCGCGCCGAGGCCTGGTAGGCCGGATCCAGAATGTTGCCCGGCTGGCGCACCACCGGCACGATCCATTTAGCGGCCTGATTGTAGGGCGTCACCAGATAGGTGATATTGGCCGTACCGACGGGCATGGTAATCCGGTTTGCTCCGTCGCCGGATACGTAGGTTCCGGGCTGGCTCAGGGTCAGGCCGCCCTTGCCGTCGGGGACCTTATAGAGTTCATCCTCCGGATCCAGGTACTCCTCGATGGTGTAGCCCGATCCCGATGCCTCTTCAATGCCGTAGTCCGGCTTCTGAAAGCTCCGCCAGTCCCGGTCGGGCCGCTCCCGCCACACATCGGAAAAACACCGGATGGTGCAGGTCTTCTCCGTCGAGTTAAAGCCGAACACCAGCCCGAAGCGGGTTTTGACGGCCTTCAGAAAATCGCTGACGGTCATATCCGGCACATGGTAGCGGGGATAGACGTAATCGGGGAAAAGCGAGGAAAAGCCCGTCTTAACGCTCATGGCCGTCAGATTCAGCACCACCAGCCGGCGGATTTCGGGCCGGGAGAAAAAGTCCCCCTGCATGCGGTAGCCCGCAGCCAGCAGCACCTGTTCAACAATCCATGCCAGATAAAACTGCGGGCTGATCAGGTTGCCGGTTTTACCGGCCGAATCGACCACGAAATCATACCGGTCCCAGTTATTAATGTAGCTGCTGCGGGTAAAGCCCGGCAGCTTGTCGGCCCCGAACTCCGGCTCAATCATCAGCTCGTTGTACACCGGAAAAAACGTAAACGGGAAGGAGCCCGGCGCCATGGCGGCGATTTGTCTGAGCCTGGCCTTCAGCTGACCGGGATAGCCGGCCATGGGAATGCCGGCGGGCAGTACTTCCCCCAGCCGCTTCTCCTTGAGCTTTGAGAAGGCCTCGCCGCCGTCGATTTTCAGATACCCGTCAATTTTGGCGTCCCGGATCCGGTAGGAGAAGGTGCAGCGCCGGTAGAGCATGCCGGCCAGGTTGACGTTAACGGGCAGCTCCATCTGCGGGGAGATGTGGCCCGGCCGCCAGCTGTAGGACAGAAACCGCTCGTTGTGCTCGTTGAGCGGAGCGGTAATGGGGTAGGAGAAGGCGCCGGGCAGGTTGTCGTCCGACAGCCAGCCCGAGGCCTGCTCGACGGTGATGCCCTGCCCGGCGGAAAGCTGAAGGAATTGCCCCGCATCGTTACGGATCTGAATCATGTGGCTGCGGTTAATGGCCGGCGGGGCTGCGGGCTCCGCCGGCGGAAGAGTGAACGGTTACTTTGTAAGCTGCTGCCAGCCCCTGAGCTCGAAGTGCGGCATATCCGGCAGGCTGCGGAAGGTACCGCCCCACTGAATGCGGGGATCGGTCACCAGCCGGGCAAACTCGCGGAAGAGTTTTTCGTTCCAGTCGGTCTTCCCCGCCTTCACAAAAGCCACATCAAAGGCATAGCTCGGATTAAAGTTATGCGGTGACTGTCCGCCCCGGGCGTTGGTTACCTTCGGGCCGGGAGCCGTGCGGCCCTGCCGGTAGAGGGCGTCCTGCTCCTCGCGGGAGCGGTAGGTAGCCGTGAGCACGGGCTGGGCCAGCGACGGAAACTGCTTTTTCCATCTGGCAGAGGCATCCTGCCAGGCCGCGGCCAGAACAGGATGCAGATCGGATGTTGATCGGGATGGCATACTTGTTACGGATTCGGGGGTTGTTCTTCCTTCGGAGGCGCGTAGACCGGCACCTCAATGCCGTTTTTCATCAGCGTCATCTGTAGAATCAGCTTTTCCTTTTCCAGATCATAGACCCGCTGCTGAAGCAGGTTATAGCGGGTATCGGCGCGGGTTGTGTCTTCAATGTGCTTCAGCTTCAGCTCATCGACCAGTGTGTACAGATCCCGCTTGGTCTCAATATTGAGTTTGCGGCGGGTAAAAAAGAAGGTGATCAGCTGAAGGACGTTACCCGCACCGAGAACGGCAGTAAGAAATGTCCAGAAGTTGTCCGAAAGGGTGAAAAACTCAAGTAGTATCATGGTTGTTGGATTGGTTACGGGGTAATGGGGATCCGGCCGGCGGAATCAGTCAGCACCTGATCCGTCCGTGCCCAGACCTGAATACGATTCAGGGCGCGGACCGCCTCAGCCCGCCGCCGGCGGAACCAGCCGCGGCCGGCTATTTCCCGGAAGGACTGCGCCGATTCGGCGATGATGCGGTCTTTCCGGACCTCAGCTTCCGCCCGGATCGGACCGGTGCGCCTGTGCCAGGTCAGCTCGGCCAGATTAAGCGTGAGCTGCCGGTAGGCTACCGTATCGTAGCAGATGGTTAGCCGGGAGCTCACTGCCGGCAGCAGATACACGGGCGGGGCAGGCGCGGCACCGGTTGTCTGGTATACGTACCGGATCCGGGTTAAAAGCGGCAGGCGGCTGACTGAATCTTTCAGCAGCTGCACCTGCACGGCATCCAGCAGCTGCCGGCGCTGACTGGCGATGGCAATCTGCTGCTCGCGGGACTGAAGAGTCTGGTTTTCACTGACCAGCTCCGTATTGCGGAGCCGCAGGCTGTCGGCAAGGGCCGTGAGCCTGCTGACGGTGCGGGAGTGCCTGTAGGCGTTTACGCCCCAGAGCGAGCCCAGCAGCAGAGCTGCCAGCCAGAGGGGCAGGGAGAGATTAAGCAGTGTTTTCATAGAGTTACGTTTGGGTAAATACTCCGGCTTTCTCCCGCCGGCGGGGACTACAGATCGTTCTTCACCAGCTCGCCATACCGGAATACGGCATACGTCTCGCAGTAACTGTACATGAGCTCAACCTGCCACTGTGGCACACCGGCATCCTGTAGCGCGGTGTAGTACCAGGCGTTTGCTGTCTCTTCCGGCACAATCGCCAGCGAGCAGAGCCAGTCATGACCGAGTGACGGCAGAAAGCTCCGGCCGGCTCTCGGAATAAGCCAGTCCGGTACCCAGAAGGGGACCGATGCCCCGTCTGACACGAAGCCCGCCGGAATGACATAGCTGACACCATCGACGGTGATCGCTGCCTCCTCGGCCAGCTCCCACCAGTCGTATTTGGCGTCACTGTAGAGCTTTCGGACGGTTGCGTGCAGCAGATGGGCGGGCATGGCTACTGCGGGGTTTCGGTCTCCGGTTCCGGCTCTACAGGCTCTTCCGGCTCCACCGGCGGCTCCGGAATCACCGGATCAAGAATCGCCGGAAACGTGCCCCCGTTCTGCTCGATCAGCGCCGCCTGTATCGCCGGTTCATTCTGCACCAGATACCCCGCCACCCCGTGCATGTTCACAGGGTTCAGGCTGCTGATGCTCCTGAACGGCTTCGCCTCGCCGACAATATTCTCCTCGCTGTGCGGCCCGAACACGTACACCCGGCGGGTATTCGCGTTACCGGAGTAGTTGTTGCCGATTACCCGGCTGTTGAACGTCGCATCGACGACGTTTTCAATTACGCCACGTGCTTCCAGATCGGCTATCTGTTCAGGGCTTAGAAAGTCCCAGTTGCGTTTTAGGCTCTCTTTTGTTTCTTCGATTTGCATAGTGATTTAGTTGACGGAAGCCTGTAAAAATTGACTCGCCATTGATCGCGGGTAAATCCAGAGCTTGCGGATGTAGTTGTTGAACTGCTGGTCTCCGTTTACGAAAGATCCTAACCGGATTCCCGTAAACGGGCTTGAACTAAGCGAAACGGAACTTGATGTCAGGGATGAATTATTGCCGGGTGAAAAGGCCCGTACTTTCTCCCCCCGCCTGAATCCCACGGCAAACCGCTGCACCTGATTGAGCGAATAGGGGAGAAAGCCTGTGTTTCCTGCCCGGATATTTCGAAAATATATGAGCGTCGATGACTGCTGTACAAACCAGCTCCAATCCGTACCGAGCAAGGAAAGGAGACTCTGCCCAGCCCCTGCACTACCGTTAGAAAACTTGTTGATGTAGGTTTCCATGACGAGCGAAAACTGATCCTGATTGAACCATGACGGGTTAGCCGCTAATGATAGGTCAGTGTTTTCCCACTCACGGGTAACGGCGGCGGTTGCGGTTGGAATAGGAGACGTTGCAATAGAGCCAACTTCAAATTGTGCCGCAAAAAAAGCCAGTGTACAGGTATCTGTACTGGATGCATACCCGGCAATGTAATTTCCTCCGAGAGAAGGCGTTCCGGTCGCATCCGTCGTAAAGGTCATTATCGCGCGATACCAGCCATTCCCCCAGTCTTCCAGTGTTGCAGCTGCAATTGTTGCGCTCTTTGTCGTAGTTAGCGTAGCGAGGTTAAAACTGGCATTAGCCAGTCCGCTAGCACCCAATGTTACCTCCCAAACAAACCTCTTATTTGCCGTTGGATTGCTTGCAGCCAGGCACTTAAACAATATACTGCGTGTATAAGTAGTGCTATTTGCCAGAGTAAAGCCAGCCGCAAGGGGGATGGTAACAGCACTAAACTGACCTGATGTGTTAGTGAACGAAGGTACTAGCGAGCCGTCCGGCCCAATAGTCGCGTTTGCTGCCTTTATCGTGCTACCTGCCGTCGCCCAGCTACCGGGCGTAAAAGAGTTCTGGAAGTAGTTCGTCCGCTTCTCTTCAGTTAACAGCCCTCTACATGCCAGCGTGACAGGATCGTAGTCAATCCGGGGTACGTTGGCCGCTACCGTTTCCATTGCCCCCGCTGAATTAATCCGCGTTGCAATGCTGTTGCGGGTGAATGTGTAACCGGAAGGCATCACCCCTTTGGTGAAATCGTGAAATAACGACGGCGTGAACTGCCCGAACGATGATGCAAGGTCTCTCAGCATAGTGTTATAGCTTGATATAGGTTAACAGTGCCTCGGTGTTGCTGATGGCCAGAAAATGCAGCATTGTACGCCCCCCAACCGTAAGATTGAAATCTACCGCCGCCCCGCCCGGTGTCTTGATATCGCTGCCGAATGTAATCGAGTAGTTGCCTGATCCCCCCTGAATCACCGACAGCACCAGCACCCGCCCGAACGCCTTACCGTTCAGGTTGAAAGTCGCCACGTTGCCCGTCAGCGTGATTTCCTGCATGAGGTTGGGATCCGTCGCCATGTCGTAGGTCAGGGACGTATTCACACTGGCCGCCGGAATTACGTAGTTGGGCGTTCCCCGTCCGGCAGGTGATACGGTCCCGCCTGAAGCGATGCTTGCCGCCGCCGCTGCATTACCCACATAGTTGATATTTTGCAGCACGACGGTGGTAGCATTTGTCACCGACGACACCAGCATGTATCCCGCACCCGCGACGTACACCGCTATCCCGGCCGCCATCCAGGCCGTTGTCCCGACCGTAGCCGAAACCGTCCCGAGTACAGCCGGCATGGTGAAACCGGCTGATAGGCTAGTATAGGCGTTATCGCCTGTGTTGCCTTTTGCGGCAATCAGTTCGAGATTACTGGCACTGAAACTTGCGCCGGATGTGTGATCGGCCGTAACCCGGTAGGAGCTGCCGGTATTCGTTACGATATCATCTTCGTAGTACTGGGTAGTCGCAGCCCATGCACCGGCCGGATTCCAGCCCGACGCAATACGTGTCCAGTTGCTGCGGTTAAAGGTTGATCCGGACGTAAAATCCGATGTAGCCAGGTA
Organism: Arsenicibacter rosenii; assembly: GCF_001870735.1. Taxonomy (GTDB): domain Bacteria; phylum Bacteroidota; class Bacteroidia; order Cytophagales; family Spirosomataceae; genus Arsenicibacter; species Arsenicibacter rosenii. Next base: position 331,885 of record NZ_MORL01000003.1, on the reverse strand, counting down.
GGCAGACCGGCGGAATACTACCAGATCGTTAAGCAGATAGTTTGTAGTCGCCGCCCACGAACCGCGCGGATTAACACCGGCAGCCAGTAAGTCCCAATTGGCTTTTGCGAAGGTAGACCCGCTGTTTCCGGCAGTCTTGCGCCGGTAAAACGAATTGCCATACAAAACACCGTCGCCGACGATGTAATCCGTGTTGGGTGCCCAGCTGCCCATATAGCGGTAACGGTTTTCCTGCGCGGCAATACGCTCCTGCTGGGCCAGCAGGGCCGATGCGGCAGCGTTAGTTTCGCTGGTTTTGGCATTATCTTCACTCGTTTTGGCAAAAACAGACGAACTGTAGGCGCTGTTCTTATAGGTGTTTGTCAGGTTCAGGTTGTTGCCAACCGTCTGTGTATCCGATGCTACCTGCTGACGGTCCTGATTAGTCGCCTGCCGGTCGTCAGCCGTCTGCTCCGACAACCCGATAATCACATTCTGACGGGTAATGATATCCTGCTGAATATCCTCCACGCTGCCCAGCTTCTCGTTTACATCATCCTGCACCCCCAGCATCTGCGCGATGATCTGATCCAGAAAGACGTAGACCATGTCACCGCCAAAGGTATGCAGCTTAAAGAAATCCTGCCGGGGCGTCTGTTCGGTGCGCAGATCAGCCGTCAGTGTGCCGCGCGTCTGCACCATACCGCCGTAGCTCAGCTCGACGTAGAGATTACTGTAATCCGATGCGGCCAGCATCTTGGGGCCGGAGATGACCAGAATCGCCAGATCCGGCCGGGTCTGGGGCAGGATAAACGCCGGCTTCAGGGAGGGAACAGGCGTCGGATCGTCCCCGAAATACACCTCTGCCTCCAGATCGGAGGGCACCTGCCCGCTGGCGAAGTACAGCGGAAGCCGGTACTCGTTCTGACGGTTGCCCGACAGTGACAGATTGACGAGTTTTTGTAGTGCAATCATAGTTGAAAATTAGGTTGTGATCCACCAGGGGGTACAGGCCAGCGACAACCAGCTGGCACCGATCGGTACGGATTTGATTGCGATATTGCCGTTTGGCGAAATCTGTATGCAGCCCTGCGTCGGAATCCTGAAGACAGTCCCCGCGCTGATCGGAGCCGTACCGGTCGAATACTCGTTTGCCGGTGCAGAGACGGTCAGTGTCCCTCCCTCGGTAAAATTCAGGTCGCGGAAAATCTCGGTCGTTGGCCGCAGCTCCGAGTCCGCCGGAATGTTGCCGATGACCGTGCCCGGTGCCAGATTGCCCCCGTTAATCATGCCGGTAAGAAAGACCATTTTCAGCCGCCCCTGCCGGAAGGCACGGACGACAGCTGACTCAAAGCCGGGCATTTGCAGCCAGCTGTTGCCCAGAATAATATTATAGTCCTGCGTGAAGGTAAAGCCCTCGTTAGGCGTCCAGAACTCGGGGCGCTTGCTGGCCGTGTCGTATACCTTCGTGCCGGACGGCGCGGCCGTCAGCAGCTCAAAAACCGTGTCAGCAAGCGCCTCCTCCGCCAGCACATTAATGCCGTTGGTAATCTGTGCCTGTAGCACGGTAATACCGGCTGTACGCAGATAGACGCGGTAAGTCGGCACGTTGATAATGACCGGAATGTAGTTTCCTGCCGTGTCTACCGCATCCGATCCGTCCGGATTTTTCTCGCGGCCTGCCACAAGCTGCATCACCGGTCCTTCCCGCAGTTCGCAGAAAACAGAGCGGCTTTCCAGCGTTGCCGGGCCGTTGAGGTGCTCGATTACGTCGATGCCGCCCCTTGTTTTTACAGAGAACAAAACAGCCAGATTCGTGCTGTCAGCCGCAAGGCCCCGCACACTGATCTGTACCTGACTGAGACTGCCGCCCGCGCGCGCATCGACGGTCGCCACGTAAAACCACTGGTTGCCGGATAAGCCGCCGCCGGCGAGCGTTTTCCACTGTCCCGGAGCGGTCTGCCAGAACTCGACAGCATCCATGCGGTAGCTGTCCGGCACATTCGGTCCGTTCTCGCTTCGGGTGCTGATCAGCGTGCTGGCATTGGCCACCTTGCCGCCCCTGCGGTTAAGTCCCTTGTCAAAAAACGGCAGACTCTCGCTGGTATAATTGAGCTGAATGCCGGGCGGTAATAAGTCTGTATCTGCCATTAGAATATTGATCCCTGCGCCGACCCGACCGGATAGTCAGAGGCGCTTTTATAGTTAAGCCATGCCAGTATTCTGCCCTCACCGGTTGCCGGATAGTTGCCGTTTTCAATGACGATATACTCGTCCCCGTCAACCTCCGTATAGATTTTCGGAGGCCCGTAGACCGTCTGATTAGGACCTGCCTGGATGCCCAGCCCCTCGTCCCGCAGCCACGGCACCGCGCCGTAACCACGGTGCATCAGTGTATACAGTATCCGGGAGGTGTAATTGGTCCCTACCAGATCGACCGACACCGTATAGGCGCTGTTGGGCAGCGGCACACGCATTTCGTTGCGGCCCGGCGCTAAATACCGTTTGATAGCGTAATTGATGCCCATGGGAATGGTCTGGTTACCGTCAATCAGGGCCTTCTGGCAGGGGATCACGCGTCCGGAGGCTATACGCCCCCCGTTCATAATGATATTGCCGACGTAGAGCGTGTTCCAGCCTTCTCCCAGTATCACCGTCCCCCCGTAGTATTCCATTGTCAGATTGCCGAAAAAAACCGGGGTAAAGTATTCGCCGGGGCCGTTGAGGTTCTTGAAAACAGGATACTCAATCACTTCCCCCGGCTGCTGGTCAGGATGCGGGTGTGTCCAGATTTCAGCCGAAAACGGGGCGTTATAGGGCAGGCAGTAGTCTCCGATCAGTACTACCGGGCCTCGCCCGTCCGTGTTGATGTAGTTGGTACCCTTCAGACCGCACCCCTTAAAACTGAAGTCTGCGCGGTCATCCGGACCCGTGCCCCGGTCACCTTCATAGGAAACCGGGGTAGCGCACTCGATATTAAAGTCGCAATCCTCACCCTGACAATACTCTGTAAAGTCACCTTTGCCGTTCAGGTGCTGAACACCGATCAGGTTGTCCATGAACCGGCAGTCCGTGTAACGCTGACCCTGAGCACCATTAAACTGTAAACCAATTGTGCCTGAATCACCTTTAAAGCGGATACTCCGGATGTAACAATGATTCAGCTCACTGATACCGGTTGTGTTGGGGATTTTCAGACAGACCCGCCGCCCGTACTCGTCCGGCTCAATTCCGCTATACTCAAAGGTCACCCCCCGGCTGATACCCCGCATGTTCAGGCCGAAATACCCGTTTGGCTTGACGAGTGTTCTGGTTAGTACGTAGGTGCCGGTACTGACGACCAGTTCCAGTTCGCGCGGCGCAACGTAGTTGATGGCGTTCTGCAGTGCGTCTGTCCAGGTGTTGCGGTCGTGTTTAAACCAGTCCGCCAGAACGGTATGCCCGGCGACCGGCGAGCGGTACCAGTAGCAGCGCGGGTCCGCATCACAGCGCAGGATCATTACCCCGTCCGGCTCGTCAAGGGCCACGCCCTGCTCATTGACCGGAAACGGTTTGCGCTCAAACCGGCTTCCCTCATGCGTCTGAATGCACTTCATTCGCCCCCGATAAGCCGGTATGTCTGACAGCTCAAAATGCCCGAAGTGGTTATGCAGGTAATTAATTGCCTCATACGCAAATTTGTAGGGCGTATCCAGCAATCCGCGCAAGTGCTCGTCATAGTCAGCAAGCTTGCGGTTTACCTTATTAATCCACGTTTGGTCACCCATATTTTACACCGGATACGATTCGTTAAACACCTCACAGGTAGCACCCTGCACGTTGATGGTAATCTGTTTGCCGCTCCACGGCTCGACCAGATACTTTTCAAATACATCCGGATTGCGGCCGGCGTGATACCACATCACTGACAGGTTGCGCTGCCCGTTTGCTGACTTATCCCGTAGCTTCAGCGCCAGACCACCGCGAACCTTGCCCGGTCCGGTGGCATTGTAGCCGTCATACATGGCAGCGATATCAAGAATCGTGGTTTTGTCTGCCTTTGGGTCTACCCAGGGCTCGTCGACCGGCGAACCATTTCGCTCTATGCACTTATACCGGCCGTCGCGCCACTCGACACCGGCCGTCGCAGCCGTGGTCTGATACATCTCAATCGCTTTGGGCGCAATCGACATGTAGCCCATCGGACTTTCCGGATAACCTTTGATGGCCGGATTGTAGGGGGCATTCGTATCATAGGTGCCGTCATTATTGCGCCAGCGAACCAGATTCGCCCGCTCCTGATTCGGGAACGGGTTGGGTTCGGTCATGTACTCCGGATTGTTGCCGTATATCTCAGAATTTTCCCAGTGGAAGTTATCGTTGATCGTTTCGCCGGTCGCCGCGATAACACCGATGGCGATGACAAACAGACAACCGGCCACAAATAATTCGTGATCCGCCTGCGGGTGTTCCGTGGTGACCACATGGCCACCTCTCGACGGAATCTCACGCCGGTAACGGGTCAGGTTGTGGATGGCCCAGGTAATCCCCTGTTCCGGTAGCTGCTCAATCTTGACCCAGAAATGAAACGCGTTCCGGTTTCGTGGCAGACCGTTATCCTGAAGCGTAGCAAACCTGCATACTTCGGCCACGTAGCATATCATGTAGAAATCCCGCCGTGACTCGAAATCTTCCAGATAGAATTTCATGTCATGCACCATACCCAGTTCATCATAGTTCAGCTGCCAGAACGGGCAGCTTTGCCGGGCAACGGCACGGTTCTGAAGCAGTGATTTGAAATAACTGTGTGTTGGCGGAACCGTCGTTCCGTCGATCCGGAATCCGAACTTCATCCGGTGCCGGAAGGTGTAAAAGGCTCCGTAGTTACATTTGAAGTAAGGCTTCCGGTTAGGGGCTTCACTGGCAAAACGTTCCTTAATCCGCGCGGCCATGCCCTGTTCAAATGCCGAAACGTGGTTACCCGATGTCTGCCAGCCGTGTTCCCGCAAATACCCTTCACCGACGCCCTCATGAGCGATTACCCCGGCCAGTTCGATGTAATTAGCGACGGCACGCCCCTGCTCATACGTCAGTTCGTAGGGCGTTGCATTCGGGTTAAAGTTGCCGCTGTTGTTCTGGTTAGGGATATACGCCTGAAAGTTCACCAGGATCGCCCACAGGTCATTGCCGATCAGCCACAGCCCTTTCGACGCCAGCGGAATATCAGGCTTTGACGGGTCCGGTTTAATGAGAATACTCACACCGGCACGTCCGATCAGATCAGACGGCGAATCAACCTGAATCACCTGATACAACATTGCCTTCGCGTTATCGACAACGGCAGCAATCTTGGGCCGGGTCACCCAGTCGGGTGCCCAGCGGAAGGTATTAAGCGGTGGTTTGTTGGCTACCGGCATCGTATGCAGCGTTTAACACGTTGACAATTTCCTCTTCGCTGCTGACCAGCTCCATGCGCGAGTTACCGGGGGCAATCTCTACGTGAATGGCAGGTGCGGCCATCAGGTTGGCGGAAAACAGCGGGTGTGTATTGTTGAGACGGAACAGGACAGCCACACCGGGCACCTGCTGGAAGCCCTGGCGGATCAGGGCCTCACGAAATTCGTTTGGTTGCATGAGACAGACAGTTAGACTATTTGAGCGATTGGTGAACCGGTCGGGTCGCCTGATTCGAGCATCAGTTCGGCAACCCGTGCGATTTGTGCGGTCGGGTCATACGGGTTCGACTTGTTGGAATCCATGACCTTGATCGACGTTTGCGTGTGTGGCGGCACCAGAATATTCACTTCGGATACGCCTTCACCTACGTGGGCATCTGAGTAATACACCTGCCACTTGCGGATGGCGGCCGGCAAGGTTGCCTGAACCCGCAGCCACTGACGGCCGGAGGCGGTAACCCATGTGAGCGTCGGATTGAAGAACGCATTTTCAGGGTCAGTATTGGAGACGCGGAACAGCTGGTTTGTGGTCAGGTTGTTGCCCTGCTGAAGTGCTTCCGGCCAGACCAGTGTTTCGACCGTACTGTTTGCCGTCAGCGGGGAAAGTACCGTATGAGTCAGCACGATCTCTGTAGTCTGTCCCTTGATCCGGAAGCGGACCGTCAGCGTCTCCCCGCCGGTCAGTTGTCCGAACGTAAATTCAAAGCGGCCGTTTGAGCCTTTCGGGATTTCATTCCAGATGTTTGTTTCAGGTGCAGTTGAGCGGTTGGCGATTACTTCAACATTCTGGGTGCCGGATACAACAGCCCCGAATGTTACATTGCCGTACGTGGTAATGCCTCCCATATTACCCGACCCACCGACGATGATGCCGCCGCCTGACGTGAAAAACCGACGATAAACTGCTGTTATCTGACTAGCTGCAACAGTTGCAGACAGGTTGAAACTGAACGATCCCTGCGACCCCTTGTCGCCGGTTGCCACAACACCGATTGTGCTGTTACCGGCAGCAGCAGCCGAACCACTCAACACAAATTCATTCGTATTGGTATCAAAGCTGATGGATACACCTGTAGGCACACCGGAATAGGTAAACGACTTTACTTCACCGGCCAGCCAGCCCGTGAAATCGGCCATCCGTTTGCTGATTGTCTGACCAACCAGTACGGGAACCGTACCCACGTTGGGCGGAACCAGCTGGTTTGTGCCGGTGCCTGCTGTAGGCGCTTCAGTCAAGAGCGGCGTAATGGGGGTATTCTGGACCGGATTGTAGTAGAAAAAGAAATCCTCACTGGTCGTGTCACCCGGCCGCTTCACGTCCACGGCATAGGCTTTGCCGCCGGCCAGACCACCGGTTCTCGGATTGAGCGAGAACGCATAGAAACCGGCCCGGAAATTGAACTCAGCGTTGCCGGTTGACGGAACCGCTGACTGAAAGTGACCCGCTCCGACCGGATCGGTACCTGTCTGGCTTCCGTTGGCCGCATTACCGGTATATACCGTGCTGTCCAGTGCCCGGAAGGCAACCAGAACTGCGTTCGTGTTTTCTGTCTGAATGAAAATATCAACGCCGCCCGTATTGACATCAATCCGCACAAAAACACCTTTCAGCCAGGCATTCACCGGATTCGGCGCGACAACCATCGTGAATTGCATGTCATCGGTCTGGCCGTCCGCATCTGTCCAGGTCAGCGTAACATAGTACTCACCAGGCAGGGTCGGGAAGCCGGGGAATTTGCCCGTTGCCGGATCAATGCTCAGGCCGTTTGGCAATCCGGCAGCCGCCCATGTACCGGTTTTGGTCACGCCGTCACCATAGCTTACCTGCGCCTGTAGCGGTGTCGTCTGACCCTGCACCAGCGTCAGGGCGGAAATCTGGGTAACAGTCGGCTGAGGCTTCTGCGGTACCGGGGCCGCCAGCACCCGGAGATTGAACGGCTTTCTGACAACATTGTCAGCCTGTAAGCCCGGGCCTACCGTACCGACCAGCACAAGCGGCCACGTGGTTTCTTCTGCAACCGTGCGGGTACCTGTCAGCCGGCGGCTGGCTGAAGAAAATGCAAAACCGGCCGGTGGTGTTTCCACCGCATATGAAACCGTGTAGGGGTATTTCGTGCCGTCCGCTTTGGTAAAGGCGGGTAAGGTGATGTTTAATGCAGCACCCGACGAAATAACAATATCAGCAATTTCGGCAGCAACCGGCAGTCCGGGGTCGACATCCTGCGTTTGCTCTTTATCGCCGGTCGCCAGCGCCATAAATTCGGCAAACGATGCCTTGAACGCAATTTTGCTGTCTTCACTGATGAGAAGAGGCGCAAACTTACCGGTGGCGGGTAACGGCTCCAGATCAAGACGCAGGCGGATTTCACCCTTATCGTCTTTCCCCTTGCCGATCACCTCTAAGCCGCGATGGGCCTTTAATTCAATTGTGGCACGATTGTCAATATCCAGCGCCTGATTGATGCCGTACGTATTGATCAGTAGTTTAAACAGCCCTTCCAGCTGCCCGCCGGCATCATCCAGCTTTACAAAGCCATCCAGCCCCAGCAAATCGCTGAGAATATCCTTCAGCTTCTCGTAGACAATAACCTTCACCTCTTTTTTTTCGCTCTCTTCATCCGGCCTGGTATAAGCCAGCAGTCCGGCCGCCTCTTCGGTTTCGGCAAAAGGAGCGGTCACCCCGCCCACCTCAAGGGGAGCATCCGGCGAGATGGCGTCCGATTTCAGGTAGGACAGATCGGCCTCGGTTCTGGTCAGCACCGTGCCCTTACGGGGAAACAGCAGATCGGCCGCAGAGGGGGAGAGCTTACCGGAGGTAGCGGCCGAGATCGCACTGATCTGGCGGATATAGCTCAGATCCTGGCTGGTGAGCTGGCGGGCGGCCGCGGGCACCGTGTTGTCCACAGCGGCGATGACCTGCGTCTGCTCGACGGTAATGGTGCCCACGCCCGAAAAGCCCGGTGGCGGGCCTTCGTCAAATTCGTCGTTGTCGGTGAAAAACATGTCCTGATAGAGAAACTGGAAGCTGAACGAATGCGCAAACAGCGAGTCCCCGTCCTTGGCCTGCTTAATGGATTTGCTGACCAGACCAACGGGTAAAACCTCACGCGACGGGCGGAGAAGGAACTTAACCGGCGAGCGGTAAAAGTCGCTGCAGCGGGTCAGAAAGCTCTCCGGCCGGAAACCGGTGGCTACTTCGTACTGCTGCTGGAGCTGCACGTCGTACTCGGCAAACTGCCCGTCAGTGAGGGAATACTGAAGGGGCAAAACACTTTCCGCCAGCTCGCTGACCCGGGAGAGCTCGGCCGAGCCTTTCCCGTAAGTGGTCAGCGTATCAAATGCGCCGAGGGAATTCAGGTAAATAAAATACCGGGTATAGGGCCGGAAGGCGTAGTCAATCGTGTAGCGGTATTCCGCACTGTAGTCGCTGCTCCCGTGGTGCAGCACCACAAAGTATTCGGTCAGGTATTTGCCCGCCGGCACCAGCTCCGCCAGGCCCAGCGCGTTAAAGCCGGTGGCAAAGGTGAGTTTGGCGCCTGCCGGAAAGGGCAGCTCCTCCACCAGATCAGTCCGGGTCAGCGAGCTGTTATCGTCAAAAATCAGCCGCACGGAGAGGCCGACGGTGGACTGAGCCGCATGAAAGTTAATAAATGTCAGGTAGGCCGGCTCGTTGAGCCGCACGTAGCGGCGGCGCGGGCCGTAGCGCAGCGCCCGGCTGACAGCCGGCTGAATGCCGCCCAGCTGCGGGAGTGAAAAACCGTCGCCGGCGGCATGAATGTAGTCCGCCCCGCCCAGATAGGCCCGTTTGACGGTGTCTTCCGTCACCAGGGCAACCTTCAGGGGAGAGCCCCACGCCTCGCCGTAAGCGACGTAATAGGGGCGGGCCGACAGGGTGTTTGCCTTACCGATCGCCTGCTCAAACAGGGGCAGATCGGCCGACAGGTGACTGTGCAGCATGGCCCCGCAGTCAAAGTCCGCGTAGCCGTCCGCATCCGTGTCAATCGTAGCGGCGTAGATGCGGTCAAAGTGATCCGGATCGGAGCCGTCAAGGCCGGGCCGGGCCACAAACAGCTCGACGTAGATGCTGTAGCGCTCGCGGATGATCTCGTCCTGACCGGCCAGAGCATTACCGGCCGACCAGTTGCCGCTCTGGCTGAGCTGGCGGATATTATAGACAGCACCCTCGCGGCGGGCCGTCAGGTTCACGCCCTCAACGCCGTTCAGGGCGCTGCGGAACACGGTAAAATCCTCCCGGAACGGCTGATACTGGCTCAGGTAATCCGCGATCGCGTCGGCATGGGCTGATCCGCCGTTACCCGCCGGCAGCTCGCCGGGTTCAGCGGGATTATTACGGATGGTCAGCGTTTCGGTCTTATCGCCCCACTGAAGCGTGATGCTGTTACCCTCTGCCAGCGGCCCGGTAATCACAAAGCCATTGATGGCAGCGGTACCGGCAGCGACCACGCGGCCGTCACCCTGAAAGCGGTAGGCGCAGCGGCCGCCCCTGGTGAGTGAAAGCGGATCGGGAGAAACGATTGTCGAGATGGCCATACGGGAGAAGAATGCTTGGTCCCGAAATAGCCTTCTTGCGGCCGCTGCTGCTCTGACAAACGTTGTACGTATCAGTCGTCCCAGCAGTCGTCGGGAGCGACCGACAGGGGAGCCGAGAGGGTAAACCCGTAACTCCAGCCCACGGCAATGCCGCCCAGCACCGGCGTGGATTCGCCCGTAAACGGCGGGGATAGCAGTACGCCCTTACCGAAGGCCTGTTTGCGGCAGTCGGCCCGGAAACGCCGCAGGATCTGGAGCGCTATCATCCGCGCCTGGTGGCGGGCGTCCCGCTGCGCCCGGCTGTTGCCCTGCTCAAAGCGGACAAGGACAGAAAAGCCGCCGGATACATTCACCCGGAAATTATCCTGACTGTCGTCCACGTCATCCACGTACTGATCCAGCAGCAGACAGGGCAGGTTTAGTTTTGTCCGTACTGCCTGCACAACCTCGGTATATTCATCGTTATCGGCTACCCAGAAGCGGGGGCAGGCTTCCGAGTGCTGAATGGCCGTATGGGCGGCGGCCAGCCCCTCAAAATAGCTGATGTACTGTTCTTCGGTCATGTTCGTCTGAGTTTTTCAAGTTCCTTCTGCTGCTGCTGATCCGCCCTGAGCTGCATGTCGAGCGCCCTGAGGGTCAGATACAGGTTGGTCTGTTCGTACTCCCGGATCCGCGTCGGGTCATATTTAGCCATCGACAGCGCCACATCCAGCCAGCCGGCCGACGGCTGGTTTTTTTCTCCCTCTGCCGGCGAAAACACATGCGGAAATGCGCGGGCGAGCACGGCAATGGTGCTCTCAAAGCTGTGGCGGACGGCGGCGTGTATCGCCGGATCCAGCGAGCGGAAGATGGCGGCCCGCTTATCGGCCCCGTCCGGATCAAACGGGCCGCGGACACCGTTTTTGGCCGGCCGGTAGAGAATCGCCGTCAGCGTAGCGTTATCAGCGGCCCGGTATGCCCGGTCGGCAAACATCAGCTCCCCGAAGGTAGCGTCCGTCATGGCCGGAGCGGGGCCGCACCAGACCTGACGGCGGAACAAACGGCCAATCAGGACCGCCGGCGTACCGAAGCGGTAACTATAGCGGGAAAACCGGGGCAGAAAACCCGCTTTTTCGTCGGGCCGCATCACAAAGCTGACCAGTTCCAGCAGCGACTGGCCCTGCTGGAGCAGCAGGGAAATCTCCTCCGGATCAAAGCCCTTATAGCGCAGCCAGCGCTCGTCGAAAAACCACCGCAGATGCCGGCGTTTCATGCCGAACAGCAGCGTCAGGGCGGGGAAAATACTCTCGGGGGCGTCGCTCAGGCGCTCCCGCAGCCGCATGAGCGCGATCCGCTGGCCTGCGGACAGCTCATGCCAGGCCGAAGGACCGGTAAAAAACAGGTCATAATCGGGGGTTTTGAGGTTGATGGTATGCATGGTGAGAATGAAAAAAGCGGCAGTTCTGCCGCTTTTTCTGGCTTAGATGGTGAATATTGCCCTACATCAGGGGTAAACATCGCAAAGGCAGCCCGCCGGATCCGGATTGGCAGAGTCGTTTAGGGAGCACGCAGACAAACAAGGAACCCGCCGTTTTGTGTGTAGTAGTCCGCAGCAGGTGCAGGTCAGCAATGGTTACGACTGAGCGTGCCAGATAGACCACGTAGCGGGTTTTCAGCGCAGGTTGAGCCGCAGGCCGGGCATTAACAGAAACAGCCGGCGCTGCATCAGTCTGACGGATGCTGTCAGCCACACGGATCGCCTGATCAGCGTGCAGCAGCGGGGTGATCGCAGCCTTGCCGGCCGCAGACAGCGAAACAGGGGCGCAGGAGAGAGCGGAATCCGGCGGATCCGCCGCCGTCAGCAGGACGGATACGCCCAGCAGAAGCCAGCCCAGGAGCAGAAACTTTTTCATGGCACTGAATCGGGGTTAAAGTGAAAACTATTACAGATACACGATCTTATCGCCGATCGGAGCGGGTGGAACAGGATCCTCAGTGTCGGGGGGCGGACTCAGCGCCGCCAGGGCATTATCCAGCGTCTGCCAGGCATCATCCGCCTGCCGGCGCAGCTTCAGTCCCAGCCGGTCGAGCAGCTCGGCCGAAGGCGCCGTAAAGTACTCACTGGCCCCGCCGTACTGGCTGGCCAGATTGACCTGAAGCGTCTGGCCGGAGATTTCGACGGCCAGATTGGGCATGCCGGCGGCAATGGTCTCAAACGCCACGGCATAGCGCAGCTGCTGCATGAGTGCCGTCTGCCGGGTCTGGTCTGTTACCTGACTGATCTGCGCCAGCCGGTCAGCCGCCGTCAGCTCGGCCCGGGTTAAAAAGGGCCGCAGCGCCCGGAACGTCAGACATTTTCCCTGAATCGGGTAGTAGGTGGCGAACTGCCGTGCCGACTGAAACAGGCTGCTGCGGTATTCATTGTAGCAGGGCGCATCCGCCCATGCCGTAAAGGTCTCTTCGTGCTCATCCAGGTGTGCCAGCAGCTTATCCAGCGCCTGCCAGCCGGACTGCGCCAGCCGGGCGGCCAGGTTGCGGGTCTGGTAGGAAAACGCGGCCTTACGGCCGTCAGCGGCCGAAATAGTCACTCCGTCGTCGCCGATCTGCGTCTCGGCAAAGGGCAGATACCGCTCAAAACCCAGGTTGGCCACCACCTGACGGAAATAGCTCACGGCCGGCACCAGAACGGGATCCGTCTGCACCGGAACGGCTGCTGCCAGCAGCTGCGCCGCCAGATCCGGGCCCAGAAAGCCCGTGCGGATATCCTCTTCCACCTGATCCAGATAGGGGCGAAGCGGCCCCACGCTGAAATTCATGGTTACCGGCACGTAGCGGCGGAAAAAGGCGGTATCGTCGGTAAACAGCGGCATCAGCTGACTACTTTTTTAGTGCCGGCTCCCGTATCCAGCGTGGTGAGTATCGTATCCCGGAAGCGGAAGGTCAGATTCGGGAAAGCGGCCTTCCAGCCGTTGTACTCGGCGATAAACTCCAGCGGTTCCAGCAGCATCTCCCGGAACGGTGCCAGCATCTGGAGGGCAATCAGGTAGGCCTCGCGCTTATCGGAGCCGCCGGATTTGGCCCCCATCTTATCGCCGCCGGCGAAGCCGACGATTGCCGGATCTACGCCGAGCGCGTAAAAGACATTCGCGGCGGCCTCCAGGTTGTCGTCGAGGAACTTGCCGTCTTTGGTCTTATCGTCGATGGTGGTGATCTGCACGTAATCGCGGACCTTGTTCTGGGCGGCAGGCTCAAAAGCGATTTCGGTCATAATCGCCTTGCCGGCATTTTCGGCGCTGGTCAGCGTATCGGTCAGCGTCTTGAGCCAGCCCTGAATTTTTGCCCGCTTCTCCTCGGCCTTGAGCTTATTCCAGACCTCCGCGCCGCCGAAGCGGATGGGCCAGTAGGCCTGATCGACCTTGATGTGGTATTTAACCGAAATCTGGTTCTTCAGCAGGTATTTTTTGTAGGCAGGTACGTCCAGATGCACATGGTACCAGCCCGACTGAATCAGCGCGTAGTGGTGGGCCAGCGAGTAGTAGCGCCGTCCCGGTGTGGGATAGCTGATGGGATACACGAACTTGTAAAAATCAGATTCCCGCACCCAGTCCACGCGGTCCCATCTGTAGGGATCCAGGGCGGTGAGTTTTTTGGTGTATCGCTCCTCGCTGATGGTCACGTTCGGCCAGGCACTGGAGAGATACACATGCGGCAGGTTGCCGTTTTCGTCCATGCGGCACCAGCGGCACTCCTCGGCGTTCAGCTCATGGATCTGCACGATTTTCTGACGATCCTTGGAGAGGATCAGCTCCGGCCAGGCGTTAAAAAACCAGGCGATATCGCCCGCTGATTCGCGCAGGTAGCGCCGGAAGTCAAGCTTCTGAAGAAATGTCCGGATTTCAGCAGCGACGGGATGATCTTTTGGCATCGGCACATCGGCCTCTTCGCCGGACTCGTCAACATCGGCCAGCACGGCCAGCACCCCGCGGCCGATCATCATCGAAGCGACCTTATCGAGCGTTTTGGGGATGATCGGATCGTTATTGTAGAGCACCGCCAGCTGCTGGGGGAAATCGTTTCCGTCGCCCCAGGGCATCACGTCGCCCACAGCCGAACCCATCAGGGCATCGGGCAGGGCGACGGCCGACGGAGCGGCGCCGGGCAGCGTCTCCTTTGCCAGCGCGAAGCTGACGCCCGGACTTTTTCCGGTGGCGGCGATGACGGCCACATCGTACTGATCCCCCTCAAAATATTCGATCATGCTACCGGGATGTTATTAAACCACAAAATCAGGTCCAGGTGGATCCGCACGGGCGCACGGGTGCCCCGCACGGAGCGGAAGTCCAGAATGCGCCTTGATGCCCGCTTTTTTGTCAGCAGCTCGGCCGACCGCAGCTCCCGCACCTGACCGCCCTCGCCGGTGGTCCGGTTGGCGGTGACAAAGGTGATGTCGAAGGGCTTGTCGGCACTGCGCATGCGCTGCACCATTTCCTGAACCGTAATCATAGCGGAAATTGCCCGGCCGGTGGCGGAAGCGGCCTGACAAACGTTGTACGCGGGAATTGTGTATTTTCGGCAAACCAATACCACCATGGCAAAAGAACTCACCACAAACCTGGCCTTTGCCCGGCTCATCGAGAGCCCCTACTACTGGAGTCTGACCGGCCTGGATAAGGGCCTCAGGCGCTATTACCGCTGCCAGCTGCGGTCGGGCAAAAAGAAAATCAGCATCGAGAAAAAGGAGGAGCTCCTGGAGAAGGCCGGCTTCAGTGTCCGGCAGGAAAAGACGTGGGACTGGCCGGAGTAGCACCTTTTTTAGTTACCTCATGTTTTCCTGTTAATACTTCACTGGGAAGCATGCCCACCTGAAAAGTTTACACCATGGTAAATATGCAGATTCCGGTCCCGGAATTACTACCGGAAAAGATCGCTGATGAAAAACTATTGAAAGATGCCGAACTGAGCCACGAGGCACTGGCAAGACTGGTTTCAATAGGAACCCATCTGATAGTATGGGAGACTGAGCGCACTGAACAGACTTTTGTAGAAGGAACGATTACGCTCGGTTTCCTGCGCCGTATCATTGAACTTACGGATTCGGTGTCGATTCTTATGCGGCATGCAACAGTCGAGCCTTGCCGGATTCTTGTCCGGGTGCTATTTGAGACAGTCCTTCAGTTTGAGTACCTGCTGAAAGATAAGACATATCTGCGGGCACACGCTTACGTATACTGTGTTAATCAGGCAAAGCGTAACAATTTGGAGCGGCACCATCCTGCACATAGGGGATATAAACAACTAAAAGAACATTACGAAAACAATTCATTTGCCAGTCCAGAGGTACCTGAAACCTCACTGAGTTCAGATCAGATAGATGATCTGAACAGGGCAATCAATCATGATATTTTCAAGGAAAAGCAGCCGGAAGACGGCATTTCGATCGAGCAGGAGTATATATCCAAAAAAAACAGAGACGTCGTTTGGTACAGCCTGTTTAACCCGAAGTGTGTTAATCTTAAAGAACTTGCTATATACCTGAACAAATTTGACCTTTATCAGGCTATCTATAAGCCATATTCAGAATCCACTCATTCGTCAAATACGTTGATGGGCAATTTTGAGACCAGTAACGGGAGGTTAACTATCGGAGATATCAGAAACGGTGATGAGCTTTTATTGGTGACAGAGCTAACAATCCGGCTGACGCAGATCGCATTCCGTTGTCTGACTGATAAGCTGCCGAAAGAGAAATGGCAGAATTATATATGGGAAATGCTGGTATTCGATAAACAGTTTCACAAACGAATTCACAGCAGGCTTGATGCGCTCAAACCTATACTACATTAAATAGATTTTATTTAACTTTATAAAGCTAAAAAAATCCCCCGATGGGCATCGGGGGATTTTTTTAGCGCCCTAAATAAACAACTAAACATATATTCACAATGGAGAAAGTAGATTTAAGCAGTATTAATTCATTTATGACATTTGAATCCTTTGATACGGATGTCGAGCTGGGTATGTATCTGTTTTCCATAACCAGCCAGAAGTACACTATTGCGCAGGCTTCAGAAAGAACCTGGGGACAAGTGCGGGAAAACGGTCTTTTCTATCAGATAATGCCGGAAGGGTTAGATAACGGCTTTTTTGACTGGTACATATCAGAGCGTCCCGACCATCAGTTTTTCCGCACGGTTGAAATGGCCGTTCTATACTTTATCTTTTACTGGAACATATGGAATAGTCTAAACCACTGATTCTGCCACACATGGAAAAGACTAACATCCACAAGGAAGAACCAATCACCGTTTTATCAAAAGATCTCACCAGCGAAGACATTAAGCTGTATGTAGAAAGCCAGGCAATACAGGACAATCCTCGCGTAAAATCTATCCACCATGCTTATGTGCAAAACAGCAAGATAGCTCACAAATTAGCTACATGCTGGGAAATTCATGATGAGCACAAGAAAGAGTTTCATCATTACGAACTTGAGATATTTCACTTCAAAAAATTCTCAAAAAAGGGTTGGGAATATGATTGTAAGTATCGGATAGATAATCTCGATCTGCTGTATAAAATCCATGACTTTCTTGATATTATAAGAAATGAAAAAATAGATGTTGCTGTCTTTCGAAATACAATTATACTCGATGAAAGGGAGTACAGACGTTTAAAGGAAATAGAGCAAAAAGGGCCTCAGGTTGATGATGTACTTGAAGACCCTCAAAGTTATGTTGAGCTTATCAGATCAGGAGGCGTAAAGCTACTGAAAGACTCACTCCGCTCTTCGATTACTGAGCGGGCACCGGAAGAACTCCAGCAGATGTTTGGTGAAATGACTCTAAACGAACTGAAACAGCTGCATAGCATGAGTGGAATTAGTCAGCTAAAAAACGTGCTTAAAATCTGGGATGAAAATCGGACGAATGACTCGGAGGAATTCTGGCAGCGCCTGTTTGAGAGTAACTCGTGGGTGATCTCTCAGATATTTTCCGCTCCGGCAGTCCTGCTATGTGAAAAAGCTTATGTAGGTGGTAAACGATTTGATAACAAAGGTGGCAACATTGCTGATTTTCTTTATGTCAATCAGCTTACATCAAATGCACTCATAGTAGAAATAAAAACGCCCACAAAGAAGCTTATGGGGAATGAGTACCGGAATACGTTCATTCTCTCTTCAGAATTATCCGGAGGTACAAATCAGGTTCTGAATTACAAAAATTCAATCATTACAAACTTTAATGCCTTGGTATCAGATGAGTACGAGCTGATAAGGTTTCATACGTTTGACCCTAAGTGCGTCTTGATTATCGGCAATTACAAAGATGAGATAGGGGATGACATCGGAAAAAGAAAGGCTTTTGAATTGGCAAGAGCCAACTCAAAAGCAGTAGATGTTATCACATTTGACGAATTGTTCGAAAAGATTCAGACAATGCTCAGACTCCTAGAGGGGATATAGCTCCTAAACAAACAAGCCCCGGCCGAATTGCCGGGGCTTTTCACTGCGGTACGTCAGGGCAGGGCTACCTGATTTGCTGCCGCGTATCCCTGCTGTAGCGGCCATACACCTCACTGACTGGATCCTGCGCAGCGGATCCGGTACCATTTGAATTATTGAATTGGTATGCTGCTGTCTGACGCTACCGGCGTAAGCGTCAGATAATATTCCTTGCCTGACTCGTACTGGCCGAACAGGGCCGGATTGGTAATCAGAAAATCCACGTTGCCCACCGGTGTATACTTCGAAAATGTTTTGTTTTCCTCGCAGTCAGCCGTTACCGGCTGAAAATACGGCCGCTGACTGCCTTCAAAGTGCTCAACCTTTATGCATTTAAGTTTTGCCTTCATGGTGATAAACCGGTTATGTCTCTATTATAGAGATCAAATTTCCCCCAAAAACAGGCGCAGCCGGTAGCCGTTAAATCAGAAGAAAACCGGCTAACCCACTGATACTGATATTGCAGCAAACGGCATCCGTTTGCGCCGGTCAACGGTATTCAGACCCGTTTTTATCGGGGTTTCGCTGAAAAACAGCCGGTTAGGGGGTGAAAACCCAAAAAAACGGCTCCGTCTGACACAGCGAACCCCGAGGCCACGCGCCTTTTCAAAATGCAATTGCACCGCCGGGCTGCACCATATATGATGAGGTGCTGGTGCATCCCGCACCTGCCCGCTGCCGCCTGAGCCGTCATCGTATCAGTGTGCCCGCTATCCGATCACATCGAACGATTCAGCACTCATGTGGCGGTGTACCTTCAGGGCACCCACCAGCAGCGTATCCGCCGAGTCCGAAAAGTGGGTGGTCTCGCGCTGATCCAGGTTCGGTTTGCGCTCATTGCCCTTATCCTTTTCGAATGCCCTGCCTCCTTCCTTGATAGACGCGTTCTGCATGGAGGTACGCAGGTACTCGGTATTGCCCCGGTTAAAGCCTACCTCCAGCAGCCGGTCACGGTTGCCCCTCAGACAGCTGCCCCATACCTCGTAGCGGTACTGATAGCTGGCTGTGTGCCCGATCCAGTAGGGCTCTACGGTCCAGCCAGCCTGGCTGAGCACATCCACGACGATATCCTTATAGGTCTGATCATCCTTAGCGTCCGAGCCGATAGCGGTGTGATCATAGTAGTAGCGCACATACTTGTTATGGTGATAGCGGTAGTAATTAGCAAACCCCAGCAGGGCATCGCGCAGCCGCTGGGGGTGGCGGGCATACAGCGCGTTGACAATGTTGTACTTCTTTCCCGCCGGCTGCCCCACACTGATACAGTTGATCGATGCCCCGTAATCCAGCCCGATCTCCAGCATCGCGTACGGATCCACATCAGCATCCTTACGCGAATCACGGAACTCCCCCTTACCGAATTCATAGGAGTCGATGTAGTCATAGTTGTAGGCGTCGTAGAAGTGGCGCTCATCCAGATCCGGATAGAAGGCGTTCTCGGTCAGAAACGGCCGCTCGTTGAGAATGGCCGTCCGGAAGATGAACGTCGGCAGGATCTGCCGCAGCCGGGCAATGTTTTTGCGCCCGAAGCCGTGAATGTTATCCAGCGTCGAGGCCTCGGAGAAAAAGACCGTACCGGCCCGAAGCTCATTCCATTCCTTCTGCCAGGCGTTAATCCGGCTCAGAATGCTTTTGCGCCGGGCCGGGTAGCACAGCAGCTGCTCGTAGAGCTTATAGATCTCAATCTGAATCGCCAGCAGGATCCGGATCCGGTCGGGATCCATGCGCTTCTGCTGCTCCAGAATCCACATGGCCTCCTTGGTGGTGGGCATGTCGGTACAGAACAGCAGGGAATGAAATTCGGGGATGCCGCCGAAATAGCGCTCATCCCCGCGGTTGGTCATTAACAGCTCGCTGTCGAGCTTCTGTTTATTGAGAAACTTGGCCTCATCCCCCGCAATCCAGTGTACGGTCTTGCCGTTGGCGCTGCCCGGCCGGTCCTGAGAGATCATGCTGGCGATCGCCCCGTTTCGAAAGAAAATGCAGTGCTCGGTGGTGATGGGCCCCACGATCGGCTCGGGGATGCCCAGCTTTTTAGGCGGCCGCTCCCGTATCCAGAAATCACGGTTGCGTTTGAGGCCCATGTTTTCCCAGCCCTTAATGACCGGTGGCAGCGTACGCTCCAGTAACTGCAGGTAGGTGGCGCCCACAAAGCAGCCGTGCGAGCGGGGCATCACCTGCATGTTGCGGTAGGTGCGGGGGGCAATCAACCCCTCGGATTTTCCGGTGCCACGGCCCCAGACGGCGTATTCCTCGTTGGCGCCCACCAGCATCGAGCGCAGCTGCGGCTTGTTGTAGTGCAGGTGGGTAATGTCCACGTCGGCCGCCAGCCCGCTTTCGGGCGCTTCCAGCCCGGCCAGCTGGAGCGTGGCGCCCAGATCATCGCGCAGCACGCTGTCCAGGGTTTTATAGGTGTCAGGCAGTAGTGTCGTCATCGTCCAGGGTGGTAAAGTCGCTGAATTCCTCCTCACGTTTGCGTTTATCGGCCGCTTTCAGGTTTTTGATCAGCTTCTCCAGCTGCTCGGGGTCGATCTCCTCGCCGCCCAGCTGCACCGGATTAAAGTTGAGCACGTTAATGACCGTTTTGTTTTCAACCTGCTCCTGGGGCTGATCGGCGCCGATCACCTGGGCATAGAGCTTGCTCAGGGAGGCGACCGCCTTGAAGTCTTCCGACCGGCGGGCGCGGCGGATATCTTCGCGGAGCTGACTGATCAGCATCACCCGCTCAAAATCCAGATTGGGTTTGCCCAGCACGGAGTAAAACCGCCTGGTGTCATCCAGCAACCGGCGGGCAACGCGTGCCTGCGTGCCGGGGTACTGCTTCTGTATGGCCAGTACCAGCTGCGATTCCTTTGTCTGGGCGCCGGATTCCATCAGCGCGTAGATCCAGGCCCACTGCCGGCGCTCCTGTTCCAGCTCCGCCGGCAGGGTAATACTGCCTGTCTCATCGCGGTACCAGCGGTAGACCCGGTCGAATTTATCCTCCCACTTAGCCAGCCCGCCGCCGGATGACGTTGTCAGCTCGCTGCTCATTGGACACGGATCTGATACGTGGTCAGCTCAGTACCGTCATCGCACTTAACCGGCTCGCCGGCAGGCTGGCAGACCAGGGCGCCGGATGCAGCCTGCTCTGCAAATGACTTCAGTAACTTACTGTCAATGCCGGCGGGCCGGGAGGAGATTGTAAATTCCAGACAGGGCCGGCCGTCGTCTGTTAATGAGAGGGATATCATCACGTTTGAGGGATAAAATTCACAGAAATCAATCAGGGGGTTCACAGGGTTCAATCCGCAGCGGCTTTCTGCAGCTCAGTTTCTACGGCAAACAGCTCGGCCCGGTAATGGTCGAGCTTGTGCTGAAGCCGGCTGATCTCGCCGGCCCCGTAGGCCTGCTGAAGCTGCTTGCTGTAGCGGGTCACGTAGGTCCGCAGCGTATTGCGGCGGGTGGTCAGCGCCAGGGGGGTGGTGCAGGAGGGGGGATCCGCATCGGGCAGATAGCCGTGCTGCTCATAGAAATCCTGCTGCCCGAAGTGCTCATCGAGCTGATCGTTGAGTGCCAGCACCTGAAAAGCCAGCTCCCGCAGCTGATCGCCGGAGGAGGTACCGCCCGCATGCAGCAGCCGCATGCGTTCCTTGAGCACGATCCGCTCGTCGAGCAGCTTTCCCGCCCGCAGCTTACCTTCGGCCAGCACCGGCGGCAGCTCCTGCTGCCGGGCCTGCTGCTCAGCCAGCAGCTGCGCATGTTTTTCGCTCAGCGCAGCTTCGAGCACCGAGCGGCTGTAGCTGTCTTCACCCGCCTTGAGTACCGAGAGTACAAAGCCGGTCCCGATCAGCCGCTCGTACAGCAGCACGCCGGCGGGATACACCGGAGCCTCCAGCCAGGCAGTAAGTCGTTCCAGGTCGGTCATACAAAAAAAGCCCGGGGGAAAGGCCGGGCTTTTGGTTACGGGTTGCGTGTCAGGTAGGGCACCTGCTCCGGAAACTGAAGCAGGTATTCCGCCTCCTCATCAGTGAGCCGGGCCAGATCGTAGCGTTTGCCCTCGAAATAGACCGGCATCTCATCCGCCGGCGCCAGACCCGTCACGCTGAAAAAGCGTGTCGCTGCCGGCTCGTTAGCTGGCAGGGGTGACTGGGACGGTCGCGGCATAGCGGTAGATGTAAGGAATGAAACCGGTCACTTCGAATTCCATGCCACGGCCGCGGCCGGAGTTTACGCCGGTCTTAAAATTCGGCGATACCCGCATCGAGAAACGTTCGTTACCCAGCTGAAGCATCTTGCCGTCTGGCAGCTCGGCGATCACGATGATCACATCGTTTTTGATCTGGTTAAAGAACGTGATGGCCGCATCCTCCAGACCCGGGTAGAACGCTTTCAGCACCGGCTTGAAGGACTTACCGTCCACCTCGCCGATCGACTGAAGCTCCAGGTCTCCGGTGTCCTGGGTGATATAGCACTCGTAAAATTTCTTGCCGGTTTTCATCTGAAAGGCCGACGTGAGAATGTAGGGGCTGGCCGGCGAAGCGGCCGGAGCGGACCACGTCTGGATATCGACCTTACGGGCGAACCACAGGCGCTCGGAGAGACCGCCCATGTTCACCTCTTCGCCGGTCGGCGGCAGCATATCTGCGTATGTAATAGCCATTGGTTAGTACTGGTTTACGGGTGAATACAGATCGGAATTACGCCTGTTCCGGTGTCAGCAGCCGCAGGTTACCCACGCCTTCCTTCACCAGCTCCTCAGCCAGTTTTTTGTTGGCCTTCAGCACCTCAAACGTTACTTCCTCGCCCTTCCAGCTAAAATCCGAGAGAAACTCGTATTCCTTCCTGGCGACGGTCAGCGTCGGTTTTGCGGGAGCCGTCTCTGCCGTAGCTTCGGCAGCAGTCAGCTTCTGGCGCAGCCCGGCAACCAGCCCGGCCGCAGCCGTCAGGTCCGTTTCCTGCGAGGCAATGGTCTTGTCCCTTGCGGCAATGACCTCGTCTTTCTTGATCAGCTGCTCTCTGAGATCAGCGATCAGTTTGTCTTTTTCGTCCATGGTAAAATCAGACGGTAACGCCCCGCAGGCAGGGCGTTACCGGAGGGTTAGCGGTTAAACCTGATCGTTGACAAAGAGCATATCCGGATCAGCGATCTGATAAGCCAGAATCATCTGGTACTTATAGGTCATGCCGTGGATGTGCGGAACCATGTTGCCGATCGAGTTGAGATCAGAGGTAAGATCCGTACCCATGTAGAGGTTTTCCATCTGGGTGGCGATGATGCGCTGGGAGCTGCCCATCCACGTGCACGGCTTGAGCTGCCATTTGTTCCCCGAGCCAAACACAAAGTAGTTCGGCGTACCCGGCACCTGGAAGGCGCTGGTACCATTGGTGAACTTATTGAGCAGCGAGAGCGCGTACTTCTGGTAGATGTCGTAGCTGACGTAGAAAAAGCCGCCTTTGGCCTTTTTCGCCGTAGTCATCGCGTTGTAGAAGTCCGTGACCTTGTCAAAGCAGTTGCTGCTGGTGATGGCGCCGGTAGCGATCTTGTTGGCCGTAGCCAGCCCGGAGGCGTACAGCTCGGCAATGATGGTACCGAAGCCCTTGGCCAGCACCTCACTGTCGCAGTCTACCCATTTGGCCGGGTTTGTCACCGGCGACTGGCCGGCCGTTGTGGCCGATACGCAGCGGTAAAAGACATTATCCGTAAACATCATCCGGTCACCCACTGCGTAGGTAGAGCCGGCATTGTAGGCAGCGATCGACTCGGAATCAACCCCGTAATAGGCGTTGTCGTTGATTTCGGCCTGAATCACGCGGCCCTGTTCGGCCCAGAAATACTGGGCAAAGCCCTGCGGATATTCCTTCTGATTTGCCGCCAGATCACGGCCCAGGAACGTCTTGCGGAGTTCTTCCGGAATGACATCCAGAATCTTCATCGACGTGCGCGGGGTAATGGTGCGCGTTGAGAAGCTGCCGGCTTTCCCCTTCGGCGTGCGGACGTCGGTATTCAGGGGACGCATGCCGCCGTTGCCGGAATACTTCGGCAGAATGCGGGGCTCGCGCAGGTTGCGGATCAGCGTCACATCGTTAACGATATCCAGACCATTCACAACTGACGCAATAATCTGGGACTGGTAGGATCCCGCGTAGCTGTTGATGGCGGAGATATCGTTTGTTGTGGTTACGATAGCCATAGTGGAAAGAGAGTGAGAAGTTACGGGTGAGTGTTGGTGAACGGTGGCTTATTTGCCCTGCTGTTTCTTCAGCATGCGCTGCATTTCGGCATCAGTTTCCGAGATCACCTGCGGCGTAGCGGTCGCCAGCGGCTCTTCGGCTTTCTCGACCTTGCTCGGCGTGGCACCCGGCTGCGAGCCGTAGGCCTCGGCTTTGGCCTTGTAGCTGTCGCGCTCGGCGGTCAGCGTGGTGATGGTGGTGTTGGCGGTGGCCAGGGCCGAAACGGCATTTTCTGCCTCGTTCAGGTAGCCGGTGCTGATCACCCGCACGCCGGTAATGCCCAGAGAATCGAGGTTGGCATTTACCTCGTTGAGCTGCTCGTCACTGACGGCAGCCTGACCGGCCAGAGCCGTCAGCTTTTTGTGTTTGTCGCCAAACATAGATGTATCGGGATTTTGGTTACTGGACTGAATTTGTGCGGCAGCTTCCGGGGCGTCGTCCGGCTCGTGCTCCGGATCCTCTTCCGGATCGTCATCCTCCTCGCCGGCATCGTCCGGGGCTTCGGATTTGAGGATGTCCTGAATCGTCTCGCCGGCGGCCATGCGGGCAATCAGCTGAAGGGCGCGGTCGGCCGTGCCGATCTCGTCGATGATGCCGTTTTTAAGGGCGTCGCTGGCTACGTACAGGGCGCCGCGCGTGGGATCATCGGCTTTGGTGATTTTCAGCTTACCGGCGCGATACTGTTTGACCGCAGCAATGAACAGCTGCGCTACCCGGGAGTTATTGGCCTCGTAGAGACTGTAATCCCCTTCCTGGGCGGCCCGGAACTCTTCGTTCTTGCGGTCCGACTCGGGAGCGTAGATGTCCTTCAGCGTAAAGCCGTACTGCTCCCAGAAGCCCGTATCGTCCATGAAGGTGCTGTAGACGCCGATCGAGCCGATGCGGTCGGTGGCACGGCTGGCCATGATGTAGTCGAATCCCAGGGCAAACCAGTAGGCGGCCGAGGCCATCAGGCCGTATTCGCACAGGGCGATTTTGGGCTTCTTAATCGCCTGGATTGTGTCAAACAGCTTATAGGCCGCCTGATCCACGCCGCCCGGCGAGTTGATCCTGCAGATAATACCGACGACGTTTTCGTTCATCGAGGCCTGCTGCAGCTGCCGGCAGAGCCAGTCGGCGTAAAAGCCGTAGAGCGGGTAGTCCACGCAGATAACCACCACCGAGCCCGGCATGGCGCCCTGCGTACCGCCGCCCATCAGGGACGGAGCCGAAGAACGGACGCCGGCATACGTAACGGCGGGTTCGGCCGGCTGTGCCTTGTTTTCAAGGAGCTGGCGGAGTACAAAACGGCCGGCCGCCTGATCAATCAGCCAGGTGTGCTGTATAAGAGAGGCAAGGGTCTGCATGCTATCCATGCCGGAAATTGCGCCCCCGCACGGCAGCTCTGCCTGACAATCGTTGTACGCAGAAAAAGCCGGACAGGATACCCGTCCGGCTTTATACGTTCCCAAAGTTCAATCAGTCAGTCAATCAATAAGGTCAGGCGGTGCGGTCAGCTGGCCGGCAAAGGTGATCCGGTTGCCGCGCCGCTCGCCGGGATTGGCACCCGGCGAAAAACTATAGCTGAAGGTAAGGCCCGCCCCGACCGCGCCGGCGCGGCGGACCAGCCCCTCGTTGTCTTCGCATTCAAGCACAAAGCGGCGGGTGGTCATTGCCGCCAGCCGGGCCCGGATAGCGGCCGAGTCGCCGGGCAGAAACGCCTGTACGCTCAGCTCCCAGACCGGCCCGTTATCGGTATCCTTCTGCTGCTCCTCCCAGCTGAGCGAGCCTTCCGAGCCGTAGCAGGAGAGCCAGCGGGCGCCGGCGGCAAAGGTTACCTCCGTACCGATGGCCGTAATGCTGTCGAGCGGGGCAAACCGCAGCAGAAACACCCCGCCGGTATTGGCGCTGCCGGGCGTAAAGTTCAGATCATTCATGGGCGTAAATAATCGGCGCGGCAGGGGCCGTCTCCCCGACAATCGTTGTACGCATCACCGAATCCCAGTCCGGCCGGCGGTAGGACTGCCGGTTACGGCCCGCGCGGGTACGGTAGTAGAGCTGCTCCAGACTGGCCTCCGAGAGGTCATCGTCCGAGAAATCATACCGGTCGGCAATGTTGCGGATCGCCCGCTGCACGGTCACGGCGGGATCCCGCGCGTCGATATCCCCCAGCAGATCGTCGAACATGAACTTAGTCACAATCCGGTTGAAGATCTGGAGCTCGGCGATGTTGAGCAGCAGCTGGGAGCGGGAGGTATGAAACTCGTAGATGCCCACCACGTAATTACGCGACATTTCGTCGAGCCGGTACTTGCGGTACCGTTTTACGCGGCCGCCGTGCTTCTGATAGAGGTGTACCTTTTCGCTTTGGGCCAGTGCCCACAGCCAGGTGCCGACCGGAGCATTCTCAAAGGTTGCCAGCAGCGGCTCACCGGCCAGCCGCACACGCAGATACTTATAGACGTGCTCGCAGACGGGCAGCGGAAAAATTACCGGATCGTTTCTCATTAGTTGACGGGGGTAAACCTGCCCCTAAGTTACCACCGCGGAGAGGGCAGGCGGTAGCCGCATAATCAGACTGCGGCACACGTAACCGCAAACCGTGAAAAACACAAAAATGCCGGATCAGCCCCGAAACAGGCCGGGAGAAGGGAAGGCGCAAAAAAAATGCGTGATGCCCAAAAGTGCGTAACGGTTTTCAAAATCCTCCCGCACTCCCGCAAATTCCCGCACGTCCCGCAAACTCCCCTGTGGTTTTTAATAGATAATAAATAATAAGTATATAATAATCAATAAGTTAAGTTAAGCAGGGAATTTGCGGGAGTTTGCGGGAGGATTTTCACGGGTTGCTACAGCTTTTCGTTTTTTCTCAAAAGCCAAAAACGACCCCGCTCAAAACGCCGGAAACGGCCTTTTTTATACATGACCATACGGTAATGGATGCGGGAGCGGTGCGGGACTTACTCGGGACAACTCGGGAGAACAGGGGAGAGCCTCCGGTTTTTGCCCCGGCAGGCTACTGTTAAGTTACTGATATTGGCACAGTGATAACTAAATAAATTAATTATCATTCATAATATCAAAATGGTGGATTTTGTAGACTAATCGGGCAAAAATTAAAAATGTCCAAAAAAAAAGGAGGCTTTTGCCTCCTTGTGTGATTTTGGGCTTGAAGCCCGTTCAGTCATGAAGATATTCCTTGACTTCTGCCCAGCTTGAAACGATAAAATTCGGGGTGTTCCAGGCGTTGGACAATTCTCCCGGATAATACTCGTCTCCGTTGCCTTTATCTGTCAAAACAACGGCTTTAAAAGATAACAAATCAGATTCATCTTCCCTGTATTCGTCTACTACTATCAGAAAAAGCGGATGCTTCTCTGTCCGCAGACGTGATTTAACGACAGTGCCTGGTTTAAACATGGTCCTTAAATTAATTAAATATCCTGTATGTAATATTTTAAAGAATCAATTCTATTTTAAGTGTCGGATAAAAACAGTAACACGAAATCGCATCGTTAATCAAGGTTGTCAGCGGCTCATACTGTGTCAAGCTCATATCCTCCACCGCTGACGCCATTTCCCTATCTGGATCATTGAAAGACTCCCCGTTGCTAAAATGATCAATTACAATCTGCCGGAGCGTTTCCGAATTGATTTCATAGAAAACCGGATCGCTCTTACACAACACCGCTCCCCGTTCGGCCAGATCCTCAATATCTACGTCACGTAGCTCTGTTACATTTTTATCGCCCTTCATTAGGCAATAATCGTATCCTTTTTCGATGGCCTCAGCCAGTGTCATTTGTTCCATAGCTTAATTAAATGTGTAGGGTTGGTAAATAATCGAGTTGCCATCATTACTCCAGCGGCCGATCGCCGGCGGATCCGGTTGCAGCAGTTTCATTTTTGGATCTGTCACCCAGTCCTTCGCTGCGTTATCCGGAGCGCCGGGCATCAGTACGCCGAAAACCTCATGCGGATACGCTGCCACGCAGATGCCGATCATCGCAATTTTACGGATCCAGTAGTTGGCTCCGATCAGAAACAGAATGTCATCGCCGCGCCGGAAATGGGGGCGCAGACCGCATATCAGGCGTTCGTTGGGCAGGAAACCTAAGGTTGCCAGCTGAGACTGAATTCCGGCTTGTGGATCTTCACCGGGCAGCCGGTTGCTGTTCTCTGCCTGAATCACTTCCGGGATCGATATCAGATCATCCCCGATTCTCAGCCCTCCTGACTTACATAGCAGGACAAGGTGCCGGTAGGCTGCCTGCCGTTCACTGAGTTCGCCGTGGCTGAAAATATGAAAGGTTGACCGGTTGACGATCGCTACGTTGTCCATGGTACGAAAGCCGCCGCCCTTCAGGGTATGCTTGTCCAGTGCCGGTACGTAGATTACCTCCAGATCAATTGTGCGGCCTTCTTCCTTGAGGTAGTATGTCCAGGTTACTTTCATGGTTTCTCGGCCAGCTCAAATTCATAGACAAATACCCACTTGTCATCCTGCCACGCCTGCGCCCCGCCCGTAACCGAGTGCAGGATGAATTCGAACCCGTTGCGGTAGCTGCCTTCGGGCGGATCTGTCCGGATCAGCTGCGCAACCTGTCCCTTCTCCAGCCGCAGGATACCGCAGTCAGCCCCTTCTGCCTTTGCGTCAGCCTCGCTGATCTGTCTGACCGGCTCGCAGCGTACCCCGGTGATCCGGATCCAGGCTCTGGCAGCTGATGCCGGCATGAACAGTTTGTTTTTCCATTTCACCTCACGGTTATCTCCTTCCCGGACCGGCCGGTCGAACCGGTAGATAAGCTGATTCGTTTCCGGATCTGTCTGATACGGCTCCTTCAGATAGAGCGTTTCGCCGGGCTGATAGCAGGGAAACACAAAATGGTACGTGTAGCCACGTTCCTTGTGCCGGAAAACGGCTACTTGTTTACGCCGGTCAGAACGTTTGAAGCCGTGAAAGGTGAGCTCATTGCTATTGCTGTCCACATATCCCCTCAAAACGTTCCTGTTGGTGGTATGCACTATAGAAAGAAGTTTTTCTCCCGGCTGTGCACCGGTGACGGTTAGCTTGCCGCTTTCATCGACCGGCCCGCAGCCAAGATGTAGCCAGGTATCGGCTGCTTCATTAATATATTCCAGCCCGCCCGTCCGGCGGGTCTGGGTCTTGATGCCGGCCACGGTACGCTCGTACATCTGCCGGATAAAATTGATGCCTTTCATATACTTTCTGTTTTGGGCTGCTCTCTGAGCTTGCCGTCGGGAGTATAATACTGATCGTGGAGCGCCTGATAGGCCTGCCACTTAACGAGCCATTCGTCACGGGAGCCGCGGTGATCGGCCGCTTCGGCGAAGGCCCGCCAGACAGCCTCCGGCATGGCCGGAGGGCATGGTCTGGCGCGGTAGGGCAGCGAGAAAATATCAGCTTTCATCGGCTTTGTTTGCGTGTTTCACCAGCTGCATGTACTGAATTTCCAGTTTAGCCATGGCAAAGAGCTTATCGACCTGATTGGCGATCTCGGCCGCCTGCGGGATGTAGCTCTTGTCAGCCTGTACTTTCCGGATGTTCTCCATCAGGATGTTCTTAATGTCGCCCGCTACCTGAAGCGACGCCGGTTCTCCGCTACTACGGCCGGCAGGGCTTCCTCGTCGGTTTCCAGAAACTGCTCCAGAAACCGGTCGGCGTTCACCAGCTCGACGGCCGGGAAGAACTTCCTGTCCGAAACCAGAGTCAGTCTGCCGTCCTGGATCTGGTAGTTTACAATCTTGTGGGCAAACGCATTGACCATGAATGTCTTTCCGATCATGGCCTTTACCCTGTTTTCAGTCTTCTGAATGCTCTGCGTTGTCATGTTTTATTAAGCGTTTAAGTTGTAATTGTGCCCTGCGGGCGTCGATGAGTTCGGGAAATTCCTTGAGCTGCTCGCGCAGCGCTGCGTTGCGGGGGGACATTGTCTGGGCCACATAGCCGTCGGTGAGCCGGATACTGCCCGAGTTTCGGATGGCGTTTTCCTTTAGGGTAATGAGCTCCAGGTTCTCCAGCCGGCAGTCCATCTGATCGCCGTTGCGGAAAACGACGATGTGTTTGTCCGGAATGGGACCGTTGGCCCGTATCCAGATTACCTGGTGATACTGCTGCCATTTGCCCATATCCAGCTTGATGTATTTGTAAGGGAGTTTCTGTCTTCCGGCACCGGTTTTAGCATGGCGGATCCTGACCACTTCGCCCTCATCGTAGATGGTATTCAGCGGCAGCTGCCCTTTTTTATAGTGCCCTGCATTAGGGCGTTTTCCGAAACGGCTGATCGCCTCTTTCGACCGCAGCAGATTGTAACGCCTGATAATTGACTTGACACCTCCTTTTGTCCGGCCCAGCTCCCTGGCAATTTCCTCGTTGGTCATCAGCTCGATGTTTTCCCTGACAAAGCCGATCTCGGCCTGGGACCAGATATTATCCTGCTTTTTAAACCGGTGATGGTGCTGACTGAACCAGCCGGCGGGGCGCGTTACCCTGAGCCGTTTATGAAGACAGGTCTGCACGGCCCCTTTCGTGCGGCCCAGTGCCACCGTCAGCTCCTCATTGGTCATGTGCAGGTAGTTGTCCTTCAGAAAATCAAGTTCCTGCTGACTCCATCCATCCGATTTTTTCCGGGACCGGGTCCGGAACCGGATGACCAGCTCCTTAGGCCGCTTCAGCTTCAGTCTGGCCGACAGCAGATCATTTACCGAGGCCAGGCTCCGGCCCAGCTCAGCGGCCATCTCCTGGTTGTTTTTCAGCAGGTAATTAGCCCGCACGTAACTGATCTCCTTCTCGCTCCAGCTAGCTGGTTTGCTTATATTGTCCGACGGGGTAAAAAAAGTAGGTTCATTGGCTGCGAGAGGTTAGAATGTCCATCAGCGTCATGTTCATCGTTACGCGGGCCATGCGGGCAGGCGGGTGACCGTTGAGTCCCCTGTTGCGGTATTTCTCCACAGCCTGATCGCGGGCAGCTGCCAGCTCTTCGGCCAGCAGCTGCATCTGGAAGTCCCAGGCCGTCCGGAATGCCTGTTCCTGTTCTTCGTTCACGGCTCACCTCCCTGCTCCCGTAGTTGTTTGTACTCAGACACGGTGATCTCGCTCATGTCGGGAAGCGGCGTGTAGTCCGCCCGCTCGTCGATGCTCACCAGATGGAAGTCCTTGCCGGTAAGTAGTCCGAAGCTGAAGAAATACCGGTCATCAACGCAATGGGCGACAAACCCGATGGCCTGATTCAGCTGATCCTGATGCACTTTCGGCAGCCTGCGGATACGCTCCAGAATAGCCTGATTTGCCTTTACGTTCCTTGGAAAATAAGCCGCTGCCCCGTGTCCCCGCTTCCTCACCCGCTTATAGGGCCATGCGGGCGGCTGCTCGCAGGTGATTGCTGTGATTCCGGTATCCACGTACAGTACTTCTCCATAATACCCGCTGCCGCCCAGTTCCTCCGTGACAGCAATTGCTTCCCTCTGACACCGCTTAATTTCAGCGGCGATGGCATTGATACGGGCGTAGGTTTCGGTCCCTGCCATTATCTTGAATTTCATACCGCACCCCCTTCCTGCACCATCCCCCGTTCACGCAGCCGGGCCCTGACGGCAAACAGCCACGCCGCCCGTACGTTTTTGGGATCGCGGTGCCCCATGTTGTTATTGTCACTGATCATGAGCCCCGCCCATTCCTCCTCCAGGGCGCGGGTATCGGCGCGCTTGATCACCTCCGCCAGCGGCCAGCTGCTCAGCAGCCCGAAGCGCTGAAAGATGACCATGGAGACGCGGTGCTCCAGATCCACCAGCTGCGGGAAGAACTGCTTCACCGGCGAGGGCATATCAAACAGGTAGGCCTCGCTGGCATCGTGCAGCAGGGCGGCCAGCTGGTGCTCGGCCGGTACCAGTTCCGCCACCCGCAGCGAGTGCTCAAGCACGGAGTAAAACCGCACCGTGTGCCCCGAAAACCGGCAGCGGTGGGAGAGCCCGTGGGCGATATCTTCCAGCTGGATATCGTCCTTTGTCAGGCCGGTTACGTCCACGTACCGGCCTGAATGAAGCCGGATTGTACCCGGCGTGTAGAGATTTTGTGTCGTTTCCATTCAGAATTGAAATGAGTATCCCCAACCCGGCGCATGGCCGGCTGTCAGTAGCAGAAAAATCAGGGAGCGTTAGGCGTTAGTAGCGGCGGGGACCGGATCCGGCTCCGCTTTCGGGGTGTTCTCCTGCTGCCAGAGCACGGAGCATTCGTTAGCAAATAATGTTGCGCTCAGCAGATAACCGCTGCCGTCGGGCATCACACATAGCAGGGAGGCATCCTGTAGGGAGCTCAGGATATTTACCGGTTTGCTGCCCTTCACCGGCAGCTTGCCGGTATGGATAAACTGCGTCCGGCGGGTTTTGCGGTTGGGCATCTGTTCGGCCCGCAGACGGGTTGCCGTCACGGCAACAATCGGTGGTTTTTCGGGATTGGTATTCATCGGAAAACTGGTTTAAACAAATTCATCAAAGGGATGGGTCAGCCGGCCACTGCCGATCAGGTAGTCAATCAGCTGAAGCGGCGTAACGGTATCGCCGCCGGCAGCGGCGTTTTCCAGCTCATGGCTGCGCACCGGTATCTCTTTCTTTGTGACCGGATCATAGACCGATATCGCTGATCCGAGGCGGATAATGGTAAAATCATCTTTCGTAAGTTTCGACTGCCAGGCCATGGGTTTTCAGATCAAGGTTAGTAATGAATAATTCTTCGAGGGTTTCGACCGTATCCCGCAGCAGCTGTGCATCCGAAGCGCCGTAATCGGCCTTGCTGCGGCGGATCACCGCATCGATGCCTCTGGCCAGCGCGTGCAGCAGGGCCGTGCTGCCTTCCGGGGTTAACCGGCCGTCGGGTCCGGTCCACTCTTCAGCATCCGGCGGCATCATCGCCGAGTAACCGACCCGCCAGCCGTGAAAGACGGTTTGCAGGGGCCCTGCCGTCAGGTCCATATCGACCGTTACCGTATACTGAAAGCGGGTCATGCGGCAACCCCTTCCCACGTTTCCAGCAGCTCTTTGCCGCGGCGTTTGGCGACCGGCAGCGTCAGCCCGGAGCGCATGATGATTTCCCCTTCGCGGCCCCTGGGCACCATGCACCGGTGAATAAACTGCGGGTTGACCAGATGCGATTTATGGATCCGGATAAAGCCCGGCACCGCCTGCTGCATCATCTTCAGGCACTTGCCCTGCACCAGCCGGGTGCCGTCTGTCAGATACACCCAGCTGTAGTTAATGTCGCCCTCCATGCGGACAATCTGGCTCAGGGGCACGGGAATAAACTTGCCGTTACGGCCGCGCAGGCGAACGACGGCGGGATTGGTTGTGATAGGCTGCATAGCGTTTTTTTATACGGTGAACCGGATCTGTGTTTTTAGCGGCGGCCGTCCGGGTAACCAGCCGCCAGCTGATCCCGCCCGCCAGTACCAGCAGGGCGGGCAGGGCTACGGGAAGCCACTGCAGCAGCGCTTTCATCAGAAGGGCAGGTCGTTATCGTCGGCGCCCGTCTGGCCCTGTACCAGGTTCTGCTGCGTGGTGTTAACCGGCGGTACCGCCGGCGGAATCGCTGACGTCCTGCCGTGGGATCCCGAGCCGAAAGGCTGTTCGGTTACCGGATCCCGCTGCGCAATCTGGCCGGCCATGCCCTGACCGGAGCCGGATTCTGATTCGGCTTTTTTGAAGACTTCCAGCCGCAGGGCCCGGACCTTGATTTTTGCGTGCACGAAGCCGTCTTTCTCATACTGCTCGGCAATGGGTTTCTGGGCCATCACCAGCACGCCGGCGCCTTTCAGCAGCAGCGGGGCTACTTTGGCGTTGTTGTAGGTCACATCGTACCAGTCGGTACGCTCCACGCGGTTGCCGGACTTGTCATTGTACGAATCATCGACAGCCACGGCGAAGGAGACAAATGAATCGCCGCCGGCGACCTCTACCACTCTGGCATCACGGCCCAGACGGCCCGAAAAAATGAACTGTTGCATGTTGGTACGAATTATTGGTTATCTGAAAAGTTTTACGTCCTGAATCGTTACAGTCATCACCGATTTGGCAAGGTCTCCGGTGTGATCGATCAGGTTGCGCAGCTGCGTGCAAAGCTGATCCTGCCTGACGCGGTCCGGACAACGCATGATTTCTTCCCAGTGACTCCGGAACAATGCCTGCAGGTCCGGATAATTAAGCCTGTTTCCAAAGACGGGATCATCAATCAACCGGCTGATCTGGCGGCGCAGCGAGTCGGTTTTCTGGATCAGCCGGATATCGGGTGCAAAGGTTTCCTGCTCAAGGTCAACACCGGCGCGGTTGCAGAAGCCGTTGTACAGCGTTCCGTCAGGTTTGACCTGCCAGAGGTCAATGTCATGCAGCACCAGTTTAGGTTCATCGGTTGTCTGCTCCAGTGTTGCGGTGATTTCCGGCTGTGAGCCGATCTGGTAGAGCTGATTAATCAGATTGTCGATTTCGGACAATTTCTCCTCCAGGGCGTTATTATGGAGGTCTGTCCATCCCTGCGGTCTCGGACCTTCGCTCAGCCGGAGCAGTAAAAGGTCGTCTCTCAGCCGGTAGAGCTGATTGCAGATACCGGTAATTGTTGGCTTTTCTGTCTGTTCTGCCATGTTGTTATTGGGGTTAAAATGGTTTACTCATCACTGCGCCACGGGGTCTCACCGCCCTGCTTCCAGCGGTTCACGGTCCGGGACCGGTTGGGCCTTGCGATCGTCAGCAGGCCTTGCGTCAGGGCGCTGCGGATCTCCTCCGGCAGGTATTCGTGCAGCAGCTGGGTCTTACACTCCAGCAGCTCCAGATGGGTTATCACCGGCCGGCCGCTGCGGAAGCCCTCGACCACCGACACCACCACCAGCCCCTCGCCGCTGCGGTTTCTCAGCAGCGTGCCGAATTTGACCAGCCGGAGCGGATCAGAAGACGGGGTCGCGCTGTTCAAATCCCTGTTCATAGGCGATGGTGTTTAGCTCCGTGACTTCGGTTACGTCCAGCTTGCGCAGGACGCCCTTGCCGGCAGCGTTCTGATACGGCTGCTCGCTGTAGGCACCGGAGACCTGGTAGCGGCCGCCGGGTTGCAGACCGGCATGGGCCAGATCCGGCGAGTAGCACTTGATGGCGTACTGATCGGTGTCGAAAATCTCCGACTCATGGTTTTTTATCATGGTAACCTGGAGCCAGAAAATGATCATGATCCCGGAGCCGGCGGGTACCTTCTCGATGGTTTTCACCAGCACGCCCGAAAAGCTCATCACCGCGCGGCTGTCGGGGCTCTCTTCCGGCGCCCGCTCCAGACTGATGCCCGAGCGTTCGGCCAGCATGTCGTAATCGAAAACCAGGGCGCTGGAGTTGGTGCCCTCGGTCCCGCGCTTGAACCAGATGCTGTTATTCCAGCCAATGTAGTAGGCCTGCTGGCGCAGATACACGGTCAGCGTCTGTTCCTTCATCGGCGTTTCGCCCTGCCGGCGGGCGTTTTCGGCGTAGGGCTTCCAGACGTTTTTCACCCGCAGGTACAGCAGCCGCTTCGGCTTGTCGAAGCTCTTCTCGTAGGCCTTCTTGTCGCCCCCGTGCAGCTTGACCGATGTAACGGTGTCGATGCGGAAATCCCAGCCGCCGGTAATCTCGGCGCGGTCGAGCAGATATTCCAGCATGCTCCAGAACGAGCTCAGCGCATCGGTTTCGGTCAGCAGCGCCGACATCTGCTTGATCATCTGAATGCAGTACTCCCAGATCTCAGGCGCCTCAAAGGGCCAGACCAGATCCTCCTTCAGCGTTTCGTAGACCGCCAGCAGGCAGGTGACGTTTTCGAACGTCCGGCTCTGGTACTGCTTGACCTCCAGCTGCTCCAGCCGCTCGCGCAGCTGCTCCTTGATTTTGCGCACCACGGTCTGATACTCCGTTTCCATTTTTTTCCGGAACGGCAGAATCTCGGTCAGAATGCCTGACAGGTTCGATTGCTGGAGATCCCGCAGCCGGTCGTAGTTGCGGATCTCTTCGTCCGTAAACGGATCGTCCTTGCGGTTGACAAACTCAAAGATCAGCGAGCGGCTGGTGACCGATCCGTCATCGCGGGTGGACAGGTACTGCCCCACAATCATCGGGGCGCAGTTCACATTCTGCATTTCCGATGACTGGGAATCATCCTTTTTCTGCCGCAGACGGCCCTCGTTGTCCCAGGCCGATTTGAACGCATCAAAGGCCCAGTCTTCCACCCGCTGATCGTCGAACTCGTTAAACACGTACGGGCAGTTGCGGTATCTGGACATTGCTGTCCAGAAGGCCGCTTTCGTGGGCGAGCTGGTAAAGTTGAGCGGTTTGATGAGCTTACCCGACGCGTCCAGCCCGCCGAAAACCAGGTACATGATCGATTCGGCAAACGTGGATTTTCCGGAGTCTCTGGGCCCGTAGCAGTAGATAATCGGAATCTTGCTGGATTTGAGCACCACGTCGCGGAACAGGGCCGTCACGGCAAAGACCGATCCGATGATCGCCCGCTCGCCGTATACTTTTTTCAGCAGGGCTGCCCACTCCCCGAAGGCGACCGGCGAGGGCTGAAACGACAGGTACTTATCAAACTGGTAGGCGTCGTCCTCCTGGCGGAAATTGGCGAAAATCGGGCTTAGTGCCGGCGAAAAGAAATGATCCCCGTTTTCCATCTTCACAATCCCGTGCTCATCGTAGTGCTCCAGATGTCCGTTGTACACCGCATTGCTCCAGGCAAAAAAACCTTCCGGCTGCCAGCCCAGCGTCTTGATGGGAAACACCTCCGGAGTCAATGCCATGATCTTGTTGGCAATGCGCTTGAGATGATCCCGCTTAAACTTCGCATCCGTCATAAAATGCCCGAAGTTGGAGACCTCCTCCTCGAAGCTCTGCACGGAGTTAAGCACCTTGGAGTTAATCTCGACGTACACCCGCTTGTGGCCGTTGGTCATCTCAACCAGCCGCCGCACGTTGCCCCGGTCTTTGATGTGATACAGCGGGGTGAGCACGAAGTTGGTCACCGGCATGCGGTCGAGCGAGCCCGACAGCGTGCCGAAGTAATAGCCCGTCGGCCACTGCTTATCGCCCTTGAGGCGCTCGGCAAATCCCCACTCGCGCACCTCGCGGGCTTCGACCCACTCGGGCAGCTCCCAGTGATCGTCGCCGTCATCGTCCCGGACCTCTTTGGCCGGGTTTTTCCGCTCCTGCACCTGTTTCCAGATGTCTTTCTGGTTCAGTCCGTATTTGCGGCGCTTGCAGAGCTCCGAGAGATACTCCTGCGCCCAGTGGCCGTCGCGCATGCTGGCCAGCATCTCCACGATGCGGCGGCTGCCCTCGACCCGCTCGTCGATCAGGTCCGTGCTCAGCAGCTTTTCGGCAAGGCTCAGAAAGCCGTCTTCCGATTCCTGCTCCACATAGCGGGCAATGCCCAGCGGGCGCTGGCAGTCTTCCAGCGGTGCGCCAAAGACCTTACTCACCCAGGTCAGCCAGTCGTCGGCATCGTGGAAACCGTCCGCCAGCCGGTAGATCTTGACCCTGAGGCCCGACAGCAGCAGGCTCTCCAGATTACTCTCCAGGGCCTTCTGGCCGGCGGTATCGTTGTCGTAGATCAGCGTCACCACGTCGCAGTGACGCAGCAGCAGCTCTGTCTGCTTCTGCGTCAGCGCCGTGCCCGATTTGGCCACCGCGTTCTCCAGCCCGGCGCGGTGCAGGCTGATTACGTCGGGCTGCCCCTCGACAAGAACCGCTTTTTTGGTTCGCTTCATTTCCCGGATCGCCCGGTGAATACCGTACATGGCCTCGGACTTTTCAAAGAGCACCGTGTTACGGATATTGAGGTATTTGGGCTGCCCGTCGGCGGGCTTACCCACCGTGCGGCCGGTAAAGCCCGTGACCCGGCTCTGCTCATCGCGGATCGGAAAAATGATCCGGTCGTAGAAAAAATCACGGTTGCGGCCGTTTTCGCTCACCACGACGCCCAGCTCCGCGGCCGGCTCAAATATGGCGTTCTCGATCAGCGAGGTCGTCAGGTGCCGCCAGTCTCTGGGGGCGTAGCCGATCTGCCAGTGGCGGATGGCGTCGTCGGTGAGGCCGCGGCTGTAGAGATACGCCCGCACCGGGGCGCTTTTCTCTTCCAGCAGGGTGCGATGGTACTTCTCGGCAACCTTCTGGTTGATCGTATAATAGTCATCATAACTGTATGTCCCGGAAACGGCTGGGTTTGTAGTCTGGGGATTCATATTCCACAACCTGGTGGCAGCGGCCGGCGATGTACTCGACGGCCTCGGTGAAAGTAAAACGTTTGAAATTCATCACGAACCGGAACACGTCGCCGCTCTGGCCGCACCCGAAACACTTGTATTTCTGCGTCTTCGGGTTGATGTTGAACGACGGGGATTTCTCTTCGTGAAACGGGCAGCAGGCCTTGTACTGGCTGCCGGCTTTTCTGATCTTGATCAGCTCGCCGGTGATCTGCACGATATCGGCCTGCTGCCGCAGGCGCTCGATAAAGTCAGCACGTATCATAATGGCGCATAAACGGGGTGTTATCCCACGGCTTGAGCACGGACGACGCGGCCGGCCGCAGCAGTACCGGCCGGCCGGTATCAGTGGTTGTCTTCGCTGCCGGCTTAATGTGGGCGCAATCAATTTCCAGCGCCTGTTCAATCAGCGACCGGAACGTGATATCGGGCAGCGCCCGCTCGTCGTTGAGCCGGCAGATCAGCTCCGCACGCTCCTGTTGGGGCAGGCCCTTGAAGTGCTCCAGATCCTCTTCAGTCATCTGCAGCCGGATGACATTGAAGAGTACAACGGGGTAGGTGATCTCGACAAGCATGGCTTAGCGGCGGGTTGTGTACAGCCGCTGACGGATGGCCAGCAGCAGATCAGAAATAAACGAGGTCCGTGCCAGGCAGCCCGGCTCCCCGGCCAGCAGAATCTCCCGGTCGTGGACAATGCTTTTCAGCAGCTCCAGCTCGCGGGTAGTCAGTACCAGCCGGTACTCGCGGCTGTCCCAGTCCTGAAGGTGACGCATCCGGATCCGCTCCAGTTGAATCCGGACGTCCTGCGGATTGCGGTCAAACAATTTGAGCAGGCTGCGGTCGTGGTGATCCGCCTTGCAGCAGGCACGGATAATTTCGTCGAGCGATGCCTGAAGCAGGCACATATGGGCGGTGGTGATGGTGACGGCGTGATCGTTGCGGTCAAAGAGGACCGGCGTGGGCCGTACCGACTGGACTTTGCAGGGTTTGGTAAGCATGGGAATCGGTGAGATTAGTCGTCGCATCCGGAGCGGATGGTCAGGATGGTTTCAATGTCAAGCCGGATTTTTTCCAGGGTAGCGTAGTGAACGCCGTCATCGGTCAGCATCTTGCCGGCAGTGACCAGCGCATCGAGCTGGTGGTCAATCCGGCCGGCCATCACCAGCAGCGCATCGGTCGGGTGGCCCCACAGATCGTTAAACAGCCATTCGGTATAGATCCGGTCCAGTGGCCAGTGGGTAGCCGTGAGTGACGGGGTATCCATACACGTTACAACCGGATGTGCTGTGTGACGCTAACCGTTACATCTCCTTCATAAAAGCCGCTATAGGCTCCTTTGTGATGTCGGATCTGCATACCGAGGCCTAACTCCTGGGCGAGCCTGACAAGCTGATTGAACTCTCTGGCTGATTCGTTGTAGCGGGCTTTCGCTGCCTTCAGCTTCTCAATCAGTTGCACCACTTCCTGATCGGCCGGTTCGGCGGCCGGGGGAGCTATGACCGTTTCATCCGGTTCTGACTGGCCACGGGCCTGCATGGCCTCGTCGATGACGGCCTTTTCGTCTCTGCGGCGTTTGATGTCCTCTTCAGCCTGGCTGATCCGGACGGTTTCCTGATTCATATCTGTGTTTATTACGGGTGATGATTGTAATGCTTCTTCGTAGTGTTTCTGCCGGTTGATCCAGAACTGAATGCTTGCACCCAGATAGATTGACAGCAGACGGGCAATCCCCGGGGTAACAGGGATCTCTGCGTCGAGCAGTTTCTGGAAGTCGGTGTCAGACAGTTCCAGTTTTTTAGCCAGATAACCCGGCGTGATTTCCTTCTCCAGCATCACCGACTTGATGGTATTGCCGGGTTTGGATGACCAGTCCGGCAGGAAAGGCTCCTGATCCGCGATCTCAGTATTTACTGTCTGGCTCATGCTTCAGCGGTTTGCAGGTTTGCGTTCTTCTCAAACAGGGGTGCCGATTCCGGCAGCAGCCGGACAAACGTATCGCGCAGGGGAGCGGCCGCATGGTACAGGTTATAGCCTGCCACGCTGGCCGTGCGCAGCCAGTGGTCAAACAGATCAGCCTTTTTCAGCTCCAGCTGAATTTCATCCCGTACCAGCTGATCCGCGTTCTGGTATAAGGTCCACAGGGCATTCTTGCTGCCCTCAATGCGTTTTTTCTTTCTTCCTGCCATAGTTGTTATGCGTTTTTCTCTGTGGTGGGACTGTGCTACAGAATACCGAGCATATTCAGGATCTGGGCAACCGACCCGGCGATCATCAGCAGCAGGACGACCGACACTAAGATCATTGTCTGCCACATGCCATCCGTAAACCGGCGGTAGGTGGCGTGCTGCACCTTGCCGGTCAGATACAGGCTTTCCATGCGTGTAATCTGCTGTCTGCTGCTCCGGATAAATACACCGTAACAGACGGCTGCTCCGGTGGTCAGCACCAGCGTGCCGATGAATTTGAGTAGGGGTGCATCCATAATCAGTTCGAGGCTACTGTTATTTTATCGGCTGTAGCACGCAGAATCATCACGGCCTGCGGGCGCTGAATATTCATAATCCAGTGCGCCTCATTCCAGTCAGGCTCACAGGTGAAGGCAATCACAATCGCAGGTGTCTCCTTCAGGCCGACATGCTTCTTGATAATAGCCTCGATCTCCTTACACATTGGTTGCAGATCTTTCATAAAATCAGTTGGTTAGTTGCGGTTTATAGCCGGTAAATCAGATGATTGTCCCGGAGATTGGTTACTACCCGGCGGCTTCGTTCTTTCGTGCCGATACTTAAATTTTGTCTGACGCAGTGCGGGATCACCGCGCCAGACGATTCACCGAAACGAAATCAAACCAATGAAAACCATCGCTCCGGATGCGTTGAAAGAGGGCTATCTGGCTTATCTCAAAGCAGGTAATGACCCCTCAGGAACTGTTAATCAATATCTCAATACCCGTGATGACTGCTGTAGTCTGCCGTTCCCGGAAAAGACGAAGCTGGGCGATGGCCTGCTCCGTGATCTGGAAGCCGAAGGGCTGATTCTGCGCGACCGGTATATGGCCAGACTCACCGAAACCGGCCATAAAGCCGCTGAAAAAGGCTACCGGAAGTGGCGTAAACGTCAGACTTTCGGTAAGGTTGTTGAAGCCATAGAGAAACGGGGTGTTTTGTCGAACATAGCGATGGCGTGCCTTGCTACTGCTGTTGCGGCCATCGTCGGATATTATACTGTTTATCCGCCTGCCAAACCTGCCCCCGTTTCAAAGCCTGATTCTGTTATCCGAAGCGATACCGGAGGTAAAGCGCCAGAAGCTGCGTTGAAATCAGGATCAGGTAAATAAAGCCCAGGAGGTTAATGCGTCCCCATTGCCGGTCAATTCGTTTGTTCTGGGTCTCAAGGTCACGCTCTACCTTTTGCAGCCTTCTGATAAGTGCGTCCTGTTCCATTGCGTTTATCTCTGTTTTAGCACCCGTCTGCCGTTAAATCACACTGCCTGTTTTTCTTGCCGCTTAGCCCCTCAAACTTGCCACTCGTTCATTTAAATGGCGTGCCCGGGGCTGTTTAGCTTGTTTTTCATCTACTCAGTGTATTCTTTTGCATTAGGTAATTGCAATAATTACAATGCAATAGTACTAAATATTTGCTATGTACGTCAATTATTTAAGGCAAAATATTTTTTGTGTGCATTCATTTATTCATTAAACGCCTATAAGTCAATGAGTTTTGATTTTCAAGAAAAGATACTCGCGTTACTGGATGAGCAGGGGAAAACCAAGAAAAGCCTGTATGACTTCCTTGGTTTGTCGCGTCAGGGCTTTGATGCTATGCTGAAGAACAATACTATATCAGCAGTCAAGCTCGCCGAGATAGCAGAATTTTTTGCTGTAGATGTGTCTCATTTTTACGGCACGGCAAATAATTCAGTCAAGAAGAGCTCTCTGGATAAGGGTGCTTTTGGTCAGGATGTACTTGATGCTCTGCAAAAATATTTCGAAGAAGAGCTTCGGGCGAAGAATGCCCAGATCGCTGGCATGCAGCGCACGATCGACGCATTGGTGGGAAAGTATGACGACGTAACAGTGGACCGGCTCCTGACACCGAGATTTATCCCGAAAAACAACCGGCAGCGGGCTAATGCCCGGGGCAACATGCCCCGCTACGTGGCTGCAAAAAATTTTTAGGGTTTACGAGGTTACGAGCGCGGTTACGTCGGGAAACCATAAAGAATAGTACCTTTGTGGCACGGTCAGAACCAAGGATTTAAGTGCTTAGACAGGGACAGACGTTTGACACCCTCTCTCTCTGCAAAAGCTAAAGCGCTCATAATCGAAAAGATTTTGAGCGCTTTTTTGCATTTACACCCTGAATAGGCCAGATGATATATTTATTATATGTTTGTTTGTATGGGACGATTCATTATATCAACAAGAAAAAATGGAGATTATCAATTTAATCTACAAGCGAGAAATGGCCAAATTATTTTAGCAAGTGAAGGCTATACTACTAAATCTGCTTGTGAAAATGGCATCCAATCAGTGATTAAAAATGGAATTATTGAGGAGAGATTTGATAAACGAATTTCTTCAAATGGTAAATACTATTTTAACCTTAAAGCAGGAAATGGACAGGTTATTGGCTCAAGTGAAATGTATGAATCAAGTTTGGCTAGAGATAATGGTATCCAGGCCGTTATAAAAAATCTTCTTAACTCTAATATAATTGATGTTTCGAACGAACACCCCTCAAATTATCTGCCATCAGTAAAAGATATAGGATCAATTAATTTAGAATTTCAACA
Source organism: Arsenicibacter rosenii (assembly GCF_001870735.1). Taxonomy (GTDB): domain Bacteria; phylum Bacteroidota; class Bacteroidia; order Cytophagales; family Spirosomataceae; genus Arsenicibacter; species Arsenicibacter rosenii. Next base: position 289,180 of record NZ_MORL01000003.1, on the reverse strand, counting down.
AGATCTGAAAATTAACAGAATACAGATAAATAAAATAGGACCTTTTAACGAATTAAATATTTTTTTTGAAACGCCCCCTAACAATAATAGTGCTTCAGTATATATATTTACTGGTCAAAATGGAACAGGCAAGACAACACTTTTGCAATTATTAAGTTGTTGTGTGCCGCACTATGATAAAATGCTACTTAAGAAGTTTTGGAGTAAGAATGTAAATACAAGTAATTTCTTAATTAATTTTAGTGATGCAATCAAAACGAAATATGATAGCCAATACTTTGAGCATCTACTTGAAAAAGGTAGCATAGCAGTAAAAGATAACAAATTGATTAGTACTTTACATCCACAGATTAAAAATTATCTTGAGACAAGTGATTATGGGTTACATAACGTCGCATTTTTTGCTTATTCAGGCTACAGGAAGTTGTCAGACTCTAATGTCGACAGTTTAGGTAGTATCAATAGTAGTCCATTTGAGAATGCATTGGATTTTGATAAGTCTACCAATGCTAAAACATTTGTCAATTGGCTTGCTAACTTGATGACAAAAATTGCTTTAGCCACTGTTAAAAGAAGTGATACTGATCGGGATAGAGCTAATGAATATAGGCTAGTTTTATCTTACATTGAAAAGTCAATCTCTGATATTACTGATCAGAAAATAGAGTTTGAACTGCTAGAAGACCCAATTAAGATAATAATTATACTTGATGGTATACAACTTGAATTTGATCAGCTACCTGATGGCCTAAAATCAATTATAAGTTGGGTTGGTGATTTAATTATGAGGTTAGATCGAATTAAATGGATAAAGAATAAACCTATAATTGAGCAACATTTTATATTATTTCTTGATGAAATTGAAGTGCACTTACACCCGGCATGGCAAAGAAAAATATTGCCTGTACTTCAAAATTTATTTATAAACGCTCAGATATTTGTATCTACACACTCTCCTTTTGTTGTAGGCTCTGTAGATGGAGCATGGGTATATAGGTTTGTAAAAAAAGATAATGAAAGTATACTGGATGGAATGCCAGTTCTTTCTGAAGATTCTTATAGCTATGATTATATATTGAGCGAAATTTTTGGTGTCAAAGAACGCTTTGGACTTGAAGTCGAGAAAAAATTAGACGAGTTTTTAGAAATTAAAAATAAAATTTTAAATAATTTAGATTATGACCATGATCGGCTAAAGATTCTTTTAGAAGATCTTCAAAATCAAAGTATAGAAGTGCAAAATATCATTGGGATGGAAATGAGGCAATTAAATAGATTAACAGATCAAAGATTTGTAGATTTATGAAAGCTTTTAGCAGGTTATCATGCCCGCCGTTCTTGCTTGATGTAAGTAGAAAATTTAAGCAAGAAAGATGGGTGCTATATGGAGATAAATATAAACAAAATAGAATTAAAAATGCTAGTTTCATTTTTAAGTGGCCAACTCTAAATAAAATCACAATTAATCATTATATTCTACCTCAGCTACGAGCACAGACGGATGATCATTGTTCTTATTGTGATGGTTATCCTTTAAGAAAAGGAGATGAATCAATAGATCATTTTCTCCCAAAATCAAACAGTGATTTTTATCATTTGGTTTGTAGTTGGGAAAATCTATATCTTGCTTGTTCTCATTGCCAAGAATCTAAAGTCGAGAAAGTTGACCTTTTAGTGTTGAGACCTGATACAGTTGATTATTCATTTCAAAAATATTTCACATACAATTATATTTCTCATGAAATAGATATAAACCTTAAAGCTACCTCTGAAGATCAAGAAAGAGCAAAGGCAACTCGCAAACTTTTTGACTTTAATCATCCTGCAATGATCATAAGTAGGCGGCATGCATTTGAAAGGTATTGTAATGCGGCAAATCCTATATTGGAAGATTACAACTTTAGGTTTATGTTTGAATGAAGTTACATGAGCTGTTTTTTGGATGAAGGTGATATCATTACGCTCTATCAGATAAATGATTATCACTGAGGGTCAATGTCTTGGCTTACTAAACAGTGCTATTCTCCTATATTTATCGTTATAAGAAAGATTGATAGAACTTATCAAACATAAGTTTCTGTAAAAATGATATAGCATCTAATCTTCCTGCTTCCCCCTGAAAATCAATCCCCTAAGGCCTGGCATAATAGCCGGAATTGCCCTTTTCTGAGTAGTCTTAAAGAAAGGAATTTTTAGACTATTCTGCTATGCCCTCAGCCGACAACCCTTTGCCGCCCGCAAGTCCCGTTTACCGTGATGGCGTCAGTAGCGTCTACCGGAATTATGTCCTCTTTATGCTGACGCTGGTCTACGTCTTTAACTTTATCGACCGGCAGTTGCTCGTTATTCTGCAGGAGGCTATCAAAAAAGAACTGCTCCTCTCTGACACTCAGCTTGGCATGCTGTCGGGGTTTACGTTTGCCCTGTTCTACGTGACACTGGGTATCCCGATTGCGCGCCTTGCCGACAAAACCAACCGCCGGAATACGGTAGCCGTGTCGCTGGGGCTCTGGAGCCTGATGACTGCCTGCTCCGGTCTGGTGCAGAACTTCGGCCAGCTGCTGCTGGCACGGATCGGCGTCGGTGTCGGGGAGGCGGGGGGGAGCCCGCCCGCGCACGCCATGATCTCGGATTATTTCCCGCCCGAAAAACGGGCTACGGCCCTGTCGATCTATTCAAGCGGTATTTCATTCGGTATTCTGACCGGCTTTCTGCTGGGTGGCTACCTGAATCAGCAGCTCGGCTGGCGAACGGCTTTTTTGGCGGCCGGCATGCCGGGACTTGTGTTTTCGCTGCTGTTTTTTCTGTCGGTCAGGGAGCCGCGCCGGGGGGCCACGGATGCCAGCCACGTAGCCGGCCCTGCACCGGCTCTGCGCGAGGTAGTGGCACGGCTATATGCGTCTGAATCCTTCGTGTATCTGGCCATGGCAACCGGCCTGCATGTCTTTTGCCTGTACGGTGTGCTAAACTGGGCACCCTCGTTTCTGGCCAGGACCCACAAGATGCCGGGGGCCGAAATTGGTGCGACACTGGGACTGATTTTCGGTATTGGCGGCGCGGTGGGCTCATTCGCCGGTGGGTTTCTGACGGATTATTTCGGGAAAACGGATAACCGGCTCTACCTCCGCATTCCGGCCTATGCCATCATCCTGTCAATTCCGTTCGCGGCGGGGGCGCTTTTTCTGCCACATACCGGGCTGGCAGTGCTTTGTCTGGGTGTAACGGCAACGTTGCAGAACATGTATCTGGGGCCTTCCATTGCCGTGTCTCATAGCCTTGTTCCGGCATCCATGCGGTCGCTGACGTCGGCGATCCTGTTTTTTGTGCTCAATTTTATTGGCCTTGGTTTCGGCCCATTGACGGTTGGGATCATCAGCGATCTGCTTACACCAACCCTGGGGGCAGCATCGTTGCGCTGGGCTATGTCCATCACCCTCCTGATCAGTATCGGGTCGACCGCCCTCTTTCTGATTGCCGCCCGGAAGCTGGCTACGGGGCCGGTAAAATAAGCAACGTCCCGACCATACGTATGGCCGGGACGTTTACTTATCTTCCTGTAAGCTCCGTAAAGGGCCAAACTAGCATGAATTGCCTTGACCTGATATCGGGAATTTACGAAAACATACACAATTGTTACTGGCAGGATTGACCTGTAACATTGACATTCTGTGTTATTAGATCTCCGGCAGGTCCGTATACGGTCAACGTATAGGTTCCCGGCTCTTTTACGCCCACAGCTGATACACTACGGCTACCAAAATCTCTGTAGACATAGGTATATACATAACCGTTAGGGCCCGTAAAAACAAATTTGGTACCGTTACCTGTTCCCGTTAAGACGGCTGTGCAAGCTGGTGTACTACCAAGCGGAACGCTTACTGTTAGCCCTGAAGCAGCAGGTGCGGCGCCCACTGCGCCAGCGCAAAAGTTATCCCAATAAATATCATAATTAACACCTGCACTTGTATTATGGCCTTGTAAAATGACTTGTCCTAATCTAATGGTGCCATCAGCTGAGAAGGCGGTTGATGTTGCTTGAAGGTTACCTGCACTGTACTGAACTTCACCTGAAGCTAATACTTCCATCCTAAGTTTTACCCAACTATTGTAGGTAAAGCCCGCGGGTAGTCCCATATCAATCCAGCCATTATTTCCACCAACCGGATTATAAGCGCGGAATCTTGCTGTGCCGCCCTCGCTGGTAAACTCGATGATTGGGTAAGCTGATATATCATCATCAGAATTAGTGTTTGTATTGTAGCCAACTCCCCACAAACCTGCCATCCGCCGGCCTGATGTTTGCCAATCACTTGGAATATAAAGCTCAATATCCATACTTGTTACGCCGCCAGGTAAAATCAGAGATCGCCCTTGCGTTTGAAAGTAACTATCCGCAGTAGCTTCTGAACTAGAAATAGACTGCTTTAACCGGTTATCACCGGCGAAGTTAACCGGGGACGTAAAGGCATTGGGAGCTTTTCGGTCTACTCCCCAAACACTCGTTGTGGGCGTTGCACCAATGCTTATGGCAGAGGAAAAATCAGCTGCAACACTGCACACAGTTGATTGAGCAGAAATTGTTTGTAGAGACCCTAAAAGCAGGGCGACTGACTGAGCTGAAAGGAGCTTTCTTAACGAGAAAGAAGTAAAAGTTATCATGTGTTGGGAAAGTTAGTATTGAGCTTGATAAATAGGTGAGTATTGAAATGTTCTTTTGGTTACAAATTAATATAATTTTTTTAATAAATTAACTATAAACAATATAATAAGTTAATTTTTTTATAAAAATAGTTTATATTATATATCAGGATAAATGCGGGGACAAACTGTTCTTAACTGATCGCATGGCCATGACAGGTGTTGGATAGGAGCATGACTATAGGCAAAATTAAAGACATCTCTGCTTATTTGCCTGTAAGCTCCGCAAACGGAATCACGCCGATGCGCTGTGCCCATTGGCTATACTTCGCTTCCAGCTGTCTGACGCGGCCGGGGTCTTTGGCCGCGAGGTCGGTCAGCTCCGACCGGTCGGTTTTCAGGTTGTACAGGTGCCACTGATTGTCCGGAAATTCGGAGACCAGTTTCCAGTCGCCCTGCCGGATGGCGCGGTTGCCTTCGTGCTCAAAATACAGGGCGTCGTGGCCTTGCCAGGGCTTCCCCCGGAAAAGCGAAACAAGGCTGATCCCTTCGGCCGGCAGGATAGATTTGCCCTTGTACGTCTGCGGATAGGTGGCACCGGCCAGCTCCACGCAGGTGGTCATGACATCAACAATGTGCCCGGGCCGGTGGTCGATCCGGCCGCCCTGCACCACAGACGGGCCGTAGGCGACAAACGGCGTCGCCGTGCCACCCTCAAACTCCCAGTGCTTGTATAACCGGAACGGCGTATTGCTCAGATTCGCGCCCCGCTTGCCATAGGCCGTAAACGACGACCGGTCGCTGGCCGGTTTTTGACTGTCCTCCAGAATAGATGGCAGAAAACCGGAACCGTCGATGTCTTCGTGGCTGGCCCCGTTGTCCGACAAAAAGAGAATGACCGTATTCTGGTCTTCGCCCAGTTCTTTTAACTTTTGCCGTACGCGCCCGATGTTCTGATCCATGCGGTCGATCATGGCGGCATAAACGGCCATCTTATCTTCCCAGTCTGCCTTTTCGGCGGCCGGCAGGGCTTCCCACGCCGGAATCGACGGGTCGCGGGGCGATAGTTGGGTATCTTTCGGCAGGATGCCCATGGCTTTCATTCGGGCAAACCGCTCTTCCCGCAGTTTGTCCCAACCTTTGCGGTAAGCCGTTTTATACTTCGCAATGTCTTCCGGCAGCGCATGCAGGGGCCAGTGCGGGGCGGTATAGGCCAGATACAGGAAAAACGGCTTGTCTTTCGGGTTCTGCTCAATGAACTCCAGCGCATGGTCGGTGTAGGCATTGGTAGCATAATAGTCTTTGCCTGGCTGGTATACCTTATCATCCTGAATGATGGACAATTTCTGATTCGGGCGGTACGGCTGATCGCCGAAGTAACTGCCCGCGCCGTCGATCAGGCCGAAATAGCGGTCGAAGCCGCGCTTGACGGGCCAGTGTTGGGGCCTGGTGCCGACGTGCCATTTACCGGCCATGTAGGTCTGGTACCCGCTTTGTTGCAAAACCTCGGCAATCGTGACACACTGGTCGTTCAGGTAGCCCTGATAAGCGGGTTGATTGCGGGCATTGACCATGTCGCCGACACCCGCCTGGTGCTGGAACAGACCGGTCAGCAGCGAGGCGCGGGTCGGGCAGCACCGGGAGGCGTTGTAGAACCCGGTCATCCGCAGGCCGTTTCGGGCCATGTTGTCGAGGTTCGGCGTTTTGATTTCAGACCCGAAACAACCGATGTCCGAGTACCCCATGTCGTCGGCCAGAATCAGGATAATATTCGGCTTTTTGGTAACCGGCGGCATCCGGAACGCCAGGGCGACGGCGGCGACCAGAAACATGATGAACAGGTTCAGCTTCATTGTGTATTGAGCTCAGCGTAAGTATACTGAACCATCATTCAATAAAGCCGGGGGGGCGGATATTTACCCGTTACATCGTTACGCTCTGCCGCAATTACCCCGTTTTCTGTCGTTTTTACCCCTGTCAACTGTCACGATTTCGGCGGATATTTGTCAAAAACTAAACAACAATGCGAACACTGAAATTACAGGTACAGATGACCGTCGACGGGTTTATCGGCGGACCGAACGGCGAAATGGACTGGATGACCTTTGCCTGGGATCAGGAGGTGGTCGACTACGTGACCAACCTGATTGCACCGGTCGATACCATTGTGCTGGGCCGAAAACTGGCAGATGGCTTTATTCCACACTGGGCGGGCATTGCGGCCGATCCGGAAAGCCCTGAGAAGTCTGCCGGTGAATTTTTTACCAACACGCCTAAAGTCGTCTTCTCGCAAACGCCCCCTTCGCCGGACTGGGCGAATACGGTGGTCGCCACCGGTGATCTGACAGACGAGATCACGGCCCTGAAGCAGCAGGACGGCGGTGATATCATTGCCTATGGCGGGTCATCGTTTGTCGCGTCGCTGATCAAGGCAGGGCTGATTGATGCGTTTCATCTGTTCGTAAATCCCGTGGCCATCGGGCAGGGGTTGCCGATTTTCAACCTGCTTGACAGTAAACAACCCCTGACGCTGGTGAAGGCCACGCCGTTTGCGTGCGGCATTGTGGTACTGCATTATAAAAAATAAGCAATACCGTATCCGGATAAACAAAGCGGTCTGCGCCATCAACCGGCGCAGACCGCTTTGCAAAAATTACCGGGCAATTTTAAACCTGAATTTACCCTCAATTTCGGCAACTCCGTCAAACATAGGGTCGGTACCGCCGCTATACTCGATAATTCCTGCCTTCTTTAGGTAGAACGTTCCATACACTTTATCCCCGACACTGCCTCCGTTATAGAGAATCGTCAGATTACCGGGGCTTGGGTGGAGCGCTTTGTTCTGTTCATAATAGAAGGTGTAAAGCGGCTGGCCCTTTGGGTTAGTACTCAGCGTGATCATCGGAATCTGAAGCTCATTAGAACTATTTTCGAGTTGCCACGGCAAGATATAGGACGTGTTAAACCTGTTTTTAAGGTTGCCGGGCCAGTTCAGCGAAACCGTTGCCGATAATCCCTGCATGGTTACTCCCGTCTGAACCATGTGAAAATAACCGGTACCATGCTGAATCCGGCTCAACCCCAGGGGCGAAGTGGTGTAAATCCAAGGACCTTTGTTGATGCGGAAAATGAGTCCTTCCGGCATGATGAATATTCTTGCTTTAAGGGTAATCGTTTTCTCGCCGGATTTCAGGCGCAGACTCACGATGGCCGGATTTACGTCCGGAACCCGGTCCGGAGCCGTGTAGGTGATTCGGGTCCCCAAATTTTTCGACAACTTACCTTCGCCTTGTATTGACCACTGATCAACGTATTTGCTGTCGATTTGATCCATTCCTTTTAATAACACCTCTTTGTCATTTTCACTGATATCGGCATAGGCGTTGATATCGACGGATTGGCTGGGGTCAATAGCTGCCTGAGCCGGATCGATATAGGCCGTTTGCAGCATTGCCCAGTCGCTGAAGTGGGTTGTCTGCACCTTGATCGTGTGTGCGGTTGTGTCGAGGCTGTTATGGGCGGTTGCCATCCAGGTGCGGTCATTGGTCTGATAAGCAATACGCAGCAGTTCCGGGGCCGAGCCGTCGGTCTCAGCATCCTGATACCGGAAGCTGATGGTGGCCGGCTTCGCAAAGGTTAGTCCGTGCGGAAGTAGCCGGAAAGCAGCTCCCGTACCGCCGGGGCAGTTGTTTTTATCGAGTTCTTGTACCGAAACCGCCTGATTGGTCGTCAGGGCACCGGCCGGGATCGTGATCCGTACGGTCGAATCGGCAGAAAGGATCGTACCACCGGCCGGCCCGATGGTGGCGGTGGCCAGTTCGCCCGATGGTGTGCCTACATCCGTAACGGCGGGTGTATCGGGTGTTGTATTCGGGTCATCAGGGTTTAGTACATCGGTGGTTTTCTGACAGGAAAGGCTCGCGGCGGTTATCAGCGCGCCAAGGGTAAGCAGAGAAAACTTGTTCATCGGTCTGTTGTGTTGTTTACAGACCAAAATTGAGCACCTCTTACCGGATTGCCAGTCATCAACCCGTTGAACCGGTAAAATCTCCCTGTGAATCCGCAGACCTGATCTGTCAAACTGATCCGGATAAATAGTAAAAGCCCTGTACGGGTTTCAGACCGGTACAGGGCTCAGGTAGTAACGGGCTATACTTATTCTGCGTTGTAGGCGACTTTGATTGGCTGATCAAACGTGATGGTTCGCTGTGTTTGTTGCGGAACCGGGGCCGGTGTTTTCACCGTAACTGATTTTTCGTACGTGCCCGACTGGGTCACAATGCGTAACGTATACACGCCGTCATTTACGTCGCTCAGGTTGAACAACTGGGAAATTTGCTGCTTTTTCTTCGATAGCATACCGATGTACAGGCGCTGCTTGCTGTCGTTAACCAGCTCAATACGGGCATTTTTTTCTGTTTCAGGCTTGTCGATAATCAGCCAGAATGTCAGGGGTTCCCGCGCGGGAAAGACCGCCATCTGCACGTTTTCCGGAGCCGATTGTGCCCGGGCAATTAAGCCGAAACCAAACAGAAGTGCAAAAAGGAATGCCTTGGTTTTAGCGGTTTGCGTACTCATGAGTCATGTTGAGTTGTTGACAGCACAAAAGTACAAACCACTTACGATAGGCATTCAGCCCATAAATCAAGGTTTTATAAAGCCTTTGGCTGGCTCTTTAGCACCTGATTCATAGTTCCAATAAACAAGGGACGACAGCTGTTTAGGGGTACCATAGACAATTCGGTCTTTACCGGCAACCAAAGAATAGTTGGCTGCACTTGCTGATAAGGCCGGAATGAAGCCTTGTTTTAATAGATTATTTCGTGTTTTATCCAAATGTTACGCCTGCATGCCGGGCAATCAATAATACTCCAGCGTCGTGTTTGTGTTGTCGGTCCTGATCTGGGTCGGATAGGCCCCGGCGTTCAGCTTATAGGTTGCCGGAGGGGCGCTTTCCTGCAAATAAGGGCTCAGGAAGAAAGCAGATATGTAATGGCTGAGGCCTGTATAAGGGTTCTTTACAGCAGCATATTGATAGTTAAGAACCTGTACCGTTTGGCCGGCAGCAGCATTGGGCCGCGTCTCTTTAATAGCCGTGATGTTGTTATTACTGTCGTACGTTAGCTCCTGCGTTGAACTTAACTGCTTCGAGCCATCATAGATCTTTGCGGCGCTGAGCCGTTGCCGGTTGTCGTACACATAGTCGGTAACCGAACGTAGCTCCCACAAATTATTCTGCAACAGATAGGTTTTCCGGCTGCTGATTTTCCCCTCGCCGGTTGTTTCGATCTCATCGTAGGTATTCCAGCGTACGGGGCCGGAGCAAGTCGACGTACTGCGGTACATACAGTCGTTGGTAAATGTCTGCACATACCGCAGCCGGTTGTCGGCCGTGTAGCGGTATTGCGTGGCGGTCTGCACCTCGCCGTTCCGGTACATACGGAATTCTGCCAGCTGCCCGTTCGGGTGGTACCGCCATTCGCTGGATAGCTGTCCGGCGTTGTATTCTGTCTTTAAACGCCCCGATAAAGCCGCACCGCTCTGAACGGGTTCATAGCTGGTCGGCAGGTCGGCGAGGGTAGATACAGGATCAAAGTGTTTTGACGGCACTAATCCGGTCGTAGCCGGTTGCAGACTATCCTGGCCGGTACAGCCGGCTAAAAAAATAAGGAGCAGAAAAGGGAGGGTAGAGAGACGCATGGGTTGAGTTTTTTAAGAGGACCCAACACCACTGCAAGGGGTTGGAAATCAGGAACGCTTTTTTCGCAACCTGGCGACCCGCTCTACAGGGACACCTGCCATACCGGCTATTTTGTCATCACTAAAATCGGTTTCACGGATCAGGGCACGAATCATTAAGTCGAGGGCTTTCTTTTCCCCTTCAGCAAGGCCTTGCTGATGAGCGCGGGCTATGACAAATTCTTCAATTCCCATGGTTTGTGGCAGTTGATTCGTTAGTTGGTCTAGTCTTTCTTCAAAAATACGGTCTTTTATAGTATCTCCAAAACGTACGTACAGCTTCAGGAAATTCATCAACGCCCGAATTTTAGGTTTTGCATATTGCTTTCCCAGTAAATGTTTGGCCAGTGAGATTTTTTCCTCTAAAAGAGCATCTGTTTTGCGGCGTTTGTGGTGTATGGCTGTCCATGCTGTTAGAATAACCTGCGCAAACGGGTTGTTACTTTCTGCAAGCTTAACCGGATCCTGCTCCAGTACTTTATACGAATTGAAGGTATACTGTAATGTGGTACCCAGACACTGCTGTTTATATTGCGTCGGTTTAAACAGCTTGTTGCCATCCGTCAGAATGGCAAAGGCTGCAATCGGGTGGTTGTATTTGTCGTTGATGCGTGAATAGTAATGAAACATGCGGCTGGCAAAGGTTGGGTCTGAATTTCCCTGTACTTCAATGTGTATAAGTATCCATTGCTCCCCTCCGGTCTGTAGAAATACCCTGACTAATTTGTCCACATAACGAGGAGCCAAATCATCCGGGTTTGTAGGAAAGAGCTGTTCCAGTTCTTTATCCAGAAACTCAAAACCTTTATCCATCGCAAACAAACTGTCTGCTTCTGCTATAAAGAAGCGCAGGAAATCATCAAAGACATCCTCTAAAATTGCTTTCCACAAACTGTCATCCCGCTTCATGGGATAAAAGTATCATTTTTTTATTTGTTTGCGATAGGCGCCCGGCGACATACCGGTTTCCTTCTTGAATAGCCGCGAGAAGTAGGCCGGATCCTTAAAGTTCAGGAAATACGAGATTTCGGACAGGGAGTAAGTCGTATGAGTGAGGTACTTACGGGCTTCGTCGATGACAAAGCCGTGGATGACCTGCAAGGCTGATTTCCGGACCAGTGCCTGGCAGATACGATTCAGATGAACCGTGGTGATGTTTAGCCCGGCGGCATAGTCCTGTACGGACCTGACCTCATTGACCGACAGGCGGACGGCTTTCTGAAACGCCTGAAAATACGCCAGTGTCCGGTTGTCTGATTTGGGCAAAGGCATATCCAGTTCCAGACTCATCCGGTACAGACACAGCCAGAACTGCTGAAGTAAGAGTTGCAGACAGGTGTTTTTCTCGGCACGGTCATGGGTCAGCTCGTCACACAACTGCTCTTTCAGTTGATGCAGCGTTGATACCCCCGGATCGTCCGGCAGAAAGCGGAATAGTTTAAACCGGTTCAAGGCCAGTAAGATGTGTGGCAGGCTTTTAAACAACATGTCCAGCATCTGCTCACGGATGGTAAACACCTCCCCAACCATGTTGGCCGGAAAGGAAAAACCATGCAGGGTGTTGGCCGGAATCAGCACTACGCAGGGAGAAATCAGCTCAAGCCGGCGGCGTTCCGAAAACAAAACACCGCTTCCGGAACGGAACAGAAATACCTGCACCAGATCGGTATGCAGGTGCTCGTCAATGTCCCAGTCGTATAACCGGCTGCGAACCTCCAGCAGCTCATGATGAATAAACCCGTCTGCAAAAGGATGTTGCTGGTCACCGTAAAGGCCTTCAAAGTTTTTGAGTAGTTGCACCGGATGTTCGAAAAGGATAAAAACCGGCGTTAATTTCTTCGTAATGTTCGGTTTGTACAAGTTTAATTTTGGTTTATCCAGGATTTTTTATGACCGCGCTCATAGCTTTGCAGGTAAACATGCCTGTTAACCCGTACACCTGCCATGAGCCAGCTTGTATATAATGCATTCGACCGCGACGTACATCCGCCGTATCTTTCGCCCGACTATAAATCGACGGTCTTGCGGGCACCGTCTAAACCGTTGGTAGTAATCAAACACAGTTTGTCGGAACTGACGGGGCCGGTCTTCGGCGATATTCACCTCGGGGCACTCGATCACGATCTGACTAAAAATGCGAGAAAAAACGGCGAACCCCTGGGCGAACGCATTGTGGTACACGGGTATGTGTATGACGAAAACGGCCGGACCATTCCGAATACGCTGGTTGAAATCTGGCAGGCGAATGCGGCCGGCCGCTATGTCCATAAAGTTGATCAGCACGACGCCCCCCTGGACCCGAATTTTCTGGGCACAGGCCGCGTCATGACCGATGCCAATGGCTATTACAAGTTTTACACTATCAAGCCCGGGGCCTATCCGTGGGGGAATCACTACAATGCCTGGCGGCCGAATCACATCCATTTTTCCCTGTTCGGGCCTAACATCACTACCCGCCTGGTGACGCAGATGTACTTTCCGGGCGATCCGCTGCTGCAATACGATCCGATTTTTCTGGGCGTACCGCCCAAAGGACGTGACCTGCTGATTTCCGGCTTTGACTTGGGGATTACTGAGCCGGATTTTGCGCTTGGCTACCGGTTTGATTTTGTCCTGCGCGGCCAAAAGGCAACTCCGTTTGAGACTGTTTAACCTGAACCCGATCCGACAATGTTACAAACTCCCTCTCAAACGGTTGGCCCTTATTTTGCCTATGGCCTGACACCCGAACAATACCTGTATGATTTTAAAAGCCTCGTTGGCAATCAGCTGGTTAATCCGCTGGACGAGCCGGAGGCCATTACCATTTCCGGGCAGGTATACGACGGAAACGGCAACCTGATTCCGGACGCTATGATTGAAGTCTGGGATGCGTATAACCGGCGCTTTGGCCGCTTTGGTACGGGTACAGATGCGCAGAACCGGTTTGTGTTTCATACCGTAAAGCCTGGGTCGGTCGACGGGCAGGCTCCGCACCTGAGCGTGATCGTATTCATGCGCGGGCAGTTGATACACGCGTACACGCGGCTTTATTTTTCAGACGAAGCCGCCGCGAATGCTCAGGATACGGTCCTGAACCAGGTACCGGCCGAACGTCGTTCAACGTTGATAGCCCGGCAGACCGGCGGTGGCTATGTGTTTGATATTCACATGCAAGGGGAATACGAAACGGTCTTTTTTGACATTTGACAACGGGAAAAACCATCTTCCGCTAAACCGAAAACCATGAGCCTGTACACCAATCTGTTTTACAGCGAAGCCGCACAGCGTATCCTGAGCGATGAACAGCAGCTCAGCCGTATGCTGGCTTTTGAAGCGGCGTTGGCACAAGCCCAGAGCCGCGCCGGCCGTATACCGGACCCGGCCGCGCAGACGATTGCCGCAGCTTGTTCGGTGCAGGAACTGGATATTGACAGATTACGGCAGGAAACGGCCCTGGGCGGGAATGCGGCGATTCCGATGGTAAAACAACTGACCGGACTGGTGCGCCAGAGAGATGAAACGGCGGCGCATTTTGTCCACCTCGGCGCTACCAGTCAGGATGTGGTTGATACGGCGACGGTGCTCCAAATCCGCGATTATCTGCATTGGCTGCTGCCTCAGCTTGCCCGGATCGAACAGCTACTGACAGGCTTGACCCATACTCACCGCCAGACGGTTATGGTTGGACGGACACTGTTGCAACAGGCAAAACCGATCACCTTTGGTCTGAAAACGGCGTATTGGCTCGCCGCTGTCCGGAAGAGCCGGCAACAGATCGGGCAGGAGGGCAGGCGGATAGTGCAGGTGCAGGCAGGCGGGGCCGTCGGCAGTCGTAACGAACATATTACGGTGGAGGTTGTGGCCTTGCTGGCCGAAGTACTTGACCTGTCGGCGGCTACCCCCTGGCATACACAGCGGGAAGGGCTGGTAACGTTTGGTGCGTCACTGGGCTTGCTGACGGGAACGCTGGGCAAAATAGCCAAAGATGTGTCCTTGCTGATGCAGACCGAGGTGGCGGAAGTGCTGGAAGGGAAAGCCGCCGGAAAGGGCGGGTCGAGTACCATGCCCCACAAGCGTAACCCGGTCACGTCGGCGGCGATACTGGCCAACGCCACACGGGTACCCGGCCTGATCAGTACGCTCTATGCGACGATGCTCCAGGAACACGAACGGTCGGCAGGAGGATGGCATGCGGAATGGGAAACCCTGACCGACATCATGCAACTGACCGCCGGTGCCGTAGAAAAAGCCCTTGACCTTTTGACGCATCTCGAAGTAGATGCCAGCCGGATGCGGCAGAATCTGGAGCTGACCAACGGCCTGATTTATGCCGAAAACGTGTCGCTGGCACTGGCAGACAAGATCGGTAAAGCCGCTGCCCATGAGCTGGTTGAGCAGGCCTGCGCGGTGGCGGTGGCCGAAAAACGTCACCTGAAGGATGTTCTTACCGGTCTGTCTGTACCGGTTGCCGGGCTGGATACCTTATTCGCACCGGAACAATCGCTCGGGCAATCACTGGCTATTATTGATCAAATACTGGCAGAAGACGGGCAGTAACGCCGTGCCGGTACGGCTCCGGCGGAGTGCCGTTTACCTAATCAGACCATGAACCTCAACTATACGCTGCAAGGCACGCCCAATAGTCCGGTGCTGCTTTTGTCAAACTCACTCGGCTCTGAACAGATGATGTGGGACGAGCTGGTACCCCATTTATTGCCTTATTTTCAGGTGCTTCAGTACGATACACGCGGACACGGCAAGAGCCCCGTTACGCCCGGACCCTATACTATTGAACAGTTAGGGCAGGATGTGATTGCTTTGCTGGACTATCTGGGCATTCACCGGATTGATTACTGCGGTCTGTCGATGGGCGGACTCATCGGCCAATGGCTGGGAATACACCATCCCGAACGGCTGAGAAAGCTCGTACTCAGCAATACCGGTGCGAAAATCGGCAACGACGAACGATGGAACGGGCGTATCGCCACCATTACCGCACAAGGTATGCAGGCCATTGTTGACGATACGATGGAACGCTGGTTTACGGCGAATTTCCGCGAACACAATCCGGAGCGGGTAGCAGAGACGAGAGCGATGTTTCTGCGTAGTCCGGTGGCAGGTTACGCAGCCTGTTGTGCGGCCATCCGCGACGCCGATTTCCGGTCGGAGCTGTCCCGGATTCCGGTCGAAACGCTGGTCATTACCGGCGATGAAGATCCGGTAACCAACGTAGAGCAGGCGGAGTTTCTGGTCGCGAATATTCCGCATGCTCAGTTGAGGGTATTGCCGGCCCGTCATCTGGCGAGTACTGAGCTGCCGGCCCGCTATGCGGAGGTGCTGATTGATTTTCTGGTTGGCAGTACACCCTACGACCGCGGGATGCATGTCCGCCGGACGGTGCTGGGCGATGTACACGTCGACCGTGCCACTGCTCAAGCAACAGGCTTTACGGCTGATTTTCAGCGGTTCATTACCAATTACGCCTGGGGCGACATCTGGACCCGTCCCGGGCTTTCGAAACATACCCGTAGCCTGATTACCCTCTCGATGCTCATTGCCCTGAACCGGAAAGCGGAATTTCAGATGCATGTGCGGGCAGCCTTACACAACGGGGTTTCGGAAGATGAAATCAAAGAAGTGATCATGCACTCGGCCTTGTACTGCGGGTTGCCTGCGGCCAACGAGGCGTTTCATTCGGCCAGAGAAGTGCTTGATCAGGAGCGGATTAACCGATCAAACTAAAATGAAACACATACGGACACAGGTAGGGATTATCGGTGCCGGACCGGCCGGGCTGATGCTGGCCCACTGGCTGAAGCAGCACGGTATTGAGTCGGTTATTATCGAACACCGGAGCCGTGCGTATGTAGAAGCACGGGTGCGGGCCGGATTACTGGAACAAAATACGGTTGATATCCTGAAAGGCCTCGGGCTGGCCGGTCGCCTCGAACGGGAAGGGCACCTGCACCACGGTGTTTACCTGAGCTTCGACAGTGAGCGGGTACGGGTGCCGTTCGGCAAGCTGACCAACGGACGAAACATCACGATTTACGGGCAGCAGGAGGTCGTTAAAGACCTGACCGATGCCTGGCTGGCCGGGGGCGGGCAACTGTTGTTTGAGGCGCCGGCGTTGCAGATCGAAGGATTTGATTCACCAGCGCCGAAAATCCATTTTGAGCAGCAGGGCGAAAAAGGCGTGATCGACTGCGACTTTGTCGCGGCCTGCGACGGTTTCCACGGTATCGGCCGGAAAACACTGCCGAAACAGTTGTATACCGAATACTCGATCACTTACCCGTTCAGCTGGCTGGGTATTCTGGCCAATGTCGCGCCGTCGACCGACGAGCTGATTTATACCTATCATCAACGGGGGTTTGCCCTGCACAGCCTGCGTTCGTCAACTGTAAGCCGGTTGTACATTCAGGTGGATAACAACGATCACATTGACAACTGGTCTGACGATCAGATCTGGGACGAACTGTCGGTGCGGCTGGGTACGCCGGGATGGAGCCTGCAAACCGGCCCCATCTTCGAAAAAAGCATCACGCCGATGCGCAGTTACCTGATCGATACCATGCAGGCGGGGCGCTTGTTTCTGGCGGGGGATGCTGCCCACATTGTGCCGCCAACCGGTGGTAAAGGGCTTAATCTGGCCGCCGCCGACGTGAAGCACCTGGTCGACGGGCTGGTAGATTACTACAAAAACGGGTCAATGCGTAGCCTTGACCGATACACCGAAACGGCCCTGAAACGCATCTGGCGGGCGCAGGATTTCTCGAACTTCATGACCACGCTGTTCCATAAACAGGACGAACACGGATCGTTTCAGTATCAGCTTCAGCGGGCTAAGTTCCGGTATATCAGTCAGTCGGAGGCGTATGCTACCACCATTGCCGAGAACTATGTCGGCCTGCCGTTTGAGGCGTTTACTTAAACCACAAAGACCGTAAGACGTTAAGGGCACTAAGTTTTCTTTAATCTTCGTGCTGCTTCATTACTTAGCGCCTTCGTGGCCAAAACAATATGAAACAAGTACCTATAATTGACATAGAAACCGCCGCTGGCCTGGTCAACGAAGGCGATACGCTTCTTCAGGGCGGCTTTGGCATGACCGGCAACCCCGTTCACCTGATGCATGCCCTGGCTGAGCAGGGGACCAAAAACCTGACTTTTGTCGGCAACAATACCGGGGAAGCCGGTTTGGGAGGCGGCCGGCTGCTTCGGAACGGCCAGATCAGTAAGATGATCGGCTCCTTTTTTACCTCCAATCCCGACGCCGTAAAGGCCGCGCAGAGCGGGCAGGTAGCCTATGAACTGCTGCCGCAGGGTACGCTGGCAGAGGCCATCCGGGCGGGTGGGGCCGGTATCGGTGGTTTTTATACCCCGACTTCGGCCGGTACACCGCTGGCGCAGGGCCGCGAAACCAAAGTAATCGACGGCGTGGAGCAGGTGTTTGTGAAAGCCATCCGGGGCAACGTGGCGTTTATCCGGGCATGGCGCGCCGATACAGCCGGTAACCTGCAATACCGCATGACCGAAAATAATTTTAACAAGGCCATGGCGACGGCGGCCGATCTGGTAATTGCCGAAGTGGAAGAGATCGTGCCGGTAGGGGCCATTGCCCCTGAACACGTGCATACGCCCGGCTGTTTCGTGGACTATCTCGTACAGGCGACGCTGACCCTCGACGACCTGGGTTCGTCGGCGTCGGTGGCTTCGTCGAAAAAGGTCGACGAAGCGCGGATGCACATGGCCCGCCGCGCCCTGGCTGAGCTCAAAAAAGGCGATGTCGTCAATCTGGGTATCGGTATTCCAACGCTGGTCGCCGACCTGATTTCGGAAGAGCACGGTATTATTTTGCACACTGAAAACGGCATGTTGGGTGTCGGACCTGTACCGGCCGACGGCGGCGGGGCGATGGACTATCCGGTGAATGCCGGTAAAATTCCGGTTACGGCGCTGAAAGGCAGCAGTTATTTCGACAGCGCCGATTCGTTTGCTATGATCCGGGGCGGACATATCGACGTGGCAATCATGGGTGGCCTGGAGGTGGACGAGGCGGCGAACCTGGCTAACTGGGCGGTGCCGGGCAAACCGTTGTTAGGCGTTGGCGGGGCGATGGACCTCGCCAAAGGCGCAAAACGGCTCATCATCACAATGACCCACACGAACCCCGACGGCTCGTCCAAAATTGTGCCGTCGTGCACGCTGCCGCTGACGGCTACGGGTGTTGTGGATATGGTCATCACCGATCTGGCCGTGTTTGCCTATCCCGATGGGCAGCTCACCCTGATTGACCTCATGCCCGGCGCCACCCTCGACGAGGTTCGGGCGAAGACGGGAGCGGGCTTCATTGAGCGGTTGAGTGATTGAGTGATTTAGCGAGGGCTTTCGCCTGTTCAAAATCATTTACGAAACACTCAATCACTCATTCACACAAACACTCAATAAGCTATGGATTCATTCATTATAGATGCCGTCCGTACTCCGATCGGGAGCTTTGGCGGGAGCCTGTCGCCGGTGCGGGCCGATGATCTGGCGGCGTTGCCGATTAAGGAATTACTGGCCCGCAATCCGGCTATTCCGGCCGAAGGTATTGATGATGTGATACTTGGGTGTCACAATCAGGCGGGAGAAGACAACCGGAATGTGGCGCGCATGGCGTTGCTGCTGGCCGGTTTGCCGTATACCGTTCCGGGCGAAACCGTCAACCGGCTGTGCTCGTCGGGAATGTCGGCGGTGATCCACGCCAACCGCGCCATTAAAGCCAGCGACGGCGATGTATTCATTGCCGGTGGTATGGAGCATATGACCCGCGGGCCGTGGGTGATCTCGAAAACGTCGAAGCCATTCGGCAACGATGCGCAGATGTTCGATTCGAGCTTTGGCTGGCGGTTTGTCAATCCGAAAATGCAGGAGCTGTATGGTACTGATGCCATGGGCGTAACGGCCGAAAATCTGGTGGATCTGTATGGGATTAGCCGCGACGATCAGGACCTGTTCGCCTGGCGGTCACAGCAAAAAGCGGCCGTGGCGCAGGCGTCGGGACGGTTGGCTGAAGAGATTGTGGCCGTTGACATTCCGGCTAAGAAAGGACCGGCAACGCTGTTCAGTAAGGACGAGTTTATCAAGCCGGGAACGAGTCTGGAGGTGTTGGCGACACTGAAGCCGTCGTTCCGTAAAAATGGGACGGTAACGGCCGGGAATGCCGCTGGTCTGAACGACGGGGCCGCAGCGATGCTGGTCGCGTCGGAGGCGGCGGTGACGCGTTACGGCCTGACGCCTATGGCACGGATTGTCAGCTCGGCCGTGGTTGGGGTTGAACCGCGCATCATGGGCATCGGCCCTGTGCCGGCCACACAGAAAGCGCTCGCCAAAGCCGGTCTGACGCTGGCAGATATGGACGTAATTGAGCTTAACGAAGCCTTTGCCGCACAGTCGCTGGCGTGCATCCGTCAGCTGGGCCTGGCCGATGATGATCCGCGCATTAACCCCAATGGCGGGGCCATTGCCCTGGGCCATCCGTTGGGTATGTCGGGGACACGCCTGCTGCAAACAGCCGCGCTTGAGCTCCGGAAGCAGCAAAAGCGTTATGCCCTCGCTACCATGTGTGTCGGCGTCGGCATGGGCTATGCCGTTGTGATTGAGCGGGTGTAGTCTATAGAGGGGAGACTATAGTGGTGGCACGACTCAAAGTCGTGCCACCACTGAACATCAAGATTACTTTCTCCTGAGTTCTGTCAGCTTGATATAACCTGGCAGCGCTATAAGTGTCTCGCCCTTAAAGCAGGAATTATTCGTAATGCCGCTTACATAAACAGTATCACCTGCCTGAATATTCTTCTCTGTGAGTTTGTCGTTGTTACAAACTGTAAAAAAGTAGCCTCCTGTGCCTAACGTCCTGATTTGAGTGTTTGTATAAACGGCAAGCCTGTCCGTAAGTACAGTGCCGCCACTACCGTCGCAGCCGCAGTCTGGTTTAGCTTCCTGGCAGGCACTAAAGAGCAGGCTGACGCCAATAAGGTGTAGAAGATGTTTTTTCATGTTATCGGGTGTTTTGCACAAGAGTCTATGAGCGGTGAAATGGTTGGAATGGATTAATTAACGCGGGGTCTTGTTCAAGCCTTGCCACCACTGATTTCAGACCGTAATTTCGACAATGTTGTTTTCAGGATCCAGCACCACACTTTCGTAGTAGCCGTCGCCTGTCGCCCCGAAATACTGCGTATAAAATGCCTTCATCGTTTCCAGGTCGCTGACCCAAACGGCAATGTGTTCGATTTTCATTGTAGCCTTTATTGGTTTACTGAGTTACCTGCTCAGGATTCATAACCAGACTCTGTGTTCTTTGTGCAACCCTCTGTGAACCTCTGTGGTTAAAACTATACCTCACTCCAGCCGGTACACCTCAATCAGCACATGGTCGGGGCAACGCTGGGCGGTGGCAATAAAAACGGCCGTTGTCAGCCACATATACGCAGGAGCTGCCGTGTCAAACTGCATCGTAGACCGGAAATAATACGCCGACGGATCGACCTGCTCACCGCGTGCCAGTTGCCGCATCACGGCCGGCGGTCCATGCCGTATGCCTTTGTTGACCAGCGTGATCACGGCCCCGTCGTGGGTTTGCAGCAGATAACGGGCTTCGAGTTCGGCCACACCGTCGCTCCGGATCAGCTGCCAGTCATACCCGCCCGCCAGAATGTCGCCCCGGATGGCAGGCCCCTCAAAAGTACCGCCCAGAATCGGGATAACCCGCCGGATGCCCTGCGGGGTCGGGCCCAGGTCAGTCATTGGACCAACCAGAACCCGTAACCAGAACGCAAACGTTTGGTCAATACCTGTCATGGTTAAGTACCGGCGGTCCGTTTTTTGTTCAGCGTTTCCTTATCAAAGCCCGCCACCTGCCGGTAATTGTCCATTACGGCTTTCAGCCCGGCATACGGGATGGCATCGTCGGGGTTAGTAAATCCGTCCGGCGCGGCCTCCTCCATCATGTCCATGATCTGGTCAGGGCCTTTTTGCCGGTTCTGCAATACCACGCTGGTCGTGGCCGGAACACGTTCCCGGTCATAGCGGTCGAGTGCAGTCAGCGGGTCTGCCTCGGTCAACAGCGCGTTGGTCAGGGCCTCGGCATCCAGAATAGCCTGTGACGCGCCGTTGGAACCAATGGGGTACATCGGGTGGGCCGCATCGCCCAGCAGGGTGACCCGCCCGAAACTCCAGCGATCCAGGGGATCACGGTCCGACATCGGGAATTCAAATACGGCAGGTGCGTTGGCAATCATCGCGGGTACATCCAGCCAGTCAAACTGCCAGTTCCGGTAGATGTCCACCAGCCGTTGCTGATCGGCCTGCCGGTTCCAGTCGCGAACGGTTGTCTGGTTGTCGGGTTCCCGCAGATTCGCCACCCAGTTGACCAGCTGATTTCCGTCGGCATCAACTGCCTGAATAGGGTATACGACCATTTTCTGCTTTAAATGGCCGATCATGGCCATAGTCCGGCTGGTCAGGAACGGCGGCATAACGGTGGTGCCCCGATACAGCACATTCCCCGAAAAACGGGGTCCCGATTCTTCCGGATAAAGCTGCTTCCGGACGACCGAATGAATCCCGTCGCAGCCAATCAGCACGTGGCCGGTAGCGTTGCAAACGACCTCACCCGTCGTACGGTTGATGAACGTGGCAGTCACCCCGGTGTCATGCTGTTCAAACGAGACCAGATGATGGCCGGTATGCACGGCCCCGGCACCGATGGTTTCCTGTACGGTGTCGAACAGAAGCTGTTGAAAATAACCCCGATGGATGGAAAATTGCGGCCAGTGATAGCCTGCATGCCGGCCACGGGGCTCTTCCCAGAACAACTGGCCATGCTTGTTGAAATACCGGAGATCCTGCGTTTCAACGGCGATACGGGACAGTTTTCCCTGTAGGCCGAGGTCGGTCAGTACGCGGACAGAGTGCGGGAGCAGGTTGATCCCGACACCAAGGGGTTTCACCTGTTGGGCCGATTCAAAGACCTGCACCGAAAAACCGGCCTGGTGCAGGCAAAGGGCGGTGGTCAGGCCGCCGATGCCACCACCAACAATAAGTACATGCATGAGAAGTGAATTACGATGTGCGAATTACGATGTACGAGTTCGGGGTATCTGTTAATTTAACCGTTTCCGAAAAGCATGCGCATCAAGAGGTATAAAACAGACGGACACGACAAGCAACCGAGCCCTGTGTAGAACGTAGCAGTCAGGGCACCATATGGTACGAGCTTAGGGTCGGTAGCCGCCAGACCGGCCGACACACCGCTGGTAGTACCCATCAGCCCGCCGAAAATCATGGCCGTATGCGGGTTGTCCAGCCCGATGAAGCGGGCCAGAAACGGGGTGGCAATCGTCACAAAAACGGCTTTTACCACACCGGCAGCAATGCTCAGGGCCATGACATCGGAACTGGCCCCGATGGCCGCTCCGGTAACCGGTCCGACAATGTAGGTGCAGGCGCCGGCCCCGATGGTAGTCAGGCTAATCGCATCCGTGTAACCCCAGAGCAGCGCAACGAGTACCCCGCCGATAAAGGACAGCACAATGCCCAGAAACAGCGACAGGGCACCGACCCAGCCGGTTTTGCGCATAACCACAAAGCTGGCCCCCATGGCCGTAGAGACAATCGCAAAGTCGCGGAGCATCGAACCGCCCATGGTCCCGAAACCCGACAGGGCCTTCATATCGGCAATGCCTTTTTCGCCGCCGGTCACACGCCCGCCGATATAGGCCAGCACCAGCCCCATGATAATGGCAATGGCCGAGCCCGGAATCTTGCGGTTGGTAAGCCGGTCCGACAAAACCGAAGAAACGTAAGTAATGAGGCCTACGCAGAAAAACGCTACGATAAGGCCGTTTTTATCAAGAAACCGGACTATAATCTCCATGTTCAGGGACTTTTTTGGTGAGTTTAGCCAATACAGGAATCATAGCCAGACAGAGCAATACCGGCAGAATACCCGCCAGCAAGGCAATCAGCCCGCTTGAAACGGCAACTTTCACATTTTGGGTGGCCGACATTGCTACTACAATCGGAATATACATCTGGCTCCAGAACTGAATACCGTTTTCGGTCAGTTTATCCGGCCCGCCTTTTTTCGCGAACCAGTCGTTAATCAGAATCAGCAGGAGCATGGCAAAGCCCACGCCGCCCACATTGGCATCTATGCCCAGCGCCTTACCCAGAAATTCACCGGCCAGCTGACCGGTGATGTAGCAGAAGGCCAATATCGCAACCCCGTAAATAATCATCGAAAAAGGGTTTAGTTGGTTAAAAACAAAGGTTTGAGGTCGTTTTTGGTCACTTTGCCCATGGCATTGCGCGGCAGTTCGGCCACGATCCGGTACTGGCGCGGGATTTTGTAGCCCGGCAGGCGTTCCCGCAGCCAGCTGTTGATCCCGGCAGGTGTTACGTCCGTATCTTTCAGGATGAGCACCGCCGAAACCACCTCGCCCCATTCGTCGTCAGGAACGCCAATGACGCTGCAATCGCTGATGGCCGGATGGGTACGGAGAACCTCTTCCAGCTCAAGGGCCGAAATTTTATAGCCACCTGATTTAATGATATCAATGGAGTCGCGGCCAAGCATCCGGATATAGCCGTCCTCGTTGACCGCAATGTCGCCGGTGCGGAACCAGCCATCGGCGGTAAATGCTTTTTGCGTGGCTTCCGGGCGTTGCCAGTATTCCAGAAAGACGTTCGGCCCTTTCACCTGAATTTCGCCGGGTTGCCCGTCCGGAACGGGTTCGTCAGTCTCATTCACCAGCCGTACCTGCACGCCCGGCAGTGGCTGACCAATGGCCCCGACACGCCGTTCGCCCTCGTAGGGGTTGCTGATGCCCATGCCGATTTCGGTCATGCCGTAGCGTTCGAGCAGCGTGTGTCCGCTGATGACCTGCCATTTCTCCATGACCGTAACCGGCAGCGCTGCCGAGCCCGAAACCATCAGCCGGAAGCGGGCCAGCGTCGCCGAAATGGCCTGTTGTTCGTCTGCCGGCAGTTGCTCCCAATAGGCAATCAGCTTAAAATAGATGGTCGGCACTGCCATGAAGACGTTGATGGCCCCCTGTGCAAAAGTGTTAAAAACGCCCTCTGCCGAGAAATTGGGCATAAACTCAACCGTTGCCCCCGACCAGAGCGCACACGAAACGACGTTGATGATGCCGTGAACGTGGTGCAGCGGCAACACACAAAGAATGTGGTCGTCGGCCGACCAGTGCCAGACCGATACCAGCGTCGACACCTGCGCCTGAATGGTGGCATGGGTGGTTACCACGCCTTTGGGCAGGTTGGTTGTGCCGCTGGTGTAGAGAATCATGGCCCGCCGGTCCGGCGACAGCGCGGGAAGTGTCGGCTGACTATGTGTAGGCTCGTTCTGACCTAATACCAGCAACCGGATACCGCGTTCGGCGGCCAGCGGTGCCAATATCCCGGCATAGGCAGCGTCGGCAACAACGATGTCAGCCTCGGTATCGTCGAGTACGTAGCGCAGCGACGGGGGTGGGTAGGAGAGAGCGAGCGGCACGGCAATTCCGCCTGCCCGCCAGATGCCCCACTGTACGCGGACATAGTCGAAGCCCGGGGTAATCATGTAGGCGACACAGGTTTCGGCAAGGTCGTCTCGGCCATCGAGCAGCCAGCCTGCCATCGTTGCCGAGGCATCCAGTAACTGTTGGTACGTATAGGTTTGACCGTCGGCGACAATCGCGGCCTGGTCGGCGTGTTGGGTTGCGTTAATGATAAAGGGTTGCATTATGTCGGGCACCCGAAACGGATGAAATTTGTTATATTTGTTAACACACAGGTAAACGCTGTACGATATGGTTATCAGAATCAAAAAAGACGCACCGGCTTCGGCCATTGATGAAGCCCTGAAAACGCTCGCTAATCAGCCCAAAACCGCCCGCAAGGGGTTTGACCCGAAAAAATATGCCGGGAAAATAAAATTTCCGGCAGACGGATTAACATACCAAAAACAGGTAAGAGATGAATGGGAGTGAGGCAATGGATTTGCTAAAATTGACGGGCTACAACTGATTTTGCTGGAGCTATAACCGGTCAGCTGATGCTCTTCGACGAAATATAGATCGTCATCAGACCGGCCAGAATCGTCGGGACGGCATAAATCAGAAAGTTGGTCGCCATCGACAGGCCCATGCCGATCAGAACGCCGCCCACCGCCGGACCAATAATGCCGCCCAGCCGCCCAATGCCGATTGCCCAGCCGACACCGGTAGTCCGGAATTCTGTCGGGTAGAGACGGGCCGCCACGGCATACAAGCCAACAAAACCGCCCTGAATTCCGAAGCCTAACAGGCCAAATACCAGCAACAGCGCCGACGAGCCGAAGAACAGGCTGAAACCCGCCATGAGTACTCCCGTCATGATCAGAAATACCCCGATGGTCTTTTTCAGACCAAACCGGCTGGAGAAATACCCCTGCGTAACAATGCCGAAAAAGGCCCCGACGTTGAAAACCGTGCCCGCATAAATCGCCAGTTCGATGGAAAGGCCCGCGTTGGTCGCGAGTTTCGGAATCCAGCTGGTCAGGAAGTAAAGCGTGGCAAAGGCCAGAAACAAGGCTATCCACAACTGAATGCCCGATACCTTAAATTCGGCATTCAGCAGTGATCTGACCGGAATGCCGGACGATTTCGCGGGTTTGTCGGGTAAGGTGGCAAAAGACCCTGCCCCGATTTTCGTCAGGATTTGATTCGCGCGGGTAAGGGCGGCCTTCGGTTGTGATTTCAACAGAAAATCAAGCGATTCGGAGAGGAAAAAGTAGATCAGCGGCAGCGAAAAAAAAGTAGCCGCCCCAGCCAGCTGAAAAATGGATCCCCAGCCGGCTGCCGGAATGGTTTTGGCGGCGATCAGCCCCGACACCACGGCTCCCACCGGATAGCCTGCCACCACAAAGCTGACCCAGAAGTCGCGGGAGTGGTTAGGCGTGTATTCGGCGGCGAGTGCGGCAGTGCTGGCCAGCATGCAGCCGATGCCCAGCCCGCTCACAAACCGGAAGGCAATCAACGCGGTTATGGTGGTGGCGTAGGCCGTCAGAAAAATACTCAGTCCCATCAGAAAGGCGCTGAGCAGAATCATGTTCTTACGCCCGGTAACGTCGGCGTAGGGAGCCATAAACAGAGCCCCGAAGGTCATGCCGAACAGGCCCGAGCTGAACACAATGCCCAGCGCTTCGGGCGTAACGCCCCAGCCTTTGGCAATAGCGGGAGCTGCGTAGGAAATCACCATGACATCCATGCCGTCGAGCATGTTCATCAGGAAGCAAATCAGAATAGTAGCGTATTGCAGGCCTGAGATAGGCCGCTGGTCAATGAGTGACCGGACACTGACAGTCATAGCAGGTTAAGGTTAAAACGCTCCGCGTCCTGCCGGTGCACAACGCGGAGCGGAATGATGATAGGTCCGTTCAGATTAAGGGGTCCCCCAGACTTTAGTGGCGGTATTGACAACCAGTTCGATTTTGCGCCATTGGTCGTCGTGGGTCATGTCGTTGCCATGGTGCGTCGAGGAAAAACCACACTGCGGGCTGACACACAGATTGTCGAGCGGGATGTACTGTGCCGCTTCGTCAATGCGTTTGCAGAGGTCGTCGATGGGTTCCAGTGTGTTTACTTTCGACGAAATAATGCCCAGCACCACCATTTTGTGGTGGGGGACAAAACGCAGGGGAGCAAAATCGCCGGATCGCTCGTCGTCGTATTCCAGGAAGTACGCATCGACGTTGATGTCGTTAAACAGCACTTCGGCCACAGGCTCGTAACCGCCTTCGGCAAACCACGTGCTGCGGTAGTTGCCCCGGCAGAGGTGAATACCAACGGTGAGGTCGTCGGGGCGGTTATCAATCACCGAGTTGATGAGCCGTGCGTAGGTGCGGGGCAGTTCATTCGGATCTTCGCCGCGTTCGGCAGCGGCCGCCCGCATTTTAGGGTCGCAGAGGTAGGCCAGATTGGTATCATCCAGCTGCAGATACCGCAGGCCGGCCTGATAGAGGTGATCGATTTCCTCACGGTAGGCCGCCGACAGATCGGCAAAGAACTGGTCCATGTCAGGATACGACTGAATATCGATTGACTTACGGCCGCCGCGGAAGTGGATCATGGTAGGCGATGGAATGGAAACCTTAGGCGTCTGTGTCACGACGGTTTTCAGGTAGTTGAAATCATCCACCTGAATGTCTTTCTGATGCCGGAGTTTGCCGGTCACACTCAGCACGGGAGGCTTAAAGCCATCTTCGGCCACTTTGGCGTGCGGATTTGCCTCAATGCCGCCCGTTACGCTGACGCCCGCCAGCTCTTTCAGGAAATCGAGGTGGAAATAATCCCGCCGGAACTCGCCGTCGGTAATGGCGCGCATACCGGTGGCTTCGAGCCGCTGTACGGTTTCTTTAATGGCCTGATCTTCCACCGCGCGGAGTTCTTCGGCCGGAATTTCGCCTTTTTTCCACTTCAGGCGGTTTTCTTTAACGGCCGGGGTCCGGAGCAGACTGCCCACATGATCGGCACGGAAAGGAGGGGTTTTCATATAAATTGGTTAAGGGTAGTTTTCAGGGGTTAGCGTACCTGCCAGATTTCGATCACGACGTTGTCGGGGTTCCGGAACGCATTGGCAATGTAAAGGGCATCATTCAGCCAGGCATATTTACCGGCCGGGGCTTCGAATTTAGGCGCCGTCCGGAAGTAATATTCCGACGGGCTGACCTGTTCGCCGCGGCCGATGCGGGCGGCTACTTCGGGCGTGGCCACACGAAGGCCAACGTTTTTAATATAAACCGTGACACCATCATCGGTCCGGAACTGGTAATGCGCTTCTACCTCCGCAACCCCGTCCTTACGGACGATCTGCCAGTCGGCACCGCCGGGGAGAATGGTGCCTTTCAGTTGCGGGCCTTCGATGGTTCCGCCCGTAATCGGGATGATCCGGCGGAGGCCGTGGGCCGTTTCACCAACAATATAAGGCTGACCGATGGTTACGTTGAACCGTGCGACAAACGCAAGTTCAGGGGCTTTGGGCTGAGCGGTTACCCGGGTGCCTGTCAGGGCAAGTATCAGGCTGAGGCACAGCATGGCTGTCAGCCGGCAGGCGCTAAAAAAGCCAGTCATTACAATAAGTTAAGGTTAAGGAACAAGTCCGGCAATTGACTGGCAATAATTTAAAAAAATAGGCAGAAAGTCTAATTATTTCCGAAGTTCTTTTCAAAAAAAACAGCCGCAAAACGTCCTGTCGTTTTGCGGCTGCACCAATAGGGCATTCGTCGGAAAGCGATTAAGAAGGGAACCCGTCAATTTGCTTCCGGAGTTTATCCCGGCACCGCTTCAACCTCATTTTTACAGCTGATGGCTGCATATTCACTTGTTCGGCAATCAGCGGAATGCTCAGATTATGTTCGTATCGTAAGCGTAGAATTTCTTTTTCGAGATCGGGTAAGCTGTGTAAAATCCGAAAAAACTCATCAAACGGATAGTCGGCTACCGGTGCAGGCTCAGCCAGTGTAATGAGGTAGTCATCAAGAGCTACAAAGCGGAACGGTTTATGACGTCTTTGCTGGGAAAGACAATAGTTGCGGGCAAGGACATATAACCACGTTGAAAAACGACTTTTGTGTTTAAACGTGTGCAGGTTGATCAGGGCTTTTTCAAAAACAGTCTGTGCAAAATCCTGCGCTAAATCAGGGTCTTTTGTAAAGGCAAGACAATGTCTGAGTACTAATCCGTAATGGCGCTGATAAAGCGGTTGGAAATAGCGTTCCTGCGTTGTGTTCAGGTACAGCTTTACCAGCGCTTCGTCAGTAGCGAGGCGGAGAGATGATTGTTTCACAAGTTTATTGCTTTAGGAATGGCTTAAACCAATTGCTTGGCTTAAGTAAACAGGCTGTACATTTAAAGTAACTTGTAATTTTTGAATTTTGTTTCTTCCGGCTCGACTTCTTTCAACAAAAAGGACAATTCTGCCAATCTTTTTCTGAAAACCGGATCTATATAAATTAATTATAGCATTATCATTTCAGGCTTGGTTCAGATCAGCCGTTTTGACTGATTTGCCGTGAAAACACACAGGATTCGGTAGAATAAAAATAAAAAAAGAAACTGCTGTATTATATATGTAAAAATACTGTTGAGATTGGATGAGATGGTATATTAATGTAGTTGACCCCGGATTACAGGTCAGAGATACAGCTACTTATCAGATTACGTTGTTTACCACCGATAGCAATGAATTATTATGCCCGCACGATACCCACTGAGAATGACTGGAAAGAACTGTTTAGTATTGTAGAGCAAGGAGATTTAAACACCTTTAAGGCCAGGAAAAGTGTGTTTACCGAAAAGATACATCTGGGCAGAGCCTGCAAAGGCTGGCGATTTTTGTTTAACCACAACAACTGGGAATATTATCATTCTGCAGATGATTTCTGGGCATGGCTTCAGTCAAAACGTATCGTTGATGAACACGAACGATCGGTTGATTATGTCGAATTTCTAAAGATTGTTCTGGCAACAAAAGACGGTAAAAATGCCTGGCACTATAAGCAAAAATATCCACAGCTATACATCTATAAAGATGATGCCTTTTTTTTTGAAGATGTCGTATTTTTCTAAAACAATAACCCGACCGGTTATTAGTTGGTTTAAACTATAAATTGTAGTGAAAAATGACTGATCAGGCTGTTTCAACGGACAGAAAGAGTAGCGGGCCGGGTAAATGCGGGATTCCGGATAAAGGTGCTATCAGTGAATGTCAGCAGAAAGGCTTTCAGATCGGCTTTGTCGGCGGCGGTAAGCCGGAGGCCACCAGCCTGGCGGGCAGTTAGTTCGCGGCTGAGATTCGGACCGGCTTGTACGTGGTCACTGTAATGGTCGATCACCTGATCAAGGGTTGTAAACCGGCCGTCGTGCATGTACGGGCCGGTCAGGGCAATATTGCGGAGTGTCGGTACACGGAAACGCCCGCGATCAAGGCTCATACCGGTAACGGCCTCCCGGCCGGTATCAGTTATATGCCGGTCCAGACCGTTGTTATGGAATAACTCCTGATAGAGTTTAGGACCACCGTGGCAGTGAGCACAATTGCCGCCACGGATACCACGTGCCGGGTCAGGAGCCTGCATAAATAAGGCCATGCCACGGCTTTCTGCTTCCGTTAGCGCGGCTTTTCCGGCCAGATAACGGTCATAGCGGGAGCTGGCTGATATAAGCGTTCGTTCGAACTGGGCAATCGCCTTGCCGATCAGTGTATCGGTAAGGCTATCTGTTCCGAAAACCTGCTTAAACTGCTGCGTATAGAGAGGAACGTGCTGTATTCTTCGGGCGGCTTCGCCGGGTTTCATACCCATCTCACCGGCATGGTGTATTGGCATAATAGCCTGTTCCTCGAGACTGCCGGCACGGCCATCCCAGAACAACTGCCGGACCCAGAGCAGATTGGTTAGTGACATGGCGTTCCGGGACGTTGGCTGACCGTTAACCCCGATGCTTTTCGGCCGCCCGTCCGTAAAGGCGCGTTCCTGCCGGTGGCAAGTGGCGCAGGAGATGGTACCGGTATGGGAAAGCAGCGGATCGTAGAACAGAAGCCGGCCGAGGTAAACGCCTTCCTCAGTCGTCGGGTTGTCGGCGGGAATCGTAAACCGCCCCCCAAACGAAGCCGGAAACCGGAGCGCATAAGGCGTCAGCGGTGTATTAACGGCCCGCCAGCTCGTCCAGCCGGTCAGGGCCAGAGCCAGAGCTATTGCCAGACATCCGTACAGGCGGTATTTGCTGCTCATTTGGCAAAGCGGATATCAATAGACCTGACCTCGCGGACCCAGCGGGCGGGCCGCTTTTCATTTGGGACAACGATGCGGAAAGGACCGGTGCCTGCCGGTAAGGGGGCTCCGTCGACACGATTGGCCAGAATAATTACCTGGCTGGCAAAGGCCGGATCAAACTCCGGCAACGCAAACACGACTTCGTAGCCGTCAATGGCTTTCACAACGGCATATTTGGCCAGATTCTCGCCCCGCAGCTCACCTCCGGTCGTAACACCGGCCTTTTTGAGTAGTTCAATCACCGGCACACCTGAGAAATGAAGTTCCTTACCATCGCGGTCTTTACCCGTGACTTCCTGATGGGGAAGTGCTTTAATATCTTCGGCTGACAGGGTGACTGGTCTGGCAACTTCACCAGAGATTGTAAGCGTCTGGGCGTTCAGACGGGTGGCTAGGCAAAGCAGGCATAACGTGCATAAAAGGAATGGCTTCATAGGCTAATGCAATAGCGTTATTTTCGGTCAAATATAACGCTTGCCGCAGTGAATGCAAAGCCCGGAAATTAGTAGCAGGAGGTTATAAATGTTTCATTTAGTCTGGTCCGGAAGATGTACAGGCAGTTCCTGAAACCGGAGAGAGTCAGCCGCCACATCGGGCGTATCGATCCGCATCAGCCGCTGAAAAGCATCACGCCGGTGAGGCAGCGGGCCTTTATCGAAAATCTGATAGGTATCACGATCTACATAGGCAACATTATCGGGCGTCAGATAGCCGCCATGGGTCAGTTTGTCGCTATCCAGGGCAGGAACATAAACGACCGTCAGTGTGATCGATGAGGCTTCGCCTTTGGGATAATAAGTCCATGTTAATTTCATGATACTACTGACGGTTTAGTTTCTGCCGTAACAATCAATCGGTGATAGATGTTTCACCGGATTCGCGGAGGGCGGCGGCAAGACCCTCCAGCAGCGACGGCATTTCGCCTTCAGAACCGGTTTCGGGGCTGAGCGCCGAGAGTAAATCCGCAATCTGACCCAGGGATGTCCGGACATCGGTATCGTTTACCGGATCAGCCTGAAGCCGGGTTTTCAGCTGCGCCAGGGCATCGGCAATGGGTTTGGTATTTGGCGCTTGTCGTAACGGCCCGATCCACTCGTCCAGAATGGTAATACCGGCTTCGGGAGCCGGCGAATTACGCAGAAAATCGGTTGTTTGCTCCAGTAAGCTGGTCGCATCGGCTAATGTCATCATGTATGAATAACCAGGCCTGCCTCCTGATAGCTGCGGTAACCTATCAAATGGGCTCTTTCGGTTTCGCTGGCTTAGTAAACGATTTTTCTGAGTTTGGATGGTTAAAAGTAATGGAAATAACGGATATTTTTCAGGTAGATCGTTTACTTAAACGCAATATTTTGCCAAAATCGTAGCTCAAACCGGCCTATGTATTGACAGAATTTAAACCGGATTCTATTTTCAAGGGCCGCAATGTTACTGTTTCATGGAGAGACAGTGAGAAAATCCCATTGCTTGAAACCCCATGAAACGTACCTTTCTAATCTTTCTGATTAGCTTAACCTGGCATGTCGTTTTTTCACAACGCTGGCAACAGGTCGGTAAAGCCGGCGACTGGCAAAATACCATTGCTGTCGTTGCGCTGAACGGGCATCTGTACAGCATTGAACAAGATGGTACCTTGTTTAAAACCGATAAGCAGGGTAATTATGAACAAGTAGGCGCCAAAGGCGAGTTTGATCATGCCGAAATTCTGGTGGCCATGGATGGCGAAATCTGGACGATTGAGGACGGATCGCTGTACCGGACAAATCCTGCCTCCGGCGGATGGCGTCAGGTTGGTAAAACCGGTGATTGGCAGAATACCGAAGGTATGGTTGCCATGAACGGGAAACTGTACAGTATTGAAACCAATGGTACGCTGTATGAAACGGCCAAAAACGGCACGTGGCGGCAGATTGGTGGCAAAGGCGAGTTTGAGGATGCCGACATGCTCGAATCCATGGGTGATTACCTGTGGACGGTTGAAAACGGTACGCTGTACCGCACCAGCGTTCGCTCTATGACCTGGCAGCAGGTTGGCAAAAAAGGCGACTGGGAAAACACAGTGGCCATGGTGGCCGACCAGAATTACCTGTGGAGCGTTGAGAAGGATGGCACCCTGTTCCGGACCGATATAAACGGTAATTATGAACAGATCGGGCCGGAAGGTATCCTGAAAGATGTCAGCCTGATTGTGGCGATGGACGGTATGCTGTATGTAGTAGAAAACGGCACGCTTTACCGGACAAAAGGGTAAACCCGCCTGAACGGCAAAAATGCCGGCACCTGCGCAGGTGCCGGCATTTCGTTTTTATAACCCGAGCAGCAAACGGGCCTGTGCCTGATCCTTGCCTAACTGCTCAATCAGGGCCGGTAAGCCGCTGAATTTCTGCTCGTACCGGATAAACTCGCGGAACAGCAGGCTGATGTGCTCGCCGTAAATGTCCTTGTCAAAATCAAAGATGTAGGTCTCGATGGTCTGATGGGTTCCTGCGACCGTAGGCCGGAAACCAATATTAGTCATGCCGCCGAATGTCTGCCCTTTGTACAACACTTCGACGGCATACACGCCGTTGGCCGGAATGAGTTTGTTGGCATCATCGACCTGCAGGTTGGCGGTCGGGAATCCGATGGTACGCCCCAGCTGACGGCCTTTCACGACGGTTCCGTTCAGGTTATAGGGGCGCCCCAGAAACTTAACCGTGGTCTGCACCTGTCCGTCGGCCAGGGCGTACCGTATTTTCGAGGAACTGACGCCCACGGCATCAACGTCCTGACGCGGTATTTCCTCAACCTCAAAGCCGTACTCTGCCTGGTGTTTCTGAATATAATCGAACCCGCCTTCGCGGTCGCGGCCGAAGCGGTGATCGTAGCCGATGACCAGTTTTTTGGCCCGGATTTTATCAATCAGAATAGACTGGATAAACTCTTCGGAAGTAAGCTGCGAAAACGAACGCGTAAACGGAATGACAACCAGATGATCAACGCCTGCCTGTTCGAGCAAGGCAATTTTTTCGTCGAGGGTTGTCAATAACCTGAGGTTCTGGCTGTCATTCGACACCACCGTCCGGGGATGTGGCCAGTATGTAAGCAACACCGACTGCCCGTTATGGGTGCGGGCTACTTCTGTCAGCCGTTCCAGAATCTTCTGATGTCCCCGATGTACACCGTCGAAGGTACCGCTGGTCACGACGGAATAGGAGAGTTCCGGAAACGAATCTAAACTAGTATGAACAATCATAGTTAACAGGCGCACACCGGCTGGTAATCAGGCGGATTGCTCTTTACACTTCTCAATAAATCCCTCAATCGAATCGGCGTCTTCAATCCGGAAGGCCCCGATCCGGGTGCGGCGCAGGCTGCTCATGTAGGCTCCGTTCCGGAGCAGCAGGCCCAGGTCGCGAACCAAACTGCGAATATACGTGCCTTTCGAACAAACGATGCGAAAATGTAGCGTAGGAAACGGGTCTGTGCCCAGGGTGTCGGTCGTGATATCGAAGGCAGAAATCTCCACGGTACGGCTTTTGATACCGCCTTCTACCTGATCGGCGGTTTCGCCGCGGCGGGCCCGTTCGTACAGGCGCTCGCCGTTGACGCGGATGGCCGAATAAATCGGCGGGATTTGCTGAATACTGCCGGTCAGTTGTGCGACGGCGGCTTTGACATCGCCGGCGGTGATGGCAGACGTATCAAATTCGGCGTCGAATTCCGTCTCCAGATCGACCGACGGGGTGGTGCGGCCGAGTACCAGTGTGCCGGTATATTCTTTTTCCTGCGCCTGGTAGCTGTCGATTTCCTTGGTTTTTTTCCCTGTGCACAGGATGAGCAGGCCGGTGGCAAGCGGGTCAAGTGTGCCGGCGTGGCCGATTTTCTTGAACTTACAGGCCCACTTTAACTTTTTAACGACATCGAACGAGGTCCATTCGAGCGGTTTGTCGATCAGGATAACCCGCCCCGGATCGCCCGGTTGATTTTCTGGTTTCAATGCAGAATCAGTTGATATAAATACTGTATCGGGGTTGGGGTTGCCATGCTCAGTCCGTACCGGACCGGTGCTTAAATGACATCCAGTTTAACCCCCGAAGCTACCAGACCTAACAGGATCAGGCCAAGGATAATTCGGTAATACCCGAAAACTTTAAAGCCGTAGCGGGTCAGGAAACCGACAAATCCGCGGATGGCCAGCAGCCCGACCACAAACGCAATGGCGTTGCCGATCAGCAGCGTCTGAATATCGTCGGGGCTCAGCAGTTTGTAGGTTTTCAGCAGTTTGTAGCCTGTTGCCGCTGCCATTGTCGGTACGGCAAGGAAAAATGAAAACTCGGCGGCCTGTGTACGCGTAAGGCCCTGAAACATGCCGCCGATGATGGTTGCCGCCGAACGTGAAACGCCGGGAATCATGGCAATACACTGGAAGAAACCAATGCGCAGCGCTTCGGGAAAGGTCACGTCATAGTCGCGGGTGCGCTGCTGCATAATGCGGTCGATATAGACGAGCACAATGCCGCCAAGCAACAGGGAAATGGCCACCACTACCACGTTTTCGAGCAGCGAGTCGATGAAATCGTTCAGCAGAAATCCGATGACCGCTGCCGGTAAGAACGCCACGAACAGCTTCAGGTAAAAGTCGATGACCCCTGCAAACGAACCCAGCTTCTGCTGCACCGAAACCGGGAGCATGGTATACCAGCGGGCCAGTTCGGATTCGCGCGTACGGGTATCGATCAGGAAGCGGCGGCGGTACAGAACCAGTACCGACAGGATACAGCCAAACTGCACATTTACGGTGTAAAGCTTCGTGAATTCATCGCTGGCAATACCGGCCAGTGACGAGTAGATGATCATGTGGCCGGTCGACGACACCGGCAAAAACTCAGTCAGGCCCTCGATGATGGCCAGTAAAACAGCATGTAGGATGTCCATGAATGGTATAAAATGCAGAATCAGCGCAAAGCCTTACCGGTGGGGCAAGGCCTTGCGCTGATTGCGGATACGGATGATTAGGCCTGATTCGGCTTCTTCAGAATCGCAAAAAATTCAATAATGAAACCGGCCATGACGATCAGCGGGCCAACGGTGAGGCCCATGGCACCGAATCCGAAGGTTTCCTTGTCAAGCGACATGACGATAAACCCTACCAGAATCACCAGGATACCGGCGACCATAAGCTGGTAGTTTGCCTTGCCAAACGGAAGCGCTGCGGCTTTGTCGGGCTTCGGTGTGCTTGTAAACCGTGAAACAACCGGCTGGCTTTCTGCGACTTCCGGTGTTGTTGTTTCTTTTCCTTTAGGACTGACTTTTGCCATATGCTTACGAATTTATAGATGACCGGTGCTGGCGGGCGCCGGTTCGTTAATCAATTAATGCAGATCATCCAGGTGTACGCCCAGATACCGGTTAACGGCCTGAAATGTACTGAGCAGACCAATAAAAACACCCAGTAAAATGATGCCACCCAGCAGCAGTACCAGCTTTACCGGTTCCTGTAACACCGTAAGCTCCGGCAGGTTATAGAGGGCCAGCTGTAGCGTTCCGGCCACCAGACCGGCCGCAATGAGGCCGCTGATAAAGCCCTGGCTAACACCCCGAAGCAGGAAAGGCCGGGTAATGAAGCCGTTGGTGGCGCCAACCAGCTGCATACTCCGGATCAGTAACCGCTGCGAATACAGCGCGAGCCGGATGGTATTGTTCATCAGCACCACGATGATCAGAAGCAGAAAAACGGCAAACACCGACATCACAATGTAAATCTTGGTGATGTTGCGGTTGATGCTGTCAACAATATTTTCCTGGTACACCACATCGGCCACCCCGTCAATCTGATCCAGATCGTCTTTGATGGCTTTCAGTTTGGTTTCGTCGAAATAATCTTCCCGGAGCTTAATCCGGTAACTATCGCGGAGGGGGTTGTCTTCCAGAAATTCCTCGAAATTCTCCTTCGTCTCGGCAATGAAGTCGCGGGCCGCCTGTTCTTTCGACACAAACGAAACCTGAGGCGTGTCATTGGCGATGGCTACATAAGGCCGGCTCTTCAGCGATTCCTTGACGCGTTCGATGGCCGCGGGCTTCACGTCTTTGTCGAGAAATGCCCTTACCTCATAGTTTTCACGGATGTAGGTGACCAGACGCTTCGACTGAATAGCCAGTAAGCCACAAAAACCAATGAGAAACAGCGCCAGCGTCATGCTGAACAAAATCAGGCCTGCGGGATATTTGCCAACTTTTTTCTTTTTTCGAGCCACTGCTGCTTACCATTAAAACGTTAGACGGAGAGACCGTAGACAAGTGCATACTACCCGACCGGCAACGATGTCTGTCGGCCTAACTTATGCAAAAATAGGTCTTTTCCCCAAAAACGAGCGAACACCTGTACAATGTGCCGTATATTTAGGAAAATTTAAGAGTATAAAAGGTAGCCTTACGGCCTCTTCAGGTAAATAAACCGTAAGCCAGTAAAAACTGTCCTTGCGGCGGGGCACTCCCGCCCGTATGGTGTCCTGGTCTCCTGTCAATCCGGAAAGCTGATCTATTGCTCCATGTTGTCAACGTTTTATGTCATTCGTTCGTTCTGGCTCTGGTTGCCTCTTTTCACGGAGCCTGCTGCTGCAAAACTACCTGTCTGTCAGGGCGCAACGGCTGTTTATGCAGATACCACCATTGTTATCCGTGCGCTGGCGGGTCTTCAGTACGAACAAACGCGGATTGTGGTGAAGCCCAAAACACGCTTCCGGATCGTACTCGAAAATGCCGACGATATGTCGCACAACCTGGTGGTAACCCGTCCGAATTCGCGTATGAAAGTGGTGGAAGCGGCCCTGAAAATGGGAACCGAAGGCGCCAGAAAAAACTATGTACCGAACCTGCCGGAGGTGCTCGCCAACATACCGCTGCTGGAACCGGACCATACGGATACGCTGACCCTGACGCTCGACGAAGGGGCTTATCCGTTTGTGTGTACCTATCCGGGACACGGGTATGTGATGTACGGCGTTATTCATGCCACCCGCGAGCCGAAGCGTCTGCCGTCGGTTGAGGCAGATCCGTACGTGCCGAAACGCACCGGGGCGGGCGATCATAGCGCCCATCAGATGGCGTCGCCGCATCCGTACAAAATGACCTTTCCGGCCCTGTACCGCACCTTTATGCCCGAATGTGGGCCTGCCGCCATTGCCGTTGGCCTGCCGGCCGATGCCGCCGTCGGGCAGCAGTCGTATTGCTGGGATGCCGGATCGTGCCGGTTGCGGTATGTCTGGACGGGTGGTTTTGTCGATAGCTACGGCCACTGGGAAGGTAACGGTAACCGGTTGACAAAGGTAGTCGGTGATATTTATTACAACGACCGGTCGGGATTCCCGTTCCGGATCGGCAACACAACACCCGTGCCGCAGTTCAGAGGATATGAGCTGGTGAACCGTTATCCGAAGTTTATGTATTCGCTGGGCGGCATACAGGTGACGGAGCTGATTAAGGCCGTTCCGGGTAAACGGGGTCTTGTACGGCAGTTTACCCTGTCGGCCGGCAAACAGCCTGTTACGTTCCTGCTCGATCAGCAGGAGGGTGTACAGTACCAGACCCGGATCAATAATGTGGTGGCATCGGCGAAAAACGGCCGTTTGCTGCTACCGGCGGGTACCCGTCAGTTTACCGTAACCATGCTTGTTCCTTAACGACTTACATTCATGCTGCTGACACTGCTTGTATCAACTCTGCTGGCCGTTGCCGCGCCGGCCGATACCCTAACGGATTATTATACCGTCGAAACGATTCCGACGCCCGAAGGCCTGATTGTTGAAACAGGTGGCATTGCCTTTATGCCCGACGGGCGGCTGGTGGCCTGTTTTCACCGCGGGGAGGTGATGATGTATAACCCGAAAACCAGAAAATGGTCGCTGTTTGCCGAGGGGCTGCACGATCCGCTGGGCGTTTTGCCGGTGAGCAACAACGAAGTGCTGGTAATTCAGCGGCCTGAACTGACGCGGATTAAAGACGTGAACGGCGATGGTGTGGCCGACCGCTATGAAACAGTTACGGATCAGTTCGGCATGTCGGGGAATTATCATGAGTTTGCGTTCGGGCCGGTGAAAGATGCCAAAGGGAACCTGTATTTCAGCCTGAATACGGCCTCGAACGGGGCGGGTATCCGTGAGGAAATCCGCGGCCAATACGATTCGCTGGGCCGGCAGGGGCGTATGTATGCCTGTGTGCCATACCGCGGCTGGGTGATGCAACTGTCTCCCGACGGCAAACTGACCCCCTGGGCATCCGGCTTCCGGTCGCCGAACGGCATCGGTTTTGATGCCAAAGGCCGCCTGATGGTTACAGATAACCAGGGCGACTGGCTGGGGACGAGTAAGCTGTATGTCGTCGAAAAGGGAAAATTCTACGGTCATCCGGCGAGTCTGGTCTGGCGGGAGGGCTTTCCCGACATTGATCCGCTGACGCTGACGCCGGAACAGCTCGACAGCATGCGTACCCGGGAAGTGGTGGCGTTTCCCCATCAGCGGATGGCGCATTCGCCGACGCAGATGGTGGCCGATCTGACGGGTGGTAAATTCGGGCCGTATGCCGGGCAGTTGTTTGTGGGCGAAATGGATTTTCCGCGCCTGGTCCGGGTGATGTTCGATGAGGTTGATGGCGAATTGCAGGGGGCGTGCGTGCCGTTTATGGACAAGGTGGGGCTGCGGCCAGGTAATAACCGGCTGGTTTTTGCCCCGGATGGCAGCCTGTGGGTCGGGCAGAACGATCACGGCTGGGTTGGTGCCCGCGGCCTGCAACGGATTGTTTACCAACAGGGCATCCCGCTCGATGTGATGGCGATGCATCTGACCGCTACCGGCTTCGACCTGACTTTCTCGCAACCACTCGACGAGGCCGCAGCCCGTCAGTTGGCCAACTACGCCTTCCGCCGGTTTTATTACAAATACCACCGTGCCTATGGCTCGCCCGAAATGGATAGCCAGCCGGTGCCGGTTACGGAGGTGAAACTGTCGGCCGATAAACGAACCGTTTCGCTGGCCCTGAGCGAGCTGAAAAAGGGCTATGTCTATGAGCTGACACTGGGCAAACTGCGGTCGGCAGATGGCAAAAAAAAGGTAGCAAACCAATTGGTTTGCTACACGCTGAATCGCCTGAAATCATCCGCAACGGCTACCGTGCATACGAAGCCGTAATGGCCTGATACAGCAGAATTTTGAATTTGTCGCCAAGGTCGGGATAGCTGTTGGGTACCTTCTGGGTATAAATCAGCCCAATCACTTTTTCTTTGGGATCCGCCCAGTAGGTAGTGCCGAAATAGCCGCCCCAGGCAAATGACCCTTCAGAGACCGGAATCCGGGCTTCGCTTTTGTCGGATGTCAGGTTGAAGCCAAGTCCGAATTTGTCCTGTCCCAGGGACAAATCGCCGATCTGGTTAGACAGGACCGTCCGCACCGTAATCGGGCTCAGAATCCGTTTGCCGTTGTATTCACCGCCATTGAGGAGCATTTGCAGGAAAACCGCGTAGTCGTACATGGTCGACGACAGACCAGCTCCGCCCGAAAAATAGGTTCCGTTGGTGGCTTTCGGATAGTCGGGTGAGACGCCTCGGGTGCCTTTTTCAACCAGTAACGATTTGTCGGGCCCTTCGGTGTAAATCGGCGAGAGCCGGTTCTGTTTGCTTACCGGCAGGTAGAAATAGGTGTCATTCATACCGAGCGGATCAAATAGCCGCGTCTTCAGAAACTGGTCGAGCGGTTGGCCGGAAATGACTTCAATCAGATAGCCGACAACGTCGGTGCTCAGGCCATAGGTCCATTTTTCGCCGGGCTGGTGCATCAGGGGCAGTTTACCCAGACGAGCCATCACATCGGCAAGCTTGTAAGTTGGCGTACCGATGCCGCTGGGCACGTTGTTTTTGGCGTAAATGGCCACGGCTTCCTTGCTGCCGATAGACGGATAGCTAATGCCCGACGTATGCGTCAGCAGCTGGCGGATGGTGATTTCGCGTTTGGCCGGTACGGTCGTGTAGGTGGTATCTTTGGGTTCGTACTTATCGAGCACCACCGGATTTTTAAACGCCGGAATGTATTTCGAGACCGGATCGTCCAGCAGAAATTTACCTTCTTCGTACAGCGTCATCAGGCCCATGCTCACGATGGCCTTCGTTTGTGAGGCAATCCGGAAAATGGCGTCGCGTTTCAGCGGCTCTTTGGTGTCCGGATTTGCGTAGCCAAAGGCTTTGTGGTGCACGATTTTACCATTCCGGACAATCAGCACGCCGATACCGCCCTGATAGCCTTTGTCGATATAGTCCTGCATCACGCGGTCGAGGCGCTGGAGGCGTTCGGAACTCATGCCGGCCAGTTCGGGTTTTGCTTCCTGAAGTGTCTGAGGCGGAGCAACTTGAGCTGTGGCCTGAAGCAGCCATGCGGAAAGAAAAAGAAAGATTAGCGTTTTTTTCATGAATATTGGTTTTAGGGTAA
This sequence comes from Arsenicibacter rosenii, assembly GCF_001870735.1. Taxonomy (GTDB): domain Bacteria; phylum Bacteroidota; class Bacteroidia; order Cytophagales; family Spirosomataceae; genus Arsenicibacter; species Arsenicibacter rosenii. Next base: position 247,507 of record NZ_MORL01000003.1, on the reverse strand, counting down.
GGCGAAGATACAATAAGTCAGGATTCTAAGGATGTATCTTTTTCCTGGATTCATACTGAATTGTGCCCCCATTTTCGTGAGATTCAGCTATTTTTGCGCCGTAAACAGATTGATTCTGTACCTGAATTATTTGCCACTGTGGAAACTGTACGTGTTTTTGCCCCTGCCACTGTCGCTAATGTGGCCTGTGGTTTCGATATTTTCGGCTTTGCCGTTGATCAGCCCGGCGATGAAGTAGTCCTGACCCGACGCGATGAGCCGGGGGTCACCATTGTTGCTATTCTGGGTGACGAAGGCCGCCTGCCGCGTGAGGCGGCGCGTAATACGGCCGGGATTGCCATCCAGAAATACCTGGAACATATCGGCCGGACGGATGTTGGCGTCGATGTGATTCTGCATAAACAAATGCCGTTGGGGAGTGGCCTGGGCTCCAGCGCTGCCAGTGCGGTAGCGGGGGTATATGCCATTAACGAACTGCTGGGCCGGCCGCTGTCAACGATCGACCTGTTGCCGTTTGCGATGGAAGGCGAGCGCGTAGCCTGCGGGTCGGCCCATGCCGATAACGTCGGGCCGTCGCTGCTGGGTGGTTTTGTGGTTGTCCGCAGTTATAATCCGCTGGATGTGATCAGGATTGATACGCCGACCGGTATGCATGCCACGCTGGTTCACCCTGATATCGAGGTGAATACCAAAGATGCCCGCTTTATTCTGCGTAACGAAGTCTCGCTGAAAAACACAATTATTCAGATGGGCAATGTGGCCGGTCTGATTGCCGGTTTGATGAAGCCTGACTATAGCCTTATCAGCCGTTCGCTGGTCGATGTAATTATCGAACCGGTGCGCGCCATTCTGATTCCGCAGTTCGACGAAGTAAAACAGGCGGCACTCGATAACGGAGCTTTGGGATGTAGCATTTCGGGTTCAGGCCCGTCGATGTTTGCCCTGAGCGCCAACGCCGAAATCGCACAGCAGGTAGGGAAGGCCATGCAGGAGGCATTCCTGAGCGTTGATATTACGAGTGAACTGTACGTGTCTGAAATTAACAGCCAGGGCCCTAAAGTACTCGAACCTGTGTCAAATCTGACGGTTTAGGGGGGGACGCTGTGTTGATACAGAAAAGAACGTTTTCCTGCCCCCACCCGAGGGGGAGGAGTAATCAAAAGTTAACGGCACAAAAAAGGCGGAGGGTCGACCCTCCGCCTTTTTTGTGCCCTGACGTCAACAGGGCTACAACTGTTCCCACTTCAGCCGCCAGCCTTCGGCTAGCTCGTCGCGGAGCGGAATCGGAACGCCCGGCTGTTTGGTGCGTTCAACGGCTGATAGTTTCAGCGGAATAGACTCCTGTGTCTTACCTGACATAAGCTTGTCGGTCCGCAGGTAAACCCGTCCCGAGGTCGGTTCGATCATGTCGACGTGTGCGTATAGCACATCGCCTACTGCCACCGGAATGCCGTTCAGTACATCCGGCCGGATAACTTCAAACATACAGATCTGTCCTTCGGCGAGCGGCTCTGTGCCGATACGGCGGGTCAGTAACTGATTGGCAGCGTCGGTAGAGACAAAATTGGTAGCGGCGGGGGCCTGTGACGGAATCGCTGCCGGAGCCGCGTCCGACAACGGAGCTTCTTCCGGTTCTGGTTCCTCGTCCAGGATCGACACTTCGGCAACGGCTTCCTGTTCGTCCTGCTCATCGGTCAGCAGGGCTACGGTTGCGGTATCGGTCAGCATCGGATTATCCGAAATAGAAGCGGTAAGGGTGGCTTCTCCGGGGCCGCCGTCGCCGCGACCGGCTTTTTCGGTTGATTCGTAGTAGGCCAGAATGGCTTGTTTTTCAGACGCAGGGAGGGCTTCTGTATTTTTATTGAGCTGGGCCAGCGCACGGTCGCTGAGGAAATCGCGGTAGGCGGACGGGCGGGTGAGCAACTCCTTAATGGCAACCGCCTGATAGATGTACGCTTTGGTTTCGTGGGCGCGGAAGGGAAGCGTGATCGGGTGGCGTTCGGGGTATCGTCGTTTCAGGGCCTGTATGTAATTCGGACCGGCATTGTAGGCGGCGGCTACCAGCATCCAGGAACCCAGCTGATCGTGCAGGTCATTGAGGTAGCGGCAGGCAGCATGCGTTGCTTTCGTCAGGTTAAACCGTTCATCCCTGCCCCGGGCAACACTCAGGCCCAGTCGTTTGGCTGTTTGCGGCATAATCTGCCAGAAACCGGCTGCTCCCCGTCGGGAAACTGCCCTGGCCACAACGGCGCTTTCGAGCAGGGGGAGGTATTTAAAATCTTTTGGAATGCCATACCGCTCGATAATCGGCTCAATGATGGGAAAAATGGCAGCCGCGCGGCGTTTGAGGGTAGTCAGATGATCAATGTACGAAGCCTGACGATTCAGGGTGCGTAACCAGCGTTGTGAGACCGAAGGCAGGTTTTGGGGAATGTTCTCACCGCAAAAATGGACTTCCGGAGCCGGTTGGGCAAATGTTGGCATACACCACGTCAATCCCGACGCAGCTGCCAGCAAAAATAATTTCCGCATAACAGACTAGTTAAGTACAAAACGAAGCGTTCTCCCGAACGTTTCTATATGAATTACGGCTGAACTAATCTCACGAAATTCCTGCTACACCTATTCTGACAGCCGTTACTGATACGCTCACATCGTGGTGACCAGCCACGTTAATTCACAACGAAGAAAAGAGGGCTTTTAGCGCCCGATGTTGTTTTTTAGCAGCATAAACGTATACTCCCTATGCTCTACAAGTTGCCAATGCTGGCCGGGATGGGAGGGCTAAAGTATAAAGGATATTGGATAAAAGCAAGAAGTTGTTTTTATTCGTGCAGATATGCGGCTGAAAATGAACAGGCCCGGTCTTATGTAATTTGTTTTATATTATATGTTTACATCCCGGACCAGGCCGGTCCGGGAGGCAGGAAACCGTTATTTCTGCGCTATGACTCCCGTTTCGGGGTCGACGACTTTGTTCCTGATTTTAGGAATAGTTCTGAGGTATTGGTAGATCGAACCGACCTCATAATCGGTTAGTGTAATGTGCGGAACCATCGGGTAACGCGTTACCGATCCGTCGGGCCGGGCACCTTGTTTCACTACCTTTATAAACTGTTCTTCGGTATATTTTTTACCGATGCCCGTTTCGTCATCGAACGTAATGTTGGCCGACGGAACCAGTTTTCCCTCCAGGTTCAGCATCGGATTTCCGCCGCCGTAGAAGCCCAGCGATTTTTCGGGTTCAATGTCGTTGAGGGCTTTAAAATCGGCCGAGTGGCAGGCGTAGCAACCCACCATGCCGTTGGCAATGTACCGGCCAAACGCCACACGGTCGGTGCTGTCGGGAATGGTAATGGCTTTTTGCGGATACGGATAGGGCTTCATGACAGTATTGGTCAGCGCCTTAATCAGGAAATTGTATTCTGTTTTCGGCGCTTCTTCTTTGGAAGGCTGTACCTCAATACGGTCCGAATGTAGCCAGGCAATGACTGATTTCAGGTCTTCGTCGGCCATGTTCGGGAATTTAGGCATCAGCGGATTGTAGGAGCCATCGCGCTGGATACCGGTTCGGAGAAAAAACGCCAGTTCACCGTCGGTCCAGGTACCGATACCGGCTTCCTTATCCTGCGTAATGTTGGCCGAATAAATCTGACCAAAATCTTTCGGCGCATCGGCAATGAGTTTGCCGGTCAGTTGGGCCCCTTCGCCCCGGTGGCATTGAATGCAGAGCAGCTGGGCAATTTTAGCCCCGCGTTCAATGCGGGCAGGTGTCACATCGACGTGGTAATCAGGGAGCTTCTGCGTTTCGTAGGAGGGAACCCCTCTGCCGGCAATGTACCCGACAATGCCGAAAATGATGACGGCAACAAGGCCAATAATCCATAAGACGATACGGATTGCTTTTTTCATGGTAGTAAAAGGTTGAAGAAATACAAACGGGGTAATCTATAAGGAGGTAGGATTCAAAAGCAAGTTATTTTACGAAGTGGTTAAAAAAGTTTCGCTTTGTAGCTACTAGCGTGTTAACAGAAAACTAATGTTGCGGTAAGGACGATCATAGCGCTTTTTTTGTTATATCTCCGGAGGCAGGTTCGAGTGCCTCAGAAACTTGAGTTTTTTATGCAGACATCAGCAGAACAAGGAACAAATGCATCTCTTGCCGCGCAGGCGGGGACGATTACAGTAGGTGATTTAACCGTAAACCGGATGGCATACGGCGCCATGCGTATCACGGGCGACGGCATCTGGGGACCGCCTAAAAACCATGATGAGGCGATTCGGGTGCTTAAACACACTCTTGACTTAGGCATTAATTTTATTGATACCGCCGACAGCTACGGCCCGCATGTGTCGGAAGAACTGATTGCCGAAGCGCTGTATCCGTATCCCGAAGGGCTGATTATCGGTACCAAAGGCGGCTTGCTGAGGACCGGCCCCAACCAATGGCCGGTAGATGCCAGTCCGGCGCACCTGGACGAAGCCCTGAAAGGCAGCTTACAGCGCCTGCGGGTCGACCGGATTGATTTGTACCAGCTGCACCGCTTCGATCCGAAGGTGCCGAAAGACGAGACGCTGGATTTCCTGAAAGAAAAGCAGCAGCAGGGCTACATCCGGCACATTGGTCTGTCGGAAGTGAGCGTTGCCGATATCGAATACGCGCGGAAGTTTGTGGACGTGGTGTCGGTGCAGAATATGTACAACTTCGGACAGCAGAAATGGAACGACGTACTGGCTTATTGTGAGCAGCATCAGATTGCGTTTATCCCGTGGTATCCGCTGGCGAGTGGCAATCTGTCGGCCGAAAAAGCGATTGAGAAAGTAGCGGCGCGCCACAACGCCACGGCCTACCAGATCGCCCTTGCCTGGTTGTTGGCGGCCTCGCCGGTGATGTTGCCGATTCCGGGCACCTCGTCGGTTAAGCACCTTGAGGAAAACACCGCCGCCGCCGCGATTCAGCTAACCGACGAAGATTTCAGCGACCTGCCAAAGCCGGTTGTGGGGTAGTGGGGTGTTGGTAATTAATGTTAGCAGCGAGTGGAGGCACGCACCCACTAAGTCGTGCCTCCACTGTCAGTATATATTGAGACGTGCTAATAGCTAATGATGATACTCTATAAAGACAGAGCATTTATTACCATAGTAACCACTTTAATATTGTCACAAAACCAATAAGTAATGCAACAACAACGAGTAATGCGAAAAGACTAAAAGCTAATCCAACTAACTTGCCGGAAAAGTAAGGACTGTTCTTTTTGATAATCTTTGGTACTGGCTTTTCAAAAACCGGATGAATGTATTGAATAAGTGTGTCGCTATGTTCATCTATCCAATCTTCATCGTAAATTAGTGAAATAGTGTTTTGATTAGCTGTTGAAGAGGTTAAATCTATATCCAGTGTTGACCTTAATAGTTGAAGCGCAAATAATTGAAGCCCTTCTGTGTTTGCTTTAATAAAGCTTTCGTCTGTATTATTACCATAGTGATAAATTCCGAAAAATGCTTTCTCTTTAAGCCTTTCTTCCGGGAATTGATCAATAATGTTTTGTAGCTCCTTTTGCTTTAGCATTATCTTTATGAAGTATTTATGTTATATGATTTTGATACTTTTGTGACTATCAAGTCATATATATTCAAGTGATAATTTCAAAGAAGTGATTACTTAATTGTTGAAAATATCTTTACTTCTTATAGCCAAAAGTTACCAATCGAATAGGTTTTGGCGTGTCCGCTGATGATGACCCGGTCGCCGAGATCTTCACAGTACAGGTGGCCCATTCGTTCGGATAGTTGCTGTGCGTATAGTTCTTTTTTGTGTAGCCGTTCCGACCAGAACGGAATCAGGGAACAATGCGCAGAACCCGTAACAGGATCTTCTAAAATCGAAGCCTGTGGCGTAAAAAAACGCGAAACAAAATCACACGCCTCGCCAACAGCCGTTATAATGACGCCCCCGGGATCAAGGTTGATCTGATCAAACAGGTGCCGGTCAATCGTGAGGTTCCGGATGGCTGTTTCGCTGTCATACACCAACAGATAGTCCCTTGATTTATACACCTCCCTCGGCGGATGGCTTAACGATTTGGCAATAGTCGCCGGCAAGTGGTCAGGAACAGGCATCCGCGCCGGAAAATCCATTTTATACAGTCCGTTTTCGGTCCTGACGATCAAATCACCACTTATCGTTTTAAACGTGATTTCCTGCTTTGGGTAGCCAAGGATTGCTTTTAGGCTATGTGCCGTTGCCAGTGTAGCGTGACCGCACAAATCCATTTCTATTTCGGGTGTGAACCACCGCAAGTGCACTTTTTCGCCTTGATCGACAAAAAAAGCAGTTTCCGCGACAGCATTCTCTTTGGCGATTTTTAACAGAATATCGTCAGATAACCAGTCGTTAAGCGGTACCACACAAGCCGGATTCCCTCCGAAAATTGTGTCGGTAAATGCGTCAATTTGATAGAGCGTAAATTTCACCGGTCTGTTACTGAAAGGGCTGTTTCTTTCCAAATATACAAAAGCGCTGCTTTCGTTCGGGGCGGTTGTCTGCAGGTTAAGGGCGTTCAATCCCAAAAACAAATTCTTCCCTGAACGTGAGAAATAACCGGGCGGTTGCTTATTTTTAAGTCCTTACCCAATTGTACGATGCATACGACTGGAGCTCAACGTTTCCTTGATGACTTAACTATTGCTAATGAGCGCTTTGACTTACTGACCAGGGCCTCCCATGATGTGATCTGGGACTGGGACCTGGAGCAGGATGTGATCTTCTGGAATGAAGCGTATCAGACGATGCTGGGCTATACCGACTACGAGTCGGCGAAGCCCATTGACTCCTGGTCCGACTATATTCATCCGGACGACAAAAAACAGGTCGTTGCTAAACTGAAAAAGGCCATCAGCCGCGGTGATACGCAGTGGAATGACGAATATCGTTTCCGGAAAGCGGATGGCACCTATGCGTATATCCAGGACCGGGGGTATGTGATCCGGCGGGGCGGGAAGCCGGTCCGGATGGTCGGTGCCATGCAGGACATAACCGACCACCTCCGCCTGCAACAGGATCGGGACAACAGCGTTTTTCGGGCCAATATGGCCATTGAAGCGTCGGGCATGGGCGTGTGGAGCGTCTATGCGCTGGAAGACCGCATGGAGCTTGACGACCGTTGTCAGGCCATTTACCACTGGCCCGGCCGGTCGCCGAAACTGACGGAGATGCTCGCCTGGATTCACCCCGACGACCAGGCACCGATCTATGATGCGATGGCCAGAACGCCCCGCTCCAGTCTGAATAAACCCGCCGTTATTGAATTCCGGCTGACCAGCCCCATTGACCGGAAAACCCGATGGATCCGCCTGATCGGGCGGGCCTATTTTAACGAAACCGGTCAGGCTCATTATTTTACAGGTATGGCTGCCGATATTACGGAAGAAAAGCGTAAAGAGGAGGCCCTGAAACAAGTCGAAGAACGCTTTCAGAGTGCTTTCGACCATGCGGATGTGGGAGTGGTTATCAGTGACCCGAAGGGCAAATTCCTGCTCGTCAACAAAGGCTACTGCCAGATGACCGGCTATTCTCCCGAAGCGCTTTACGAAGGTAGTTATGCCGACCTGAATCACCCTGAGGATGCTCCCCGTAAGAACGCACTGTTTAAGGAGAAAATGGAGCAGAAAGCGAGCTCATTTACCATCGACAGCCGTTATGTCCGGAAAGATGGCCGCCAGATCTGGGTGAATCACCATGTTACGCTGATTTATACCGCTGCCGGCGACCTCGACAGTATCTTCTCGATTTTACGGGACATTACCGAAGAGAAAAAGCAAAGCGAAGAGCAGCAGAAACTGCTGTTTCTGGTCGAAAACAGTTCCGACTTCATTGTGCTGTCGGACTGGAACGGGCGGGTAACGTACCTGAATGCGGCCGGACAGCGGATGGTCGGGCTGGATAACATGGAGGAGGCCAAACGCCAGAACATCGACTATCTCATGCCGGAAGAAATAGACCGGGTCATTCCGCAGATCGCGCCGAGCTTACTGGAGCATAATCGCTGGTCGGGGGAGGTGCTGTACCGTCATTTCAAAACGGGAGAGGCCATCCCGGTTCATGGCACGATGTTGCTAATAACCGATCCGGTAACGAAAAAGCCGATCGGGCGGGCGTCGGTCGTGCGGGATTTACGTCCGGAAAAGGCGGCTCAGAAGAGTATTCTGGAAAGCGAACGCCGGTTCCGCGAAATGATCACACAGGCCCCGGTGGCTATCGGGTTGCTGCGGGGTGAGCAGTTTGTCGTGGAGTCGGCAAACGAAAAGCTGCTGGCCATGTGGCAGCAATCAGACAGCCTGATCGGTAAAAAACTGACCGAAACGCTGCCGGCTGATCAGTACCAGTATTTGTTTACCATCCTGGATAAAGCCTACCAATCGGGCGAAGTGGTTCAGGTCGAAGAGCAGAAACTGGAACAGATACAGGATGGAAAACCGCAGCCGCGCTATGTAAACGTGACCTATAAACCGCTACAGGACGACCGGGGGGGCGTGTATGCCGTTCTGATCATGGCAATCGACATTACAGGGCGCGTACGGGCACGCCAGAAAAGAGCCGAAGCCGAAGAAGTACTCCGGGGGGCCATTGAACTCGCGGGCCTCGGGACGTGGTGGATGGATGCCCGGACAAACACGCTTTACTTCTCAGACCGGATGGTAGACTGGTATGGGCTGCCCGGAAACCAGGCTTCGCTGGACTTAATTGAACAGGCGGTGGATGTCTCTGACCGGGAACGGTTAGTGAAAGCGGCAATGCGGGCGTTCCGGCTGGGACTGAACGGGAAATACGAAGAAGAGTATACCATCCGTAACCTGGTGACGGGCCGGAAGCGGATCATCAGCGCACAAGGAAAGGTAACGCTGAATGCTGAGGGTGAGCCGGTGCTGCTGCGTGGAACGGCTCAGGATATCACGGCCCGGAAAATGACCGAGCAGGAGCTGGAACGTCAGGTCGATCTGCGGACACAGGAGCTGCGCAAACTTAACGCGTCGCTGCTGCAAACCAATCAGGAGCTGGAGCGGTTCGCCTATATCGCCTCGCACGATCTTCAGGAGCCGCTCCGGAAAGTGCAGGCATTCGGTAGTATTCTGGAAGAAGAATATGGGAGCCTGCTGGACACCCATGGCCTGCAGATGCTAAACCGGATGCAGGCGTCGGCAAACCGCATGTCGTTGCTGATCAAAGATATCCTGGAGTTTTCGCGGACCAGTCAGTTGCAGGGCGGCGCTACCTATGAACAGATTGACCTGGCTCAGGTGATCGGCGACGTACAAAAGGATCTGGAGTTGTTAATCACTCAGAAACAGGCTGTTATTGAGGTGGGTGAGCTGGAGCCCGTCGAAGGGGTTTCGTTACAGATGTACCAGTTATTCTATAACCTGATCGGCAATGCGCTGAAGTTCTCGAAGCCGGCCGAAGCACCGCATATCCGGATTCAGATGATCAGGCTGAGTCTGGCCGGACAGGCTGGTTATCCGATGATTTATCAGGGAAATGAGCACTGCCGGATTTCGGTAACAGACAATGGCATCGGGTTTAATCCGCTGTATGCCCAGCAGATTTTCGGGCTTTTTCAGCGGCTGCATGGCAAACAGCAATACGAAGGGACGGGGATTGGCCTGGCCCTTTGTCAACGGATTGTCATGAACCACCAGGGCGAAATCCGCGCTGAATCGGTTGAAGGCGAAGGCGCAACTTTCCATATTGTGTTGCCCTATAAACAGCCTGGTACACGCTAGCTGGCCGGACGTTTAAACGGAAGCTTGTCGGTTTCGTAACGTTTTTTGTCAGCTTTATGAGATTCGTCAGCAGGGAAGTGCCAAATGACGTGTTGTTTTGGACCATTCATTCATCTACTGACGAAAGATGGTTCGATTACTTGCACTTTGTATCTTATATAGCCTGACGGCACAGGGGCAGACCGTTGTGACCTCCGTGCAGGAAGCATTGGCACTGGCACAGAACCGGAATCCTGACCTGCAGAACTCGCTGCAAAACCGGCAGCTTCAGGATCAGCAAAAGACGGTGGCACGGGCCGCCCGCCTGCCGCAGGCGCGGGTATATGCCAACTTTGACTATAACTATGCCCTGCCGACGCAACTGCTGCCGGCTGAATTTTTAGGCGGAAAACCCGGTGAATTTCAGAAAATTCAGTTTGGAGTGCCTTATGTCTTTACGCCGACGGCCGAAGTTACCATGCCGCTGATAAACCGGCCTGCCCGCGTTGATCTGGCCATTACGGATCAGAACCTGAAAATCCTGGACGATCAGAAACTGGTGTTGCAGGACGACATCTCAACCCAGACCGCGCGTATTTACCATGCCACCTTGCTGGCCCGTGCCGCCATCCAGATTACGGGTCGCAACCTGTCCAGCGCCGATACGCTCGTACAGATTGCCCGCGACCGGCTGGACAAGGGCCTGATCGAACCCCTCGAATATAACCGCATCCGCTCCGTTCAGCTGACAACTGCTGATGTGCTCCAGCAAAACGAACTGATTTATGGCCGCAATCTGAACCAGCTCAAGGTATTGCTGGGCCTGACCGTGGCCGATAGCCTCGTATTGACCGAAAGTTTGCTACAGCCAGCCATGACCCCTGAGGGGCCTGTCGCCGGCATGTGGCCGAAACGACCGCAGATTACGCTCAAAGAATCGCAGCTGGCGCTTTACCGGCTGCAGCTCGACCGCGAGAAGGCGATGCGGTGGCCTACGCTGTCGGCCTACGGCCGTTTTGCCGAACAGGCGCAGCGCAAGCAGTTTGATTTTTTCAACCTGAATCAGCCATGGTATGCGGTTGGGGTTGCCGGGCTTCAGTTTAACCTGCCCCTGTATTCGGGCGGTTTACGGGACAGCAACATCGGGCGTGCCCGGATGCGCATAAAGCTGGCAGAGGCCGAACTTGCCTATGAGCAGATTAAACAGGACCTCGATCAGGCCGATCTACAGAATACCTACCGGCAGGCGGTCCGTTCGCTTTCGCTGAACCGGCAGAACTACGAGCTCAGCCAGCAGAATGTGCAGATTGCGCTCGTGAAATACCGTTCGGGCCTGTTTGCCTACGATCAGTACCTCAACGTTTTCAACGATGCCCTGACGGCACAGAACCGTTATCTCAACAACGTCTCAAACGCATTTATCAATCAGACCATTCTTCAGATTCGCCATGGAAAGTAAACGTCTGACCGGCCGCCGGCAACCGGCCGGCACTGCCCTGCTATTCTTCTCGCTGCTTACGCTCGTTTCTGTTTCCTGCAAAAAAACGCCGGAGGGTACATCGCCAACCTATCAGGATTTGACCGAAGCCGTGTATGCCTCCGGCTCGGTACTGCCCCGGGGCGAGTATACCGTTACGGCAGATGCGCAGGGAATTATCGAACAGCGGCTCATCAGCGAAGGCGATTCGGTGCATAAGGGGCAACTCCTGTTTACACTCGAAAATGCGTCGGCGCAGGCCCGCCAGCTGGCGGCATCGAGCGTCTTACGGCAGTCACAGGCCAATTTAGAGGCCGGTTCACCGGTATTGGCAGAGCAGGAAGCCCAGGTCCGTAACGCCCGTACCCGACTGCAGAATGACTCGGTAAACTATGCCCGTTTCCGTGATCTGTATGCGCAGAATGCCACGTCGCGCGCCGAGGTCGAGCGGTCGGAGCTGAACTATACGGTGTCGAAAAACAACCTGCGGGCGCAGCTCAATACGCTGCAACGAACGAGGAATCAACTGAAGGTGGAGGTCGAAAACAACCGGAGCCAGCTGGTCGCCTCGCAGGAGGCAGGGCAGAACACGCGGGTGCAAAGCTTTGTGAGCGGTAAGGTCTATGAGGTGTATAAGGATCCCGGTGAGGTAGTACGCCCGGGCGATCCGCTGGCGCTGGTCGGTAGCGGCAACAATCTGTATGCCCAACTGGCCGTCGACGAAAGCGATTTCAGCCGGATCCGGATCGGGCAGGAGGTCATGATTAAGACGGATGTATACCCCGATAAGCTGTTTAAGGCGCGGATCAGTAAAATCTATCCCAAACTGAACCGCGCGGATCAGTCGTTCCGGGTCGATGCGGAGTTTACCGGCGAACGGCCGGCGTCGTACTACGGCCTGACGCTGGAAGCCAATATTATCATCAGCCGGAACCGGCGCGTACTGACCATCCCGAAAGCCTATGTGTTTGGCAACGACAGCGTTTGGGTCGAAGACGGCAAGGAACCGAAAAAAGTACGCTTCCGGAAAGGCGCCGAAAACTTTGATCTGGTCGAAGTAAAAGGTGGCCTGACGAAGGAGACAAAACTAATTGTGAAAGAGTGATTGAGTGGATTCTGGTCCCGGACGAATACAGGCTTATTCTCCTCAATCCCTCATGGCAGCGGCTTTTTTACCGCGCCACTGTCGCTCAATCACTCAATCACTCATTTTCTATGAACCTACACATTGCGGCTGAGATTGCGAAGACGCATTTGCTGGCCAAAAAAAAACAGACGATGGTGGCAATGCTGGGCGTTACGTTCGGAATTGCCATGTTCATCACGATGATTTCGTTCATGCAGGGGGTAAACCAGTTTCTGGAAGATTCGGCGCTCGATGCGAGCCCGCATGTCCGGATGTACAACGAGGTGAATACCCAACGCCCCGGCCTGATCGACGAAGTAAATCCCGGCGGCTTCAACGTGGTCTACCACCAGAAGCCGAAGGATGAGCTGTCGCGGCTGAAAAACGGCATCACCATTGCGGAGCGCATTGAGAAAGAAGCAGGGGTACTGGGCGTATCGCCTCAGCTGTCGACCCAGGTCTTTTTCAACAACGGCCCGATCCAGATTTCCGGCACCGTGGCCGGGGTAGATATGGAGCGTGAAAACCGGCTCTATAACCTCAGTTCACGGCTTAAATCGGGTAGTCTGCGAACCTTGCAGAGCAATCCCGATGGGTTAATCATGGGCGCCACCCTTGCCCGGAAACTGAATGTACGCGTCGGCGACAAGGTTAGTGTAACCACACCGCTGGGTACCAACCGGATTCTGCGCGTGGTCGGCACGTTTAGCTTCGGCATCGGTACTGTCGATAACATCAAGAGCTACGCCAACTTGTCGACCGTACAGGAAATGCTCCAGAAAGACCCCGGCTACATTACCGATATTCACATCAAAATGGTCGATCCCTTACAGGCCATTCCGTTCGGGAAACGGCTGCACGCGATATTCGGCTACCATACCGAAGACTGGGCAACCGCCAACCAGGCGATTCTGGCCGGCGAGAATATCCGGAATGTCATGACGTTTGTCGTATCGTTTACGCTGCTGGTGGTGGCCGGTTTCGGGATTTACAACATCATGAATATGACCGTGATGAACAAAATCAAGGACATTGCCATTCTGAAGGCCACCGGCTTCGACGGGAAAGACATTGTCGCCATTTTTCTGCTGCAGGCTGTTTTTATCGGGTTGTCGGGCGGTATTCTTGGGTTACTGATTGGTTTTGGCCTGAGTTATCTGTTGTCGATTATGCCGTTTGACGCGGGTGATGTGCTGAGTCTGAAGACCTTTCCCGTCATATTTGCGGCCAAATACTACATCATGGGGCTGCTCTTCGGTGTAACGACTACGATCTTAGCCGGATTTTTTCCGTCACGCAAAGCATCCAGAGTTGATCCGGTCTCCATTTTACGCGGATAAAAAAAGAACATGGAAACAGTATTAAATGCCGCCCGCCTCAACAAGTATTTTTACGACCCTGAGAAATTTCAGGTACTGAAAGACGTGACTTTCGCGGTGAAAAAAGGTGAATTCCTGTCCATCATCGGTAAATCAGGCTGCGGTAAATCAACGTTGCTGTACCTGTTGTCGACGATGGATACCGAATACGAAGGCACAATTGAGATGGCAGGGACGTCGCTGACGGGCCGGAGTCAGGATTATCTGTCACACTTCCGCAACGAACATCTGGGATTTGTGTTCCAGTTTCACTTTCTGCTGCCTGAGTTCAGCGCGCTGCAGAATGTGATGTTGCCCGGGCTGAAGCTGGGTCGCTACAGTGAGAAAGAGGTAGAAGAGCGGGCTATGGAAAAACTCCGGCTGATCGGGATGGCCGACTTTGCCCGGAAACCGGCCAGTAAACTGTCGGGCGGGCAGCAACAGCGCGTCGCCATTGCCCGTGCGATGATCAACGACCCGACCATTATCATGGGCGATGAGCCAACCGGTAACCTCGACCGTGCCAATACCGAAAATGTATTTCATATCTTTAAGGAACTGGCGGGCATGGGGCAGACAATCATTGCCGTTACCCACGACCCCGATTTTGCCGCCGGCTGCGACCGTGTTATCGAAATGAGTGATGGGATGATTATCAGGCAATAAAATGACTTTCAGGAACACAAAATACATACAGATTGCCTTTCTCTGGTTTGCAATGCTGGGCGTACTGCTGCGCCTGTGGATTATTCCGGAGATCACGCTGGCGAAGAACAGTATCCTGTTCATGACGTCTTTTCTGGCCCTGAACCTGATCTGGTACATTCACCTGCGGATTAACAGCTACCTGGACCGCCGGTTACCATTCGAAAAATCGGTAACGTGGCGGTTAATAGCGCAGCTTTTCGGCGGCTGGACAGTGGTAAAAACCATTCTGTTTTTGTCGGGCCTGATCATGATTAATTACATACTGCCGGTGCTGCGGTTTTCGATGAACCGCCTGACACTGGTAACGTTTACGCTGGCGATCTTTCTGGCAAATATGGCGATCAGTCTGGGGCTGATTGCCTGGCAGTTGTTCCGCCGGTGGAAAGAAAATGAACTTAGGGCGGCTAATCTGGAAAAAGAAAAAACGCAGGTACAGTACGATAACCTGCGGAATCAGCTGAATCCTCATTTTCTGTTCAACAGCCTGTCATCGCTGGATGGGCTGATTGAAGATGATCCGGCATTGGCACGGCAATTCCTGCGGCAGTTGTCGAAGGTATTCCGGTATGTGTTGCAGCATAAACACAAAGCGGTTGTTGCTCTGGAAGACGAGGTGGACTTCATCCGGATTTACGTGTCGCTGCTGAAAACCCGTTTCGATGGAGCCTTTCAGGTAGCATTTGAATTAACCGATGAAGCGATGGATGCCGGTATTGTTCCTGTTACATTACAGGTGCTGATAGAAAACGCCATTAAGCACAATGTTATCAGCGACAAATATCCGCTGACAATCAGCATAAAAACGCATGACGGCTATCTGCTGGTGAGTAATAACGTACGACGGAAAGGGAAAGTCGAGACGTCGAATGGCGAGGGATTGGCTAATCTGAAGCACCTGTACGGTTTTTTGAGCACGCAGCCGGTTGCCGTGGTGGAGGAGGAAAATCTGTTTTGTGTCCGGATTCCGTTGCTGGCGGTCGGGCAGGAAACGGGTCTGCTGGCCGTTAAGGAATAGTTTTCTGTCATCCCGACCGGTACGCCGGGGCAGAAGGCGGGATGACAGAAAAGGAAATGACAGAAACGGTCTTTACGCGTGCAGGGCCGAAATTTTCGCAAAAGCGGCTTCGAGTTCTGTCAGCTGTTTATGCAGGTCTTCCTTGATATAGGCCGGTAAGTGCTCGTTTTCGATGGAATCCTTATAGGCTTCGATCGCCGCGTTTTCGCCGAATTCGACCGAGCTCAGAACGGTGTCTTTATCTTTACCCGTCAGCGCCGATTTGATGTCGATCCACGCGCGGTGAATTTTGCTGCTGAAGTCGGTAGAGGTAGCATCCGAAACGGCCTTACCATCAATCCGGACGATGTGGTCGGCAAGCTGGCTGCGGAAGTTCTGGCTCTGAATAACGTAGTGGCGGAAGAGGTCGTCGAGGTCTTTATCTTCGTTGTCTTCGATGGCTTTTTCGTAGCCCATGATACGGTCGTTGTTGATTTTCACCAGTTCGTTCAGTGCATCAACGATATCGCTGTTTTTCATTTTACTGTTTGTGTTGAGTTTATCCTATTAACCCTGCACCTGCCCGATTGTTTATGAATTTTCAATTAAACCGGATGCTTGATGATGACCATATTACTGATCGAAGATGAGCCGTTAGTGGCCAGAACGCTGGAGAAGATGGTGCGTAAACTCGAACCCGGTGCCGACATAGCCGGGCCGCTGGCTAGTGTGGCTGATACCTGCGCCTATTTGCAGACTCACCCGTCGCCCGACCTGATTGTGTCAGACATTCAGCTGGCAGACGGCGTTAGTTTTGACATTTTTCAGCAGGTAGATATGGCCTGTCCGGTAATCTTCACGACAGCTTACGATGAATATGCCATCCGTGCTTTCAAACTGAACAGTATTGATTATTTGCTGAAACCGATTGATCCGGAAGAGTTGCAGAAAGCCTTTGCCAAATTCCATCGCTGGCAACCCGACGGGCAGAATTTTAAGCAGCAGTTCCGGGAATTTCTGGCCGATTTGTCGAACCCGGGACAGGGGACTACGCGGAAATACAAGCGCCGGTTCACGGCCCATTACCTGCGGCAGATTGTGCCGGTTGCGCAGGAGAAAGTAGCTTGTTTTTGCCGCGACGAAGTAATTTACCTCCATACCACCGAAGGCCAGAAGCTGATTACGGATTACAACACCCTCGACGAGCTGGAAGAACTGACCGATCCGGCCGTTTTTTTTCGGGCCAACCGTCAGTATCTGGTTAATCTGGAGGCAATTGCCAGTTATCAGCCGCACTACAGCGGTAAACTGCTCTTGACGCTCCACAAGCCCAACACCGCCGAAATCATCATCAGCAAGGAAAAATCACCCGTTTTCCGGGATTGGTTTGAGGGGAGTGTTTGATGGGATGGGGATGGCGGATGCTGGCTGGTTTTGATGCTGGATTGGCTGGATATAAACGTGGAGGCACGACTAAGAGTCGTGCCTCCACTATTCTTTATCTCTTTCTGCCTTTCGCCGCGCGACGGTCGTTCTTTAAATGACCGGCTTGGAGCGGGGGCGATTCCATTTTTTGAATGGGCGGGACGATTTATTGCCTGCGGCTGCCGGTTCACCGGAGCGGGCTGTTGGCGCTGCCTGTGCAGGTGCTTGCCGCTTTTCGTCTTTTGATCGTTCCCCGGACGGTTTTTGCCCGTTGCCCTGGCTTTTGCCGAAGGAGCGCTGTCCTGATTTTTGGGAAGGTTTCTGCGAGGCCGGTTTCGCTGGCGGCGTATCTGCTACCAGTTCCGGTATGCTCTGTAAAATACCTTTCTCTACTTCGGCAACCGGTATCGATTTGCCGATCAACTTCTGGATATCTTTCAGATAAGCCCGTTCCTCCCCGTCGCAGAATGAATAGGCCATGCCGCGGTGCCCTGCCCTGCCGGTCCGGCCGATGCGGTGTACGTAGGTTTCCGGAATGTTCGGCAGCTCGTAGTTAATAACGTGCGAGAGTTCATCAATGTCGATGCCACGGGCGGCAATATCCGTTGCAACCAGTACGCGGGTTTGTCCCGACTTAAAGTTGCTCAGGGCCCGCTGACGAGCTGTCTGCGATTTATTGCCGTGGATGGCTTCTGCCTTTACCCCGACTTTGCCCAGGTCTTTGGCTACGCGGTCAGCGCCGTGTTTGGTACGGGTAAAAACCAGTGCCGAAGCAATGGTCTGGTCCTGAAGCAGGTAAGCAAGCAGTTTACGCTTATCGCTTTTTTCCACAAAATACAGCTTTTGCTGAACGGTGTCTGCCGTTGAGGAAACCGGCGTAACCTCTACCCGTGAGGGATTAGAGAGAATGGTATTAGCGAGTTTGGCGACTTCGGTCGGCATGGTAGCCGAGAAGAATAGCGACTGGCGTTCGGCCGGCAATTTGGCAATAATCCGTTTAACGTCATGAACAAAGCCCATGTCGAGCATCCGGTCAGCCTCGTCGAGAACAAATGTATTCAGGCTTTTCAGCGAGATAAACCCCTGATTCATCAGGTCCAGTAAACGGCCGGGGGTAGCAATCAGGACATCTACGCCGGCTTTCAGGGCGTCGGTCTGTGGTTTTTGGCCCACGCCGCCAAAAATCACCGTATGGCGCAGCGGCAGATGACGGCCATAAGCCGAAAAGCTGTCGCCGATCTGGATGGCAAGCTCGCGGGTTGGTGTTAAAATTAACGCACGCACCGGACGCGCCCCTTTCTGAGCAGGTGGCCGGGCGTTTAAGCGCTGCAGCATCGGAATGGCAAACGCGGCGGTTTTACCCGTTCCGGTCTGGGCAACACCCAACAAATCGTTGCCGTCTAAGACGAGCGGAATGGCTTGTTGCTGAATCGGAGTAGGGGTTGAGTACCCTTCCTGCTGAAGGGCTTTTAGTATAGGGTCTATCAGACCAAGTTGCGAAAAAGTCATGTAGTCAGCTGGCGTATGCCGGTCTTGTCCGGAACGCCGATCGGTATTTATAATAGTAAAACAAGATCAGCCCTAAACAGTTCATTCGGGACGTGATAATGAGAATATTTGACTGATTTTGAGCAAAATCAGATCATCAGCAGGCGCCAGACACCGGAAATGAGCAGCAAGACAATACCAATGGGTGTCAGGACCTTCCAGCATAAAAACATCAATTGATCGACCCGGAGGCGTGGCAGCGTCCAGCGGACCCACATCTGCACCATAATCGCTGCAAGGGCTTTGGTCAGCAGCCAGAACGCACCGGTCAGGTTGCCCCAAACGGTCCCCGGTGAACCACTTGTCCAGTCGGCCAGCCGTACCGGCCCGATGTTTGGCAAAGGCGTATTCCAGCTGCCCAGAAACAAAATGGCTCCCAGAAAAGCGACCAGCAGCATCATGGCATATTCGCTCAGGAAAAGCAGTGCAAACCGCATGCCAGAATACTCGGTATTGAAACCGGCGACAATCTCCGATTCGCCTTCGGGTAAATCGAAAGGCGCCCGGTTGGCTTCGGCCAGGGTGGCGATAAAGAAAATCACGTAGGCAATCAGCAGAAAGGGATTCCGGAGGATGTTCCAGCTAAAAATACCGCCCCAGTCCGTAACGTCGATCCCGAGGGCCCGTATGCCGAACAGATAGTTGGGCTCGTAGGTATAAATGCCCTGCTGAAAGCTGATTTCCTGTAAGTTAAGCGACTGGCAAATCATCACCACACACAAAATCGTCAGGCCCAGCGGGATTTCGTACGATACAATCTGCGCTACCGACCGCATGGCGCCCAGCAGCGAATATTTGTTGTTGGAGCCCCAGCCCGCCATCAGAATACCGACCACATCGAAGGAGACAATGGCCATCAGGTAAAAAACACCGACCGCCGTAGCCGATCCCTGTAGATCGGGCGTGAGCGGCATCACCGCAAAACCCGCAAATACAGAGGCAAAAATGACAGAAGGGGCGAGGAGAAACAGTTTGCGGTCGGCGGCCGCCGGCACAATATCTTCTTTCTGGAGGAGTTTGAGCAAGTCAGCAAATAGCTGCAGCAACCCCCATTTCCCCACTTCCATCGGGCCCAGGCGATCCTGAATGAACGCCGATATTTTTCGTTCAAGGTAAACCCCGACGACAACAAAGCCGGATGAAAGTGCCAGAAAGATCGGTAATGCCAGCAAAATGGTAAAAGGTAAATGAATGTATATACGTAGAGACAAGGCAGGCCTTGTCTCTACAATAATCATATTCGTTATGCGGTGAATCGGTTAAAATTCAGCCGATTTAGGCGTCCGCGGGAACGGAATAACATCGCGGATGTTGCCCATGCCGGTTACGAACAGCACCAGGCGTTCGAAGCCAAGGCCAAAGCCGGCGTGTGGCGCGGTGCCGAAACGGCGCGTATCCAGATACCACCAGATCGCTTCCGGCTCGATTCCTACTTCTTCCATACGGGTAACCAGCTTGTCGAGGTTTTCTTCCCGCTGCGAACCACCGATGATTTCACCGATGCCCGGGAAGAGCACGTCCATCGCCCGGACGGTCGGGCCGAACACCTCGCCACGGGCGTTGGTCGCCGGTTCTTCGTCCTGCTTCATGTAGAACGCTTTGATCGCGCGCGGATAGTTGGTCAGGATAACCGGCTTTTTGAAGTGTTTCTCAACCAGGTAACGCTCATGTTCCGACTGCAGGTCGATGCCCCACGCCACCTCATACTGAAACTGGCCTTTTTTCGCCGGCTTCGAGTTCAGGAGAATGTCGATGGCATCCGTATATTTCAGGCGAACAAAGTCATTATCAACCACAAAACGCAGCTTTTCGATCAGCGTCATGTCGCTTTGTTCTTCCTTTTTCTTATTCTTTTCTTCTTCTTTCAAGCGGTTTTCGAGGAAGGCCAGGTCATCGGCGCAGTGGTCAAGCGCATACCGGATGACGGTCTTTACGAAATCTTCGGCCAGATTCATATTGTCTTCCAGCTCGAAGAAGGCCATTTCCGGCTCGATCATCCAGAACTCCGCCAGGTGGCGGGTGGTGTTTGAGTTTTCGGCGCGGAATGTGGGTCCGAACGTATAGATTTTACCCAAAGCCATGGCTCCTAATTCGCCTTCGAGCTGCCCCGACACGGTCAGGTTGGTCTCGCGGCCAAAGAAGTCCTGGCTGTAATCGACCTTGCCGTCTTCGGTCCGTGGCGGATTGATCGGGTCCAGCGTCGTTACGCGGAACATCTCACCGGCCCCTTCGGCATCCGAAGCAGTAACGATAGGCGTATTGAGGTAATAAAATCCGTTGTCGTTGAAATACTTATGAACGGCAAACGCCAGGGCATGGCGAATCCGCAGGATGGCGCTGAACGTATTCGTCCGCGGACGCAGGTGAGCAATCTCGCGCAGGAATTCCAGTGAGTGTTTTTTGGGCTGCAGCGGGTATTTCTCAGGGTCGGCGGTTCCGTAAACCGTTACGTTAACTACCTTTACCTCAACGGCCTGTCCTGAGCCCAACGACTCAATCAGATTGCCTTCCACTGCGAGGCAGGAACCAGTTGTAATCAGTTTCAGCGTTTCTTCTGATAACTGACCTGGTTCTGCTACAGCCTGAATATTGTGGATCGTTGAGCCGTCATTGATCGCAATGAAAACGGCGTTTTTACTTTCACGTTTGGTCCGTACCCAACCTTTTACGGTAACCGTCTGGCTGGCTGGTGCTGTTTGCAGTAATTGTTTAATTGGCAGATAACTCATTCGGAATGACTTACGGATTGATTTTCGTGGCGCAAAGATAACGCTCTCAACCGGATTTTACAGGTTTAAATGAAAAGTGATGCGGGGAGGGGGATTTAAAAAAGCAGTGGCACGACATTGTGCCGTGCCACCACTAAAAGAAAGTCTGACCACTCAGCAATCCGGAAATTAATATCCCGGATTCTGAACGAGTTGCTTGTTTGTATCAATTTCGCGCTGCGGAATCGGCATCACAAGGTTGTTGGCATTGTAGGCAACAGTACCAACGCGGCCGGCGGTACGCTTGACATCGTGAATCTGCTGTCCTTCAAAAGCCAGTTCGAGGTGGCGTTCTTTCAGGATAGCATCCAGCGTCAGCTGAGCCGTGGTCAGCGCCGGTAAACCAGCCCGTGTCCGGATGGCGTTGATATCGGCCAGCGGCGTAGCGCCGGTAGAGGTGCCGAGGCGGAAATTCGCCTCGGCCCGTATCAGATACATTTCAGACACACGGATGACCGGCACATCGCCAAACTGATCATTGTGCTTGCTGGTAAACGTGTTGTTGCTGGCGCGGTTAAAAAATGTTCCCCGCACATCACCCGTTGTATACAGGGCCAGGTGCTTTGACTGTACCCGCACGTCGCCGCGCCCCTGATTAAGCGATGAGGCGTAGAATGTATTCAGGTCATTGGCGCCATCCTGCTCCGACACCAGAATCTTGAAAATCAGTTCCGATCCCGATGTGGCATCGTCAAAAATTTTCTCGAAGTCGGTGTTGAGTGCATTCGCGCCGGTCTGAATCACCCGGTTCGCTGCATCGCGTGCACCGGCATAGTTCGCCTGTTGCAGGTAAACGCGGGCCAGTTGGGCGGCGGCGGCATTTTTGGTGGCGTAACCGCTGCCCGCGCTGTTGCTTAAGCCCTGCTCTGCTTTCGTCAGGTCGGCAATAATCTGGGTATACACTTCCGCAACGGTATTACGGGGCTTGTAGTCGGCGGTTGTAATATCGCGGGTTGGCGTCAGAATGAGCGGTACACCCGGGTTGGCGGTATTGGTGCCGTCGTTCCACTGTTTGGCAAACAGCCGGACCAGCTCAAAATAGAGGCTGCTCCGGATAAACAGTGCCTGCCCCTCGATGCTGGCGCGGTTTGCCGCCCCGACTTTATCCAGACCGGCCAGTACGTTGTTGGCGCGGTTGATGGTGTTGTAAGCGCTAAGCCAGATGTCCCGGACAACGGTATTCGACGGCGTGATGGTTTTCCGCCAGATTTCATCGAGTGTTGCGTACGTACCCCCGAAAACGACTTCACGGTCGTCGCCCAGAAACTCGCCTGAATACTGAATGGCACCGCCATACAGGTTTACACTGCTAAGACCGTCGTAGGCACCTTGCAGGGTAATCTGCACATCCTGTTCGGTCAGCAACGCATTGGTTTCTTCAATGGTTTGCGTTGGCTTTACGTCAAGGCGGCTATCGCAGGCAGTAACCATGAATAAGGTTGTGCCGGCCAGTAACCATATTTTTATGCTATTTTTCATGATCTCCAAGTCGTTGATGGTTTAGAATCCGATAGTTACCCCACCTGTAATGGTCCGTGCCTGGGGCGCCGTGTAGAAGTCATAGCCTTGTGCGATGTTCGATACCACATCATCGGCATTTACTTCCGGATCCCAGCCTACATACTTCGTAAAGGTCAACAGGTTCTGGCCGGTTACGAAAAGGCGGGCGCTGTTCATTTTAATCTTGCTCAGCAGGGCCTTCGGTACGTTATACGCCAGAGTCACGTTCCGCAACCGCACGTAGGAACCGTCAACGACAAAGCGGCTTGACGGCTGGGCACCGTTGTTGTAGAACAAACGGGCTTCCGGTACGTTTGTATTCGGGTTTTCCTTTGTCCAGGCGGCCAGCTGATTAACCGTCTGATTATCTTCGAATCGGCCGTTTGCCGATGAGTAGCGGCCCACCCCATAGAAGTTGATCTTGTTGCCGACTACGGCATTAAAAAACACGCTCAGGTCAAAGCCTTTGAAACTGAAAGTGTTGGTAATACCGCCCTGCCATTTCGGCATCGGGTTACCAACGACAACGCGTTGTGCCTGGCTGTAGACGTTGGTTGTAGACCGGTCCAGTGACCCATCGGTGTTCTGTGTGTTCTTATACCAGAGAGCGTCACCGTTGGCCGGATCAACACCGGCATACTCAGCGGTGTAGAAAACGCCCAGTGGCTGGCCTTCAACCGCGCGGCTCATGTTGTTGAGGCCGCCTTCAATAATCTGCCCCTGCAGGTCCTTAATCTTGTTGCGGTTTGCTGCGAAGTTGAGGCTGGTTTTCCATTTAAACTCGCCAACGATGTTGTCGGTGTTGATAACCACTTCAACGCCCTTATTTTCCAGTTTACCCACGTTACGGAACTGCGTTGCAAAACCGGATGTACCCGGCACGTTTACGTTCAGCAAGAGGCCGGTTGTTTGCTTGTTGTAGTAATCCAGCTCACCGTTGATGCGGTTGTTCAGGATACCAAAATCAAGACCGATGTCGGCCTGGTCGGTTGTTTCCCAGCTCAGGCCTGGGTTGGCCAGCTGTGATGGGCGCTGGCCCGGTAAAGCACCGTAGCTGGCATCACCGATGAACAGACCCAGTTGCGGGAAGTTACCGATTTCGGCGTTCCCGGTCCGGCCGTAGCTGGCCCGTAGTTTCAGGAAGCTGAACGTTCCGTTGTTTTTCAGGAAATCTTCTTCGGTAATTACCCAGCCTACTGACGCTGCCGGGAAGAAACCATAGCGGTTTTCACGACCGAAACGCGACGAACCATCCACACGCGCGCTCACACCTACCAGATAACGGTCGGCAAATTTATAGTTGGCGCGGGCGAAGTAAGACAGGAAGCGGTAGTCCGTTTGAGTTGAGCTACCTGATGAATATTTCGCGGCGCTGGCAATCATCCGGTAGGCGTCCGACGGGAAGTCGCGGCCCTCGATAAAGTTGGTTTTGCTTTGCGATTGCTGGTATGACAAGCCAAGCGTACCGTCGATTACACTTTTGCCAAACGACTTATTATAGCTGAAGAAATTGTTGGTGTTGTAGTTTTCAACCCGGACGTAGCGGTTGCGGCCCACGCCTTGTGGTGCGCCAAAGTTCCGCTGTGTTTTGCTGTTGTAGTACAGTTCTTCCTGCTGGTTCAGTACATCGACACCCAGTTCGGTACGGAATGACAGGCCCCGTGCGATTTCCAGCTGACCGTAAATGCTGCTGATATTCCGGTAAACGGTTGTGTTGTAATAAGCGTTTCCGATGTTAATCAGCGGGTTATAATACACCGGGATGCTAAGGTCGCCCGGAGGGGTTCCTACCGGTAAGCCCGTTGCCGGATCGGTCGACGGCGTCATTGGCGGCAGGGCCACCATCTGCATCGGGTTATCGAACTGGCGGTCGCCCGAAATCCGCTTGTTCAGCGTACGGCTGTTACCGGTGTTAAATCCAATCCGGAATTTGTCAGATACGCGGTGGTCAAGGTTAATCCGGCCCGACATCCGGCCAAGCTGGTTTCCGACCAGAATCCCTTTCTGATCCAGGATCTGGCCCGAGATATAGAATGATGTTTTTTCGTTACCACCGTTCAGGTTCAGGTCATACTGCTGGAAAGGCGCATCCTGATAGGCCAGATCACCCCAGTTGGTGCTCACCTGATTGGCGGTGCCGAATGTGCCGAGGCTCTGGGCTTCGAAGAAACTCTTCATGTACGAAGTATACGAATCCGGATCGTTTACGTCAAGGCTCTCGATGCGGTCAGAGTTACCGGCTGCTTTCAGGTAGAAGTCAACGTACTGCTGCGTATTCAGGAACGCCAGCTTCCGGCTTGGCGTGCTGGCACCGTACTGCGCACCGAATGTCACGTTTGTACGACCGGCTTTACCACGTTTGGTTGTAATCAGTACCACACCGTTGGCGGCCCGTGAACCATAAATGGCGGCGGCAGAGGCATCTTTCAGGATCTCGATCGACTCAATATCCTGCGGGTTAATGTCCGACAACGGGTTGGTTGCACCGTCAGACAGCGCCAGGTTGTCGGTCGTTACCGGAATACCGTCGATGACATATAACGGTTGGTTTGAGGCCGATACAGAAGACTGGCCACGCACACGGATCTGGATGCCCTGACCCAGTTTACCCGATCCGGCGTTGACCTGCACCCCGGCCGCTTTGCCCTGAATAGCCTGGTCAAACGTGGCCACCGGCATGTCCTGAATCTCGGATGTCCGGACTTTAGCGATATTACCTGTTACATCGCGTTTGATCTGCGAACCGAAACCGGTCACGATCACTTCCGACAGGTTGCGGACATTCGTCGCCAGTTTCACATCAATGGTTGTGCGGGCACCAACAACCTCTTCGGCAGTCGTAAACCCGATAAAGCTGAAGACAAGGGTTGATGTAGAGGAAACAGCGATCCGGTAATTACCCGAAGCGTCGGTAACAACTCCCCGTGACTGCCCTTTTACTGCTACTGAAACGCCGGGTAAACTGCTGCCGTCTTCTGCCGATGTAACACGGCCTGAAACAGTTTGATTTTGGGCAAAAGCCACCGAAGTAATCAGCCACGCAGTGATGATGAAGTAGAATCGTAAAGTAACTCTCATCTTTACACGTGATTTTTAGGTTAAAAATTCGGGTAAAAATAGGGTCGAATTTTAATAAATAATTAATCTATAGTATTATTCTGTTTTTATTACAGTAATTACTTAATAATGTTAAATAAAATTATTGTTTTAACAATAGTTGAAGGGCTTAGTAGTGAAGTAATTACGACAAAATAAAGGGTAAATTTATTTGTATACCTTATTGATCAATACGTTTATAAAAATCATCCCTGAATGTATCTCCGATCGGGATAATTGCCTTGCCGATATAAATCCGGTTTCGTTCAATTGAATCAATCCTTTTTAGGGCGATAATATAGGATTTATGCACCCGCATAAATTGTTCCGGCGGTAGCTTTTCATCCATACTTTTCATGGTTTGCAGGGCCAGAATCCGTTCGGTTGTGGTGTATATTGACAGGTAATCTTTTAATCCTTCTATATAGAGAATATCGGGTAAATTTACCCGCTGTAGTTTATACTCGGTTTTGACAAATATAAAATCAGGTGTTGTTGCCGGAGTTCTGGAAATAAGCGTATCCGGAGTGGCAGGGGAGGCTGCCGGATCACCGGCTGGGTCCGCCTTTTGCCAGGCTTTCTGAACGGCCTTCAGAAAGCGGTCAAACGAAATTGGTTTCAACAGATAATCGACCACATTGTATTCATAGCCTTCAAGGGCGTAGTCTGTATACGCTGTAGTCAGGATAATCCGGCATGTATGTGAAGTAAGGCCGCTCTCAGCGAGCTTCAGAAACTGCATACCGGTCAGCTCCGGCATCTGAATGTCGAGCAGAATCAGGTCGACCTCATTGCGTTGCAGGCGGGTCAGGGCGTCAATCGGACTGGTAGTGGCACCGACCAGGGTCAGGAAAGGCACTTTGGACACATAATCGGTGAGAATCATGTGTGCCAGGGGCTCATCATCCACAATCAGCGTACGTAGCGGGTTGGCCATTGTTTTCAGAGTCAAAGTTGAATGGTAAGATGACAAACGTAGGATCCGTTTTCATCATTAATCTGTAAGGTATGCCGGTTTGGGTACAGCAAAGCTAATCGCCGCTGCACATTTTGCAAACCAATACCACCAACCGCGTCTTTTTGCCGCTGCGACTTCTTGTTTTTGGTGATGAATGTCAATTGGCCTTGTTTAACCGAGAGCAGAATTGTGAGCGGCTGACTGGCATTGGTCAGGTCACCGTGTTTAAAGGCATTCTCCACAAACGTAATCAGCAACAGCGGTTCAATACGATACAGGTCGAGGTTACCTTCTGTCTGAACATGTACCTGCGCATTCGCTACGCGGATTTTTTCCAGATCAATCAGGTTAGTGAGGTATTTTACTTCTTTCGACAGGGCTACTTTCTGCGACTGGCCATCGGGACTGCTGCTCTCGTAGAGCATATACCGCATCAGCCCGGATAATTTAAGGATAGCTTCCGGTGCCTCCGGCGATTTGGTATAGGCAAGGGCGTAGAT
The DNA here is from genome assembly GCF_001870735.1 of Arsenicibacter rosenii. Lineage (GTDB taxonomy): Bacteria > Bacteroidota > Bacteroidia > Cytophagales > Spirosomataceae > Arsenicibacter > Arsenicibacter rosenii. The sequence goes on along the minus strand of NZ_MORL01000003.1, from coordinate 220,290 downwards.
GTTGTTGAGTGTATTGAACAGAAAGTGCGGATTAACCTGCGATTTCAGAAAAGCGAGTTCGGCCGTGTTGCGTTCGGAGACCAGGCTGCTGCGTTCGATCTGGTAGGTAAACCAGTCTTCCACCAGTTTGACCAGCCAGCCCAGGCCAATTGTAGGCAACGCAAAATACAGATTGTCTTGTATATAATAAGCTAATGTTGTCCCGTCGGCGTAGTTCCGGGCGTTGAAAAGCAATGGCGAAATGATCTCCTCCAGCGAGTAGCGGACGGCGATAAAACTTAGGCCGGCCAGTAAGGTGCCCGCCAGGATGGCCACGTATTTCCGGGTAGGCAGGAACCGGTTCAGGACCCATACATGGTAGATATAGACACTGATCCAGCGCGCAAGCGTGAACGTGATGGTAAAATAGGAAAGTCGGCCCGGGCTGCTGGCAATGGTGAACAACTGCACAAAAAAAGCCAGCAGGTATAAGCTGTTGCGGATGAAGTTGGCCGATAACCGTGGAAAGGCGAGGTTCATGACTGTCGGAGTTTGCTGCAAACTTAACCGCAGGGAATACCCGTGCCAACAATCTTCGACAAACGCCCTGGTTTGTCCGACAAACCCGAAAGGCGGCAGGGGCTTATCCGGAAGTCCGTTCATCGGGACAGAAACAGGCTGGACGAGGTGTTTAGGGCGTTTGTCGAATGGATGCGGCAAGGGCATTTTCAACGCTGCAAATTTGAACCGTCGTTCAGAGCAGAATCGCTGGATGCCGGCACGAAGAAAAAAAATAAAAAAAAATGTGCAGGCGTGCAACCTGCGCTCAGAAAGCCTGCATCTACCCATCAGAAAACGACAAATACAAATCATAAACTCACAAAAAGCCATGAAAACGTTCTCAACCCTTTCGTTCGCAATTGCTGCTTTTGCCACTTCTATGGCTGCTGCCCAGACACCTTCAGACAGCACAAAAACTACCACCACGAGCTCAACGACGGTAACCACCATTACGATTGATACCAAAGCCGACCGTGTTGTGAAACGGGTAACGAAAGACTTCGGTCTGTATATCGGTTTCAATAACTGGAATTCGGCCGCACCGCTCAACTATGACCTCCGTACCGGCGGTTCCCGCTTTGTAGCCTTGTCATGGCGCCGGAACATCACGCTGGTGCAGGGGAAAAACGCTAAGCTGCGGTTGGGGATCGGACCAGAGATCGCCTGGAATAACTTTATGTTTGAAGACAACAAGGTGCTGGTAGAACGTAATAATGTCTTAGACGTAATTCCGGCTGTGCAACCGCTCCGTAAATCAAAACTGGTTGTTACGCAGGTAAACGTACCGGCCGTGCTGAATGTCCGTTTCTCGTCTGGCTTCTGGTTTGGTGCCGGTGCCTACATCGGAACGCGTGTTGATAGCTATACATCGCTGAAACCGGAAGAAACGGATGGCCGTAAAAACCGCGCGATCCGCGATCATGGTTCATACAACCTGAGTCCTGTCCGCTGGGGGGTAACCGGCGAAATCGGCTGGAACAAAGGCAGTGCCTTCTTCTTCCGCTATGAGCCGTCTCCGCTGTTCCGCGCCGGACAAGGCCCTGACTTAAATGTCTGGAGTGCCGGCCTGCGCCTGTAATCCCCTCGTAGAGACGCAAGATGTTGCGTCTCATTTCTGGGCCAGCCGATTTCTGTAATTAACCGTCTGATTCGGGCTAACCTAACGGTTTGATGAGACGCAAGATGTTGCGTCTCTACGGGGATTTTTGCGATTTAGTCGCTTGTTTTTGCGGGTTCATGCAACGTTTGGTTGTGGCCCTGCATCTTTAAAAAGAACTTTACATCGTCGTTAAGCACGTTTTGACGCTTTCCCCCCGACAGAACCAGTCATCCTTTCGAATCGACCATTCGTGTAAGAAAAGGTACTATGCAATGCAAACTACCTAACTTTGCAATGTAGTTCAACGGGGACAATAACCTGCCTGAGCAGTAACAACAACAACAGCTTGAACAGCAACAACACTGAATCTGAATCGTAGACAACAAATTTCTTAACACGATGAAAACGTTTATTACCTCCACATTTATTGCCGCTTTGCTTGCCACCACCACCTGGGCTCAGAACCCTGTTCGGGGTACTGTCCGTGGTACAGTCGTCGACGGTGCCGGTAAAGGACTGGAGTTTGTTACCATGATGCTGGTGAAGGCGAAAGACTCGACGCTGGTAAAAGGGGCGGTCAGCGATGTATCTGGTAAGTATGACTTCGAGAGTATCGGAGCCGGTCAGTACCGCGTATTGGCGCAGCAACTTGGCTTCCGTAAAACATATAGCGAAGCCTTTACGCTTGACCAGAATCATCCGTTTGCCGAACTGCCGGCCTTAGCGATGCTGGAGGAATCTAAAAACCTGAACGAAGTAAAAATAACGGCGAAAAAGCCGTTTATCGAGCAGGAAATCGACCGCACGGTAGTAAACGTAGAAAACAGCATCGTGTCGAGCGGCAGCACAGCGCTCGAAGTGCTGGAAAAAGCCCCGGGGGTAACCATCGACCGGCAAACCGATCAGCTGCAACTAAAAGGTAAATCAGGCGTGATTGTTATGATTGACGGCAAGCAAACCTATCTGTCGTCGGCTGATGTCGCTAACCTGCTGAAAAACACGCCAAGCGATAACATTGAGAAGATTGAGATCATCACAAACCCATCTTCAAAATATGATGCGGCGGGTAATGTCGGGATCATCAATATCCGGATGAAAAAGAATAAAAACTTCGGTACGAATGGAACACTGACTCTTGGTGCCGGTTATGGCCGCTTCGAAAAAGCCAATACTAACCTGAGCCTGAACCACCGCGTTGGCAAAATTAACGCCTTTGGCAACTATAGCTATTTCCACAACCGTCGTTTCCAGATGAACGAGATTTACCGGACCATTCCGAATGGTACGTCGCTGACTTATTTTGAGCAGAATTCGTATCGTCCGAACCGGTTTGACGGGCATAACGTACGGGCCGGTCTCGATTATTTCGTGAGTAAAAAAAGCACGATTGGTTTCCTGACCACGGGCTTTATCAACGACTGGCAGCAACTGAATGCCTTCAATTATACAACGATTAAGGATGCCAACGGCAATATTACCCTGAAACCGACTACGAATGTCGGGGTGAAGAACAAATGGAGCAACCTGACCGGCAACGTAAACTATAAGTACGATTTCGATGGTAAAGGCCGTGAGCTGACCGCCGATATGGACTATTCCTACTTCGATGGCGATTCGTATAACAACCTGAGCACTACCTATCAGGATGCCAAAGGGAATACGGTTCGTCCCGCAGAAATTGTGCGGAACATCATGCCGTCTGCCATTAACATCTGGGCGTTTAAGTCAGATTACGTACACCCGATGGCTAAGGGCGGAAAGTTTGAAGCCGGTGTCAAAAGCAGCTATGTATCGTCTGACAATAATATGAGCTACGACGATTTCGTCGATGGCCGCTGGGTACCGAATGCCGGTCAGTCTAACCAGTTTATTTATACCGAGAAGATTAATGCGGTCTATACGAACTATTCCGGCAAGATTGACAAACGGACCACGTTCCAGGCGGGTGTGCGGGTCGAAAACACGCAATCGCGGGGGAACTCGGTCACGCTGAATAAAGTGGTTGACCGGTCCTATACCAATCTGTTCCCTACCGTGTTCCTGTCGCGTCAGCTGGACACCAACAACGTTCTGAACCTGTCGTACAGCCGCCGGATCGACCGTCCGAATTACCAGAACCTGAATCCGTTCCGGTTCTATCTGGACCCGTATACCTACAAGGAAGGAAATCCGTACCTGCGTCCGCAGTTCACCAACTCGTTCCAGCTGACACACGTATATAAGGGAGCGTTCTCGACTTCATTAGGCTACAGCCGGACAACAGATGTGATTGTAGATGAAGTACCGGGCCAGATTGCCGAAAAAAATATCACATACGTAATCACGGACAATTTAGCGACCCAGGACAACGTTAACCTGACAATCAGCTTCCCGGTTCGGGTCAATAAGTGGTGGACGATGCAGAACAACGTAACGGCCTATTACAACAGATTTAACTCGCCGTATTTAGGTGCGCAGTACAATGTGTCGTTTGTTGCCTATAACCTGTACACTTCAAACTCCTTTGTACTGGGTAAGGGCTTTACCGCAGAGCTGTCAGGATGGTATAACTCGCCGGGTGTGTATGGTTTCTACCGCTACCAGCCCCAAGGCGCCTTCAGCATGGGTGTGCAGAAATCAGTACTCAACAAGAAAGGTACGCTGAAAGTAAACATTAACGACCCGCTGTGGCTGAACCGTTTCAATGGTATTGCGCAGTATCAGGATATTAATTTCCGGGTGAAAGCGGGTTGGGAAAGCCGGATTGTGCGGGCCACTTTTACGTACCGTTTCGGTAACCAGAATGTGAAAGGAGCGCGTCAGCGTCAGTCAGCGACATCGGCCGAACAAAGCCGCGCGGGAGGAAATAATTAGCGATTGGGTGAATGAGTGAGTGAGCGGATTTTAAAGATAAATACCACTCACTCACTCATTCGCACAATCACTCAATAGATATTAGTTTAGGTTAAGAAAATGTGCCGGAAAGCCACCTTCATCTTGAAAGGTGGCTTTTTTGATGCGGCTAGGCTAATATACTAAAAAGTATTATTTCAGCGCAGCAACACCCGGTAATTCTTTACCTTCCATGTATTCGAGCAACGCTCCGCCACCGGTTGATACGTAGCTGACGCGGTCACCATAACCAGCCTGGTTAATCGCAGACGCAGAGTCGCCGCCACCGATCAGGGAGAAGGCCCCGTTTTTTTCAGTCGCTTCTACAACCGCTTCAGCAATGGCGTTCGTGCCTTTGGCAAAGTTTTCGAACTCAAATACACCCATCGGACCGTTCCAGAGGATAGTCTTTGAGTTTTTCACTACTTCGGCAAATTGCTTGATCGATTCCGGACCAATGTCAAGACCTTCCCAGCCGTCAGGAATTTCGCCCGCAGCGGCAATCTGACGGTTCGCGTCGTTTGAGAACGCATCGGCGCAGAGGTTGTCGACCGGGAAAATAATGTTAACGCCTTTCTCTTTTGCTTTTTTCAGGATCTCAAGGGCCAGTTCCTGCTTGTCGGCTTCGAGCAATGATTTGCCGATGCTGCCACCCTGCGCTTTCACGAACGTGTAGGTCATACCACCGCCGATGATCAGGTTGTCAACTTTATCGAGTAAGCGTTCGATGATCAGGATTTTGTCAGAAATCTTTGCACCACCCATAATGGCGGTAAACGGTTTCTCTGCTTTTTCCAGGATCTTATCGGCATTTTCGATTTCAGCCAGCATCACATAGCCACACACACGGTCTTCAAAGAACTGACCGATAACAGCTGTTGAGGCATGGGCGCGGTGGGCGGTGCCGAAGGCATCGTTTACCCATACATCACCCAGTTTCGACAGTTTTTCGGCAAATTCAACATTGCCTTTTTCTTCTTCCTTGTAAAAACGCAGGTTTTCCAGCAACAGGATTTCGCCTGGTTGCAGCGCGGCAGCCTGATCAATGGCCGACTGACCAATGCAGTCATCGGCAAATTTAACCTCACGACCGAATGTTTCAGACAGTGTCGGCACCAGGTGCTTCAGAGAGTATTTCTCTTCCGGACCTCCTTTCGGACGGCCAAGGTGTGACATCAGAATGGCCGAGCCACCGTCGTTCAGGATTTTAGTGATTGTCGGAATCGTCGCTTTGATACGCGTATCATCCGTGATCGTAAAGTTGCTGTCGAGCGGTACGTTAAAGTCCACGCGGACTAAGGCTTTTTTACCGGCGAAGTTGTACGAATCAACCGTTTTCATTGTTTGTAAGTAGGTCGTTTGATTTCGGGGCGAACTTACTGAATTTGTCGCTACCAGCCGGTTATTTTCTTATTTTTGTTGGTAGCTAACCGGAGAAGACCATGATTGTGCCGTTACACATACCTCACGTTGAGCAATTTACAGATGACGAATTGGCCTCTTTCTGTACCGCCAACCCCGGGCTGCATATCGAGCGCGATGAGCACGGCATGCTCTTTATTGATATGTCACCTACCTACTTGTTAACCAGTTCGAATAACAGCGAGCTAAACGGAGAATTAATTATTTGGAACCGGCGCATAAAAGCCGGTAAAGTCATCGATTCAAACGGTGGTTTTTTCCTGCCCGACCGGTCGATGCGCGCCCCTGATGTCGCCTGGATTAAACGTGATCGCTGGGATGCGCTGAGCACCGGCGTTAAAAAATCCATCCCGTATCTGGTCCCTGATTTTGTGCTGGAACTGGCATCGGACACAGATAACCTGAATCAACTGCACGACAAGATGGGTATCTGGCTGAAAAACGGCGTGCGGCTTGGCTGGCTCGTCTCACCCCGTGATGGAAAAACATTTATTTACAAGCCTGACGCACCTGTCGTCACGAAGCTGTTTACGGAAACGCTAACCGGTGATGATGTGTTGATTGGCTTTGAAACCATATTAGCAGACATTCTTGAGCTTTAGGTATTCCGGCTCTTCAGCACTTCCTTTGCCGCGCGGATGCCCTGATAAAATGCTTCCTCAAAAATAGACATACCACTCAGATCGGAATGAGCAAAAAAGAGCTGACCGGCTATGGGTTGCGCGGCCTGCTGCCGGGCCTGTCCGGTGATAAATCCCCGCTGTGGTGCAATCATTCCGTGCCCCCAAATCCAGACCTGAATGTCGCTCACATAGGCTGTTACGCCCGGATGTCCCTGCTCCAGCTCAGCCAGAATCATCTGTTTCCAGTCGGCATACGGCGTCTGATACGCTTTCCGGCGGGCAAGGTCCGGTGCCTCATTCGTGAGCGGCCAATACAGCGTGATAACCTGTTGCTCGCTCTGCGGTTGCAGCGACTGATGTTGTGCCACCACATAACCTACCGAATCTGAACCGTAAATTACATTGTCCCAGCACAAAGGCATGCCACGCTCCTGCGGGAGCGCGGTAACGGTCAGGTTGGCCACCAGCCATGGGGCATACTGAAAATCCGCAGTTAGTGCCTGACGGTCAGGTGCAACAGGATTGATCAGTCGTTGGGTAATAAACTGCGGAGTTGCCAGAATCACCTGCCTGGCGCTGAAAAAAGCCGGTTGCTGCGTTTGGGCAGAAAACGCCTTGATATAGACTCGGTCGGTGTCGCGCCGGATGGAGTGTGCCAGCCAGCCTGTCAGGATCGGGCTTCTGGCTTGCCGGCGCAGATGGGCGGCCAGAAAGGCATTGCCTTCCGGCCAGGTCAGTACCGATGACGCTGATGCATTGGCGGCTTTGCCTTTGCGGGAGGCAAAGTAGTGCAGGCCTGCCCAGGCTGAGGTATTGGCCAGATTGGTGCCATAATCGTCTTTGCAGGCGTAGGCGAGGTACCAGCGCAGGCAGGGGGAGGTAAAGCCATGTTGGGCCAGATACTCCTCAAACGAAAGAGTGTCCAGTTTTTGCCACTCCGGATCCGTCGAAGATGCCGCGACAGGAATCGCAAACACATCGCGGCCATCGGCTCCGGTTGCGGCTTTGAGTTTGTCGGTCAGGGCCACAAACCGGCTGATTTGCGCCTGTTCGTCGGCGGGCACACCCATGGCCGGTAATAAGCCTTCCTGCCAATGCCCTTTAATCAGCAACCGCTCTTCCGGATCGTGGCAGAGGTGATAATCGTTATAGACGGGTAACCCTTCCGGCGAAAAGCCGGTAATGACGTCTGCTTGCTGTAAAAAGTCCAGTAACTCGCGGTTACGGACATCCGGTATGGGCAGGTAGTGGGCGCCCAGCGGATAGGGCGACACCGGATTTTCACCCGACTGCGCATTACCGCCTGTCTCTTCTTCCAGCTCGATCAGCAGAACATTCCGGACGCCCTGTTGTTCCAGCCAGCGGCGGGCCGATAACCCTGCTATGCCACCGCCGACGATCAGGATGTCGGCCTCGTGAGCCGGCTCTACCGACGGAACGGTAAACGGGGTATCCGGAAGCGCCCAGCGTCCGTGAGTAGCATCCCGCAACAGGTGGCCCAGCCGGTGGTTAGGGCCTGCCAGCTGACCGGTAATATGGCTGGTATCGCCGGTGGCTGCACACCCGTCCAGCGCTAGCGAACCTGAAAGCAGGGCCGCTGTTCCCACAACAGTTTGTTCCAGAAACTGTCGTCGGGAGGTTCGGGTCGTATCGTCAGAGTGAGGCATACCGGTGTCCGGATTAGTTGGCGTAAGGTGCCCATTCTTCCTCAAAGTACTGAACGAGCGCCTGATTATTAAGTTTATTTACCTCAGTCGGGACTTCGGCCATGTCGGTCGGAAAGTGGAGCATATCCCGCAATGTCTGCTGGTTCAGATAACGCAGATTTGGCGGTAGCCAGCCGTTTAAACGCCAGTGCTTATTCCGTAGTGCCAGCACATAGCCCCATTCCCCGAAGGAGGGCACATACAGGTGGTAAGGAATTGTCTGAAAACCAACAGCCTGAAGCGTATGGTTGATACACCAGTACGATTTTGGGGCAACAAACGGCGAGGTCGATTGTACGACTACCACCCCCGCAGGACGTAGCAGATGATCCAGTTCCTGATAGAACGTTGTCGTATAAAGCTTACCGATAGAATAGTTGGACGGGTCCGGGAAGTCAATGATAATGACGTCGTACCGGGTTGTGTCGGTACGGACCCACGTAAAGGCATCGGCGTTGATGACCTGCACTTTCGGCGATAACAGCGAATTCCGGTTTAGCTGCCGGAGACGGGAGTTTTGCCGGAACAACCGGGTCATGCCCGGATCAAGATCGACCAGCCGGATACTGGTCAGGGACGGGTATTTGAGCAGTTCCCGCACGGCCAGTCCATCGCCACCGCCTAACACCAGTACCTTTTCCGGCGATTGGGCGCCTTGCATAACCGGATGCACGAGTGCTTCATGGTAGCGGTATTCATCGGCCGAGCTGAATTGCAGGTTGCCGTTCAGGTACAGCCGCATGTCGCGGTGATTCTGGGTCAGGACGATGCGCTGGTAAGGGGTACTTTTCGCGTAAATTACCCGATCCTGAAACGATTGTCCTTCGGCAAAGGACATGATGCGGTCAGCAAAAACAAAACCGGTTGTCAGCATCAGTGCTGTGGCCACGATACCAGCCAGCAGCGAGGGGCGGAACGGGCGTGTTTCCGGAAACTGGTACAACAAAATGGCTGCGATACCTACGTTGAGGAAACCAAAAAAAACGGAGGTCCGGATCAGGCCCAGGTAAGGCACCAGTACGAGCGGGAATATGAGCGACGCCAGCAACGCCCCGATGTAGTCGAAGGTAAAGACCTGCGAAACCAGCTCTTTAAAGGCAATCCGGTTTTCCAGAATCCGCATCAGCAGCGGAATTTCCAGCCCAACCAGGATGCCGGTCAGGCTGACAAAGGTGTAGAGCAACAACCGGAACGAAGCCGCAAATTCAAACAGTATAAACAGGGTAGGCGCACTGAGGCCGCCGATGATGCCAACCATGAGCTCAATGCGGATAAACCATTTGAGCAGGTTACCCTCCAGAAATTTAGAGAGCCACGATCCGATGCCCATCGAAAACAGATAGACACCGATAATGGTCGAAAACTGCATGACGGAATCGCCGAGCAGATAACTGGCCAGCGTACCCGCTACCAGCTCGTAGATGAGGCCACAGGTAGCAATGATGAAAACGGAAATCAGCAACAGCAACGGCCGGTGATTGGTCGATCCGGAATCAGCCATGTATGGCGGAGCTAATGATGATCGCTACGGCCAGCATAAAACCGGCTGCCATGATGGCCAGGGCTACGTTTTGTTCATCAACAATTTTTTTCCAGAGGTTTTCGGGGGCTAGCTTCTCAATCACAACAAAGGCAACAACCAGAATGAGAATGCCCAGCAGGGAATACACGATTGAGGCCGTAATGTACTTGATATTCAGGTATTCTTCCATGTGTAAGGAGGGTTATTTGTGGTGAAATGAACTTCGTCCGCCATAGTAATGCCGGCTACGGCCGGCGTAATGATGGCTGCCGGCCTGCCCGTGATCTTCGACCGTCTCTTTATCATCACCGATGAGCCGTGTGCCGGTGAAGTCCGCCCAAATGAACAGACCCAGCAGCAGCCCGGCACCGATGGCATAAAATTTTACGGTCTTCAGTTGTGTAAAAATAGTCTGTAAAAACATCCTCGTAAGGGTTACGATTCCTCAATATCTGAATAATCGCTGTTACTCCAGCGACTGTAATCGAACCAACGTTGTCTGGCATACTGAAATAACGGGTAGACCAGTAACAGTCCGGCAATGAGAAACAGATTGGCGATTGGTGTTTTCTGCCGGACAGCAACGTGAATCTTTACCGGATCCAGGCTACCGGAGTACGGATAGATATTCAGGTGGTAGCGTCCGGATGGCATGCCGGATAAATACGCATCGTCTTTCCGGTCGCCTTCAGACCAGTGTTCACCGCCATCCACACCGTAATAATATTCGAGTGCTTTCGTGAAGGTGTAGGCTTTGCCGGATTCTTCATGAACAACACTCACCGGTAGTTCAAGCCATTGGTTATCAAGGGGTGAACTGAATGTGAACTCCAGCAGGGTAGGGCCGGTAACGGTAAAGGCAGGGGAAATAAACGGCTTAAAGCTGTTGGCTTCCGAATGCGCGCTGGTATCCCGATCCGCCGTGAACCCATCTTCATAGACCGCTTTATTCCAGCCGAACAGGCTGAAAAATACCTGCAGTATAAACAGTGCCAGCAGGGCATAAAGCGTCACCTGCTTCAGCGACGGCCAGCTTTGTTCAACGGGCGATGGCTGGCTGGCACCAATGCCGTGAGGCGTTGGAAGCTGGTCGTTGTTAAGCCCGAAGGCGGCGGCGATGTCAGCTGGCTGGATGTATTCGCCGGTGTACCAATCCGATTGACTGCCCAGTTGCTCGTGCGTCAGGCTGAAGGGCGGGTGGATGTATTCCGATACTTCCATGTCCTTGTCTGCCAGGATGTTCCAGTCAAACTCGCCGACGGCATACAGCGTTTCCGGGCGGTAGCGATGAAACAGGCGGTATTGCCGGTCGGGGGTGTCGACATAGCGGGCTTTCCCTTTGCCAGCAAATTCGTCGTATTGGCCTTTGTCGGGCATAATCAGGGTCCAGTGCCCGTTGTACTCGGCAAGCATGCTGTGATTACCATCGCGGTCGAGCAAGACATATTCGCCCCAGCTGTCGGGTGCTTCCTGCTCTTTGCGGTAGAGATAGCCGACAACGCGCACCCACGTCTGCCGGAGGAAGCCTTCCTGCCCGATCCTGAGCAAAGGTAACGAAGGTGTCTGGCCGAAAAGGTGCAACTTAACCGGGGGACCTTCCTGCTCATAGTCAAAAAACTGATGGCAGTGGGGACAGCCATAATAGTAACTGTCTATCCGATCATAGTAAACAACATCTTTCTGACAGTTCGGGCAAATGAGCGTTTCGGCTGTCTGACCGGCAGGTGTAGTGTCGGGTTGGCTCATAACAGGTTATCGGCTGACTTCTTGAACATGTACAGCGGTGGCGTTAAAAAAGGCCAGCGTTTCGGCATAGATCCGGCGCACTTTCCCGGAATTATCATGCTGAAAGTTAGACAAAAAAACATCAAAAGTAGCTAACCCATGCTCCGGCCAGGTATGGATGGAGAGGTGCGACTCTGTCAGCCCGATAACTGCCGTAAAGCTTTGATTAGGAAAGGTATGGTATACTTCGCCGACTTTGCACAGCTTGAGCTCGTCAATAAGCTGATTGAAAAAAGCCTGGCAGCCGCTCACATCAGTGAGCTGTTCGGCAGCCGTCGAAAAGGTAGCCAGTATGTGCAGGCCCGGGTCGTAGGATTTCATGATACAAGTATACGATAAACCGACTTCCGGTCAGTTACCGTCTGTATGAGTGGTTATTCCGGGCCAACAAAAAGCCCCCGGCCATGTTGACTGGCCGGGGGCTGCATATGGTTGGTAAACGCGGTCTTAGAGAGTACGTTTAACCTCTTTGATTTCGAATGCTTCGATTTGGTCACCGATTTCGATGTCGTTGAAATTCTTAACGCTCAGACCACATTCGTAACCCTGACGAACTTCACCCACATCATCCTTAAAGCGTTTCAGCGCGCTGATCTCGCCGGTATGGATAACGATGAAGTCACGGATAACCCGAACTTTGTTGTTCCGTTTGATGGTACCTTCGGTAACCATACAGCCGGCAACTGTACCGATCTTACTGATTTTGAATACCTCACGAACATCGATGTTACCAGTGATAACCTCTTCTGTTGTTGGTGCCAACAAGCCTTCCATCGCGTCGCGGATCTCGTTGATCGCGTCGTAGATGATGGAGTACAGACGGATTTCGATTTGTTCCTGCTCGGCAAGACGACGGGCGTTTACCGACGGACGAACCTGGAAGCCGACGATGATCGCATCGGAGGCCGATGCCAGCAGTACGTCTGATTCCGAAATCTGACCAACTGCCTTTTGCAGGATGTTGACCTGTACTTCGCCGGTCGACAGCTGAAGCAGTGAATCGGAAAGGGCTTCTACTGAACCGTCCACGTCACCTTTCACAATGATGTTCAGTTCTTTGAAGCTGCCGATCGCCTTACGACGGCCAATCTCTTCCAGCGTGATATGCTTCCGGGTACGCAGCGACTGCTCACGCAGCAATTGTTCCCGTTTGTTAGCAATTTCACGGGCTTCACGCTCCGTTTCCATTACATTGAACTTATCACCGGCCTGCGGTGCTCCCGGAAGACCCAGAATCTGAACCGGTGTCGACGGACCAGCTTCTTTAATCCGGCCACCAATGTCATCGGTCATGGCACGGATACGTCCGTAATGTGCTCCTACGAGCATGATATCACCCTGACGCAGGGTACCGTTTTCGATCAGTACCGTTGAAACATATCCACGACCTTTGTCAAGCGATGCTTCAATGACAGTACCAACGGCTTTCCGGTTTGGATTTGCTTTCAGTTCCAGTAATTCTGCTTCGAGCAATACTTTCTCAAGCAGATCGTCGATACCAAGACCTGACTTCGATGAAATTTCCTGTGCCTGGTATTTACCACCCCAGTCTTCCACGAGCATGTTCATGTTAGCGAGCTCTTCGCGGATTTTTTCAGTGTTGGCACCAGGTTTATCGACTTTCGAGAAGGCGAATACAATCGGTACACCGGCTACCTGCGCGTGGTTGATGGCTTCACGCGTTTGTGGCATGATGCTGTCGTCAGCGGCAATTACGATGATAACCACGTCGGTTACTTTCGCACCACGGGCACGCATCGCGGTAAAGGCTTCGTGACCCGGTGTGTCGAGGAATGTTACCATCCGGCCGTCTTTGGTCTTCACGCTATAAGCACCAATGTGTTGTGTGATCCCACCGGCTTCACCCGCGGCTACTTTCGCACGGCGGATGTAGTCAAGCAAGGAAGTTTTACCGTGGTCAACGTGACCCATGATCGTAACGATCGGTGCCCGTGGCTCAAGGGTTTCAGGCGCGTCAGCTTCTTCAACGATACCTGATTCAACTTCTTCTTCTGCTGTTACGAACTGTACGTCGTAGCCAAATTCATCGGCAATAACGGTGATGGCTTCTGCATCGAGACGCTGGTTGATCGAAACGAACATACCCAGGCTCATACAGGTTCCGATTACTTCGTTTACCGAAACATCCATCAGGGAGGCAAGGTCGTTTGCGGAAACGAACTCGGTTACCTTCAGGATTTTTGATTCCTGCTGATCCAGTTCAGCCTGTTCGCGAACTCTGTCAGCGCGTTCGCGGCGACGGTCACGGCGGCGGTCTGCACCACGGTTTGGCTGGTTACCGGCCATCCGTGCGCGTGTTTCCTGGATTGACTTTTTAACGTCTGCATCCGTTGGTGCTTCACGGCGGTCGCGTTTGTTACGGTCATTGCGGTTATTACCACCCTGAGCCGGTTTTTTATTGGCGCCGCTGCCACCTCCGCCTGTATTAGCCGGGGCCGTTCCGCCTGTACCGGCGTTCTGGTTCGGGCGGTTATCGTTCCGGTCATTACGCGGACCCTGATTTTGCCGGTCATTACGCGGTCCGCCCTGTTGCTGGCCGGCTCCTTGCGGGCGATCCTGCTGATTACGGTTACCACCACCATGTTCCGGCCGCTGGCCCTGGCCTTGTCCCTGCGGGCGTTGTCCCTGACCCTGTCCCTGCGGACGCTGGCCCTGGCCTTGTCCGTGTGGACGCTGACCCTGGCCCTGACCTTGTCCGTGCGGACGTTGGCCCTGACCCTGACCCTGTCCGGCGTTTGGCTGACCCTGAGCAGGGTTTACCGGTACGCCTTCTTTTCCACGAATCCGTTTCCGTTTCTTCTTCTTGTCCCGATCGTTATTCGACGAACGTGTTGGTTCAACCGGCAGCTCGATTTTGCCCAGAATCTTCAGGCCGCCTAATTGGTGGCGACCCTCCGCGCGGATCGTTTCCGGCTCAATATCTGAACCGTGATCAGTTCCGTGAGCAGCAGGCGTTTCCGGTTCCGGCGTACGTTGTGGCTCACTCGGACGGGCAGCGTTACGCTGTTCGGATTGAGGAGCGGGTGTTTGGTTTTGCTGGCGACTCTGAGAACGCTGCTCTGGTTGAGTCTGCTCAGCTTTTGGTAATACAGCTTCGATTGGCTTCGTAGGTTCCGCTTGTTTATTCTCGTTGGATTTGTCAGCAACAACTGGTGCGGACACCCCGGCTGGTTTCGGTTCCACTGGTTTGGGAGTTTCCACTGGCTTTGAGGGTTCTGGCTGTACAGCTTTTTCGGCCACGACAGGGGCAACCGGCTCCGGCTTAGGGGCTGGTGCAGGCTGTGGTTTCTCCTGAACAGGTACTGTTGGCTGAGCCACTTTTACCTCCGGTTTAGGTTCAGCCGGCTGTGGTTTTGGTGGTTCAGGTTGTTGTTGAACAGGTGCTTTCGCTTCAACCGGAGGTGCAGGTGGTGCAACTGGTTGAACGGGAGCAGGGGTTGCTTCCTGTACGGGAGCCTTGACCGGTTCCGGTGCCGGAGCAACTGGTTTATGTTCGGCCGGCGGGGTCGCGGGTTTAGCCGGAGCTGCCTGAGCAGGTGTTCCGGAGCTAATCGCTGACGAGCCGGGTTTTGCATTCAAATCAATTTTACCCAATACTTTGAGCCCTGGTAATACAGAGCCGCTTGCCGCTTCCGGCTTTACTTCAGCGGGTGCGGGTTTAGATTCACTTGCTGGTTGTGGTGTGGAGTTTACCGGACGACCGGCATCATCCCGACGATATAAAATAACGTCTTCCTGCTTACGGGTTGGTTCGGCCACCGTCTCGGCGGTCTTGCGGTTGCCTTGCTGTAACTCCGTAGATTTAAACTCTTTCGCTAAGTAATCAAGCTGTTCGGCGTTGATCTTAGCGTTGGGGTTACTTTCGACTTTAAAACCTTTGGCAGAAAGACGACTCACCACCGTGGACAGTCCCACGTTGAGAATTTTTGCCACCTGGTTTAGCCGCATTGATTTATCTTCTGCCATACGTTCCTTTTCTATTCAATAATCTAATGGGCAAAGTTAATGGTTGTTTGTATCCTTAGAACAACGGTTATGCTAAGAAAAATCCCTGGCTTTTATATTTTGCGTAAAGCACAGCGCACAGCTATGAATGAAACAGCTGTTTCGGGTGTTTCATTCATAGCTATGCGCCTTACACACAGACTATTCGAATTCGTGACGTAAAATATCAAGAATTTCTTCGATTGTGTCTTCCTCAAGGTCAGAACGACGCACAAGCTCTTCCTTACTCAAGGCCAGCACACTCTTTGCCGTATCGAGCCCGACACGACGAAGCTCGTCGATGATCCACTCGTCGATCTCATCCGAGAACTCGTTCAGATCAACGTCTTCATCGTCTTCCGGCCCTTCATTTTCCCGGAATACATCCAGTTCCAGATCAACCAGACGACCCGCCAGCTTGATATTCTGCCCGCCCTTACCGATCGCCAGTGATACCTGATCCGGTTTCAGAAAAACAGCCACGCGGCGGTTATCGCGGTCAATATTCATGGTGCTGATTTTGGCAGGGCTCAGCGCCCGGCTGATCAGCAGCTCAAGGTTGTCGGTGTAGTTGATAACATCAATATTCTCGTTACCCAGTTCCCGGACAATACTATGAATCCGTGAACCTTTCATCCCTACACAGGCACCCACCGGATCAATCCGGTCGTCGTAAGACTCAACGGCTACTTTAGCCCGCTCACCCGGCTCACGCACGATTTTGCGGATAGAGATCAGTCCGTCGTAGATTTCCGGAATTTCCGTTTCAAATAAACGTTCCAAAAAGACTGGTGATGTACGCGACAGAATGATTTTCGGTGTCCCGTTGTTCATTTCTGCCCGGTGTATTACCGCTTTTACAGTCTCCCCTTTCCGGTAACGATCTTTTGGGATCTGTTCCGTCCGCGGTAGACTCAGTTCATTATTTTCTCCGTCGACAAGAATGATTTCATGCTTCAGCAGCTGATAAACCTCCGCTGTGATCAGATCACCAACCTGGTCTTTGTATTTCTGATACAATAACTCTTTTTCCAGATCTTTGATTTTCTGGATCAGTGTCTGACGGGCTGTCTGTACTACCCGGCGCCCGAAATCTTCCAGTTTTACTTCCTCTGCAACCTGTTCGCCTACTTCAAAATCGTCCTGAATTTTGCGGGCTTCCGCCAGAGGAATTTTATCATAATCCCAAATATCTTCTGAGTTATCATCGACGATTTCGCGGGTACGCCACATTTCAAGGTCACCACTTTCGGCGTTGATGATTACGTCAAAGTTTTCGTCAGTCCCGTACTTCTTGCGGATCATGGTCCGGAAGACTTCTTCCAGGATCGCAATCATGGTGGGCCGGTCGATATTTTTCGACCGGGCAAAATCAGCAAATGATTCTATCAGTGCTCCACTGGTCATAAACTTGAATAAGTCTACGGTTTACGGATCAATGTCATGACCCAAAGTACTTCTTCCGGTCGGGACATCGGTCAATAAACTATTTAAAGGAAATTTCTACCTGTGCTTTTTGTATCTGTTCGAATTGAATAAAGGTTGGCCCTTCTGGTTGAGCAATCTCAGCGTCGTCTGCTTTCTTTTTACCCCTGGCTTTTTTCGCAGGAACAACGTCCAATACAATGTGATTGTCGGTCAGGTCAGTCAGTTTGCCGGGTAAAACACGGCCGTCTGCCAGGGTGACCTGTAACTGACGACCAATATTTTTGCGGAACTGCCATGGTTGTGTTAACGGAAAGTCAACACCCGGCGATGAAACTTCAAGGGTAAATGCACGACCGTCGAAAAGATCTGTTTCGTCTAACTGATTACCCAACTGGCGACTGACGCTGGCACACTGATCAATGGTGATGCCTGTGTCGCTGTCGAGCAGAATCGTTACCTTTAAACGGCCTCCCTGCTTACCCGCTACCTGAATGTCAACAATGTGAACTGCAGAACCATTCGTTGCATCGACAGGCAAGTAAGGCTGAATGAGTTCTGCTAATTTTTCCTTTGTATCCATTCCTTTACTGTAACAAAAAAGGGAGTTGAACTCCCTTTGCCGAACACCTCAATACTAAATAAACGGTGCAAATATAGCAGATTCTAAATGAAATAGCAAATAGAAGCCCCCTTGAGATAGCGGCTAACACGTCGGTAAAGCGCAGAATCTGGGCCTGAACATAAAAAACGGCCTGATTTATGTGGTAAGCCGTCCGGTGTCTGCTATTTTTGAGTCTTTATAGGTTGTCAATACACGTACATGCCAACGTTTTTTTCGGTTAAAGCGCTTATCCGGTCTTTCTTCCGGTCCGTTTTCTGGTCGGTCAATACAGGGTTGGCTGTATATACACTGGTTGTTTATTATCTCCTTTACCGGCTGCCGGTCGAACATTGGTCGGCCAGTATGCTGATGCTGAGTTTACCCGTTACCTGGGTCTTTCATCTGCTGTTTATAGGCGGGTGGGCGGTTAACCGTTCTGCGAAAATTGTGCTTTCTCTGCTGATTATGCTGGCCGGTTTCTGGTTGTGGCCCCGTACGCTGGCGCTGCACTGGGGGAAGCAGAAAACAACAGAAGGGGCAAAGCCATTGTCGGTTTTCAGCTACAACGTGATGGGATTTAATGTCTCAGACCGCGATAAAAGAGATACTGCCAAAATCCGTGCGATGACCGACTGGGTTATCGGGCTTGATGCCGATGTAAAGTGCTTTCAGGAGTTTCAGAGTCATGAAAACCGGCCGCCTCTCAATATGGTAGAGCGTTTCCGGCAGGCGGGGTACCGGTATCAGATCCTGATGAATCCCGGGCACTACGACTATCCGGGCACAGCCCTGTTTTCGCGTTATCCGATCCTGGACTCCGGCCGGGAGGCGTTTGGCCGGGAAATGAATGGCCTGGTCTGGGCCGATCTCAATGTGGGCCGGAAGCGTATCCGCGTGATTTGCATCCATTTACAATCGATGGGTATCCGCGTCGGCCGTGTCATCCGGCAGGATGAAATGGCCGGTGTCCGGCATGAAACCAAAGGCATTCTCGGCGCCCTTAAATCCGGGTTTATTGACCGGCGGGAGCAACTGGCAATCGTTGAGAAATACATCAGCGAGAGCCCTTATCCGGTCATTGTAACCGGTGACTTCAATGAAACGCCCTACAGTGTAGTCTATACCCTGATGCGGCAACGGCTTTCCAACGCGTTTGAAGAGGCAGGACATGGGTTTGGTTTTACCCTCAACCGGTCTCCCCGCTACATCCGGATCGACAATCAGTTTTTTGCGCCGGGTATCGAGGTACTGGATTTCCAGACACTGCGGTCTATTCCGTACTCGGATCATTATCCGATCATGGGTAGTTACGCCGTGCCTCAGGATTGAGCACCTTCGGGGAAGTTGAGAATTTCCCCGAAGGATGACTGAAAAGGCCTATGGATGGGCATTCACCCAGACTTCGCCGTCGGTCAGTACTTCTTTTTTCCAGATCGGTACTGTTTGCTTGATGGTATCGATGATATACCGGCAGGCATCAAATGAGTCTGCGCGGTGAGGCGTTGCCACCCCGATCAGCACGGCTGTTTCCCCCACCCGTAGCACCCCTGTCCGGTGAATGATGACATACCGTAAGATGTTCCAGCGCTGGCAGGCCTGATCGGCGATTTTCTGCATTTCGCTGATCGCCATCCGGCCATAGGCTTCATATTCGAGCCGGTCAACGGCACGGTCGGCTGTATTGTCACGGACAACACCCAGAAAAAAGTTAATGGCACCGGCCTGATCAGATTGTAAATATTTTTGTGCTGAGCCCATGTCGATGGGGTCAGAAGTTAAGGCAACCATATTGTCAAAAAGAGGATAGGCAATTGAGTGTTAACCTCCGCTTACAGGAGGGATGATGGCAATTTCGTCATTTGCTGCCAACCGGGTAGCTGGTTCTGCATATTCGCCGTTTACGGCAACCAGCAATGAGCTGATGCCGGCCATGGGCGGGTATTCCTGCTTTAAATAATCCAGTAAATCCGAGACGGTAGCGTTGCCGGACAGCGCACAGGGGACAACGGATTTTCCGGCTATGTCACGGGTAATGCCAAAAAGTAATACGTTCAATGATTGATTCATAGTCAAAGAAAAGCAGGATTTACCAGCAAATCAATGTAAAAACAGGAGAACGCGGCCCCTGGTTCTGTCTGAGGCCATGTTCTCCTGCAAAATAAACGGAAATCAGATGCTAACAAGCTGTCCGGCGTTTTTTTGTCGGGCAAAAGCTTATTTCGACTCGTCCAGCTTCTTTTCGGCTTTTTTCAGGCCTTTTTTTGTTTTCTTCAGGGCCTTATCAGTTCCCTTTTTGACATCAGCCTTTACTTCACGACTTTCTTCCTTGATATCCTGACCAGCCTCGCGGGTTTCGCGCTTGATTTTATTGCCGGCGGCGTTTGCCGTACGTTTAGCCTGACGGCCGGTTTCTTTGGCTGATTCTTTAACGTCCTGGGCGGTGGCCAGCGACAGGGTAGCCACAACCAGGGCAACCATGCATACGATCTTTTTCATTGGAGTTGAGTAATTAAATGCATCACCTTAACCCTGCACCGCTACGATTGTTTATTAAAATGATTTCTCAGGGAATCGTTAATTTGCCCGCTCAAACCAATTTTCAACGTTATATGCAGTTTGCTAAGTATTGTTTTGGCCTGTTGGTGGCAGGAGTATTCGTGATGGGTTGTAATAAGGACAAAGCAGATCCTGATCTGGCGGCTGTAGTAGAGGGAAATTATCAGGTGTATGCCTATCGCCTGGGACAGGATTCGGTCAATCTGCCGACGCCGCCTTCATCAACGGTCGTTTCCGGTACCTCAACGTTTGTGGTAAACAGCTCACTTTCGTTTAAAAAATCGACGAACACGCAGTCGTCCATCAATTTTGTGTTTTCAGCCGCAAAGCAGCAGAATATCAACGGCGCTCAGTTTACTACATCGACCAGCCGTAATCAGACCGGAACGGTTGATCTGGTGAGTAACCCGGGCGGCTCTGTAGTGATTTCATCAGGCGGGCAGCAGCTCGGCGCAGGCGATAGCCAGACCGTGCGCCTGACGCTGGAAACATCCAACGGGACACTAAGGGTGTACGCGAAGCGGTAAAAAAGTAAAATGGATAATGGAACAGGTACCATGAAAAGGAAACTAGTAGCTCTGCCTGGAAAAGCCGGGCTACGTCCTTTTTTATCGTACATTAGTCATTATCCATTTTACATTAGCCATTCAAGCCGTGGTTTACTTATCGCCTCCGCCAGCTTTGCCGGGTTGTTGTTTGCCGGCTTGCAGGGCAGGGGCGTTTTTGACGTATTTGTCGAGCCAGCCATTCATTTCATGCAGCATGTGCATGAGTGATTCCTGAGCGGCATAGCCGTGGCTTTCGTAAGGGAGGAAAACCAGTTTGGTGGTAGCACCGAAACCTTTCAGGGCGTTATAATAGCGTTCCGACTGGATCGGGAAAGTACCGGTGTTGTTGTCGGCTTCGCCGTGGATCAGTAACAGCGGGGTTTTCATTTTGTCCGCATTCATAAACGGCGACATGCGGTTGTATACGTCCGGTGCCTGCCAGTAGGTACGCTGTTCATTCTGAAATCCGAACGGGGTCAGGGTACGGTTGTAGGCGCCTGAACGGGCAATACCGGCACGGAACAGGTTTGAGTGGGTTAACAGGTTGGCTGTCATGAAGGCGCCGTATGAGTGACCGCCTACACCGACTTTGGTCGGATCAACAACGCCCAGCCGGACCCCTTCGTCAATGGCGGCTTTAGCACTGGCAACCAGCTGCTCTACATAGGTATCATTTGGTTCTTTGTCGCCTTCGCCGATAATCGGGATGCTGGCGTTGTCAAGAACAGCATAGCCCATAGTGGCAAAAATAGCGGCACCGGATACGGCAATGCGGTTGAAACGGTAAGGAGATCCCGACACTTGTCCGGCAGCATCCTTGCTCTTAAACTCGGCCGGATAAGCCCACATGAATGTCGGCAGCGGACCATCTTCTTTCTTGTAGCCGGCCGGCAGATACAACGTTGCTGTCAGGTCAACGCCATCCGAGCGTTTGTAGCGGAGCTGCTGTTTCTGAATACCTTTCAGCTGCGGATACGGGTGCGGGAAAGCGGTTATCTGTGTCAGCACCGGTTGCTTTTTGGCCGGTTTCAGGTTCCGGATAAAGTAATTCGGGTTTTCTTCGGGGGTTTCGCGGGTGGTCAGAATCAGCCCTTTAGCAGCATCAAGTACCGTAACCGGCTGTTCAAATACGGTAGCATCGGCTCCCGCACCGCCTGAGCGCCACAACTGACGGGTTTGTTTGGTGTTCAGATTCAGAACGCTTACAAACGGACGATCTCCTTCCGGTGATGACCCCACGCTGTTGACCATCATAATCTCATTGTTGGGCAGGATGTTCAGTACCTCGCGGCCAAACTGATTCCGGCGGGTATCGGGCTGACCCGGGTTACCGTAGCGGTCTTCCGAAGAACGGTCGAACAGCACCGTTGACTCACCGGTTTTCGGGTTGTAGATTTTCGTCAGTGATTTCCGCGTTTGCCGCCAGCGCTCATGCACAAAGGCGACGGTTTCGGTGCCCCAGTCAAAACCGCCGAAGCGATACGTTGAGGCATAAATTTCTTTCGGGGTAGCAAAAGGAGCTTCCAGCTGGTAAACACGGTCGCGGATATCGGCTTTTTGTTTAGGATCGCCGTTGTCCTGAGCTACGGTGTAATAGACGGCTGCCGGTACATCTGGACGCCATTCGAAGTTGCGTGGGCCGGTAGGGGCTCCGTCGCTGGCCCAGGCAATGTTTTCCTGCAACGGCGCATCGTTCAGCGTTTTCACCAGGGCTCCCTTTGCATCGAAAATAGCTGTCCGTACCGGAAAACTGTTGACCGGCACCAGATAGGAGAAGGGTTTGTGAATCGTCTCCAGCATCACATAGCTGCCGTCCGGCGAAGGTTCGGCGCTGGCAATCAGACCCGGTTCGCCCAGTTTCTGAACGCTGCCATCGAGTCCTAACCGCATTGCCTGAGCCGTGGCATAATAGGCAAACTGCTGTTCATCGGAAGGGTTTTTCAATAAATCCTGATAAGTGGCCGCCTGGGCTTTTTTGCCCAGGTTTTCCTGGACGGTCGGTCCTGACGGTACACGACTGACCGCCGGAGCGGCACCGCGCTCGGCCGGAATGGCTTTCACGATCAGCGTTTTACTGTCTGACAGCCACCGGTAAGGTGTCCCTAACACCGCGTTGAGGGCCAGATCAGATAGCTTACGGGCCGAAGCGGTTGCTACATCAATTACGTACAACTCAATCCGGCTGTCGGTTGAATTGGTAAAGGCAATTTTGGTCTCATCGGGTGACCACTGCACATAGCTGATCTGGGCCGGCGACGGAAGCCCGCTGATGGCCTTCTCGGCACCCGCCGGAATCGGCTTTAGTTTCAGGTTGGTCAGATAGGTAGCACGGCTCGGGCCATTGTTGGCCGGATTCATCCGCAGACCCGCCAGACGAAGCTCAGGCTGAGACAGTTCGGCAATGGTCGGGTTTGCCGCCCGGTCCATAATCAGCAGATAATCTCCTTTCGACGAAATGGCTACGCCAGGGGTTGGTACGGCTGTAACAAGGTCAGCCAGTGCTTTCGGGGGCGTTTTGTAGCCGGATGCATCCTGTGCCTGAAGAGGAAGGTTGGCCAGCACGCCCAGACCGAACAACAAGAGCGGATGTCCGATGCGGCTGCGTTTGCCGATTTGTGATGAAGAACACATAAAACGCTTGGGTTAAGTTTACCTATCCAAAATTATTAACGACTTATCGTTTATTTATCAAAATATAAAATTAATCGTAAAAAAATGCGTTGAAGCAGGCAATAGAGCCAAAGGATAAAGGTTTACGGCTTTTTTCGGGTTGGTTTTCGTTACTTTGTCAGTATCAATCAATCTTCGTCAATGCGTACTTTTGTTTTTATTGTTGTGCTTGCAGGGCTGGCGGCGTGTGACCCTCAAACGAATCCGGTCGACGGGGCTCAGTTTGTAACTGAACCTAAGGCCATTGCCATTACACCGGGTCAGATCGATGAAGCCTCGGGGATGGTTGCTTCCCGGAGTATGCCCGGAAACCTATGGGTACAACAAGACAGTGGAAACCCCGCTGATATTGCCTTGCTGGGCGAAGATGGAACCGTGAAGGGAAAAATGCCGCTGCCGTCGCCGGTTGATAACCGCGATTGGGAGGATATGGGTATCGGACCCGGCCCTCAGGATGGCACAAACTATATCTATCTGGCAGATACCGGCGATAATAACCTGCAATACCCGTTTTATCTTATCTACCGTTTTCCGGAACCCAAAAGCCTGACCGAACCGGTTACGAAAGCCGAACGGATGTTTTTTAACTATCCCGACGGATCACACGATGCAGAGGCGCTCATCGTTGACCCGAAAACCAAGGATATCTGGATCATTACCAAACGGGAGCAGAAGGTGCGCTTATACCGTTTCCCGTATCCGCAGAATATCAACGCGGTAACGACCGTGCAGGACTATGGCGAACTGCCCTTTTCGGTTGTGACGGGGGCCGCCATTTCCTCAGACGGCAATGAGATTCTGGTGCGTACGTATACCAATATCTATTACTGGAAACGGCAGAACAACGAGATAATCGCCGAGACACTGCAGCGCCGTGAAGGCCGGTCGGTGCCTTACCGCTTCGAGCCGCAGGGTGAGGCCGTCTGTTTCGATAAAGACAATAAAGGCTATTTTACGTTGAGTGAGCGGAACAATGCGTCGTCTGTTTCGTTGTATTACTACGCGAAAAAGTAAGGCGCAGGGATGTGGGCTTGCCGACTAAAATGCCCGTTCCGGCCTGCTGTGCGCCATCGTTCACGTAACCTGCATGAAATCTGCTGTTATTATCGGAGCCGGTATTGCCGGTATTGCGGCCTCCATCCGGCTGGCTGCCAAAGGATATACCGTTGATGTTTTTGAAGCCAATGCGTATCCGGGCGGTAAACTGTCGACGTTCGATCTGCCAAACCCGGCCGGAGAGAACTACCGGTTTGATGCCGGTCCATCGCTCTTTACGCTGCCTGAGCTGGTAAACGACCTGTTCCGGCTGGCCGGCGAAAACCCTGCTGACTGGTTCAGGTATATCCGTTTGCCCGAAATCTGCCGCTATTTCTGGGATGACGGTACCCGCCTCACTGCCTGGGGAGATACCAACGCTTTTGCTGAGGAGGTGGAACGCAAACTGGGCGAACCGGCTGCACATATCCGCAACTTTCTGGCCGACAGTGCGTTTAAATACGGCATCACAGAAAGCCTGTTTCTCCAGGATTCGTTACACAAAGCCGGTACCTGGCTCAACCGGCGGGCCTTGAATGGCTACCTGAACCTGCCGAAGCTCGGCCTTTTCGGAACCATGAACGGCGCAAACCAACGGACGTTTTCCCATCCGAAGCTGGTGCAGCTGTTTAACCGGTATGCCACCTACAACGGCTCCGATCCTTATCAGACACCGGCCCTGCTCAATATCATTCCTCATCTGGAATACAACATCGGCGCGTATTTTCCGGAAAAAGGCATGGTCGATATTACCAATGCCCTGACCGCTTTGGCCCGCCGCCTGCAGGTAAGGTTTCATTTCGGGACCCCGGTTGACCGGATTGTGGTACAAAACGGCAAAGCGGCCGGAGTAGAGGTGAGGGGTGAGGTCAAACGCTGTGATGTGGTTGTGTCGAACATGGATGTGACGCCGACATACCGGAAACTGCTGCCCGATCAGCCTGCACCCGAGCGGACACTGAAACAGCCCCGGTCTTCGTCGGGCCTGATCTTTTACTGGGGCATCCGCCGGACGTTTCCGGAACTGGATATGCATAATATTTTTTTCTCGAACGACTACCGGACCGAATTCGATTACCTGTTCAGACGGCGCGACCGGATATACGAAGACCCGACCATTTACCTTAACATTACCAGCAAAAACAAACCGGATGATGCACCGGCAGGTTGCGAAAACTGGTTTATCCTGCTGAATGCACCGGCCAATGAAGGGCAGGACTGGGATACCATCATTGCCGAAACCCGGCAGCAGGTTATCCGGAAACTAAGTCATAACCTGGGCGTCGATGTCGGGTCACTGATCGAATGCGAGGCAATTCTTGACCCGCGGACCATCGAAGCCCGCACATCGTCGGCACAGGGGGCTCTCTACGGTACAGCGTCGAATAACCGGTTTGCGGCCTTCCTGCGGCATCCTAACTTTTCGTCCGGTATCCGGAACCTCTATTTTGTGGGTGGCAGTGTGCACCCCGGCGGCGGGATTCCGCTATGCCTGCTGTCGGCTAAAATCGCGGCGCAGTGGGCATAAAGACGGCTATATTGCTATCTTTACCGCATGGATTCATCGTCGTTGATTATTGGTCTGAGTCTGGCTGTACTGATTTCCTACGCGTTTGACTTTCTGAGTAGCCGCTTCAAAACACCGTCGGTGGTGCTTCTGCTGGGTCTTGGCATGACCATCCGGCAGATTACGGCCTATTTTGATGTTCAGATTCCGTACGTAACGCCAACACTTTCTACATTAGGTACTATCGGGTTGATTATGATCGTTCTGGAGGGCGGTCTGGATCTGGAGCTACGTCCCGAAAAGTATGGCCTGTTACGACGAACGGCGCTGATGGCGCTGGTATCAATTGTGCTGACAACCTTGCTGATTGCCGGTACATTGTTTCTGCTACTCGAAGAATCCTTTTACCGGTGTCTGGTCAATGCCATTCCGTTTTCGGTAATCAGCAGTGCCGTGGCCATTCCCAGTGTCAGGAACCTGTCCTACGGGCAACGGGAGTTTGTGACCTACGAAACGGCCTTTTCCGACATCATCGGGATCATGCTGTTTAATTTTCTGTTACTGGCCCAGTCGTCGGTTCTGGGGGCAACGTTTACCTTTGTCCGTGATACGATCCTGATGGCGCTGATCTCCCTGATCTGCTGTTTCGGATTATTATACCTCATCGGCCGCATCAACCATCAGGTAAAGTTTCTGCCCATTATTTCGGTGCTGATTCTGGTCTATGCCGTTGCAGAAAGCTATCACCTGTCGTCGCTGTTATTGATTCTGGTATTCGGGCTGTTTCTGAATAATACCGAACTGTTTATCCGCGGGCGGCTGGATAAAATCCTGAAAAACGACCTGTTTGAGAAAGAACTGGAACAGCTCAAAAACCTGACTGCCGAGGGGTCCTTTGTGGTCCGTACGTTTTTCTTCCTGCTTTTTGGCTATGCCGCCAACCTGCCTGATCTGATCGACCCCGATACGCTGATTGTCAGCCTGATTTTTATTGTAATTATTCTGGCCGTCCGGTTGTTGTCCCTGCGCCTGACGTTTACCGGCCCGCTAACGCCTCTGTTCTGGATTGCGCCCAGAGGGTTGATCACGATTTTGTTATACCTGAGCATTCCGGACAGCATCAAACTGACCGGCTTCCGGGAAGGTATCCTGATGATGGTTGTTATTTTCTCTGCCCTGGTGATGATGGGCGGGGTCATCGGGTATAAAGGCCGGCAAGACAGTCAGTAAGGTTTCGCAGCCCGCAAATAGTGTATAAAGGCAAACCAGCGCCTCTGCTGCCGGTAGCGGAGATTATGATCGTGCGCAAAGGCCTCGCGTTCGAAGCTGATATTCCGGTAGGCCCGATAATGGTTTTTATACTGAATCCGCCGGATCAGGTATTCAGCAAAATACCATATATAAAAGATAATCAGCCCCAGTTCGAGCTGCTGACGTAGATGAATGCGTTCGTGATTGATCAGACAGGGGTCGGTTACTGCCTCTTTTACCAGCACAAACGGCCAGAGTGCCATCCCGTCGACCCATAAAAAGGAAACCCGTATTACCATCGGTTTGGTAACACTTCTTTACCGCTCCTGATTCCCGTTAAACAGCCAAAAAATGAGCTGACTACCTTTGTCTTTTGTCTGTTCTGAAATATTGTTAAATCGCTGGATAAAGCTATATTATTTGTATAAACTGCATAGTGGCTGGCGCTTTGTTTGGGTAGAATGCCTTATTTTGGGATAATATTACTTTGTTTCCGGATTTTGGAACCTGTGAGATTCTAACTTAATCTAAACATGAAACTTTTTCATAAACCAGGGTCAGTGTCAATAATGATGCTGGCAGCGACGACGTTAACCTTCGGGCAAGCCAAAGTTACGAAAGAGCAGCAGGAGGTAATTGCAGGCCTGGATGCCAAAAAAGCGCATTACGGGACTATAGCCCATCAGATTTGGGATTGGGCCGAAGTTGGCTATCAGGAATATAAAAGCTCAAACCTGCTGCAGGATGAGCTGAAAAAAGAAGGATTTACCGTACAGGCCGGTGTTGCTGAGATTCCGACCGCATTTGTGGCTACCTATGGTAGTGGTAAACCGGTCATTGCGATCCTGGCGGAGTATGATGCCTTGCCGGGAATCAATCAGGATGCCTCACCGGAGCGGAAACCGGTTGAGGGGAAGAAAGCCGGGCACGCCTGCGGGCATCACCTGTTTGGTACGGGATCGTCGGCGGCGGCCATTGCGGTGAAAAACTGGATGCAGAAAACGGGTCAGAAGGGTACGATCCGCCTCTATGGCACACCGGCCGAAGAAGGCGGGTCAGGAAAAGTGTACATGGTTCGGGCTGGTTTGTTCAGCGATGTTGATGTGGTGCTGCACTGGCACCCGGCCGATTCAAACGGGGCTGACGGCTCAACGTCGCTGGCTAATATTGCCGGGAAGTTCCGGTTCCGCGGCATTTCGGCCCACGCCGCTGCTTCGCCGGAGCGTGGCCGTTCTGCGCTTGATGGTGTAGAGTCGATGAACTACATGGTCAACATGATGCGCGAACACATCCCGTCGGATACGCGGGTACACTATGTGATTACCAAAGGTGGTGAAGCGCCAAACGTTGTACCTGACTTTGCCGAAGTGTATTACTATGCCCGTAATAAAGACCGTGCCATTGTACAGGATGTCTGGAAGCGGATTGTGAAGGCCGCAGAAGGAGCTGCTCTGGGTACGGAAACAAAAATGGATTACGAAATCATTGGCGGTGTATATAACCTCCTGCCGATTGAGACACTCGGTCAGTTGATGCATAAAAACCTGTCGGTTGTGGGGGGCGTAAGCTACACGCCGGAAGAAGAAAAATTCGCGGAGAAAATCGGGGAGTCGTTCGGAGCTACGTTTGGCTCCATCAAAAAGCCGGGTGAAGCAGCTACCGTTTCGCCGTTTGCGATGCGGAACGATGCCGGAGGCGGATCAACCGACGTAGGTGATGTGAGCTGGGCCGTTCCGACAGTCGGGATGCGGGCAGCTACGTGGGTGCCGGGCACTGCGGCGCACAGCTGGCAGGCGATTGCGGCCGGTGGTACGGATATCGGTACCAAAGGCATGATGGTAGCTGCCAAATCGCTGGCACTGACAGCCATTGATCTGTACAAAGACCCGGCGTTGATTCAGAAAGCCCGCGAGGAGTGGATCAAGGCACGCGGCGGTCTGGAGTATAAATATGAAGCCCTGTTAGGCAACCGTAAACCGGCACTGGATTACCGGAAATAACCCGGCAGGTTGGCCGGAGACCGGAATGATCTAAGAAAGCCGCTGAATACTGGTTAAACCAGTATTCAGCGGCTTTTGATGTTATCAGGTAGTGCGTTTATACCGGTGAATTCCCGCGAATCACACGTAACAGAATCATGATGATAGCAATGACCAGCAATGCATGGATCAGATTACCTAAACCGAAGCCGCCGAAGCCCAAAAATCCGATGAGCCAAACGATGATCAGAATCACGGCGATTGTATACAGAAGATTTCCCATAACGTTGATAATGAACGGTTGGATAGCCCGTTGAGTATCGGATAGAAAATTCTGTGCCAAAGTGTAAAAAGACCCTTTCTGCGCTTAAATCGGGGTTTCAGGTCTGTATGTTGTCGGAAAACTACAACGAACTCACCACAATGTTGGGGAAGTTTTTACGCATTCATATCATAAAGTGTCAATGTTTGGCAGATGGGCTATCATAAGCCTGCCGGATCATCGTTGTGTTAACCGATAGCATAGCTGTTAGGCACAGACGGGGAGAGCCAATAGCCCCGAAAAACCGAAAAATGATGTAAATTTGACAAAAACAGGGAGCAATACGCATGAATGAAACGGGCACAAATGACGCTGATCAGTCCGGTGTTGCACCGGCAGGACCAAACCGGTCTACAGAGCGTACGCCTACTTTTTTTGATACCCGCATTGAGTTCCTCCGGGGAGTAGGGCCGCAACGGGCCGAACTCCTGAATAAGGAGCTGAATATTTTTACATACGGGGATTTACTGCAACACTACCCGTTCCGGTTTGATGACCGGACACGTTTTTATACCATCAGCGAACTGGACGAAAGTCTGCCTGCCGCCCAGGTGCGGGGGCGCTTACGGGATTGGTATACCGAAGGGGAGGGGTCCAAAAAACGGGTTGTGGCTACCTTTACCGATGGTACCGGCAGTATGAGCCTTGTTTGGTTTCAGGGACTGACCTGGCTGGAAAAAACGCTCCGGCGGGAAGGTGAATATGTGGTCTATGGCAAACCGCAGCCGTTTAACGGCCGCTACAGCATCGTCCATCCCGAACTGGACAATATTCATCCGGATCATGAACTGGAAACGGGTATGGTACCGGTGTATAACCTGACCGAAAAACTGCGTAAGCGCCACCTCGACAGTAAGGCCATCGGCAAGATTATGCGGACGCTGCTGGAAGGCGCATGGCCGCATCTCCGCGAAACCTTACCCGATGAGCTGATACAAAAATACCGGCTGATCGGTAAACGGGAAGCGCTCTGGAATATCCATCTGCCGCAGAGTCCGGCATGGCTCCGGCAGGCCGAACGCCGGCTGAAATTTGAAGAATTGTTTTACAACCAGCTCCGGCTGATTTCCAATAAACTACTCCAGAAGGAAGAGTATCCCGGACAGGTATTTGCCAATACGCAGTTGCTCAAGCATTTTTACGAACACCTGCTGCCTTTCCCGCTGACCGGTGCGCAAAAACGGGTGCTGAAAGAAATCCGGACCGACTTTGTGAGCGGTAAACAGATGAACCGCCTGTTGCAGGGCGATGTGGGTAGTGGTAAAACGATTGTTGCGTTTATCGCCATGCTGATGGCCATTGACAACGGCGCTCAGGCCTGCCTGATGGCCCCAACCGAAATTCTGGCCGATCAGCATTACAACGGTCTGAAGCCCTTTGCGGATGCCATGGGCCTGAATATCTCTATCCTGACGGGGTCTACTACCACGAAGCGGCGCAAAACCCTGCATCCCGAACTACAGGAGGGCAAAACACACATCATCGTGGGGACACATGCCTTGCTGGAAGATGCGGTACAGTTCAAAAATCTGGGGCTTTGCATTATTGATGAGCAGCACCGGTTCGGGGTGGCTCAGCGGGCTAAAATGTGGGCTAAAAATC
The DNA here is from genome assembly GCF_001870735.1 of Arsenicibacter rosenii. GTDB lineage: Bacteria > Bacteroidota > Bacteroidia > Cytophagales > Spirosomataceae > Arsenicibacter > Arsenicibacter rosenii. Next base: position 189,218 of record NZ_MORL01000003.1, on the reverse strand, counting down.
CGGTTATTCCGCCGCATATTCTGGTAATGACTGCGACCCCGATCCCGCGTACATTGGCTATGACGTTGTATGGGAACCTCGACATTTCGGTAATTGACGAGTTACCGGCTGGCCGAAAGCCTATCAAAACCGTGCACAAATACGATAAACACCGGTCGGAGATCTTTGGGTTTATGCGCCAGGAAATCGAGAAGGGCCGGCAGGTGTATGTGGTTTATCCGCTGATTGAAGAATCTGAAAAGCTGGACTATAAAGACCTGATGGATGGCTTTGAGAGCATACAGCGGGCCTTCCCACGGCCGAAATACGAGATTGGTATCCTGCATGGAAAAATGCTGCCTTACGAAAAGGACGACGAAATGCAGCGTTTCCTGCGTCACGAAACCCAGATTCTGGTGGCGACAACGGTTATCGAAGTGGGGGTAAATGTGCCGAATGCCAGTGTAATGGTTATCGAAAGTGCGGAACGGTTCGGCCTGTCGCAGCTGCACCAGTTACGGGGCCGCGTGGGTCGGGGCAGCGAACAGTCGTACTGCGTGCTGATGACCGGCTACAAGCTGAGCTCGGATACGAAAACCCGGATTGAAACCATGGTGCGGACCAACAACGGCTTCGAAATTGCCGATGTCGATCTTCAGCTACGTGGTCCGGGTGACCTGACCGGTACCCAGCAAAGCGGCCTGATGGACCTGATGATTGCCGACCTCGCCAAAGATGGTCCGATTCTGACCGCCGCACGGGAGTCTGCCCAGAAGATACTGGACGAGGACCCTCATTTTGTGCTACCCCAAAACGCGCCCATCCGGAATCACATTGACGCCTTGGGCAAAAAAGAAAATAACTGGAGCCGCATCTCGTAGGGGCGACTCCATGTGGTCGCCCGATTTTGACGGGATATGGTGGTCGCCGGCTTTAGACGGGATATGGTGGTCGCCCGATTTTAATGAAAGACGCCCACCCGGCTTTAATGAAAAACATGGCAAAGTTTTCATGGTTAAGTATCTGTCCTCAACATAACCCGTCAAAATGCAGGTATTAACTGAACCTGCATTTTATGACTTATCGCCGTTCCATTCGTCTTCCTGATTATGACTATGCTCAGGAAGGGGCCTATTTCATAACGATCTGTATTCAACATCATGAACATCGGTTAGGGTATATTTCTAACGATGCAATGACTCTGTCGCCAGCCGGGGAAATGGTGATGACATGGTGGCAGAAGTTGCCCGAAAAATTTCCGGACATCGAACTTGGCGCATACGTTGTCATGCCCAACCATTTCCACGGCATCATTATAAACGTAGGGGTGACCCCACGTGGTCGCCCGCAAGATGATGCGAAAGACAACGGATCATGCCACCACGAAAAAAATAATGTAGGGGCGACCCCACGTGGTCGCCTGACCGATGAAGTCCAGTGTCACAATATGATGCATATTGATTTGGGCGACGACGCGGGGCTGGACCCTGCACGTGATTTGGGCGACCACGTGGGGTTGGACCTTGCACGTGATTTGGGCGACCACGTGGGGCTGGACCCTGCACGTGATTTGGGCGACGACGCGGGGCTGGACCCTGCACGTGATTTGGGCGACCACGCGGGGCTGGAGCCTGCACGTGATTTGGGCGACCACGTGGGGTCGCCCCTACGGGACATTGTTGGTTGGTTTAAAACAATGACAACCAACGAATATATCCGGAATGTAAAACATAACGGCTGGCCAAGGTTTGACAAACGACTCTGGCAACGGAATTATTATGAACACATCATCCGGACTGATCGGGCATTTAACAATATCACGACATATATTATCGAAAATCCACAACGCTGGAGATCTGACCGGTTATTCTCGTAGGGGCGACCCCACGTGGTCGCCCTGATTAAGCGTAAAACCAACAACCCCACGTGGTCGCCCTGATTAAGCGTAAAACCAACAACCCCACGTGGTCGCCCTGATTAAGCGTAAAACCAACAACCCCACGTGGTCGCCCTGATTAAGCGTAAAACCAACAACCCCACGTGGTCGCCCTGATTATGCGTAAACCAACAAGCCACGTAGCCGCCCTGATTATGCGTAAACCAACAACCTCATATGGCAGGAAACTCCGTGTGCGTTGGGCGGCCACGTGGGGCCGCCCCTACAGGTCTACCAACAACGCCATCAGGCGCTCTAATTGATTACCGACAGCGCGGCTTTGGCCAGGGGTGTATTTGTTGATCATGACCGAAAATGACATCAACTCACCGCTTTTGGCGGTGAAATATCCGGCATAGGCGCGGACGCCTTCAATCGTGCCGCTCTTGGCCCGCACATTGCCGGCGGCAGGGGTGTTCCGCGCCATGTTTCGCACGGTCCCTGTCTGGCCAACAACCGGAATGGTTTCGTAAAACTGCGGGAACACGCGCTCACGGCCCATCGCGGCCAGAATGCCCGTCATGTTGTCGGCCGTTAACGCCCCGACGGTCGATAAGCCGCTTCCGTCGCGGATACGGAAACCGTCCAGGTTGGCCCCTTTGCTGCGCCAGAAACGTTCAACTGCCTCTACGGCGTCAGCAACCGACCGGGTTTTCGGGTTAATCTGGCGGGCCGCCGTCCGGAGCAGGGCCTCGGCATAGAGGTTAATGCTCTGGAAATTGGTTTGCTGCGCCAGTTCCAGCAAAACCGGCGATTTGTACTGGTGCAGTACAATGCGTTTCGGAACGACTTTGGCATCTGGCCGGCCGGTTTTCACTGCGTCAGGCCATGGCTGATCGGGGCGGACAGCAACGGGCGGGTTCAGGATGCGAACGCTGTCATTACGGAGCTGCCCGGCCAGGGCAAAGGCTACATACTGTGCCGGATCCGGTAAAGACCCTTTCACTGCAAATTCAGAAACCCCCATGGGTACTTTGCCGGTAAGCCACTGCTGCTCAGCAAACGGCGCCCCGTAAATATTGACCTGATCACCGGTGCCGGCCTTATCCGTTGTTACGCGGTTGATGAGTGTCAGATAAGGCAGGGCGGGCTCGGTGCGGAGAACGGTTGCGGGACTGTCAACGGTTTTGCCGGGACGGAAAATAACCCGGTACAGGTTTTCATTGAAGTTGAGCGCACTTAGGCCGGCACCATAGTAATTCCCCAGATCGCCCCAGGGCCAGGTATCGGGTGTGGGCAGGTCGTCATACAATGCCGCATCACCAATCACAACGCCGTCAATACGTTTTATACCAGCCTTTCTGACCGCGTCTGACCAGATCAGTAAGAGGGTGTTTGCATCAGGATAACCCGTATAGCGCCAGGTACCCAGCGAGGGGTCGCCTGAGCCACGCAGGTACAGATTACCGGTCAGGGTACTATCCCTGATGATCCCGTCGTATTCCAGCGTAGTCGTATAGGTAAAGTTAGGCCCAAGGGTAGCGAGTGCCGTAGCGGTTGTGATCAGTTTCAGGGTAGAGGCCGACGACAGGCTTTGTCGGCTGTTGTAACCGACCAGACTTTCGCCGTCGCGGACGCGCCGGACCGAGAGCGCAACGGTGCCATGGCGGGCAAGCGGTCCGTTCTGAAACTGATCCAGAAAGGTCAGCAACCGTTGCGTGGCGGTTGAGTCACTGGCTGTAACCTGATTTTGGGTGTTTGATAAATTTTGTGCACTGACCTGGCCACATAACCAACAGCTTAACAACCAATAGGCAAGAGATTTAACTTTTCGTATGTGCATCTGGAATAAAACAGGGGTTAGGAAATCGCCCCGTTAGTCGTAACTTTGCAAAAGTAGCGGTTTTTCGCACGCCGGACTTGTGTTTAATCAATCTCATTAACGCGACACATTGACGATAGATTACGACGTTTAAGCTGAACGCATGAAGTTATCATTTTTGGGGGCAGCCCGGCAAGTTACCGGCAGCATGTACCTGTTGGAAACTGAGGATGACTACCGTATCCTGATCGACTGTGGGTCTGACTTAGAGCGTTCCAACGGCCAAACGCCTCCAACTGCACCAATTACTGGCGGACATGCCACGGGATTTTTTCCCTTTGAGCCCTCCAGTATTCACCTGGTCCTGCTGACTCACGCTCACGTGGATCATTCAGGCAACTTGCCAAACCTGTATCGGGAAGGATACGAAGGGCAGATTCTGTGTACAGAAGCAACACATTCCTTAACCGAATTGCTGCTTAAAGATGCGGCTTCTCTGAACCAGAAGCGGATCAACGAACTCAACGCCAGCAAAAAAAAGCGGGTGAAAGATCGGCAGCAGCAATTACAGAAAGATTTATACCTTGATAAACAGGTTCGGGAAACCATGGAAAACGTGGTTTCTATCCAGTTTAACCGGCGCTTTCGGGTTAATGATAGTGTAGATGTAACCTTTATACCGGCGGGTCACCTGCTCGGGGCAGCGCATATTGTGCTTAATATCCGTGAAAACGGCGAACGGAAAAGTATTTGTTTCTCCGGCGATATCGGCCGGAAAAATTATCCGTTGCTGACCGATCCGGCCCCCGTACCGCAGGTAGATTATCTGGTTTGTGAAAGTACGTATGGCAACCGCCTGCACGAAGACCTGAAAAAACCGGAAGAAGCACTCGCCGATGTGATTAAGCGTACCTGCATCGACATTCCGGGCCGGCTGATTATTCCGTCGTTTTCGGTGGGCCGTACGCAGGCGCTGCTGTATACGCTGAATAAGCTCTATACCGATTACAATTTCCCGCCGATCAAGGTTTTTTCCGATAGTCCGCTCGCGCTGGAAAGCACGCGGGTTTACGAAAAAAACATCCGGTTACTGAACGCCGATGCGCGTGAGTTTTACGAAGAGAACGAAAGCCTTTTCGACTTTGAAAACTTTCAGTATCTGGAGTCGGCTAAGGCAAGTAAAGCCATCTCGAACCACTATGAGCCGTGTATCATCATCTCGTCTTCGGGCATGGTACAGGGCGGACGGGTTGAATACCACGTAGCGAACAACATCAGCAACCCGTATTGTACGATTCTGATGATCGGCTATTGTGCAGAAGGAACGTTAGGCTGGCGGCTGCTCAACGGGCAATCGACCCTGACCATTAAAGGCAAGGAACACGCCGTTATGGCGAATATTGAAAAAGTGGACGTATTCAGCGGACACGGCGACCGCGACGATCTGATGCGATTTGTCGGTATGCAGTCGACCCAAACCCTGAAACAAGTATTTTTGGTCCACGGTGAGTACCCAAGTATGGAAGCCTTTCAGCAGACGCTGACCGAAGCAGGATATGCCAACGTCACGATTCCGAAAAAAGGCGACAGTTTTGACTTATAAGTGAGTGGCGGGTTAACGCCCCCACGTCGTCACTGACTATTTACCAAACGATGAGAACGTACTTAGATTTTGAAAAACCGATAGCAGATCTGGAAGCGCGGTTGACCGAAACCAAAAAACTGGCCCAGCACTCAGGCGTAGACGTAAGTGATGCGGTAGACGTACTGGAGCAAAGTATTGATAAGCTTCGGCGTGAAATTTTCGAAAACCTGACCCGCTGGCAGCGTGTTCAACTGTCCCGTCATCCGGACCGGCCTTATACACTGGATTATATCTCATTGATGTGTGACCAGTTTATTGAGCTGCACGGCGACCGTACGGTGCGCGATGATCCGGCGATGGTTGGTGGTTTCTGCGATATCGACGGACAAACAGTGATGATCATCGGTCAGCAGAAAGGCCGGAACACCAAGCAGCGTCAGCACCGGAACTTCGGGATGCCCAATCCGGAAGGCTACCGGAAAGCGCTTCGCCTGATGCAGATGGCTGAGAAGTTCCGGAAACCGATTATTACCTTTATTGATACACCGGGGGCTTTTCCGGGGCTGGAAGCCGAAGAACGGGGTCAGGGAGAAGCCATCGCCCGCAACCTGCGTGATATGATGACGCTCAAAGTGCCGGTGATTTGTATCGTTATCGGCGAAGGGGCCTCAGGCGGTGCGTTGGGCATCGGCATCGGTGACCGTGTGATGATGCTCGAAAATACCTGGTATTCGGTTATTTCACCGGAAAACTGCTCGACGATCCTCTGGAGAAGCTGGGATTATAAGGAGCAGGCGGCCGAAGCGATGAAGCTGACCGCCCGTGATATGAAAGATGCCGGCCTGGTAGACGGTATCATCGAAGAACCGGTTGGTGGTGCTCATAACGACCATCAGGGTATGGCGCAGATTCTGAAAAGCGTGATTCTGGCTACCCTCGACGAACTGAACGCCCTGAGTCCTCAGGAGCGTATTAATCAGCGGATTGATAAATTCTGCTCAATGGGCGTTGTTCTGGAGTAAAACCGCAACCGCAACAGACAGAAACGGATCATACTATAGTGGCACAGTGAGTGGTTAACCCCGCTTGTTGTGCCACTGTTCATTTAGAGCACGGCGATTTAATCGGTAATCATACCGAAAAACTAAACTTTACCTTACCTTAGGGGCGATTCTCAACATCTTTAGACAATGTCTTCAATACTGACGCAGCCTAACCTCCGGAATATCATTTTTGACCTTGGCGATGTTATCATTCCGATTGATCTGAGCGCTCCCATCCGCAATTTTGCCATGTTGGCTAACCTCTCTGAAGAGGAAGTGACTACGCTCTGGCAGGAACACAATCAGATAATGGCCTACGAAACAGGCCTGATCGACGACCAGGCGTTCCGGCAGCATGTCAGGGATTTGCTGAAACAGCGCGGAGTCGCATCGGATGACTGGGCGGATGAAGTAATTGATACCGCCTGGAATACGATTTTGCTGGATCTGCCGGTTGAGCGGGTAAAACGCATTCAGCAGCTGCAGGGCAAATACCGCCTGTTTTTGCTGAGTAACACCAGCCCGATTCATATCCAGCGGGTAAATCAGATCCTTACTGATCTGGACCTTCCGGTTCTGGACGATTTGTTTGAGCGGGTATTTTACTCGTATGAGGTTCGTCTGGCCAAACCGGCACCTGAGATTTATACCTATGTGTTGCAGGAAGCCGGTCTTGAGGCCGATGAAACGGCATTTCTGGATGATAACTATGCCAACATTCAGGGTGCCTTGTCGGTTGGTATACATGCTACACACGTACAGAAGCCATTGACGATTCTGGATTATCTGGCGTAGCCGGCATCTGGTGTGCTGCATTTTTGTGGAGTAATAGCGCATATGACCTCTGGTGCAGGCGTTATGTACTCATCGTCTTTTTCCGGTATTTTGACTCATGAATCCCAACGTAAAAAAAGTACTCATACACGGCGGATTATTTTTAGTAACTCTCCTCACCACCACCTTAGCCGGTGCCGAATGGATATACGGCCGTTTTCCGGACATGCCTAAAGGATTTCCCTCACTAACCCTGGATGAAATACGGACCGGCTTTCAGTTTTCCATTCCGTTTCTGACTGTACTGACGGTACATGAGTTCGGGCATTATTTTACCGCAAAAGCCAATAGAGTCAGGGTGACGCTGCCGTTTTATCTGCCGTTCTGGCTGGGTATGTTTTACATCAACAGCATCGGTACGTTCGGGGCGTTTATCCGCATTCAGGACTATATCAACAGCCGCAGAAAGTATTTCGATATTGGCATTGCCGGGCCGCTGGCCGGGTTTGTGGTGGCGATTGTGCTGATCTGGTATGGTTTTACGCATTTGCCGCCGATCGATTATATTTTCAAAATCCATCCGGAGTATAAGAAATTCGGACTCCGCTATGGGGAGTATGCCTATCTGAATCTGCCCGAAGGAACAGCCATGAAACTGGGCGACAACCTGATTTTCTGGTTTTTCAAGACATATGTAGCCGATCCGTCTCGGTTACCGCACCCGTACGAAATGGTACATTATCCGTATTTGCTGGCGGGTTATTTGTCGTTGTTTTTTACGTCGCTGAACCTGTTGCCGATCGGGCAGCTGGATGGGGGGCATGTTTTATATGCGCTGATCGGCTCAAAACGACACCGCCTGATAGCGCCGGTTTTATACGTCCTGTTCATGTTTTATGCTGGTCTGGGCTTGTATACGGTTGACACGTTTTCGACCGCGAGCGACGAAGCGTTTTACAAAGAGCTCATGAATCTGGGCATTTACATTTTGTTTCTTTACATCTGCTTTTACCGCCTGACTGAAGACCGAGGAATGACCTGGGTACTTGCCTTAAGTATGGTATTAGTGCAGTTTGGCGTTACATGGCTGTTTCCTGCCGTTCGGGGCTATTCCGGGTTTCTGGCGTTCGGGTTTTTATTGGGGCGATTTATTGGCGTATATCACCCCGAAACCGAATTACAGGAGCCACTGGACACAAAGCGCAAGGTGCTGGGCTGGCTGGCACTGATTGTTTTTCTGATCAGTTTTAGTCCGGCACCGTTTGACTTTTTGTAGGGGCTATAAAATTCCTTCATCGGCAAAGCTGAAATAGGCTTTGTCGGTGAAAATCAAATGATCGAGCACCGGAATATCGAGTAGTTTTCCGGCTTCGCGTAGCTTGCGGGTCAGCTCTTTATCGGCCTGAGAAGGCATCCGGTTCCCGGACGGGTGATTGTGGCTTAGAATCATACCGCTGGCCAGATGTTCGAGGGCGAATTTAAAAATCATCTTTGGGTCTGCTACGGTACCCGATACGCCGCCTGCCGAAACCTGAACAGGCCGTAGTACTTCGTTAGCCCTGTTCAGGAGTAATATCCAGAATTCTTCGTGGGGTTTATCAAGCAGATGGGGCACCAGCTCTTCATAAGCATCACGCGAGCAGGTAATCCGGCGGCGTTGTAACCGGTCCTGCTCTTTCCGTCGCCGGCCGAGTTCGAGTGCGGCAATAATGGTAATGGCTTTGGCCTCGCCAATCCCTTTGAATCGGGACAGGTCTTTTATGCTCAGCCGTGCCAGCTCATTCAGATTGTTACTGACACTCTGCATGATGATGCGCGAAACATCAACCGCAGACAGCTCGGCTGTCCCGGACCCGATTAAAATGGCAATAAGTTCGGCTTCAGATAAGGCAGCTTTGCCTTTATACATCAGTTTTTCACGCGGGCGGTCTTCTTCGGCCCAGCTTTTAATACTTCCGGGGTTTTCGTAAGGCATTGCAGGTATGTTGTCAGTTCGTCTGGTTTTGACGGATACCTTGCCGGAAGGGCACAAAAAAACCGGTCATTGAGATACCAATGACCGGTTTTATATGAATGTGAAAAGCGTAAACGCTGATCAGATTAAGCCGTAGCCAGTTTGTTTACGTAGCGAGCCAATTTCGATTTGTTATTAGCTGCCTTGTTTTTGTGAATGACGTTGCGTTTTGCCAGTTTGTCCAGTGCTGAAGCTACCGTTTTGAACAGTTCAACTGCCATTGCATGGTCGTGTGTTTCACGCAGTTTTTTTACCAGATTCCGGGTTGTTTTGTGCTGGTAACGGTTCAACAACCGTTTCTTGGCACTTGACCGGATCGCTTTCTTTGCCGATTTATGATTTGCCATTGTGTATTATAACGAATTTCCTGATTTCGCGAAAAGGTCTGCAAAATTACTTTTTCCTGATGGAATTGCCAACTATTCGCAAGAAATTCTTTGGCAAGCTGCTGATTCTATTCAGGATATTCATCAATTACCCTGTGCGGAGCGAACGGATAAACATCCTGAATCAATCCCAACTCCTTATTAAGGTTGAATTTCTGCGTTTACAACAAGGACCTTCTCCCAGTTCTCCTGGTTATCCTGAACGAACTCTTTGTAGGCCGCACTTTTTTCAAATTTTTTCATGTCCTCCTCGCTCTGGAATGTCAGATAATGCATGACATCGTAACCTTCAGAGGCCTTTCCCGTCAGAATAGTGCGTCCGGCAGAGTAGTTTACAATCTCCTTAATTTCATGCTTTAAACCGGCAAAGTCATGCATATGGTGTTCAATTGCCCGATTTTCAATCCCGTTTTTGAACTTTATGCAAAAAATCTGCTGTTTTTGGGCTTTTCTTGCAGGAGAGTATGCACCGTAGATTAATAATGCTAATACGCTGAAAAGTACTAAAACGAGTGCGTAGCCTTTGGTTTCGCGTTTCATTGTTTTGGTATTTTTTATGTTTTTCAAAATATTGTTCTGTTTGTCACAGTACTTTATTTTGATAGTCTAATTTTATCTTCGTAAAGTACTATGTTGGTTCAAAGGTATCTGTTTTTTATTTGGTTGTATGCATCCGTACAAAATTTTTTTTCAGTGGCCCGTGCTGAACCACTGAAAAAGCCGCAGATTATTTGGGGATTTTACGCACATCAACAAATAAACCGGTTGGCGGTATTTACGCTTCCGCCGGAAATGATGCCGTTTTTTAAAAAGCATATCGGCTTTCTGACCGACAATGCTGTCAATCCGGATAAACGCCGGTATGCGGTTGTCGGCGAGGCACCGCGGCATTTCATTGATCTGGATATGTATCCGGATACATCGGCGGATGCCTTGCCCCGGTATTACAAAACGGCCGCTGACCGTTTCGGAGAAGACACACTGGCAATGCATGGGATTGTGCCGTGGCATATTCAGCTGGCGAAGTACCAGCTGACCGAAGCGTTTCAACAGAAGAATATACGGAAAATCCTGCGCCTGGCCGCTGATTTAGGGCATTACATTGCAGATGCCAATGTGCCGCTGCATACGACCCGCAACTACAACGGGCAGCTGACCGGGCAGCATGGCATTCATGGCTTCTGGGAAAGCCGTTTGCCGGAGCTGTTCAGTGCTGAATATGATTTCTGGGTCGGGCCGGCTTCATACGTTTACTCGCCTCAGAAAGCCGCCTGGCGGGCGGTGTTTAACGCACACGCAGCCCTGGATTCTGTACTCTGTTATGAGGATGAGGTCACCCGGCAGGCAGGAGACCGGAAGAAGTTTGGTTTTGAAGATCGTAACGGGGCATCGGTCAAAGTGTATAGTGCGGATTTTTCGCGGCAGTACCATGAACGCCTGAAAGGACAGGTAGAGCGGCAGATGCGGGCGTCGGTCAAAATGGTGGGCGATTTCTGGTATACCTGTTGGGTTGATGCGGGCCAGCCTGATTTGCGTAAACTGGCCGAAAAAGAATTGACAATAGATGAAAAAGCGGAAGAAGAAGAAACCGAAAAACGCAGCTGGATTAAACGACTGCTGCATATCCGGAGCGAGGATGAGTGAAAAAAGCCCTGCCTACGGTTAGTGTAGACAGGGCTTTTTCTGAGAGTGCCGGTAGTTAATTGACCCGGAGTTTCTGGCCCGGCCGCAAACGCGACCGTGAGGATAAATGATTTTTGCGGGCAAGGGTCGACACCGAAAGGCCGTAACGACCGGCAATCGACGATAAGGTTTCGCCCGGGCGAACGCGGTGAAGTACCGTACGTTTAAAGCGGGTAGGAGTGCCGCTACTGCCTGACCGGCCGCCGCGCAGGTAATCCCATGCGCTGCTGGTCAGCAGAAAATGCTCGCCTACAACCTGATTTTCCGGAAAACGGAAAACGTTAAGCGGACTGAACGGATTACCTTCGTAGCGGGTTTCGAAATGCAGGTGAGCCCCGTAACTACGGCCTGTATTTCCACCCAGACCAATCTGATCGCCTGCCTTTACCAGCTGACCTTGTTCAACCAGCTGTTTGGACAAGTGACCATATAACGTTTCCAGACCATTATAATGCCGGACAACCACAAAACGGCCATAACCATTGCCGTTCCAGCCAACGACACGGACAATGCCATCAAAGGCTGAATAAACCGGATCGCCGGTTTCGAGGTCCAGGTCGGCGCCTGTGTGCCAGCGGCCCCACCGGTAACCGAAGTTAGAGGTTAGCTTACCCTCCTGCAACGGGGCCGACCAGAAGTGGTTCGCGGGCGGGTCATATAACTTGATATCGATGGTTTCGTCGAACTCCAGCGGGTCAAGGCCATATGGGTTGATGATGTTCGAATCCCAGACCTGGTAGTATTCGGCAATTTTAACCCATTCGTCACCTACCTGAACAGAATCAACTACTTCGACAACTTCAATTTCGCCCTGGTCGATCATGCTGGTGTCTTCTGCAACAACGGGATTGACCTCTTTCTTTGGCTCGAATTGGTTATTGAAACGTAAGTTGGTTGTTTCCTGCTCAAATACTTCAACGGGTTTTGCCGGTGTTTGGGCTGCCGGGAAATTCGGGTTGTTTTTGGGTTTAATGTTGGGCGTTTTTTTAAACAAGCCGCGTTCCTGGGCCTGCACGTTGGCGGTAACGCAGCAACCACCAGCGGCCAGAAGGCATAATAGAATTAGTTTTCTCATCCTTTTCAGATGGGTTTACAGGGGGCTGTCGGGGCTGGCAGACAAATCAGTCAGGGAAACAGCCACCTGTAAACGGAGTTTGGGGTTAATGTACAAGCTGCTCCTGAAACTCAAGCGTCACCAGATACCGCTCAGCATCCAGCGCCGCCATACAACCCGTACCGGCTGCCGTAATGGCCTGACGGTAAACATGGTCCTGCGCGTCACCACAGGCAAATACACCCGGAATATTGGTCCGTGTACTGCCTTTTTCTGTAATAATATACCCGTTCTCGTCGAGCGTCAGGTAGTCCTGGAAAATTTCTGTATTGGGCTTGTGCCCGATGGCAACAAAGAAGCCGGTAGCCGTAATGTCTGACTCTTCGTTCGTAACGATGTTCCGTACCCGAACACCGCTTACTTCCTCATCACCCAGTACCTCAACTGTTTCGGTATTCCAGTGAATATGAATGTTTGGCTTTGCCATTACCCGTTGCTGCATGAATTTCGACGCACGCATCTCGCCCCGACGAACCAGCATGTGTACATTACGGCACATGTTCGACAGGTAGTGGGCTTCTTCAGCGGCGGTATCACCGGCACCGACAATCACAACATCCTGACCACGGAAGAAGAAACCATCGCAGACCGCACACGCCGAAACGCCGCGACCATTGAGCCGCATTTCTGACGGCAGGCCCAGCCATTTCGCCGAAGCACCGGTCGAAATAATAACGGTATCGGCCGTAATCTCATGCTGATCGTCGACGATAGCGCGGAACGGCCGCTCTGAAAAATCAACTTTAGTCACTAAACCATAGCGTACATCCGTGCCGAAACGACGCGCCTGGGCTTCAAAGTCCTGCATCATAACAGGGCCCTGAATACCGTCGGGATAACCCGGGAAGTTTTCAACATCGTTTGTAATCGTCAGTTGGCCGCCCGGTTGCGGACCCTGATACAGGATGGGACTCAGGTTTGCGCGTGCGGCATAAATTGCTGCTGTATAACCGGCCGGACCTGAACCAATAATAAGGCACTTAACGTGTTCTGGAGTCATGGTAGGTAAGTTGTCTGCCATTTGATAAACTATTTGTTCACTTATTTACAGTGATGTACTCCGACAACGTATGCAAAGTTGAAAAAATTTCATTGAGAAACCAAGCTGTTTGGTGGAGTGATGGACAGTAAAAAGGTGAATTTGTACAAATCAATGAATTGTAATAAAAAGCGTCTTCCCCCGTCCGGAAAACTTTTTCCGGACGGGGGAAGACGCCTGAATTATAGCACATGCCATTCAATCCGGCGATTGAGACGGCGGTTTTCTTCGGTTGTATTCGGCACTAAAGGTTTGGTTTCGCCATAGCCGGTTGCCTGGATACGTCCTGCTTCGATACCAGCTTTGGCCAGATAATCAACTACGGCCTGTGCCCGTTTTTTTGACAGGTTCAGGTTGGTAGCAGCCTCACCCTGATCGTCGGTGTGGCCGGCAATTTCGATCTTAACGGTCGGATTGGTTTTCAGGAAATCCACCAGCCGGCTAAGCTCCGTGCGGGATTTGTCGGCCAGATCATAACGGCCCGACTCAAAGAAGATGTTGTTCAGCGTTTCCCTGGCCGCATCTTTCCCGGTGCTAATCGGTTCGAGCGGTACGCTAAGCGTCAGACCGTCGCCTTTGGTTTTCCGGGTGAAATCAAACGAAAGACTTTTAAAGAGGTAACCGGGTACGCTGACATACAGGGCATATTCGCCGCCGCTCGGCAGCACCGATGTGTACTGACCCGTTTGGGCATCGGCCGTAATGCGGTTAATCACCTGTTTGGTTGCCAGGTCAATGAGCTCAATGGTGGCGGGCAGCGGTTTTTTTGTCCGTGCATCCACGATGGTGCCTTTCAGATAACTGACCGGTTTCACCCGTTCGCGCAGGGACTCCGGAAGGTCGAACATATACAGGCGTGATTTCTGCGAAACCCCTTCTTTCTGCTCCTCATACGAATAATAGGCGCGGGTGCCATTGGCCGTTACAAACAGCGATGCCTGATCATCAGCATTGTTGATGGGATAGCCCAGGTTCACCGGCTGCGACCAGCTTTTCGGTGCATCGGTTCCGGTCGGGTTATCCGACACAAACAGGTCATACCCACCCATGCCAACGTGTCCGTCCGAAGCGAAAAACAAGCTGCGGCCGTTGGCATGGATAAACGGAGACGCTTCGTTGAACGGCGTATTTACCGGAGCACCGAGGTTGACGGGCGTCTGCCAGTTGCCATCCGGATCGAGGTCGGTGCGCCAGACATCACGTTTGCCAAGCCCGCCCGGACGGTCCGACACAAAATACAGGCGACGGCCATCGGCTGAAAGCGATGGCTGTGACTCATAAAAACGACTGTTGACAACCGGACCTAAATTCTGCGGTGCCGACCACTCGCTGCCGGTTTTGCGGCTGACATACAGATCACAGCCGCCAAGGCCGGCGCGGTTCTGACAGGCCGTGTAGACCAGCATCCGCCCATCGGCCGATAAACTGGCCGTCCCTTCGTTGTCGGGCGTATTGATGGCCTGCGAGATCGAAACAGGCGCATTCCAGGTTTCACCGGTAAAGGTGGATACCTGCAAATCTTCGTCGCCTTCGGCTTTGAGCGCCGTGAACACCAGCGTTTGTTCGTCGGCGGTCAGTACCGGGAAATATTGGGAAAGCGTTGTTTGCAGGGTAGGGGATACCGGCCTTGGCGTAACCGACTGCGGGTTCTGCATGGCTTCCTGCCCGAATTTTGCGGTTGCGATCAGGCGCTGAATCCGAGAAGCCTGGGCCGATTGTGGGGCAAAGGCGGTCAGGTAGCGTTCCAGCACGGGCAGGGCTTCGGCATACCGCCCCTGCCGCATTAGCAGCGACGAAACCGACTGGAAGGCGACGCCTGTCACGGCCGGATCGGGTTGCAGCCGGATAGCGTTCTGAAACGATGCCAGGGCCGCCTCATACCGTTTCCGGAATTCGTAGAGCTGACCCAGTTTGATGTGTGCATCCAGAAACTCGGGCGACCGTTTGATGGCTTCCTGCATAAAGGTAATGGCCTCCTCCGGCTTCCGCTCGGTGAACAGCTTATTACCCTGAACATAGAGATCACGGGCTTTCGAATCCTGCGCATGGGTTGGGCAGGGTGCATAGAGCATGGTGCATAAGGCCAGTATCCTCAGCCCGCTTCGCCACGCCCTGTGCCCTATGCTCTTTGCGCTAAGCACTACGCCCTCAGCCCCGGCTGTCAGGGAATATCCATGTACTTGTGTGTTTGCAACGAAACCTGCCATTGCGGATTACTTTTTACGTATTCAACGATGAGGGGCAACATTTCGTTTGTCCGGCTCCATTCCGGTTGCAAAAACAGGCGGCAATCGGGCCGTAAATGCGGAACGAACGACTCGGCAAAGGCAAAGTCTGATTTGTTATAGATGATGACTTTCAGCTCGTTGGCCTGTGCATAGATGCCCGGATGCGGTTCCTTGAATTTTTTGGGTGAAAAGCAGATCCAGTCCCACGAACCTGTTACAGGATAGACGCCGGAGGTTTCGATATTGGTCCGGAAGCCGGCCGTTTGCAGGGCGTTTGTGAGGCCGGTGAGGTCGTGCATGAGCGGTTCGCCGCCGGTGATTACGGCCATGCGGCCAGAATATTGCAGCGCTCCGTCCAGAATGGTATCAATGGACAGTTGCGGATGGAGGCCGGCGTCCCACGATTCCTTTACGTCGCACCAGTGGCAACCCACGTCGCAGCCGCCGAGACGGATGAAGTATGCCGCGCGGCCTGTGTGTGCGCCCTCTCCCTGCAGGGTGTAGAACGCTTCCATGACCGGCAGTGTATGCGTAGTTGTTTGTTGTTCAGTAACCATGCCGCAAAGATACGACATTCCGGCGGGTTGCCGGTGAAAAGCACAGGCGGCCCCCACGGGCCGCCTGTGGTATTGGTTTAGAAGCCGAGTTGTAGCCGGGCCCCGCTGCCGGTGCTGATCCGGCCCTCGGGCCGGTAGATGATTCGTTTGCCGTAGCCGGTTGTGTTGGCCGGGACGGTCACACTATGCCGGATTTCGAGCACATCGCTGCTGTTTGGTACCCGCCGCTCTGACCACGTATCTGGGTTATCCCAGTTGCCGGAGGTGACGGTGTACATGGTGTAGGTAGCTGGCGGGGTGATGATATAAATATTGGAGCTACCCGCATATCCCGGCAGACAACCGGACGCCGGGATACTGATAGTATAGAACGTATTAGGTTGAAGGTCGTTCAAAGTTAAAACAGAATTGTTACCTATCATTGCCTGTTTATAGAGGCTTTCACTCAGAGGTTTATAATAAAGTTCTGTAAAAACCGTCTGAGGTTTGTCTGATTCATAACTCAACCGTAATGTAATACTCTCCGGTGTTAATTTGCTTACAAGCAAACCAGTATTTATGAAAGTACAACTATTGCTGGTTTGTATGTTAAATGTATACGACCAGGGGGCGGCATCACAAATAAATCTGACCTGAAATTCATACGTTGTGCCTGATAGTAAGTTTGACACCACATAGTGATTAGTCGTCGCTGTTGCATTACCTGCCCAGGTTGTCGTTCCCGACGGACGCCACCGGATTTCGTACTGTGCTCCCTGTGCAGGCCCTCCCCAAACCAGATCTATGGCAGTTGTACCAGTCCATAACTGATTTACAAAGCCGACAGTACCGCATTGCGTTGTGAATACCCGTGATGATGAATAGCCTGAAAGAGTTCCGTCTGAACAAATCACCTGTATTTGCCATTCGTACGCTGCGCCGGTTGTTAACGAAGGCAGGGTGTAAAACATATATCCGTGGATGGATGAGATGGGAGCAGACGATGTTATCCAGGAGGATGTCCCGACTCGTCTCCACCGGAGTTGATATTGTACGCCAACCTGACTATACCAGTATATTTCTGCCTGCGTAGGATTTATGTATGTTTCTCCCCTGGAAATATTACTATTGCAGAATGTAGTAAAGGTATTTATTGGGGAGAAAGGGGCCGTGAAGTCTACACTACAATTATTCTGCACCCGCCATTCGTACGTTGACCCGGAGGAAAGCCCTATAATCTGATATTTGCTTTGGGTAGTCGTAAAGCTTGTCCATTCTGAGATTCCAAGTGGGCGCCATTGTACGGTGTAAAACAAGGAAGTATTACCATAGTACCATTCCAGGACAGCCGATCCGCCCTCAAGACTATATAGAGACATGCTGTTCGAATTCACAGGGGGGCAGGTGCCTGTCGTAAAGCTGTAAACCGATGACCATGGGGATTCGCTGCCGGGGCTACAGAGTGTCCGTACCTGCCATTCATAGCCGGTTTGTTGCGTCAGCCCGGTCAGGCTTGCTGTATTTGACGTCACGGTGAGACTATAAGGCCAGGTACTTGAGCCTTTGGGTCTGTATTGTACCGTATAGGTTATATTTGTCCCCAATGATTCCCAATAGATACCGCCAAATGAATTATTGGTACCGCCATAGGTTGGTGCAGTGCAGGTAATGGTAAATGTTCTTGGAGAAGAAAGAGATGCCGTAATCCCGTCGGGACAAATCGTTTGTACCTGAGCGGTATAAACCTCCCCGTTTGTTAGTCCTGTCAACGAATAGGGAGACCCTGTTAAGCTGCTTATCGTTGTAGACGTTGGTGAGGAGATATTCCGGTAGATAAGCCGGTATTGTGTACCATTTCCATATGTGTTCCAGTACAATGTGGCCCGATTACCAGCGGTTAAGACATTGTATATGTAGGACGACGAACAATAAGTAGTGAAACTATTCGTGACCGAAAAAGGTGAACTGTCCTGTGCGGAGCATATTTTCTGCACCTGCCATTCGTACGTTGTATTGCCTGATAACCCGGTCAGGTTGTAGGAACTTCCGGTAATACCCGTGACAGCTGTCCAGGTACTGCTACCGCGAACCCGGTAGCGGACGCTATAATTGACTCCCGACGGCCCATTCCAGGAAACAGTTATTCCTGTTGATGTACCACTTCCCCAGCTCAGGCCATCAGGAACACCACAGGTAGCTGTAAACTGACGGGGAGCAGTAAAGGCAGATGTGCTGCCGTCGGCGCAGATGGTCTGAATCTGCCATTCATACGTTTGTTCTTTCGTCAGGTTCTGCAGCGTATACGAGCTGCAGCATATATTCGTTAGCGACGTCCAGGTGGTAGCACCAACAGCCCGCCAACGGATATTGTAGGTAAGCGAATTGCCGGCAGGTGTAGAGAGATAACTCCAATAAAGCGTCGCTTTATCAGCGGCTAGTTGTTCAGACTGATTAAATGGTACCGGGCAGACCATGGTAAATGTCCGTTCTGCCGACCATTCGGATAAAGCGCCGTCCGGGCAAACGGAGCGAATCCGCCATTGATAGGTTTTGCCGTTTTGCAGGTTGTTCAGGTAGTAGGATGAACAGCAGTGATTGCCTGACTCGTTCCAGGTGGACGCGCCGGTTTCCCGCCATTGGATCCGGTAATTGTTGCCGGAGACATAGGCCCACCCTAAGTAAATCGATGCATAGGTTTGGTTTGACTCGGTCAGGCTGGCAGGAGTTGTGCAGGGAACAGAAACGGGTAAACTCCCTGCGGTTTCCATGACGCCGCAACGGTTCGTGGCATTACCAATGGTATAGGTCGCTGATTGATACGTTGTCGAGGTAAATGTGTAGGGAGACGTGCTCATCCCTACAAAGGTCCACCAGGAAGAACCATTGCGGTAAACTGTAAAATTCCACGGGGATTGCCCGGTTAAGGAAACCGAAACAGGAAAGGTTTGGCCGGCTGTCAGGCTAAGCGGAGTCGAAGAAATCGTAGCCATTCCACAGTAGGGGGTCCGGAATGTGGCCGGAACCGCCCATTCGGAGGACTGGTTATTCGCACAGTTTGTCTGCACCTGCCACTCATAGGTTTGATTACCGCTCAGGCCGGTAAGTATATACTGCGTGTCGGTTACCGATACCGGGGATGACCAGGCCGAACTCCCCTGAATCCGCCACCGTACCAGAAAACTGTTGACCGTAGCGTCACATTGCCAGGTAAGCTGATACTGGCTACCAACAATAGAATTGGTTGCAGACGTTAAGCCCGTTGGCACCGGACAGCTACACGTCGATTCAATCGTCAGCGGTGTTGCCGGTGTATCGGTCAGCGCCGGACTGGACGAAACAACGCGCAGTTGATAATCAGCACTGGCCGGTATGCTGGCCGGAACCGTAACCGTTAATGACCCGCCACTGGTCCCCGTAACCGAACCTAGATTGGTAGGCGAGGTGAACGAGCCGTTATTGTCAGATAATTGCAGGGAAAAGACATTATCCTGGCTAAATGGAATGGTGGTCGCAAAACTGACCACCAACGGTGCATTATAACAGACCGGCTGCGTGCGTTGGGTAATCTGGACGGTATTGGTGCTGTATACATTCAGCAAAAAATCTTCCGTTTCACTATAAGTATAGTTGCCACACGGATCATAGGGTATTGTGCCAAAAGCGACAACGACGCGCATTGGTAGCGGCCCTGCCGTTGTAGACGCCGGGATAGTCAGGCTGCCGGAAAAAGAGGTAGTTACCGGCGAAGGGGTAGCAAAAACACGTTCGCTGGTTTCATAAATTCCGTTCCGGTTAACGTCCAGCCAGATGCAGATTCCTTCATAGTATGATGAACTGAGCAACGTTCCGCTGAATGAATAAGGGCGTCCGGCTGTAACGGGTACATTGATTCGTGTATTGGTGCGATAGCCGGCAGGCGAACAGCCCTGGCTTTGGGTGATTGCCTGATTATTAAACGTAAAGCTGTTAAGCCCGTCATTATCAGAACAACCATACGTTGTAATGGGGCGGCAGGTCCCTTGTGTATAAAAACTAACCGGACCCACGTACGTCTGGCTTCCGGTAGGTGTACACAGGCTGCGCACCTGCCATACATAACCTATTCCCTCGCGCAGGCCCGTCAATGAATAGGTATTGGTGGTCAGTCCGTCAACCAGATTCCAGGTACCGCTGCTCTCGGGTCGCCACGCCAGATCATACGTACGGCCTTCGCCGGCAGACGACCAGCTCAGCATGGCCGATGATGCCGTAATCTGGCTGGTAGTCAGAGAGGTGGGAGCAGGGCAGACCGTTGCAAAAGCAGAACCGGCATACACCGATGTCCCGTTGGCACAGACTGCCCTGACCTGCCACTGATAACCGGTGCCGGCTGTAAGGTTAGTAAGCTGAAAACGGGTTGCCGATAAACCGGATACGATTGTCCAATCGCTGGCATCCTGTGTTTTCCAGCGGAGTTCATACGAAAACGCTTCTGAGGTCGCATTCCAGCTCAGCTGCGCCGATGATGTCGTAAGACTGGTGGTGTTAAGTCCGGTTATAGTTGGGCAGGCATTCGCCGGAGCGACTTGTATCGTGTAATCTTCGGTCTCGCCGTAGGTGTAGGTATCACAACCGGCAGAAGGGAAATACCCTCTCACGCCGGCAATGCGTATGGCAAGTGGCCCCGCTGCCAGACCGGCCGGTATCGTAAAGCTGGCTGAGAAGTTTCCTGTTCCGCCGGTTCCGACCAGGCGCTCGTTGCTCCCGAACTGTCCGTCGCGGTTCAGATCGAACCAGATCGCTACGCCTGTGAACAACAATCCATTCAAAAATTGCCCGGTAATCGAACAGGTTTGTCCGGGCACCACCGAAACAGAGGTGGTCGGGAACTCCTGATACGCATTGGGCGAACAACCTGATTGAACACTCAACGTAGCCCCGTTAAGCTGGATGCTGTTGAGGCCATCGCCGAGCGCACAGCCAATACCGGGAGTCAGTGTGCAGGCAGGGGCCGCGCTGATAGTGGTAACAGCTACGTTGCTCAGGGCCCCGAGGGTGGTATTCGACGGGCGGACACGGTAGTAATAGGTGCCTGCACGGCCGGTTCGGGCATCGGTGAAGCTGGTCACGTTCGGGGCGGTTCCGCCGATCTGGATAAACGGCCCTTCCGGAGATGAGGCGCGTTCGACAAAAAAGCCCATTTCGTTGGTGCTGTTATCCCGCCAGCTCAGGATAACGTTTCCGGTCATACCTGCGAGAGCGGTCAGCTGATTCGGGGCGGCGACCGGCGACGGCGGAAAGTCGAGCGTATAGGCAGAATGGCTGAGCCGCAAGGCCAACCCTGCTTCCATGCGGTCGTATTGCCCCTGCGTGAAATCATGCGTACAGGAGTTGTAATACGACATGATGTTGGTCATCGACGGAGAATACGTCATGCCTTTCGGATCAGTAGCGGTACCGGTATAAACCAGACAGTCGTTTTGATAACTGATGTTGGAGCCTGAGCGGCCATATGGATCTGCCGGCGTATCGCACAATAAATCACCGGCAGTCGTACAGTTGGCACTATCGCCTCTGGTCACAAGCTCGGGTGTAGAACCGGTGCTGCCCTGAAAGGTATGATACAGGTTAAAATTATGGCCTAACTCGTGCGGAATCAGGAAATTCCCCAGCGTGTTCTCGGTTGTCGGCGTGGCCAGAATAAACGAACGCGTTGTCCCGAGGGTGTTATCCGGAAAATAGGCATACCCCTGCAGGCCACCAGTGGTAAAGGCGTTGACAAAATACATGTTCAGGGCGTTGGTCGCATCCCGCCCGTCGACACCACCTTCGTTGAAGTCGGTAAAGACCTGAAACATGGCATCGTTGTCGATATAATCCGGGGAGGTACCGGCCAGATAGAACTGGATGCCCACACCATTTTTCTGGTAATAGCTGTTTGTCAGGGCAATGGCATTGTTCATCCGGCCGAGGTCGAAACCGCCCTGGCCCGCTGCCGTGCGGAAAATATGCGGCCGGATCGGTACGTAATGAATACCGGTAAACGCTTTATCAGTGGATTTCCTAAGCTGAAAGGCTAGTTTAGCCATTTTGTCAAGCTCCTTTCGCTGAAACTCGCTCAGGTCCGGCGAGGCACAAAATGTACTGTCTTTCGCTTTGGTGATACGAAGCTGGGCAACCCCTGGCGTGATGCACCCAACAAAGAACAACAGACAGCTAAAAACGGAAACAAAAAAAGGAGTAGCACAACGGAAAAACCGTTTGCGCAAACAGGTAGACGTGGGCATGTATAGTGGATGAGTAGAGGTGTATAATCAAATTAACTGAATGGTAACGACTGGTCTGGATAGCTGGAAGTATCTGAACGTCTGATATGATGTAATAAAGTTAAACGGTAGTTGATGGTACCTGCATGGTGTAAAGGGTAGTTCTGGTACATAGTTTACAGGGGGCAATTTCTGAAAAGTAGCGGAATAAATCAACCGGAGGGTAATCCCGATCACAATTTCAGGAGTTATACATAAACTAATCGTTTGCGTCTATTTTTGTCTCATGATCCTAGTCCGTTTTACCTGCTTCCGGAGCTTGCTGTTACCGGCTACCTGCCTGCTGGCGTCATCACTCGCTGCCCAGACCTCTCTTGATTCGACCCGTCAGCTGAATGAGGTGACGGTACGGGGCTACGAATCAAACCGGTCGGTTATGGAAACGGCCGCGTCGGTTGGCCTCCTGACCAGCCGCGAGCTGAATCAACGATTTAACCTGCCGACACTCGTCCCGGCCATGAATACCCTGCCCGGCGTGCGGATGGATGAGCGGTCGCCGGGCAGTTACCGGCTGTCGATCCGGGGGAGTCTGATCCGGTCGCCGTTCGGGGTCCGCAACGTAAAAACCTACTGGAATGAAATCCCGCTGACCGATGCCGGAGGGAATACGCCGCTGAATGCGCTGGATGTCCGCTCGCTGGGGCGTGTCGAAGTCCTGAAAGGTCCGTCGGGTAGCCTGTACGGGGCCAATACCGGCGGAACCGTCCTGTTCAGCGGTCTGTCGGTACCCGCCGGTAAAAATGCGGTGGAGGCTTCCGCGTTCGCAGGGAGTTACGGGGCGCTCGGATATGCCCTGACGGCGCAGACAGGAAAAAATAATGCGGCTATGTCGGTTAGTTATAACCACCAGCAAAGCAACGGTTACCGCGTAAACAGCGGAATGGGCCGGGATAACCTGAGCCTGGTCAGCACGTTTCAGGTGAGTCCGAAACGATCGGTATCGGTGCTGGGGTTTTATTCCGACCTGCATTACCAGACGCCTGGTGGCTTGAACGCGACGCAGTTTAAAGCCGACCCGCGTCAGGCACGTCCTGCTACCCCCACGCTGCCGGGCAGTGTTGAGCAAAAGGCCGCTATCTACCAGAAAACCGGTTTTCTGGGTATTTCACAGCAGTATCGCTTCAATGAAAACTGGCAGAATACAACGGTCCTGTACGGATCACTGACTGACTTTGCCAACCCGTTTATCTCAAACTACGAAAAACGCGCCGATCAGGGAATCGGTGGCCGGACGATAACCCGCTGGCGGCATGGCTCCGATCGGGTCGCTATGAACCTGACCTTTGGCGGCGAATACCAGCAGAACTTTACCGTCGACCGGAACTGGGGCAATAAACGCGGCGTGCCCGATACCTTGCAGACCGATGACGAGCTGCGTGCCCGGCAGTCGGTCCTGTTTGTGCAGGAAGAGATTGCGCTGCCTTCCGGACTGATTATTACCCTGGGCATCAGCCGCAACGATATGCGCTACGGTTTTACCCGCTTTTCGAGCCGCCCGGTTGTGAACCAGAAACGGAACTTTACACCGGTCTGGCTTCCCCGCGTTGCCATCCTGCAAAAGCTGAGCGATCAGTTTTCGGCATTCGGCAGCATCAGCACCGGCTATTCGGCTCCGACCACGCAGGAAGTACGGCCTTCGGAGGCCACGTTTAATACAACGCTCAATCCGGAAAGGGGCATCAGTTACGAAATCGGGCTGAAAGGACGGTTCCTGCAAAACCGCCTTCAGGCGGATGTATCGGCCTATCAGTTCAACCTGCGGGAGACTATAGTCCGGCGCTCGGCAGCCAGCGGGGCAGAGTACTTTGTGAATGCCGGCCGGACAAATCAGCGGGGTATCGAAACGTATCTGGCCTATGACCTGCCGCTTAAGATAGCCGATGTCAGGCTTTATAACAGCCTGACGATGACGAAGTACCGTTACCTTGATTACAAGCAGGGGACCGTTGATGTATCCGGAAAGAAAGTGCCCGGCGTAGCGCCGGTGACTAATGTCAGCGGTGTTGACTTTCAGACGCGGTTCGGGCTGTACCTGAACGCTAATTTCCAGTTTCTGACCCCGTTTGCGCTGGACGATGCCAATGCCGTAAAATCAATGCCTACCCGCATCCTGGCCGGAACGCTGGGGTACCGCAAAACGCTTGGCAAGGAAATTGCGAAGACCAGGCTACTGCTGGATGCTTACCTGAGCGGCGATAATCTACTCAACCAGGCATATAGTCTTGGTTATGATCTGAATGCATTTGGCGGACGGTATTATAATGTTGCGCCGGGCAGGTCAATATTATTTGGTATTAAACTACAAGTGGTAATAAATTAGGCATACTTTTTGATCGTGTTTACCCAATAAAACCGGATAATCCAAACCGGTATACACAATACCTTTTTTAATCGGGACATAGGTAAACAAAGTGGCGAGTGACGTGAGAGGAGAACCTACCTATTCCTACCCATAACGGATGTTATATGAATAGGTTTTTACTCGTCATTGGTTTATTATTTGGTGCGGTATCGTCGTTGTGGGCACAGGTAAGTATTATGTCACCTCAGGCGCGCATGGTGTTTCAGCGCAATCTGCAGAATGAAGCCAGTGTCCCGATTTCGGGCCTTTGCCCCGCTAACGCTACACGGGTAGAGGCCCGTTTTGAGATTATTCCGGGTGGTGGCGGAACGTCAACAAACTGGATTCAGATTGACGGGAACCCGCAAAATGGTACATTCCAGGGAAATCTGACTGCTCGTGGTGGTTGGTACCGGCTGTTTGTCCGGGTGTTGGCCGGGAATGCCAATATCGGGGAAGCCGTGCTGGACCGCGTCGGGGTTGGCGAAGTATTTATCATAGCCGGCCAGTCCAATGCTTCCGGTGGTTTGCAACCTACTCCCGGAGCCTCCGATGACCGCGTGTCTGTTGTTGACTATGCGGATGGTGATCTGACCGAATCAAGATTTCCCCTGGTCTTCAGTAAAGCCGATGCCGGGCGCTCTGTCGGGCCGTTTAATCCGTTGTATATCTGGGGTATGCTGGGCGACCGGCTGGTAAAACGCCTGAATGTTCCGGTGCTTTTTTACGGAGCTGCCTACGGCGGCACCAATAGCGAAGTATGGAAAATCTCGGCAAACGGTCAGAATCCCGGCGGTCAGCCCGGAGAACTCCTGATGCCCTACCGGTGTATCGGGGCGGTGCTGGAGCATTACACCCGCCGGACCGGCGTTCGTGCTGTACTGTGGCATCAGGGCGAATCAGACAACGGCTACCGTGGCGAACAGGCATACTTCGATAATGTAAAAACGGTTATTGATAAAAGCCGTCAGGAAAGTGGCTTCAGCCGGTTGCCGTGGGTGGTCTCCCGCGTGTCGTACATCGGCGGAACAACCGATCAGAATATCATCAACGGCCAGAACAAGCTGATCCGCGAAGTAGATCAGGTCTGGCCAGGACCGGAAACCGATCCGCTGATTGGTCCGGATAACCGCTTCGATGGCCTGCACTTCGGCGGGCAGGGCCTGATCCGGCTGACTGACTTATGGGAAAAATGCCTGACCGAAAACTTCTTTGCTCAGTCGGCACCGGGTACCGTAAGCGGTGCCCCTGCTGTCATTACCACCGGTTATGTTCTGCCCCTGAATCAGCAGCAGGCAGGGCAGGCTATCTCAGTGCCCTATCTGCGGAGCAACATCGGTTTCCGCGATGGTAACCAGTTTAGCGTGCAGTTACTGAAAGACGGTGGTCTGGTGCAGGAACTTGGTACCGGCACCGGCAACCCGCTTAGAGTAAACTTACCCGGCAATATCCAGACAGGTCAGTATCAGGTACGGGTACTGTCTACCAATCCGGCTTACACCGGTTCGGTCAGCCCGCTTTTTTCTGCCAATGGCGTTGCTCCCAATACGGGTGGAGGCGGAAGCACCACTACGGGTCAGATTCAGCAGATAAGCTATAAGTACGACGCGCCAACCCATGGGTTTGACGTATTTGTGCAGGCCGATGGCTCAACTGAAGTTAAACTCGAACGGCTCGACGGAGCCTTCAGCGCTTCGGGCTGGTTCCCGATGGTAAGCGGCAGTTATAGCGGCGGTTTCAACTACACCCGTTTTTATGCACCTGCTGCTGTGGGTGTCGGTGGGGTAGAGTCGGGGCAGTACCGGCTGACGGTACAGCGCACCGGCCAAAGCTCAACGGCGCAGTCCTTTGTGTTTTCACCGGCTAATGGCACCTGGAAACTATACCCGACCACAGATACCGGTACCGGATCAACCGGTGGGTCAACCACGACACCGCCTTCGTCGACTACGACCACGGTACCCAATAATGTAGAGACTGTAGCTATCCGTAAAATCGGCTATAAATACGATGTGCCGACACACGGTTTTCAGTTGCTGGTCGATGCCTCGACGGCCGTTGAAGTCCGTTTAGAGCGCCTCGACGGGACGTTTTCGCCCTCCGATTGGGGAACGGCGCAGAGCTACACGAATGAATCAGGTTATGGATACCAGCGGTTTTATGCGCCGGTAGCACCGGGTGTAGGCGGGGTCGAAGCCGGTCGTTACCGGCTGAGTGCGCGGATTGCCGGTCAGCCATCGACGGCCGTTGGCGTAGAAGTGGTGCTGCAATACGGCATTTTTCCGGTTTATACGTCAGCGGGTTCTTCAGGAACAACCTCGTCTGGCGGGGGCTCAACGACAACACCACCCACGACAACACCACCCACGACAACCACTACCACCCCGCCTACTACCGTAGCCGGTATCCGGAAACTGGGGTATAAATACGATGCACCGACTAACGGTTTGCAGGTATTGGTTGATGCAGATGGAAACGTGCAGATTAAAATTGAGCGCCTCGACGGGACGTTTTCGCCCTCCGATTGGGGAACGGCGCAGAGCTACACCAATGAATCAGGTTATAACCTGCAGCGGTTCTACCCGCCGGTTTCACCGGGTGTAGGGGGAGCTGTGTCGGGGCGTTATCGGTTAAGTGCCCGGTTGGCCGACAATCCATCAACTGAAGTGTCGGTAGAGGTTGCATTGCAGTGGGGCGTCTTCGGGATTTATCCGGTACCGACCGTTGCCAAATCGAACACAATAGACAGTGAAACCATTCAGCGACAGTTTTATATTCCGACTTTTGTGATCCCGGGTAATCAGTTGGGGTGCAGCGGATGTATTCCGCTGGATGTGCAGCGAATCAGATAGGCTAACAAACGTGGGGAGCGGGGTGGTATCTGTGTATATAGATACCACCCTTTTTTTGTTCAGAACCGCCAGCGCATCTGGACTTTAATTTCCGTTTTGTGCGGATGAGGAATCTGGTCGAGGTCTGAGCCAACCGTTGGCTGATTGGTCAGGCCGGTCCGGGCCCACCGGAACCAGACATCCATGTGCCGGTTAACGGTGTATTGTGCCAGCAGATAGTGCCGGATGCCGTTGTAGAAATAAGCCGGAAAGGAAAAGGCTGTCAGCACATCCTGTTCATAGGTGTATAACCGGCTGTCGTAGTCGTCGGTATTAAACAGCGCGAGCCGCCCGCTGAGCTGCCACCGTTTGTGTTGCCAGGATGCATCCTGAGCAAACGATATGCCTTGCGACGGCGGCAAACCAACATACCGGAACCGGCTGCCCTGCACCCTTGACCGGAATGAAAACCGGTTCCGGGTATACTCGGCCTGGACAACCAGCTGATTTGTCCGGGTCCCGACAAGTTCCCTGGGTGTTGTTTTACTGCCTGGCAGATTCTTCTGTTTATGCTCGCGAT
Source organism: Arsenicibacter rosenii (assembly GCF_001870735.1). Lineage (GTDB taxonomy): Bacteria > Bacteroidota > Bacteroidia > Cytophagales > Spirosomataceae > Arsenicibacter > Arsenicibacter rosenii. The sequence goes on along the minus strand of NZ_MORL01000003.1, from coordinate 161,082 downwards.
GGACAATTACGGAGAACGTGGTCTTACGGTTAGGCGTGTAGGTTGCCTGTGTCAGATAATCGACCCCCCCGGATGTTCCGTCGACCAGATAGCGCCACCACGGGAAGCGGAAAAAATCCAGATAGCCGCCTATTTTAAGCCGCCGGTAGAGGCTGTACTTAGCCCCCAGATAAACGCCTGTCTCATTGATAGTCCGTGAATTTTCACTGAATCCGTTGGCATAAAAGCTATGAAAATTACGGTCATAGTGCCGGAAGACGATCCCAACGTCTGTTTTCCGGCTCAGACTGGCCATAACGCCGCCGATCAGGCCGATGCCGCCGCTATAGGTAGCCGAACCACTGCTGCGGGCAAATTCCCCGAAAGCATTCCAGTTCTGCCGGCTATAAGTCCCGTGGCAGCCCAGCACGAGGTTTTGCGTACCGCTAAACTCAAACTGGTTATAGGTGAGTGCCCGTTTTTGTACCGGATGATCAAATATGGTTTTCAATCCTGTTGCACCCAGCTGAAAGTGCTTGCTGAGCTGAAAAAGAATGTGTGCGCCCAGATTGATTTCCGTTACGCTGTAGCGGTCGGCTAATTCGGATTCTGTGCGGTTAAGCCCGGAGGTAATAAAGGATGTAATCACAGATTCACCCGCGGGGGATGCCGCCAGATTGGCCGACCGGCGGTTTCGTGCGCCGAATACCGTCAGATCAATAACAGGTGTCAGGGCATAGGTGGTGGCCAGGCCCCGGAAAAAGCCGGATTCGGTCAGGGAGGTGTAGGCCCGGGCTCCCAGCGTCGGGCGGCGAATGGTTAAGATGGTTTCCGAATTTTTGCCCATCACAAATCCGGCTGAGCAGATAAGGCTTTGCCCGAGCTGGAGCTGATAATCACCGGCAATCAGGTTTTTTAGTTTGCCCTGATTCCGGATCTGAACGTGGAAGGAGACATAATCAGGCCCGTATTGCCGTCTGGCAGGTATCCAGCTGATGCGTTCACCCGGGTCTTTTTCTGCCGTAAAGCCAAAACTGAATGCATTCGGGCGGGAATAGCGGTACCTGATAAACCATTGCTGTGCATTGCCGGTATATCGGTTCGGGAGGTTGCCGTTTTTGTCAGGAACGGCTTCTGAAAAACCTTTCTGTTGTTCCAGCACCTGTTCAAAACGGAGCAGGAAATAATGATCGGTGGGCGTTGGCAATTTGTTTAACGGATCGGCCACCAGCACAAAAGGCAACAACCGCCGGATAGTGGGGGGATCAAACTCCGGTATGGCTTGTAACTCGTAGAGCGACAGCAGCGAACCATACGTCTCCCGGTAACGTAACAGGCTTTCCCGTTGTCGTTCGGAGAGGAGAAACAAGCTGACCAGCTCATCGCGGGAGGCGGTATTGAGATTTAACGGATTTTGCTGAAGCTGCGCCAGATTATCGGCTACCTGCTGCAAATCGACCCCATCCGGCTGGATCGGGAAGATGTCTTTCAGGGCTTCATTCAGGTTGATGGCCGGTCGTTGAGGATGTAGTGCTGTCGTTTGTGCCCGACTCTTGGGTACGGCCAGACAGAGCCAAAGCATCAGTATGTATATCAACCGGCATTTCATAGCCGGTATATGACGGTAAATGAATGGGTGGTGTCACCTGCCGGAAGGTATAAAAAGTAGAGACGCAATATCTTGCGTCTCAGACTGACGTATGATGTCAGCTACCGGCAGACAATAAAAAAGGCAGCACACCCGGTGTGCTGCCTGTGAAGACTATAAGGGATAGTGTTTACGCAAACCGGCGCTTTAAGATTTCAACGAGTTCACCGACTTCATCACTGCTCATGTCCCACATAAACTGGGACGCATAGCGGTACGAAATCAGGTCGAGGGCCTGGCCGTAATTACCTACTTTATCCAGCTCATTAATGGCTTGTTCGTAAGCGCTTGTCTGACCATTAAACAGTTGGTTGATAAACCGGAACTTCTGGTTGAGGGAAATACTTTTGGCAATGCTTTCGATAGGGGACCGGTGAAACGCTTCGGCAACCGACGTTGGCTCTGCCGACTCATTCTTCACGATAGCCGGAACATCGGAAGGATAGCCTGACTCTGACAACGGCGAAGGCTGCATAACCGGCGAGGACGGTTCGACCGGCCGGAACGACAGATCATTATCGCCGTTTAAGAGTGGTTCACTGTCATACGATGGCTGGAAAAGCGACGTCCCCAATGGAATACCGTTATTATATGGCAGCGGAGAAACCGACTCCTTTTCCACCGGCTCATAACTCGATGAAGGCGGAATGTGCGTTTCTTCGGCGGCCTCGAAAAATGACCGCGATGGCTGGCCCAGCAACGGGCTGTCCGGATCGTAGCTCCGGATGAGCGTAGCAAGGTCAACCGGCACTTTTTCGGAGAGCGCGGCAATGTATTTTTCGGGCTTTTCGAGTTCATGACCACGCTGCGCCAGCACCTCATCCAGGTGCATCAGGGCCTGATTGACATAGACAAAGTCTTTGCCGTTCATGCGTTGCTCAAGTGTAGCGGGCACAAACTTATTGATCTGGGTATAGCGTGTCAACTGACGGGCCGCGTCAATGGTAAGCCGGAAATCAGGCTGGCTGCGAAGCAGATCGTCAAAATAGTTACGCGGATCAAAGATCAGTACCAGCGTTTTTTTGACCGCATCGGCCAGCATCGGTTCCAGGTGTTCCCGACGGACCGCAATGTGCTGCGAAACAACATTCATGAAGAGCCGCAGCGCTTCTTCAACTTCAGGATGGCTGAAATCGAAATAAGGACTACGGAATTTTTCGGCATCTGCTTTCCATTTATCGAACAAACTACTTACAACCAATAAGTTTATTTGACTAATTGGGGTCAGATTAAGAATCTGCTTTCCATTAATAACGTTGTGCGCACTATAAAAATCAGCCGAAACACGGCGCGCGTAGGAGCGGCTGTACTCGGTCAGGGCATTTTGGTGGAACTTGTTCGACATTAGTAAAAGTCTTTGCTTGGTAAATATATTGCTTTCAAAATAAAGCTGTTTTTTCCCGCGAAAAAAAAGCGATAAAATTGATGCAATGCGAACGGACTCGGCCGTTTCGCCATGTTCTGTTACTTTAAAATGCTTAGTCGATAAGCCATCCTGGAAGTACATGTTCGGCATATCAGCTACCTTTGTTAGGTGGATACCCAATTGGTTTCAAAAAAATAAGAAAAATCAAGGACCCTTTCAAGGTGTATGATTACTTATTTTTGCCAATTAGCCACATTTTGTTGACATCAATTTTAATCAGGCAGCGTTTTTGTATCGACAACTGCCCAAACAACGTTACAAACCAATGTTTATTGAGCCAACACAAAGGCGTGAATCTCCTCATTTACGAACGGGCTGGATTGAAGTGATCAGTGGGTCTATGTTTTCCGGAAAAACCGAAGAATTAATCCGTCGGCTAAACCGGGCCCGTATTGCCCGTTTAAAAGTCGCTATCTTCAAGCCAGCCATTGATACGCGGTATCACGACCAAAATATTGTCTCTCATAATTCGTTGGCAATTCACTCAACCCCAGTGCAAAAAGCCGGCCAAATTCCGGCACTGGCCGAGGGATTTGATGTGGTAGGGATCGACGAAGCCCAGTTTTTTGATGCTGAAATAGCCGATGTATGCACAAAACTGGCTAATCAGGGGCAACGCGTTATTGTGGCAGGGCTGGATATGGATTTTGCCGGTAAGCCGTTTGGCTGTATGCCGCAACTCATGGCTATTGCTGAATATGTCACCAAAGTTCATGCCATTTGTGTTGTATGCGGCGATATGGCGCATCATTCTTTTCGCCTGCTTCCTTCGCAGGAACGGGTTTTATTAGGCGAAACCGACAACTATGAAGCCCGCTGTCGCCGCTGCTTTGTCTTAGGTAACGATGCCGGCTCAAAAGAATGGGTCTATGTGGACGATAAATAGGAAAATACTCCTCTTTGCCCTTTGCCCGCTGCTCTCTGCCCATAGTCAGCCGGTCGGGACGTGGCAGGCCTATGCCAGTTACCGGTCGGCAGGGGCCGTTGACGTCGTTGGCGGGCAGGTCTATGCGGCAACACGCTATGGTCTCTTTTACTACAATAAAGCTACCGGCGAAACCGCACCGCTCTCGAAAGTTAATGGCCTGAGCGATGTAGGGGTAAGCCGGTTGTTCTACGATACTCCGTCAAAAAAGCTGCTGATTTATTACCGGAGCGGCATGATTGATTTGCTTTCGGTCAATGAACAGGGCGAACCAACGGGTGAAATTCAGCCGGTTGATGCGATCAGAAATGCAACGCAGCTACCGGCCGGCCGGCAGGCCAATCAGGCGTATATCCCGGGTGCCGGCCGGAATGTATACGTGAGTACCAATTTCGGAATTGTGGTTTTTGATCCGGCACAGGCAGGCATCCGGGATACGTACCGGAATATAGCTCCCGGCGGAGCCGACGTAGCGGTACAGGCAACGGCGCTGAGCCAGGATACGTTGTACGCGCTGACGAACCGCGGTCTGCTGGCGGCTCCGTTTTCAGATAAGGTCAATCTGGCCTATTTCGGAAACTGGCGCCCCCTTGCTACACCCGAAGGACAGGCGATAACGGCCCTGGGGAGCGTTGGTGGCCGGCTTCGGGCCGCAGTCGACGGTATCGGGGTGTATGAACGGCAGCAGGGCCGGTGGGTATCCATACTGGCAACGGCTACCACGCCGGTGCGTTTTTTTCCGACGCCGAGAGCGGCTGCTACACCGGCCGACATCAACCAGCTGGTCAGTATCGGTACGCGGCTGACCAATGCTGCCGGTGTGGTTTTTCAGGGTAATTTGCTGGCGAAACCGCAGGATGCCGTTGCCGATGGTGCAGGAGTCTGGGTGGCCGATGCACAAAACGGTCTGCTGCAAGGGCAGAATAGTACGTTTCAGGCCATTGTTCCCGAAGGCCCGCCCTCCGATCAGTTTCCGCGGTTATTTGCCTACAGCCAGCAATTGGTAGCCCTGGGGGGAGATAACCCGGATACGCCAGCAGGGCTGGATGCCGACCGGCAGTCGGGGAAACTGGCAGTAGCGGAGGGACGCTGGCAGGCGTATCCGGCTACCCGCTTTCCATTTAACGCGGCGGCCTATGTGGTAGCCGGTCAGCAACTGTTTCTGGGCAGCTATGGCGGCGGCCTCTGGTCCCAGACAGAAGGCGGCAATCCGGTTGCTATACCGTTGCCGTCAACGATCAGTCCGTATATCACAGCGCTCGCCACAGACTATGATGGCAACCTCTGGATCGCAACGGCCCCTACCGGCACCCAGCCAACGAGCTTACACGTGCGCCGGGCAAACGGGCAGTTTGAATCCTTCCGGACTGTGTCGCAGCAAAACATAGTGCAGATTGTCCCCGACGATAACGGCAATATATGGCTTCGGCTCAGTTACAGCAGCATTCTGGTCGTTAATCCGCAAACCTCCCAAACGCGGTATCTGTATGCGACGGCCAATGAGGGCGGACTGCCGGATAATGTCGTACGTACGCTGGTAAAGGATAAAAACGGCCTGATCTGGGCCGGTACGGATCTCGGTGTTGCTGTCTTCGATGATCCTTACACTGTTTTTACGGGCGCGGTCAATGCAAATATCCCTATTCTGAACCGGCGGCGGCTACTCGCTAATGAGTCGGTAACGGCTATGGCAGTAGATGGCAGTAACCGGAAATGGATTGCTACCAAAAGCGGGTTGTACCGCGTAGCCGCCGACGGTACCGAATTGTTTGAGACCTTTACTACCGCCAACAGCCCTCTGCCATCGGGCCAGATTCTGGATATGGCGGTTGAGCCGGTGAGTGGTAATGTCTTTGTGGCCACCGCAGCGGGTTTGGTATCGTATCGGGGCACGGCGACAGAACCGGCCGGTGCGCTGAGTAAGGTGACGGTCTTTCCCAATCCGGTGCGGCCGGACTTCAGCGGTGTAGTGGCGATAAACGGGCTTATCGATCAGGCGACGGTAAAAATTCTGGATGCGGCCGGTCAGCTGGTCTATGAGACAAAGGCACAGGGGGGCACCGCCACCTGGAACCTGCTTGATTATCGGGGTCGCTCTGCCCGGACAGGGATTTACCTGGTGGTGGTGATTTCGGCAAACGGCGGGGAAGGCGTGGCCGGTAAGCTGGCCGTTGTCCGGTAAAGGAAACACTACAGCAGGAGGTCTTTAAAAAAGACAAAGCGCGTTACGGGTAAAAAACAGGAAGGACCTGAGGGAGACTAACTACGTAGTGCTCCCTCAGGTCCTTTGCTTTTTAATGGGTTATATTAATCGCCGACCCGCTCAGCGATCTGGAAGTCAGTTGTTTTAGGGGCAAACTGCCGGATCAGCAATTCGCCGATAAAGCCGGCCAGAAAGAGCTGCACACCCAGTATAATGGCGACTAAGCCGAAGAAAAACATCGGGTTATCGGTCACATTCCGGTAGCGGACGCCCTGCGAAATCCGGTATAGTTTCTCGCCGATCAGGTAAAGGGCAATCAGGGTACCGACAAAAAAGGAAAGCGTCCCAAAGCCGCCGAAGAAGTGCATCGGCCGTTTGCCGAACTTCTGCATGAACGCAATAACCAGCAAATCGAGGAACCCGTTGATAAACCGGTCGAGGCCGAATTTGGTCGAGCCATATTTGCGGGGACGGTGTTGCACTACCTTTTCCCCGATTTTCGGAAACCCGTTCCATTTGGCCACAATCGGCAAATTCCGGTGCATCTCGCCGTAGAGGTTAAACGTTTTGACCACTTTCCCCCGGTAGGCTTTCAGCCCGCAGTTGAAATCGTGAAGCTTAACGCCGGACACCATCCGTGACACACCGTTAAACAGCTTGGTTGGCAGGGTTTTACTGATCGGGTCATACCGTTTCTTTTTCCAGCCCGATACCAGATCATAGCCGTCTTCAGTGATCATCCGGTAAAGTTCAGGAATCTCATCCGGGCTGTCCTGTAAATCAGCGTCCATCGTGATCACGACATTGCCCCGGCAGGCCTGAAAGCCAACCTGTAAGGCAGCGGTTTTGCCGTAGTTCCGGCCAAACCGGATACCCCGCACGTGCGGATTACGGGCCGACAAGGCCTCAACGACCTCCCAGGAATGATCGGAGCTGCCATCATCGACAAAAAGAATTTCGTAGGAAAACTGGTGCTCTGTCACTACCCGAACAATCCAGTCGTGGAGTTCGGCCAGTGATTCATCCTCGTTAAAAAGAGGAATCAGGACAGAAAGCTGTAATGGAATATGTGTCATTCAGTTGATAATCCGCTATTGCTACGTGGGTACCGATGCCTTACTGCTTAATCGTATCCCCCTGTTTGGGAAACAGTAGCCGCTCCCGAAAAAATTCCGGCTGAGACAAAGGTACGACCTTGGCTAAAATATCAGATAAAAGTCTTGCAATAAGCTGCGGAAGGTGGCTGTATAGGTCCGGCCATCGGTTTCGTAAATGGCCAGGGTGCTGTCTGTCCCTGGCTGACTGGTAAACGAAAATCCGGTGATGTGCCTGAAAAAGGGCTTATTAGCATGGTGCTGCACCTGAAGCCGTTGAAAAGGGGTAAGGCCGAAGCGAACGGCTTGCTGCGTCAGCTGATCCATCTCGTAGGGAGGAAGCAACACCCACCATTGCCCCTGACGGTGTAAAAGACGGTCAACGGCAGTCAGTAAATCGCCGAAAGGCAGGTCATCGGTATGCAGCGCACGGTTGACAGCGGCGTCCGGTGATCGCAGGTGATTGGTGTAAAACGGCGGATTAGTCAGGATACGGTCGTAGGAAGCAGGGGCAGTATTGAATTGCTGAACCGGTGTATGCCAGATCGTTATGCGGTCTGAAAACGGGCTGGCTTCTGCATTTTCCGTAGCCTGTCGGGCGGCATCGGTGTCAATTTCGACTGCGTCGATCCGGGCTGTCGGGTTACGTTGGGCAGCCATTAAAGCCAGAAGACCCGTGCCGGTGCCAATGTCAAGTAGGCGGGGGGCAGCTTGCTGGTTGGCTACGTCGGCGTATGCGCCTAACAGGCAGGCATCGGTACAGACCTTCATCGCGGCCCGTTCCTGCCGCACCGTAAATTGTTTAAAGCGAAACAAAATGAATGTATTATGGTAAAAACCACAGAGTGACACTGAGTTTAATCACACAGCGAATCACTGAGTAAAAAAGAAAACTCTGTGATTCGCTGTGCAAAACTTAGTGTTACTCTGTGGTTAAAAGAACGCTGACTGATATGCTAAAAGAGTCCGGACAAAATCAGACTTAATACCCGAAAATCTCTTCCAGCGACAGTTTTTTCACTGTCCCGTACTTCGCAAGATCTTCCGGCGTCACCCGCTTTTCAGACGCAACGACGCAATACGTATAAGGCTTATTGGCCAGATTTTGTTCCGTAAACGCCTTCAGGTCAGCATACGACAGCTTGTCGAGCGCTTCGTATGTTTTCTGACGGGTGTCGTAATCCAGCCCTTTTTCCTGAGCGTCGAGATAGCTGTAAATGATGCCATCCTGCCGGATACGTTCTGTCTGCATGGTTTTCTTCATGCTGGTCTTTGCCGTTTCGAGCAGTTTCGGCGATTCCGGCAGTACGTTCAGCAGTTCATTCATACCGGCAACCGCTTCGTGGAATTTATCGGCCTGACTGCCGATGTACGCGCTGATCGAATACTGCTCGTCTTTGCGCTCCGGCGTATCATAGTTCGCATACGTCGAATAGGCCAGGGCCTTTGATTCGCGCAGGGTCTGGAACACGACGGAGGCCATATTACCGCCAAAATAGTTGTTGAACAGATTGATCGTTGGCAGGGCCGCCGGGTCGAATGCACCGGTATTCCGTACCCAGAAAATTTCTGACTGTACCATGTCATAATCAGCAAACAGCACCTGATTCTGATTCTGAGCGACCTGCGTAAACGCCTGCCGGTTGGCTACCGGACGGAACTGCGCCGGCATCTGGTGCTGGCTGGCAATCTCCTGACTGAACTCGCCGATTGATTTTGGCCCGTAGTAAATGATCTGCTGCGGGTAATCAAACAGAGAATGGAGCACATCCAGCAACTGAGCCGATGTCAGGGCTTTCAGTTCGTCGTTGGTCAGCTGATTATTGAAGGGGTTTTTCGGGCCATACTGCGCGTAATTGATCAGGCCCTGCATGATGGTACCCTTGTTAAGCTTGTTGTCTGCACGCGACTTCAGCAGGCGTCCTTTGAGCGATTCCAGCGCTTCTTCGTTGGGTTTACAGTTCCGCAGCAGGTGATCGAGGAGTTTTACGCTCTTGTCGAAGTTTTCCTGAAGACCCGACAACCGGACTGTCGTGTAATCGCCTGACGAATAGATGTTATAGGCGCACGCCAGGTCAAAAAAAGCCTTGCTGATTTCCTCGGCTGAATATTTATCCGTGCTCAGGAACTGCAGATACTGCGTAGCAATCGGCAGCACCTTGCTGTGGTAGGTACCCATCGGAATCCGGTAGCCAAGCCGGAACAGGTCATTGTCGGTATTCTGTACATAGAGTACCTCCGCCGCACCGGCTTTACCGCGCTGAATGTCCTTTTTATAGTCCAGCCAAACCGGTTGTACATCGGCCATCGGCATGTTGTTGACCTGTTGCAGGAACGGCGATTGGGCCTCACGGTTTACCTCAACCGGTGTAATGGCAGGCTTGTCTACTTTCTTGATATTTTTGTCTTCGCCTTTCCGTTTGTAAACAACAACGTAGTTGTCTTTCAGGTATTTATTAGCGAAATCAATGACCTGCTGCCTGGTTACCTTTGCCATGTCGTCGATCAGGCGGGACTGATCCGGGTAATTATCCCCACGGGCTAAAACAAAGGTTTCCAGTAGTTTATCGGCACGGCCGTAGTTGTTCTCGTATTCTTCGATCTGCCGTTTCTTGTAGTTGCTGACAATCGACTGAATTACTTTATCATCGAAATTGCCGCGCTTTAGTTTCTCTACTTCGCTCAGCAGCAGGTTTTTCACCTCGTCGAGGCTTTGTCCTTGTTTGGGCCGGCCAAACATCGTCCAGACACCGTAATCTTTCATCCATTCCGGCGAACTGCCGCCACCGAGCACTTTCTGGGCTTTCACCAGATTCAGGTCAATCAGACCGGCGGCTGAGTTCGACATCAGTTCATCCACGATGACGCCAACCGGTTTTTCCTTTGAAACGGCGCTCGGGAACCGGTAGCCGATCCGGACGGATTCAGGCGTCGGGCCGAATACGTCGCGGGTGATCACCGATGTGAGCGGTTTTTCGGGAGCCGGATTGTAGAGCTGCACCGGTTTGGCCTGCATGTAGCCCATTTTCTGGTCAATTTTTTTAATCACTTCATCCGGGTTGAAATCACCGGCCATGATCACGGCCATGTTATTGGGCACGTAATACTTATTGAAGTAATTGCGGATTTCGATCAGCGACGGGTTTTTCAGGTGTTCGACCGTACCGATGGTGGTTTGCTGCCCGTAGTTGTGGGTCGGAAACAGCGCGGCGAGTAAGGTTTCCTGAACCTTCCAGCCGTCGTTGTCAAGGGAGCGGTTTTTCTCTTCGTAAACGGCTTCGAGTTCTGTATGGAAAATCCGCAGCACCGGTTTCCGGAAGCGCTCAGCCTGAACGGCTAAAAAGCGGTCAACGGCATTCGACGGAATATCTTCCATGTATACCGTCTGCTCATACGAGGTAAAGGCGTTGGAGCCCTGTGCCCCCATACCTGCCATCAGTTTGTCGTATTCGTTGGCAATGGCATACTTGGCTGCCTCGCCCGAAACGCGGTCGATTTCCTTGTAAATCGCCTTACGCTGCGCCTCGTCCTTAGTCTTGTTGTACTTTTCGTACAGCGCGTCGATCTGGTCGAGAAGCGGCTTCTCTTTGGCCCAGTTCAGGCTGCCAAACTTGTCGGTGCCTTTGAAGAGCATGTGCTCCAGATAGTGGGCCAGGCCGGTGTTGGTTCGGGGATCGGTGTTTGAGCCTGCCCGGGTCGGGATAAACGTAAAGATCCGTGGCTCTTTTTTGTTTACGCTCAGGATAACCGTCAGGCCGTTTTTCAGGGTGTAAAAGCGTGCCTGCATCGGATCATTAGTGAGATAACGGTATGTAAACCCACCTGATGAAGCTGTTTTCCATTCGTATTTGCCGGGGGCTTCGGCTACATAGTGGCCCGGAATATGGGCTTCTACTACCGAAAGGGCTCCAAGCGCGAGTGTGCCGGCAAGGAGTGCATGTTTGATAAATTGCATAGGGGTGTATAGAAAAAAACGAATTGCCCAATTTACACCACGAATCGTAGAGACGCAACATCTTGCGTCTCAATCGCAGGCATAAGCAGAAAGACAACTACCATTGGTACAAAGAGACGCAAGATATTGCGTCTCTACAAAATACGATTGTATATTGCCAACCGTATTTCTAACCAATAAACCACCACGTACAAATGGGTAAATTTGTTATCAAAACCCGCAAAAACGGGGAATATCAGTTTAATCTGAAAGCCACAAACGGCCAGGTTATTCTGGCAAGTGAAGGCTACACTACCAGGGCTGCCTGCGAAAACGGAATTGAATCCGTAAAGAAAAATGCCCCGGACGACGATCGTTTTGACCGGAAAGAATCGTCAAACGGTAAGTTCTATTTTAATCTGAAGGCAGGCAACGGGCAGGTCATCGGTTCCAGCGAAATGTATGAGACCGTAGCCAGCCGCGACAACGGCATTGAGTCAGTGAAGAAAAACGCACCGGAAGCCACGGTCGTTGATGAAACGGAATAAATAGCGGTTGTAAACAAAAAGGGGCAGCTTTCTGAAAGCTGCCCCTTTTTGTTTACAACCGCTCGTCAAACAGTTTCAGAATCCGCTTGTATTCATCCATCCAGCTGGTTGGCTCCACAAAGCCGTGGTCTTCCATCGGGTAGGCGGCAAGCTCCCAGTTTTCTTTCTTGAGCTCAATCAGCCGCTGTGATAGCCGGACAACGTCCTGAAAATGAACGTTTACGTCGACCATGCCGTGGCAAATCAGCAGGTGTCCTTTCAGGCCATTGGCAAAATAAATCGGCGAGGAACGTTTGTAGGCTACTGAATCGGCCTGTGGCTCGTTCAGAATGTTGTTGGTATACGGGTGATTGTAAGCGGCCCAATCGGTTACAGGGCGCAGGGCTGCTCCGGCGGCGAACGCATCCGGAGTGGTAAACATGGCCATCAGGGTAATAAAACCACCGTAAGACCCCCCATACAAGCCCACCCGCTTCGGATCGACCCCGTGATTTTTTACCAGCCATTCAACGGCATCAACGTGGTCGGTCAGGTCTTTGCCGCCCATATGCCGGTAAATACCCGTACGCCAGTCGCGGCCATAACCTGCACTCCCGCGGTAGTCGATGTCCAGTACTGTATAGCCTTTGTCGGTCAGCAGGTTATGAAACATATACTCGCGGAAATACTGGCTCCACCACTTGTGGGCATTTTGCAGATAGCCGGCACCGTGTACGAATACAACCGTTTTGCCGGATGGCTTTTCCGGCTTATACAGGCGTCCGTAAATGGTTTGCCCGTCGCGGGCAGGGATAGTCACCACCGCCGGATCACGCCACGGGTAGGCCTTAAATTCGTCGGAAAGGGAACTGGTCAGCTTTGTCGCGGCCGGAACATCTTTTGCCGAGGCCAGCAGTAAACCGCCTTTCTTATCGGTTTTCAGCTCAGTCAGGTACAACTCCCACGGCTGGTTGCTGTATGAATAGCGGATAGCCAGTTTGGTCTCATCCGGCGATAGGGCTACATCGTTGGCGCCCGTCATCGTCGTTAATTTTATCCGCTCACCACCGGCCACCGGCATGCGGTAAAAATGCTGCTCGCCGGGATGAACCTCGTTGGTAGTCAGGAAGAAATACTGCTTGTTTTTAGACAGAACCACCTGTTGCACCTCAAACTTACCGCTGGTCAGCTGCTTCTTAACTCCCGTTGCTACATTGATCGTATACAAATGCGAATAGCCGTCGGCCTCCGACTGAAAGTACAGCGTCTGGTTGTCGGCCAGGAAGCCAAGGGTACCGCCCCCAAAGCCCGACCCAATCCCCGGACCGGCAATCCAGGCTTCGTCGCGCTGACGGTCAAGAAGTTTCAGCTGGCGGGTGGCAGGGTCGAGCAGGAGCAGCCAGCGGTCTTTGTTGTCGGCCGCGCGGAGAGTAATAACAGCATACTTGCCGTCTTCCGACCAAACCGGTGCGCCGTACGAGACCGCCCGCAGCGGGCTGGCCTTTGCTTTTCCGGCTTTGCTGGTGTCGGTTGCCGCTTTAGCACCGGCAACTCCTTTTTTGAAGTCCGGCAGATCGGTAATACCCGGTACATCCTTGATCGACACCGACTGAACCGTATCGCGCTGGATGTCATAGACGAAGAACTCAAACGTTGAGCCGGGCGCACCGACTTTGGTCCGTGCCGGAATATCTTCGGTAAAGCCTGATTCGGTAACGTAGTTCGGCACGTTGGCGGTTTTGGCGCCTGCCGCTTGTTTCATCAGCGTAAACGTCACAAAGCGGCCGTCCGGACTAAGGCGCGGGTTCATCACCTGACGTCCGTCGGTATAAAACTGTTTGGGGCGTTTCGGCTGATCGGCTTTTGTGATTTTTTCGCCTTCGTCGCGTTTGGCTTTGCGTTCGCGCAGAATATCAAACAGGCTGAGCTGATCTTTCTTCAGCCAGGTTTCCTGCTCGTTTGGCTTTGGTTCCGTACGCTTAGTTCCGGGATCAAATTGGGTTACCTGTGCCAATTCTCCCGTATTAAGGTGCATAGTATATAGATTACTGTTTCTGGCAAAGACAATACGTTGTTCGTCTCCGCTGAAAACAGGGTTGCTTTCACGGTCAACCGTGTTGGTGAGCTGCCGGACAGCAAACGTTTTGCAATCGAGCAGAAAAAGGTCACCGTTTTTGTCGTATACCTTAAGTGAGTGAGCGCGGTTATACACGCCGCCGTTGTCTGGTGGCAGGGCGCGGCGTTCAACCGGTGATACCTTAACCGGTTTGCGGTCGCCGGCGAGCGAAATTTTGTAAAGGGAGTCGGCTTTGGCTTTGTCCGGATTCCAGTTGAAGTAGATGGTTCTGGCATCTTCTGACCAGAAAACACCGGAAGGCGCGGTGCCGATCCAGGTTTTCGGGTCCTGCATAATTTTTTCGACGGTGAGTGCCGGCCTGGTTTGAGCAACGCCCTTAAAGGCACTCAAACCGGCTAAAAGGAGAAAAGTAAAGGTTTTGTTCATAGAGAAGTGGTTCAAAACAAAACCGTGAAGTTAACGAAAAGAGCATATGCTATATATTAGTTCGCCTATTCTGTATTGGTAAAAAACGACTTTTAAAAAAGAAAGCATCGGGCAATATGGTATTCCCAATAGAATACAGTACACTTTTGGGAAAATAGGTATCTTCGCCCGACTGTAAAAATATCGTTATCCGGGCCGTAAGCACGGTCCGGCCCCTAAAACGTAACAAATACAAACCACTATGTTGTACGTCATTCACGCATACGACTTTACAGATGCCGAAGCCCTGAATCGCCGCATGGCCGTACGGCCGGATCATCTGGAAGGGGTAAAAAAATTAAAAGCCGGTAATAACTACGTCCTTGGCGGGGCACTGCTGAATCCCGAAGGCCAGATGTTCGGCTCGATGATGGTCGTTGATTTTGACACCGAGGAGGCGATGCAGCAATGGCTTCAGAACGATCCTTATGTTACCGGACAGGTCTGGGAAAAAATTGACGTTAAGCCTTTTCGCCAGGCGGTTGTCTAACCAAAGTCTGTTTTACGTAACCTTCCATGAAACAATTGTTTTTAACGGCTTTGATGGCCGGCATCTGTCTGGCTGGTTGCCAGAAAAAAACAGACGGGCAGACGACCGGCAAACCAACAGACACAACGGCCGCTTTTGACCAGGTTCCGGAACATGCGTCGGATCAGCTGTATTCGCCCGACAACTTTGTGATTATTCCGGGCGAACAGGTCGGTAATATCCGGGGGACCTCGACGCAGGCCGAACTGATTGAACGGCTGGGTAAGGAAAATGTAACGGCTGATGATACCATCTACGTTGCCGAAGGCGAAACCGCGATCGGCACGACGCTCTTTAAGGGCACACCCGATGAAGTTCAGATTCTGTGGCTTTATCAAAAAAAGGCGGCGAAACCGGATGCCGTCATACTGCGCCCCGCCTCCGATAAACCCGGAACAGGCGGTATGCAGACACAGTGGGTGACCGACAACGGGCTTAAGATCGGTTCAACGCTCAAAGAAGTTGAAAAACTGAACGGAAAACCGTTTAAACTGTATGGCTTTGGCTGGGACTACGGCGGATCGGCGAGTAGCTGGGAAGGCGGAAAGCTGGAAGGAAAAGGCGGAAAAACGTACCTGAGTATAGTGTTTGGCTACGGAGACCTCTCCGCCGAGCAGGAAAAAATAGTAGACAAAGTGTCGGGCGACGGTGAGTTTATGTCATCGGATCCGGGCATGCAACAACTGAATCCGGTCGTGCAGACGATGACGGTTCGGTTTAAGTAAACATGATCAAAGCAGCTATCCTGGATATGGACGGGCTGCTGGTGGATTCTGAACCCCACTGGCGGCACGTTGAAATAGACGTATTTAAAACTGTCGGTCTGGAACTGACGGAAGAACAATGCCTGAAAACCACCGGTTTACCAATCGGAGTGGTCATTCAATACTGGTTTGAACGCCATCCATGGCAGGGGCGTACCCTAGCCGAACTGGAAGAAGAAATGCTGACAAAGGTGTATGACCGGATTGCCAATGCAGCCGAAGCGATGCCGGGAGCTGTTGAATTGCTGCAGTTTTTTCATAGCCGTAACATTCCGCTGGCCATTGCGTCGGCTTCACCGATGAACCTGATTGAGCTGGTTATCGGCCGGCTCGGGATTCAGCATTACTTTACTACCTGGCACTCTGCCACGCTCGAAGCGCGGAATAAGCCCGCTCCCGATGTATATCTGGGAACGGCACGGAAACTCGGGGTTTTGCCCCATGAATGTATTGCCTTTGAGGATTCGGGCAATGGCCTGAAATCGGCTGTCGCGGCTGGTATGATCGCTGTATCCGTACCGGCAGAGTTTGAATATAATGATGCTAAATTTGACATTGCCACAGTAAAAATTCCGTCTCTGCATCATTTTACAGAAAGCCTTTTTCACGACTTAGAAGCCAGCGTTCCGAAACCATAAACCTATAAAAGCCTGATTCATGCGCCTGTATCAACTAGATGCGTTTACTGACCGTTTGTTTGCCGGAAATCCGGCGGCGGTTATTCCTTTAACAGAATGGCTTCCTGATGAGCAAATGCAGCGTATTGCTGCTGAAAATAACCTGGCCGAAACCGCGTTCTATGTAGCCACCGGCGAACCCGGACACTATCATATCCGCTGGTTTACGCCAACCGTTGAAGTCGACCTGTGTGGCCATGCCACGCTTGCCACAGCTTATGTGGTATTCTATCTGGAGCAAAAGCCGGATGCTGACCGGATTACATTTGATTCGCGCAGCGGCCCGCTCAATGTGTGCCGCGAAGAAGAGGGGTGGCTGGTACTGGACTTCCCGGTCGATACAGTACAGAAAGCAACCTTACTGCCGCCAGCTCTGCTAACGGCTTTTGACGAAAAGCCGGTGGCAATTCTCAAGGGTAAAACCGATTATATGCTGGTCTACGAAACGCAGGAGCAGATCGAACAGCTGACGCCTGATTTCCGCGAACTGGTGACCGTACCGGCCCGCGGGGTGATTGTTACCGCTCCCGGCAAGGACGTTGATTTTGTATCCCGCTTTTTTGGGCCGCAATCCGGTATCGACGAAGATCCGGTGACGGGCTCGGCTCATACGACCCTGATTCCTTACTGGGCCGAAAAGCTTGGTAAAACGTCACTTAAGGCCCAGCAGTTGTCGGCACGCGGAGGCTCGCTGATGTGTAAGCTTTCGGGAGAGCGTGTCGAAATTGCCGGTCAGGTGCAGCTTTACCTGAAAGGCGAAATCCTGTAGAAGACATGAAGGTATAAACACCTGAGCGTGAACCAAACCAGATTCACGCTCAGGATGTTATTGGCTCTTTTTTACCCAGTTTTTCAGGCCTTTCCGGATGGCTTTCGCCATATTTTGCCGGAATCGTTCTTCCAGAATCAGGTTTTCGTCGGCCGGGTTGCTCAGGAAGGGGCCTTCGACTAAGACATTAGGGTAGTCGGTCGGGGCGTTAAAGAAAAAGTTAAAATGGCCGACATTGCCGAACTCATGCGGGTCTACTTTCAGCAATTCCTGCAAGACGGCCTGGCTTAGCGACCGGAAGCCGAGGTGTTTGTAATACGTACTGAAACCACGAACGCTGGCCGTACCCGAGGCGTTGAAGTGAATGCTGACCAACAGGTCGGGCAGTAATTGCCGCATGGCCCTGATCCGGTCGGTCGGGCCGATATTGGTGTCTTTGCTGCGGGTAAGCACCACCAGGGCACCGGACCGTTCGAGCTCTTTTTTGAGTTTCTGCGCCACATCCAGTGTAAACTCCTTTTCCAGTCGTTTTGACTGCTCGCCGCGCGCTCCCGTATTGCTGCCGCCATGTCCTGCATCAACCGCAATAAGTAAACCCTTCAGTTTTCCGGAATCCGGACGGCGGCGAATGCGGGTGATAAGCGCATTGCGCTGATAATAAACAGAATATCCCCAGTGAGTTGATTGATTCAGTTCAATATATACCCGTAGCTGTTCATCGGCAACCTGCTCAAACCAGACGTTTTTAATGCCTTTCGTCGTGCGCATCTGCGTTATCCAGTTGGTGTTGCTGGTAGCTCCGAAGATGTCGAGTACAATGCGGTTCGGGTCTACTTCCTGCCGGCTGCGGTAGGGGAGCCGGGCTGGTAACGCCACCGACAGATAATCAAAACGCCCCGGGATGGGGCCATTGGTGGTATCGCCCCAGGTGCGCCAGGAGCCGGTAAGCGCGTGGGCAGGAAACCGAAGCAGCGTATCGACCTGTACTTGCTCGACCGGCACATAGGCCGATAGCGAAGGAGCCAGCCGCACACGCCAGTATCTGCGGGTCGTATCCAGACCGGAAATCCGGAGGACAATGGCCGAATCCAGGGTTTCCATCCGTGCGCCACCGAGCCGGTCAGTACCTAAGCCGTAATAAAGCGGGGTGAGTTTACTGCGGGTCAAACCGGTGAGGGTTGTATCGGTGACAGACTGACTTTGGGCAAAAAAGGGAAAAAGGAGAAAAAATAAAAGGGAAAAATGTTTCACGTTACGCGTTACTGGTTGATGATCAGATACCTTCGTCAATTGACGGTTTTCCCGGACCATGGATCCCTAAAAACAGGCTTGTGGCCAACAGGATCAGGGCCGGAAATGTATTTGTAAAACTATCACCGATTGCCCAATGTCCGGCTATCACTGCAAGGATAAAGTTTATCACTAATGGTATACAAAACCACCTCGTTTTCCAGCCAAGCAACAGGCTGATGGCGCCCAGAAATTCGGTATAGGCCGAGAGCGTAGCGGCAACGACCGGAAACGGGAAGTGCAGAGTCGAGAGCCAGTCGGCATACCCGGGAATACCTTCAGCCGGATGTAGGGCCGTATGCCCGGCAGCATCATACAGTTTCCAGGCGCAGACAACCCGTAACAGAAAGGGTGCATAATCCTTAAGTCGTTGTAAGTGATCAGGTTTTGGCAGCATGTCTTAAGAATAGGGTTCGGGAAAACAGCGTAGGGGAAAGATACTAAAAAAAGCGGTTGCCGCTTTGATCACAGTAAAAGCGTTGGTAATTGATGATAATTTATTTGGATTAATTATAAATAGATAGTAGGTTTGTAGAAAGAATTCATGAAATGGAGCAGGAAGGAACGTTGGTAGTGAGCATCTCTGAAGGAATTATGCCTCTCAGCATCATGGAAAAACCACGACTGATGGATGAGTGTGTACTGAAAAAATGCTGCAAAAAATACAAGAAGGGCAAGCGTTGTAAAAAGTGCCCTGACTGATAAGCGATAAACGGCATCGGATTTGACCGTACTTTTGCGGGATAAACTGCAATCCTGTGAACAATAGCGTTACACATTATTCTGCAACGATACACTATGAGATGGTAACCGGGTTGCCATCGGCTCCGCTGTTACAATCACTCCTGGATTTACACCTGACGGTGTTTCCGAATCAGTTGCGGGAGGAGGTACTGGCTGAAATGCGCTACTACCAAAACCGGCGGCTGACGGTTTGGCTGGCGCGTTGTCATGATCGTGTCATTGGCTACAAAATGGGCTATGAGCGAAAGGAAGGCCATTTTTACAGCTGGCTGGGTTGTGTCGAGCCAGACTACCGGGGGCATGGTGTGGCTACAAGGCTCATGACTGAGCAGCATGAGTGGTGCCGTCATAATGGCTATCGGGCGGTACGTACCCAGACTTATAACCAGTGGCGTTCGATGCTGCTGCTGAATATCCGGCAAGGCTTCGATATCATCGGTACCCAGCAAGGAACATACGGGCTGGTCATTGTGTTGGAAAAGAAACTGTAATGCATCTTTACCTACACATCCCCTTCTGCAAGCAGGCCTGCCACTATTGCGACTTTCACTTCAGTACCAGCCTGAAGCAGAAACCGGCGATGGTCGATGCCATCTGTCAGGAAATCGGGTTGCAAAATGACTATCTGCCTGCCCGGCCGCTTGAGACCATTTATTTCGGCGGCGGCACCCCTTCTCTGCTTAATCAGGGCGAACTGGAGCAGATTTTCGGGACAATTTATCAGCACTTCTCCGTTATTGCCGATCCGGAAATTACACTGGAAGCGAATCCGGACGATCTTACCGCTGCAAATCTACAACTCTTCCGCCGGTTTGTAAATCGGTTAAGTGTTGGTATCCAGACATTTGACGAAGAAACGCTTCGCTGGATGAACCGGGCCCATACTGCGGCTGAAGCAGAACATTGCGTACAGCTGGCCCGTGATCTTGGTTTTGACAACATCAGCATTGATCTGATTTACGGTATAAAACCGGAGGTATGGGAGCGCGATCTGACCAGTGCGCTTGCCTTACAGGTGCCGCATCTATCTGCCTATGCGCTGACGATTGAGCCGGATACGGCATTCGGGCGGTGGCAGCAGAAAGGGAAATTAACACCCGTTGACGAAGCGCTGGCGGCCGGGCAGTTTGAACAACTTGTTGCGGGGTTGACCGGGGCGGGGTATGTGCATTACGAAATCTCCAACTTTGCACTGCCCGGCCAGTTTGCCCGGCATAATTCGGCTTATTGGAAACGACGCCCTTATCTGGGTATCGGACCGAGTGCGCACTCGTATAATGGCCGCGAACGGCAATGGAATGTAGCCAACAACAGCCGGTATATCCGGGCTTTGGCCGAACACACTATTCCCGCTACAACTGAGGTACTGTCGGTGGCGGATCAGGTCAATGAATACCTGCTGACCGGTTTGCGGACCATCTGGGGCTGCTCCATTCCGGAACTTAACAGGCTGCTCCAGGCAGATTTTATAGCGCTACAACATAAACCGTTGGCTCAATTACAGGCGGCTGGTTGGGTAACTATTCAGGGCGATGTGTTAATATTAACAGAAGCTGGTAAACTTTTCGCCGACCGGGTCGCTTCCGAATTGTTTGCGTAGTTGTATTTTCGCACTGAAGTCAGCCACCTATGCAACCAAATAACCAGAATATTCCGCGTAATACGTTTCGTAACCGCCCCCGGCAAACGGTTGAAAACCGTCCGGCAGATGGCTCTGGCCATAAGTCTGCGGGGAATTATACCCGCCCTGAACCGTCAGAGAAAGAAACACCGGACCTGCTGCGGCAAATCCGGACAGCGATCCGTCAGTATCCGATTCTGAATACGGTCTATCTGTACACCATCCGGATCTTTATCTGGCTGTTTCTTGGATCCATTGGTTGGGTAATTGTCCTGAAGTACATTCCGGTTTGGGTAACGCCGCTGGTGGTGAGTCGTAAGCTGGACGCCATGGGCGACGATAAATCGGCTAAGGTTTACAAAAAATGGCGTTCGCTGGATGAAATCAGCAGGGAGGCAGCTCTGGCGGTTGTGGCGTCGGAAGACCAGCAGTTTCCGGTTCACTGGGGATTTGATTTTGATGAGATCCAGGATGCTATCAAAGAAAATAAAACCCGGAAACGCCCGCGCGGTGCCAGTACGATCTCTCAGCAGGTGGCTAAAAACGTTTTTCTCTGGAACGGGCGGAGCTATATCCGCAAAGGGCTGGAGGTCTATTTTACGGTGCTGATCGAACTGATCTGGGGCAAAAAGCGCATCCTCGAAGTATATCTGAACGTGGCCGAAACCGGTCCGCTGACTTTTGGCGTGGAAGCCGCCTCTCAGCGCTACTACGGGCATACTGCTAAGCTGCTGTCGCGCGATGAAGCGGCCCGTATTGCGGCGGTATTACCAAATCCGATTAAGTTTTCTATCCAGAATCCGTCAGCTTATATTCTCAGACGAACCCGTCAGATCTCGCGGCAGATGCGGGCACTGGGCGGGCAGAAGTACCTTAAAAATCTTTAGACGGTCAGCTCTGACGCCGGATCCCAGAGTACGCTGGTAAAATCAACGATCTGATCATTTTCAACGCGGATGCCTTCGGCTTCCAGGCGTTCCTGCATGGCTGTAGGGGAGCCAAAAAAGTGTTTGCCTGACAGTATGCCCAGCCGGTTGACAACACGGTGAGCCGGTATATCGGGTTGGGTATGCGAGCCGTTCATGGCCCAGCCCACCATACGGGCCCCCGCCCGCAGGCTCAGATAGCGGGCAATCGCTCCGTACGTAGTGACCCTGCCTGCCGGAATCTGCCGGACTACATCATACACATCCTGAAAATAATCACGCATGGGCTTAACGGGCAAAAGCCCCTTCCGGAGCTTTTGCGTTGTTGACATCTATTCTTTGGTCTCGATCGCGGCGACCAGTTTGTCGTACCATTCCTGTCCGTAGGCGCGGACGAGCGCTTCACGAACAAACTTGTAGACCGGCACCTGTAACTGTTCGCCAAAACTACAGGCCGGACTACAGATCGGCCAGCGGTCGTAGTTAAGGGCATGGTAAGCCTCATATTTGGTTACGCGGATCGGGTACAAGTGGCAGGAAACCGGTTTTTTCCAGTCGACCACGCCGTCGTTATATGCCTCTTCGATGCCGCACTTCAAGATACCTCTGTCGTCATAAATAGCATACACGCATTCGCGGCCGCCAACGGTCGTCGTTACATAGTCGCCATCTACATCCTGCTCGTAAAGGCCTTGTTCTTCAATGGCTTTTATACCGGCAGGAGAGAGGTATGATTTGATTTTCGGATAAATCTTCTTCAGCATTTCAGGCTCGCCGGCTTCCAGAGGGGCGCCCATATCGCCTTCTACGCAGCAGGCACCTTTGCATTTGTCCAGATTACAGACAAAAAACTTGTCGGCAACGTCGTCGCTGATGCAGGTGTTGTCGATTAATATCATAGTTGCTTGATGATCTTTATTTTCTGACCTTCTTTCACCGCTACATCCGACAGCGCGTTCCATTGCTGGATTTGCTCCACGCTAACGTTGTATTGTTTCGAAATCCGGAACATCGTTTCGCCTTTTTGTACGGTATGATAAACAACATCTTCTTTAGGCTGACTGCTTGCCGTTGACGGCCGTACTTCCTGTCCGACGGGGAACCCTGCCGGTACATTCCGGATGTTAAGCTGCTGACCTACAGAAAGTCTGTCTTCCAGCGTCAGGCTATTCCAAGCCAGCAGATCGTCGATCGAGACGCCGTAGATTTTTGAAATGCTGTAGTAGGTTTGTCCGCCCTGCACGGTATGGGTCATTGCGCGCCCGCCTTTCGACGCCGTTGCCGCTGCCGGTGTTTTGGCCGGTGGCGTTACCGGTTCGGTTTTGGGCGCACTGCTGGCCGATGGCGTAAACGGTTTGGCTTTGGTACCAGTTGCACGCCCCGCGCCCGAAGGGTTGCCGGTTACCTCAAAACCGCCGTTGCCGGATGGTTTGGTTGGTACATTAATCGGTGGTTTGTCGTCGGTCGGAATACTGCTTTCGTCAATACCCGCCGGTTGGCGTGTCGGATTTGACGGAGTGCCGACCGGTGTTGTGGTGGTTGAGGTTCCGCTTCCGTCCCGGACAATGACCACACGCTGCGTACCTGCCGGATTATCCGCTGACCGCGATGGCGCCGGTGCGGTACGGGTCGGGGTATTTACCGGTGCCGGATTGGCAGGAATCGGGGCCGGCGTTGTGGGTGCCGGTTTGGTAGCGGGCTCGTCGACCGGTGTACCGGCCAGTTTCGGTGTGTATACCTTGCGGTCGGCGGCCGTTTTCGGGTAGTCATTACTGCGTGTCGGGTTACCATCGGCCGGCTGCTCAGAAGGCGTTGAGGCAATGGCCCGGTTTACACCCGGCTGGTTCGACGGGATCGACGGCGTACGGTCATATACCGGCGGTGTCGGTGCGTTTATCACTTCAACAGGGCGGTCTCTTGGCCGTTTTTCACGCAGCCACATCACCCGGCCAACCTGTAGTTTCTGGACGCGGTCGAGCCGGTTGTAGCGCATGATAAACTTAGTCCGGATGCCATAGCGGTGTGCAATGCTCCGGATCGTTTCGTCTTCCCGGACCGTATGATACGGTACCAGCGCTTTCTTCCGCTTTTTGGCCAGGTAATACACTTCGCCCGGCACAATCGGGTCCAGTTCGCCTAGCTCGTTATACCGAAGGAAACTCGACAGGCTAACACGTGCTTTACGGGCCAGCGAACCGGCATTATCGCCTGCCTGGGCCTGAATGCCGGGCAGCCCGTTAATTTCATACAGAATCGGATCGTTTTTGCTCTGAACGCCTGTCGTGATTTTACGAAGCACCGGGAAACCAATATCGTTCTGACTAAAATCGGCGGTTGGCCGGTCGGTTGCCTGCCCGATTTTTTGCCGTACATCGTTAATCTGGTTGTTCGGCGTCGGAATCATGAGCGAATACGCCTTGTCATTCGGGATATTTTCGGCTAATACCCAGCGGTTGTATTTGCGGAGTTCCGTTGGTTCTACCCCCGTTTCTTCGGCCACCTGGTTCAGGGTTTTACCGCTTGCTTTGGGATACTCAACCAGGGCAATGGTATTGGCGGTCTGGTGGCTGGCAATCGCGCTCTCAATCGCAATTTTGTGGGCGAAGAAACGGAGCATATACCGGTCGGCCTGCCCGTCCAGGTAAATTTCCTTTGCATAGGCCCAGTCCGGAGAAATCAGTTTGCTGATGCCGCCGGTGCCGAGGTAGTAGGAGTAAAGGGCCGATACCCAGTTGTTGTAAATGCCATTGCTGCGTTTGAGGTATTTAGCCGCCCCGTGTGTTGAGGCCGTGATGCTCCGGCGCTCGTCAACCTCACCGTCGACCCGCATGCCGTGATCGATGGCTGTCCCTTCTTTAAACTGCCAGAATCCAACCGCCTGCGACGACGAAACCGCGTCGGGAAGGAGCGAACTCTCCTGGACGGCCAGGTATTTAAAATCGGTCGGGACCTCTTCGTCGGTCAGGATGGCTTCAATCGTCGGGAAGTAAAGTACAACGCGGTCGAGCTTGGCCTGCCAGAACTGGCGGTTCGACAGTAACGCCCTGACATCCTGTTGAATGATGCTACGGGCACCATCATCAAAATTCACAGAGATGCCGGCAAAATTGACCTGAGCCGGAATGGGTGGAGTTGGTACAGGCTGGGCCAGTGTCAACCAGCTGATGAGCAGGAAGAGGCAGGTCAGGGTGTACGGTCTATTCATGGGTTATTCGTTAACAGTGTTAGTCAATACAGGAAATCACTTCTTGCGCATCATCATCAACCCGTCACGGATCGGCAGTAATATATTCTCAACGCGCGGATCGGCATTTATTTTATCATTAAAGGCTAAAACCGCGTGTGTATCCTTATCCGACGCTTTAACCGGCCCCACCACCTTACCGCTCCACAGCACGTTATCGGCCAGAATGATGCCACCCGGCCGTACTTTATCAATCACCAGATCAAAGTACGTTCCGTTATTGCGTTTATCGGCATCGATGAAAACAAGGTCAAATTCCTCTTCCAGGCTGTTGATAATCTGAGCCGCATCGCCCAGCCGGAAATCAATTTTACCGGCATAGGGAGTTTGCTGCCAATAGGAGCGGGCAAAATCTTCCAGCTCTTCGTTGTTGTCGATTGTAATCAGCAGCCCGTCGTCAGCCAGCCCTTCGGCCAGGCATAAAGCGGAATAACCGGTATAGGTACCCAGTTCGAGAATGCGCCGTGGACGAAGCATGTGCGACAGCATAGACAGCAAACGTCCCTGTAAATGCCCTGACAGCATGCGCGGGCGAAGGACGTGAGCGTGTGTATTGCGGTTAAGCCGTTCTAAAACGTCACTTTCGGGCGACGTGTGGCTTTCAACGTAATCAGTTAATTCGGCCGGAAAAAAATCCATTCAGTTTACAGCCTGCGTGCTAATGAGCAGGGGGAGTCTGGTAAAATTAACGTAAAAGAGAGTTAAATACGATTTTTGGTATCAATAATTATCGTTACCGGCCCGTCGTTAAGCAGCGAAACATGCATGTCGGCCCCGAACTCCCCGGTCTGGACAGGGTGGCCCAGATCTGCCGAAAGCTGCGAAATCATTTGTTCGTAAAGCGGAATGGCGATGTCTGGTTTGGCCGCTTCGAGGAAGCTGGGACGGTTGCCTTTTTTCGTGGAAGCATGGAGCGTAAACTGACTGATGAGCAGGATGCTGCCGCCAACCGCTTTCAGATCGAGGTTCATTTTTCCTTCGTCATCGTTGAAGATGCGCATGCCCACGATCTTTTTGCTGAGCCAGTCAATATCTTCTTTGGTATCGGCATGGGTAATCCCGAGCAGGATCATAAACCCGGTACCGATTTCTCCTTTTACTTGTCCGCTGATGGTCACGGAGGCTTGCGAAACACGCTGAATTACGGCGATCATAAAGTCTCTTTAGGCAAATGAGGGCCAAAAATACCCAAAACTTACCAGATGCCGAGAGGGAGGGAGAAGAGCAGCGTATATTTAACGCTTGTGTAAATTGTAGCTTAACGTTTAAATCACGCTATGACAACTATTGAGAAGCAAGCGGAGATAAAAGCAAAAGGGTTGTTCGGTCTGGCAAAAACGCATGAAAGCGTACTGGTTTATAAAAAGAAAAAAGCCAGATCTGTTAACCCTCAGAGGCAATAAAATTGTCCGCATAAAAATGCAGGGCGTTCCTGGTTTTCAAGGTCCTACCTGCACGACTCTTTTTTCAGCCGGATGCCTTCGGTGAAACTGATGGTAGCCTTGTCGGTAAACACAAATTTACCGTTCTGATCCTCCATATCGCTATACCCCTCAACCAGTTCATCTCCTTGCCGCAGAAAGGCTACCTCCCGGATTGACTGGGTACCTTCTGACTGAAAGGTATAATTGGCCAGCAGCGTGTCACCGTGGAATGTGCCGGTGAAGGTACCCTGGTTGCGGTCTTTCTCATAAAAATTATAGGTAAGCGCCCCTTCGGCGTCACTGCCTTTGGTGGTCAACTGCATGGATACGGTATCCTGACCGGTCACCAGCCGGTAGCAGGTGGTTGCCGGTTTCTGAGTATCTGCTGTATCGGTCTGCTGTTTTTTATCGGCTTGCTGGCAGCCATAGGAAAAAACAAGTACCGGTAAAAGAAGCGTTGCGTATCGGATCATAACGGTGTAAGTAGCTGGTAAAATGTGTGCTAATGTAACGAAAGTAGCGCAAAAAAGCACTTATACCTCCGCAAGGAGCAGTTCGGCAATGGTAAAATATACCCCGATACCGATCAGATCATTAGCGGTGGTGATAAAAGGCCCTGAGGCCACTGCCGGATTGATGCCGATGCGGTTGAGCAGCAGCGGAGTGATTGTCCCCATAAACGACGCCAGCATCACGACCGCCAGCAACGATAGTCCCACAACCCAGAACAGACGGGGTTCGCCAATCAGAAAGGTGTAGGTACCGGCCATCAGCCCGACTACCAGGCCGTTGATAATCGCCACCAGAAAGGCGCGTAACAACCGTTGCGACAAGGTTGTACTTAGTCCCGATGTGTCGGCCAGGCTCTGTACAATCAGCGAGGCGGTCTGAATGCCGACATTGCCGCCCGTAGAGCCAATAATCGGAATGAAGGCCGCCAGTGCGGCAATTTTGCTCAGCTGGCTTTGAAAACCGTTGATGACTGTGGCCGCCAGCAAACTACCCACTGCCCCGGCAACCAGCCACGGGAGCTGCACCCGCGAGCGGGCCCAGATATTATCATCTTCTTCGACCTCACCCGACAGACCCGAGATCGCCTGAATATCTTCATCGGCCTGTTCGGTAATGACGTCGACCACGTCGTCGATGGTGATTTGTCCCAGCAGACGTCCCTGCACATTTACGACCGGAATGGCATCAAGGTCATAGCGCTGCATGATCTCGGCCACTTCCTCAACCGGCCGGTAGGTCTCCACAAACAGAATGTCCCGGGTGTAAATGTCGGCGATTTTGGCATTCCGGCGGGCAAGTACAATCCGCTTCAGGGATACCAGCCCCAGCAGCACATCCGCATCGTCAACGACATAGACGGAGTAAACCTTCTCAACATCTTCGGTCTGATCACGGATTTCCTCGATACAGGCGTTTACGGTCAGGTTTACGTTGATCTTCACTAACTCCTTCTGCATCAGCCCGCCCGCCACATCCTCGTCGTAATGGAGCAGGTCGAGGATAAAGCGGGCTTGTTCGCGGTCTTCGAGCAACGCAATGACTTCTTCACGAATGCGGATAGGCTGTTCGTTCAGAATGTCAACGGCGTCGTCGGAGTCCATTTCGTTAATGAGCGGAGCGAGCTCAGCCGACGAAAAGGTTTCGAGCAGGTCTAACCGGACGGCAGGGTCAAGGTTAGCCAGAATGTCGGCACCCACCTGCTGGTCGAGTAAGTTAAGCAGGTAATGGGCCCGGTCGGGTTCGAGTTCATACAGGATACTTGAAATATCGGCCGGATACAGTTCCGCCATATCAGCTCTGAGCGTCGTTTCGTCGCGCTCTTCAATTGCCAGCTGAATATGTTCAAGGTATTCTTTGGTAAGCTCGAAAGTCATTAGTCAGTACAGTACGATTGCTATGCAGGTAGAACGGTTGGCCACGTCTGTTTGTTAGACGGGTCGTTACGTCTGCGGTTTATTCAGTGGCCGGAGCCTTGCCGGATTTGTCGCTCATCAGCAGTGTAAGCTCGATAAATTCGGCGACACTCAACTGCTCGGCGCGTTTGTCCATGAAGTGGCTGGCGGCGGCGGCTTCGGTAATGCCAAGCGGTTTGAGCGCATTCCGGAGTGTTTTGCGGCGCTGGTTAAAGCCTGCTTTGACAACCTGCGTAAATTTCCGTTCGTCGCAACCCAGTTCCGTTACCTTATTGCGTTTCAGCCGGATAACACCCGAATGCACTTTCGGCGGCGGGATAAAAACGTCCGGATCTACCGTAAACTCATACGTAATGTCGTACCAGGCCTGCAGGAACACACTCAGCAAACCGTAATCTTTCTTGCCGGCCGGCGCTGCCAGCCGCTGGGCTACCTCCCGCTGCAGCATACAGACCACTTCCGGTACGCGGTCTTTGATTTCCAGAATCTTAAAGAAAATCTGCGACGAAATATTGTACGGAAAGTTGCCGATAACGGCAAACGGAGGTTCACTTCCTTCCTGCCCGAAGGTAAACACAGCGGGATCCATCGTCAGAAAATCGCCTTCGAAGATACGGCCCTTGAGTGGCAGAAAGTATTTTTTCAGATACGTAACCGACTCCGTGTCAATTTCAACTACATAAGTCTCGTATTCTGATTTTGGCAGCAGGTATTGAGTCAGGACGCCGGTTCCGGGGCCAATTTCGAGTACATACCTGTACCCGTCATGCCCCGTCAGCAGATCGGCTATCTTCTGGGCAATGCGCTGATCATCAAGGAAATGCTGCCCGAGGTGTTTCTTTGGTTTTACGTACATAAGCTGGCAATGCGTGATTGGGTGAGTGAGCGATTGAGTGAATTCTGCGTTAATTCACTCAATCGCTCACTCACCCAATCACGCAATAAATTTATCGTCCAATCGCGACTTTGCGGAGGATGGAGTCGATGACCTGCAGGGTATTGACCCCGTCGGCCTCGGCTTCGTAGTTAAGCATAATCCGGTGATTGAACACGTCCGGCATTACCTCTTTGATGTCTTCCGGCAACACATAGTCGCGCTGGTCGAAGTAGGCAATGGCTTTGGCGGCCAGATTCAGGTTGATACTGGCCCGTGGCGACACCCCGAACTGAATATAACGGGCTTCATCGCGCAGGTTATATTCCAGCGGACGGCGGGTTGCAAACACCAGCTCAATGATGTACTGCTCCAGCGACTCGGATATATTTACGTTGTTGATCTCATTCCGGATGGCCGTAATGTCGTCGGTTTCCAGAATTGGCTGCACTTCGTAGTTGAAGTTCATATTCGACATCCGCCGCATTACCTGTAGTTCGTCTTCCTTACTCAGGTAATCGACGAACACCTTCATCATGAACCGGTCCACCTGGGCTTCCGGCAACGGATAGGTACCTTCCTGTTCGACAGGGTTTTGCGTAGCCAGAACAAGAAAAGGCGGATTGAGAATAAACGTCTCTTCGCCGATGGTCACCTGCTTTTCCTGCATGGCTTCCAGCAGGGCAGACTGCACCTTTGCCGGAGAGCGGTTAATCTCGTCGGCCAGAATCAGGTTGGCAAAAATCGGACCTTGCTTAACCTCAAAATCCCCCGTTTTCTGATTATAGATCATCGTCCCGATCAGATCGGCGGGGAGCAGGTCAGGCGTAAACTGAATGCGCTGAAAATCAAGCTGAAGTACTTTAGCCAGCGTATTGATCGTCAGGGTCTTTGCCAGACCGGGAACGCCTTCCAGCAGAATATGCCCGCCGGTAAACAGCCCGACCAGCAGCCGGTCTATGAGGCGGTCCTGCCCGACAACGATCTTGCCGATTTCAGACGTAACTTCTTTTATTTTAGCGTGATAGGTAAACGACGTTGCTTGCATAATGGTTGATGAGGGCTTGTGGTTAGTGACAGCCGAACCAGCCCTGTTCACTAACCCTTAGCGGCCGTTAAAACGTAGCCCGGATACTGCGGTCTTTACCATGAATGTCTCTGTAGACCTGAATCTGGCGGAAGCCACGCTCTTCGAACACCTGACGGGTGGCTTCTCCAAACCGCTCGTTGATTTCGACGTAGCAGGCACCGTCGGCATTGAGGTGCGCCTTGCTGTAATCGGCTACGGCCTTGTAAAAAATAAGCGGATCGCTGTCTTCGACAAAAAGCGCCACATCCGGCTCGTAATCAAGCACATTCCGGTCCATCTGAGCCGCTTCTGAGCGCGTAACATACGGCGGATTGCTCACGATACAGTCGAATTTGCGGGTGTCGGTCGCCGGAATACTGAGCAAATCCTGATTTTCAAAAGTAACCTCTGCATGCAGATTTTCGGCATTGCGCCGGGCCATCGACAGGGCTTTTTCCGACACGTCCCAGGCCGTTACGATCGACGTTGGCAGAAAACGGGCCAGCGTAACGGCCAGACAGCCGCTGCCGGTGCCCATATCCAGCACCTGAACCGGACCGGCCTCTATCGGGTCGGCACGGTCGGCAAAGTCGTGCATGATCAGCCGGACAAGGTCTTCCGTTTCCGGACGGGGGATCAGCACATCCGGTGATACTTCAAACTCCAGTCCGCAAAAAATCGTCGTACCGATCACGTGCTGAATCGGTTCCTGATTGTTCAGCCGGCTGATGATCTGATTCCAGTCCGGCTCAGTACGGTTGGCGGGCAGGGATTTATCAGACAAGACATCGGCCTTCCGCAGGCCAAAGTAATGGTCAAGTAACATAAAGGCCATCTCCCGGGCTTCTTCGGGAGCATAGGCGGTAATTTGCTGAGAGAGGTGTTTATATAGAGGCTTTGCTGTCATTGCCATATGTTAGTAAGTCAAAACGGGCC
Organism: Arsenicibacter rosenii; assembly: GCF_001870735.1. Classification (GTDB taxonomy): domain Bacteria; phylum Bacteroidota; class Bacteroidia; order Cytophagales; family Spirosomataceae; genus Arsenicibacter; species Arsenicibacter rosenii. Next base: position 130,012 of record NZ_MORL01000003.1, on the reverse strand, counting down.
ATTGTGTGATTTCCCGTACCGGAAATCGGCAAGCGGAGCAGGCCGGATTCTATTTTTCTGTAAAACTGGCAAAAATGGGGGAGAAATAGAAACCTTTAAAGCAGGAAGCTCCGTGTTTGTTTACCGGGTGCGGTTACCGAATCCGGGTTTTATTTGTAGATTAGTGGATTCAACAACTACCTGCCTCCTGAATCATGCTGAAAAAAGTTCTACACGCGAATGCGTATGCGCTGCTTTTTGCATTGGCATTTGCGGCCTGCAAAACCAGCAAACCTGTATCATCTACCACGCAGCAACAACCCGGCCTTGCCAAAAGCCAGGGTGTCTATCAGTATTCCAATGAAGACCCGACGGTCAAACCATTTTACTCCGACCGGCAGGGGGTTATTGCACGGAATGGGGTGGTGGCGTCGGCACATCCGGATGCTAGCCGTGTCGGCACAGAGATTATGAAGGCCGGTGGTAATGCGGTAGACGCGGCAGTGGCAGTGCAGTTTGCCTTAGCGGTGGTCTATCCGGCAGCAGGCAACATCGGCGGCGGGGGCTTTATGGTGTTCCGCGATGCAAAGGGCAATGCCTATACGCTCGATTTCCGCGAAAAAGCACCGGGCAAGGCCCATCAGAATATGTACCTCGATGCGTCGGGTAATGTGATGCAGGGGCTGAGTATCAGCGGGCACCTGGCGAGTGGCGTACCCGGGTCGGTTGATGGTATGGTTGAAGCACACAAACGGTTCGGAAAGCTGAGCTGGGCACAGGTCCTTCAGCCGGCAATCGATCTGGCCGAAAAGGGAGTGGTGCTGACGGAGCGCGAAGCCAACGGACTGAACCGTGTGAAAAAAGACCTGATGCGGATCAACCCCGGAAAAAGCTATTTCATGAAAGCCAGCCAGACCCCCGGCGATACGACGGCCTGGGCCAAAGGCGATGTACTGATTCAGAAAGATCTCGCGGCCGTGCTGCGCCGGATTCAGGATAAAGGACGTGCCGGATTTTATGAGGGCGAGACGGCCCGGTTGCTGGTGTCTGAAATGGAGCAGGGCAACGGGCTGATTTCGGCCGAAGATCTGAAAAACTACCACTCGGTCTGGCGTGATCCGATTAAGGCGTCGTACAAGGAATTTTCGATCATTACCATGCCCCCAACGTCGAGCGGTGGGGTAGCCTTGCTGCAGCTGCTGCGTTTTGTGGAGCCTTATCCGCTGCGCCGCTGGGGCTGGAACCGTGACTCAACGGTGCAGGTGATGATTGAAGCCGAACGCCGCGTGTATGCCGACCGTGCTAAATTTCTGGGTGATCCGGACTTCGTAAAAGTCCCTGTCGGGCAGCTTATTGATCGTGCCTATCTGAAACACCGCTGGACTGATTTCTCATTTGCGAAAGCGACCGACAGTAAAGCCGTTAAGGGCGGGACAATCCCGGGCTACGAAAGCCTTGAAACAACGCACTTTTCGATTGTCGACAGGGAGGGCAATGCTGTTTCAATCACGACAACGCTGAATGGTGGCTACGGTAGCCGTGTCGTAATCGGTGGCGGCGGGTTCTTTATGAACAACGAAATGGATGACTTCAGCATTAAGCCGGGTGTACCGAACATGTTCGGGCTGATCGGCAATCAGGCCAACGCCATTGCGCCGGGCAAACGGATGCTCTCGTCGATGACGCCAACCATTATCGAAAAAGACGGTAAGCTATTTATGGTCGTCGGTACGCCGGGTGGCTCAACCATTATTACATCGGTATTTCAGACGATTCTGAACGTAATTGAGCATGGCATGACCATGCAGCAGTCAGTAAATGCCCTGAAGTTCCACCACCAGTGGCTACCCGACAAAACAACCTTCGAAAACGGGGCATTTACGGATCAAACCATCAGGGCTTTACAAGGCCGGGGATATATTCTGGAGCAATTGACCAATACACTCGGCCGGATGGATTGTGTTCTGGTACGGCCGGATGGCTCTTACGAGGGTGCCTCCGACCCGAGAGCGGATAATACAGCAATTGGGTTTTAAAAATGAATAATTGTTAATGAGTAATGTACAATGAATAATGTGAAGTAGCAGGCTTGTGACTCATTATCTATTATTCATTGTACATTATCCATTTATATTAAAAGTTTCCGTGGGTTTTGGCGGCGGTCAGGATAGCACGGATAGCAGGGGTATCTACTTCTGTTTCACCTTCAAACTTGATATGCCGCATCAGTTTTCCCGTTCCTTTCAGTAATCCTTCCGGATCCGGTAACTTTGTTCCATAGGGGAAACCAAGATTTACACTGGTCGTTAAAGGAGCTATGTAGCAGATTTCATCAGACATGTGTGGACCTGCTCCATAGATAATGGTCTTATAGGCCGGATTGACCGTTTCACTGGTATCATGTAAGACATCGCGGACGACATCGCGTATGCGTAAGGCTAAATCCCGGACTTCAGGTTTGTACGATTCTAAAAAGGCTTCAGTAGAAAGGGTCATGGTAAGTCTGTGGTTTTGGAACTGGGCGAATATAGTAATTCCATTGATTATTCACATAATACCAAGCGTATGTACAAAAAAAGTACCGAAAAAATGTGAATTCCTGGTTTAGGTGAGGCTCGTTTGTAACAGAACCAGCCAGGCTTCGTTTACCTGGCTGGCCTGAAGCAGGTGTTTGGCACGGCTGTGCAGCAAATCAGGCAGGTAAGCGCAGCCTGCCTCTGCTTCTTCGAACAATGCCGTTACCTTTCCCGATTGCCGGTAGGCCAGTACCTCTTCTGCCGCCGGTAATTCCAGTACGGCGGCCAGTTTACCCAGGTCATTTCCGGAGAGAATGCGGCTTTCCCGCACACTGAGCGGAAGCTGATCGAAACCGATGCCCCGTTGTGGGCGGGCTACTTCAAACAAAGCCTCCCCGTTGGCCCGTGCATACCAGTTGCCGCCCATCCGGCCGATGAGGTCAATTTTAGCCGGGTCGATGGTGCCGTGTTCATCCAGAATCTCCTCCTTAACGTGGGCCAGCACAATTTCGGCCACAATCAGATGACTGCTGCCTGCCCCCTCCCCAATCGGGATAAGTTGCGTAACGCGGCACTCAAACGCCACCGGCGATTCGGCAACGCGGGGCGGAAGCACCAGGGTAGAGGCTACCGGCGTAAATCCGGCCTTCTCAAACTCACTGACACCGCGCTCAAATTCGGCGCTTGAGAGCGACATCTGCTCTACCATCGCGTAGTTAACAATGTTAATGACCACTTCCGGTACGGCTTCGATATTCAGCAACGTATGTTTTTTCTGGAGATGCCGGTTGATGGTTGTTGCAAAAACGACGGTTGGCGGTTTAGAGCCCATCATGTTGAAAAAACTGAACGGACTCAGGTTAACGGCTCCCGAACCATCGATGGTGCTGGCAAAGGCAATCGGCCGGGGGCCAATGGCTCCGATCATAAGCCGGTGAAAGTCGGGATGAGGAATGTCGGCAGGTTTAATGGTTTTCATAAAGTAGCAATTACAGTACACCGGAATAACAAAAGTTGTCCGGATAAAGGTCAGTAAAATGTATCGTTAGCCAACGATCTGCCCGCGTGCTTCTCCCAGTTCAAGCCGGCCGGTGGCGGTTTCTATCCAGCCGCGCAGCGTAATGGTATCGCCGTCATGCAGATAGGTTCGGGTGCTGCCATCCGGAAGCGTAACGGGTTTTTGACCACCCCACGACAATTCAAGCAAAGAGCCAAAGGTGCCTGTACCAGCCGGACTGTTTTCTGCGGCGGGGGCCGAAATGGTGCCGGATGCCAGTACATCGCCGATGTTGAGGTTACAGCCATTTATGGTATGGTGGGCAATCATCTGGGCAAAATTCCAGTACAGATGCCGTGCATTGGACTGGCTGAGCAGGACTTCATCGCCGTTGGCAGGCTGTAAAAATACCTCCAGATGAATATCAAAATGACCGGGCTGACGGGTTTGCAGATAAGGCAGCGGAGTGGGTTCCTGTGCCGGCCCTGCGATTCTGGCCGCTTCCAGCTGGTAAAAGGGCAGTACCCATGCCGACATGGTGGAGGCAAAGTTTTTGGCCAGAAACGGGCCGAGCGGCTGATATTCCCACCGCTGAATGTCGCGGGCCGACCAGTCGTTGAAAAGCACAACGCCAAAGATGCAGTCTTCTGCTTCGTCGGTCGGTACGGGTGTTCCCTGCGGGGTTTTCCTGCCGATAATCAGCCCCAGCTCCAGTTCAAAATCAAGTGCTTCTGTCGGGCCGAAAACGGGCTGGTCATGGCGCAGAAACTGACCGTCAGGGCGTTTGACCGGTGTGCCGGAAACCACAATGGACGAGGCACGGCCATGATACGCAACCGGCAGATGGCGGTAATTCGGGAGCAGCGGATCGCCGTTGGGGCGGAACATCAGGCCGACATTCCGGGCATGCTCTATACCGGCATAAAAATCGGTGTAGTCGCCGATCTGAACGGGCAGGTGCATTGTCACTCCGGACAGATCAATAAACACCTGATCGTGGATAGAAGCCAGAGGCTGTTCAGGATCGTTGAGGAGGGATTGGATCCGATCCTGAACAGCCACCCAGGCAGTGTTGCCAAGGGCAATAAAATTGTTTAAGGCAGGTTGAGCAAATACGGCCGGATCGACGGACAGGTCGCGGAAAAAACCGAGCAGGCCGACCACTTCGAGGTCTAAAACGTAGTCACCTGTTTTGTAGCCAACCCGTGGGCTGGCAATGCCGTAGCTGAAAATACCAAACATAGCTGGAGAAAGTTGTCCGGCCTGCGTTAACCAGACACACCAACCTGTCTGGCCAATCAGTCGTTAAAGTTATTGTAGATAGAATCCATAATTCTGACGAAGTGATGGTAATCGTCTTCGTTCAGGTTTCCCCATCCTTTCCGGCGGATTGCCGCCACGGTAGGTAACATTTCGCTGTATTTCTGTTGCCCGTTTTTAGTCGGATAAATCAGAAACTTCCGGCGATCATCTTCCGCCATCCGGCGCTCAACGAGGCTTTTTTTGGCGAGAAGGTCGATAATCCGGGTCACCGTCGGGGCGTCCTTGGCCGTCAGGTCGGCCAGGAGATTCTGACTGATGCCCGGATTTCTGGCAATGTGGTCGAGTACCACCCATTGATCAACCGTCAGGTCAAACCCTGCATCATTAAACTGCTTCTGGAGGGCATTCCTGATTTTTTTAATGGTTGTGTCAATTTTGAAAAAGTAAGCACGCGAATCAGAAGGATGCGTCATGTTGTAAAGATCAGATAACGGAAATTGGTTAATAGCAATTATTAAAATTATTACAAATGTAATTAAATACGCTATTTGGGCACTTTCTGTTACGGAGTATATTGTTGTTTTGCAGAACTTGTTAATAATATTCTGCTAGCAATCAATATAATTCAATTTTGTTCTGATCTCTACAGATGTACGGAATTTGTCAGCAGCAACTCCAGATTACGGGCAATAGCCGGTACCGAATGGTACAGTTCTTCGTACGAACGGATCACGAAATACCGGTCCTGGTAGCGGTCGATGATATAGGGTGTCATCAGCAGGGTAGACACCTCATACGGCAACCGGTGCGGTGTCGGGTCATACAGGCTATAGGTAGTTTCACCAGGCGACGATAAAATACCGCCTCCGTAAATGCGAAGCCCCTCCGGTTCCTGAATTAATCCAAATTCGACCGTATACCAGTAAAGCCGCGAAATCATGTCGATGGCTTCTTCGCTCTGAATATGGTCAAGGGCGAGCTGACTGAGCGATGCCAGAAAATTACAAAACGCCTGATTCGACAGCAATGGAACATGCCCGAACGTATCGTGGAACATATCCGGCTCCTGCAGGTAGTCGAGCTGATCGGCGCGGCGCAGCCAGGTCGTTGCCGGAAACTGCCGGTTCGCCATGAGCGTAAAAAACGTCCGGTTGTCAATCAGCCCGGGGACCGCTACAACCTGCCAGCCGGTCAGGGCGAGCAGCCGGGGGTTAATCTCCCGGTCAAAGTCAGGAATATGGTCCGCAACAAAACCGGTCGTTGCGATTCCATCCAAATAGGCCTTACTGGCCTTGCCGGGAAGCTGGGCTATCTGCCGTTCGTACAGCCGTCTCCAGACGGCCTGCTCCGACGCTGTATATTGGTCATATCGCTGGTGCATGGTCTCTGATCGTCAGGGTTTTCGCTAGAGTGTGCCGCGCAGTTCCTGTTCGCGTTCAATGGCTTCGAACAGCGCCTTAAAGTTTCCTTTTCCGAATGATCGGGCCCCTTTCCGCTGAATGATTTCAAAAAACAAGGTCGGGCGCGGGCATACCGGTTTGGTGAAAATCTGCAGCAGATAGCCCTCATCGTCGCGGTCAACCAGAATACCGAGCTCACGGAGCTGCTCAATCTCTTCGTCAATCTCGCCGATCCGCAGTTTCAGCTCTTCATAATAGGTGTCCGGCACGCGCAGAAACTCAACGCCCCGGTCGCGGAGGGCCGTCACGGTATCGATGATATGGTCGGTCGCAACAGCAATGTGTTGTACGCCGGGCCCGCCGTAAAAATCGAGGTATTCCTCCACCTGTGATTTTTTCTTACCTTCTGCCGGTTCGTTGATCGGAAATTTAATCCGGCCGTTCCCGTTACTCATGACCTTACTCATCAGGGCCGTGTAATCGGTCGAAATATCTTTATCGTCGAATGAGACCAGCTGCGCAAACCCCATCACGTTTGCGTAAAAATTAACCCACGTATTCATCTCGTTCCAGCCTACATTACCTACCATGTGGTCAACATATCGGAGGCCGACCGGAGTTGGCTGGTAATGGGGTTGCCAGGGTTTGAATCCCGGCAGGAAAACGCCGTGGTAGTCGTTGCGCTCTACGAAAATATGCACGGTATCGCCGTATGACCGGATACCCGACCGGACTACATAGCCTGCATCATCCTGCTCATGAGTAGGTTCCAGAGCCAGAACTGCTCCCCGGCGGGTTGTTTCGGTAAAGGCGCTGGTGGCATCATCCACCCAGAGGGCAACCACGCGGACACCGTCGCCATGCCGGTTGATATGCTGACTGATTTCGCCGCCTTCATGGAGCGGTGAGGTCAGAACCAGCCGGATTTTATCCTGGACAACTACGTATGACTCACGGTCTTTCAAACCCGTTTCAAGTCCGGCATAAGCCAGTGGCTGAAAACCGAACGCTGTCTGAAAGTAGTGGGCTGCCTGCCGTGCATTGCCGACATAAAGTTCCAGGTAGTCAGTACCGTTAAGCGGCAGAAAATCGCCGGTATGCGTATTCGACGGCATGGCCGTCAGGTTGTCTGTTCGTTTCATAGTTTGTTGAAGATGAAGTGTTTATAGCCATGACCGGAAGTATTTCCCGTCATCGAGCTGCATAGCCTGTTCGGTCAGCGTCAGCGGCTGAAAGGTATCGACCATTACGGCATATTCCCGGGTTTCGGTTTTGCCGATACTGCGTTCCATGGCGCCGGGATGCGGACCGTGAGGAATGCCGCCCGGGTGTAGTGTCAGGTGGCCGGCAGCAATGTCGTTGCGGCTCATAAAATCACCGTCGACGTAGTAGATAACTTCGTCGGAGTCGATATTCGAGTGGTTATAAGGAGCCGGAATTGCCTTGGGGTGGTAGTCGTAGAGACGCGGGCAGAACGAACAGACAACAAACGCGTCGGTCTGAAACGTCTGGTGGACGGGTGGTGGCTGATGGATGCGGCCGGTGATGGGCTCAAAATTAAAAATGCTGAAGGCATACGGGAAATTATAGCCATCCCAGCCAATAACATCAAACGGGTGGGTTGCATAGACCAGCGCATGGAGCGTACCCTGTTTTTTGATCTTAATGATGAAATCGCCTGTCTCGTCATGTGTCTCCAGCTCCTGCGGCCGGCGGATATCGCGTTCGCAGAAGGGGGCGTGTTCCTGCAACTGACCAAAAAAATTCCGGTAGCGCTTAGGGGTATAGATCGGCGAACCTGACTCTACATAGAGTATGCGGTTCTGAGCGCTGTCAAACTCAATCTGGTAAATCATGCCGCGCGGAATGACGAGGTAGTCGCCATAGCCAAACGGAATCGTACCGAGCAGTGTCCGGAGCCGGCCGCTGCCCTGATGGATGAACAGCAGCTCGTCGGCATCGGCATTTTTGTAGAAATAACCGGTCATTGATTGCCGGGGGGCTGCCAACCCGATAATCGTTTGATGGTTAACCATGAGCGGTGTGCGGCTGTCGAGGTAGTCATCGGCCGGAGGCAGATCAAAGCCGATGAGTTTTCGGGACAGGATGTTGCGGTTAATACTGATTTTCGGCGTCATGTCAACGCTGCCCAGATCGGCTTTGACCATGGTTGGACGTTGCAGATGGTAGAGCAGCGAAGACATGCCGTCGAAGCCGATGGTGCCAAATAACTGCTCATAGTAGAACCCGCCGTCTGGTTTTTCAAACTGCGTGTGCCGTTTCGGCGGAATCGTTCCGAGTGCGTGGTAAAAAGGCATACCGGCTGCGTTAAAGTTGATGAAGTGTAATTTGTTGCTTAGGCAACTATTGTTAAGCGCAAAGTTAAAAGAACAAATTTAATTTATAACAATTAAGAGAAAGAATTTCCTCATTTCGTGATTGAATGGATTTGCATGGGATAATCCGCATTTGCTGACCTGCGTATCAGGTTTTCTGTAAATTTGCGCGGCAAAACATGTAATCGTCATTCTTTCCTAAGCCGGAATGACTAAACTAAGTAGATAATGCAACCAACCTTGTTGATTTTGGCGGCCGGAATGGGGAGCCGCTATGGTGGGATTAAGCAGCTTGATCAGTTCGGGCCTAACGGTGAAACAATCATCGACTACTCCCTTTTTGACGCTATCCGGGCAGGATTCGGCAAAGTCGTGTTTATCATCCGTGAAGAATTACGGGCTGATTTTGAGGAGATATTTTTGCCAAAACTGGCCGGTAAAATGGAAGTAGATTTTGCCATTCAGGCCTTAGGATCGTACGTGCCGGCCGACCTTGGAGCCGTAACACGCTCAAAACCATGGGGCACGGGCCATGCCATGTTGTGTGCCCGGGAGCAGACGGATACGGCCTTTGCCGTAATCAATGCCGATGATTTTTATGGTCCGGAAGCGTTTCAGATTCTGGCCGATTTCCTGAAAAACGATACCAACGATGAGCTGCATGCGCTGGTCGGATACGAAGTAAAAAATACCCTCTCAGAATTCGGTTCTGTTTCGCGGGGTGTCTGTACACCGGATGCCAGTGGGAATCTGGTATCGGTTATTGAGCGGACAAAGATTTACGAAAAAGACGGCGAAATCGTTTTTGAGGAAGGGGATACCCTGACGCCGCTCGCGCCGGAAACCCCGGTTTCGATGAACTTCTGGGGCTTCAAAAACGCCGTTTTTCCATACGTTCAGGCGCAGTTTGAAGCGTATGCCCGCGCCAACTTTGATGCGCCAAAGGCCGAATTTTATATCCCGACCGTAATGACCAACCTGATCGAACAGCATCAGGGGCAGTGCAAGGTTTTCAGAAGCCAGTCTGCCTGGTTTGGGGTTACCTATCCGGAAGACAAGCCGATGGTACAAGCTTCGTTGAAGCAGTTACACGATGAAGGAAAATACCCCGAAAAACTCTGGTAGTTATTAATGGATAATGAACAATGGGGCTGACGGGCGTTTTCAGGAGGCTGGTGTAAGCTCATTATCCATTGTTCATTATCCTTTTATCTCATTCACACCACTTTGTCTCTTGTGTTCTGCAGTAGTTTGATGCCGGCAAAAAAGAAAATTACACCCAGAAGCAGGTAAACAAACGAGGCACGGGCTACGCCGCCCGATGACAGATCCATGCCGCCGTATATCAAACCGGCCATACCGGCCAGAGTCAGCACAATACCGAATATTTTTTTAGCGCTCATATCGTTGAGTCATGTATGATTGTACCATACAAACTCCAGACGACTTCCGGCGTTTAAAACCCTATCCAGCGGCAATAACAAGGGCAGCCTTGCCTGAACAAAGCTGCCCTTCGGGTTCGCAGAAGTACGTTTACTGACGCTCCGTGATTACTTCCTTAATGTCAGAAATAATCTTTTTGGCCAGGTGATCGGCTGTCGACAGGGTATCCGACTCCGAATAAATCCGGATAATCGGCTCGGTGTTTGATTTCCGCAGGTGTACCCACTCTTTACCGAATTCGATCTTAACGCCGTCGATGGTATTTATCGGATGCTTGGCATATTTAGCCGTAATGCGATCAAGTACATTATCAACGTCGATGGTTGGTGTCAGTTCAATTTTGTTTTTCGAGATGTAGTAGCTCGGGTATGTCCGGCGCAGTACGGATGCTGATTTGCCAAACTTTGCCAGATGGCTCAGAAACAGGGCAACGCCTGCAAGTGCGTCGCGGCCATAGTGCAGTTCCGGATAGATAATGCCGCCATTGCCTTCGCCGCCGATGACTGCATTGGTTTCTTTCATCAGCTCAACCACGTTTACCTCGCCAACGGCTGACGCAAAATGCTGACCCTGTGCCTTTTCGGTAACATCGCGCAAGGCAATGGTCGAAGACAGGTTCGACACCGTATTTTTTACGTAACCGTTGCCCGGCTCGTGTTTGAGCACATAATCCGATACGGCCACCAGCGTATATTCTTCGCCGAAAGGGGTACCGTCTTCACAGATCAGCGCCAGGCGGTCGACATCCGGGTCAACGACGATCCCTAAGTCGTAACTACCTTTTTCGAGCTCCTTGATGATATCGCCGAGGTTTTCGGGCAGCGGTTCCGGGTTATGGGCAAAATGGCCGGTTGGTTCGCCGTGCAGCGATTTAATCTGCTCAACGCCAAGGGCTTCCAGTAGAAGCGGCAGAGCAAGGCCACCTGTCGAGTTGACGGAATCAATAACCACTCGGAATTTTTTATGCGCAATGGCTTCCCGGTCTACCAGCGGCAGGGCCAGGATCTGGTCGATATGCCGGCGGAGCCAGGTATCGTCTGTACGATACGTGCCCAGCTTCTTTACTTCGGCAAACTCAAATGTTTCTGCTTCGGCAATGGCCAATAGTTCGGCACCATCCCGGGCAGAGATAAACTCACCTTTTTCGTTGAGAAGCTTCAGTGCATTCCACTGAATCGGATTATGACTGGCAGTCAGAATAATTCCACCGTCAGCCTGCTCGCCGGGAACGGCGACTTCTACCGTTGGGGTAGTTGATAAGCCCAGATCAATGACGTTGACACCCATGCCCTGCAAGGTAGCGGCCACCAGGCGGGATACCATATCGCCCGATAGCCGGGCATCGCGCCCGATGACTACTGTAGCCGGAGCGGTATTGCCGGCGGCCTGCCGGCGCTGGCGTAACCATTGCGCATAGGCAGCTGCAAACTTGACTACATCTAAAGGGGTCAGCCCTTCTCCACTGCGCCCCCCAATCGTTCCGCGAATACCGGAGATAGACTTAATTAATGCCACGTTAATGGTGATAAAGATTAATTAATAGACAAAGATAGTGCCTTAAACGGGTATTGGTTAAACAACGATGAATCAGACAAAAAAATGAGGGGTAAACCAGGAATATTTTGTCAGTAAATCTCCATTTCGGCCCGGAAGGTTGATTTCGCCGTCCCTCTGTATGATCCTGAGATTGGCGCTGCCAGCTCGGGCCGGGCTGTTGAGGTCAGAAAGATATGATGATTGCTGACCACTGAGCCTTCGGTCGGGTCGAACCCACGCCAGCCTGCACCCGGTAAATACACCTCTGCCCAGGCATGCAGCTCGTGCTCCTGTTGCGGATTGCCAAAGAGGTATCCGCTCACAAACCGTGCGGCCAGTCCCAGACTCCGGCAGGCGGCCATAAACAGGGTGGTATAATCCCGGCAGGAGCCTTTGCGGTCGCTGAGTGTCTGGGCAGGTGACAGGGGCGGGCCATATTCTCTGATCTCGTAAGAAAACTGCCGGATTGTCTGGTTCAGCGTGGTCAGGAAAGGCACGGTTTCCCAGTTGGCACTCGCCGCAATACGGCGTGCCCACAGCTCCACGTCTGCCGTAACGCCGACCCGTTCCAGGTAGGGGTGCAACATGCTTTCCACAGCTGCGGGATATTTGAACCCCGCCAGGTGTTTGGTCTCAAACGGAAACAGAACAAAGTCAAACGAATTAAAGCTGTCTGACTTCAATTCAATATTCACCGATACCTGAAGCCGGTTTGTTGATCCTGTAAAATAGACTACCTGCTGCACATTTCCCTCAACGTCGACATTGCGGACAACCTTCGACGGCGTCGGCTCTATCGTCAGATCATACCCCAGCAAACGCTGATACGGGTACATGCGCGGATACAGGTAGAGTATGTGTGGAGAGAGGGTGACTATATCGTCGTAGTCATAGTACGACGAATGCCGTACATGAATGATCATATCGACGGTGGTGATACGTTAGTTTTTTCGAAAATAGGATCCATCCAGTACGATGGCAGTTTACGGACTGAATTATTCAGCAAGGCACTCCACTGATGCGAAATTTCTTCCATATCTTCTTTCTCTAACCGGTGTTCTATCATATGGAAAGTGTTTTCCCTGTAAATAACCACATCAAGCGGATAGTCTACATCATTGGCGCTGACCCGTGTGGCATCAAACGCCAGAAAACCGATTTTCAGGGCTTCCTGCAGACTCGTTTCGTAGGTCAGATTCCTGAACAGCAGCGGTTTACCGTAACCGGAATTGCCGATGATTTTAAACAGAGAGCCACTATCGACTTCGACCCAGTTGCCTTCCGGATAAATCATAAACAGCTTATGCTCTTTGTCATCTTCCAGCTGGCCGCCTACAATCGCATTCAGGTTAAAATTCAGACCACTGGCTGCCAGTGATTCTTTATCTTCCGTTGCTACCCGTTTTACCATCTGGCCAAACGCATTGGCCGCTTTATAGAGCTTGTTGAAAGAGCGGTCCCGCTCATCAATGACCTCCTGAAAGTAGGTTATCGCTTTGTCCCGAACCGACCGCAGGCCGGAGGTCATAATGAATAAGGAATGATTTTCGACTTCGTGAACAGTGATTTTACGGTTACGGGAAACTTCAGTTCCTGAAGTCAGGCGGGTATCGGCAATGGCAACCAAACCAGAGCGAACCTTAATGCCCAGACAGTACGTCATGCTTTCAGTGGGTCAGGTTATGGGAGCAAATATAGTGTTTTTAAGTTTGTAGAATGCTGACAAAGGCATTTAGAACGTTACTAAATCTTCATACATGCCTTATTAAATGCTCCTTATATCAATATTAGCCGTATCATCTTCGCCGTTCTGTGAGCCGTTGTTTGGTGTGCTGTCGGGGTCAGGCTGGCTGCATCCCGTTACTTGTGCCCGCTGAATCAACTGCCCTGTGGATGTGACCGTTGCCGTAAACGAAAACCACGTACTTTGCCCGGCAGGTAGTTGGCTGATGTTGGCGGTAAGCAACCCGTTCTGGAAGGTCATGAGGTTGGGGGAAGCTAAAAACTGCAAACCGGCCGGAAATTCGTTGCCGATGGCAATGTTTGTTGCCGTCAGCCCCCCGTCATTAGATACAATGATCGTAAATGAAACCGTTTGGCCCACTGAAACGGTCCGGGTGCCGGAGACCATCCGCAGGCTTAAATCAGCTCCTGTTGAACTGCTCGCCGGTTGGTTGGATTGTACAGGGGGCAGCGAAACCTGATTGGGGTTCGGGGAAGCGTAAACGGCGTCGGCTACCGGTAAGCGGGTGCGTAAGTCGGCGGTTGCAGCATCGTCCTGACCATCGCCGGTACCTGAGCCGGGCTGGCTGTTGGGGTCGGGGTTGGTAGACCCCATGATTTCGGCTGCATTCTGATAGCTGCCTGCTGCGGTGACACGGGCCTGGAAACTGTGAGATGCCGTACTGCCAGCCGCCAGGTTAGAAAGTAAACCGCTCACGGTTCCGTTGGCAAAACTGAGTGTCGGTGAGGAGACAAAGTTGAGGTTAGCCGGTAACCGGTCTTCAAAACTAACGGTAGTGGCGCTGCCGGGGCCTGAATTCCTGATACTAATGGTATAGGTGACCACATCATTAACTTGCGGTGTCCGGTTGTTTACAGTCATAAGCAACGATAGGTCGGCTGCGAGAACTGTGTTGCTGGTAGGTACATAAATAGTGACCGATGTGGTGGCAACGCAGGTGCTTGTGCTCCAGCAGCTCAGCGAATAGGTGGTCGTAACGGTTGGATTGACGATGATAAAGCTGGCGGTCGCTCCGGTAGACCATCGCTGCTGAGCGCCCGTACACCCCGATGCCGTCAGCGTTGTATTCTGGCCGCTGCTCAGCGTAGAGCTTGACGGCGAAATTACGGGTGTAAACGCCGCGCCAGCCGTAACGGTTGCCGTAGCTGGTGCCGACAGGCACCCGTAAACCGGATTGACGGCCTGAACGCTATACTGACCGGCCCCGCTGACAACGATGCTTTGGCTGGTCGCTCCCGTGCTCCACAGGTTTTTCACCGCATTGCCCGATGTCAGGGTAAGGCTTTGCACATCGCAAAGGGTTGCGCTTGAGGGCATGACTACGGGTGTGGCTACAGTAACATTAGCCGGTACGACCACGGCCGGCGGGAAGTAATACTGGTTCTGCGTGTTCCGGATACGGGCACTATAGGTACCCTGACCGGCCGTAATGGCTTGAGTTGTCGGGCCATTATCCCACAGGTAGCGATTGTAGTTTGCGGGCTGACTGATCGTCAGCTGATTGCCGGTTGCGCAGTTGATCGACGTAACCGGTTGTAATTGACCGGTGTAAGGGGTAGTGACGGCGAAAAAGTTGGTTGTCAGCAGCGCATTAGCCCAGGCAACGCCTACCTTTTGCTGACCAGTAGAAGAGAAGTGAATCTGATCGGGCCGGTCGGTATCTGAATTGATCTGGCTTAAATCCGGCCCCTGATAAACGTTGTAGTTGGCTGTGTTGATAACGTTTTGCTGAGCTGTTTTCACATTAGCCCAGTCGGCTCCGGCAGCATAGGATGAAATAGCCATGCTCCAGGCGAGGTTAGGCATGCTGAACTCAGTGCGTACCTTATCAATCACCCCGACGTTATACATCTGAATTGAAGCAGCATCCAGTGAGCGGTCATTTTCACCATGTTGCAGCAACACCCCACGGATACCGGTTGTCGGTATATACAGGTTCATGATGTTGCGCATGTTAACGTAAGGCATACGCAGATCATACCGGATAAAGCCATGTTCAAACGGGATGTCATAGGCTGATTTATAGGTATGCTCCATGTTTGAACCGCCAAAACCGGCGTTATAGAACAGGACCGGAACGCCTAGCTGCTGTACCAGCAAATCACCTACATACCCCCAGAACCAGGCAAACCGGGCAAACGGGGCTTCTCCCACATACGTGTCCAGTTTGGCAAAGCGGGCAGAACCAGGCAAATAGGCGGGATCTGCGGTATTTTCGTAAATGCTGAAATTCGGGGAAGAAAAATTGGCGGTATTGTTATCGTTCAACTGAACACAGGTTACCCGGTCGTCGGAAGCTCCGCTGATGGTTGGACACAGGTTACACTCATAATTGCACGACGCCACACTACACGTTGAGCCCTGGGCGTTGGAGTGCCCCATAATCGCCAGTACTTCGCCGACGCCGACCCGCTGAATGGTGTCGGTTGCCACAACTGCGTTATTGACGATCCCTTTCACAACGACTTTCCACCAGCCGCCGGTTAAGATAACGGCCCCGTTAAACTGCCCGCCGCTCAGGTTGGTCTGTAACGTAACGTTACTCATCGCCGTTGCGCCCGAAATCCGGTTAATTACATCTACTGAGATACGATCAAAGGCCTGGCTATAACTGCCGGCAATCTGCACGGTGGCCTGATTATTGTTACTGCGCTGAAAAACCATCCGTTCCTGCGGGAAGGTGGCATCAATTTGTGCGGTTACCCAAAGGGGTAACGCGAAAATCATTGAAAAACAGAGTATTAGAAGGCGTACCAATCTCCCCGAAGAATAAAAAAATCTCATAACCACAGCCCTAACCGAAGCACCTACGATAATTGGCTGCCAAAGTACGGATTATTTGCGAGAAGGGGAAGTAAATCAGTTTTGTAATATGTAGAAATGTTTATACGATTGTGTCACTTTTGCTTCTTGTTCCGGCGTGAAAAAAAACGTTCACGCGTAGCTTCAAGCGAAGGGTAGGTGAGCTCATGCTCTATGTCGCTAAGCTCAATCTTCAGGGCATTAATCGAGATAGAAATCTCTACTACCGAGATACCAAGCGCTACAATCTGAAGGAGAAGCGCCGACACAAAAAGCCAGCGGGCCGCTGGCTGACTACCCTGAAAAATCACCAGCATACAGATGGCGCTCAATAACAAGCTCAGGATACTGATAATCTGCATGTTCCGGATCAGAAATAACCGGCGGTGCAGATTCTGAATCTGAGCAACATACACTGAGTCGGGATTGGTACGGAACTTTTCGTGCAGATCGCGGATCAGGCTGGCGATGGCTAAAAAGCGGTTAGTAAAGGCAATCATCAACAACGACACCGTTGAGAACAGGATAGCAGGCGTACTGACGGTTAGTTCCATTTTTATGTGTAAGGATTTGTTTTTGGCAAACGATTGTGTTCATTTGCTATAAAAATAGCCATACTGTATGCGGTTTGATGATGATGATGACGAGCCATTTGACTGGGACGACTTCGAGGAAAATTATGACCCCGAGGCGGCTCAGCGTGAGCTGGAAGCTGAAAACCGGCGTATCGAAAGCCTTCCCGTACTGAAAAAAGCACAGGAAGTGCTGGATATTACTCAGGCCATTGCCGATACGATCGACAAAGATGCGGATATTCTGATGATGCACGAACAAATGATCGCCAATGCCATGATGCTGGCGCCGAAAATCGTGGGTGCAGAAGGAGGCGATCTGTATACGATCCGGATGGAGAACGCGGTGTTGATCAAAATCCACGCCCGCGAACTCCTGACTCAGACCAATTATCTGCGCGCCGAACGCTTGTGCGATCCTGCTTACATTAAACTCCTCCGTGAAGAAATTGAGCAGTTCAGAGTGCTGTTTGTTGAATGGGTAAAAAGCTTTGACCGCACCAACGATATTCAGGATAACTGGGGACTGTTTTATTGATGCTTCACCCGGTCGATAACGTCCAGCAAGCCACCTTTTGGCTGATCACCGTTTAAGTCCCAGAACATAATTCCACCCAGTTTCTGATCAATGGCGTATTTGGTCTTGGCTTCAATCGACCGAGGGTCGTCAAAGGTAAAATACAGTTTTTCTGCCGCGTTATAGAGATAGGGGGCTTTGGCCGTATCATCCCAGTAATAAGTAAACCCTTTTTCAGGAGCCATCACGTTGTTGCGGTCGCGGTAGTTGGTGCCGGATTTAAACTTGCCCGACTGGTAGCGGCCATTGTTAACATTGGCAACATTCTCCCACATACGTCCGTAGAAGGCCGCGCCGATCACCAGCTTTTTGCGGGGAATACCCTGTTTAATCAGCCACTGTACGGCATTGTCCGTCGATTCTTTCTGCTCAGGTGTCGAATACAGGGGGGTATGATGGCCGGTTACGGTCGAATACCCGTGTACAAGGTCATACGTCATCAGATTAACCTGATCAACAACCGCCATAACCGGTTTCCAATCAATGGATTCATCCAGGAAGCGCTGAAAGCCACCGGCCGCAAACGTAATCTTGTATTTCGGGCCTAATTCTTTCCGGAGTTGCTGAACCAGGCGGGTGAAATTCGGCTTGTCTTCCGGAACCCACCGGTGGCCGGGGTGGCCGGGAATCGCCGGATATTCCCAGTCAAGATCAATACCGTCGGCACCAAAGTAAAGCAGGTTTTCCTTGACCGATTTCGCGAATACCTGCCGGTTTTCTTCCGTCGAAAAGATTTCGGAACAGGGAGCACAGCCACCCCAGCCGCCAAGCGACACATGGACTTTCAGTGCAGGATTTTGTTTTTTGAGGGCAACGAGTTTTTTGAGTGTCAGCGAATCTTTGGCGTTATCGATCGCGAACCGGTTGCCTTTGAGGTGACCGAAACTATAAATAATGTCGGTCATTTTTTGGGGATTGATGTCTGCCACCTGCTCCGGCCCGGCCGAATAATAGGCAATGACCTCAATAGGTGCCGGTTTTGGGGCCAAAACAAAAGCCGTTGATGAAATGAGGAGCGTTAAAAGCGTCAATACGTTTGTTTTCATTCCTGTTGGTAGTTGAGATAAGCTGCGATTTTAATGATTTTGGCGCGGATTGATAACAACGGATCGGAAAATAGACACAGAATCCACGAACTTCCCCGAAAAACAAAAAGGCGGTTGCCCGCCCTTTTCTATACGATTAACGGAGTGATTACCGCCAGTTAATAAACTGTTTCAGATCACGCTTCGAGCTTTCGAAACTGAACGTGTCAAAGACAATATAATAGTTCGGACGATCCGTGACGGATTCCCAGGCGACCTTGGCCGTTTCGAGCCGGTATTTATCAAATGAGAACTGGCGCAGCAGGTCTGATAACTGAGCGGATGAAAGCGGACGGCCCGGCAGTACATTACGGAGTAGTTCGAATTTGCGTTCGTCGAAGCTTTCGCGGTTGACGCGGCTTTTCAACTGTTCAAACTCAAATCGGCTCATCGCCGCAGTATTCGTGTTCGGCGGGTAGCTGCCATTGCCCGGACGGTCCCGATCCGGCCATGTATTACCATTGGGGCGGTCGGGGTTGCCGTTAGGCCATCCCGGGCCGTTGTTGGCGTATCCCTGATCCCAGTCGGGTCCGCAATAGCGGCCGTTGATGTATAACGGATAAACCGACAGGGTGCGGATACCGCGGCGGGGCATAAATTCGGCGACCGTCCGGCTATCGTTGCGGAGGTCGATCCAGTCTTCAAAAACCTGCATATTGTTACGCAGAATGGCAATACGCTGACGCCCGGCCGGCAGGTCAAAAAAGCGGAAACGACCACGTGACACCGTTATGGTCTGGTCATCGATAGAGACCGTGTAGCGACCCTCGTCACTGATGCGCAGAAAGAATTCGGCATCGGCCCGTGCCTGCGTAAAGGCAAGTGTCAGAAAAGAAAATATGGCAAGGATCAGTTTCGCTTTCATGCTGGTAAAGAGTGAAAAGGTTGTCTTTATGTCGGTAAGATAGCAAGAAGCAGGCAGGGTTTAATCCCGTCCCGAAAAATAGCTTAATGTGAAATATTTGTTACTAAACCGGCCTTGAAGCTCAACAACCCGGTCGTCTCTTTTACTTTTGCCGTTATGAGATTCATCTGCTTTCTGCTCTGTCTGGCGGTTTGCCCCGCTTTTGCCCAACCACCGTCTGATTCACTCCGGTTTGCCCGTCAGACCTGGAAACAAACGAAAGTTAAAAGGCGTATTGTCTGGCGTGAAGCGCATGTTGACACACTTTTTCAGGCACCGCAAAATATAAACATCCTGATGTTTCCGAATGGCAGACGGAAGCCTTCCATTCGGTTTGGGTCGGCAGGTCAGCAGTTAAAGCCAACGAGCTGGTTCGGCAACCGGGATAGGGCATTGGCCGCTGTAAACGGAACCTTTTTTGATGTAAAAAACGGCGGATCGGTAGATATGATTACGGTAGGCGGGCAGTTGATGGACACAACCCGCTACACCCCCGGCAAGGCATTGCCGGAACACCAGCAGGCAGCTATTCTGATTGAGAAGAATAAGGTGAAGATCGTTTTGGGCGGCAACCAGGCAGGCTGGGAGCGATCCCTGACCGCACCGGATGTGATGGTAACCGGCCCGCTACTGATCCTGGATGGCAACCGGCATCCGTTGCTGAAAAATGCGTTCAACGATAATCGTCACCCAAGGACTTGCGCCTGCGTCACAACCGACAATAAGGTTCTGCTGCTGACGGCTGATGGCCGGAACGCTAAGGCTGCCGGCCTGAATCTGCACGAGCTGGCATCGGTCATGAAATGGCTGGGTTGCCGTGATGCCATAAACTTAGACGGCGGAGGGTCAACAACGATGTGGGTTCAGGGTCAGCCCGAAAACGGGGTTGTCAATTATCCGTCTGATAGTAAACAGTGGATTCATACCGGCGAGCGGCCGGTAAGCAATGTGTTGTATGTGAAATAAGTAAGGGCAGCCCTTGGGCTGCCCTTACTTATTTCAGGTGGTTGCGCCTTCGTAGCCAAACCTGGCCGTATAGAGGCCTTTACATGGATAGCTCTTTGGCTTTATTCATCATCTGGACTCCATGTACGAGCGAAGCACCGCCACGGATTGCGGCAGCTACGTGTACGGCCTCCATCATTTCCTGCTCCGAACAGCCTTTTTCGAGCGTATCGCTGGTATATGCATCAATGCAGTACGGGCATTGTACCGTATGGGCAACAGCGAGAGCAATCAGCGATTTTTCGCGGGCAGTCAGCGCGCCTTCGGCGAAAACAGCACCATAATAGCTGAAAAACTTATCGGCCAGCTCTTTCTGAAATTCACCGATCTGGCCAAATTTTTTGAGGTCTTCAGGTTTGTAATAGGTTTCCATAATGATTGTCTTAATGGTTTAATGTACGTTCGGGAGCGTCAGAAAAAAAGTGATAGCTGTTGTCTATAGAGCTTATGAAGCCTTGAATGTACAGGTTATTCCGAATAAACGCCATTCGTCAGCAAGAAGTATCTGCCTGACTAAGAAACCGGGAAAACAGGTGCCGGGTTAGACTCCTGCACAAAAAAAGTTGGATAGCTGGCAACGAAAAGGCCAAAATCACGGTCTAGGGTAGTAAACAGAAGCTACGACAGGCTACAGGCTGGTTATCAAGTCACATTTATGCTACCTTGCCGGTACGAATATGTAGACGTATGAAAGAAAACGCAGTAAAAACAAAACTAAAGAATAAACAACCTGTATTTGGTGTGCTGTCGAACTCACCGGATCCGACAATTGCTGAAATGTGCGGCGTTTTCGGTCTTGATTATTACATGATTGACAGTGAGCATAGCCCGATTTCGCCGGGTCAGGCACTTGATATAGTACGGGCCTGTGAATTGGGTGGTATTACGCCGCTGGCGCGGATTCGCAGCAATGATCCGAAGCTAATTCTGCAGTTTATTGACGCGGGTGTTATGGGTATCATGATGCCGGGCATCAAAACCGCAGAAGATTTGCAGGCGCTTGTGCGAGCCGTGAAGTATCCGCCGGCAGGCGACAGAGGGCTCGGATTTGTCCGGATGGCATCTTACCTGCAAGGGCCGTTTGATCAGAAAGAATACATTGAGTTTGCTAACGAGCAGATGTTAGTACTGCCACAAATCGAAACAAAGGAGGCGGTAGATAACCTGGACGAGCTGCTGACAGTACCGGGTATTGACGGGTTTGTAGTGGGCCCGCGTGACCTGGCATTGTCGCTTGGCTATATTGAAGGGCCGGGACATGAAGATGTCAAACGAACCATTGCCCGAGTCGTAGAAAAAATTAATCAGGCGGGCCTGGTTGCCGGTACAACAGCAGCAAGCGGCGATCAGGCAAAAGCACTGATTGATCGTGGCGTCTTGTTTTGTCTGAATTCCATTGCCGGTTTACTGAAAACATCGATTACGGAGTTTACAAAAAAACGCGTAATCTGAAGCAGGTATCCATTTATTAGGTCAAATCAGCCTCAAAACCACATGGTTTACATAAACAATTTGATTGTCAATGGGGTAAGGACTGAGGCTTAAGTTACTGACATATATGAAAGTGAATAGAAGGAAATACCGTTTACTAACTTACTTAAGTTTCTAGTATGTGGTTTACAGACATTATCTATTTTTATAGCGCTGGTTATGATGTTTTTAGCCATAACTGGCAATAACGTAAGCTTGAGCGAGGCTATATTTTTGATTTGCTCAAACAATTGTCTTTTCTGTAAGTTTGCGTTTGTAAGTTACCATTCTCTGGTATGAACATTAATGCTGAGAGGTGATTTTCGGGCTTAGGCTGTTACTTCAGTCAGATGACACGTATTAATAAAAAGAATCCGGAAACGGCTGCTTACGTGTCCCGTACATAGTTCAGTAGATCAGGACCGGAGAATAAACTTTAAAGTACATTTTTAAATAGTAACGTTAAGAGTATCGAAAGTATGTAATTGTAAACTTCCAGGAATTGCATCGTTATGCGACTTGCTGACACAAATCAGGCAATTGGATAAAAAAAATGGATTTTTAGCAGTCCTGACCGTATTTTTTTGGAATAGTGACAGACAATTACAAGTTTCGTCTCAAAATAGTAAAATGTCGTTTATCATGACCAGAATTATCCGACAACTCCTCTTTGAACGGGCAAAATGGCGTCAATTTGTAACTTATGCGGCTGCGGGGTCGCTGGTTACGGGTTTGTTTTTTTCGTCGCCGGAAGCCTACGCTCAACAAGCAGACACCGTCCGCCGAACTACCCAGGGAGACCGTTGTACTCCCCGTGAAAATTTATTTAAGCTGGGGATTCGCCCTTACAGCGATACGCTGAAGCGGGCTGATTTCAAAGCGCAGTACGGAAGTACAGCCGAACTGACCGACTGCGATACAACGTTGCAGACGTTTGTGCTGGTTCGTCGTCCGTCACCATGGAAAGTAGGTCTGTTCGCAGGCCCTAACTTTGCTTATTGCGGTACATGGGAAAATACATTCGGCCCCAACCCACGTGATAAATCACTGTACAACGGTACAGGATTTAACATTACTGGTAACGCCGATTACTATTTCTCACGTCCTGAACGTCGTCTGAAATTTGGGGTGGGGGCTGCTTTAGGCTACCAGAATTATTTCACCCGTTCGTCTTACCGTGATTATCTGGTGCAGTTAGGCGTAAGCCGTGGTATCCCTGCCGGTCAGGTTTCGGTAATTCACCGCTCGTCAGAAGATATGTACCTGACAATCGGTCCGGCATTGCAGTGGATTTTTGCCCGTAGCCGCCGGAATCCGACCTGTACATCGTTCCTGGAGCTTGCCATTCGTGGAGGTCTGTTCCGCACAGAAGCTGCTACGATTGCTGCATTCGTACCAGCCCAGAACGACCGTCTTGTTCGTTCGGTTAATCCGAGTGATAAACTATACCACCCGGGTGGTATAATGTCACTGGGCGTATTCTTCCCGCTGCGTAATAACTGGCATCTGGGCGTTCAGGCACAAGGTTTTTACACAAAACTGAATTATCTGATCGTTGACAATGGCGGTGATATGGCCGGTCAGCTGATGGAGTTTGAACGTAAGCACGGTGGTTTCAGTGCCGGTCTGGCCGTTCGGAAAGGCTTTAACCAGAAACGCCTGATTCCAAAAGCACCGACAACCTGCCCTACCTGCGATTCAATCCCGACAGTTGCTGTTCGTTTCAACAACATGCGTATCAACGGTCAGACCGTGGCTTATCGTGACAGCCTGACCCAAACGATGACGGCTCCGGTTGTTAGCTGGAAGAGCACAACGCTTAACGCACGCAACGAAACGTTCACCGCTCGTCTGTACTACCGTCCGGACACAGTTGTTACCTCAACCGGTGATCAGGTAATTGCTCAGAAAATCAACACGACCGATACGACACTGTCGCTGCCGGCAGAATTCCTGAACAACGGCCAGCCTCGTCGTGGTTTCTACTATGTGACGGTACACAACCGTCAGGATGCAAAATGTGGTTCTTGTATGAGCGAAGTGGCTACTACAAGCTTCGCCTTCCTGAATCCGGCACAACCTGTTCTGGCCAGCGCACCATGTAAGTATACACACAAACTGGAGCGTCTGGAAGTTAACTACCGTACGCCTTACACACGTGAAGTGGCTAACGTATGTTACTGTAATGGTACCGTTACGTCAGTTGGTGATACAGTTACCCGTCTGCGCTACCGTAGTCTGAACCGTCGTCTGGCTGGTGAGTACTCGTTCGAAAACGAACAACTGGTACTGAACCTGAAAGATCTGCCCGGCGATCTGGCTCAACTGTTGCAGACAGAGAAGTCACGTATCGAAAGTGGTTCGGTTACACGCTACAAAGGTCGTCGTGTTCGTCCGCAAGTACAGAACTTCCGTGCGGTATTCACCGTTACGCAGCCTCCTTGCAACGGCCAGCCTGAATCAACAATCGGTTCATTCAGCGTAGTGATCAGCGACAATACATACTCGATCACCAGCCTGCGTCCATTGTCAGATGCTGAATATCAGAAACTGACTGCACCTGCTCCGGCACCTACACGCCGATCACGCAGCCGCCGTTAATAAATATAAAACGGTTATAAAAGGGACGGGCCCGGAGGAAAATCCTCCGGGCCCGTCCCTTTTATGCTATCAGGTACTTAAGATATTGGGTGCTTAAGATGCCGGATCGAAAGAGTTATTGGGATTTGGCTAAAATCCGGTTTGCCTCCAAACGTCCTTTATTTGTTATTCAGTATCCAATCCATCCGGCCAATTAATTATTCACGACCAGAAAGGTGGCAATGCCTTCGTAGGATTTAATGCGCTCATAGCCGTTTTTAGGCTTCGCAAACACATAGACGGTGTAGGTACCGCTAGTAGGTAAATCAAGGGCTAACTGGTAGGTTGATCCCTGTTTTCTGACGGCCACATCCGATTGCGAAGTCATAATCCCTTTAGGTCTGCCTACCGAACAGGTAAATTCAACGGCCTGATGGGGGTTATCAAACGTCAGAACAATTTGTCCGTTGGCGCGCAACAATCCGCGTTTCGGAAAAGCCGGATTAAATCCCAGCCGGAAATACGCATCATGAATTTTCGGATAACGGTCAAACTCCCCTTTGCTGACCGGTCGGCTCAAGAGTTGCCATTTTGGGTCATTGGGGTAATGCTGGGCAATAAACTGTTCCGGATCGGTCAGGAAATAGTGGTCATTAAACCGCCCGTCTTTGGCCGTTGTGGCAGCCCAGGTAAGGTCAACCAGATACCAGTCACCGTCCAGCCGGACTGCATTCCACTCGTGATCGAGCCTTGGAATTGGCATACCCGCCTGCGAATCGCTCACGCGGGAATACCCTTTGACATTTTCAACCTGTACACCTGCCTGTTTCAGCAATTGTTTGTAAAGAAGCGCGAAGCCTGTGCAGACAGCCCGCCGGCTATTCAGGACCTTCGTTGCATAATCCACTTCCGAGTAATACACCTGACCGCTGTAAATAGAACCATCATAGCGGATGTGACTCAGTATCCAGGCATAAATTGAACGAGCCTTGGCCGTTTCGCTGTGTGCGGGAGCCGTCAGGTAAGTTGCTAAGCTTTTCAGGTTACGGGCATAGGCTTCCGGTGTCCGGATGGCATACGAATCAATCACCTGATATTCATTGGCTTCCCACGCGGCATTCAGGTGAGTATATGCCGTTTTTTCAGGTACAACAGGGTGAACATCAGGGGTAAAGGCAGAACTGATAAATAAAAAAGTAGCTGGAAAGAGCCGGGTAATGTAGTTTCGCATACGGTCAGATCAATCTCACATCAATCTAACTAATATGCTTCGGTTTTTATTGTTCAATGTATGTTTCTATTTTTATAGTATGATGGATCTCAGTGCCCAGCCTGTGGCTTCGCGTCTGGAGACGTTTTCCTTTCGCCTGAAACCAGGACAGGACTTAAAACAACAAATCGATCTGGTTGTCAAAGAAAAACGAATTGAGGCAGGAGCCCTGCTGACCTGCGTCGGGAGCCTGACCGATGTGCAGCTCCGGTTGGCTAATCAGGAAAAAGCTACCCACTGGCAAGGGCATTTCGAAATTGTATCGCTGGTTGGTACGCTCTCTGCCAACGGGAGTCATCTCCATTTGTCGGTCTCCGATTCAACCGGACGTACCATTGGCGGCCATCTGTGGGAGGGATGTAAAATTTATACGACGGCCGAGATCGTGATCGGGGTTATGACCGATGTGGTCTTTGTCCGCGAACCCGATCCGACATTTGGTTATAAAGAACTGGTTGTGAAAGCAAAGCGGAGAAAATGAGAATGGGGTAGTTTATGATGCCGGATAACCGGCTGCGGTTGTGTGATGGTGGCTATCTGAAAAAAAGGTGTCGGGTGAATTGCCCGACACCTTCATGCTTGTCGCCAAAAGAGACTCGCTTGATACAGCTGTTACGTAGCTCCGTTTACCGGCGTTTCCAGATCCGTTAGCTCAGCATCCGTTAACAGGCGGGAGCGAATCAGGAAGCGGAGGCCCATCGGGATTTCCAGCGAGAAACTGGCGCCCCGGCCCGGTGTTACATCGACCGTTAAATGGGTATGTTTCCAGTACTCATACTGATCTTCGGACATCCAGAACGGGCACCCGTGAATGTGGCCCAATAAAACATCGGACGTTCCAACCCGAAAGTCGCCAAGCTGGAAGCACATCGGTGCTGAGCCGTCGCAGCAGCCGCCACTCTGGTGAAACATCAGATCGCCGTATTCGGCCTGTAATTGCTCAATAACCCGGACAGCCGCATCCGTTACCGATACACGCGAGATAGATGTCATAAGTTAAAGGGTGAAAGAGCGAAAGAGATAAAGAGTGACCCGTTACAGCGAGTGAAGAGCGGATAACCTACTCTTTCGCTCTTTCATTCTCTCGCTCTTTGATCAAAAGAATCCTAATTTCGATTTGCTGTAGGAGATCAGCAGGTTTTTGGTCTGGCGGTAATGATTCAGCATCATCAGGTGCGTTTCGCGGCCAAAACCGGATTTCTTATAGCCACCAAATGGCGCGTGAGCCGGATAATGGTGATAGCAGTTTACCCACACCCGACCCGCCTGGATAGCCCTCGGGAGCTGGTATAGCTCATGAGCATCGCGGGTCCAGAGACCGGCACCAAGACCATAAAGGGTATCGTTGGCAATTTCCAGCGCCTCTTCGGCCGTCCTGAATGTGGTAACAGACGTAACAGGACCAAAGATTTCTTCCTGGAATACCCGCATTTTGTTGTGGCCTTTCAGGATCGTTGGCTGGATGTAATAGCCTTTGCCCAGATCACCGCCGAGGTTGGCCGCCCCGCCACCGGTCAGCACTTCAGCGCCTTCCTCCTTGCCGATGTTGATGTATGACAGGATTTTTTCGTACTGATCATTTGACGCCTGAGCGCCCATCATCACTGTCGGATCGAGGGGGTGGCCCATTTTGATCGCCTCAGTACGGGCAATAACGCGTTCCATAAAGCGGTCGTATACGCTTTCATGTACCAGCATCCGCGACGGACAGGTACAGACTTCGCCCTGGTTGAGGGCAAACATTACGGCACCTTCCACGCATTTATCAAAGAACTCGTCGTCGGCCTCGGCAATGGAAGGCATAAAGATGTTTGGTGATTTACCACCCAGCTCCATCGTTACCGGAATCAGGTTTTCCGACGCATACTGCATGATCAGGCGACCGGTGGTTGTCTCACCCGTGAAGGCAACTTTGGCCACCCGCTTCGATTGGGCCAGCGGTTTACCGGCTTCGATACCAAATCCGTTGACTACGTTAACGACGCCCGGCGGAATAATGCCTTCCAGGAGTTCCATCAGTACGCAGATCGACGTTGGTGTCTGTTCGGCTGGTTTAATGATTGTACAGCAACCTGCAGCCAGCGCAGGGGCCATTTTCCACGTGGCCATCAGCAGCGGGAAGTTCCACGGAATGATTTGTGCCACCACACCGATCGGTTCCTTAATAATCACGGAGACCGTCGTGGCATCGAGTTCGGTCGAATACCCTTCTTCGGCGCGGATCACACCGGCAAAGTAGCGGAAGTGGTCAACAACCAGCGGAAGGTCAGCCGCCAGCGTTTCGCGGACCGCTTTGCCGTTATCCATGGTTTCGACGCGCGCCAGATAATCCAGATTCTGCTCAATCACATCGGCAACACGGAGCAGCATGTTACTGCGTTCTGTTACGGATGTACGCGACCAGGCCGGAAATGCCTTATGGGCTGCATCCAGTGCCAATTCAATATCTGCTGCTTTGGAGCGCGGCATCCGTGCAATCAGACTGCCGTCAACCGGAGAGAAATTCTCAAAATACTCACCACTTGTAGGAGCTATCCACTGACCACCAATGTAGTTTTCGTATTGTGCCTTGAACATTGGCCGTGCCAACGTATTGCTGCTGGTTTGAATCGTTTCCATGTACTCTGGTCTGTTAGGAGATTAAAATCGCATTGTTTCTGTCACAAATTTTGCCGATAGAGTACAAAAAGAGTTCGCTTATCGTATCAAGAAGTTGAACGATACTCTCAAAATGGACTTAGACGTAACCAGATTGGATAATTATGCGTTAATTGGTAAAGTATGATAAAGAACATAGCGCAGATTGTTGAAAAAATTGCAATTTGAGCCGCGTTAATGCTAGCCTTTACCGAAATAGTACTAATCAAGTTGATGTCACTTTGTTCCATTGAGCTTATTGTATGCATATGAATCCCATGTCAGCAACGTTTGATTTAACCAGGCACCTGCAAACCCGGAAACTGGAGCAGGTGGTAGAAAATCGCACGGCCTATACCATCGACACTGCGGAATTAAATATATACGAGACGCATCACTTTGCGGAAAAAGTAGAATTGACCTTCAACACCCCGGTATTGGCCAGTATGATCCGGGGGAAAAAGGTGATGCATCTGCCCAATACGCCGTCGTTTGAGTTTTTGCCCGGTGAATCGGTAATTATGCCGGCCAACGAAACAATGTGCATCGACTTTCCGGAAGCCCGGATGCAGAATCCGACGCAGTGTCTGGCGCTGGCAATGGCACCCGATAAGGTCAAACAACTGACGGACTACCTGAATGACAAAGCACCGCTGATTGATCAGAAAAAAGGCTGGCAGTTTGATGAATCTAATTTTTACCTGACCAATGATTCCACCATCAATCAACTGATTGCCCGCCTGATTCAGATTTTTACGGAGAATAATACGGCGAAAGACGTCTTCGCCAATCTGGTGATGCAGGAGCTCGTGATCCGGCTGATGCAGACGAAAGCGCGGCAAATGCTGCTGATGAATTACCACCCATATGTAAACACCAACCGGTTAGCACACGTGGGAAAGTACATTCAGGATCGGCTACATGAGCAGATGACCGTTAAGGAGCTTGCTGATCAGGCATGTATGAGTGAACCGAATTTTTTCCGGTGTTTTAAGCAGCAGTTTGGGCTGACCCCGATTGAGTATATCAATAATCAGCGGATCCAGCAGGCGATGCGTTTACTGAAAACAACCAATCAGTGCCTGGCCGATGTTTGCTTTGTCTGCGGGTTCAACAATGTCACGTACTTCCTGAAGCTCTTCAAAAAAACAACCGGTATTACACCGGCCCAATTCCGGAAAACATACCGTCAGCTCCAGTTAGGCTAGTTCTGTTTTGTAAACGCCAGATCAACGACTACCGCTTTATGGTCGGAGCCGGGTTGCGGGAGCGTACGGAAATTAACGGTCCGGAAACCGCTGTTGACAAAGGCCTGGTCGATGGGCAGCATCAGCGGCAGCAGGTAACGCGGCCATGTTGGCTGGATACCAAAGCCTTTGCGACAGGCAGTGAGTCCCGGCCGGTCATCGAAATACTGCGCGTAAACCGGTGAGAAGATGCTGACGTTGAAATCACCCATCAAAACCGCCGGCTGCGGTACTTCCTGAATACGTTCGCTGACAAATGCCAGCTGCTCATTCCGTTCGTCAAACCACGACGGCAGGATAGGCGTGCGGGTATGCACCGTGATAAACGAAAGATCATGGTCGCGGATGTTGGTCATCAGGTGAAACACCAGCTTATCACGCCTCGCCTGATGGTCGGTCAGAAACGAGGTCCGGCTGGCAACCAGTAAGTAACACGGGTCTTTGGCCATCAGCGTATCGGTGTAGGGATACGTATCGGCCAGGGCTTTGGTGACCTGCTTAATGCTTTCAGGTGTCATTTCCTGCAACACAAACAAGTCTGGTTTTTCGCGTCGGATCAGGTCAATCGTTGTCTGCATCTCGTCACGGGTATAAAGCACGTTGGCATGCAGAATCCGCACACCGGCTTTTGCATCAGAGACAGACGGCGGCGAAGCCAGCAGCCATGGCAATACCAGATAGCTATGCCATGCCAGACACAGGGCTGCAATACCCGTCAGCAGCCACCGGCGGCGAATGGTCCAGACCACCGTCAGGCCTGCGGCAATAACCGCGAACTGAACGGAAAAATGGCTGCATAGCTCAAACAGAAAAAAGAAGCGGCCTAAGCGGCCCAGGATGGTAGCCAGCGCCAGAAGGCCGGTAGCCACGGCGATGCCGGTATAGATCCACTCCGGCTTCATGGAGAATTTTTGCTTACCCGAAGAAACGGACGGTGTAGTGTCGATTGCCTGCACAGATGCCTGATACAATGGTTAACGCCGCAAAGATACGGCGCTTTGTCTTATAACGCTGTTAAAGAATCCGGCCAAACGCTTTTCCTCCTGCCCGTAAGCTGTTTTCTTTGCGAACGGAATAGCCGATCGCTTTCTGTCAACAAACAATCTGCGTCTAAACTGGCCGGACCCAACCCGGTACTTTTATTCAGGTATGCGTTATTTACCAATTGATAATCAACTATTTGTCCGGAACCGGCAGCGTCTGGTACAACAACTGAAACCGAAGTCGCTGGCGATTTTACACGCCAACGATATTATGCCTACCAACGCCGACGGGACGATGACCTTCCGGCAGAACAACGATCTGTTTTACCTGACCGGTGTTGATCAGGAAGAATCGATCCTGGTACTGTGTCCGGATCATCCCGATGAGCGCTTCCGCGAAGTGCTGTTTCTGCGCGAGACCAGCGAACTGATTGAAATTTGGGAGGGCCACAAGCTCACGAAGCAGGAAGCGGAAGAAACTTCAGGTATTTCCCGCAAGAATGTTTACTGGACCCACCAGTTTGAGGCGATCTTTATTCAGATCGTATTTGAAGCGGAGCAGGTTTATCTCAATACCAACGAACATACGCGCAACGGGTCTGAAGTAGAAACCCGTGATATGCGTTTTATCAAACAGTTTAAGGAGCGCTATCCGCTGCACCGGCTGGAGCGCCTGGCACCGGTGATGCACTACCTGCGGGCAATTAAGCTGCCGCAGGAGGTGGAATTGCTCGGACGGGCCATCGATATTACGGATACCATGTTCCGGCGGCTGCTGAAGTTCGTGAAACCCGGTGTCTGGGAGTACGAAATTGAGGCCGAAATGATGCATGCGTTCCTGATGAACCGCTCACGCGGTGCGGCCTATACGCCGATTATTGCCTCCGGAAAAAATGCCTGTGTGCTGCATTACATTGACAACAGTGCCCAATGCCAGGCCGGTGATGTATTGTTGCTCGACATCGGTGCCGAATATGCGAATTATAATGCCGATATGACGCGCTCAATTCCGGTCAGCGGCCGGTTTACGCCCCGTCAGCGCGCCGTATATGACGCTGTGCTGCGGGTCATGAAAGCGGCTACGGATATGCTGCGTCCCGGCAATCTGTGGGACGAATACCATAAGGAAGTCGGCAAAATTATGGAAGCCGAGCTGATCGGTCTCGGGCTGCTCGATGCGCAGGCCGTGGCTAAACAGGATCCGGACGCCCCGCTGTATAAGAAGTATTTTATGCACGGAACGTCCCACTTCCTGGGCCTCGATGTACACGATGTCGGAAACAAATACCGCCGTTTTGAGCCCGGTATGGTCTTTACCTGCGAGCCGGGCATCTACATTCGTGAAGAGGGACTGGGCATTCGCCTCGAAAATAATATCCTTATTACCGAAGACGGCAACCTCGATCTGATGGGCCGGATTCCGGTAGAGGCCGACGAAATTGAAACCTTAATGAATGAATAAACGAAAGCCCCCGGTTCATGGAACCGGGGGCTTTTTTTATAGGTAAAACGGCTTCCGGCTATTTGGTGGCCGCTTCTTCTTCTTTCTCAATCAACGAGCGGTTCAGGCTGCGGTGAATACGCTCAACCCCTTTCTCGATGCGGTCCCATCCGGCGTCGCTTTGCAGGTCAATGCCGATAAACGGATTCCCCTGGTCCGACAGCAGGGTCAGGTAGGTGATCCCGGCCAGGATAATTGCCGTTATGCTGGTCGGATCATAGTCCGGATACGGAGCCAGTTTCTGAATCATTTTAGCATACGCTTCGCTGCGGAACTGGGCAATACGCCGTGCCAGTTCTGTTTCGCCGTGGGTCATTTCCCAGCGAACCAGGTCCTGCGACGACTTACGGGAGCGGAATTCACGTGTCAGGCCAAGGATGTATTCCGACCAGACTTTATCGCGGTCGGCAGGCGGAATGTTGGCCGGTAACGTGTCGGTGTATTTGTCATTAAACATCGACAGGAAAAAGCCGCGTTGTACATACGCTTCCAGTAGTCCGTTCCAGCCGCCAAAATACCGGTAGATCAGTACTTTGTTGACCTGTGCCTTTTCGGCTACTGAATTGATGCCTGCTTTTTCTGTTCCCCGTTCTGCGATAACTTCTCCGGTTGCCCGCAGAATCCGCTCCATTGTCATAGCACGATTACGTCTCTTTACAACTTTCATAGGTAAAATTGCATTTAGGCAGTTTGTGTAAGATTAGCCAGGTTAGTTTAGGGTTTTGATTATATCTTTTTACGATATACGTTACAAAAATGTAAAAAATACCCTATGTTACCAAGTGGTAACGCGTAATTATGTTGATTTCACAAAGAAAAGTATTGGTTTTGTACTATAAAGCAGAAAAAAGTTGTTTTTGCCAGCATAGCTGAAACGGTTTGGGGAGCAAAGAACCGTTTGAGACTACAATTATGGCAAAAACAACTTAAAGTATAAAGAGTATCTTAAAAGATATTTTTTATTTACTCAATCTGATTAAAGCATTAACGTTCAGGAAAGGCAGTCAATTGCCGGCTCAGTTGATTAACCATTTCTTCAAGCTGGGCACGGGTCAGAATCATGTTCATTTCGACCGGAAAATCAGGGTAAGTATTCCATGACGGAGTCAGATCGTGATCAAGCTGAATCTGGCATGAATAGGTCTGATTCGGTAAAACGGAAATATCGACGCTAAGGCCCGGTTCCGAAAAATTAGTTGAAATACGGTTGATTTTGCGGTAAAGCAATGCCTGCAGATCCGTCAGCAAACGGGCTAATTCATACGTCTGTAGCGGAGCGGTCTGTGTATCGGTATTTTTCTGCCATAAGGTTGATACCCGGCAATTCAGGTTGTTGCGGTCACGCCAGTTGGTGCCTTGCTGGCTGTAACCTAATATAGATAGTTCAAAAGAGCCGAGTGACGATGCCAGTTTCATAACGTTTGAGCGATTTTAATAAAGAGAATTAATCTACTAAACGAATATACAATAATTTTGTTTCAGTAACAAACTTCTTTGTCATTATTTATCACTGCTTTATCCGGCAAATAAGGACTATCTTTGCGCCCAAATCAATACAACGACAACAAACCATTCGATTAACATGGCAAAAGTGCTCATTATTGGTGCAGGAGGGGTTGGTAGCGTGGTGGCACATAAGTGCGCCATGAACGCTGACGTCTTTACTGACATCATGCTGGCCAGCCGTACAAAGGCAAAATGTGACCGGATTGCAGCCGAAATTCAGGAAATGCACGGCGTAACCATTCAGACTGCGCAGGTGGATGCCGATGTAGTGCCTGAACTGGTGGCGCTGATTAAGCAGTTCCAGCCGGTATTGGTCATCAACGTTGCACTTCCTTACCAGGATCTCCCAATCATGGATGCCTGTCTGGAAACAGGTGTCAATTATCTGGATACGGCCAACTACGAGCCAAAAGATGTAGCAAAATTTGAATACAGCTGGCAGTGGGCCTACAAAGAGCGCTTCGAACAGGCCGGTATCATGGCCCTGCTGGGCTGCGGTTTCGACCCGGGCGCGACCCAGGTATTTACCGCTTATGCTGCCAAACATCACTTCGACGAGATGCATTACCTCGATATCGTCGATTGCAATGCCGGTAACCACGGCAAGGCGTTTGCTACCAACTTCAACCCCGAAATCAACATCCGCGAAATCACGCAGCCAGGCCGCTACTGGGAAAACGGCGAGTGGGTTGAGATTCCGGCCATGTCGATTCATAAGCCAATTGAATATCCTGAAATCGGCCCGCGTGAGTCCTATGTTCTCTACCACGAAGAACTGGAATCGCTGGTGAAAAACTTCCCGACCCTGAAGCGTGCCCGTTTCTGGATGACCTTCGGCCAGGCCTATCTGACACACCTTGACGTGTTGCAGAACGTGGGCATGACCAGCATCCGGCCGATTAAGTTCCAGGGCGTTGATATTGTTCCGCTTGAATTCCTGAAAGCCGTATTACCGGCGCCGGATTCGCTCGGCGAAAACTATACCGGTCAGACGTCTATCGGTTGCCAGATCAAGGGCATTAAAGACGGTCAGGAGAAAACGTATTTTATCTGGAACAACTGCGACCACGCGGAAACCTATAAAGAGGTGCGCGGGCAGGCCGTTAGCTACACCACCGGTGTACCGGCAATGATCGGTGCCATGCTGATGCTGAAAGGCGTCTGGAATAAGCCGGGGGTATGGAACTGCGAAGAAATGGATCCGGATCCGTTCATCGAGCAAATGAATAGCCAGGGCTTACCGGTACAGGACCGCGTTAACATTACGTTGCCCCACGACTATTAAGCCTCAAAAAGCACGCAAACAAAAAACCACTCCTTCATCGAGGGAGTGGTTTTTACATTTTCTTAACCTAAACAATCTAAACTTTTTATGTGAAAACGGTAAATCCTTTACCGAATGTTCAGCAAAATGAGCGAATAGCATGTTTGATGAGTGTAAATCCGTTACGTGGTCTTACGCACTAAGGCGTATACAGGTATATAAGGGTATTCAACATCGTACATACTGTTACTTCTTTGTTTTTTTTGTAAACGGCCTCAAAAAAGTTTACCGCGCCGATTGCATCGCCGTCACCGGGGCTTTCATCGGTAGTTTCTGATCACGCATGGCCGCATTGTAAATAAACGCGGCTACAATGGTTGCCGCCTGCTTCAGGTCGTCCGGCTGCAGGTGGTCGTAGGTATCCATGTTGGTGTGGTGCGTACGGGTATCGTATTCGATCCGATCCTGAATAAAGCCAAAACCTGACAGACCGGCACGGTCAAACGATACGTGGTCGGTACCGCCACTGCTGCGCCGGGCCACGGTAGTGGCGCCCAGATCGTGGAACGGCTTCAGCCATTGAGCAAAAACCGGCTCTGCTTCCGTATTGTTCTGGGAATAAATACCGCGGATTTTACCGGTTCCGTTATCGACGTTGAAATACCCCGCCAGATTCTCGCCTTCTTTCGTCAGTTTATTGTTGGCATCGACCAGGTGTTTGGTCACGTAATTTTTTGACCCGTGCAGGCCTTGTTCTTCACCGCTCCAGAGCGCCAGCCGGATCGTCCGGCGTGGTTTTACGCCCAGTGCTTTCAGAATACGGACGGCTTCCATCATAACGGCCGAACCGGCAGCATTGTCGGTGGCGCCGGTGGCTGCATGCCAGGAGTCGAGGTGAGCGCCGAGCATCACCACTTCGTCTTTCAGTTTAGGGTCCGTACCCGGGAGGTCGGCCAGCACGTTGTAGCCTTTGGTATCAGCCGTATGGAATTTCGTTTTTACATCCAGTTCCAGTTTCACCGGCACATTAGCCTTCATGAGCCGGCACAGGGTCATGTAGTCTTCCATCGAAATCGACAGATCGGCCAGATCGTCCTGGGTTGAGCCGAGGGCGGCGTTGGCATAGTCGCCGCTTACGAAGAGCGTACCGTCCTTACTGGTCTGGGTCGTATTCAGGATACCGAGTGCGCCTTCCTGCTTGGCCAGTTTCCGCATTTTCTGGTTAAAGGAGTTGCGTGTCCGCATGGCCTGAATCATGTTCCGATAGGTTGAATCGGCACCGTTTCGGCCGCCGCGCCCGCCACCTGCCGGACTTTCGGCCGCCATTTTGGCCAGGTCTTCGTCGGTAAACCGGTCGGCATCGGCTTTGAACGATGGCTTGCCCGTAAACGACTGATCAATCAGAATGACTTTATTTTTCAGTTTGCTGCGGTACGATTCAAGGGCCGTTGTATCGGAGTCGCTGATATAAAGAATCTCAGCCTGTTGCAGTTTGTTGGTACTGCCGCTCCATGCACGTGGCACGGCAATCATTGCTTTGTAATACGGCGCCGTCATGGCGATGTAGCACCGCTCCACCTCCCAGCCTTTACCCCATTCGCCCCACGATTCGAGGCGGGCGTTCTGAAGACCCCATTCCGCAAGCTTGTTTTTGGTCCAGTTGGCGGCTTTCATAAAGCCCGGACCTTGCAGACGGGGGCCATTCACATCGGTCAGGTAAAAGGCCGTTTCCATAACTTTCGACCGTTGAAGGCCCTCTTCGCGGATTTTCTGCATCATCTGCTGGTCAATTTTTTCATCCTGGCCGAATGCGCAGAGTGAAGCAGTGGCCAATAGCCCCGACAGTAGTAATTGTTTTTGCATAAAACTGTGTTTGTTAACGAATTAATCAGGCAATACGATTGCGGACCAATTTAACACAAAAACAGAATATTATGGGTCAGAAGTAACACTAAAGCCAAATATGTCGCCTAAATAAGAAGGCCGTACACCAAAGGCGTACGGCCTTGCTGACAATCCGTTTGCTATGAGATAGAGGCCGGTACCGGCGGTCTAGTTCAGTTTTTTGCTGCCGTCAGGCTGGTAAACGTATCGGAAAGTGAAGTAGCGGCTTTCGCTGGTAGCGGTCGGGGTGGCCGGCGCATCCTTATAATAGCTCAGGATTTCCAGTTTGGCATACTTGCCGTCGCCGGTTTTCAGAATCAGGACTTTGCCGGGAATCGGCGAAACAATAGTGTTGGCGTAGTTATACCAGCCTTTGCCCGAACCGGTCGTAATGGCCAGTTGCGAGCTGCTCTGATCAGTGGCGAACGTAACACTTTCCGGAACGCTGGTCAGTTCTTCGAACGTGCCGGTATGGATATACGCACCGCCCTGTCCCGACCGGATGGCCCCGCCGTTAACGATAAGGGTTGTGCCCCTGAAACCAATGTCCCACTTGTTGGATGCCGAATCACTGTTGGCAATCTGCTTGCCGTCTTTCAGGCTGAACAAAGTATACTTGCCGGTTCCGGCGCCCGGCTGACCCGTTTGTGGATCAATCGTTACGGGGTCGGCGGCGAGGTTTTTGATCGTCTGCGATTGTACCGGCTGAACGGTGGGTGTGTTGTCGTCGTTGGAGCAGCTGAAAAAAATGATGGCACTGAAAAGGCTGACAGCCAGTGAAAGAGGGATGCGTTTCATAGAAATACTGGAAAATTAAGGTTGTTAACTAGTTTTTAGCGGGCGCCGCAACACTCCAGCGCAGGCTGGTATACCAAAGGCGGCCCGCCAGATTGGGAATGTATTGTGGGTTGGTCTGGCCGAACAGATTGTCGATACCAGCCTGAACCGTGACGTTTTTGATGGTTTTGCCGGCCGAGAGGTTCCAGAGCATGTAGCCCGGCACATATTCCGGCGCGGCGTCGAGAATGACGTTGCCATTGCGGTCCGAAAATCCGTAGCGGCCGCGGTAAATACCCCGCAGGTTAACCGTCAGCCCCTGCTTCGGTAGTTCATAAAACAGTTTGACATTGGCCATGTGTTTTGAGCGGTTGTACAGCCCGCCGTAATCGGCCGGTTTCACGCGTTGAGTAGCCAGGGTTTCCGGATCGCGCCGGTAGACTTCGCCCCGTTTGATCTGCCCGACCACCGTTTTGTCGCCCGTCAGCAGAAACTGATACCCGGCGCTGATCCGCAGCATCCCGCTGCCCGCGCTGATCCGGTAGCTGCCGTCGAATTCGGCTCCCTGGGTAAAGACACGGTTGAGGTTGACGTAACTGAACACACTTTGGCCGTTGGTTTTCAGGGCCACCGCCCGGGTTTCAATCAGGTCGCGGATGTCGTTCCGGAATAGATTGACGCTGAACGTAACCGGCAATTTGTACGCCGCAGATAAATCAGCCGTCAGGCCGAGGTTATAGGCAACGGAGCTTTCTGCACGTATGTCGCTGAACTGAGCCGGATCGGTGAGTACCTCCGCAATCTGGCCCAGCTGCTGCAACCGGGCCAGGCTGTTGACCAGCTCATGAGTCCCGAAAACGCTGTAGCCGACCACCGAATTATCGAAGTTGAGATACAGCTGCCGGAAGTCCGGGGCTTTGAACCCGA
Source organism: Arsenicibacter rosenii (assembly GCF_001870735.1). Taxonomy (GTDB): domain Bacteria; phylum Bacteroidota; class Bacteroidia; order Cytophagales; family Spirosomataceae; genus Arsenicibacter; species Arsenicibacter rosenii. The sequence continues at coordinate 91,807 of NZ_MORL01000003.1, read as the reverse complement.
CGCCGGTGCTACCCCGCAAGGCAATGGTTGGGGAGAGTTCAAACCGTGCCGATGCTTTCGGGCTGAACTGACTGGCATACTGCGAATGATTGTCGAACCGCCCGCCAACAATAATGTCCCACCGCCGGTTGGGTAGCCACTCATACTGCGCATACGCGTACCGGTTACTAAATCGCTGCCGGTCGGTATAGCGGGTCGCCACCACACTTTCGGCGTTATAGCCTACACCCAGCGTCAGCACATGTTTCCGGTTAAGGTAATGATCAATCTGTATTTCGGGCCGGTTAAAGCGTTGTTCAAAATAGCTCTGATCATACGCCTTGCCGTCGTTCTGGTAGCGGAGGTCGGTTTCGGTCCGGTAATAACTGCCATAAAACCGGGCGGTGAGTTTCCAGTGCTGATTCGGCCGGAACGTAAGAACGGGATTCAGGTTGCGGTCGGCGATCATGCCCGGCCCGACCACAACTGAACCCGCCGTGGCTTCGTAACGATTTTCCTGTTTCTCACTAAATGATCGTCCCGAGACACTAAGCGTTAGCCGGCTGCTGATATCGGCCGTTACGCGGCCGCTGAACGTATAATTGGCGAACGGTGATACGGTATTACCTGCTGTTTCGGGCGAGAGATCATACCCCGCCGAGCCATAGCGGTTGGCAAAGGCATACACCCCGATTTTGCCACGGCGCAGGCCCAGGTCGGCAGCCAGATCGCTGGTGCGGTTGGCCCCGTAGCGGGCTGATACCGAAGCATTGGCTTGCTTTTGGCCTGAACCGCCCGCATTGTCCGTAATGATATTGATGACACCGGCCAGCGCTTCTGAGCCGTACAGACTCGACGACGGGCCTTTGACAATTTCAATCTGTCTGATGTTGCCGACTGCCAGCCGGTTGAGTTCCAGCGTACCGGCCGTCCGGCCGATCAGCGGCTCGCCGTCGAGCAGAATCAGGGTGTATTCGGGCGCAAATCCCTGAATCTGTACCCCCTGCCCATGGTCGGTAACGATGGCCAGCCCGGTTTGTTCCTGCAATACATCGTTGAGCCGCAGCGATCCCATTTGCCGGATTTGCTGCTTCCCGATCACGGTTACCGGCATCGGCAGGGCACCCATCGGGCGCTCGGTGCGGGTAGCCGTCACAACAACTTCATCCAGCTTCCGGGTCTTTAAGGAATCCGTGCGGGGCTGGGGGCGATCCGGTTGTAGCGGACCGGACAGACCCCCGGCCTGTAGCACAGCGAAAAGAAACGCGTTCAGTAACGTTGGCATGGCATTAACACATTGTCAGGGCCAGGTCGGCAACGACTTGCTGCCACTCCGGTTGTTCCGGTTGGCCGGGTTTACGTTTGCCGAAGATCTGGGCAATCTGAGTCCCGGTCGTGTCGAAGAGTTCAAGACTGGTCACAATGCCATCGACTGTTGTTTTTTTGACCACCCAGGCCGACGCCACGTGATCTTCGCGCAGGTGAAGGTTGAACGCCGGATCAAGCACATTGAACCACGGCCCCATCGTGACCAGCTTTTTCACCGGCCCGGTATGAATCTGGATACAACCCCGGTTACCGACAAAAACCATAATCGGCTGGCCGGTTTCGGAAACCCGCCCGAACACCGCGCGGACAGCTTCCATAGACGTTTGGGTGGCCAGGCCTTCGGGCGCGAGCCGCATCGCCTGGAGACGGGCTACCTTAAACTGCCGCAACAGGCCGAAAAAGTCGTGGGTGTCCCGCAGGTTGCGCCACGCATCCTGAAAATCAGCCACGGCAATGTCGCTGTCGGGCGTTTCGGGCGAAAGGCCGGGTTTAGGGACAGTGGCTAAAACAGTAGACTGATCCGGTGCCCGGAACGCCTCGACAAGCTGGTGATACGCCGCGTGGTTGCTGTGTTCAGTGAGGTAAATTTTATGCACGGCCTCGCCGTCGGCGGTGAAGAACTGCAGGCTCCGGCGGTCGTTTTCGTTGACGGCAAACCCGAATGCCCAACTGCTCATGAACAGCCGCAGGTCAATGTCGTCACCTAAAACGAGGCCCATCTGTCCGGTAAACGAAACCTTTGCGTACACGCCTTTGCGCTCGTGGACCACGCTGTTGTTGCGGGTCAGGGCCATGACATGGCCAAGCGCTGTCACTTGTTTCAGTAATTCGCGGAAATCACCTGCCAGCCGGATGGCGGTTTCACCCACGCCGGTGGCTACGAGTTCGGCTTCGCTCACATGGAGTTGGGCTGCGGCTTCGCGGATGCGGCTTTTCGGGTTTTCCAGTTTGTAGGCTGTGTATTGCGCTTTGAGATCAGCGGTGTTGGTTACCATATGTCTTATGCGTTTAATGGTTGATAATGAGGTTGTCGGGTAATCGGAATAACAATCGGATAGTCGAGTGCAGGCTGCTCAATGATCTGTACATCGAGGCCGAATGCTTGCCGGATGGTATAAGGGGTAAGGGCGGTGGCCGGTGGCCCGAACGCCAGAGACTGACCCTGATGGAGGAGAAGTACCTGATCGGCATATTGCATGACCAGGTTGAGGTCGTGCAGGATAGCGACCACACCGTATCCTCTCCGTGTCAGTTGCCGCGCCTGTTGCAGCAATGCATGCTGGTAATACAGGTCCAGGCCGGTTGTTGGCTCATCGAGCAACAAAAACTTCGGCATCAGACTATCGCTTTCAGGGTGCGTAAGCTCATGGTAATCAATAAGCTGTGCCATAACTCTGGCCAGAAAGACGCGTTGTTGCTCGCCTCCCGACAGGCTCAGGACCGACCGGTGGGTCATGTGGGCCAGGTCGGTCTGGTGGAGCACATAGTCGACTACCGCCAGATCCTGTCCGGTCGGCTGGTGATCGAAATGCGGGTAACGCCCCATCATCACCAGTTCATAGATACTGAACGGGAAGGAGAGCGTATTTTGCTGCGTCAGCACCGCGCGGCATTTAGCCAGATCACGCGCCGGATAGGCACTAAGTGCCTGCCGGTTCAGCTGAATGGTTCCCGAAGTCGGGGCCAGATCGCGGCTGAGTAATTTCAGCAACGTTGATTTACCTGCTCCGTTGGCCCCCGCAACGGCGACCAGTTCGCCGGGCCGCACGCAGATCGTCTGAGGTTGTAGCAGGGTACGGCCGCCAAGGCTGTATGAAAGATGTTGGGCGTGTATCATGCGTGTGATTGTGAACGGTTTTTAAGCAGAATAGACAGAAACACAGGAGCTCCAGCCATCCCGGTAATGATCCCGATCGGAAGTTCGGCCGGAGCCACAAGGGTACGGGCCAGCAGGTCCGCCAGGGTCAGGATGATGGCTCCCAGTAACCCCGAGGCCGGTAACACAAGGCGGTTGTCGGCACCGGCCATTTGCCGGATCAGGTGCGGAACCACCAGCCCCACGAACCCGATCATACCCGACACCGAAACGGCGACGCCAACGCCCAGTGTGGTAAGCAGAATAACCGAACCCTTTAGCCGGCCGACATGGACACCGAGGTGCCCCGCCTGACTCTCGCCGAGCGTAAAGGCATTCAGCGACCGGCCGAGCCGAGGCAGCAGCAGAAGGGGGATCAGTAGGAAGGGACCCGCCACGCTGAGAATCTCCCGGGTAGCCCCGCCCAGGCTGCCGAGGCTCCAGAACGAAATCGCTCTTAACTGGGTATCATCGGCCAGGTAGACCAACAACCCCCGGCATGCTTCGCAGAGTACGTTAACGGCGATACCCACCAGCAGCATGGTCGATACGACGGTGCGGCCGCCCTGACGGGATAAAAAATAAACCAGTAGCGTTGCGCCGGTAGCGCCGGTAAACGCGGCCAGCGACAAGGCATAGAGGCCGGAAAGCGCCGACAGACCGGTAAACAGGTTGATCTGTAGCACGATCATGACGACGGCCATTAGCGAAGCCCCCGACGAAATCCCGATCAGGCCCGGATCGGCCAGCGGATTGCGGAACAACCCCTGAATGCTGGCCCCGGCCATACTCAGGACCGCGCCAACCAGCACCCCCAGCAGGATTCTCGGCAGACGGATCACCAGCAGAATCGTTTCCTGCTGCGCATCAACAGCCCCTGTTGCAATACCCAGCTGTTTCATCAGGATCGCTACTACGCCGGAAACCGGAATGGGGAGGGCACCGACTCCCACGGAGCAGAGGATAGTTACGACCAGCCCGGCGGCCAGTCCTCCGAGCAGCCACCGGCCTTTAGCCGCAGGAGTTGCGTGTACCCGTGGCGGGAGAGGTGCCTGAGCAGGGCGTTCTGTCGTTGCGTTTGCCAGCATACGGATTAATGGACTGTAAGCACTGAATCGTTGAGTTTCCGGCTAAGCTCCTGAACCGCAAGGCCAAGCCGCGGACTGAAGCCGGTCATAAGTTGTCCGTCCATTTCGATGACGGCTTTGTTGCGCCCGGCATTGGTCTGGGCTACCCCCGGCACGTTCAGCAGACCCGACATGCCCCCGAGACTTTCTAATCCGCTGCTAAACAGCAGAATCACATCCGGGTTGGCACTGACGAGCGCTTCGGCCGTAAGCGGTTTGAAACTATCAAAACCGCTTACGGCATTTTGTCCGCCGGCAAGGGTAATCAGTTGGTCGACAGGGGTATGCTCGCCGGCCACCATCATGTTTCCGGCGCCGCGGGCGTAGATGAACAGGACTTTTTTGGCCTTCGCCGGTTTCTGCACACGGGCCAGATCGGCGTCGAGTTTACGCACGAGCGCCGCAGCGGGCCCCGGTTTACGAAAGGCCGCACCCACGTCCTGAATCAGTTTTTTCGCGCCCGCCACGCTGTGTGTCTGTTCAAAAAACAGCGTCTTAACACCCGCCTGCTGAAACTGCCGGATCAGTTCGGGTTTGATGTCCATGCCGGTTGCGCTTTTCGTACCGACAATCAGCGTTGGTTGCAGCGCCAGTACGGCTTCGGCACCAATGTTCCGGTTGTGGCCGACTTTGGCGACCTTTTCCATCGCTGCCGGATAGGTGCTCGTGACATCAACGCCCACAATTTGTGTTTGCAGGCCAAGGCCGCAAAGGATTTCGGTTACCGTTCCGTTGAGGGAAACAATCCGGTCCGGTTTGGCCTGTGCCCATGCCTGTTGGCACCAGATTGTTAAAGCCGTAATGACTACCAATAGGTTAGCTGTCTGTCTGTTGATCATCCGCTTTTTATACTTACTTATTGTTATTTAGATTAATTTTAAATAATGTTGCAAAGTAATCGCGGAATCGTTTTCCGTGACTTACGCAAAGCGGATTATTACCTACGAAATCGGGAGCGCCGGTTTCCGGCCCTGAACACAACACCGGGGCGGGAGCGCCGGATTAATCAGACCATTATGCCTTTTACACGTACTCAACGCGACGGAATACAGCAGCTCATTATCCATGATCATTCCCTTGACCGGATTAGTCTGCCGGAGGTAAGGTGGGCCGAGGTTGACAACGAGCAGGGCAGGGCGCTGCATGAAGTACTCATCCCCGGAAAACTTTGTATCCGATGGGCACGGGTTGTCTGTGCTGAACCGGTGCAGGTGCGGTTTACGAACGGTGCCGGCCATCTGGATATGTTTTTTGCCTTATCGGGGGAGTTGCGTTCAGTCAAGCCTGATCAAACGCCCTGCATCGTCTGTGGATCGGGGCAGCATACCCTGTTTCATGAACCATCGGGGGAGTTATCGATGGAGGTGCCGGCGGATAGTCTGCTTCAGTTTGTCAGTGTACGCTGGCATCAGGATCTGCTCCTTTCCCTGGCAGAAACATACGGAGATCCGCTGGTGACGCTGGCACAGCACGTTACGGAAAAGCAGCCGATGCAGTTGATTCCGAACGGCTTACCGGTCCTGGCGGCGCTGCACACTGTTCTGATGCAACTAGTTGACGTATCGCTTTCGGGCTGTCTGTTGAAGCTGTTTCTGGAAGCCAAGGTGATGGAACTACTGGCGCTGCAACTAAAACAGTTTCAGGAACTGGACACGTTCGGCAGCCGCACTCCTGCCACCGTAACCGACCTGGATAAACTGGAAGAGGTACGCCGGATTCTGCAGCGCGAGTTTACCCGGCCACCTACCTTATCGGCCCTGAGCCGGCTGGTCGGGCTGAACGAATTTAAACTAAAGAAAGGCTTTCGGGAGGCCTACGGGACGAGTGTATACGACTGGGTGCTGAATTACCGGCTTGATGTCGGATACCGGTTACTGATGCAGCAACAACTCTCTGTGAGTGAAGTGGCTTATCAGATCGGCTACCAGCATCCCGCCCATTTTACCACGGCCTTCCGCAAAAAATACGGCATCCCGCCCAGCCAGATCAGGGCCGTTTAGGTAAAAAATAGCGTTTGTGCGTTAAAAATGGTATCTCTCTGTCTTATGGGAGTATATGCTTTGAGACCCACAGGTCGGTATCGGCTGAATACCCTAAAACTTACAAACGATTTTCGCACTTATGGAGCTTTCCATTCACAACTGGATGCGGGCCGAACCCGTTGAAAAAACCATCCGCCGTATTGCACAGCTTGGCTATACAAAACTTGAAATTCAGGGAGAACCATCCCTTTATGATACAAAAAAAATTGGTGCACTGCTGAAAGAAGTGGGCATGACCTGCTGGGGTTCGGTAACGCTGATGCTTGAAGACCGTAACCTGCTGGCCAAAGACCCTGCCCAGCGCGCCAAATCGGTGCAGTATATCAAGGATGTTGTAACGATGGTGAAAGAACTGGACGGACATATGGTGTCGGTCGTGCCGGGCACGGTCGGTAAAATTGTGCCGGATGGTCGCCCGGACGATGAATGGAAGTGGGCCGTCGATGGTATGAAGCAGATCTACGAATACGCCGAATCGGTGGATATTCTGCTGGGTATTGAGCCGATCAACCGCTTTGAGACCTATTTTGTCAACCGGGGCGATCAGGCGCTGGCGCTGGCGAAAGAGGTAGGGCCGCGCTGCGGGGTTTGCCTCGATACCTTCCATATGAATATCGAAGAAGACGATATGTTTGCCGCCATCCGCCGGGCGAAGGGGCGGTTGGTTGGCTTCCACGTGGCCGACAGCAACCGCATGGCGCCGGGCATGGGCACGCTGAACTGGCCGAAAATCATCGGTACACTCCAGGAAATCGGTTACGACGACGTGCTTTCCGTGGAGTTCTGCGCACCGCTCGACCGTACACCCGCCAACCCGTATCCAAATTCAATCGACGAAAATCCGGAAGACCTGAGTGCGGAGCAAAAGAAATTCCTCGAAGACCACGGCAGCTCCTCGGTGACCGAAGAGTTTTACACCATGCTCACCCGTAAGTCGGCCGAAACACTACTGCCTTTAATTTAATCATCTCATTGCCAGTTTATAAATGAAAATTACAAACGTTGAAGCCTTCTGGCTGCGGTGCCCGATCCCGAAAGAAAAACAGCACGCGTCGGATTACGGCCTGCTGACGAACTTCGATATGACGCTGGTGGTCGTTACGACCGATTCCGGTTTACAAGGGTTCGGCGAGGCCAAGGCAGCGGTAGGTTCGTCGGGCGTGTGTGCGTCGATTGTCAGCTGCATCGAAAACGAAATCAGGCCGCTGCTGATCGGTCAGGATGCGCGCCATATTTCCCGCATCTGGGAGATTGTCTATAACGGCACCCGCGACCATTATGCCCTGAAACGCGGCCGCGGATTTCCGGTACTAGGTCGGCGCGGAATAACCATTTCGGCTCTCAGCGGTGTGGATACGGCACTATGGGATATTAAAGGCAAGGCGCTGGGTGTACCGGTGGTCGATTTGCTGGGCGGTGCCTGCCGCGATCAGATGCCGGCCTATGCCAGCGGTGGCTGGGCCGGTGTGGAGAAGATCGGCGAGCAGCTCAACGGCTATGTTTCTAAAGGCTTTAAAGGCGTGAAAATGCGGGTTGGCGTGATGGACGAAACCGTTCAGGCCAGCATTGACCGCGTCCGGGCGGCCCGCGAAGCACTGGGCGATGGCATTAAACTGATGGCCGATGCGCACGGCACATACAGTGTGCCGGAAGCTAAACAGTTTTGCCGTGGCGTGGAAGACTGTAACCTTTACTGGTTTGAAGAGCCGATCAGCCCTGACAACCGCCACGGAACGGCCGAGGTACGGGCATCGACATCGATTCCGATTGCAGCGGGCGAAAGTGAGTATACTTGTTTTGACATCCGTGACCTGATCGAAGTACGGGCGCTGGATGTGGTGCAGCCCGATTCGGCCATTATCGGTGGTATTTCTGAAGCCATGCGGGTTGCTCATCTGGCCCGGACGCACCAGCTCGAACTGGCGCCGCACTGCTGGGGTTCCGCATTCTCGTTTATGGCGGGTGTCCACATGGCGTTTGCTGCACCGGCCGCCACTATTGTCGAGTTCTCGCTGGGCGGCAACCCGATGATGTATGAGCTGGTGAAAGAACAGATTACCGTAACGGACGGCCAACTTGAGGCACCAACGGCCCCCGGCCTCGGTGTTACCCCGAACTGGGAATTTGTGAAAGAATTCAGCCAGAAGATTTGAGTAAACCCTAAACAACCAAAACCTCTTTCAATCATGGCAAGAGCCATTCGCATCAATCACGTAACGCTGATCGTGGACAACCTCGAGAAAGCCGGCGAGTTTTACGCCAACGAACTGGGTCTGGAAATTCTTCCGGCGTTTAAGTTCGATTACCCGGTTATGTTCTTCAAATTCAACGAGACGCAGCAACTGCATATCTCGGAATGGGAAGATACAACGTCGTTCCGGGGCCATATCTGTGTGCAGGTCGATGACTTTAACCCGATTTTCTGGCGCATGAAAGAACTGGGTGTGGTCGATATTACGCCCTGGGGCAAGGTACGCCGGTTGCCGGACGGTGCCATGCAGATGTTCGTCCGCGACCCGTCTGGTAACCTCGTCGAAATTTCGTCGAGCCCGACCTACGAGCCCGATCCGGCGATTTTTGACGATGAACTGTATGCCGATGGTCTCTATGTGTCGAACCGGAATGACTTCCGGGGCGAACGTTCCGAAAACGCGACGCTGTATCACGAGTAACCATGCTGAAAACTGTTTTGCTGCTCGAAACCGTAGCCGAAGACGCCGATGCCCTGCTGCATGACAATGTGCGGGTGCTGACGGCGTATGGCGAACGGCCATTGGCAGATATAGTACAACAGGAGACGATTCACGCGGTTATCACGCGGGGTAAAGGGCAGGTAAACCAGGCATTGCTGGATGCCTGCCCCGCGCTCGAAGTGGTAGCCCGCTGCGGAGTCGGACTCGACAATGTGGATGTACAGGCGGCAACAGCGCGTGGTATCCGGGTGATTAATGCACCCGGTGCCAACGCCGCCACGATTGCCGAACATGCGATGTCGCTGATGCTGATGCTGGTCCGGAATATGTACAACTCTGTATCGCAGGTGCGGGCCGGTAACTGGAACGGACGGAACCAGTACAGCGGTGACGAGCTGACGGGCAAAACGCTGGGTATTCTGGGATTGGGCAACATTGGCCGGCGCGTAGCCCGGCTGGCCGAAGCCTTTGGCATGCAGGTCGTTTACTGGGATCTGAACCCCAATCCGTCGGTGAGTTATCAGGCGTTGCCGCTGGAAGAGCTGCTGGCGAAGGCCGATGTGATCAGTCTGCATCTGCCTTTGACGCCCGAAACCGATCAACTGCTGAATGCTGACCGGCTGGCACTGCTGAAGCCAGGTGCTTTCCTGATAAACACCGCCCGGGGCGGATTAATCGATGAGCAGGCGTTGCTGAACGCACTGAATCAGGGTAACCTGGCAGGCTTCGGGGCCGACGTGCTGTCCGAAGAACCGCCTGCCGCCGACGATCTGCTCTCCCGGCACCCGAAAACCATGATTACGGCACACGTGGGTAGCCTGACCGCGACTACCTATCGTACTATGTGTATGTACACCGTGCAAAACGTACTGACATTCCTGGCCGGTGAAGCTCCCGCGCCGGAAAGTGTGTTCAACCGCGTAGCGCTCGGTCTGTAAGGCGTTAGCTTCTCCTAAACCTTTTATTTAACCTTGTTTTATGTTTTCAACGTTCAAGCTGAGCAAGTTAGTGCTTGCGCTGTCGGGCTGTGTATTGTTCGGGACAGCCTGGGTACGTATGCAGGATGCCGGTACAACGCAGCCGCCGGCACCCAATCCGAAAATCGACAAACTAAAATTACTGCCGGGCTTCAAAGCCGAGCACCTCTACAGCCCATCCGAAAACAAACAAGGGTCCTGGGTATCGATGACCTTCGATGCTAAGGGCCGGATGATCGCCTCCGATCAGTATGGCCGCTTATACCGGCTGGCGATACCGCCTATTGGTGGGGGGCAGGCCAGGGTCGAGCCGCTCAATATCAAACCTCAGCCCGGCGATACCACAAAAGCTAAAATCGGCCTCGGCTACGCGCAGGGGCTGTTATGGGCCTTCAACAGCCTGTATGTCATGGTCAATCACCGGAGCGATAAGACGTTTCCGACGGGTAGCGGCCTGTACCGGCTCCAGGATACCGACGGCGATGATCAGTTTGACAAAATTACCCTCCTGAAAGCCTTAAAAGGCGAGGGCGAACATGGCCCGCACAGCGTGGTGCTGGCGCCCGACAAAAAATCCATCTATGTGATTTGCGGGAACCACACCGATGTGCCGGAAATGGATAGCTACCGGCTACCGAAAGTATGGAAAGAAGACAACCTGTTCCCGCAGATTAAAGACCCGCGCGGCCACGCAAACGACCGGATGGCGCCTGGTGGCTGGATCGCCAACATTGATTCCCTCGGCAAAAAGTGGGAACTGGTCAGCGCCGGTTTCCGGAACCCGTTCGATATTGCCTTCAACGAAGCGGGGGATATGTTTACCTACGACTCTGACATGGAGTGGGATTTCGGCCTTCCCTGGTACCGGCCGACGCGCATCTGCCACGCTACAAGCGGCAGTGAGTTTGGCTGGCGTACCGGTAACGGCAAATGGACACCGGCTTTCCCGGATAACCTGCCGCCGGTGGTGAATATCGGGCAGGGCTCGCCAACCAACCTGATGTCGGGCCGGAATGCGCGCTTCCCGCAACGCTACCGGCAGTCGTTGTTTGCGTTTGACTGGAGCTTCGGGATTATCTATGCCATCAGCATGAAGCCGCAGGGTGCATCGTATGTTGGTGAGCGCGAAGAATTTATTTCCGGCTCGCCGCTGCCGCTGACCGACGGCGCCATCGGCCCCGACGGCGCCATGTATTTCCTGACCGGTGGCCGGGGGCTGGAGTCGGACTTATACCGGGTGTATTACGAGGGCAGTGAATCAACCGCCGCAGCGGTCGCTTCGGCCCCGACGCCGGAGCATCAGTTACGGACAAAGCTGGAGAAATACCATGGTGAGCCGAATCCGGCTGCGCTCACCGAGGCATGGCCGAACCTGAGTCATCCAGACCGGTTTGTGCGGTATGCTGCCCGTGTGGCGGTAGAGCACCAGCCGGTAGCGACATGGCAAGACAAGGCCCTGGCCGAAAAAGATCCGCAGCGATTAATTCAGGGCATGATTGCGCTGGCGCACCACGGCGCTCCGGCGCAGCGCGATGCGATGCTGAAAGCCCTGACCGGTGTGAATGCAAAAGCGCTCACCGAGTCGCAGCAGATTGATTTGTGGCGCGCCTTTGAGCTGACGTTTCTGCGGATGGGTATTCCGGACGGAGCTGTGCGTAATGAGGTAATTGGGTACCTGAATCCGTATTTCCCCGGAAAGAATGCCTTGCCGAACCGCAGCCTGAGCAAGCTCCTGATTGCGCTGGAAGCGCCGGGTATCGCGGCTAAAACGCTGACACAACTAGCGCTGAAAGACGAGCCGGGCGGCGGTAATGTCAACGGCGAAATGACGAATAATTCTTCGGACCTGATTCTTCGGAACCCGCAATACGGACTGGACATTGCAAATATGCTGGCGAAAGTGCCACCCGCCCAGCAGACGTATTATGCCACCATGCTGAGCCGCTTGAAAACCGGCTGGACACCAGAACTGCGCGAGACGTATTTCAAGTGGTTTGCCAATGCGTTCAGGTATCAGGGTGGTAATAGCTACATCGGTTTCGTAGATCGCGCCCGGAAACTGGCGCTGGCCAATGTGCCGAAAGAGCAGCAGGCACAATATGCCAAACTTTCCGGCGAAGACCTGCTGACCTCGTCGGGGAATGATCTGGCAGGCAATTATACGCCGAAAGGCCCGGGGCGTGGCTGGAAAGTTGAAAACGCACTGGCCATGCTGGACACTAGTATGCGGAATCCGGATTTTAACCGGGGTAAGCAGATTTTCGGCGCTGTCGTCTGTAATCGTTGTCATACGATTCGGGGCGAAGGCCGTGATATAGGCCCTGATCTGACACAGCTGGGTACCCGTTTCTCGAAAAAAGATATTCTGGAAGCTATTATTGAACCCAATAAAGCCATTTCGGATCAGTATGCTTCGACCATTTTTTACTTAAAGAATGGACAGTCGGTGCTCGGGCGGTTGATCAGCCAGGATAATACCAGCTATTCGATTTCGCAGAACCCGTTTGCCGCCGACTATCTGCGGAAGATTCCGAAGAAAGATGTAGTCAATACCAAATATTCTACCGTATCAATTATGTTGCCAGGGCTGATTAACAGCCTGAATCCGGGCGAACTGAGCGATTTGATGGCGTATTTGATGTCGGGTGGCAACGAAAAACATTCGTTGTACATGGCGACCAAATCAGAGAAGAAATAACCAACAACCCCTGTTAACCTATATGTCGTCAATCACCTCACGCCGTTCTGCGCTCAAAAACATGGTCGCGGGCTCGGCTATTCTGTCGGGCACGGCCGCCCTTACCGACGCCTTTGCCGAAGCGCAGCAGTCGCTCGGTGCCGAGCTGAACGGAAAAATTAACCATTCGGTGGCCCGCTGGTGCTACAGCAAAATTCCGCTCGATGACCTCTGCAAAGCGGCCAAAGACATGGGCATTAAATCGGTGGAGCTGCAAGGCCCTGCTGAGTGGCCGACCATTAAAAAATATGGCCTGACGTGTGCGTTGCCGTGGGGGGCCGGACTGGGCATCGAAAAGGGGTTCAACAACCCTGAGCTACACGATGAGCTGGTGAAAAGCTACGAAGAGCATTTTCCGAAGCTGGTTGCGGCCGGCTATGATAAAGTAATCTGTTTTTCGGGCAACCGTAAGGGCATGTCTGACGAACAAGGTATGGAAAATGCGGTAAAAGGGCTGAAACGCCTGATGCCCGCCGCCGAAAAACACGGCATCACGATGGTGATGGAGCTGTTGAACAGCAAGGTAAACCACAAGGATTACCAGTGCGATCATACGGTCTGGGGCGTGGAGTTGTGCAAGCAGGTCGGTTCAGAGAAAATGAAGCTGCTGTACGACATCTATCATATGCAGATCATGGAAGGCGACGTGATTGCCACCATCAAGAAATATCACCCGTATTTTGCGCACTACCATACCGGCGGCGTGCCGGGCCGCGCCGAAATCGACGATACGCAGGAGCTGAATTATCCGGCCATCATGCGGGCCATTGTCGATACCGGCTATAAAGGATTTGTCGGTCAGGAATTTGTGCCGAAGCGCGATCCGCTGGCCTCGCTGAAGCAAAGTATCCAGATTTGCGACGTTGCCTGAGGCTATTTACCCCACCCCAACCCCTCCCCTTACTTCAAGGGGAGGGGCTTTACGCACCCTTTCTCCTGTTTTTCAGGCCGGGCCGACGATTCGGGAAGGGGCAGGGGGTGAGGTATAATTACCTCTAAAACCTCATCCCAACCCTTCCCCTGATTTCAGGGGAAGGGCTTTTTTTTGCTGTAGGGGCATTAGGCAATTCGCTGTACCTTTGCGGCCTGAACAAAAACGGTAAACCTACCGTTGGTACAGTGCTATGGCAATTGACTTTCAACAAATCCCATCACCCTGCTACGTGCTGGAGGAGGCAAAACTCCGCCGGAATCTGGAGTTGATTAACTCGGTTCAGCAGCGTGCAGGCATACAGATTATTGTGGCCCTGAAGGGCTTTTCGATGTTTAGTGCGTTTCCGCTGGTGCGGGAATACCTGCCGGGAGCAACGGCCAGTTCACTGAACGAAATTAAACTCATTAACGAGTACATGGGCATTCCGGCCCATACGTACATGCCTGCCTATCAGTCGCATGAGTTTGAAGAAGTGCTGTCGCGGAGCAGCCATCTGACGTTCAATTCCATGAACCAGTGGGAGAAATACAAGGAACGGTTGGCCGCGTATAATGCGTCGGTTGATTCCGAAAACCAGGTGAGCTGCGGCATCCGGGTCAATCCGCAATATTCGGAGGTGGCCACGGATATGTATAACCCCTGCGTACCGGGTTCGCGGCTGGGCGTGACACGCGACAAACTACCGGCGTCGCTGCCCGAAGGCCTGGAAGGCATTCATTTTCATACCCTCTGCGAAAATGACTCGTACACCCTCGAACGCACCCTCGAAGCGCTGGAAGCCCGGTTCGGCGAACTGCTGCATCAGGCGAAATGGGTGAATATGGGCGGAGGGCACCTCATGACCCGCGAAGGATACAACACCGACCACCTGGTGGACCTGCTGATTCGTTTCCGCGAAAAATACAATGTAGAGGTGATTCTGGAACCGGGTTCGGCCATTGGCTGGCAAACCGGTGTACTGGTGTCGTCGGTGCTGGATGTGCTCGACAGCCAGGGCATTCCGGTGGCGATACTCGATACGTCGTTTGCGGCCCATATGCCCGACACGCTCGAAATGCCTTATAAACCACGGATTATTGGGGCCTATCACGAGCCGGTGGCCGGTAAGCCAACCTACCGCCTTGGCGGTATGACCTGTCTGGCCGGTGATTTCATGGGCGACTATAGCTTTGACGAACCGCTTACGGAAGGCGATCTGGTGGTGTTCGATGATATGATTCACTACACCATGGTGAAAACAACCACCTTTAATGGAGTAAATCTGCCGTCAATCGGCATTTGGAAAGAAGATAACACCTTCCGGCTTGTGCGGTCGTATGGCTACGAAAGTTTTAAAGACCGGCTGAGTTAAGCCGCCACCGAAACTGTTCCGGGCCCGTGACGTACGCCGTTGCCGGATGGGTGTTTAGTACGCTTAGCGTTATAAACCCGTTACTCCATCCATCATGCGTAGTTGTTCATGGGCCCGGACGTTTGTTCTGGCCGTTGTCATGTTGCCGGCCTTTGGCCAGAAAATGGTTAAACCGGTCGAAAACGACCGCTTGCTGCCCCTCGAAACCGTCAGGGTGGAGGGCTATATCGGTGAACGGCTGAACGCTTCATACGAGCACCGGATCATGGCCCAGGATGTAGAGCATCTGGTTGCCCCCTTCCGGACCCGCACCGAATCAACCCGCTGGCAAAGCGAATTCTGGGGAAAATGGTTTACCTCCGCCGTTCAGGCCTATCACTACCGCCCCGAACCACGCCTGAAAGCGGTGCTGAATAACGCCGTGGCCGGTTTGCTGGCAACACAAACCCCCGACGGCTACATCGGCAATTATGCCGAAGACAAACACCTCCAGCAGTGGGATATCTGGGGGCGTAAATACTGCATGCTGGGTCTGCTGGCGTATTACGACCTGACCGGCGATAAAAAAGTCCTCGACGCCACCCGCCGCCTGGCCGACCACCTTATCAACGAACTGACCACCCGCAATACACTGATTGTCAGAACGGGCAATTACCGGGGCATGGCCTCCAGCTCGGTACTGGAGCCGATGACGCAGTTGTATGTCCGCACCAGTGATAAACGCTACCTTGATTTTGCCGAAGAAATTGTCCGTGAGTGGGAAACCCCCGACGGTCCGCAGCTGATGGCGAAGGCCACGCAGGATGTATCGAAGCGGTTTCCGCGTCCTAAACAGCACTATGGCTACGAACAGGGGCAGAAAGCCTATGAGATGATGTCGTGTTACGAAGGGCTGCTGGAACTCTACCGGCTGACCGGCAAACCGGCGTATAAGACGGCTGTTGAGCAAACATGGGCCAACATCCGGGATACAGAAATCAACATTGCCGGTTCGGGCGCAAGCATGGAAATGTGGTTCGGCGGGAAGGCCCTGCAAACTCTGCCGGTCCGGCATTATCAGGAAACCTGTGTAACAGTGACCTGGATCAAGCTCAGCCAGCAGCTGCTGCGCCTGACCGGCGAGGCGAAGTATGCCGATGCCATTGAGCAAAGTTATTACAACGCCTTACTGGCATCCATGCAGCCGGATGGTGCCGACTGGGCCAAATATTCGCCGTTGTCGGGGCAGCGGTTAGAGGGCGAAGGGCAGTGCGGCATGGACCTGAACTGCTGTGTGGCCAGCGGGCCGCGCGGGTTGTTTACCCTACCCGCCACCATTGTGATGGGCGGCCAGGCGGGGGCAACGGTAAACTTCTTTGTACCGGGACAGTATACGTTCAGGACGCCCAAAGGGCAGACCGCGCAGCTGATCCAGCAGACGACCTATCCCGATGCCGGTACCGTCAGCCTGAAACTGGCCTTGCCGAAAGCCGAAGAGCTGACGCTGCAAATCCGGATACCGGGCTGGAGTGCGCAGACAACGTTGCTGGTCAATGGACAGCCGGTCGATGGGGTGAAAAACGGGCAGTATGCGGCCATCCGCCGAACATGGCAACCCAATGACGAGGTGATGCTAACCCTGGATATGCGCGGGCGGCTTGTACGCATGGGAAATCTGTCGGAATACGTCGCCGTTCTGCGCGGACCGCTGGTACTGGCCCGCGACAGCCGGCTCGATAAGGTTAGTGTTGACGAGCCACTAAATCCGGTTACTGATAAGGAGGGCTTTGTCGTGCTGGAGCCGGTTACGCCCAAAAATCCGGCAGTCTGGGTGGCGTTTAAGGCAAAATTTGCGCTGGAATCGCATCTCGAACGGGGTGTGCCGCCGGTTACCCTCACCCTCTGCGACGCGGCGTCGGCCGGCAATACCTACAACGACCAGTCCCGTTTCCGGGTATGGCTGCCCCAGTTGGTTGATACCGGAAAACTACCGTGAGGGATGGGTTGATTTCGCGCCGTAAAATGCGCTACTTGCCGGCGTAATAACCAACGCTGCCAGAAAAATGAATCAACCTCTTACCTCAGGAAGCCGGCTGCTGCTGTGGCTGCTGTTCTGCCTTGTTCCGCAACTGAAAGCACAGGTCATCACTGCCCCGCAGATTGACGAGCTGGCCGAACGCACACGGACAACTTTTTCGGTGCCGGGGATCGCCGTGGCCGTTATTAAAGACGGTAAAGTCGTGCATGCCAAAGGCTACGGTGTCCGGTCACTGCGGACGAAAGAGAAGGTAGACGAGAACACGATGTTCGGCATTGCTTCCAACAGCAAGGCGTTTACGGCGGCAGCGCTGGGTATCCTGATGGACGAAGGCAAGCTAACCTGGGATTCGAAGGTGATTGATTTTATTCCGGAGTTCCGGATGTACAATGCCTACGTAACCGAAGAATTTACGATCCGCGATTTGCTGACCCACCGGAGCGGCCTGGGCCTTGGTGCCGGAGACCTGATGTTCTGGCCCGATTCAAGCAATTTTACGCTGAAAGATGTGATTTATAACCTGCGGTACCTGAAACCGGTATCGGGTTTCCGGACTAAATATGACTATGATAACCTGCTCTACATGGTGGCCGGCGAGGTCATTCAGCGGGTCAGCGGTAAGACTTGGGAGGCCTTTGTGGAAGAGCGTATTATGAGGCCTTTGCAGATGAACGGCAGCGCCGGCTCATTCGAACGGCTGCCGGATAAGGTAAATGTGATTGACGCGCACGCCGCAGTAAACGGCACGGTACAGGTGATCAGCCGGGATAAATTCCGGTTCGGGCATTCGGCCGGCGGGATTAATTCCAGCGTTTCGGACATGGCTAAATGGGTAATTATGCAACTGAATCGCGGCAAATACGGTGATGGCAAGCGGCTGTTCAGCGAATCGGTGCATAACGAGATGTGGGCCCCGCAGACCATCACGCCGGTTAGCCCCGTGCCGGTCCCGCCCTATAACACGCATTTTTCGGCCTATGGGCTGGGTTGGGGTTTGTCCGATGTGAAAGGCTACAAGCAGGTAACCCACACCGGTGGTCTGGCCGGTATGGTGACGCAGGTAACGCTCATCCCGGAGCTGCAGCTGGGTATTATTGTGTTTACGAATCAGCAGGTGGGAGCCGCGTTCAGCGCTGTAACGAACACGATCAAAGACAGTTATCTGGGCCTGCCGCCAACGGACTGGGTGAAACTATTTGGCGACCGTGTACAGAAAGGACAGGCGGAGGCCGATGCCATGACAAAATCGGTTTGGGAAACCATCACGAAAGCGCAGCAGAGTACCACCACCAAACCCGCCATCGAGCCTTACCTCGGCACCTACCGCGACAACTGGTTCGGCGATGTGGTGATCAGCCGGAAAGATAACCGCTACTGGTTTACCTCGGTGCGGTCGCCGAAACTGACCGGTGAGCTGTTTTATTACAAAAACAACACGTTTATCGTCAAGTGGAACAACCGCAGCCTCGATGCCGACGCGTATGTCATGTTTCAGGTCGATGAAGACATGAAACCGTCGCGGATCACGATGAAACCGGTTTCGCCCCTGACCGATTTTAGTTTCGACTTTCAGGATCTGGAGCTGAAGCGGGTAAAGTGAGCTAAGCAATAATAGTGGAATAGTGGTGGCACGACTCAAAGTCGTGCCACCACTTAACTCAAACGTGCCACCACTGAATACTAATTGCCGGTTATATAGACGATTTTTCATAAAACAAAGGCTGACAGGCAAAATACTTTTTTTGAGGAAGCGGTCCGCTGATTGCCAGTTAATTATCGGTATGTACCCTAAATTCCGTTTCCTAATCCCGGTAATTTTCGTAATTTTACATCCCGTAACGACGAAAACAGGTTTTCAGACATGGCGTCTACGGGCTCAAAATCCGCAAAATACATCTTTGTTACAGGCGGTGTAACATCTTCTCTTGGCAAGGGCATTATTGCTTCATCGCTTGCTAAATTGCTTCAATCACGAGGTTTATCGGTAACCATCCAGAAGTTCGATCCCTACATCAACGTTGATCCGGGCACACTGAATCCATATGAACATGGAGAGTGCTACGTCACCGATGACGGGGCCGAAACAGACCTCGATCTTGGTCACTACGAACGTTTCCTTAACCGGCCAACGTCGCAGGCCAACAACATTACTACGGGGCGGATTTACTACAACGTAATCAACCGTGAACGCCGTGGGGACTTCCTTGGGAAAACTGTACAGGTTGTACCGCATATTACCGACGAAATCAAGCGTAACATCCGGTTGCTGGGCGATACGGGTGAATACGATATCATCATCACTGAAATCGGCGGCTGCGTGGGCGATATCGAGTCTCTTCCATTTGTGGAGGCGGTCCGGCAGCTGAAGTTTGAACTGGGCGAAAAAGATACGCTGGTTATTCACCTGACCCTGATCCCGTATCTGCAATCGGCCGGTGAGCTGAAAACCAAGCCAACACAGCACTCGGTGCGTATGTTGCTGGAAAACGGTGTACAGCCGGATATCATCGTTTGCCGTACCGAGCACCCGCTGCCGGTAGAAATCCGGCGGAAAATTGCCTTGTTCTGTAACGTACAGGTTAATTCGGTGATCGAGGCAATCGACGCAGAAACCATTTATGACGTACCGCTCCTGATGAAAAAGGAAAAGCTTGACCAGCGCACGCTGTATATGCTCGACCTGTACAACGATCAGGATGCCGATCTGGATGCCTGGAAAGATTTCCTTGGCCGGTTGAAAAACCCGTCGGATACCGTCCGGATCGGTCTGGTCGGTAAATATGTGGAGCTGCACGACGCGTACAAATCCATCGCTGAGTCATTTATCCATGCCGGTGCCGAGAACGAGTGCAAGGTGAAAATCGAGTGGATCCAGTCAGAAACGCTGGTCGACGAGCATCATTGTGCTACGGTACTGCGCGAGCTGGACGGGGTGCTGGTGGCTCCCGGCTTCGGCGAACGGGGTATCGACGGGAAGATCAATGCGGTACGCTTCGCCCGCGAAAACGGGATTCCGTTCCTGGGTATTTGTCTGGGCATGCAGATGGCCGTAATTGAGTACGCACGGAATGTACTGGGTCTGGAAGAAGCTCATTCGACGGAGATGAATCCTGAAACACAGGTGGCCGTTATCGGGCTGATGGAAGATCAGAAAAACGTGACCGAAAAAGGCGGTACAATGCGGGTAGGCGCGTACCCATGCAAAATCAAGCGGGATTCAATGGCGCACAGAATTTATGGCAAAACAACCATCAGCGAGCGTCACCGCCACCGGTACGAGTTCAACAACGAATTCCTGACGAAGTTTGAAAAAGCAGGGATGAAGGCAACCGGTATCAACCCCGAAAGCGGCCTGGTGGAGATTGTAGAAGTGCCGAACCATCCATGGTTTGTTGGTGTGCAGTTTCACCCTGAACTGAAAAGTACGGTCATGGCACCGCATCCGTTGTTTGTTCATTTTGTGAAGGCCGCGCTGGCGTATTCCCAAAAAAAACAGAATTATCAGTCTGAACCAGTGGTCGATACCGCCGTATTGTCATAAGGTGTAAGGCATGCATACACCGCACAGCCCACTTCTGTTTCGCTCCGGACAGGGTGGGCTGTGTGCTTATCGGTAGTAAACCCGGATGAATGGTATGACTTCACCGTTGGTTAACCCGGCATTTCCCCGTAATTTTGCACTTATTCAAGCAGTTTTCAGTTTTCAGGTTACCGGTTACCGTTAATAGACAACAAAACCATAAGCTGAGTGCTGTATACTGAAATCAATTACAAATGGATCGTAATCAACTCGTTGGAATTGCCCTGATTTTAGCGCTGCTCGTCGGGTATCAGGTATTGATGCCCAAGCCGGAGCCGAAACCAGCTCAAACACAAACACAACAACAGGCCAAGGCCTCTTCAAAAGCTGCCACCACGCAGAAAACCACCACGCAAACGCTTGATTCTACCGCAGCCCGCTCGCTTTACGGCGATTTCGCCGTCGCTGCCAATGGCGAAGCCCGCGATATCGTGGTTGAAAATAAGGATGTAAAAATTACTTTTTCGACAAAAGGTGGCCGCGTAAAGCAGGTGCAGCTCAAAAACTATGAGACCTACACCAAAAAACCGCTTTTCCTGATCGACGAAAAATCGAGCAAGACCTTACTGGAAGTACAGACCAAACGGGGGAAAGTCGATCTGCACAGCCTTTATTTCCAGACAGCGGCGCAGAATACGACCGTCAGCGGACAGCCACAGCGGATTACCTTCCAGCTGGAGGTTGCGCCAGGTCAGACTGTTGAGCAGTCCTATACCATTCCGGCCGAGGGGTATACGGTGGAGTATGATCTGAAAATGAATGGCCTTGATAATCTGGTCGGTAACGAAAATGTCCGGTTTTTCTGGCAGGATCGTATGCCTCAGTTCGAAAACGACCTGAAAGAAAACCGGCAGAAGGCGGTGATTAACTACCTGCTTCAGGACGAAACGTTCGACGGATTACCGGAAGGGCAGGACAGCCACGAGAAAGCGGTTGAAGAACCGGTTCAGTGGTTTACGATCAAGCACAAGTATTTCCTGGCCGGCTTTGTTGCCAGAAACGCACCGTTGCAGAATGCTACGTTCAAAACGCTGGTCGATCCGGCGGATAGTTCGGTGGTGAAAACAGCCGTAGCGATTGTGAATCTGCCCATGGGCGACATCAAAACCGGCAAAGGCAACTACCGCTTCTATTATGGCCCGAACGATTACCAGTTGCTGGGCGATGTGGCAACGGAATTTGACCGGAACGTGTATCTGGGTTATGCTGTCCTGAAACCACTCAACAAATACTTCTTTGTGCCGGTATTCAGCATGTTCGAAAAAGTGTTCTCAAACTACGGTTTGCTGATTGTGGCGCTGGTGGTATTCGTGAAACTGCTGCTGACACCGCTGACGTACAAGTCGTATGTGAGCATGGCTAAGATGCGGGTGCTGCAACCGGAAATCAACGAAATTAAAGAGCGCGTTGGCGACGACATGACGAAAGTGCAGTCGGAGCAAATGAAGCTGTATCAGCAGGTAGGCGTTAGCCCGCTGAGCGGCTGTGTGCCGGTACTGGCGACCATGCCGATTCTGATGGCCTTGTTCTTCCTGTTCCCGAACCTGATCGAACTGCGTCAGAAGTCGTTTTTATGGTCAAGTGATTTGTCGACCTATGACGCATTCCTGAAATTCCCGGTAAGCATTCCGTTCCTCGGCGATCACCTGAGCTTGTTTACGGTGATGATGACGATCTCGTCGATTGCCTATGCCTGGTATAACAACCAGAATACACCGGCCCAGCCTGGTCCGGTCAACATGAAGGCGATGAGCTACATCTTCCCGGTCATGTTTATGTTCGTCCTGAACTCGTTCCCCGCCGGTCTGACCTGGTATTACTTTGTATCCAACGTCGTAACCATTACCCAGCAGCAGATCATCCGTCGGTTTGTGGATGAAAACAAAATCAAAGCGGTGCTGGACGAAAACCGGAAGAAGTTTGCTACCGGAGGCGGGGCTAAGAAATCGAAGTTCCAGGATATGCTGCAACGCACGCTCCAGCAGGCCGAAGATGCCCGTAAAGATGCTGAAGAAGCCAAGCGTCGTGCTGAGCAGCGTCCGAAGAAGAAATAGTCACTGGATAAAAAGCTAATGATGCTCATACATTATCAGCTGTCATTCGTTTTTATTTGTTATGTAAAGCAACGCTTTCGGGCGTTGCTTTTGTCTGTTTAGTGCGCTAACTAACTTTATCCGATGGAACATAGATGCTTTCGGCTTTACCTGCTGGTGATGGTTGTATTACTGACAGGAAACCCGTTGTTAAGCTGGAGTCAGATTTCACCCGAAGCCGAGCGTCGCTACAAAGCGGCAGTTAAGCTGGTTCAACTGGGTGATTATGAACGGGCCAAAGTTGAATTATCGCCCATGACGCAGCGCGTCAACGGGCTGGCACCGTATGCACACTATTATTATGCCGTGGCGTCGTTCCGGCAGCGGAACTTTACGCAGGCACGGGCGATGCTCAACCAGCTCACGGAGCGCTTCCCTGACTGGAAAAAAATGGATGATGCCCACTATCTGTATGCGGCCGCATCGCTGGAAGCCGGTCAGTGGGAGGATGGCATTGTGGCCCTGCAACGCATCACTGATGCCGAGCTGAAGCAGGAAGCCGTTAAAATGGAACGTTCTTTTCTGCCAAAGGTGAAGGATCTTGCCCTTGTAAAAAAACTGCAGCGCGATTATCCTGAAGATAAATATCTGGCCTGGACGCTTATCGGGCGTATCCAGCAATCATCTACGGATAAGGCGGATCTGATCCTGTCGGACCAGCTGACAAACCGCTACGGCGATCCGTCGCAGCTGGCTTTTGAAACGGCTCCGCGCGGTACCCGCCCTGTGCAGCAACCCGCTACACCGCCTCCGGCAACCCAGACCCAACCGGCGTCTGCGCGTAAACCCACTGTCAACCGCCAGAAAGGCTACTACAATGTTGCCGTTCTTTTTCCGTTCCGCCTGCCGGAAACTGATACCGAACGGCCGGCCCGCAATACGCAGTTTGTCTACGACCTGTATGGCGGGATGAAGCTGGCGAAGGCCAAACTGCAGGCAGAAGGCATTACCGTAAACCTG
Organism: Arsenicibacter rosenii; assembly: GCF_001870735.1. GTDB lineage: Bacteria > Bacteroidota > Bacteroidia > Cytophagales > Spirosomataceae > Arsenicibacter > Arsenicibacter rosenii. Next base: position 68,133 of record NZ_MORL01000003.1, on the reverse strand, counting down.
TTCGCCTACGATCTCGACAACGACGACGACAAAACGCTGGAATTGATCAATAACCCATCGTTTGCTCAGTCGGCCGATATGATTTTCGGACCGATGTATGCCGAGCCCAACCGGCTCGTGACATCGTATGCCATGCAGAGTGAAGTGCCGCTGATTAACCCGATTGCCACAAGCCGTGATCTGGTCGACGGGCAGCCGCTGGCGTATCTGGCCCAGCCGTCGCTGAATCAGCAGGCCGAAAAGGCGATGGCGTTTGCCCACTCACTGGCGCAGGCCCGGCGGGCCGCCGTCTACTACGGCAGTACGAAAAAAGACTCTGCACTGGCGGCTTTGTATCAGGCAGAATTAAAACGGCGTGGCTACCAGATTCTGGAATGTAAAAAAGTGTCGGGGTCGGCGGAGACCATTGCCGCATCGATGAAAATCGGGGGCGTGAGTACCGCTGTCGGGCAACCGGCAATCGGCTCAACGAATTCTATGCTGATGCCGGGGCACGTATTTATCGCCAGCAGCAACGAAGCCGATGGACCCCGCATGATCGAAGCGCTCAACAAGCGGCGGGTCGCGGCTCCCGTGATCGCGACGTCTTCGGCCTTTGATTTTTACCAGAATCCGGTATCGACCTTTACGAAACGGGAATTGTACCTGCTCTATCCGGATTTCCTGGATCGGGGTCGTCCGGTGGTCGATGAGTTTGAAAAAGCCTATCTGAACATGCAGAATATTATCCCGTCGGTATATGCCGCGCAGGGCTATGACATGCTGCTGTTCTTCGGGCGTCAGATTGCCCGCAATAGTTTTCCGGTAAAAAACTCGTCGCTCGCGCAGGCCGACGATTACCTGCTGTCGGGCTTCGACTACGCCAAAGGAAACGAAAATCAGGTAGTGCCCATTGTCAGGTATGAAGACGGGCGGTTTACGAAAATTAACTGATTAAATGAAAAATGTGTAATGTATAATGAATGATGAGGGCTTACGCTCTTTGTGTAGGTTGTCTTCAGACCACATTATCCATTGTTCAGTCTACATTATTCATTAAAAGAGTAGTTATGACAACGAGCGAACAACTTTTTGAGAAAGCAAAAACGCTGATTCCGGGCGGGGTAAATTCTCCGGTACGGGCGTTTCGGGCGGTAGGCGGATCGCCGGTATTTATCAAGTCGGCAAAAGGGCCGTTTTTATACGACGAAGACGGAAAACGATATATTGAATTAATTAACTCGTGGGGTCCGATGGTATTAGGGCACGCGTTTGAACCGGTAGAAGAAGCTGTCCGCGAAGCGATTCAGCACTCATTCTCCTTCGGGGCACCCACGCGGAAAGAGGTCGAAATGGCCGAACTGATTGTGAGCATCGTGCCATCAGTCGAAAAAGTGCGGATGGTGAACTCCGGTACTGAAGCAACCATGGCGGCCATCCGGCTGGCCCGTGGTTTTACCGGACGTGATAAAATCATCAAGTTTGAAGGGTGCTACCATGGCCACGGTGATTCATTTCTGATCGCTGCCGGTAGCGGCGCCCTGACGATGGGCACGCCCGACAGTCCGGGCGTGACAAAGGCGACGGCCCTGGATACGCTGACAGCGCCATACAACGACCTGCAGGCCGTTGAAACGCTGATCGATAATAACCCGAATCAGATCGCCGCCCTCATTCTGGAGCCGGTTGTCGGAAACATGGGTTGTGTACTCCCTGAGCCGGGTTTCCTGGAAGGCTTGCGCGACCTGTGTACACGCCACGGAGTGCTGCTGATTTTCGACGAGGTCATGACCGGATTCCGGCTGGCCAAAGGCGGTGCGCAGGAGCGTTTCGGCGTGACCCCCGACCTGACAACGATGGGTAAAATCATCGGTGGCGGTATGCCGGTGGGGGCGTATGGCGGTCGTGCCGACATCATGAACTTTGTTTCTCCGGCAGGACCGGTTTATCAGGCCGGCACCTTGTCGGGCAACCCGATTGCCATGTCGGCGGGTCTGGCTATGCTGCGCCACCTGAATGAGCATCCGGAAGTATATACCCGTCTGGAAGAAACCGGCAGCAAACTCGCAGCAGGTTTCAAAAACGGCCTCGACAAGGTCGGTTTGCCGTATACCATCAACCAGATCGGGTCGATGTTTACAATGTTCATGACTGATCAGCCGGTTACGGACTTTGCCTCCGCAAAAACCTGTGATCTGCCGCTGTTCGGCCGGTATTTCCAGGCCATGCTGAAGCGTGGGGTATACCTGGCACCTTCGCAGTTTGAAAGCTTGTTTATATCGACGGCACTGACCGACGAGTTAATCGATGAGGTAATTTCGGCCAACGAAGACGCCTTACGGGAAGCCTTGTAACGCACTGCCCGCATGAGGTTTTCGATTGTCATTCCGGTTTATAACCGCCCCGATGAACTGGCCGAACTGCTCGGCAGCCTGACCCGGCAAACCTATACCGATTTTGAGGTAATTGTGGTAGAAGACGGGTCGACGCGTAGGGCTGACTACGTAGCCGAACAGTATGCCGGTCAGTTGCCGTTAACCTATTATTACAAGGAGAATACGGGTCAGGGTTTTTCCCGCAATTTCGGATTTAAGCGGGCGAAGGGAGATTACTTCATCGTATTCGACTCTGATGCCATTGTCCCGCCGGCTTACCTGGCAACGGTAGACCGGCATTTGAAAACCAGCTGGCTGGATGCCTATGGCGGACCCGACGCTGCCGATCCTGACTTTACGCCTCTGCAACGGGCAATCAGTTACTCGATGACATCGGTATTTACGACCGGCGGAATCCGGGGCAGCAAAAAGAACCTGGGCGGGCAGTTTCATCCGCGTAGTTTCAACATGGGCCTCTCGCGGAAAGTATTTCAGGAGACGGGCGGTTTTGCGAAGCGGGACATGGGCGAAGACATGGAACTGAGTACGCGGCTGATGCGGCAGGGATATACCGTAGGCCTCATTCCCGAAGCGTATGTCTATCATAAACGGCGGGGGACATTCGGGGCTTTTTTTAAGCAGGTATTCAGCTTCGGCCGTACGCGGATTCAGCTCAAACGGAACTATGGTATTCCGGTAAAACCGGTGCATACGTTGCCGGTGTGGTTTACGGTCGGTTTGTTGAGCCTTCCGGTACTGGCGTTGTTATACTGGCCGTTGTTTGGCCTTGGTCTTTCGCTGTTAAGCCTTTTTCTGCTTTTACTGGGTCTGGATGCGGCATGGCGCGAAAAAAGCCTGTATGTCGGCGGACTGAGTATGATTGCCGCGCTGGTTCAGCTGACGGGCTACGGGCTGGGCTTTCTGAAAGAATGGATTCGGCCGTCGTAAAAGAAAAATCAACGGAATGGGTGCGTAGTTGCCCGTTCTGTTGTACTTTAAACCATAAAACATCAATATGAAAAGCGTGTTATCTCCTTAGAAATACGCAAACCGATCATCAAGAACCCAGAATGCCCTATGCCTAATCCTGCGAAGCCCCCCGGACGACGCCTGCTGAAGCGGATGAGTACCCGCACTAAATGGTTGATTTTATCACCTGTAAGCCTGATTTTATTGGGTGCAGGTCTGTGTATTTTCAGTGAGGCGGCCAATCTGAAACATACCGGTGCGCCTTTCCGGCAATGGTTTCTGATCGGGACATACAGTCTGATCATGATCAACGGCGGATTATCTTTGTTCGGGCAGGCAGTGCGGTTGCGGGTAGCTTTAGATTACCGGCGGTTTGTACGGCGGCAGCTGAAGAAGGAGCTTAAAGACCGTCTGGCCCGGCGAAAGGCAGCGGCAGGCAATAAAGGCGGCGGGCAAAGCTAGTTTTCCGGCAAGCCATAAAAGAAAAAACCACATAGTATCATAGTATCTGTAGCCGTTGGTCTACGCACTATGCCGCTATGTGGTTTTTGTATAATTACAGATCTGGTGAGGGAGTAACCCCCGGAAATCTGATAATTAAGCCGCTTTTTTCTCCGCGAAAGAAGCTTTAATGGCCTCAACGTCAACGTTGCGGATTTCTGGTTTGCGCAACAATTGTTTGATTTTGCTAACTGCGTTATTGGCACGCGCTTTGTTTTTGCGGTCTTTCCGCTTGAGTGCTGAAACTCCCATTGTGTATAGTTATTTTTCGTATCTTCTGAAAATGAACCGCAAAATTACGCTTTTTTATGTATAGACGCAACATCTTGCGTCTCAATTGCGTGGTTTACTTGCCTTGTCCGGGGAGGTGGATGCGTTTGACGGAGATTGGAGACGCAAGATCTTGCGTCTCTATGTGTAATGGATATTGGCTGTCTCAGCAGACTGAGACGCAAAATATTGCGTCTCTACGGAATCAAATGCCTAATTTTGCGGCATGCAAAAACCAAGCTTACCAAAAGGAACCCGCGATTTTGGGCCGGAGCAAATGGGCAAACGGCTCTTTATATTTGATACGATTCGTCAAACATTCCGGCGATTCGGTTTTCAGCCGCTTGAAACGCCTGCGATGGAAAACCTGTCGGTTCTGATGGGTAAATATGGTGACGAAGGCGATCAGTTACTGTTTAAGGTCCTGAATTCCGGTGATTTTCTCGATAAGGTAACCGAGGCAGACATTGCCGCCGGAGCCAAAAAACTAACGACCAAAATTTCAGAAAAAGGCCTTCGCTACGACCTTACCGTGCCCTTTGCACGCTATGTGGTGATGAACCGCCATGCGCTGGCGTTGCCGTTTAAGCGGTATCAGATGCAGCCGGTGTGGCGGGCCGACCGGCCACAGAAAGGCCGTTACCGGGAGTTTTACCAGTGTGATGCCGATGTGGTAGGAACCGACTCGCTCTTGTGCGAAGCCGAAATCGTAATGATGGTCCACGAAGTATTCCGGAACCTGGGTATCGAAAACTTTACCCTTAAGATCAATAACCGGAAAATTCTGGCCGGCATTGCCGAGGCCATCGGCGCCCCCGGCCAGGAAGGTCCGCTGGCAGTCGCTATTGATAAGCTCGACAAAATAGGCCGCGAAAAAGTGCTCGACGAACTGCGTGAGCGTGGTTTCTCCGAAGAGTCGATTGACCGGCTGGAGCCGATGTTTGCCCCGACGGGTGATTCCCGCGAAACGCTGACCGAGCTCAAAGTGTGGCTGGCCGACTCGGCACTGGCCCAAAAAGGCATTGCCGAACTGGAGGAAGTATGGCAGACTGCCGAAGCGCTCGGCCTGTCAGACTCGCGGCTTGAACTGGATGTGACGCTGGCCCGTGGCCTGTCGTATTACACCGGAGCTATTTTCGAAGTGAAAGCCAACAACGTGTCTATCGGCAGTATCAGTGGCGGTGGCCGGTACGACAACCTGACGGGGGCATTCGGGCAACCCGGTTTGTCGGGCGTAGGTATCTCGTTCGGCGTCGACCGGATTTACGACGTAATGGACGAACTACAACTGTTTCCGGCTACAGCACAGCAGAGCACCCAGGTGTTGATCGTTTGCTTTGATGCCGAAGGCCGGAGCGTAGCGTATCCGTTACTGAGTCAGTTGCGCACCGCCGGTGTTGCCGCTGAGGCGTATCCTGATCTGGCAAAGGTGAAAAAACAGCTCGACTATGCCAATGCCAAACAGATTCCGTATGTAGTGCTGATTGGTTCAGAAGAAATACAGACCGGTAAGCTGACTGTTAAAAATATGGTAACCGGCGAGCAACAGAAATTAACGACGACTGAAATTGCCGCGTTGTTTTAACGGATAAAGTATGCCATAAAAAATGCCCCGGCACTGTGTCGGGGCATTTTTTATGGCTGAAGCAGTACAAACGGCAGCGGGTCCGCTTCTTTGCCGTTAACAATCAGGGCAATACGGTGCTCGCCGGTATAGAACCGACGGGTGGTGATCGGGGTGAATTTTTGCCGCCGGATGATCGTAGCCTGTTCGTCGGGAGCAAACAGCCGTTCGCTGATTTTGAACACCTTCCGTGATAGTTGCCCGTTTTGCAGGCGGTAATAAACGGCGTATTCAAGCCGGACGATCAGGGGTTGTGATGATGTATTCCCGACCGAAAAGGTAAAGCTCAGGCTGTCTCCGATGCGGACGGCAGAATTCAGAAGCCGGAACTGCCCGACTTGTATATTTGTGCTGTCGAGTGCATAAAAAGCCAGGATTGATTCGTGGCCTTTTTTTAGGAGCGTCCGGCAGCCATGCTTGATCAGGGCGTTGGTTTCGGGGCTGAGATCTTTCCAGGCGCGTGCGATGGCCAGTACGGTTTCCGGGTGTTCTTTCGAGATGTCGTTAAGGTTGTTGGCAACGCTCCGGCGCACATACTCCGACGGATCGTTTTTCAGCGTTTCCAGAATCGGCAGAATGGGTGACGGATCTTGTTTCAGCGCCGGGACGGCCATGCCCCATGGCAGACGCGGACGGCTTCCTTCGCTGGCCAGCCGCCGGACATGGTGGTTCGGGTGATGGGCCCAGGCCTGCATTTGTGCCATCATCGGCTCAAAATACAGACGCAGAAAGGGCCGGACCGCAAATTCACAGCTGATAAACTGCGTCACCAGCTCAATAGCTGGTATGGCTTTTTCGACGTCCTCCAGCCCATAGGTCTCGATGTAATCAGGCAGGAACAGGAAAAGAAAGCTGTTTTCGCCGAGCTTATCCTGCCGGAGGCAGGTGATAAGTGCCGAAATGACATCGACAGCTTCGCCAAAACCGGCAGGCATAAACTGATGAAGTACGCGGGTCGTATGCCGCATCCGGTCTTTAAGCTCTTTGCCGGCAAACGTATCGTCAAAAATAAGGGTCTGAAATCGTGACTGATCAAAACCAGGGCGTACCTGCGCCATGACGCGGGCAAAATCCCGATAGAAAGCAGGCGAATAAAGGTCTTTCAATGCGCTCATAGCACAAAGAAAGACAGTTTGGGTGACAGCCCTATGGCAGGAGCGAAAACAAAAGATGATGACTGACTTTCGTCCCGGTTGGCTTACATGATTTGATAAATCTGAATATTATTGCCACAGGTATCGTCAAAGACCGCCAGTTTGGTCGGGCCCATCATGGTTGGTGTCATGCTGAAGGTCACCCCGGCGACCAGCAACCGGTCATACTCCTTGTCAAGGTTATCGACTTCAAATGCCGTAAACGGAATACCGGCCTCAAACAGCGCTTGCTGAAAGGTTTGGGCAGGAGGGAAGGCAGTCGGCTCAAGAACAAGCTCAACACCATCGGGTTCGTCCCTGGTCACAACAGTCAACCACCGGTGTTCGCCCATGGGAATCTCGGTTTTCTTTACAAATCCCAGGATGTCGGTGTAAAACCGCAGGGCCTTTTCCTGGTCATTAACCAGCAGACTTTTCAGGCGTATTTTCATCGTATTATGCGTTTAAGAACGCAAATAAGTCATGAACCCACTGGCAGACTTATCGGAAATTGCTTTTTTCTGAAAAGCAGAAGGTGTCTGACCGGTATGCTTTCTGAACAGAGCCGAGAAGGAGGTTACGCTGGAGAAACCCAGCATAAAGCAAGCATCGGTCATAGAATACCCGGTCTGAAGCAGCCGCCTGGCTTCGCGGATCCGTACGGTGGTCAGGTATTGGTGCGGCGTACGTCCATAGCATTGCCTGAAAAGGCGGATAAAGCGGAAGGTAGACATATGCGCTTCCCGGGCCATGGTTTCCAGCTTCAGGCCTTCTGTAAAATGGCTGTCGATGAGCTGTTTGGCTTTAATTAACCGGTTAATGAGGGTTTGCCCCGGAAAGCACTGAAGCCGCAAATGCTGCACTTGTTTCTGGTAATAGGTCATGCCGTTTTAAGTATAAGCGGGATTGAAAGCGCGGTTTCGGTTCGGGTATCGACGATAAGTAGCCCTTCTTCGTCGGCCGGCAGCTGGCCCATTAACGTGCCTTTTGCCGTCCAGGCGGCCGATTGACCGGCATTGACAAAGGTATCCGCAGGGCCGATTGCGTTGACAAGTAAGGCGGGAACCTGATACGTACGGGCAATATCGGCCATCCGCAGGGTTGCCTGTTGCATACCGATAGCCGTTTTGGCCACACTCGCCAGGTAGACTGTCGTTTCCGGCTGAATAACCTGACGGGTGTGTTCATCAACCGACAGTTCGTAGCAGATCGCCAGGGCCACGCGGTCGAACGGGAAATCAAGCATGGGCACGTGCCGGCCGGCCGTAAAAAAAGGCACTTCGTCGGCGTGCAGGAAATGCTTGGTATACAGTTGTTGCGGCTGGTTTGGCTGACAGATAACGAGGCCGATACAGAGCCCTTCGGGCGTTCGGATCGGCAGGCCGGCGGCAATCACCATCCGGTACCGGTCGCTCAATGATTGTAGCGGAGCCAGTACCGGGTCGTCGGGGGTAGTTGCCAGGCTGGCGGCCAGGGTGGGTTCGTACCCCGTTAAGGACAGTTCCGGAAAAATAATCAGGTTGGTTTGGTAATCAGCGGCAGTACGGATAGCCCGGCAATGCCGGTCAAGGTTAGCCGCCAGATCGCCGTTTGCCGATTGGAGCTGGGCCAGACAGATACGCATAAAATCAGAGCAGAGTTACGGAATAAAGGTACGGCAGATGTGGGGTAACTACAACCGTAAGCGGCTTCTGAAGAGGGAGCGCTTCAGCACCATGATCCTTGATAACTGTATTTCCGGAAATGGTAGCCTGTGTCAGCGGTTTCCTCTGTTCAGCTTATGGCCATGTCCGGAGTGTATAAGCAGCGTCCCAGAAATCGTATTCAAGCCGCGAGGCCGTAACGAAAGCATGGGTCATCGCCTGCCGGATGGCGTCGGTTGTCTGAGCAGCCATGCGGTCGCATATGCTGATGGCCTGTTGAACCGCAAGGCCGAAATCTTCCCCGCCATAGGTGTCAATCCAGCGCTGGTAGGGGTTAGCGGCGACGTGGGGTTGTTGCAGGATGTAGTCGCCGACGGCTTTGTAGATCCAGAAGCAGGGCAGTACGGCCGCCATGGCTACCTCAACGGCCTCCAAAGCGGCGGTGCTTTTCAGAAAGTGTACGTAATGATGGCAGGCCGGTTGCAGGGGGCCTTTCTGCGTTACCCCGAAATCAACAAAATAGGATTCGTGCAGGCTGTTCTCAACCAGAATGGCATTTTCGGCGAAACGCATGAACGTGAGTGCATCGCCGATGTGGGTAGCCCGGGCGCCGATCAGGGCGAGGGCACGGCCAAAATGGTCCAGATACCCTGAGTCCTGCATCATGTAGAACCGGAACTTCTCCCTCTCCAGCGTCCCGTTTGTCAGTCCGGTAATAAATGGCATTGACAGGATAGACTGGTAAACCGGGGTTATTTGCTGCCATGCCTGCTCAGACCACTTCATATTTGATTAGTTTTTGTGGGTTAAAGAAATGGTTCAGCGGCCCGTTGCCGTTGCCGGTACGTACGTCGGCGCCGTTCCGGATGGCCTGATGCACATAATCCTGCCCGAGAGCAACGGCTTCGGGCAGTGATTTACCTTGTGCGATGTAGCCGGCGATGGCTGAGGAGAGTGTACAACCGGAGCCGTGGCTGTTCCGTGTATCAAACTTCTGATACTCAAATGGCTGAATGTTTCCGGAGCCATCGAAATACAGAGAGGTGAGCAGGGGAGTCGCCAGATGGCCGCCTTTCAGGAGTACCGATTGACAGCCAAGTGTAAGGATTTTTTCACCTGCCACATACATGTCATCAAGGGTTTTTATTGGCATACCGGCCAGAATAGCGGCTTCATCCATGTTGGGCGTAATTACACTGGCAATCGGAAACAGCTTGTCGATCAGGGTGGAAATGGTTTTTTCTTCAATCAGCCGGTGACCGCTCGTGGCGACCATGACCGGGTCAAAGACAATCGGTATCGCTGGGTATTGTCCGAGCGTACCGACAATCGTTTCGACCAGTTCGCTGGTGTGGACCATACCGATTTTGATCGCATCCGGAACAATATCATCCAGAATGCAGCCGATCTGCGCGCGGACGGCCTCCATCGGAATCGGATAGATTGCCCGGACACCGGTTGTATTCTGCACGGGCAGGGCGGTAAGAACCGAAGTGGCATAACAGCCAAGCGCCGAAATAGCTTTCATATCGGCCTGAATACCTGCGCCGCCGCTGCCGTCGAAACCGGCAATGGTCAGTACCGAGGGATAACGATATTGAGTCATATTGCTTTCAGAATTGCGTTTTTGAGAGTATACGCAGCTTGATGCGGGCTGTCGGCCGCACAAATAGCCGAGACAACGGCAATGCTGTTGGCTCCTGCCCGGATGACGGAGGCTGCGTTTTGTGCATGCATGTTGCCGATGGCAATCAGCGGTTTGTTGGTCAGAGACCGGATTTGACCAAGACCGTCGAGCCCCCATTCGGTGACTGTGTCGGTCTTGGTCGGTGTACTGAACACAGGACTGATCCCCAGAGCGTCGGCCGCGTCGGCTTCTGCGGTAGCGAGCTGACTGAGGTATTCGACGGAATAGCCAATGTGCCCGCCATCCGGCCATTGCCTGCGGACTTCTGACGGCGGTATGTCGTTGTTGCCGACATGAATACCGAAGGCTCCCACGGCTTTGGCAACCGCCAGATTGTCGTTGATAATCAGCGGGACACGATAGCGGTCGGTGATTTCTTTCAACAGGAGTGCCTGACGCAGAAAAGCGGCATCGTCCAGCGTTTTTTCACGCAGCTGAATGATGTCAACACCGCCTGAGATAGCTTCTTCAGCGACCGAAAGCAGCGATCGTCCGCGACAGTTTTGCTCCGAAATGACCAGATAGAGCAAATACGGAAATGCGGCATGGCTAGGCATGCAGGCTAATGTTTATCTGCTGTTTAAAGTCTGTTTCGGTCAGGGCATACAGCTCATCAAGTAACTGCATCTGCAGGCTGCTTGGGCCCGCTGCGGTTTGCGCCGCCCGCTCCCCTGCCAGACTGAACAAGGCCATGGCAGCGGTAACGGCCTCTGTTTTGTCGGGTATGACGGCAATAAACGCCCCGATCACGGCGGTAGACGAGCAGCCCAGGCCTGTGACCTTTGTCATGAGCGGATGCCCGTTTTTAAGAAAAATAGTTTGTTCCGGCCCGACTACGATGTCCGTCGCTCCCGAAATGCAGACTACTGCCCCGTAAATCGCCTGTAGAAAACGGGCGGCCTCAATTGCTTCGTTACTTTGGGCCGTGCTGTCGACCCCTTTTGTGATTGTTTGGTTGGCTTTGGCAAGCGCCATAATTTCGGAAGCATTGCCACGGATGACGGTAGGGTGGAGGGCCAGTAATTCCGAAAGAACTTCGTCGCGGAAAGGGGTGGCTCCGGCTCCGACAGGGTCCAGTACCCAGGGTTTGCCGAGGGCATTGGCTTGTCCGGCTGCCATTTTCATTGATTTAACAAAATACTCGTCCAGCGTTCCGATGTTGATAACCAGCGCCTGACAGATCGAGACCATGTCTTTAACTTCCGGATGGGCATGGGCCATGATGGGTGAGGCACCGGCAGCCAGTAAGGCGTTGGCGGTGTTGTTCATCACAACAAAATTGGTGATATTATGAACGAGCGGCGCGTTGTCGCGGACGGATTGGATGTGATTCCAGAGCTTGTTTACCATAACAATGACGTTAAAAACATGAAATGGCTATAGAAGCTCTTCGTAAAAGAAGATAAAGGCGGAATACGGCACCTGACGGTGTGGCGTACTTGCTTTTCCCTACGCCGGTATCAACCGGATCAGGTTCGAAGGGACTCTCTCAATTCTTTACAGAATACCCCTAAAGCCGGTACGAAGGTACAAAAAAATGTCAGCCGGCAAAGCAAGAACGCCTCTGACGGATTAATCCGACAGACGTACAGAATGAACAGAATGGCTGTACATGGCTCATCCCTCTAATCTGACGGGCTATTATCGAAAGCCTGTTCATCCTGTAATCCTGTCCGGAATCTACTCCTGATCCCCTTTTTTGTCGAGCATAATCAGCTGATCAGCAACAATTTCGGTGATGTATCGGGTGTTGCCATCCTTATCATCGTACTGACGGGACTTGATTTTACCTTCGAGGTAAACCAGACTTCCCTTTTGCAGGTATTTGCCGGACAACTCCGCCAGGTTCCGCCAGACGACAATGGAATGCCACGTGGTTTCGGCATGCGTCTGTCCGTTTTTGTCTTTGTAGCTTTCGGTAGTAGCCAGCGAAAATTTAGCGATAGCCGTGTTGTTGTCAATGTATTGCAGGACCGGGTCTTTGCCGAGATTACCGATCAGCGAAACTTTGTTTAAACCTCTCATGGGGATTGATGTATGATGCTTGTTTCAACTGAGACGGTAGTGCATAAAAAAAGTCTCGCCGGTTAAAGCGAGACCTCACAAACAAAGTAATCTATTTAGTAAGAGAGGCTTACAGGCCGGTTGCAAAGGTAGCTTGTTGTACTGCGGAAAGAATTGTCGGGTTGCCCAGGCGGGCTACTTCACCGATAACAATAATGGCCGGATTGCCTACACCGGTTTCTGCAACCACATCAACCATCGTATCTACCTGACCAATGACGACCTGTTGCTCCGGCAGGGTCCCGTTCTGCACGATGGCGACCGGCGTATCGTTTTTGCCAAGGGCTGCAAACACATCCATAATCTCCGGCAGCTTATGCATACCCATCAGAATGACTACGGTAGCCGTTGACTGAGCCGCCAGCCGGAGGTCCTGCGAAAATTTACCGTCTTTGGTTGTGCCGGTAACGACCCAGAAGCTTTCGGACAGGCCGCGGGTAGTCAGCGGAATACCGGCGCTGGCCGGCACCGCATAACTGCTCGATAACCCCGGTACAACATCAACGTCAATACCATGCCGGCGGGCAAAATCAAGCTCCTCGTAGCCACGACCGAACACAAACGAGTCGCCTCCTTTCAGACGGACAACATGACCGTATTGTTGGGCGTAATGGACAATCAGCGGATTAATCTCTTCCTGCACACAGGAATAGGCACCCCGCCGTTTACCGACATACACCTTCAGAGCATCCGGGCGGCAATAATCCAGTAAATCAGGATGTACGAGGGCGTCATACATCACCACATCGGCTTGTTTAAGCGCCTTGATGCCTTTTAACGTGATCAGCTCCGGATCGCCCGGACCCGCACCAACGAGGGTTAGCTTCATAGAAATGTGTTAGTGATTGAGCGGATGAGTGATTGAGTGATTTTTCGCTCAATCACTCAATTACCAATTCACTCAATGAATTAGCTGTCTTGTGCCTGGACCAGTTCCTGGAGGGCAGGGGAGCCTTCGAGCATAATCTGGTGATCGCGGTAAGCGTTGACAGCGGTTAAAAATTGACCGGCCTGCTGAATCAGTTGCCGGGCAAAGGCTTCAGACGGTTCGTTTTTATTGATGCTGAAGGCCAGTGCTTTAAATTCGCCTTCGGCTGTATGGAAGCCGCTAACACCGGTAAAGTGCTTATCGAAATCGCTGACAATGCCATGTTGCGTGTTCGTGGCCACGTCTTTGGTCATGAGCGCGGCTTTGGCACCGGTAATCAGCGTATTATAGGCATGGTAAACCGCATCTGAGAAGCGGCTCTCCTCCAGTGCTTCGTTGGCCCACTGTAATTTTTCAGTGGCTTCGATCAGGGTTGTGGCAACGAGGTCAATCATCACACCGGCGCACTCACCGATGCCTACTTCCGTCACAAACGGCTCGGTATGATCCCAGTCGATATAATCCTGTTCCGTAACGGTTTTAAGATCGGCCAGCGGTTTCAGCAGCTGGTAAAAATAGTTTTTGCCCTGGCGTGCGTAGTAATCACTGTAGTATTCGCCGTCGAACGCGTTGGCGTCAAAGTCCTGGAACAGGGCCCGCAACACAGCCGGACCGCGTTTTGCCGGTACTTTAATGACTTTATCGCCGATCAGTCCTTCGTTTTTGCTGTTGAAACCACCGCCCAGCAAGACCTGTAACGCTGGCAGGACGTACGCCCCGTTTTTCAGGGACGAGCCGTGGAAACCGATGTTGGCAGCTGAGTGCTGACCGCAACCGTTCATACAGCCGCTGATCTTGATTTTAATATCGTTGTTATAAATCAGGTCTTTAAACTCAACCTTCATCATATCTTCCAGGGCACGGGTGATGCCATAACTGCTCGAAATCGCAAGGTTGCAGGTATCCGTGCCCGGGCAGGTGGTGATGTCGGCTGCAGAGTCAAAGCCTGGTTCGGCAAGGCCCAGTGCATGCAGCTCATCGTAGATGGCCTGTAAGTTTTCGGGGCTTACATAGCGCAGGAGGTAGCCCTGATTGACGGTTACACGGATGTCATCAGCGGCGTATTTTTTTACGATACCGGCCAGGGCACGGGCCGTGTTCGACGACATATCGCCGAGTAACACCCGCAGCTGAACGGCGTACCAGCCTTTTTGCTTTTGCTCAAATACGTTGGTGTTGAACCACTCCAGAAATTGTACATCCGTAGACTCAGGCTGATAGCCTGAGACTTCCGGACGTTCTGCAAACAGTGGTAAATCAAAAGCGGTTGTATCCACCGGAAATACCTTTGCGTTCAACGCCGGCCGCTCTTCTTCTACCTTCGCAAGGAATCCTTCCAGACCTAAATCGTTCAGTAAATACTTCATACGGGCTTTGTGCCGCTTGGTGCGCTCGCCGTACCGGTCGAACACGCGGATGACGGCCTCCGTAAACGGAATCACCTGATCGGCTTCCAGAAACTCATAGGCGGTCTGTGCCATGAAAGGCTGAGCGCCCAGACCACCCCCAACCACAACCTTGAAGCCACGTTTGCCATCCTGCACGCGCGGAATCAAACCTATATCGTGGATGTAGGCATAGGCTGAATCTTTCTCTGACGACGAAACGGCAATCTTAAACTTACGACCCATATCCTGACAAATGGCATTGCGCAGGAAATACTCAAAAATAGCCTGAGCGTAAGGCGTAATATCAAATGGCTCCAGCGGATCTACACCGCCACGGGCTGAACCCGTAACGTTCCGGACTGTATTGCCGCACGCTTCTTTCAACGTGATATTAGCATCTTCCAGATCGGCCCATAACTGTGGTGAATCAGCCAGTTTAACGAAATGGAGCTGAATATCCTGACGGGTTGTGGCGTGCAGATTACCGGTCGCATACTTGTCGGATGCTTCGGCAATCCGGATCAGCTGATCGGCTGTAATGCGCCCGTGCGGCAATTTAATCCGGATCATCTGTACGCCCGGCTGACGCTGGCCATACACCCCGCGTGCCAGACGGAACTTACGGAATTGCTCATCAGTAAGTTCACCATTGGTAAAGACACTGATCTTCTTCTGAAGGTCCAGAATGTCGCGTTGAGCTTTAGCGCTTACGTTATCGGAAAATCGTACAGACATAAGGTATGTAGTCTATAGAGTTTATATTGTAATTTCTAAAAACAAAGGCCGGAATAGCTCCGGCGCTTTTGGGTAACATTGTCGTGGCAAAGATAGTGCCTCAGGGGGAAGTCAGAAAGAAACAGACCGGCACTTTTCGTTATAGGTTATAACTACAGGTTATAACCTATAACGGGCAATCACGTGATCGGGTTTATCTGGGGCAACCCCACGTGGTCACCCAAATCTCAATATGGGCGATTGCGTGATTCGGGCGGCCACGTGATTCGGACGACCACGGCGATTGCGTGATTCGGGCGGCCACGTGATTCGGACGACCACGGCGATTGCGTGATTCGGGCGACCACGTGGGGTCGCCCCTACATTAGCATTAACGCGCCGACGGTAACATTTGATGTTTCGTCGATCAGGATGGCGCCGCCGTTTACACGGTTTCTGGAATATGGATCGAAGCTGATCGGCTGCGCCGTTTTCAGCACGACGCGTGCGATATCGTTTAATTTCAGGCTTTCTACGCCTTCTGTTTCTTCGTAGGTATTGACATTCAGCTGGTAGGCAATATCGCGTACGACACAGCGCGAACGGAACGTGCCATGTTGCAGCGTATACTTGCTGCCGACTTTCAGTTCTTTGGTATCCATCCAGCAGAGCAATGCCTCAATGTTCTGGCTAACAACCGGCTGGCTGTCTGACTTCACAATCAGGTTACCACGGCTGATGTCAATATCATCGGCCAGGTGCAGGATCACCGACATCGGAGCAAAGGCTTCGTCTTTAACCTCTTCGAAAAACTCGATGGCTTCAACCGTTGATGTTTCGCCGGAAGGCAACACGGTTACTGAATCCCCTTTGCGGAAAATACCGCTGGTAATTTTGCCGGCATAGCCGCGATAATCGTGCAGGTCAGGTGTCTGCGGACGGATCACATACTGTACCGGGAACCGCGCGTCGGTCAGGTTTACATCGTGGTCCAACTCAACGGTTTCGAGGTAATTCAGCAGCGTCGGGCCTTCGTACCACGACATGTTTTGCGACGGATCAACCACGTTGTCGCCGTTGAGGGCGCTCATCGGGATAAACGTAACCTGCTTCGCATTCAGCTTTTTGGCCAGCTCGGCATACTGAATGCAGATATTCGAGAACACGTCTTCCGAATAGTCGACAAGGTCCATTTTGTTGACCGCAACCACAATGTGCGGAATGCCCAGCATCGACGCAATCAGCGAGTGGCGGCGTGTCTGTTCAACGACACCGTTGCGGGCGTCGACCAGTACAATGGCGAGCTGACAGTTCGAGGCACCGGTCACCATGTTGCGGGTATACTGAATATGGCCGGGCGCATCGACGATGATGAATTTGCGGGCCGGTGTCTGGAAATACCGGTAAGCCACGTCGATGGTAATGCCCTGCTCACGCTCCGAACGCAGGCCGTCGGTCAGCAGTGCCAGGTCAATTTCGCCGTCGTTTTTATGTTTGCTGGCCCGCTCCACGGCTTCGAGCTGATCGGCCAGTATTGATTTTGAGTCGTATAACAAACGGCCGATGAGGGTACTTTTCCCGTCATCCACAGAGCCGCAGGTGATAAATCGTAGTAAGTCCATGCGAGTTTAAAGATTGAGTAAATTAGCGGTTGAGTGATTGTGTGAAGATTTCGCTGACTCACGCAATCACTCAATCACTAATTAAAAATAGCCCCCCTTTTTGCGGTCTTCCATGGCGGCTTCAGATACCTGATCGTCGATGCGGGTTTCGCCGCGCTCAGAGATGCGGGTTGCCTGGATTTCGGCAATGACAGACTCCAGCGTGTCGGCCGTTGACTCAACGGCAGCGGTGCAGGAGATATCACCAACCGTCCGGAACCGTACCCGGCGCGTTACCAGTTCGTCGGCTTCTTCGCGCTGGATCACGCCACCGGCCGTAGCCAGCAGTTTGCCGTCGCGGAGCAGGCACTCACGGTCATGGGCAAAGTAAATCGATGGCAGGGCGATGTTCTCGCGTTTGATATAATTCCAGACGTCGAGCTCGGTCCAGTTGGAAATCGGGAACACGCGTACGTTTTCGCCCTTGTGGATTTTACCATTGTAGGTATCCCACAGTTCCGGACGCTGGCGTTTGGGGTCCCACGAGCCGAATTCGTCACGAACGGAGAACACGCGTTCTTTGGCGCGGGCCTTCTCTTCGTCACGGCGGGCGCCGCCGATGCAGGCATCAAACTCAAATTCTTCGATGGTATCCAGCAAGGTAAACGTCTGAAGGGCGTTGCGGCTGGCATTGCGGCCGGTCGGCTCTTTCAGCTTTTTCTCACGGATGGTATCTTCTACGTACCGGACAATGAGCTTTTCGCCCAGGCTTTCGGCGAGCCAGTCGCGGAAATCGAGGGCTTCCTGAAAGTTGTGGCCGGTATCGATATGCACTAACGGAAACGGAAATTTGCCGGGACGAAACGCCTTCCGTGCCAGATGCACCAGCGTGATGGAGTCTTTCCCCCCCGAGAACAGTAAGGCAGGCCGTTCAAACTGACCAGCCACCTCACGCATAATATGAATCGCTTCGGATTCGAGTTGATCGAGATAGTCGAGTTTCATGTTTATTGAGTGAATCAGCGATTGAGTGATTGAGTGAAGCATTCGCTAACTCACCCAATCACTCAATCACTAATTATTTAGCGTGAAGTCCACATTCTTTTTTGGAGTTGTCTTCCCACCACCAGCGGCCGGCGCGGAAGTCTTCGCCTTCGCGGATAGCGCGGGTGCAGGGTTGGCAACCGATACTGACAAACCCTTTGTCGTGCAGCGGGTTATAAGAAACATTGTTTTCCCGGATATAGGCCTTAACGTCATCGAATGACCAGTTCATCAGCGGATGAAACTTGAACAACTGATGCGCATCGTCCTGCTCCACCTGCGTCATGGTCTGCCGGTTCGGCGATTGCTCGGCGCGGATGCCGGTGATCCAGATTTTGTTACCGCTCAGCGCCCGGTTCAGGGGCTCTACCTTCCGGATAAAACAGCACTCCTTCCGGTTCTCCACCGAGTCGTAGAAGCTGAAGGGGCCTTTTTCCGTAACCAGCTTTTCGGTGGCTTCCTGGTTCGGGAAGTAGGTTTCGATCTGAATACCGTAACGGTCATTGGTTTTTTTCCAGACCGAATACGTTTCCGGAAATAACCGGCCCGTATCCAGCGTAAAAATGCGGATCGGGATGTTGTGCTTACAGATCATGTCGGTAATGACCTGATCTTCATAGCCCAGGCTGGTCGAAAAAACGACTTTGCCGGGATATAGGTCTGCCAGCGCACGCAGCGCGTCCACTTCGGTTTTACCGTCGAGGTAGCTGCTCAGGCTTTCCATTGTATAGGATGGTTCTGCAATCATGGTATTGCACCTGTGTTTATTCAGTGGTAAATAATCAGGCTTCAGCCGATTTCAGCACTTGTGCCGAGACGGTAGCCGCCTGTGAGAAGTCTTCGATAAGGTCCTCAACCGCTTCCAGACCCACCGAGATCCGGATCAGGCCCGGCGTAATGCCCAGGGCAGCTTTTTCGTCCGGTTTCAGTTTCGAATGCGTCGTTGTGTTCGGGTTAGTTACGATCGTGCGTGTGTCGCCCAGATTCGACGACAGGGACGGAATCTGAAGGGCATCATAAAACGCTTTTACGCGTTCGAAACCGCCTTCCAGTTCAATGGTAACGATAGAGCCACCGGCATGCATTTGTTTTTTAGCCAGTTCGTACTGCGGGTGCGAAGGCAGGAACGGGTATTTTACCGATTGTACCTCCGGATGTTGTTCCAAGGCTTCGGCCAGTTTCAGCGCGTTGCTGCAATGACGTTCCATCCGGAGCTCCAGCGTTTCAATACTTTTCGAGAGTGTCCAGGCATTGAACGGCGACATCGACGGACCGGTATGGCGGGCAAAGAACCGGATCTGGGCAATCAGCTCTTTGGAGCCAACCACAATACCGCCCAGCACACGCCCCTGACCATCCATGAACTTCGTGGCTGAGTGTACCGACAGGTCAGCACCGAAGTCAATCGGGTTTTGCAGAATCGGCGTGGCAAAGCAGTTGTCAACGTTGATGATAAAGCCGTATTTTTCCTTGAGGCGGGCCAGCATCGTCAGGTCAACCAGTTCGAGGCCGGGGTTCGACGGCGTTTCGAGGTAAACCATGCGGGTATTCGGCTGGATAGCGGCTTCCCACTCGGCTTCGGTCGCTGTTGCGTCAACGTAGGTATGGGTAATGCCCCACTTATTCAGAATCTGGGTAATAATCTGGTGCGCTGAGCCAAACAGGGCCCGGCAGGCCACAATGTGGTCACCTGATTTCAGCAAGGCAGCCATGCTGGCAAATACCGCCGCCATACCCGTTGCCGTAGCAATGCCTTCTTCGGCATTCTCCAGCATACAGATTTTATCCACAAACTCCGTAACGTTCGGATTCGAAAAACGGCTGTAGATGTTGCCTTCTTCGGTTTCCTCAAATAACGCTTTGCCCTGTTCAGCGGTTTCGAACGTGAAACTAGAGGTAAGGAACAGGGGCGTTGAGTGCTCCCGGTACTGTGACTTTTTGGTCTGTGTACGGATGGCTTTGGTCTGCTTTTTCATGGTACTAACAGGATACCAGCCAGCTTCTTGCGCCGACAGATATCGACTTTAAAAAAAGAACTTTAATATTTTGCGCAAACTTACAAGGATGACCACGATTCCGACTAATACCATCATGGTTTTTACCGGTAAGCGGCGCGAAAGATGGGCCGCAATCGGAGCCGCAATCATTCCGCCCAGAATCAGGCCGATAATCACGAGGCCGTAATTGTCCAGACCAGCATAGAGGGCGAAAACTACAGAACTGGCAAACGACACAAAAAATTCAGCAAGGTTCACCGAACCAATGGTATAGCGTGGATGACGGCCGGCCGCAATCAGGGTTGAGTTGACAATCGGACCCCAGCCACCACCACCAATCGCATCCACAAAACCGCCGAACCAGGCGAGCAGGCCAATCTGCTTTACAGGGCGTTTTTTGGTCCGCTTCGTCAGGGCTTTTTTCAGGATTAAGACGCCGAGAATGGCCGTGTAGATGGAAATAACCGGCGTCAGGTAGTTTGCCACGACTTCCAGTTCCGACAGCGCCGTAATAAAATAGGCCCCTAACGCCGCGCCGATGACGCCCGGAATCAGGACAACCTTAAAGAGTTTACTGTTGATGTTACCAAATTTGAGGTGCATATAGCCCGAAACACCGCTCGTAAAAATCTCGGAACTATGCACGCTGGCGGTTGCGAAAACCGGACTGATCCCAACGCTGGTCAGGAAGGTGGTGGCCGTCACGCCATAGGCCATTCCTAAAGCTCCGTCGATCATCTGGGCCACAAATCCTGCCATCACAAAATAGAAAATATCCGGTGTGATATTGATCTGTCCGGCCAGAAGCGTAATCCGTTCTACGGTAAAATAATCGAACAACAGGTGGCCGACAATCATCAGTGCGATTGCCGCAAAAAAATAAATTGCGATCTCCGTCCGGTTACGGCGACGCAGCAGATTGCTGAACGAATTGGTTTCCGGAGGAGTATCAATGGCAATCTGTGCCTCAGGAAAAACAGATTTTATCTTCTCTGCCTGGGTGGTTGCATTACTTCCCTCTAGTCTGATTATTAGTCCATTAAGATCGAATGGCAGCGGCTTTCCGGTAGTTTGTCCGTCCGCTGTTTCGGTCGATGACAACTCTTGTGGTTGCATAATGTATAAAGTATATCGACTTAATAGATTATTTTATCTTTGAAAAACGGCACAGGAGCGTGCCGTTTTTGTTGATGAGGTTTATGCTGCAAATGTACTAAGTTCCTGAAATAAACCGCTAAAAACCGGTAGAATATTCACAGATAAGCAAATTACTGATATTGGATATAAACGGGTTTCGGGGTCACTGACAGAACCTCGGCAGGGGTCATCAGCTTATGCGGCGGCCGTTTGATGTCATTGTGATAAAAGAGTTTGAAGCCCGTGTATTGTACCGGTTCCTTTTGTATGTAGGCCCGGTAGGTGTCTTTCTTCAATACCGGCGGCCCCCAGCCGTCCATATTCATCACAATCTGCACGTTCGGATTCAGCTTAATGTTTTTGTAATTAGTCACCATGCGCTGCGTAAACCGGTGAACAATCAGAATTTTGGGCGGCAGGTTGTTTTCTTTTACAACCCGGTCGAGAAACTGAACGGCAGTATTGACATCATCGGCATCGTAGGTCCCGATTTTAGAACCTGGCCTCGCTCCGGTTTTCATCGAAAATTCGGGATCAATGCCAAGATGAACGTAGGGCAGTTTCAGGAATTTTTCCATGTGTTCGAGCTCGGGTTTCAGGTCAGCAAGGCCTACCTGAATATCCAGGAAACAAATGGCATTGTGTTCGGCGGCCCAGCGGATTACTTTCAGGATGGTTTTGTCCGACATCCGCATCCGGTATTTGCCGTCTTTGCCCGGACTGCCCTGGGCCGATGTGGCGACGAGGTGCAGCGCTTTCTGAACCGGCAGTGAGTCGGCTTTTTCCCAGTTTTTGGCTTCTTCGTCTAAGCGGCGCAGCATATCGGTTTTCGGATATTCGCCGAGGATACCCATCTTTTTCGAATGCGGGTTGCCGTAATAGGCCAGAATCCGTTTAGCCGGCAGGATGTTGCCCGTAATTTTCGGCCCGATCATCGCCAGCGAATCCAGCGGCGAAAGCGGTCCGGCACTGGTCTGGGTTGTGTCGGCCGCCGCAGTGGTGGCGGCGGTAGTGTCGGCAGCGGCAGCTTCCGTTGTTTTGGCGGGTGCCGTGGCCGCCGAATCAGCAGCTGTAGCTGAATTTCCGGATTCTTTTGCTCCGCTCTGGCAGCTGGAAAATAAAAGTAATGAAACGGTTAGTGCTGATAAGCAGAGTTTTAGCATAGCGTTCGGGTGAATCCGAAACTACCGGTATCAGTCGATTTCTCCCAATCCCTGCCGGACAACTTCAAAATCATAGTCGGTTGCGTTGATGATGGTCGATGGCACATTGCCGCCGTAACCACCGTCAATCACAATATCGACCTGATGCTGAAAGCGTTCGAAAATGATTTCCGGGTCAGTCGGGTACTCGATAATTTCGTCTTCGTCTTTAATGGTTGTTGTTATGATTGGATTTCCTAGTTCCCGGACAATCCGGCGGGGTATTTCATGATCCGGCACCCGGATACCGACCGTCCGTTTATTGGTGTTCAGCAATTTTGGTACCGAATTACTGGCATTGAGAATAAACGTGAATGGTCCCGGCAGCAATCGCTTCATGAGCTTAAACGCCTGATTGTCGACCCGTGCATAATCGGCGATATGGCTAAGGTCGTAGCAAATAAACGAGAAATCGTTCTTTTGTGGCTTAATACCTTTTATACGGGCCACCCGCTCCACGGCCCGGGCATTATGAATGTCGCACCCCATCCCATAAATGGTATCGGTCGGGTAAATAATAACGGCTCCGTCGCGCAGTGCCGATACGACCTGGCTGATTTTGCGGGGCTCGGGTGTCTGAGGATGTATATGAATATATTCCGCTGGCATGATTCGGATGTTGTTTTGTTTATGGGAGCACAAACTACGAATACATGCTGAAAACGAAAAATCAAGCGGATCCGGCTGCCATTCTGATGGAGCGGTCTGCGCCCCACCAGCGCAGGTATTGGCGGTAAAGCCCGTTGACGGGCAGATGCAGGTGGCTGGCCAGCAGAATGGCCCGGGTAAGCGGATCCGGTTGTTCGATTACGCTGAGAAGATTGCCGAACTGATGGGCCAGATCATACTGCTCGGTATAGAACGATTTACGGACAAAGGTGCGGATGCGGCTGGCCAGGGCCTTAAATTCGTCGGCCGACTGGCAAAGCATATAGGCTTTGTAACAGACAGCGAGGGTAGAGGATAAGAGCTGGTTATCGGTCCGGATAATCCGGAGAGACTGGGCCGTGCTTAGCCGGCGTTTCCGGGTCAGTACGGCGTCGATGTAGGCATATTTGTAGTTGCGGGCAGAGCGCACCCAGAAGTCAAAGTCTTCGTAGGACAAGGATTCGTCGTAGCCGTTCAGTTCGTCGAGTGCACTCTTCCGGATCATCATGGTGGGGGTGCAGATGAAGTAAGAACTGAGCACATGCCGGAAAATATCGCCGGTTGGGATTGGCATGGTACTCTGCCCGAGCTCATCCACGGGATAATGGGTTTGGTGAAGCTGGCCGGATTCGTCGATATACTGCGCGTTGCTGAAAACCACCGCATGGCGCTCATCGAGTTCTTCCAGCCGCGCCACCTGCCGGGCAATGCGGTCAGGGAGCATCACATCGTCGGCCGACAGGTCGATCACATATTTACCGGTCGCGATCCGCAGCGCCTGATTAAACGCCTTGCAGAGCCCGGTATTTGTGGTGTTACGGATAAAGTGTGTGTCTGGATGCTGATTGACAAATGCCTGAATCCGGGCGGCAGTCTGGTCTGTACTGGCGTTATCGACAACGATGAGTTCGACTTTCGGGTACTGCTGCTGAACAACAGACTGTAAGGCGTCTGAGACGAAGGACTCGTGGTTATATGCCGTACAGATAACGGTTACCCACGGTTTATGCTGGTGTAAATAAGGTGCCATTGGCACTGCATTATGGTGCTGAGTGACCGAGCGCATGCTACTAATTCAAGCGTAATAGATTTTGACTAAACTTTTCAGAGGCTATAACGGCATCTGCAAGTGTCGTGTTAACACAATATTACGCTATCGCCTCAGTAGATTAACAGACTATTTAGGCAAAGGAAAAAAAAATAAGTTGGCACCTCCGGCCTTTTGGCACGATTTTTACTAATGAATAATTGATCGTTTAGTGCTTACCTAAGGCACTAAACATAAAGAGTCACATTTATGGGTTAGGGTTTGCAAACGTCACTTCACATGTCTGAGGTGGCGTTTGTTGTTTTACGCTTTATCAGCGGACGGCCCAGCAGGGTCGGATGATAGAGAGAAACGTTAATTTCAAAGCCAAGAATAACCAGCATAGCAATCAGGTTTATCCAGACCATCAGGGCAATGAGCGTGCCAATGGAACCATACAATTTATTATAAGATCCGAAATTAGCCAGGTAGTACGAGAACCCGTACGTTGTCAGCACAATCAGGACAGAGGCCGTTACAGAGCCGGGCGTAATAAGGCCCCAGCGCATGTTGCGGTCGGGACCAAACCGGTAGAGCATGGAAACAACGCCGACAAAAACGGCAAAAACCAGAAAATAACGGGTAAGATTGAGCAGAAAAACAGTCACCGGATTGTTCAGTACGGCAATGTGCAGCAGGTAATCAGTGACAATACCACCCACCAGCAGTAACAGAATGGCCAGCACAATGGCAAACGCAAACATGAAGGTGAGCCCGAGGGCAATGAGGCGTGTTTTCAGGAAGCCGCGCCGGTTGGAGGTTTCATGCGAATGGTTGAAGGCATTCATGAGGGCAAACATGCCGTTGGTCGACGCATAAATCGTCAGTAAAAAACCAAACGACAGCACCCCGCTCCGCTGCTGGTTAATGATGTCGCGGATGGTGGTTTCGACCCACTCAAATGTTCCTGTCGGAATCACACGGCGCAGCAAATCCATGATCTGCCCTTCCAGGTTATTGATCGGGATGTACGGAATAAGGGTAAATAAGAAGATAATGGCCGGAAAAACGGCCAGAAACAGGTTAAACGAAACGGCGGCCGCCCGTTCGCTGAGGTCGTTACTGCCCAGTTTATTCAGAACATCCTTTAGAAAATCGTACCAGTTTGTCTGAGACGATTTAAACGGTTTTTTTCGCTTCAGGCGTTGTTTCATACGCACCAGCGAGCTGTTGTTGCGAAGTTTTTCAAGCATAATGCCGAGCGGGTAGTGTGTCTGAATAGTAAGCGTTAACCGGTCCTAAATGTTTGAAGCAGCAGCGGATTTTAGCCGCAAATACCGGAACCGGTTAGTCTGCCGACTCAAAAAACGGCTTCAGGGCGTTGAGCATAGCGGCCGGTGCAGGGCACAGGCGACCGGTATCCATCCGCTGAAAAACCAGCGTGGTTTCGCCTTTGTTCAATAACTCATCCGCCTGATTCAGTACCTCATACTGAAAAATAATCCGGATTTTAGGTAATTCGGGAATCGTTACCCGGACGCGCAGGAGGTCATCGTAGCGGGCAGGCTTCAGGTAGCGCGATTTATTTTCGTAGACCGGCATCATCACACCGGAGGCTTCCATCTCTTTGTAGTGAAATCCGAGGCTACGAAGGGCTTCTACCCGGCCGATTTCGTAAAAACGGGCATAGTTACCGTAGTAAACATAGCCCATCTGGTCGGTATCGGCATACCGGACCCGGATATCTGTGACGTCGAATGTAAACATAGGGCGTAGGGCAGGGGGCGTAAGGCGTAGGGCAGGGGGCATAGGGCCTGACACGCTACGCCCCACGCTCTACGCTATTTCATAATGCCGCGTTCGCTGAGGGCTTTCTGATAAATACGGGCGTTTGCCATGTGTTCTTCGTGCGTTTTGGCAAACGTATGGTAACCGGAGAAATCAGCTTTAGCGACGAAATAAATGTAGTCGTGTGATTCCGGGCTCAGCACCGCGTCGATTGACGACGGTGACGGAATATTGATCGGGCCGGGCGGCAGGCCGGTGTGCCGGTACGTGTTGTAAGGTGACTCAAACGCCAGGTGGCGGTTCAGTACCCGCCGGATCGTGAAATCACGGTTAGCGAATACCACCGTCGGATCGGCTTCCAGCTTCATGCCTTTTTTCAGGCGGTTGAGGTAGGCACCGGCCACACGCGGTTTTTCGTCGTTTTTGATAGTTTCGGCCTGTACAATCGACGCCAGCACCTGCACCTGCGTTTGGGACAGGCCGAGCGCAGCAGCTTTCGCTTTACGGTCGGCATTCCAGAACTTCTTGTACTCGTCGCCCATGCGCTCCAGGAAGGTAGCCGGCCTGGTTGTCCAGAACATTTCGTAGGAGTTCGGGATAAACATGCAGACAACGGTAGTGGTGTCGAAACCGAATTTCCGGCACTCTTCCGGATCATTCAGGTACTTCGCCAGGGAGTCGGGCCCGAAGGCAAATTTGCTGCCCAAACGCTGAATCAGGTCCGACTTCAGCCGGATATTGTTGAATGTCAGTGTCATGGGGTCCTGTGCGCCACTGCGCAGCTTCACGATGGCATCGTAGTTGCCGGTACGTGGTTTGATCTCATAACGCCCTGTTTTTACATGCTCCTGGTATTTCAGGACTTTGGCCACAAAGCGGAACGACACCTCGTCGTTGATCATTTTGTGTTTTTTGAGGGAGTCAACCACGGCTTCGAATGAAGCACCTTTCGGAATCAGCAGGGCAAATGTTTTGACATTGTCATCCCCTGTTGCCTCGGCCGCATTGAGGTTGGGCGTCTTGAACATCTGCCAGAAATAAAAGGTAAACGTGGTAACAAGTATGGAAACGGTAAGGAAAATACCAATTTTCAGATTACGCGACATGACTGGGATCTTAATAAACGGCTTGTTTTGTGTTCGTTCACTAGCGGCGGCAAAGGTACGGCAAAGGGTGTTAAACTGAAATGAAAAATTTTATCTGCTCCGCTTCCGGAACTTTATCGCCTTATTTTGCCCTGATTCAGGTAGGTACAAATACATTAATCGGTTGGTTTCGTCTCAAAAAGCGGCTTCTGCGACATCGTTATACACAATTCCGTTCTGGCTGTTGTGTCTGAGTAATTTTCTGTTTTCGGCTAGTTTTCAGATGATTATCCCTGAACTGCCAGACC
This sequence comes from Arsenicibacter rosenii, assembly GCF_001870735.1. Classification (GTDB taxonomy): domain Bacteria; phylum Bacteroidota; class Bacteroidia; order Cytophagales; family Spirosomataceae; genus Arsenicibacter; species Arsenicibacter rosenii. The sequence continues at coordinate 41,021 of NZ_MORL01000003.1, read as the reverse complement.
ATCTGGCAAGTATGGGCGGGCAACAGTATGTCGGCTTAATCATTGCACTGTTTACACTGACGGCAGGCGTTTCCAGACCATTCAGCGGTAAACTGACCGATACCATCGGGCGTGTGCCGGTGATGGCGTTCGGGTCGCTGGTGTGTTTTGTCTGCGGTTTTCTCTATCCGTTTGTGCTGACCGTCTGGGGGTTTCTCATGCTCCGGCTTGTTCACGGCTTCTCGACAGGCACTAAACCAACGGCAACGGCGGCCTATGTGGCCGATGTGGTGCCGGTCGACCGCAGGGGCGAAGCCATGGGAGCACTGGGTTTGTTTACGGCAACAGGGATGTCACTTGGTCCGGCCATTGGCAGTTGGCTGGCCGATGCCTTTTCGATCAATGTGCTGTTCTGTACTTCATCGGCCTTTGCCTTATTTTCTATCGTGATTCTGCTGCGGATGCCCGAAACACTGCACACACGGGAGCCGTTCCGGTTCAGCCTGCTGAAGCTAAAGACCAACGAACTTTTCGATAAGCAAGCGATCCGGCCTTTCTGGATCCTGCTGCTGCTTTCCTTTTCGTCGGGCACAATTCTGACACTGGCACCGGCCCTGAGCAAATCGGTCGGTATCATGAATAAAGGGTTGTTTTTCACCGTATATACCATTGCGTCACTGGCCGTCCGGCTGGTTTTCTCCCGTACGTCTGACCGGCTCGGGCGCGTACCGGTACTGATTGTATCATCCCTGGTGCTGGCTATCTCGATGGCGATGCTGGTCTGGACTGATTCAACGACCTGGCTGTGGATTGCCGCCGTTTTCTTTGGTTTTTCATGGGGCATGAACTCGCCCACGATTCAGGCCTGGACCGCCGATCTGAGCGATGAAGCCACACGCGGGCGGGCAATGGCTACGATGTACATTGCCCTCGAAGCCGGTATCGGGCTGGGGGCGCTGGCATCCGGCTGGCTCTTCAATAACCTGCTATGGGGCATGGATGCCGCCTTTGCCGTGTCCGGAATCCTGGCTCTGATGGCAACCGGATGGTTGATAAAGTACAAAAGCTGAAAAAAAACTTCATTTGTATTCTTTTAGTATTCTTTCTATAGTTAGCTAATTGTTAATTAAACAATAATTGTTCATTTTTGCCCTAAAATTAGCTAACGGCCCCGCTTTGTTCTAAAAATACTATTTAAGAATTGATCTGTCCACTTATATACAGATTGTATTATTCTGTGTTTTGCTTACCACTTTGAAAGCCTGTTTCTGCTTCTCCTCCAATTTATTGCTGTAATTTTTTCCTTATGAAATTTGGTGATTAATTAAAACCTCCTTAAAATTGAATTCTTAAATTATTTTAAAAACAAACGTTATATTTTAAAATTTATGAAAAACCATTTACCCAAGTTGCTGTTGGGCTGGTTGCTGTTCTTCAGCTTTTCGGTCCTGGCTCAACGGGTTTCTGTGACAGGCAGGGTTACTGCCCCCAACGGTGAAAAACTGCCCGGTGTATCCATCATTGTACAAGGAACCACAACGGGAACCATTACGGACGCAGACGGTAAGTTTACCTTGTCTGTGCCGAACCTGAAAAGCAGCCTGACGGCGTCGTTTATCGGATACGCCACGCAGTCAGTAGCCATCAACGGTCGTTCAGTGGTTGACATTGTACTGGCCGAAGATGCCAAGGTGTTGAATGAGGTCGTGGTGACGGGGCTTGGTATCTCAAAAGAACAACGGAAACTGGGTTATGCAACGGCTCAGGTTTCCGGTGAAAACATCATCAAAACTTCTCCCACAAACTTTGCCTCAGCGCTTTACGGTCGTGCACCGGGTGTGACGATCAACAGCAACACGGGTGGTGCTACCTCTGCGGTAGGTATCCAGATCCGTGGTGTAAACTCAATCGGATACCAGCGTCAGCCACTGATCGTTGTGGATGGTGTAATCGTGCGTAACGGCGATGCCAACAACGAAGGCTACTGGGGTGGTAACCAGAAAATTAACGGTAACGGTCTCCTCGATATCAACCCTGAAAACATTCAGGACGTAAACATCCTGAAGGGTGCAGCGGCTTCGGCCCTGTACGGTTCAGATGCGAACTTTGGTGTAGTGGTTATCACGACCAAAAACGGCCAGGGCCGTGCTAACCGTGGTATCGGCGTTGACGTAAACCTGTCGGCCAACGTTGAGCAGCTGTCGACCCGTCCTGACCTGCAGACAACGTGGGGTCCGGGCTATGAGCGTTCGGTCAATAAGGCGTCTTTCGGCGCGGATGACGAAGGCTGGATCCGGACAACGGTAAACGGTCAGCAGGTGAAATATCCGAACTTCCGGTCGTACGCACAGTTCGGCCCGAAAATGGATGGCAGCCAGGTATACTGGTGGGACGGTCAGATGCGTCCTTACGTGTCACAGGAAAACAACTGGAAAGCGTTCTACCGCGATGGTAGCAGCCTGATTGCCAACGTGGCTCTGAGTAATGCAACCGACAAAGGCAACTACCGGATTTCGTATACCCGCAACGACTATAAAGGCATTCAGATCGGCGGTAAGCAGGAGAAAAACACGTTCAACCTGAACTCACAGTACAAGATCACGCCGAAACTGACGCTGGACCTGGTGATGAACTACGTCAACGAAAAGGTACTGAACCGGCCGCGCCAGATCGACCGTCTGACCAACAACTTCGGTGGTTTCTTCAGCCCGGCCGACTATATGGACGTTTATTTCGACAAATACCAGACGTCGAAAGGGTATAAGTGGGTTGATTTCAACTCAACGCTGGATGTAGAAGAGCGGTTGAAATACAACATCCGTGCGAAAGACCTGCTTGACTTCCTGTGGTTCCAGCTGGCTAACAAATACGAAGAAACATCGAACCGCTTTATGCCGGCGGCTACTCTGAAATACAACGTGGCGCCGGGGCTGAACCTGCGCGGCCGGATGGGTGTCGATTACACCAGCTTTTTCCAGGAAACGAAAGAACGCAGCACACAGCCGATTTCGGCCGGTGCAACGGGGTACTACGGTACCATTGCCAATACATCGACCTTCTCTTACGGTGACCTCTTGCTGACCTACGAGCGCAAGCTGACAGACCGTTTCAATGCAACCTTGTCACTGGGTTATCAGGGCCGCAAAGAGCGTTATACCTCAACAACGGCCGGTACACGTGATGGTCTGACCTCAGAAAACTGGTTCAGCCTGAGCGCCAGCAAAACCAACCCGCCATCAGGTGGGTCGTCAATGGGTTACCTGATTAAAGACGGTGTGTTCGGTATCCTGAACCTGGAATACAACAACTTCCTGTTCGTAGAAGGTACCCTGCGTCGTGAGCGTTCGTCGACACTGGCCCCGGGCAACAACACGTTCCTGTATCCGGGTGTCAGTACCTCACTCGAACTGAGTAACGCCCTGCAACTGCCACGTTTCATTACGTACAGCAAACTGCGCGGTGCATGGGGTATTGTCGGTAACCCGCCGGATCGCTACATCTCGAACGTTGTTTATTCGTCAGGCAGCATCGACGGTATTCCGTACCTGTACCCATCGACATCAGGCTATGGTAACCCATCGCTGAAAAACGAAATGAAGACCGAATTTGAAATCGGTCTGGAAAACAAATTCTTCGCCAACCGTTTAGGGCTGGACATCACGTATTACCGCAACCAGATCAAAGACCAGATTACCAGCCTGGGTACACCGTCGACGATCGGCGCGAGCAGCGTATTGGTAAACGTGGGTAACATGCGTAACTACGGTATCGAAATCGGTCTGACAGGTACCCCGGTTAAAGCCGCAAATGGCTTTACGTGGGAAACACGCCTGAACTACGCCGCTAACCGTGGTAAAGTAATTTCACTGGCAAACGGTCTGGAGCAGCTGACCCTGTCGAACATGGACAACGGTTCACTGTACGTATATGCGAAGCCGGGCGAAGCGGCCGGTAGTATCTGGAGCTACGATTACCAGCGCGATGCCAGTGGCAACAAGGTGGTTGGCTCAAACGGTTTCTACGTAGTTGATTACTCGAAACTGGTGAAGTTCGGTAACCTGCAGTCGAAATTCTCGGGTGGTTTCATGAACACCTTCACGTACAAAAACGTGTCGCTGAACATCCTGACTGATTTCGTTTGGGGTGGTCAGATCGTATCGCTGTCGCGTCTGTACGGAACGGGTTCCGGTTTGTTTACCAACTCCGTTTTTGGTCGTGATGCCGAGCATGGCGGCGTATCTTATTACGTAAACAGCCAGGGTCAGTTTGTGCAGGTGAGCACCGGTACAACAGCCGGTCCTAACGGACAGAAAGTATTTGATGACGGTATCATTGCGCAAGGGGTAACGGCAACCGGTGAGCCGAACAAAACAATTGTCGAAGCTGGTCAGTACTACCGCTACCACTACAACTGGGGTGGTTACCCGGGGTCAGGTTCGAACATTTCGTACCAGAATGCCGTGTTCGACAACAACTACATCAAACTGCGTGAAGTGTCGCTGGCTTACACGTTCCCGGTACGGCTGCGTTCGAAGCTGAAAATGCAGAACCTGACGGTATCCGCTTACGGCCGTAACCTGTTCTACTTCTACAAGTCGCTGCCAGGCCTTGACCCTGAAGAAGGTGTCGGAACGAGCTGGATCTCGCGCGCAACCAGCGTTGGTGGTGGTACAGCCGCATCCCGCTCAATCGGTGGTAGTGTTCGTTTCTCATTCTAATCGGTTTTTCTGAATCATTCCATAAAATGAAAAAAGTTATTGTAACCGGTTTACTTGGCTTACTGAGCGTAGGAGCTATCGTGACCGGCTGTAAACAAACAGATATTGACAGTGCATACCTGAACCCGAGCGGCGCGGTGAGTGCCGATGTCCAGCGCTTGTGGGCCGGTATGTTGTTCAACGAGCGGGTTAACCCCCGTTACTGGAACCTGTACACCTTCCTGATTCCCGAAATCGGTACGTACAGCCAGCTGAATGGTTTCACCACCACAAACGGGGTGTATGAGCAGGTAACGGCCTATAATGCCGACCGCTGGAACGTATACTACACCCAGACAATGGCCCGCTACCGGGAACTGGAAAAAGTATATAACAACCTGGGTACGGAAGACAAAGCCGGTCTGCAGTTGTTCCTGGAAACCGGCCGTATTTTCCTGTACGACCAGACGGCCCAGATGATCGACCTGTGGGGGGATATCCCGTTCTCGACCGCCGGTCAGCTGAACGCCCAGGGAACCATCTCGCTGGCTACCTACGACGAGGCGAAAACGACCTACAGCACCATCCTGACCGATCTGAAGCGTATCTCGGATTACCTCGCGACAACAACGCCGACGACGTTCTACGCCAACCAGTTTACGTCGTATGATTACGTAAACAAGGGCAATCTGCTGAAATGGCGGAAATACTGTAACTCGCTGATGCTGCGTCTGGCGATGCGGGTGTCGAATGCTGACGAAGCAGCGGCCAAAGCACTGGTTACGACGATTCTGAGCGATCCGACGAAGTATCCGCTGGTCGATGCCGCCACAGAAAGCATTACGATCCAGCCGGCTGCAACCACCAGCAACCTGGTAGCGGTAAACGACATGCGCAACGGTTTCGGGGTGAATCCGTTTGCACCGGGCTACCTGGTAAACGATGTCATGGCACCGGCCAACGATCCGCGTCTGCCGGTTTACTTTACCACAAATGCTTCGGGTAAATACGCTGGTGTGAAAAACACATGGACAGCCACCGAACTGACGGCTGCCCAGACCGCAAATGCGGTTTCCCGCTGGGATTCAACGACATTCTCGGAAAACAACCTGTTCCCGGGCATTCTGATTACGTCGGCCGAAACATGGTTCAACAAAGCGGAAGCCTATGAGCGTTGGGGACTGGGTAATGCGAAAACTGCGTACGAAAGCGGTATCCGTCAGTCGATTGCGTTCTGGTATGGCATCAACAGCGGCAGCAGCCGCAATGCCGCCAAGGACGTAGCGCCGACGGAAGCGCAGATTACAACGTTCCTCGCACAGCCATCAGTAGCTTACGGAACCGACAACCTGAAAAAGATTGCTACGCAGAAGTGGGTTGACTATACGGTGATGCAGGCGACACAGGCGTGGGCAGAATACCGCCGGACAAAACTGGTTGGTTTCACCTTCCCGACGGACAATGGCTCGAACAGTGCCAAAACGCCGCCAACCCGTTTGTTGTACCCAACCAGTGAGGCATCGCTGAACACAACGAACTATCAGGCGGTGAAAGCCAAAGACACGCAGACTACGAAGTTATTCTGGGATGTGAAATAAGAAAGTCAATACCCAGCCCATAATGGAAACAGCGCTACGGCATCATTTGTCGTAGCGTTTGTTTTTAATAGTAAACCACGGAGTGTCACAGAGTTTAAATTTGCACAGAGTTACACAGTTTTACTCTTTTAACTCCGTGTAAAAAACTCCGTGGAACTCTGTGGTTTTAATAAAAAGCTAGTTTTGGAAACAATCGAACCAAAGATCCTGCCGCTGGTCGACGCCCTGAATGCCACGGGGATCGTCCGGACATTTTCGAGTTGTGAGGGACATTATGATCCCGCCGAACAAACGATCCGCGACCGGAACCACGCGGAAGTCCGGTTTGTGCCGGCCGCCGGTTATTCGGCGCAGGATGTCGAACAATGGCTGGGCAGGGTACTGATCCGGTTCAAAAAAAAGCATGGGGTAATGCCCATGCAGGTGGTCGGCTATAAGCTGTTTACGCCCTTTGATGATGACATCGACGAAACATTTGTGCTGGAGCTAAAGCCCTTCAACCGCTTTGAGCCACCGCACACCAAACGGACCGACACCGATGAGGCGGTGCTGCGGCTGGTACAGGTGCTGTCAGCGACCTGACGGACCGGTATTTTCCATCTGATACAGGTCGTAGCCTGTTGCCCAGTAATCTTTAACTACCGCCGTCAGCACAAAGCCCAGCCGTTCGTAAAACCGGTAAGCATGCTGTGAGGTACGGACGATAATGCCTGTGCCCCCTTCCGTTTCCCTGATTTGCTGAATACGGAATTCTGTAAGCAACCGGCCGATACCCTGACCCTGCCGGGCAGGATGCACGATGTCCCACGAGAGCCGGAAAATGGTCGGGCCGTCGGGGTTATTGTAGCCGCCACAGCCAACCAGTTGCCCATCCGCTTCAACAACAAAGTAATGGGTCGCTTCGTATCTGAGGTAATTGATAAAATCTTCTTCTTCTTCCGGCGCAAAGAAATCAGGGGTGTTCAGCCGCAAAAGACTCAGCAGCGCCGGTATATCGGTGTGTGGATTAAAAGGTCTGATTTGCATATAGTTATATTGGGCGAAGGGGCAGAAAGGAATACCCTTCGTGCCCCTGCTTATCTTCCCGCCTTCGTGGTTAAACCTTATTTCTTCCCCGTTCCGATTGCCGCCGCCGGGGTGGCGCCCTGGCTAACTGCCTGTGTCAGCGTGTTAATCTGCTCCGTCAGCTTGCCGATGGCAGCCGAGTAACGCGCCTCGATAGCAGGCAGGTTGGCGGTTGATTTCAGCGAGGCTTCGTAGAGGAAGGCCGGCAACATCCAGTCGGCGTAACCGCTGTATGGGTCAGGAGCCGCATACAACGATTTATACCATTTGCCAAAGGCCATGCCGTCCGGATCGATAAAGGCTTTTTCCAGCTGGCGCAGGTCACGGTTGATGGCTTCGGCCTGCTTTTTATCGATGGTGCCAGCCGAGAGCCTTTGTTTAACGGCCGCTGCATAGGCATCCGTGCTTTGTTTCAGCGCATCGACCTGTTTCAGTACGTTGTCAATCGAATAATCGGGTTTGTAGGCTTTAATGGCCTTTTCGGCCGCTTTCAGGTGCGTGGTCAGGTCGGCCGGATAGCGGGTTACGTCGTATGGAATCAGGTCGGCATTGGCAAGGCGCGTTGTCAGCGTGCCCATCATCTGCTCCACCAGCGGCCCCATTTTATACCCTGGATTGGCAAACTTTTCGTAATAGTATAAATCATCGTAGACCGAGTGGTACAGCGTCGGGCCGTGAGTGCCGATGCTGGCCGACGGCACACCGGCGTGCATGTAGAACGCGATGTGGTCAGAGCCACCGCCCAGATTCCCGATGTTCGGCTCACTCGCGCCGGGCTTTTTGCTGCCCATCCAGTGCTGATACACCGTTTTGGCGGAGTCAGGATACTGCACCGCCTGCGAGGCTTCGACCAGCAGCGTCTTGAGCGATGGCGAGGCACTGCCACCAAACATGGCACCCGAAACCGCCGCATCGGCGTTGAAATAGGCCACGGCCTTTTTGCTCAGCTCATCGCGGAACTGCTCGACCCATTCCGTTGAGCCGATAACGCCGGCTTCTTCGGCATCCCAGTGCGCAATTTTAATGGTCCGGCGGGGGCGTTGACCATCTTTGGCCAGTTTCCCCAGCGATTCGGCCAGCGACAGCAGCATCGACGTACCGCTGTTAGGGTCGGTCGCGCCGAACGACCAGGCATCGTAATGGCAACCCATCACAACCCATTCGTCAGGAAATTCGCTGCCGGTCAGCGTGCCGACCACCTCATAAACACGGACAAAGTCCTTTTCCTGCTGCACGTTCAGCCGCACTTTCAGGGCCGGACCGCCTTCAAGCCGGTAGGCAAACGGCAGACCCCCCTGCCAGCCCGCCGGAACCCCTTTACTGCCGGTCATGCGCTTGAGGATTTCCTGCGCCGAGTTCCACGGCAAAGGCGTTACCGGAATTTTGTGCAGTGCCACGTCTTTCGGATCGCTGCGTTTAACTTTCACCGGTCCGTCGAGGGGGAGCGCCGGTTCGCCGGGTGTCAGGGCATCGCCCGTAAAGTCGACGGTCAGCAGGGAGCCGCGCTGAATGGTGCTTTCACTCGATTGCGGGCCTTCGGGGAAGGTAATGCCTTTTTTGTAGCCCGAATCTTCCGGATCGGTGTAAATGATGACCCCGGCCGCACCGGCTGCCTGCGCATGTTTGGCTTTATAGCCCCGGAAATTGCCGCCGTACCGGGCCAGTACAATCCTGCCTTTCACCGGAATACCCATTTTGGCCAGCTGCTCAAAATCTTCTTTACGGCCGTAGTTAGCATACACCACCTCGGCCGTTACGTCGCCCGAGCCCGACCACGCGTTCCAGCCCTGGGTCAGCAGCGGGTGGCCCGAGTATTTGTTGTCGGGGACGATGTACTCGCGGGTGTTCAGCGGCTCGCGGATCGGCTCGACCAGCTCGACGGCGATGGTGCCGGGACCTTTGGGCAGGTAAATGTCATGGGGGTAAATGTCGACCTGAAGGCCGGCTTTTTTCATGGTCTCGACGATGTAATCGCGGACTTTAGCGTTTTCGGGTGTACCGGCGAGGTGCGGCACCGAACACATTGTCTGCAGGTGCTTTTTAAACCGTTCGGCCGATTGCTGCGTCTGAAACACCTGCTCGAATTTCGTCTGCTTTGCCTGGTTGTCGGGGGTAAAGCCGCTGATGGTCGACTGCGCCTGCGCCGACAGGCAGGAGAGGGCTGCCAGCAGGCCGGAAAAGTAATAAACGTTCATGAATACGTCAGATTGTTGAGAGTTAACCGGTTAAGGACCGTAAGTTAACCGAAATCCAGGATTTCTACATATCCCTCCGTACCATTTACACGGATTCGCTGCCCATCTTTGATAAGCGTCGTGGCTTTTTCGATGCCGACAACGGCCGGTAAGCCGTATTCCCGGGCAATCACGGCTCCGTGGGTCATTAATCCGCCGACTTCCGTAACCAACCCTTTTATGGAGACAAACAATGGCGTCCAGCCGGGGTCGGTGAAGGACGTGACCAGAATGTCGTCGGGTCCGGGTTCGGCCTCACCCATCTCCCGGAGTACCCGCGCCCGCCCTTCCACGACTCCGGCCGACACCGGTAACCCCGCGATGGCGCCTGCCGGCAGGTTCTCCCGCTTGTAGGAACCGCGAATGATTTCACCCTCTGACGTGTAGACACGCGGCGGGGTTAGTTTTTCATACTGGATATAGTCGGCTTTTCGCTGCTGAATAAGCTGGTTGTCAGCCTGAAGGGTGCGGGTCAGGTCGCCCAGCTCATCGAACGTCAGGTAAAAAACAGCTTCTGTGTCCGTCAGTATACCCGCTTGTACGAGCCGGTCTGCTTCGGCCAGCAATGCCTGTTTGCAGATAAAATAACGGCTTACGAGATCATATTTCGGGTATTCGCGGTAGCCTATCAGGTTTCTGACGAGCTGAATCATCCGGTCGGCAGCGGCCGCTTTTTCGTCACCGTCGGGGAGTTGCCGGAGCCGATCCAGTATAGAATCCCGTTTGCGTGTTGCTTCGCGCAACCCCTCCTCAAACTTCTGCCTGGCCGCTCCGGGCACGCTGTTTTTCACATTGCTGAGTAAGAGTGGCAGGAGCATGGTCGGTTTTTCGCGCCAGCGCGGGCGGGTGATGTCGATTTCGCCGCTGCACCGCATGCCGTATTGGTCGAGAAACGCGAGGATCGCCTTCCGGGCTTTGTGGCCGCCCTGTACGTTATCTAACTGATTTAGAAACGAGTCATCAACGGCTTGTTGCAGCAGGTCAATAACGGCCGGATTGGGGCGGATGATATCGGCCACGTCCAGCAGAGCCAGCCCCATTTCCGACGTGATGTTATGCGGAACCGATTGGGTCAGGGTATCGGCGACGCCTTTTTCACCCAGCCACTCCGCGATGTGTTCGTTCAGCCAGACCGACGCGTTCATGGCGGTCATGATCACGGCGAAACTGCGCGGGTCTTTTAACGCGCCCCTAATCTGCCGGATATGATCCAGAATAAAGTCGATGAGTGCCGGACCGGTTTTTTCGCGAATCTCCTCCCGTAAGGCCTCAATAGACGCCTGACTCTGCCGGATCAGTTCACCGACAACCGAAGGGTCAAAATCCTTCAGGGTTTGGTAATCGGCCAGTGCCGGGCCTCCAGCCGGGCCGCCCGGCACTTCATCTGGCACCAGCCGGATAAAATCCTCGCGCTCCAGAATGGTGGTCAGTGCGTCTTTGATCAGCGGGTCGTTATTGCCTAGCACGTTGAGCATAAGCTGCCGTCCGGCCGGTGTGGCCAGTTCCGGTGCGACATCCACAAACAACCGCCCGCCCGCCTGGTACATAGGTCGTCCGGCGGTCAGTTGCCAGAGCGACATACCCAGCGGCCGGATGGGATCGGTCATCATTTGCTGGTGGCCGACAGAAATGTAGACGTGTGGCTGATGGTCACTGACCGCCGGAAGGGGATAAAGCGTCGTGATCGGGCGGCTTTGCACGATGTAAAACTGCTCGCCGGCCAGGCACCATTCAATGTCCTGCGGAGAACCAAAATGGGCCTCGATCCGTCGGCCGATGCGGGCCAGTTCGTGGATCTGTGGGTCCGTTAAGACCTGTCGGTTTTGCTGATCGGGCGGCAGGTCGCGCTCCTGCGTACCGCCTGCGATTGTCGCCTCCATAACCAGCGTTTTTGCCGGAACCGTTTTTTCAGTAATCACGCCGTCGCGGACTTTGTAGGTATCCGCATTGGTCCGGCCCGACACCAGTGCCTCGCCCAGTCCGAAACCGGCGTCAATGGAAACGACCTTCCGGTTTGAGGTGACAGGATCGGCCGTAAACAACATACCGGAGGCCAGTGGGAACACCATTTTCTGAATCACCACGGCGAGGTACACCGTCCGGTGATCGAATCCATGCTGATTCCGGTAGCTGATTGCGCGTTCGGTAAACAGCGATGCCCAGCATTTGCGGATATGACTCAGGATAGCTTCTTCGCCAATGATGTTGAGGTAGGTATCCTGTTGACCGGCAAATGAAGCGGTAGGCAAATCTTCTGCCGTGGCGCTCGAACGTACCGCATAGGCACCGGTTGGACCATAGGTGGTAAGGTAGCGGCCGATGGCCTCGCGGATATCAGCGGGGACCGGAATGGCTTCGATCTCATGGCGGAGTCCGGCACTAATCGAGGCGATAGCGGGCCGGTCGGTGGCCGGTACAAGTGCCAGTTGGTCCAGCATGGCCTCAACCCCCGCGTTCCCGGCAATGATGCGTTTAAACGCCTCTGTCGTGATGCAGAAACCATCGGGAACGAGAATGCCGACGATGCGGGCGAGTTCGCCCAGGTTCGCGCCTTTGCCACCGGCTACTGTCAGCGATGTCTTGTCCAGGTTTTGAAAACCAGTGATGTACTTACTCATGGTGCCGGATTAGTTATCGTTCAGTTGATCGGTTGTTTGCTGCATCAGGCCGATGGCCTGCCGGAAGTAGGTTTCGAGCACGGCGCGTTCATTGGCCGGAAAAGAGGCCAGAAGTGCTTCGTGTTGGTGCCGGAATTCGCGGTACAACGGTTCGAGCAGGGCCGTGATCACATCGGTTTCCGGGACAATGAATACTTTCCGCCGGTCGTCGGGTGCAAACTGTCGGCGCACCAGCCCTTTCTTTTCAAAGCGGTCGATCAGGCCCGTAACGGCCCCCGTCGTCAGACCGGTCAGGGTGGCAAGTTCACCGGCAGTCATTTGTCCTTTCTCAAGCAGAAAGCCCAGGTATTTGTGATCCGTCCCCGACAACCCTGCTTTACGCGCCACCGCCTCGTGCATCTGTAAGGAGGTATAGGCATATAACTGGCTCAGTTTCCTGACTTGTTTGACCGTTTCGATGTCGCTCATTTGTCTTAGTTGATAAATATCTTAGTTGCAAAGATAAATGAGCGTTGTTAAATTGCCAAATGAATAGTGGGACCGGTGAAACCGTGTCGTACCTACGGCACGAATGGGTGTTGTTGGCTACCGTTTGCTACCGACGCTTTGCTACCGACGCTGCGCTGTGATGTCCCTACGGGACAACTGGACTCATTCTTAGCGGATTTTTGCCATGGTCCGTACGGGAAACATGCCGACGCTTTTCTACCGACGCTGCGCTGTGATGTCCCTACGGGACAAATGGGGGCATGGTTACCGGATTTTTGCCATGGTCCGTACGGGAAACATGCCGACGCTTTTCTACCGACGCTGCGCTGTGATGTCCCTACAGGACAACTGGACTCATTCTTAGCGGATTTTTGCCATGGTCCGTACGGGAAACATGCCGACGCTTTTCTACCGACGCTGCGCTGTGATGTCCCTACGGGACAAATGGGGGCATGGTTACCGGATTTTTGCCATGGTCCGTACGGGAAACATGCCGACGCTTTTCTACCGACGCTGCGCTGTGATGTCCCTACAGGACAACTGGACTCATTCTTAGCGGATTTTTGCCATGGTCCGTACGGGAAACATGCCGACGCTTTTCTACCGACGCTGCGCTGTGATGTCCCTACGGGACAACTGGGGGCATGGTTACCGGATTTTGGCCATGGCCCGTACCGGAAACGTACCGACGCCTTTGAATTTGGGCGGTACGGCGCTGAACGTAAAGCCTTCATCGGGTAGCAGCTGCAGGTTACACAGGTGTTCGACAATCAGGATTTCCGCGCCTAACAGCGTGGTGTGCACCGGTCTGGTGTTGCCGGTTGTGCAGTCAATGTTGTGCGAGTCGATACCGACTAGCCGGACACCGCAGTCTCTCAGATAAAGCGCTGCCTCTTCCGTCAGATAGGGGTGGTTTTCGTAGTAGGCTTCCGTATTCCAGTGGGTATCCCAGCCGGTGTGGATCAGTACGGCCCGGTTTCTGATTTCGTAGTTCCGGACATGTGCCTCGGTGATGGCCAGCGTTTCGGTAAACGGCACCCGGATCACCACTGCTTCCAGGTCAGTAAAGCAGGCCAGTTCTATCTCCGAGAGATCTTTACCGTGGGCAAAACGGTGGAATGGACAGTCGATGTAGGTACCGGTGTTCGTAACCATCTTGATTTTGCCGATCTGAAATTCGGTGCCTTCAGCATAGATTTGCTTCGACCGTTCACGGCTGAGATAATCGCAGATGATAGGGGCGGGGAGGCCTTTGTAGGTGACGAGACCGTCTTCGATAGTGTGGCTCAGATCAATAAATACCTCACGTCCCGTTGGCTCATTGATGGGTTTACGCTTGTGCGGTTCCGTCAGAATTGACTTGTTCAGGATATGGGTCTGACCCACCATTAAAAGACGCAGATCGGCCACAATGTAGTCGGCGAGCTCCTGGTCCGAAATGTCGTCACCTGCAATATCGAGCCGGAAATCCTCGCCCTTAATACTGCCGCCGTTGGTGAAATAAATGGCAAAGTCAAATTTTACCCGTTTGTCCATGGTCGTTGCTGCTGGATGGCTGATACCTTATACGCCATTTCTCATGATCCGGCCGGCAAGGGCTGGTGAAAGCCGGTTGAGCAGTTTCAGGAGTTTGGCTTTGCCAATGTAGCATTCAAAACGATCAGCGGCAAAACTTCGCAGAAATTCATCGGCTAACTGGTCTGGCGGGAGTTTGGCTTTGCCACGCCCCGTGGTCATGGCTGTATCCACCAGGGGGGGAATGATTTCAAAAACGCTGACGCCGGTATGTTCCAGCTGATAGCGAAGCGTTTGCGTAAAACTGTGCAGGGCGGCTTTGGTGGCACAGTATACCGCTGCCGATTGTTTGGGCGCCATGAACAGGCCACTGCTCACGTTGACAACGGCAGCCGGCTTATTTTTCAGCAGCAGGGGTAGCAACAGGCCGGTAAGCCTGGCCGGAGCCGTCAGGTTAGCCGCAGTTTCATAGTCAATTTTATTGAGCAGGTCCGGTTCTCCGGTAAAGTGATAGTTGTATTGGACGGCAGCATTATTGATCAGCACCGTGAGGTCAGGGTGTTGCTGCCCGATGAAGTGAACCAGCTCATCCATAGCTTCGCTGCTGGTTAAATCACCCGTAAAGGTGATTACCTCAGGAATCAGTTCCTGGGCCTGTGCCAGCTTTGACGCGTCGCGGCCGGTGATAATCACTTTGTTGTGCAGGGCTGACAACCGTTTCGCCAGCGCCAGGCCAATACCCGACGAACCACCCGTAATCAAGACCGTATTTCCTGTCGTTTTCATCGGACACCTACGTTGAGTAGTTCATTAAAATCCTCGAAAAGAGCCTCCTGACCCACAATGATGTCAACAATGCGAAAGTACGGGATGCCATATACCGGCGTGTCGCGTAGTAATTCAATCAACAGCTGGTAGTCATGCAGAACCGTTGTCGTAACGATCATAAAGTCCGATACGGACGCGTGGAAGTATTCGCTGTCGAACAACCGGACCGTCACGGTTTGGCTGACCCGCCGGAAAATGGGCTGTAGTTCTGTTTCAACAAAACAGCTGCGTTGGCTTCTGCTTAATGTAAGCCACGCGGGAGTGGCGTTCATCAATACTAAAATTGTATAAGGTTTCTGATTTTGCATGTCAATAGGCTTTTTTGAATGTGGCAAAATTGACAAGGCCGGCAACCGGATCCATTTACATAGGTAAAGAAATCAGAGCCCCGCGCGTTTTTTCCGGATGCGGCTGAGCTGGGTAGGCGTAATGCCTAAATAAGAC
The DNA here is from genome assembly GCF_001870735.1 of Arsenicibacter rosenii. Lineage (GTDB taxonomy): Bacteria > Bacteroidota > Bacteroidia > Cytophagales > Spirosomataceae > Arsenicibacter > Arsenicibacter rosenii. Next base: position 25,554 of record NZ_MORL01000003.1, on the reverse strand, counting down.
GCAATGTGGTATTGCGGAATGAGTTGTTCGAGGTGTTTAAAATCGCGTTGAAACTGCTCATAGCGCTTGTCGGCGTCGAGCAGAACGATGTCGATTTCGCGCCGTTCTTTCTGAACAAAAAACTGTTCGGCCAGGATACGGGCGCCCCGTTCGATATCGGGGCAGGTAGGGTAAAGCGCCTGTAAATCTGCATAACGGGCTACCTGAACGCTACAGTCTGTCAGCGCCTGCTGGTTAATCTGGTTGGGCAAGCCGGTAATGAGCGAGGCGTAGCCGCCGATAAAGCAGGGGTTAATAAAGAAGTGTTTGTTGTATTCTACAGCTTCGGCATTCCGGTAGAACGCCCGCATAATGCCTGCTTCCAGAAAGCCGATTTCGCTGGCAAGCTGCCCGTCACGGATAAAATAATCGCCTTTTTTAAGGGTTACCGGTCTGAACAAGGCCGCAAACTGTTCCCAACTTGTGGTTGATACCGGCGTAAGGCTGGTAAAGAAATGCTGTAAACTAATCATGAGCTATGGCGCACGAAATGCTTTTCTGACCCGTCAGGAAAGCCGGTAAATATACTCCTCAATGTCGGCTTGCCGTGCATTGGCAAATCCGTGGTCAGTGCCGATTTGTATGAAGCCGCATTTCGTCAGTACCCGCTGCGAGCCGATGTTATCGAAGGCTACCCGCGCATAGACCGGCCGTTGGGTGGTAATGGTCAGCAACTCGTTCAGGGCTTTCGTGGCGATGCCCTGCCCCCACACGGCCCGGTCGAGCCAATAGGTCAGTTCCGTTTTCCCGTCCATGACAAACGTAGATATACTGCCCACGATGATGTCGTCTGCAAGGACAGTCCGCATGAGTACGGTGGGGTTGTTGAGAAGCGCTGAATATTTGGTAAGATAGGCCGCTTTGTCGTCTGGTTTTTGGGGCGTAAAGGCCGCTAGATGCCTTGCTTCCGGATCGAGCTGAAACCGGAAAAAATGGTCGAGATCGGCGATTTCGGTTGGTTTGAGAATAATGGTTTGAGTCATAAAACTGAATTTAGCGAGCCTGTTTTGATTAACTCGTTTGCTGTATGCCGTCCTTAATCGCTTCCAGCAACACGTCTACATCGATCGCCTTCAGGTTTTTAAATTTGATGCAATAGCTGGTCACCGTTGCCTTTCCTAACCGGCTGCCGAACGTATTGGCCAGGTATTTCTTGTCTTTAAGCCCCATAATGTACACCGAAATGCCGGTCGTCGGAGCACTGATACCTGCCTGATAAAAGTCTTTGGTTTTGCCGTCGGCGTACACTATGCGCTGGAAACCATAGCCAATACTCGGATTTGAAACCGTTTTACCCGTTTCGTCTTTTCCGTCCAGAAACCATAGCCGGCAATCCGGCAGTTCCTGAAGAATGCGCTGGTGTAATGCCTGCAGATCACTGCGTCGGGAATCGGGCAGGCTAGTAATATAGTCGTTAATTTGTTGTTGTATGTTCATGTGATATTGATCAATGTACTGGATTTTCCGTTTCCATCATGCTGGTAATGCTTCGGTCGTATACAATATTTCGGTGTTTTTTAAGACGGTACATGTGATAACCTGCCAATAAATGTATAATAAATTAATGCTCTTTCCTTTGATAGCGGATCAAAAACTACCGCTATCAGACATATCAATGCCTGATAGCGGTAAGTACAGTCCATTTAGACAAGTACTGCCTCAATGTTGGTCCGGTAAGGGATCCTGACCTAAAGCTTCGTCCCCATTGCGGTCGAATGCCTGACAACAGTAAAGCCATACCGGTAATGTGTCTGACACCGCCGGCGCTTTCCTGCTTCAACTTAATCAGCCAGAACAGGAAAGGCGCTACCATAACAACAAGGCAAAGCAGGTCCTCAAAGCCAAAGCACCAGGCCAGGCCGAAAAAGGTAAGTGTATTGCCCCGGGGCAACAGGAGGTAGGTTGTGTAGGACTGTAACTGCTCTTTTTTTTGCGCGCTTATTTTTTTCCCAGTGCCTGAAACAGCTTACCGAGGATAAAATAGGCTCTTGCGTGCGGGTACCAATTGCCGTATGCGCCGGAGGTCATGGCAACGACCATGTTTTCTTCCGGAACAACTACCAAATGATTGCCGCCATTGCCGGAAGCCCAGAGATAACTTACTGTTCTGCGGCCAAACGTGCGCTTCGTTCTGTACCAAAGCATGCCATATCCGTCAGCCAATGGATTATAATCGCCTATCGCTGTGGAGTTTTCGCTTAACAGCCGGTTCATGTAGTCATAATCGGCCAGCTGCTTATCACCCCATTTACCTTTGTTGGCAACCAGTAACCCCAACTTGGCAAAGTCCAGCGTAGAGAGGTAAAGGTTACCGGCCGCACCGGTTTGATTGGCCGTATTGGTGTACCAGTAAAACTCTTTGATTGCCAGCGGATCAAAGAGTTTTTGCCGGGCAAAATCCCTTAGGCTCATACCGGATTTTTCTTCAATGACAGCGCCGATCAAAACGGCATTAATATCGGCATATACCCATTTTTGTCCCGGGTTACCTGATAACGGAATGCTTAACAGATAAGATACCCATTCGTCTTTTGGCATCCATTTCCCTTCACTGCCCGGGGTTTTGGGGTTATCTGAATCAGCATCTAAACCAGATACCATATTCAGCAGGTGAATGAGTTTGACCTGTTTATAATCTTCGTGCATGGACGGGTACTTCTTTTTGGAGAAGAACGAATAAACATCCTGGTCTACATGTTGTACCAGCCCCTCTCTGATGGCTACGCCCAGCAGCAACGCCGTAATGCTCTTTCCGGCAGACCGGACATCATGTATGTGGTTACGCCAGAAGGTATTGTAGTAGTTTTCTACCACAATTTTATTGTCTTTAATAACAACCAATCCCCGATAATCCCGCTGTCTGAATTTCGCGATTGTATCTGTGATCGCCTGAATGGAGTCTTTATTGAATCCGGCAGTCTCCGGACTACCAGCAGGGAGATCCGGAATTGCTTTTAGCTGTGCATAGGCAGCACACGATAAGAGCAGACAAAACAGAGTCAATGTTTTTTTCATGTCTTGGAATGGCAGAGCAATGTACGGGTCGGAGCAATCCGGCGCTGCGAGTCTTTGCCGATATGCCTGACCCGGGCTTAACGGGCGGGAAGCGGTAAACGGCTTGTCAGCGGTTCGTTGTCTTTAGTTTATATTTTTCGGGTCTTGATTTCGTGCGTTCAATAACGCTTCGTGCCTCCGGATCTAATTTGACGACTTCGCCATACCATTGAATACCGCCGTCAAAATTGTCTTTAACTCTGCTGTACAACTTCTCCATTAATTCGGTATGCGACAATTCTGATTCGCTTAAAATCGCCATGATGTGTTCTTTAATGAACTCATATTTTCCTCTGGCAATGCTCTTGTTGGTTTTGCCGGGAGTCGGGTGTAACGTCTGGAATTTTTCTTCTTTTAATGAAGTAGCATGCCAATTCGCTAAGTTAATTCAGCTAAATTTCTACTCTCTCAATAAAGTTAAGTCGCTATCCGGAGCCGGAAGATTAAGGCTTTTAATGGCTGCATATCCGTTATTGACGCCAACAAATCCCCACTTCCTGAAAAAATCAGTCAAATTTTTTCCTGAGATCAGAGATGCTTTTTTCATGAAATACTCCATTTTCTCTTCTCTTGTCTTAAGATCAGGATTCTCAATTCTGGTTTGTCTGTGTAATTCCTTAAAAAACGTATCCCCAAAAGCCAACCTCAATTGATCAAAAAGACACAGTCTTGTAAAAACATCTATTTGATTATCATCATTGAAGTTTTTTGAAGAAGCCGTACTGTTTGTAAAAACCACCATTTTGGTCCAGGAACCCGATTCAGTAAGTCGTGATGGTTTAATTCCTAAGGTCCTTTCTACAGCAAGCGAATAAATATTTACTGTAACTTCACCGACTTCCTGCCATGTCCACGCAGATTGTTGATGCATGTGCCCAAGCTCATGCCATGGGCCCCAACCCTCATCATTTCCTTCGACAATTGAATTACTAAAAGCCCTATAGTGAGTAGGGGATTTATAAGCAGTTATATAGTTCGATGCAAACATGTATGAATTTGGAATGTCTGTTTGTGTCATTAAAACCTTATGCTTCGTTATTGAATGTATGGAGGAGTTATCATTAACTAAGCCACTAATATCGTTCTCAATGCCTATAATTTTATCGACGTTTTTTAATACTGCCGGAATATTCTGGTCTTTCCATAAGATAGCACTTGATAGAGAATAAACCTGTAATGCGTAGTCAGAGATTAACGTTACATCGGGTACATTCTTGTACTTTTCTAATTGCCATTGCCAGTGTTTGGCTGTAGTTCCATTGGTAAATAACGGGGCCCTTAGTGCTCCGCCTAAAAAATCAATTTTGACCCGGTCATTCGTGTCAGGGTTTTCACTGGTGTATCTTATATAAAGCATACCCCCGGGTCCGCTTATTTCAACGGTGTTCTGCCCTGCAGTCAGTCTGATTTCATCCGGGAAGAGTTTGGCATTATATCTATAGTAAGTGCCAATGATTAATGTAGGTAAACTTTTACCTGAAAGATTTTTCACATTTATTAATAATCTGGAACCAGGGCCAGGTGGAGCATATAGACCCGTAGGTTCAAAATCAGCCCATTGAAGATTTAACCCAAGTCTTTCCCTGTCTGATTCAGCATTGATAGATTGGTGAAAAATAAATGAAGTTGGATTATCCGGAAATTCCTCATCTTTTATGCCTGAAGGAGATAGGTTATCTTTTTTATTACATCCTGTCAGGCATAATAGTATAAAGATAAAGCACAAAGGGCCTGCGACTGAATTTAGTGGCTTCATTGGTACATTTATTAAAATAAAAAAATATTACTTTTTTATTTTGGTGTGAAATCTTGTAGATCGTTTCATTGAGTGGTATTATAGGTAGCTTTATTGTATGATGATACTTTTTATTACGAGTGCTATGTAAGCATATGTGACATTTTTAATCTCCTCAATGGTGTCTTAAGGTTTTACTGGCTTACAGTTATTTCGGTATAATTCGACTAGTGTAATTGACTGTTTTTCTGGATATATCAATTAATTGTTTATGCGTTCCTGGTAAATCGTTTAGTTGATATTAAGATTTATTTACTATTAATAATATATTTAACTATTAACACTTTTTTATCTATAAAGGTAAAAAAAAGCCAATCTGATCGACTATGATCAGATTGGCAGAAAAAAAATCCGGAAATCTACAGAATAAACTGGCTCAGGTCGCGGTTCTGGACGAGGCCGCTCAGCTTTTCCTGCACCATCTCTTTTGTCACCACCAGATGGGCGTTAGGGCCAATGATGTCCGGAATGTCGAACATAAAGTCGTTGAGGAGGTGGCTCATGACCGTCTGCAAACGGCGGGCGCCGATGTTCTCAACCTCCGAATTGACTTCGTAGGCAATGCGGGCCATTTCGCGCAGCGCTTCGTCCTGAAACGTCAGGTCAACGCTCTCAGCGGCCATCATCGCTTCGTATTGCTTCGTCAGCGCGTTTTTCGGCGCTTTCAGAATCTGGTAAAAATCATCTTCCGACAGGCTTTGCAACTCGACCCGGATCGGGAAACGGCCCTGCAACTCGGGAATCAGGTCGCTGGGCTTCGAAACATGGAACGCACCGGCTGCCACAAACAGAATGTGGTCGGTATTGATCGTCCCGTATTTGGTATTTACGGTGCTGCCCTCCACAATCGGGAGCAGGTCGCGCTGCACACCCTCGCGGCTCACATCGGGCCCGCCGCCACCGGAGCGGTTGGTCGCAATCTTGTCAATCTCATCGATGAAGATGATGCCGGTATTTTCGGCCTTAAAAATAGCCTCGTCCTTCACCTCGTCCATGTCGATCAGCTTTGCGGCTTCTTCTTCCAGCAGCAGCTTCTTGGCTTCGGCGATGGTCACCTTGCGTTTGCGGTTCCGCTTCGGCATCATCCCGCCGATCATATCCTGCAGGTTCATCATCGACAGCTCGTCCATGCCGGTACCCATCACCCCGATATTCGGCGTCTGGCTTTGCTGCACGTCGATTTCGATTTTGCGCTCGTCCATTTCGCCGGAGCGGATTTTGTCGCGGAACCGTTCACGGGTTTTCTCGTTCAGCTCGGCGTCGCTGTCAGGCACGCGGGTGCTGTCGTTGGGCATAAAACCGGTGGTCACCGGCTGCTTGACGGGCGGGATCAGAATGTCGAGAATAATGTCTTCTACAAGCTGCTGGGCCCGTGCCTTCACGGTTTCCTTTTTGGCGGCTTTGACCATGTTGACAGCCTGCTCTACCAGATCGCGGACCATGCTTTCCACGTCGCGGCCCACGTACCCCACTTCCGTAAACTTCGAGGCTTCGACTTTGGTAAACGGCGCATCGGCCAGTTTGGCGAGGCGGCGGGCAATTTCGGTTTTACCAACCCCCGTGGCCCCGATCATCAGAATGTTGTTCGGCACAATCTCGCGGCGGATATCGGCAGGGGCATTCATGCGGCGCCAGCGGTTGCGCAAGGCAATGGCCACGTTGCGTTTGGCGTTATGCTGGCCAATGATGTATTGGTCTAACTCGGCAACAATCTGCCGGGGCGTAAGGTCTTTCAGGAATTCATTCATGTTGTTTTACAAATGCAACCGGCCAGACAAGCGCCCGGTCCAGTTGAGTAGTGTCGTAGCGTTAACAGTTTTTGGGGCGAAAGGGGTTCGTGCCGGTCAGTTTTTTGTCAGGATACGGTCCATGCTGATGCGCAGGCTGAGCTGGCTGCTGCCACCGGCCGCCGGAGTATACATAAAGCGTGCATAGGTCAGCTGAAACCCACGAGCCTGGGCCGACAGCCCGAACGACAGGCCGGAAAGTCCGCCAAAATCCTGCAAACGGCCTTCCTGCCGCCGCTGGTGGTTATAACCGACCAGGACATTGAGGTTCCGGCTGATGAGCAGTTCAGCCCCGACAATCAGGTGGCGGGCCAGTTTATCGGCAAGACCAACCTTGTTGACAATCGGGTTGCCATTCAGGTCGTAGGTCCGGTTCAGGGCCGGATCGTTGTAGGCAATGTCAAACCGGTGCAGGTGGTGAGCCGTGACCGTGATCCGTACGGGGGCATGGGCAGGCTTAAACGTTACCCCGGCCTGGAGGTCAAACGGGAGCCGGGCATCGGTCGGGCTGTAATTGCGCAGTACGCGGCCGATGTTTTTGGCGGTCAGCCCGAACGTGAGCTGTTTTTTCGGGTGCCGCCAGACGCCGCCGAGGTCGGCCATAACGGCAAAGGCGCTGTACAGTTCAATCGCCGAGCCGACAGCCTTGATGGTCGCCCCAAGCGAGTAGTTGCCTTCCGTACGGGCATGGGATAGGCTCAGTGCATAGTCATTGGCGGTAAACGTGCCCAGGTTGTTGCCCGACGGATCGGTCAGGTCAAACTGCCCGTAGGAGAGGTACTGGAGGCCGGCCGCCCAGCGGCCTGTCTGCCCGGCGTTGTGGCCGAAGGGGAGGCCATAGTGCAGGGTGTAGTATTTGGCCGCTGCCAGATAGGGCATAAACGACAGCCCGAGCTGGTGATCGCCCATGGAGTCGGCCAGGGCGGGGTTATTCTGGAAATACATCCCGTCGGGTTGGGTAGCCGAAGCGACCTGCCCGCCCAGGGCCGCCACACGGGCATGCGTGGGCAGGTTCAGGAACGGGAACAGTTGCTGCCCGGCGATGGGTTGAGCCTGGCCAATGGTCGACAGCCCGATCCAGATGACGATGAAGTAGAGTAAAGGCCGCAAGCGATTCGCTATTAACAGTCAGAAATTCTCTTGTCTACCGGCCGCTAGTCGTTTGAGTATTCGAAAGGAATAGGGCGCAGGATCCGTTCTTCTAACGAAATAAACGTCTCGGTTCGCTGAATGCCGCCTACTTTCTGAATTTTATCGTGCAATACTTCACGCAGGTGCTGGGTGTCGCGGCATACAATCTTGGCGAAGATGCTGTAAATGCCGGTGGTGTAATGGATATTGACCACTTCAGGAATTTTTTCCAGCTCAACGGCCACTTCTTCATAAAGCGAGCTTTTATCAAGATAGATGCCCAGAAACGCGCTGATGTCCCAGCCCAGCCGCGTATGATCAATCACCAGCTGTGAGCCGCGGACAATGCCCATTTGCTCTAATTTTTTCATCCGGACATGTACGGTACCGCCTGATACGTAGATTCGTTTACCGATCTCAGTATACGCCATATTGGCATCCTGCATCAATAAATCGAGTATTTTGAGGTCTGTGTTGTCAATTTCTAAATTTTTCTCCATTTTTCAAACCCTGTATTTGATGGATGCCAACAAAAATAACTTTTTTTTGAATGAAATATAAATTTTAAGATTTTTTTATAAAAAATTTGCAAAAAAGACCGGAAGCGTTTTAACTTTGTATCGTCAAGTTAATCAACAGGACACGCTGACGCGCTTGACAATGTTCTCTTCATATACTGTAGGATGTCGAAATTGGCAGACGTGCCCTCCTGTCTCGGGGGTGGTGATAAGGGATAAACACAGCATAATGCCGCTCGCAAGAGCGACTGGGGTTGACCACCAGATGTTGTACTGTGGCTAACTGCACCGTGGGCGGTTCGAATCCCCCTCCTACAGCCAGCTTTTTTTAGCTACCTAATTTGGTTTTTAGTTTGTTGATGAAGTGTAATTCGACACGCCGACCCAAAATTGAGGTCGGTGTTGTTTTTTGCACGAAACCTATTTAATGGGCCAAAATCCTATCTTTTCCTCATGGGTACATGTTACTTTTCTCAGTAGGGGGCTATATCTTTGTCACCGAATTACTGTACCCACTACATGAGAGTTTTCTATACTGTTCTTTTTGCGCTTATTCCTTTTTTGTCATTCAGTCAGTCTCAGTTTACCAATCGCATCAGTAAAGGCATTGATGTCGGTCTGGCGTTTAAAAATGACCATACAGCGCCTTCGTTTACTTATTATGAATTGCTGCATCTCGGCCGTCAGGAGGTATTTAGCTTAGGCTGGACGTTTCGTGCCGGTGGTGTTTACGGCAGAAATCTGGATTATACGACGGCTCCGGCCCGTCTTACCCGCGGCGAAACCGGTTTCGGGGCCTTAACGGCCGATGTCCGGCCGGCCTACATAGATACATTACATTTCGATCGTACTTCGCAGTCCCTGTTTAATGTTGGCCTGGTCGCCCAGGTGAAGCTTGGGCCTGTTGAACTGGGCGGTAGCGCCGATATTCTTGGTTTTGCGCTCGGTCGTCTGCGCAATGCCCGCATTTCGTCGTCAAAGGGGGGATATTATGTTGATACCGCCGCCGATGACGACTCGCTGATTTATTTTGCGCCGAAACATACGGCACAGAGTGCCCATCCGCGTTCGATCAACGTCCGGTTACTGGGCGATAATGATCGCGGTTCGCTGGCAACCGAAGTATATGCCCGCTTCCTGATCACCAAGCGCATTGGCGTCAAAGTGGCGTATCAGTGGCTCACGACCGAAATGAAATTGAATCAGAACCGGACGCTGGACGGCAATCTGCGCTATCGTAACCGCGTAGCCATGCCGTATATAGCGTTATCATTCCCGTTATTCTGATACTGTGTTAATAAAAAGGGCGACCACGTGGGGTCGCCCTTTTTATTAACACAGTATCAGTTCTCCACCGGTTTCAGATCAAAGTACGTTTCAAAAATTGCGGCACCAACGGCGTTGGCACGAATCTGGAAACGGTCGAGGTATTGATGCAGGCCATCCTTGAAAATATCCGCTACTTCCGTAAACTCCAGTTCGGCACGTAGTTTGCTCATCGCTTTTTCGGCAGGGTTTGTATAGCCGTTGCCTGGATTCTGTCCGCCGATTTCATACAGCGATAACTCGGCCTGACGGATGCTGTGGGCCACCGCGCGGGGGAACAGCTTATCAAGCAGCAGGAACTCCACAATGCCCTGTGGTGTCAGCGTCCGGTATTGCTGCCGGTGCATGTTGTAGGCACTCACCGATTTCAACACGGCCGACCAGATCATCAGGTCAAGCGTTGAGCCTTCATCTTCTTCCGGAAACAGCGTAAAATACTTTACATCCAGGAACCGTGACGTTTTGTCGGCCCGCTCCAGAAAGCGGCCCAGGCGGCCAAAGTGCCACGCTTCGTTACGGGTAATGGTTGAGTCGATAATGCCATAGAACAACTGGGTTCCGTCGCGGATTTCGGTCAGAAAGTCCTGCATCCGGGTCTGCGACCATTCGGCGTGGTTCGGGGCCGAATCGCGCACCATCAGGTATAGCTGATTAATGCGCTCCCACATTTCCTTGGAGATGGTCTCGCGGATGGTCCGTGCATTTTCACGGGCATAGTTCAGACACGATACAATCGAGTTGGGGTTACGCTTGTCAAACGTCATGAATTCGATGACATTCTCACGCGTCGGCTCACTATAATGCTGATAGAACAGGAAATTATCGGCGGTAGCGATCAGTAGCGGCTCCCATTGCTGACTAACGGTCGGGGGTAAATCGAGGGCCAGGTTAAAGTTTACGCTCATAAAACGGGCATAATTCTCTGCCCGTTCGATGTAACGATTCATCCAGTAAATAGAATTAGCTACGCGGCTCAGCATGTTACAATGAGTGAATTAGCGATTGAGTAAATTAGCGACAGTATTTTGCCGCATACTGTTAGTTGCAATATACTGATTTGCTTGTAATTAATTCATTCAATCACTCATTCGCCCAATCACTCATTATTAAGCCCAAACTTTTGTGCCTTCAGTGCAATTTTTACACATGTCGATTTCGGAGCGGGAGCGGATGAGGGCCTGGCGGAAGTTCTGATAGGGCGCACCTTGCCAGAGTTCGGTAAACCGCTGCTGCTGCAGGTCGCCGACGCGGTGATCGGCATCCTTGTCGAAACAACAGGGGACCACCAGCCCGTCCCAGGTGATAACGCAGGAGTGCCACATTTTCCAGCAATGGTCGTCGAGGGCGCTTTTGATGCGGTAGGTGCCGTCTTGCTGCGGGGCGTAGCGGCTATACCGGTCGAGGGTCGGAATGAGCGGGTTACCGCGTTCGTAGTCGTAAATCTGCGCTGTTTTAAACTTGATTTCGTCGACGCCCAGTTCGGTCGCCAGCCGTTTGGCATCGGCAATCTGGTGCTCGTTGGGCTGCACCACCAGAAACTGAAACAACACATGGGGCGTGCGTGATTTCAGCTCTTTTTTCCAGCGGATGATATTACGGGTGCCTTCCAGCACTTTTTCCAGTTTTCCGCCGACGCGGTATTGCTGGTAAACTTCCTGCGTCGTGCCGTCGATCGAAATAATCAGGCGGTCCAGCCCCGACTCAACGGTTTTGCGGGCATTGGCATCGGTGAGGTAGTGGGCGTTGGTGCTGGTAGCGGTATAAATTTTCTTTTTCGCGGCATACTGCACCAGTTCCAGAAACTGCGGATGCAGGTAGGGTTCGCCCTGAAAGTAAAAAATAAGATAGAGCAGCGTGTCGTGCAGCTCGTCGATGGTGCGCTTGAAGAGGTCTTCACTCAGCATACCCGTAGGCCGTGTAAACGACCGGAGCCCGCTCGGGCATTCGGGGCAGCGCAGATTGCAGGACGTAGTCGGTTCAAACGAGATCGACATGGGCAGGCCCCACGGCTGGGTCATACCGGTCTGCCGCGAGCGGTAATAGCTGGTCATCAGCTTCACTGCATTCGCTACCCGCTTCGGCGTCAGCTTACTGAAAAAATTAAGGCCGTCCTTTACCTGACCGTTGAGCAATGACTTCATCCGGCAAAGATACACGTTCCTTTTCTAAGTTCTGATGGTTGCTGGTGGTTCTGGTTTGTTGGTGATGGTTGCTGGTAGTTCCGGGTTGTTTCCGGTGGTTCTTTATTTTGTCATCCCGACAAAGGAGGGATCTCACCGCAATCAATGGCCAGAGATCCCTCCTCCGTCGGGATGACAACAAAACATCCGGAAAATATCGGACATCAAACCACCAGCAATAAATCAGAACCATCAGCAACCACCCGGAACCAGCAGAACAACTGGCAAATAAAAATCATCCCCCGAATACAACCCGGCAGCCGTCCGTTTCGAAGAGAATTTCGCCGGTGGCGAATCCGTCGATGGTGGCGGGGAGCGTACCGGTCAGACTGGCGAAGAAGCGGTACTGCGGCCGTTGCGCGTGGGTCCAGGCCAGGATGTCGCCCGAGCCCGGCGGCAGCAGCCAGACGGTTTCTTTACCCTGGATAGCCGGCCAGATGGATTCGGCAAACGCCCGGATGCGGTCGATAGCGGCAAACTGTTCGCCGTTCTGACCCCAGATGAACGGGCCGTGCGTTACCTTGTCCGTTTCCGTTTCATCGGTAACCTGAAACACGTACAGCTTAGAGTATTCTTCGTTGGCGCCACGGGTCAGATGCGGGTTCCGAACTTCAAAGCCCAGCCCGACATAACTCGGCATATCAGTCAGAAACAGAGACGTAAAATACCGGAAAACATTGCCGGTCTGGTAAAATTCATCAAAACGGGGGTCGTCCTTGTCGGCGGTCATCACCGTGAAGTTGGGCGCAAACCGGCGGGTACGCAGCAGCGCGTCATAGAGTACAAATCGCTCTGTAAATTCGGGGGCGGTAACGGCCGCCGATTGCAGGTCGCCGAGGGTCGAATCGGCTTCGATGGCCTCAAGGTGGTCACACTCATCCCCGTAGCCCATATAATCCGGTTCGACGAGGAATGTTTCGGCAAAAAAAGCGAAATGGGTGGCACCCTGTTGATGGACGTATTTTTTGATGGCCAGCAACGGATCGTAGTACGCATCGGGTGTAGCCGGAACACCGTCGGGCCGCATCTGCACATGAGCCATATCTCCCCGCATAAAGTCAAAGTTGTAGGCGCGCTGGCATTCGTAAAATTTCTGACAGACATACTGCCAGACGGGGAGGTTCGGCCGGTCGAAATCGAGCACCCAATACCGGTTATCATCCTTGCTGTGGTAGAATTTGTATCGTGTCAGCGGCCCAAACACCCGTGACATAGCCTGCGGCTCATCAAACTCATACTGGTACCATTGCTGGCCATAATCGTCGGTCACAAACGAGGCCGGGTTGATGTGCAGGCCGCGATAGGGCGGGGCCATGGTCATCGGTACGGTTTCGAGTCCCTGCTTAACCAGATGCTGAATGAGCTGTAAGCGCCGGTTAAGCCGCCCGCCGTAATCGCCCGGATAGCCGAACAGGATAGCGTGGCGCTGTGCGTCGGTCAGGTACGATTGCGGGTCAAAAAAGACATCGGCCGTAACCGGGTGCGGCTCTTTGTGGGCAAACCCCGCTGTAGTGAGCCAGTTCCAGATAGCGGCTTCAACGTCCTGATATACATCCTCTGTATGGTCGGTGAGCATAATCGGGGGCGTCGTACTGCGTCTTACCCATTCAAAAAAACGGGGATACACGAGCGCCATTTCCGAAAACCGGTCGTTGTGCGGAATCACATCCATACCGACCGTGCGGCCCATGGCGTGGAGCAGGTTGGTGACCACCTTCAACTGCTTTTCGACCGTATCGAGTCCCGGCACATATTTGGCCAGTTCAACGCTGAAAAATTCAGGATTAATCTGCCAGCTGACCATGCCATAGAGGCTGCCCACAACACCCGGTTCCCAGATCGGGAGCAGGTGGATGCTGTCATGACAGGCAGGGATGGTCAGCACATAGTTGATTACGTTCCAGAAGGAGCCAATGGTCCGGACATTGATACCGACCATATTGCTGCGTTTAAGCCACGAGCCGTCGGGTCGCCGGGCCATAGGACCCGGGATGGTTTCGGACGGATCGAGGGCCCGGCGGAGCAGATCATTGCCCAGGCGGTTGTGCAGAATCCCCAGGGTTTTAAAAACCGAAAACTGTACGGCCGATTGGGGCAGTAAGCGGGGGATAAAAGAACTTTCGCCCTGCTGATAAACATCCGTATATCGGGCGTAGTTTTGTTGCCAGTCGGCTTGCAGAAGTTCGATGGGGGTAGGCATATCGCAAATGTACTATGCAGGACGTAAATTGTGCAATGCAGGATGTAATCATCATTGGTGGAGGGCTGGCCGGACTGGTAAGTGCCATAGAATTAGCGCGTTTGGGTTACTTAGTGACACTGATTGAGCGGAAAGTGTATCCTTATCACCGGGTATGCGGGGAGTATATTTCGAATGAAGTAAAGGGCTATTTAACCCGGCTCGGCCTTGACCTGAACCGACTGGGAGCGGCCGACATCCGGCAGTTTGCCTTTACCACGCCGTCGGGGCGGGAGCTGACCGCTCCGCTCGATCTGGGTGGGTTTGGTATCAGCCGGTACCGCCTCGATGAGGCGTTGTACCAACTGGCCATACATGCCGGTGTCACGTTTGTGTTAGGGAAATCAGTAGAGGCCGTGCAGGCTGGCGGGAGCGGGCCGGATGGATTGCCGGTATCGTTTACGGTATCGTCGCAGAACGGGCAGCAGTGGCAGGGCCGCGTGGTAATCGGGGCGTTCGGTAAACGTTCCAGACTCGATAAAACCTTTAACCGGGCGTTTATGCAGCAGCCGTCGCCCTATGTAGGTGTAAAATACCATGTCCGTTTTGCCAACCCAACCGCCTATGCCCGTGACCGGATTACGCTCCACAACTTTCAGGACGGCTATTGCGGCATGTCAGCCATCGAAGACGACCGCTATTGCCTGTGTTACCTCACCACCCGCGACAATGTCCGGAAACATGGCTCGGTGGCGGCCATGGAGCAGGCGGTGTTATACCGGAATCCGCACCTGAAACAGATTTTTGAGCAGGCCGGACACCTGTACGAAAAACCGGAAGTGATCAATGAAATATCGTTTGCGCCAAAGCTGGCGGTTGAACATCATTTGTTTATGACGGGCGATTCGGCAGGGATGATTACCCCCCTGTGTGGCAACGGCATGGCCATGGCGATTCACGGGGCCAGGGTAGCCAGTCAGCTCATTGGTCAGTTGCTGGCAGGAGCGATCAGCCGTGGCGAGGCGGAGCGGTTGTATACGGCCCAATGGAAGCAGTTGTTCGCTCAGCGGCTGTGGGTCGGGCGGCAGGTACAGCACCTGTTCGGAGATGCCTGGCTGTCGGAACTGGCCCTGACATTCTTCAAAACCATTCCGCCGGCCCTGCACGGCGTCATGCGGCTGACGCACGGGCAGGAAATCAGGTAAGTTATCTCAGGTAATATTGACGCACGAGCTGCATGGCTTCCCGGCCGTCCTGTGCACAAACCGAACAAAAAGTGCCGATGCCGTTAACGGGGCCTTCATACTCCCAGGTAAATAGTTTAGGCAGCCGGTTTTTGTCGGCGGTTACGTTCAGGCTGCTCCCGTTCGGGATCAGGTAAAGCTGGCTCCCGTTCGGAAACCGCACGGTAAAGGCAGGCATTCCTTTCACGATATCCTTGCCGAGAAATGCCAGACGGACCTCTTTGCGGTCTTTTCCGTAAGCGTAGGAAATGTCGGCCCGCTGCCCGTTCCGGACCCAGAGACTAATGTGTTCGTACTGATCCGTACCGGCTTTGTTGTAATAATAATTCGCAACTTTGGTTTGCGCTACGCTCTGTATCGCCAGCAGGCAGCCGGCGGCGAACAGCCATTTTCTGATCGGGTTCATATCTGTCGGGGATATTGTGTGGTACATGCTTTGACGCAATAGACAGGGCGCCGACAGAAAATGTTTCAGAAAACGAGCAAGTACACCCCTTCACTGCGCTCTGTAAACCCGGAAGATATGGACGCGGTTACCGGCATAGTCCGTCTCTTTGTCGATGGTCATGCCGTTGCGGAGGGCCACCTGTGCGGAGGCTTCGTTAGTCAGGCTGATGATCGAAATCAGGGAGTTGGCCAGTTGCCGGTCAAAGGCAAACTGTTTACAGGCCCGGGCCGCTTCGGAGGCCAATCCGCGGTGCCAGAAGGCGGGCAGGAGCGAGTAGCCGATTTCAAGCTCCCTTTGCCCGTCGACGGTCTGCACCAGCAACCCGCAATGGCCGGTGAGTGCACCGGTCTGCCGGTCAATCAGGGCATTCATGCCGCCAAGCTGGTTGCTATAGCGGTAAAACTGTTTGTCATACCACTTCCGGCATTCGGTCTCCGGGCTTTCCAGCGTTGCGATCCAGTGCGCGTGCGTCGACGGGTCCTGAAAAAAAGGTAGCCACAGGTCAAAGTCGTCCGGCCGGACCGCGCGGAAAAGGAGCCGTTCGGTCTCGTGGCCGTCAAGGAGGTAAGGGTTGGTCATGATCATCAAAAAAAGTCCCGTCATGACGCAGCATAACGGGACCTGTTAGTATTGCATTGGCGAAAAGAATTAGTTGATCTTCAGAACCGCCATAAAGGCTTCCTGCGGGATCTCAACGTTACCTACCTGACGCATCCGTTTCTTACCCTTTTTCTGTTTTTCGAGGAGTTTACGCTTCCGGCTGATATCACCGCCGTAACACTTCGCCAGGACGTCTTTCCGCAGGGCTTTTACCGTTTCGCGGGCGATGATTTTCTGACCGATAGCGGCCTGAATCGCAATTTCAAACTGCTGACGCGGCAGTAATTCGCGCAGTTTCTCACACAGTTTCTTGCCCCATTCATACGACTTCGACCGGTGAACGATGGCCGACAAGGCATCCACTTTATCGCCGTTCAGCATAATATCGAGCTTCACCATGTCTGACTCCTGATTCCCGATAAATTCGTAATCAAGCGAGGCGTATCCGCGCGAAATGGTTTTGAGCTTGTCGAAGAAATCGAAAACAACCTCGGCCAGCGGCATTTCGAACTGAAGTTCAACGCGGTCAGCGGTCAGGTAAACCTGATTTTTGAGGATGCTGCGTTTTTCCATGCAGAGCCCCATGATCGCGCCGACATACTCGGCTTTCGAAATGATCTGAGCCTTGATAAACGGCTCTTCGATGAAGTCAATATTGTTCGGCTCCGGCATTTCGGCAGGGGCCGATACGACCAGTGTTTCGCCTTTGGTTGTCAGCACCTCAAACCGCACCGATGGTACCGTTGTGATGACCGTCATGTCGAATTCGCGTTCCAGCCGCTCCTGCACAATCTCCATGTGGAGCATGCCGAGGAAGCCGCAACGGAATCCGAACCCAAGGGCCGCCGAGGTTTCCGGTTCCCAGACCAGGGCTGCATCATTGAGCTGTAATTTCTCCATGGCTTCGCGCAGGTCTTCAAACTCACTGGTTTCTACCGGATAAATACCGGCAAATACCATGGGTTTTACCTCTTCAAAACCCTGAATCGCGTCTTTGGCCGGCGCTTCTATGTGGGTGATGGTATCACCGACTTTGACTTCGCGGGCCACTTTGATGCCTGAAATCAGGTAGCCTACATCGCCGCACTCGACAACCTCTTTCGGTTCTTTCTCCAGGCGCAGCGTACCGATTTCGTCGGCAAAATACTCCTTGCCGGTCGCCATGAACTTAACTTTATCGCCTTTGCGGATACTGCCGTTTTTCACCCGGAAGATAACCTCGATACCACGGTATGAGTTAAATACCGAGTCGAAGATCAGGGCCTGGAGTTCGCCTTGCGGGTTACCGGCCGGGGCCGGAATCCGCTCCACGATGGCGTTCAGAATGTCTTCGATACCGATACCTTCCTTGCCGCTGGCCGGAATAATGTCGTCACGCTCGCAGCCGAGCAGGTCTTCCATCTCGTCTTTAATCTCTTCAGGACGGGCACCCGGTAAGTCGATTTTATTTAGTACAGGGATGATAACCAGATTGTTATTCATCGCCAGGTACAGGTTCGAAATCGTTTGGGCTTCGGTTCCCTGCGACGCATCGACCAGCAGCAGTGCACCTTCGCAAGCCGCAATCGAGCGGGAAACTTCATACGAGAAGTCAACGTGGCCCGGCGTATCGATTAAGTTCAGGGTATATGTTTCGCCTTTGTAGACATAGTTCATCTGGATGGCGTGGCTCTTGATGGTGATGCCCCGTTCCCGCTCCAGGTCCATATCGTCCAGCAACTGAGCCTGCATATCACGGTGGGAAACCGTCTTGGTGAATTCCAGAAGGCGGTCGGCCAGCGTACTTTTGCCGTGGTCAATATGGGCGATAATGCAAAAATTTCGGATGTGTTTCACGCTGTGTTAACGTAGATTCAACAGTTATGATTTTACAAAAATAGCTCTTTTTCACGGCGATGCCAACTGCATCATGATTCCGCAGAGATAACCCATGTAGGTGCCGACCGCATAACCCATAATCGCCATCAGCACACCGACGGGCGCAAGGGCCGGATGAAAGGCCGCAGCGATGATCGGTGCCGTGGCCGGACCGCCAATACAGGCCTGGCTACCCACAGCCAGAAAAAAGAACGGCGCCCGCAGCAACCGGCTCACCAGGATCATAATCAGCACGTGAAAGGCCATCCAGACCAGCCCTACAATAATCAGCCCCGGCTGATCGGCAATGGCCAGAATGTTGGCTTTCAGGCCGATGGTGGCGATCATGATGTACAGAAACACACTGGCCAGTTTAGAGGCGCCGGCCCCTTCGTAGCGCCGGGCACGGGTAAACGAAAGGCCGATGCCGATGGCCGTTGCCAGCCCCACAATCCAGAAAAACGGCGCGTTCAGGCTAAACTGCTTCAGGGTCGGGTAGTGGGCGTCGATGTAGGGTGCAATCAGGTCGGCGGCAGCGTGAGCAAGGCCGGTAGCGCCGAAGGCAATGGCCAGCATAACAATCAGGTCAGTAAACGACGGAATCCGCTTGATGGCTTCGGCCTGGTGCTCTACTTTTTGTTTGACTTCCTCAACCGCCGACGCATCAGCCCGCAGCCAGCGGTCAATGCGCCCGGAGTTGGCGGCGCCGTAGAGCAGGGCCGCCAGCCATAGATTCGACACGAAAATATCGACCGTAACCAGCGCCGAAAAAAGCCGGTCGCTGGGCTGGAATACTTCTTTCAGCGCCGTCTGGTTAGCTCCGCCACCGATCCAGGTCCCGGCAATGGTTGCGAGCCCGCGCCAGACTTCATCGGGACCTTCGCCGCCCACCAGCTGCGGGGCAATATGGGCCAGCAGCCAGACCGCGAGTGGCCCGCCCAGCATGATGCTGATGGCCGAGGCCGCAAACATCAGCACCGACGCACGCCCCAACCGGCGGAACGCATTAAAATCAACACTGAGGGTAAACAGCACCAGGCTGGCCGGGAGGAGAAACCGTGACACAATCGGATACAGCGCCATTGTATCGCCGTTGACCACGCCGGTAGTGTTGAGCAGGGAAGGAATGAAGTAGCACAGTAAGGTCGCCGGTACATACTCGTAAAAGCGTTTCCAGAAAGGTCGCCGGCTATCGGCGCTGATAAAGACCAGGGCCAGAATAACCAGCAGGAGGCCGAGCACTACGGCGTCATTTGTAATCATCAGGTTGTCTGTTGAGCGTGTATGCGGTTGATCGGTAAGGGTGTTTACTCCGTAAAAATAGAGAAAGCAAAGGATTTACCGGCTTCGGGCGCAACACAAAAGGGAATCCCGGCGTATTAGGGAGTATAACCAAACCGGCATGGCATGAGCGTAACCTCTACGGATTTACATTTTCTAATCTGAATTAAACCGTTCGTTTACAGGAACTCATGCGACTATCTACGATACCGGCTTTTGTCAAGGCCGCGGTAATCCCCTTACTTATTATTGGCTGTCAGGCTGACCGTGAGGTGGCGCCTTCTGCCGATTGCCTTGTGTCATCGTCGTCGCTGACCGGACAGGCCATTGCCGGCGAATACATTGTTACGGTGCAGACACCGGACAGCAATTCGGCCGGCGGCCGGCAGGTGGCCGGCCTGACAAAACTGCTGACCAAATACGCCATCAACACCAGCGCCAGTTTGCTGGCCAGTAACACTACCCGGACCACTTACCTCACCACAATGACCGCCGGCCAATCGGCCCTGCTGAAACAGGACCCGTCGGTAACGCTGGTAGAACCGGACCGGATTGTATCGGTTTGCAGCTGCGTGGATCTAACGCTGGCATCGACCCTGACCTGGAATGTGGAGCAGACCGGTTATGGCCGCGGGGATAAGCAGACGGGTAAAACGGTCTGGGTCATTGATTCGGGCATCGACCTTGACCATCCTGATCTCAATGTAGACACCGACCGCAGCCGGTCATTTGTATCCGGTAGCACCACCGCCAACGATGATAACGGACATGGAACACACGTGGCCGGCATTATCGGGGCACTCAACAACAATGTCGGGGTGACGGGCGTGGCCTCCGGAGCAACGCTGGTGGCGCTGAAAGTCCTGAATCAGCTGGGCGAAGGGCGGTTGTCGGGGATCATTCAGGCGGTGAATTATGTTGCGCAGAATGGCACCGCGGGCGACGTTGTAAACCTCAGCCTGGGCAGCGAAACATCGTCTACATCGCTCGATAACGCCATTCTTTCCGCCGCTAACAGGGGTATTCTCTTTGCAATTGCGGCCGGAAACGAAAATACGTCGGTCGAGGACCAGTCGCCGGCGCGGGTCAATCATGCCAATGTGTTTACGGTGTCGGCGGTAGATGCCAACGGAAAATTTGCGTCGTTTTCCAATTATGGGGCTTCTGTTGATGTGGCAGCCTATGGCGTCCGGATTTATTCGACCTATAAAAACGGCGCGTATACAACCTTGTCGGGCACTTCAATGGCCGCCCCGCACGTAGCCGGTCTGCTCTACATCCGTGGCATTAACATACCGACCAAAGGCACTGCCACCGGCGATCCCGATGGCAGTCCTGACCCGATTGCGGGCGAATAACGGCTAAAAGGCATACCCGATTTTAAAACCGGCGGTCATATTCGGCAGGGTTGACCGGCCGCGCTCATAACTGCCGAACAGGTCACGGCTTTCGAAAAACCACCGGTCACTGTCGGTCGGTACTTCCTGTTTTTGCACATTCCGGAAGCGCAGTCCGAAGCCCAGGTACAAATCAATCAGCAGGCGTTCGTTTGGGTCACTGCCAAATTTGTTCTGAAAGCCGAATTTAATGTTGCCGCCGGAAACATATTTTGTTGTGGGGGTGTCAATCTGCTGATAGTATGCGCAGCCCCCATCCGCACAGTCCCGGCCGAGCGTATACTTTTCGCGGTTATTTACCTGTTTGTAAAAGGCGTCGACCGCCCAGTAACCACCAAACGGTGTCCGGTATTGCCCGCGGCGTTTCCAGTAGGTACGCCATTCGGCGCGGCTGCGCCAGACCTCGCGGAAACGGTAAGCCTCCCGGTTGCCATTCAGGCTGAAGTTGTGCCAGCCGTAACCCAGTTCGGCCTGTACCGAGTGGCGCTGGTCATAGATGTATTCGGCCCCGAACTGCACCGTATTGTCCGGGTCAACAATGGCCAGCGGAGCCAGCTTAATGACCCATTGGTAGCGCCGGATAGCGGTTGTGTCAGTGGGTTGGGCGTGTGCGTGAAAGGCCGGCATCAGACAAAGTCCCGATGCAATCAGCCGGTAAAAGGATCGGATCATTCGATGGGGAGTTTGCTGAGTAAGGTAATGTCTTTCGGATTGGCATAGCTGTACTGGAACAAACCGTCCGGGCCCGTTACGATCAGGACTTTCTGATTCGGAATAACATCGTAGGTTTTGATGTCCTTGAACCAGGCGATTTCCTTCGCATTCAGCGGGTCGGTAATGTCCAGGACCTTGAGCCCGTAATCGCCTTCCGACACAAACAGCAGGTTCCCGTCGACACCCAGTCCGTGCGGGTTCTGCATCGGATAGCTTTTCAGTAGTTTCGGGGCCGACGGGTTGGTGAAGTCGATTACGTCGAGCACATTCGCACCAACTATGCCTCCGTTGCGGCAGGCCGTTCCGCTACGGAGGGTAGAAAAGGCCAGATTACCCTGTGCCACCACCGGATCGCAGCTCATAATGTGCTGATAGAGCGCGAGTTTTTTAGGGGATGCCGGTTGAGTAATGTCAAAAATATAGACGCCGGTCTGTGTACCGATAAACAGGTTTTTGCCGTAGGGGAAGATCGTTTCCACGCCGAAACCCAGACGGATTTTATCGCCTTTGACCGGGTTGGCGCTGTTGGCAATATGGTATAACTGCAGGCTGGTACTATTCACCGTATAAAGCATATCGCCGGCTACCGTAAACCGCGCCATGGAGCCGCCCACGCCTGCGCCGGGAGAGATGGACCCATCGCTGGATGCCTGACAGGCTGCCAGACCCGCCAGCATGCCCGTAAAAAGAAGATTTTTTATGGCGTTCATGGTGTTTAACGAAAGCATTTCGGGTTGACTAACTCTGCTTGCTCCCAGCCGATAACAACACCTTTCGCGGGGTCGGCACACTCAAAGGTGACGTTTGTCTGTGGCGGATAGGCCGGATACGGGAACGAATTTTCAACCCGTTTGACAACACGCACGTTACGTGGGTTGGCAATGTTGAGGGCAACGAGGTCAACCGCATTGTCGGCATACAGAATACTGTCTTTCACGGCAATATCGCGGTTACCACGGATGGCAATAAACGAAATACGCACCGGTTTAGCCGGGTCGGAGTTATCCACCACATGTATTCCTTTGTCGATTTCGTTGATAAACAGGAATTTGTCCTTGATGTAGATTTTGCCGGGTGCTTTCAGTGGCTGGGGCGTAAGCGTCTGGATCTGCCGGACTTCTTCATAAGAAGCATAAACAGGCCGGTAGCCGGTTTTGGCCGAAAGCCGGTCGTCGGTATAGTCGTAATAACAACCCGTCAGGGCGAGAAGGCCCGCCATCAGCCAGACGTGTCTGTGTGGAAAAGGTTTGTGCATAAGTGACAGTCGTCTTTTTGTACCGGATGCCGGAAACGGGTAAATGGTTGGAAATAAGTAGAAAAATTAAGGCAAACGTATCGGATCATAACGCAACGCCGATTTTCAGCCCGCCCGCAATGCCCGGAAGCCAGCCTTCCAGGCCGGGAATAAACCGCGTATACCGGAGGGCTTCCGGAATCCGGCCATTGGCGGTCAGGACCGAAGGTCCTGCTGTCTGGGTAATGTTGACATAGCGGCGGCCGGCCCCGGCATATACATCAATAAAAACCCGTGACAGGAATGAGGTTTTCTGATGGCTCAGCGCCAGTTGCAGCCCAATCTTCAGGTGGCCGGCCCGGGTTGTGCGGTTTATTTTCTGCGAATAATCCAGAGAGGTAATCAAGCCGCCGGAGGCGGAACTTGTGGTTTTATTAATGCCGATATCCTTGTGCAGGTATTCGGCAGCGATATAAACCCCGTTTAGCTGTCGTTTCGGTTTGAAGATGGTTTGCAGAAACCGGAAAGGCAGGTAATAGCGCAATTCACCGCGGTAGCGCCATGAGGGTTGATGACTCCAGCCATCCTGTAGATAGTCGGCCCCCAGAAGATTCAGGTTTGGAAACGGACCGGCCCAGTTGGCGGGTCCGTAGGCTATTTCACCCTGTACGGAGACCGACGGGATGGTCCGGAGCTCAAGACCCGCCTGCCAGGCAGGATCGATGTCAAGCAGGGTGAGGGGAGCCAGTTTCAGGACGGCGTAGGTTGGCCGGAGTTTTATGGGCCCGGGCTTAACCGCTACAGAGTCAGTTGCCGGCTGTGCCGAAACACCGGAAGCATCGGTCAGGAGCACCAGCAGCCCGACGAAAAACGTATACCTGAAACGCATAAAAAGGAAAGGGCTAACTGTATGTATGACCGGATAGAAACAGGGGAATCAGAGACATCTATAGGTAATTAGCAAAAAAGTTAGCTAAAGAACGCCTGTGTTTGCCCTACAACAAAAATAAGCATAGTACGCAAATCACAAAGAACTATAACTTTGTCCATTCTCATTCTTGAACCTCTTGCATGGATACTACGACAAAACCAACACATGCCAAATTAAGTCCGACGGAGACCCTTGCGCGTAAAAACGAAGAAGCGTTGCTGGGTGGCGGGCAGAAACGGATTGATGCACAACATAAAAAAGGCAAACTGACGGCCCGTGAGCGTATTGCGCTGCTGGTTGATGAAGGCTCGTTCGAAGAGATCGGGAAGTTTGTCATGCACCGCACCAAAGACTTTGGTTTAGACAAGGAATACTACCTTGGCGATGGTGTGGTAACAGGCTACGGTACAATCGACGGTCGGTTGGTCTATGTGTTTGCGCAGGACTTTACGGTCTTCGGCGGGGCGCTGTCGGAAACGCATGCCGAGAAAATCTGCAAAATCATGGATCTCGCCATGAAAAACGGTGCCCCGGTGATTGGCCTGAACGACTCCGGCGGAGCCCGGATCCAGGAAGGCGTTCTGTCGCTGGCGGGTTATGCCGATATTTTTTACCGGAATACCCTCGCATCCGGCGTAATTCCGCAGATTTCGGCCATTATGGGGCCGTGTGCAGGCGGCGCCGTCTATAGCCCGGCCATTACTGATTTTATCTTCATGGTCGAAAATACCTCCTATATGTTCGTAACCGGCCCTAACGTGGTGAAAACGGTGACGCATGAAGAGGTAACGTCGGAAGAACTGGGCGGGGCCAGTACGCACAGCACTAAATCGGGCGTGACGCACTTTGCCTGCGAAAACGAACTGGCCTGTATTCAGCACATTAAAAAACTGCTGAGCTACGTGCCGCAGAACTGCGAGGACGAAGCGCCGGTGCTGCCCTATGAACCACAGGATGAAAGCCGGCCGGTACTGGACAGCATTATCCCTGACAACCCGAACCAGCCGTACGACATGCGCGACGTGATTGATGCGCTGGTGGATGCCGACAGCTTTTTTGAGGTACATAAAAACTTTGCCGAAAACATCGTGGTTGGTTTTGCCCGTATTGCCGGCCGGAGTGTCGGGGTAATCGGCAATCAGCCTGCGGTGCTGGCGGGTGTACTCGATATCAATGCCAGTACGAAAGCCGCCCGCTTTGTGCGGTTCTGCGATTCATTTAATGTGCCGTTGCTGGTGCTTGAAGACGTGCCCGGCTTCCTGCCCGGGACCGATCAGGAGTGGAACGGCATCATTACCAACGGGGCTAAACTCCTCTATGCGTTCTGTGAGGCGACGGTACCACGGGTAACGGTCATTACGCGCAAGGCCTATGGCGGTGCATACGATGTGATGAACTCAAAACACATCGGGGCCGATATGAATTATGCCTGGCCGGGCGCCGAAATTGCCGTAATGGGTGCGGGCGGGGCTGCTGAAATTATCTTTAAGCGGGAAATTGCGGAAGCCGAAGACCCGCAGGCTAAACTACAGGAGAAGGTACAGGAGTATACCGAAAAGTTTGCCAATCCGTACCGCGCCGCCCACCGCGGCTACATTGATGAGGTGATTTACCCGAATGAAACGCGGCAGAAACTCATCAAGGCCTTTAAGATGCTGGAAAATAAAGTGGCGACCTTGCCGCGTAAAAAACACGGGAATATTCCGCTGTAAATAAGGGCAAAGGCTATAAACGGAGAAAGCCCGCTCAACCGAGCGGGCTTTCTCCGTTTATAGCCAGATCAGGTTATGGTCTGACGACTTTTTTGATCGTAATCGGTACGCAGGTAGCCGGCGGACA
>NZ_MORL01000299.1 GCF_001870735.1 Arsenicibacter rosenii | reverse complement strand
AGTTCATGGAGAACCTAGGCAAACGGAAAGAGCTGACCGGCTTGTTTACCTTCTTTGCCGCAAACTATCCGCAGTTCGAACTGGAGATCGATAACAAACTGGCGATGCAGAAAGGGGTCTCAATCGGGAAAGCAATNAACCTGAACATCCTGATCGGTAGTACCTACGAGCAAGGGTTTATTAAGTTCAACCAGTTCTTTAAAGTATACGTCCAGTCAGACCCGAGTTTCAGACGACTGCCTTCCGATCTGCTGAAGCTGTTTGTGAAAAACGAAGCCGGCGAGATGGTTCCTTACTCGTCGTTCATGACACTGAAAAAAGGCCAGGGGCCAAACGAGATTACCCGTTTCAACCTGTATAACTCGGCAGCCATTCAGGGGCTTCCGGC
>NZ_MORL01000298.1 GCF_001870735.1 Arsenicibacter rosenii | reverse complement strand
TCCACTTACCCATTTCGTTTTTTACGCAGCGATATAGCGGGGAGATTGGTAACCGGGTTTCCCTTAACGATAAAGTGGCCCGGCTACTCAGCGGTGATCTGGCCAATGCCGTCCTGAATGTCATTATCGTGTTGTTTTACGCCTTCCTGATGTTTTCGTATGACGTACTGCTGACGCTCATCGGCATTTGTATGGCGGGACTAAATGTAATTGCACTCCGGTTTGTATCAAGAGCCCGGAAAGATGGTAGCCGTTTATTGAGTAATGAAACAGGCAAGCTACTGGGAACCACCACATCGGGCATCAGCATGATCGAAACGCTGAAAGCATCGGGGCGGGAAAACGATTTCTTCACAAACTGGATTGGTTATCTGGCCAAAGTCATGAATG
>NZ_MORL01000297.1 GCF_001870735.1 Arsenicibacter rosenii | reverse complement strand
CCACCATTCATCTGGTGTTCTTCGGCAGTAACGACACAGCGCGTTTTCCGGACCGACGTCAGAATGGCTGTCTGATCAAGCGGTTTAATGGTGTGGATATTAATGACTTCGGCACTGATGCCTTTTTCTGCCAGGATGTGACCCGCTTCAATAGCCTGCCATANCTTCATTCAGCAGGACGGCTTTCCCGATTTCAAACACCTGATCGGCAGGGGTGAAGTTCGGAATGACCGGCCGCCCGAAACGGAGGTAGACCGGGCCGTTGTAGTCTGCAATGGCGATGGTGGCAGCTTTGGTCTGATTAAAATCGCACGGATTGATGACCGTCATGTTTGGCAGTGCTTTCATCATGGCGATGTCTTCCAGCACCTGGTGGGTGGCCCCGTCTTC
>NZ_MORL01000296.1 GCF_001870735.1 Arsenicibacter rosenii | reverse complement strand
AATCTGAGTTTTAGTCAGGATGAATACTGGGAGGAATTCCGGACGGTATTCGATCAGGTGCATCAGGATTNTAACCTGACTGCCTATGATTTACGGCTTATTGCCCTTCTGAAAATGAACATTAACTCTGCGGATATGGCAACCTTACTCGGAATCACTCCCGACAGCCTGCGGGTGGCTCGCTACCGGCTCCGGAAAAAACTAAACCTCAACGAGGGCGATTCGTTAACGGCGTTTGTTCGGGACTTCGGATAAGGTAATGTTGGGTTCATGTTTAGGTAACAATTTGTTTATGTACAAAATACAGGATCTTATACAATTGATATACAGAAGGTTAGCTTGTAATTCAGGTATGATGTTGCCCTGTCGTTAATGGGTTGAAACGGTATGT
>NZ_MORL01000295.1 GCF_001870735.1 Arsenicibacter rosenii | reverse complement strand
CGGTACCGCTGATCGGTCAGGAACGTACGCACCTCGCTCAGGCGGTTGTTGTCCTGATCCGAGAGCCAGAATTTGTAGCTGACCACATCACCGGTGATGCCCAGCGCGGCCGGACCAACCGGGCAACAGAGCACCGAATACAGCGGTATGGTACCGGCCGTAAACGCATCGCGGTTGATTACGTTTCCGTCGCGGTAGGTGATTTCGATCCGGCCTTTAACCGTCGCCGGCGGCGTGAAGTTGAAGAGAAAATAGAGGTATTCTTCCTGATCGGCCGACACGGTTTTCGTGACCGGTTGCCAGGTAAGAAAGTTGCGGTGATCCCGCAGATAGACGTGGAAAAACGTTTCCTGCCAGGCGGTGTCTTCATCGGCGATGCCCCCCTTAAACAG
>NZ_MORL01000294.1 GCF_001870735.1 Arsenicibacter rosenii | reverse complement strand
TTGAAGGTACCGGTTATGCTCGGTTTAAATTCGGGCATGGACTGAGTTATTGAGCCGGGATCANGAAAACCAGCTTTATTCTTTTGTAAAACCTGTTCGGTTGTGTAAACCGGGCAGGTTTTGCCGGATTTTGCATGTTTTCGGCCGTCTATTGCTAACAAAATGCCTTCATTGGATGATTAGATTTGCAATATAAAATGGTAAAATAGTTATACTTATGCCGAAAAACCCACATTACTTCTCGCATCTGGCACACATAGAAGTACTGACTGCTGATCTTGACAAATCTGTTGAATTCTTCAGAGATGTTGTCGGAATGGATGAAACCGGACGGGAAGAAGGATCGGTGTATCTCCGCGCCTGGGGGGATTACTACCATCACACCCTGAAACT
>NZ_MORL01000293.1 GCF_001870735.1 Arsenicibacter rosenii | reverse complement strand
GGCGTAATTGCCAAGTGCCCAGAGCGTTTTAGACGCAAGCACATCGCCATCCAGCTGATTTATCGCGTTTTCGCCCATTTTACCTGCATTTTCGAGGTAAATAAGCCCGTCTTTATAGTTGTTGGCGCTCAGGGCNCGGCATTGGCGATTGTCAGATCAGCGTGGATTACCCGTGCGACATACAAAGCCATGGTCATGCCCGGATCGCGGCCGCTTCCGTTGATCTCGCCCGCATTGTCGCCCAGTACGCAGTATTCCGATTGCCAGAACCCTACACCGGTTTTGGTTAAGGTGTCTGCCAGTTGTTGCCGGACCGAATGCAGTTCCTTAATGGGTGACGTCGTAAAATAACTATGTCCGCTAACCAGCTTTTCAACATTCGGCAGGTTGCCGA
>NZ_MORL01000292.1 GCF_001870735.1 Arsenicibacter rosenii | reverse complement strand
ACAGGGTCTTACACTCCCCTACTTTATTCGGCGGTCCGGTTTATTTTCTGATCTGGTTGTTGAAGAACCGGAAGAGCAGGTAAAACGACGGATGAAACAAGGACTGAAACAGCACGTTTACCAGTTTCTGAAAAACAAATACGAACATGAACTGAACGGCCATGCCAGTATTGAAAAGCTCATGAAACNGCCAAGGCGGCCGATGACAGCTGGATGAATCCCCGGACAAAGGCTATTTTCCTCGAAATGCTCGACATCCAGCGGCAATTTCTGGCCGAATTAAACAAAGACCCCGCTATTGACGAAGACCTGATCCGTCTGCAGCTCTATCAGATTGATCTTGAAGAGGAACGGCTCAAAATCCTCTGACCGGCTAACACATCACGTGCGCATACC
>NZ_MORL01000291.1:164-399 GCF_001870735.1 Arsenicibacter rosenii | reverse complement strand
ATCCCCGGATTTTGTCAATACAACTACAGGACTGCCTGTCACAGGCAATGTCTTAGCGAATGATCAGGACCCCAACGGAGGCATACTGACCGCTTCGCTGCTAACGCTGCCTTCTGCCGGAACCGCAGTATTAACACCCGATGGGAGTTATACCTATACGCCACCGGCTGGTTTTACCGGCACCACTTCCTTCTGTTACTCGGCCAGCAGTACCGCAGGCGGGAGCGGATCTTCG
>NZ_MORL01000291.1:0-129 GCF_001870735.1 Arsenicibacter rosenii | reverse complement strand
GTAACGTATAATGCCGCGACCCAGACCTACACTGCCTGGGTAGTTCCGGACTATTCAACGCCGAATGCCAACAATGCAGGCAGCAACGAGCTGGTCTCAACGGCACAGATTACGCTGAAAGTGCCGGTG
>NZ_MORL01000290.1 GCF_001870735.1 Arsenicibacter rosenii | reverse complement strand
TGAAGAAAAGGGAGAAACCGAGGACTCTCTTTTTGTGAATTGGTGCCTTCAGATAAAAGGTATTCATGTGGAGCGAAAAGGAAACAGCTGGGTTGAAAAAGAAATCAGTCCGGTACACATACAGCCAGATGACACAGAAGAGTCAGAACCTTTTTNTGGATAAAAAAAGTTCTTTTTACCTTTGCTGAGGATATAAATTTATCCCCAGCAAAGCAGTATGATCACGCAGGACAAGCTCATCCGGTTTCTGAAAACCAAACCAGCCATTAACCTGTCTCAGATAGAAAAAGAGGCCGGTATTCCCGCCAAAACCCTACACAAGGCACTGACCAACCAGAAGGATGTTCCGGCCAAGCATTTGCCTGCTTTAGACGAAGCACTCCGGCAGTATGGGTATACGGATT
>NZ_MORL01000029.1 GCF_001870735.1 Arsenicibacter rosenii | reverse complement strand
ATCAGCCAGTGCCCTTTGCTGCCCAGATGCACAAAGCTCACATTAGGGCCAAGGTTCGTATTCGCGAAATCGGCGGTGTTGGTGCCGGTAGCATTTCTTGAACTGCCCACGACACTGAGTTTTGCCAGCGGGTTGGTGGTACCAATGCCCACGTTGCCGCTGTTGGTAGTACTGATGTTGGCCCCCGTCTGCTGCCAGCCAACCCCTGCCCCCGAACTGCCCCCGCCGACCAGATTGACCCACGCCCCGTTCTGGCGGAACCAGAAACTCTGCGTGTCGGTATCGAACACCAGCAGCCCGTTGGCGGCATTGCTGATGGCCGTCCGCTGCGCCGTGGTCAGCCGGGGCAGCAGCACACCCTGGGTCGTACTTTTGACTTCCAGCGCTGCCGAGGCATTAGCCGCGCCGCCATCGGACCCGATCACCACGCTGCCGCCCGTGCGGTTGAGTTGCAGCGTCTGGGCAGAAACCGACTGAACCGCCAGCAGCAGCCCGCCCGCCAAAAGAAGGTAACGGTTAACCATAAACCTGAAGATCAACATAATAAAAATTGTATCGGGTTTTACTTCAGGCCGTATTTATCCACAATGGCCTGCCGTTTTTCGGGGAAACCAACCATGCCGAAGCGGGCCTGCAGGTCGCTATACATCTTCCGGATTTCGGGAGAATCCATTGCTAATCCGCGCTTACGGGCCTCCGCCGGAATGGTCTGGAACGAGGCTTCGAGGTACTCTTCAAACGGCTGCTGGAAGTAGCAGTCGATGGCCAGCACCGGTTTGTCGGTGGCGTTCCAGAAGGTATGGACAATGCCGCGCGGCCGCAGGTGCCAGCCACCAGCTTCGACCTGATAAACCGTATCGCCCACCAGCACACTGGCTGTGCCTTCGATGACATACATCAGCTCATCCAGGTCTTTGTGCAGGTGCGGGGCCGGGCCCATTTTTTTCGGGGCAACAGCAAACTCAACACACGAAAACTGTCCGTTGGTCTGGGCCGACCGGACCCGCGTCCGGATGTTGAGCCCCGTCGGTCCGGGCGTCAACGGTTCGGCCGACGGGCCGATATAAAACGGAGCCAGTGGCTTTTGATCGTCGGTGGCGGTCACGGCCGGTAGCTGACCGGCGAAGAGGCCCAATGGCAGGGCTGACATAAAATCACGGCGTTGCATTTTGTTTTGTGTTTTAGGTTGAGAATCTTACTGGTTCGTTACACGGTGTAAGCGCACCGGTACCTTGCGGCTAAACCGCGGATCGGCACTGTTCGACCAGGTGCGGCCGGGCAGGTGATAGGCAAACTCCAGCCGGACATCCAGCTGATCGCCTGCCCACTGGTTTCCGGTTTTGTCGGTATCGTTGATGTAAAAGTTGGGCGTGATGGCAAATCGCCCGTCGACTGCGTCAAAATTGAGGCTGAACCGGTGATCGTTTTGCCGGTCTACCACACCGTAGATTTCATAGTCTTCACGGCCCAGGCGGCTCGTGACGGTTGCTGTCCCATCGAAACCACCCTTATTTCGTCCGTTCCGCAGGCGTCTTTTCCGCCTTGCCTGCTGCCAGCGTTCTTCATCCGTTTCGGGTAGATCAATCGTTATGCGAAGCGATTTCGGTACACCGTCCGGGTCATTAAAACGACCTTCCCATTGCCCGACCAGCAACGGCTCTGTCGTGCTGTAAGCCCATGGACGCTCGTATTGGTCCAGCCATTTGCCGCCGTAAAACCGGACGACCATAAACAGACCAGATACAGCGACCAGGCCTGCCAGCGCCATTAAACACCCTTTCCCTCGGGAAGCATTCATTATCAACAGGTTATTTTTAGCTTATCGTACAGAAAGCCGCGGCTTACCGTTTCCGGCTCTGCTGCGTTTTTGCCTGCTCAGCCCCGACAGCCGTATAGGGGCTGGCCGATGACTGGCAGCGTCAGCCCCATGCATACGCTGATAGACCCGAGAAGAGACCAATATGATTGCATACTCATATCGGCCGGCCTGTTTACCGGTTTCCGCTTCACGGTGTCCGCTCCATGGTCCATTGTATTTCTGACGCATCGGTTTCGCCGATGACCGGATTTCCTTTGATGATCCACCGGATGAGATTATCTGTACTGATGTCCAGCGCCCCCTCCAGCTTCTTACCGTACACCGCCTGAATATCCGTGCTCTCAACGTAGACGGTCAATGTGCCCGTCCCGGCCGAATTACTGATTAGTTGAAAAGACCAGCGGCCAAGTTGTCCGCAGGTTCCGGACGAACAGCTTTCAATCTTACCGTCACTATAGAATTTAAGGCCCAGGGCTCCTTTTTTGATCGTGAGCGTAATTTTGTCGCTGGGTGTAACGGTATAGGTTCTCGTCACGTCCCAAAGCCCGCCGACCAGCAGTTTAACCTGGGCGGGTTGCGGATCATCCGTTTTTTTGCCTCCGCAACCGGCTCCTCCGTTGAGGATAAACACACTCAATAAGAGTGCATAGGCGATTAGTTTTTTCATTGTTTTCTTTATTTTCCAGCCCGATAAATACTCATTAACAGTGCTTTGCCAATACGCTGACCAGCTTTTTTACCGATATGTCCCTGCCCGTCGGAAGTATCAATGCCGTTGACATCAGACGGGTCACCGGCCGTATTCCGGTTTTCGGGACAAATCCGCCACACGTTATTTTGCTGACACTGCCCGTTATTGGATTCCAGCTCCTGCAAATCAAAAATCACATCGGTCCCCCTGAAGGTGTCTTTCATCCACTGTCCCAGTTTCTGTTTGGCGGCGTTGCCTTCGTAGGCAGACGTGCTGTAGACCAGCGGTGGCGTCACGTGTACAAACCGGAGTATCGGCGACTGGGCCCGCAGCGCATCAACCATCGCCTTGTATTCGGTTTTCACCCGTTCGACGTTATCATCGTTGACATCGGCATACCCGAACTTGAAGATGGCAATCTGGAGCAGGTCTTTGTTGCGGGTGGCATTCTCGCGGAATACCCTGATCTTTTCCGTTGGATTTCCGTTAGGGATTCCGCCCACATCCACGAAAATGCCCCCTTTCAGCCCCTTCCCGCCGGCGGCCCCGTTGGTTTTATCGTTCGGGCCGTAGTAGTCAAAGGCGAAGCCGTTGGCTTTGCAGCCCTCTTCCAGATCCTGTCCCACAGACTGGTGCAGAAACAAAGCATTCCAGCCTTTAATCCGTTCTTTTTCAGCCGCCGCAACATTATCCCAGGCCGTAACCCCGGCCAGCCCAACTACTCCCGGCTCGCCCTTGCCCATCGCAGAGCTGCCCGTACCGGTCGGGTCCGGATCAGGGGTCGTGTTCGTACCCGATTCCTGCTTCTGACATGCCAGCCCGGCAATCACCAGCCAGCAACACACCATCATCTTTTTCATACGCTGCGCTTTCCTGATTCACTTGTTTACCCTTCAATGCCCAAAATTGCGTTACCGGTTTGGTTTCTCAGGGGTAAAAAACAGACATGTTGTAAAGGTTAGCCACCCAGCAGGCACGTACCGAATCCGTTGATTGAACGGCTTTCGGCGATTAGTAAACGGCAGACTCACCTATTGAACAGGTAGTATTACGGTCGTACCTTGCAGGCATCAATTTTCGCACAGGCATGTCTGGTCGCCCGCTTCTTTTCTGGCTCATGAATCTGCTGCTGATCAACGCCCTGCGTGGTCAGTCGCCGGTTATGCATGCGGCCGGTTTTACGGTAGAGCATATCGGGCTGAAAGAGGGGTTGCCCGCCGCTGATATCCGGACGCTGCTGCGCGATAAAACCGGCTTTCTCTGGCTGGGCACCACTACCGGACTGGTGCAGTACGATGGTTTTGTGTGTAAAAGCATCAGCCTTACCGACAACGGTGAGCCCATCGGGCAGGTAAATGCCCTGCTGGAAGACCCTGACGGCACACTCTGGGTCGGCACCGAAGAAGGGTTATTCCGCTACGATGACGGAAAGGTATCTGCCCTGCCTGCCATCCGGCAACCAACATTGGTGCGGATCAATGCGCTGCTCTTCGATAAACGGCACACCCTCTGGATCGGCTGCGGCAGCGGGGTTTATCACCTCTCTCCGGCTCAGCAGCAACAACTCAAAAAACGGCCGGCTCAAGCCACGGCGCCCCGCCTGCTCACCGGATACGACCGCCTGACGCCCAAAGCCCGCGACCGGCGGGTGTTTGCCCTCGCCCTCGATGAGGAAGGGAGTCTGTATGTGGGCGGTAAAATGGATTTGTTCCGGTACCGTAACGGCCGGCTCACCCGTATCTGGCAAAGCCCGGCCGGTCAAAAAACAGAAATTCAGGCGATTGCGGTCCGGTCTGAAAATGATTTACTGTTTTCTGCGCACGACCAGTTCTGTTATATCCGCCTGCGTAACGGCCGGCCCGAAACCCTGCTGCAAGGCCTCGTCCCGTCCGACGTTCTGCTGGACGGCCAACGCTACTGGCTCCTGTCATACGGCCTCAAACAACTTGACGCAGAGGCACAAACACCCTGGCAACAGCTCAATTTATACCACCATACCAGCAGCCAGTTCAATAAGCTGCTGCTCGACCGGGAAGGTACGTTCTGGGTAGCGACCAACGAAGGCTTACTGAAAATAAGGCGGTCGGCTTTTGACCGGATTCCGCTACCGGCAGCCGTGGCCGGAAACGAAATCAACGGATTCGGGCTCTATAACGGCCAGCTGGTTTTCGGGGCACACCACGGCCGGTTGTTCCGGCTTGGTGCGGATCAGGTATCGCCCCTGCTGACCGATCTGGTCCCGATTGCAGGCATCGCCGGCATTCAGCAAGACCGGCGGGGAGTCTTATGGATGGCAACCACCTATCAGGGCCTGCTGGCTTATGATGGCAGACGAACCCGCCACTACACCCGCAAGGATGGGTTAAGCGATGAAGGCTTTAACGACCTGATTCCGACGGCGGCGGGCGACCTGTGGGCAGTGGGCGATGTCGGGCTGACGCAGATCCGGTTTGATGCTCTGAAACAGGCCTACACGTTTACTTTTTTTGAACATTCGACCAACCGTTACCGGTTTACCATCTTTTACAACGGGTTTGAAGCCCCCGACCATACGCTCTGGCTGGCCAGTGATGCGGGGCTGATTTCGTTCCGGAACGGGCAGTTTACCAGCCACCCCATTCAGTGGCAAGGCCAGCAGGTACGGTCGGTGCAGCGCATCATCCGCGACCGGCAGGGTACTGTCTGGCTGGCCACCGACGGGCAAGGGCTTATCAGGGGCAACCTCTCCGGCCAACAGTTTTCGGTAACCCGGCAGTATACCACGGCGGATGGGTTATCTGCCAATTATCTGCTCGACGTGTATGCTGACAGTGACGGCAACATCTGGACCGGCAGCGCTATTGCCCTGCATTGCCTGACGCCGGCCGGCCTGCGAACGTTCAGCTTCAGCGACGGTTTTTTCAGCGAATCGTACCAGTCGATGCACCTGTTTGAGTACCCGCGCGGAACACTCTACGTCGGCACTACGGCGGGGCTGCTGCGGTTTTCGGTCAGCCAGCTCAGGCAACGGCCCGTGGCTGCGCCCCTCACCATCACCGGGCTCCGGCTACCCGATTCCCGCGCCGATCTCTGGCAGTTTACCACCGGCAGAGATCCCTCAGGATTGCCCGAACAGCTACGGCTCCCGCCGGAACAAAATGCGCTGACATTCGGATTTTCGCTGATGAGTCTGGTCAATACGCCCTATCACCGGTACCGTTTCCGGCTACTCGGTGCGGAAGCGGGCTGGCGGCCGGCGCAGGGAACCGAACGGTCTGTCACGTATGCCGGTCTGGCCCCCGGGCGCTATACATTTCAGGTTGAAGGGATGACAGCCGCCGGGTCACGGAGTGGGCTCACTGCGTTTTCGTTTGAGGTATTGCCGCCAGTCTGGCAGCGATGGTGGTTTCTGACCGGTGCGGCCATGTTGCTGCTTGGTGTGGTGGCTGGTTATTTTACACGGCGCGAACGTACACTACGGCACCGCCAGGCCGAAAAGGTCCGGATTGCCCGGCTCATTGCCGAGCTTGAAACGCGGGCTATCCGGTCGCAAATGAATCCGCATTTTATCTTTAACTGTCTGAATGCCATTCAGGAATGCATCTTAGCCGACGATACGGATACGGCCTACCGCTACCTGTCGAAGTTTTCGCGGTTGCTGCGGATGGTTCTGGAAGAGTCGACCAGGAGTATGCACGCCCTGCAGCAGGAAATCGACGTGCTCCGGCTCTACCTCGATCTGGAAGCGCTCCGGTTCGGCAGTTCGTTTGCCTACACGCTTCGTGTCGATGCCGACCTTGACCCGGCTTTGTATCAGGTGCCGGCCCTGCTGCTTCAGCCATTGACCGAAAACGCGATCCGTCATGGATTACTGCACAAAACCGGCCTCCGGCAACTGGACATTTCCCTGCGGATTGCCGACGGGCACCTGCACTGCCTCCTGGAAGACAACGGCGTCGGCCGCGAACAGGCCGCTGCCTTCAGCAACCGGTCGGCCGTATATCGCCGGAAGACCTCAAAAGGCCTGGCCCTGACGAACGAGCGGCTGGCGCTGCTCGAAAAATCGGGTCTGGGAAAAGCCTCGATGCATATTGATGACCTCGTCAGTACGGACGGTACTCCCATCGGTACCCGCATCAGTATCCGCCTGCCCCTGATTACTGCATTCGATACCGGATTCACGCATACCCCCTAACGCCTATGTACCGCGCCCTTGTCATCGACGATGAGCCCCGAGCCTGTAACATTCTGGAAATTCTGGTCAGCAAATACATTCCCGAAATTTCTCTTTTCCGGCGGGCGACTACCCCTCCCGAAGGCATTTCGCTGATTCAGTCGATGCGGCCGCACCTTGTTTTTCTGGACATTGAGATGCCGATGCAGAACGGGTTCGATGTTCTGAATGCCATCGACGACATTGATTTTGAGGTTATTTTCACCACAGCCTATTCGCAGTTTGCCTTGCAGGCCATCAAGGTGAGCGCCCTCGACTACCTCCTGAAACCAATTGATGTCGATGAACTACGGCTGGCCTTCGACAAGTTTTTGCGGAAACAAACCGAGACGCTACGCCCCAAAGCCCTGATCCGGAACCTGGCCGAAAACCTGTCGGTCAGCAAACCAAACCAGCAACGATTGCCGATTTCGACTACCGAAGGCCTGCACTTTCTGCCCATTGCCGAGATTATCCGGTGTGAGGCCTCCAGCAATTATACGTTCTTTCACCTGACCGGCAACCGGCGTTTTTGTGCGTCCAAAACCTTGAAGGAGTTCGAGGGCATGCTCAAAGACCATGACTTTGTGCGGGTGCATAAGTCGCATCTGGTCAATATGCAGTTTGTGCAGCTGATTGACCCGGCGGGCGTCATCCACCTGACCGATAACACCCGGCTGACGATGTCGCGCCGGCAACGGAAGCGGCTGCATTAACGGGGCAGTGCCACCTGTTCAATTTTTCCGAGCGTCTGCCAGCATTGAAACAGGGCACGCGGCACGTGGTAACAGCCTTTCCATTTGCCCCCTTTGAGGGGTAGCAATACCTCGCCCCGCCGGTTCAGATAGCCAAACCATTCGCCGTGGCCGGGGTCCGGGAAATGCGACCATGTGTAGGCATGGACACGTTCAAACCATGCCCAACAGGCCGGATTGCCCGTCAGCTGGTAGCCTTTCAGTAAACTAATCAGCGTTTCGGCATGGACCCACCACAGCTTCTGGTCCCACTCAAGCTGCTGGGGCGGATGGCCGCCGGCATCCATAAAATACAGAATACCGCCAAACGGCTCGTCCCACGCATACTGCAAGGTGTCGAGGGTGATGGTTACCGCACGGTCGAGCAGGGCGCGGTCGTTGCGCCGGACCGCCAGATCCATGATAAACCACATCGCTTCGATAGCATGCCCGGGATTAAGCAGCCGGCCTTCGAAGGAGTCAGAGCCCTTGCCGTCGGGCGTAACGTTTTCGCGGATCAGCCCCGACGCCGGATCATAAAACACGTCCATCACCTCATGAATGCACTCATCAATGGTCTGTTCGACCAGGGGTTTGTCGAGCAGGTGCTCAATTTCCAGCGCGAGATTGCACAGAATCATCGGCAGGGCAAAGTTTTTCAGCGGCCTTGTACCGGCAACGGCCTTATTCCACTGCCCTTTGGTCTGGTGGCGACGGGCCAGAATGTGCCGGAACGTGGTGGCGGCCAGTTGAGCCTGTTCATCGCTGCCCGTCGCCAGCGACAACTGCCCGAAGGCCATTGTCGCAAAGCAGTCGGAGAAAATATTGTAGGGCTGTACCAGCGGCCGGCCCTCGCGGGTCAGCGAAAAATACCAGCTCCCGTCGGCCGACCGACCGTGTTTTTTCAGAAACTCCGCACCATGGACCGCCGTCGCCAGCCAGTCGGGCCGCTGCTCCAGCCGATTATACAGCATGGCAAAGGTCCAGACCTGCCGCGCCTGTAGCCAGACAAATTTATCGGTATCAAATACGCGCCCCTGCCGGTCCAGGCAGGTCAGGAAACCGCCATACTGGGTATCGACCGAATGCTGTTGCCAGAACGGAATGACATCATTCAGCAACGCCTCACGGTATTGTTGGGAGAGAGACATGACCTAAAGAGTGAAAGAATAGGCCGCAGGGCGGCGCAAGGGTGAAAGGGCGAAATATTTTTACCGTAATAAACGGATCAGAGGGTGAAACTCACGTATGTAATCACCTGGTAATTATCCCGTTCGTAGAGGACGCCGATCTTACCATCCTCCTGAATGACCAGATCGGAATAGGCCGACGAACCGCTGTAAAGCTCCTTCCCCTGCGACCAGCTCCTGCCATCGTCCTGACTGACGCGGATGGTCAGTTTCTCACGCTTCGTCTGGCTGTTGGGGTTCACAAAAAGCAGCACCGGCTGTCCGGCGGGTGTCTTGTGGTTTATCATGGCTCCCTGGCAAACCGGGTCGGGCAAGTCAGTAGACACAATCACGTCATTCCAGCGTTCACCGGCAGTCGGCGAATAGGCCAGCAACCGGCTTTTTACATCACCCGACTGGTTGCGCATGTTCATCAGGATACCGCCATCGCGGGTTTCGGCCGCTGTGCTTTCGTTGCTACCCGGATACGACACGGTCGGGCTCAGGGTCCAGGTTTTGCCATGATCGTCGGAATAAAAACCGTGGGCGCTGTAGTCGCGGAACTGTCCCTGCGGCGGGCCCGCCGAGTGATTGGCCGCCACAAATAACCGGCCGCGATACCGCCCCTGGCTGAGTTGCAGGGCATGGCCCGGCGTGTTGGCATACGACCGCCAGTCTTCCTTAAAGGTATAGGCCGGGTTTACGCCGGGTTTGTTGGGCCGGTTCACCTGCGTGGTAATGTTGACCGGAGCCGACCACGTTTTGCCCAGATCGGTACTGGTCACAAACCAGACCTCGCGTATGGCCTTGCCGTTGCGCACATCGCCTTCCGACGCCACACCCGTGTTGTACACCAGAAACAACCGCCCATCGGGATAACGCGGATCGGTCAGGTCGAATACCGGCGCAGGATTTCCCGCCTGATTGGGGCCATAGTCTACGGCTACCGACAGCGGAGACCAGGTTTTGCCCTGATCGCGGCTGGTCCGCAGCACGATATCGACATTCCCGAAATCGCCGCAGTCGGTTTTACGCCCTTCGGCAAACGCCAGCAGCGTACCGCCGGGGGCTTTGACAATCGCCGGAATCCGGTAACACAGATACCCGTCGTTGCCGTTGCCGAAAACGGTTACCTCATCGGGCAAGACCGTTTCGGTAACCACCGGCGGAACATAGGCGGGTGCGGCGGCCACAGGCTGCGACTGGCGGCACCCCAGCAGCAGGCACGCAGAAAGGAGTAAATGCGGGAACATGCGTTAAAACAAACGTTGAAAGTGGTTTTCGAAATGGTTGCGCATCGCATTACGGAAGGTTTCCGGTGTTCCATGTTGCAGGACATCGACCAGCCCCCGGTGCGATACAAATTTTTTATGCTGCACCTGCTTCTTGAGCAGACCGCTTTTCTGGACATACTCAAACGTTGGCAGCAGCATTTGCTGGAAGCGCATGAGGGTATGATTGCCCGTAATTTCGTAGAGCTTGCCATGGAACCGGATTTCCTGATCGGCGTTAAAAATCATTTCTTCCGTATTCACCGGCTCATCGGCCACGATGGCGTACAGTTCGTCGATGTCGCGCTGGGTGATGCGTTCGAACAGCAGATCGCCCATACCGATTTCCAGCACCAGCCGCAGTTCAAAAATATCGCGCAGGGTTTCGTCGGCCAGAATACCGGGATACATCGTCTTTTCGAGCAGCGACAACAGGTCGGGGTTGGTAATGACGGTACCGCGCTTTTTCTTCGTCTCGACCATCCCGCGCATCCGCAGACGCTGTAAGGCCTCGCGAATGACCGTGCGGCTTACGCCCAGCTGAACAGCCAGCTCTACTTCTTTTGGAATCACATCACCGCTTTTGTACTGCTGCTCCTGAAAGAAATCCAGCAAATCTGTCTCGGCCTTATCAACTAATGAGGTCTGCTCCTGTAGGCGCAGATCATCATGCATGTTCGCGTAATCCATATTATGTATAACTTAATAACGCAGCAAAATTAGATTCATATCCGTAAAACAAAAAATATCCGCAAAAAAATAATTTTTAAGGGCTACTTGCGATTATTAAATAATACATAATACCTTTGTCAAGTCATACATAATGCAAAAATTATTATTCGTATGTGGCATCTTTATACTAACAAGCTTCTCAGTAGCTATTATGTCATACTTATTGTCGGCCTTCTGGTATCGACAGTCGGTATGGCACAACCTAAACCCGTTAATGGCATTGTGCGCGACGGCCGCACAGCCGAGCCATTGCCCGGCGTCAACGTGACGATCAAAGGCACCACGCGCGGAACAGTCACCAATGCCGATGGCCGTTTCACGATCAGTGCCAATAAAGGCGATGCACTCGTTTTTTCACTGATCGGCATGACAACGCAGGAAATCACCCTGACTGACCAGGCCGCCGTCAGCGTTCAGATGGCCGAAAGTGCCAAGAGCCTCGACGAAGTCGTTGTCGTGGGGTACGGGCAGCAAAGCCGCCGGACACTAACCGGCTCGGTCGCTACCGTTGACCCGACGGTGTTCAAATCAGTACCGCGAACGAATGTGGCCACGGCCCTGCAAGGCACCGTTCCCGGCTTGCGGATTCAGCAGACAACCGGTCAACCCGGCTCAACGCCCGCCATCTCATTCCGGGGCGGCACCGATTTCAGCGGCTCGGGCTCTCCGCTGGTCATTATTGACGGGGTCATTGTCCCGTCTCTGTACGGGATTAATATGGAAGATGTAGAAACCATCGATCTTCTGAAAGATGCCGCCTCAACCGCTATTTACGGCGCAAGGGCGTCAAACGGGGTCATTCTGGTGACGACGAAAAAGGGCAAGAAAGGCCGTACGCAGGTGACGTACAGCTATAAACGGGCAACCAACTACATCCGGCGGAACCCGCTTGACTACATGAGTGCCGAAGATTATATTCTCTGGAACCGGCGCGGTCTGGCCGCCCGCTTCGAAGCCGCCCGTGCAGACAACAATACCGCTGAGATGAACAA
This sequence comes from Arsenicibacter rosenii, assembly GCF_001870735.1. Lineage (GTDB taxonomy): Bacteria > Bacteroidota > Bacteroidia > Cytophagales > Spirosomataceae > Arsenicibacter > Arsenicibacter rosenii. Next base: position 62,232 of record NZ_MORL01000029.1, on the reverse strand, counting down.
TGCCCGCAACCAGCTGGCCGGCGCATGGGGTTGGGGTACCAACTCAGGCTGGACAGCACCCGACGGCAAATACTCAACCCAGCTGCTTTCGAACAGCAACCGCGCGCTGCTGAACGACCCGCAATACAAAACGCTGATCGATAAGAACCCGTTTAACGCTGCCCAGATGGATACCCTCCTTTTCCGGTCGATTTCGCAGCGGCAGCTCGAAGAGCTGATTCTTCAGCAAAGCAACCTCAACGAACATTACCTGAACGTATCGGGCGGCAACGACCAGGGGAATTTTGCCCTGGGTGTCGGCAACCTCAGCGATGTGGGCATGCTTATCGGCTCCGCCTTCAAACGGATGAATATGAACTTCAACGGGGGCCTGAATGTCGGGAAGAACCTGACCGTTTCCCTTAACCTGGCCGGTTACAGCACCAAAAACAGCCCTTCGTATCTGACCGCCGACGGTGGCGGTGGTGTTGGCGGCGGCATTATCCAGCGCTTTACGGGCATTGCGCCAACCGTTCGCCTGACACACGACCAGACAGGCGCCATACTGCCGGGTGTCGATGGCAGCACGCTGGGAAATCCGGCTTATTTTCAGGATAAGTTTTTCAACCAGACCCTGGAACAGCGCTACAGCGGTGGCCTGAACATCGAATACCGGATTCTGCCGGAACTGAAGCTGCTGGGCTCGGCATCGGGTTTCTACCGCTACACCAACAGCGACAGCTTCACCAAAGCCTACATCAACGGTACGGGCGGCGCGCTGGTGAGTACCCGCAACGCATCGTTCAGCAACCAGCGGGTAGGCCAGTATCAGTACAATGGCTTTTTACAGTATGATAAAACGATTGGCAAGCATACCGTTTCGGCCCTGGCGGGTGGCGAATTCTTTGAATTCCGGCAGTACGATTACGGTGCATCGGCCAACCTCGCCGCCACTGATTTTATTCCCTGGCTATCGGCATCAACGGCAGCCGTCGGCATTCCGTCGTCGGCGTTTTCGAGCTGGCAACGGCTGGTATCGGGCATCGGCCGGGTAAATTACACCTACGACAACCGCTTTCTGCTGACGCTGAACGCCCGGTATGACGGTACATCGAAGCTGACCACCAATCAGTATGGGTTCTTCCCCGGCATGTCGCTGGGCTGGAACATGCACTACGAAAACTTCTTTACCAATTCCGCGTTAAGCCGCTACATTACCACCCTGAAACCCCGTATCAGCTGGGGTGAAAACGGCAGCATCACGCCGCTGGGCGATTTTGCCACTATTCCGCAATACGGCAACGCAGGCATCTACAACGGGCAGCCGGGTTTTGCGGCAGGCAGTATCGTCAACACCAACCTGAAATGGGAACGGGCCAACACGCTGAACCTCGGCCTTGACCTCGGTTTACTGAACAACCGCGTCACGATTCTGGCCGACTATTTTATCCGGAACGTGTACGACAAAATCAGCTCGCTGACCATTCCGGCATGGACCGGCTACAGCAGCTATCAGACCAATCTGGGGCAGTTGCAGAATCGGGGCATTGAGCTGGAAATACGCGGCAATATCCTGAAGGCAAGCAGCCCGCGCGGGTTATCGTGGAGCATGGGCGCGAACCTTTTCCATGTCAAAAACTACGCCGTTAAGCTGCCCGGCAACGGACTCGACCGCAACCGCCAGAGCGCGGTTCAGGTCTATGACCCGTCGCAGGGTAAGGTGGTCTGGGTAGGCGGTTTGCAGGAAGGCAAACGCATTGGCCTCGACGAAATATGGGCACCGGCTTACGACGGAATCTACAAAACCCAGGCCGATATCGACGCCCGCGCCAACTTCGTGAATACCTATCTGCCGTATACCAACAAGCGCATCAAACTGTTGGGCGATGCCCGCTGGCGCGACCTCGACCAGAACGACACGCTCGACTACCGCGATTTTACCTACGTTGGCCGGACAACGCCAACGGTGCAGGGTGGTTTCTCGACCACCCTGCAGTGGAAAGGCTTCACGCTGTTCGGTCAGTTCGATTACTCACTGGGCTTTGTCATTGTCAATCAGATGTATCTGCGGGGCATGTCGCAGGTGCAGGGTTCCCAGAACGGACCGGTCGATGTAACACAGACCTGGTCGCCGGAGACACCAAACGGTACGCTGCCGCGCTATTACTGGGCCAACTACGGCCGGAATTACTTCCTGGATGCGGGTGGCAGCACCACCGCACCGGCCAATTTCTGGCAAAAAGGCGATTATGTAGCCTTGCGTGAGCTGACCTTCAGCTATGACATGCCGCAATCGCTTATGACCCGGCTCTCCCGCGACCGTGTGAAAAGCCTCCGCGTTTTTGCGACGGGCTCAAACCTGCTGTATCTGACACGCTACAACGGCACCTTCCCCGAAGTAGGCGGCAACGACGTTGGGCGTTTCCCGCTTCCACGCGTGTTTACCCTTGGGGCTACGTTATCGCTCTAAACCGAACAACATCATGAAACTTCATAAACTACTCACAATCGCCGGTTTAAGTCTGAGTGCAGGGCTTTTTTCCTGCCAGCGCCAGTTGGATGAGGTAACCCCGCAAACCTCGCTGAATCAGCAACTGGCCCTCGCCGACCCGAATGCGGCCATGACGCTGTATACCGGCATCTATGCCTCACTCCGGGGGTACCACAGTACGCTCGTCAACCTGGGCGAAATGCGCTCGGAGATCTGGGCCGACGGGCTCTTTACCGAATCGGAAGACACGGGGCTGAAACAATACTGGTCACACAACATCAGCGCAGTGAACGTACCGGCGGGCAACTGGGGCGGTTTTTACACCCTGATTGACCGGATCAATACGGTCATTAAGCTGTTTCCGCAGGCACCGCTCGCCGATGCCCAACGGAAGGCTGCGCTCGCCGAAATGTATGGATTACGGGCATACGTCTACTTTACCCTGCTCCGGACCTGGGGAGGGGTCCCGATCACGACCGAGCCGGTCTCGGCCGTCAACAGCCTGACCGATCTGTACCGCGAGCGGGCGAAGCCGGAAGAGGTGCTGGCCCTGATCAAAAGCGATATTGACCAGTCACTGACCTTGTTTGCGGGCAACAACGCCTTTACCGCCAAACGGGTATACTGGAACCGCGCGGCTACCCTGACGCTCAAAGGCGATGTATACCTGTGGTCGGGGACGCTCATGGGCGGTGGCAATGCTGATCTGACAGCCGCTAAAACAGCCCTGGAAGAGGTCAAAGCCATGCCGGCGCTGGGCTTGCAGGCGGCCTATGCCGATGTGTTTGACCCAACGAAAGAAACCAACAACCGCGAGATTATTTTTGCGCTCAGCTTCGAAAAAAACGAAGCAACCCAGGGAGCCTATGGCAGTTTTCTGGTGAACACGACCCAGGCCGGTACGCTGGTCCTTGACCCGGGCACCAGTACCGCGGCGACGGTCAGCTCCGCCTATCCGTACGTGGCTGGTGCCAGCCGGGTGGGCTTGTCGCAAGCCCTGATTACCCGGCTGAACAATCCGAATGACCGGCGGATGCGGGTTACCTTCCGCACCATGCACCGGACCACGGCGGGCAACCCGGTTGCCGGTATACTACTGACAAAGTTCATTGGCCGTGTCGATGCGGGTACACAGCTCTACGACAACGACTTCCCGATCTACCGGTATGCCGATGTGCTGCTGCTGCTGGCCGAAGCCAACACCAAACTCGGCAACGACCCGTCGGCCGACATCAACGCGATCCGGGCAAGGGCCTATGGCACCGGTTATACCCCTTACACCAACGGTAGCCAGCAAGCCAACATGGATGCGGTCCTGGACGAAAACCTGCGGGAGTTTATTGCCGAAGGAAAACGGTGGTTTGCGCTGCGCCGGGCCGGCAATGCGTATGTTTTCAAAAACGTAAGCCAGATCTACCTGCCCCCATCCCAGCCGTTTAAGCTCCAGCTCCCCGTTTCGGTCTCGATGCTCAACACCGACCCCAAACTCACACAAACACCGGGCTATTAATTTATTGAGTGATTGAGCGATTGCGTGAGTTTGGAAATTCACGCAATCGCTCAATCACTCATCCACTCAATTATAAAATGAAAATCAACGGATTAATTGCGGCGCCGTTTACGCCGATGCGGGCAGACGGCAGCCTGAAATTGTCGGCGATTGATCAGTATGCACAGCTGCTGGTTACCAATAACATCAAAGGCGCGTTTATCGGCGGATCGACCGGTGAAGGCGTCTCGCTGACAACAGACGAAAAGGTAGCCCTGCTGCGTGCCTGGGGAGACGTTGACCAGCCGTCGCTGATTAAAATCATGCTGGTGGGCGGTACCTCCCTGGCCGAATGCATTGCGCTTGCCCAAGAAGCACAACGCAATCACTTTCAGGCGGTGGCGATTCTGGCACCGTTCTATTTTAAGCCGGCCAATGCGGCCGTGCTGGCCGATTTCTGCGTGCAGGTGGGTGAGGCCGTTCCGGATCTGGGCATTTATTTTTACCATATTCCGGCGCTTACCGGCGTAAACCTGTCCATGATTCAGTTTCTGGAAAGCCTTGGCGACCGGCTCCCCAACTTTCTGGGTATCAAATACACCCACAACGACCTGATGGAATACCGGCAATGTGTGCTGTTTGACAACGGGAAGTATGATATGCTCTGGGGATGGGACGAAATTCTGCTGGCCGCAATGGCGATGGGCGCCAGGGCCGGGGTCGGCAGCACCTTCAACTATGCCGCCCCGCTTTACCATGACCTGATGGCAGCGTTCGATGCCGGTAACCTCGAACTTGCCCGGCAGTTGCAGGACAAGTCGATTGACATTGTGCGGTTGCTGGGTAAATACGGCGGCATTGCAACCGGCAAGGCCTATATGCGGGCTATCGGCCTCGATTGCGGTGCGTTCCGGTTGCCGGTCCGTAACATGACCGCCGGCCAGTACGGGCAGTTTCTGACCGACCTGGATGCCATTGATTTCTACCGGTATGCTTCACAAATACCGGTCAGTATCGGCTAAACAGCAGGGAATAATGCGGGCAATGGTGTGGTTTCTTGCAGTCATCGGGCTGGGCATCGGACCGGTGGTTGGGCTGGCGCAACAGCGGTTGGCGCAACAGCGGTTGGCAGCACTCCGGCTGGCCGACGTATGGCAGTCGGGTATGGTGGTGCAGCGCGGACAGCCGGTAACGGTTTGGGGATGGGGTATACCCGGCAAACGCATTAAGGTCACCTTCGGGCGATCTGTGACGCAGACGCGTGTCGCTCCGGATGCCAGCTGGCAGGTGCGCTTTCCCGCCCGGAAAGCCGCGGCGATCCCCGTAGAGCTGCGTGTGGAGTCCGGAACAGATCAACAGATCCTGACCGACATCCTGGTCGGTGACGTTTGGCTTTGCGCCGGTCAGTCTAACATGGCGTTCCCAATGACCGGCGACCCGTCTGCTACCCGGACCTTGTCCGGCGCTGGTTATCCGCTGCTCCGGCTCTGGAACAGGATTCCCGGCGCGTTTAAATACAATCAGTCGTTTACCACCGGCGAGGTAGCGCACCTGCATCCGGAGCAGTATTTTACACATACACCCTGGCAAACGGCAGACTCAATAACGGCGCGTCCGTTTTCGGCAGTGGGCTTCTACACCGGTCTGGTGTTGCAGCAGGCGCTACATATCCCGATCGGGCTTATTCACGTGGCCGTTGGCGGTTCACCGGCCGAAGCGTGGCTACCACCTGCCACAACAGGCCCGCAGGCCCCCTTCTTTACCGGCGACTGGTGGGCTAATCCGGTTCTGGAACCGTGGTGTATACAGCGGGGGCACGAGAACCTGGATGCGTTGATAAAAGCCGGCATTCCCGTTCCGCGCGATGCCGGAGGGTATCAGCATCCTTATAAACCGGGCTTTCTGTACACCGCCGCCATTGCCCCGCTAAACCGGCTGGCAATCAAGGGCATTCTGTGGTATCAGGGCGAAAGCAATGCCCTGAGCCTGGCCCGTGTACAACAGCATGAAACCTTATTTCCGGCCATGATCAGCCAATGGCGGCAACACCGGCACCAACCCGGTATGCCGGTGTATATCTGTCAGCTCTCGTCTATAAGTACCGAAAAAGGCTATCAATCAACCTACTGGCCCTTGTTTCGTGACAGCCAGCGCCGGATGGCTACCCACATCCCAAACATGGGTATGGCCGTTACCAGCGATCTGGGGCACCCTACCGACGTACATCCGGTCAACAAAAAGACGGTGGGCGAGCGCCTGGCGCGTGAGATCCTGGTGAAAACCTACGGACAAAAGCGCCTTCCGGCGCCACAACCGCAGCGTGTCGTCAGAACCGCAACCGGCTGGCGGCTTACCCTCACGCACACTGGTACCGGTCTGCACACCGCCGACGGGCAAGCTATCCGTGGTTTTGCTACGGGCGATGCAACCGGTCCGCAGACCAATGTTACCGCCCTGTTTACGGGTTCTGCGGTTTTACTCAGCGACACCGCTGCGGCAACAGGCCGCTACCTGTATTACGGCTGGCAACCCTTCACTACCGCCAATGTCGTCAATAGCGAGGGGTTACCGCTCACCACCTTCCGCATGCCTTTGCCATGATTCGTTTACTGCCTTTACTCCTTTTTCTTTGGCCCCTGCGCCATGCCGTGGCACAAGTACATCCGGCCCTGCTCCCAAAACCGAAGCAGTTGGTCTGGTCCCGTGAATCCTTTGTGCTAACCGGCCCCCTGACCATATCGGCGACCGATCCGGCCACACAGGTAGTCAGCGATTCGGTAGCGGCGTTTATCCGGCACGTCAGTCCGGCGGCAGTCGTTGAAGCCCCCCGAACAGCCGGACAGGCAACGATTGTCCTGAACATTGACGCCACGGGTATACTCCGCAACCGGCCGGAGGGTTATACACTCACCATTACCCGCCGCCAGCTCAGGCTGACCGGTGCTTCGGCGACCGGTTTGTTCAGGGCGTATCAAACTCTGCGGCAGTTGTATCAACCGGCACCGGCCCGCTTTGCAGGCTGCCGCATTACCGATTATCCGGCCTTTCCTATTCGGGGTTTCATGCACGATACCGGCCGTAGTTTCATTCCTTTTGATACGCTTAAGCAGCACATAGACCGGCTGGCTCGTTACAAAATCAACGTTTTCCACTGGCACCTCACCGAAGACCTCGCCTGGCGGCTGCAAAGCGACAGCCTGCCCAACCTGACCAGTCCGGCCGTTACCCTGCGCGATCCCGGTTATTTTTACACCAAACAGCAGGCGCGTGAACTGGTTACGTTCTGCCGGCAACGCCATGTATTGCTGATCCCCGAACTGGACATGCCCGGCCACAGCGCGGCCTTTGAACGGGCAACTGGGCATACCATGCAGTCGCCGGCGGGGAAAATCCTGGTGAAGAAACTCATCCGCGAAGCCTGTGCGCTGTTCGATGTGCCGTATATCCATCTGGGAACGGATGAGGTAGCGTTTAAAGACCCTGCGTTCGTCGGCGAGATGATCGCCGAAGTCAGGCAGTGCGGCAAACAGGTCATCGGCTGGTATCCCGGAGCAGCCATGGCACCGGACATCCCCCGGCAGCTTTGGGTCCGCAACAACAAACCCCTGCCGCCTATGCCGGTCATCGAATCGCGGAACCTCTACTTCAATCACGCCGCCACCCAGGCCGACCTGATCGGTATTTTCCAGCGGAACCTGTGCGATACGACCGAAGCCTCTCCGACCCGGCTGGGGGCCATTGGCTGCATCTGGAACGACCGGAAACCCGCCGATGTGGCCCAAATCGAAACCCTGAACGGGTTTTATCCCCTCATGCTGGCTCTGGCCGAGCGGGCATGGTGCGGCGGTGGCCGGCCGGAAACGGAACAGGGCGTGGTTCTGACCGATAAGGCCGCCTTTCAGGAGTTCGAAAACCGGTTGCTGGCCCATAAAAAGCAGTACTTCCGTGGCCTGTCCTTTCCGTATGTCCGGCAGCAGCATCTGCACTGGCGGTTACTGAAACCGTTTCCGAATGAGGCCCGGTTAGCCACCAGCTTTCCGCCCGAAAACGGTCAGCTGGATTTTCCGGGCATTGAGGCTACAGGCGCCACTATTTACCTGCGGCATACCTGGGGCCCCGCCGTGGTGCGCGCCTATCTTGATGCCCCTCAGCCAGACCATACGGCGTATGCGTATACGTACGTGTATTCGCCCCGAAAGCAGGAGCTTGACGCGTGGATTGACTTTCATAATTATGGCCGGTCAGAAAAAGACGCCTCGCCAATGGCCGGCACCTGGGACTATAAAGAAAGCCGCATCCAGGTAAATGACAAGGTGATTCCGCCACCGCTCCGGGAACAACCGGGACTGCATCCGGCTCATACCGAACAGCCCTACCGCAATGAACCGTATGAGCTTCGGCCGCCGGTAAAGATCGCCCTTAACAAAGGCTGGAATAAACTACTGGTTAAACTACCGGTCGGGGCCTTCAGTACCAAAGACTACCGGCTGGTGAAGTGGTTGTTTACCTGCGTGTTTATCCGGAAGGATCCCGAAACCAACCATTGGGAAACCGCCGGTGAACTCATTTTTTCTCCCGACAAAACCTTTACTCAACCTTAACATGCATCCGGAAAAAAAGCAAAGCCTCTACCCGTGGATCGTCGTTGGTCTGCTCTGGTTCGTCGCCATGCTCAATTATCTCGACCGGCAAATGCTGGCGACCATGCGGCCTTCCATGCAGGGCGATATCCATGAGCTGCAATCAGCCACCGGCTTCGGAAATCTGATGGCGGTTTTTCTGTGGATTTATGGACTCATGAGCCCCCTGTCGGGCATGATGGCCGACCGTCTCAACCGAAAATGGCTTATTGTCGGCAGCTTGTTTATCTGGTCGGGTGTTACCCTGTTGATGGGCTTCGCCACCACGTTTGAGCAACTGTACGGGCTGCGGGCGGTGATGGGCATCAGCGAAGCCATCTATATCCCGGCCGGGCTGTCGCTCATCGCCGATCTGCATACCTCCCGGACACGGTCCCTGGCGGTCGGCATACACATGACAGGCCTGTACATGGGACAGGCACTGGGAGGGTTTGGAGCCACTGTTGCCGGTTCGTATTCGTGGCAGACAACGTTTCAGGCCTTTGGTCTTGCCGGGGTTATTTATGCCGGCGTCCTGCTCCTTTTTCTGAAAGAAGCCGGTACCCGGTCTGCCTCTGCGGATCAGCGGGATACCGACCGTATTCCGACATTTCAGGCCGTTCGGCTGCTACTGACCAACGCCTCGTTCCGGGTGATTCTGCTGTACTACGCCATTCCCAGTCTGCCGGGCTGGGCCACCAAAAACTGGCTGCCAACGCTCTTTGCCGGCAATCTGAACATCAGCATGGCCGAAGCCGGTCCGCTGTCGACCATCACCATTGCGGTTTCTTCGTTTATCGGGGTCATTGCCGGTGGTCTGCTCTCCGACCGGTGGGTGCAGACAAACGTGCGCGGCCGGATCTACACCAGCGCCATTGGGCTTTTCTTAACCATTCCGTCGCTGCTGCTGATTGGGTTCGGTCAGTCGCTGGCCCACGTTCTGGGAGCCGCCTGCTGCTTCGGTGTCGGGTTCGGGATGTTCGATGCCAATAACATGCCCATCCTCTGCCAGTTTGTACCGGCCCGCAGCCGCGCCACTGCCTACGGACTGATGAACATGACAGGGGTTTTCGCAGGCGCCTTTATTACAAACCGGCTCGGCAAATCGACAGATGCCGGAAGCCTGGGGAGTGACTTTGCGCTGCTGTCGGCAGTGGTTTTACTGGCCCTGGCGGTGCAGTTGTATTCGCTCCGCCCTCAAACAGCAGATGTACAGTAATCTTACGCCGAACGGGCTTTTTTCAAATAAATAAATGCCCGTTTGGCGTCAATAATGAGGTTAAAGCGTTTCAGCAGTTCACCGCCCATGATGCTCATTTGCTGCCGGCCAAGCGATCCTTTAAAGAATCCGGCCGAAACATTGGTGAGGGTCTCCTTCCCAACCATAAACGCAGGCAGAATCGCTTTCTGCGTTTTAATCACATTACCGAACGAATCTTTCAGCTCTTTTTCGTCGGTGATGGTCAGTTTTTCGGGTAGTTTATGCTCATTCGTAAACTGATCATCGAACAAAAGCGCACCGGAATAGCCCGAATGCAGCAAAAACCGGTTGGTGAGCACCTGCCCGCCAACCAGACAACCGCCTTCCAGAAATAACATATCATCCCGGAAGGTCAGCGGCTGTTTTTCGTAGGTTGCCGCTTTTTTCGGCAGGGCGTTATGAATCAGAATGAGGCTTTTGTCGAAATCAATTTCGATGACCTTACCGGCAAACAGGTCGATGCCGAACTTGCCGTCGGTTTCAGGGCCGGAGTTTTTGTTTTCCCAGATCGGCGTATCTGACCATGACTGCCCGCCGATCTGCACCCGGTTCTGTTTACTAAACCGTGATGTATTCTGGCTGCCTCCCCAACTCTTAACGGTGTCGGCACCGCTGAACACCAGACTTTTGACCCGCTGTAATGCCTCGTCGGTCAGGGTAATGGCGTTGGCAGCCGTATGAAACATCAGGTTAACGGTATCTTTTCCGTTCAGGACCGCTTTAACCGAAAGGTTATTGTGGGTTGTCAGCCGGAAGGGAATGATATTTACCGGCGTTGGGCGCTGAGCAAAGGTCAAGGCAGGCAGCAGGAACAGGAACGTAATGTATCTTAACATAAGGAATGGCCTGAAACAGTGGTGGCACGACCGACAGCCGGAGCTGTTTAAGTCGTGCCACCACTAACTAATGATATGTATTGAGCCTGAGACGCAACCTATTGCGTCTCTACTTTTTGGTGCCGAAATAAAGCGTTACGAAGCCTGATGTGAAAAAGCTGCGGTTCTGGGCGTCGGGCATGATCACAATCTTCTGCGGAAACGCCTCGGCCAGGAAACCGATTTCGATGCCTGTCGTGTTATTACGGAAAGCACTTAACTCAAAACTAACGGCTGCTTTTACGTTGGCCCCTACGGTGAACTTCGATTCGCCGAAGCCCTGGAAAAAGCCACCGGCTCCGCTGATGCTGCTGGAGTTTCTAATCGCCGTTGCATACGATACCGTACGGGTACGGTTGCCTTCCGAGATTTCCACGAAATAGGGCTTGATAATGCCCAGCGAAGGGCCTACTGCAAAGATGCCGTTGATGGTAATGCCTTCGTCGGCCGAGCGCTGGAACAGGGAGATCTCCCGCCCGTATTGCGGCCGGATTACAAACAGGTAATTTTCTTTTCCGTACGTAAACCGCGTTCCCGAATAACTTGCCATTTGGGCAATCTCTTTCGGGTGCTTTACATTCACAGCTTCAATTGCCAGATAACGGAACTGCTTTTTGCCCAGGAATGTCCCCGGCAACAGCTTCGACTGACGGAAGACAAACCCGCCAAGCAAGCCTGCGTTTGTATTGGTTGTAATCCCTAATGAGGTTACGGATTGGTAATTATCATCGTCGCTGTCAGCTGGCTTTACCTGTCCGTTCGCACTAACCGATGCCAGCAGCCCTAAGGTAACCGCCACACACCACCATTTGTATATCGTTTGCATTACAGTAGAATTCAACGATTAAAAATAATACTTTCTCTTTTATATCCAATACATCTTCGCCCGGCTTTCAATCTAACTGCATTTAAGGCGCTTAAGTTTGTAAGTCTGGGTAATCAATCCCTATTTTTACCCATAATCTTAGCAATTATTCCAGCAACCTGCACGTATGGCAACCATTCATATCAGTTACGTCGGCGATTTACGCACGGCATGTACACATCTTCAGTCGGGCACACTGATCAATACCGATGCGCCAACCGACAATCAGGGTAAGGGCGAAGCCTTTTCACCAACGGATCTGGTCGCCAATGCGCTGGGCACCTGCATCATCACCACCATGGCCATCTTCGGCCGCCGCGACGGTGTTGACCTGACGGGCAGCGAAATGTCGGTGACCAAAGTAATGTCAACGGATGCGCCCCGCCGGATCAGCCGGATCGAAATTGACCTGACCCTGCGGGCAACCGACGGATTACCGGAAGAGGCGGTACGGACCAAACTCGAAAAGATTGCCCATACCTGTCCGGTGGCGATCAGCCTGCACCCTGACATTGTACAGGACGTTAAAATCCGCTGGGACGTTGCGGAAACCGTTTGATTTTAATCTGTTTATATAACGCGGCCGCCGCCGTCAGGCATATAATCCTGACGGCGGCGGCCGGTCTTTTTCCGTTTATTCCGGTACAACGCCGATCACCTGCCTTTTCCGCAGCAGATAGGTGAATATCGATGTATTACCGTCCTTATCGGCACTAACCGCCGTTGACACAAGCTCCCAGCCGTTTCTGACCATAAAATTCAGCGCGTCCATGGGTGAATTAAACGTCACGGGATTACCGTCTTTACCGGCAATTTCTGTTTTACGCCAGTTTGACCGGCTCAGTTGCCCGTAATCAATCCAGAAATACCCTCTGGTTAGCAGTGTCGCCCGGGTCGCAAACAGCTGGCAATACTGAATGTTCTTCTCATTAATGTTTTCGCCGTCTACATACACCTGCGCCGACGCACAGACCGCCCAAAAGCAGCTAATTGCCGTTATAAGAACTCTTTTCATACATGAATGATACGTTGAGATTCTAAATATAGGCAATAAAAGCGCGTACGCGTACGGAGCCGCAAGATGTTGCGGCTCTGCGGTCAGGATTTCTTGCGTTTGCTGCTGATGTCTTCGATGGCATTGACCAGCCGGTCGAGGTCGCGGGTAGAGGTATAGATGTGCGGCGTTACCCGGACACCCTTGATATTTTCCCACTCAATACCCACCGTATGAATTTTATGCTGGCTGAAGAGCGCGCCGTCTACCTCCGAGGGCTTCATGCCATCGATGGAAAAGAGCGCAACCCCACCGGCATACTGCGGCTTCAGGGACGTATGCAGCCGTACACCAGGTATGTTTTTCACCCGTTCGGCCCAGTAGTTTTTGAGGTAATGGACACGGGCAAATTTACGGGCCGTACCGATGCCTTCGTGGTAGTCAACCGCCGTACCGATGGCCATTTCGGAGGCAAATGAGCGCGTGCCCAGGCTTTCGAACTTGCGGATATCCGGCCCGTCGGGTTCGTTGTTCGACAGCAGGGCCCAGACATTCTTAATCTTATCCTTCCGGACATACATCAGGCCGCTGCCAAACGGCGCACAAAGCCACTTATGCAGGCTCGACGCAAAGTAGTCGCACCCTAAATCCGGAATTTTGAAGTCGAACAAGCCAAAGGTATGTGCTCCGTCGGCAATGACCTCGATACCGCGTTTGTGGGCTTCATCGGCAATTTTGCGGACCGGCGTAATCTGCCCGACCCAGTTGATCAGGTGGGTGATGTGTACCACCTTTGTTTTTGCTGTAAAAGCTTTGGTATACTGCTCTACGAAGTACTCATCGTTTTCCTGCGGCAGGTCGAGGTTCAGATAAACCAGTTTGATACCGTCGCGCTTTTCGCGCTGTTTCCAGGCGTTCAGCATGTTCGGGTAATCCTGTTTGGTAAGCACGACCTCATCGCCGGCCTTCAGATTCAGGCCGAAAATCACGGTATTCAGCCCTTCGGTCGCGTTCCGGTTAATGGCGATCTCTTCTGCCGAACACCCTGCCAGATTCGCCAGCTTGCTCCGGAGTGATTCCCGCCCCTGATCCAGAATCCGCCACATGTAGTACGAAGGGGCTTCGTTGGCATACTGATAAAAGCGGATGTGGGCATCCTGCACAATCTTTGGCTGCGGACAAACACCCCCGTTGTTCAGGTTCAGGATATTCGGCGATACCGTATAATCGGACTTAATCCATGCCCAGAAATCCTCGTCTTGCGCCAGTTGTGCAGGGGTCAGATGGGCGGGCATATGCCGTTGCAGATTTTCCGCATAGGCTTCCGGCATGAATCCCGGCAGGGTAATGGCGCTGGCAGCAGCAGCACCCGCCTGACGAAAAAAGGAGCGACGAGTAGACATGGTTCAGGTTGGTATAACGTTTGTGATCAGTAGTTAAGTAAATCTACTCGTTTCAGCCATCAAACGTACTATTCCGTTGGCAAAAGATTTCATTTACCCGCCATAAATGAGGTATTTTACCAATTTGTCCAAATTTTTCACCACTTTACACCCATGTTCGGGATTGATGCCTTCCTCCGCAATAACCATCATCTGAAAACCAGACGCCTCGGCCTGATCACCAATGATGCCGTCGCAACCAGGGAGCTGGTGCCGGTCCGGCAGGCCCTGCTCCGTGCAGCGTTCCGGCTGGAGGTCCTGTTTGCACCGGAACATGGCTTGCAGGCGGTCGGTATTGACGGCGAGGCGCAACCCCATACCACCGACTACCTGACGGGTCTGCCGGTGTATAGCCTGTACGGACCAGGCCTCGGACCACCGGAAGCGATTCTGTCGCAGCTTGATCTGCTGCTCTTTGATCTGCCCGATATTGGCAGCCGCTTTTATACCTACATCTGGACCCTGTCGCATACGCTCGAAGCATGCGCCCGTACGAAAACGCCCCTGTGGGTACTCGACCGCCCGAATCCACTCAGCGGACGCCTGTCGCTCGCCGAAGGGCCGATGCTGGACGAAACACAGTTGTCATCCTTTATCGGACGCTGGCCTATCCCGATCCGGCATTCCCTGACGGCCGGGGAACTGGCCACCTACTGGAAAGCACAACGGCCAATCGACGTTGATCTGACGGTAGTTTCGCCGGAAGGCTGGCTACGGGAGACTTTTTTTCACCAGTGGGGCGTTCCGTTTATACCGACCTCACCCGCCATTCCGACAGCTGAAACGATGTTTACCTACCAGGCGCTGTGTTTTCTGGAGGGGACCAATCTGTCGGAAGGACGTGGTACCGTTTACCCGTTCCGGGTGTGCGGTGCGCCGTGGATCAATGGTGTGCGGCTGGCCCATGCGTTCAATGCGCTTAGCCTGGCGGGTGTACGGGCACGAAATGTGTTTTTTACCCCGCTGGAAGGGAAATTTACGCGGCAACTCTGTCAAGGCATCATGCTGCACGTAACCAATTTTGCCACTTTCCGGCCGGTTCTGACGGGACTATCGTTGATTTATCTGTTACGCACGCAATATCCGGAGCAGTTTGCGTGGGCGCCCTACCCTACCCACGTCAACCTGACGGGTGCAAACCATTTTGATTTGCTGACCGGCCAGGCATCTGTCCGGCAACATCTGGAACAATCGCCGGAGACGTTTCTGGCTGCTTTGCCGACTATGCTTGCCGTGCCCGAATGGGGAATCATGCCTTAAAATGTACGGGCGACCCCACGTGGTCGCCCATTTATCAACCCCACGTGGTCGCCCATTTATCAACAAAAAGGGCGACCACGTGGGGTCGCCCGTACGGGGGAGGGATGATCACGGATCAGAAAACCCGTTCGCCGCCAACCCACGTTTGTCTGACCTTAACGGCCCGTAGCTGTTCGTTCGGGATTTTCATGATGTCCTGCGCCAGTACCACAAAATCGGCCTGTTTGCCGGTGACGATGCTGCCGCGCAGGTGATCTTCAAAGTTGGCATAGGCCGCCCAGCGCGTCATGGCCAGCAGGGCCGACTGCCGGTCTACGGCGTTTTCCATCTGATAGCCGCCCGCCGGATAGTTCTTTGCATCCTGCCGCGCAACGGCCGAATGAAAGCCAAACAGCGGATACACGGCCTCTACCGGAAAATCACTGCCGAACGCAATCAGGTTATTCTGCTTCATCAGGTCCTTGAAGGCATACGCGCCTTTGACCCGGATTGGCCCCAGCCGGTCGGCAGCCCAGTACATGTCCGACGTGGCATGTGTCGGCTGCACCGACGGGATCACTGAATAAAGACCAAACTTCTGAAAATCTTCGGGTGAGACAACCTGCGCGTGTTCAATCCGCCAGCGACGTTCATTTTTGGTTTTCAGCAGCTTACCGTACAAATCCAGAATCAGGTGGTTGGCCGAATCACCGATGCAGTGTGTGTTGGCCTGAAAGGAGCTGCCGGCAATCTGCGTCAGAATCGTTTCCAGCTCTTTCGGCGATAACAACAGAAAACCCGCCGTTTCGGGACGGTCGCTGTACGGCTTCCGCAGACAGGCCCCGCGTGAACCAAGCGCCCCGTCGGCATAGAGCTTAAACGACTTCACCGTCAGGCGGTCAGTCTGGTACGGGCCTTTTTTGAGGTAGTACTCAATATTGGGCAGGCCCATCGAAATCATCACGTAGTCGCGGATTTTCAGCTTGTTTTCGTTTTGCAGCTTCTCGACCAGCTCAATGTCTTCGCGGTTCAGACCGGCATCCGATACCGACGTCAGCCCCAGCGAAAAGCACACCTGCTGAGCCGCCAGCAACATCCGCGTTTTGTCGGCATCGTCCGGCTTCGGAATCACCCGCTTAATGAGGTTCATCGCATTATCGACCAGCACGCCGGTCGGGTCGGTACCCTGCAGCACCACCTCACCACCGGCCAGTCTGGAACCGGCCGTCACTTTCGCCAGTTCGAGCGCCTTCGAATTGACAAGCAGGGCGTGGCCGTCGATCCGGGTCAGCGCCACGGGAATATTCGGGAAAGCCGCATCCAGTTTTGCTTTAGTCGGGAAACCGCTCACCGGCGAATCGGTTTTGGGCCAGTCGTTCTGATCCCAGCCCCGACCCGTGATCCACATCGCATCGGGGTGCTTTTGAGCATAGGCTTTCAGGCGGGCAATGACCTCGTCGTACGAGGCAGCATCGACCAGATCGGCCTGATCCAGCTTTTGGCCAAGGCCCAGAAAATGGGAATGCGGATCGAAAAAGCCGGGATACACCGGTGCCCCGCCCAGGTCGGCGGTGCTGTCGGCCTCGAATTTCGCCGTCAGATCGGCGGTTGTACCCACAGCAATAAATTTACCGTCCTTCACGGCAAACGCCTGTGCGGTCGTAAAGGCCGAGTCGGCGGTATAGACCGTGGCATTGGTAACGAGTAAATCTGCTTTTTCTTTGGACGAGCAACCCGCCAGCCCGAGAGCCAGCACAAAAAGTGACGTAGTGATTTTTTTCATAGTCTTGATGAATGCCATCCAAATTACGCAAAATGGCAACATCCAGTGGCACAGGGGCATTGGAAACCGCAAATTTAGCCGGAACGTTTGCCACCTGTTAAATCAGCATGTCCCTGCTAACAGTAGTTGTAAATACCGTTGGCAGGGACATGCAAGCTGCGTACACGTTATTGGCTGACAGGCCTAATATCCCGGATTCTGAGCAAATGTTCCCGGATTATTGTACACATCAATTTCTGACTGCGGAATCGGGTAAATCAGCCGGTTGGCAGGTACTGTAATGCCCGTCACTTTTATGGCATCAATGGCTTTGCCCGTACGGATGAGATCAAACCAACGCTGGCCTTCAAGCGGGAACTCCAGGCGGCGTTCGGCCAACACAGCGTCACGGAATGCCGTCTGTGACGTTAGTTGTGCGGCCGTATAAGCCGCCACTCCGGCTCTCGTACGGATCTGGTTCAGAAGCTGCAGCGCTTCCCCGTTTGCCTGATAGCCTGCCTCGTTCAGGGCTTCCGCAAGCAGTAGCACAACATCGGCATAACGCAGAACAGGATAGTCGTTACCAACATCATTCGTAGCCGAAACCTCATCATAGTATTTACGGGGAACAACATTGACATTGCTGGGCACGGGTATCTGGGCAATCAGCGGTAATCGCTTATCGTCAGCCGCATACGCCGCCCGCAACGACTTCTCGATGTTGTCGCCGATGTTTGTTCCAAACCACAGACCGTGGCCTTCAGACACGCCACCCACCCCTTTGCGAAACTTAACGGCAAACACAATCTCGGCGTTATTCTTGTTAGCCACCGTAAATACGTCGGCAACATTGGGCAGCAGGCGGTAGGTATTGCTGTTGACCACCTCCCGCAAGACCTGCGCGGCCTGCGTATATTTCTGCTCCGTAATCAGCACCTTGCCAAGCAATGCTTTCGCCGCACCCGACGTCGCCCGCCCCACATCCGATCCGCTGTAACTGGCCGGCAGATTGGTGGCCGCAGCGGTCAGGTCTTTTTCAATGGCGGCATAAATGTCCGCCACCTCATTCCGGATATAAGCCCGCGCGTCGGCCGTGCTCCCGGCTTTCAGTACCAATGGTACCTTGCCCCACAGCCGCACCAGATTAAAGTAGGAGAGCGCCCGGATAAACTGCGCTTCGCCCGTATACCGGGCCTTCAGTGTAGCATCAAACGGGATGGCGTCGATTTTATCCAGAATTAAGTTGGTCCGGTTAATGCCGGTATAAAGACTTCCCCAGGTGTCGCGCAGGACAGTATTGGTTGTGGGTTCGATAAACCGGTCGATGTTGTAGCGCAGGCCTGCATTTGACGACGGGTCATTATCAAGCACATTATCGCTTCTGGCTTCCAGCAGGGTATTAAAATCGCCGCCGTACTGATTGGCCGATTGCAGGGCATCGTAGGCACCGTTGACAGCATTGCCGAAATCATTCGCCGTCCGGTAAAAATTGTCGGCATTCGGTTGCGACTGGGGAGTCAGATCCAGAAATCCGGACTTACAGCCTGTCAGTAAGGCAGAGACGGCCATCGCCAGGCCGATGTTTCGTAAACTATGGAGATTCATGAGTTGCATGGGAGATCAGAAGCTGAGGTTGAGACCGATAGAGGTAGTACGAGCAATGGGGTAAGTACCGTAATCTTCGCCTGGAGACAGGGCATTATCAGGCCGTGCGCTCACCTCAGGGTTATAGCCACTGTATTTCGTGAAGGTAAATGGATTTTGGGTGGTCACATACAGACGGGCCCGGTTCAGCCGTAACCGTTGCAGCAGCGCTTTGGGCAGTGTGTATCCCAGCGTCAGCGTACGGATACGCACAAACGAACCATCTTCGATATGCCACGTCGAAATCTCTCCGTTAGAGCCTGTTGCCAGCCGGTTAGCCCGGTTGACCAGCCCGCTACCGGGATTAGTGTCTGACTGCCACCGGTCAAGGGCGCCACGGAACTGATTCCCGTTCCCTTCGGAGTTATAGATATACCGCCGGATCAGGTTCAGAATCTTGTTGCCCTGAGTTCCCTGTATGGTCGCACCAAGGTCAAAATCAGCATAAGACAGATTGGTGTTAAACCCAAATGTGTATTTAGGGAAATAGCTTCCGGTCACCGTCCGGTCACTGCTGAAATCTATTTTACCATCTTTGTTTATGTCGACAAATTTGAAATCGCCCGGTTTGGTTGTAGACGTATGCGGGTAGGCATCAACAGCGGCCTGATTCCGGAAAACACCGTCAAGCTGCATGGTCCAGTATTGGCCGATGGGTTCGCCAATGCGGGTAATAAACTGCGCTCCCGCGACCCCGCCCGACACGATGATCGGATCGCCGGACGGCCCCAGGGCTTTTACTTTATTTTGATTGGTGGCGATGTTGGCACTGGCATTCCACCGGAAACGCCCGAAGGTTTGCTGAGTACCAAGCGTAACTTCAAGCCCCTGGTTGTTGACTTTACCGATATTCTGTAGTTCTGTACTGAACCCTGAGGCACGCGGGACCGGTACATTCAACAACAAGTTAGACGTGTTGGCATTGTAATAATCAACGGTCAGGGTCAATTGATTACGGAAGAAATTAGCATCAAACCCAACATCGAACATAGCCGTTGTTTCCCACTTCAGCCGGTCATTGGCAGAGTTGCCGGGAGCCAACCCACTGACCAGCACATCGGATCCAAGGATATAATTCTGGTAGTTCAGCAAACTGACGGAGCCATAATTCGGAATCTGGAAGTTTCCGGTAAGGCCATAACTCGCCCGGATTTTCAGGTCGTTGACCCACGAGGCATTCTTCAGGAACGACTCCTGCGAGATGTTCCAGCCAGCGGATATACTCGGGAAATAGCCCCAGCGATTGGCGGCTCCGAACCGCGATGAGGCATCCGCCCGAATAGCCCCTGACAGCAGGTATTTCCCGGCGTAATCGTACTGAACACGACCCAGATACGACAGCAGTGACCATTCCTGAATGTCGGACCCGCCCGCCGATACCTGCCCGGCATTCAGGGTTTGCACCAGATCGTTCGGGAAGTTGGTCGCTGTCAGCTCCGTGGCCGTTCGGCGGTCTTTCTGGGCCGAGAAACCGAGTAGCGTCGACACATTGTGTTTCCCGAACGACCGGTTGTAATTCAGGGTATGCTCCATCAGCCAGTTGATGGCATTTTGGGTCCGGGAAAAGCCCGTTGGGATAGACGGCCCCTTACGGTCACGGATTTCAACCGTAGACGGCCGGTAGTAATCGCGCTGGAAATTATTAATGTCTCCCCCAAGGCTCAGCCGATACGAGAGCCCGGCAGCAATATCATACTGGGCATACGCGTTTCCCAGCAGGCGCAGCTGGCCTAGTTTGTCTTTCACTTCCCGGGCAATCGCCACCGGATTCAGGATAGACGTAGCACCGTATCCCCAGCCGTTGGCGTCGAAATTATACGTACCATCAGGGTTATAAACAGGCCAGATCGGCGCCATCTGCACCGCAAGGCCAATAATGCCATCGGCCAGATACGGGCCTTCGGCTTTAATGAGATCGTGATACGAGTAGGATGGATTTAAGTTAAAACCAACCGTCAGCCGTCCGCTTTTGATATCAAGATTTGCCCGGGCACCATAGCGCTTATACCCCGAGTTGATGACCGTTCCCCGCTGATCTAAATAATTACCGGAGACGAAATAGCGCACATTGGTATTACCCCCGCTGATTGATAACGTATGATTCTGAATGGGTGCAGACCGGAAAATTTCATCCTGCCAGTCGGTGTTGGTTAATCCGGACTGCCCGGACAAATAGGGGACAACCTGAGGCGGAATGAGCGTACTGGGTGCGCCAACACCCCGTTGCCGTACATCATTGGGATCCGTGATTTTGCCGGTTGGGTTACGGTCGATGTAGGCATTATTTTTGGCCTCGGCGTTTAAGGTCGCATACTGATAGGCATTGAGCAAATCGAGCTTTTTAGACACATTCTGCACGCCTGCGTAGGTATCATAGTTTATGGTTGTCTTCCCTTCCTTACCCCGTTTGGTTGTCAGCAGCACGACGCCGTTTGAGCCTCGTGAGCCATAAATAGCCGCAGCAGAAGCATCTTTCAGTACCTCAATGCTCTCAATGTCATCAGTATTGATGGTGCTCAGCACATTGATCGGGTTATCCGGAAACTGTGTATTGGTACTGCCCGTTGCGAATTTGGTATCACGAGCGAGCGGTACACCATCAATAACATACAGTGGATCAAGACCCGCACTAATTGACCCCGTTCCCCGGACCCGCACTTGCAGCGCAGCACCGGGAGCCCCCGACGTTTGGGTAACCTGCACGCCGGCAATCCGGGCCGCGAGCGCATTATCAAAACTGACAACAGGCTGGTTGGCGATATCCCGCGCCCGCACCGATCCGATAGCAGTGGTAATATCCCGCCGGTTCTGCACACCATAGCCTACCACCACCACTTCATTGAGGGCATTGGTTGCATTGGATAAACGAACATCTACCACCGAACGATTACCGACGGCGACTTCAAGCGGCTGGTAGCCGATAAAAGAAAAAATCAGAACCGGAGATGCGAGATCGGCCGGAATACTCAGCCGGTAGCGCCCTTCGGCGTCCGTGGTAGCGCCTTGATTAGCCGCCTTGATTTGTACGGTAGCCCCCGCCAGAACGTCACCCGATGCGGCATCGATTACCTTACCGGTTATCTGCTTCTGGGCCAGGGCCGAAAAGGCCAGGCAAATAAATAGTGCGAACAAGACCAGGTTGCGAAGCCGGTCCCGAACCCGGCCTCTGTCAAAGGAATGTGTAGGTAGAATGTGTTGCATATAACGATTATGAGTAACTTAGATTAAGTAATAACCTTTTAGTTTACCAAGCAAATTCAGCCTTGATTAAGCATAACTACACCGGAACATCTACATACCAACGTATATGAACACGTCTCCCCTGTTAATCTAAATCACGACTACGTGCAGGCTTCCTGATTAATGATGGCCTAAAGGTAAACGGATAAATGTGTAACCTCCAAGTAAGTAGACAAAATTTATAGAATAAAACTAGTAGTCCCTGTAACCTACCGGCTTAACGAACCTATATAGCTCATTAACAGATAGATTACAGGGACTAATAAACCTGATCCGGTATTACAGCTTACCCAATGCTTTTTTCAGCTGTAACTGCCCGACCAGTACGTCATATACAGCCTTCAGGTAATTGTTTTCCGCGTTTTGCAGGGTATACTCACTATTCCGGAAGTCGGCCAGCAACAGCGTGCCGGCATCGAAACGCACCCGGTCAACCGCCAGAATGGCCTGTGCCTGGGTAATATTCCGGCGGGTTTCGGTCAGATTATCGCGGGCCTGCACCAGGGCGTTCAGGGCACTTTTCGTTTCATAACCCACATCCGCCCGAATGCGGTCAATTGTCGTCTGACTGATCTGTGCGCGCAACCTATACTCCTGTTGATTCAGCCGCGTCTGCCGGCCATCAAACAGCGGAATGTTCACCTTGAGCCCCAGATAGTTGTACGGAAACCACGTATTGGCCGTAAACGGATTAAAGACATCGTTGAATTGCTGGACATAATACGCCCCATAGGCCGAAACGGTCGGCGAGAGCCGTGCCCGTTCGCGCTGCTGGTTCAGCAGATTGGTTTGCCGGTTCAGTTCCTCCTGTCGCACCTCAATGCGCTGTGCCGGCTCACCCATAAGCGCGGCTTCGGTTTTCTCCTGCGCAAACAACGCTCCCAGCGAATCGGCGGGCACCACCGGCTGGCTCTCCGGTACGTTCAGCCGGTAGCGCAGATTGTCCAGACTCAGTGCATACTCCCGCTGGTTGTTGCGGTGAGTCAGTTCGGCGTTGCTCAGGTCAAGCCCAAAGCGATCGAAATCGGTTTTGAGCAGCGAACCGGCGTCGAAGCGCGTCTGTGCCTGCTCCAGATACCGCTGTGCCCGTTGCCGGGCGCCTTCCGACAACCGGAGTTTTTCGCGGTTGAACACCGCCTGATAGTAGGCTTCGGTAATCTGCTGTCTGACGTCGATACGGAGTTTTTCCAGACCGGCCTGTTCACTTTCCACGCCGACCTGGTTTAGTTTCCGGTCTACCCGTGACTGGGCGTCATAAATTTTCTGGTCGGCCTGTGCGCCCAGCAGATTGTTAAACGGCACCCCGAATTTTACCCGTACATCCTGCCCGTTGGCAAAGGGAGCATCTTTCAGCACACTCGTCTGAATCTGCGTATTCCACCGCAAATCGGCCGATGCGTTGACCTGCGGCAACCAGCCCGCCTGCCGTTTGGCCTCCTGTCCTTCGGCAATGCGAAGCTGGAGTTGCCCGCCCTTCAGTTCCAGCCGGTTTTCCTGCCCCAGCCGCAGGGCCTCCTCCAGCGTAACCGGCGTCTGCGCAAGGGCGCTGCCTGTCAGCCAGCAAACCAGATAAGCAACTATATAAATGCTGTTTCTCATAGTTAAATAGTCTCTTAAACATGTATTGCTTTTCGCTCGACCCTACCCCCTGAACACCTGAGCAGGTTCCAGCGCCGTGATCCGCCGGATGGCGAACAGACTACCGCCCAGCGAAATGAAAAGCGTAATGGCAAACAGCGCATATTCGAACCAGGCAGGGAAATAAAACAGCGTGCCCGACTGGGCAATGCCAAACCGGAAGCCCTCCACCAGCAGCCGCCCGACCACATAACCCAGCAGGGCAAACAGGAGCGCCTGCGTCAGAATCAGGCGGCGGATGTAGCCGTTGGTCGCCCCGATGGCCTTGAGTGTACCGTAGTCCTTGATCCGGTCGATGGCCGCCGAATAAAGCGTCAGGCCAATGATGACCAGCCCCGAAATGATCGCGAAACCAATGAGGCTGCCGAACGAGGCTGCAATGCCGTTCGTCGCCAGTACGGTTTTTACCGTCGTTTGGGCAAAATCTTCGGCATCCCACGCCCGCACCCCGTTGATGGTCTGATTAATGGCCTGAATAACCGCTGCCGGATCGGTCCCGGCCTTCCATTTGACGAGGTAAAAACTGACCTTGTCGTTCGAAAAACCGGTCAGCGCACGGGCGCGCTCAATGGTTGTGAACGTGTAGGTCCCCGCTCCGAAGCCGCGCACCCCTTTGGTGAGCCCGGCGTTGTACACCTTCTTGCCGTTTACTTCGAAGTAGTCGCCTTCTTTCAGCCCGCCGAGGGCTTTGGCATCGTAGAAATCGGTCAGGATGGCTCCTTCGGGCAGCATATCTTCCTTGCGGGCGGTATAGAGCCGCCACGGTCCGCCGACAAAATCCGGCGCTTCGGAGCCGATCAGGGCCAGGCCGCCAATCGCTCCGTTGGCAAACTTAGCGGCCCCCGACGCGATCACCACCGGATACACGCGCTCAACGCCCGGCAACGACGCAATCTCACGGCCCTTCCGGACATCCAGAGGCGACAGTTGGTTGGCGTTGCGGGTGGTTTCGTCGGTCACCCAGATATAGTCCTGATTATTAGCCACCAGGCTCTTCATGGCATCGGTCAGGAAGATAAACACCCCTGCCTGCTGCCCGATCAGAAACACCGAAATGATAATGCCCGCCAACGCACCGATCGACTTGGGCTTATCGTATTTTATGAACTTAAACGCCGTTTTTAACATACGCGGAGGGGGCTATGGCTGAGCAGCCGACTGATTGCCTACCTGAATGAGACATTCGACGCGGGCTCCGATCAGCACCTTGTCGGGCTCGTCGATTTTCACCCGCACCTCCCGGACCCGCCGGTCTTCCAGATTACCGGTATTATCCGAAAACAGGGATTTCTTGCGCAGGTAGGGCGAGGTCAGGACTACCGTCCCCGTCGTCAGAACTTCGTTGCTGCCCTGTGGCCGGATAATAGCCTTCTGCCCGACTTTTATTTTAATCGCAAACAGCTCATCGATTTCTGTCAGGGCAATCAGCGGACCCGCCGGTGCAAACTCCCCGATCGACTGGTTCGTGGTCAGGTATTGGCCAACCTTCGCGTCGAGCGACAGCAGCGTGCCATCGGCGGGGGCCTTCACCGTTTTTTGTCCCTGCACCGTGTTGTAATAGCCGATGTCGGCCCTGAGTTCGGTAATCCGGCTCTGGCTTTGTTTGAGTTCGGCTTCGGCGGCGTTAATCTGCTGCTGCACATCCGCTACCGTATAGCGGGAGTCTTCGAGTTCTTTCTGAGTCAGCGCGTTGCCTTTAAAGAGCTTTTCGTCGCGCTGCAGATCGGCCTGTGCTTTGGTCAGCTGCAGGCGGAGCTTGTTCAGGTTCTGGCGGGCGGCTTCGATAGCATCCTGCTGCGTCCCGATTTTGGTGGTCGCCTGCCGCAACTGTGCCGACTCGACGGCATTGTCGAGCACCAGAATGGTCTGGCCTTTGGTCAGTTTATCGCCGATGTTCACCTTCACGTCACGGATCAGGCCGCCGGTCTCCGCCGACAGCTCCGTAATGAGCGCTTCGGGTTCAATGATGGCGATGCCCAGCACCTCGTTGACCGAAACCGGCTTTCGGGTGGTGGTCAGCGAATCGGTAGCGGCTTTGTTTTTGGCGCTGTCGTCTTTGCCCCCGCAGGCGAGCAACCCCAGCGCGATACACAGTATAGGTAGTCGTTTCATGATAGCGTATAGATCTCCTCGTTGTTCTTTTTCGTTCAGGCGTCGAACCCGCTTACTTCGGTCACCTCGCCGTTTTCGACCTCCACAATGCGGTGGGCGTAGCTTTTCAGGCGCGGGTCGTGGGTGACGACGGCCACCGATTTGCCCTGATCGGCGAGTTGCCGCAGTTCGTTCATGACCACGCCCATGGAGTTTTTGTCGAGCGAGGCCGTGGGTTCGTCGCAGAGGACGAGTTTGGGGTTAGTCACCAGCGCACGCGCCACGGCAATGCGCTGCTGCTGCCCGCCCGAGAGGGCTTTGGGCAGGTTTTTGCGCCGGTCGGTCATGCCCACAATGGCCAGGGCCTCCTCGGTGCGTTGACGGGCCTCGCGTGCGTTGACCCCCTGCAACTGGAGCGGCATCATCACGTTTTCTTCCGCCGTCAGCGGGGCCAGCAGGTTAAAGTTCTGGAAAACAAAGCCGATGGTGTTCAGCCGGAGCTGGGCCAGCTCCGATGCGTTCAGTTTGTTCACATGCTTTCCGTCGACCCACAAATCCCCGTAACTCGGATAAATGACACAGCCGAGCAACGACAACAAGGTCGTCTTACCAGACCCCGACGGCCCGATGATGAGCAGCAACTCACCTTCATTCAGAGTAAGCGACGTCGGTTGCAGCGCCACAATGGTCTGGTCCCCCGTTTTGTATTCTTTCCCTACAGACTTAAGCTCTGCAATCATAGCTTATAAACGGCTATTAATTATTTTTACTATGAAACCGTAATGAAGTAAAAAGGTTTTAAAAGTAAGTATAGGGAGGAAGAATTTTTTACGGTGGCGAAAGGAAAGGCCTTTTTCAGGGACAAGATCTTATGAATTTAACCGGGGGGCCACCTACCCGGAATTGTTAACAGATCAGTCTTCCTATAGGAACAGGCAGGTATTTAATCTGTCAAAACCCGGGTGTTTTCGGTCATTCTCAACCCTGCCTTTTAGGCATTTCAGAGAGCACTTCCAGTAATACGTTTAGCTTGTTATTCAGTCAGTGTTGGTAACAAACCATCATCTTATTGTTTTACTGCCATTTATACCTAAACCATTATAAAGGCGGGCTTGCCATTATCAACAACCGGATTTTAGCCTTGGGTCCTTAACAACAAACGCCTGAACCTCTTCCCATTACTAGCTAACCTAAAACTTTTTGTCCTCTTTTTACGTATATTTATAGCAAAAGCTATGAAATCATAGTATAATGGACAGCGGAGAAAAAAAATTAGTTGAGTTAGTCAATCGGTGGGCAGCCTATAGCGAACAGCATCCGAACGCCGGCCTGGCCGATTTTTGTTTACATTACCTGACCGAACACTCGGCCTTTGCCCCACCAACCACCGATGCGGTACAATGGGCCGATAGCCTGAGCAGCCAGGCCCCCCGGGCAAGTGTGCCCATGAGCATGGATGCGCGGCTGGGCTCCCTGGTCGGCAAGCTGTCGCGCTACGCGACGATCTATTCCAAAAAAGCCATGCAGCCCCTCAATTTTAAGGGGATCGACGATCCGCTTTATCTGATGGCGCTGCTGCAGATGGGTACGCCCAAGAAAAGCGAGCTGATTTATGAGATGCTGTCGGAGTTTCCGTCGGGGATCGACATCATCAACCGGCTGATCAAAATGGAGTATATCGAAGAGTTTCCGGACGAGACCGACCGGCGCTCGAAACGGCTCCGGATTACCCCGCAGGGGATGGCCGTCGTGCAGCAGTGTTTTCCCGAACTGACCCGCGTGGCCGACATCGCTTTCGGTACCCTGACCGAGGGCGAAAAAGCGGTTCTGGTACACCTGCTCGACCGGCTGGCCATCTATCACGCCGACCACTACAAGGACCTGCGGAATGCCGGTTTCGAAGAGGTATACACCCGTATGTCCGAAGCATCATAAGGTCTGCTTAAAGCCAACCAATTCCGGGTTTCCGGTGTTATCAGGGCGTATGAGCAACAAAAGTCCTGTTTGTTCTTTTACCGTAGCAGCGGCCCGCTCCTTCACCGTGGGGCGGCCGGACTGCGCCGATTGCTCTTTCATTCTTTTGCTCTTTCACCGCGGCAGCAGACCGCTCTTTACCCCATGCAAGACATCGAACCTTACTACGGTTGGGAAAAATATTACGTCTCGGCCGATGACGAGCGCTCTCCCTTTTACGGACGGGAGTATAATCTGAATCAGTACGAAAACACCATCTATGGCTATTACATTCATCCGCTCTGGGATGAAATCGGCTCCGAAACGCTCTATTGCAAAATCCTGTTTGTGGATTATGAACGCCGGTATGCCATCATTGAGCTGTTTGGCGAATGGAACGACACGCTCCATAACGACATCATGTACCTGAAACGCCAGGTGGTCGACCTGCTCAATGAAGAGGGAATCAACCATTACCTGCTCGTGACAGAGAATCTCCTCAACTTCCACGGCTCCGATGACAGCTACTACGAAGAGTGGTTCGACGATGTGGAAGAAGGCTGGATCGCGGCCATCAACGTACCGGAGTTTATTGAGCGTGAATGGAAGAAATACCACCTCGACTATTACATCAATTTCGGGGGTACGCTTCAGGTCGGTAACTGGCGGACCTTAAAGCCGAAAATGCTTTTTGAGCTCGTCAGTAATCTGATTATACGCCGGATTGGATAAGTTAGCAAACGGTATGCCCGAAGTCATTGAAAAAGTCAGCAAGACCATCTAACTTACAGGCTTATTACTAACCATTCTGACACATGGAAGAGAACGCAAAAAACGAAGCCAAAGAGACTGTTTCCGATAAAATTGACGCCCTGAAATCAGAAGCCGGTGCCCAGATCAATGCTGCTTCGGAGAAGCTCGGTGAACTGAAAGACCAGGTTGTTAACAAAGTGAATGAAATGGCGGCGGAGGTCGATGTCGACGGACTGAAAACCCAGGCATCGGCAAAGCTTGCCGAACTTAAGGCTGAAGCGGGCGAAGTCGCGGCCACAGCCTCGGCCAAATTCGATAGCCTGAAAGCCGAAGCCGGTGAAGAACTGTCGGAGTTTAAAGAAGACGCCGCCGAAAAATTAAGCGAACTGAAAGCCGAAGCCGCCGAAACCCTGGAAGCTGCCGAGAAGAAGTTCGATGAGCTGAAGGCCGAAGCATCGGAGCAGTTTGACGAGCTGAAAGAAAAAGCCAAAGACGCCTGGAATAAGCTGTTCTAGCCGCTAACCAATTATCCGGTTCCGCACAAAGCCCTGTCGCCCTGACAGGGCTTTGTGCTTTTAAGAACAATTTAATAAGCAATTCATAATTTGATTTATTAACTTAACGTAGTATTAGAACACTATGTATTACTTGTTAATGAGTAGTTTATACTGGTTCTTTTATTTAGTTAATCACTAACCACGTATAAATCAAAAATCTTATCAATCAGCATGCAACGGTTCGATGAAAATTTCTGTCCGACCCTACAAACCGGAAAGAAAGGTTTTCGTTCCGACAGCTAATGAAACCATATGCCCTGGCTAACTCCGATTACCCAGCCACTGACCGCTGCGCAGGCGGCACACCTGCTCAGACGGGCAACGCCCGGGCCAACGCCTGAGCAGGTCAAGACCTTTACCGGTATGAAACCGGCAACCGCCGTAACGACGTTGCTGGCCGATCAGCCGGTACCTGCCCCTCCCCTCGACGCCACAACGGGGCAGACCTACACCGATAAACCCTTCGTAGAAGCATCGCAGGGCAACCACCAGAACTGGCTCAAAGGCTGGTGGTTGAACCTGATGATCAGCGAAGGGACATCGGTACAGGAAAAAATGGTCTTGTTCTGGCAAAATCATTTTGTTACAACCTTCGCCGAGGTCAACGACAGCCGGTTTATGTACCGTTACAACATGCTGCTCCGGCAACATGCACTCGGTAATTTCTCCGACTTTGTGATTGCGGTCACCAAAGATCCGTCGATGCTCCGGTATCTGAACGGCAACCAGAATACACAGGGCAAAGCCAACGAAAACTATGCCCGTGAATTACAGGAACTGTTTACTATCGGCCTCGGCAAGGGCAATTATACCGAAGCCGACGTGAAGGCCGCCGCCCGTGTTCTGACAGGCTGGACTGATACCGGCTACCGCAACACAACCATTCCGACGATTGGTTCGACGTTCCGGATTGCGCAGCACGATACGCTCGACAAAGCCTTTTCGGAACTGTATGGCTCCGTACTCATTAAAGGCCGGACTACAGCTACGGCGGGCGATGAAGAAATCGCCGACCTGATCAAAATGATTCTGGCTCAGGCAGAAACGGCACGTTTTATCGTCCGGAAACTCTACATCTGGTTTGTCAGTTCCGACATTACGGCCGATATAGAGAAAAATTACATTGAGCCCCTGGCCAAAATTTTCCGCGATAGCAATTACCAGATCAAGCCGGTATTGACGGCCCTGTTTACCAGCAGCCATTTTTACGAAGATACCCTGACAGGTGCCATTATTAAGTCGCCGGTTGATCTGATTGTAGGGGCTCTGCGCTGGTTTAAGGTTACCCCGCCCGACCCGGTCAAAGACACGACCAACTTCTACACATTTACCAATTACCTGCTGACCCGCGCCCGCGAGCAGCAGCAAAATCTGATGGACCAGCCAACGGTTTTTGGCTGGGAGGCTTATTATGATACCGGTTACTACCAGGCATGGATTTCGGCCAGCACACTGGCCTTACGGGCCTATTTTACCGATCAGTTGGTGAACGGCCTGATAAAAGTAAACGGTAAAGCCTATACGTTTGACCCGGTTGAGGTAGCTAAATCCTTGCCCGATCCTTCGGATGCCTTTAAACTGGTCGACGATCTGACGGGCCAGCTCTTCGCGGCCGCACTCACCAACGCACAAAAGGATTTTCTGGTGGATACGGTGCTGCTGGCCGGATTGCCGCGCTACGAATGGCCGGGCGACTGGGTAGACGCCACGCAGAACAACATTGCGGCCAAACGTACGGTCGTGAAAATGAAGCTTACGAATTTATTTCTGTACCTACTCCGCATGGCCGAATTCCAACTTCTATGAAACGTCGTCATTTTCTAAAACAGGCCGCCGCCGGCATGATGCTTCCGGTGCTTTTTGATGGCTACGGTGCGCGCGCGTTCGGACAGGAATCGGCCTTTGTCCAGGCATTGGCTAAACTGGCCGATGTGAACGACCGCGTACTGGTCATGATCCAGCTCAACGGCGGAAACGACGGCATTAACATGGTACTGCCACTCGACCAGATGAGCAAATACACCTCGCTACGGTCGAACATTGCCATTCCCGAAACCAAAGCACTGAAGCTATATAATACGCTGACCACGGGCCTGCATCCGGCCATGACCGGCCTGCAAACCCTGGCCAACGACGGTAAGCTGTCGATTGTGCAGGGTGTTTCGTACCCGTCGCCCAACTTTTCACACTTCCGTGCCAGCGACATCTGGTTTACCGGTGCCAACGCCAACCAGACCCTGACAACCGGATGGCTGGGACGTTACCTGAATACCGAATATCCGGGCTATCCCGACAAATACCCGAGCCCGAGCATGCCCGACCCGCTGGCGGTACAAATCAGCGCCATTGCGTCAACGGCACTGTTAGGCCCCAGCCAGTCGATGGCGATTGCGATTCAGAACCCCGATACCTTTGCCGCGCTGGTAGGCGACAAAGCCGTACAGGATCCCGGCACCGGTACGAATACCCCTGCCGGCCGCAACCTTACGTTTATCCGGCAACAACAGGTATCGTCGGTCCAGTATGCCGCTCAGCTCAAAGCGGCGGCCACAAAGGGCAAAAACCTCGTCACGTACCCAACCAGCAACAGCCTGGCCGACCAGCTCAAAATTGTGGCGCGGCTGATTCACGGGGGTTCACGCACGAAGGTCTATTATGTCTCACTGGGCGGTTTTGATACCCATGCCAGTCAGACAACCGCTACCGATACCACTACCGGCACGCATGCAACCCTGCTTAAACAGGTATCCGACGGCATTAAGGCCTTTATGGACGACCTGAAAGCCCAGGGTACCGAAGACCGTGTGGCCGGCATGACGTTCTCGGAGTTCGGGCGGCGGGTGGCGTCGAATGGCAGCATCGGCACCGACCACGGCACGGCCGCTCCGGTGTTTGTATTTGGCAAAGGCGTGAAAACACAGTTTATCGGGAAAACCCCGAACCTGTCCGATCTCGACAACGGGAACCTGAAAATGCAGTATGACTTCCGGCAGATTTATGCCACACTGCTGACCGACTGGCTGGGCGAAACAACATCAACCGTGACGAGTGTACTGCAACAGAGTTTTCAGCTGCTGCCGATTTTCCAGCAGCTTTATCTGGGTACCGAAGACCCGGTCGCCGACTTCCGGCTCTATCCGAATCCGGCGTCGAGCGAAGTGTTCCTGCAATCCGATGTATTACGGGGCGAGGTCCATACGGTCGATGTCCTGAATTCTGCCGGCCAGTGGCAGCGCGTGCCGACCCGCCGCCTGTCGGCCGATCAGTTTCAGCTGACGGTCCGCGACCTGCCGATGGGTACTTACATCATTCATGTCGAAACGGATCAGCAACGGATCAGCAAACGCCTGCTGGTAACGCGCTAGATTAAATTTGATCTATTGAAAAGAGCCGTCTGAAACAATCAGACGGCTCTTTTCGTCTATATTTACACCCTATCCGGCTTTGCTATGCGCTCAATCGTCATCATCGGCAACGGCATTTCGGGCATCACCGCCGCCCGCGAAATCCGCAAACACAGTGCTGACTCCATCACGGTCATTTCGTCTGAAACGGAGCATTTTTTCTCCCGTACCGCACTCATGTACATCTACATGGGCCACATGCAGTACCAGCATACCAAGCCCTACGAAGATTGGTTCTGGGCCAAAAACCGGATTGACCTGGTCCATGCCCGCGTTGACCGGATCGACACCGGTGGCCGGCATCTGACACTCACAGACGGGCGGCGTATTCGCTATGATGTACTGGTGCTGGCGCTCGGCTCAACCCCCAATGAGATCGGCCTACCGGGCCACGCAGGGCAGCAACTGACGGGTGTGCAGGGCCTGTACAGTCTGCAGGATCTGGAACAGATGGACACCGATACCAAAGGCATCCGGCAGGCGGTCGTGGCCGGTGGTGGCCTGATCGGCATCGAGATGGCCGAAATGCTCCTGTCGCGGGGTATTCAGGTAACGTTTCTGGTCCGGGAAAGCAGCTTCTGGAATCATACGCTCCCCGAAGCCGAATCGGCAATGATCTCGCAGCATATCCGTGACCATACCATTGACCTCCGTCTATCGACCGAACTCGCGGAACTGATTGACGACGGAACGGGGCGGATCAGTTCCGTCCGGACAACCCGCGGCGACCTCATTCCGGCCCAGTTCGCCGGCATCGCCATTGGGGTCCGGCCACAGATCAGCCTCTTGCGCGGCACAGGCATCGACACCGACCGGGGAATTCTGGTCAACGCGTTTCTGGAAACTAACGTACCGGATGTATACGCCATCGGCGACTGCGTTCAGCACCGCACACCGCCAACCGGGCGGAAAGCCGTTGAGCAGATCTGGTATACCGGCCGCATCATGGGTGAAACCGTTGCCAAAACCATTCTGGGCAAGCGGACAGCTTACCAGCCCGGCGTTTTTTTCAACTCCGCAAAATTCTTCGACATCGAATACCAGACCTACGGGCTCGTTCCGGCCAGACTCCCTGCCGATGGCAGCCTGCAAAGCCTTTACTGGCAACATCCCGAACAGGCCAAAGCGCTCCGGATCGTCTTTACGGGCGATGACCGGCGGGCCGTAACAGGTATGCATACGTTCGGAATCCGGCAACGGCAGGGTATCTGGGAGCAATGGATCCAAACCGGCGCTCCGGTTCAACAGGTTATGGCGCACATAGCCGACACCAATTTTGATCCTGAATTTGTGCAGCGCCACGAACCGGCCATTGTCAGCCGCTTCAACGAAATGTTTCCGGAAATGGCCGTATCCGTGCCCGCAGCCCCAAAAAACTGGCTAAGCCGGTTATTCAGCTAAACAGCCATGCAGATTGTTACGCAATGATGGTAATGCTGTTATCCGATTTGTTAGTCAGCAGCGCGTACATGGAGAGCGTTCCGGCAGCAATCCGCTCAGCAAAGAGCTTTTTCCGGCTCAGCAGCTGGATTTCCTGCGTCACGACTTTGGCCGCGAGGGATTCATTGGTGTCATAATCAGTTGCCAGCTCCCGGATCAGCGATTCGCAGGCGATTCCGCGTTTATTCCGGTTTTCCAGCACGTTCCGTACAAACATACACGACGTATCTGCCACCACATACAGGTGACTGATGTTCTCCTCCCTGATCAACCGGTCAATAGGATCAAAAAAATCATTGTCGTAAATATGGAAAATGGCGGCCGGTGCCGTCAGAAAAAATACCGCCCCCGTTTCTTTGACAATAAAATTCTCGATCTGACAGAACGGGCACACTAAAAAAAGATTATTGGCACCTGACGTACCTATCCTGTTGGCCGGCATGCTCTTCGTAGCATGCCGGCCATTCTCATGTAACATACTCACCATAAACAGCTTAATCACAAAACATGGTCATCGATCTACAATCAGAAGTGCCGTAAGCGGACAGACACCGCCCACCTATAGCGGTGTATTATCCGTAAAACCGCCCTGTCTCAGATACTTTATGGTCAGCAATAGCAGCAGCAGGGAAATACCCTTTAAAACACCAGCCAGCAGTTGATCGTCTGTCTTAAACACCAGCAGCATACAGAGTAATGAAGGCAGAAAACAACCCAACGGGAGCAGTTTTTTTTTCATGATCAGCCAATCAGGATATCTGC
Organism: Arsenicibacter rosenii; assembly: GCF_001870735.1. GTDB lineage: Bacteria > Bacteroidota > Bacteroidia > Cytophagales > Spirosomataceae > Arsenicibacter > Arsenicibacter rosenii. The sequence goes on along the minus strand of NZ_MORL01000029.1, from coordinate 27,734 downwards.
CGTAAGCGTACAGTGCTTTTCTTTCGCCAGCATCAGTTGCCGTGCTTCATGCAACGACTGCTGAAGCTGGCGGATTCTGCGCTCCCGCATTTTTATGTCTTCTTCGCTGTCTGTTCCGGCGATTTTGCGTTCGTGAAATTTTATTTTCACGTTGACCATGCCAGTCAGGATATCGATTGCTTCGGTCGGCGTAAAATCGCCTTTGATCAGTTGTATGTTCATTGTCGCGCTGTGATTATTGACCCTGTCCAAGTGAAAAAGCCGGTTTACCATCGAAAGCATACAGGTTTTCTGTTTTGATGACATCGATATGTTTTTCGTCGGCGGCCTGGAGCAACCGGATAATGTCCTGCTTCGTAAGCTGTTCCCCTTCGGCAGGCTTGAACCGGCAGCGCCAGTGGTCGGTGCAAAACGTTTCAGGGAATCCATCGGGGTATACTTTGATGCCCCGGTTTGTAATCATACTCAGCTGTGCGGCCGGTGTATTCAGTTGTTCGACAAGGGCGGCGAGCTGTGCTGCATCCTCCCCGTTCCAGTGCACGAAAACATCTACGCCCTGCAGCTCTTTTTTCTTCGCCGGCTTACGTACATACTTCGGCAGATTCAGCGTGGAGCCGTTGCCGTAGTGCACCGCTTTCAGCTGCGCGGGTTTCTGGCCGAGGTTATTGATGACGGCTTCGGCAAACTCCTTTGTACCAACCTTTTGCGTACTGACACCTTCTTTGTAGATGTCGTAGGTATGAATGCCGTCCTCAATGGTTTTGAGCCATGCATTCTGTACCTTCTCCGCAACGTCGGCCTGGCCGATATGGGTAAGCATCTGAATGGCCCCCTGCAACAGCCCCGAGGGATTGGCCATATTCTGCCCGGCCCGCCGCGGAGCAGACCCGTGTATGGCTTCGAACATGGCACAGGCCTCCCCGATATTTGCCGAACCGGCGAGCCCGACCGAACCGGCAATCTGCGCCGCAACATCGCTCAGCACATCGCCGTAAAGGTTCGGCATCACGATCACGTCAAACGCTTCGGGGGTATCGGCCATTTTTGCCGCGCCGATGTCGATAATCCAGTGTTCGTTTTCGATCGACGGATATTCCTGGGCGATCTCGTCAAATACCTGATGAAACAAGCCGTCGGTCTGTTTCATGATGTTATCCTTCGTAAAGCAGGTCACTTTACGGCGGCCGTACCGGACCGCATACTCAAAGGCGTAGCGGATAATTTTTTCGCAACCCGGCCGGCTGATCAGCTTCAGACACTGCACGACTTCGTCTGTTTGCTGGTGTTCAATGCCCGCATACAGATCTTCTTCGTTTTCCCGCACAATAACGATATCCATCTGCGGGTGTTTGGTTTTCACAAACGGATGCAGACTGACACAAGGCCGGATGTTTGCATAAAGGCCCAGAAATTTGCGGGTCGTCACATTAAGGCTTTTGTAACCGCCCCCCTGGGGGGTTGTGATTGGTGCCTTCAGAAAAACCTTGTTTCTGCGGATAATGTCCCACGACTCCCGGGCAATACCTGAGGTATTGCCGGCCAGATACACTTTTTCACCGATCTCAATTTCATCAATCTCAATCCGGGCCCCTGCGGCTTTAATGATTGAGAGCGTGGCATCCATAATTTCGGGACCGATACCGTCACCTTTTGCTACCGTTATTCGTTGCATTTTCTTTGCGTTGATTGACGGTGCAAAACTGAGAAAGGCAGATTATAAGTAAAAATATAACTTTGCAATACTCATCATAAATACTTTTTATGAACTACACACTAAACCAGCTTCGGGTGTTTTTGAAAGTGGTGCAAACCCTGAGCATTACAAAGGCAGCCGAAGAACTGCACCTCACCCAGCCCGCGGTGTCGATTCAGCTCAAAAACTTTCAGGATCAGTTTGATATTCCGCTGATTGAGGTGATTAATAAACGGATTTATGTCACGGAGTTCGGGAGAGAGATCGCAGCAGCGGCCGACAGAATTCTGGCCGAAGTGCACGCGATCAGCTTTAAGATGCACGCCCACAAAGGGCACATCACCGGCAAACTTAAACTATCGGTTGTTTCAACGGGGAAGTACATTGCCCCTTACTTCATCGCTGATTTCATTAAACAGCATCAGGGCGTTGAGCTGTTGATGGATGTTACCAACAAAGCGCAGGTTGTACTGAGTCTGGAGAAGAACGAGGTGGATTTTTCACTGGTCAGCGTATTGCCGGAAAACCTGAGCACCGACCATGTTGAACTGATGCAGAACAAGCTTTTTGTGGTGGGCAACAACGATGTGCGCTTCGACAGTCCCGCCTACGACAAAGAGATTTTCGAACGGATTCCGCTGATCTACCGGGAGCAGGGCTCAGGGACGCGGCATGTGATGGAACGGTTTATCAAAAGCAACAGCCTGCCGGTGCAGAAAAAGATGGAGCTAACCAGCAATGAAGCCGTTAAACAAGCCGTTATCGCCGGTCTCGGGTATTCTATCATGCCGTTGATAGGGATCAAAAACGAACTGCAAAACGGTCAGTTACAGATTATTCCCGTAAAAGGCTTTCCGATTAAGTCAAACTGGTATCTGATCTGGCTGAAGGACAAAAAAATGTCGCCGGTTGCGGCAGCCTACCTCAATTATCTGAGACAGGAAAAGCAAAATATCATCCACAATAAGTTTGACTGGTTTGAGAAATACTGATTCGTAGTGGTAGCGTCTCCGGACGGCGGCGCCGCCGCAATATTACTTACGGTGCCCCGCGTTCTTTAGCCGTTAGAGCGGGCTTGATACGTTTCTACCGTTACCTGGCCCTAATCAGCTTCTGTACAGGCATTGCATTCCATCCATACAAAACAACAAAACATCATATAAAAAATAATACAACCATTCCGATACATTTTAGCCATAATAACGTCATATAAACATAAAATAATTGCTACAATATGGAGTTTCTCGGAAAAAATAATGAGTTTTTACAAATACAGGTTCTAAAAAACAACACCACCATTACATATGACAAATCACTGGAATTCCCTTTAATATTTATCTGGACTAAGGACAAATGTTCAGAAATAATTCACGAAGGCCGTAAGTATATCTTACCAATAAATACAATCATCTGCCTTACAGAGTTTCATGAATTAACGGTAAATAATGAATTAGAAACACGTCAAATAAAATTCAATAAAGAGTTTTATTGTGTGCTAAATCATGATAAGGAAGTTGGCTGTAAAGGGATATTATTCTACGGAGTCAATCAAATACCAATGCTTACTATACCAGATGATAAAATTGAACAATTTGAGATAATATGGAAAATATTTCAGACAGAACTTGAATCGAAAGATGATTTACAACTTGACATGCTGCAAAGTATTCTGAAACGTTTTATCATTTTGTGTACCAGAATCTATAAAGCACAAAACAACCTACATCAACAAAGTAGTACCGAGGTAAACATCATCAGAGAATTTAATTTCCTTGTAGAAAAAAATTTCAGAACAAAACATACAGTTAAAGAATATGCAGACATCCTGAATAAATCACCCAAAACGCTCTCCAACTTATTCTCGGCTTTGTCAGAGAAAACACCCTTACAGATTATTCATGAAAGAAAAATATTAGAAGCCAAAAGGCTACTTAAGTATACTGACAAATCAATTAAAGAAATAGCTTATGACATAGGTTTTCAAGACATCCATACGTTTAGCCGTTTTTTTAAAAAGATGGAAAAAATGAGTCCGTCTAGTTTCAAATGTTCAAGTGCAGGAAATATTGCCAATTTATAAGGAAAAACAACTAAACACATTTGCGCATAGTCAGCTTACTTTTGTATCGTACTTAATCTAGTCATAAACTAAATAAATAATGTCGGCATTTTCAGTTCCTTCCAGAGAAGAAGTATCTGCTAACAACCAAGCGATTTTTGATAATCTTAAAAAAAGTCTGGGCTTTGTTCCTAACCTTTATGCTTATTATGCAAAAAATGAAACAGCCTTAGGTGACTATCTTTCCTTCCAAAACAGGAAAAGTACCCTAAGAGCAAAAGAAAGAGAAGTAATCAACCTGGCAACCAGTCAGATCAACGGTTGTCGGTATTGTCAGTCTGCCCATACAGCGCTAGCTAAAATGAATGGGTTTAGCGATGATCAAATTCTGGAACTCCGAAAAGGTACGGCCTCTTTTGATGCTAAACTTGATGCATTGGTTAAGCTGACTGTCTCAATAGTAGAAAATAAAGGCCGGGCCAGTACAGACACTAAACAGGCTTTCTTTAATGCAGGATATACAGAAGCTAACTTAATAGATGTAGTATTTGTAGTTGGAGATAAAATTATCAGTAACTATATCCATAACTTAACAAGCTTTAGTATTGACTTTCCGCTTGCACCTGAGTTATAAACGGCAAGCAACAATTAACACTAGGAATAAAACACAAATAAAAAAATTCAAATCCTACCCACTAATACCATATCCTCCACACCATTATACCATTAACTTAAAGCAAGTAAATGGCTTAGCAAATGATAGAATCATTTGCTAAGTTTAACCAGTTACCACCGACGGATTATTATTAACGGAGACCCAGTAACCGGTCATTCAGTACAAATAAACTTATTACAATATACACCAGGTATTGCTAACTATTTACCAGAGAAGTTATTTTATAACAAGTAATTAGTTGAGTATTACACAAAGACAATTACAATTTGTGTGCCTGCTTTTTTATTCACCGTTCCTTATACACATGCTGTCTATAGATAAACTACTACAACCAACATAATTGGTACGAGTAGTTTATCTGAGACGGCAACCCTTTATACCCGGACATCAAACGTATGTATTACGCCTTATCATTCTCCCTGTTTAGCGCAGCATCACAAGAATAGCAGGTCATTCCCTGCGGGCCGCGAGAACGCTTTTGCGTCTGACCCGGACGTACAACACTCACCCCGGCGGTTAATATTCCCGTCAGCGTGGCTTTCCAGAGATAATTCATAGGTTTTGAGCCGTTATTTACCCTGCGACAGCGTTGATGTCATTACTTTCCCGTGTAAAACAGGCCGGTCATCTTTGGTATTCGGATTGAGAACAACCAGACTTTTCGTAAACGTTACCTGCACCTGATCCCCGTCGAAACGGCAGGTTACGCGGTCGTAGTGCGCCGTTTCGTTGAAGCGCCAGACCATCTCGAAGGTGTTCGGGTCGGTCCAGGTACCGCTGGCGGAGACTTTGGTTTTCGTTTCGCCCGGCACCGGCGTCGGCACCAGCTTTATCGGAATGACCGAAAGCCCCGTTTCGCCCTCTACCCGACGGCCCAGCCCGCACAGAATCCGGTGTTCGCCCTGCTCGTTTCGCATAGTAAACAAACACCCTTCCTTGCCGAAATTCAGTCCGACGGTTTTTACACCCATCGAATTGGCATCAACCGCAAACGTTTTCCCGCTGATCTGACTTACCAGCGGCGAGGTTGACGAAACGACCGGCAACGGCATCGACAAGGCCGCCAGTTTTTTGGTCAGCTGCTGATGTGCGGTGGCATCGGCAGGTAAACTGCCGGACCGGAACCCACCCAGAATGTGCGTCCACACCTCATCCATGACCGCCTGCATATCGCCCGTTTCGCTCGTAATCGCTACCACGGCGTCTTCCTTCGGCAACACGATGCAGTACTGCCCGAATGCGCCGTCGCCCCGGTACGCGTCGTGGCGGCAACGCCAGAACTGGTAGCCATAGCCTTGTAGCCAGTCATTCTGTTCTTTCGGCCGCGAACCGCCCGCCGACTGTACCTGAAAGCGGGTGGCATCGGCAATCCAGGCTTCGGGCAGAATACGCTTGCCGTTCCACATGCCTTTCTGCAGGTACATCTGCCCGAATTTAGCAATGTCTTCGGTCTTTACCCGTAGGCCCCAGCCACCCACGCAGATGCCGTTCGGGTCAACCTCCCAGTCAGCCCCTTCAATGCCCAGCGGGTCGAAAAGCCGTGGTTTCAGATAAGCCAGAACAGGCTGACCGGTCAGCTTCTGCACAATGGCCGACAGCATGTAGGTTGCCCCGCTGTTGTAGACAAAATGCGTCCCGGGCTGGTGATCAACGGGCTGTGCCAGAAAGGTTTTTACCCAGTTCGGATCACTGCCCCCGCGCACGGCAGCGGTCGTATCCTTGTCGTGGCCGGTCGACATCGTCAGCAGGTCTTTTACCCGCATTGCCGCCAGATTTGTACTGATGGTCGCCGGTACGTCGTTCGGGAAAAACGACACTACCTTATCTTCGACACTCAGCCTGCCTTCTGCCACCGCCAGCCCGACGGCCGTTGAGGTAAAGCTTTTGCTGAGCGAATACAGGGTGTGTTTCAGCGTCGGGCTATAGGGTGCCCACCAGCCCTCAGCTACCACCTGCCCATGCCGGACCACCATGACACTATGGACATTCAGTTTCCGCGACTCGACGGCGTTGATAAAGTCCAGGAGTCCGGTCGATGATACGCCCTGCGTTTCCGGTATGGCGCGGGGCAGTTTAAACGTCCGGTTCGGCGCGGCGAAGGTTTCGCGGGGCAGGCCGGCGACAGCATATAGGCCGGCCAGTCCCCAGCCCATGTGTTTCAGAAATTCTCTGCGATTGGTTTCCATCATTGGTAAGGGTTTAGACAGGTAACTTCCGGAACAGGGCCGCCTGGCGACCGTACGCGGCTATGGTTTAGAACTTCCGGGAAGTTACCTATCTAAAACCCGGATGATCACGGATTTACCTATCCGTCCCTGCTTTTTCAACTACAACATTACGACTTTTGGCTACATCCGTTTTTTGCGTAGTGCCGAACTTTGCCTCAACAAAAAAACAGAAACAATGAAACTATCAGACAACACAATTTTAGTTACAGGCGGCACGGGTGGATTCGGCATTGAATTTGCCTCAAAACTCATTGCTTTAGGGAATACCGTCATCATCACCGGACGAAACGCGCAGAAACTTCTGGAGGTTAAACAGCAACTGCCGCAGGTACATACCATACAAAGCGATGTCAGTAGCGCAGAGGACATTGTCCGGTTGTATGAGCAAGTCATCCGGGACTTTCCGGCCCTGAATATCCTCATTAACAATGCGGGCGAAATGCGTAAAATCAGCCTGCACCATCAGCACGAACTAACCGATATTACCCGTGAAATTGACATCAACCTGATCGGGCCCATCCGGATGGTTCAGCAGTTTCTGCCGCACCTTAAGACCAAACCCCATGCGGCGATCATGAACGTAACGTCGGGCATTGCGCTCATGCCTTTCCCGATTTCTCCGGTTTATAGTGCCAGCAAAGCAGGACTCCGGTCGTATACGCAGGCATTACGGGTCCAGTTAAAACACACAAACATTAAGGTTATGGAGTTGGTAGCGCCGGGTTCTTCGACCCCGCTGAACGATAAATTTGTGAACGAAGACGGTTTCAATGCGGGTATGTTGATGGCCCCTGACAAAATCGTGGACACGGCTATCAAAGGGATGAAAAACGACAGGGATGAAGTGTACCCGGGCCTGGCCGGTGTTATGCGTGTGCTGAGCCGGATCGCGCCTAATCTGCTGATTGCGCAGTCGGGCAAAATGGGCGCCTCATTCATGTACGGGAAATGATTAATTTGTCTTTTAAACAAGCCAGCAATGAAAATCGTCAGTATTATCCTTCTTTTAGTTTCGGCCTTCCTGAGCATCAAACATGGCTGGGACGCATTCCGGCCGGCCAATGCCGAACAATCAAAAATGATGGCCGATTTAGGCATCACCCAATCCATCATGCCGTTTATGGGTGCCCTGTCCATCCTGATTGGGCTGATGCTGCTTTTCCCGCAAACCTTTTTCATCGGCAACCTGCTAAACGCGGTTATTATCCTGTTGATCATGGCCTTGTCGCTGCGGGCCGGGAACGTTCGGATGGCACTCATCGAAATTCCGTTTCTGGCCTTGCCGCTGCTCTTAATCTGGTTAAAATACCCGTTCAAAAACTAACTGTCATGGACCATACAAAGCCATACCGGATTAAGTCTATTGCCGAAATCCACCGGCTCATGAACCTGCCAAAGCCACATCATCCGCTCATCGGCATTATTGACCTGAAAAATCTCAGAAATGACACGGGGATTAACGCCGTTATTTCAGACTTCTACGTGGTATCGCTGAAACGGGGGTGCGATAAGCTGTTTTATGGCCAGCAGAAATATGATTTCGATGAAGGGCTCATGGCGTTTATGTCGCCGGGGCAGGTTTTGCGCGGCGAAGACAACGGTGTACCGCACCATCTGGACGGCTGGATGCTGTTTATCCACCCTGATTTTCTGTGGAATACGACACTTGCCAAAAAAATCAAGCAGTACGAATATTTCGGGTATTCGGCAAACGAGGCCTTGTTTCTTTCCGACAAAGAAGAAACGGTCATCAACGGCATTGTGAACAATATCCGGGAAGAATATCACGCCAACATTGACAAATTCAGCCAGGATGTGATTATTGCCCAGCTCGACGTGCTGTTTACGTATGCCCAGCGGTTTTATGAGCGCCAGTTTATCACCCGGAAAATCACCAACAGTAAAACGCTTGAACGCGTAGAAGACGTGCTGACAACCTATATCAACGATGAAGAACGTTTATCCGAAGGGCTGCCCACGGTTCAGTACATTGCTGAAACCCTCCACATGTCGGCCAAATACCTGAGCAGCATGCTGAAACAGCACACCGGCCTGACAACGCAACAGCTGATCCATGAAAAGCTGATCGACAAAGCCAAGGAAAAGCTCTCGACCACCGAACTGTCCGTCAGCGAAATCGCCTATGCGCTTGGTTTTGAGCATTCCCAGTCGTTCAACAAGCTGTTTAAGGCAAAGACAAAACAAAGCCCGCTCGAATTCAGGCAGTCGTTTAATTGAGCGATTAAATGCAGACAAACTCTCCGGGGGTTTAAAACCTTCGGAGAGTTTATCCAGCATCCGGTTTCCAGCCTCCCCTCACAACTCCTTCACCGCGATCCGCCGGAAGCGGTGGGCACCGCCGGGCTTCCAGGAGCCGGCCATGCTGAAGGCCTGTACGCCCGGCTGATAAGCCGACGACCAATGGGCCTGCAAGCCGATCATGCCTTCGGTCGCACCCGCCACAAAGTCATTTTTGGGTTCGGTAATGTCCCACATCAGTACGTCATTTACCCACAACGTCAGGTGTGGCACCTCGCCTTCCATCCGGATCCGGAATGCGTTCCAGTCGTTGGCCCGCCAGACCGACGCCAGTTTCGTGGCTTTGGCCGACTGGCTGATGGGCAGCATTTCGCCCAGCAGGTCGCCGGTGCCGCCGGGCGTGGCCAGCTCAATCTGGTACGCCTGCCCGCTCTCCGTCGACCGCAGGAAAATACCGCCGTTGCAGAATGAATCAATTTTGGCTTCCAGATACAGCTCGAAATTGCGGAATTTACGGTCGGTCAGCAACACACCGCCCTGCCCGTACGGCTGTTGTTTGAGGACAATCGTCTCGTTTTCTACGTAAAAATTACCGGTCGTCCCCTGATGGGTCGTCCGGCTTTTGTGCCATCCGGTCAGGTTTTTCCCGTTGAACAGCGGCCGGAACCCAGCCGGTATTCCCCTTCCCTGCCCGAAAGCAGTTATGGCCGATAATACACTGACCAGCAGGCAGCTCAGGTGAAATAGACGTTTCATTTTTCTGTCTTTACTTCCATCACAATCCGTACGCCCACATCCCAGCCATTGGCCGGACCGGCGGCGTGGGTCATGTACGTAGCATTCTTTACATCGCCGACAAACGACGCGCCTTTGAGCACATGCTGCCTGCCCGTACGCGGAGGCACCGGATCAGCAAACTGCTTGTCGTTGTACCAGTCCTGTACCCACTCCCAGACATTGCCGAGCGTGTCGTACAGCCCCCAGGCATTGGCCGGCTTCTGCCCGACCCTATTGGTGGTGCGGGTACCGGTCTGCGCCGTTTGCCAGATGGTTTTCCATGGGATATCACCCTCCGCGCCCGCGCGGGCGGCATACTCCCACTCAAATTCGGTCGGGAGCCGGTACCGGTGCGCGTTGTCGAGCTGATTTAATTTCGCAACAAACGCCTGTGCATCGGCCCAGGTAATGTTTTCTACGGGATGATCAGCCGTTTCACCCGCTAGTTTATCTCCCTGAAAAACCGACGGATTCCAGCCCATTACCTGCGTCCATTGCCGTTGGGTTACCTCGAACCGACCGATGTAATACGGCTTCCGGATCGTGACCGGAAAACCCGGACGCGCGTCCTGCCGGGCCAGTTTTTCGGCCAGTTTAAACTCCGCATCGGTCCAGTACACATCCTTGTCGCCGGGTTTAGGATACACCGGCTCAAACCGGCCCACCACCATCGTCCCCGGCCGGATGAGTACGAACTCCATCCCGACCGCATTCGTAATCGATGCCGGCTGCGCCATCAGACCGCCCGGCAACAAAAGACCGGCCAGGATAGCGTATATGCGTTGATAACTAATCATATAGCGTAATTGAGGCTAACGGAAACAACGCATCGGACGGCGGCACCTTGTCGTTCCGGAACATAAAATACACATCGTGCCGGCCCCGCACCGCTTCTTTGAGGGTGGCTTTGGAAGCCGTTGTTTTCAGGTTACGGTCGCTGCCCGGCGGGCCACCCCAGAAATTACCGATACCGCCCGGAAACTTCTTGATGTTAAACTGCTCTTCCTTCAGTTCCGTCGTGCCGATAACCGGCCCTGTCGGCGAATTCAGCCGGATGTCGATAAACCCGCCACGGTAAATGTCATACAGGTGCCAGTTGGGCCGGAACTCAATCTGCCGCACGTCCGTCAGATCAAGCTGCCGGAAGCCGATGTACGTATTCGGTTTGGCCGTCATAAAGGTATAGTCGTCCAGCTGATCGCGGACGGCCCCTTGCACCACCTCTGCATCGGTGGGCACTAATCGCGGTGCCCGCAGAACGACAACCGCTTCCGTTGTCTGCGACGGCACGCTGGTCGGCCGGTCGGTATAAGCAGCCCGCAGCAGGTATTTGCCCCGCCCCGGATCATCGGCCGGAACACGCGTGGTATATGACCCTTGTACCGGCAACGTACTGAGTTTCTGTGTATCGATGTTCAGTATGTATCTGACGATAGTACGGGCATCGGCCAGTGCCAGCGTCGGATGGGCGGGCATGATGGCTTCCGTACCCCAAACACCGGTACCGCCCGTAATGATCTTTTTCGCCAGCCGGTCGGTCGCTGCCGGATCGGTTTTGTATTTACCGGCCACCTCCCGGTATGACGGGCCGACGCCTTTGCCGGCCGTATTATGGCAGTTGCCGCAGTCGGTTTTACGGATCATTGCCCGTGCCACCGCAAACTGCGTCGAGGCATCGACTTTTTGCTGGTTGATGTGCGCATCGGCAAAATCGAAGCCTTCTGATACGTAATCGATGCTGACGGCCACCTGTTCGGGTTTGATACGGCCGTTGCTCAGGCTGCCATCTTCCCGGTCCGTTACCGCAACGGCATACGAAACCGGTTTGTCCGGGAAAAAGAACTGTGCATTTCCGGTCAGCGTCAGCCCCACGACGGGAGGTTCGTTGCCCGCCACAAGCCGGATCGACTGGCTGTTCTGAGCGCCGTGTGCATCCGTAACCGTCAAGGTAGCGGTATACACCCCGGCCTTTTCAAAGACTACCGATGGGTTAGCCGTTGTAAACGAGCGGGTTGGCTGTCCCTTGCCAGTCACCTGCCAGCGGTATGTAAGCTGGTCGCCGTCGTAATCTTTAGTACCGTCTGCCAGCAGCGTTACCGACAGGGGCAACGCCCCGCCCCGCTTACTGGCCGATGCCTGCACGACCGGCTTCCGGTTACCGGCATTATATTCAAGCCGCACCAACCGTGCTTCAGCCGGTGATTTCAGCGTACTGCCTCCATATTCCAGCACATACAAATCCCCCTCCGGCCCGAATTTCAGGTCAATTGGCTGGCGGGGATGGTAATCGGGCGCAAAACGCTCCATGCGGTCGTAGTCGCCGTTGGGTTTCATACTGATGGCCATAATCCAGAACCGCGACAGGTCGGCCGCCAGCCATTTTCCCTCGTAGTATGCCGGAAACGGCCGTTTCGGACTGGTAAAATCAGACCGGTGATAGACCGGACCACCAATGGCACAGCGCGAACTCGACCCCACCAGCGGAAACGTCTCCGATACGGCATAGGGATAGTAAATAAACGCCGGTTGTGCCGGTGGCAGCTCCGTCAGGCCCGTGTTATTCACCGACTTGTTGACGGGATGTTGCGGATCGAGCTTGTGCGTCGGTTTGTTGGTGGCATAGTCATAGATGGGGTAGGCATAATTATCGCCGATGAAGTAAGGCCAGCCGAAGAAGCCCGGCTTCCGGGCCTGATTCAGCTCGTCGTAGCCACGCGGCCCGTTCTCCGAATCCACATCGGCGTCCGGCCCGATTTCGCCCCAGTAGAGCCAGCCCGTTTTACTGTCGATGGATGGCCGCCAGGCATTGCGGGTGCCCATGACGTAGATTTCCGGCCGTGCCCGATCTGCGTTTTTCGGGAACAGATTGCCGGCCGGAATGCTGTAGGTGCCGTCTGGCTCGGGGTGTATCCGCAGAATTTTGCCCCGCAGGTCGTTGGTGTTACCGGCCCCGCGCTGATCGTCCCAGCGGCTGCGGCCGGGCCGTTCATCGGTCTGGGCCATATAGGAGTTGCCGGTATTGTTGCCCACAGTGAGGTAGAGATTACCGGCCGCATCCCAGGTCATGCCGCCACCCGTGTGGCTGGTTTCGGCACGGTCGACCGGAATCTCAAGCAAGACCTTTTCCGACGCCTGAATCAGTTTATCATTCCGTAGTTCCCAGCGGGTGAGCCGCATCTTACTTTCGGTCGGATGGGCGTAATACAGGTAAATCCAGTGGTTTTTATCGTAGTCAGGGTCCATTGTAAAACCGACCAGGCCCTGTTCATTCTCCTTAAATACCGGAATGGTAGCGATCAGGCCGACGCTGTTGGTCACCGGATCAAATTTTTTAAACGCCCCCTTGTGCTCGATGATGTAAACCGTCCCGTTTCTGAGTACCTGAAAAACCATTGGTTCATCAAGTGCACCTTCGGGAGTCAGTACCACAGGCGTAAAGCGGTTATCATCCGGTTTGGGCGGTTGCCCGTCCGTAAAACTGCCCAACAGCAGCGAACCGGCGGCCAGGACAATCAGACCTGTAAGCGGCCACGTTTTCATCATAGGATTCTGATTACAGGATTAATCAAGGACAAATTACGAAACAATCAGGAGTTTATATTGCTTTCCGGTCAGCCATCTACCCGTCTCTATGTGATGCGGTTAGCCTCTTTCCAACCAAAGGCCGGGTTTCTGTCTGTTTCTGAGTTCTTTTGGTTCTATGACCGAATGCCTTAATTTTACCTGCCGGTCCGGTTACTCTGTACAGATTCAGCGTCAACATTCGTTTCTAACAGTAACCTGCTCCATCAGCGCCCTTATCTCATCGTCTGGTTTCCCATGCAAGCAAACGAGGCTCTTAAAAACTTTCTCGACAACGGTGACGCTATTTTTCAGAATGTGTCGATTGACTGTGTCATCTTCGGTTTTCATCAGAACCAGCTCAAGGTACTGGTGCTTACATTTAAGAATACCGATAAACGGTCGCTGCCGGGGGGATTTGTTTTCAGAGACGAAGGCATCAACGATGCCGCACAGCGGATTTTGCAGGAACGGACGGGTCTGCACGACATTTACCTCGAACAGTTCTGCACCTTCGGTCAGGCCGACCGCGCTATTTCGAAGGTACACCGGGACACCATGCAGGCCATTGGTATTGAGCTGCCGGACGACCACTGGGTACTCGGGCGTTTCCTGTCGGTAGGCTATTATGCGCTGGTCGATTTTTCGAAGGTCGTGCTGACAACCGGTATACTCGATGAGGACTATCACTGGTACGACATTCACCGGGTTCCTCCGCTGATTCTGGACCATAACCACATTACCCGCAAGGCCCTGGAAACCCTGCGGCTGATGCTGGACTACAAACTGATCGGCTTTAACCTCTTGCCCGAGATGTTTACAATGAGCGAGTTACAGGCGCTGTACGAAACGATTCTGGATAAAAAACTGCTGCGGGCTAATTTTCAGCGGAAGATGCTGAGTCTGGAAATTCTGGAGCGGGTCGACAAAAAATGGACCGGCGGCGCACACAAGGCCCCGTATCTCTACCGCTTCGATCCCAGGCGGGCGGCGGCCTTTCTGGAGCGGGAATGATCCGGACAGCGCTGGCGCTGTCCGGACAGAAAACTACTATAACTAATCATTACTGCCCTATTTTGGCCGCAACCTGCTGTTGCTGCGCTTTAGCCCAGGCAGTGAGCTCAGCCATCTGCGCTTCAGTCAGTTTTGCATCGGCATGAATGAGGGTATAGGCCGGTAACGGCATGTGGCCTTCCTCTACCTCCTCCGCAATTTCTTCGAGCTTATGCGCCATCCGTTTAGGGGCATACGTCGCAAATTCCGTAAAATTCAGTTCTTCCTTGCCCTCCTCCACGTGATGACCCAGCCACAACCCGACCGGCTGAATATTAGCGTACCAGGGATAGGCCGTTTTATTTGCGTGGCAGTCATAACACGAGGTTTTCAGCATCGTCAGCACCGGAGCCGGTACCGCAACGGCATGGGTAATATCCTGCGGCCCGTCAGCATTGCCCAGGTTCCGGGCCGGCCGGATGAACTGGATACCAGCCAGCAGAAAGATGGCGGCCATCAGCATGCGCTTTTTCATAGCGCTACGGCGGGCGTTATCCATTAGATTACCTTTTTCAGGTTGGCAATACTGGTCAGAATGCTTTCCACACCAGGCGCCATGTCCTGCTCCACAAAAATGTACTTTAATCCGGCGATTTTGGCGGCGGCAAACGCTTTTTTAAAATCAACCACACCGTTGCCTACTTCGGTAATCGTTTTCAGATCCGACTTGATGTCTTTGATATGCCAGAGCGGGAAGCGGCCGGGCTGCCCCTTAAATAACTCAACCGGGTCTTTACCGGCTTTCACCGCCCAGGCCAGGTCAAGTTCCATTTTTACCAGGTCTTTATCCGTCTGCGACAGGATGAGTTCATACGGTGTTTTCCCGCCATCGACCGGATCAAATTCCGTAGCGTGATTATGGTAAGCAAACCCGATACCCGCTTTTTTGCAGGCCTCACCCGTTTTCTGAAATACCTCAATCGACTTGTTAATGTCGTCGATGGTACCAACCGGCGTGCTGGAACAGACCAGATACGACAGTCCGCCCTCGACAGCTTCGTCGACCAGCTGCTGGTAGTTGTCGCGCAGGTTCAGCATGGGCGGCATGTTGGCCGGCATACGCGGCGCCTGAGCAGGGGGCCCACCGGCTGCCGATGTCGCGCTGGCCGGTGGCGTCGGGCGAGGCCGGAAGGGAGCCCCGCCGGCATGGTGTGCCCGCCACGTCATACCCATGCCTTCAACCAGCGCTTTAAATTCTTTGGCGCTGTAGCCATAATATCCACCCCGCGTATTAAACGCCGATTCGACCTCCTTGTATCCCGCTGCCGCCACTTTTTCCAGTGTTGCTTTCGGATCTTCGTTCATAAACCGGAACAGCGTAAACAACTGTATACCGACAGGCCGTTCGGCCAGTAACCCACTGGCCGACAGATTATTTACAAAGGCAGGCAACGCAAGTCCGCCAAGCGCAGTCACACCTGCGTGCTTCAGAAAATTTCTTCGGTTAAGCATGTTAAGATAAGGTTAGTTGTATGGTAAATTTTAGAAAAAACAGGACTCCTGTCGGTAAAGTACTTAAAAAAAGCGTTGGCTTTCGGACTGCCAACGCTTTTTTTAAGCATGTTTTAACAAAGTATCTGCTTATTGGCGAGGGCGTCCGCCACCACCGCCTTGCTGCATACCACCTTGCTGCTGCTGCTGTCCGCCGCCATTATCATTGCCACCGCCTTCGCTCTTCACGTCGTCGTTGCTGATTGATTTCTTCCTGCGGCCGAGTGAGAAGCCTGAGCCATCGAAGCTCATTTTGCCCAGCCGGTAGTTAAACGTAATCCGGAAGTTGGCGTTATACATGCTGTTTACGCTCTGCTGCGAGAAAATCGGCGACATTGACTCCGACCGCACCTTGAACGGATAGTTCAGGAAGTTTTCGGCTGCGAAACCGATGCTGCCGCGTTTGCTCTTGAATTCTTTACGCACACCAAGGTTGTAGAACGCAAAGCTGCCCTGATAGCCCTGTAACTGCACCTGACGGCCACGGGCACCACCGAATGCCTGTACACCCCAGCCGTTTTTCAGGGTCAGGTTGCTGAATAAGCGACCTGATACAACCCAGCCCGAGTTCGACGCCCCGTACATGGCGCTGCCGTTGTTGGTCAGGAACGTGTGGTACAAATCAACACCACCGCCCACCTGCAGTTTCGAGAAGAACGTAGCGTTCAGGAAGAGGTTAACCCCGTAGGCATCTTCGTGACCAATGTTGCGGTAAGTCGTCCGGATAACCTGTTGCAGGCTTGTGGCCCCGCCCGTTGTAATATTCTGCGTTAACGTATCGCGTACACTCGTGATCGAGTTATCGGTACGACGGGCAAACAGGGTGGCATTCATGTAAACCACTTTCAACTGACCGCTAAACCCTAATTCAAAGTTATCGGTCAATTCAGGCGACAGGTATGGGTTACCCACGCTGATGTTGGTCGGGTTAGACGCGTTTACGTTCGGGTTCAGGAACTGAATACCCGGGCGCTGCAGCCGGCGGTTATACGACGCCTTGATGGTTTTACCACCCCGGATGCCTTTCGACAGGTTGATGCTCGGTACAAACGTGCCGTAGTCCGGAATATCGCTCAGATTACCGGCCTGCTCGTTGTTGAATTTCGCGTTGATGAACGTATACTCATAGCGTCCGCCTGCTTTGATTGTCCATTTGCTGCGGCTCGCGTAGGTATAGGACAGATAACCCGCCGTTACGTTCTGATCGTAGTTCAGCGTATTGGCCGGACGTGTCTTGTCGAGAATATATTCGCCGGTAGCAGTGGCGTTATAGTAGGCATAGTCACTGTTTACCTGACGGAAAATGCCTTTACCACCGACCTCCAGCAACTGTGTCCGCTTGATCGGCGTCTGGTAATCGACCTGCACCGTCGATTCCTGGTTGTAGCTCAGGTTATCGTTTTTCTGACGGGCAATGATGGTCTGCATGTCTGTTCCGTTCAGGAGGTCAGCCACGAAGTTGTTGGTATTGTTGTTGCGGCTGTAGAGACCCAGCACGCTCAGTTCCTGGTTGGTCTTGTACGTTTTCTGGTAGCTGATGTTGGCATCCAGGGTTCCCGACAGGTTCTTTGTTTCTACGTCACGGCCCGACAGAATTGCACTCGTTGCTTTCGGCAGAAACGTTTGCGTCAGCAGGTTATCCTGCGTCGACAGCTGGTTCCGTACGCCATAACGCAGGCTGGCCGACAACGACGTATTCTTGTCGATATCGTAGTCCCAGCCCAGCTGATAATGACCAAACATACCGCTGCTTTTGGTGTTGGCCGTCTGAATGGTGCGGGTTGTACCGGCAGAACCGAACGTGCTCTGCGTGTTTTCAAACGCTCCTCTTACGTTGTAGTTGGCCCGGCCGAAACCACCCAGGTTAAAGCCCATTTTCCCCTGACGGTATGAACCGTTTACGTTCATGTTGGCCCCACGGTTACCCACGCCCAGATCGACGTTCAGTGTAGCCCCTTGCAGGGTGTTCTTTTTGGTAATGATATTGATGATACCGGCAGACCCTTCTGCATCGTATTTTGCCGACGGGCTGGTAATGACCTCGACCGACTTGATCATGTCAGCCGGAATCTGCTTGAGGGCATCGGCCACGCTGCTGGCCACAATCGTTGACGGCTTGTTGTTGATCAATACTTTTACGTTCTGGCTGCCGCGCAGACTCACATTCCCGTCAAGGTCAACGGTGAGCATCGGCACTTTCCGCATGATGTCGGTAGCATCACCGCCTTTTGAGGCAATGTCCTTATCGGCGTTATAGACCAGGCGGTCCACTTTTTCTTCGATAACCGCCGCCTGACCGGTCACGGTAACTTCGCTCAGCGTCCGCACATCCGGGTTCATTTTCACGATCCCGACGTTGATGTCCGTCCCTTTAGCGATGGTGATGTTATTGATGGTTTCGTTCTGGTAGCCCATAAACGATACCTGCAGGTAGAATTCACCGGCCGGCAGTTTCGAGAGCGAGAAGCGTCCTTTTTCGTCAGAAGTCGTTCCGTCAACCGGCTTTTTGGTTTTTTTATCCATCAAGGCTACGGTTGCGTACTCTACCGGTTTATTGCTGGTCGAGTCCATCAACAAGCCGGCTAATTTACCGTTACCACGCGGGCGATCGTCGTCGGCAGTACCGGGTACAAAAGTTTTTTGGTTTCGCTGATCCCCCTGACCTGGCATTTGACCGGGACGACCGAATCCTCCCCCCATACCACCGCCGGGAAACTGGGCATATGCCTGCGAGAGCAGGGCTGTTGTAATGAACAGGGAATAGAACGTTTTATTCATGAAGTTGATATGATTGCACATTTCAGATGCAAAACAACTTCTGCTCAATATATCAAAAAAGTACAATAGATGATGACCCGACGAACGTCGACTAAATCTGCATTTTGACCGACAAAGTGATCTATGTATGCTGATGATCAGTGCCGCAGCCCATTCGTCGGTGAAAAAGGGGGATTTAGTCGGGAGAATCGGGAATATTATCTATTTATGAGTTACATATTGCATTCATCTATTATGTTTGTTGTGTAACACTCTGCTCGAACAAGTCGGCGTGTTTCATGATAAGATTAGAAAGGTTAGATTCAGCCTCATTTCCGTGAAATGAGGCTGTCTTGTTTCAGCACCACTCACTAGTATCGCTACCTACTGAAAATCAAACTACTTGTGTGCACGGATTCATCCGTACATCATACTCACCGTTAGAAAAACCGGCGGCCGGCCAAGCGGCTGTAGTGCCTGTGTATGGCCGTTAGCAGATAAAATCCGATAGTTAGTCGGGAGATTTCCCGGGCCGGTAGGTTATCTGCGCAAGTATGTAAATTGTAATGTAGTATTGTGATATAATAGTCCGTTATAATGACCTCTTTTTCGATCCGTAGTTCGGTTCCTGTACTGATCCATTTGTTAGGATGGGCCCTGTTCGGCTTCATTCTGCTTATGTTTCAACCCCTGACGTGGCAGGTTGATCTGCCTCCTCAATTCTGGGTCCGGCAGGGCTGCCTGTTCCTGTTATGGATGGGTATTTATTACCTCAATACGCAATTTGCTGTTCCGAAATTGCTGCTCAGTGAACGTACCGGCCTGTTTATCATCTTCTGTCTGTCGATGATTGCTCTGGTGCTGCTGTCGGTCAAAGCCCTCGACAGCTGGCTCAACCTGCCGGAATTAATGGAGCGGGTCTTTTTCCCGAAAGGCCGCCAGTATCCGAAAAAAGGCCAGCAGTGGTTCGATATGTTCCGGTTCCTGACCACGGCTTTCATCCTCGGTATCAGTACCAGTATTACCGCCGTTCAGAAATGGCAGCACGATGCCGAACTGCGGCAGGCCCTCGAACAGGACAAAACCCGCTCGGAGCTTTCGTTTCTGAAAGCACAGATCAACCCGCATTTCTTCTTCAACACGCTCAATAACATTTATGCCTTAACGCTGATCGACATCGAAACGGCGCGCGAGGCCCTGCACCGGTTGTCGCGGATGATGCGGTATGTGCTCTACGAAACCCAGAGCACCACCACGCTCCTCAGCAAGGAGATTGCCTTTATTCAGGATTATATCCAGCTGATGCAGCTCCGGCTGACCGATAAGGTAAAAATTACCCTCGAAGTGCCTGAGCCGCTCAACGACGTATCAATTGCGCCGATGCTGCTGCTGCCGTTTGTTGAAAATGCCTTTAAACACGGCGTAAGTGCAACGCAACCGAGCCATATCGTGATCATTATCAAGCAGATCGGCCCGAAAGTCAACGTTGAGGTGCGGAATACGCTCTTCAGTGAGAAAACGCCGTCGCTGGAGCTAAGCAACGGCATTGGACTGGTCAACACCCGCCGCCGGCTGGATCTGCTATATCCGGAGCGCTATGCCTTAAGTGTCAACGAACATACGCCGAATGATGAGTATGCCGTACATTTGTCCTTAAATGTCGGGTAATACACACATGGTCTTAAATTGCATCGCTGTCGATGACGAACCCCTCGCGTTGGGCCTCGTCGCTGCTTTTATTGATAAAACGCCTTTTCTGAAACTGACCGGCCGGTATTCGAGCGCGGTCGAAGCCTTGCAGGCCATTCAGCAGCAGGCCGTTGATGTGATTTTTCTGGACATTCAGATGCCCGACCTCACTGGTATCGAGCTGGCGCGCGTTATCGAACGGGCATCGGCCGGTGGCCGTGGCCCGCGCATTATCTTTACCACGGCCTTCAACCAGTTTGCGGTCGATGGCTACAAGGTCGATGCCCTTGACTATCTCCTGAAACCCTTTAACTACGAAGAATTCTTACGGGCGGCCACCAAAGCCCTCAACTATACCGAGTTAGTTCACCGCGCCAACACACCCGCTCCGCTGACGCCCCCTGCGCCAGAGACCGAACGCAAGGCCGAAGATTATCTGTTCCTGAAAGTGGAGTACCAGCTCGTCAGGGTAGCCCTCGACGATGTCTTGTACATCGAAGGACTGAAAGACTACGTAAAAGTCCACCTGAAACAAGACCGCGACGGCGGAACACACAAGCCGATCCTGTCGCTGACAAGTCTGAAGGCCCTGGAAGAAAAACTGCCGTCGACCCGCTTCATGCGCGTACACCGGTCGTTTATCGTAGCCCTCGACAAAATCGAAGCCATCACGCGGAACTCTATCCAGATCGGGTCCGTAACGATTCCGGTCAGCGACCAATACAAAGAGCAGTTTAATCAGTTTGTCAGCAAGTGGATTTAGGGCGTGCAAACGGCTAAACAGCTTTTTACAGGCGTAGCCATCCGCCTGATGCTGGTAGTCAGCGGCTTACTACTGTTGACCTGCCAGCCCGACCGGCAAACGCCCAAACACCTGTCTCCGGCATTTTATTTCTGGCAAACCACTTTCCGGCTCAGCCCAACGGAACAGCAGGCGCTGAAAAGCCATCACGTATCTACCGTATACGTCCGCTTTTTCGACGTGGACCTGGACGCACAGCGGCAACAGCCGGTCCCCAAGGCCCCCATTCGTTTTACCGGCAAACTGCCGGCCGGTCTGCGGATTGTACCGGTTGTGTTTATCACCAACCAGACCCTCCGGCAAATCCGGCCGGCCGCCATCCGGCAGCTGGCGGAGCACCTCCTGACCAGGATCAAGGCCATCGCGCAGGAACAGGGCATTCAACCTGCTGAAATCCAGCTCGACTGCGACTGGACCCAATCGACCCGAGACCGGTATTTTGCCCTGATTCAGTTGGTCCGGAAGCAAAGCCGCGTACCGGTATCGGCAACGATCCGGCTGCATCAGGTCAAATACATGGCCCAAACCGGGGTACCGCCTGCCGACCGGGGCATGCTGATGGTCTACAACATGAGCGACTGGAAACGCCCCGACACCCGCAACTCGATCTATGACGTTGACGTGGCCGAACGATACACGTCGGTTCTGGATCAGTACCCGTTGCCGCTCGATGTCGTTTTCCCGCTTTTCCGCTGGACGGTGGTGTACCGCAATGCCCGTTTTCTGGTCTTGCTGAACAATCTGGAGCAGGCGACGCTGCGCAAACAGCCTTTTCTGGCGATGCAGACAGACACCAACCGCTTCGTTGCCCGACGCGATACCGTGGCGCTGGGCCTGTCCATCCGGAAGGGTGACCTGTTCAGGGCCGAAGCCTGTTCCGTTGAAGAATTAGCCCGCGGGAAAGCGGCTATTCTGAAAAAGATTCAGACCGAAAAAATTACATTTGCGCTCTATCATCTAGACAGTACGGTTCTGACCCGTTATCCCCATGCGTTTATCAAATCCCTTTTCCGCTCTGTCCCGTAAAACGGCACTGGCCTTTGCGATTCTACTGGGTTTTGCCTGCGGCCCCGGCCCTTCCGACATCAACGAATTCATGAGTTTTTTCATGCCGGAGAGCAGCAATGCCAAACCAGAGGATCAGCTCTATTTTTTCTCTCCGCAGATTTATAATACGCCCGAAAACGGGTTACCTGTCGACAACGATTCGCTGGTTGTCGATGAAAGTACACAGGCCTGGGCAGCCTATCTGAAAAATGCCCTTCCTGCACCCGAAATCCGGCAATCGCTCTATAAGGGCAGCACCGCCCTGAGCCGCTATCTGCAAACCAACAATGCACCGGCACACGCCTACCTGACCTTTTTAACGGATACCCAACAGGCCGCTCCGGAAAGCGAAGACCCGTGGACACCGGCGAAAGCAGATACGACCCGCCTGACCGCCTTGCTGGAACAAGCCAAAACAGCCTATGCATCGGCCGCCGACCCGTTCCTGAAAGAACGCTATGGTTTTCAGGCCGTTAAGCTGGCCGACCAGATCGGTGATCCGGCGCAGAGTCAGACGTTGTATGATCAGTTTATTAAACCACTGACCCGGAAATCGTACGTGAGCGACTGGGCACTTTGCCGTCGGGCGGGGGCTTCGCTGGCGCTGGGGGATACGGCCCGTGCGATTTACGAATTTGCGCAGGTGTTTGACCGCTGCCCGTCACGGCGCCGGGAGGCCGAAGCCAGTTTGCGGATTCATGGCCTGCGCTTCACCGAAAAAGCGCTCGGACTGGCCCAAACCGATCAGGAAAAAGCCGCCGTTTATGCGCTCTGTGCCATTCAACCCAAACAGGATGCGTTGTCGTTTCTGGAAGAAATTGTAAAACTGACACCGCAAAACCCGCTGATTGAGCTCATTTTTGCCCGCGAGATTAACCGGAACGAGTATTACTTTTTTACTGAAGGAAACCCGGTTTACGCTTACGACGAAGCATCGCGCAGGGATTCGATTGCCTTCACCAAACGCCGGACTGAGACCGATTCGTATTCCGGCAAACTAAAGGCCTTCGCCCTTGATGCGGCCGGTAACAAACAATTGAGCCAGCAAAATGCGGGCTCACCGGCGTTCTTTCTGACCGCAGCGGCGTATCTGGATTACCTCAGAAAAGATTACGCATCGGCCGGGAAAACGCTGGAACAGGCCGAACAGATGCCGACCGGAAACGAAACCCTGAAAAAGCAGATTGCCGTACAGCAAATGCTGTTGCTGGCCGCTCAGCCGGAAAAAATTACGCCGGAGACTGAAAGCAAACTGATCGGTTATCTCGAACGCTTCGGCAAAACAGCCAGCTTCCGGCTTAACAATGCCTTTGTCCGTGCCTGTCAGCAGTTTGCCAGCCGTTACAAAGGCAGTGCTGCCAGCGAAAGCAGCAGCTGGGGCTGGCTGACGTCGTGTATGGGGTCGAAAAAAGAAGCCGCCAGCGACGCCGATATAGCCAAAGCCTTTCTGCTAACGATGCTGACCACCCATGAACTGGCTACCGATCAGGCCTATTTCATGAACAACACCGACCAGCTGATCATTGAAGACAGTACCTCGGCCGCTACGGCGCAAAAAGTCGTCTCGTTTGCCATGCAACCGTCGGCTACCGACTTCGACAAACGGCTCCTGAAACTGACCGGTTTCGACAACGACTACCTGTATGCCTTCCTCGGTCGCCGGCTGATGGCTGAGCAGCAATACAATGCCGCCGCTGAAGCCTTCGCCAAAGTCAGCGAAAAAACATGGAAAGACGAGCCGTTTACGCTTTATTTTACCGTCAATCCGTTCACGATTAACCTGCCGGACGAAAAAACCGATAATCCCTATACGCCGGTTACGTTTGCCCGCCGCATGGCTGAGCTGGAAACACAGGCCAAACAGGCATCCGGCGATCAGGCGGCGGAGCTGTACTACCAGCTGGGGTGCGGAGCCTATAACCTGAGCTGGCACGGCAATGCGTGGCTGCTGGTGCACCGCTTCCGGAGCGGCGTCGAACCAAATGTGTATATCTACATGCCGTATGGCGGCCAGACCGACCGTATTGGTCTGGAGCGGCTGGCCAATGATAACTATTACACGACTGCCGCGGCGCAGCGCTATTTCGGGCAATCAGCCAAAGCGGCTAAAAATCCGGAACTGGCCGCGCGCTCGCTCTACATGACCGCCCGCTGCGAAGAACATGCTTTCCTGGCCCGCAAGGCGGTTGAACAGGCTCAACGCGGCTTCGATGCCGATCCGGCGCTGTTCAACAAGTCGATGGATAGCCTGCGCCAGGGCCAGTACGCAACCTATTTCAACCAATACCGGCAACAGTACACCAAAAGTAGTTTCCATGCCGATATGGTGCGGGAGTGTGCGCTTTACTCTGCCTTCCTCGCCGGCGAGACGGCGCACGCGGGAGAATAAACAGGCAGTGGTGGTATCCGTTCCGTTCTTGCGGATGACACATAAAACCAGGTAAAATAACCGATTCGCCCGGAAACCGGCCAGCCTTGGTAGTTTCCGGGCGAATCCGTTTATTTGCGGGTAGTGCTATTGACTTAACCCCTTACCCGTAATGACTCCTACCGTAGTGCTCAACAATGGCGTGGAAATCCCGCGCCTTGGCCTTGGGGTATATGCCCCGTCGCATAATCACGAAGTACAGCAAGCCGTTGAATGGGCGCTCGAACTGGGTTGCCGGCTAATTGACACTGCCGCTGCTTACGGCAACGAACAGGAAGTGGCCGACGGCATACGCGCCAGTGGTGTGGCCCGCCGCGAGCTATTCGTTACGACCAAGGTCCGGAACGATGACATGGGGTTCGACACGACCCTGCGGGCCTTCGACGAAAGCCTCCGCAAGCTCCGGACCGACTACGTTGATCTCTACCTCATCCACTGGCCGGTCCGCGAAAAACGGCTTGATACCTGGCGGGCACTCGAACACATTTACCAGCAGAAAGGCGCGCGCGCCATCGGGGTCTGCAACTACTACCAACCCCACCTCGACGAATTACTGGCCACCGCCGAAATTATGCCGGCGGTTAACCAGATTGAGCTGAGCCCATATTGTCACCTGCCCGATGTGCTTGCTTATTGCCGGCAGCATGGCATCCAGGCCGAAGGCTATGCACCGCTGGTACGCGGCCTGAAGCAGCATGACCCTGCGCTGGTTGCTGTTGCCCGGAAATATGGTAAAAGTACCTATCAGGTCCTGGTCCGGTGGTCGTTGCAGCAAGGGGCCGTAACCATTCCCAAATCGGTGAAAAAGGACCGTATCCGCGAGAACTTCGATGTCTTTGATTTCGACCTTTCCGGCGAAGACATGGCCCTCCTCAACAGCCTCCACGACAACACCCGCATCGCCGACGACCCGATGGATTACCTGTAGGCGGTCGGTCGTGCTATTGCTTCATGTATACCGTTAAGCACCATTTTCGGCGCTCAACCCCCAAATTTGGTCAAATAAGGAACGTCCTGACCAAATAGGGAAACTTTTTGGTCAAATAAGGAACGTCTTTGTCGGGGTGATCAGGGAATTTTACCTCCGGAAAATTCCCTGATCACTGACCATGACAACCCTTTTACTTATCCTCTCCGGCCCACCCAAACGGACACACCTTCTATCCGGCCTGCTGCTGACGCTTTTGGTCTGCACCGCCTCACGGGCACAGATCACCCGCTATGTCTCCACAACGGGCAACACCCCGGCCGCCTCGGCCATCAGCTGGGCCGCCAGCACGACTGACCTGCAGGGGGCAATCAATGCCAGCCAGCCCAACGACCAGGTCTGGGTAGCAGCGGGTGTGTATAAGCCGGCGCAAAATCAGAGTTTTTCCATGAAGGATGGCGTGGCCATCTATGGCGGTTTTGCCAGTGGCGAACAAAACTTCAGCCAACGTCCGGCGGGAAATCCGGTTACCGGCCCTCCTTCCAGTGTGACGCTGGCGGGCAACGGAAATCGGGTGATTTACAATCCGGCCAGTTTAAGTCTGACCTCCACAGCGATTCTGGATGGGTTTGTTATTACAGGAGGAAGCAGTATGACATCCGGCGCCGGTATGTTCAATTCAGGTAACAGCCCCAGCCTCCGTAACTGCCTGTTTATTGGCAATTCTGTTATTTCGCCGGGGGGAAGCCCGGATGCCTACTATGCCTTTGGCGGCGCCATTTGCAATGATAACGCAAGCAGTCTGACATTAACCGGTTGCCGGCTGCAAAACAACATTGCTGCCGTCTCAGGTGGAGGGGTCAACGCGCCTTACGGCGGGGCCATTTATAATTCCGGTGCCAGTACGTTGGTACTGACAAACTGTAGTCTGCAAAGTAACACGGCTACCGCATCCGGAATAAGTAGCTGCAATGCTTTTGGCGGAGCGGTCTACAATGATGCCTTTTGCCAGGCCATCCTGACCAATTGCAGTTTACAGGACAACTATAATACAGCACTCGGTAGCAATGCCAATTTTGCCTCTGGCGGGGCCTTATTCAACTTTGGCAGCATGCTGGTAACCAACTGTAGTATCCGGGACAACACCGTTATTGCGTCGGGCGGCAGCAATATCAACACCCCGCGGGGAGGTGGACTCTTAAATTTTGCCGGTAGCCTGACACTGGTAAACGCTGTATTCTGGAACAATGGTGCCGATAACACGCTCTATAACTACAGCGGCGATCCTTTGGCGGCCACCTATTGCCTCTTCGACCATACAGTAACGGGCTACAGTGGTTCTACCAACTTTACCACTGCTACTTCGCCCTTTGCATCGGCTACGTCGGTAGTTTTAGCCGCCTGTTCGCCGGCCATCAACGCGGGCGATCCCACGAGCACGACAGCTACGGCAGGGGCTACCGATCTGGCCGGCAATCCCCGTATCGTCGGCAATCGGGTCGATATAGGGGCTATTGAATATCAGGCAATTCCTGTCGGGCTTGCACCGCTACCGGCCTCAGCAACAGCCGTATGTTCCGGTGGGCGCATTAGTCTGCCGGCTTCGGTGACCGGTACGGTAACGGCCTATCAGTGGTACAAGGATGGTTCACCGGTTACCAGCCAGACGGCCGCCACCCTGTCTATACCGCAGGCAGCTACGGCCGATGCAGGCAGTTACTCCCTGGTCGTTACGGGCGCCTGCAACAGTCTCACTTCCACAGCCTTTAGTCTGTCCGTAAACGTGCTCCCATCCGTAACAGTAACCGCCGCCCCCTCCACCACCCTTTCCTGCACCAACCCGAGCCTGACACTCACGGCGCAGGCTTCGGCAACGGCATTGGTCTGGAACAGCGGCGGCAGCACGGGCCAGACGCTGCCTGTAAGCCAGACCGGCATTTACTCCGTCACGGTGACCAATGCCAATGGCTGCACCGCCGTCAGCAACAGTCTGACGGTCTCACAGGACAACACTACCCCTGCCATCAGTATATCAGCGATCAGCAGCCAGCTGACCTGCGCGCAGCCAACGCTCACCCTGACCANCTGGTCAACCGGCCAGACGACGGCGACCATCAGCGTCAGCCAGACCGGTACCTATTCGGTCACCGCTACGGGCGCCAACGGCTGCACTGCCCTCAGCAACAACCTGTCTGTGACGGAGGATTTCAGCCTGCCGCCGTTTACCATCTCCTCGGCCACGGTCTGTCCCGGCCAGTCGGTGAATCTCACCGCCAGCGGCTGTGG
>NZ_MORL01000289.1 GCF_001870735.1 Arsenicibacter rosenii | reverse complement strand
AATTTCAAAAAGAAGGATGGCCCGCATTTCGAACTGCCAAACTGGAAAACCCGTGTCACCGGAAAATGAACTACCTGCAACTGATCATCAACTTTCTGAAGGGAGCAACCGCCAAATTCGGCACTACCACCAACCTGCTGCGGGAAATCATCCTGTCGGTTGTCACTGCCGTGGTTGTGGCCGTTGCCGTGAACTCTCTGACACCAACTCAGGATGTGGTGTCGGATCTGAAAGAGGTCATCACCGTGNCTGTCGGTGCTGCACCGGCGGATCGACTCACTCAAAACGGCAATCATTCTCCAGCATGAACAGGACTCTATTCAGTATAACCATCGCCTTTCTGATCTGGATGCCATGCGCCGGATCAATGGCGCAATCCGGCGGTGACAGCGCTGCCGTGGTGCAG
>NZ_MORL01000288.1 GCF_001870735.1 Arsenicibacter rosenii | reverse complement strand
CAGCGGCAGGGCTGATACCGATACCGGCAGGCTCAGAATTTGTACGCCCGCTACGCTGAGGCTAACCGTCAGTGTGGTGGCCGTCGTGCTCAGTCCGCCGATGGATACGACACCGTTCGATCCCAGAGCACCGACCGTTACACCGGCCGGACCGGTAATGCCAACACTAACCAGCGGATCATTCAGCAGGAAGTTGGTTGGCAGCAAGGTCAGCGATGTGGCCTGACCTACGCAGGCCAGTGCGCCCTGTACCACGTTCAGCACCGGATTAAGAACCGACAGGCTCAGGATCTGTGTCGGGCTGATACAGCCGCCATTGTTACAGATCAGGCTAAGGCTTTGTACGCCCGGAGTGGCAGTGTTTACCGGGATGATGCCAGTCAAGGCCGTCAGGTTGGTGAGCGGCGCCAG
>NZ_MORL01000287.1 GCF_001870735.1 Arsenicibacter rosenii | reverse complement strand
CTGATTACCCCGAAAGGCCACGTGCCGGTGATCCTGTCGAATACCGAACTGCTGACGCGGCAGGACGACAGCGACCTGATTGCCCGCAGTTTCACCTTTGAACGTACCAAGGCTGAGCGTAACTTCAGTAACCTGCCCTACCTGCCGGTGGCGGGTCAGTCACGGCCGACGGGCTGGATCGGGGTGGATGTGCAGCCGCTGCTGNCGTCTCCGGAAGGTTTACACCGATACCGGCGGGGATTTTGTGCCGCTGACCGAAAAGCCGAACCTGACCACTGATCCGGACTACATCCCGCCAACGGTCATGTCAGGCGTTACGCCGGGCACAACGCCGTATAGTAATGCGGCCATCAGTCGTCTGGGCACTTTCTCCAAATCCGACTGTGCGCAGAATCAGGCAGGGGCAGCGGC
>NZ_MORL01000286.1 GCF_001870735.1 Arsenicibacter rosenii | reverse complement strand
ATTATCAGTGCCTATCCTGAGTATGCCGTTGACAGTTACGAAATAGGCCGGGCGGCTGATTTTGTTGTAAAGCCCGTCAGTAACGAGCGACTACAGATTGCCATAACCAGGGCCCTGAAAAACNAGACAGATTCTTTTTTTTTCAAAGCAGGCCGTAAGATGATCCGTCTGCGGTTTTCAGAAATTGACTACATTCAGGCATATGATGCCTATTGTAAAGTATTCAACGGGGAGCAGATGAGTTTAATCAGTGAGCCCTTTTTTGTTGTCAACCGAACGTTGCCGGCGCATCTTTTTATACGCGTACACAAGTCTTACTTAATTAATGTCACAAAAATTACGGGCTATGACCGGCAGCATTTTTGGATCGGTAAATGTAAAATACCGATTGGCGGTTCATATAAAGCGGGTT
>NZ_MORL01000285.1 GCF_001870735.1 Arsenicibacter rosenii | reverse complement strand
ACCAGAGCAGCAGTAGCAATCAGTCCTGAAGCAAGGATGGAAAACTGCCGTTTTCGTTTTGTCCGGTCAACGAGCGCACCAGCCGGGNCGTTCCAGTGCAGGGAGGTCATCAGGTAAATAGCCAGATATGGCCCGAGCCCGTCACGGACGTCAGCCAGGAAAAAATTAGCGCCATCGAGCGCCCGTAAGCTGCTTACGGCCGGATGTGCCTTGTGCGGAATGTCCATTTGCGTTACCATGATAAACCAGCATGTATCAGGGTAGGACAATCATTCCGCAATGCGTTAAACAAGGATCGGGGGGTGCCATGATCCTTTACTGCTGTGGTGTTGGTGTAAATCGTGTTCAATGGTTTATGGTTTTATGGTACGATAACAGCGTGCCTTCCGGCTTCGTAGTATCATGCGCATAAA
>NZ_MORL01000284.1 GCF_001870735.1 Arsenicibacter rosenii | reverse complement strand
CCGGCAATGGTGGGTCTGGATAAGGCGCTGGAGAATCTGGGCAAACAGAACCTGTCGACGGCCGAACTTGCCAAGAAATTCGGTACGGAAAACATCGTGGCCGCGCAGCACATCATCACCCACCGGGAGGAGATCAGCGAGCTGACCAAAAAGATGNATGGATACGCTCTCCGAACGCTGGAACAAAAGCACCTCAATTGTCACCGGTTTTGCCGTCAGCATCGGGGAAAAGCTGGCCCCGTACGTGAAGAGCGCGATCGATCTGTTTATCAGCTGGTCGGACAATCTGGATGTCAATGCCGGGGTTGTCAATACCCTCTGGGGGGCGCTGGGTGAGTTATGGGACGTATTCAAAACCCTGATCACGCTGGCCTTTCCGGGACTTAGCTCCGGAGGCACCACCATGCGCGGGGT
>NZ_MORL01000283.1 GCF_001870735.1 Arsenicibacter rosenii | reverse complement strand
AGAAAGGTATTGGCCTGAGTTTCAACAGTACGTTCTACACGGAGCGTCCGTTTCAGTTACCCCGTTTTCAGAATCAGTACGGACAAGGTAACAGCGGCGCCTTCAAATACGTTAACGGCCTNTGGCCCCAAACTCGATGCGGGTCTGCTGATTCCACAATACGACAGCCCCGTGAACCTCCCCGACGGACGGGTTGTACGCGGAGCGGATACATACGTATACAGTGGGCTGCCTGTCACCCCGACACCCTTTGTGTCGCATCCCGACAATCTTAAAAACTTCTATGAAACGGGCCACACAACAATCAACAACCTCGCTGTTTCGGGTAGTTATGATAAGGGCAGTTACCGGCTTTCATATACCGATCTGAATAGTCAGTCGACCATTCCGGGCGTTGATCTGAAGCGTAAAACG
>NZ_MORL01000282.1 GCF_001870735.1 Arsenicibacter rosenii | reverse complement strand
TGTAATCCGGTCAACAACCAGTATTCGATTTCAGGAACAATCTCGCTGACCAATAGCCCGGCTACCAGCTTCACCATTACCGACGGCACCCGCTCATCGGTGGTGAGTGTTACGGCCGGACAACCGTCCGTTGCCTTCTCGGTTACCGGCCTGACCAGCAACGGGGCAACGCATACGGTTTCCATCGTTTCTTCGGGCACCGCCTGTGGATCAACCTCGCTAACGTATCTGGCTCCGGCTTCCTGNGCAACGGTGTGTTACGGCAGCAGCGCCACGCTGACGGCTTCGGGCTGTAACGGTACGGTCAGCTGGTCAAACGGCACCACCGGCAACAGTCTGGCAACACCGGCGCTGACACAGACAACCAACTATACCGCTACCTGTACCACCGTTACCCAAACCACGTTTGCGGTCGG
>NZ_MORL01000281.1 GCF_001870735.1 Arsenicibacter rosenii | reverse complement strand
AGATTGGCAGTATCAATGAAAAACTTCATGAGAAAGTGGTAAACTAAGTATGTGTTTTCGTTGTAAAACGCTGATAAATAGCTTGGTAAAATAAGCGTTTGATTGACACTTATTTTAATGGTGTAAATTTGACACATAAAAAAATAAATGTCAATAAAGCAGCCGAATACTTTACAAAAAAATACCTGTAAAGTGAAAATTCATGAAGAGGGGAGAGCAAATCACCCCAACAGCAGTGCATCGTGTGATTACGCTGCTGTTGGGCATGGNGTGCGGAAGGGCGATGCCGGAAGCCCTTCCTTGTTGTACAGGTTTGGATTTACCGGATTGTCAGCCCACGCATACCGGACGTATTTCGGCGAGGGAACTTCATCGCTCCAGACGATGACCTTGCCGTTATCAATCCGTGTTTTAGCCC
>NZ_MORL01000280.1 GCF_001870735.1 Arsenicibacter rosenii | reverse complement strand
GTCAAGGGGGTTGAACAAAATACGGGGTCACTCGGCCACGGGCTCCCGCTAAGCGTCGGAACAGCCATTGCTGCCAAACTCGATAACCTGGCCTATCGGGTATTTACCCTGCTCGGTGACGGCGAACTGCCGGAGGGGTCGAACTGGGAAGCAGCCCTGCTGGCATCCCACTATAAGCTCGATAACCTGTGCGCAATCATTGATAAGAATACGTTNACGGACCCCCTCGATAAAAAGTTTGAGGCTTTCGGCTGGGTGGTGCGGCATGTGGATGGCCACGACATTGCCGCCTTACAGGAGGCGTTCGATGCCATGCCGTTTGAAGCCGGTAAACCAAGCCTGGTTATTGCCCATACGGTTAAGGGAAAAGGGGTAAGCTTTATGGAAAATGTACTGAAATGGCACCATGGTGTTCCGAAT
>NZ_MORL01000028.1 GCF_001870735.1 Arsenicibacter rosenii | reverse complement strand
AGCTGATCCATCGCCTGCGGCACATCGGTATGCGGCCGGAGCTTCACCATCAGGTAGGCATTCTGCGCTAAAATAGTGCGGTTGGTATCGCTCACAACCGAGAACATAACCGGCGAAACCGGCCCCTGCAGGCCGCTGATGTGAAAGTCAGCGATCACGCCATCGGTTTGCTGGCCTTTGAACGGCGCCGGTTGCTGGAGCGGATTACCCGCAATGCCGGCTTCTTTCATGACCGTCTGGTTAAAGATCGTCAGCTCTTTGCCGATTGCTCCGTTGTCCCAGCTGACCGGTTTATACGCCCATTTGGCTCCCAGCAAGGCAAAAAACTGCTTATCCACCGTCAGCGCGTTGAGCATCACCTGTTTCTTTGTTTTCTCCGTCTGCATAAACCAGGTCGATACGCGGTTGGTAAACAGGGCGGTATTTGACACGGCGACGTTTTCGGGACCTGCCCACTGCCGGATAGCATCGCGTAAGCCGCCAAACTGCGGTTTCATTTCGCTGTCGATCGTGAGGGCCACAATCTGTTCGCGGTTGATCCCCAGGTTACGGGTGCGCAGGTAGCGCATCTGGCTGTACAGTACCAGGCTGCAAATCAGCAAGCCAATGGATGCGGTAAACTGAACGGTCGTAAAAATCTGCCGGACACCGGTACCGCTTTGCCGCCATGTGGTTGCGCCCTTGAGTACCAGCGCGGGCCGGAACCGGGATAGCAGCAGGGCCGGATAACCACCCGCCAGCAACGAACAGCCCAACCACAGCCCAAGCATCAGACCCCAGTAAGGCCCCTGCGTTAGCACACGGTTATCCATGTCCAGGTCAAGGGCATTGTTGGCCCACGGAAACAGCAGTTGCAGCAGCAGCAGCGAAAGGGCAAACGCCATGGTGGTTGTCAGGAATGACTCGGTAAAAAACTGGGCGATAAGCTCGGACCGTTGCCCGCCGATGGCTTTCCGGACGCCTACTTCGCGGGCCCGTTTGGTGGCCCGTGCGGTGGTGAGGCTGATGTAGTTGATCACGGCCAGGGCCAGAATGACCAGCGAAATGGTTAGCAGAATATACAGCGATTGCCGGGTTTCTTTCGAAACGGTCCGGCTGTCGAGGTGCAGGGTAGGCAGCGCTTCCAGCTCGAACTTGCTGGACGCATCCATAAAGTTGAGGCCTTTGTTGACCTTTTCCAGCTTTTTGGCCACCTGCTGTACTCGTACATCCGGCCTCAGAACGAGATACGTACTCAGGAAACCGGCGGCCTTGTAAATATTCTGGTGAAACGCACCCAGCGACGGCATGGAAGCCAGCGAGACCAGGGCTTTAAACCGGATGACAGAGTTGGTCGGCAGATCATCGAGCACGGCCGATACCGTCAGCGGGTAGTGCTTGTCGTAGATGATCGTTTGCCCGACCGGATTGGTATTGCCGAAGTATTTTTCGGCCAGCTGGCGGGTGAGCACAATGCGTCCCGGCGTAGTCAGGGCGGTAGCCGGATCGCCGTACAGGGTTTTGTAGCCGAATGTCGTCAGGGTCGGGCCATCCGCAAAGCCAATACCTTCTTCTTTAAAGGCCTGCCCGTTTTTCTGCTGTAGAATTGCCTCGAAACCGTCAGATATCCGGACCACTTCAGCCACGTCCGGAAGCTGCTTTTTCACCTGCACGCCAAATGATTCGTGAAAGTTCGGAAAACTAACGTCCTGTCCTGCATACTTCGCAAAGGATATGACTCGGTAGGTGCGCCCGGCAAACGGCTCAAACCGGTCATAATGAAATTCGTGCCAGACATACAAGGCAATGAACGTACTCACGGCCAGACCGACCGTCAGCCCCGTGATATTCAACGCACTGAACAGCTGATTTTTCCAGAGCTGCCGGAACGCGATGGTGATATAATTGCGGATCATAGGGAGTTGAAAAGTTGAGTTCGGGAGTTGTTCGGTTTCACGTCGTTTCAGAAAACGGGGCTTCATAAACCCCAGCACATCAAGCCAGTATCGCCGGCGTGCCCGCCGTTCGCCTGACTGCCGGACTTGCCACGCAAATTCTTCGTGCATATCACCCAGCACCTCTTCCCGGCGGTGAGGGGCCAGCAGCAGGCGCAAAAGCCGCTCAGCATATTCAGGAGGTTGGGGCATGTTTAATGGATAATTGAAAATGAATAATGCTTAATAGACAAGGAAGCAGACAATGATACATTGTCCATTAAGCATTCTTTTATTCCGGTCTCAGGGATTTGACGGGGTTCATCAGGGCGGCTTTAATGCTTTGGACACTGATGGTAATCAGGGCAATGCTCAGGGCCAGTAAACCCGACAGGGCAAAAATCCACCATTCAATAGTAATGCGGTAGGCAAACGCTTCCAGCCACTGACTCATGCTGTACCACGCAACCGGTACGGCAATAACAATAGCTATAACAACGAGCTTAACAAAGTCTTTGACTAACAGCTGGATAATGCCTGATATGCTGGAACCCAATACTTTCCGGACGCCGATTTCGCGGGTACGCACCTGTGCCGTATACGTGGCCAGACCAAACAAACCAAGGCAGGAAATCAGAATAGCGATGCCCGCAAAAATGTTGAACAGCAATCCCGTCTGGCGCTCCGATTTATAGAGATTGTCGAAGGATGCATCCAGAAACGTGTAGGTAAAGGCGTAGTCGGCGTTGTACTGCTTATACACGTTTTCGGCCGCAGCAATGGCCTGTTGCGCGTTATTGCTTGTGGTTTTGACGTATAATGACCGCATATCACCTGGCTGGTAGAAGAACACCGCAGGTTCTATTTTCTGGCGCATTGAGGCAAAATGAAAATCCTTTACGACGCCCACAATCGTGCCCCGCCGGTTCCAGAGCCGGAACGATTTACCGATCGGGTTTTTGATACGGGCGCGTTTAACAGCGGTTTCATTCAGAATAAAATGCAGGGAGTCTGCCGGCGTGCCGGCAAAATTCCGGCCCTCAGTAAGCTGCATTTTAAAGAACGGAATAAAGTCCTTGTCGATGGCAACGGGGCGGACAAACATGGTCTCACCTTTTTCCTTGCCATCCCACTCGTTATCACCCGACTGACCTTCGAGCCGGATGATGTTGGCACTCGCCCGTGTTACGGCTGCCACACCCGGCTGGTTGAGCAGGCTGGCTTTTACCGCTTCAAAATGCTTCGCCATATTGTCGCGCATGAAAAGACCAAAGACGTGGGCTTTGTCGTAGCCCAGCTCTTTCGACTGGATGTAGTGCAGTTGATTGCTGATGATAAACGTACTGGCAATGAGAATAACCGAAACCGAAAACTGGACCACAACCAGTATTTTCCGGAACAGCGCCTCACTCACACGGGACGAAATTTTACCCTTCAGGGCCTTCAGCGGGTCGAACGACGACAACAGAATGGCAGGGTAGATGCTGGATGCCAGCAACGTCCCGAAAATGGTGAGCCCTATGAGTTCCCAGATCCGGATATTACTCAGCGTCAGCACTAAGTGTTTGCCGGATAGCTGGTTGAAAACCGGCAGCAGCGCATACATCAGGCTTAGCGCCAGGATAGTTGCAACGAAAAACAGCAATCCGGTTTCGACTACAAACTGCATAAATAACTGTTCGCGCGCGGCACCGACGATTTTCCGCATGCTGACTTCTTTCGAGCGCAGCATGGCGCGGGCCGTCGACAGGTTTACGTAGTTGATGCAGGCAATAGTCAGAATCAGTAAGGCAATGATCCCGAACATCCGTACCGACCCGATTCCGGCTTCGGTACCATCGGCATGATAAAGGTGTATGTCAGGCAGTGGCTGGAGCAGGTACGTCAGGTCGGTATCATCGGGTTTGTTCCGCAGGTGAATGGTCCGCAGTTTATCCGTCAGCGCAGCAACCGACGCATTCGGCTGAAGCAGAAAATATGTGTTGTAGTTGAATTGTGAAAAGTCGTTATGTTGGTTTTTACCGCCGGTATTGGCCTGGTAGGTCCGGGTAAACATCAGCGAAAGCGGCAACATGATATCGGCCTGCATGCTGGAATTTTCCGGCATGTCGCGGATGATACCGCTTACCTTGAAAGCGGTATTTTCGTCGCTCACCAGGACCTTGCCAATCGGGTTTTCATCGCCGAAATAGCGTTTGGCCGTGGTTTCGGTCAGCACAATGGAGTGATCATCGGGAAACGGGCTGGCGGAATTGCCCGCGATCAGCGGAAAGTCAAAGACCGAAAACAAGGTAGGGTCCGTAAACATCGTATTTTCCTCAACAATGCTTTTGTCTTTGTACTTGAAGAGGTTATACATCCCGTTGTACGATGTCCGGACGGCCTCTCTGATGTCGGGCAGTTCTTGCTTACCCATTTCGGCGATGGGTGCCACGGTCGACGTCCAGATTTGGCGGCTGCTGCCCGTACCGGCCCAGTTTTCGAGTTTGTAGATCTGGCTGGCCTGCTGATGAAACCGATCAAAGCTCAGTTCATCCTGTACCCAAAGCAGGATAAGGATGCCAACGGCAAGTCCGATGGTCAGGCCCGACATGTTGATGAGCGAGTAAAAACGGTTCTTTAGCAGGTTGCGCCAGGCCGTCCGGAAATAGTTACGTAACATAGCAGGACTCAGAAAATTTGTTGTTGAAAATACAGTTCGGTTCTCTTCGTGTTCTGGCCGGCGGATGGCCCATGGCTTCAGGAAACCCAGCACATCCAGCCAGTACCGCCAGCGTGCCCGCCGTTTGCCGGCGTTGCGTACCTGCCACGCAAATTCTTCGTGCAGGTCACCAAGCACTTCCTCCCGACGGTGCGGTGCCAGAAACAGGCGCAGGAGCCGGTCAGCGTATTGGGGCGGTTTGTGTTGCATAGGGAATTGATTGCTGCCTATTTGTAGAGACGCAACATCTTGCGTCTCAATTTGCCGGAGTATTTTGCTCAATTTGCCGGAGTATCTTGCGTATCAATTTGCTTCAGTGTTTCGGCTTTCAGTTGATTGCAATATTTTCGGGTTGCCCCGTAGAGACGCAATATTTTGCATCTCAATTGATTACAATATTTTCGGGTTACCCCAGCGGAGACGCAAGCTGTTGCGTCTCTACGGGTTTAACCGGGTGCAGGATGCGGTTCCAGAAGCTGACCCGGACCTCCTGAATATCCTGCAGGGTCAGGCGGCCGTAGCCGGTAACGGAAAACAGACGCTTGCGGCGACCGCCGCGTTCGGCCGTGGGTTCGCCCATTTCTGATTTTACCATGCCTTTTTCTTCGAGCCGTTCGAGGGCCGCGTGAATCTGATTGAGCCGTACCGAACGGCCGGTCTGTTCAATGATCTCGTGGGTAATGGCCACGCCGTAAGCCTGCCTTTCGACTTCCAGTACGGCTACGGTCAGCAGCACAATTTCTTCAAACTCGCCCAGATATGTTCGTTTCATGCCGGAATGATTAACTCTACTTTTGCTGAGCAAATGCTTTGCCATAAACCCCAAAAGCCCGTTTCTACGTCGGAAACGGGCTTTTGACGAAATGGTCAGGCAAAGGTTCTGTCCAGAAACGGACAGAATTACGTCCGCAATGGGACAGGGCATAGCCTTTTACGGCTCTCTGAACGGTATTACCGGACAGGGAACAATGGCCGCAGCCTGCAATCTGAGTGAAGCTGTGAGTGCAGGCTGCGGCTTTCAGGGAACCGAATTGTGTTATGCATTTGGAGTAGAATCCTGTACCCCTTTATTTTGATTCATAAAGCTATTTAAGCCAATATTCATGTCTTCATTAACTACATCGTTGCGGGTACTGGTTGTCGGATGCGGCAACATGGGCTCGTCGCACGCGCAGGCGTACCACTCGCTGGACGGATTTACCATTTGCGGCATCGTTTCGACGGGTAAAAGCAAGGAAGTACTCAACGAAAAGCTGGGCGGGGGCTATCCGCTGTTCACTGATTATGCCGAAGCCCTTGCCGAAACCAAACCCGATGCGGTTTGTATTTCGACCTATCCGGATACACACGAGCCATTTGCCATCATGGCGTTTGAGCAAGGCTGCCATGTATTTATCGAAAAGCCGGTAGCCGATACGGTCGAGGGCGCTGAGCGGGTGGCCGAAGCGGCCCGTAAGGCCAATAAAAAGCTGGTGGTCGGCTATATCCTGCGCCATCATCCGTCGTGGGCGAAATTTGTTGAAGTCGCTCACGATCTGGGCAAACCACTGGTGATGCGGATGAACCTGAATCAACAGAGCCACGGCTTTATGTGGACCGTTCACCGGAACCTGATGAAAAGCCTGAGCCCGATTGTGGACTGTGGGGTGCATTACATCGATATCATGTGCATGATGACGCGCTCAAAGCCGGTGCAGGTCAATGCCATCGGCGCGCGGCTGACCAACGATATTCCGGTTGATAACTATAACTATGGCCAGCTACAGATCCGGTTTGAAGACGGGTCGGTGGGCTGGTATGAAGCCGGCTGGGGGCCGATGATGAGCGAAACGGCATTTTTTGTGAAAGACGTAATCGGGCCACGGGGCTGTGTGTCGATCGTCGCCAAAAATGCCGGTGCCAGCGGAAAATCCGACGACGTTGATTCGCATACCAAAACCGAGTCGCTGCGGGTACACTACGCTGACCTCGACGAAAACGATAATTTCACAAAGGCTGACGAGTGGATTGATATGCAGGATGAGCCTGACCATCAGGAACTCTGCAACCGTGAGCAGCGGTACTTCCAGAAGGCCATTCTGGAAGACATCGACCTGACGGATCACGTACAGGACGCCGTCAACAGCCTGCGCATTGCCTTTGCCTGTGACGAATCGGTCCGGACGGGCCTGCCGGTTTACCTGTAAAAACGGTATGGGCGACCCCATGGGGTCGCCCATTTTATCATTACCCGTGAATGTCCTTTACTTCCAGAATCGGTTTGGGGTATCCGTGCTTCGTTACCGTAAGCATGGCCTGGCCTAATTCAGCAAGGGTGGAGACGGAATTCGGGAAAAACCGGCGCAAAAAAGGATACATCCACGTGATGTATTTGTAATACTTATTAGTGTTTTTCAGACCGGGGGTTGGGTGCATGTAGCCGGGCCTGAACATGTAAGCAGCTTTGAAAGGCAGCTTCATCAGGTCGTTTTCGGTCTTACCTTTGACGCGTGCCCACATCAGCCGCCCTTGTTCAGTGCTATCGGTACTGGCTCCCGACACATAGCAAAAGGTCATATCCGGATTCTGCGGGGCCAGCGTCCGGGCCATGTGCATCGTCAGATCATAGGTCATATGCCGGTATTCTGCTTCGTTCATACCCACCGACGATACACCCAGACAAAAATAGCAGGCATTATACCCGGCCAGTTGCCCGCTGATGGGCGCGAGGTCGAAAAAATCTTTATGGACAATTTCCTTCAGTTTCGGATGGCTGAAGCCGGAGGGGCGGCGGTTGATGATAAGCACACGCTCAACATCGGGGTTTTGCAGGCATTCGTGCAGCACACCTTCGCCGACCATGCCGGTTACACCGGTAATGATAGCGCTGATTTTCATAGGAATAGTGATTAGATGACGAAACGGAACTTACGCTTGTTCCAGAAACCCGCTCAGCCGCGCTAATCGTTCCGTATGGCTGGCCGTAACCTGAATAATTTCTTCCTGAATGGAGGTAAGCACCGGGATCAGCTGGTTTTCAAGGCTCAGGCTGGCCGATTGTGCCTTTTCAATTCGTGACTGCACGGCCCAGTCAGTGAAAATATTGTCGAAAAAAATATCGACAAACCGGGTCATATTGCTGGTCAAGAGCAGGTTGAGCGCAGTCGTCCGGCCAAGGTCAGCGTATTCCTGCTGAAATAATTTCAGCCGGTGATTGACTGCAAATGTCTGATCACGAACCTCGTCCAGTGTCTGGTATTTGGCGTATGATATCAGCGAAGAATTAAGAAAAAGGTCCCAGTTACCTCGGCTGCGGGCTTCGGCGAGCAGTTTGTTTAATCGCAATACTTCATTCAGCAGCATCTTCCCCGCATGCTCTGCTTCAGTCAGTTCGTTCTGTTTCCGGTCAAGACGTTCCACTTCATCCAGTTGCTGTTGATACTGTCGGGCGGTCTCATCGGTACGGCTGGCCATGGCCTGCTGTTTTTGCCGGATCAGGTAATCATAATCGGCGTCAACCGTGCTGAAGGGCGTCAGTTGCTGTTGCAGGTCATGGCAACGGGCACGGGTGGCTTCCAGACCGGCATTGATGCTGTCGAAACGGGCATGTGCCTGTCGGGCCTCGGCTTCTTCTTTCGTGAGCTGTTGTTCTTTCCGGTTCAGAAAGTCGTAATAAAGGCTGGCCCAGCTCAGCCGCTGAAGCCGGTCTACATCGGCTTGCTCCCGTTGCCAGATGTCGTATTGTGCCCTGAGGTCAGTGTCGAGCTGTCGGGCAAGCGCTTCGCTCTGAGCGAGTTGCCGGGCGATGTGATCGCGGGTATTACGTTGGCTGATAACCGCCAGTAGTTGTTCCTGTTGTGCAGCTGTCCAGTGCATATGAGTTAAGAAAAACGATGTAAAACAACGCAAACCGCCGGGACTGCCCATCATAAATCTGACCAGTGGCTGCCCGGAATGCCAGGCGATATGTAGGGGCGCTGAGCGGTATTTTGTACCTTTGTCTAACAACGTTTGTCTGTTATGGAAACGCCTGACCCTTATCTCGTTCAGTCGCTTGAGGCGCTGACGAGCCTGTATGATACCCCGACAGAACGGGTAATCCTGAAGCAACTGGACTATCTGGATGCCTATGGCCGTCAACTGATTGCGGCGTCGCCGCTGATGATGCTGGCCACCACCGGCCCGAACGGTGTCGATTGCTCGCCACGCGGTGATTATCCGGGTTTCGCAGACGTACTGGACGAAAAGACAATTCTGCTGCCCGACCGGCGGGGTAATAACCGGCTGGACAGCCTGAAAAATATTGTGCAGAACCCGGCTGTCGGTCTGCTGTTCTTCTTTCCCGGCCTGTTTGAAACGTTCCGCGTGAACGGGAAAGCGGTGATCAGTACGCAGCCTGAGCTGCTTAACCGGTTTGAATACGAAGGCAAAAAGCCCCGGACAGTGCTGGTGATTACGGTAGAAGAAGCCTTTATGCAGTGTGCCCGTGCGCTGCTGCGGGCCGATGTCTGGAATCCGGATACATTCCTGAAAAAGGGCGACCTGCCCAGCATCGGCACCATCATGCAGGCCCACACAAAAGGCAATGTGGATGCCTGTGAATACGACACCGTCATGCGGCCTGCAATGGGCAAAACACTGTATTAACCGAAACGGGATCGGAATTTACCGGCCCCGTTCTGTCTGCATCATTTTTTTTCGATAGTGAGGTACGGACTATCTTTCCAGTCTTTCAGGTATTTCTGGTAAGCGGCTTCCGTCATGATGTCAAACTGATAGATATAGCCTTGCGGCTGTCGGGCGTTTTTATGGACATAACTGCCCGAAAACGCAACGATGTCTTCGGGTTTATACTTATTCAGCTCACTGTTTTTGATGTGCTTGCCGTCCAGCCAGATACCGAATTTCTTCGGGTTTTTCCAGTCTTCAAACTGTTCCGGTGTGGGGGTTTTCCGTAATTCATAAGGCTGCGGATCAGCAGTTTTAATCAAGTCCTTTTCTTCTTCGGTTAACTGATCGTAAGTTAGAGCAATGTGCGGGCTGTTCTTAGGTCTTATCGCCGAATAATAGCGTCCTTTTTTCAGATTAAGCTCGCTTAACGAAATCACTTCCTGTGGCTTTGTAGTGGTGGCGGGGCTGGTGGCGGTTACGACTTTTGGCGGCGATTTTTGTCCGGTTTTCGGCGTCTGGGCCGTGGTGGTGCTGCTGCCGAGGAAAAGTGTACCGGCAAAGGCCAGCAGGGCGGTGCTGATCAGGGCCGTTTTCTTTAGGGAACCTGTGTGTGTACGCATCATGATAAATCGTTGTTTTGTGGTTTGGACTATGAAATGACTCGTCAGGGCAAGGGGCGGCTGAACGGTTAGTTTACTCAGCAACAGGTGCTGATACTGCGGAATGTCCTGATAGGTGTGGTTTACCCGTTCGTCGGCCAGAAACTCATGGTTGAGTTCAATGGACCGGCGGAGGAAATACACTACCGGATTGAACCAGCCAAAGCAGATTACCAGCTCAAGCAGCAGCCGGTCTAGGGTGTGCCGCTGCCGGACATGAGCCAGTTCGTGGGTCAGTAGCTCGCGTTCGATCTGCATACCCCGATACCCTTCCTGACTGATAAAAATGTAGTGCAGAAAGGTATAGGGCAGTGGCAGGCCCGGTACGAGTACCAGCGTGGCGTCCGGGGTGGCAACCGTCGGATGCAGGCGGGTACTGCGGATCAGCCGGTAGAGGTTATGGCCGAAGCGGAAGAGCAGCAGCCCGGTCACCAGTCCGTAGAGGCTCCACCAAACGGGCTGCCAGTCAAACGGCGCGGGTGTGGCAGGAGACGCGGCCCCCGCTGACCGGAGCACAAACGGCGCGATCTCCGCCGGAATCGGCATCCGGTCTATGGGCAGAGCGTCGGCTACGGGCAGTGTGGCCGGCAATCGGAGTTCAAGGCATGGCGCGATAAAACCGGCGGCCAAGGTACCCAACAGGTAAACCCGCTTGAACCGGTGGAAGTCTTCTTTCTCAAGCAATAGTTTGTAGAAAACCCAGAGTGCAGCCATGCACAGCGTGGAGGTGATCAGGTAGGGAGTCATCCTTTTTTCTTTTCGATCTGTTGGTCAATCAACGCGCGCAATTCTTCAAGCTCCTTCGCACTCATGTCCGTTTCTTTGGTAAAGAACGAAGCGAACTGAGCCGCTGAGTTATTGAAGAAATTCCGGATCAGTCCGTTTACGTGTTTCGCGAAATAAGCCTCGCGGGCAATGACCGGGTAGTACTCCCGCGAGTTGCCGAATTCGCGGTAGGCCACAAAGCCTTTGTCGGTCATGCGTTTCAGCAGCGTCGCCAGGGTGGTGGCGGCCGGCTTCGGCGGATCATAGGCATCCAGCAGATCCTT
Organism: Arsenicibacter rosenii; assembly: GCF_001870735.1. Taxonomy (GTDB): domain Bacteria; phylum Bacteroidota; class Bacteroidia; order Cytophagales; family Spirosomataceae; genus Arsenicibacter; species Arsenicibacter rosenii. Next base: position 62,902 of record NZ_MORL01000028.1, on the reverse strand, counting down.
CATAAATGCTTTCTCCAGGGTCCACAGGTGATTCATCAGTACTTCTTCGGTTGTCGATAGCTTCATTCTACAGATATAGAATTGTTTCTACAAATGTAGAATAAAAAAATAACAATGAAAAATGAATAGAAATTTTGCGGGAAAATTTTGACTGGCAGCCGGTGGGTAGTGATGCTATATAACCTGACTGGCAGATTGATTACGTTAATAAAGACAGGTTGTGCAGAAGTTGTAAAAATAGTATATGGTTGTGGTCAGGAAATTACGCAAATAGGCCAAACATTATTAAGTTTGGCTATCTCTGCAAATCATCATAACATCATGTACTATACCGTCTCTAGGCTGCTTTTACTTACGTTTTCGTTTCCCGGGGTGATATATTCTCCCGTAAATGCCCCGCGCACGCTGACCGCTCAGAAAACTGTTAAATCATCGGTTGTATCCGGTAAAGGGACAGCCGTTATTAACCGGATTTTCCGGGACTCATTACCCTCGCAAAAACAGAGTCTGAGCGCATTGAACGATAGCCTGGTACGAAAATTCGACCAGAAGGTAGAGCAGATACCGATGGTGCGCAGACACCAGTATAAGGAAGTCCGCAAGCAGTTTCAGGTGACAGTCAGCGAATCGGATGATGCCTTTTTTTATTATGCCCTCGGCTATCTGAACGAAAAAGGCTACGGTGGACCGGCAAAGCTTTCGGAGGCGAAGCGGTGGTATAATTACGCGGCGCAGCTGAACGATTCGGCGGCTACCTACAAGCTTATTTCGCTCTACGAGTCCGGTCGTTTACGGATTGATAATCCGGCGGCCGAAGCAGAGCGGCTGCGTAAGAACCTGAACGTTGGCCGGAAGCGGTTTTCGGTAGAGGCCCGGCAGGCAGATGGCCAGAAAGTACTGGTGAACCTGTTTGCGGAAGACCAGCCTGCCGATCCTGCCAACCCGCTGGCCGATGAAGTCCGGCGGCTGAAAGAGGTGCGGAATGTAACGCCGTCGCCGGAAGTAATTGTCAGTTTCAACCAATTATATTCTCTGGCCGCTCAGCGGGGCGTTTCGTTCCTGAATTTTTACAAGACAGCGAATCAGGGAGGGGGCGCTAAACCGGCTGCCACCGAACCCAAACCAGCAGTAGCCACCACGCCAACACCACCGCCGGTGGTAGAACCCAAACCGGCCGTTGCCGAAGCGAAGCCAACACCGCCACCGGTGGTAGAGACTAAACCGGCCGTTGCTGAAGCGAAGCCAACGCCGGCACCGGTGGTAGAGACTAAACCGGCCGTTGCCGAAGCGAAGCCAACGCCGCCACCGGTGGTAGAACCCAAACCGGCCGTTGCCGAAGCGAAGCCAACGCCACCACCGGTGGTAGAAACTAAACCAGCCGTTGCCGAAGCGAAGCCAACGCCGCCACCGGTGGTAGAGACTAAACCGGCCGTTGCCGAAGCGAAGCCAACACCGCCGCCGGTGGTAGAGACTAAACCAACTGTTGTAGAACCAACGCCAACGCCAGTCCCGACTGCCAAACCAAAGGCCACAACCGTTAATTACTCAGCGATGGCATTGGCTGCTATTCAGAAAAATCAGCTGGATAGCCTGAATAGCTGGATGCGGCAGGCAGTGCTCACTAATCTGGAAGTGGATCTGGCAAAGCCGGAACAGGAAAGCAAACGGTTAATCGATTCGTTGCGGGCGGGCAACAGCCAGGCGGGCTTACTGTATTATGCGCTTGGGTACCTGTACGAACATAAATCGAGCGGTAAGAGTTGGGGCAATGCCGAACGCTTTTACCGGTACGCTTTTCAAACGGGATATGCACCGGCTTATTTCCGGCTGATGACCTATTACACCCGCGAAACGATTTCGTCGTCGCAGTCGCAGTGGCTACAGATGAATTATAACGCCAAAATTGAAGCCGTACCGGTTCAGATTGCAGGGCATAACCGGCCTTTAACGCTCTATATCCACGATTTTCCGCAGGATACCAGTAATCCGATTTCCGACGAATGCGAGCGGTTACAGGAAACATTCAACATAACGGTGCCGGCCAAAACTATCCAGCATTACGCCAGCCTGTACCGCCTTGCCCAAACCAACCACAAGTCATTTAAGGAACAGTGCAAACTATGATTACTATGATTACTATGATTACTATGATTTTGTGATTAGTGTGATTTTGTGATTGAACTGCTGAAGGATTGACTAATAAAATGCTGGAGCAGCGGAAGGCAGTGATTGAGTCATTTAGCAAATGACTCAATCGCCTAATCATTCAATCATTGAATCATACTAATCACAGTCCTGTTTAGTGTGATTTTGTGATTGAACTGCTGAAGGATTGACTAATAAAATGCTGGAGCAGCGGAAGGCAGTGATTGAGTCATTTCCTAAATGACTCAATCGCTGCGCCGTTAATCACTTAATCATTGAATCATACTAATCACAGTCCTATTGCGCTTTCTGTTCGCGGTATTCTTTTTCGATGGACTGGATGATGTAGCCGGAGATCCAGCCAATCACACCGCCGCGCGGGAAGATAAATTCTTTGGTTTCGGGACGGCTGCGGCGGCATTCTTCCAGCACACCCCGTAGCATAGTAGCTCCGGCAATAATTTCGTCGCGTTTAAAGACTTTTTCCCGCACTGTTTTAATGTCGGCCTGGGCCTTCCGCATCGCTTCTTCGTTATCCAGTCCGCTCAGATCGGGATTGGTCAGGGCATCGTAGTTCTGGATAGCCATTTCCTGTAGTTTCACGGCATCTTTATACGTAAACTTAACCAGCTGGGTATTAATCTCACGCGGGTGCAGATACGTCACAAGCGCATAGACGATGCCGCCCATCATGTAGATGCGGTTGCGGTTCTGGAATCCGGCTTTCCGACCCATCTCACGCTTCACCACCGACTGCAATTCATCGGTATACACCTGCTGCGCCGACTGGTCAACCGGTTTGCCGCCTTCCTGGACTTTTTTCAGCATCGAAACCGTACCCGGGAAGTCGATGTAGTCAAACGTATTGTCGGCCGTGAAATAACCGCCTTTGGTGTTGCCGCTGCCAATGTCGATGGTGGCGGTTGTCAGCCATTCGCGGCGGGGGATGGTGCCGCGCACCGTTAGTTCGGCCTCCCCGGCGGCGTCGATAAACGGAATGGCGGTTGGCCACGTACTGCCCAGTTCGTCGTGCAGGGCTTTTTCCAGATCGGCCTGTTTGTTGTTTTTCACCAGGGCTGTTTGCAGACCGCTGCTACCGACCACAAAAATCCGGTTTTTCGTCAGCTTGCGGCGGGTCATGAGCGAGTCCAGGAAGATGTGTACGGCCTTGGCGGTTTCGGCGAAAACGGCCGGCGTACATTCGATCGGCGCGGTATTGCGTGTTTCGGATTTAACGATCCGGAACAGCGCATGGCCATCCGTCGAGAATTTCAGCGCAACCACCGACAGTTTCACGCCTTTGGCACCAATGTCGATACCGCCATAGAGTTCTTCGGTTTCTTTCAGACCGCTGAGAATCTGCCGCAGTACTTTCTCACTTACCGTATAGCCGCCTCCCTGGTATAGATCAATGGCCTGATTCAGGTATTGACCAGCCCGCATCATATCATTGCGGTCGCGGGCGAGCAGGCCGAGGTTTTCGTAAACGGCAGCGGTCCAGTAATTGTGTTTTGCGGCTTTGACACCCGTCAGTGCGCGGTTCAGGTATTCATCTGCTTTTTCGTATTGCTGGGCCTCGCGGAGGCTGTTACCGGTTTTGAGGTAACGCAATGATTGCATCAGCGATGCCGGATTACTCTGGCCATACGCAAGCTGTCCCAAACAGCATAGACCGATTAGAAAGGTAAAAAATGATTTCATAAGGTAAGCACTGAGAGATTATGAGATGGGGTTTGCTAAATTTAACGGGAATGTAGTAAGGATTTTTTTTAATAGACATATATGTAAATGTTATTCTATAGCTTTTTTGTTGATGGCCAGCTGAAAATGGTTTATTAGCAGGAAATGACGAACTACGAAGGCAGTAAGAAAATAAGGGGCACGAAGAAAAAAAGAAGGTAACGCATAGATAGTCAGGCAAAGCAAAAGGAGCACAAAGACTGATCTTCGTGCTCCTTTTGCTTTGCTCTTTGTGGCAGACTACTTCGCCACCCGTCCCGGCTCGCGGACGTTGGCGCCGGTGCGCTTCTGTAGGTCATCGCCCAGGTCGGCGCGGGCTTCTTCGGCTACTTTTTCGAGACGGGCCACAATTTCCGGATGCTGCTCACGGACATCATAACGCTCGCCCGGGTCGCGGCGCAGATCAAACAGGCCGGTCGGAAATGCGTGGTTTTCGGTGGTCTGCCCCGGCTTGCCGTCCTGCCCGGGTAAGAAACCTTCGTACGTCCGGCCCGGATGCGCAAACACTAGTTTCCAGTCGCCCTCCCGGACGGCCTCCAGGCTGTTTTTGCGGTAATAATAGTAAAATTTCGTCCGGGGAGTCATGGCATTATCGCCTTTAAGGAGCGCCAGCCAGTCGACCCCATCGATGCGGTTTTTGGGCAGGCGGGCCCCGCAGACTTTGGCTACCGTCGGCAGAATGTCCATCGTCGTCAGGAGCTTGTTGCAGACCCGTCCTGCCGGAACAACGCCCGGCCAGCGGACCAGACACGGAACACGGTGACCGCCTTCAAACGAAGTGCCTTTGCCTTCGCGGAACCCACCCGACGAGCCGGCATGGTCGCCGTAGTTAAGCCACGGCCCGTTATCGCTGATAAAGATCACCAGCGTGTTTTTGTCCAGATTCTGCTTTTTGAGCTCACCCATGATCTGACCGACCGACCAGTCCAGCTCCGTAATGACGTCACCGTATATACCTTTGGCGGTCTTGCCTTTGAAAGTGGGAGAAACCGCTAGCGGAACGTGTGGCAGCGGATGCGGCACGTACAGGAAGAACGGCTTCGATTTATGTTTCCTGATAAAACCCAGTGCCCGTTCGGTAATGGATGCGGTGATTTTACCGGCATCGTTCAGGTCTTTTATCTCGTCCTTTTTGTCATTTCCGTCAATCCAGTGCAGCGGCGGGTAGTTGGCCTGTGCCTGCCACGGATGGAGCGGCCACATATCGTGAGAGTAGGGGACACCGTAATATTCGTCGAAGCCTTGCTGAAGCGGCAGGAACTGCTGGTGGTCGCCGAGGTGCCATTTGCCGAAAATGCCGGTTGTGTATCCGCGCTCTTTCAGCAGTTCGGCCAGTGTTTCTTCGTTGGGGTTAAGGCCCACCGGTGAGTTGGGTCCGAAAGCGCCTGACACCCCCAGCCGGTTGGGGTAACAGCCTGTCATCAGGGCGGCCCGGGAGGCGCTGCACACGGCCTGTGCTACCAGGAAATTGGAAAACCGTGAGCCTTCGGCCGCCATGCGGTCGAGGTTAGGGGTGGTATAGCCGAGTGCGCCGGTAACCGACAAGTCGCCGTAGCCCATGTCGTCCATAAAAAACAGGACCACGTTGGGCGGTGTGGCAGCCGGTTTGCTGATCCAGGCACTGACCGAAAAACCGAGACCGATCAGGGCAAAGGAGCTTAGCAGCAGATGGGATAAACGCCGTGGTAGTATACGCATAGCGGGTTGTACAAGGTTAAAATGCAATGTAAATGTCTGTTGAGCAGCGGGGCTCACCTATAAATGTCCTGAAAAGGGGTTATTTACCACTGGCCGGTGCGATTTTCGGCGAAATTAGTTCCCATTCGTTAATATGGGTCGGGGTATGTTCGCGGGCCACGATGGCGTCAAACTGCCGGAGCAGGTCGGGATGTTGTGCGGCTACATTGGTCGTTTCGCTTACATCATTCGATAGGTCATAGAGTTCCCAGGGCGCTTTCCGGTTGGTCCGCAGATTGGTTTTAACCGCTTTCCAGTTGCCCATCCGGATCGCGAGCTGTCCGCCTTTTTCGGGATATTCCCAGTACAGGAACGGGTGTTTTTTCTGTTTATCCGGCTGCGTGAACAGCGTCGGCAGAAACGAAAGTCCGTCGGTTGCGAAGGGCTGTTTGTGCCCGATCAGTTCGGCGAGGGTAGCCAGCAGGTCATATTGCACCGACACATGGTCGGTTACCTGGCCGGCCTTGATTTTGCCTGGCCAGCGGGCAATCATCGGCTCGCGGATCCCCCCTTCGTATACATCCATTTTCAGGCCGCGCAGGTTGCCGACGCTATTAAAGAATGCCGCTTCGACCCCACCATTAAAGGTAGCGCCGTTGTCGCTCGAAAACATCACCAGCGTATTGTCATCCAGTTCAAGCTCTTTCAGCAACTGCATAATCTGGCCGACTTTTGTATCCATGTACGTGATCATGGCGGCATAGGTAGCCCGCGGGTAAGGCGTAGCCGCATACCCTTGCTGACCCAGATACGGTTTGTCGCCGAATTTGTCAGCGTATTCCTTAACAGCTGCTTCAGGCGCCTGAAGCGAAGCATGAGGTACAGTAAAAGGCAGGTACAGAAAGAAGGGACCGCTTTTTTGTTGCCGGATAAATGCCTGCGCCTTATCCGCCATTTTGTCAATGGCATACTCGTTGCCCCGGTAATAGGCAAAGCCTTCGGGGGTGGCTTTGTCCGGCGTTAATTTCTGATGAACATCGATGAACGGATTGTTGAGCTTTACCGGCTTCCCGTTTTCCCAGAGGTGAGTCGGGTAGTGATTATGGGCCTGTTTCTGGTCGAGGTAGCCGTAAAAATAATCGAACCCCTGGTCGTTGGGGTTGCCGGTTGTGTTGGCCATGCCCATACCCCATTTACCGATACAGGCGGTTTTATAGCCGTTTTGCTGCAACATCCGGCCAATGGTAAACGCGCCGGGATAAAGTGGCATCTGCCCCCCTTCGAGCGAATCGGCAAAACCGCCCATCTCATAATTACCCCGGATGTAGGCGTGGCCGGCGTGTTTGCCCGTCAGGAGCATACAGCGTGCGGGGGCACAGACGGGCATGCTGGAATAGTGCTGTGTGAACCGCATGCCTTCGCGGGCAAGCTGATCCAGATGGGGCGTCCGGATCTTTTGCTGGCCGTAGCACCCTAATTCACCATAGCCCAGATCATCGGCATAGATGTAAATAATATTCGGTTGCCGTGCCTTCGGTACGGGCAGGGTATAGGCGGCCAGCAGCATGGTCAGGCCGGTAAAAAGAATAACGTTGAGTAAACGAAAGCTGGTTTTCATTGGGTTTTCGGGGATAAGATACAGGCTGCTCCGGATTTAAAATCCGAAGTTAGGTGATTGCGGGTTTTAAATCCGCAATAGCTGTTGTCCGTGGCTGCGATCAGCCACGGACAATGCAGGAACTTACCAGCCCGGATTCTGCGACAGCGAAGGGGTCAGGTTACGTTCCCGCTGCGGTACCGGCCAGAGGTAATGCCGTGTCTTGTCGAACACCCGGTTGATGCCTACCACCTGAACAGTCGCTGGTTTGCCGTCGGCACCTTTATAAGTAATCCCGTAAACCGGTCCCGGCAACACGGTTTCGGCCGTTTTCCAGCGGCGGATGTCAAACAGATGCTGTCCTTCAAATGCCAGCTCAACCGTGCGTTCGCGGCGGACAATGGCCCGTAGCTCTGCCTGAGAGGCCGTGGTACCGATGGCCGGTTGTTTTACGTCGGTCCGGCCGTTGCGTACGCTGTTGATGGCACTGATCACACTGGCGTCAATCTGATTTAACTCAATTTTCGCTTCGGCATAGGTGAGCAGAATCTCGGCATACCGCAGCAGAATGATATTGATGCCGTTGTTCGCAGGGTTCGCGTAGTCGTCGGTGTTTATGTATTTTTTTAGGTTAAAACCTGTCGTTGAGGCGATGTAGGTATTTCCGACGGCATCGGCGGTCCCGCTGTTGGGCTCCGGCCGGAAGGTGATGCCGCTGGGCAGAACATCGCCGGTCAGATACACGGAGAATTTAAGGCGCGGATCACGGTTGACATACGGCGTCGCGGGGTCATAACCGCTGGCCGGGTCTGTGATGAGTTTACCGGCAGTGGTTTCATAGGTATCAACCAGTGCTTTGGTCGGCACAAAGGTGCTGTTGGCACTTTTCTGGCTATACGGGCCCATGTAGCTGAATACGTTGACCGGATAGGTGTCTTTAATGAACTGACGGTCCAGTAATACCTCCTTATTGTTTTCGGCCGCGTAGGTAAACAGTTTTTCGTACGAATCATACAGACCATAAGTGCCCGATTTAATGACCTGATCCGCAGCGTCGGCTGCCTGCTGGTAGCGGCCGGCATAGAGGTTCGCCCGTGCGCGCAGGCCGATGGCCGCGCCTTTCGTAAACCGGCCTCTGTCGGCGGCGGCGTAGGTTGCCGGCAACAGGGCTGCCGCTTCCGACAGTTCCTTGTCGACAAAATCCCATACCTGTGCAACCGGTGTGCGGGTCAGGGCGCGGCTTTCGTCCAGCGTAATGGCCTTTGTCACCAGCGGCACATCGCCGTAGAGGCTGGCCAGTTTCAGGTACTGATAAGCCCGTAAGGCCCGTGCTTCGCCTTTGCACTGACTGATCAGGGCGGTATTGGCTGTCTGGATCTTGTCAATATTATCGAGCAGATAGTTGCAGGCCCGGATACCCCGGTAGGCTTTAGCCCATTCCCCGAATACCCGCGAGCTGGTAGCGTCGTACTGGCCCAGCTCAATGTAGGCATGCAGCTCAAACGGCTGGTTGACGTGGCCGATCTCGGTCAGCGCATCCCAGCTGAAGATGTTCGTACTGTCGAGGTCACTGTACAGGGAGTTGGTGGCCAGCCGGGCGTCGTTGTCTGTTTTCCAGAACACACTTTCCGAAAGGCGGTCGTTGGGTACTGTGTCCAGCAGCTGACGGTCGCAGGCACTCAGGGCCAGGCCTGCCGAAAGGGCCAGCAAGGTATATTTGATCGTATAACGTAGTGATTTCATTATATTCAGACGATGAGTCGGGTTAGAGTCCCAGGTTTAAGCCAACGGTGTAAAGAGCGGTTTGCGGATAATATACGCCGCGTCCTGAACCAACTTCCGGATCAAGGCTCCATTCGTTCAGTTTTGAGATAGTAAAGACGTTGGTGGCTGACACATAGGCCCGGATCCGGTTCATTTTCAGCTTACCGGCGATCGCTGCCGGCAGTGAATAGGCAAGCTGAATATTTTTCAGCCGAACATAGGAGGCGTCGATCACCAGCCGGTCGGAGGTAGCCACGTTCCGCAGGTCAAACTTTCTTGGCAGCGGGAATCGTGCATCCGGGTTTTGCGGCGTCCAGTAATTGTTGGTATAAATCTCATGGGTAAACCCTTCCTGATTACCCATTTCGGCTAGCGCACCGGCCAGCCGGGTGTCTACTTTGGCCGCTCCCTGGAACAACAGACTCAGTTCGAAGTTCCGGTAAGAGACGTTTGCGTTCAAGCCGAAAATGTATTTCGGGAAGGAGTTACCGATATTGGTCATGTCGTTGGCGTCGATTTTACCGTCGCCGTTCAGGTCAATGTATTTCACGTCGCCGGGTTTGGTATTGGCGGCGTAAGTGGCTTTGTAGCTGTCAATTTCCGACTGCGTCTGGAAGAGACCATCGGTTTTATAGCCCCATAAGGTATTGATCGGCAGGCCAACGGCGATGATGTAGCGCGGATCAATATCCGAACCGGTAATGTACGGACCGGTTCCTTTCAGATCAACCACCTTATTGGTGTTAATGCTGAAATTGCCGCCCAGATTATACTGGACGCCTGATGTACTTTTGGCGCCGCGATAGTTCAGGCTGATTTCGAGTCCTTTGTTTTCGACTGAACCTGCATTCTGCGGCGGGGCCGACAGCCCGACCGTCGCCGGGATTTCCAGGTTCAGCAGGATATCGTTGGTCAGCTTCCGGTAATAGTCGACAGTCAGGTTCAGGCGGTTGCGCAGGAATGCCGCGTCCAGCCCCAGGTCAAGCTGCGTGGTTGATTCCCAACCCAGATTGGTATTGGCCAGGCTTGTCTGCCGGTAGCCTTGCACCGCCGCCCCGTTAAAATTGTAGCCCCGCGATGTTAAGGCCGCATAATAGCTGTACAGATCGACTGACTGGTTGCCGGTAATACCCCACGAACCGCGTAGTTTCAGCTCGTTAACCGTTGCTTGCAGACCCTGCCAGAAGTTTTCTTTCGAGAGCCGCCAGCCTGCCGAGAACGACGGGAAAACACTGTATTGTTTTTCACCGGTAAATTTCGATGAACCATCATACCGGCCATTTGCTTCGAACAGGTATTTACCGTTGTAATCGTAGTTGACCCGGGCAAAGTAAGACCGCAGGCCAAACACGGCATCGTTTCCGGAGTTGCTCTTGGTCCCGTCGTTGGCCCCCTGGCCGACCGACTGAATATCGTTGTTGTAGAAGCGTTCGCGGTAGGCACTCAGGAAGTTCTGGGTATTGCCGATCTGCGAATAGCCGAGTAATCCTTTGACGTTATGATTCCCGATTTGTTTGTCATACGTTAACAGATTGATGAGGGTATACTCCCGGAGGTTGTTCCGCACTTCCGTTAACGTGTTATTGGCTACTGTTTTGGTGATGTTCGTATTTTTATCGGTGTTGACATAGGCGTTGGCGTAGTTTTTTTCCTGCGTAAAAAAGCCACGGCCGGCCAGCTGGGTGGAGAAGGTCAGCCCATCAAGAATCTCCCATTCGCCTTTTACATAACCCACCAGGTAATCTGTATATCGTTTCGAATCGCCTCCGATCTCAGCGTACATCAGCGGGTTGTTGCCTTGTGAGCTAAGTCCGTACGTGCCATCTGCGTATTTCGGTACGGCCCAAAGTGATCCGTGCAGAAAGAAGTTGATCGGGTCGATGGCAGGCACCTGCGAGTAGGTATAGCGATAGTTGAGATCGGTGCTTACCCGGATTTTACGCGATACAGTATAATCGGTATTCAAACGGATTTCGCCGATTTTGCTGCGGTAGTGCGTAATAATGCCGTCCTGATCCTGAAAACGGACACTCAGGCGTGTGCGTAACGTTTCGGTTCCGCCGGCTACCGATAAGGTATGGTTTTGTTGTGGGGCAGCACGCAGCATGGTCTGGAACCAGGTGTTGGGCAGCGGGTATTTTTCGCGGTCGGTGGCATTCACATACGCCTGGATCGACGACTCGGTAAAGCGGGCAGGCAGGGCGGCTCCGGCGTTGGTATAGGCGGCAACCTGCATGCGCATGTAATCCTCAATGTTCATCATGCGGGGGGTATTGATCGATTTCTGAATGGCGTAATAGCCGTTATAATCGACCTGTACCTTTCCGCTTTTGGCCCGTTTGGTCGTAACCAGTACCACCCCATTGGTCGCCCGTGATCCGTAAATGGCTGTGGAGGCTGCATCTTTGAGGATGGAAATGGTTTCGATATCTTCAGGATTGATGTCGCTCAGGCGTTGTTCAATACCATCAACAATAACGAGGGCATCGTTTTTGCCCAGGTCGTAGGCACCGGTGCTGTTGCTGCTACCTGCCGGGCTGGTACCATTGATGTTGAAGGTGGTTACGCCGCGCACGCGGATGGCCGTGTTTGACCGGCCAGGGGCGCCACCCTGATCCAGGACGGTTACCCCCGGCATTTGTCCCTGTAGCGATTGCTGCACGTTTGATACGGGTCGGCGGGCAATCTCTTCGCTGCCAATCTGCGCAACGGAATTGGTCAGCGCCTCCCGTTTCTGCGTCCCATAACCGACTACCACGACTTCCTCCAGTAGTTTGTTATCGGCCAGGAGAATCACATCCAGGCGGGCGCGGTTGCCAGCGACAATCTCCTGTGTCACAAAGCCAATGCCTGAAAATACCAGTACGGCATTAGCCGGTACATCCAGTGTATATTTACCGTTGATATCGGTGCTGGTGCCTTTGCTGGTGCCTTTGATGACTACGTTAATTCCTGGTAGTGATTCACCATTTTCGCTTTTCACCGTACCGGTAATCTGGCTGGCTGTCAGTTCGGTTTTCAGACTAACAGAGCCTACGCTGTTTAGTAAATTCTGTGTGTTTTCTGCTGACGGAGCAGGTTCCTGAAGAGATAATGCTTCCGGCAGGCCGGTCTCCAGGGAGGCTAGTTTCCGCGGTTTCTTATCGGCAAGAATCAGATACGAGTTACTGTTCACTTTTTTGTAACGCAGACCAAGGGGGTGAAGCAGATTTTCCAGATTTTTTTCGAGCGTTGCCTTCGCATTTAGTCTGCGCGCAGAAACCGAAATGCCCTCTACTGTCCGGAGTTCAAAGAGAATGTCAGCCCCATATTGTGTTTTGAGTTCATGCAGAACCTCTTTCAACTGCCGTTCCGCGAGATGCGGAGTCGTCAGTTGTTTACGCTGAACGTTATTGGCCAGTACGATTGACTGTGACCAGCCCGGCCGGAAACCAACCAGCAGCGACGTGGCCAGTAAACATTTGGTTACGGCATTCGGTAAAGGATTTGTCATAAAACAGACGATAAAAAAAGTGATCGTTGAGAAACAAGGGTAAGCGTTTTGCCGGCCCGGGCGGTGGCTGTCGTTTCACGGCCGGAGCCCGTCAGCCGGCGCAGTTAACTGGCTGGTATTGTTAATCAATGGGCAAAGATTAGTAGACGTTCAGGCTTTTGCAAGGAAAATTTAATATTTTGATAATCAGATGATTAGCCAAAAGTCTATCGGGAAATACGGTTATTCTGGCGATCAGAGAAAAAGGAACGGCTATCGGTATGATATAGAAATGGTTAGCATACTCCCTGTTACTGATCGGAAATACGGACTTTGTTTCCCTGCCGGACAACGGTAATGTCAAGTAGTTCGGAGATCGACTGCAGGAGCTGATCCACATTGTCGGCGCGGAAAGAGCCCATCAACACCCGCTCTGCCAGAGCCTGATCGCTGATGGTTACCTCAAGGCCATAGTTGTCTTCGAGTAGATACGCCACTTCCTGAAGCGAGGTCTCGTCGAACACAAACCGTTTATCGGTGCTGATGATCCCGGGGAGAGAATGACCGGCGTTTCGGAGCTGCATGCGGTTCTGCCGGTCGAGTGTGACCAGATCACCGGGCTTCATCGTCAACTGGCGGGTTGACCGGCCCTGTTGGTAGTTGAGTTGTACCTTGCCTTTGTTCAGCTGCACCCGGGCTCCCCGTTTGCGGGCAAAAACCGAGAATTCAGTACCCAGTACAACAACTGTAACGTTGTTGGCCGTTTTAACCGCAAACGTCTGATCGTCCGGCGTATGAACAATAGAAAAAGATGCTTCTCCGGCTAGCTCCACTTCGCGGGTACGCACACCGAACCCCCACCGCGGAACCCGTAATGACGAGTTGGCACTCAGCATGACCTTGCTGCCGTCTGCCAGCTGAATCGGACGGGTTTCGCCGTAGGCCGTTGTATAGGTCTGGTACATAACCGGTTTTCGCAGCAGCCAGGCACACGGTGCAAGCAGCAGAAGGACCGAGGCCGCCACCAGCCATTGGCGTACCGGCCATGTACGAACAACCGGTACGGTAGTGGTTTCGTGGCCGGGCGCACCGGCATGCTGATTACTGGCCATGAACCCGGTAAACTTTGCAACGGCTTCCTCCGTCCGGGCGAGGTACTGTGGATGGGTCATTTCCCATTCTTCGAGCCATTCATAATACTGCTCTTCGTGAGCCGGCGTTTGTAGCCAGCTGGCAATAAGCTCCCGTTGCAGCGGGGAAGTATTTCGTTCAAAATGGCTGAATATAAGCTCTTTGTTGACTTCTGATTCCATTTCTTTTCGACATATATGTGTGTAGTAACCCCCGGGGAATGGCTGACCAGGTAACGCCTCATGAGGGTAGCTGGCGGATAATAACGAGCAGCAGCGTGAGCCAGTGGTCTTTCAGCCCTTTCCGGACAATACTCAGGGCTTTGACAATGTGTACTTCGACCGTTTTGATGGAGATGCCCAGTTCGTTGGCAACCTCCTGGTATTTTTTGCCTTCAAACCGGTTGAGGAGAAACACTTTCCGGCACTGGGGCGACAGGGATTCAACCAGATCTTCGAGCTTATGGAAGACTTCTTCGAACTGCAGCATCTGGTCGGGCCGCTGGCTGCAGGCGCTTTCGCGGACGTCAGCGGAATCGAGAGTGTCCAGTTGCTGAAATTCGAGACGAAGGTAATTGTAGGCTTCGTTCCGGACGCTCCGGAACAGGTAATAGCGGTAGGAACTGGTTACGGTTTGATAGGCTCTGGTTTTCCAGAATTTACAGAAAACCTCACTGACAATATCCTCCGCGGTTTCTTTGGAGTAAACAAACCGGACTGCATGGCTGCATAATGCCTGATGATACCGCCGGAAAAGCAGCTCGCACCCTTTCTGCGGATTTTCTTCGAAGGCTTTGCGGATAAACAGTTCTGTATCGTTGAACATCAACGGCTCATGGATATCCGGCAACCTGTTGTCTGCCAGCTGCATAGCTGGCAGTGAATCGGATTGTTCTGAAGATTGGATCGGTCTGACAGGTTGCATATCCTCCGTTGAAAACTAAGTAAGTCCGGTAAAAGCACTCTATACTATCAGACAACTTTTTCAGAAAACCACCTTATATAATTTTAAAAAAATATCAACTAAAATGTGGATAGTTGCCCGGCCGGAAACGATTGCCGCTTCCGGCCGGCTGCCGGTCAGCGTTGTTTGCCACGGATATACTGCACCGGCCAGGCATGGCCGGCCCCAAGCGTCTGGGCAGCCTGCATCGGAAAATACGGGTTACGTAAGAACTCGCGGGCCAGCAGCACCAGATCAGCCTGACCACCCGCAAGAATGGCTTCGGCCTGCTCCGGCGACGTAATCAGACCGACGGCTCCGGTGGCGATACCGGCCTCGGCCCGGATGCGTTCGGCAAACGCAACCTGATAGCCCGGACCAACCGGAATAGAGGCCTGCGGAACATTGCCGCCCGTTGAACAATCGACGACATCGACCCCTTTCTCGTTCAGGAGTTTGGCCAGCGCTACCGAATCGTCAATTGTCCAGCCGCCGTCGGTCCAGTCGGTAGCGGAAATACGCACAAACAGCGGCAGATCGGCCGGCCATACCGTTTTAACGGCATCAACAATTTCCAGCACCAACCGGACGCGGTTATCGAAACTGCCACCGTAGGCGTCGGTCCGGTGGTTGCTGAGCGGCGAGAGAAATTCGTGGAGTAAATACCCGTGTGCGGCATGGATTTCAACAACCCGGAAGCCGGCTTCGGCTGCGCGCTGAGCAGCGGCTTTAAAATCAGCCCGGACTTTGGCCAGGCCGGCATCGTCCAGTTCGGTAGGGGCTACGGTGCCCGCTTTGAATGGAACCGCGCTTGGGGCAACCCGTTCCCATCCGTCGGGATGATCCGCCGGAATCAGGTCATTTCCTGCCCATGGAATCTGGTGGCTGGCTTTACGGCCGGCATGGGCCAGCTGAATACCGGCCACCCCACCTTGCCTGTCAATAAAACGGGTAATACGCCGGAGCCCGTCCAGGTGTTCGTCTTTCCAGATACCCAGATCCCCGGGCGAAATACGGCCCTCCGGCGAAACCGCCGTGGCTTCGGTAAAGATCAGGCCTGCCCCGCCAACGGCACGGCTGCCCAGATGAACCAGATGCCAGTCGTTGGCAAAGCCATCTTCGCTCGAATACTGACACATCGGCGAGACCACGATCCGGTTTTTAAGCGTTACGCTTTTTAGAATTAATTCTGAAAAAAGTAGTGACATAGAGGTAAAATATATGCTATATTTGGTTTTGTATTATATGATAATGAAACCGATTGTCTGTATATAATACAAACTAGTAACTAAAATGAAAAAGAGCAACAATTGGATCAGCTAGCCTCAGGCGTCGGAAAAAGCAGAATTATGCGAAGACAAAAGGAAAAGATATTTTGATACTAAACCACTAGACTTTGTATTTTGTTGTGTGGTTATACAGGCGCTTATAATGGTTAAATATAATTTATAGGCAATGTGTACCAAACAACAAATAGATACGTCTCAAGTATGCGTTCCGGAAAATGTAATGCGTATTGAAGACACTAAATGAAACGTAATTATGAGAACGAGAACCCAAAGAAAACGACCATTTAAATCAGATGAAAACCGCATTGAGTTAGTAACTATGTATCTGGAGGCAGCACGTCGCCGCTTATTGGCAAGCCAGTCGGGAGATCAGCCGTTGCATGATAAAATATCGGAAGAAAT
Organism: Arsenicibacter rosenii; assembly: GCF_001870735.1. Classification (GTDB taxonomy): domain Bacteria; phylum Bacteroidota; class Bacteroidia; order Cytophagales; family Spirosomataceae; genus Arsenicibacter; species Arsenicibacter rosenii. Next base: position 46,743 of record NZ_MORL01000028.1, on the reverse strand, counting down.
GGAAAGTATCCGGCAAAGGATGCGTCCCAGAACCCCGGTATTAGCAACTGTTTTTTCTCATCCAAATTGATTTGTGTTTATCTATGTATTACCCGCGTGAACCGGTGAGGGGCAGACAACTACAGGCTGTACTTACCGGTTTTTTTATTAGTAACTTAAAAACAGGGTGTTAATTATTCTTAAGTCGATATAATTGCGGAAAGTGTAATGTATTTTTGTCGCCAAACGACACTCTAAACATCCACCATGAAGTTATTTTTTACCACCCTTATCTTATTCAGTACGTTTGTTGCCCTGGCACAATCATCATCAACAACTACCGGCCGCATTACCGGCTCCCTGGTTGACTCTGTCTCCACGAAACCGGTCCCTTTTGCTACAGTTGCCCTGCAAACCCTCGACGGTAAGCTGGTAACGGGCGTTACTTCCGACGAAAAAGGGGCATTTTCCATTGAAAAAATTACGTTTGGCACCTATCAGCTAACCTTTACGTTTGTGGGGTATCGTTCAAAAAAGCTGCCCGCCGTTACACTCTCTGCCGATAAGGCTGTTGTCAATATAGGTACGGTTCTGCTCACTGCTGATACCAAAAGCCTGAGCGAAGTAAACGTTGTGGGCCAGAAAGCGCTGGTCGAAGATAAAGGCGACCGGTTGGTATTTAATGCCGAAAAAGATGCCACCATAACGGGCGGGACAGCGGCCGACGTGCTCCGGAAAGTACCGATGCTGACCGTTGACCTGGACGGGAACCTGAAAATGCGGGGCAGCGGCAATATCAAGATTCTGGTTAACGGCAAACCGTCGTCGATTATGGCCCGCAATCCGGCCGAAGCCATTAAGCAGATGCCCGCAAACATCATTAAGTCGGTGGAAGTCATTACCAGTCCCGGCGCGAAATACGATGCCGAGGGAGCCGCCGGTGTAATCAACATCATTACCAAAAAGGCTTTGCAAGGCACAAACGGAACGGTCAATCTGACCGGCGGTGATCTGAACCGGTCCGTAGGCGGCAATATCAATGTCCGGGGTAAAAAGCTGGGCCTGGCCATGTCAATGAATGCCTATCAGTACCGCAACATCGGCGATAATAACAGCCGCCGGACAGCGCTGGTAGATGGCAAGCCAACCAGTATACTCGAACAGTCGTCGTCGCGGGATAATATCGGGACGGGAGGCTACGGCGAGATGAGCCTCGACTATGATCCGGATTCTCTGAACCGCATCAGTTTATCGGCCAATGCCTGGGGCGGTAATTTTCCGATGAACAGTAGCCTGTTCAGCCAGCTGAGAACCGTCGACGGAGCCATCGTACAGGATTTTAAGCGGGATATTCAATTCCGGAATCCCTATGGTAATACGGAATTTAACCTGGGCTGGACCCGGAACTATAAGAAACCGGGACGTGAGTTTTCGGTTCTCTCGCAGTATAGCCGCATGCCCGACAACTACTACTATACCATCGTGCAGACGCCACGGCTGTCGGAAGTACCAACGTATCTGGAGCGGAGCAAAAATGTAAGCAGCAACAACGAATACACGTTTCAGACAGATTATATCCATCCGTTTACCTCGTATACCAAACATGATACCCTTACTTTTAAGTGGGAAATGGGCGTGAAGGCTATTAACCGCGATATCAGCAGTACATTCACCATTGACCAGTCAACAACCGGAAAAGAGTCGGATTATGCGCTCGACCCCAACCGGTCGAATGAGTTTGCCTATACCCAGCGCGTATTGTCGGGTTATTCGTCGTTCCGGATGGACACGAAGAAGAAATGGGGACTCAGTGCCGGTGCCCGCTTTGAGCAGACGCAGATCAACGGCGATTTTGTGTCGACACAAACGCAGTTCAAGAGCAGTTATCACAACCTGATTCCGAGCCTGAACCTGTCCAAAACCTTTAAGGAAAAGCATACCATCAAGGCTAGTTATACCCAGCGTATTTCGCGTCCGCTGATCTGGTACCTGAATCCGTTCAAAAATTACAGCGATCCTAAAAACGTACAGACCGGTAACCCGTATCTCAGTCCTGAGCTGACGCACGCTACGGAGATCGCCTACAGCACGTACGGCAAAGAAGGATCGTCGTTTAACGCGGCTCTGTTCTGGCGGCAAACCAATAATTCCATCGAGTGGCTGTCGACGGTAGATGCGCAGGGGGTAGCCCTGACCACCCCGCAGAACATCGGGCGGAGTGCCGGTTACGGGGGGAATTTCAACATCAGCCTTCAGCCGAATAAAAAAGTAAATATTAGTCTCAATGCCGACCTGAGTTACAACTCGCTTTATAGCCCGGCCCTGAATCAGCGCAACCAGGGGTGGATCTGGGGAACAAGTCCTAATTTCTCCTACAAATTCCCGAAAGAGTGGATGATACAGGCATCGGGTTATTATGGTTCGGGCTGGGTGTCATTGCAGGGGCGTTCTTCCGGCTGGTATTACTACTCCGTTTCGGCCAAAAAGGATTTCCGGGATAAAAAAGCTACGCTGACCCTGAATTTGAATAACCCCTTCAACCGGACAGTGCGGACAACGGGCGACCAGTTTGCGCCGACGTTCATTTCTCAGAACTGGTCAAATTTTGTAAATCGCTCCGTCCGGCTTACGTTCAGCTATAAGTTTGGCAGTATGAATGCCGGTAACAGCAAGCAGAGCAAAAAAATCTCAAACGACGATAGCAAAGGAAGCCGGTAGAATAATCGCTATACATGTCGATGACCTGTCAGGGATTAAGATTCATTTTCCCCTGATCAGGTAAAGAAGTCATTAATCTATGTACAGCGTGTATCAATTCGTACATTACTGCGTCTTAAAACAATCTCTTATGCCAGGGTAAGTGCAAAGAGATTGATTTTAAAGATACTGTAATGAGATTTTTGTTAATTTTTTTTATTATCATAAGTGCATTTTGTTATACAGCACACTCGTCAACCAATCAAGGGCGGATTACCGGCTCGCTTATTGACTCACTCACATCGAAGCCAATACCGTTTGTAACAGTTTCGCTGAATACAGCCGACGGGAAAACGATCACAGGTACTCTTGCCGGAGATGATGGTACGTTTACAATTGAGAATGTAGTATTCGGTACTTACCAGCTGGCCCTGACGTTAGTAGGGTATCGTTCAAAAAAGATTGTGTCACTGACGATATCACCAGAAAAGCCGGCAGTACATGTTGGTACGATTCTGCTGATTCCTGAGCCGAAACTACTCAGCGAAGTTAAGGTTGTCGGACAGAAAGCGTTGGTTGAGCGAAAAAACGGGCATATTGTTTACAATGCAGAACGGGATGCCAGCACATCAGGGGGGACTGCTGCGGATGTACTTCGTAAAACACCCATGGTAACGGTTGAGCCGGATGGTAATCTGACGATGAGGGGCAGCAGCAGTATTAAAGTACTGGTGAATGGTAAACCATCGGCGATTATGGCGAGTAACCTGGCCGATGCTATCAAACAAATGCCGGCCAGTATTATAAAATCAGTTGAGGTGATCACCAACCCGGGGGCTAAATACGATGCGGAAGGCGTTGCCGGTGTGATTAACATCATTACTAAAAAAGCACTTACCGGAAAAAGCGGGCAGGTAACGTTGGCTGGTGGTAATCTCAATAGTTCAGTAGGCATCAATCTGAACTTACAGGGAGATAAGCTTGGGGTGAATGTTGTGCTGAATGGTAATCAAAAGAAAGGCTTTGACGCATCAGAGGGTACGCGGACAACGCTGTTAAATGACCAGCCCGTCAATGTATTGAAGCAGACATACGCCAATAAAAGCAGCGACTTTGGAGAGTATAGTGTAGTAAGTCTGGACTATGATCCTGATTCGCTCAACCGGATCAATCTTTCTGCGACCTTCAGCGGGGGAAAAGCAAGAACTAACAGTAGTCTCTTCAGTCGGCTGATGAATGTGGATGGTACTATCGAACAGGAGTACAACCGGAATATTCAGGTCAGAAGCCCCACTGCGAATACCGAATATAACCTTAGCTGGATGAGAACTTACCAGAAGTCCGGACGTGAGTTTTCGGTGCTTACTCAGTATAGCCGTATGCCGGGAAACCCGGGTTATACCGTAGTGCAGACACCCGTATTGGCAGAGGTGCCTGACTATCTGGAACGAAGCCAGAGTAAAATCAAACACAATGAGTATACCTTTCAGACAGACTATATCGACCCGTTTATGTTGCCGATCAGGCAGGATACATTAAGTATTACGCTGGAAACCGGACTTAAGGGAGTTAGCCGGAAAACCGGGACCCTCTCTACAGTAGAACAGGCGATGACAGGTAAAGAGTCTGATTATCAGATTGCTCCTGACCGGTCGGCTGAGTTGAATTACGGGCAACGCATTTTAGCAGGTTATCTTTCTTTACGGGTAGAAACCGGTAACCAATGGGCATTAACGCTTGGGGGCCGTTATGAGCACACGCAGATCAGCAGTGATAATTTATCTGTTCAGACTCAGTTTAAAGGAAATTATCATAACCTGATTCCAACCGTCAACCTGTCAAAAACAATAAATGAAAAGCATACGATAGAAGCTAGTTACACACAGCGGATCTCCCGCCCGCAAATAGAGTACCTGAATCCGTTCAAAAATTACAGCGACTCAAAAAATGTATCAGTGGGTAACCCGGATTTACAGGCAGAGCTGGCTCATGCTACGGAACTAACGTATAGTATGTACGACGATAAGGGTACTTCACTGAGTACTACTCTCTACTGGCGGCAGACGAATAATGCTATCGAATGGCTGAAAAAAGTTAATACAGAAGGGGTAGCTCTGTCTACACCACAAAACATTGGGCAGGAAGCCCGCTTTGGCGGAAGTTGGTATCTGTCTTTCTTACCTGCTAAAGACCTTACGGTTACTGTAAATAATGACCTGAGCTATAACTCGTTGGTTAGTCCGTCATTGAGTCAACGAAACAGTGGCTGGCTCAATAGCGGCGGGCTTGTTATCTCATATAAGCTTCCGAAAGACTGGTACTTAGAAGGCTCCTGGTACTATACTACAGGCTGGCTTTATATTCAAAGTCGATATAAAGGGTATACGTACTTAAACCTGACTGGTAAAAAGGAATTTATGCAGAAAAAGGCTGCCCTAACGCTAAGACTGGGTAATCCTTTTAAAAAATATATTATACTGACAGGCCATTCGAAAGCTCCTACCTATGTCTCGGATGGGAACAATGCTTATGTATATCAATCTTTTAATCTGTCATTTAGCTATAAGTTTGGCCACGTTGGTGTAAAAGAAGGAAAGAAGAATAAAAAGATTATAAACGACGATAAAAAGCAGGCGTCTAAAAGGGGGTAACAAGCTTCTATCCTTTGTAAAGTAGCTTACAATGCCTTTGATGGCTATTGTAAGCTACTTTTTTCTTTATATCGTTTTCCAGATGACACAAAACAGTAAATTTCTGCTGTATTGTTAAATAAATTGAGCACAACAATGCAAACGACAGCCGGTAAACTTTTGTAGATTGCAACCAGGATCACCGTAAAGCCTATTGATTTGCTGATTGTATCCACCAATCAGTTAGCAGCAGTGAACATGGAACAAACTGAAACTAATGAGATTCCCTTTTTCCTGAAAGGAGGGGGAGAGATAGGAAAATTAATTGCCGGTAAGGACTGGAGCAGGACAAAACTAGGGCCTTTGTCTGCCTGGCCGCAAAGCCTCTGTACGACGCTGAGTATTTTGCTACACTCACGGTTTCCGATGTTTTTGTTCTGGGGGGCTGATTCACGTTGTTTTTACAATGATGCTTACCGGCCCAGTCTGGGCATAGACGGCAAGCATCCGGATGCGCTGGGTGAGCCGGGCAAAGCGGTCTGGCCAGAGGCCTGGTCTGCCATTGTTTCCATGATTGATACAGTGATGGCCGGTGGAGAGGCTAGCTGGCAGGAAGACCAGCTGATTCCCATTTTCCGGAACGGCCGGATGGAGGATGTGTACTGGACGTTTAGCCATAGCCGCGTTTTTGATGAAAGCGGCAAGGTGGGCGGTGTACTCGTGACCTGCGTGGAAACCACTAAAATTGTCAGGTTCCGCAACGAGCAGCAAAAATTTCTGGCGCTCTTTGAACATAGCCATGATTCGATGGCGATCTCGACGGCCAATCACCGGATGATGCATATTAACAAAGCCGGCCGTGAGTTGTTAGGGATTGGTTTGGACCAGGACGTTACAACCTTGATCGGCCGTGATTTTTATCCGGCCGAAGAACTGGATGATATCATTGCCAGGGTAATTCCTGCACTGGATAAAGAGGGCCGCTGGTCGGGCGAAATACCGTTTCGTCACTTTAAAACGGGCGAATCTATTCCGTGCCATGTGGACTTTATTAATATTTATGATCCTGAATCCGGCGATTTGATCAGCAGGGCAACGGTTCTCCGGGATTTACGCCCCGAACTGGAAATCCGGCAACGCCTGAGCCATAAAAATGAGAAGCTGCAACGACTCATTCAGGAATTTACGTTTGTGACGGATTTTATGCCGCAACTGGTTTGGTCAACCGAACCGGATGGCTATCATGATTTTTATAACCAGCGCTGGTATGACTACACGGGGCTGAGCTATGAAGAATCAAAGGCAGAGGGCTGGAGTCGGGTCCTGCACCCCGACGACATAGTGCCGACGACGAAAGTCTGGCAACATTCGCTGGAAACGGGAGAGCCCTATGAGGTAGAATATCGGTTCCGGCGGCACGACGGCGAATACCGCTGGTTTTTGGGCAGAGCCTTGCCGATGCGGGATGAATCCGGCCAAATCATTAAATGGTTTGGCACCTGTACCGATATCGACGACCGCCGGAAAGTGGCCGATAAACTGGAATACCTGGTACAGTCACGGACCATGGAACTCAGCAACGCAAACCAGACCCTGACACGGAAAAATCATGAACTGGAACAATTTGCCTATATCGCCAGTCATGACCTGCAGGAGCCCCTCCGCAAAATTCAGAACTTTGCTGATTTGCTGAAGACAGACGTTGAAAACGAGGCGTTTATGCCAATTTATCTGGAGAAAATTATTTCATCGGCACAGCGCATGTCTTCCTTGATTAAGGCTGTCCTGAACTATTCGCGCCTGTCGAACGGCACAGAAAATGTAAAACGTACCGATTTAAATCAGGTAGTTGGTCAGGTATTGTCGGATTACGAAACAGCTATTCAGGAAAAGGCAGCGGTACTGACTATTGAACCAATGCCGGTTATTCTGGCCGATGAGCTACAGATGACACAACTGTTCACCAATCTGATTGGCAATGCGCTGAAGTTTTGTGATAAACAGCCCGTTATCAGGGTTACATGCAATCGCTTACACCATAATCTTGCCGCAGACATACCGGACTATGACCCCGGGGTGCGTTACATTCACATCGCTGTAGCCGACAACGGTATCGGTTTTGATCAGAAATATGCCGGGCGGGTCTTCTCGATTTTTCAGCGACTGGGCGCGGGGCGTTCCTACGAAGGCACCGGTATCGGGTTAGCGTTATGTAAAAAAATTGCAGAAAACCATAAAGGACATATCTGGGCTGAAAGTATGCCGGGCCAGGGATCTGTGTTCCATGTCTGCTTACCGGCCAGATAAATCGCAGAATGTATCTATTTTTGGAGTAAATAGTGATTAGCCAATTATAATTTGGCTTGGTTAGATAAAAAAGCCATAATATTTGTACCGAAAACGAGGAAGTGCCATATTTAAGTTGGCGTGCAAATCATTCTTAACCAAATAAATATGGCTTTCTCGTTACTTCGTCAGACAGGCTTGCTCCTGACCGGTTTTTGGATCGTATCCGGGCCGCTGCTGGCTCAGCAGGTAGATGATACCTATAACCAGAAAATAAGGGAATATACGACCGATCCCCGTTTCCTGCCGGCTTCGGTCCTGAACCTGACCGACCATCCGACGATCCCGTCGCCCCGCAAACACTTCGGGCAGATTATCGGGACACCGGGCATCCTGCACCACACAACTGACATTTATGCCTACTACCGGAAACTGGCGCAAACGTCGTCTCTGGTGAATGTACAGCAGATTGGCACTTCGGAAGAAGGCCGGCCGATCCAGCTGGTGGCCATTGGCAACGAAGAGGCCATGAAACGGCTGGACCACTACAAGAAGCAAGTGGCGCTGCTGGCCGACCCGCGCAAGGTGCAGCCGCAGGAGCTGGAAAAAATCCTGGGCGATACCAAACTGGTGTATTACCTCAACGGAGGGCTGCACTCGCCCGAAATGGGGTCGCCGGAGATGCTCATGGAGCTGGCTTACCGGCTCATTACCGACCAGTCGGAAGAAATCAAAACGATTCGTAACAACATCATTGTGCTGATCAATCCGGTGTCGGAGCCCGATGGCTGGGATAAGCAGGTCGACTGGTATAACCGCTACACCAAAAACCGCCCTAAATACGATGATGGCTTCCCGAAATCACCGCCCTATTGGGGGAAATACACCTACCACGATAACAACCGCGATGGCATCCAGATTTCACAGGCGCTGACCAAAGCCATTTATAAACTGTACTTCGACTGGCACCCGACGGCCATGCTCGATCTGCACGAGTCGGTACCGCTGTTATACATCTCGACCGGCACGGGGCCCTACAACGAAACCATTGACCCGATTGCCATCGGTGAGTGGCAGATTATGGCCCATCATGACATTACGACGCTGGCGGCGCAGGGCGTGCCAGGCGTGTTTACATGGGCTTTTTACGATGGCTGGTACCCCGGCTATGCGCTCTGGATTGCCAACAACCATAACTCCATCGGTCGGTTTTACGAGACATTCGGCAATGCCGGTGCCAGTACCTACCTGCGGGATTTATCGGAGCAGAAATACGCGGGCGATCCGGCCACCACACGGGAATGGTACCGCCCGGCTCCGCCGACGGAGAAAGTGTACTGGTCTTACCGCAACAACATTAATTACATGCAGGCCGGTGTGCTGGCCTCTCTGTCATACGCGGCAAACAACGCACGGCTGTTGCTGAAGAACTTCTACCAGAAAGGACTGAACAGCATCCGGAAAGGTACAGAAGAATCGCCGAGGGCTTATGTGATTCCGGCGGGTCAGCGCGATCCGTCGATGGCGGCCTATCTGGTCAATCAGTTGCGGGCGCAGGGTATTGAGGTACATAAAGCCGAATCCGGTAAAAAACAGGGCGATTATGTGGTGCTGCTCAACCAGCCATACCGCAACCTGGCCGTTTCGCTGCTGTCGAAACAGAACTATCCGAAAGAAGCCAAATTTCCGCCGTACGATGACATTGCCTGGACGATGGGTTATTTGTATGGGGTTGACGTGAAGGCCGAGGATAGCGTCCGGTACACTCCGGCCGACCTGAAACTGATTCAGGCAGATGTCCGCTATGCCGGTCAGGTGTCAGGTACGGGTACCAACTATGTTCTGGCGTATAAGGCCCAGAACAACGTATTGCCGGCCATGTACTGGCTGAAAGGACAGAGCAAAACGGCTAAAGCGGTGGTGCTCGATGAAAAAACAACACTCGAAGGGGTGAAGGACACTTTACTCGCCGGAGCCGTTATATTCAAGGGACTAACCGCCGATCAGGCACGGAAGCTCTCGGATCTGTTCGGGCTGGATGTGCAGGCAACGGCGGCTAATCCGGCCGTGAAGCAGCATGAGGTGAACCTGCCGCGGGTCGCCATCTACCACAGCTGGTATAACACGCAGGACGAAGGCTGGGCACGGTTTACGTTTGAGCAGCGCGGTATTCCCTACACATCCATTCACAAGGACCACCTGAAAGCCGGTGAGCTACGGAAAAAGTTTGATGTTATTCTGATTCCACGGATGCGGGGTTCGGTAACAGACTTTATCCATGAGCTGGATACGAAATTCGGACCGCTGCCGTATACCAAAACATTGGAATATCCGGCGCATGGATTCCCCGACGCCACGGCCGATATGACCGGTGGACCTGGTTTTGACGGCATCGGCCATCTCAGGCAGTTTGTAGAAGCAGGCGGGGTACTGGTGTCGCTCGACAACTCGTCGGCGATGGTGGCCGGAGCCGGGATTGCCCGCGACCTGAAACCGTACGAGGCTGCCGGTTTGTTCCATCCGGGTTCGGTTATTCAGGTAAAAGCGCGGAAACCGGATAGTCCGGTGCTGTATGGTTTCCCGGAGACGTTCCCGATTTTTAAAGGCATTGCCCCGCTTTTACAAACCGATAAAAACAACCGTGATCTGATGCTGCTTCAGTATGGCACCAAACCGCTGAAAGACGAGGAAGAGTACAAGGGCCCGATTATGGGCATGCCGGACCGTAAGCCGGTGGCAGAGCCGGAGAAAAAGGCTACGGCGAAAGAACTGCCTTATGTGCTGTCGGGTATGGTACGCAATGAGCAGACAATCATCGGCCACGGGACTATTTTCAATGTGCCGGTGGGAGCGGGCCGGGTCATTGCCTTTACGTTTGACCCGCTGCACCGGTACCTGAACCACCACGACGCCCCGCTGGTCTGGAACACCCTGATTAACTGGGATCATCTGGGCACGACACCGGCCGCGACGGCCAGCGCCGCCGGAAAAGGCAGTGCAACGGGAGGAAATGAATAAATCAGCTTTATGAAAAAGAATTATTTGTTGATGGGGCTAGCCGGCTTGCTGGCGGCTTGTAAGGTGTCAGTACCACAGTCGGCCATGCTGAAAGGGTATCAGCCAAAGGCAACGCAGGTTGTCACGTCGGACAAAGGCGTGGTGACGGCGGCGCATCCGCTGGCGGTACGTGCCGGTACGATTATGCTCGAAAAAGGCGGGAACGCCGTCGACGCGGCGGTGGCAACAGGGTTTGCCCTGGCCGTTGTGGAGCCATCAATGAGCGGGCTGGGAGGACGTTTACAGGCCATTGTACGGCTGCCGAACGGCGATATCCGTGGGGTGGATGCCACCACACAGGCACCGGCTTCTTACCAGGCAGCCACGGCACCGAAAGGCGCAGACGGTTACGCAACCATCGGGTTACCGGGCGTTGTGGCCGGTTTGACCAAATTATTGCAGCAGTACGGCACCCTGCCGCTAGCGGTAGTCATGGCACCGGCTATCCGCTATGCAGAAGAGGGCTTTGCGGTTTTACCGGGGGAGGCCGCGCGGCAGGCTTCGGTGAAAAAAATGCTGATGAAGTATACCGGAACGCGGCGGTATTTTCTGAAACAGGACAGTATTCCGTATAAGGCAGGGGAGATACTGGTACAGACCGATCTGGCTACTACGCTGAAAGCCATTGCGGAAGGTGGTCGGGATGCGTTTTATAAAGGAGCGGTCGGGCAGAAAATCGCCGCCGACATACAGGCAAACGGAGGCGTTTTTACCGCGCAGGATCTGGCTGACTACCAGGCCCTGGACGCGCAGTTGCTGTCGACCAGCTATCGGGGGTACGATGTACATGCCTTGTCGATGCCCTGCTACGGAGCCATTACACTGGAAATGCTCAACCTGATGGAAACCAGACCATTGAGCCGATACTCCGACGCCGATTGGGCGAGTAGCCTGTATCAGGCCATGAAACTGGCTTACCGCGACCGGCCGAAACAGAAAAAAGATTCTATTCAGATTCTGGTATCGAAGGCCTATGCCCGGACGCTGGCCGGTCAGATGCAGATTGCCGGTCCGGCGGCGCAGGCCCGGGTCACCGGCAGCGATACCCTGTCCGTTGGCCATACTACCCACCTGTCTACGGCCGACCAGAGTGGTATGATGGTTGCCCTGACCCAGTCGCTCGGGCCGGTTATGGGTTCGGGGGTAGCCACGCCTGGCCTGGGGTTTATGTATGCGCAGACGCTGGGCGGTGGTTACCTGGCCAGCATGAAAGGGGGCGAACGGGCCTCGTCGCATATCTCGCCGGTCTTACTGACAAAAGGCGGCAAGCCGTTTATGGCCCTCGGTGCGGCCGGTGGTGACCTGATTCCGACAGCGGTGGTGTCGGTCATCAGCCGGGTGATTGACCGGAAACTGCCCCTGGCAACCGCTGTGGCTGCTCCGCGCGTACATCCGGCCGATAAGGAAACCATGCTGATGGAAACCCGCACGGGCCTCGGCTGGGAAGCAGCGGTAGTAGATGCCGAAAAAGCCCGCGGCTTTACCGTGCGTGAAGTCCCGCAGTCGGGCCGGTTCGGACGGGTGCATGCCATCCGGTTCGATACCCGTAAAAAACGCATCAGCGGAGCTGCCGACCCCGACTGGGAAGGCGAAGCCCGCGCCCCGCAGAAGCCGTAAAATGAGAGTGTTGGCACGACCAGGCGTCCCCGACTGAGACAGATTCGTCTGCCGGTCGGGGACGCCTGGTCGTGCCAACACTGTTTCACGTCAGCCACTCAACCGCTCAATCACACAATCACTCATTATTTTTATTGCAAGATTAATCTGTGTTAAATCGTGCAACCGATTGCATAAAGCTGTGTATATTGCTGCTCTATTTAACCTCTTCTGCAATAACTATGGTTTTTCGATTAAACGTAGTACATCCGATGAAGGCGCTGGTACTGACGGGGGCATTACTGGGGATCGCTGCCGGCAGCGAAGCGCAAACCGTAAAAGGCACGAAACCGATTTCAAAGCCTTTGGTTAGTCATATTTACACGGCCGATCCGTCGGCCCATGTATTTAATGGCAAGATTTACATTTACCCGTCGCACGACTACGAAGCCGGGGTAAAGGAAGACGACCTGGGTAGCCATTTTGCGATGAAAGACTACCACATTCTGTCGATGGACGCCATCAACGGTAAGGTGACCGATCATGGCGTAGCACTGGATCTGAAAGACATTCCGTGGGCAGGCCGACAGCTCTGGGCCCCGGATGCGGCGTATAAAAACGGGACGTATTATCTATACTTTCCGGTAAAAGATAAGCAGGATGTTTTCCGGATCGGGGTGGCAACCAGCAAATCACCGGCCGGACCGTTTAAGCCACAGGGACAGCCGATGAAAAACAGCCTCAGCATTGACCCGGCCGTTTTTACGGACACCGACGGAAAAACCTATATGTACATTGGCGGTATCTGGGGCGGGCAGTTGCAGCGCTGGAAAACCGGCAAATACGACCCCAATGGGAAGGAAGTCGCACCGGATCAACCGGCATTAGCACCTAAAATGGCGCGCCTGACCGACAATATGCTGGAGTTTGCCGAGCCGCTTAAAGAAATTAAGATTCTGGATAAAGCCGGTAAGCCGCTGTTGGCTAAAGACAATAACCGCCGCTTTTTCGAAGGGGGCTGGATGCACAAATATAAAGGCAAATATTACTTCTCGTACTCGACCGGCGATACGCACTACCTCGCCTATGCTACCGGCGATTCTCCGTACGGGCCATTTACTTATCAGGGTGTAATCATGAATCCGGTAAAAGGCTGGACCACCCACCACTCCATTGTGGAGTTTAAAGGCAAATGGTATATTTTCTACCACGATGTGGAGCTGTCGGGTAAAACACACCTGCGCAATGTGAAGGTGGCTGAACTGAAACGCAACGCCGACGGATCGATTCAAACAATTGACCCGTATGTGAATTAAGGTGTAGTGGCTTGTGGTGGCACGACTTTAAGTGTTTAGGGTGTAGTGGTTCAGTGGTGGCACGACTTTAAGTCGTGCCACCACTTTTTTAGTGTACTTTTGCAGGATGGAATCAAGCCATCAACACTATACGGACATACTCGCTAATCTGGGGATTGAGCAGTTGAACCCTATGCAGGAAGCTGCCTTTGACGCGATCAGCGGTCCGCAGGACACCTTTCTGATTTCTCCCACGGGCTCAGGCAAAACCCTGGCCTTTTTATTACCGCTGCTTAACCTGCTGCAACCCGGCCAACCCGGCGTGCAGTGCCTGGTACTGGTACCCTCGCGTGAACTGGCACTTCAGATCGAACAGGTATGGCGCAAAATGGGTACCGGGTTTAAAATCAGCGTCTGTTATGGCGGTCACCCGATTCAAACCGAAATTCAGAATTTAAGCGAACCTCCGGCCCTGTTGATCGGTACGCCCGGACGGATTGCCGATCACCTCGACCGGCAATCGGTGGATGTGTCGGCGGTGCATACGCTGGTGCTCGACGAGTTCGATAAATCGCTGGAACTAGGCTTCCACGACCAGATGGCTTTCATCCTGCAACAACTGCCGCCTGACCGGAAACTGGTGCTGGTATCGGCAACGGCCGGTGTTAAACTCCCTGATTTTGTTGCGCTGAACAACCCGAAACGGCTGAAATTTACGGCCGAAGAACTCGCTCCCGCCCTTACCCTGAAACAAATTACCGTTGCCAGTGATGAGCGGATGCCTGTACTGGTCAGGTTGCTGTGCACGTTTGGCACCGATATGTCGATTGTCTTCTGCAACCTGCGCGATACGACAGAGCAAGTCAGCAATTACCTGAATGAAGAAGGGCTGAGCGCGACGTTCTATCACGGCGGTATGGAGCAGGAAGACCGCGAACGGGCACTGATCCGGTTCCGGAATGGCAGCGTCCGGGTATTGGTCACGACGGATCTGGCTGCCCGTGGCCTGGACATTCCCGAAATGAAGCATGTCGTACATGTTGATCTTCCGGTACACAAACATGAATTTGTCCACCGTAACGGCCGCACCGCCCGCATGCAGGCTATCGGAACTGCCTATGTACTCGTGCCTGAGGCCACCGAACGACCGCTTTACCTGCCCGAAGCCATCGACGAGGCTGTACTTCCCAGCCTCGTGGCCTTGCCGCCCGCTCCCGAATTCACGACGGTATACATCAGCGGCGGGCGAAAAAACAAGCTCAGTAAGATCGATATCGTCGGATTTTTCTCGCAGAAGGGCGGACTCGGAAAAGGAGATCTCGGCCTGATCGATGTGAAAGATTTTATGTCATTTGCCGCTGTCCGGAAGAGCAAGATTCCTGATCTGCTGGACCGTATTCGCGATCAGAAAATGAAAGGCAAAAAGTATAAGATTGCCGTAGCGCGGTGATCGATAAAACGAAAAAGGCCGGTTCTGAGAACCGGCCTTTTTCGTTTTATGAAGAACGCTTATCCCTGATAAGCCCCCAGGTGCTTATTAAAAATAGCTTCGTATTTCTGGGCTGCCGCCGTTTGTTTCGCCGATTTGCACGCATCGACAATCACTTGCAGGCTGTACAGATCCGAGTTGGTATCCCCGAACGTCCGGCCGGATTGCTGCGAGTACGTCAGGTTCTGGTCGGCCCGGCGGGCGATGGTTTCGGCAATTTCCAGCGCTTTTTTCGTATTGCCGGTTTCAAAGTAGAAGCGCACGTAGTTTGAGCAGACCTGATCATACGGAATCGTAGTATCCGGAATAACACTCAGTGAATAATCCAGTACCTGCTGGGCACGGGTTTTATTGCCATCACGCAGCAACTGATCGGCCAGCCGGAAGAAAGCAATCCGCGCCGATAATACCGGCGACCCTTTGTAGGTCTCGTCGTAGTACACCTTCGGATTGTTCATCTCGCGCCAGAACATTTTCGTCGTCATGTTCTTGTCCATCAGGCTTGTATTAACATACCCATCCTGTGCGCCTTCCATTTTTACCGGCATCAGGCGGTAAGCATAGCCCTCCAGCTGCATGTTTTCTTTCAGGTTGAGGTAGTTCGACGAAGCCAGTGTGCTTGAGAAGTAAATCGGCCGCTGCCAGTTGTTGGTCGCAATGATGTCGAGCATGATCAGATCAGGTTTATACAGATCGCTCTTTCCGATTGTCCATTGCAGCGTGTCCTGCACCATTGGCTGCAGGTTGGCCGGTACAAAGTTTGCTTTTGCTACGGCGGCCTTATCGATTGGCAGGAACAGCACCGACGAAGGCAGAATGCTGGTCATATCACCGGTTGTCAACGGCACCTGCACAGCAGGGTTGTTCGATTTGATCAGGTTGATGTACTGCTTCAGATCGATGCCGTTTTTGACGGCTGCCACCTCGTAGAACGGCAGGATGTCGTTTTTGCCTTTGTTGAAGTTATCGAACTCGAGCGAAATCGGCAGCGCATCCGACTCGTAGGTGCGCCGTTTCATCTGCTCGATATACCATTCGGTACCCAACAGACTCAGGTTACACACCCGGACATCGGTCCGGAACCCTTCCACTTCCTGGGCATACCACAACGGGAACGTATCGTTATCTCCGCCCGTAAACAGGATTGCGTTCGGTGCGCAGCTGTTCAGGAGGTTTTTGGCGAAGTCAACCGAGTGGAAACGGTCTGAGCGGTCGTGGTTATCCCAGCTCTTGGCGCCCATCATCACCGGCACCAGCAGTGCCAGACCCGCTACCAGACCACTCCGCATGGTGTCGGCTTTCATGTATTCGCGTAAGCCTTCGGCCAGCGCCATAACGCCCAGACCCAGCCAGATAGCAAAGAAATAAAACGAACCTACGTAGATGTAATCCCGCTCACGGGGCTCAGACGGCGGCGAGTTCAGGAAGATCTGGAGAGCAATACCGGTAAAGAAAAAGAGCAGCAAGACAACCAGAAAATCTTTCCGGTTGCGGAAATACTGGAACAATAACCCGAACAGACCCAGAATAAACGGCAGCATGTAGAAATTGTCGCGGGCCTTGTTGGCCTGCAACAGCTCGGGCAGATTGCTGTTCGATGACCATGGCAACAGGTAGCCCGCGCCTTCCTGATCGCTTTCGCGGCCGGCGAAGTTCCACATCAGATACCGCCAGTACATGTGGCCCAGCTGGTAGTTAAAGAAGAATTCCAGGTTATCGCCCATCGTTGGTTTCTGGCCTTCCGGAATGTTCAGCATTTGCCGGTACAGCTGCGGGTGATTCATCTGGTTACTGTATACCCGAGGGAACAGCATTTCGTCACCGGCTTCGTATACGTATTCTGGCTGATGGTCAAAAACAACGTACTTTTTGCCTTCTTTTTTGTACATCGCTGCTCCTTGTTTCTGATCAACAGGGCGTGACGTGAAGACCGGGCCGTAGAGCAGGGAGCGGCTGCCGTACTGTTCCCGTTTCAGATACGAGATAAAGTTAAGCGCGTCGCTCGGGTTGTTTTCGTTGATTGGCGGGTTGTAGCCAGAACGAACCATGACCTGCATATACGACATATAGCCGATCAGGACGAATGCCAGCGACAGCAGGGCTGTGTTGAGGACCACGCGCTTCTGACGGGCCGACCAGATGATGGCATAGGTAAGAATCGCGATGAAAATGACGAAGAAGGCGGTCATACCCGAAGCAAACGGCATGCCCAGCGTGTTGACAAACAACCGCTCCAGCACGAATGCCGCACTCGGCAGACCCGGAATAATACCTGAGTTGATAATTCCCAGAATAACCATACCTACCCCGAACGCAATGATGCCGCCTTTCAGATTTGGCTTAGTGGTTTTCTTAAAATAGTAAATCAGCGCCAGCGCCGGCAGCGTAACCAGGTTCAGTAAGTGAACCCCGATGGATAAGCCCGTCAGGTAAGCGATGAGCAGAATCCAGCGGTTTGCAGAGGCTTCGTCTTCGATGCGCTCCCAGCGGAAGGCTGCCCACACAACGATGGCGGTAAAGAACGAAGACATACCGTAAACCTCGGCCTCAACTGCCGAAAACCAGAACGTATCCGAGAATGTATAGGCCAGCGCACCGACAGCGGCCGAGCCAAGGATCACCAGCGTATCGCCGAAGGTGTAATCACTCTCTGGCTTGTTGATGAGTTTTTGGGCCATCATCGAAATGGTCCAGCACAGGAACAGGATCGAAAAGGCACTGGCCAGAACCGATACCATGTTAACCCAATAGGCTACGCTGGTTAAGTCGCCCAGGGCAAGAAGGGAAAACAGACGGCCGGTCAGCAGGAAGAAAGGCGCACCGGGCGGGTGAGGAACCTGAAGTTTAAATGAACACGCAATGAATTCGCCACAGTCCCAGAAGCTGGCCGTACGCTCGACTGTCATGGCATAAGTGAACAGCGCGACAACGAACGTAGCCCAACCGGTTATGGTGTTAAGGCGTCGGAAAGATTGCATAGAGATATCGGTTAACTGACTTTTGTGGAGCAAGTCTGTAAAAACAGTGTCAGATTTGACCCCAACCTAATAATGAATCGCCAAAAATAGCAAAATAAAACCCTATGGGCGGGTATGGGTTGTTAAAAGTTCTTAACGCCGGTTGCGTTTCCGGAAAAATAATCAAGGCTCTTGTGAACCCTGGTGCGCCTTTGGTATCGGAAAGGAGAATTTGTGAAGACTGCCATGCAAATGGTCAATTGGTGCCGCGTTATAGTATGGTTCTTTGCCTCCATGTACCAGGCATTGATCCCCTGGTATGTACAGGGACTTTTTTCCTCAAATCCGTGTATCTGTTTCATATACATTATTCGTTCAGCACAGATCTGTCCTGACTTATTTTTACTTTGTTGCTGGATTCGATACTATTTTATTGTTAGTTAATATAATATTACCTTAATTAGTGGCACTGCTATAATAGTGCATGGTTATTGCAGCGTTATAGATGTTGGTGTAGTAATGCATCGAAGAAATATAAACGTTATAGTTAGAAAAGCTGTCCCACCTTGCGGATAGCTTTTTTTTGTTTTCAGTATATGCAGGACGGTTTACTCTTTTAGAGACAGAAGGACAAAAAATATGCGTGAGCAACAGGTTTTTTCCTGATTTTTGCGATTATCCACCTAACTTGCCGCTGCATACCAAAAGGGTAGTTTTACCCGTCCGGACTCTAAATTATTCACGACGTTATAATTCAGGAAAACAATGCGCCTTGAAAATCCGAACAATGATGCCTGGTTGTGGCGGCGGTTTAAGGAAGGAGATTCGGAAGCGCTGGGTCAGCTGATGACTGATCACTACACCGCCCTGATTCGTTATGGAACCAAGTTTAACCGTGATACTGATTTTGTCCGCGACTGCATGCAGGACATTTTTGTCGAGCTCTGGAATCGGCGCGAAACGGTCAGTATGCTGGTACAGGCGCAGGTTCGTCCATACCTGATGACCATGTTGCGCCGGTTGCTGCATCAGCAATACCTCGAACGGCAACGCTATGATTTTGAACCGGTATCCGGTCAGGAAGATGATTTACAGTTTGATGTAACGTTTTCTCCGGAAGACATACTGATCGAAACAGAACAATCGCAGCACACCGCCGACCGCATCCGGCAACTGCTTAACCAATTACCACGGCGCTCGAAAGAGGCCATTTATCTCCGCTTTTACGACAATCTCGACCGTGCGGCCATTGCGCAGGTGATGGGCATTTCCGAACAATCGGTTTCGAACCTGTTTCAGGAAACATTCCGGTTATTACGCCGCCATGTGACATCAAAACAACTGTGGCTGTTCTTGTTAGCCAATCTAATGGTCTGATTGTCAGGGTTCTGAGGAAAAAATAAAAAAAATCATTAAAAAATACAGTATCTGCCATTTCGTTTGCCCTATCAGCAGATGAACCCGTTTCATTATGCCTGATTACGCTGCCTATACCATCGAAGACTTTGTGTTTGACCCGGAATTTCAACGCTGGGTGAAACAACCCAACGCGAGCAATGAAGACTTCTGGCAGCAGTGGTTGGAGGAGCATCCTGACCGGATGGCCGACATTCAGCAGGCCCGGCAACTGGTGCTGAGCATGGAAATCGATGAGGTAGCCGTGAGTCCGGAGCAGATTAAACGCGATGTGCAGAAAATGCTGCACCGGATCCGCTATCAGCAGCCGGTAGGCCCTGCGTTTACGCAGGTAACACGGTCATCGCCGGCATGGGGCCGCTGGGCGGCCGCCGCAGCCGTGGTACTGGCTATCGGGTTGGGTTGGGTCTATTACCGGCAAGCCGCCTTACCGGCTCCGGGGCGGTATGCTTCTGAAAACACGATGGCGGCCGACGTGAAAAACGGCCTGCAAACGCAGCGGAATACGACCAAAGAGCCGCTGACACTTACCTTGCCGGACGGTAGTACCGTTGAGCTGTCACCCTCCTCCGAAATCAGCTACCCGACGCAGTTTGACGGTGATAAACGGCAGGTGACCCTAACGGGCGAAGCGTTTTTTACGGTAGTCAGAAATCCGGCAAAACCGTTTCTGGTCTTTGCCGATGATGTGATCACCAAAGTGTTAGGTACCAGTTTCCGGGTAAAAGCCTATCCGGATCAGAAAGATATTGTCGTGGCTGTCCGTACCGGTAAAGTAGCCGTCTTTGCCCGTGAGGAAGCCACCGACGGCTCCGGCAAAATAGCAGACCGGCGGGTGATTTCGCTGACCCCCAACCAACAGGCTGAATTTTCCCGTATTCGGGCCGAGTTCCGTAAAACGCTCGTAGCCCAACCGACTGTGATTAATAAAGCCATACGGCCCGCCGAATTTGAGTTCGATGAAACACCGGTGGCCGATGTGTTCCGGCGTATTGAAAAAGCCTATGGCATCGAAATTATTTATGATTCAGATGTGCTCCGTGATTGTGCCTTGTCGGCTTCGCTGAGTCAGGAGAGTCTGGACGATAAGTTACGGATTGTGTGCCGTGGTATTGAAGCCACCTACGAAATCATTGACGGTAAGATTGTGATTCGCTCCAATGGTTGCCGGTAATCAAAAAAGCCTGTTCATATCCCTTGTTTAATAAACCCTGCTCTGAAATCTAATCTATCATCTCTATGACACATCTATCTGATCCGTGAGACTTTCCCCTGAAAAAATGTAGCCGATAGTGCGGCCAGGCACTACCGGCTACAATGTCCCCAAACCCCTGCGAGAGCATCCGTCGGAGACGGATGAAGGGGACGCTTTTGTTTTATTTTCCATAAAACCGCTTAAATCTAATGAAAAACTCTTTACTAATCAGGATAGTGAAACTTACCGCATATCAGATTTTTCTGGCTGTAGTATTCACTGCGGCCGCAAATGCCACTGATGCTTCGGCTCAGGAAGTGCTTGATAGGAGGGTAAACCTTACTATTCAGCAAGCCACGCTGAAGCGCGCACTTGCCCAGCTGAGTCAGGCTGCTGATGTGAAATTTGTCTTTAATTCGAAGGTGGTCCGTGCCGGAGAGCAGATTTCACTGTCGGCCAGCAATGAGCGTTTAAAGGATGTGTTAACCCGTCTGTTAACACCCAGACATATTCAGTTTGAAGCTACCGGTCGTCAGATCATCTTTTTTCGCAATGAGGCCCAGACCGGTACCGCCGAAGCGGACGAAATCGCCGAAGAAGCCATCATCGCGGATGTCGTGATTTCGGGCCGCGTACAGGATGAGAAAGGCGCCGGCCTGCCTGGTGTGAGTGTCGTCATCAAAGGGACCATCAAAGGGACCACGACCGATGCTGACGGTAAATACCGCCTCGAAGTACCGACGACGGCCGGTACAACGCTGGTATACAGCTTTGTCGGCTACAAGAAAAAAGAAGTGGTAGTAGGTGCTCAGAAATCACTTGACGTGGTGCTGGCTCCCGACGATCAGACACTGAATGAGGTGGTAGTCGTGGGTTTCGGTACACAGCGGAAAGCAACGGTAACCGGCTCCCTGGCAACTATCACCACAGAAGACCTGAAACAAAGCCCGACGGCCAACCTGACCAACGCCCTCGCCGGCCGGTTGCCGGGTCTGATGGCCAATCAGTTCAGCGGTGGAGAGCCTGGTGTTGACCGCAGTAACATCCTGATCCGCGGGATGGGCACCTACGGGAACACGGCACCGATTGTGATTATCGACGGGCTGGAACGGAGCATGGACTATCTGGCACCTTCAGAAATCGAAACGTTCTCGATCCTGAAAGATGCCTCATCGACCGCACCGTACGGGGTACGTGGTGCCAACGGCGTTATCCTCATTACAACAAAGCGCGGTAAGGTACAGGACAAGGCGTCGGTAAATTTCAAGGCGTCGACAGGGATCAACCAGCCGGTTAAATTCCCGACCTATCTGGGGTCTGCCGACTACGCGATGTTGTATAACGAAGCAATCATCAACAACAACCCCGGCGTTAACCCGTCGACCCTGAACCTGTTTTCAGATAAGGCCATCGCCGATTTCCGGAATGCCAAAGGCGATAACTCCGACGGACTTGGCTACAACTGGGATTATTTCGACTATGCCTTCAAACCGGGGGTTCAGCAGGACTACAGCCTGAATATTTCGGGTGGTTCGGCAAAGGCGCGGTATTTCGTACTGGCCAACTACTTCCAGCAGGATGGTAACTACAAACACACCGACCTGACGGCCTACAACACCCAGGCGGTATTCAAACGGTACAACTTCCGCTCGAACATCGACATCGACATTACGAAAGACTTCTACGCCCGTCTGGATATCGGTGCCCGGATTACCGACCGGAACGCCCCGGGAACAACGGCCGCCCGAATCGTTGAGATGGCCAACACACAACCGTCTTACCTGCCCATCGTGCTGGAAGCAAACGATAACCCGGGCAATAAAAAGACGATGGCCAACAACCCGCTGGGAATGCTGTACGGAGATCAGATTTACCGTTTCAACATCCTGGGTGAGCTGAGCCGTACCGGCTTCCTGAACGAGAAAAACACGTACCTCAACGGGTCCTTTGTGCTGGGCCATCAGCTTGATTTTATCACGCGCGGTCTGAAAATCGAAGGCCTTTTCGGGTATGATGCCTCAGAAGGCATTTGGGTAAACCGCGTCGTAAATACCTACTCGGAAGGGTATCGGGTGTATCCGGGCTACGCTACGTTAATGCCGGATGCGGGTAGTGATGTGTACCGCACGCCGGGACATTATACCGGTTTATACAAGCGCGGTAATAAATATGACGTTGACCAGACCATCGGCAACAGCACGAGCCGCAACCCGAGCGACGGCCGTTCATACACCCAGATTAAACTCGATTACCTGCGCAACTTCGGGATTCACGGGGTAACAGGTATGGTGCTCGTAAACCGCTCGCGCCGTGTGGTCGATAACCAGGTGCCGTTTGGTTACCAAGGGATTACGAGCCGTTTTACGTATAGCTACGATGACAGGTATTTGCTTGAGTTCAACGCCGCTTATAACGGTTCGGAAAACTTTGCGCAAGGCAAACGTTATGGCTTCTTCCCGGCTGCCTCGGCCGGCTGGGTGATTTCCCGCGAGAAATTTATGGCCAATGCGCCGTGGGTGAATAACCTGAAACTCCGTGGTTCATATGGTCTGGTGGGTAGCGACCGGATTCCGAACGACCAGCGGTTTATCTACCTCCAATATTTCGGTGGTGGCAGTGATTACAGCTTCGGTACCGACAACTTCGGTTCAGGCGCCGGTGGTGGTCTGCGCGAAGGCAACCTGGCCAACCCGAACCTGAGCTGGGAGAAGGCCCGGAAAATCAATATCGGTCTCGATGGAACACTCTTCCGGAAGCTGACGTTTGCGGTTGATCTCTTCCACGAGCACCGCTATGACATCATCACCGACATGAGCGGCGGCGACAAACTGGGCTTCCCGACCATCGTAGGGAAGAGTGCGCCATACCTGAACTCGGGTATTGTCGACAACCGGGGGATTGATTTTGAGATCGGCTGGTCGGGAACCACCCGCAGCGGCCTTACCTACTATGCCCGCCCGAACCTGACCTTTGCCCGGAACAAAATCGTGTTCATGAACGAGATTCCGTATGCGGCACCGGGTCGTGCACAGACCGGCAACCGGATCGGCGATCACTTCGATTACGTTTTTGATCACTTTGTCCGTGATGCGGCTGAAGCAGCTGAACTCAATGCCCGCAACAACGGCGGTGGCTACCAGCCATGGGGCCGCCTGACGCCGGGCGATGTGGTATACAAAGACATCAACGGCGACGGTGTTATCAACGACCTGGGCGACCGTGTGGTGGTCGGCAACCCGCGCAACCCGGAACTGATGTTCGGTATTCCGGTGGGTGCCCGCTATAAAGGCTTTGACTTCAGCGTATTGTTCCAGGGGGCAGCCCTGACATCGGTGCAGCTGAGTGGCGCGGCCGTGTGGGATTTCCCGCTGTTCTCGAACGATAAGTATGGTAAGGTGAAACCAATGCACCTCAACCGGTGGACACCGGCAACGGCGGCAACGGCCACGTATCCTGCCCTGCACTTCGGCGATTATACCAACAACAAGAACCCGAACAGCAGCCTGTTCCTGTACAATGCCAAATACATCCGGATGAAGACGGTCGAAATCGGCTACAACCTGCCGAAATCAGCCATCCGTTTTGCCGGTCTGCAAAGCTTCCGGATTTATGCGCAGGGCCTGAACCTGCTGACGTGGGATAAGCTGAAAGATGCTGACGTAGACCCTGAAATCCGCGAAGGATCAGGTGACTGGTACCCTGTACAGAAGGTGTTCAACTTTGGTATCGACGTGACGTTCTAATCCTCTAACCGCTCAAAATCATGCGTTTTAACCGAATATATACATACCTGCTTGTGGTGGTTGCAGGCGTTAGTCTGAGTGCCTGCGACGATAAGTTTCTGGACCGCCGTCCGGATGATCAGGTCGATGAACAACAGACCTTTACCCGGTATAATAAAGCCAATCAGCTCGTAACCGATCTGTATGCACAGATCAAAAGTGCGAACCGGCCGCTGGTATTTTTCAACCACTTCTCGTCGGCACCCGTAACGGACGAAGCCGAGGGCTCGACGGCCGAAGGCAGCCTGACCAATAAATTCAATGCCGGCGACTGGAGCCCGGCCGGTTTTCCGGACCGGAGCAGTACGGGGCAGTACTGGTGGGACCTTTACTCAAAAATCCGGCAGGCAAACGTGTTTCTGGAAGGGGTAAAAAAATACGGTACTCCGGATAACCCGTTGCAGGAAGGCGACCTGGGCAAACGCATCGGCGAGGTCTATTTCATGCGGGCCTACCTGCATTATCTGGCGGCGCGGATGTATGGCGAGGTCGTGTATGTCGACCGTACGATCCTGCCGACCGAAACGATGGATTTCAAGAAAGAGTCATTCCACACCATTGTTTCTAAAATTGCGCAGGACTGTGATTCTGCCTTTGCACGGGTACCGGCTACCTGGGGTGGTGCCGATTTCGGCCGGATTGACAAAGGGGCTTGTCTGGGTCTGAAAGCCATTGTCCGCTGGATGGCGGCCACGCCGATGTGGAACGGAGGAACGATGCCAAACGACAGCCGGCAGTTCAAGGGGGAGTATACGTATAGCCAGAACCGATGGGCCGCAGCCCGCGACGCAGCAAAGGCCGTACTTGATTTTAAAGTCGAAGGGGCACCGCGCTACAGCCTGTATGTCGGCCATGATCAGACTGACTTTAAAGACGATGCCGGCGTAAACAATAACAACTCAAAGGTGTATGGCCGGTTGTGGGACATGTATTACAGCATGGATGCCTACCTGAAAGAGGCGGTGTTCTTTGTGACCCGGGATAAGGATAACAACTGGCAGGGTGATATTTACATGCCGACATGGGGTGGCAGCTCGCGGCAGATGCCGGTGCAGGAGCAAGTCGATGAATATGAGTATATCGCAGCGAATGGCTATGGCTATCCGATCTACAGCACACGGGCAAAAGCCGACGGCTATGACGACGAAAACCCGTACGAAAGTGTGAAGCGTGACCCGCGTTTTTACCGTGATATTGTGTACCACGGTTCAACGTTCAAAGGAAAAGTAATCAATACGGCCGAAGGGGCTGACCGCCTTGGCGCCTCCAACTCGACAACAACCGGTTATTTTCTCCGCAAACTGCTGCGCGAATCATGGAACCGGGATAAGAGTTTTACCATCAACGGTCCGCCGGTATGGCGTCTGCCTGAGTTTATTTATATCTACAGCGAAGCCGTAAACGAAATCACCGGCCCGAATGCGGAGATTTATGAACTGCTGAACCAGGTCCGCCGCCGGTCATTCATGGCACCGATTCCGCCGGAAGCGCAAAGCAGCAAGGCACTCATGGACGAGTATATCAAGCGGGAGCGCCGGGTAGAGCTGTTTTACGAAAATAACCGGATCTGGACAACCCGTCTGTATCTGGAGCCAAACGCAACCGTTGAGCTGAACCGTGAAGCGGCCTGGCAGGCCGGTGGGACCACCAACGATGAGCGTTCACAGAACGTGTGGCCATACCCGAAAACACAGCGCATGATCAACGGCATGAAGCCGGTCGAAGATCCGAACGGTAAAATTGTGATCGGTACGAAGAAGTATAAAATGAAGCGTTTCTTTGTCGAAAGCCGTGTGTTTGTCGCTCCGCGCCACTACCTGTTCCCGATCATGCAAAGTGAAATCCAGCGCACACCAAGCCTGATTCAGAATCCGGGATGGTAATTGTTTAAAGAGCGAAAGAGTGAATGAGCGAAAGCCTGAAAGAGGGAAGAGGATTCTCCGGCTAACGCTACGCTTTCCGGTTATTTCGCCGTTTTATTCACTCATTCACTCATTCACTCATTCACTCTATAATTCCGTTACCTTTGGGGTATGGCCTGTGCCATATCCCTTTTTTTATGATTCAGTTCAAGCGATTTGACCATATCCTGATTACCATTCCGCCGGGCACAACGGCACTGGCCCGTACGTTTTACGGTGAGATTCTGGCACTTCCCCCCATCCCGGGCGGCCATCCACACAACGCCATCTGGTTTCAGATGGGTGATGTTCAGCTGCATATACGTGAAGAACCCGAAGGCCCCCTGTCGAGCCGGCATCCGGCGTTCGAGGTCGTCAGCCTGTCCGATGCCAAACAGTTTCTGACCACCCGCGGCATTGATCTGGCGTACTCATCCGAAATCGAAGGCCGCGACCGTGTCTTTTTTCGCGACCCCTTCGGCAACCGCTTCGAGCTTATCGAATACAAAGAGTGAAAGGGCGAAAGAGTGGGGGACGTAGCCGGAAAGGTAGGTTCAGGTACGATTCGCATCTGCTCAATCACTATAGGGCACTCTGTGCGCCGTAAGTGCTGTAAAAAAGCAGCTGTTTTGTTACCTTTGCAGCGCACAATTTCTCCCTGTGCCTAATCGCTTGAAAAGCCATGTAATACGTAGCCGCCATCGGAATTAACACCGGAGCCTTCATCCGAAGGCCTTACGGCTATGGTATTATCAAAAAAAAAGAAAATGGCTTTATCTGAAAAATACGGGCGGACCTACCACTATCCGTTTTCGCCCGGCACAACAAGCGATGACCGGATTAATCATCAGGTCACGGCCGACCTTGGCCGGATTCAGACACTCATTCATACCGAAAAACTGGACGGCGAGAATAATTGCCTGTCCTGTCATGGCGTATTTGCGCGCTCGCATGCGGCCCCGACCGTATCGCCGTGGACGGCTGCGCTGCGGGAACGCTGGCAATCTATCCGCCATGAACTCGGGACACTGGAGGTGTTCGGCGAAAACCTGTTTGCTGTCCACTCAATTCTATACCCCGACCTGACGGATCATTTCTTTGTCTTTGCGATACGGGATCAGGATCAGTGGTTGTCATGGGAAGAGGTCGTATTTTACGCGGCTTTACTCGACATGCCAACCGTGCCGGTGCTGGCGCGTCAGGAAGCACCGTTAACGGCGGCTGAGGTAGAAGCGACTGTAAAGACACTGGCGCAACAGCCCGGCGTCTTTGGCTCGGCGGAGGCCCGGACAGGGCAGTGCTGTACGCGTGAAGGCATTGTCTCGCGGGATGCCGGTGCGTTTGCTGCTGCCGATTTCTCCCGACGGGTTTTTAAGTATGTGCGGAGAGAGCATGTGCAGACCGATGCACACTGGACAAGGCATTGGCGGCGCGCTGCATTACTGACAGAAAGGAGGACTGTATGAGCTGGCAACTGACAAAACAAACCGATCCCGGCGAATTGTTGCGCGAGTTTGACTGGGTTCGGGCCATGGTGGGCGTACCGCAGGACCCGCTACATCACGCCGAAGGCGATGTATTTACCCATACCATGATGGTGCTGGATGCCTTAACGGCGATGCCGGTTTATCAGGCGTTGCCGGCCGGCGATCAGGCGATTCTGTGGGCAGCGGCCCTGTTGCATGATGTGGAAAAACGATCGGTAACGATGCTGGATGATCAGGGCCGGATTACGTCGGCGGGCCATGCGCGGAAGGGCGAGTATACTACGCGGGTGCTGTTATACGATGCCATCCCGACACCGTTTGC
Organism: Arsenicibacter rosenii; assembly: GCF_001870735.1. Taxonomy (GTDB): domain Bacteria; phylum Bacteroidota; class Bacteroidia; order Cytophagales; family Spirosomataceae; genus Arsenicibacter; species Arsenicibacter rosenii. The sequence continues at coordinate 18,654 of NZ_MORL01000028.1, read as the reverse complement.
CACGCGGGAGGCAGTTGCGAAACTGGTGCGGTATCACGGTCTGCCGCTGTGGCTGTTTGAGAAACCCAATCCGGTACAGACCCTGCTGCGGGTTAGTCTGGAGGTCAATACGGCCTGGCTGGCACTGCTGGCCCGGGCCGATGTGCTGGGGCGGATATGCGCCGATCAGGTGGAAATGCTCTACCGCATTGACCTGTTCGAAGCCTTTTGCCAGGAACAGGGCTGCTACGGCAAGCCTTACCCGTTTGCGTCGGGTCTGACGCGGTTTCAGTATTTCCGGCGCGAGGATGTGGCTCCTGACTTTCCGCTATACGACGAAGCGGTCAATGAGGTGGTGCTCATGTGCGGGTTGCCGGGTGCCGGAAAGGATTATCACATTCTGACGCATTACCGGGACTGGCCGATGGTGAGCCTCGATGCGTTCCGGCGGCAATACAACATTGACCCGACCGACCGGAAGGGAACGGGCCGTGTGGTGCAGATGGCGAAGGAGCAGGCGCGGCAGTACCTGCGCTGGAAAGAACCGTTTGTCTGGAACGCCACATCCATTACCCGTCACCTGCGCGAACAGGTCATTGAGTTGTTTGTCACCTACCGGGCGCGCGTCCGGATTGTGTACGTGGAGGTGCCGCAGGCAAAACGCATGGAGCAGAACGCCAACCGCCGTTATCCGGTACCGGAACCGGCCGTCAGCCGGATGCTCGAACGGCTGGAGATACCGGCGCTCTGGGAGGCGCATGAAGTTATCTATGCCACAGGTGAATAACCGCGCTTTTTTGAGAAAAAATGTCGTTTACTTCCAACGTATGGGTGCCTGGAAGGGTCTCTTTTAGACAACCCCAAGCCCTCCCGAATCGTCGGCCCGGCCTGATTGCTTCCGCGGCCTTTAGGGCAGGGCGGGAGATGGGGTAAACCTCTAAACCTCTCCAGACATCATGCGCAACCATTTACTGTTGCTGAGTTTACTGTGTACCGGCATTGCGTGTAAAGACAAGGAACCTGAGCCGGGCATCACGTTCTACAAAGCCAAAAAAGCTTACTGCGGCGTTGGTGACCCGCTGAACGAGCTGGCCTGGCTCAAAGCAAAGGTCGATACGTTTAGTACCGTAAAGGTTGGTAACTATACCGTTTCGGTCGTTGAGTACAAAGGCGGGGAGTACTTTATTGCCGGCAGCGCATTTTCGTCAAGCCCGGCGAGCGAGATTTATACCTGCTCGGGTGATCGGGCACTGAAGCCGCTTGGCGTTACCTATAACCAGTTTATGGAGGCCTCTAAAACGGTGCAGACGCTGTATACGCGGCGATAGGTTAGCTTCCAGGAAATTCTAAACTTCCTGGAAGCTAATCTATCGTTACCCGGCCCTGTTCCTGAAGATCCGGGCCGGATAACGTAATCTCACAACGTATGCTTCGTCGCCTCTTCATACCGGCGGATACGTACCGGCGGTAGGACCGCCTTCTTTTTCCATGCCGCGCTGCCGTAGACACCCGCCTTCGTGTAATCAAACGGCGTAAACCCGATCTTCTTTGCCGTTGCCTGCGACCGGAACCGGAAGTCGTACGCCAGCGGATTGACAAACAGCGGGTCTTCAATGACCGAATGCTGATCCTGTCCCTTTTTCTGCCAATCGGCCAACGACAGATTACCAACGGCAACGCTTTTCGTATCAGGATTCCAGTAGCAGTTCCGGTCAGCCTCCAGGTTGATTTTGACCCAGTTGGGGTTAGTCAGCGTAGCCGAGTTGAAGTAGACAATGTTGTTAGTAAACCGGAACGACAGGTGCGGTTCTGTGCGGGTTACCGCCAATTGACTGTTATGGTTCAGGGCAAAAATGTTGTTACGGATGATGTTCTCCTTACCGTAATGCTGGTGAAAACCATTGCTTTTGCAGGCATAGACCAGGTTCTTTTCCATCACTACCCCGGTTGAACCTTCGTCGGTATAAAGGCCCCAGCCGCCGTAGGTATACGCCCAGATGTCGTGTACGAGGTTATGGCTCACTACCGTGCCTTCAGACGCTCCCAGGGTATAAATACCGCCCATGTCGCTCAGTTCGCCCCAGCCGAGGTGATGAATGTGATTGAAACTGATGGTGTTCCGTTTGGCCGTGCTGTTGGCATAGCCCCAGATCCAGCCCACCGAAATGCCCGTGTATTTCAGGTCCGAAATCTCGTTGTGGGTAATCACATTGTCGGGCGAGTGAAAAATCAGCACACCAACCGCCGTCGGAAAAAGCAAGCCACCACGGGTAATGATCGAGTTGTCGACGGTGATATGGCGGGTTAGTTCTGTGGTGTCTTTCTGTACTTCTTTTTCGCCTATTTTGATGCCGCCACCGCCGAGGTCATGCAGATAACACTGCTCAATCCGGCAGTTGGTTGCTCCGCGTTTGAGCCACATGGCATACAGCGCCGTACTCCGTATCTCGCAGTTGGTAAACAGGATCCGGTCGGCAAAATCAATCATCACCGCCGCCGGAATGGTCGCTGCTGCCTGCTGGGGCTCGTTTCCGCCATCGGGCATCGTATAGCCGGAAACGGCAAAGGTCAGGTTCCGGAACGACAGGTCGTGAACCTGTTTGCTGCCCATGCCCGAGCCTTTCACCACCACCAGCTGTTCCAGCGTCGGGGCGATAATCCGGGTGTTGGCGATGGTTTCACCGGCTTTCGGCATGTAGTACAGCAACCCGTTTTTCTCCAGAAACCACTCGCCGGGGCTGTCGAGCGCCGTTCTGTAGTTTTCGAAGTAGGCGAGTGTCTGGGCGTCCAGTTTATTCCACGGGTAATACCCACGGCCAATGGTCTCGACAAAGGCGGTCGTATCGCGGCTCAGCGTCGCGTTCAGCAGGTGACGGCGGGTAAAATCCCATTTGTGGTGCATAACAATAATCGCGCTGCTGTCGCTCACGGCGGGCAGCGGGTCACTGACATTAGCCAGATTAAGGCGGGTTTTCTGGGTTGCGCGGATGGCGGCCGGTGCCGTGCCCTTGTCGATAATCGTTTCCTGGTTGCCGTTGACCTTGTAAAAGCCCTCGTCCGGACTTTTGGCCCGGCTTGCCCATCTGCCGTTAACAAACAACTGTTCAAAGCGCCATGGTTTACCGGTTTGGGGCAACTGAGCAACCCACAGCGACTTATTCACAGCCCGGAAACCGGTAATGCGCCGGCCGCCATAAAAGACAGGCGTTGTGTTGGTTGCAGCTTTGTAGGTAATCGGGGCTTCAGGGGTGCCGCTGTCTTCATCGGTCAGTTCCAGCGGTTCCGGCATGTAATACTCGCCGCCCTGAATAAGAACGAAGACCGGTTCATTCAGTTTTCCCTGCTTTTTGAGCGCCCGTATTTTGTCGCGGGCAGCGGTCAGCGAATACAGCGGCCGTTGTTGGGTGCCGGTGTTGTTGTCGTTGCCGTTCGGCGCGACATAAATATTGAGGGCCGACAGTGCGCCGGGAAGGATAAACAGTGCCAGCAGCAGCCCGCAGCGGGTCAGGTAATTCATACGTCAAGTTTGTTCAGGAAGCCGGCTGCGGCAGCACTTGCCACCTGCCTCCGACTTAACCGTTATTATGAAAAGTACCGGACACGGACCAATTACTACCATCCGGCCTGAAAATTACCGTTAATGGATAAATAAGCGGGCGGGATATGATCCGTTAGCCAAACCCCGTTTTCATCGAGGGTAATGCCGATGGCCTGAGGCTTGTGCCTGAGAACAAGGCTCAGGAATTTGCTGATTTTAATAGATTCTGATGCGGTAAGCATGTTGGTTATACATTTGTTAGTGCATAATTAAAGGAAAATGTGTAAAGTGCTGTACGTTAAACTTAACATCAGTGATTTTGAAAACTACAGGTGCTTATGTTGTCTTCGTAATAATTTTATTCCTGACCGTTTGCTGTGAAACGAAGCGCGGGAGTGTTCTTGAGACTAAGCGTTTTCGCAGTCTTAGACCAACTAATAAGCCAGGTGTTGTTCCGCTTGCGTTCACAATAGAACGTAAGCGGTTAGGGCCAATTAAAATCGGAATGCGAATAAATGAGGCGGATGCCTATTGTAAACAGCTTCAAAAAAAAACCGTTGAAGCGTGGCTGTATGGATACGATGGCGGTGGTGAGGCGTACCTCTATTTCAACGGTGAACAGGACGTATTTGCCCTGATTCCATGGGCAGATACAGATACGATTTTAGCAATCGTTGTGCTCGATTCGCAATTGAAAATGAAAAATGGCCTCGGGCCGCATTCTACAATCAGTACCTTGATGCGGAGTTATCCGGGTATAAAGCTCTATTACAATCAAATGATGGAATGGGAAAGTTGTGAAGATCCTCGGAACGAATTAAGTTTTGTGTTTGCAACAACGCCCGAAAGTCAAATCGGAACTTATGACGAAGATACTGACCTACCTTCGACAAAAATCAAACGGCCCCATGCTAAAATCGACTGGATTGTCATAAAATAAGATCCGTCTACTGTCACAGACCCGCTATGTGTTCACCTGTTATTTGAGCCGGATCTCCACTTCCTTCATCTGCTGATTGTGCAGCATCGTGGCTTTTACATGCCCCTGCCACATCACCGTTTGCAGCAGGCTCAGCATCTCCGCGACGCCGGCAACCGCCTGACCGTTGATCTGCCGGATGACGTCGCCTGGCTCCAGCCCGCTCCGGGCGGCAAGGCTGTTGGGGCTGACACTGACCAGCAGCACACCCTGTTGGTCCGGAGCGCCCGACGCCGACTGCTCGCCCAGGGTTTCCAGATTTTTGATGGTGGCTCCGAGCCACACCGTCGTGGCACCGGCTTTACCGGCCGCCAGCAGCTGGATACCGGTAATGGCCGGACGGGCCGCCAGCTTCCGGAGGGCCGGACTGACCACGCCGAACGCATCCATCGGGAAATTCCTGAAACCCGCCGCCAACGCTTTTGAACCCGGTTTCACCCTGAAATCGCCTGCTGCATCATCCATAAACTGCGGATTGCCCTGCATGCTGTTAGGGTCGGTATGGCGGGCCTGTGCCTGTTCAAGCGCTCCGGGTGCTATGAAAAAATTATGGTCGACCCGCTTGCCCCAGACCGGCACACGGATAGGTGCATAGCCGGTCGTGACAATGTTGTGCTCGAAAATGTCCTCACTTTTCGCATACCAGACATGCGGATGAAAGGTATTGTTGACCAGGATATTATTCGTTACCGTCCGGTTGAAGCCCTCGCGGAGTTTCAGCCCGCCGTTCAGGCACAGGTTGTTACTGATGTGGTAATTACTGCTGCCATCGTCGAGGTCGATGTCCCAGCCGTGCTCACAGTGAAACCGGTTGTTACGGAGCGTAATCGGTTTGATGACATCGGCCAGGGGCAGGGTAGGGTACTGCTCCACGAGCGCGTTCACATCACTGATGCCCGGAAGCCAGAACCGGTCCCGCCCCCATGAGTTAAAAGCCCCGTGGTCACCGGTTTCGAGAACTGTATCAAACACATCGTTGAACGCAATGTCGTGGCCCCCCCAGCAGCCGTCACCGATGTTGATGCCCGCACGCGGCACCTGATAGATCGTATTGTGACTTACCGTAATGGCCATTGCCATGCTGATTTCGACACCGGCCACCTGCTTTTCAATCGTACCGATGTGATGAATCAGGTTGTCGTGTGCCGTACATTGTGCCGGATAATTATCGGTCTTCGGGCCGGGTGTCTTATCCATGTCTGCAACCGGCACTTTGTCTTCGTACCGGAACGCGGGCGACCGCACGGCATCGGGGCTACCTACAAACGCAACGGCATTGCCGCCAATGTGGTGTATGTGGTTGTGTTCGATAGTAATCGCCCGGTTGAACCGGCTCACAAATACCGCATGACCGCCCAGATACTGAAACGTGCAGTTTCGGATGACACAGTGCCGTGCTCCTTCGGTCAAAACGGCGCCACCCCGGTAGATGGTCCAGTCGCTGCGGAGAAGCGGTTCGCGGGTGAGCATAAAGGTGCGGTTGGTGCCGGTAAAGGTCAGGCCGGTGAGCGTAACATGTTCGGCCGGGGCTTTTTGCGTGCCGGTGATACGGATAAGCCCGTCACTGACGGAGCGTTCGAACCGCGCGGTGTTTAGGTCCATGCCCGTTGGCGGGTAGCAGTAAAGCGTACCGGTATCCGCGTTGTAGAACCACTCGCCGGGAGCGTCAAGTTCTTCAAAAATGTTCTCCACAAACCGGTGTTCCCGGTGCATAGGCGCAGGGCGGTTGTTTTGCCAGCCGCCTTCCAGATGCAGGCTATCGCCGGATTTGCCGGTAATCCGGTAGTGAAAGTCACCCCATTCGCCCTGATGCAGGGCATGCACGTAGCCTCCCGCCGGATTCGCCCATGTCCGCACCCGCCGGGGGCTGATGGCGTCGGCGGCCGTCCCGTTGAACACGCGGGCGTCGGGTGTGGCATTCGGGTAGCGGGCCATCGGCAGCGGCAGACCGTTGGCATAGAGCTGATCAATGGTTAGTCCTTTCGCCAGGCTGGCTTGCAGGATCGGGCCTTTCCATGGTTTCCAGTCGGGCCGAAGCGGCGCTGCACCACTCAGTACCACCGGTTCGTTCGGGGCTGCGGCAATTTCAAGCCGGTGGCCATTCAACAGGTCGGGCGTAATGATGACGGGTTGCCCGAGGGCATACCGGCCCGCCCGCAGGCGGATGGTAACCTCGGGGCTTTTAGCGGTTGCCACCTTCCGGAGGGCGGCTTCCAGCGTCTGGAGCGGGCGGGCGGCCGTTCCGGCAGCGGCGTCGTTGCCATCAGGGGCCACATAAATTACCATCTGGCTATAACTTCGGGTGAGCAGACCCATCCAGATCAGCAGCAGGATAACTGGTTTTTTCATTGGGCAGGAGGGAGGGGCGGCTTTGTCACGGCGTCCCTTACCGGTAAAGCAGATTTTCGCCGAAATATAAGGGTTGGCGGCAAAAAGAGGGGCGGCGAACGGCCGTAAGCCTTGCCGGTTTGCCTGCCATTGGTGCTTACCTGCTAAATTTGCCTTATGGAAGAGCTTCTCACGTATTTGCTTCAGTACGGCGAGCTGGATACCCGGCAGCGTGCGCTGATTCAGGAGAAGGCGCGCTGGAAGACCATCGCCAAAGGCGCTTATTTTGCCGAAGCCGGTAAGGTGTCTGCGCAGATCGGATATGTCACGGAGGGTGTGTTCCGGGTCTGTTACTACGATAAAACCGGCGATAGTTTTACCCGCTACTTCGTGTATGAAAACCGGTTTGTGGTCGACATGAACAGTTTCCGCGACGAAACACCCTCGGCCGAGTACATCGAAGCCATTACCGACTGCCGGGTGCTGGTGTTTTCGAAGGCAGACTTCATGCAGCTGTCGGTGCAGATTCCCGGCTGGGATGACATTTTCGTAAAAATCACCTCGTACGTACTGGAGAACAAACTGAAATTTACCGGTAATATGCTGGTGCAGGACGCGCAGCAGCGGTACCTGAACTTTCTGTCCCATTATCCCGGCCTGGCCAACCGCGTACCGCTCAACATGCTGGCGTCTTATCTGGGCATCACCCCCTCGTCGCTGAGCCGGATCCGGAAAAATATCCCCTGACCGCATTTCTTGTCATTTGGCAATTGCGGTTCGCCGGTGGTGACTGAATTTTGTGGCATAAACCAACACAAGCCGATGGAATCAACGGATCTTTTCAGACAAATCGAGTTTATTAAGGAAGTAGACAAACTCAAGTATATTGTCCGCAAAACAAAGTTGTTTAACAGTGACCGGAACGAAAACGACGCTGAACACAGCTGGCATTTAGCCCTGATGGCGATTGTCCTGGCCGGTCATGCAAACGTGCCGGTTGATTTGCTTAAAGTCGTTAAGATGCTGCTGATCCATGATATTGTCGAGATTGACGCAGGTGACACCTTTATTTACGACACGCAGAAAAGCCACGACAACACGGCCGAAGAGCGGGCGGCGGCCAACCGGATTTTCGGCCTTTTGCCCGAGGCGCAGGCTGCTGAGCTGATGGCGGTCTGGGAGGAATTTGAAGCGCAGCAGACCAACGAGGCAAAGTTTGCCCGGGCGATGGACCGGCTTGAGCCGCTGCTACAGAACACCTCCAACAACGGCGGGACCTGGGCCGAGTTCGGGGTGACGTATGAGAAGGTCTACACCAAAAAGCAGGTGATTCAGCAAGGCTCGGCCACCATCTGGCAATACGCCGAACAATTGATCAACGAAAGCGTCGACCGCGGGATTTTGGAGCGGTAGGGAGGGAAATCGAATAAATGATATATTTGAAGGTAGTATCATTTATCCTCGGACTCTCATGCCCAAACAAGTCAGTCAATACGATAAAATACTTCGGCAACTCCACAGATGCCCACGCGGCTTGACCGGCCGAACCTCCGGTTTGATTTCCCGCTCATTGCCTTTGCCGCACTTGACTACAGGCTTTTTCTGCGGTCGGACCGCCCTGAAGAGGTCTTGCTGAGTATTCTGGCAAATTTTGACGGTGACCCTTCCGAACAGGCACTGCTACAGATTGTCAGAAGGGTTGAAGAAACGAGTAGCAGTGATTTTGCGTTAAAAAAGCATATCAATCAGTTGCGCGTGTTGGCACAACTGCGTAAATTAGGCATTAAACTGAAAGCAGCGATGGATAGTATTCTTCCCTTTATCGACCCTGAACAAGACGCTTTTTACCTTATTGGTGAAGAACGAACAGAAGAGCGCATTGTTCGGAATTTGTTAACAAAAATGAAGTTATCTGTTGAACAAATAGCCGATGTTGCCGGCGTAACAGTGGATTTTGTAAAACGGGTTCGGCAGAAAATGGCTGACGGACAGTAATCGTTTTAGGCAATAACTTTTTCTACACCTATGCCCGCTTTAGCCGACCGGTTCGGAAAAAAAGAACCGCGCTACCCCAACCGCTTCCGCGACCTCATGGAGCGGATTTCCCGCAAACGCGCCTTCGATACGTCGGCAGGGACGGAAGAAGAAAAATACGCGCAGGGAAAAGTTTTCGGTAATTTCTACGAGTGCTTTACCGCTTCACTACATTCCTGACTCCTCCGCCCGGATTGGGTACGTCGCCTTTGTAACGCGGAATCAGGTGTATGCTCGCATGAGCGAATTTTTGTCCGGCGGCTTGTCCTATGTTTAGGCCAACGTTAAAACCATCGGGCGCAAAACGCGCTTTTATGATCTCCTGAACCTTATTGACTACCTGCCAGCATTCGTTTTGTTCCGAAAGCGGTAAATCAAAGAAGCTGGCAACGTGCCGCTTAGGCGTCACAAGTGAATGGCCCTTACTGACCGGATAGCCGTCCAGAACAGCGTACGTCAGCGCCGTTTCGGTCAGCAGTTCAAGCGTTGGTTTGGGTGAGCAGAACGGGCAACGGGTTAACTCTCCAACTAGCCGGTTAATGTGCTGATATTCATAAAATTCCGTGTTCTCATTCAGGAAAACCGACTTAAACGGTAGTTTTACATTACACTGATAAACAGGTTTGCCGTGTAACTGATGCGTTCGAAAACCGTCGCGGGTAATATCGCGCCGAACCGCAAAATAAGCACGGCCGTCGGGTTTCAGAAGACTCGAAACGTTCATGAGCACATCGGTTTGCTCGTCGGGAAACAACACATTCAGGACGTAAAAGCAAACGATGGTGTCAAACTTTTCGGTTGGGAGTTCGGGAAAATAATGCGGGTCGTATCCGGTTGCTTCAATCCCTTTGCTTCGTAAAAAGCGCACATCCTGCCCGAATCCGCAGCCGTAGTCCAGCACTCGTCCCTGAATTAGTTTTCGTTCCAGCAGCATTCGGATAGGCAACGAAGGCGTATCACGTTGTTTGGCCGTAAGGTGGCTGTAAGGGTTTTGCGGGTTACTCATAAGACAAATAAGAAACAGGTACATGCTCGGTCAGCCAAACGCCATTGGTTGACTGGTAAAAGATATGGCCGTTGTCGGCCATTGCCCCGGCTTTAACCAATAAAATTACAGGCTTACCGTGACGACTGCCGACCATGCGGGCCGTTTGTTCATCGGCACTTAAATGCACATGCTGTCTGTTCATCTTTTTCAGTCCTTCCTGTAGAATAGCATCCAAAAAGCGTATAGCAGTACCGTGATACAGCACTTGAGGTGGTTGTTTGGCAATCAAACCCAAATCAACCTCAATAGAATGACCCTGATTAGCGCGAATACAGCTTTCATCGGCGTTGAATGCAAACCGTTTTTTGTTGTTGGTTTCTACTATATGCCGGAGTTGGTCAAGAGTAATAGGATGGCCTTTGTCTGCTAATTTTGATAGTAGCATAGGCACGTCTGTCCAACCGTTTTCGTCCAGCTTAATGCCAATTTCTTCAGGTTTATGACGAAGAACAAGGCTTAAGAGTCTGCTGATAGTTTGTGCTTGTTTGTCGGTCATTACGATTTCTGATAGATAAATGGATACGAAAACCCCATATTCTGCGCTGTTTGCAGTTGAGGCATGATAACGTGGCCTAGCCGTTCCTGAAACCACTCAAACGAGTGCTGTTTTATGCCCTCGGTGCTCTCCCGAAAAGCAATAGAATAATCTTCCAGCTTCTTTTCATCACCTGCATTGGCGAAAAACTGAAAGGCATCAAATTGAAGCCGGGCGAATTTCTGAAAGTATGAGTCGGTATCGGGTAACCGGTCATTTTTGGCCGAATTCACCGCTTTAGTTGTTGGCACTAAGTTCCAAAGCTGATCATGGGCCACGAATGAAAACGGCAGATAGTGGTCGATGCTAAGGTTCGCTTTTGTAACAGGCTGGTTGGAGTAGATGCAAGGCAGGCCAGGGTTTTGAGCTAAATATGCTGTCCAGAACGGTCTTGCTGTTTTAAAATCCCGGTCAACAGGTCTTTCAAGCTTTTCGGATAATGCGCTGACATTCGGGTTATTTTTCTGTAAAAAACGCACAAGATGCCAGTGAATGAAGCCCCGTAAAATGTACTGGTATTGTTGGAAGTACTGCGCCCAAACGTCATGAATGACAATATAATCACCATCAAACCAATAAGGAGCTTTAACGCTTTGGTTAGCTAATCTGACAGTTTCATTGTTGACATGACCATCGGGCAGGCCTTTGGTTTCCTGGTCAAAAAAGGGACGGATAAACCGGAAAGGAACCCAGCGAAGTAGTGATTTTACACGTTGGTACACAACTGTAAGCTCTGCTTCTGATAACCCTATTCGTAGTTGCTCGATAAGGTCAGGAGCGTTCTTTCTGGTGTTTACATCCAGGTGGGATGATATGAATTTAGCAATTTCCCTGAATTGGTCCTGTGAGCCAAAAGATAGCTTGTAGTAGTCAAGCGGATACCATACAGAGGCCATCATTTGAAGGGATAAATCTGACATGGCTATTCGTGTTTCTCCCGTTTTCCGGAGTTGGTCAAGGATAGCCAGAAACCAGTAAAACTTATACGAGTTAGTGGTTTCTTTGAAGACTCTTGACAGACTCTGAACAGCAATAATATCGCTATAAGGCAGTTCCATAACTCAAATAAAACAAGCTGCACATCCTTCGCCTTCGGTTTCGTCGAGGATGCCGAGCAGGTAGGGTGATTTGGTTTTTTGTTTGTTGCGGGCCGTCCGCTTTATGTACTCGGCCTTGATGGCTTCCATCCGTTCGGGCCGGATCATGTCTTCGAGCCGTTCGTCGTCGTTCCAGGTGTAGCCTTCTTTTTCGTACTCCATCGCGGCCGCAAAACGGTCGGGGTGCTGTTCGTAGAGCCAAATCCATTCGATTTTCTGCTGATAAAAGCAGAAATAACAACCCGAACGGCTCCGCGAATAGTGCCCCGTTTGCCCGTTTACGGAAAAATCGACCTTGTTGTAATACGCCGGAACACCCACGCCACATTCTTCGAGCAGCCGGAAAATGTCGTCGCGGACCAATACCTCGTCGTTTTCCAGCAACGGAAAACCGGCTTCGGTCGCCAACGGATAAGCCGTTTGTTTCAGGAATTGAAAAACTAACTGATTGAATAGCTTCGTGTCGGTATCGAGCAGCAGGTTCAGTTTTTGCGGCTGCGTGAAACTGAACGACAGTGGTTTGCTCAGCAAGTCGGCAAAGCGGGTGCTGCTGTTTGTGTCGGGTAGTTGTTCCAGCAGACCGGCCACCGTTTTCAGGTTGTTGTTTGCCAATACCTTGCTGATGACGTCTTCGCTCCAGATATTTTTCCGGAAGGGGAAAATCGACTGAATGTTGCTCTTTTTGGAGATATACCCTTCGCGGTCTTCGTCGCCCCGGATGCCCACGTAAGAGATAACCGGTGTGGTGCCGACAAGTTTTTCAAACGGATCGAGTTTCAGCTTTTTCGTACACCATCTGGAATTTGAAGACGGCAGGTAGCCCCCGTAAAGCTGTAGGTAGTGATCAAACGGATTTTGGGTGCTTTTTTCGGCAGCCACTAACCGTGTAATCGGTTTGCCCAGATAGACCTCCAGATTTTTAATGAGTTGGTAGGTTTCGTCCAGTTCCTTACCGGTGTCGCAGGTGTAGTATTCGATATCGAGTTCAGGATACCGCTGCTTCATGTAGATGGCCAAAGCCGCGCTGTCTTTGCCACCCGAAATACCGAGTACGTGTCTGACTTTGGTCATTTTTTGCGTAAATCTTTCTATTTGTCGGTAAACCTGCAACCTTATACCGTAAAAGACTTCGTTCACTTACCTCTAACTGGTCCTGCTTCACCGGTAGCGGAATCCGGACAAGGTCTTTGCTGATTCCATCGACAAACGAACTGATTTCCAGACTAAACACCTCCTCCTTTGCTGTGTCTACATCGGCTTTGGCAAGGTGGGTCAGGTTGTCGAGGTCGCGGATAATGCGCGTGAACTTGTCATATAAGACGTGCTCATCGGCGTCGCGTAACACATCGAGTGAGCGACCGACGACCGCCTGCGCCATAGAGTTAAGCCATGCCTTGCGGTCGTCAAGCTGTGAGTCAAGGCGTTGCACAAAGGTTTTTTGGCTTGGTTGCAGCAGGTGACGGCTCAATTTCTGAAAACGGGCCTGCAAACGGGGTTTATACTCGGCAAAACCGATCTCTTCGCCGATAAACTCATGCAGGATAAAGGTTTCAAAACGGCTGATCAGCGCGTCGTAACAGGTCCGGATTTCGGTAATTGCCTGTTGCAACGTGCTGATATAGGTTTCAAAAACATCGTCGGAGACCTGTAAGCTATCAAACGAATACCCAAGGGCCAACGGGAAATCATCGAAAAACGTTTTTTCCGGTTCGCGGGCATTCGCAATTGCCTCGCGCACGGCAAGCGCTTCGCGGCTCAACCGGCGTGTATTCCGCGCATATTCGGGCAACTCCCGGTAAAATTTCAGGAAGGGCTTAACGGTATCAACAAAAAGCTCGTTACTAAACTGCAGCTGCGTACTCTGATTGAGCAACTGCCGGTAGCTGTTGAACAGATTGAGCCGGACCCCATCGACCCCAAATGCCTTTATCGCGTAATTTTCGGGGTTCTTAACGAGTAAGTCCAGGATGTCTCCCGAAAGTTCCGGCACATAAACACCTGCTTCAAACAAGGCAAAGTCGTTATAACGTTTTTGCCATACGGCCCAATCACGTGCCTTTTCTCGTCGATAAATCAGGCGGTTTGCCGGTTGTTGCCAAACAGCTGATTGGCTCTCAAGGGTCCGGCGTGTCGATCCTGGAGACACCGCTTTCTACGAATACAACTTTGGAGAGTTTCTCAAAGGCTGGTATCCCTGTTAAGCTTCAGCGGTTTATTAAAGCGCTTGCCAGTTCAAACGGACAGGCAACCGATATACGAGCCATTGTGGTAGGGGATAAAGTGGTAGTGGCCATGGAACGTACCGCCAATAACGGTGATTTCCGGGCGAACCTCTCAAAAGGTGGTAGCGGCCGCCGAATCGAATTGACCGACGACGAAACGCAAATGTGTATTGATGCTGCCAAAGCGGTAAAACTGGAATTTGCCGGCGTGGATCTGATCCGGGAAAAGAAGGGTAAAACGTATGCGACGGAAGTAAATGGTAATCCGGGAACGGGCATTATCGACATTACGGGCCATAACTACTTTATCGACCTGGTTAAACACATTGAGCAGAAAACGGGTAAGCGGTCATCAACACAAGCAAAGCCCAAGGAGGAAAGTAAACAATCAACAGCCAACGCTGAAAGTAATTACATGGGCCGGTTAGCTGAATACAAACAGCTAAAGGCTAAGGAAGCACAATCAGGTTTAACCTTCCACGAACATGCTCGTTTAGTTTGGCTTCATGCTCGCGTAGAGTGGTGGAAATAACCGGCCCGATATCATACCAACATTTCAGACAGCTAAAGGAAATGTCAACAGAAAGAGAGTTAGAAGGCATGAGCCTGATGAAAAAGCTCATGGGTAAGAAAAAGCGCAAGGAAGCGCTAACGGCTGATGAAAAGCGGTTGTATGATTATAATCGGCAGCAAAGTAAGGAGTACGCGGGTGTAATTGGCCTGCCATATTCAGACCGGCAAAACCAAGAATAGCCATGAAAGAGCAACGTAAGCCAAGGGAACCCCAGCATATCTCTGTTTATGTGGACAAGTTTTTGTTGAAAAAAAGGTTATTTACTTATCCGGTAAATAGTTACAATAACAAACAAAAAAAGTAAGAAACGAGCAAGCAATTAAATAATAGGATTTTTTCTTTAATTTATGAAGACTAAAACTTAGTTTAAAAAATAAGTTTTAGTCTTCATGTATATACTATAAATTTAAATACTATTTCTTGGTTTGCCAGATACAGTAGTAAAAATTTTATAATTTCTTAAACCTAACTCTCATTTTTTGGTACTCTGGATTCAATAGCAAGTTTTAAGTTTTTTAAGCTTGTAAGGCTACAGTTAAGCAGTAAATTCATTTTGGCTGATTCTAGTGAAGGTTTATATCCCTTTTTTATTATTTCACACATTTTAAATAAAACTATTGGGATTAGATAGCTTTTTCCTGAAATAATCCTTAAAAAGGTTTCTTTATTAACGGGCCATCTCCTTTTTAAATTATTAAGTTCACTCTCGTATTCACTAGTTGATATAGCCTGAAGGATTTCTCTTTTACATGATTCAATTTCGGCGTTAACTAAATCTATTTTGAATTTTCCTCTTATAAAATATTTGTCGGCATTAAATAAAGTAAATCTACTAAGAATTTTATTTGTTATTGCAAAGTGAAAGAATAGATTTATTAAAGCATGAATATACTCGTTAATCCAGTTCTCATAATTAACTGATTGACTTATTGACTCCATTGTTAACGTTCCTGTTTGTGTGTACAGGTAAAAGCAAATAGAGTCTTCTTCAATTAAAAAATTTTCAATACAATATGCATCTAGTACATATAAATCAGGCATTACTCTGTTGGTATCGTTTATAAGGTCAATATCTCCATCAACAATATATAGTTTTTTTCTGGTGGTATCATTATCATCTTCACAATGACGAATCACCTCTGACTTTGGACCTAGTTGTGTTAAGTCGTTTATCTTTACGTGACTATCCTTTAATAGTTTATTTAGTAAAACTTTATAAAACTCTTTAGAATCTTGATTGTCTTCTGTATAAATATCAATATCATTTCTATATACAAAAAAGCTAGAATAAACTCTTCTTACTTCACTACTATAGCTTAAAGGATCCATAAAGTGCTATGTATTTATAATACTATTTATTAAAATTTGAATAACTTAAATCTTGACAAAATTTTTGCATACTCGTTTTAGCGATAATTGCAGGAGAATGTGTAGCAAGTATAAATTGAGTTTTAGGACTAGCCTCCATTATAGAATCAACAAATAACTCTTGCCAAGCCAGATGAAGCGATAATTCTGGTTCATCAATTATGAAAACTCCTGATGGCTTTTGATCTTCTTCAAAGATAAGATGGGCTACCATAATAATAATTTGTTTTTCGCCTGAAGACAAATCTCCTAAGTCGGTTCTCGTTCCATTAGGAAGCTCAACAGTCAATTCCCCGTCTTTATCTATAATTAATTTCTTCTTACCTTCTGATAAAAAATTTGTTACAATAGACTCAAGCCTTTGTAATGGCTCTCTTAATTTATTTATCTCTTCTTGGTACTGTTGGCTAAATTTTATTATAGTATCAATTTGCTGAAGTTTACTGCTGTTGTATAAAAATTCTATTAATATATCAAGCTGTTCCGCAGGGAATGGCGTGTTTTTATTAGTTTCATTTTTTGGGTTATCATTGCGATTTATATTTACAACCTCATGTGTTTTTTCTAGAAGCTTATAGATATGCTCAAAGAATATATTTACACTACCTTCTAAATAAGATAGCCCTAAATCATTAATAGCATTGTTTAAAATTTCTTGTTTTTTTAGGAAAACTGGGCGTGATTCTGGTGATAAAATTGACCTGTTTTGAGGTCCATATTCAAGATATTTGAATGCATCTTGCAATATTACTTGTCTGAAGTTTTCACTTGTCTTTATTTGTTTACTTTTTATCTTATCTATATAAGAAATAATTAATGTTTCTACTTCATTTAAGCTAATATCTAAAGAGCGAGTTTGTAATAAATCATGTAAACTTTTTCCTCTGTGGTTAGAATGAAATTTATCAAGGTATAAACGTTTTATTAGCTCTTTGTCTTTTATAGAATTATCTGTGTCAATAACACTGCCCTCTCTTATTCTTCTATCTAATCCTAAAAACTTAGGTGTACTCAGGCTTTGAATAATACTTGTAACTTCTAATGATTCAAATTCATTTGTTCTTTCTTCAAGTGTTTGAATTTTATTGTAAAAAGAATCGATTTCTATGTCATTTTTTATGTATAGATTTTTTCCTTTCTTGATAGATAATAGAAGTTTGCCTCCATTTCGAGAAGCTTCTATTATAATAATTTCTTTATTTTGGTCATCGTACAATGAGACTCTGCAAAATGAATATTCTATTTTACTGAGAAAAACGTAAGATGGAGATACAAGCCCCAATATTAGTTTTAAAACAGTAGTCTTACCGGAGCCATTAATTCCAATCAAAAAAGTTACACCAGGAAAAAACTTAATATCAAAGTTTAAATATCCATGAACTCTTTCTGCTTCAAAGCGTGTAATTTTCATTTTGGTTTACAGTATAGTTATAATGAGCAGATCGAAATTTAATTATTTTGCCCTAACGTTCATATAAAAGTCGCTTGATGTGGCGACTTACTCAAAATTATATGGTTTAAGTACACTTTAGAGTACACTTCAAAAGCAAAAACCCTCAAAACATGCCGTTTTGAGGGTTTTATTAAATTCTAGTGCACTCGTAGGGATTACGTCCTGCACTCTAATACGTTATATAAGCCGCTTATATATAGCCAATTACCTGCACGTGGCAGATTGGTGTACCCCAAATTGTACCCCAAAGAAACAAAAAAACCGGCTTATGAGCCGAATTTTTTGAAAACCCACCCCAACTCAGCGCCCTGAATGACCTGAAAGGGAGTGTTTCTGATTCCTTGTGATACAACCTGGCTGTTGGGGACACCTTCAGGCTTTCCCAGTAGCTCCTTTTGATACTGTATTACGCTCTTCAGGTCTTCAATGATTGATTGCTTTTCAGCAAGCAAACCTTTAAACTGAGTCTCAAGGCGTGATAAATAATCCTGTAGGTAACTATCTCCTGATGTATTAGAGCTAGGGGCTGATTTTCGAAACATATCACCTTCTCCCATTAACAACCAGTCTCTACTTACGTTTGGGTAGACTGTAAATATGGATTCTAATACGTCATAACTAGGCTTCCCCTTTCCATCAGAGATATAGTTTATCGTTGACGACGATTTGTCTATCGATTTAGCGAACGCCAAGTTTGACATCTTCAATGCCTTTATTAGCTCCACTAATCGGCCATTAATTGTTGCTTCCATAGTTCAATCAGTTGTATTAGATGTTGAGCACTTAAACTGTATCTGTATTAGATGCTGCTTATTCTTTGCGTTTAAAGACTCGAATAGTCGGTAAAACAGAGACTAAAGCCAGTATTAACAAAGCCATAAGTGAAAAATATTCATAGCTTTTAATGTGCTGGTAGTCAATAACTTATTATTGAGTATTCCTGAATATTAGAAAATAGTTAGCGATTTATTAGGAATTTGTGATTAATAATCGCTAATATTGTCCTAACATTTCAGTGTAAACATAATAACATTTTGCTTACACAGTAACGAAATGTTACATAAACGGCAAAAAAACTATGAGATTCTTAGATCAGGAGCTGATAGACAAATACGAGAAGCTGCCGAAATCGGGAAAGTCTATCTTGATTCAGGCCGCCAACAGCGAGTTGGGCTACTTTGCCCCGACGAACTGGGTTAATCGGATGACTACCAGAAAAGGACAGCCTACGCCGGCGCAATATGATTGGCTTAAAGCTAAAATCGAAGAACTGTACAGTTACTACAATCCTTTACCAGAGGGCGTTACACCATGAGCTATGTAAATAAATACCTGGGCGATCTGCCCTCGTTAAGTCAGACAAAGCGGAAGCTGATCCGGACTGTGAATGCAGAAGTGATCCGGAAGGAAGCTGAAATCACTGAACTGAAGGAAGTAGAAAAGCTTCGCACTAAAAAAGTTCTGTAGTTAAACTCCTAACCACCTACTACGATGCCAAT
>NZ_MORL01000279.1 GCF_001870735.1 Arsenicibacter rosenii | reverse complement strand
CGTCAGGACCCAGCGTCACCGTGCCGTTGACCGGCTGGCTCAGCAGACCNCGTTGGTCAGCACATTGCCCCCAACCGGTGTATTGATATTCGTATTATTGATATCGTTCTTCGCAACCGGCGCCAGGAACGTGCATGCTGTCGATGTTGAAACGATACTTGTCGATGCAGCTATACTCGTGCAGCTATTTACTGACTGTACTACTGAGTACTGATAAACACCTGCCGGCAGATTTCTCAGGACTAATGTCTCACTTACGACTGCCGCTGTCAAACTGGCACCTGTCCATGTGAAGGTTGCGTTTGACTCGCCAATCGCCGTCAGAATTAACTGACCATTGTTACAAACCGTAGCAGACATTGGCGTAATCATCGGCACCGGCAGGTTACATACCGGCCGCTGCACATCAATGCTCAGGGTG
>NZ_MORL01000278.1 GCF_001870735.1 Arsenicibacter rosenii | reverse complement strand
AATTGGGGTTTTGAACCGGTTCTCTTTCAGGAACTTGACCGACTCGGTATCACGGCAGTAGATAAAAGATGCCCGACTCAGTACATCACGGTAAAGCGACAATGAAGGGGGCGCAAACTTATCAAAAGACTGACCGTAGAGTCCAAAAGGAATATTGTTTTCGATGCAATAATAAAAAGGGGCAAGATTGGCCATCGTCCCATTCCATTCATAATTGAATAAGCCATAGTTCATCGACATTCCTGAGTTATGAATGTAAACATCGGCTTGCCCGAAAGCCGTTTTTAGCTCTCCCTGTAAGCCTTCGTCCTGGTTGAAAAAAGCCCCGTGAACGATTTTTACTTTCGGGAAATTTTTGGCAATCAATGCCTCGGTGACGGGACGGGGTTGAGCATGCCACAAAATAATTTGTGCTTCAGGAA
>NZ_MORL01000277.1 GCF_001870735.1 Arsenicibacter rosenii | reverse complement strand
CATAAAGGCAGCGAACGCTTTTGAAACGGTACCGACGCCATTGGCCAGCTTGCCCCAGGCCCCCGGCTGCTCTTCCAGCGTATTACCCAGCTGCTGGTTTACCTCCTTCTGCTTGCGGACGGCCTCGGTGTGTTCCTTAGTGCCGGGAATCAGTCCTTCGATTTCCTTGCCCAGCTGATCGGCCACTTCCCGCAGCTGNNTCCCAGTCGGAAACGGTCGCCTTCCCCTTGCTGAGTGTGGTATTCAGCTGCCGGTTGACTTCCTCCTGTTTGCGGACGGCTTCCGCATGCTCTTTGGTGCCCGGCACCAGCCCTTCGATTTCTTCCGACAGCTGTTTAGACACTTCCCGCAGTTGCTTCACCGTGAGTGTGGCCCGTTTACTTTCGTCATTCCAGTCGGCAACGCTGGCCACAATCTTATCCCAGAC
>NZ_MORL01000276.1 GCF_001870735.1 Arsenicibacter rosenii | reverse complement strand
ATCACCGTGGGGGCCCCCGAGGCCGTCAGGGTCGTGGCCTCTCCCCGGCAAATGGTCAGGTTACCGCTGATACCGGCCACCACAGAGGCATTGACGCTCACCGTCACCGAGGTCGATGCCACACAGCCGGAGGCATTCACGACCGTCAGGGAGTAGGCCGTTGTACTGGCAGGGCTCACCACAATTGCCGACAGGCTGGATCCCGTCGACCAGCTGAAGCTGGTGCCTCCCTGAGCGGTCAGGGTAGTCGACTGGCCCGGGCAAATGGTCAGGCTACCACCGATGGTGGCCGTCGCCGCCGGTACGACCGTGACCGTCACGGTGGTTGTTGAGGTGCACCCCGAGGCATTGGTCAGCGTGACCGAGTAAGCTGTTGTGCTGGCCGGAGAGACCACCACCGCCGACAGGCTCTCTCCCGTCGACCAGC
>NZ_MORL01000275.1 GCF_001870735.1 Arsenicibacter rosenii | reverse complement strand
ATCTTCTTCTGTAAGTTCTAAGTTATTTAAATCGAGTCGTTGTGGTATATTTAAATAAATTACTGAACTATCAGTTTGGTCGTCAACAATGACCTTTTTGTCATAGAGGCCAGGGATTTTCTTACCTATATATTGCTCAATAGTTTCTACCGGATTTACTACCAGTTGATTTTTAAAAGCTGAGTCTTCCCATGCTTTTTGTGACAAAGCCGATAAGAGATTTGCCGCTTTTTCCTGATTGTCTAATGAGTANATAAATTAACTGATTGCGGCCCAGAATGCAACACCGATTACCATGCCGACATAGAAACAAGCAGGTGTTACTCCACCAGAAATTGCCTCTAACTCTTCTTCGGTCAGCTCAATGCTGTCCATGTCAGGCTTCTTAGGAATAGTAAAGTAAATTGTAGAATCATCTGACTGAGTT
>NZ_MORL01000274.1 GCF_001870735.1 Arsenicibacter rosenii | reverse complement strand
GTTATTATCAAGACCCGTAACCGAATACGCTGTAGTTTCTACCGGCGAGAGCCAGACGGTGTTACCGGTAGCAGCGGTGTTCCATGTGTAGCTATTGGCTCCGGAAGCGGTCAGGGTTACGCTCTGCNCAATGGGTTAACGGTGAGGACAGCGGCTGCCGAGGTTACACTATTACAACCACCTGTTACAACCAGCGAATATGTCCCCTGATCAGTTGTGGCAACAGCGGGTATGTTCAGGGTTGTTGTTGTCTGACTGCTTACAGGACTTCCGTTCAGATACCACTGATAAACGGCTCCTGCCCCCGTAATGCTTACCGGTATACTGATACTACTTCCCACACAGGCGGCTGTCGATGCTACCGGCTCTCCGGCTATGGCTACCAGTTCATTGACCGTAAGACTAAAGGTACTGGTAGTCAGGCTCCCGCAA
>NZ_MORL01000273.1 GCF_001870735.1 Arsenicibacter rosenii | reverse complement strand
ACGGGGGATGTCTATAAGAAAGCCTCCGGAACCTGGTCGGTCATCGGTAACATCAAGGGGGCAGCCGGTACGGCCGGCTCCCGGTTCTACGCCGGCTCCGGAGCGCCTTCGGCGGGTACGGGCACAAGCATTGACCTGTATCTGAATACAGCCAACGGCGATGTGTATGAGAAAACGTCAGGCTCCTGGGCCGTGTCGGGCAACATTAAGGGGGCGCAGGGTAATGCCGGTACCACCGGTTCGAAATGGTATTCCAATCCGGGGGCGCCATCGGCCGGTACGGGCGTGGACGGTGATTTTTATCTCAACACGGCCAACGGCGATACCTACCAGAAAACATCCGGAGCCTGGCTGTTGACGGGTAACCTGAAAGGCGCCGCCGGTGCGGCCGGTTCCCGGTTTTACTCAGCGGCCGGTGCGCCTGCGGCGGGT
>NZ_MORL01000272.1 GCF_001870735.1 Arsenicibacter rosenii | reverse complement strand
AACTGGAAACAAATCGGCAACGTCATCAGCCGCCCGTCACAAATGGATTTTATGGGTGAGCGAATGAGCCGTGGGCTATTTGCTCCTGCCATTACTTATTACAAAGGCATATACTACGTGACTTGCACTGATATTNCCCTGCCGGGCCATACAGCAACCCCGTAAAACTTCCACAAGTCAGAGGCATCGACCCATCCATTTATTTTGACGAAGCTACCGATAAAGCATACATCGTTTATAACAGCGATGCGCCTGATAATAAACCACTTTACCCGGGTCATCGCACCGTTCAGATGTATGAGTTTGATTACAAAAACTTAAAAACGATCGGTGAAAAAAAGCAATTGATAAACGGTGGGGTGGATATTACTAAAAAACCAGTTTGGATTGAAGGTCCGCACATTTTGAAACGTAATGACTGGTATATTCTTT
>NZ_MORL01000271.1 GCF_001870735.1 Arsenicibacter rosenii | reverse complement strand
TCCTGCTGAAATGCCCGGAGATTTGTCACAAAAGAGTGGAGACAATGGCAGACTTACCGCCGGTTTCTTTGGCGAAGCAAACGCCTGACTGTATCTTTAATCATCCTTGAAAATTAACGTATTCCGGTTTTATGCATACACTTTTACCGTTTTTGCTGGCGATGGTAGCGGTCATTGTACTGCTCCATATACTGGCCGGCAAACTGAAAATTGCCTACCNGGCTTATTTGTCAGCCTTATGCCGGGTCTGCCCAGGGTCAGGATTAATCCTGATTATATATTTTTTCTTTTTCTTCCCCCGCTCCTGTTTGAAGCGTCCTGGACTATCTCCTTCAAGGAAATGAAAAAATGGTGGCGGATTATCGGCAGCTTCGCCTTTCTTGTCGTGTTTTTTACGGCCCTGTCGGTGGCGGTGGTTACGAATCATTTTATT
>NZ_MORL01000270.1 GCF_001870735.1 Arsenicibacter rosenii | reverse complement strand
TATTAAGCCAGAGGGCGATAAAATAGCCAACGGTGATGGTACACAGGCCCAGCAGCGATCCGCAGACCATCATCAGCCCGATCGGTACGTTCAGCGCACCAACCAGAAACAACGGCCCCGGAGAGGGCGGCACATACGAATTGGCCATAACGGCCCCCGCAATAACCGACAGGGCCAGCAGGAGGTAATTTTTCCCGAGCCGCATCCCCATGGCTTTGGCCAGCGGCATCATCAGAAAGATAACCGTATCGACAAAAACCGGAATGGTCAGGAAAAAACTGCTCAGCACAAAGCCGGCCGGCGCATTTTTTTCNGGTTACTGTCAGCATCGCCCGGATGATTTTTTCGGCAGCACCGCTATCGAGCATGGCTTTACCGATGATGGCAGCCATTGCTATCAGAATCCCGATTTTGGCGCAGGTGTTGCCGAATTC
>NZ_MORL01000027.1 GCF_001870735.1 Arsenicibacter rosenii | reverse complement strand
AGTGTCCGGCCAAACAGGACCACCCCAGAGGATGTGGTCTGCTTATTTGAGACGCTCTTTGAGAACTACTCTTTACCAACTCATTTTTATGTCCGCAACGATAATGGGAGTCAATTTGTGGCCGATGTGGTGCAAACTTATTTTCGTGATCGAAATGTGATTCAGGATTTTACCAAACCAGCTACCCCCGAACAGAACGCCCATATTGAGAGCTATCACAGTATTCTGGAACGAGCGGTTTGTAAGCGATACGAGTTCGAAAGTCTGGCCCAGGCCCTTGAGACGCTGAATCGTTTCCGGGATTTTTATAACCTGGAGCGAATTCATTCGGGGCTCCACTACCGAAGTCCGTATCAATTTCTATTGGAACGAGGAGTTGATATGCACGAGCGGAAAAGCAGAAAATGTTCCAACTAACAAATAGGAAATTTTGTCCAAGAATTAGGGGGTCAGTACACTTTTACAACATAGCCTGCGCTGTTGATTAAAACAATCCCTCCTGGTACAATCACAACTATAAAGGCGGTTTAGTGAATCCAAACATAGGGTCACGCTTAGTTAGATCAACGTCTCTATTGATGTGATCTTTTGTAATGTCGTCGCTAGCGAATTCGGGTAAAAAATACGCATCATCGTAGCCCAACTGCTTACCAACAAAATCTGTGATTTTATAAATTTCGTAAATAGTAATAAAAGGGCATTGGAGCTGGATAATATCCTCTTTAGATTTGAACAACATATCGCCTACACCTACCAATTTCTCAGCTCCGCCAGTGTCTAATATTACGAGAGATTCAAGTTTCGATTTCAATTTAAAGGACAATCGGGCAGGAAAATTAGCCTTGATCAAACCAGTAATCACATCACTTGATGGTTGCTGAGTTGCAACTATCAAGTGAATACCAATGGCTCGCGCCAATTGTGCTAGACGGGCTATTGGTAGTTCAGCTTCTTTGCCGATAGTCATCATAAGTTCAGCTAATTCATCAATTACCAATACTATATAAGGTAAAAAACGATGGCCTTCATCAGAATTAAGTCTGTTATTAACGAACTCAAGGTTATAATCTTTGATATTTCGACATTTAGCATACTTGAGTAGGTTATATCTGTTATCCATCTCTATACAGAGCGAGTTAAGTGTATTTACTATCTTTTTAGTGTCTGTAAGTATAGCTTCATCATAGCCAGGCACTTTTGCCAAAAAATGTCGCTCTAGCCGATTGAATAAAATCAGTTCGGACATCTTTGAAGTCATCAAGACGAACTTAAGCTGGGCTGGATGTTTCTTATAAATTAGTGAAGTAAGCAGGGTGTTTAGGCCTGCCGACTTATCTTGCTCCATAGCTCCAGCTATAAGCAAGTGTGGCATTTTTGCAAGATCGGCAACATAAATCTCGTTAAAAATTGTTTTGCCCAGCACGATCGGCAAATCCATATCAGCTTGCGTAAACTCTTTACTGGTAAGCGCTGACCAAATGGATACCCTTTCACGAACCTTATTAGGTATTTCTATTCCAAAAGTTCCTTCACCAGTCGTGGGAGCGACAATACGAATTCCGTGAGTTGCAAAGCTTAAAGTAATATCATCTTCTAAGTTTTTTATTTTTGAAATCCGAATACCATCCGTAAGAGTAATCTCATATAACGTTACCGTTGGCCCAACTCTGGCGAAAATTTTTTTGACCCCAATGCCAAAATTCAGCAGTATATCCTCAATCCTCTTTTTGTTTTCCTCCAATACATAATCTGACAGTTGCTCAATATCCTTGTTCGAGTACTCGTTGAGCAACTCAGCTGTAGGATACTGATAATTTCTCAAGACAAATGTGGTGTCATGAAGTTCAGACATAATATCTGAATCACGTCTATGCTTTGCCTGTACTACTTCAATATTAGGTGCTACAATAAGTGAACCCTTGAAATCAGCCACTATCACGATTTCAGATAAAATATTACTTTTATCTGGTAATGAGACAACCCTTTTATCTGGTGATGAGACAACTCTTTCATATGAAACTAGAAAGGCATTTTCACCTTTATGTTTGTGCTTCTGGCTCTTTAAATATCCCCTCCAAAGATTCTGTGCAGACACAAAAAATATAAATCCAGAAATAAATAGAGTGATAATTTTAAGAATTAATAAGATCATCAAATACGCTTCCATATTATTCTGTTATCCTATATCCTATATAAATAGATAATACAAAGATGAATGAGATCGTTGATAGAGTTACCGAAAGATATTTAATGGAATCTATCTCATAAACGCCGGTTTTATCTAAATCTGCTATATAAGCAAGACCTAGCAAAGCTGATAAGAGAACAATTAAAACAAGTGATATTCCTCTGAATAACGTCCTTTTACTATCTTCCATCCCTTGCCAACTCTCAAGCTCATTAATATTTGATACATGTAGTACCAGCCCAAAAGTTACCATATCCACTATATTAACAATGTAATTACTGTCTATGTTCGTAGTGGCAATAAATACAAAAAAGCGAACAATGAAAGGTATAGCTCCAATAATGACGGTATAAATTAACCACTTGGTGAGTTTCACGATATATTATTCTGTTAATGGAAAACAATTATACCTTATTCATCTTAATTTAATTCATTGCCTCTATCATTAACTACACTGAGTCACTTTAACTAGGGCAACTGCGTTGGGAATGAGTCTGTTAACTAATGTGATTTTTCCTAACTCTTCAAGGATTGACTAACCTACTTTAACCTGTAACAGTATTATTTGTGTTTAGCCACTTATAACAATGGTGCTCTATTTACCATTAGAAGTTGCGATTAAGATATTAATTGTTGTACCTAAGGCTGTACCTAAAGCTAAACCAGCCACCTACAAATTCTGTAAGTGGCTGGTTTTCAATGTCGGGATGGCGGGATTCGAACCCACGACCCCTTGCACCCCATACAAGTACACTACCTGGCTGTGCTACATCCCGATCAAATGGTCTGCAAAAGTAAACGCTGATCCGGAAAAATGAAAAAAGGGTAAAGGATTTCTTTATCCTTTACCCTTTCATAACTATGAATTATTTGCGCTCGGCGATTTCAGGAACCGACCGGGTCGGGTCCAGAGCGCGGTTGATGCGCACCAGCACGTCTTCGAGGTGGTAGCGGCTCATCTTGTCCGTTTGCGCCGGTAAGGCAGTACGGATGTCGCTTTGCAGCTGCACAAGGTACGCACGCGTCACCGACATGATGTCTGACTTCTGCACGTCGGTATACGGGCCGGAGTTAAAGCGGAAACCAGGACCTGAGAAACTCGAAGGCCGGACCGCTGCCGGTGGGTTGGTTAGCATCCCGATCAGCTTCTCGGCATAGGCTTTCTGCAGGTTCCGGCGGTAGGTATCGATTGCCTTCTTCGCCGGCAGCTCGCTCCAGATACCGCTCTGCACGTCGGTAAAGAACTCGTCCAGACCATACGACTCAGTACGGCTGCTATTCTCAATCAAACGACTCAGCCGACCTACATCGAACAGGGAGTTCAACGTTCCTTCCTGCAACGTACGGATAAAGTCAACACCCTGATCCGGACGCACCAGCGGCATGATCTTCGCATCCAGCAACCAGGTCGGCGTCTCAAATAACTGCTTGTTGAGGAACGCCATTGCATCCTTCTGTAGGCTCTTCGGGGTAGGCTCGTACACTACACCCGCCTGATCAAACGTCTTCGGCGTTTCGTAGATACCACCCACATATTTGGTCACGTGGCCCATGTAGCGGCGGAACTGACCGGTAATTTCGCCGTACATTTCCTGTAGCTTGTCAAAATCTTCGGCATCTTCGCGCGTCCACTGCGGCAGGTTAGGCAGAATGCGCTTCAGGTTTTTGATGCCGTAATCGCTGGCCAGCATGGCATTGTCGCCAAGGTCTTCGCTCTGCGAACGCGGGTCCATCGGGTTAATCTCCGTACCAAACCAGTATTTCGCATCGCTCTCGTGGCTCTTTACCCACTTGTTCAGCACGACCTTGTCCTCTTCCGGTGTTTTTGTCTCATACACTGGCTTGTAACCCCATTCAATGGCCCAGATATCGTAGGTACCGATG
This sequence comes from Arsenicibacter rosenii, assembly GCF_001870735.1. Classification (GTDB taxonomy): domain Bacteria; phylum Bacteroidota; class Bacteroidia; order Cytophagales; family Spirosomataceae; genus Arsenicibacter; species Arsenicibacter rosenii. The sequence continues at coordinate 69,957 of NZ_MORL01000027.1, read as the reverse complement.
CGCGGGAACAGGTCCGTAATGCCGTCTTCCGGCTGCGCTACGTAGTTGAAACGGGCGTAGTCCATGATCGACGGTGTATGGCCGAATTGCTTGATGTATGCCTTGTCGCGCAGTTTTTCAACCGGCGTAGCGTGGCTTGAACCAAAATTGTGGCGCAGGCCAAGCGTGTGACCAACTTCGTGCGACGAGACAAACCGCACCAGTTGTGCCATCAGTTCATCGTCGAATTTAGGCTTACGGGCACGGGCATCAACGGCCGCTCCCTGTACCATATACCACTTCCGCAGCAGGTTCATCACGTTGTGGTACCAGCCGATGTGGCTTTCCAGAATCTCACCCGTGCGCGGGTCATGTACGTTCGGGCCATAGGCATTTTCAATATCCGATGCGAAATACCGGATCACCGAATACCGGGCATCTTCCAGGCTCATGGTCGTGTCCTTATCGTCCCAGTCTTTCGCCATGATGGCATTTTTCCAGCCTGCTTTTTCAAAGGCTGCCTGCCAGTCGTTAACGCCTTGTTTGAGGGCATTCCGCCATTTGACCGGGGTTGCAGGATCAATGTAATACACGATTGGTTTTGCCGGTTCAATCAGCTGACCGCGTTTCTGGCGATCAGCATCTGCCGCCGATTTAGGCTCTAAGCGCCAGCGAACCGCAAAGGTTTCGTTCTCCGTACGCTGTGAGGCGTCATCATAGACGGTGTATCCGTTGGCAAAGAAGCCTACCCGGCTGTCGAAGAACCGCTTACGCATCGGCTTTTTCGGCAGCAGAATCATCGATGTGTTGATTTCCATTGTCACCGCCCCTGCTACCGACGCCGCCGGTAACTGGGTGCTTGGCGAAGGTCCGGGCATGGCCGGAGCACTACTGGCGTTAAACGTTTTTACTACCCGGACTTCGGTGTTGATCGGATACGACCGGATACGCTGGATAAACGAGCGGTCCGTAGCCGGTGTGGTCAGGCGATAGCGGGTCTTTGTTTGCGGATCCAGCGATACTACCTGATTCTCAGACTTGAAGAAATCCGTCACCTCGATGACTACCGACGTGTCTTTCCGGATGGCTTTCAGGTCAAACGCCGCGGCAATCGGCTCTACGTTTGAGTTCTTAACGGCCTGGTAAATCGGCTGTAGCGTATCAGCCCCTACATTCTGGTAGCTGACCACGCGCAGAAACAGTTTTTTCTCGGGGCCACGCTCCCACCGCAGTACCTGACGGTTGGCCAGTTCGCCGCCGTAACCGGCTCCGGTTGGCGCCTTTGCAATCCGGGTGATGGCCATAAACTCCCGGCCAATCAGGGAGTCAGGGATTTCGAAAAAGTACTTCTCATCCACTTTGTGCGTAATGAATGCCCCCCGGCTTGTTTGTGCCGTTGCCGGGATAACATCTTTGTAGGGCTTAGGTCCGCTGCTTTCTTTTTTAGCAGCGCTTGCAGTAGCCGTTGCCGAAGCAGGGGCGGCCGGCGAGGCAGTTGTTGACGATGGAGTACCTGGTTGCTGGGCGAATGCGACAGTGGTTGTCATGCATAAACCACCCAACAAACCAAATAAAGGCAATGTGTTTCGCATAAATATAGGTGAAAATAGCTCTAAAGATAAGCATTCTCAGTGAATACTTTTCTATCATAAGTTACAAAAAAATGAGCGCCGGATACAGTAAGTATCTGACACTCATTTGCAAGCAAATCTGCTCAATTTTCCCCCGAAGGTAAGCCGGTGAGCTTACTCGCGTTCGTTACGGCCGCTGCCTTGCCGGGCCGGTGTTGGTCCCTGACCGTTCTGCTGGCGTTGCTGCTGCATCGGGTTCGGCCCCTGCGGACCAAAACGGCCCTGCTGCTGCTTGAACAACTGTAGACGCGTCGGCTTCGCTACCGGCGGGAAGGAGTTATTCGAATCATCAATGTCGGCAATTTCCATGAACGGATCGAGCGTCCATTGCTTCACTTTCTTGTTTGTCGAAATCACCTTCGATACCTGTGCATCGTTGAAGCGCCAGATTTCGGCCGGGAACCGGGCAACCGAATCCGTACCGTCTTCGAACTCCATCCGGATGATCACCGGCATCGGCAGACCACCTTTGTTCTTCAGCTTCAGCGTGTAAAAATTCTGCTTGCTTTCGGCCAGCTTCCGCTCGCTTTCGCTCAAGGTAGCCAGATAGTCCTGATACTTCTTGCGGTCGGCCTCCGTGACTTTATACGGGTCGTAGCTGTTGTAGAAGTCGCGCATGGTTGTATCCTGCGCCACAACCGTCTGGTTGCGGCCGGCCGCATCGCGCTGCTTGCTGATGGTATTGTTACGGCGCTCGGCTTCGGCACGGGCTTCGGCTTTCACCACCTCCGGATTCTGGCTGCTGGTCTGGAACCACTCTACCTCTACCAGATCCTGATCAACCGGCTCCACCCCGTAGAACCAGCCTTTCCAGAACCAGTCGAGGTCAACGCCCGACGCATCTTCCAGTGTCCGGAAAAAGTCGGCCGGCTCAGGGCTCTTAAATGCCCAGCGGCGTGCATACTCTTTAAACGCATAGTCGAACAGTTCGCGGCCCATCACTGTCTCGCGCAGGATGTTCAGCGCCGTAGCTGGTTTCGCATAGGCGTTTGGCCCGAGACTGATAACGTTATCAGATGAGGTCATGATCGGCGACAATGCGGCCTTGTCTGACTTCATGTAGTCGACAATATCGCGGGGTTCACCGCGGCGTGCCGGATAGTTGTAGTCCCATTCTTTTTCGGCCAGATACTGGCAGAATGTGTTCAACCCTTCGTCCATCCATGTCCATTGACGTTCGTCAGAGTTGACGATCATCGGGAAGAAGTTATGACCTACCTCGTGGATAATTACCCCGATCATGCCATACTTAGTCTGCTCCGAGTACGTGCCATCGGCTTCCGGACGGCCACCGTTAAACGAAATCATCGGGTATTCCATCCCGCCGCCGGCAGTAGCATGGCAAGAAATGGCCACCGGATACGGATATTCGATCGTCCGCTTACCATACGAACGCAGCGTGTGTTCAACGGCGCGTGTCGAGTATTTTTCCCAAAGCGGGTTACCTTCTTTTGAGTAGAACGACATGCTCCAGATTTTACGGCCGTTGCCATAAACATCTGTCTGCATAGCATCCCAGATAAACTTCCGCGACGACGCAAAGGCAAAGTCACGAACGTTATCGGCTTTGTAAATCCACGTTTTCTTACCGGTTGGCTTTGCTTTTTCGGCCGCTTCAGCTTCGGCCTGTGTCACAATGATAACCGGTTCTTTTGCCGTTGAGGCTTTTTGCAGGCGGCTCATCTGTGTGGCGCTCAGCACTTGTTTGTAGTTCTGGCATTCGCCCGTTGCCCCGACAATGTGATCGTTTGGTACGGTAATAGCGACCTTGTAATTCCCGAAGATCAGCGTAAACTCGCCCTGTCCCAGAAATTGCTTATTCTGCCAGCCCGTTACGTCGTTGTAAGCACACAACCGCGGGAACCAGTGGGCAATAAAGTAGTTGTAGTTACCATCTTTCGCAAAATATTCCAGCCCGCTCCGGCCGTAGTATTCGGTAACAAAATAATTCCAGTCGATGCTGAACGATACTTTCTGGCCCGACGCCAGCGGCGCAGGCAGCTCAATCCGCATCATCGTCTGATTGATGGTATACTTCAGCGGCTTACCGGTAATGTCTTTAACAGCCGTAATGTTGTAGCCGTATTTGTCACTCGCTCCCTGCTGACTCCGCTCCCGAACCGAGTTCAGGTTTTGCAGCTGCGAGAATGACATGCCGTTCTGCGGCACACTGCCCGTACGGGTGAGGCTGGCCGTTGAGCCTTTTGCAAACAGGTTCTGATCCAGCTGGAGCCAGATATACGGCAGCACATCCGGCGAGTAGTTGTGGTACGTCACCACCTCCGAGCCGATGATTTTCTGATTAGCATCATCCAGTTCTACCTTAATGTCATAATCCGCCCGGTTCTGATAATAATCCTTACCAGGCGAACCCGATGCCGTCCGGTAGGTATTGGGCGTCGGCAGTACCGGCCCCAACTGCTCAAAGCGGTTGTTGGCGTTGTAGCTCGGCTGGTTTGGCTGCTGTGCATATACGCCCCACGCTAAACAGCCAGCCCAGATGGTTAACAAGAGTTTCTTCATGTTGGGTTGTAATTGTTAGATTGTGTTGATTAGGTAATTCGGCGGAGTCAGGATCAGATTAGAAAGGGGCATTCTGGATTCAGTACGATTTACGAAGGTCGATTTACGATTTTCTGAGACATCGCTATCGTTTTTTTATAGGAGTGGTCAGGAATTGCCCGGGTGCAATTCCTGACCGTAAGGCTTAGTCTCTTGGACCGGTACCCTGCCGTGCAGGCGTACCCTGACCGTTCTGCTGGCGTTGTTGCTGCATCGGGTTCGGCCCCTGCGGACCAAAACGGCCCTGCTGCTGCTTGAACAACTGTAGACGCGTCGGCTTCGCTACCGGCGGGAAGGAGTTATTCGAATCATCAATGTCGGCAATTTCCATGAACGGATCGAGCGTCCATTGCTTCACTTTCTTGTTTGTCGAAATCACCTTCGAGATCTGTACGTCGTTGAAACGCCAGATTTCGGCCGGGAAACGGGCAACCGAATCGGTGCCGTCTTCGAACTCCATCCGGATAATCACCGGCATCGGCATGCCGCCTTTGTTCTTCAACTTCAGCGTGTAAAAATTCTGCTGACTTTCGGCCAGCTTCCGTTCGCTGTCGCTCAAAGTAGCCAGATAGTCCTGATACTTCTTGCGGTCGGCCTCCGTGACTTTATACGGGTCGTAGCTGTTGTAGAAGTCGCGCATGGTTGTATCCTGCGCCACAACCGTCTGGTTGCGGCCGGCCGCATCGCGCTGCTTGCTGATGGTATTGTTACGGCGCTCGGCTTCGGCACGGGCTTCGGCTTTCACCACCTCCGGGTTCTGGCTGCTGGTCTGGAACCATTCTACTTCTACCAGATCCTGATCAACCGGCTCCACCCCGTAGAACCAGCCTTTCCAGAACCAGTCGAGGTCAACACCCGACGCATCTTCCATGGTGCGGAAGAAATCGGCCGGTGTCGGGCTCTTAAACATCCAGCGGCGTGAATATTCTTTAAAGGCATAGTCGAACAGTTCGCGGCCCATCACTGTCTCGCGCAGGATGTTCAGGCCGGTACCCGGCTTGGTATAGGCATTCGGGCCAAACTGCATGATGTTATCCGAACTGCTCATGATCGGCACCTGCACTTTGGCATCCGTTTTCATGTACGGCACAATGCCCTGCGGCGAAATACCGGTAGCCGGGAAATCAGGATCCCACTCCAGACACGCCAGGCCTTCGAGGAAGGTGTTCAGCCCTTCGTCCATCCACGACCATTGCCGTTCGTCGGAGTTCACGATCATCGGGAAGAAGTTGTGGCCCACCTCGTGGATGACCACCGAAATCAAAAAGTTCTTCGTGCCCTGCGAATACGTACCATCGGCTTCCGGACGGGCTCCGTTAAACGACATCATCGGGTATTCCATACCCCCTACCGGACCATGCACCGAGTAAGCCACCGGATACGGATAGGCAAACGTACGGGCCGAGTACGATTTCAGCGTATGAGCGACCAGACGGGTTGAGTACTGTCCCCAAAGCGGATTCGCCTCTTTCGGATACAGTGACATCGCCCAGACGCGTTTGCCTTCTACCGACGGGTACATGGCGTCCCAGATAAACTTCCGCGAGGCCGCAAAGGCAAAGTCACGAACGTTGTCGGCCTTATAAATCCAGGTTTTCTTACCGGTGGCCTTGTTTTTCTCTGCCGCCGTAGCTTCTTCCTGGGTTACGATCAGAGTGGGGTTCTTGTCGTTGCCTTTGGCTTGTTCCAGACGCTTCAGCTGGGTTGCTGTCAGCACCTGGGCCGCGTTCTGCAGCTCACCACTCGCACCGACCACCAGATCCGACGGAACGGTAATGGCTACCTTGTAATTACCAAAGATCAGCGTAAACTCGCCCTGTCCCAGAAACTGCTTGTTCTGCCAGCCGTTCACGTCGTCGTAGGCACACATACGCGGGAACCACTGGGCCATTTCGTAGATGTAATTGCCGTCCTGCGGGAAAAATTCGTAGCCTGAGCGGGCACCGGTTGACCGGGCATCCACGATATTGAAATTCCAGTCGACCGAGAACACAACCGACTGACCTGGTGCGAGCGGTGCCGGCAGGTCGACCCGCATCATGGTTTCGTTGATGGTAAACTTCAGCGGTTTGCCTGCCTTATCGCGGACGGCCGTGATTTTATAGCCGTAATCTTTCTGAGCAGCCGTCTGGCTTGCCGTTGCCTGAGCAAAGGAGATGCCCCGTTCGGCATTTACACTGCCGGTCCGGGTAATGTTGCCCGTCGAATTAGGCTTGAACAGGTTTTGGTCCAGTTGCAGCCACAGATACCGCAGTTCGTCGCCCGAACGGTTGAAGAATGTAATGGTTTCTGTTGCCGACAGGTGCTGTTTCTGATCATCGAGTTCAGCCTTGATGTCGTAGTCGGCGCGTTGCTGAAAGTAGTCGCGGCCGGGTGCACCGGAAGCCGTCCGGAAGGTGTTCGGCGTTGGTAAAACGGGACCTAACTGTTCAAAACGCGTATTGGCATTATACGTAGAGGGGGCGGGGGTCTGCGCCTGTAGAGACAGCGAAAAAGCGGTCAGCCCAAGAAGCCAGAAGACTTTCTTCGTCATTTTAGTGAGTTAATGAATTTTTCTCACAACAAAGTTACGAAGAAGTTAAAGAAAATATGGTGTAGCGAGGCAAGTAACAGTATGTTGTTTACATTTATACTGTTCTGTTGCGCGTTCAGGTGTTTTCCTGCCCCTCGCATCGCCCTGCACCGTCCCCCGGAGCATGTAGCCTCACGCCGTACGCGAGGCCGGGCGGCTTGTCAATTTATGCTTTGGCTATTAGATTTGGTAGTTCATTAACCACCCATCGCTATGTTGCGTATACCTGCCCTTCTCTGCCTGCTCATCACCGGCGGCTTGTTGCAGGCACAGTCTGTCAGGATTGCCGCGCTTACCGATTCCCTCCATACCTACTTACCGGAAAAAGGAGATGCCGAAAAACGGCACTGGCGCATTAGCGAACTGCGGGCCGCCCAGGCAAAAAAAAATACGGAGGGGGTCGGGGAAGCCTGCTATTTGCTGGGCAAATTTTACCAGGGCACCGGCGAACAGCGGATAGCCCGGTTCTGGTTTCTGCAATCCCTCCGCATTCGGGAGAAGCGGGGGCCATCCGAAGACCTGGTCAAGCTTTATATTCAGCTATCCGGCAATTATTCGGCCAGCTCCATGTCTGAGGAAAGCAAACAATATATCCTGATGGCCATGAACACGGCCCGGAAGATCCGTACCGCCGACTCAACCAGTGCGCTTAAAAGAGCCTATCTGATGATGGCGGGCCTCCATGCGATTGCCTGTCCGCAACCGCCGGTCAAAGACAGCGTTTACCAGGACTATAAAACCATGAATCAACGAGAGTTTGTTAATCCGGATGCGCTGGTCCGCTGGCCCTGGCTTTCGTGCGACAGTGCTACCTATTACAAGCGCTTAGCGGAGCAGAAACTCCGGATTTTAAACGTGACAGATTCAACCAAAAGTGATTTCTTTTTAAATATGGGTTTAAATGGTCCACAATTCATCCGGTATTTTGAGACCATGCTGAGACGATACCCTCATTTGAAAAAAACAGTTTCAGGCCTTACCAATCAAGCATCTCTCGCGCACGCTTACCTGAGCACAAACAACACTAAACGGGCTAAATTTCTGCTGGATGACGCGGTTATGCAGTATCATGCACATCGTCTGAATGCACCTGCTTTACTCCAGATGATTTATAGCAACTATGTTGTCTATTACCGCCTGACGGGTGATTATCAACAAGCCTTTTATTATCAGAAACTAGCCTATGAATACCTGCTTACCAAGCTAAAAGAAGACCGGACCGCGGCCATCGCCCGGTTAGGTGTTGTATATGAGAGTGAGAAAAAAGACGCAAAAATCAAAAGCCAGCAGCAGTTACTCGAAGCCACAAACCGTGCGCTGGTAGCCGAAAAAAGCCTGAAAACCAGCCTGACCGGCGGTCTGGCCGTTGCGCTGGCATTAGTTGCCGTGCTCTGGTATCTGTATCGCAAAAACCGGCAGATCAGCCGGCAGAAGGCCGAACTGGTAAAAGAGCAAAGTCACCGGGTGCGTAATAATTTACAGGTCATCTCTGATCTCCTCACACTCCAGGCCGCCCGTCTTACTGACGAAACAGCCCTGAAAGCCGTTTCTGAAAGCCAGCTCCGGATTCAGTCGATTCAGTTGCTCCACAAACGGCTGTATCTTCAGCCCGAACACACCGTAGACGCTGATTTGTCCGTATACATTCCCGAGGTAGTCGGGCAGATTCTGGCGACTTATGGCTTGCGGACATTATCCCCGGTATATACAATCCATACCACGTGGTTATCGGCCGATCAGACCCTGCCGCTGGGTATCATTCTGACCGAGGTTGTTACCAATGCCTGCAAGTATGCATTCGACGGCCATCCGGCGCCATCACTGGCGATCCGGCTTAGCGAAGCGGAGAATCACCTGCAGCTAACGGTGCAGGATAACGGTCCGGGACTGGCGGAGAGCCCGCAACAGAAACGATCATACGGCTTCCGGCTGATTGACATGCAGGTCAGGCAGTTACATGGTCAATATCACTTCAGTCAGGATAACGGTGCAGTCTTTACCATGCGTTTTCCCGCTCACGGCTGAGCGCCGCCTAATTTGTTCCGGCAACCAGCTCATTGTTCAGAATCAATGAAATCGCCATACCGGCAACGATCCCCGAAATAATCAGCCGCCAGTCGTGTTTTTTAACGGGTAGCCGCTCAACAGCTACATACGTAATGGCTAAAACCATGGCTACGATGACCAATTGCCCAAGCTCCAGGCCGATATTAAACGCCAGCAACGGCTGTACAATATCGGCTTCGGTCCCGAGCAGGCTGCGCAGGTAATTAGAAAAGCCCATACCATGAATGAGCCCGAAGAGCAGCGCCAGCGAATAGCGTACTGTGTCCCGCTGCGAGGCACGGGTCGCAAACGGGCTGCGGCGGTCCTGATAAAAGAAGTTCGATACGGCGGTAATCAGAATGGTTATCGGAATCAGCAACTCAATAACCTTCGTGTTATAGTCAATGAGTTGAAGCGTCGCCAGGGCCAGGGTAATGGAGTGCCCGATGGTAAAAGCCGTTACCAGAATAAGAACCTGTTTCCACTGCCGTAATGTATAAATGGCACACAGCGCAATAACGAATAAAATATGGTCGTAGCCACCCGGATCGGTAATATGGTCAAAGCCCAGACCGAGATAGATAAAGAAATCAGACATGTAAGCAGAAAATAGGGGTCTTATATAGTTGACTAACTGCGGTATACCGGGCTAGCGGTCGATTTCACCCATCACGATATCCAGTGACCCCAGAATCGCAATCAGGTCGGCAATCATAGTTCCTTTTGAAATTTCACCGATCACAGACAGGTTATGGAATGAACAAGCCCGGCATTTGCATCTGACAGGTACATCCGCCCGCCCGTCGGTCCGGAAAAAAAAGCCCAGCTCGCCTTTTGCACTTTCGCCCCGTACATAAATATCCATTGCTTTCGGACGGATTTTTTTGGGCAACAGGGCATGCGGGTCAAAATCGCGGGTCCGCTTCAGGTCGGTTGTGAGCCGGTCGAGGCATTGTTCGACAATCCGCAGCGACTCCCAACACTCCTGCACCCGTACGTAGTTCCGGTCCCAGCAATCGCCCACTGTCCCGGCCTGTCCGGTCCCGACCGGAATATCGAACTCCAGCTCCGGATAGACCGAATACCCGTCAACCCTGCGCAGGTCATAGCGCAGGCCCGATCCGCGGAGTACCGGCCCCGTACAACCGTAGTTGATCGCTACCGGCAGGGGCAGAATACCGACATTGGCCGTACGTTTGACAAAAATTTCGTTTTCGATAACCAGTTGCTGGAGCTCTCTGAGTTTTGGTTTCAGGTAAGCGACGAATTCGCGGCACCGTTCTTCAAATCCTACGGGCAAATCATAAAAAAGGCCACCCACCCAGATGTAATTGTATAACATGCGGGCCCCGCTTACCCATTCAAACATCCGGAGCAGGTGTTCGCGGTCGCGTACCAGCCACAGAAACGGCGTGTAGGCCCCGATATCCAGCGCGTAGGTACCGATGGCAATAAAGTGCGAACCAATCCGGTTGAGTTCGGCCATCAGTACACGGATGTATTCGATACGGGGCGGAATATCGCCCTGAATGCCCAGCATTTTTTCAACACCCATGGCCCAGATGTGCTCGCCGTTCATCGCGGCCAGATAATCCAGCCGGTCAACAAACGGAATAGCCTGGTTAAACGGCAACGACTGAGCATGCGCTTCAAAGCAGCGGTGCAGATAGCCGATATGCGGAACGGCATCGACGATAATCTCCCCGTCGGTTATGACTTCGAGCCGCAAAACGCCGTGGGTCGACGGGTGCTGCGGGCCCATGTTCAGAATCATCTGCCCTTCCGACAACCGTGCGGCATCATACGCATTAGGTTCTGATGCCCACAGGTGACCGGGTGCGTATTCGTATTCAATCGTTGTTTGTGTTGCCATACGTTTTCAATCGGACAAAGGTAATGCCTGACGCGCAAGAATGGCGAGTTAATCCCGTAAGTTATACGCAGATGCAGGAAGGCTGGCTGTAAGGTGCTTACGCTCATGACATTTTCTGAAAAGTTTTTGGGATAGTCTTTCCTTTTGCTTATCTTTGCGCTCCTATCGGGAAAATGACGTACAGAAATGGCAAAGAAAGGCAATAGAGTACAGGTAATTCTGGAATGCACAGAGCAGAAAGATAGCGGTGTACCTGGTATCTCACGGTACATTACCACAAAAAACCGCAAAAATACGCCGGCTCGTATCGAGCGTAAGAAATATAACCCATTCTTGAAACGGGTAACGTTACACAAAGAAATTAAATAAGTTGTCATAGTGGCAAGTGGTTTGTAACCAGCATTCTGATTACCAGCCACTCCCACTCGATTTAACCAACACAAACAATGGCAAAGAAAGTAGTTGCAACCCTGAAGACGAAGGACAACGGCAAGGCTTTTGCTAAAATCATCAAGGCCGTTAAGTCGCCTAAAACCGGCGCTTATACCTTCAAGGAAGAAATGGTTCCGGTTGACGACGTACAGAACGCGCTGAAAAGCTAGTTCTTAATCAACCTGTACGCACATGAAAGTCCCCCGAAGGGACTTTTTTTATTGTACTTTTGTTAAACATTGCGACAGAAAACAGGCCGAAATGGCCAATTGCATGCCTGCAAGTCAACCAAAAGCTGCTACATATTAACCTCGGACTGAACAATGGCACTATTCGGTTTCTTCTCGAAAGAAAAAAAAGAATCGCTCGACAAAGGGCTGGAGAAATCAAAGGAAAGTTTTTTCTCCAAATTAGGCCGGGCGGTTGTCGGTAAGTCAAAAGTAGATGATGAAGTTCTGGACGAGCTGGAAGAAGTACTGATTACCTCGGACGTTGGGATCGAAACGACCGTCAAGATCATTCGCCGGATTGAAGAACGCGTTGCCCGCGATAAATACCTGGGCACCGACGAGCTGGACCGGATTCTGCGCGAAGAGATTGCCGCGCTCCTCGCCGACGTTGATAAGCAAACAAACACACCCACTCAGGATGACTTTTCTCTGCCAGCCACCAAAACCCCTTATGTAATCATGGTAGTAGGTGTCAACGGCGTTGGCAAAACCACAACCATCGGGAAACTGGCGGCGCAGTACCACAAGCGCGGCTACAAAGTTGTATTGGGCGCCGGCGATACCTTCCGCGCGGCGGCGGTCGACCAGCTCAAACTCTGGGGTAATCGTGTCGGTGTGCCGGTCATTGAACATGGTATGAATACTGACCCGTCGGCGGTAGCTTTCGACGCAGTAAAAAAAGCGGTTGAGATGCAGGCCGATGTCGTGATTATCGATACAGCAGGGCGTCTGCACACCAAAGTTAACCTGATGAACGAGCTGACTAAAATCAAGCGCGTCATGCAGAAATTCCTGCCCGAAGCCCCGCATGAAGTGCTGCTGGTGCTGGACGGTTCAACCGGTCAGAACGCGTTTATTCAGGCGACTGAGTTTACCAAGGCAACCGACGTTACGGCACTGGCCATTACTAAACTGGATGGTACGGCCAAGGGTGGCGTCGTGATCGGCATTTCGGATCAGTTCCGGATTCCGGTGAAATACATTGGCGTCGGCGAAAAAATCGAAGATTTACAAACATTCAACAAGATGGAGTTTGTGGATTCGTTTTTTAAGAAGTGATGTAAACAGACTGATTATGGCGACTGTAGTGGATATTAATTCCATCAATAGCGACGTGACTCATATGCTGAAACAACTCTACGGAGACCGGTTAGCCAGCATCATACTGTATGGTTCGTACGCAAGGGGCGATTTTCAGGAAGACTCAGATGTAGATTATCTGGTTCTTCTGGAAGATCACACTGTCTCTCCTCATAAAGAAGTCAGCCGATACTCCTCTGTACTTAGCCATTATGTCGAAAACACGTCGGTTGATGTATCCATTGTCGTTATGGCCTATACCCAATTCATGAATACAAACCGGCTTTTTCATCGTCAGGTAAAAAAAGACGGGCTGGCAATCTATGAGCGAAGACCTCATTTTCAGCATACGTAAGGCCGAGGGATATCTTGAAAACGCCAAAGTCCTTGCGGCAACGCCATTTCCGAATGGTGCAATAAGCTCCAGTTACTATTGCTTCTTCTGGCTGGTTCGTGGTTTGCTGGCAGACAAGAACATTGTTACCAAAAGACATTCCTCTGCGCGTGAGATGTTTTCGCTTCACTTCATAAAGACCCGTGAAATCGCTGAGCGTTACAAAGATGACTTCAATGAGCTGTTTAACCACCGGCAAATTGTTGACTATGATGTAGATGGTGAATTTCCGCAAGAAGAGATCAATATGTGCATTCAAAAAGCTGAGGATTTTCTGAACTTCGTTAAAAGCAACTATGCATAACACCTGCCCGTCCCGTTGGGCCTGCAATCTGTCGGCCTGGCTTATTTTATTGGGTTTACTGGCAGGACTGGCCTGGACGGCCTCTGCTCAGACAACCGCCAAACCAACACGCAAACCGCTACAGGGTATTTGCGGTACAGTTACCGAACTGACCGGCAACCAGATGCCACGGATTACGGAAGACGGAAAAGATCCGAAAACCGGCAACGGCAAACGGGTAGTCCGTGACGTACTGATCTATCCGGTGCTGACTATACAACAGGCTCCAGCCAACAGCGAGGGGTTTATTGATTCGGTGCCCGGCATTAAACCGGTCAAAACCATAAAATCCGACGGTAGCGGTACATTCTGCGCCTATGGCTTAGCGCCTGGCCTCTACTCCCTCCTGGTCCGTGAACCAAAGGGCTTATACGCCAATCAGTTCGATGATAAAAACCGGATTTTTCCTGTACGCGTAACGAAACGCAAGGTCACGCAAACAGAGATTACCATTTCACATCAGGCGGCCTTCTGAAAATAACTCCAGGAAGCCTGAAACTTCCTGGAGTTATTTTTCAGAAGCTACGCGTTCAGTTTCTTCACATTCTCAATACTGATTGCAATCGACTCCAGCGGCGGGCGTTTGCACACATCCTGTTCCACAAAGAAGTGCTTCATACCAGCCAGCTTGCTGTTATTCAGGATACGCTGAAAATCAATTGAGCCGGTACCGACTTCGGCAAATTCCCGCTTTTCGGTTTTCGCAACGTCTTTGAAGTGCAGCAACGGGAAACGGCCCGGATTCTGCTTAAACAGCTCAACCGGATCTTTACCGGCATATACTACCCAATACAGGTCCAGCTCCATTTGTACCAGCTTCTTGTCGGTGCTCAGCAGAATATCATACGGCATCTGCCCCTCAAGCGGCATGAACTCAAAATCGTGGTTGTGGTACCCGAACTGGATACCATGCTTTTTGCAGACTTCACCGGCTTTGTTGAACAACTCCGCGTAGCCCTTATAGTCATCCAGCTTCTTGCGTTCGTCGGGGAACAGATAGGCACACATCATGTACTTCTGGCCTAATTCAGCAGCATCGGCGACGGCACGCTCCCAGTCGTTTTTCAGGGTGCCTTTCATATTCGGCATCTGTACACCAGCCAGGTAATGACCGCTGACCGCCTTCAGGCCCAGACCGCTCAGAATCGTCTTAAATTCTTTAGGGCTCTTGTTAAAAAATTTCCCGTCGGAATAACCAAACGTTTCGACTTCTTTATACCCCAGGTCAGCCACTTTTCTGAGCGTTCCTTCCAGGTCTTTCGGCAGCTGGTCGCGCAGTGTATAGAGCTGCAAGCCAATATTCTCAGGCGCTTTGGCCTGCGCATCCAGCTTAAAAAGCAAAGGAGAAGCCAGGGCCAGGGCACCGGCTTTCAGGAAACTCTGTCGTGAAATTTTTTCTGTCAGCATCATAGTATGTTAAGGAATTTGATAATCGGGTCAAAAAAATCCTTGCAAGGTACAAAAAACAGCTTTACGTACTAGTAACGGTTTGCCGTAAACTGATATTTTCCGGACCCTACCTGCACAATCACATATCCTTTTTCCTGACCGATCTGCCTGACGCCTTCTGCCGCACTCAGGGGCTTGCCTCCCTCCTGCACGCCCTCGGCACCGGCGGCCGGTATGTATACCTTCGCCGTGGTATTTGCCGGAATGTCGATGTCCAGTGTCAGTTTGCCATTTTCCGTTTTCCAGCCTGAACTCGCCGGACCGTAAGGTGTCTGCAAGTCGGCTTTAGCGGCCGTGAGCTTGCCGCCGATATGCGGCTGAATCCGGATTTTGTGGTAGCCGGGGCCGTCGTCTTCTGTATCCAGACCGGCTACAACCCGATACATCCAGTCGCCGATGGCACCGTATGCATAGTGATTATACGAGTTCATGCTCGGTGTCTGGAACGTACTGTCCGGTTTGATACCGTCCCAGCGTTCCCAAATGGTGGTTGCGCCCATCTTTACCGGATACAGCCACGACGGGTAGCTTTCCTGCATCAGCAGGGCATACGCCACATCGTCGTGTCCGAACCGGCTCAGCACATGGCAGAGGTAAGGCGTCCCCAGAAAGCCTGTCGTCAGGTGATTGCCATAACTCTTTACGTTATCAACGAGGCGTTGTGCCGTCGACGCCCGTAGCTCTTCGGGCAGCATGTCAAAATTCAGGGCCAGCACATAGGCTGTCTGCGTACTGGATACCAGCCGGCCATTCGATGTCATGTATTCGCGCCGGAACGCATCTTTCACCTCCTGTAACAGCCGGGAGTAGGTCTGTACATCGTCTGTTTTGCCCAGCACTTTTGCCGTATTAATCAGCAACTGCGTTGAATGAGCAAAAAAGCATTGTGCGATCAGGTATTTATCCGTCACCGCCGCCCGGCCATCGTTATCATCGAACGGGCGGTAGAAAAGCCAGTCACCGAAATGGAAGCCGGAGGCCCAGACCGGCGCACCGGCCGCATCTTTTTTACTTTCTTTCTGCATGTAGCCGACCCATGCCTTCATACTGGGGTACTGTTGTTCCAGTATCCGTTTGTCGCCGTAAGCCAGATACATATTCCACGGTGCAATCGTGGCCACATCGGCCCAGCCGGTACTGCCCACGGCACCTTTACCCAGTACATTGGGCACCACAAACGGCACCGATCCGTTCGGCAGCTGATCGGCGGCAACGTCTTTCAGCCACTTGGCAAAGAAGTTTTCTACGCCAAAGTTGAACGCAGCCGTCCGTGAAAAGGCCTGAGCATCGCCTGTCCAGCCCAGCCGCTCATCACGCTGCGGACAGTCGGTTGGTACATCAAGGAAGTTGCCACGCTGCCCCCACTGGATATTTTTCTGCAACTGATTAATCAGCGGATTTGATGATGTAAACTGCCCCGTCAGGTTCATGTCGGAATACAGCACGACTGCCAGAAAGTTTTCCGGTTTCAGGTCGCCCATCCCTTCGACTTTGATATACCGGAAACCCTGCCACGTAAAGTGCGGCTCAAACTTTTCAAAACCATCAGCGGCTGGTTTTCCTTTCAGCACGTATTTGTTCTGACAAACGGCCGCCCGCAGGTTCTCGGTGTAGAAATTACCTTTTTTATCGAGCACTTCGGCATGCGAGAGCGTAATCGTATCACCCGCCTTCCCATTGACACGGACAACAACCCAGCCCACCAGATTCTGGCCGAAATCAACGACCTGTTCACCCTTTGGTGTGCGTATGATGTTAACCGGCTGGAACGTTTCGCGTTTCCGGACCGGCTCGTTATAGGTAGCGACCAGGTGATTTTTAGCATAGTCATGCACCCGTACGCCCGACCAGTCTGCATCTTTATAGCCCGCGCGGTTCCAGCCATCCTTCTCCATCCGGGCATCATAAATTTCTCCGTTATAGATTTCCGACGACCGGATTGGCCCCGCCGAGGTTGATTTCCAGCTGTTGTCGGATACAATGCGCTCGGTTGTACCATCGGAATAGGTTATCTCTAGCTGACACAGCAAGGCCACATCGTTACCGAAGTAGTTTTTCTGGCCGCTAAATCCGATAAACCCGCGATACCAGCCATTACCCAGCGTTACCCCAATGGCGTTCGCCCCCTGTTTCAGCAGTTTTGTCACGTCGTAAACCTGATATTGCAGCCGTTTGCCGTAGGTTGTCCAGCCAGGTGTCAGAAACGCATCGCCGACCCGTTCGCCGTTGAGCTGGGCCCAGTACATGCCGTGAGCGGTCAGGTAGGCTGTGGCCTTCCGGATGGGCTTGCGGGCTGTAAACTCCTTGCGGAACATCGGACTCGGGCGCAGCGTACTGTCTTCGACATAGCCCGGCCCGATCCAGCTCGCTTTCCAGTCGGTTTCCTTCAGCAGTGCCATCTGAAACCAGGCCGGTGCGCTCCAGGCCGATGCCTGTCCGGTGTTGTCATAGACCCGTACCTGCCAATAGTACCGTTCGCCCGATTGCAGGGGCTTCCCGGCATAGGCAACGTGTACGGATGAATCCGAAGCCACCTTGCCTGTATTCCAGACGGCACCCTTCGCCAGCGCTTTGTCATCAGTACTTACCCGGATTTCATAGGCGGTTTGCAGTACATTACGGCGGGTCGACGTCAGCTGCCAGCTAAATCGCGGCTGTACCACATCCAGGCCGAGCGGATTAGACAGGTTTTCGCAGCGCAGGTTTTGTACGCCTGTTTGCGCCCATACGACCGTATGGACCACATAAAATAAAAGGGTGAAAAGGGATACTTTTTTCATTGGGGCTCGATTTAGGAAATCAATGAGAAAAGAACCATTTATTTCGCTCCTACTGCAAGCAAGAAAACCACGAAGACAGGAAGGCAGGAAGGAGCACGAAGTTTTCTTGATGCCCCCCTCCGGCTTATCCTTTGTGCTACTTACCGGCTTACCGGCTTCGTGGTTTACCGCTGAATCACAGCTTAAATTCTTCCGTAAAAGGCTGACTGTTAAAAAAAATCTGTACTTTTGCGGTCAATTTCTTAAATAAGTAACTGAAAAATTATGAAAATCGCAGTCGTAGGGGCTACCGGCCTGGTCGGTGGCGAGATGCTGAAGGTGTTGGAAGAACGTAACTTCCCCGTAACAGAACTTATTCCGGTCGCTTCGGAGCGGTCAGTAGGTAAACAGGTTACGTTTAAGGGTAAACAGTTTACGGTCGTTAGCTTTGAAGATGCCATCGCTGCCAAACCCGCGATTGCCATTTTTTCAGCCGGTGGCGGTACTTCACTGGCCCTGGCACCCAAATTTGCCGAAGCCGGTATTACCGTAATCGACAACTCATCGGCGTGGCGTATGGACCCGACCAAAAAACTGGTAGTGCCTGAAGTAAACGCCGACACGCTTACTGCCGAAGACAAAATCATTGCGAACCCCAACTGTTCGACCATTCAGATGGTAGTGGTCCTGAAACCACTCCACGAACAATATAAAATCAAGCGTGTTGTTGTATCAACCTACCAGTCGGTAACCGGTACCGGTAAGGCTGCCGTTGATCAGCTGTACGCTGAGCGTACAGGCGACGAAAGCGTGGCAAAAGTATATCCGCACCCGATCGACCTGAACGTGTTGCCGCACATCGACGTATTCCTCGACAATGGCTATACCAAAGAGGAAATGAAGATGGTGAAGGAAACCAACAAAATTATGGGCGACGATTCCATCCGCGTAACGGCGACAACGGTTCGTATCCCGACCATCGGCGGTCACTCAGAATCGGTGAATATCGAATTTGAAAACGATTTCGAACTGGATGAGGTACGTTCATTGCTGAGCTCAGCTGAAGGCGTAGTGTTGCAGGATGATCCGCAGAACAAAATTTACCCGATGCCGCTGACGGCTCATGGTAAAGATGAGGTTTTCGTAGGCCGTATCCGCCGCGATGAGAGCCAGCCAAACACCCTGAATCTGTGGATTGTAGCCGACAACCTCCGCAAAGGGGCCGCAACCAATGCCGTTCAGATTGCTGAATATCTGGTTAAACATGATCTGGTTAACTCAGCCGAAGCAGTGGCCTAAGTAAGCATGGTTCCGTATAGAAACGGCCCGTTACCGGATTGGTAACGGGCCGTTTTAGTTGTGCGTTTGGGTTTATTTCAGTTTTACCCGTACCGTGGCGCGGTTATAGCCGGCAAAACAGCCCAGACCACCATCAATATTTGATGGTATCGATACGGGTTCGGCAAAGGGATTACCGCTCGTAGCCGCTGCCAGATTAACCGCCTTCTGAAACCGGTAATAGGTCTCATCAATATGCAGCAGTACGGCCGTTAGCTGCGCCTGCCGGAAAGCCTTTGAGAACGTATTCATCTCCCCGCTGCCGGTCTGCGCCGGTTCGGTACTGATAAGTCCGTCTGCAGATTGCATCGCAGCAACTTTACCGGTCTGCCCACTCAGCAAATCGGCCGGACTTGCCTGCGTACCAAACTGCACCGGAACGCTTTCCCAGCTGGTGGCCGAAGCCGTGCTCTTGATGTACTGAAAAGCCCCGGCCGTCAGGTAGTAATGGGGTTGATCACCGGCATCCTGCCATTGATACCGGACCATGTACTGTTTTTGGCCGCCACTGGCTGCAGAGTCCAGCTGTACAGCCGATAAGGCAACCGGTTGCGGAATGGTGCAGGTACTCTGTACGCGTTGTCCCTCGGTGCTTGTTACGGTTACCGTATAAGTGCTTCCGGCTTTGACCGGCAGCTTGCGGGCACTTAGCTCATAATACATTTCTTTGCTGTTGTAGGTCAGTTTCGCCGATGTTTTTCCATCTGAAAGCATCACGGTAGCATTCGTCAGAATACTGCCGTTGAAGGTGCCACCCAACGGCGCCGAACGGCTCACCTTTACCGTTAACACCGAGTCCTGCGGCGACAAAAATCCGGTCACCACCAGCTTTGACGTCTGCTGATCCAGATTGCCCAGTACAACCTCTTCCTCAACCTGCGGCCGGCATCCGGTCAGAAACATGAATATACTGATGACAGAAATGATAACTCTCATTGGTCTTTTTTCATTTGCCACATAGATAAACTGATTTTCTCTTTGTGCTCTTATGCGGCTATGTGGTAAAAAATCAAAACTTAACCGAATAGCTCAGCGATGGCACAGCAGGAAACAATGAATACCGCCGGAGCACGGTTCTGGATACTTTGGTAACGGGATCTTTCTCGCTTTCCATGGCGTAGTAGAATGGATTTGCGCGGTTATAGGCATTGTACACCCCGATTTCCCAGGTCGATGTAAACCGTCGCCCCTGCCGCTGATACTGTAAACTCAGGTCGAGGCGATGATACGGCTCTGTCCGGAAGCTGTTCAGATCGCCGTAATCGCGGACAGTCACGTTTTTACTTAACCGGCTGGTCGATGATTCTGTACCAGTCGTTGGGCTCGGCACTACCTTGTTCGTATTCACGATGTAACGCGAAAGCGGTAAGGTCAGCGCCTGCCCGGTGCCATAAACCCAGATGGCCGATATCCGCAGGTGTTTGCTCAGATCGTACATACCTACTACCGACAGATTATGCCGGCGGTCGTAACGCGGGAAAAAGACGTTCCCGTTATTCAGCTCGTCAAACTGCCATTTCGTCCACGACAATGTGTAGCCCAGCCATCCCGACAACCGTCCGGTTTGCTTTTGCAGCATTACTTCGGTGCCATACGCCCAGCCCCGTCCAGGCGTCACATTTTGCTCCCAGTTGGCATTACCACTCAGGGGGTTCATAAATGTGGCTCCCTGACGCAGGCTGATGATCTGGTTCATGCGTTTATAATAGCCTTCAACGGTCAGCGTGAAGCCCCGCTGCCCCGATCTGGTACTGATGTCTTTGGCAAGGCCGGCCGCCACCTGCTCCGACTGCTGCGGGCTTACCTGTCTGGTGGTCGGTACCCAAAGGTCTGTCGGCAGGCCCGGACCGGTGTTCGACAGGATATGCACGTACTGATTCATGCGCGCATACGATGCCTTCAATGACCATTGGCGCGGCAACACATAGGCGACCGACAGCCGCGGTTCCGGCCGCAGATACCGTACGTCAGGATGGGCATAATGACTCAACCGCAACCCGGCCTGCACCCGCCATCGGGCATTGGGCGACCAGTTGTCTTCGGCATAAATACCGCTCTCCACGGCATTTGTCAGCTGCACGCCCCCCATAGCTTCATCGCCGGATGCATCCTGCACAACCGCCCCCGGCTTAAACCGATGCCAGGTACTTGCCGCCCCGAACCGGAGCTGATGCGTTGTTCCGGCCGACCAGTTCCAGTCGTATTTAAGCGTAATATCACGGATTGCCGAAAGATACTTCAGTTGAAACACCCGGCTGAGCGAGTCAAAGGCAACGCTCTCCTGATTAGCAACCTGCAATTGATAACTGCTGTAGGCCAGTGAAGCCGTTGACATAAGGCGCGCGGTATATTGGTGCTGCCACCGCAAGCTCCCAACTTTATTCCCCCAGTTGAGGGCCGATTTATAGGTGGTTGTATTCTGGAAACGGCTGCTGCTGAAATCATCATAGCCCGTATAGCCGCTCAGGCTTAGTTTGTCACGGTCTGTCAGTTGCCAGGTTAGCCTGGTGTTAATGTCGTAGAAATACGTTTTTGACACCATATTGCCCGGCTTTTGCTGCTGAATCAGGGACGACAGCAGACCATAGTAACTCCGGCGACCGGAGACCAGAAAAGTAGCGTTGCCCTTCGCAATCGGTCCGTCGAGCGTGAACCGCGAGGCAATCGCACCCACACTGCCCTGACCATGTATCCGGTCTTTGCTGCCCTCTTTCATGGTTGTTTCGATGACCGACGACAGCCGGCCGCCATAATTAGCCGGAAAGCCGCCTTTGGTCAGCGATACATGGCGGAGCACATCGCCATTAAATACGGAAAAAAAGCCGAACAGGTGACTGGGATTGTAGACAATGGCATCGTCGAGGAGAAACAGGTTCTGATCCGGTCCGCCACCTCTGACATACATATTGGTACTGCCTTCTGAGCTTTTCTGCACACCCGGCATGAGCTGAACCACCTTCAGTACATCCCGTTCGCCCAGTAACGCCGGAATTTTCGACAACTGATCGACCGGAACACTCAGCTGGCTCATGCCGGCCAGGTCACTGATTTTCGGAGCTGACACTGAACTTTTGACCACAATTTCCTGAAGCGTTTGCCCCGCCGTCAGCCAGACGTCTATAGCGGTTGTTCCAGAAACAGCCCTTGCCTGTGGTTCATAGCCTACTAAAGAAAACAGCAGCGTCAGCTCAGGACTCGTTGCCGGCTGGCTTTGTTTCAGATTGGCTTCGGCAAGCAGATCGGGC
Source organism: Arsenicibacter rosenii (assembly GCF_001870735.1). Taxonomy (GTDB): domain Bacteria; phylum Bacteroidota; class Bacteroidia; order Cytophagales; family Spirosomataceae; genus Arsenicibacter; species Arsenicibacter rosenii. The sequence goes on along the minus strand of NZ_MORL01000027.1, from coordinate 48,024 downwards.
AGGTTGATACGGTAGTGGCCGTCGGCATCGGTCGTGGTTGCGTATTGCCGGCCACCCTTCGGCCGTCCATCCGGCTGCCGGGTGGCGGTTGTGTACACATTTACATTCGCCAGCGGCTTGTTGCTTTCGCGGTCGCGCACATACCCGCTCACGGTGCGGGGTGATTGCGCCATCGTTAATACACTGTAAAAGAGTATAATTACGGCAAAGAGCGTAGATTTTACACCCATTGTGTTTCTATTCTATATAGGACAAGTTACGTTTAGTAAAAATAATGAAAGATTTTGGAAACTAAATGCGCAAGTTCCGAACGGGTTACACTTTTTTATTCAACACTATATCAGCATATTAATATAATTCAGCAAGACTATTATATCAAGTCATTGGCCACGCGTAGAGACGCAATATATTGCGTCTCAGCCAGAGCAAACACAAAACCGTATGTAAAACGCAAGATGTTGCGTCTCTACGCGGGTATATCGAAAACAGAAGCCATATTTGTGCTTTATAACGTTCTACACGAGACGCAAAATTTTGCGTCTTTACACGCATCGCATCATGAATCCTGTTATTGAACTTCAGCAGCTTGAAAAATACTACGGTACCACCCATATTCTGAAAGGAATCGACCTGAGTGTGTCGGCCGGGCAGGTGATCGGCTATATCGGGCCAAACGGTGCCGGTAAATCAACAACCATCAAAATCCTGATCGGTCTTATCCCTGATTTTCTGGGGCAAGCCTCGGTGTTGGGCATGGACGTACGCAAGGATACGCTGGAGATCAAACGACGGATTGGCTACGTACCCGAACTGGCTTCTCTATACGACTCACTGACCCCGCTGGAATATTTACAGTTTATCGGTAAACTGCATAAGCTGGAACCAGCTATGGTCGAACGCCGGACCATGGATTTGCTGCGGCTTTTTAATCTGGAAGGCAATGCCAACGACCGTATGACAACGTTCTCAAAAGGAATGCGGCAGAAGGTACTGCTCATTTCGGGGCTGTTTCATAATCCCGATGTCGTCTTCCTCGATGAACCGCTTTCCGGCCTTGATGCCAATGCAGTGGTGCTCGTCAAGGAAATCATCCGGCAATTGGCCGATAGCGGAAAAACCATTTTCTACAGTTCTCACATCATGGACGTTGTGGAGCGGATTTCCGACCGTATTGTCATCATTAACCAGGGACAGGTTATTGCCAACGGCAGCTTCGAAGAGCTCAAGGAGCTGCGCGCCAGCGGCTCGCTCGAACAACTATTTACCCAACTGACCGGCAACGACGAACAGGTATCCATTGCCGGTGCGTTTGTACAGACCATCAACCAATAACCCGCCATTCCGACCTATGCAAGGTTTACTACTCATGATCCTGTCCTGGATGCGCCCCCTTTTCCGCAAGTTTGGCGCCGACCCGGATCAGGTGGAGGCCATCGTCGCCCTGAAAATTACCCTCGACAACCGCCGGACATATACGGCGTTCAGTCAGCAGCAGTATAAACAAAAAGACCGTTCGAACAGCTTCTGGCTGATGTTGCTGCTCTATGCGTTTATGGGTTCATTCGGTTGTGTGGTCCTGATCGGTGTCTACAATCAGGCTCCCATCTACGCGCTCAGCTTTTCGTTTGCTATTCCGATGCTGTTAGTCGGTATGGCCCTGATCAGTGATTTCTCCTCTGTGCTACTCGATTCGTCCGATAACGCGATCATTCTGCCATGCCCGGTCAATGGCCGTACACTGCTGATTGCCCGGATCACGCACATTTGCCTGTATCTGCTGCTGATGTCGATGGCATCCTCCATTGCCAGCGCCATAGTCATTGCCATCCGGTTCGGGGCAGGCTACAGCTTACTGTATATGGTCTTTGTGATGCTGAGCTCCCTGCTGGTTATCTTCCTGACTAACCTGCTTTATCTGCTGCTGATGCGGTTTACAAGCGAAGAAAAGCTACGGGAAGCCATCATGTATGTCCAGATCATTGTAGCCATTTTTTTCTACGCGGGTTATCAGGTACTACCGCGCATGATCAGCACCACGGATAATCTGATTCAGCTTAACGTGAAGTGGTGGCATTATCTGCTGCCTCCGGTATGGTTTGGGGGCAGTATGGAAGCGTTTCTGACGCCCGCTTTCGACCCGCTTCATCTTTCGCTGCTGGCTCTGGCCGTGCTGACTCCTTTTGCCGGCATCTGGGTGACCATTTCTTACCTGACACCGCTCTACAACCAGCGCATTGCCTCTATCGACGTTGACGCCCGCCCCACGCAAACCGGAACGCTGCCACAACACACAACCAGCCGAAGCGATGAGCTTGCCCGATGGCTCACCGGCAGCCCGCTCGAAGCCGCCGGTTTTGCGCTGACATGGCGCATTATGCTGCGCGACCGTCAGTTTAAGCTGCGGGCCTATCCGGCTATCGGCTATATGATCGTCTTGTTTTTCATGTTTGTCTGGCGTACAGGCAACAGCCTCGACGATAGCGACACCGGCAATTCGTTTGCCTCCATTCTGCCGCTGTATTTCTGTACCTTACTATTGGGAAATGCAATCAGTCTGCTTCGCTACTCTGAGCAGCATAAGGCCGCCTGGGTCTTTGTGAGCACTCCCCTGGAAGAGCCCGGCGAAGTAATGCTGGGGGCGGTCAAAGCGGCTATTGTTCAGCTGTTGTTACCGGTCCAGGTAGTGGTATCGGCCTACGTTCTGTACGTTGGCGGAATAAAATCCCTCGATGACGTGCTGCTAACCACCTTTGTTAACATCAGCATCGCGTTTCTGTATGCCATCGGCAATGGCTATTTTCTGCCCTTCTCATCGCCCATTGGTGAAATGACAAAGGGTGCGAACGTGGCCCGCACCCTGATCATTATGATGATGGTTGGCTTGCTTGGCCTGATGCACTGGGGCCTAAGCAAAGTACCTTACGGCGTCTGGGCCGGTATTCCGGTCATGGCTGGTATTGCCTACGCGCTGCTGGTACGCATCCGCAAGGCAGAATGGGCAAAATTTACGGTGTCGTAACGGGTTTGTACGAGACAAAGAACGTCAGCCAGGTCCGGCGGGCCAAACGGAAGAAATAAGGCGTCAATACAATCAGCGCGGGCACTAAGCCTGTCAGATAGTAATCGAGGTCCAGATTCAGCCAAAGGACAAACACGAAGAAGGTAGCGATGGTGAAAGCGGTATAAAACGCATAGCTCACAAACATTGATCCCCAGTAAAAGCCGGGTTCCGGTATTAACGACTGGTGGCAGTGCGGACAATGCGTGTGCATTTCGTCAAACTTACGGGTAAAGGCACTGGACTTTACAAAGAAGTCGCCTTCGTGACAACGAGGACACTTGTTGTACAAAACGCTATATAAAGGGCTATCTTTCAGCATGGCATTCAAGGATTAATGGTCTTCAGGAATCCGGTCAACCGGTGGCCGGATCGCTGAGACAAAGGTACTTCCCCCCTGTTGCGGCAGCAAGGACAGACCAACGGCCTCATGGTACAAATCAACGATTCGTCTGGAGCGACGCCCGGAATTCGGCCGGGGTTTGTCCGGCCTGCTTCCGGAAGAAGCGGACGAAATAGGACGGATCCTCAAAACCCAGCTGATAGCCGATTTCCTTGACCGAACGGGTTGTATGGGTCAGTAGCCGCTGTGCTTCAATCAACACCCGTTCGTATAGCAACTGGCTGGCTGTTTTTCCGACTATTTTTTTACAGATCTGGTTCAGGTAATTGGGGCTCAGGCTCATCTGTTCAGCATAGGTCTGCACATCCCGGACGGTCAGAAACTGATCTTCAAGTAATTCTTCATACTGCCTTACGCGATCATACAGATGAGTATCCGGCCCGATCCAGCGTTCAGTATAAAGCCGGTTGGCCGTTTCGAGCAGAATATGAATAAAGGACAGAAATACCTCCGCCCGGTTAGGCAGTTGCTGCTCATACTCCCGATGGGCATAGGCATACAAATCACGGAGAAATGCCTGCTGCCCTGTAGCATCAATCAAAGGCTCATGCTGATGGGAATGGTAGAAGGGATACTGATAGAGCCGGTTGCCGAAACGCGTCCGGAAAAAGCTGGCATCAAAAAACAGGTTATAGCCTTTCGTATCCGGCGATAGTACCCAGCTATGTACCTGCCCGGGCGTCAGGAAGTACAGCTGAAACGGCGCAATGTCGTAGGTTTTAAAATCAATGGTGTGTGTGCCGCTCCCTTCACTAATCCACATGACCAGGTAGAAGGTATGGGAGTGCGGCTTGTCGATGCCTTTAAACTCCTGCACCAGTTTTTCGAGGCGGGTCATGTAAAAAGGCGTTTCAACCGTTGGGGGCTGAAACGCCTGAAGCGAATATACGGGAACTGACATAGGAGTTATTCAACGCCTTTGACCTTCATCGGCACGGTATATACCGCATCGGAGGCCGTAATAAATAAGGTTTTCCGGTCTTTACCGCCAAAACAGACATTGGCTGTCCAACCGGCAGGCACGGGAATATTCATAATCTTTTTACCCGTCGGATCATAGATGGTCACTCCACGGCCGGTAATGTATAAATTACCAGACTTGTCGAGCGTCATACCGTCTGAGCCCTGCGAAATAAACAGTTGCTTGTTCGTCAGCGTGCCGTCGGGCTGAATGTCGTATTTATAGGTTTTGTTGGCCCGGATATCGGCCACATACAGGTGCTTGCCGTCGGGCGTACCGACAATCCCGTTGGGCTGCATCAGCTGGTCATCCAGCAAGACCGGTTGTTGCGCACCTTTGGGCAGGTAATACACTTTCTGACCATCAATTTCCGGCTTTTTGTGCGACCAGTAATCACGCGGGTAAAATGGGTCGGTAAAGTAGATCCCGCCTTTCGGATCAATCCAGAGGTCGTTCGGGCCGTTCATACGCTGTCCTTTGATGTCTTTCAGCAGAATCGTCACCTTACCGTCCGGACTGATTGCGCGCAGGTCGCCGCTTTCGTCGGCACAAGCCACGATATTACCTTTCTTATCGACAAACAAGCCGTTTGAGCGACCGGTTTTCTCCATAAACAGCGAGACGCTTCCGTCAGTACCGTATTTCCAGATCCGGTCATTGGGCTGATCAGTAAAATAGATATTGCCCTTTTTATCAACGGCAGGCCCTTCCGTAAACTTAAATTGTTTGGCCACCTGGGTTGGCCGCGTATTCGCTGCGACCAGATCCGTCGAATCGGTCAATGCCCGCGCAGCGGCAAACGCATTTACCTGGCCGGCCCAGAGTGCCGCCGCCACAAAGCATGTTTTCAGAGTTGTATACATCAAAGGTTCTGGTTAAGGTATTCTTAGCAGCATCGTGTTGGCACGATTTCCCAGAATAAGGCATTCACCATCCTGTTCTACTGCCTTTACGACCTATGATACCATTCGTACGAATCCACTTGTATGACTGATAGTCAGCTTGTATCTTCGATCTATAAACAAGTACTAATACGTATGAACAGGAAGCGCTACATCCGACACCTGTTAAGCATAGCAGGATTAACAACTGTATTGAGCAGTTGTGCCCCCGGGATTACCCAATACCGCCTTGAACCGGTCTCCGGCGATGTGGCCCGGATCGATGGCCGCTCAACCACCAAAGCCGAACAAAACGGTATCGGCGTGGTGGCTTCGTTTGAACACGAAGATATGGAGTTTGTTGTCTTTGACATTGAAGTTAAAAACAAAACCGACCATGCCATTATGGTCAACCCATCTGATTTTCAGTACACCCTGCTGAATGTGGCTCAGGACACGTTACGGATGCAGCAGCAAAACGAGTTTCTGGCCGTTCAACACGCCGTTGATCCCGACTATGCAGCCAGCCAGGTTGCCTTCCGGCAGAAAAAAGAGGAAAAACGCCTGAAAACAGCCAAGGTTATCAACACCGTTTTGTTTGCCGCTATCCTGATCAGCGACGCCTCGTCGTCCGGCAAAAGCCGTAACTATGGTGAGTGGCGCCAGAAGCGCATCAATCATGACCTGGCCTGGCAGGCACTGAACGTGAAACGGGCGGTCGATTACGGTACACACGCCAACCGGATGCAGAAATATGATCAGGAATCGTACCGCTGGCAGGCCATGGCCTTAAAATCAACGCAGGTTGCGGCCGGTGAATCGGTACGGGGCTTTATTTATGTCCGTAAAAACCCCGAAGCCCGTTATCTGAATCTGGTGTATACATTACCCGAAGAGGCTGCCGTACCGATCACGTTTCAGCAGGAACTCGTTACGACAAGAGGAAATAAAGCCAGACACCGTTAGGTAACTCCGGTTGGTAAAAAGTTCTGCCGCAGTGCCACCCTTTTGGCATAAATCTTGTCTATACAGAGCAGAAACCCATAAATCTGCTGAAATGAACAACTTTCTCTACCTTTTACTAATGATTGGATCAGGAATTACGGGATCGATTCTGGGGTTCTTAGCAGCGACGGCGTTGCTGATAGCCGTTATTATTCTGATTATCCCTTACATGGCAATTAGCCTGCTGGCGAAATATACGCCCTTTGGTGATATACAAGTCAAGCTGTCACCGACATGGGACCACTAAACCGGAGCGGGGGAGCGTGATCGAAACGCTCCCCCGCTCCTTTCGTTATTTAGCCCGGATCGTGGCCGGCCCGACAACCACTTTCCGCGTCCTGACGGCCGAAGTCACAAAGAAGCCGGTGGCCTCCTTCCCTCCCGTTTTTGCATTAATAATATTCGTCGGTACATTGGCAGGGGGTGTCGCAAACAAGCCACCGTTTGTAATCTGCTGATTCAGGAGTTCCAGAAAATAATACGCCTCTGCCGGAACCGACTGTAACTCAACCCGTACCGTATCGTTCATCACGTATAACCCTGCCGGATTGATTGACTGCCGGATCGGCCGGATAAATGCCAGCCCGTCGGTATTACCGCTGCCACTGAATGCCCCGTCATAGGCCAGAATCAAATCCTGCGGCCGGTTTTGCAACTGGCTGTTCCGAAAGTAGCGCACCCGGTAGTAGTCTGTCGCGTTGGGCAGGTCATTGGCATAAAATTCCGCCTGATAACCTTCTTCCGCCGACAGCGGGTTTACCTTCTCCTTCCGGAAAATCAGTGAGTCTATCGGTGGCACACGATTCATTTTCGACTGCGAATAGTACTCTTCACCCTGAAAACGAATGCCTAAGTAATAGGTACGGCCGATGCGGGCCAGCGTATCAGTCGTTGTTGGCGGTGTCCAGACATAGGTTCCGTCGTTGTCAGGATCGGTAAAGAAATACAGCTTCTGCGCTTCGTCCATCACAACTACCGTAGCGTTTGTCGCCGGGGTAGCCACGCCGTTGTTGAAATAAGCCGTTGTCTGCGTGAGACGGACAGACTGCGGTCCCGGCTGATCCGTGATCCAGGCATCCACCGACAGCTGCGACGGGCCTTCGTCTAACTTAGCATCGATTACCGTTTCGCAACCCGTCAGCGCCACGGTCAGCAGGCATAGCAGCCCGATTCCTGAAAATAAACGGTTCATGGTTTGTTTTGCGTGGTGGGTGTTCATCAGAATTTGAAGTTATAGGTTACCGACGGAATCAGCGTCGCAAAAATGGAATAGCGTACGGCTTCGGTTTTGTTGCTGCCCTGAAGCGCTTTGGTCTCAAAGGTGACCTTCCCGTCGGCACTAGTCAGCACCTTATCCACATACTCAGGAACGGCCTGCCGGAAATACACGGAGAACGGGTTTTTACGGCTGTAGACGTTGTAGACCGAGAACACCCAGTTATCCTGATTTTTCCGTGGCTTACCATTCGACCGCAGGCGCTTACCCTGCAAGGTAGCGGCCACATCGAGGCGGTGATAGACCGGAATCCGGTAGTTGTTGCGGGCATTATCGGCGTTGTGCGGCACCACATAGCCCTGATACTGAAACTGGTTCGTCGGGAAGGTAGCCGGCGTACCGGTACTCAGCACAAACGTTCCGGAAAAACTCCACCGCGATGGGTTACCATTGGCTTTAACCGGATCATACAGTAACACGGTATTGAGGGTATGCCGGCGGTCGAACCGCGACGGGAACCACTTATCCTTATTGATGCCGTTGACCTGCCGCTCGGTTTTGGCCAGTGTGTAGCTGATCCAGCCGTGGAGAGCCCCCGTGTTCTTTTTCACAAAGAACTCTGCCCCATACGCGCGCCCTTTGCCGCTCAGGAGATCGCCTTCCAGGTATTTGTTCAGCAGCAGATTGGCTCCGTCGATGTAATCCAGCTGATTCTGCATCCATTTATAATACACCTCCACCGAGGCTTCATAAGCGTTCCCCGACGGGCCGAAGTTTTTGAAATAGCCACCGGCCAGCTGATCGGCCAGCTGCGGCCGGATGTTGTTGGTCGATGGTGTCCAGACATCCAGCGGGGTCGATGCCGTCGTATTTGACACCAGATGGATATACTGCGCGAGCCGGTTGTAGCTTAGCTTAAACGAGCTGTTATCGCTCAGCTCATATTTAGCCGAGAACCGTGGTTCCCAGTTACCGTAGGTCTGAATGCTCTCTCCGCGCCCGTATGTTTTCGTCTGGTTCAGTACCGGAAAACGCCGCTGCCCGACCGGCACATCTGTCTGAAACGAATAAGCTTCGCCCGGGCCGATGTAGTTGAAATACGAGTACCGAAGGCCATATTGTAGTTGCAGGCGGCTGCCGATCTGCTGTTCATTGCCCACATACAAGGCCGCTTCAACCGCGTATTTGCTTTCCAGCCCAAACGTCCTTACATCGCCCGAACTGGCAGCAGTGGCCGTTCCCGGCTTAAAGTCATAGACAATGGCCTGTCCGCCGAAACTCAGCGTATTGTTTTTAAGGAATAAGGTAAAATCCGGTTTCAGGCTGTAATTGATAATTTTTGATTTCCAGCGGAAATAATCGTTTTTGTTTTCCTCCTTCTTCTTCAGATCCGAATCGAGCAGGTAGTCATAGTTGCTGTAGAAGGCGGTGGTATTAAGGAACAGCTTGTCGCTGAATACGTGATTCCACCGCAGCGATGTTGTGGTATTGCCCCAGTTAAAACCGAAATCGGAACCAAAGACATCCCGTCCCAGATAACCCGACAGGTAAATGGTGTTGTTGGCGTTAATCTTGTAATTGCCTTTAGCCGTCAGATCATAAAAATAAAACTTCGACCCGCGCAGATCGCTGTTCAGGAAAGGTTGCGCCAGAATATCGGCATACGACCGGCGGGCGGCCACGATAAATGAGCCCCGGGCGGTGCCATCTTCTTTTTTCAGGAAAGGGCGCTCATACGCCAACCGGCTGAAAATCAACCCAATACCCCCCGTCAGCTCGGGCTTTTTGGCGTTTCCCTCTTTCATCCGGACGTCCAGAATCGACGAGATCCGTCCGCCATAGAGCGCCGGAATACCACCTTTGATCAGTTTCACGTCTTTGACGGCATCCGGGTTAAAGACCGAAAAGAAGCCGAATAAATGCGAAGAGTTATAGACCGGTGCTTCATCGAGCAGGACCAGATTCTGGTCAATGTTGCCGCCACGCACATTAAATCCTGTAGCCCCCTCCCCGACCGTTGTAACCCCTGGCAGCAACTGAATACTGCGGATTACGTCTACTTCACCCAACAAGGCCGGAATCCGCTGAATGGTCTTTACGTCAATCTTATTGACACTCATTTCAATATTCCTGACATTGTCTTCCTCGCGTTCGGCCTTTACGGTCACTTCTGCCAGTTCCTTGCCTTCTTGTTCCAGCTCAATATTGAGTTTCACATTCTGATCGGTCAGCGTGACGGGCAGTTGCCGTTTCGCAAATCCGACGTAGGTGACGGTTACGGTATACTGCCCTTTCGGTAATGGAATGGCATAATATCCATAGTTATTAGTGACCGCTCCCGTATTTGCTTCCTTTACATAAACTGAAACACCGATTAACCCTTCTCCGTTGGCTTTATCTTTAACATAGCCGCTGACAGTAAGCTGCCCCTGCGCCCGGACTCTATCCGTTCCCACCAATGCTGACAATACTGTCAGCAGCCCTAAAATTAACCTGTACTTCATCATTTACCGTTGGGTTTACTGCATAAAAACCAGTTCACGAATCTGTTGTTTGAACAGCTACAAAGGTAATGTCATATATAAGGTACTTGACCAAAATTTAGACGAAGCTGAAAAATCAGAGTGGGAACGGCATTATTTGTAGGATAAAACAAAGACGTATATACGTTTCACCTGGCTAGTCAACAACCGGCATATTCTTTAGCGTAACAACGAGCAACTGAAGCTCCTCCACTTTCCAGGTATTATAGTTAGCCCGGCGGCGGTGCATTTTGGTCGCATTGATACTAATCCGGCGCATCAGGTAAAACTTTTGCGAAGAAGGCATAAGATCAATAAATACCGCCAGCTTCCGCATATGAAAACAGATCGTATTATCAAGGTGAAGATACGTAGCCAGCCGTGTCAGTTCATCATTAGTCCATGTTTCCGGTTTACGACGCCGGTTCAGCAACTGCTGTCCTGATAAATTTACCACATCCATTACCTCCTGCCGGTTCACGTTTATATTTTCCAGTACACGCAACAGTTTAGTTCTAAAGCGAAGGTATTCTTCAACAAGGTGTATTAGTGGTTCCATAATCTGCTTTGTTTAGTGCTTGTCTATCAACAAATTTGCTAAACCAGTCAAGCACACCTAAAAAGGTACAGATTCGGGCATTTAAGGGTGATTTCAGGAAGTTACTTTTTATGAAATGGCAGTCTAATGAATACCAAAGCAAGTCAAACCATGAACATGTTTATCTATTTACCTACAATAGTAGTGGAAGACTATGAAAATTTTGCTTTTAGAGAGCGACATAGTGTGTGCAGCAGAAATGAAACAGATTCTGACTGAAAACGCACTCACCTTGATTAGTACAGTATCATCCATTGAACAGGCAGAAAAGTGGTTGCATCCCGGTAAGGTTGATCTGGTCATTTCGGAATTATTTCAGGATGACGGTAAAAGTACGCTCGTTCTGCTGAACCGAACGCAAGCGTTATCATTACCGATTATTTTTTCGACCGCTCACCCGTTCAAACTTGCTTATGAGAGAATCCGGCAGTTTGCACATGCAGCACTACTGATTAAACCTTTTCACCGGTTAACGCTTCAACGGACAATTGATCTTTTATATCCGGCAGCCGAACATCTCCGGAACTCGCCGATTCAATCCGTATTTGTCCGTAATAATCAAAGTAAAATGGAACGCATTGACCTTCAGTCTATTCACTGGGTTGAATCTGAGGGCAACTACGCTATAATACAAACCGCGACGAAACGATATGCAGTTAAACGGTCTTTACAGAAAATGGCATATTTACTGGATAGCCGTTTTCTGAGGGTACACAAAAGCTTTATTGTCAACCTCAACCATATTAATGACATTAGTCTGTTAACCATGCAGATTACTATTCAAGAGCAGGTTATTCCCATCGGTCGTACCTATCGTAAAGATATTACAGACAGTGTGCCGATCGCTTAGGCTTAGTATCTAGTCCAGAAGGCAAAAAGCGGCATCAGGTTTCCTGAGCCGCTTTTTTGTTAATTATTCTTTATCCTGTTCACGTATCATCTGCGCCATTTCTTTGAGCGACGCCAGATGTTCTTCGGTCGGCTCGGGATAAGTACACTTTAAGGCAGACAATTCGTTTACCAATAGCTGAGCCACAATCAACCGCATGTTTTTCTTGTCATCGGCAGGTATGACATACCAGGGCGCCTTATCAGTTGCCGTGGCATTGATCGCCTCTTCATAGGCATTCATGTATTTCTTCCAGAAACCGCGCTCAACAACGTCCTGCTTCTCGAATTTCCAGTTTTTCTCCGGTTCGTCGATGCGTTTCAGCAGTCGTTTGCCCTGTTCCTTTTTCGAAACATTCAGGAAAAACTTAATCACCCGGAAGCCGTTGCGGTAAAAATAGGTTTCGACGTGGCGGATGTCTTTATACCGGTTTTCCCAGAGTTTGTCCATGTCGTCGGTCAGCTCCTCCGGTAAACGCTGGCTGGTTTTGATAATCTCAGGGTGAACTTTTACAACCAGCACCTCTTCGTAGTAGGAGCGGTTGAAAATCGTAATGGTCCCGCGTTCAGGCATATCGAGAAAATTACGCCACATGAAATCATGGTCCAGTTCCTTGTCAGACGGACGTTTGTAGGAATTAACGCGCACACCCAGCGGGTTAACTCCTGCAAACACATGCTGAATCGTGCTGTCTTTCCCCGCCGCATCCATCGCCTGAAAAATGACAACGACCCCATAGCGGTTATGAGCATACATCCGCTCCTGCAACTCGTTGATTTCCTGCACTAACGTCTGTAGCTTACTTTCGTAATCCGCTTCGTTCTCGTACAGGTCATCAATTTTAGTCGGTGCATCCCGGTGCCAGAACTCATCCGATCCATCGGCCAGAAAATCTTTATTTTTGATGGGCAAAAACTTGTCAGCCATAAGCATTCGGTAAACTTTATGAAAATCGGGAATGTTATCTCTTCAGAACAGCTTCTGTGCACTAAGCTACACAGAAAACAATCCCTTTTGTTTTGAAAATCGTAGGTTTAATTACCTTTTAAACAACTGTTAACATTTAACGTATGTTTGCTAACGCTTTTGCAAAGAAGTATGTTGCAGGATGGCTGCTGGCTTTGTTTTCGGCCTTGTCGATGACCTCTTGTGCTCAGACAGCCAGCCAATCTAATCAGCAAAAAACCAAAACCATGAATACAGAAAACACGGCCTCGGCATCAACTACGGATAAGCTGGAAAAGGCGACATTTGGTACCGGATGTTTTTGGTGTACCGAAGCTATGTATGAGTCTCTTGATGGCGTTATTTCTGCCGTTTCGGGCTACGAGGGCGGACAAAAGGCCAATCCAACGTATAAAGAAGTCTGCACCGGTACAACCGGCCATGCCGAATGCGTGGAAGTAACCTATGACCCGGCTAAAATTACGTATGCCCAACTCCTGGAAGCTTTCTTCCGCAGCCACGACCCGACCTCACTCAACCGCCAGGGCGCCGACGTCGGAACGCAGTACCGCTCTGTGGTCTTTTACCACAACGAAGAACAGAAAAAACTGGCCGAAACGGCAAAAAATGAGCTGAATAAGGAAAATGCATACGGCAAACCGGTCGTAACGGAGATCAGTCCGGCATCGACATTCTACGTGGCGGAAGATTACCACCAGAATTATTTCGCCCAAAACCCGGATCAGGGCTACTGTGCCTTCGTCATCGCCCCTAAGCTTGATAAATTCAAGAAGGTCTTCAAAGAAAAACTGAAGAAGGACGCACTGGCAAATCACTGATTTCCGGATGCCTGACAGGCCTTATATGCAACTGACCAAAACAGCCGGGAAGCTCAGAACTTCCCGGCTGTTTTGGCTTTGACAGTATGTTGTCTTTAAAAAACATAATAAAATAAGTACCAGAAAATGGCAACCAGCACACCTTCTACAATCCACATCGTCCGGAGATTACGGAGCGAGGCCCGCCACACTACCCAATGAGCCCCAAGCGCACCCAGTAGTACCGGAACACCGAAAATAAATTGCAGGGCGTTGTTTTCGCGCCCCATATGCATGAATCCCTCAACAATCATCAGCACCCCGAGCAGGGCTACAAACATAAACGGGGTCAGGAATTCGGCAATCGTTACCGGTTTCGTCTGCATCAGGCTGCTTTTCTGGCGGCTTCATTCCGTTTCCGCGTAGCAGCCGCTTTCTTCGCCGAAGCAGAACGCTCCTCAGGTGAACGCGCTGCCGATGCGGCACCACCTTTCCGGCCACCGGTTTCAGCAGGTTCCTTATCGACGGCATGCCCGCGGCCGGCACCACTTTTTTTGCCGCCACCCGACATTTTATTTACCGTTGCCCACGCACGACGTTCTGCTTCTTCGCCCGAAAGGCCCTGCTCCTCATAACTCTCCTCAATGTGCTCCGCCTGCCGAATCTGCTTGTCGGTGTAGGCCGATTTATCTCCTCTAGGCATCGTTTTGGTATGTTAAATGAAACAAGGAGTGCCATCCGGAACAGTCTATACCGCCCCGGCAGCATCTTTTTAATGGGGTAAACAGGAGACCTTTTATTATGTTTTCAAATATTAATCATCGGTTACAGTTACCTACCGGCTAACCCTTTTAAGACAAAAAATCGGCGACATTCTATTACTTTTACACTCTTCTTAATCACAAGTGACGTTCATTACCACCGATGACCTTTTGTTTTCAATTACGTTGCCGCACGTTGCTGGCCGCGTTTCTTTTATACAGTGCTGCCGCACAAAGTCAGTCTCTCGAAAAACTCTCAGCGAGTGTTGTTACCCGTCAGGTGCAACAGGGCAAATCCGTTACCATCAAAGGTGATATGTACTACCAGCGTAACGGGAACATGGTGACCCACTTTACCTATCCGCGTGAAGTGATCATTCTGGCAAATAAACTTGGCGAAACCCGTATTTATGACCCGAAACAAAACGCAGTCCTGCGCTATCAGAACGCGATGTTCAGCACCCAGACAACCCAGCTGGCTTACTTCCTCAACGGCAACACAACTGACATGGGTCTGACGCAGATCGGCTATGTACAGGATAAAACCTATTACGTACAAAAGCTCCTCGTTACCGAATGGAAGCTCAAGGTTGCGGACCCGAAGGCGCAGATTCAGCGGATAAAAATTGTGTATGACAAGATGAATCCGGTTTATATGCACTATGCCGGCGGCGACGGAAAGCTCATCCGCAAGGTATTTTATTATAATTACCAGCCTATTGAAGGACGCCCCTTCCCGACCACATCGACCGAAATCGTGTATGCTGACAAAGATTCGTCGGTTTCCAAAACGACCTATGGAGGTTTTCTGCTGAACGGATCGGCCAACAGCCCGTATTTTAACTACACCATTCCGGCCAATGCCAAAGTTCACTAAGTTTCTGCCAGGCTTTCTGGCGGCGCTGCTGATCGTTACCGGCACCATGGCACAAAGCCGCCGCCAGCAGGACCTGGACCTGATTGCGGGCCGTAATTTCCGGACCGGTCAGGAGTTTGCGCAGTACAGGCTGCCCGGCAACAACACCAATGCCGTACAGTTCCGGCAACGTAGCTGGGTGGCAAAATACAATCCGGTATCGCTGGCGCTGAAAGGGGCTATGCTGGGCTATCAGCGCCTGATGTCGCAGCAGCTGGCCCGCTCGTGCCCGTATCAGCTTTCCTGTTCTAATTTCAGCAAACAGGCCATTGAGCAGTACGGTGTGCTGAAAGGTGTTTTCCTGAGCGCCGACCGCATTATGCGCTGCAACCGCATCGGGTTGCTGGACATTCACGCGATTGATCTCGATCCCGATACGGGCATGATCATTGATTCTCTCAGCCGCTACCGCTAATGTCACTGCCTGTTCGCCTCCGCTTTGTATTGCTGTGTATGCTGAGCATAGCCGGTTCATCGATATGGGCCCAAACCCGTCCTGACTTTACGCAGGAATGGCGTTTCGCCCAGTATTTGTCAGATAAAGACGCCTTTGACGAAGCGGCCTACGTGCTCGGAAACATTAAACCTGACGGCCTGACACCGGCTCAACTCGACTCCCTGCTGTTTTTCCGTGGCTGGATTGCCTACAGTACCAAATCCCTCGACGAGGCTAGCCGGCAGTTGCTGCAGGTATCGCCCACCTCTGCTTTTTACCTTAAGTCGCAATACTTCGGGGCCTATTGTCTGGCCTTTCAGGGGCAACGGCAGCAAGCCGCTGACATATTACAGAAAGCACCGGCAACCGACTCGTCCCTGCATGAGCTGAAGGCCTTGCAGCTCGGGGGCATTGCGCTGCTACAGCGGCAATATGAACAGTATGACCGGCAACGGCAGGCATTCAGCTACGGCTCCTATGCGATGGCCAACGAAGAAAAACGCATGGACGACTACCGGAAACAGCTGCAATCGGCCAGGCGCCGGTCGCCGGTGGTGGCCGGGCTATACAGTGCCCTTGTGCCGGGTTTAGGCAAGGTATACGCCGGAAAAACCAAACAGGGTATTGCTTCGTTTCTGCCCGTGCTGACGCTGGGCCTCCTCACTTACGAAGGGCTCCGGAAAGACGGACCACTGAGTGCCCGCTTTATTGGTTTCGGGTCCTTGTTTACGGTCTTTTACGTCGGCAATATCTGGGGCAGTGTCTTATCGGTTAACATCAAACGCAGTGAATTCAATCGGGTGTATGATAACAAGATTTTGTTTGATATGCATATTCCTATCCGGAACTTGCTCAATTAAGGCACAATCGTTTTTACAGAAAGCGGATTCGCTCCTGACTGCCGGTCAGTATCTGGAGGCCGGTGTGGCCTACGAACGGGTTCTTTTCACCGAAACAAGTCCGGCGCTCCGTTTTGCGGCAGCGTCGGGTAAAACGCAGAGCCTCAAACTACGGGGCCGCTATACGCAGGCCATCGACTTTCTGAACACGCAGATTCAGCAGACAAGTACCGACAGCCTGTTGTTTCAGCTCCGGCAGGAACAAATCCTGTGCGCCTATCTGGCCGGTCAGTTCGAAAACGCCATTTCGCTAACCGACCGCATCGCTTACCTGCATCCCGATCTGTCTCTTTCACCGGTTACACAGGCCGTACGGATTCTGTCACTGAACGAATTACAGCGCTGGCCGGAAGCGGCGGCGTATTTTAAACAACTGGCGCACGGAGCCGGTCAGGATACAACACTGATTACGGTCTATAACCAGTTGCCTAAGCTGAAAAGTGTAAAGAAAGCCCAGTGGTTATCGACGTTTATTCCGGGTGGCGGGCAATTTTACGCCGGTCGGCCAGGCGAGGCTCTGCTGAGCATTCTCGTGCAGTCGGCAGGCCTTTATTTTGGTGTCGTTAGTTTCATGCACCATTATTACCTGTCGGCATGGGGCGTGGGGGCGGCTTTATTCGGGTCATTCCACGCCGGTGGGGTTCGCCGCGCTGAAGTACTGGTTAATCAGTATAATGCAAAGAAAGTTAACGCTTTTAACGAAAAACTAAAGGCGCAGACGTTACAGCTGGCGGGCCAACAAAAGGAATAAAAAAAGTGGTGGCACTCCTTGTGCCACCACTAATCCATTCAGTATAAGTCAGTGCGCTTATTTAGCCCACATGAAGAACTTAGGGTTATCAACAAACTGAGACAGGTTCTCGTTGTTGATGATAATCACAATAAGGTCAACCAGCGGAACGATACCGAAGATACCACCGCACGTCAGGATATAACCAATCCATGTTAATGGCTTAGTACCCAGGTACAGACGGTGAATACCAAAGCCACCCAGGAACAGGTTCAGCAACAGAGCCGGTACGAATTTCTGGTCTGATGCTTTAACCTTAGCAGGCTGAGCCAGGGACGTAGCAGCCTCAGTCGTCTGCATCAGGTCGGCCTGGGCAACCATCATGCTCATGTCTTCGCTCTGAGCAATCAGTTGTTCGACCTGCTGATCGTCAACCATATACATGTCAGCCGTTTCGGCAGCCATGGCATTATTTGAGAGGATAAACGTTACGGCAGCAAAAAACGTAAGGAATAGTTTTTTCATAGAATGAATGATGGTTTTAATTGTTTACTGTTCAAAGCAACAGTTTTATCCATCACGATGCAACTTCTGGTAAACATTTTTCTGAACCGGTAAACATCTGTGAATGAAACCACAAACGCCTTAACCCGCCTGACGCTTATAAAGAAAAAACTTATTATCTGGTAATCAGGGACTTTTCCTGTTACATCTAATTGATCATTATCCGGCTATTACTTTTGTCCTGAAACACTCATATGGCCCGCTGATACAGATCATTCAAACTTTTTCAGAGTACCGCTAGTTTGGAAGTCACTTGCAAAAGGATACTTATACGCATCAAAACACACATATAGTGACGCTGGGAACGCATGAATTAGCCACTTATTAGCCCAAAATCACATTTTGTTAACTGATTTCGACCGAATAATAAGTCATCGTTACCAATAGTTGTTCCGTTGCTTTTGATGTCCTTTTCTTTGCACTGTGTTTTCACTCAAAACTCTGATTAACATGAAAAAAATTCTCGCGACTGTTCTTTTCATATTTGCCCTGGCAGCAAGCCAGCAGGCGTTTGCACAGTACCAAAAAGGCGATAAATTGCTGAACCTTGGCCTTGGTTTAGGGTCATACTATGGCGGCGGTGTTCCAATCGGGGCTTCTTTAGAATTTGGTGTTACAGATAATATCAGTGTAGGCCCGCAGATCGACTATTACTCATGGAGCTATGGCTATGTAGGTTACAAATGGCGTTATACATTTATTCCTATTGGTGTTCGTGGCTCATATCACGCGAATGAATTGTTAAATCTAAACAATGATAAGCTTGACGTGTACGGTGGTGTTAGCCTTGGCTACTACATTTCAAAATATAGCGATAACTCAGGTTATACCGGTGTGTACGATAACGCTTACGGCGGACGCGCTTTCTTAGGGGTACATGTGGGTGGCCGTTATTATTTCAAACCAAACCTTGGTGGTTTTGCTGAATTAGGTTACGGTGTATCAACTCTGAAAGTTGGGGTAGCCTTTAAATTCTGATAACAGATAACGCTACATAAATCTTAAGCGAAAGGGCCGTCGGAATCATCCGGCGGCCCTTTCGCTTAAACACCTGTGTTAATTACTTAGCCGCGATTTCGCGCAGGCTCTTTACCCCCATGTTCCAGAGCGTAAAAGCGTAAATATCAGCCATGGTTTCAATGTTCTTCTTCGTATTGCTGGCCCCGTGGCCTGAGTTTACGTCGATCCGGATCAGCATCGGGTTATTGCCCTTGTATTTCTCCTGCAACGTCGCCGCATACTTAAACGAGTGGGCCGGTACAACCCGGTCGTCATGGTCGGCGGTGGTAATCAGCGTCGCCGGATAGTTTACCCCTTCGCGGATGTTATGAATCGGCGAATAGCCCGCCAGCACCTTAAACTCTTCCGGATTATCGCTGCTGCCATAATCGGCAATCCAGTTCCAGCCGATGGTAAACTTGTGGAAACGCAGCATATCCATAACGCCCACCTGCGGAATGGCTACGCGGAACAGGTCAGGCCGCTGATTCATGACAGCGCCCACCAGCAGACCGCCGTTAGAACCACCACGGATCGCCAGTTTGGCCGGACTGGTGTATTTCTGAGCAATCAGGTACTCACCGGCGGCAATAAAGTCGTCGAATACGTTTTGCTTTTTAAGCTTCATGCCCTGCTCATGCCATTTTTCGCCGTACTCACCACCACCGCGCAGGTTGGCCTGGGCATATACGCCCCCCTGTTCCAGGAACGGGATCAGCAGTGAGTTGAAGGATGGCGGCAGGCTGATGTTAAACCCGCCGTAGCCATACAACAGGGTCGGGTTGGTACCGTCCAGCTTAACGCCCTTGCGGTAGGTAATAAACATCGGGACTTTAGTACCGTCCTTGCTGGTATAAAATACCTGCTTTGTTTCGTAGTCTGTCGGGCGGAAATCAACCTCCGGCTCACGGAACACCGTACTTTTCTTCGTGGCGATATCGTAGCGGTAAATCGTTGGCGGGAACGTAAAGGACGTAAACGTGTAGAACACAAACCTATCGTCTTTCTCGCCGCCGAAGCCACTGGCGGTTCCGATACCCGGCAACTGAATTTCGTTTTCAAGCTTCCCGTTCAGGTCATACACATATACCCGCGACGTAACGTCTTTCGAATACTGCACAAACAGTTTGCCACCGGCCGTTCCGGAGCTTGTCAGCGGTTCCGGCTTCTCCGGCAGAATCACCGTCCATTTCTTCGTGGCCGGACTGTATTTCATCACCTTGCTGTTGGGGGCATCGGCATTGGTTTCGATCAGGAAATCACCGCCGACATTATCCAGTATCCCGTAACTAAAATCGGTGATGTCGGCCACAATCGGTATAAAGGACTGAGCCGGTTTAGTTGCGTCGATGTAAAACAGGGCGTTGCCGTCTTTCCCTTTTCCGCGGTCACTCACGTTCAGGATAGCAAACCGCTCGTCTTCGGTCGTACCGAGGGTATGAAACCGCTGCGGATTGCCTTTATCTTCGTACACCAGCCGGTCGGCCGACTGCGGTGTATTGAGCTTGTGATAAAACACCTGGTGGTTTTCGTTCTTAGCAGCCAGTGCGCTGCCTTCCGGCTTCGGATAACGGCTGTAGTAGAAGCCATCGCCCTGCCATGATGCCCCCGATACCTTCACCCATTCGATTTTATCGCTCAGGTACTGTTTGGTGGTCATGTCCATCACCCGGTATTCGTTCCAGTCAGAACCACCTTGTGACGTTCCGACCACCGCGTATTTACCGTTTTTCGACAAAGCGAATGTTGTCAGGCGGGTTGTGCCGTCGGTAGAGAGTTTATTCGGGTCAATAACGACTTCCGGTGTGCCGTCGAGGCCTTTCTGCCGGTAGAGCACCGACTGATTTTGCAGGCCGTCGTTCTTGTAGAAGTAATACCACTCGCCCTTCCGCGACGGTGCCGAATACTTAGGGTAATTGTAGACCTTTTCCAGGCGCTCCTGTAGCTGCCTGCGGTACGGAATCTGGTCGAGATAGGCGAAGGTAACCTTGTTCTCTGCCTTCACCCATTCAGCAGTCTCCGCCGAACGGTCGTCTTCCATCCAGCGGTAAGGGTCTGCGATTTTGGTGCCGTGGTAATCGTCGGTCTGGTCGGTTTTACGCGCTTGCGGATACGTAAGCGGGCCCTGCTGGGCCAATGTTGCAGAAGTGGTTAACATCAACGAATAAGCGATGAATTTTGAAGTACGCATCGATGAAGCGAGTTGAGGGTAAAAATAAATTCCCCTCTAAATTAGCCAGATTTATGATCAGGAGCGAAATCTGTACCTAAGTTTGTCATTTTCTGGCACTTTTGTTACTTTTCATGGCACTGAAGGTCACAGAAGAGTCACCGAACTTAGCTTTACTCCGTATGCCGGTACATCGACATCATATCCTGCGTTATCTTATGATGGTACTCTGGTTAACCGGATTGGCACGGCTAACCTGTGCGCAGGCATTTCGTATCGATCATATCGGGGTTGCCGAAGGGCTGACACAAGGGTCGGTTTACTACATCTACAAAGACAGCCGCGGTTTTCTCTGGCTGGGTACGCAGGACGGACTGAACCGCTACGACGGCCAGCATTTCAAAACGTTCCGGCCCGACGCCCGTTTCCCGAAACAGGTAACCACCGAAGGGTCCAGAAATCACGGACGCCGGAGCACCCAAACCCGTAATGGTGCTATCCTGGGCGTTAATATTTTCGGGATCGTTGAATCACCGGACGGGAACCTCTGGATCGGAACCGAAGAGGGACTTAACCGGTACGACCGCCTGAGCAACCGGTTCGACTGTATTCAGGCTATTGCCCCCAACGGCACCAGTCTCTCAAACCGCACGTTACCTTTTTACAGTGATCAGAAGGAAGTGCTTTATCTGAGCGACCTCGAAGGCCTTGTGTCTATCGACTGGCATACCCTCCGGAAAACAGTACTCAATCCCGCACTACGGCCCACGCGGGAATATGACCTGCAAAGTTCCACCACCCGCACGGCCTCCGGCGATATCTGGCTACACGCTCCCAAAGGGGTGCTCCGGTATAATCTGGCCGAACGGAAAACCTACACTTATTTCAGCGACCGGCCCGACAACCAGGTTGGTGACCCACAGGCCATTTTTTCGTTTTTACTGGAGAAAGATCAGCAAACCGCCTGGCTCGGCACCTCTAATGGCCTGATCCGGCTCAATTATAACCAGTGTCAGTATGAGACCTATCATGCCTTTGCAAACCGGCCGATGAGCCCGGTCTTCAGCATGGACGAAGACCATAGCGGCGGACTCTGGCTGGGCACGCAGTCGGACGGGTTGCTGCTCTTCGACAAACGGGCACAGATTTTCCGGCAGTTTACCCGATTTACCAACAATAGCCGGCGGCTCTCCGATTTTGAGATTAACAAAGTCTTTGTCGACGACCATAACGTGGTCTGGGCCAACGTTGACCCTGACGGGCTGGCTAAAGTTATTCCGAATGCGTTTTTGTTTGGCGGCTTTACCCGGCAGAGTCAGAACGACATGGTGCCTGCCGAACAACAGCTGACCAACTATACCGTCCGGAGTTTTCTGGAAGAAACGCCCCGGCGCATCTGGATTGCCAATGAGGGAGGAATTGATGTGTTCGATCCCATGAGCTACCGGATTGTTGACCGGTTTAAACTCAACGCCCAGCGTCAGAACCTACCTACCTATAACCCTGTCAAAAGCCTCCTCCGCGACGATTGGGGGCGTATCTGGGTTGGCAGCATTGGTGGGGTACTGAAGTACTCGACAACCGCCAAAAGCTTCACCCGTATCGATTTCCCCGACAACTACAACAGCCTGGTGGCGGCAAACTACGTCCGGAACCTGTGTAGTCTCGACTCGGCCACGTTGCTGGCCGCCACCGAAGATGGCCTTTATCTGCTGGATGTGATCCACAACAGCTGGTCGAGGGCGCCGGTACTGGCCGGTAAAAACATTTTTTCGATTTGTCTGGACCCGCGAAACCGGCAATTATGGGCAGGCACCTACCTGAACGGCTTCCTGGTTTACCAGCTTCCGCCGGCCGGGCAGGCCGGCCCCTGGAAACTGCTGCGGCTCGGCTTAAAGGGCTTCACCGTGCTGAACATGCTCAACGATACCACGCGACACACCACCTGGATTGCCACCGATCGCGGGCTCGGGGCCTACAACCAGCAGACCAAACGCATCAGGCTTTTTACCGAATCCAGCGGACTGGCCAATGCCTTCATCTACGGCATTCTGATGGACGACCACAAATGCCTCTGGATGAGCACAAACCGCGGCATCGCCCGGTTTGATCCGGGCACGGAGACCTTTACCAACTTCACGCTGACCGACGGTCTTCAGGGCTATGAATACAACGGGAACGCGTACCTGAAAACCACCGACGGTAAACTTTACTTTGGCGGGGTCAACGGGTTCAATTACTTCCGGCCCACTCATTACCGGAGCAGCCTGTTCAACCCCAAAGTGCATATCTATGACCTGAAGGTCAACGAGGAACCGTACATGACCGACCGCTACGTAGGGGAAGTGCCGTCGATTGAACTGTCCTATGCCGAAAATACCTTTTCGATGGAATTTGCTGCCATCGACTACTTCAGCAACGGGCAGAATGTGTATCAGTACCAGCTCTCGGGCTATGACGACTGGTGGGTACAGGCCGGTAACAAAAACTATGTCCGGTATGCCAACATCCCGCCCGGTGATTACACCTTTATGGTCCGCGCCGCCAACAAAGACAAGCACTGGAGCGGTCATGTCCGGCAACTGCATATTCATGTGCGGCCACCGTTCTGGTTAAGAGCACCGTTTATAGTAACCATGCTGGTGGTGATCGGTACGCTGATTTACAGCATTTTTCGCGGACGGGTTAATGCTCTGCGTAAAAAACAGGCCGAACGCCTGCAACTGGCCTATGATATCCAGGAACAGGTCAAAAAAGACATTGCCCGCGACCTGCACGACGAGATCGGCACCCGGCTGGCGACGCTGAAGCTGTATGCATCGCAGTTGGTGCAGCACCTGCAGCAATCGCCGGATGTGCTGGGTATTAAGGCCAATATGTTCGGATTGATCAATGATACGATCAGCGATGTGCGCAACCTGCTCCGGAAACTCGACCCCCGGACGCTGGAACAGTATGGCTATGTGGCCGCGGTCGAAGAGTTGTTCGGACGGGTCAATGCCGTAGAAGCGGTACAGGCGCATTTAACCCTCAATCAGGCCCCCGAAAACCTGCCCCACCGGACGGCGTTGATGCTCTACCGAATTACCCAGGAGCTGCTGAACAACTCCCTGAAACATGCCGCACCAACACAGATTGACCTGCTCATTAAGGGGCAGGATACAAGCGTACTGCTCGAATACCAGGACGACGGGACCGGCTTCGATTATGATCTCTGCCAGCGCGGTTTAGGTATCGGCAATATTGAAGCACGGGTAGCCATGCTGCGCGGAAAAATCATCTGGATTACCGAGCCGGGCAAAGGAACACGGGTCATCATCGATATTCCGACACGCGATGGGCAACCGGCACCGGTTCAGAATTCAATGACGACATCGTCGCTTTCCGGATAGCCCGTACAGGTCAGCACCCATCCTTGCTGCAGGTCCCGTTCGGTCAAGACATCGTTGATCGTCATGTGCACCTGCCCCGACGTGCAACGGCCCGCACAGGTCGAGCAACGACCGCCCCGGCAACTGTACGGCAACGAAACCCCCTCGTCTAAGGCCGCCTGCAGAATTGATTTATAGGCTGGTACCAGAATGGAAAGCTCTTTTTCGGCAAACAGCAGCCGAACGATCCGGTCGGCTGACTGAACCGGCGGCGCACTGACAAAAACCGGTTCTACCACAAAATTTTCGCGGTGAATCTGTTCGGCCCGCATTCCGCTGAATACCAGGGTAAACTGTACCATCCGCATGTAATCGCCCGGCCCACAGACGAAGCAGGCAGCCGCGGCGAGCGGGCCGTGCAACAACGTCGGTAACAAGGTTTCCAGCAACACATTATTGAGCCGGCCTGTCCGGACGGTGCCTTTCAGGCCTTCCCCGTCCTGCGTGGGGTGGCTGAGCAGATGGACCAGCTGCAAACGGTCGGGAAATAAATCGGCCAGGTTATTGAGTTCCTCCCGGAAAATGATGCCCCGCTCCCGGGTATTGCTGTAGAGCAGGGTTAATTTCGCCGTTGTCGTCGTCAGGGCCGCTTTGATCAGGCTTAAGACCGGTGTGATGCCACTGCCGGCCGCGATAAATAACAGGTCCTGCGGCTCCTTATCTTCTATCCGGTTCAGGGTAAACCGGCCGGCCGGTGCGAGGCACTCAATCACATCGCCCGGCCGCAGTGTATTGAGCAGGTAACGGGAAATCGCTCCGTTTTCGACCCGTTTGATGGTCATCCGCAAGGGTTCGCCAGGTACCGAACTAATCGAATATGACCGGCGCACCTCCTGTTCAACGGCCTCCTCGCCGCCTTTCGGATGCAGGATAACCGTCAGAAACTGTCCCGGCAGATAGGCCACCGGCTGCCCGTCGACTGATTCAAGGTAATAACTGTTTGTATCGGCCGTTTCGGCCTGAATGTGTGTGATACGAAGGTGAAGCGTATTGGTCATATCGGTAAACAGCGGTTCACTAAAGCAACTGAATTTCGTCCGGAGATAAGGCAGTGTATTTCACGATGAGGTCAACCGGCATACCGTCCTGTTTCATCTGACGAGCGATCTCGCGGGATTTCTGCAACTGACCTTCTCCCCTTGCCGTCTCTATAACATCCTTTTCAATGCTCTTATTTTCCAGTGTCCTGATGTAGGCTGTTTTTTCATCGGGAGTAAGCGCATCAAAATCGAGCCGCTGCCGGACGCCTTCAAGCCCCTTGGCATTGAATTCATCCCTTACCTGATTATTTTTCAGATAATAGATCCATTGGTCGAGGGTATCCTTAGCTACATCATCAAACCGATTCACTTTAATGATGTAATATTCAGGATAAATCTGGTAGATGTGTTCATGGCCAAACGACGATTTTTGTTTAGCCGAAAGCCCCAGCACATCACCTCGATGAATGCCGACAAATTCATTTCTACCATGATACACATAATCCTCACCCTGCCCCAGATCAAAGTAGACAATGTTGATTGAGTACACTTTCCGTACGCTCTTGTAAGAATCGCCCAGCCGGAAATAATCGGTCAGGGCCTTAGACGTACCAAACAACATCCGCTGAAAATAATCAGCCTCACTATTATCCTGAAGTTCTATGATTACCAGCTCTTTCCGGCTATTCAGGGCCAGCATGTCCACCCGGTTAAACTTCGTCATTTCATCATCCTGATTACCTTCACTTTCCAGAATTTGTTCAATCAGAATGTCTTCCCGCAGCAGTTCCGATAAAAAGCCTTCCAGGACTACGTAATTAGCCTTATTACGCAGTAACCGCTTCATTGCCCAATCGAACCGAACCAGATTTTTAGCCATGGTACTTTTTTTTCAAAGATACATCAATTCTCTTCGCCCGAAAATCGGGCATATCCTGCCGAAAGCTCTTCTTCCTCCTGCATCGCGGGTTGGGTTAACGCGGCCAAACGTGTAACTTTGCCGATTCTATGGCAAGACTCTTAGCAATTGACTATGGCACCAAACGCACGGGGATCGCGGTTACCGACCCGATGCAGATTATTGCTACCGCACTCGAAACCGTCCCGACCCATCAGTTGCTCGATTTCCTGAAAAAATATACCGGAGCCGAAGCCGTTGAGGCCTTTGTGGTCGGGATGCCCACCCGGCTGGATGGCACCGATACCGATAACACACAGCGGGTCCGCCAGTTTGTAAGCCGGCTGGAGAACGCTTTGCCGCAAATTCCCGTTTATCTTCACGATGAGCGGTTTACGTCGTCAATGGCTTTGCAGGCAATGATTGCCGGAGGCACCAAAAAGAAAGACCGGCGTGAAAAAGGCAACATCGACAAGGTGTCTGCCACCATTATTTTACAGTCGTTCATGGAAAGCAAAAAATAGTGCGCCCGATAGAACCTCTTCACTGACTGCTATCAGACGACACTCATTGTCTAATTATGATTCTTCCAATTGTTGCGTACGGCGATCCTGTTTTACGGAAGCCGGCAAAAGACATCGAGCCCGGCACGATCGATGTAAAAAAATTCAGTGACGATATGTTTGAGACGATGTACGCATCGTCGGGAATCGGGTTGGCGGCCCCGCAGGTCGGACAAGGTATCCGGCTGTTTGTCGTCGATGGTACACAAATCGACGCCGATGAGCCCGAAGAGGAGAAAGACCCGAGTCTGATCAACTTTAAAAAGGTATTTATCAATCCGGAAATTATCGAAGAAGACGGCGAGGACTGGGGATTTGAAGAAGGATGCCTGAGTATTCCGGGCATCCGGGCCGAAGTGTACCGCCCTGAAATCATCCGGATCCGCTACGTTGACCTCGACTGGAACGAACACGAAGAAGAGTATGACGGCATGGCGGCCCGTATCATCCAGCACGAATATGATCACCTGGAAGGCAAGCTGTTTACCGACTACCTGTCCCCGCTGAAGCGTCAGCTGATCAAAAAGAAACTCTCCGACATCACGAAAGGCAAGGTTGATGTCGATTACCGTATGCGGTTCCCTAAATAACGGGCCAAACAGCGATGCCTGAGGTCAGGCATCGCTTTCGATTCCTGCTATGCACATTACTCTCATTCAAACCGATCTCTACTGGCAGGACCCTGTTGCCAACCGGGCCATGCTCGAAGAACGCATCTTTGGCTTACCCGAAGCCACGGATCTGATTGTACTGCCTGAAATGTTTACGACTGGTTTCACGATGCAGGCTGCTTCGGTGGCCGAGCGGATGAACCTGACTACATTCCGGTGGATGAAACAAATGGCGGCCCAGACGGGGGCGGTTGTCACGGGGAGTTATGTGGTGCAGGAAGACGGTCGTTTTTACAACCGGCTGGTCTGGATGGAGCCCGACGGGACCTTTGACACCTACGACAAGCGACACCTGTTCCGCATGGCCGGCGAAGACAAAACCTATACGGCCGGCAAACGGCGGCTGGTGAAAGAATGGAAAGGCTGGCGCATTTGCCCGCTGATATGCTACGACCTGCGGTTTCCGGTCTGGAGCCGCAACCGGGTGCCTGAATCCGGCCCACCAGCTCTGCTCGATTACGACCTCTTGCTGTATGTAGCCAACTGGCCGGAAGTACGCCGTGAGCCGTGGAATACCCTGCTCCAGGCGCGGGCCATTGAGAACCTGAGCTATGTCGTTGGGGTGAACCGTGTCGGCGCCGACGGAAACGGCATTCCTCACAGCGGTGACTCAGCGGTTATTAATTACAGAGGGGAGGTACTGGTCCGGCACACGCATACGGAAATCTGCCACCAGCAAACGCTGTCGCTGGACGAACTCCGCGACTTCCGCGCTAAGTTTCCGGCCTATCTGGATGCAGACGGGTTTGGATTGACCTAACCGTAGAGACGCAATATCTTGCGTCTCCCTCTCTCCGGATAATGCACTACTCACCGGTCTCTTGATAGCCCCGCCGGTAAGCAGAGACGCCATTGTACTGAGACTGAGACGCAAAATATTGCGTCTCTACTCGAGGACTTTGGGAACCTGGAAAAACTGCTCGTCGTGTTGCGGGGCGTTGGCCAGGGCGCGCTCACGGCTGAGGTGTTCGCCGACCGCATCTTCCCGGACTACGTTTAGTTCTTCCGAAATATGCATCAACGGTTCCACACCTGTGGTATCCACTTCGTTCAGTTGTTCCATCCAGGTCAGCACCTCGTTCAGGCTGCTCAGCATACCCGCTTCTTCTTCCGGACGGACTTCCAGACGCGCCAGATGCGCAATCTTATGTAAGGTTTCTTTATCTACTTTCATATGTCTGTACGCAATTGAGTCACTCTGTCTGCGGCGGTACTACCTACCAACGGACTGAGTCAGCCATTACACACTGGTTACTTTTTCAGACTTCATCAGTTCGGCATCAATGACCCGGAACGTTTGCTCCTTCAGGCGCTCCACATCTTCCTGGGTCATGCCCTGCGTAGAAATCGGTTCGTGGACCACTACCCGGATTGCCATGTGATGCATCCGCATCTTTTTCTTGTCCGGCAAAATCTTATAGTTATTCAGCAACGAAATCGGTACAATCGGCACTTGCTGCTGAATGGCCATCGTAAACGCACCGTCCTTAAACGGGTAGGCCATCTTCGGCGGCTGTTTGGCGCGGATGCCTCCCTCCGGAAAAATCACAATACTGCGGCCTCTGGCCAGCGTCCGGATGCATTTGTTCAGCGAATAGGCGCGGCTTTTGGCTTCCTCCCGCGTTACCTGAATGTGCAGTTTGGCAAACATATACCCCAGCAACGGGATTTTCTTTACCTCACTCTTACCGACAAAAGCGTAATAGTTTTCAATCACTACCCCCATCATGGCAATGTCGAGGTACGAAAAGTGATTGGCGCAGAAAACATAGGCCCGCTTCGGATCCGGCCGGAACCGGTACTCTACCCGCACAGGCATACCAATGCCAAAGAAAAACAGCTTTCCCCAAATGTAATTAATCCGGTGGGCGGCCGGTTTCCATGCTTCCCGCTGCAAACAGATGTATTGTACCGGAAATAAAATCAGATACAGCACGCTGATCCAGACAGCACACCAGATTGAGTAGAGGAGATTCATATCGCTTAAACCAGCGACAGAGCCGGCGGCTACCTCTCCGGCAGTTTCCGGCTCCGTCGCCCTACTGTATTAGTGTTTAAAATGCCGGACGCCCGTGGTCACCATGGCCAGGCCGTTCTGATTGCAGTAATCAATCGAATCCTGATCGCGGATTGAACCGCCGGGCTGGACCACGGCAGTGATACCGGCCTGATGGGCGATTTCAACGCAGTCAGGGAACGGGAAAAACGCATCAGATGCCATTACCGCGCCCGTCAGATCAAAACCGAACGATTTTGCCTTTTCGATGGCCTGTTTCAGGGCATCAACGCGGCTGGTCTGGCCGACACCGCTTGCCAGCAGCTGACCTTCCTTAGCCAGTACAATCGTGTTTGACTTCGTGTGCTTGCACACTTTCAGAGCAAACTCCAGCGCCGATAGTTCGCTGTCGGTCGGTGCTTTGTCGGTAACGGTCTTAAACTGAGCCGCTACTTCTGTCTGACGGTCCTGATCCTGTTCCAGTACCCCGTTCAGGATAGTTTTGATCATTTTCGACGGCAGCGTTACTGGTTTGCGGGTCAGCAGAATCCGGTTTTTCTTCGACTTCAGCAGGTCGAGGGCTTCCGGTGCATAGTCAGGCGCAATCAGGATTTCCATGAACAGCTTATTCAGCTCTTCGGCCGTTGCCAGATCAACCGGCACGTTGGAGATGATTACCCCGCCAAAGGCCGATACCGGATCACAGGCCAGGGCATTCAGGTAGGCCTGTTGCGGCGTGGCTGCCGTAGCAATACCACAGGCATTGGTGTGCTTGATAATGGCAAACGTAGCGCCTTCGGAGGCCGAAAACTCGTCGATCAGGTTGACGCAGGCGTCTACGTCAACGAGGTTGTTATACGACAGTTCTTTGCCGTGCAGCTTGTCGAACATCGCCTCCAGATCGCCGTAGAACGTAGCTTGCTGATGCGGGTTTTCGCCATAGCGCAGCGGGTTGGCCGGTAATTGTTTGTACGACGACTGGTCGTCGGCCGTAATACCGGCAAAATAACCGTGGATGGCGGTGTCGTAGTGCGATGTAACGCCAAATGCGGCTTGGGCAAACTGCTTGCGGTCGGCGAGTTCAGTACCGCCGTCTTTTTCCGTCAGCAGATCAACTACAGCACCGTACTGGCTCCGCGACGATACGATCAGCACATCCTTATAGTTTTTGGCGGCTGCCCGGATCAGCGAGATACCGCCGATATCAATTTTCTCAATAATATCTTCCTCTGACGCACCTGATGCAACCGTTTCTTCGAACGGATACAGATCAACCACCACCATGTCGATGTTCGGAATCTGGTGGCGTTCGGCCTGGGCTACGTCCTGATCCAGATCACGGCGGTAAAGGATGCCACCAAAAACGGCAGGGTGCAGTGTTTTCACCCGGCCACCAAAGATCGACGGATAGCCAGTCAGGTCTTCGACGGCCGTAACCGGAATGCCTAACTCTTCAATAAATGTCTGGGTACCACCTGTTGAATACAGTTTTACATTGTGCTGGTGCAACAACTTCACCAGGGGTTCGAGACCGTCTTTGTAATAAACGGAGATTAAAGCGGAGGAGATTTTCATGATTCTTCCTGAACAGCATCCCTGCTGTTTCCAGCCTTTTGATTGATTTGATTGCCGGATTTGACGTTCGATGGAGCTTCGGCACGATACCGTTTGCCCTCAATGAAGCCGCAAAGATAACCAAAAGCCTGCATACCACACGCGTTCGTAGAGGCTTCCTCACGAATGCCGGTAAATTTCCGTTATTTTTGCCCTGTAGCACGGACCGGGTCGCCGACCGGGCGCCGGACGATGATCTTCCGGGCGAATGAAACACAACAATGAGTACATTCAAAAAACTGGCCGGAGACACGGCCTTATACGGTGTCAGCACCATTCTGGCGCGATCCATCAACTTTGCGCTGGCCCCTATCCAGACCTATGCCTTTGAAAATCCCGCTGATCTTTCGTCTAATGTAACGCTGTATGCCTGGATCGGCATGCTGATGTCGGTCTATACGCTGGGGCTCGAAACGGCGTTTTTCCGGTTTGCGGCCCGGGCAAAAGGCCCTGAACTGGCCGGCGAGCGGCAGTTGATTTTCAACCGCAGCACAAGCCTGCTCATCTTGTCGGGCCTGGTTCCGGCCATCCTGACCACACTTTTTGCCGAGCAGATTGCCAGCTACCTCGGCTATCCGGGCGAAACAACCGCCGTGATGTGGTCCGGTCTGATTCTGGCGGTTGATACCATCGTGGCCATCCCGTTTGCCCGCCTGCGGGTCGAAAACAAAGCCCGCCGGTTTGTTAAGGCGAAGGTGGTTAACATTCTGATTAATGTCGCTCTGAACATTTTCTTTATCGTACTCTGCAAGGATATTTCGGAAGGCGACTATCTGACCGCCCTGCAACCGGTTGCGGCCTGGATTTACCGGCCGGAGATTGGCCCGGCCTATATTCTGCTGGCCAACCTGCTGGCCAATGCCCTGTATTTTGTCTTCATGCGGGATGCCTTTGCCGGTTTCCGCTTTACCTTTGAGTGGGCCGTTGTCCGGACCTTGCTCGCGTACTCCCTGCCCATTATGCTCACTAACATGTCGGGGGTGCTCAACTCGCTGACAGACCGCTTGTTGCTCCGCCGTTTTCTACCCGACAATTTCTATCCGGGCCTGACGTCGGAGGATGCTCTGGGTATCTACGGCAACTGCCTGAAGCTGTCTATTTTTATGGCGCTCGCCATCAACTCCTTCAAGTTTGCGGCAGACCCCTTCTTTTTCAGCCGGGCCGAAGACAAAAACTCGCCCAAACTCCTGGCCGACGTGACCAAATGGTTTATCATTGTATGTGTGGTGCTTTGGCTCGGCGTGAGTCTGAACCTCGATCTGGTTGGCCTTTTGCTTTCACCCAAATACCGCGTCGGGCTGGTTGTGGTGCCTGTATTGCTGCTGGCCAACCTGTTTCTGGGCGTTTATTACAACATCTCGTTCTGGTTTAAGCTTAGCGACAAAACAAAGTTCGGCACCCTGATTACCGTTATCGGCGCCATCACGACCATTGTGCTGAACATGGCACTGATCCCGCGCATGGGCTATATGGGGTGCGCCATTGCCTTCCTGGCCTCCAGCCTGGTCATGATGGTCTTGTGCTATGTGCTCGGAGAGAAGTATTATCCGGTGCCGTACCACCTCAAATCAGCTGTGTGGTACATCGGCAGCGCAGGGATACTGATTTATTTTTCGGGGCAGATTACCATCAGCAATCTGTGGATTTCCGTGCCGTATCACCTGGCGTTGTTTCTGGCCTATCTCGGCACGATTGCCATTATTGAGCGGGATACGGTTAAGCTGGCACTGGCCCGTTTCCGGAAATAACCGGGCGACCACACTTAAGGCAGTCATTGGGGCGACCACACTCAAGGCAGTTATTGGGGCGACCACACCCAAGGCAGTTATTGGGGCGACCACGTGGGGTCGCCCGTACGGGGAAAGGGAAAAGGTTATTTAATATCCCGTAGTAGTTTGTTGGCGTAAATGAATTCGTTCAGTTCCGGAACGGTCGAACGGGTAATGGTGGAATTATCACCTTCCCACATTTTCAGGCCTTTGTAGAGGAACATGATTTTTTCGCCAATCTCCAGCATCGAATTCATGTCGTGGGTAATTACGACCGTTGTAATGTTAAACTCGTCGGTAATTTCCTTAATCAGCTGATCGATCTTGATGGATGTCAGCGGATCGAGGCCCGAGTTTGGTTCGTCGCAGAAGAGGTATTTCGGGTTCATGACGATGGCGCGGGCAATCCCTACCCGTTTTTTCATCCCGCCCGACAGCTCCGAAGGCATCCGTTCGGCAGCGGCCTCCAGCCCGACACGCTGCAAACAGAACATAGCCCGTTCTTCTTTCTCGGCCGAAGGCGTTTCTGTCAGCATATCAAGCGGAAACTGTACATTTTCCAGCACCGTCTTCGAATCAAATAAGGCCGATCCCTGAAACAGCACCCCCATCTCACGACGGATTTCCTTCTGCACCTCCTCATCGCCCGTCAGAAAATTCCGGCCATTATACAACACCTCACCCTGATCGGGTTTCACGAGGCCGATCATGCATTTCAGCAAAACACTTTTACCGGTACCGCTGCCACCAATAATCAGGCTGGTTTCGCCGGGTCTGAAGGTTCCGCTGATGCCGGCCAGCACCTGCCGGTCGCCGAAGGTTTTGGCAATATTTTTTATCTCAATCATTGTCTGAATCCTTATGAAATGGTGGTGCGTTTAGAGCAGCAACTGCGCCAGTAAGAAATCGGCGGCCAGCACGGCAATACAACTGTTGGTAACGGCCGTTGTGGAGGCGGCTCCGACCTCCAGCGCCCCGCCCCGTACGTTATACCCCTGATAGGCCGAAATCGACGAAATCAGGATCGCAAAAACCACGGACTTGATGAGGGCAAAGGTCACGCTGAACGGTTTGAAATCAGACCGGAGTCCGTAAATATAGTCCTGCGGGGTAATAATGTCGGTCAGCGTACCGGCTACATAGCCACCCCAGATCGACAGAAAACCAGCCAGGATAATCAGGAGCGGAAACATCACCATGGAGGCGATCATTTTGGGCAGGACCAGATACGAACTCGAATTGATCCCGATCACTTCCAGGGCATCAATCTGTTCGGTAATCCGCATCGTTCCGAGCTGACTGGCGATATTCGACCCGACCTTACCCGCCAGTACGACACTCGTAATGGTCGGTGCCAGTTCCAGAATTGTACTGTCCCGGACAATCACCGCAATGATAGACAACGGAATGAGCGGGCTGACGAGGTTATAGGCCGTTTGTACGCACGTAACCGCCCCGATAAACGTCGAGACAATCGAAACAATAAACACAGATTTAATACCAATGGAAATGCACTCTTCCATCACTAAGCGGTAATAGACCCTGAACTTCTCCCGGTTTGTAAAGAGCGTACCTAAAAAAATAAAATACTTACCTATATGTGACATGTCTGGTAATTTATGCTGCTGCCCTGGCAAAATTGCCGTTGTTTACCTCAAAAACGAGACCGGTATAGCCCACAAATGACAATTTGCAGTAGACTCAATTAGAAACGCCGGTAAAGATAGAATGGTTTGTTGCGTAAATTGCCGCTTCGAAAAAAATTGATAGCTGTACGGGACGATTCCGGCTGCCGGCAGGCACGGCATTACCCGGCCACTTTACCAACAAAGACTTACTATGAATCCATTACTTGTTGTGACGGGCGGGACCAAGGGAATCGGGCGGGCCATTGCCGACCGTTTTATCAGCGAAGGGTTCGATGCCGTCATCTGCGCCCGTACCGTAACCGGCGTCGAAGGGCAGAACTACCTGCCGGTCGCCGCTGATCTGTCGACCCGCGACGGGGTAAACCAACTGATTGATTACCTGCAGGCGCTGAACCGGCCGGTTGCCGTACTGGTCAACAACACCGGTGTGTTTCAGCCCGGACAGATTCATACCGAGGCCGAGGGTGTTTTTGAACAGCTCATGGCCACCAATGTCGCCAGCGCCTACCACCTGACCCGCGGCCTGGTCGGGGATATGATTGCCCGGCGCGAGGGCCATATCGTTATGATGTGTTCAACGGCCAGTATTACGGCCTACACAAACGGCGGTTCTTATTGTATTTCCAAATATGCCCTGCTGGGCATGAGCCGCGTATTGCGCGAGGAGTTAAAACCACACGGCGTGAAGGTAACGGCCGTTATGCCGGGTGCCACACTCACAGCCAGTTGGGAAGGTACGGAGCTGCCCGAAGACCGCTTCATGAAAGCGGAAGATGTGGCCGACACCGTATGGGCGGCCTATAGCCTTTCCCGAAGTGCGGTCGTTGAAGAGGTGCTGATTCGGCCACAATTAGGCGATATTTAGTAAAGATGTTTGTATCTTGCACGCCACTTCATCCATTAACTCCCAACTGTAAACTGCAAACAGCAAACTGTATATTCATAAAATGTCTTCTATTCAGTATCTAGGCATTGATGTCGGCGGCACAAATGTTAAAATGGGCATCGTAGACGCCCAAACCGGCAAAATTTCTAACTTCTATAGTCACGATACGTCCTCATGGCGCGAATCGGGCCATTTCATGGAGCGCTTCGGCGACGCCATTGCCATTCAGCTGGCCGATCATAAGGACATCACCAAAGTTGGAATCGGTTTGCCCGGTATGATTAACCGTAAACGTACGGTGCCGCTCGAAATCACCGCCATCCCTGAATTGAATGGCGTTCCGATGGTTGATATTCTGACCAAACGTTTTCCGAATGTTGAGTTCTTCCTGGAGAATGATGCCAATGCCGCCGCGCTTGGGGAGTTCTACTTCGTGGAAGACATGAACGACGAGAATTATATTTTCATTACGCTGGGGACCGGCGTTGGTGGTGCCGCCATCATCGACAAGAAGGTGTTTAAAGGCGGTGATGGCAATGCCATGGAGCCGGGCCATATTCCTTCCCGTAACGGCAAGGTTCTGGAGCGCAACATCGGCAAGAAAGAACTGCTGGACCTGGCTAACCTGCGCCGTTCGGAGTATACCGGTGCCACCCAATTGCCGGACGATGGTGAAATCTCAACGACTGGTCTGGTCGCCGCTGCGGCCGAAGGCGATAAGCTCGCCCTGCAAATCTGGACAGAAGTAGGCGAAATGCTGGGCGAAGGCCTGGTATCACTGATCCGTATTCTGGATATCCGCAATATCCTCATTGGCGGTGGCCTGTCTGCTTCCTTTGAATATATCCTGCCGGCGGTACAAAAAGAGCTGGATTTCTGGCTCACGCCTTACTACAAAGACGGTTTGTCGATCAAGCGCGCAACACTTGGTAATGATGCGGGGCTGTTAGGAGCAGCTTCACTCTGCTTCGAATAAACACGCCTTAAGTACATAAAGCCCTGATTATCCATGCATTAACGGATGATCAGGGCTTTCTTTTTTTGTATAGCCCCAATCAAACCAATAATCGGCCGACCCGGACGTGCATAAATCAAGCAAATTACCCGTCAACGTTACCGTTAAATAACTAGTTACCATTATTTACCATTAAGTTCACATAAAAAGACACAAATAGCCTTGACTTATTATTAAGTGACTTTTGCTAATTACAGAACTTCAATACATTTGGCGGTACAATTACTGGTTTTTATAGTATTCACCCAATCAGACGGACTATGGCAAAACCTCAACTTAATTATTTCCTTTAACATGTACAGTGATCAGCCGGCCCACACCCGCTGATTGGTTTACGGCAGAGGTAATGTCTCCCCGGACATTACTCGCTTCGGGCGCTTCACTTACCCGAAGAACGTTCTCTGTTGCTCATTGCTGCGAGGGCAGAGTCATGTAGCGTATCTGGGATGCCTTCAGACAAGGCACTGGTAACTCCGGAAAAAACGGAGACCGGTATTACTTTGTCTGAATCGTCCGGTCAACTATCTCTTAGTCAACGTTTATGAAACAAAAACTACCTTGTATCCTCAGGGCCGGATTTCTGGTTTTGATGGTACTCGCCATGTCTCTCAGCGGGGCACTGGCACAAAACGGCCTACAGGTTTTAGGCATCAATGTACCGATCGGGACAACCCCGACCAGTCTGACACAAAACTTCAATTCGCTCAGCAGCGGCCTGACAGTCAGCGCCGCCGGATTAGTAGGGAACGTAGACGGCACCTATACCAACCGACTGACGGTATTTGCCTCCACGGGCGCCCCGGATCTGGTCAATGCCATTGTACCGGCAACGGGAGCCTATAGTTTCGGGAATACAACCGACCGCGCGCTCGGGGCTAACCCGAGCAGTTTAAATTCTACCGCTGGTATTACGCCAATCACGTTGGGTGTTCTGATCCGGAACAATTCGGGTTTGCGTATATCATCCATGTCTGTTTCGTATCGGGGCGAGCAATGGTATACCGACGCATCGGGCCAGTCGCAAAGCCTGACTTTTGATTATGCCCGCGTTGCCGGAACGAGTCTGATTACGACCGTTTTAGGAAATACATTATTATTACTGAACGATGCCATTACGACCGTTCCGTTTACGGCGGTTCCGGCACTGGATTTTACCAGTATCAGAAATACAAACCTGGCTGGTTTTCCGGTAGCGCTCCCGACCCCGACAGAACTGGATGGCAACCTGGCAGCAAACAGCGCTGCCATCAACGGGGTCATTACGTTTTCCACACCCGTTGAAAACGGCGAACTTATTCTGCTGCGCTGGAAAGCGGTTGTACCGGCCCTGCTTGACCTGCAAAGTCATAGTCTGGCAATCGACGATCTGGTTATTACGCCGACTCTCATTAATAATCCGCCGCAGGTAACGGGCACGATACCGGCGCAAACGGCAACGGTGGGCGTAGCCGTAAACATACCTACCGCTACCGCCTTTACAGAACCGGACGGACAGTTGCTCAGCTTTTCGGCAACCGGATTACCCACCGGTCTTGTCATTAATCCGTCAACAGGGGTCATTACGGGGACACCATCCGTTAGCGGTACGTCGACGGTAACGGTCGCCGTATCCGATCCGCAAGGGAATTCGGCAGCTACGTCTTTTAGCCTGCAGGTCAACCAGCCATCGGCCACGGTCACTCCTACCGGTCAGCTTTGCCTGGGGCAACCGCTTTCGCTAAGTATTCTGCCCTTGAACCTGCCCCCGTTAGCGGTGCTGACAATCAGCGGGCCCAATGGCGTGAGCGCCGTTGTCGGCGGCAACGGAACCGCTACGCTGGCCACCGGCCCCGGGGGGTTACCGGCGGGAACAAACAGCCTTACCCTGACAGCAACCCTGCTTGGTCAAACGATCCTGACTGTTCCGGTAGCCGTTACCGTGCCCAATGCCGTTCAGTCTGTGATTAACCTTGTCACCTCTCAGACCGTCCTTCAGGGCAATACCCTGACGCTGACCGGCAGCTGCCCGACAGGTGTACTGAACTATACCTCAACCAACGGTACGGGAACCGGTAATCCGACAATTCCAACCGGCGCAACCGGCATACAGTCCTACACCGTTGTCTGTATCGACGGAAACGGCTGTATCAGCCCCATCTCGGTGGCCAATGTAACGGTGGTCGGCGGCGGGCTGAGTCTGCTGCCCGGCACGCCGCCGCAAATTTGTCTGGGCCAGCCCCTCAACCTCAGCCTGCTGGGCAGCGGTATTCTGAGCGGACTGACCGGCGGCGCCAACAGCGGCCTCATCAGTCTGTCGGTGACCGGCCCTGTCGGTGTGTCGGCTACGGTTCTGGGACCGGGCCTGCTACAGGTAACCGGACTGCCAACCGGCACCAATAACCTGACGGTAACCGCCTTCCTGTCGGGCACACCCGTGGCGAATGTCGCCCTGACGACCAATGTCATCAGTCTGCCTGCGGTACAGAATCTGGTATCGGTCAGCGGCCTGACCGGCTCGACACTCAACCTGGCGGGTACCTGCCCGACGGGTGTGCTGAACTATACCTCAACCAGCGGTACTTCCGGCTCAACCGCGACGGGCATTATTCCGGTGCTGACCGGCAGTGCAGGCGTACAATCCTATACGGTTGTCTGTCTGGATGCCAATGGCTGTATCAGCCCGATCTCGGTCGTGAACGTGACGCTGGTAAACGGAACCCTTACGCCGGCGGGCGTCATCAATCCGATTTGCCTCGGCAACGTACTGAACGTAACGCTGTTAGGCGGCAATGGTCTTGATCTGAATCTGGTAAGTCTGTCGGTAACGGGCGTATCCAACCTGAACGTAGTAGCAGGTGGTCCGGGCGTTCTGACCATAAGCGGTTTGCCGGCGGGCTCCAACAACCTGACGGTAACCGCTTACCTGCTGGGAGCACCGGTGGCAAGCGTTGTCTTACCGGTTACGGTACTCAGCGTTCAGCCGCCATCCGTGGCGTCGAGCCCGACCGTTGGCCAGACGTATCCGGCCGGACAAACATCCGTCTCTGTCACGCAAGGCACTAATAATCCGGTTGTCTTTACGGCCAGCTGTTCAGGTGGCGGCTCTTTAAGCTATGTGGGATCAAACGGGCTGAGCGGAACCAGCAGCCCGATCAACGTACCAACCACAACGGCCGGTACTGTCTCCTACACAGCTGTCTGTGTTAACGGGGGCTGCGTCAGTCAGGCTACCGTCATCAGTGTCATCATTGCCTCGCCAACCAATCAGTCACCGGTTTTAATAGGGAGCGGTATTCCGTCGCCGCAATCAGGTACGGTCGGCACCGGCTTCAGTTCGAATGTGGCAGCGGCCTTTAATGACCCTGATGGCAATACACTCACATTCAGCAGCACCCCGTTACCTGCCGGATTAAGCATTTCACCAGCCGGTACGATCTCCGGCACGCCAACGGTGGCCGGTACAACTACGGTGATCGTTACGGCCAATGATGGCCAGGGCGGCTCGGTATCCGATGACCTGGTGCTGATTATCTCTCCGGCCCCCAATCAGCCACCGGTTCTGGTAGGTGGTGGTATTCCGACACCACAATCGGCGACCGTTACAGTACCGTTCGCATTCAGCCTTGCGCCTTATTTCGCTGATCCGGAAGGCGGCGCGCTGATCTTTACGGTAACCGGTACTCTGCCTCCGGGTCTGTCCATTTCACCGACGGGTGGGGTGATCTCCGGCACACCGTCAACCAGCGGAACCTATGCGTTTACGGTAACCGCAGCCGACAGCCAGAGTGGTTCGGTATCCGATGATCTGACCATTATTGTTTCACCGGCACCGAACCGGCCGCCGGTAATCGTCGGGACGGGTATTCCGTCGCCGCAGTCCGGAACAGTCGGTATCGGATTCAGTACAGATGTGACCCCGGCGTTCTCTGATCCGGACGGGAATCCGTTGACCTTTACAAGCACCGGCTTACCGGCAGGACTGACAACCTCAGCCGCCGGGATCATCTCCGGCACGCCGACACAAGCCGGTACGTTTACAGTACTGGTAACGGCCGATGATGGTCGGGGTGGTTTGGTATCCGATGATTTCGTTCTTGTCATTTCACCGGCCAACCAGTCACCGGCCATTGTTGGCAGTGGTATTGCCAGCCCGCAGACAGCCACGGTCAACACGCCGTTCAGCACCCCGACAGCCTACGCGTTTAATGATCCGGATGGCGGCCCGCTGAGCTACTCGGCAACCGGCTTACCAACCGGCCTGGCCATTAACTCTACGAATGGGATCATCTCCGGCGTTCCGTCGGTAACCGGTACCTTTATCGTTGCAGTCACCGCCCGCGATCCGCAGGGAGCCAGTGCGACGTCTTTCTTTACGCTGAATGTGGTGCCGCAGACGGTGCCGAACCAGGCGCCTCAGCTAACCAGCACCACGCTTGTTTCACCGCAATCGGCCACGGTTGGCGTAGCCTTCAGTACAACCACAGCGGGGGCCTTTACCGATCCGGATGGCGGACCGTTGAGCTACTCGGCAACAGGACTGCCAACCGGTGTCGGCATCAATCCGGCCACCGGGGTCATTTCGGGTACACCAACGCAGTCGGGCAGTTTCCCGATTATTGTGTCGGCCACTGATCCGCAGGGCAGCTCAGTGTCTACAGGCTTTACGCTGGTGGTCACACCGGCCAACCAGCCGCCGGTGGTCAACGGGACCCTGACTTCGCCTCAGTTTGCGACCGTTAATACCACATTCCTGACAAACACGTCGGGGGTATTTACCGATCCCGACGGCGGACCGCTGAGCTACTCGGCAACGGGGCTGCCAACCGGCCTGAGCATCGGCAATACGAACGGGATCATTTCCGGTGCACCTTCGGTAAGCGGTACCTTCCCGATCACGGTAACCGCCAGTGATCCGCAGGGCGCTAATGCCTCGGCGAGCTTCACACTGGTGGTAGCGCCACAAACGACGCCAAACCAGGCACCGGTATTAACCGGTACGCCACTGGCCAATCCGCAATCGGGTACCGTCGGCGTCGCGTTCAGTACGACAACCGCCGGGGCCTTTACCGATCCGGACGGCGGACCACTGAGCTTTACGGCAACAGGCCTGCCAAACGGCGTCAGCATTAACCCGGCCACCGGCGTCATTTCGGGTACACCAACGCAGTCGGGCAGCTTCCCGGTAGTGGTAATTGCCTCTGATCCGCAGGGAGGGGCCGCATCGACCGGCTTTACGCTCAATATTGCACCGTCTAATCAGGCACCGGTATTGGTCGGCGGCGGCATTAATTCACCGCAATCAGCCACCGTTGCACAGGCGTTTGTCACCCCAACGGCTTATGCGTTCAACGATCCGGATGGCGGCCCGCTGAGTTTTACCGCAACCGGCTTACCGGCGGGTCTGGGCATCAACTCAACCAACGGCATTATTTCGGGTGTACCGTCGGTAAGCGGGGTATTTGCGGTTACTGTGACGGCAACGGATCCGGCAAGTGCAAGCGTTTCCTCTGTCTTTATCCTGAATGTCTCGCCACAGGCAGCCACCAACCAGGCGCCGGTGTTAAGCGGTACGCCACTGGCTAATCCGCAATCGGGTACGGTCGGCGTCGCGTTCAGTACGACAACAGCCGGGGCCTTTACCGATCCGGATGGCGGACCGCTGAGCTTCACGGCAACCGGCTTACCAACGGGTCTGAGTATCAATCCGACAACGGGTGTGATCTCCGGATCGCCGACACAATCGGGCAGCTTCCCGATCGTGGTAACGGCAATGGATCCTCAGGGGGGGATGGCGTCAACCGGCTTTACGCTCAACATTGCTCCGGCGAATCAGCCGCCTGTGCTGGCGAACGGTGGTATTATATCACCACAGACCGCGACCGTTAACGTTGGCTTTGTTACGCCAACGGCTTATGCCTTTAGTGATCCGGACGGCGGACCGCTGAGTTATTCGGCAACAGGCCTGCCAACCGGTCTGGCGATCAACCCGTCAAGCGGCATAATCAGCGGAGCGGCATCGGTAACCGGCACCTTCCTCGTGACCGTCACCGCCCGTGATCCGCAGGGAGCCGGCGTATCGTCTGTCTTCACCCTGAATGTCTCGCCACAGGCAGCCACCAACCAGTCGCCTGTGCTGAGCGGTACGCCACTGGCCAATCCGCAATCGGCCACGGTTGGGGTAGCGTTTAGTACAACAACCGCCGGCGCGTTTACCGATCCGGACGGCGGACCGCTGAGCTTCACGGCAACCGGCTTACCAACGGGTCTGAGCATCAATCCGACAACGGGTGTGATCTCCGGATCGCCGACACAATCGGGCAGTTTCCCGATCATTGTGACGGCTACGGATCCGCAGGGAGCTAACGTGTCAGCTGGCTTTATTCTGAACGTAACTCCTTCCAATCAGACACCGGTACTGGTTGGCGGCGGTCTGGCTTCCCCGCAAACGGCAACGGTTAACACAGCGTTTGTAACGCCAACCGCCTATGCGTTCAATGATCCGGACGGCGGGCCGCTGAGCTACTCGGCAACGGGGCTGCCAACGGGCATCACGATCAACAGCACCAACGGAATCATCAGTGGCAGCACATCGGTTTCCGGGGTCTATGCCGTTACGGTGACAGCCCGCGATCCGCAGGGAGCATCGGTATCGTCAAGCTTCGTGCTGAACGTAGTTCCGCAAGCCGTCAGCAATCTGGCACCGCAGGTAGTCGGCAATCTGACGTCTCCGCAGTTTGCCACGGTTAACGCCGCCTTCAGCACGACCACAGCAGGAGCCTTCTTTGATGTTGATCCGCTGATGTACACGGCCATTGGCCTGCCGGCAGGGTTGAATATCAACCCGGCTACCGGTGTTATTTCAGGGGTACCATCCGTGACGGGTAACTTCCCGATCACGATTACAGCTACTGACCCTCAGAATGCATCGGCCGCGACTGCCTTTACGCTGATTGTAAATCCGGCATTTGTCGTCACCACACCGTTGGGTGTAACCGTGATCAGTTACAACTGTGCAACCGGAGATATTGTCTTCGGACGCACGGGCGGGGATCCGAACCGGCCGGTTGAGTATCTGGCGATCGGGGTAAAAGGCTGGAGTACCTCACCATCCGGACGCATCGAATCCGAACTGCGGTCTGATCCGAACCAGTCAGCGATCACGGTATTTATCCGGTATGTAGGAGAAGGCAGTGCAAGCGCAAATTATGCCTTTAATTTCCGTACCTTCTGTTCCGGTCAGGGCAACCAGCCACCGGTATACAATGGTACGCTGGCCAATCAGACCGGAACCGTTGGGGTGCCGTTTACGTATACTTTCCCGGCTAATGCCTTTACCGATCCCGAAGGGCAGGCGCTGACCTATACGGCCACGGGTTTACCAGCGGGTCTGTCGCTTTCCGGACAGACCATCAGCGGTACGCCAGGACTACAGGGCGCATATGGGGTAACCATTATGGCCATGGATCCGCAGGGGGCTTCACAAACCGGTACATTTACCATTACGATTAACCCGGCACCGGTTGTCGGTGGCCCGCTGACAGCCACTGTCCTGAGTTACAACTGCCAGACCGGTGATATTGTCTTTGGCCGTACAGGCGGCGATCCGAACCGGCCGGTTGAGTACATGGCCATCGGGGTACGCGGGTATAGCACCAATCCGAACGCCCGTATCGAAAGTGAACTGCGCAATGACCAGAATCAGTCAACCATTACGGTCATGGCACGGTATACCGGCGATCCGGCCTCGGCTGTAACCTACGTGTTTAACTTCCGGACGTTCTGCTCGGGGCAGGCCAATCAGCCACCGGTTTATAATGGCGGGTTGCCGAATCTGACCGGAACCGTTGGCGTACCGTTTAGCTATACGCTGCCGGCAGGTGTCTTTACCGATCCCGAAGGGCAGTCCGTTACGTTTGGTGCCGCCGGCTTACCGGCCGGTATTGCCCTGGTTGGCCGTGTGATTACCGGTACACCGACACAGCAAGGTGTTTACACCCCTGTTTACATTTTTGCGCAGGATCCACAGGGTAGTACCGGTCAGGCAA
The DNA here is from genome assembly GCF_001870735.1 of Arsenicibacter rosenii. GTDB lineage: Bacteria > Bacteroidota > Bacteroidia > Cytophagales > Spirosomataceae > Arsenicibacter > Arsenicibacter rosenii. Next base: position 3,757 of record NZ_MORL01000027.1, on the reverse strand, counting down.
CCATCACCTTCACGGTTAATCCGGCAAGCAGCGGGAATCAGGCACCGGTTGTTACCGGAACAATTCCTTCGCAGACGGCTACGGTAGGTATTTTCTTTACCTACACGATTCCGGGCAATATCTTTACCGATCCGGAAGGCCAGCCGCTGACCTATACCCTCTCAGGCGCACCACGCCGGTTAGAGGTTAACGGCAACGTCATCAGTGGCTTCCCGCTCCTGAACGGAAACTATCCGATTACGGTAACGGCTACCGACCCACAGGGAGGAACCGCAAGCACCAGCTTCCTGCTGACGGTTTTGCCAAACAATACCTGTGGCAGTGCGGCCAATACCATCGGGCAGCCGCTACAACTCCTGCAACCTGATTATAACTGCCAGACAGGGGTAATCAAGTTTAATACGGCGGGTGGCAATGGCAGTACCATTACTTATTCGGCAATCGGTATTACTGTTCCAACCACAGATTGTTTCGATCAGATGGATACCGAGGTAGCACAGGACGTACGGAATGATAAACCAAACGTTGAACCCTTTATCATCCGGGCTCAGCAAAACGGCGTGATTGCCCAATATGCCTTTGATGCAAGAGGGTATTGCCGCAGCCTGCGCACAGGCCGTGAAGCTATCGACGCAACAACAGCGCTTGAGGTAACGGTACTCGGCAACCCGACGCTGGATGAGTGGGTTGATGTTGACGTGCGGGGTGCTGAAGGTCAGCTGCTGCGCTTACGGGTAGCGAATCCGGACGGCACCGCCCAGGGTGAGCAATGGGTTGAAAAAGCCCAATCGGTACAGCGCGTCCGGGTAAAACTCGGCCGCCCGGCAGGGGCATATCTGTTGCAGGTAAATACACCGGTGAAAGCAAAAACGGTGAAAGTTATCCGGCAATAGCCTGTACTGCTATCATAAAAAAAACCGGCCGGAGAGCAGTTGCTCTCCGGCCGGTTTTTTTTATGATAGTCAAATAATTACAGCAACATATTAAACTATACGACAATTACAATTAAACTATATTTACTTTTTTGTCAGCTTGTTTTACTTCAAAATAAAAAAACGGAAAAAATCATAGAATTAATAAATCTAAACATACTACAATTACGTAATCCTGAGTAATATTCCGCGCTAAATCATGTTAATTTTTTTATTGGAAAATTAACAGCTCCAGCCAACTTTTAAATTTATCGTTTATGGTTACACGTTTATTCCCTTACATCAGGTCATGGTTATTGCTATGTCTGGTGCTGCTGGCGCCTTTAGGTAAGGTGTTGGCTCAAAATGGTCTACAAGTTTTAGGCCTTCAGGTCCCTCTTGGAAGCACTCCAAGCAGCTTTACCCAAAACTTTGATGCCTTAAACAGCGGCATTACCGTAAACCTGGCCGGATTGGTTGGTAATGTAGACGGTATTTACAGTAACCGAACCCTGATTCTGGCTTCGTCAGGCGCTCCGGACCTTGTCAGTGCTATTGTACCCACTGCCGGTGGCTACAGCTTTGGTACGACCAGCGAACGGGCCCTGGGCTCAAACGCCAACCTGCTCAACTCAGCAGTTGGTCTGGTCCCGATCCGTTATGGTGCCATGATTCAGAACAACACCGGTCTGCCGATTACATCGCTCACCGTAACCTACACGGGAGAGCAATGGTATCGGGACGGGGACGGGGCTGCGCAAACGCTTTTTTTCGAGTATGTTCCTCTGGGAACAGTAGGGTCTGGTCTGCTGGGCTCTCTGTTGAATTCGACGTTCCTGTTGGCAGGCGGTATTGGTGAAGCCCTTAATCTGGGGGGGATCACCTACACGCCTGTTTCTGTTTCTGCTCTAAATTTCGTTAGCCCGAACTTTACTGGCGGAGCCACTACGCTAAACGGAAATACCGCCGGTAATCGTACAACCCGGACGGCAACGATCACTGTCAATATTCCGGCCGGAGGGTATATTCTGCTTCGCTGGACCGATCCTGATGATCCGGAAGGCTTTCTGGATCTGATTGATACTGACCACAGCCTATCGGTTGACGATCTGGTTGTATCGGCGACCACGCTTAATTCTCCGCCAACCGTTACGGGAACCATCCCAGGTCAGTCGGTGGCGATTGGCAGCACGGTAAACATACCAACATCCGGCGCGTTTACGGAACCGGATGGTCAGACCCTGGCTTATTCAGCGACTGGCTTACCCACAGGATTGGCCATCAACACAACCTCGGGGGCGATTACGGGCACACCATCTGTAACCGGTGTTTATCCGGTTACAGTCCGCGTGTCGGATCCACAAGGGCTTTCGACATCGACAACATTCTCGCTCACGGTCAATCAGCCGACGACGAACGTCAGTACCAGTGGTCCGGTTTGTGCCGGTCAGACACTCACTTTGTCCGGCCTGCTACCGCTTAACCTGCCTGTAGGGGCCATGGTAGTGCTGAAAGGACCAAACAACTTCAGCGTTGTTGTCGGTGGCACCGGGGTGGTCAGTATCCCGACCGGAGCCGGTGGCTTACCATCCGGCAACTATAACCTGACGCTGGTCGCTTCGGCATCCCTGCCTTTAGTCGGCACGGTAGAACTGCTGAACTTACCGGTTCCGGTGTCTATTCTTCCGTTACCGGCGCTACCAACCGGTCTGGCTTCACAAACAGCTGCAGTAGGTTCTCTGCTGAGCCTTACAGGTGTCTGCGAAGCTGGCAGTGTGCTTAATTATGTCACCTCGACCGGCCTCAGCGGCAGCTCCGCAGCAGGTATCATTCCGATTAATACCGTTTCGTCGGGCATTCAGACAGTGACTGCGCTCTGCGTAAACCTGACCAATGGCTGTGCGGGTCCATCTCAGTTACTGAATATCAATGTGCTGAATCTGATTGGCGATGCACTAAACGCCTTACCAACAGCGCCGGTTTGTCTGGGGCAACCGCTTAATCTGAGCTTATTGGGTACAGGAACTGTTGCAAACCTGCTTAACCCCCTGCTAAGTATCAGCATTGCGGGACCCAATGGCTTTCTGGTTACAACCTCTCAGCCGGGTTCTGTTTTATCGCTGACGGGTCTGCCGGCCGGTACCTATAATTTAACCGTAACAGCCTCAGTTGCCGGCGTACCGGTCCCTGCCATTCAGGTTCCCGTTACGGTCATTAGCCTGGCACCGGTTACGGGCTTGCTGGCGTCAAATACGGTAGTCCAAAATGGTCTGCTGACTCTGGTTGGCAGTTGCCCGACGGGAATTCTGAGCTATTCAAGTTCGACGGGTACCTCCGGAACAGCCATTAGCGGGATTGGGTTACCGATTAATACCGGTATTGCCGGTGCACAATCGCTGACCGTTGTCTGTCTGGATCCCAACGGCTGTCTGAGCGTGCCGACGGTAGCCAATATCAATGTGCTGGCACCGGTTCTTAATATCGTTCAGGGCACGCTGGGCTGCGTGGGTCAGGCCACGTCGCTGACCTTGCTGCCAACTAACTTCCTGCTGAATGATCCGCTGGTGAACGTGTCTATCACCGGCCCGGCCGGTGTAACGGTCGGTGCTCTTGGATCGAACGGCGTCGTATCCATCGGCGGATTGAGCACGACGGCCACGTCGCTGACAGTAAGTGTCAGCATTGCCGGTACCCCGCTCATCAATTTGCCGGTATCGGTATCAGCCCTGCCGCTGCCTGCCCTGCCAAACCTGCCGACCACCCTGACGGCCCTGGCAGGAGCGCCACTTTCGCTGTCGGGTCTGTGTCCGACCGGTATACTGGCGCCGCTCACCAACCTGACGGCC
>NZ_MORL01000269.1 GCF_001870735.1 Arsenicibacter rosenii | reverse complement strand
CCGGAGATGGGTCCGGTACCACATGCACAGAAACACAGGCGTTCCCGGATTTACCCGCTGTATTGATAGCCGCATAACAGAAACTTACTGTTCCGGTAAATGCAGCAGGGGGCGTGNCCCGCTCCGGGCTGGCTGATCACCATCGCCACAAGGGGCAGGCCTTGCGGATCACTGTCGTTGGTCAGTACATTCCCTGATACCGGTTTATCCGGACTGGTCAGGGCAATATCCGGATTGACTATCGGTGCCTTGTAACTGCACACTGCACTGCTGGACAGAACGGTCGTTGACGCAGCCAGACTGGTACAACTGTTGACTACCTGTATGACGGTATAACTGTATGTTCCCGCAGGCAGTCCGCTTAAACTCAGCACCATCCCCGTCACAGACGCAGGCAGGCTGCTGCCCTGCCAGATAAAGTCAGCTCCGGTTTCCCCA
>NZ_MORL01000268.1 GCF_001870735.1 Arsenicibacter rosenii | reverse complement strand
TCATTTGTAATTGACCGGCCGGTAACCGCATTTCCGTGTAGGCATACCGGGCATCGGGGTAGGGGGAGAAACCTGAGGTAGCTTTGGTATAGAAGACAATCAGTTTCATGGGTGAAACCAGCCGGCGNAACGCCGATGCTTTCACCGGAACGAGCCGCTTATAGTCGTTAACTATGGCGGCAAGCGTTACCGAACGGGCTTCGAGCGATACCGGTTTCGTAACATCTTCCTGATACACCTGAAACCCGGCTTGTTCGAATGTGTTGTTTATCAGACTGGCCATCAGGTGTCTGATTGAACCGTTATACGCCATCAGCCGGTTCCGCCGGAAGCGGTTAGCCTCCCGTTCGTCTGCCGGTTTCAGTTCGTCAAAACGGGCCGTTCCTGCCAGAAAGACCCCGCCCGACGCCGGCGCATCAAAATGTTGCAGATCATAAATC
>NZ_MORL01000267.1 GCF_001870735.1 Arsenicibacter rosenii | reverse complement strand
AGTAATGTTAGTACGGAAAGATCCCGGGCTGTGGCTACTAGCCCGTTACAATAGACAAAGGATCCTCCGGGAAATATCGGTTTAACTTCGGATCTTTTGGGAGTTGCTGCCGCGTTAGCCGTACCGGATTAATGGTACTATGCCAAATGGCTTGTACTTTTACGCGGAGCTTTATTTTAGAAAGCAAAATAAGCAGCCTCGTTTAAGGCAGAAAATACCTGCTAGCAGGTATTTTCTGCCTTAAACGAGGCTGCTTATTTTGCTTTCTAAAATAAAGCTCCGCGTAAAAGTACAAGCCATTTGGCATAGTACCATTAATCCGGTACGGCTAACGCGGCAGCAACTCCCAAAAGATCCGAAGTTAAACCGATATTTCCCGGAGGATCCTTTGTCTATTGTAACGGGCTAGTAGCCACAGCCCGGGATCTTTCCGTACTAACATTACT
>NZ_MORL01000266.1 GCF_001870735.1 Arsenicibacter rosenii | reverse complement strand
GACACCGAGTACGAATCCGGCGAAGATGAAATCAGCAACACGCTCAGAATGGCANCGGGGGCGGCTTCGGTTACGACCGGCACGGCAAGTGTGCGCTCAAAATCTACAACAAGAAGAAGCTGCTGACCGATGCCTATCAGGAGCGGCTCAGGCGGGTAACGATCGAGAGCTATGATGTACTGAAGGTGATCCGGGCCTACGATGCACCGGATGCCTTTTTCTACCTGGACCCACCCTACGTCAGTGCCGATCAGGGTCACTATGAAGGCTACACGCTGGAGGACTTCCGGCGGCTCCTGGATGCGTGCGCGAATCTGAAGGGCAGGTTTCTGCTGAGCAGCTATCCCGAAGAACTTCTGATCACGTACCGGCAGCAGTACGGGTGGCGTTCGGAAGACATCGAAAAAACGCTGGCTGTTACCCGGCGGAAGGAGCGCAAAACCAAGATCGAGT
>NZ_MORL01000265.1 GCF_001870735.1 Arsenicibacter rosenii | reverse complement strand
GACAGCATTAAGATGCGGTATGACTACCTGCGCACGGAAATTGCTATTGAAAACATGACCGCCGGTCAGCACAAAGACCGTTTACCGGACCAAATCCGGGGTCTTTACGGGGGTGAAGCTCCAGTTCTGGAACAGCTAAAGCGGATAAGCCGTATCGCTTTTGGTTTCAGAAAGGACAAAGAAGGTCTGTACGGTCGTGATGTCGGGCAGGTTGGCGAGTTTGTGCCGGTAAAAGTTGTGGTAGGCATCTATGTCGGTGGTGACCACCCGCAGGATAAAGTCGAATGTGCCGGTCATCTGATAGCACTCCATAACTTCCGGAAACTGAACGACCTGCTCTTCAAACGACTGTAAGGTAGATGAGGCGTGGTTGTTCAGCAGCACATGGCAAAACGCAATCAGGTTGCGGTTGATCAGCCGCCGATCCAGGATGGCGACCGTGCGTTTGATGTAG
>NZ_MORL01000264.1 GCF_001870735.1 Arsenicibacter rosenii | reverse complement strand
AAAATCACCCCGTTTTTAGCGTGGCCGAACGCCAGCGAACTGGCGCAGTAGTGGGATGTTTTAGGCAAGCCCCAGTAGGTATTGATCTCGGTAATCCACGGGGCGGAGTTGTTTACCTTCCCTTCCCGTTTGCCGATGAAGCGGCTCAGCGTGTCGAAAATAGCCTGACGCAGAACAGCTTCATCGGTGCTGGAGAGCGGGTAACGCTTTTTGGGATATTGCCCCATCAGGGGGTAATTAAGTGCGATAAGGCTGAGTGCAGTAAGAACAGCCCGAACAAGCCAAGAAGGAATTGACAACGTTGCCATGCGGTTAGCTCTGAAAAGAAATCCTTCCAAAAATACCGGTACAGGTAGTAGAGCATAAAGGGCGCAAATATCAGCATCTTCAGCAGCGCCTTGGGCAGATCCATGAACTCGACAAAGCTTTCGAGCGTGAACTTCTGAAACGAGCTTTC
>NZ_MORL01000263.1 GCF_001870735.1 Arsenicibacter rosenii | reverse complement strand
TACTTTTCTGCGGGTTACCGGCTAACAGCACCGGTCCGTTTTTGCCTCCCTGTCTGATAAACGATTCAGAGTCGAGTCGTAGTCCGCCCTTTTTCTTTTTGGCAGCATGGCAGCTGTAACAATTTTTCTCCAGAATGGGAATCACCTGATCACGATAAAAAAAGGTACGCCTGACCAGTGGTTGTCCTGCTTTACCGGCCGAATCAACGGTCATCGCAACCGGTTTATCCATGGTCCCGGGTATATCTAAAGGATCACCCGAGGTTGTTGGGTGCTTTGAAAACGACAAAAAGCCTTCCCCATGGGTCAGACTACCGCCATAGTGGCCCGCAATGGTCAGGAAGACTATCGTTAGTGAAGCCGGTATCCAGCGCTGACGGGGAAGGGCATAAGTCAGTAAACTCAGGCCGGCCGTAGCCAGTCCGGTCCATTGATGCACCTGCACAAGTGAGGCGTCAT
>NZ_MORL01000262.1 GCF_001870735.1 Arsenicibacter rosenii | reverse complement strand
AAATGCAAAAGAGGATTAACGCGGTTTCCAGCCACCGTTTCCGGATTTTCAGGAGTGCCTTCTGCAGAAAATTAGAAACCGACTGGCGGTTAACCTGCATTACTTCGGCAATTTCGGGGATCGACAGGTTTTCGTAATAGCGGAGGTACAAGGCTTCCCGTTCACGGACCGGTAGTTTGTCAAGCTGTGTCTGCATGTTTTGTGTGAGCAACCGCAGCGACTCCTGGTGTATGAGTAATGTCTCGGCATCAAACTCTTCCGGAATAGATGCATCCCAATCCAGATCTTCGGTTGTATAGCGGCTTTTGGCCCGATGGTACTGCATGATGTGGTGCCGCAGTGCCTTCAGCAAATAATGCTTTACCGATTCGGTTTCGTTTATCTGAAGGCGGTTTTGCCAGAGTTGCAGGAATAAATCCTGAATGCAGTCTTCGACTACCTGCTCCTGCACCATAAACTTCA
>NZ_MORL01000261.1 GCF_001870735.1 Arsenicibacter rosenii | reverse complement strand
GAGCCTGTTCAGTAAAGTCGCCATTAATCTCAACATACCCTCCTAATCTGAAACAAAAACGGCCTGACTGTCTGATGATGAAAACGGGCGTTTCATGAGATGCATTACGCAGCCAGCCATCGCAGGCAGTTTACCAAAAGTTTCGCATTGTCTGCTTTAGGATCGGTGATCGTGGTATAGTAAACAGACTTGCCATCCATTACTTTNCCAGATCGGAGGAAACGATCACTTTGCCTGTGCCAAATCCAAAACCCAATAAACCTGCATACGAATCTGAGGATTCCCGTAATCCGGACTGTTCATGCTCGTAAGGGGCAATGTGAGTCGTGCCTTTAGGGAAAGCTAATAGTACACCTCCGGATTGCGGAAGATCGCTGTCGCACAAAGAAAACGGGCCGTTTTCACGCTCAATTGCTGATCTTTAGGCTGAGGAGAGCAAGCGGAAAGATGATTAACACCAGGACCTT
>NZ_MORL01000260.1 GCF_001870735.1 Arsenicibacter rosenii | reverse complement strand
GCTTCGAAATGCCCGTAATGATGTTTTTGGCCAGGCCGAGGACATCGACGATTTTCTGGATTTATTAGTCACATTATCGGCTGAACAACATACCATCGACCAGGAAATGAAACTGGATCAGGCTAACCGTATCCGTATGGCAGTTGACCNCGCCCGGCAGCGGGAAGTCATTCATTTGCGCTTTTATCAGGGCCTGAAGCTGGAAGAAATAGCCAGGGTCATGGACCTCAGTAAACAGTCGGTCAGTAATCTGCTTTACAAAGCTTACGCGGCGCTCAGAGTGAGCATTAGATTCGTTCTGACCGTGCTGCCCTGCCTGCTTTCAGTATTGCGATAGCAATTCTTACCCGGCTAAAGGAGTAATCTTGACCAGAATGTGTACCTCATCAATAGAACGGGAAAACACGGACATGGAATACAACCACTATCAACTGAACGATTTTTTACAGGACGACACCTTTGTGGCAT
>NZ_MORL01000026.1 GCF_001870735.1 Arsenicibacter rosenii | reverse complement strand
GGGTTAGTCTCGGGCGTGTATTTGGTGAAAGTGCGCTTATTGGCCTCGGGCTGTGAGTCGGGGCCGGTGAGTGTAACGTTAAATGGGGCACCGGCGGTGCCGTCTGCCCCGACGGCCAGTGTCGTACAGCCGACGTGTTCGCTGTCGACGGGCACGATGACGGTCACGGCCCCGGCCAGCGGCGTTGAGTACAGTTTTGACAACGGGGCCAGCTATCAATCAGGCAGTTCAAAAAGCGGATTGGCCTCAGGAGTCTATTTGGTGAAGGTGCGCACATTGGCGTCGGGCTGTGAGTCGGGGCCGGTGAGCGTAACGGTGAATGGGGCTCCGGACGGGCCGTTTACCCCGACGGTAGATGTCGTGCAGCCGACGTGTTCGCTGTCGACGGGCACGATGACGGTCACTGCCCCGGCCAGCGGTGTCGAGTACAGCTTCGACAACGGGGCCAGTTATCAATCAGGCAGTTCAAAAAGCGGATTGGCCTCAGGCGTCTATTTGGTGAAGGTGCGCTCATTGGCCTCGGGCTGCGAGTCGGGGCCGGTGAGTGTGACGGTGAATGGGGCTCCGGCGGTGCCGTCCGCCCCGACAGCCAGTGTGGTGCAGCCANGACGGTAAATGGAGCTCCGGCGGTGCCGTCCGCCCCGACGGTAGATGTGGTGCAGCCANAATAACCTCCCAGACCGGTGTGGACTACAGTTTCGACAACGGGACGAGTTATCAATCAGGCAATTCAAAAAGCGGATTGGCCTCAGGCGTCTATTTGGTGAAGGTGCGCACATTGGCGTCGGGCTGTGAGTCGGGGCCGGTGAGTGTAACGGTAAATGGGGCACCGGCGGTGCCGTCTGCCCCGACGGCCAGTGTCGTGCAGCCAACGTGTTCGCTGTCGACGGGCACGATGACGGTCACGGCCCCGGCCAGTGGTGTCGAGTACAGTTTCGACAACGGGGCGAGTTATCAAGCAGGCAGTTCAAAAAGCGGGTTAGTCTCGGGCGTGTATTTGGTGAAAGTGCGCTTATTGGCCTCGGGCTGTGAGTCGGGGCCGGTGAGTGTAACGTTAAATGGGGCACCGGCGGTGCCGTCTGCCCCGACGGCCAGTGTCGTACAGCCGACGTGTTCGCTGTCGACGGGCACGATGACGGTCACGGCCCCGGCCAGCGGCGTTGAGTACAGTTTTGACAACGGGGCCAGCTATCAATCAGGCAGTTCAAAAAGCGGATTGGCCTCAGGAGTCTATTTGGTGAAGGTGCGCACATTGGCGTCGGGCTGTGAGTCGGGGCCGGTGAGCGTAACGGTGAATGGGGCTCCGGACGGGCCGTTTACCCCGACGGTAGATGTCGTGCAGCCGACGTGTTCGCTGTCGACGGGCACGATGACGGTCACTGCCCCGGCCAGCGGTGTCGAGTACAGCTTCGACAACGGGGCCAGTTATCAATCAGGCAGTTCAAAAAGCGGATTGGCCTCAGGCGTCTATTTGGTGAAGGTGCGCTCATTGGCCTCGGGCTGCGAGTCGGGGCCGGTGAGTGTGACGGTGAATGGGGCTCCGGCGGTGCCGTCCGCCCCGACAGCCAGTGTGGTGCAGCCAACGTGTTCGGTACCGACCGGTACGATTACGATAATAACCTCCCAGACCGGTGTGGACTACAGTTTCGACAACGGGACGAGTTATCAATCAGGCAATTCAAAAAGCGGATTGGCCTCAGGCGTCTATTTGGTGAAGGTGCGCACATTGGCGTCGGGCTGTGAGTCGGGGCCGGTGAGTGTAACGGTGAATGGGGCACCGGCGGTGCCGTCTACCCCGACGGTAGATGTCGTGCAGCCAAACTGCCTCAGCTTGAGAGGAGCTATAACGGTTTTGACGCCGTCAGAAAACGTCTGGTACAGTTTTAATGATGGGGCTGACTTTCAGGAATCACCTGTTAAAACCGCCATCCTGCCGGGAAGTATGCTGACCGTTGTGGTGAAAAATAAAGCAAGCGGCTGTCTGTCAGTAGGGTTACCGGTTACGGTTAATGCTCGTGGTAACTGCCCGCCGGTCGTGGGTCCGAATGCCGGAACGGTTCTGCTTGGAAGCTCGCTGACAGGTAATCTGCTGGCCGATGACCACGATCCGGAAGGAGGCCGTTTACGGATCAGCCAGATTACAGTAAACGGTGTAACCTATACACTGAGTAGCGGTGAACCGATTTCGATTACTATGCCGGGTATTGGTACAGTAACGGTCAATGAAAACGGAGCTTTTACGTTCCTGCCTGCACCTCAGTTTACGGGCCCTGTACCGGCAATTGAATATGTCGTCCGTGATGATGCCGGGGCAACGGCTATATCTGCCTTGAATCTGTTTGTTAGTAGGGTTGATTTACAGGCTATTGCACCACGCTATGATTGTACGTCCGGCAATATTACCCTACAGACGACAGGGGGTGACGGTACACCGGTGGCCTGGCGTGCCATCGGTCTGACAGACTGGACAACTGAGCTTACATCTATCATACCTGAAGGACTCCGGAATGACCCGAAGACCATCATTTTATATATTCGTCAGTCGGGCTATGAAACGACATATGCTTTTGATATGGTAGCTGCCTGTGGTGATTGTTCGCCGGGACAAGGTAAACCGCTTCGGATTAAAACGCCGGTTCTCAATTGTAAGGAAAGCAGCGTTTGTCTGTCTACTTGTGGCGGAGATGGATCAGCCATACGGTATAAGATTGATAACGTGAGCGAATGGAATACCGATGCCTGCGTTATGGTAGGAGATGATCTGGTTCACCGCGACCCTAAAGTACTGTTTATTCGGGTACAGCAAAGCGGACAGGAACAGGTTTTTGAATACAATCTGCCGTTAGCATCTGCGGCATGCTCTGATAGCACGCGGCCATGGAATCAACGTATTCCGGTCACACCGCCACCGCCTTCGGCTACCGTTACTATCCCCGGCTCACCAACCGGAAACACGGGGCAACCGATGGCACTACTGGAACCCTTGTACAGTTGCGCCACCGGAGTGATTACCTTTCGCTTTCAGGGTGGTGATGGGAGTACGGTTGAGTTTATGGCTGTTGGAATTACCGGCTGGACAACCCGGACCATTCACCATGTGGAGGAAGCACTCCGGCTTGAACAACCTCCTGTTCTGATTTATGCCCGGCAGGGAAGTTCACTGGTCAGTTACGCGTTCGATCTGAAAGGCTATTGCCAGAAAGCACCGCCACCGCCGTCAACAACCCCTGCTCAGCCAACACCACCGGCCAGCCTGACTTTGTTGCTGCCAACCTATAATTGCCAGACAGGGGCTTTGCACGTCAATATCGCTGGCGGAGATGGTAGTCCGGTTGACGTAATGGCTATCGGCATCACCGGCTGGACAACCCGGCTGGATCATGTTCTGGATCCGGCCATGCGCCAAAGCCAGGAATCCGTTATACTGTTTGCCCGACAGCAGGGCGTTATCATCAGCCTACCATGGATTCCTGCACAAGCGTGTCAGTCAGGGAGCGGACGACAAACAACTACTATCCGGCAGTTACAGGCGAGGTTAAAAGAAAACCCTGTAATCATGGACCAGGCAACGCTCTCCCTGACAGGTTATGAGGTGGGAAAAACGGTTAGTATTCTATGCCATGATAGTCATGGACATTTCATTACGATGACCCGGCTTGACCCGTTGACCGAATCAGTGGATGTATCGGTTAAGTTGGGGCAAATGGCTGGTATCTACGTGATTAGTGTAATTGCTGATGGACAGCAGGTACAGGTGAAAGCGGTAAAACCGTAAAAAAACTGTAGTTTTAACCGACAAACTATGGCTTACGTAGTTATGCTGTTGGTCAAAAACAGATACAGACAATGCGGATTGAACACATTCGGGATCAACTCCATCAGCTTATTGATGAGATCGATGATATTTATGTCCTCAACGGACTATACCGGAACCTGACGGCAGAAAAGCGGCAGAAAGAGGAGTACGAACGCGAACAGGCCAAATCGGCAGACAAAGCCAAAGGCCGCCGGACGCGTGATGTATAGGCAACAGCGAAGCCGGACCAACAACAAACGTTGTTGGTCCGGCTTTTCTTATTCGGCACGAAGGCTGTTGGCCGGATTGGTTTGTGCCACGCGGTAGGTTCGCCAGCCGATAGTCAGGCTGCCAATCAGCAACAGCAGGCCAAGGCACCCACCCAGTGTTTCGATCCCGATGCTGACGTGATAGGCAAAACTTAACAGAAACGCATAGCCCAGCAAGGTGCCCAGAGGAAAGGCAATGACACTGGAAATCAGTAAGAGACGCACAAAATCCCACGATAATAGCCAGACCAGCTCGCCTACTTTGGCACCGAGCACTTTCCGGATACCTACTTCTTTAATCCGCAGTGTGGTGTTATAGGTTACCATGCCGAGTAGCCCCAGGCATGCAATCGACAACGCAAGCCCGACGAGCAATGACATAAAAAAGATATCATCGTTATGGCTATGGCGCTGATCCAGATAATCGGTATACCACTGGCCATCAAAAGATTCGTAGGGGGCTAGTTTTTTCCATATACGCTTTACGTCGGCCAGAACCTGCGTGTCGGCGTCTTTAGCGACCGTAACATTGAGGTAGTGAAAACGGCCGGGCTCGTACTGAATCAGCAGTGGCATGATAGCCCACGCCATCGTTGCATAGCGGAAATCGGCAATGACACCGGCAATCTGTACATCCGTACTGTCGTTTAGCCAGATGGTTTTGCCAACCGCATCACGGGCGTCGCCCAGTTTTAGTGCCTTTACCATTTCCTGGTTGACCAATACCAGCCGACCCGATGAATCCCGGTGGCTGACCGGCAGATTCTGGCCAGCCACCAGGTGGAGGCCCATGGCTGGTATAAATCCCGCATCGGCTGAAATGCTCATGGTGCCAACGGAGTCTGTCGCCGACCGGTTGCGCCGGACCATGGTATGATTATCGCCACCGTGATCCGCCAGCATTACCGAAAGCGGTGAGAGTTCTTCAACACCGGCGACGGTCTTCAGGTCATTCGCCAGCCGTTGATAAGGTACCCCGCCCAGCGGAATACTCAGCACCCGCTCTGTACGAAACCCATAGTTTGAACTGGCCATAAACCGATGCTGCCGGATCATGGTCAGTAACCCGATCATGGCAATGAGCGAGATGGTAAATTGGGCGACAATCAGGGATTTACGAAGCGAGATACCTTTGATGACTTTCAGCCCCGTCTGGCTGCGGAGTACCTGTGCCGGCTCAAACGACGACAGGATGCGGGCTGGTACAAAACCGGCCAGTAAGCCTGCCAGCAACGCGAAGCTTACAAAAAGACTGAAGAGCGACAGGTCCCAGGTTGCGCCTTTGACCAGCCACTGCTGCACAAAGGGCATTGGTGTGACAAGTTGCAGGAACACAAACGCTAACAGCAGGGCAAGAACCGACAAAACAACCGACTCCGCCATAAACTGCCCTATCAGCTGCCAGCGAACGGCACCGGACACTTTCCGGATACCCACCTCCCGTGCCCGGCTCAGCGAGCGCGCCAGTGTCAGGTTTACATAATTGAAGCCCGCCAGCAGCAGGGTAACCAGCCCGACGGCCATTTCAACGCTAAGTCCCCCGATTTGTGGTTCGTAGGTCGAAAAAGCCAGCTCTTTAAAGGCAGGAGAGATACTGGTCAGGGGCTGACTCCGGAATGAATATCGTTTGGCATACGGAAACTGCGTAGTCCGGCAAATAGACGCCGATATATCGGTCAGGATCCGGTCGAAAGTTATGGCAGGTGTGTTTGGCTTCAGGCGTACATACGTGTAACCGCCCGCGTAGTTGGTCCAGTCGTTGAGGTATTTTCGGGCGTTGGCGTTGGCGCCGTTCAGCGACATCAGCAAATCAAACCGAAGATGAGAGTTCCGGTGATCGTCGGCCAGGATGCCGGTAACGGTCATCGGCGGCAGGTCCCCAATCCGTACTGTCTGACCAATTGGGTTCGCTTTACCAAAAAAACGCTTAGCCGTTTCATCGGTCAATACTACTGTATTGGGTGCGGTGGCCGGACTGCCTGACCGGATCCGGAAGCCGAACATCGAAAAGAAATCCGGATCGACGGCATAGCTCATCGCATCCAGCCGCTTATGATTGACGTCAACATCTCCGTAGACCCGCGTGAAACGGGTCATTTTTTCGGCGAGCGCATAGTCGCGGGTAAGGAGCGGGGCGAGTGGCATCGGCGACGTAGCGAAGGCCGTCAGGTTGCTGCCTTTGTCTTCAACATCAGTTAGAACCCGATAGATGCGTTCGGGGTTGGGATGAAACGTATCGTAGGTAAAGGCCGTCCGGATGTGCGTAATAGCCAGTAAACAAACCGTTAATCCTGAAGCAAGCCCGAATATGTTGATGGCAGTAAACAGACGGTGCTTCCAGAGATTCCGAAGCGCGATGGTGAAGTAGGACCGGAGCATAGGATCAGGCTATTGAGTTTTCCATACACACAGCCTCAAGGAATATGCCATAAAGATAACCCCTTTGATTATCAACGGTATGGCTGTTAATAGCAAACGGGGGCTGTCCGCACACGGACAGCCCCCGTTCAAAAAAGGACAGCGGGTAATTTAGTCGTTCAGGTGAACACTACCACTGCCGGAAGAAATTTTTACCGGAATACCGCCGCCGTTCAACCGGCCGACAACCCGTGTTTTTTCGATGCTGCCATCAAAATTACTCAGGGATGCCGTTGTGACGCGGTTACCGCGCAGGTCAAGATCAAGACCCTTGTTGAGCGGCATCCGGACACGCACGCTGCCTGCGCTGCCACTTAACCGGACGTATTCGCCAAGGCGGGTGATTTCGGCTTCGATACTGCCGCCGCTGGTACTGGCATCAACGCTGCCGGCAATACCCGTCAGGCGGACCGATCCACCGGATGTACCGGCTTTCAGGCTGCCGTCAATGTCATTGGCCTGAACACTGCCACCACTGGTATGGGCATCAATCTGGCCCTTCAGGTTGGTCAGTCGCAGTGAGCCGCCCGACGTTGTCAGGTGCAGATCGCCCGTCGATTCGCTGGCCGTAATAGACCCGCCTGAGGTTTTCATATCAATGCGTTCGCCATTGCGGCCTGAGCGGCAGTTGGCCATCGTAATGCTGCCGCCGGATGTCCGGCCGTTTATGTTGCCTTCAATTGAGTTGATGTTCAGGCTGCCACCGCTGGTCGCAAAGTTCTGTTGGCCGGTCAGGTTGGCCAGCCGGATACTGCCGCCGGATGTGCGGAGGTCGGTGTTCATGTTGCGGGGCGTGTATACTTTAAACGAAATACTGACCCCGTTTTTCCAGCTCCAGCTCCCATCCTGATTCTTACGTTTTGCCGTAGCGATAACTGTACCACCCTGGGCATCCAGCGTAATGTCATAATCTTTCAGGCGTTCCGCAATTTCTTCTTTCGAGAGTTCGTCTTTGCCAAACCAGTTGTTTGGCCGCACATACATTTCCACTTTCGTTTCCGACGACTGTCCGCCTTCGACCGAAATGCTTCCGCCGGAGGTTTCGACCCGCAGGTTGGTGAGATTACCTTTAAAGGATTTAACCTGATAAGGGGGCAGGTTATCATCAGAGCTGTTGAATGACGATAAAGTGATAAAGGCGAAAAGTGTAAGAATAGACAGTATTGGTCTCATGGTTCAGCGTTTTTGTTGTTGCTTTTTCCAAAGATGCAAGTATGTGTAGAAACGTTGCGTATAGTTTGAATTTTTTCTGCTCCCGCTATATATCAATACTTAACGTTATTTTAATGTAAGTGCTGTATTTTCATAATTTTGCAGGTGGATATAATACTAAAATTGCTGACAATTGTCATATTTTGCCCAGTATTGACTGTTTTTTAACGATATTGGTACTAAGTGCCGATATTGCATGGTAGAATAAAGTCGTTAAGTACTTTTTAATAAAAATTAAGAATATCTTTGTTTTATGCATAAGCAAGTTCTCATTATGCAAAAACAAAAAAATATGAGTACAGCATACTTTTCTGATCTTAACCTTAAAGCGTATGAAAAATATCGTGTCATTTCCGGTTAGTTTGCCTTCGCCGGGGTTTTCTCCTTCCAGTTAGTATATAATAGATTATGCATATTGTCTGGCAACAGCAAGCTCTGGTTGTTGCTTAGCCCCGTTTCCTGAACGGGTTTATATGGCGCGCGATCAAGCCTGCATTACCAATTTTACCAACTTAGTATGTAGATCCTCTTGATATAATGGATTGTTCTGCTTCGTCTTGTAACCATTCGGGAACAAGTCTCTAATTGTAAACGAAAGGCTGTTAGTTCTTTTCTAAATTATCTTCAATGAAAATTTCTACTCCAGAGAAATTCCAAAGCGTAAAAGCCGGTCTTTTCGCTTTGTTGCTGCTGATCGGTACGGTTACGGCCTCTTTTGCCCAGAATGTTACGGTGAAAGGGAAAGTGGTCGATGATCAGGGGCAGGCCCTTCCGGGGGTAAGTATTGTCTTAAAAGGTACGACAACGGGTTCCGTCAGCGATAACGGCGGTAATTACTCCCTGTCGGTGCCAAACGGCAACGGAACACTGGTGTTCTCGTTTATTGGTTACCTCACGCAGGAAATCGCTGTTGAGAAGCGATCTACAATTGACGTAACATTGGCGACTGACCTTAAAACGTTGAATGAAGTCGTTGTGGTTGGTTACGGTGTACAGAAAAAGGAAACAGTAACCGGTTCCGTAGCTAGTGTAAAAGGGGCTGAACTGGTAAAATCTCCGGCCGTTAACCTTTCAAACTCAATTGCAGGTCGTATGGCAGGGGTTGTCGCGGTAAACCGCAGCGGTGAGCCTGGCTATGATGACTCGTCGATCCGTATCCGTGGTGCTAACTCATTGGGTAACAATGATGCCTTGATTGTAATTGATGGTGTTCCTGCCCGGGCAGGTGGTATCAGCCGCATCAATCCAGCCGATATTGAAACGATTTCGGTTCTGAAAGATGCGTCGGCAGCGATTTATGGTTCACGGGCGGCCAACGGGGTAATCCTGATTACGACAAAACGTGGTAAAACGGGCAAGCCTGAACTGTCGTACTCGTTTAACCAGGGTTGGGCGCAGCCAACGGTCATTCCGAAGCTGGCTAATGCTGCTCAGTATGCTGAAATGCTGAATGATCTGGATATCTATCAGTTACCGACAAATGAATGGCCAGCAGCCAATACAGCTTACCGGACGAGTGGCTCGTTCACCCGCCCTAACGGTACGGTTCGTAAAGCGCCGTACTCGCCTGCTGAGATTCAGAAATATAACGATGGCTCAGACCCATGGTTATATCCGAATACAGACTGGTATGCCGCTACCCTGAAACCATGGTCGCCACAGGCCCGTCATAACCTACAGCTGACAGGTGGTACAGACAATATCAAGTATCTGGCCTCGCTCGGCTATCAGAATCAGGATGCTTTTTATAAAAACTCTGCAACGGGCTATTCGCAATATGACTTGCGGCTGAACCTGGACGCCAAGATTAATAAGTATGTTAATTTGAGTATCGGTATGTTGGGCCGTGAGGAAAATCGCCGGTTCCCGACTAAACCTGCCAGTGCTATTTTCCGGATGCAGATGCGGGGTAAGCCAAATCAGCCGGCGTTTTGGCCGAATGGTTTGCCGGGGCCTGATATCGAGAACGGTGAAAACCCGGTGGTTATCACAACTGACCTGACAGGATACGACCGCGATAAGCAGTTTTATGTACAGACGAACGGACAGCTTGATATTAAAATTCCTGGTGTCGAAGGGTTGAAATTTACAGGTACTGCCGCTGTTGATAAGCGTAACCGGAATACGAAGCGCTGGGAAACACCATGGACGTTATATCAGTTAGGGTCAGGTTTCGAAGCGGATGGCAAGACGCCTAAACTGGTGCCTAGCCTGCGCGGACCGGCCGAGCCTCGCCTGACATTGGGTAACGAAACGCAGCTGAACGTGCTGTTGGGCGGTATCCTGACGTATGAGCGTAAGTTTGGTAACCACGGTATTACAGTCCTGGCTGGTACAAACAAAGAAACCATCGAAGGGGATAACTTTAATGCATATCGTCGGTTCTTTATCTCTACGGCACTTGACCAGTTGTTTGCCGGCGGTGACCTGGAGAAAAATAACGGTGGCGGCGCATTTGAACGGGCCCGTATCAACTACTTTGGCCGGGCAGCTTACAACTATAAGGAAAAATACCTGGCAGAGTTCCTGTGGCGCTATGATGGCTCTGATATTTTCCCTGAAGAGACGCGGTATGGTTTCTTCCCTGGTGTAATGGGTGGTTGGGTTATTTCAGAAGAAAACTTCTGGAAAAACAGTGTACCGTCTGTAAACTACCTGAAACTTCGCGGTTCCTGGGGGCAGTTGGGTAACGATCAGATTGCTACCTATCAGTACCTGTCGACGTATGGTTTCCGGAGCTATATCGTAAACAACGTAGAAACAAAGACGTTGTTTGAAGCCCGGATTCCGAACAAGAACATTACCTGGGAGGTTGCCAATAATTCAGATATTGGTCTGGAAGGGCAACTGCTGAACGGTAAATTCTCGTTTGAACTCGACTACTTCTATAACCTGCGTACCAACATCCTCTGGACGCGTAATGCTTCGGTACCGCAATCGACCGGTTTATCACTGCCGGCTGAAAACATTGGTAAAGTAGCTAACCGTGGTTTCGACTTTAATATTAGTTACCGCAATCAGGCCAAGCAACTGAAGTATAGCATTAGCCTGAACGGTGGTTACGCGAAAAATAAAATCCTGTTCTGGGATGAAGCCCCGGGCGCTCCGGAATGGCAGCGGACTACCGGCCGTCCGATGAATACATTTATAGCTTATATCTATGACGGGGTATTCAAAGATCAGGGTGAAATCGATGCCAACAAAATTGATTACAAGGCCATCGTAAATACACTGCGTCCGGGCGACATGAAGTATAAGGACTACAATAACGACGGCAAAATTACACCGGACGATCAGGTTCGTAACAACTTTACCCAGTTGCCGATGTTCCAGGGGGGTATGAACCTGACGGCACAGTATAAAAACTTCGACCTGACCATCCTGTTCCAGGGATCTGCCGGTGCGAAGCAGTACGTGAGCGCCGGTGAATCAGGCAACATCGGTAACTTCCTGCTGGATATCTACCAGAACCGTTGGACAATTGATAATCCGAGCAGTGTTCACCCGCGGATTGCTAACCGGAGCGACCAGTATTATTCAAACAATAATACCTATTGGCTCCGCAGCTCAGACTATATCCGTCTGAAAAACTTCGAAATTGGTTATACGGTTCCTGAAAACATTGGTAAGAAGGTTGGAATCAATAACTTCCGTGTATACGTAAACGGCCTGAACATGTTTACGCTGGTGAATAAACTGGGTGTATATGACCCTGAAACCACTAACTCAACAGGCCAGTACTATCCACAGTCGAAAATTATGAACCTTGGTTTGACGGCTAGTTTCTAATCCTAACGCTGAACGATTATGAATCGATTGAAATATCTATTGGTAGCAGCTGTTGTGGGATCCTTCATGGTGACAAGCTGCAATGATGATTTTGTAAATACGCAACCGCTTGATCAGGTGTCTGAATCGGCGGTGTGGACGGATGCTGCCCTGGCAGATGCCTTCGTAACGGAAATCTACGCTGGCTTGGGGAACGGCGGCTTCGACGAGCAGATGCTTGCCTCGCTGACCGATGAAACCATCTTTACGCACCCTGGCCGTGGCATTACAACCATTACGGAGTCGCGCTCTAACCCGGCCGATATCGGTTGGGTAAATGGTACTCTGAGCTGGCCCAGCATGTACTCCCGTATCCGGGCGTGTAACCTGGCCCTGAAAAACCTGGAAGCACCGAAGTTTACCAACACAAACGGTGTTGTCGAACGGTTAAAGGGTGAGACTTTGTTCATGCGCGCCTATTACTATCAGCAGCTTATCCGTTACTATGGTAGTGTGCCTCTGATCGACCGTGCCTACGACCTCGGAGAGGCTGATTACCTCGCCCCGCGAAATACATGGGATGAGTGTGTGAACTTCATCGTTAAGGATTGCGACGAAGCGGCTAAACTGCTCGATGGCCGTTCGATGGCCCGTGGTCGTGCTAATAAAGCGGCCGCTCTGGCTCTGAAGGCACGGGTGTTGTTGTATGCCGCAAGCGACCTGCACGACGTACCAACTGCCAAAGCTAAATCAAGTGTGCTGGCAGCCTATGCGAAACCGGAGTTCTTCGGATCGCTGAGCGGTAGCCGTACTGACCGCTGGCAGAAAGCAAAAGATGCAGCTAAAGCTGTTCTCGATATTGCCGGCTACGGTAACATGTTGACATTGAGTGCGCCGTTGTCGAAAGATGAAGCAACGCAAACATACATCAACAACTCTATGTCACGTAATGGTGGTGAAAAAGAGATGCTGTTTGGTCGCTATTTCATCAATGCAAAACAAGAAAACGGTGGCCGTCAGGGCTTATTTAACGGTCCGAACGGATATAACAACTGGGCCGGAAACACGCCTGTTCAGCTGATGGTTGATGATTATGAAATGATGGATGGCTCGAAATTCGACTGGAATAAACCGGAGCATGCGGCTAATCCGTATGCTAACCGTGATCCGCGTTTCTACGCCTCGATTCTGTATGATGGCTCACAGTGGAAACCACGGAGTGCCGCAAATACAGCCCGTGATCCGCTGGGTCAGATTCAGACCGGCCGGTATGAGATTGTGAATGCTTCCGGTGCCAAAGTTACACACTTCGGTCTGGACACACGTAACAGCCCGATTGAAGACTGGAACGGTAGCTACACCGGCTACTATGCCCGCAAATTTATTGACGCAAACCCTGCGATTGTCGATCAGAACACATGGCAGGAAGTGCCATGGCCGGCACTGCGTTATACCGAAGCGGTCTTTAACTATGCCGAAGCCTGTATTGAGTTAGGTCAGGATGCCGAAGCGCGTACGTGGCTGAACAAAATCCGCTTCCGGTCGGGGATGCCTGCTCTGACCGAATCGGGGGATGCCCTGCGCCAGCGCTACCGGAATGAACGCCGCGTTGAAATGTACCTTGAAGAACAACGGTACCATGATGCCCGTCGCTGGATGATTGCCGGTACAACGTTAGGCCGGAAAGCTAATGGTATCAATATTACCGGTACGTTGAAGGCAGGTAAATCGGTGACACTATACAAGTACGATCCAACCAGTTACGATTACAGTTATAAGGTATTCGAGATCGATCCAGGTAAAGAAAACCGGACCTGGTTAGATAAAATGTACCTGTTACCGATCAGCCGCGACGAGATGAACCGGAACAACAAACTGTTGCAAAACCCGGGTTATTAAGACAAAGGTTTGTATTACTGAATGACGCCCCCGGTCAGCATGTCTGACCGGGGGCGTTTCTTTTTTGTAGTGGTCCGTCTAAAGAGTATGGACCGTTTTCTGAACAAATACCGGATTCCTGCTGCACGGGCTGACTGGTGGAATTATGAACAATACGAAAACCATGAATTTGTCAAGGATGGCGTAACTACAAACGGCTGATATCTGTTATAGGTACAGGGGGAAATTTGTGGAAAATTACACCGCTAAACACACACGAACATGGAATTTGTGGATTATTATACCGTGCTGGGGGTACCGAAAACTGCCTCCGACGAAGACATAAAAAAGGCGTACCGGAAGCTGGCCCGCAAACTGCATCCGGACCTGAACCCGAATGATGCGGAAGCGCAAAAAAAGTTTCAGCAGCTCAACGAAGCAAACGAAGTACTGAGCGATCCGGAAAAACGGAAAAAATACGATCAGTATGGGAAAGACTGGGCGTATGCCGATCAGTATGAACAGGCGAAACAACAACGGCAGCAACAAGCCCGGCAGCATGCAGGCACGGGCGGGGAGTATGATTTCTCAGACGGCTTTGGCGGGGCTGACTTCTCCGACTTCCTTTCGTCGATGTTTGGCCAGGAAGGCGGGCGGACACGTACCGGCGGCCGGCCAGCCAAATTTCGCGGCTCCGACTATCAGGCTGAACTGCACCTGAGCCTGCGCGATGCCTACACAACACACAAACAGACGCTCACCCTCGACGGGCAGCAGATTGGCATTACCATTAAGGCTGGTGTTGAGAACGGGCAGAAAATAAAACTCGCAGGCTATGGCGGACCGGGCGTCAACGGCGGGCCAAAAGGCGATTTATACATCACTATTCTGGTGGCCGACGATGACCGCTACAAACGGAAAGGCCATGATGTATACGTTGAGGAGGAGATTGACCTGTATACGGCCGTACTGGGTGGTGAAAAGGTAATCGAAACCCTGAACGGTAAAGTGAAAATTCCGGTGGCCGCCGGTACCCAGAATGGCGGAAAAAGCCGCCTGAAAGGCAAGGGCTTTCCGGTCTACAACCAGGAGGGCGCCTTCGGCGATTTATATGTGCAATGGCAGGTTAAAATACCTACTGACCTGACCGATGAACAAAAAGAACTATTCCGGAAACTAGCCAACCGTTAACCGCAACACACACTGTATGAATACTGAGCAATTAATTTCAATCCGTGAGTTCTGCGTGTATCATCAGGTAGAATCCGCCTTTATTGAGGCCCTTGAACATAATGGCCTGATTGAGACCATGATCATTGAGCAGAGGGTCTATATCCATCCCGGTCAGCTGGTACGGCTGGAAAAACTGGTACGCCTGCATCAGGACCTGGCCATTCACCCGGATGATATGGATGTCGTTACCGGACTGCTGGAACGAATCGAGGATTTGCAGCAGCAAATTGTCCGGCTGCAAAACCGGCTGTCGTTTTACGAACCGATGTAAAAACAAACGGACGGCAACTTTCACCGTTACCGTCCGTTTGTTATACCTGTCCGGCTGTTTATGCCATGGTCATTAATTGCCGCTGTTTGACCAGATCCTCTTTTTTGACGAAGGTCACCGGTACAAACTTGTCGGTCGGCGAACCGATGTAATACAGCGTCCAGTCCTGATCATAGCTGGACAGCATCTGCCGGATGCAGTCGACCCGGTCAAAGGTAGGTACGGTGCAGTCGCCCCAGTAGAACAGTTCTACGCGATAATGCAGGGCCTGTTTCTGGCCGTTAATCGTTACGTCAATTTCGATGTCCTGTTTGCCGGGCACCGTCGGAATAGGGATTGCAATATGTGCCATGAGTGAAAAGGGTTACTTTAGTCCGAGACTTTTTTCGGTTTCGCGGATGATGCGGCTTTTTTCCTTATCTGATTTTCCCTGTGCGTTGACTGTCCGCTCAAAAATGAATTCTTCTCCGTCTTTCTCATAACGATACCGCATAAACAGACGACCGGTTTCGGGATCGTCCTTGATCTGTTTGCTGTACGGCATGTTGTCGTTTGTTGTCAGCTTCTCGATGGTTTCGTTGTCGACCGGCTCTTTGCTCCAGCTATCCGGTTTTTTGGCATAGCCTGTCACGACGACCTCCTCAATCGGTTCACCGGTTGGCCGCCGTCCGGTTGTGACTGACCGTACTTCACTGTTTGTCGCCCCATACCCACGGCTGCGTGAACTGATCACGGCACCGTGTGCGCTGGCGACCGGCTGATTATCCTGAAATCGTTTGGCTTTAGCCGGGCCGTTAACACCCAGCGAATCCAGAATGCGGGTTTCGAGCGCCTGCCGTTCAACGGAGTCCATTCCTTCGATGTTAAACCGCTTGTGGTAATGGAGCGTACGGCCCGGTTCTTCGATGTCGACCTTAATGGTCATGATCAGATCATCGACAATGATGTTTTTGCTCACTGACGACCGCTGCGCCATGGCTGTCAGCTGAAGGAGTAGCAGAGCGAAAAGAGTGAATAATTGTTTCATGCCTGAGCGGGGGGAATAAAGAATGAAAAGCTGTTGAATGGCTCCTGATGGCGGAGAATAACGTATGAAGAACGACAAATGATGAAAAAAGCGTGCAGGTACTTTACTTTTTTCTGATCATGTGTTCTGTCGGTGCCAGCCGGTAAAAAATAAGGGCCAATCGTTTCCCCGTATCTGCCGAAGAAACCATTGGCCCCGTAGTATTAAGTGCGCTCCGAAAGGAATACCAGTATTGTTTCGGACCTTCATCGTATCTGTTGTTTATAGGCTAAAGCCTTATCTACAACATGCCAAATCCTATGCCAAAAAGGAATAGAGATTGATTTTCAGGTATTTGTGTTTTTGTTTGTCTTTGTTTTTGTCCGCAAACGGACGGTTTTCCGTTCGTTTGCGGACAAAAAGCTACTCGCTGCGCAGGGATCGTACCGGATTGATAAGGGCGGCCTTAACCGACTGGAATGAAACGGTGATGAGCGTAATCAGCAGGGTTAGTAAACCGGCGAGGGCAAAAATCCACCAGGCAATGTCGATTTTATATGCGAAGGTCTGAAGCCATTGATTCATGCCCCACCACGCCAGCGGCGATGCTATGACCATGGCAATCAGTACGAGCCCGACATAGCCTTTCGAAAGCATGGCTACCAGCCCCGGCACTGAAGCACCCAGTACTTTCCGGATGCCGATTTCCTTGGTTTTCTGCTGGGTTACCAGCGAGACCAGCCCAAACAAACCCATGCACGAAATCAGAATGGCCATGATGGCAAAGTAGCTGATGAGTTTACTCAGTCGCTGGTCACGGTCATATTGCTGTGCCAGATTCTGATCCAGAAAGGCGTAATCAAAGCTTTTTTCGGGGAAAAACCGGTCCCATTGCTGACGGATAAAGCCAATGGTTTGCTGAACCTGTTTAGGCCGGAGTTTAATCGAAAAAACCGTTAGTTCGGGTTGGGAAATGCTCATGACCAGCCCGTCGATGGGAGCATACAGTGACTGATTATGAAAGTCTTTCAGGACGCCGATGATCTTGCCTTGTTTCCCTTCTACGTTCAGGCCTTTGCCGATGGCGGCTGAAGGTGTTTTCCAGCCATACTGCTTCACGGCTGCTTCGTTGATCAGAAACGCGGCGGTTTTGTCCATCGCATACGCTTCCGAAAAATGCCGGCCGGCGACCAGCTTAAGCCCGTACGTTTCGGCAAAATTGTGATCAACGGCCAGAATGGCGGTAAACATCAGATTTTCTTTCTGCGTGTAGCCTTCCGGCACTACATTCCGGTGTACGCCCCCTGACCCGAGCGGGTTGTTCGACAGCGTAATGTCCTGCACCTGCGGATTACGCAGCAGCACTTCACGGAAGGTCTTCAGCCGTTGATAGCTACTGTCCGAAGCCGAAGCAAATACGTTGGTAATCTTCTGGTTGCGGGTGTTTACGGTAATGATAAAATCCTTGTCGAAGCCCAGCGGCTGATCGCGCAGGAAGGTGAGTTGCTGAAACGTAACCAGGGCACCGATGATCAAGGCGATAGAGGCTGCCAACTGAACCCCGAGCAATGCCTGCCGTAACAGACCACCCCTGGCTTTCGCACTCGAAAAGCTGCCCTTCAGCGTGACAATCGGCTGAAAACCGGAGACAAAAAAGGCCGGATAAACACCGGACAGGACACCCGATAAAACGGCGATGCCGATAAAAGCAGGCAATAGCCACATGTCTTTGAGCAGATAGTTCAGGGTCAGCTGCTTATTGGTGAGGGTGTTCAGGACCGGAAGCAGTACGCCGATCAGCACCAGCGATGATACCAGTGCCAGAAAGCTGAGCAGGAGTGATTCGCCTAAAAACTGAGCGATCAGCTGTTTCTTTTCGCTGCCCAATACCTTCCGGATACCTACTTCTTTGGCACGGCGCAGCGAGCGGGCCGTCGACAGGTTGATAAAATTGATACAGGCAATCAGGAGGGTAATGCCCGCAATGCCCATAAAAATGTAGACATAGGTAATGCTACCGGCAGGCTCAGGCGTGTTCTGGGCGGTTGAGCGGAGATGAAAATCACGCATCGGCTCCAGGGTGTATTCGATACCGGATGCGATTTCCTTATCGGCATGGGTTTTCAGGAAAGCCGGAAACCGGGCATTTACCCGCTCCGGCGCATGGCCCGGCCGCAGCAGTACGTAGGTGTACGAATGCGAAATCACAAAGTTATACGGCAGATTCTTGCGGGCCGCCTCGTTTTCTGTCGCAAACATGGTCTCATAGTTGGCGATCATGTCGGGGTAGATGTGCGAGTTGTCCGGGAAGTCCTCAATAACGCCGGTAATGGTCATCGGGTGTTTTCCTTCGTAGATCAGTGTTTTCCCGATCGGGTCGGTACTGCCGAAATAGCGCTGAGCAGCCTTTGCGGAGACCACAACCGCGAATTTATCGCGCAGGGCGGTATGGGGGTCTCCTTTCAGAAAGTGGAACGAAAAGATAGTAAGGATAGCCGGATCGCTGAAGAAAAATCGCTCTTCGTCAAACTTAACCGGTGCATGTTGTCCGGTAGCCCGCACCTCAACCGTGGCCGGGCTCCGGAACATCCGCGCCGACGTTTCCACTTCCGGGAAGTTTGCGGCCAGCAGCGGCGATACCGGCGGTGGCGTCAGGGCCAGCGGCTCCGTCAGCCCCGCGAATTTCGGCAGGTAGTTGATCCGGTAAATGCGGTCATACTTCGCATGAAACTTGTCGTAGCTGAGTTCATGCCGTACAAACAGCAAAATCAGGAAGCAACAGGTCAGGCCGATAGTCAGCCCGAAAATGTTAATGAACGAAAACCCCTTCTGTTGCAGCAGGTTCCGCCAGGCGATCTTAAGGTAGTTTTGGAACATGGTAGTTGATGGATTTAGTGATTGAGTGATTTAGCGGGGATTTACACTGATACCCGCATTTACGATTACGACCCACTCAATCACTCAATCGCTCAATCACTCAATCAATTCGCTCATTCACTCTTTAAGGACCGTACAGGATTGATGAGGGCGGCGCGGATGGTTTGATAGCTGATGGTCAGGAGGGCAATCAGCAGGGCCGCGATGCCGCCGATGATGAATATCCATGGGCTGAGCGGGGCGCGGTAGGCATAGGCGCTCAGGTATTTGTCGAGCCCCCAATAGGCGATTGGTATGGCAATGAGTGCCGCCAGGGCCACCAGCCACAGAAAGTGGCGGCACAGCATAACCGTGATACTGACTACCGAAGCACCGAGGACTTTCCGGATACCGATTTCCTTCGTGCGCTGACGGGCCGCCAGGGTAATCAGCCCGAAAATGCCCGCACAGGCCGTCAGAATGGCCAGAATCGCCGTGAAGTTGATCATTTTCCAGACGCCTTCGGTCCCTATGTAGGTCTTGTCAACTTCGTCGCTCATGTAGACGTATTTGAAGGGCCGTTTGGCGGGAATCTGTTTAAAGGCTGCTTCCAGTTCTGCCACGATAGCCGGGCTGTTCCGGACGTCGTCGAGCCGGATCGTGAGGTAGTCTTTTAGGTCCATTTTACCCCCGTACCAATGCAGCAGCGGCTCAATCTTGTCTTTCAGCGACTGGTAGTGAAAGTCTTTCATCACGCCGATCACCGTCAGGACTTCCGAGGAGTTGCGGCCCTGAATCTGTTTGCCGACTGCCGTAGTCCAGCCAAATGCCTTTTTGGCTGATTCGTTGATTAAAACAGGTTTCGAGGTAGCGTCGCTGGCAATCGTCTCTGAAAAATCACGGCCTTCGACCAGCCGGATGCCAAACGTTTGGGTATAGCCGATACCGCCGGCAACGTGCCGCAGGTTCACAAACTTTCGGGCGGTGCCAACGGGCTCATAATCGTTGTAATTAGACCAGTAGCGGGTCGGGATAACCGCCGAACTAGCCAGGCTGGTGACATGCGGGTTTTTGCGGAGCCGGTCGATGATGCCGGTAAACTGACTGTTGGCCGTTTTCGGGTCTTTATAATCCAGATTTGTGCTGACAACCAGCAGATTGTCTTTGTTGAATCCTAAGTCTGCACTTTTCATAAAGCTGATCTGCTGGCGGACGGCGATGGTGCCGATGATAAAGAGTACGGCAATGGCAAACTGAACCACAATCAGGCTGTTTTGGGTCATCCGGTTGCCGCGCGGATTGCTTTGCAGCTTGCCTTTAAGGCTGTTGGTCAGGTTGAGTTTGTTGAGCTGGTAGGCAGGGTAGGTACCGGCTACCAGCGTAACCAGCAGCGCAATGCCGAAAACGCGCAGAAACGTCGGATAATCCGTAGCCGGATCGATGGTCAGCTGCATACGTCCCTGCCGGAATTCATTAAACTGCGGCACCAGCACATAAAAAGCAAAGAGCAGGGATAGCCCGAGCGAGAGGAACACCACGAGGCCGGCTTCGACCCAGAACTGAGCCAGAATCTGACGGGTAGCCGAACCGATAACGCGTTTTACGGAGACCTCTTTGATGCGCATCAGCGAAGACGCCATACTCAGGTTAATAAGGTTGATGCTGGTAATGAGCAGGATGAAGGCCGCTATGGTGATAGCCCCGTACAGAATGTTTTTGAAGTTGGGCTCATCAATAAAAACACGGTCTTTGACCGGTGCCAGCAGAATCTGCCGGTTCTGAGCCTCCCTGTGAAAGTGCGTTTTAACCAGCGCCGGAAATTTGGCTTCCAGCTTGCGCGGGTCGGCGTCGGGCCGGAGCTTCACAAAAATCTGCGCAAAGGTGTTATACCAGTCGGCATTCTCTTTAAAGCCCGGAAAGTCGTACAGGTTGGCAGCCGGCAGCAACACATCAAACTGAGTAGAGGAATTGGCCGGCAGCTCTTTCAGGACGCCGGTGACGGTGTATTGCAGGGTGTCATCCAGCGTTACCGCCTTCCCGACCGGATTCGTATTGCCGAACAGGTTTTGAGCAACCTTATCGACCAGTACAACGGACTGTTTCGTTTTGAGCGCCGTGGCCGCGTCGCCGTATTTTAACGGAAAGGAAAATACATCAAAAAAGGTAGAGTCGGCGTAAACTGTTGACTCCTGGACGTTCTTGCCATTGGCTGTAATCCACGGATAACTCCAGGTCTGAATGTGCGTACCGGTTTCAATCTCAGGGTACTCCTTAAGCAGCTGTCCCAGCAGCGGATAGACGGTTTGCCCGTAGGCCTTGTCGTCGCTTTTCGTTTGTACAAAATACAGCCGGTCAATATCGCGGTGAAACCCGTCAAACGTAAAGGACTTCTGCACAAACAAGAGCAGTATAATCACACTGGCCAGGCCGGTAGACAAGCCCACGATATTGATCGTCGTAAACAACCGGTTTTTCCACAGACTGCGGACCGCGATTTTAAGGTAATTACGAAGCATGGTGAAGTTTTGGGGTTACTGAGTTATTTGTTGTTGCCGGGTTGCTGGTTGTTGCTGGTAGTGGTGGCACGACTCTAAGTCGTGCCACCACTATTCTATATACTACCACTGCATAATCCCGTCAAATCCTGTACCGGATTGGTAAGTGTCTGATAATAAGGATTTATGTTGAGTGTGTCAGCGTTTTTTGTCCGCCATCGGACACCGTCCGTTCATTTGCGGACGTGTTTTAAAGAGTGAGAGAGTGAAAGAGTGAGAGAGTGAAAGAGCGATAAAGGGATAGAAGTGAAAGCCGCTGTTTGGCAAGAGGGCTGCGTCAGCACGCTTTCGCTCTTTCGCTCTTTGCTGCAACGCAGCCGCTCTTTCGCTCTTTAGCCACTGAGTAGATAAGGGAGGGGTTGTTCTCTTTTTAACATGCAACGACGAACGTTTATTCAGCAGGCCGCTGTGGTGGCAGCAACGGTAGGGGCGACGGGACCGGTAGCGCTCGCAGGCCCTGAAGCCAAGCCGCAGAACAAACTGCCGAAATGGAAAGGCTTTAATTTACTCGACTTCTTTTCACCCGATCCGGCCCGTAGCCGGCCGGCAACAACCGAAGATCACCTGAAATGGATGCAGGACTGGGGCTTTGATTTTGTCCGGCTCCCGATGGCCTATCCCTACTACCTGACGTTTGACCGCAGCCGGCCCATCAAACCGGATGAGGTCTATCAGATAGATGAACGGGCCGTTGACCGTATCGACCAACTGGTACATCTGGCCCATAAACACAACCTCCACGTCAGCCTGAACCTGCACCGTGCCCCTGGTTATTGCATCAACGCCGGCTTTAACGAGCCCTATAATCTCTGGACCGATCAGGCGGCGGTCGATGCATTCTGCTTCCACTGGAACATGTGGGCAAAGCGCTACAAAAACGTATCAGCCAAAAAAATCAGCTTCGACCTGCTGAATGAACCCAGTATGCGGGCCGATATGAACGATCAACATTCCAAAAGCGGGCCGGTGCCCGGCGTCGACTACCGGCGCGTGGCCATAGCTGCGTCCGACGTAATCCGGCGCGAAAACAAAAAACACCTGATCATCGCCGACGGAAACAGCGGAGGCTCCACCGTGATTCCCGAGCTAACCGATCTCGACATTGCCCAAAGTTGCCGCGGCTATACGCCAGGTATTATTTCCCACTATAAAGCACCATGGGCGGTGAAAGACCCCGACCAGCAGCCCGAACCAAAATGGCCGGGGCAGGTCGGTAACCAGTACCTGAGCCGTCAGATGCTCGAAACGTTTTATCAGCCGTGGATCAACCTTGTGAAACAGGGCGTTGGCGTGCATTGCGGCGAGTGTGGCTGCTGGAACAAAACACCGCACGATGTTTTTCTGGCGTGGTTCGGCGATGTGCTGGATATTCTGTCGGCCAACGGCATCGGCTTTGCGCTCTGGGAGTTCATCGGTGATTTTGGCATTCTGAACTCAAAGCGGGCCGATGTGGCCTATGAAGACTGGCACGGCTATAAACTCGACCGTAAATTGTTGAATCTCCTGATAAAAGCCTGAGTTAATGTATCGTAACCTCCTTTCCCTTTGTGTCGGAGCGCTGATGGTGAGCTGCGCGCCGCAACGCCCTCTGAACCTGAATGTCGATAGCTTCTACAAGCCCGACCAGAATCCCATCGTCCGTGCCGATTCCAGCTACACGTTTTTGTGTCCTGTTAAAAAGCAGGAAGTACGCTGGCAGAAAGCCGATGTCTTTAACCCGGCGGCTATTGTACGGAACAATAAAGTGTATTTGCTGTATCGCTGCGAAGACAACCCGGCGGCTCACCTCGGGGGCCGTACCTCCCGTCTGGGGCTGGCCGAAAGTGAAGACGGTATCCACTTCAAAAAATACCCGACGCCGGTTTTGTATCCCGACAACGATGCGTTTAACCAGTATGACAGTCCGGGCGGCTGCGAAGACCCGCGACTGGTCGAAACCGAAGACGGGACGTATGTAGTCGCCTATACCTCATGGAATTACAAAACGCCCCGCTTGTCGATTGCCTTTTCGAAAGACCTGATTCACTGGGAGAAAAAAGGGCCGGCCTTTGCCAAAGCCCATAATCAGAAGTTCCTGAACGTACCCAGCAAATCAGGGTCTATCGTGACGAAAATGGTGAAAAACAAGCCCGTTGTGGCCAGGATCAACGGCAAATACTGGATGTACTGGGGTGAACACCTCGTTAATCTGGCGTGGTCGGAAAACCTGTACGACTGGTATCCGCTTCTGAACGACAAAGGCGATCTGCTGGCCGTAGCGCGGCCCCGTCCCGGTAAGTTCGACAGCAGCCTGACCGAGTGCGGGCCACCGGCCGTCATCACTGAAAAAGGCATTGTATTGCTCTACAATGGCCGGAACGCGACCAATCAGAATGCCGACCCGAATCTGGCAAAAGGGACGTATTCGGTCGGGCAGATGATTTTCGATCCGGCCAATCCCGAAAAGCTGATTGGCCGCTCCGACAATTCGTTTCTCAAACCAACGCTGCCACACGAGGTAGCGGGCCAGTATAAGTCCGGAACCACCTTTGCCGAAGGACTGGTTTATTTCAAAGGTAAATGGTTCCTCTACTACGGTACGGCCGACTCGTTTGTGGGGCTTGCCATGACCAGATAAGCTAAAAGTCAACCGTCAGGACCGACTCCAGTTGTTTGGTACTGACCGACGCGGGAATTTGCCGGAAAACAAAATTACGGATGGCGGCCAGCATCGGGCTGCTGAGCTGAGCGATTTTCCCGACCTGCCGCGACCGGTTTACGATGGCGTGGGTCCGCGAAAGCCGCCGCTTTTCAAACGCCTGAAAGGCCGCTTCAACAGTCAGGTGTTTGTACCATTCCTGGGCCAGCACCACCGCATCTTCAATGGCCTGACACGCGCCCTGCCCCATGTTAGGCGTTGTGGCATGGGCGGCATCGCCGAGGAGCAGGATGTTGCCGAATGCGTACCGGTCAATCGGCGTCAGATCGTTGATGTCGGACCAGATCAGCTGGTCGGGGCGGGTCTGTTCCAGCAGGGCCGGAATGGGGTCGTGAAACGAACCGAAATGCCAGAGCAGGTCATCTGGCGTGTAGCGTTTATAAGCTTCGTTTTGGGGCGTAGTGTTGATGCAGGCAAACCAGTAAACCTGATTATTTGTCAGCGGCACCACCCCGAACCGGCCTTCGGTTCCCCACGTTTCCGTTGCTTCGGTCAGGGTCAGGCCGGGCATATCAACGACCGCCCGCCAGCAGGTATAGCCCGCATACCGCAGCGGGCGGTCGGGCAGCAGCTTTTGCCGGACCGGCGACCGGATCCCATCGCAGGCCAGCAGGTAATCGGCTTCGGCCGACGTGCCGTCGCTGAAGTGGAGCGTTACGCGGCCGGGCGTTTGAGTAATATCCAGGCAGCGTTTGTTGGTCCGGATACAGGCCGGATCGATGAACGAAAGCAGGGTCTGGTGCAGGTCGGCACGGTGGATGGTGAAATTGTCGGCCCCGAACCGCTGCGACATAGCCACGCTGTCGGTTTTGGTCACGACCCGGCCCGATGGCTCTTTGATGGTGAAGGCATTGAGTAAGCGCCCCTTACGCATAATGGCGTCCTGAATGCCAAGCCGCGCGAATGCCTGCATGGCGTTGGCCGCCAGGGCAATACCTGCGCCCACCGGCCTGATATCGGGAGCGGCTTCGTAAATAGTGCAGGAGACCCCTGCTTTCCGGAGCGCAATGGCTGTGGTCAGCCCCGCAATGCCTCCGCCTGTAATCGCTACGTTCATTGTATCGTTTGTGAGATAAGGCCACAAAGGTCCTGAACGCCCGCGGGTTCTTTTTTTACATACGTTAAATTATTGGACGCCTGCGCGGATACGGCTGAGGCTGACCTGGGTAGTGCCCAGATACGAAGCAATGTATTTGAGCGGGCAACGGTTGCTGATACCGGGATACTGTTTTTCAAGTTCGGCATAGCGTTCGGCCGCCGAGTGAAACCGGAGGCTTTCGATCCGTTCCTGTTCCTGAATCAGGGCGAAAAAGGCCATTTTGCGGACAGCCCGTTCGAGGTCATGGTGCGCCGCACAACAGGCTTCAACGTCTGCCAGCGAAAAGCTGTCGACCTCCGAATTCTCGATCAGCTGAATGGCTTTGCGGGTGGGTTGTCGCGTAAAGGCGCTCGGCACGGCTCCGACAAACTGCCCGTCGATGGCAAAATAGTCTGTCACGTCCATTTCCTTGTAGTAGTAGTATACCCGCGCCAGCCCTTTGCGGATAAAATACATGGAGTGTGCGACCTGTCCCATTGTCAGCAGTTCGGTATGTTTGCGGTAGGTGTTCGTACGCAGCACGTCTGTCAGCGCCTGACGGCTTTCGGGCCGGAGGGGGCATACAGCGGTAATGGCCTCAATAATTGTCATCTTTTTAACCCCGGAGATTCGTGTATTTTTGCTTGCCGAACACGGCCATTCCGACCAAGCCATGACGCAACTCGCTATTCTTGAACAGGTATTACACCAGTTTGCCGGCATTGATGCCGAGCACTTTGCCTTATCGGCGCCTTACTGGCAGCCCAGAACCTACAAAAAAGGAGAATTTTACAACGAATATAAAAACGTTTGCAAGCACCTCGGCTTTATTTTCGACGGCCTGTTCCGGACCTATTACGTCAACGATGCGACGGGCGAAGAGCGGAATGTGTTTTTTTTCGGGAAGAATCAGGTGATTGTGGCCTACAAGAGCTTCATGGAGCAGTCGCCGTGCAACTACTACACCGAGTCGATGGTCGGATCAACGATTCTGTATATCCATTACGATCATCTGCAGTTGCTTTATCAGACCTCACACCAGTGGGAACGTTTCGGGCGGCTGGTGGCCGAGCAGGGGTTTGCTACCATCATGAACCGGACGGAAGATACCTTGTTTAAAACACCCGAGCAGCGGTATCTGAACTTAGTGGAAGCCCATCCGGACATTTTCAGCATGATTCCGCTCTACCACATCGCGTCGTACCTCGACATTCAGGGGCCGTCGCTGAGCCGGATTCGTAAACGGATTTCGGGGAAATAGGGTGTTCCTGATGGACCGGGAAAGTCTTATTGATAAATATTTCCTGTGATTGCATTTGTAAGCGTTTGAATAGCGTTGAAAGCATTTTATATTTGTTGAGTAGTAATTAAAAACGCCCCACCTTGGTAGGGTGGAGCGTCAGGAAACTAGCTTACGAATGTCGATACCAGTCTATCAACATTGAGAAGCCAGTACGGATCAGGGCTAAGATTGTTTTAATCCACCCCTGATTCTGGTCGAGCTTTTTGGATGTGTGCTTCATCCATTTGCTCAGTTTCGCTCTCGTCATATTGGTAGTATGATTTGAGTGTGAAACAAATAGCCTCAACCTCCGGCGAGGCTTCGGGTCGGTTGACTGTTGGTAGCAGTTAACCGACATGGCAATTTAATCATTTAAACATAAAACCCCGTTCAGGACATAGCTGAACGGGGTTGTTTGCTTTCAGAGCTGAGCTTCCAGGAGCAAAAAACAACCTTCCCGAAAGTTCTAAACTTTCGGGAAGGTTGTTTTTTGCGGCATCACTTCACCGCCTCCCGCACCAGACTGCGGATGCGGAGCGAGGTAGCGCGGCTGAGGGTGTAGCCCGCGTTGAGCTGGAAGGTGAAAATGTAGCCGGTCAGTTTTTTTGATGGCACAATCCACGGATGGGCGCCAAACAGACCAGGGCTCGAGACCTCTTCGGCCCGGTCGCCGGGGGCCACTACATCGCGCCAGCAGCCGATGCCGTAGCGGATCACCTCGTTGTGATAGGGGTTAAACGGCGGTTTGTCGGGGTAAGGCGAATGGCCGGTCACGACGTTGCCCGACTGGTTTTGCTGCATCGCCAGCACCGATGGCTCACTCAATACCCGTTTACCGTTAAACATCCCGCCGTTGACGAGCATGATCAGGAAATTGGTGTAGTCGCTGGCCGTCGACCGCACACTGCCCGCCAGGGCCGGATTGCTCAGTTGTCCGTAGTCGGTGTCGCGCATCTGGCAAGGCCCCGCAATTTTTTCCTGAAACAAGGCTTCCCACGCTTTTCCCGTTACGACTTCGGCAATGCGGCCGGCTACCTGCATACTCACTCCGCCGTATTCAAATGTGCTGCCGGGTTTGTATTTGAGCGGCACGCGCATGGCAATGGAATCGGCAATGGCGGCCAGCGTACTGTTACGGTATTTGATCAGTTCGTATCGCTGCTCCGAATTGCCGGGAAACCCGGAGGTATGCGACAGCAACTGCCGGATGGTAATGCCGCCCTTGCCATATCGCGAGAAAACCGGCAGAAACCGGCCGACCGTATCCGACAGACTCAGCTTGCCGTCATCGACAAGGCTCAGCAGCACCGCTCCCGTCAGCCACTTGCTGTTGGAGGCAATCGGGCGGCGGGTGGTGGGCGTCAGGTTACCGTATGACCGGACATAGGCCGGTTTGCCGTCAATGGTGATCATAATGACCGCATTGCCGTTGTAGATCGTGCTGACCGAATCGCGCATGATCCGGTCAATGGCCGAAAAGTCATAGGCGGTCTGCGGGCCGGCAGGGGGCAGGCCGGTTGTGCAGGCCATGCTCAGTAGGCCCGCAAAAAGAGTGAATACGGTTAACTGACGCATCATTTCCGGCCCCGACGCTCTTTAACTTCTTTCCGCAACGCCTCTTTCATTTGCTCATATTGCTGATATTGAGCCGCGTCGAGCACGGCTTTCATCTCCTTGTCTTTCCGTTGCATGATGTCCCGCGCCTGACGGGCCGTTTTCAGGTTGCGTTCGCCGTCCTGAAGAATCGGCTGCATTTCCCGGGCGTATTTCAGATTAATGGCCGAAACACTGGTGAGCTGGGTTTCTGTCAGGTTGAGCGACTCGTTCATGCGTTCGGTCTGGCGTTTGGCCCGCATATCGGGTGTACCAACCTGACGTTGCTGCGCGAATGAAGGTACGGCAAGGACAAGGCAAAGTCCGGTGATGATCAGTTGTTTTTTCATGCGATGATAGACTGTTGTTCACGATGTAAAAGTATAGCGGTGACAGACACAGGTGCGGAAAAAAAAGGGCGAAAACGCCGGATCCGGTCGTCAACCGGCCAGATCCGGTGGTCAATGCTCAGTAGGTTTCCATCCACTTCCGGAACAGCGGCACCCGCTCTTTGCTGATCAGCACCTGATGAACCGGCGCCGGCCGGAGTTTGAGCAGCAAGCGCCCGTTAAAATAGTACTCCGCTTCGGCAATGCTGGTCCGTGCGACGATAACCTGCCGGTTTGCCCGGAAAAACAGCGTCGGATCGAGTTGGGTATCCAGTTCGTCGAGGGTGGTATCGAGTGGGTAGCTGGTTTTGTCGGACAGGGTTGCCGAAACCACGCCGCCTTCGATCAAAAACCAGGCAATGTCGGCCGTTTTGACCGGAATGAGCTTGTCGCGGAACGGTACCAGAAAGCTCTGGCGGTAGGTGCGTGGCCGGAAATGCCCGTCGTTCAGCAGTTGTTGCAGCTGCCGCGTCACGGCATCGGTATGAGGCCGGGTAAGCGACCGGTATTTACGCAGGGCCCGCTCCAGGGCTTCGGTATCGATCGGTTTGAGCAGGTAATCAATGCTGTTGAGCCGGAACGCCCGGATCGCATATTCATCATAGGCTGTCGTAAAAATAATCGGGCAGGCTACGTCAACCTGTTCGAGCAGTGAAAAGCTGAGGCCGTCGGCGAGCTGAATATCCGAAACAATCAGGTCGGGCGAAGGCAGGGTCGGCCAGATCAGCCGCCCGTCGGCCACGCTGTCGATAACCTGGATGATCTGCATCGTCGGGTCGATTCCGTGCAGGAGTGCGGTCAGGTGGTGGGCGGCCGTGGGTTCGTCTTCCAGAATCAGTACGTTCATGCTTGTTTCAGAATGATAGGCAACGAAACGGTAAATGTATCGTGCTGACACGCAATACGGATGGATTGGCCGGTCAGCAGCTTGATGCGGGTGTCGAGATTGGCCAGGCCGGTGCCGGTACCGTCGGTGGGTTCGGCTTTGGGCTGGTACGGATTTGATACGCGGATTACGCCGCCGGCGTCGTCGCTTTGCATCAGAATCGTCAGCGGCCGGGCCCTGGAAATAACGTTGTGCTTCACGGCGTTTTCGATCAGCAGTTGCAGGGTCATCGGTGGAATGAGCCAGGGCGGATTGTCGGGCAGCTCGTCGATGATCCGGAGTTGCTCGCCGAAACGCATGTGGAGCAAAAAGGCAAAGGCCGCCGTAAACTGCCGTTCTTCGGCAATAGGCACGAGTTTTTGCTGCTGCACCTGAAGCGAATACCGCAACACCTGCGACAGCTTCTGGACAAACGGCTGGCTCAGCTCACTGTGCTCCCGGATAAGGGAGCTGAGGGTATTCAGGGAGTTGAACAGAAAATGCGGGTTAAGCTGATCGCGCAGGGCGTTGAATTGCGCCTGAATGGTTTGCTGTTTTAAGCGCTCGTTTTCGGCCAGCATCGTCCGGTTCTGGTCCAGCACGTTCAGGAAGTACCCGATCAGCAGCGCCACGAGCCAGATAAAAAAGCCCCGGAAATAAGCGGTAAACGCCACCAGCACAGGGTAGTTGGGAAGGGTCTTCATCACCAATACCACAAACAAACCAATGATAACGCCATACAGCAGCATGTTGACGGTGAGCCAGCCAATAAGCTGTAAGGCCCCCTGCATGGGCCGCCGCGTCAGTCCCCATCGGTTAAATTCAATAAAGAAAAAGGCGAAGGCGCTGTAAAAAAGAAAGCGCAGAACAAAAAACAACACGTCGGGTACGCCCTGAAAGAGGCTGAGCCGTGCCCTTGGCAGGAGACTGATCAGGGGTAGATTGGTTAGCAAAGCTACCAGTATTGCCGCGATAGCCGCAATCTGACGAAGTGAAAATCGACTGTGCATGCCTGAAATTAAGGAGCAAACGGCCAGACCTGGCCCGAATCAGCCTGAAACAGACAAAAAAAGCCCTGAACCCTCTTCCGGAGGGGGTAAAAAAACGGGCGGTTGGATCGATTTTAACCCGGGTTAATTTTTTTCAGCCGCCGCATGCTGACCTTTGTATTGTTCAAACAAGAAAACAACACAAAACCGCATAAAAACATGAAACGCAAAGCTACTGCCGTCTGGAACGGCTCCGGAAAAGAAGGTAACGGTCACTTAACAACACAAAGCACCGTCCTGAATCAGACCCAATACTCGTTCAACAGCCGGTTTGCCGAAGGTATTGGTACCAACCCTGAAGAACTGATTGCGGCGGCTCACTCAGGCTGTTTCACCATGAAGCTGAGCTTCGTTCTGGGCGAGGCTGGTTTTACGCCGGAATCACTCGAAACGACCTCGGTTATTACGTTCGAAAACGGGGTAATCAGCAAGTCGCACCTGATTCTGAAAGCGAAAGTACCGGGCATCAGCCAGGAGGTATTTGATGCCAGCGTAAAAGACGCCGAACTGAACTGTCCGGTAAGCCAGGTGCTGAAAGCCGAGATCAGTGTTGAGGCGACACTGGAGAATTAACGGTATGACCGTTAGTAGTGGCA
Organism: Arsenicibacter rosenii; assembly: GCF_001870735.1. Taxonomy (GTDB): domain Bacteria; phylum Bacteroidota; class Bacteroidia; order Cytophagales; family Spirosomataceae; genus Arsenicibacter; species Arsenicibacter rosenii. Next base: position 44,191 of record NZ_MORL01000026.1, on the reverse strand, counting down.
CGACCGCCAGGCGGCCCTGTTAGAGTCGTGCCACCACTTTTTTTATTCCTGATATATCGGTTTACCTCCCTGCTGAATCACCCATTTCCCTGCTTGATGGCTGATCGTCAACTGTTCGTCCTCCCATGTAGTTTGTGATTCGGATCGGCTCAATACCGGTACAGGCGCCTGGTTCGGGAAGAATACTTCGACCTGACTGCTGTCCGCGCCAAAAACGATAAACGCTGACATCGTTGAGTCTTGTCCTGCCGCCGCGTTCAGACGCACTCCCGACTCAAATACCCGGATACATTCTTTTTTTACGGCTGACCAGGTATATCCGGCTGATCTGATGCAATCATGACTATCCCGGTCGCTGCCAGGCAAATTGGGTTCTGAATGAGTAGTTTCCTGATTTGACGACTGACACTGAGTGAATAATAGTAGCGATGCAATGGCAAGTAAACCGTGAAATTTCATAAATACATTTGCTTAGGGCCTTCTATATATACATATATACGCTAAAAAGGTATTAAAAGGCATAAAATTGTGTAATACTTGGCAATTTCATATACAATGTAAATATTTGTGTAATTAATTACGTAACTACCTTTGTATGGATTTTATCGCGCAATTAGGCCCGTTAGCGTTTGTCAGCCGGATGCGGCGGTTAGCCGAAACCGTCAATGCGCAGGCAGGGGCCGTGTATCAGCAGTACGGGCTGGATTTTGATCCGAAATGTTTTCCGGTATTCTGGCTCCTGAGCGAACGGGGGCCAATGAGTATTACGGAGATTGCCGAACAACTGGGCTTTTCGCATCCGGCCATTATCCAGCTGGCCCGGCAGCTGGAGCAGGAGGACCTGATTGTGTCCGGTAAATCGGCAACGGACGGGCGTAAACGCATCCTGCAGCTATCGGAAACCGGGCAGGCGCGGCAACCTGAGTTCCGGCAGGTCTGGAGTTATATCCAGGCCGTGAACACGCAATTACTGAACGAACAGCGGCACAACCTGCTCTGGGCCGTGGAGGAGCTGGAAAACGCCCTGGCCCAACAGGATTACCTGAGCCGGTTCAGCGCGTACCTGAAAGAGCGGCAACAGGAGGAAGTGACGATCCTGCCTTACGAACCAGCTTTCGCGCCCTATTTCAAAGCCCTGAACATTGCCTGGATTGAGCAGTACTTTGCGGTTGAAGCCCATGACCTCGAACAACTGGATGCGCCGGAAGCGATTCTGGCCGGGGGCGGGCATATTCTGTTTGCGCAATATCGGGGTCATATCGTCGGGACGGTGGCGCTGGTGGCCGACGGGCCCGGCGTGTTCGAAATGGCCAAAATGGCGGTCGATCCGAAGGTGCAGGGCAAACAGATCGGCAAAAAATTAGGTCTTGCCGCCGTGGAAACGGCCCGTCAGGCGGGGGCTCGTCAGCTTTGGCTGGAATCCAACACACAGCTCTTTCCGGCGCTTGAGCTGTACCGTAAACTGGGCTTTTACAAAGTCGAAATGAGCGCAACTCCCTATGCCCGCGCCAATATCAAAATGAAACTTGACCTTTAATCCGGCGCTAATTGCTTGATTATAGTGCGCTCCTCCGGCAACAGCTGACCGTTTCTCCCCCTCCAAAAGGGAAGTCCGGACCAGTTTCCCCCTTTGGAGGCTAAGCTTGTAGGGGTTTTGAAAAGTAATGCCTTGGCTGGATACGAACGTCATGTACCCCACCCCAACCCCTCCCCTTGAAATAAGGAGAGGGGCCTTAGAGCTCTGAAACGCATCCCCTCTCCTGTTTTTCAGGCCGTGCCGACGATTCGGGAGGGGCAGGGGTGAGGTAAAACACGACTAAAACCCATAAAAGCTTAGCTTTGGAGGGGGCTAGGGGGAGGAAAAATTGTGAACTAGTTATAGTAGCCTACTTATGATGATACGATTAGCGACCATAGCCGATTTACCGGCATTGGGTGAATTACTAAAACAGGTGGTGCCGGTGATGCAGGCGGCCGGTAATTTTCAGTGGGATGCCGGTTACCCGAACGCAACCGTTTTCGGGCAGGACATCGAACGCGGCGACCTGTGGGTGGCCGACATCGACGGCACGGTGGCCGGTGTGGCCGCCCTGACTACCATCCAGGACCCTGAATATGCCCAACTAGGCTGGGATTTGGCGGAGACGGCGCTGGTCACCCACCGGCTGGCGGTGCATCCCGGCTTTCAGGGGCGGGGGATTGCGGCGGCCCTGCTGCAACAGGCCGAAGCCCTGGCGGTGGCGCGGGGGATCGGCGTGCTGCGCATCGACACCAACTCGGAGAACGCGGCCACACAGCGCCTGTTTCCCAGGCTGGGTTATGCCTTTGCCGGTGAACTGACGCTTGGCTTCCGGCCCGGCCTGCGGTTTCTGGGGTACGAGAAGCGGTTGGTTTAATAAAATAGACGCAAAAACAATTGACTATAAGCCATGATTATCCAGAACGAAGCCGAATACAAACAAGCCTTTGTTGAGTTTGACCAGCTTATTCAAATTCTGAAAGACTCTCCTGAGTTGCAAAGCAAGGCACAGGCACTGAGCGAAGCAATTCAGGCATACGAAGCTACACATGTGGCGTTTCCGAAGCCGACAACGCTGAGTAGCATGATTGAGCTGAAAATGTATGAAATGAAGCTCAAACAAAAAGACCTTGCCCAACTCCTGGGCATCGAATCATCGCGGGTATCAGAAATCCTGCATGGCAAACGACGGGTTACGCTGGAGATTGCCAAACGGCTCCACGAAAAGTTAGGGATAGACGGTAATTTTATTCTGGAAAGGGCCTGACCTGACTAACCCTTTTGTACGGTTCAGTCTGCGTTCCCCGTTTTGTTTATCAGGACTTTACCAATAAAAAGTTTTACCGTATCGTCATCAAGTATTTTAATACTTGCATCTATTTACTTTATTTGCGGATCGCCACCACTAAGTAAACACGATGCACCCATTTACGTACACCACCCCGCTTCTCCACCCGCCTGCCACGGGTACTATCTCTGCTTTACGTTCTGCTAGGATTTTATGGGAGGTATTGGCAACCTGATACGATGATGGTATTGGGAAGAACTCTGCTATGCGCGTTTTGTATTGTTGATGGGGCATCAAACTGCGATACAATACAATATACGCTATTCGTATTTTGTATTGTATCGATTGGGTAATAAAAGATAAAGTGTCATTATGTTGTTCAATATCAGTGGTGTAATGGTATTGTTGGATGGCGAGTTTTGATAAAAAAGAATATTCTTACTATTGCTTCAGATAGGCGTAAGTTGCGTCTATTTGAGAGTTATGCGTCAGGCTATGACGACAGAGCAGACATCAATAAAATATAAACAAAATGGACACTGACAAAATAAAAGAACTAATAAAAATCGGAGTTGCAAACGGACAGTATCCGCAATTCGTATATAAATATCGTATTTCTGACACAACGAAAAATCCGCATTTCGACAGTATCATAACGACAAACTCATTAATGTTTTCATCACCGAAAGCATTTAATGACCCTTTTGATTGTCAATTGCAGCCAGTAACATTTCCAACACCGACAGAAGTTACACAATTTCTAAACAGAGTTTTGCCCAGTGAACCAGCCAATATAATTTCCAATCTTGCGACAAATGCGATTAACAACCCACTCGCTTTTTCGAAAATATTGGAAGACGCAATAAATTTTGACGATAAAGGAGTTTTGTGTTTAAGCCAAGAGCCTGACAATATTTTACTTTGGTCCCACTATGCAGACAATCATTATGGTGTATGCTTAAAGTTTGACATACTTGAAGACCTTGACTTTTTCTCAATTCCGTTGACTGTTATTTACGACCAAAGTTATCCAGTATATAACCATATGACACAGCCGAATGAAATAGTAACCAAAATGATTAAGACAAAATTTGAGTTGTGGAAATACGAAAAAGAAATTAGAATTTTTAAGCAAGCAAAAGGTCTTTACAACTTCAACAAAAAGGCATTGACAGAAATTATTTTTGGTTGCAACAAATCACAAGCAGAAATTGACAGAATTAAAAATTTGGCGAATACTAATGGTTATGCACACTTGACATTTAAACAAACGGAAAAACAAAACGGAACTTACGGATTGACTTTAAAAACTATATAATTGAGACATTTGAAAGATACAATGAAAAAGCCCGAACGCATAACAGCGGTTTGGCGTAATGGCGGGTTCAGTTCTTCGTATGACAGTTTTGTGGTAGGTTCAAGTGCAGTTCTTCGATTGAACTTTTATGCTAAAAATCCGCCACTACGCCAAGCCGAAAAACGTTGGCAGAAACCGTGAAAACAAACAATATTCAAACATCTTGGGATTTAAATAAAACGAAATATGAGTAAAAGAATTGATTTAAGTGACTGGCTTATCCATTTTGTCCATAGAAAGAATCCCGACAATGTACCATTGGACTATACTTATGATGAAGAATATGATTTAGTTGAGGAAGAAGATGCCACTTTTCCAGATTCATTTGATTCAAATGGGAAAGAAATTTACAAGACGATACAATATGAAGAAGATTATTTTGAGTTGAGTCCAGATGAACACGCATTTACAATCCTAAAAAAAATCTTAACAAATGGCTATGTAAAAACAGGTTGGTCGCATAGAAAATCAACTTATGGACAACTTAAACCAACTATTTATGGACCATATTCAGCTTCATGTTTCACAGAAATGCCTCTTTATGGATTAATAGAATATGCGAAAAAGAGAAATTCTGAGAATAATGTGCAAACTTATGGTGTCGCATTTTTAAAAAATGAAATGTTTACATACGGTGCAAGACCTGTAATTTATGGGCTCTCAAACATTCATTCTGAGGCAAATAATTCCACAGACCCTTACTTTGATAAAGGATTGAGATGCTTATCCCATAGCTGTGGACTTGGTTTGCAAGAACAATATAGATATGTGGCAACAAATTTAGCTCAAACAAATAAAATTGATTGGACTCACGAAAGAGAATGGAGATGGGCAGACACAAATAATAAATATGAAACGCCTGGCTTACCATTTTATTTAAAGGACAATGCAACCAATTTTAGTAGAATTATTGTATTTGTTTCAAAAGATGAAGAAGCAGAAGACTTAATAAATTTCTTGAAAACTTTACATCACGCAACTTGTGACCCTTTTGGTAGAGAATATAATTTAAAAGCTATTGAAAATACTTTTGTATTAAGTTTAGAATCTATTAATAAATTAGGACTAAATACCTCAAACATAAGAATAGATGATTTACCATTCAAATCTTTACCAGCAATAAAGCAAAAAATTGAAGTAAGTGCTAAAATATTAAAATTTGTAAAAGATGTATGGGAAGAAGCCTGCATTAAAGCATTTGAAGAATCTGAAAGAATTTATAAAAGTGGTAAATATTCAGGAATGTCCGCATTTGTTAATGTGTCAACTTATACCTCGCACTCTGAAATTACACAAGCTTTAATTGATTTAGGAATTGCAAAAGGATATGCCGACAAGTATTATTTATATGGTTTGAGAACAATTGAAAGTATGAATTCTGTCGAAGTTGAGATTGCAGGAGCAAAAGTAGCAGCAGAGTATCTAACCCAAAAATTAAATCAGAACTTTCATTACGAATATCGCTGGGATTAAATCGGGTGAACAAAACGGCATCTGCCAACATGGGTTTGTGTCAAGTGGGGGCGGACGGAAGTGATTGAGCATTTGTAATTTTATTGTACTTTTGTTTCGGCAGACGGAAACCTATTGAACTTCTGTAAGTAATTGAACAGTAGTAATTTATACTGGAGGTCGTTTGAGCAGACGAGTTTCAAATGCCCCACCTGCCACAAGCCCTGTTCGTTACCTGCTATTTTAAACGACCCTACTGATGATAGAACGTAGACAATTTAAAGAAACTTCAATATTCTTGGTATTTCAAAATCTCATTGAAATGGAGCTTAAAGAAGTCGAAGATTATATAAATGAAATTTCATGTGAATTAAGGCAAAAACAAAAAAAGCTTGAAAAAGATTATGAGAATGCTAATAAGAAAGTTGAAGAAGATGCAGAGTATGATGTTAATTCATTCTTTGAAGATGACATTCATAAATATTTCAAAGTATTTCCCATTTACACCTATAATCCTTTATTGCTAACTCTTTATGGACAGTTTGAGAATTGGTTAAAAAAACTTTGTGATCTTGACAGCCGTAAAGGATTTTCAAAGGTGAGAGTAAAAGATTTAGCAGGGAATAATTATATTGAAAAAAGTAGACGATATTTAGAAATTGTTGCAGAAATTAATTTAGACGATACGAAATTAGAATGGCAAAAGATTACTCAAATACAGAAATTAAGAAATTGTATCGCTCACAATGATTCTAACATTATAAAGGATAAATCTATTCCGATTGAGAAACAGGAACTTTACAAAAATATACTAAATGACAACAGACTTGAGTTTGATAAAATCAAAGGCGATTTTTATATAAAAGAACCTGAATTTCTTTTTGACACAATTGGATTAATAAGAAAATATCTTGCAGCAGTCATTGACAAAATAAAATCCCGAAATGTTGTTGCAAAAAATATGTCAATGCCATTTGACAATGCAAATTGGGGACAAGAGAAGACTGAGAATCTTTTAAAGCAAATAATATCAGCCTTAAACCAGCTTGACGAAAATGAGGCACGAACTGATGAATATAAAGACAGCGATTTAAAAGGTAATTTGAGAGGCATTTTTGAAAGCATGGCCTTTAATGTAACAAAATTGTATTCTTTTTTTACAAATGGAAAATGGGAAACAATAGACCAAAAATATATTATTGAAGAGCGTGAAAAAGGACTTGAAAAAATCAAAAAACTTTATGATATCAAGTAACAAAATAGCATGCAACAAGGGTTGCAAAAATGGGGGCAGAAGTACTGAGTTGAGCATTTGGAATTCTATTGTACATTTGTGCTAAATTGAATATTTTTACTTCTAATTTTCCCGTTATCACTCACATATCGCGTGTGAGCAATATATAGGAGGGCCTCCAGCCCGAAAGCTGTCTTGTCGCAAAACAATTTACGGGGGGGGGCTATACGCATTAACCCCGCTCTCGCTCGCGTTTCGCGAGTGAGAAATATCGAGAAGGGCCTCTGGCCCAAAAATCGGCTTATCACAAGACAATCTATGGGCGGGACGTCCTTCTCGATAAAAAATACTCGCGGAACGCGAGCGATAACGGGAAAAGGTAAAATTGAAACTTAAGGAATGTCGAAACTTTTAGAGAGAATAAATACACTTGCAGAAGAGTTAGAAAAATTCCCACTCGGCAAATGCTCGCCAAGTGATGACCCTGATATGCAGACCGCTTATTTATACTCCTATAAAGATTTGGCAAAAAGGTTTGTAGCATCTTTGAAAAGATTAGATGATTTAAGGCTTATTAGAATGTTAGAGTCAATTGATTTAAATCCTGAATATATAACTGAAGCATATGACCTAAAAGCAGATTTGCAAACCGTTATCGACTACATAAACGATGTAGATAATTTAAGAGAGCGTGTTTCTATATCATCTAAAGAAGTGAAAAAAATATTAGAAGTGATAATAGATAATTTAGCACAAGAATCTGCAAATAACTTGCCTACAATTTGTACAGGTTATGGTCTTGAAGAGGGTACAACAGAAGAAGCTTTTAGAAGTAAGCGAAACTATATTTATAAACGAATATCTTATTTGGACAATTTGCAAATTCTTGAAATAGGCAGGAAAATGATAGGAAAATACCCAGAGAGTAAATTAGATAATCTTGTTTTGCAATACTTCGATTTAGATAAATTAGAAGTAATTTCAGAATTTGAGAATATTAAAGATTTTATTTTGAGAGAGATAAATAAGGCAAAATACACTATTTGGATTGCTGTTGCTTGGTTTACCGACAGGGATCTAGCGAATCTATTATACAAAAAAGTAAAGGAAGGACTGAATGTTCAAATTATATTGAATGATGATGAAATTAATTCCGTATTAAAGGAAAAACTGAAAAGTCACTTTGAAGTGTTTTTGGCTCCAGTGAATGATAAATTTAGTAAATTAATGCACAACAAGTTTTGTGTAATTGACTTAGAGAAAATTATTCATGGCTCATATAACTGGACAAATAAAGCTCAATATAATAATGAAACTATTTCAATTATTGAAAACCGACTTGAAGCTAAAAAATTTGCAAATCAATTTTTGAAAATAAAAACTGAAATAGTAAAAGGGAAATAATTTAATTCTTTCGATAGCTATGATAAAGTCAAGGGTTTAAGTGCAATTTTTTAAGCCTTGGGCATGGCGGTCATTTGGTCGGGCTTACCCTGCCGGATAACCGCCACCAACTGATGTAATAGCTTGTTACGGACGTTGTTAATGACCAGCATTTTGGCTTTACCTTCAGCCACTTTGCGCTGATAATAGGCTTTGAGGGGTTCATTAAAGCGAATGGCGTTCAGGGCCGCCATATGCAGCAGGGCTTTCAGCTTGAGGTGAGCAAATTGCGAGGTATGAGTTCCCTTCTGTACGCTACTGCCGCTTTGGTGGCGATAGGGCGCTACGCCTACCAGAGCAGCAATGCGTCGGGCCGAAAACTCCGCATCGAAATTGCGGGTGTAGACCATCAGCCACAGGACGGTGTATTGCCCTAAGCCTTTGATGGATTGGGCCAGTTGAGCCTGCTGCCAAAGGTGATGGTGGCGGTTGACCCAGAGCCGGATCTGCTCCTGAATGAGCTTCAGGCTCTCCAGCAGGCCGGCCTGAGCCTGTTGCTGAGCCGTGCTGAGCAGATTGGCCGAAGTGGGTGCGAGTTGAAGCAGTTCCTGATAAGCAGTTTTCAACTGATTGAGAGCCAGCAGGTGCCGGTTACGGGCTGTCAGCAGGTCCTGAAGCGTTTCCAGGGCCGGATCATAGCTTTTCAGACAACGGGCCTGTGTGGCAAAGTGATGGGCATAGCGGGCGATCCGATAGCTGTCGGCCTTGTCTGTTTTACCTCGCTGCAGGCCCATCGACTGATTGATCTGTAGGGGGTGTTCCAGCCAGACATGGGCTTGCTGGTCGACCAGATAGTGCATCAGATTGCGGCTGTAGAGGCCGGTATGCTCCATACAATAGAGCACCGACCGCAACGAGGATTGGGGCAGGTGTTGGCTGACCCATTGGGAGAGGCCAATCATGCCCTGAGGCGAGTTAGCGAACTGCTGATACGCAATTTTGTGGGCCTGTTGGTCGATGAGGGTGGCATCCAGCGTCGCTTTACTGACATCAATGCCAACAAAGAATTGGTAAGTGGGCTTGTCGGTAGTCATCAGAGTAAGTAAGTTTAACATGGAGAAACCGGATACCTAAGCAAGCTGAGTGGACGCTAAAACCCTGATAATAGGTCTGCCCCTATGGGGTACCTCAATAGCTATATGGCGATTGGCTCAGTGAAGAAAGCAGGGGGCCTGAATCGAAGAATAGGTGTTTGCCTGATCTCACTCATAGGTCGGCCCCTGCTTTCGCTTAGGATGCATCCATATTGCACAAGATACCGTTCTTCCTGGTTTTGTACAACAATGCAAAACTAAGGGCTCTCGCTCGTCTGTGGCGAGTGAGTAATATCGAAAAGGGCCTCCGGCCCGAAAGCTGGCCTGTCACAAAACAATTTACGGGTGGGAGCAGTCCGCCGCCGCAGTCCTTTTACTAAAAATCACTCTTTAGGAACCGAAAAATAAAGGGTTTTATGCAGATATTAAATAATGTATACTATCAAATATGACTAAATGAAATCGATAATAATAACCACACTGACCATCTTTATTGCACTGACTTCGGTTTTTGGACAGGATCGAAAAGACAGTTTACTGGTTTTTGTTGGCAAAAAAATTGAGGTTACGTATTCACCGGAGGAAAAGAAACCCCCTCGGGTAGTGACATGGATAACAGGCAATGATACCAGTTACGTTAAGGATTTTTCCATAAGTATGGACAGCCGCTATGTAGCAAAGTATAAAATACTGCAGATGGTTCACGGATCATATAAGGCCGATACAATAGTGTTTTTTGTTTTTGACCATTATGGAACACCGGCGTTCTCCCGATATCAAACTGTTTTATTATTCGTCTCAACATACAACGGGGCATTATACCATGAAAAATATCAGTTCTACAGTTTGTACAGGACTAAAAACGGTAAGTGGGCAAGTCCGTATTCATCCGTAGGCTATAATCACCCTTTTACCGATAGTATTACCGTAAAACCGGAACGGATTCTATTTAAAAAGAAGGTATCATATCCCGTCGATAACTTAACAAGCGAAGACAGAAAAAGACTGTATCCGGAACCCTATTATAAAATAAAAAACGGGCGTGCAACAGCTATATACGGTAACTATGTTGATGATCTGTTTACCCTCAAGCAACAAACAGTCTTGAAGGCAAGAGGAATCTATTAAAAAAAACAGCTAACAGGCGTTAGGCATACATGAGGCTGTTAGCATCCGCGTTCAAAAAACTTCCAACCTGAAAGCAGGCTTGTCGCAAAACAATCTACGGGGGGGGGGCTACACGCATTAACTCCATGCTTCAGCCTGGAGAATAGGGGGTAAGTCCTCCTAAAACCGGCCGGATCATGATACTGCAGCAGGAACATGGCACGTCGGGGCCTTGCCTATAGTCGGACCAGGCCAATAGCCGAAGCTTACTGCGATGCCTCAACCTGACGTTTGGGGTTGTGAAAAAAGGGAATAAAACGTAACATGAAAGGTCAAGGTTTACTGGCCTGAATGCCTCCACACTTGCCCATTACTCCTATTCTCTTACCTTTACTACTCATGAAACCCTTCCACGAAACACAACGCATGACCCAATGGTGGCTGTGGCTGATGCTGAGCGGCGTGGCCGGTATCTGGGTCTGGGGCATTGTGCAGCAGATCGGGCTGGGCGAACCGTTCGGCGATAAACCGATGTCGGATGCGGGGTTGCTCCTTTCTGCTTTACTGCCCCTTGGCCTGCTCGGGTTCTTCCGCCTGCTGACGCTCAGAACCACGGTCGATGAACGTGGCATCCGGATCAGCTACCGGCCGCTCTGGCGCACCCAACTCCGGTGGGACGAGATTCAGGATGTACGGCTCGAAACCTACAGCCGCTTCATCGGCTACGGCATCCGGTTTACCGGCACCTACGGCACCGTCTACAATGCCAAAGGCAATCAGGGGCTGCTGATCCGGAAGAAAAACGGCAGCCGCCTGATGATCGGCACCCAACAGCCCGATGCCCTGCTGCTGGCCGTGCGGACGTATCTGGACGCCCGTTAAAGCTCCTCTACCTTGACGTAAAAGCGGGTGGTATCCACCGCAAAATCATCTTCGGCCATCTGCGGGAGGGTCATTGTCTGCCATGCCGTCGTGGGCCGGATCAGTCCGTAATGCCCCGGCCGTCGGGTGACCGACACCGGCATGCGGAACCCCGGCACGTCGGCGGCCCACCGGTAGCGTACAACCAGCGCGTCGGCCTGTTCCTGCAATTGAAGCTGGAGCCGTGGCAGGCCGACATGGTGCAGGTACTGGTCAAAGAACCAGCTGTAATCGGTGCGGGTCACGGTATTGATATACCGGACCAGGTCCTGCGTACGGATCGTCTGCTGGCGGAAATGCTGCTGAATGCCGGTCAGCAGGCGCGCCCACAGGCTGTCGTTGGCCAGGGCGTGCCGGAACGTATACAGCATCAGGCTCCCTTTGGTATACATGTCGCCGATGTCGTAATGGATGTGGTTCACGTCGGGCACACCCGCTACCGGCTCCTTGCCGATCACCTGCGGCGGGAGCGAGGCGATATAGGCGAGCTCCGCATCGTTGCCGAGGATTGTTTCGAGGCAATATCCTTCTGAATAGGTCGCAAAGGCTTCGTGTATCCACATATCGGCCAGATCGCTGCAACTCACGTTGTTGCCCCACCATTCGTGCGAGGCTTCGTGCCAGACCAGCTGCCGGATGCGCAGGGAGTCGGTGGCCGACAGGCTGTCGGCGCGACCGGCGGGAAGCGGCCCGAACGAAACGGCACTCTGGTGCTCCATCGCGTGGAGCGATTCCATCAGCGTAAAGCCGTCGCGCGGGAAGGGGTAGGGGCCGTAGTGTTTCTCCAGGGTGGCCAGCATTTGTTTTGTCCCGTCAAACACCCAGGCAAACGGTTGGCGGTTGTAGGGCATGGCGTAGTAATCGAGCGTCAGGGTGTCGCCGCTGACGTAGTAATCCCGCCAGTGGGCATATTTTCCGATGTTGAGCGTGACGTTGTAGTTGTTGATCGGGTAGCTGACATACCAGTCGTATTCGGTCCGGTTGCCGGGCAGGTTGGTTGTGCCGCGCAGTCGCCCGTTGGAGATATTGATCAGTCCCGCCGGCACCGTTGCCCGAATCCGCATGCTGTCGGGTTTGTCGGACAGGTGGTCTTTGTTGGGCCACCACAAACTGGCCCCCGACCCCTGACAAACGACCTGTACCCACGGATTGCCGTCGCGGTCCTGCTGCCACAGAAAACCGCCGACCATTGGCTGAGTGCGGTCGGCCTCCTGCGGCGTTCCCGAATAGTCCACCTCAATTTCTTGCTGACTGCCGGGCGGCAGGGTTTCCGGAAAGCTGATAAATACGGCGTTATGCTCACGGGTATACGCCAGCGGCCGGCCCTTGTACGTAATCTGCCCGATGGCCATGTTGGCGTACAGATCGAGCTGGAGTTTATCGATTGGCGTCAGCACCCTGAACCGGATGCGGTTGCGCCCCGCAATTGACTTCGTCGCAATATCTACGCTGACCGCCAGATCATAGAACAACACATCGTAGCTGCTCCGCAGGGGTGTCAGCTTGCCCCGCAGCGTATCGGCCCGTCCGAATCCGTTCTGTCGGTTGCCTAAGCGTTGTCTAGGGGCGGCGGGTGCCGGTGAGGCGGCCGGTGTCGCCGGTTGGGGGGGCGGGAGAGTGTCGGCCGAAAGCGCCTGCTGGATGTTGTACTGCTCCCAGAACGCCGGATCGTTCTGATCGCCGACAATCCAGCTCATCGGGTTGCGGGTTCCGGTAATGTCGCCTTCCGCAAACGGCTCAATCCCCTTCGGCCCGACATCCGTAACGGTAAAGCTGGTGGCGACCTGCCATTTTTTGTCGGTCAGGTTGCGTTGCTTGCTGTTAATCAGGGCTTCATACCGGCGTTCGACATTGCCCAGATACCAGCGCCCGTCGGCCGGGTTTTGCCGGTAGGTGGTCATTTCGCTGAAACCGGACATCGTGAATTGCAGGTGGGTCATCATCGACGCCATCTTTTTCATCAGCCAGTTGTCGTTATTCTCGTGATCCAGCCCCTGATCGGTCAGCCGCAGGTCGCTCCGGACAAACGCCAGGGTTTCGGCGTCGATATAGACCTTGCCGGTCACGTAGCCCTTGCGTCGTTTGGGATTGGGTTTAATGTCGATGACGTACAGCATCCGGTCGCCGGTCAGCACCTGAACCGAGAACAGGTAGTATTTATAATTCCGCTCGTTGAAGGTGTTCCGCTTGTCGTGAATGAGCTTCACAAAATCGCCGTACAGCGAGCTGCGGGCCCCGTTGCTGAGGTTGATAAAGTCCGGCATGTTGTGGGCTTTCGGGTCAATGTTCCGTTTGCGTCCTTTAATGAGCCGGAGCTGATCCTTGCCCGCCGGCTGGTTGTTGGCCGATTTATAAACCGACAACACCGCTTCGTTATACCGCGCCGGGCGATTGTCGAACCGCGTGTCTTCGCGGTAAAAGGCCGTAAGCGCCACGGCCGTGGTGTCGTAGTTGCGGGGGATGGCGGCAACGGCCTCGCGCAGGATGTCGGCCGCACTTTTCCGCTGCGCTTTCACCTGCACTTCCTGCAAGGCAATCGTGGCGAGTTTCAGCCGGATCGTAACGGGCGACTTGCCGATGCGGTCGGGCGGCAGGGTCTGCGAGACATACCCGACCGACGAAACGACCAGCTCACCGGCACCCTGACCGGCCGGAAGTTTAAGGATAAAAGCCCCCTTTTCGTTGGAGACCGTGCCGAGGTTTTTGCCTTTTACCAGCAGGCTGGCAAACGGGATGGGCTCACCCCGGTCGTCGCTCAGGACAATGCCCGAAAACGTGGTGATACCGGTTTGGGCGCGGAGGCCGGTAGCATAGAAGGTGGCCCATAAGCAAAGCCACAGAGAACAGATCAGGCGTAGACGCATGGCGGTCATTAGCGTTGTTTTTTGCCAAAACACGCCCAAAATCGGGTGGCAGGCTACTCAAATCCGGATTTGAGCGCTCTTAAATCCGGATTTGCCCTGTTTTCAGGCGGTTTGCTGCTGTAGATAGGCGCCGGGGGTAGCGCCGGTTAGCTGTTTAAACGTCCGCTGAAAGGTGGCCTGCGAGTTGAACCCGCATTCGAAAGCAAGGCCGGTCAGTGTTAAGTGGCTGTGGGCGGGATCGGTCAGTTTGTGCTTGAACGCGTCGATGCGGTATTCGTTCACGAACTGGTTGAAGCTTTTGCCCAGGTGCTGGTTCAGGACGGCCGAAATGGTTTTGGCAGGCAACTGTACGTGGCGGCTGACTTTATCCAGGGTTAGTTCGGGGTCCAGAAACAGCTGGTCGGTGTACATTGCCCGGGACAGGCATTCGGCAACCTCGTTGGCCTGTGCTTCGGGCAAGGGTTTGGCGGTTACCTTTGGCGGGGTGGCTACGACCGGTGCTTCGGCGGGCTGGCTACGGGTATGCAGGTATCCGCGCAGGCCCAGCCAGTAAATCATGACGGCAATCGGAATGTAGAGCGGATACCAGCCCCACGCATCAAGCAGGGCGTTACGTGTGGCGGGTATGATGTACGGAATCAGGTGCATGAGCCACAGGCCCTGAAACGCCAGAAACGCAAGCATAAACTGACGCAGCCAGCGGACATGGGCCTGCTGCTGCTGTGGGTGGTTGCGGGCATACTGCTGTAGCCACCGATAGGTCAGAATGACATAGGTCGTTACCGACAGCCAGCGCGGAATGTCAGCATAGACGTTGTATTCGTCCATGAACCACGCGACGGCCTCGCGGTGGCTATAGTCGATCACCCCAAGCAGGGCGCCAAGGATAAATCCCCAACCCGCGAGTTTACTGCCGCAGTCGATAATTACGGGCCAGAAATGCCGCTTTTCCCGTTGGCTCAGCCGGAAATCAGGGTCTAAAAGCGAGCGGGTATAGAACCAGATCAGCGGACCCATCGGCATGATCACAATCAGAGGCAGCAAATCGAGCATCAGGCTGACCCAACTGTTCGTAACCGGAATGCCCACCGCCAGACAGGCTAGCCCCAGCAAGCCTACCACTGTCCCCAGCAACCGGTTTGCCAGCCGGTTTCCCGACCGGCTGCTCCACAGCAGCGTAGCCAGAATAAACCCTTGCAGCGTTCCGAAAAGCAGAAGGAGGTCAGGAAAAGAAATGTTCATAACGACAGTGCTTGTGAATGAATAAGGTAAACGGAATAACGGAGAATGTCAATCAGGTTACCCGTGTGGCAGAAAAATTCTGCCAAAAGTTTGTGCAACCGAATAGTTGCCTATATATTTGCAATCAAATGGTTGCATAAGGCAATTGTATGAGAAGAGATGTTTTTCAGGCCATAGCCGATCCGACGCGCCGGGCCATTATTGCGCTGATTGCGCTACAGGCGATGACGCCCAATGCCATTGCCGAACATTTTGATACGACCCGGCAGGCGGTGTCGAAACATTTGCAGATTCTGACCGAATGCGATCTGGTCAGGTCGCAGCAGCAGGGGCGGGAAATTTACTATCACCTTGAGGTGGAAAAACTAAAGGAAGTAGATCAGTGGCTGGCGCAGTACCGGAGCATCTGGGAAACGCGGTTCAGCCAGCTCGATGATGTATTAGCAACCCTTAAACAAAATACAAAATGAACACAAACCTGCTTTTCGACTTTGTCGTCGACAAGGAAAACAACGCCATGTATGTAACCCGCTCGTTTGCGGCCGGCCGCGATCTGGTGTGGCAGGCCTGGACCACCGCCGAACTGCTCGAACGTTGGTGGGCACCGAAACCGTATCGCGCCGAAACCAAATCCATGAGCTTCACGGAAGGCGGGCACTGGCTGTATGCCATGGTGTCGCCGCAGAACGAGAAGCACTGGGGCATGGTGTCGTATCAGGAGATTGAGCCGCAGCAACGCTTCAGCGCCCTGAACGGGTTCAGCGACGAAGAGGGTAACCTGAATCCCGACTTCTCGCGCTCCCACTGGACCAATGTTTTCACAGAAGAAGACGGCACGACAACCGTTTCGATCACGATCCGTTACGAAAGCCAACAGGCAATGGAAACCATCCTGCAAATGGGCTTTAAGGGAGGCTTTACGATGGGCCTGAGCAATCTGGACGAGTTGCTGCAGGAGCTTAACTGAGCGAATTAGTGAATGAGCGATTGAGTGAACAAGTCTCTGAAATACAATAGTTTGTTTTCTGGCGGGATCTGATTCTGCCTGATTGCTTTCTTAGTATTTGTAATACCTGCATCCGAAAAAGGCCGGTACTGCACCGGCCTTTTTTCGGATAGTTTAAAACTCACCTTCACCCACGTCTTTGGCCTTTTTCTTGGCCTGGCGCAGGCGGTAGTTAAACGTCAGGTTGATCTGCCGCAGACGACCCTGGGAGCTGCCGTAGGTATAGAAATTATCCCCCTCCGTGATCGACCGGAACCGGCGGGAGTTAAACACGTCGATGACGTTGAGCGTCAGCGTGGCGTTGTTGTTCAGAATGTCTTTACTGATCGCCAGGTCGAGCGTGGCAATGGACTTCCGGCGGCCCTGCGGCGTTTTCTGCGGGGCTTCGTAGTTGCCGCGCAGCTGTAGGTCGGTGTTTTTCCAGAACGTAAACCGTGTGGTGGCACGGGTAAACCAGCTGTAGGTATCGCTCTGGTAGCTCACGTCGAGGTTGCTGCCGTTGGTGATGGCGCGGAAAAAATTCATGCTACCGTCGATTTTCCACCATTTGTAGGGGGTATACGAAGCGGTAAACTCGGCCCCGTACGAATTTTCGGTGGCCAGGTTTTCGGGGCGGGTTGTCGAGTTGCCCAACTCATCTACCCGCCGGATCCGGATGATTTTGCCGTTGGTATGCCGGTAATACAGCGACGAGCTGACCGAGCCTTTTTCAACGTACTTAATGTGGCCGATTTCAAACGCGTTGGTAAATTCCGGGTTCAGGTCGGGGTTGCCGCTCCAGAAATTCCGGGCATCGCTGAAGGTCATAAACGGGCTCAGATCATTGTATTGCGGCCGCCGTACCCGACGGCTGTAACTCACCTGCAACGCATGCTGACGGGGCAGGTCATACGTCGCGTGAACGCTCGGAAACAGGTTGGCGTAATTTCGTGGATTCACCTCATTCGTCTGCTTCAGGGTGGTGGTTACGCCCGTCCACTCGGCCCGTAAACCCGCCTGATAGGAGAGCTTGCCGCTTTTATTGCCCACAATCCCATAGAGCGCATTGATCCGTTCTTCATACAAAAAATCGTTGGTCAGGCCCGGCAACGGAAACCAGCTCCCGTCGGCGCGTTGCTGCGTTACGGTATAATCGTTGGTCATGTTGCGGGTGCTGCTGCGGAGACCGGCCTCGAATTTACCTTTTACCGCAAACGGCTGCACATAATCTACCTGCACCAGAAACTGCTTTTCGGTCTCGTCGTTGAGCGAGCGCTGCAACTGACTGGAAATCGGTTTGTTGGTGGGCGAATAGATTTGCTGACCGAAATACTGATCGGAGCTTTCCCAGTTATCGAGGTAACGAACATCGGCGGTCAGCTCGTGGCCCTCGCGGGTAAACGACCGTTTGTAGGTGATGGCATATTCCGAGTTGGGTTCCGTTTCGGTTTCGTCCTGGGTCCGGTTGGTGATGGTTTGCAGGTTGTTCAGGCTATTGATGTAATCGAGGTAGCGCAGGTCGGTGTAGCGTTTGCCCTTGCTGATCCGCCACGTATAGGCGCCGGTCAGTACGTTTTTCGGGTTGAAAAAATAATCGATCCCGGCGCGGGCGCTGTTGTTCATGCCTTTGAGCTTGCTGGTCGAGGTTTGCTGGTAAATCCGGGTCGTGTCGCCGTCATACACTTCCTGATACAGCGAACCACGGCCGGGCGTATTGCGGAACGACGCGGTGTAGTTGACGAAGAAATTCAGGTTTTTCCGGCGGTAGTTCACGTTGGCAGCGGCCCCGTAGTTGGTCGGATAGCCCGTAATGATGTCGAACGAGCCGTTGAAGCCCTGCTTCTGCTCTTTTTTCAGGATGATGTTGATGATCCCGCCCATGCCCTCGGCTTCGTAGCGGGCCGACGGGTTGGTGATGATTTCGATGCGTTCGATGGCGCTGCCCTGCAACTGCTGCAACCCGCTGCCGCCCTTAATGCTGACGAGCCCCGAGGGTTTGCCGTCGATCAGAATCCGGACGCTGTTGCTGCCCCGCAGACTGACATTCCCCTCCACATCGACCGCCACCGACGGGACATTGCTCAGAATATCGACCGCCGTGCCGCCCGCGTTGGCAAGGTCTTTCCCGACGTTGAAAATCTTTTTGTCGAGGGCGAGCTCCATGGTGCTTTTTTCGCCCTGCACCACCACCTCGTCGAGGGTTTTCGACGAACCGGCCAGTTTGAGGTTACCGAAATTATGGGGTGCATTGGCTTTGGTGAGCTGAAAACCGGCGGTTTTGGTGGGTTTGTAGCCGATAAACTCCAGCAGGGCGTAATAGCTCCCGGCGGGGGCATCTATTGAAAAATCGCCGGATTCGGTCGTGATGCCGCCGGTGACAAACGAGCTGTCGGCCTGTTTAAACAGCCGTACGCTGGCAAACCCCAGCGGGGCGTTGGTCTGTGCGTCAACGATTTTGCCTTTTACTTTCAGCTTGCCGCCCTCCTGTGCCTGCGCCGTATGCACAAAAAACGTGAAGAGCAGCAACAGCCAGCCTGAAGCAGAAACCGGTAATCGGAAAGATAGCAAGGTAAAGGATTGTTTCATCAGGGAAGTAAGTACATGCTTTCTTTGAAAAAGGAAGCTTAGCAGTGTTTTACTCTAAATCTGGCACTTGTTTTTGCTCATACAAAGCTGAGCCGCTTACAAAAGCCCGGTCCTGAACTGATTTTTATGTAAACAAAGAGATAGTTCTCATATGAATATTCTGTTGATCAGTATCTTTACCGCGCCAATCCGTTTATTGACTACGTAAACCATTAACACCGTTGAAACATCTCTATCTTATCTTCGTATGGCTCTGTCTGTTCAGCCTGAACAGCATGGCCCAGACATCCTGCAACTGTGCCGTAACCATCAGCGCCGGTGGGATGTACCAGAACTCAAAACTAAAAGTGCAGCCCGGACAGACGGTCTGCATCCAGGCCGGGCGTTACGATGGTATCCGCCTGGTGGGCTTCGTCGGGACGGCTGCCAATCCCATCCGGATTGTGAACTGCGGCGGGCTGGTCAGCCTCGGCTCCGAAACCAGTAATTATGCAGGGCTTGAGATTCAGGATTGTAAACACATTATTGTGAGTGGTTCGGGCGACAGTGCGATCCCCTACGGCTTTAAAATCGACAGATCAAAGTCGGGCGTGGCGGCGGTGTCGGTCAGTGGCATGAGCTCAAACTACGAAGTGGAGCGGGTCGAGGTGGCCAAAGCCGGGTATGCGGGCTTTTTTATGAAAACTGACCCCGCCTGCGATACCACCGCCAACTACCCTAACTTCACGATTTACAACGTTAAAATTCATGATAATTACGTACACCATACCAGTGGCCCGGGCATGTTTCTGGGTAGTGGCTACACCATGGCTACCGGACGGACAATCACCTGCAATGGCGTGAGTAAAGTAGTGTATCCGGCGCAGACGTATGGCATGCAGGTATACAACAATCGCATCGAGCGCACGGGCAGCGCTGCCTTGTGGGTGAATAATGCGCCCGATGCCAGTGTACACGACAACACCATGTTGTATAACAACCTGGGCGCGGTACCGGCGGGCTGGCAGGTAGGCGGGTCGGCAGCTTGTGGCTGCGATTATACCATCACCAAAGCGGGTACCTACAACAACTGGCTGCTCGAAGTCGCCCCGGGCAAAAAGGTCTGTGTGCAGTCGGGACTGTACGACAACATCACCCTGGCCAACTTTGAGGGTTCGCCAACGCAGCCGATCCGGTTTGTGAACTGCGGTGGCCAGGTACTGGTGCAATCCAGTGCGGCCGCCAGCACGGTGCAGGTGAAAAACAGCCGCTATATTGCCCTGAGCGGTACGGGAGATGCCGCTTATCCGTATGGCTTCAAACTGAATAACCTGAACACCAGTGGCAATATGGGCATTGCGGTCGGCGACCTGAGTTCCGATGTCGAGATTGACCACGTGGAGGTGGCGAAAGCCGGTTTTGCCGGCATTATGGTCAAAACCGACCCGGGGTGTGATTCGGCTACCTGGCGGTCGAACTTTACGATGTATAACGTGAAGGTCCACGACAATTACATACACGATGTAGGTGGTGAGGGGTTGTATATCGGTAACTCGTTTTTCGGCGATGGTATGACAGTGACCTGCAACGGCATAACGAAGCAGGTATACCCGCACCTGATCTACGGCCTGGAAATCTACAACAACCGCATCGAACGGAGCGGGGCCGAAGGTTTGCAGTACGGTTGTGCGCCCGACGCGAAAGTGCATCACAACTGGATGAAAGACACGGGTATTTCGCCGTTTGCCAGCTACCAGAACAACGGGTTGCAGGTAGGGGGCGGTGCCGGCGGCGATTGCTACAACAACACCATTCTGAACGCCTCGGGGATGGGCATTATCGTGGTTGGTCACTGGGGAAATAACCGGCTGTTCAACAACGTGATCAGTCAGGCAGGCGGCGACGGGGTTTTCTGCGACGAGCGGACGGGCTCCCTGCCCAACACGTACGTACAACTGATCAACAACACCATTACCGGTTGCGGTCGCGACGGTATCCGGATGTATAACCAGATCAATAGCAACACGATTGCGAACAACGCGATTACCAATTACGGAACCAGTGGACCAGCGGCCAGCAACGGCTATGTCGGCAAACCATTTGCCTTCCAGCAGGGAGCAACGGCCACGATGCTCAATAACTACACCGTGGCCGCTACGTCGGCGGCTGGTTTTGCCGATCCGGCCAACGCAAACTTTGCCTTACTGCCCGGCTCCCCGCTGATTGATGCCGGGGCCAATGCGGCGCAGTGGGGCGTAACGGTTGCCCAGCTGGATGTGGCCCGTCCGCAGGGAGCCGGTTACGACATCGGGGCCTTTGAGTTTGTGCCGCAGGGTGCGCGTGAAGCGGCCGGTCTTTCGGCCGGAACCACGGCATGGGAAACACAGGCCTATCCTATGCCGGCGCAGGATCAGGTGACGATCCGTGTGCCGGAAGGGGCCTACATCCGCGAGATTGAGGTGTATTCGTTGCAGGGTAAACTAGTCCGGAACGTGCAGCTACCCGGTACGGCCACGACGCACACGCTGACCACCCGTGACTGGCCAACGGGCCTGTATCTGTACATGGTACTGACCAGCAAGGGGCATTTGCAGGGGCGTTTGCTGAAACAATAGGCGGTTGCCGGTAGGATAAAAAAGGGCTGTGCGTGCGCAGCCCTTTTTTATTTATTGACCAAACAGTAGGCCGCTGGCGGGTGTTAGGTACGTGAAGTTCCACCCAACTAACTGATGTGGTATGCGACGTGCGGTAGTGATTTCGATTTGGTTGGCAAGTGCCTCATTTATTTGTTACGGGCAGCGGGATACGGCGCGCCCCGCTCCGGCGCCGGCCAATCCGCCGATTATGACCCCTGGCATTGATTCCCCGATTTCGGCTCCCGGTACGATGTTGCAGTCATCGACCCGGACGCAGCCGGAACGCCCCGTCCGCCGGAAACGAAAAGGAAAACGCGGTATCCGGATCGAGCCGCTGAGTGATCCGCGCGGTTTTGGTGTCGCGATTCCGATCGGGACCGCCAAAAAGGATTCGTTGCGGAAGGAAAAACCGTAACGACAGGCCGGTCGCTTTGTTTCCGGAGTACAGCAAAATCGTTATCTTTAAGGAATGATTACCCGCCCCGTTATGCTGTCGCTGCGGCAACTGAACGGGCTGCGTGGTTGTTTCTTGAACAGTATAGTTAATTAAGAGAATGGGACAGGTAGCACAGGGAGGACTTAATTCGCTGCAAATCAGTTTGCTGAGAATGTTTGATAAGGGCATGACGGATGATCAGGTATTGGAACTAAAGCGTGTTCTGGTCAAACACTATTCATCACTTTTGCACAAAGAAGTTGAAAAGGTAGTTGAACAGAAGCAATTTACCCGGGATGACTTTGATGCAATGCTGAATGTGGACTCCTGATGCTTAAAGCTGTTATTGATACAAACTGTTTACTGGCATCTATATCCCCGAAAAGTGTCTGGTATAGGCTATATGAGCTATTTGAGGAAGAAAAGTTTGAATGGTATGTCAGCAATGAAATTCTGACAGAATATGAAGAAAAGCTGACCGACATATACTCTGCATCAACTGCCAGACTTGTGCTGACTATTTTAATGGTGGCGCCAAATGTTTCATTTCAGGAAGCTTATTACAAATGGCAGTTGATTGAGCAGGATGCCGATGATAATAAATTTGTAGATGTGGCAATAGCCGGTGGAGTAGATTATGTGGTTACCAATGATAATCACTTCAATGTTTTGAAGCCGATTGATTTTCCACACGTTACTATTATCGGGCTTACAGAATTTTTAGAACTTTTTGATTTCCGTAAAAATACTGCCGGTTAGAACTTAATTCCCTATTAGTCAGTCTGTAATCTGTTGTGCCGAATTTTCCTCTATAAAAAAAGGTTACCTTTGCAGGCTCAATTGCTTACGAACATGACCTTCGAGGAGTTAAATCTTAATAAACCCCTGCTCAACGCCCTGAATGACCTGGGCTATACAACCCCCACCACCATTCAGCGGAACGTGTTTTCGGTCGTGATGTCGGGGCGGGACGTATGTGGCATCGCGCAGACCGGTACCGGCAAAACCTTTGCGTACCTCTTACCGATGCTGCGCCTGCATCAGTTTTCGAAAGACCGCCTGCCCCAAATGCTGATTCTGGTGCCCACGCGCGAACTGGTGACGCAGGTGGTCGAATCCATCCAAAAACTCAGTACCTACATGAACCTGACGGCAGTCGGGGTATATGGCGGCGTGAATATGAAACCGCAGCAGGCTGAATTACAGGCCGGTGCCGATGTAGTGGTCGGGACGCCCGGCCGCTTGTTTGACCTGGCCCTGAACGGTTCCCTTAAACTGAAAGCCCTGAAGCGGGTTGTGATCGACGAGGTCGACGAAATGCTGAACCTGGGCTTCCGGCCGCAGATTACCCGTCTGTTTGACCTTATGCCCGCCAAACGCCAGAACCTGCTGTTTTCGGCGACGCTGACCAGTGAGGTAGAAGCGCTGCTCGACACCTACTTTGCGAACCCGGTCCGGGTGGAAGCTGCGCCGGCCGGTACGCCACTCGACAATATTGCGCAGACCGGCTACGAAGTGCCTAACTTCAATACCAAAATCAATCTGTTGCAATGGCTGCTGAAAACCTACGACGAAATGACCAAAGTGCTGGTCTTCGTCTCGACTAAGCAACTGGCCGATCAGCTCTATGACCGGCTGTCGGCGCTGTATCCGGAGCGGGTGGGGGTTATTCACTCCAACAAGGCCCAGCAGCACCGGTTTGCCAGTGTCCGCCAGTTTCACGAAGGTACGTATCGGGTGCTGATCGCGACGGATGTAATCGCACGGGGGATTGACGTGGCGGAGGTGACGCATGTGATCAACTTCGACTTGCCCGAACAGCCCGAAAGCTATATCCACCGCATTGGCCGGACAGGCCGTGCCGACCGGAAGGGGATCGCCATCAGCCTGATCACGGCGCGCGAAGAAGAAGAGCAGGCCGCTATTGAAGCCCTGATGAACTACCAGATTCCGATCACGCCGCTGCCCGACGACCTGGACATTTCGGACGTGCTCCTGCCGGGCGAGATGGAAAAGGTGCAGATGAAAATGCCGAAGCTGAAAGTAGCACGACCCGAAGACGGGGGCGGGGCTTTTCACGAAAAAATTGCCAAAAATAAAAAGGTAAACGTACGCCGGAACCATGCCGAAGAAATGATGAAAAAGTATGGCCGGCCCATTCGTAAAACCAGACCGAATAATTAATTACCGCAGCCAACGGGCTGATTAACAAACTGCCTGACTATGGGTCACTTGTCACGGACCGGTAGTCAGGCGGTTGCTCTTTTACCTATGTCATTTTCATCACTTGGTTTATCCCGGCCGTTGCTGAAGGCCGTTGAGGGACAACAGTATGCGAATCCGTATCCGATTCAGGAACAGGCGATTCCGGCCATTTTGCGGGGCAGGGACATTTTAGGCATTGCGCAGACAGGCTCCGGCAAAACGGCCAGCTTCGTGTTGCCCATTCTGGAATATTTTCAGGGCGAACGCATCGGCCGGAACCGGTTTGTCAAGGCCCTTGTACTCGTGCCGACCCGCGAACTGGCGGTGCAGGTTGCGGAGGTGTTTCAGACGTTCAGCGCCGGTCTGCCACGGAAAGTGAAGACGCTGGCCGTATACGGAGGTGTGTCGATTAATCCGCAGATGATTGCGCTGCAAAATACAGAAATTGTGGTGGCCACGCCCGGCCGTTTGCTGGATCTGGTATCCTCAAACGCCCTGCGCTTATCGGCGATAGAGATGCTGGTGCTGGACGAAGCCGATAAGATGCTGAATCTGGGTTTCGAAGAAGAAATGCAGCAGATTTTTGAGCTGTTGCCGACCAAACGCCAGACCCTGCTCTTCTCGGCAACGCTGGGCGATGCAGTCGATAAAATACAGGCGAATATCCTGAAAAGCCCGCTTCGGATCGACGTAACCGAAACCGCCCCTGATCTGGAAACCATCCGGCAGGTGGCTTACCGGATTGCGCCGGAGCGCAAAGGACCGTTTCTGCGGTACCTGATTAAGTCGCAGAATATGAGCCAGGTATTGGTATTTGTCTCGTCGACGCGCACGGCCGATAACGTGGTGGGTAAGCTGAATAAGAATGGCATTAAGGCCATTGGCATCCATGGCGATAAGGCGCAGACCACACGGCTGGAGGCGCTGCAACAGTTCAAAGACGGGAAGGCTACGGTGCTGGTATCGACCGATTTATTGTCGCGGGGGATTGATATTCAGGAGCTTCCGTTTGTGATCAACTACGAGCTGCCGCGTTCGCCGAAAGATTATGTACACCGCATTGGCCGGACGGGCCGGGCCGGTGCCGAAGGCGATGCTATTACCCTGATTTGTCCGGAAGACGAACACCACTTTAAGATTATTCAGAAAAAGATGGGCAAGCGGGTCGAAATCCGCGAGTCAGAAGGGTTAGATTTGACCGGCGAGTGAGCTTTTAGGGAAAACTAACCATGATGGAACACACAACTCAACGCGTATGGCGGGGCCTGGCCCTTGCGCTGGTATCGGCCGGATTCAGTTTATCGGTGCAGGCACAGATCGGTGTCGGAGCGAAAGCGCCTAAAGATGCTGAGGTCTTATTTGACGGCAGCCGCAGGATGCTGGACGAAAAATGGACGTACTGGGAGGGCCCCCGGCTGGCGGCGTCGTTGCCCATCAAATGGAAAATTGAAAAAGACCCTGCGGGTGCCGGGACGGTGATGAATACCAACGACCCGGCGGCTGCGGGCGGAAAATACGGTGCAGCCGACATCGTGACGAAGGAAGCCTTCCGCGATTTCCGGCTGCACATTGAATTCTACATCAGCAAACCCGGCGGGAACAGCGGGGTCTATCTCCAGAACCGCTACGAAATTCAGGTGCTCGACGGCGATACCACCTCGCACGGCCTGGGAGCGGTGATCAACGAAACGCCGTCGCCGTATTATGCCTACAATGGCGTCGGCAAGTGGAATGCCTACGATATTGTGTTCCGCGCCGCCCGGTTTAAAGATGGCAAGCGGGTCGAAAACGCACAGGTGACGATGTATTTCAACGGCAAAAAGGTCCATAAAAACCAGCCCATCAGTCAGGTATGGGGTGGGCCTAACTCAGGAATTGACGGCGGTAATGACGGAGGCAAGGGGATTACTGACACTCCCGGCGGGCTGAAACTACAGGCTGAGGGGCACGATGTGCTGTACCGCAATATCTGGATCAAACCCCTTGATCTGAAGGCGGCCAATACCGATTTTTCAAAGTAAACAGCGTATACGTCACAGGGGTATAAATGATGGATAAAGCCTGAATCTGCCATATAAACGCAGTTTTTTTCGGCTGAAGCTAGTATTTTATTAGATTGCTGACGTATTACACAGTTAGACGAGTTATCTACTAATTACCTCCTGCCTTAATACATGCGTAAACAGAAATCGAATACAACCAATTCCCGCCGGTCGTTCCTCAAAACGCTGGGCGTTGCGGGTGCCGCAGCCACAACTGCACCGGCCGCGCTGGCCGAAACAGCGAAAGCTGCCGAAGTAGGGGCGCCTCAGTACCTGAATCTGGTGAAAAGCCATGCGAGTACGGCTGCCAATGAAAAAGTCCGGATTGCGTTGATCGGTACGGGCGGCATGGGCATCGGTGATACCCAGACAGCCCTGATGGTCGATGGTGTTGAAATGGTGGCCGCCTGCGACCTCTACGACGGTCGTCTGCGCCGCGCGAAGGAACTGTGGGGCGATCAGATCATGACGACCCGTGATTACCGCGAAATCATTGAACGGAAAGATATTGATGCGGTGATCAACGCGACAACGGATCACTGGCACGAGAAAATTTCGTCGGATGCCATGCGCAAAGGCAAGCACGTATACTGCGAAAAGCCAATGGTGCAGAAAGTGGCCGACGGACATACGCTGATTAAAGTTTCAAAAGAAACGGGTAAGGTGTTTCAGGTAGGCAGTCAGTTTGCCAGCTCGATTCTGGTGTCGAAGGCGCAGGAGCTGCTGAAAGCCGGTGAGATCGGTGAAATCGTGTTTGCCGAGGCGCAGTATGACCGGCACAGCGCGATGGGGGCCTGGCAATATTCAGTGCCACCGGATGCCTCGCCGCAAACCGTAGACTGGGACACCTATCTGGGCAGTGCGCCGAAACGTCCGTGGGATCCGCTCCGGTTTTTCCGCTGGCGGAATTATCAGGATTATGGCACGGGTATCGCCGGTGACCTCTATGTGCACCTGCTGACCACTCTGCATACCATTACCGGCTCGAAAGGACCTAACCGCGTGTATTCGAGCGGGGGGATCCGGTACTGGAAAGATGGTCGCGATGTGCCTGATATTCAACTGAGTATTTATGACTATCCGAAAACAGACGTACACCCTGAGTTCAACCTGACCACCCGCGCCAATTTCGTGGACGGCGGGGGCGGCGGCTATCTGGTGCGTCTGGTCGGTACCGAAGGTGACCTGTCGCTGGGTTGGGATACGGTAACGGTTCGCCGGAACAAATTCCCGAAAGCACCGGGCATGTCGATCGACAACTTCCCGAAAGACCAGAAAGAGCTGTTCCTGGCACAGTACAATAAAATGTACCCGTCGCGGCCGGAAATGGAAGGCCCGAAAGAGTTTAAATATACTGCGCCGAAAGACTACAAAGGCGACCGCTATGAGCACTTTGTGAACTTCTTCAACTCGATCCGGACCAATTCGCCGAATATCGAAGATGCCACCTTTGGTCTGCGTGCCTGCGGCCCGACTCAGTGCGGAAATATGAGCTACTTCCAGAAGAAAATTGTTGGCTGGGATCCGGTCAATATGCAGATTCTGGGTTAATTGTAAAACGAAATGGGTCGCCCGGCGACCCATTTCGTTTTATTGTCTGGCGGATCACTGTACGATCCGGCAGGATTGTTAGATAAAAATTCCACCGGCTACTTCAATCCGCTGGGCATTGACCCACCGGGCTTCTTCTGAGCACAGAAAGGCAACTACCCCGCCAATGTCTTCCGGCAAGCCTACGCGGCCAAGCGCTGTCAGCGAAGAGAGCTGACGGTTATACTCTTC
The DNA here is from genome assembly GCF_001870735.1 of Arsenicibacter rosenii. Lineage (GTDB taxonomy): Bacteria > Bacteroidota > Bacteroidia > Cytophagales > Spirosomataceae > Arsenicibacter > Arsenicibacter rosenii. The sequence goes on along the minus strand of NZ_MORL01000026.1, from coordinate 16,079 downwards.
ATTGTCGCGGACATGGCCACCGCCGAAATCGGTTGCGACCGGACCGGGTGCTACCACATTGGCCGTAATCCGGCGCGGGCCCAGTTCTTTGGCCATGTAGCGGGTCAGTACCTCAACCGCCCCTTTCAGCGAGCCGTATACCGACGATCCCGGATACGAAAAGCGGGCCAGTCCCGACGAGATGTTAATGAGCCGGCCACCGTCATTCATGATCGGTAACAGGGTCTGTGTCAGGAAGAAAACGCCTTTGTAGTGAACATTGGTTAACTGGTCAAACTCCGCTTCGGTCACCTGACCGATCGGCGTATAACCGGCAATACCGGCGTTATTGATCAGGAAGTCGAAGTGGCTGGTGTCAAATGTGGCTGATAAGGTATTGGTCAGTTCACCGGCGAAGGTGGCAAAGGTGGCCACCTCTCCGGTATTCAACTGAAGGGCTGCTGCTTTCCGGCCAAGTGCCTGAATAGCGGCAACCACGGCCTGCGCTTCGTCCTGGCGGCTGTGATAGGTCAATACCACATCGATTCCTTTTTGGGCCAGACTCAGGGCCATGTCTTTGCCTAAACCACGGCTGCCGCCGGTTACGAGGGCTGTTTTGCTTATTGCTGTCATTGTGTTTGCGTTTAAAAAGTGATGACACAAAATTGCAGCAAAACTGTCCCGCGCTGTTTGCAAACATCAATCGGTTATTTGCAAAAATCAAATTACCCCATCAGGAGCGGAAAGCTATAGGGGATAAGGTTGTCTGTTTACGGAAAAAGTTGGAGAAGTGGGCGACTTCTTCAAAGCCGAGACAGTAGCTGATTTCAGAGATGGTCCAGTTGGTTTGCCGGAGCAGAATCTTGGCTTCCTGAATGAGGCGGTTGCCAATCAGCTCAGTCGTGGTTTTGCCGGTATTTTCCTTCAGTACCTTGTTGAGGTGGTTGACGTGTACCGAGAGCCGTCCGGCATAATCCTTTGCCGTCCGCAAACCCAGTTGCTGTTGGGTCGACTCAATCGGGAACTGGCGTTCGAGCAGTTCGATGAAGAGCGACGAGATGCGGGCCGAGGCCGTATGAGCCGGGTAAAGAGAGGTCGCCGGTTGCAGTTTCTGGCCGTAATGGATCAGTTCCAGCACATACGTCCGCAGCAGGTCATACTTATACGCATAGTCTGACGCGATTTCGCGGTGCATTTTTCTGAAAATCCCTTTTATTTCGACCGTATCATCGTCGGATAACTGGAAAACCGGATAGCCGCCGGGCTGATAGATCGGTAGTTCATCCAGGGTAACACCGCTTTTGGCGGGGACCATAAAGGCATCGGTAAACAAACAAAAATGCCCTGCCTGTTCATCCCCGAGCGGCGTGTAGGTATACGGGATTTTCGGTGTGGCAAACAACAGGGCATTTTTTTCGATGTCAATTACCTTATCGGCATACTCGGCGCGGTTACGGCCGCATATCAGGCTGATTTTGTAGTAAGCACGCCGGTTGTAGGACATTGGGGTCGGTTTGGTTCCTTCGAGCTTCCGGATCATGTCGGCGGTATCAAACACATTGAAGTGGCCAATCTCCTTATTGATGCCTGCCGGAATCAACTGTGCGGTTTCCTGATAAAAATCTTCGATTGTTCTGATATCCATTGTTTGCTGCTGGTTGTAAAATTCAAATATAGGGAATTATAGCTTGTGTGCAGGTTGCAGGTATGAACGGATGGTTAACAAATTTGTCAACAGGGAGAAAAAAAATCCGGTTAACTTGGCCGCCAAACGCTTTTTAATCCATCATGAACACAAAATTCCTTTTCCCGATGCTGGTTGTACTTTGCAGCCTGACATGTGCTCAGGCACAGACGCCGTCTCAAAAAGTTTTACGGCATGTGGTGACGGTTACGTTTAAACCTACGGCTCCGGCCGCTGTGATCAAAGCCGTTGATGCGTCATTTAAAAACCTGGGCACTAAACTAAAGATGACCCGTGGCTATGAATGGGGGATCGCTCCGATGGATGCCCGAAACAAGGATATCCGGCATGTGTATGTTACAACCTTTGCTTCGGAAAAAGAGCTGCAGGCTTACGGTGCTTCGCCCGAACACCAGAAACACATCAAATTGGGGGCGTCCGAAATTGCCGGAGTACAGGCCGTCGATTTCTGGGTTGAAAAGTAAGGCTGTAACACATCGTCACCCAACCGTGTTTATCGGGTAGAGACGCAATATTTTGCGTCTCCTCAACCGGCAGGATTCGGACCGTAGCTGAGACGCAAGATGTTGCGTCTGTACGGGTCCGGCAGGATCGGGCCGTAGCTGAAGCGTGATAGCGTACGTATAGTAAAAGAATATGTTAATGAATCGTTTAATTGCCGTAACACTAAATGTGGTATTTTGCCTGATGGGCCTGGCTGTCAGGGCACAGAATACGCCCTGGAAACTGGAGAAAGATAAAAACGGGATTCAGGTATTCTCGCGCTTGCCTGAGGGAAGCCGGTTTAAGGAAATGAAGGTCATTTGCGAGATCGACGGGACCATGTCGCAGTTGTGTGCCTACGTCAGCGATGTGGAGCATTATCCGGAAGTGGTTTATAAGAATAAGCAGGCATACCTGATCAAGCGGATTAATGAGCGGGAAATGTTGTATTACAATGAAACGATGCTGCCGTGGCCGGTCAAGAACCGTGATTTGGTGATTCACCTTACGTTTATTCCGGACGCGGCTAAAAAGGAACTGCGGATACATACCGAAAACGCGGCAGGCTATGTAGCGGTACAGTCCGATAAGGTACGGGTACCCTACTGGCGGGCCGACTGGACAGTTGTGAAAAGAGGGCCGGACCGGCTGGGCATCGAATATGTTTTCCGCGTTGATCCGGGCGGCGAAATTCCGGCGTGGGTCATTAACATGACTGCTGCCGTGGGGCCTTATACGTCTTTTTCCGGGATGGAAGGTTTTCTGAAATTACCCCGTTATCAGAACCGGCAGTTTTCATTCCTTAATTTTTAACCAGGGAGAATCCTGTACCTTTGTGTTGATAACGGTTATGTGATTGGTCTGCGCCGCGGCCACTCAATCGCTCAACCACAAATCACTCAATAAACATGGAGCAAATCAAAGAAGACCTGTATAACCTTATCACAGAAACCATTAGTGCCGTGATGACCGACGATTGGGCGCTGATTCAACTGAATGTGCAGTTTCTGGGTGAAGGGCTGGATATTGAATTCGATGGCGTGTATCTGACACCGACACAGGACGTAGAGCCGCTGCTGATTGAGTATCCGGAAGAAGTTATTGAGGCCCTGCAGAAACTGTATTTGATCAACAGGGAGGAAACCGGCGAACGGGCTAATCTGATGCAAATCAACCTGACCAGTCAGGGGCAGTTTAAATCGGAGTTTAGCTGGGATCAGGAGCTACAGGACGAAGACGAGCATTTCAGCAAGGGCGGAACTGCCCGTGAATGGATGGAAATCCGGAAGGCAAAATACGGCTCACCGGAAGAGCAATAGGGCCTCCCGGACCGGTGCCGCAAATGCCCCGTTTATTGCCGCAAATACCCCCCGCTGACGGGTACAAAGGATCGTATTTTTGTCAGGTAAACCAAAACACAAATACGATATGGCAACTATGATTTTTGTAAACCTGCCCGTTAAGGACCTCAACCGCTCAATCGACTTCTTTACAGGCATCGGGTTTGCGTGTAACGCTCAGTTTACGGACGAAAAGGCAGCTTGTATTGTCGTTAGTGAAACGATCTATGTTATGTTGCTGACCGCGCCGTTTTTCAAAACCTTCACCAACAAAGAACTGGCCGATGCCACAAGCGTGACAGAAACCATTGTTTGCCTGTCGGCCGATAGCCGCGAACAGGTCGACGAACTGGTTGACAAAGCGATGGCCGCCGGTGCCAGCCCGTCGAATGAGGCGAGCGATCAGGGGTTTATGTATTACCGCAGTTTTCAGGATCCTGACGGCCACATGTGGGAAGTGATGTGGATGGACCCTGCTGCCGTTCAGGCCCAGCAAGCTGCCGCTGAGACAACCACAGCATAACCATACCCAAACAGGCATTTTCGGGAAACCACGTCTCCGCCCGGAGGGGTGGTTTCTTTTTCGGCAGTCATGGCGTATATTGGGGTATTAACCTGATCAACAAACGATAAGCCCGTGACTGACGCTCTTTTTATTCTGTTTATCCTTTCCCTGAATGTTGTTATTTGCGAATGGCTCAGCCAAAAGCCCGTTTTCCGCGACATCGGAACGGCCCTGCTCGTTATCATCCTGACCGCTGTCGAAGCCAATCTGCGCCTGATTCCTACAACCGATACACCGGTTTACGACGGTATTTTTGGCTATGTCGCCCCGTTTTCGCTGTTTTTACTTTTACTGAGCGTCAACCTGAAAGACCTCAGACAGGCCGGCTTGCCGATGGTAACCATGTATTTGATTGGCTCAGTGGCGGTGATCATCGGCGTTGTAACGAGCGTATGGGTGTTTTCGGCTCCTGAAACGGTTGGCAGGCTGTATTATGCACTGGCGGGGATGTTTACCGGTACTTATATCGGCGGGAGCATTAATTTTCACGCCGTTGCGCTGCATTATAATGTATCAAAAGCCGGTAACCTGTTTGTGGCAGCCACAGCGGCTGATAATATACTGACGGCGCTCTGGATGGTGGCTACGCTGGCTATTCCGCGTTATATGCAGGCCCGCTACCCGCGACGGCTACCCACGGCCAGCCGCGTGGTACCCGGTGAGGGGATAGGCGGCCATCCGGTTTTTTCTGACGCCGAAACGGTCAGCCCGATGAGTCTGGCACTGTTGCTGGCTCTCGGTTTCGCGGCCATTTTTGTATCAAAGCAACTGGCTGCCCTGTTTCCTGCCCTGCCTTTTGTCCTGATTCTGACGACCATTGCGTTGGTGCTGGCCCAGTTCCGGACCATCAACCATCTGAAAGGTGGGCGGTTGCTCGGGCTTTTTGGTGTATACATCTTTCTGGCCGTGATCGGGGCTTACTGCGATATTGCCGCCTTGCTGCGGGACGGCAAGCTGGCGCTGGTCCTCTTCGGCATGATTCTGCTGCTGGTGGCCATTCATGCCGTTATCCTGTTCGGTATCGGGGCGTTGCTGAAGCAGGACTGGGATGTACTTGGCATTGCGTCGCAGGCCAACATTGGCGGGGCAACGTCGGCCCTGGCGCTGGCCCGTAGCCTGAACCGTACCGATCTGCAGTTACCGGCCGTACTGGTGGGTACGCTCGGCAATGCCATCGGTACGTATCTGGGTATTCTGGTGGCCGAACTGTTACGGTAAGGTGCATCAGGCCATGGCTACCGGCCGGTTGTATTTCTGCCGGTATTCAATCGGCGAGAGGCCGGTAATTTTCCGGAACGTCAGCCGGAACGCTTTGGGGTCAGAGTAGCCAACGCTGTACATGACCTCATTGATATTATCCTGCGAGGATTCCAGACTCATCTTGGCGGCTTCAATTTTCACCCGCTGGATGTATTCGGTGACGGAATTGGCGGTAGCCTTTTTAAACCGCCGTTCGAGGTTGCGGCGGCTGAGCGCCAGCATCGACGCCAGTTCGTCGACAGTGATTTTTTCCTCTACATGTTGCTCAATGTATTCCTGTGCCTTGATAATACTCTGATCGCCATGTTCTTTCTGGCCGTGGAAAATCATAAACGGCGACTGGCTTTTACGCTCTATTTCAATCTGAAAGGCCTTCGACATGAAAACGGATACCTGCCGTCCGGCGTATTTTTCGATCAGGTACAGGATCAGATTCAGGTACGAAAAAGCCCCGCCGCTCGAATAGAGGCCCTGTTCGTCGGTAATGATGCGGTCTTCGACCAGATTGACATCGGGAAACAAGTGCCGGAACAGGCGGGCCGCCATCCAGTGGGTCGCACACTGTTTGCCGCCAAGCAGCCCGGTCGAGGCCAGCAGAAACGCGCCGACACACAGGCTGCCGGCCTCGGCTCCGGCTTCGTACTGCGTCTTGATCCACGGCAAAAAGGCCTGGTTGAGGGAAATGCCCTGTTGCAGGTCGCCGTCGAGCGCGGGAATAATGATCAGGTCGGTCCGGGCAATGTCGGTAATCAGGGCATCGGTGAAGACCGTGTATTTACCACCGGCTGCGGCCACTTCAGTCGTCAGGCCAACCAGCTGTACATCAAACAAAGCAGGCTTCCCGATGCTTTGCATGTATTTGTTGACTTCGGTAAGTACCTGACGCGGGCCTTCAATGCTACCCAGAATAGCCCCTTGAGGCACCAGGATCGATACGTGTTTCATGCGGAAATACGGGGAATAGGAAGGGGTGTTTCTGTTACAAATTTAGCCATTTTGTTTGTCGGAAACTACCCGAAATTTGTCGGAAATACCCCCTGTCTGCCGGCGGTCGGGTCGTTATTTTTGTCAGGTAATCAACCAGTAAACAACCCGATGAACACAGCAAGCACCCTGACTATGACAACCGGAAACATCGCCGCTAAACAGCCTAAAACTCTGAAAATCGCTTATTGGACCATGCTTGGCCTGTTTGCCATGGCCATGTTGATGGATGGCGGAGCAGGCATCGTACAGGAGAAAAACGGACTCGACGTCATGCACCAGCTGGGGTATCCGGCCTATGCCATGATTATTTTCGGAACAGCCAAGGTACTCGGTGCTCTGGCGTTGCTTCAGCCCTGGTTCCGGACCATTAAGGAATGGGCCTATGCCGGCTTTACGATTAACCTGCTTGGTGCGATGGCCTCCTGGCGCTTTGCTGTCGGCGATCCGGCCTATCTGCTGCCACCGCTGGTTATGTTGGTGTACCTGTTTGTGATGTATTACCTCTGGAAACGGATCCACCGGTAAAAAGCCGGGCATCCACAATGGATCGTTGTAGGCAAGGCAATTCCGGACCGGGGTTGCCTTGTCCGTTTTAGAGAGACTCCTGTCCGATTGTGGACAGGTAACGGAATTGTAAGTGGCTGAAAAGGTTGATTATACGCCGTATGACGTGTTTTTTGCCGGCTGGCACTACTTTTGTGCCAACCTGATTATCAGAAAAACGGCCTTGGCTATATGATTCAGAACTACCTCAAAATTGCCGTCAGGCAGTTAATGAAGCATTGGGGCCATACCCTGATTAACAGTGGTGGCTTGGCGCTTGGTATAGCGTGTTGCCTGTTAATTGGCCTGTACGTGACCGATGAGTTAAGCTACGACCGGTTTCATACGCAGTTTCCGCACATTTACCGGATTGTTGAAAAGCAAACCCAGTCCGGCGGTATTTTTGATGTGGCCGTCACACCCGGCCCGCTGGCTGCCAGTGTATTGCGCGACTTCCCCGAAGTGCAGGACGCCGCCCGTATTGGTCAGTGGCATGGCTTGCTGACGGCCGGCCGTAAATCGGTTGAAGCCAGTCAGATGCTGGTGGTCGATCCTTCTTTTTTCCGGTTGTTTTCATTTCCGCTCGTGAAGGGCAACAGTGACCGCCTTTTCCGGAGTCCGAACGAAGTAGTCATCAGCGAAACCGTTGCTGCCCGGTTTTTCGGCCCCGACTGGCAAAAGCAACCGGTATTGGGCAAACTGCTGACCCTGACCGGCAATGAGCCACTCAAACTGGTCGGTGTGGCTAAAAATCCGCCAAGGACGTCCCACATTCAGTTTGATGTGCTGATCCCGTTTATGTGGCTGGAGAAGAACGATGAGTGGAGTAATAAATGGAACAGCAACAGCTACCATACGTACATACAGCTGCGGCCGGAAGCATCCGGAAAACCGGCCGACCCAGCCGGCCTGGCTACAAAACTAGACGGGCAGCTGGCACAATATAACAACGACAAAGAGACCAGGCTGCTGCTGCAACCGCTTTCAGAGATCTATCTGTATTCCAGATTTGCTTTTCAGACCGACTACGGTAACCGGAGCGATATTACTTACATCCGCCTGTTTTCAATCGTAGGGATTATCGTGTTGCTGATTGCCATTGTCAATTTTGTCAATCTGGCAACGGCCCGTGCTTCGCAGCGCAGCAAGGAGGTAGGCGTCCGGAAAACGATAGGAGCCTACCGGAGTAGTTTAGTCATGCAGTTTTTGGGAGAGGCGCTGCTGCTGGTTATGCTGGCAGTAACCTTCTCGCTGGTGCTGGCCGAAAGGCTGTTACCTGCCTTTAATGAACTGGCCGTGAAAACGCTGTCGCTTCCCTACGCAGACCCGTTATTCTGGGCCATTCTGGCCGGATTTACCCTTTGCCTGAGTGTCCTGAGCGGGCTGTACCCCGCCCTGATTCTGTCCTCGTTCCGGCCGATGCCGGTTCTCCGTGGAAACATCCTGACAAAAGATGGCCGAACCGGATTAACCCTGCGGCAAACGCTGGTAGTCGGGCAGTTTATGCTTGCGATCGGGCTGGTTATTACAACCATGGTTGTGTACCAGCAATTGCTCTTTATGCAGACGAGGCAGCTCGGGTTTGATAAGTCGCAGTTACTTTATGTACGCTTAAAGGGCGCTCTCCGCGAACGTGCCATGCCCTTTAAGCAGGCTGTGGCCGGGCTGCCGGGTGTAGAAAATGCCGCTTTGTCGACCGGGAATCTGGTGAATATGGAGAATAGCAGTAACGTAGAGTGGGAGGGGCAGGCGCATAAAGATGAGTTTCAGATCACACAGATGAACGTGGATGCTGATTTTATGAAAACCGTCGGCATGTCGGTTGCTGCCGGACGAATGTTTTCCGATCGCGTGGTTGCTGATACCCTTTCCGGACAGGCAGCGTACATGATCAATGCAACAGCCGCTAAACGGATGGGCTGGCTGCCCCATCAGGCAATTGGTAAGCGGATGACGTTCTGGGGGACGCCCGGGCGCGTGATTGGCGTCGTAAACGATTTTCATTACAAACCGCTGCGGGTTGGTATTCAGCCGTTTATTTTCCGCTATCGACCAAAAGAATTCTACTTTACGCTGCTTGTCAGAACCAGTCCCGCCCGGGTGGCGCAGGCCATACAGGGCATTTCGGCCGCCTATAAAAAGCTTGAGCCGAATTACCCGATCAGTTACGGGTTTGTTGATCAGGACCTTGACGCGCAGTATCAGTCAGAACAGCGGATCGGGAAAATCATGTTTTGCTTTGCCGTTCTGACCATTCTGATCTCGTGTCTGGGCTTGTTTGGGCTGACCGCCTTTACCGCCGAACAGCGAACCAAAGAAATCGGTGTCCGGAAGGTACTCGGGGCCTCTGTGGGTAATATCGTTGCCTTATTGTCAAAGGATACGATGAAGCCCGTGGGCATGGCACTGCTGCTGGTTGTGCCGCTTGTCTGGCTGGGTTTACAAAACTGGCTGGCCAATTATGCGTATCGCATCACGCTGAGCGGCTGGATGTTTGCGGTTGCCGGGCTGGGGGCTGTCAGTATTGCGCTGATGACGGTAGGGTACCAAAGCATAAAGGCGGCCCTCGCAAACCCATCGAAGGCGCTGCGTTCTGAGTAGGAGAGGCCGTTCACTAAATGATCCGGAAAATTAGTTGTTAAGTCAATTAATTCGCAGAAACGTGCAAGGTTTGGCGGAACAATCCTGTCAGAATCAGTGTAGTTCTAACAGTACTGTTCTTTTTTATCATGACGCGGCGGCAACACTTTATTGTCATTCTGATCTTAGGCACCCTCTCCACCATTAGTCCATTCTCGGTTGATATGTACCTGCCCGGCTTTCCGGCGATTGCCAAAAGCCTCGATACGTCGATTGCGCAGGTCCAGCTTTCGTTAACAGCCTATCTGGTCGGGATTTCGGTGGGTCAGTTGCTGTATGGTCCGCTGATCGACCGCTTTGGCCGCAAACTTCCGCTCTATGCCGGTCTGGTGTTATACCTGCTGGCCTCAGTCGGGTGTGCGCTGAGTAATTCCATCGAAAACCTGATTGCCATGCGGCTGTTGCAGGCGCTGGGCGGTTGTGTAGGCATGGTGGCTGCGCAGGCGCTGGTACGGGATATTTTTCCGGTGAATCAGATTGCGCAGGTGTTTTCGCTCCTGACGCTGGTGATTGCCGTTTCGCCGATGATTGCACCGACCGTTGGCGGGTATGCTACGGTGGCGTTCGGATGGCACTCCATATTTATCATTCTGGCCGCTATCACGCTCCTGATTCTGATTGGTATTTACTTTGTCCTGCCCGACGGTAAGGCCCCGGACCCGACGCTGTCGCTCCGGCCGCAGGCGGTAGCGGGTAACTTCTGGCTGGTGTTGAAACAGCCTCAGTTCCTGACCTATATGCTGGCGGGTGGGGTTGCCATGTCGGCTCCGTTTGCCTACATTGCCGGTTCGCCCGATGTGTTCATGAACATCTACCATGTAAGTGAGCAGGAATACGGCTGGATTTTTGCCTTTCTGGCCATTTCCATCCTCGGACCAAATCAGTTCAACCACTTTCTGCTCAAGCGGTTTAGCAGCGAGCAGGTTATTTATACAACCCTGATTTATCAGTCGGTGATGGGTTTGCTGACGGTCTCACTGGCCGGTATGGGTTTTCTGGGCCTGTATGGACTGATTGGTATGCTGTTTCTGTTCTTTCTTGGTCATGGGATGGTTGCCCCCAATGCAACAGCCTTGTCACTGGCGCCCTTCACGCGTCATGCCGGTAGCGCCGTAGCGTTGATGGGCGCGTTCCGGATGGGGCTGGGTGCGCTGATTTCGGGTGCCGTCAGTGTTCTGCACGATAACACCGCTTTTCCGATGGTAGGCGTTATGACGCTCTGCGCGGTCACGGGGCTGGTCATTTTGCTGATCGGTCAGCGCGTGATTGCCCGCTACCAGGAAAACGAAACGCCTGCCGGCGCTGAAATGGCGCTTTAAGTATACTGGTAGAGGGCCGGTAACCATTGTTAACCCAGCCTTCATATTGGGGTTTCTGGCGAGCCTTTTAACCCGAATCGGTAGGGTATTACCTGTAGCATCATATTCTTGCTTCTGAACTATCGCCATACCTGTTTAGCAGGACTGTCGGCCAGCAACCCTGCGCTAAAGCGCAGGGTTAGCTTGTTTGGGCAAACTCTTACAAGAACAGCGTAAAGCGCGGAGTTACCTGCAATCGTATAACCGATATCTGAAAGACCAAATGTTGACTGATTTTAAAAAGCATATAGACAAATTTGCACAGGTTTCTGATGAAGAATTTGATGAAATTCAAAAATTCTTTGACATAAAAAATGTGGCTAAGAAAGAGAACTTATTAGAGGAAGGACAACTATGCAGACATCATTATTTTGTATTGGAAGGTTTATTGCGAAAGTTTTACATTAACGAAAAAGGTATTGAACAAACCACCGAATTCGCTATAGAAACCTGGTGGATGACCGACAACATTGCTTACGAACACAAAATTCCTTCAGAATTCTATATTCAGGCTGTAGAAAAATCTAAGATACTCTATATCACACAAGATAATCAGGAAATGCTATTAAAGGCATTTCCGATAATGGAGCGCTATTTTCGTTTTGTTTACCAACGGGCTTATGCAGCGGCTCAAATGCGTGTCAAATATCTTTTTTCTCTTTCAAAAGAAGAATTCTATTTTCAATCGGTTAACAGGTATCCCGAATTTGCGCAGCGTATTCCCCAATACTTACTCGCTTCCTTTTTAGGATTTACACCCGAATATTTAAGCGAGATCCGTAAGAAGCGTATTTCTTAAACCAGTTTAAGTTTTATCATTTTCTCATCTTTTACTTTTGCATTGAACAATTTTAAACGGAAATACAATGCAAAAACGATTTAATTTTAAAACAGTAGCTTCAAATGCACTAAAAGCAATGGTTGGTTTAGAAGCTTATCTTTCACAGTGTTCGCTATCTAAAACAACTAAGGAGCTTATTAAAATCCGTGCATCACAAATCAATGGATGTGCGTTTTGTATCAACATTCATACGCAGGATGCAATCAAAAATGGCGAAACAAATCAGCGTATTTTTTTATTGACTGCCTGGAGGGAAGCCGGAGATATTTTTACAGCAGAAGAAAAAGTCGTGTTAGCTATAACGGAAGAAATAAGTTTAATTCACAAAGGTGGGTTATCAGATGATACGTACACAAACGCCTTATATTTTTTTAGCGAAGTGCAAATTGCCGATATTATTACGGCAGTTGTTACCATCAATCTCTGGAACAGAGTTGTATTAAGTACCAACTTACTGATAGGGCAAAGTCTGGCATAAGACAACCACCAATAAAAACCGCAAGTCATTAAACCTGCGGTTTTTATTGGTGAGAAAGCTTGTTTAGTGTGCTTAAACACAATAAGTCAGAAATGTATAATAAAAACTACCTGAGCAATTGTTAAAATAAGTACAAAAGGGAATGCCGGGAGGTTTGAAGCGTACAGGATTCAGATAACGCAGGTTAGCCGGAAAAGTGGCTTAAGTACTATATTGTATCCGGATAAACTACATTAATTAATGAAAGTACATATAAATGATGTAGTTTATTTGCCGGACTTTTCAACGTTGATCGTTACTATAATGTATCCGGCATTAATCGTGCCGGTGGCTGTGCCTTTGGTTTATGCACTTTCCCGTTCAGAAACAAGCCTATAAATGTGTTCCTTACCAGATAGTGGTAGCTTACCAGAGCAACAATACAGGTTGCCGAAAAGGTAATAGCAAACTTTAGCACGGCAGGCAGCGGATAGTCAGCCAGCAAGCCAACAATAAACATGATGATGGGCAGGTGGATTATGTAGACCCAGTAAGCGGCTTCGGCCAGATAGCTCATTCGTGGCGAATAAGCAGCAAAACAGGTCAGGAACAGGGCCAGAAACCCAAAGACAAACAGTGGCGCGTTTAAGGCAGAAAAGGTGATTCTGAGTATGAGCGCCCATTCGGTTTTTGCCTGGACAGACAACTGCACCAGCAGAAGAAGAGTCGCTATACTAAGCTGTAATACCGGGTATCGGGTCATGGTGGTCAGACTGTCGGTCGTATAGATACACCAGCCCAGCCCGAAAAAAAGGAAGTAGGTTGCCATGATCGACGGCACAAGCGACCAGCCGAAACTGGTGAGCAGATACGGGCTTTGCTGCCAGTAGAGGCACAAAAAAAAGAACAGGCTTACACAGGTAAGGCGTAGCCCTGCATGTTGCAGAATAACAGTAAGTGCCTTTTGAACGGATGAGCTGACTGCCGGTGCCCTGCGGAACGCCATGACCAGTACCCGGCTGATGAGGGCATAGACCCCCAGAAAGTACAGGAACCATAAGTGACCAGGCAAAAAAGGCAGGAACTTACCGGCTGCCAGTGCGCCCCAACCCATCCGGAAAGGAGATGAAGCATGTTCAAATTTCGCTTCAGCGAATGTAAGAGCAAACGTTTCTAACGGACCAACGATCAGAACACCAGCCAGCAACGGCAGCACAATCCGTTTGACGCGGTTGATCAGCATGGCATCAGCCCCTTTTTTATAAACCAGTAAGGCGCAGAAAAAGCCGGACACGACAAAAAAAACGGGCATCCGGAAGCTATGAATGAAGCCGTTTGTAAGGTCAAAGAGCAGGCTTGTCGCTGTGTCTTTAATAGGCCATAAATCATTGTTCGTGACCATGTAGGTAAGCGCGCCGTGAATAACAATGCCAAGCAGCATCATCACGCTGCGCAGCGCATCGAGTGCATAAATACGTTCGCTGCTTTGTAATAGCTTTGTTTGCATTTGAGGAAAATCAGTCAGGTGGCCGGGACTGCCCGTCAGTGAGCAGTCCCGGCCATTTCACTTTACGGAATAATAAATTCAGAATCGCTGATACCTGTATTGAGTTGATAGCTTTCGATTTTCAGGATATTGCTTCCTGAGTGAATCATAAACGGGAGCTTGATGCCCTTTACTTCCCGGTAATCACTATACAGGTTTATGTCTCCGACGGACTGTCCGGGAACATATAGTTTTACTTTCAGGCCTGTCTGCGTATCGTAGTATGTGCTCCATGTGCTGCCGTCAGGCATGGTGTGAGTCAGTTTATAGGCCTCTTTTCCTTCCACGGCTTCTTTCCCTGCGAACGTGGTCTTTACGCCCTGGCCGGCTAAGTATAACTCAGGCATTATCTGCATGGTAATCATGAACCGGTCCATCACTGCGCGACTCATGGGCGTTTTGTTGTCACCGAAGGCCATAAACGCCTCTTTACCATCAGAGATAAAGGTGTATATAGCCTGCCCTTGTGCATTCGTTAATGTCGTGGCTTGTTTGAGGGGAGGTTTAAATTTGTTAACTGTCGGAAACCCGGCATCGCTGTTTCCGGTAGTGCCTTTCCAGCTAATGTCTTTGATGGCAAGGAGTGCCTTTTTGCCGCCCACTGCTTTGTAGTAGGCATTTAGTACGTCATCGGCAGTGGTCAGATTTTGGGCGTTTGCGGTTAGCAAGAAAGCAGGCACAAGAAGGAGCGTAATGATGAACGTTTTCATGATTTGATTACGAGTAATATGGTTTCGGTTTGGTCCCGGACAGAGCCTGAGCTGTTCGCTTTGGACAGTACAAAGGTCTCCCGGGCGAGGCAGTTAAGCTGTCACTTTTGGGTTAAATACTGATAGTTTTGGGTAACAGAAAGATAAATTAGATGATAAGAGGCAGCTTTAGTTCCCGGTATTGGTTAACAGACAACCTAAGGCTTTCTGGTTTCTGTATTTATTACATACCTTCTCTTAAAACGATCTTAGCAGGAAAGAATAAAGAGCCTTACCGACAACCTTACAACTATTCAGCAGGAAGCGTAGCCGCGTTGTGTAATAAGCACGGAATATACCCTCCTGACCACCAATGATAGTCAATTCTTCATAAAGTGGCTGATCAACTACCTGCAACTGCATTTTCTGACGCCTTTTGTGAAATGAACCTGCCAGAATTCGTGATTTGCCGGTTTGTAATGTTTTATAAAAAAGGATGCTGTAGAGCCAGATGCGCATCAGTCCGGAGACCTGATGCACATTCGTCCACAGACAACAGATTTCAACCAGATCTTTTTCATTTAATGCGTACTGCTCTAACAGCTGTCTGGTTTTATCAGCCGGAAACGAACTGAAATACCTGAAGTCTTTTTCTGTATTCAGAATGAATCCTCCATACCATACATCAGGTTGTTGATATCGGTAAAACACAAACGGCTTACTTTGTGCCTGATAGGTTTTAGACGCATACGTTTTACTTTTCTTGTAGTAGATAGTGTCGAACTGTTGAAACTCCTGTTCGGTACGTATCTGACGGCAGCACATTGGATTAAACAAGAATGACTTGGCGGATGCAACTTCGGGATGACGTGTTTCTGATAAGGTAAAATCGGTCATGTTACACATAGTTTAGGTGGAAACAAAAACGTACAGGTTTATTCCGCCGGACTGTTAACGGCTGTGCTATGGTGAATTAAAAAATTCCTTTGCTAGCTTATTGACCGCAGCTAATGGCGCTGTTTTTGACAAGTTGTTCCATCATTTGTGGCCATGTATGGATGGCTATGTAATAGGTGTAGCAGAGTAGCCCAAGACCGGATAGGACTATGATAGCCATGACAATGGTTACTGTTTTCTCAATTGTAACCCGCATTGGTGATCTGCTTGATTTAGTAATGGCTGGAAATACTGATTGGGATTGAGTGTGCAGTTCCATAGGAAAACCAGTGTATAGTTTGGCTGGTATCTGTGATAAACGTGTCCGTTAGATACAGTACAAAGGTCTCTCGGGCGAGGCAGTTAAGCTGTCACTTTTGGGTCAAATACTGATAGTTTTGGGTAACAGAATGTTGGCTAAACGGGCAGTCGCATGATAAACACCGCCCCCTCACCCTCGCGGCTCTCAACGGTTAACGTGCCGCCGTGGCCCTTGGTGATGATGTCGTAGCTGAGACTCAGTCCCAGCCCTGTGCCCTCGCCGGCAGGCTTGGTGGTGAAGAAGGGCTGGAAAATTTTGGACCGTACAGCCTCCGCCATGCCTGGACCGTTGTCCTCTACCCGGATGTAGATAAGATCGTCGTGCCGTTGTGTGCTCACCCATACGGTTGGTTGGTAGCCCTCGCCGGTTTGTGCAGCCCGTTGCTGCACGGCATAGAAGGCGTTCTGGCAGAGGTTAAGGAGCACCCG